>NZ_CP137636.1:102500-2502500 GCF_036670015.1 Niallia sp. XMNu-256
GAATATATAAAAAGTATCATGAATCAGCCATTAAGAAATATATATAATACTATCCCCCTACATTTACAAACATAGATTTGAATACATAATTTAGTTAAGAGCTCAATTTTAGGTTTGAGAACCTATAAAAATGGCAAAATTATTAGAGTCCGATTATTTGCATATAAAAGGTTTCATCATGTATAATAAAAGTCAAATATAGTCAAAGTCAGAGGGGAGGAAGCTTGGTGCGAAACATCTCAGATATCATTGAAAACTACTTAAAACAAGTCATGAAGATGAGTGAAAAAGAAGTAGTAGAAATCAAGCGTAATGAAATTGCTGATAAATTCCAATGCGTTCCTTCGCAGATTAACTATGTGATTAACACCCGGTTTACTATAGAAAAAGGATATGTGGTAGAAAGCAAGCGCGGGGGTGGCGGATATATCCGTATCATGAAGGTTCACTCTTATGATCATGCACATTTAATCGACCAATTAATCGGTATCATTAAAGAAAGAGTTACACAGGGAAGCGCTGAGGATGTGATCTACCGATTAGTTGAAGAAGAAATTATTTCTAAACGGGAGGCTAGAATCATGTTAAGCGTGATTGACCGTTCCGTTTTATATATCGAGCTTCCACATCGAGATGAATTGCGAGCACGAATGTTGAAGGCGATGCTCCAAACATTAAAATACAAGTAGGAAGCAAAAGAGGTGTTATTATGGTATGTCAAGAATGTAATCAACGTCCTGCAACTTTACACTTTACAAAAATAATTAACGGGGAAAAAGAACAATTTCACCTCTGTGAACACTGTGCACAAGAAAAAGGTGACATATATATGTTCAATAATACCTCCGGTTTTTCAATAAATAATTTATTAGCAGGTTTATTTAACATAGAACCGAATGTAAAACAACAGCAGCAAAATCCATTCCAACAACAAGAAGTACTTCAGTGCAATCATTGTTCAATGACTCTGAATCAATTCTTAAAGGTCGGACGTTTTGGATGTTCTCATTGCTATTCAACTTTTAAGGAAGAGTTAGATCCTATTTTCAAAAGATTACATGGCGGAAACTGGACACATCACGGAAAGATTCCAAAACGTGTCGGTGGAACGATGCACATTAAGAAAAATATTGAGGATTTAAAAAATCAGCTTCAACAGTTGATAGCCAATGAAGAATTTGAAAAGGCTGCTCTTGTTAGGGACGAGATTCGCCTACTAGACCAAAAATTAGATCATTCTAGTGGGGGAGGGAATTAAGTTGTCATTAGAAAGATTTTTAAATCAGGCCGTCAGTTCATGGATGAATACAGAGGGTCCTGATTGTGATATTGTATTAAGTTCTAGAGTACGATTAGCAAGAAATATGGATAATTATAAATATTCTTTCCTTAACTCAAATGAGGAAGCTTTACAGGTGATTGAAGAAATTAAAAAACGGGTAAACATAACTCCATATACGAAAAAGGGAAATATGGATTTGCTAGTAATGGATGAGTTGCAGCCACTTCAAAAAAGAGTGTTAGTTGAAAAACACTTGATAAGTCCACATTTGGCCGAAAATGCCAAACATGGAGCATGTTTATTAACCGAAAACGAAGAAATCAGTATTATGATTAATGAGGAGGATCATATAAGAATTCAGTGCATATACTCTGGTTTACAACTGCAAGAAGCATTGAATACTGCATTTGAAATAGATGATTGGATTGAGGAACAAATTGATTATGCTTATGATGAGAAGTTTGGCTATTTAACAAGTTGCCCAACAAATGTTGGAACCGGGCTTCGTGCCTCAGTTATGATTCACTTACCAGGTTTAGTTATGACACAGCAAATAAATCGAATTATTCCAGCAATTAATCAATTGGGTTTAGTTGTTAGAGGAATTTATGGGGAAGGCAGCGAAGCATTAGGAAACATCTTTCAAATCTCCAATCAAATTACATTGGGTAAATCTGAACAGGATATTGTAGAAGATTTAAAAAGTGTTGTTAGTCAAATTGTTTCCCAAGAAAGAGCTGTTCGTGATACATTAGTAAAAACTTCAAATATTCAGCTTGAAGACCGCGTATATCGATCACTTGGAGTATTAACCAATAGCAGAATTATTGAAACAAAAGAAGCAGCTAAATGCTTATCTGATGTGAGACTAGGAATTGATATTGGTTATATCGAAAACATCTCTAGAAATATTTTAAATGAATTAATGATATTAACCCAGCCTGGATTTTTACAGCAATATGCCGGAGGCCCATTAAGGCCAAATGAACGGGATATTCGTCGGGCTACTTTAATAAGAGAAAGACTCCATTTGGAAAAATAATAAGAGTAGGGAGGAATGGACATGATGTTTGGACGATTTACAGAAAGAGCTCAAAAGGTATTAGCTTTAGCCCAGGAAGAGGCCATTCGCTTAGGTCATAACAATATTGGTACAGAGCATATTCTACTAGGACTAGTACGTGAAGGTGAAGGAATTGCCGCTAAAGCTTTATATGCGTTAGGTCTTAGCTCTGAAAAAATCCAAAAGGAAGTAGAAGATTTAATAGGTAGAGGTCAAGACACACCAGGATCCATCCACTATACCCCACGAGCCAAAAAGGTTACCGAGTTATCAATGGATGAAGCACGGAAACTTGGCCATTCCTATGTAGGGACAGAACATATATTATTAGGATTGATCCGTGAAGGAGAAGGTGTTGCGGCTCGAGTCTTAAATAATCTTGGTGTTAGTTTAAATAAAGCACGCCAACAAGTGCTACAGCTCCTTGGAAGTAATGAATCTGGTTCACATCAAGGTGGTTCAACAGCCAATGCAAACACTCCTACTCTTGATAGTCTAGCTCGTGATTTAACAGCGATTGCACGTGAAGGAAGCCTGGATCCGGTTATTGGTCGTAGTAAAGAGATTCAACGTGTGATTGAAGTATTAAGCCGCCGCACTAAAAACAACCCTGTATTAATCGGAGAACCTGGTGTTGGTAAAACGGCGGTTGCTGAAGGACTTGCTCAGCAAATTGTACAAAATGAAGTACCTGAAACTTTACGAAATAAACGTGTAATGACTTTAGATATGGGTACGGTTGTTGCAGGTACGAAATACCGTGGTGAATTTGAAGACCGTTTGAAAAAGGTAATGGATGAAATTCGTCAAGCGGGAAATATCATTTTATTTATTGATGAACTTCACACATTAATTGGTGCTGGTGGAGCGGAAGGTGCAATTGATGCATCGAACATCCTTAAGCCGTCTCTTGCACGTGGAGAACTGCAATGTATTGGTGCCACAACATTGGATGAATACAGAAAATATATTGAAAAAGATGCAGCATTGGAAAGACGTTTCCAGCCGATTACAGTTGATGAACCTACTTTAGAGGAGTCAGTACAAATTTTGACAGGATTACGTGACCGTTATGAAGCTCATCATAGAGTGTCTATCACTGACGAGGCAATTGATGCTGCAGTTAAGCTATCAGATCGTTATATTTCGGACCGTTTCCTACCAGATAAGGCCATTGACTTAATTGATGAGGCTGGATCAAAGGTTCGCCTTCGTTCCTATACAACTCCACCTGATTTAAAAGAATTGGAAGTAAAATTAGAGGAGATCCGTAAAGAAAAGGATGCAGCTGTACAAAGTCAAGAATTTGAAAAGGCTGCTTCACTTAGAGATTCAGAGCAACGCCTTCGTGAACAATTAGAAGAAACAAAGAAGGTTTGGAAGGAAAAACAAGGACAAGAAAATAGCGAAGTAACAGTAGAAGACGTCGCAAGTGTTGTAGCTAGTTGGACTGGAATCCCAGTTTCAAAACTTGCCCAAACAGAAACTGATAAATTGTTAAACTTAGAAGAAATCCTTCATTCACGTGTAATTGGCCAGGATGAGGCCGTTGTGGCAATTTCTAAAGCTGTTCGTCGTGCGCGTGCAGGTTTGAAAGATCCAAAGCGTCCGATCGGATCGTTTATCTTCCTTGGCCCAACAGGTGTAGGTAAAACAGAGTTGGCAAGAGCATTGGCTGAGGCTATGTTTGGCGATGAAGATGCGATGATTCGAATCGATATGTCCGAATACATGGAAAAACATTCAACTTCCCGTTTAGTTGGTTCACCTCCTGGGTATGTAGGATATGAGGAGGGCGGACAGCTTACTGAAAAGGTAAGGAGAAAGCCATACTCTGTAGTATTGTTAGATGAAATTGAAAAGGCACATCCAGATGTGTTCAATATCCTTTTACAAGTATTAGACGACGGAAGATTAACTGATTCAAAAGGAAGAACAGTTGACTTCCGTAACACAGTAGTCATTATGACTTCAAACGTAGGTGCATCTGCCTTACAACAAAACAAATATGTTGGTTTCAATATTAATGATACACAACAAGAATATAAAGACATGAAGGGAAAGGTAATGGAGGAATTGAAAAAGGCCTTCCGTCCAGAATTCCTAAACCGTGTCGATGAAACGATTGTTTTCCATTCCTTAGAGAGAAAACATTTGAAAGAAATTGTTGTTCTATTGGCTAATCAATTAATCAAACGATTAAAAGAACAAGACATAACATTAGAACTTACAGAAGCTGCGTTAGAGAAAATTGCTAAAGAGGGTTACGATCCGGAATATGGAGCCAGACCTCTCCGTAGAGCTATTCAAAAGCATATAGAGGATCGTCTCTCAGAAGAGCTTCTTAAAGGCACAGTGTTAACAGGACAGATCGTAGCCATTGATGTTGAAAATGATGAATTTGTTATCCGTTCATCCACATCGATTCCTGAGTCTCAATTACAAAATTAAGTCAACTAGATATCCGACAATAACTTAACTTGGATAAAGGGGTACACGAAATCACGTGTACTCCTTTTTTAAAATAGGGTTTTTAATCATGTTTTATAAATAACAGGAATATAATATACTTTCAAAAGAAGACAATTGTATGGAAAGTGATGATGAAGGTAAATGGCAAAAAGAAAAACAAAGTTTATGTGTCAAGATTGTGGCTATGAATCTCCAAAATGGATGGGAAAATGTCCTGGTTGCGGCGCTTGGAATAAAATGGTCGAGGAGATTGAGAAGCCCCCTGCAAAAAGAGGTGCTTTCCTACACTCCGAGGCTACGGCAATTGTTGCAAAACCAATGAGCATTACAGCCATTGATATTGAGAATGAGGCCAGAATTAATACCGATTCGAAAGAGTTAAATCGGGTTCTCGGTGGAGGGATCGTAAAAGGTTCACTTGTTCTGATTGGTGGTGACCCGGGAATAGGGAAGTCCACCTTGCTTCTGCAAGTATCCTCTCAATTAGCGAATAAAAAGCATTCTGTTCTATATATTTCAGGGGAAGAGTCATTGAGACAAACAAAACTTAGGGCAGAAAGGTTAGGGGTTACCTCGGAGCAGTTAATGGTTTACTCTGAGACGAATTTAGAAGAGGTTAGTTTGACGATTGAGACGTCAAAACCTGAATTTGTGATCATCGATTCCATTCAGACGATCTTTCATCCTGAGGTCACCTCAGCCCCAGGAAGTGTCTCTCAAGTACGTGAATGTACAGCTGAACTTATGAGAATTGCTAAAACAAAGGGGATTGCTATTTTTATCGTTGGTCACGTGACAAAAGAAGGATCGATTGCGGGCCCTCGTATTTTAGAACATATGGTTGATACCGTTTTATATTTTGAAGGTGAGCGTCATCATACATATCGCATTTTGCGTGCGGTCAAAAATCGTTTTGGATCAACAAACGAGATGGGGATATTTGAAATGCGGGAGTCAGGCTTAGAAGAGGTGGAAAACCCATCTGAAATGTTCCTAGAAGAACGTTCTCACGGTGCAGCCGGTTCAACTGTTGTTGCCTCAATGGAAGGAACAAGACCCGTTCTAGTGGAAATTCAGGCGCTTATCTCCCCAACAAGCTTTGGGAATCCAAGACGGATGGCGACGGGGATTGACCATAATCGGGTGCCCCTGCTTATGGCTGTATTAGAAAAGAGAGTGGGGATGCTTCTTCAAAATCAAGATGCATACTTAAAGGTAGCAGGCGGAGTGAAACTGGATGAACCAGCCATTGATTTAGCTGTAGCCATTAGTATTGCCTCAAGCTTTCTTGATAAGCCGACAAAAGCAACAGACTGTATCATTGGAGAGGTTGGCTTAACAGGTGAAGTTAGAAGGGTGTCAAGGATCGAGCAACGAGTTCAGGAAGCGGAGAAGCTTGGATTTGAACGAATTATTTTACCTGCTAACAATATTGGTGGTTGGACAGCACCGAAAGGAATCCAATTAATTGGAGTCACCTCTGTTAAGGAAGCTTTGCAAGTTGCATTAGGGGGATAAAACATGGATAACAAAAGGTTAAACGACCAAACCATGAGTAAGATACTGTCATTTATGGCCCCTGGTACACCCATTCGAGAGGGCATCGAAAATGTTTTAAGGGCCAATACAGGTGGACTGATTGTAGTAGGTTATAATGAAAAGGTTAAAAACATTGTTGATGGCGGATTTCAGATCAACTGTTCTTTTTCACCAAGTTACTTATATGAGCTCTCCAAAATGGATGGAGCTATTATCCTAAATGAAACAGGCAATAAGATATTGATTGCCAACGCACAATTGACTCCAGATACAAGCATCCCCTCCTCTGAGACAGGAATGCGTCATCGTACAGCTGAAAGGGTGGCAAAACAAACAGGAAATCTTGTCATTGCGATTTCTCAAAGAAGGCATGTCATTACCCTTTATCATGGACATTTGCAATATGCCCTTAGAGATATTGGTGTTATTTTAACAAAGGCCAATCAAGCCTTACAAACACTTGAAAAATATAAAGTAGTGTTAGAACAAAGTGTAACAAATTTAAGCCTATTAGAGTTTGAGGAAATTGTTACGTTCAATGATATTTTACAAGTGATTCAGCGGTTCAGAATGGTTTTAAGGATTAAGAATGAATTACTAACCTATTTAAACGAATTAGGGACAGAAGGGCGTTTAATTCGCTTACAAATGAATGAGCTTCTTTCCGATATGGAAAGAGAGTTAAAGTTATTCATTAAAGATTATGCTCATTCGAGAACGATTAACGTAAGCGAAGCAGTGCAGACATTGCATGAGTTGTCCCATGTAGAAGCGATCGAAGACCAAGCGCTTTTAAGACAATTAGGTTATCAAGGGTATATCCATCTTGATGAATTAAAATGCCCACGCGGCTATCGTATGTTAAGTAAAATTTCACGACTTCCTCCGATTATCATTGAAAATCTAATTGACCAGTTCGGGCAACTCCCATTTATTATTAAAGCTACGGTAGATGATCTAGATGAAGTAGAAGGGATTGGTGAAGTAAGGGCTCGGAAAATTAAAGAGGGCTTGAAGTTTTTTAGAGACCAATTATTTGCTGATAGACGAGTATGATGTGATTTAATGTGTTTGTAATAAGTGTAAATGACTTTTTTATAGTAAAATATATATAAAGAAGGTTTTGATTTCCCTAAAATGTTAATACTTAATAAAAAGGAGGTGAAGGAATGTTAAGAAGAATTGTTCAAGTGTGTTTCCTTATTATTGGGGGTACCTTGGGACTGATTTTGATACCTGACTTATACAATTTAATGTTTTCTAATGACATTCCTCTAGTTAATAACCCATATGTTTCTGTTATTTTAGGTTCTCTTATCTTTTATCTTATTACTTTCTGGGCGATTGATCATGTTGTGAATTTTATCAAGTGGATTGAGGAATCTTTAGTTAAGGCACCCATTACAGACATTATCTCTGGAAGTATTGGACTTGGTTTTGGACTTATCGTTGCCTTCTTAATTGGTTATGCACTTAATGCGATTTCAGTACCCTTTTTAAATACTGTAGGTCCTATTTTGTTAACCTTATTATTTGGTTATTTAGGTTTTCAAGTTGGTTTTAAGAAGAAGGAAGAGTTATTAGGATTATTTTTGAAACAAAAACGGAAACCGGCAGAAGAAGAGAATGCTAAACCTAAAAATGGTTTGAAGATTCTTGATACGAGTGTTATTATCGATGGTAGGATTGCTGATATTTGTCAGACTGGCTTTCTAGAAGGTACAATTGTCATCCCACAATTTGTCCTAGCTGAATTGCAGCATATTGCCGATTCCTCAGATGTGTTGAAAAGAAATCGAGGAAGAAGGGGTCTTGACATTTTAAATCGAATTCAAAAAGAACTTGAAATCAAAGTTGAGATTTATGAAGGCGATTTTGAGGATATTCATGAAGTAGACAGTAAGCTAGTAAAACTAGCTAAGATCACGAATGGAATTGTTGTTACAAATGATTTCAACTTGAATAAAGTATGTGAATTACAACAAGTATCTGTATTAAATATTAATGATCTGGCAAATGCGGTGAAACCAGTTGTTTTACCAGGTGAAGAAATGAATGTTCAAGTCATTAAAGATGGAAAAGAGCATAATCAAGGGATTGCTTATTTAGATGATGGTACAATGATCGTTGTTGAGGAAGGCCGTAACTATATTGGTAAGCACCTTGATGTACTAGTAACAAGTGTTTTGCAAACATCTGCAGGTCGAATGATTTTTGCGAAGCCTAAACTATTAGAAAAGGCACTATAACGCTAGATAAGATAGGAGTACGGTTATGACTTATCAAGTCATTATCCCTGCAGCAGGTCAGGGTAAAAGAATGGGAGCAGGGAAAAACAAACTGTTTTTAGAGTTAGAAGGAGAACCCATTTTTATCCATACACTAAAGGTCTTTGAAAAGGATAAAAATTGTACGGGAGTCGTTCTCGTCATTAACGAAAATGAAAAAGATGAATTTAAACATGCCTTACAAAGGTTTGGAATCAAAAAAGTAATCGCTTTTGCACCGGGTGGAGAAGAAAGACAATACAGTGTCTTTCATGGGATACAGACAATCAAAGAAGATGGCATCGTGCTTGTTCATGATGGAGCGCGTCCTTTTGTTGATTTAGATTTAATTGCTGATTTGGTTGTAGCAGCTAAGGAATATGGTGCTTCCGTACCAGCTGTCCCTGTTAAAGATACGGTAAAAAAGGTTATTGGTAATAAGGTGAAAGAAACGGTTGAACGTTCTAGCTTGTGGGCCATCCAAACCCCACAAGCTTTTCGTGTGCCACTCTTACGTGAGGCACATGAAACAGCGATGAAGGATGGTTTTTTAGGTACAGATGATGCGAGCCTTGTTGAACGCTTAGGTCGGGATGTTATAATTGTTGAGGGAAGCTATAATAATATAAAATTAACGACACCGGAAGATTTATTTGTAGCGGAAATGTTCTTGCATAAACGGAGTCGCAAATAGAAAAAAGGAGACTACTGAATGTTTCGTATTGGACAAGGATTTGATGTTCATCAATTCGCTGAAAATCGACCGCTGATTATTGGTGGTATTACGATTCCTTATGAAAAAGGGTTAATAGGCCATTCTGATGCTGACGTATTATTACATACAGTGACAGATGCCTGTTTGGGTGCAATTGGTGAAGGTGATATTGGCAGACACTTCCCGGATACGGATCCGGAATTTAAAAATGTGGATTCTAGTATATTGCTTAAACAAGTATGGGGACTTGTAAAGAAAAAAGGCTATGAACTAGTGAATGCAGATTGCACGATTATTGCTCAAAAGCCAAAAATGGCCCCTTATATTGAACCAATGAAGGAAAGAATTGCAGAGTTATTAGAAACAACAACAGATCGGATTAACGTGAAGGCCACAACGACCGAGAAGCTGGGTTTTGTTGGACGTGAGGAAGGAATCGCCGCTCAGGTTGTTGTATTGTTAAAGCAGAAATAGGTAATACAAGTGTGTTAAAGAGGAAAATAAGAATAGGAAAAGTGATTAGCTTCAGCGCCTAGCGCCTAGTGGACTTCGCATTCCTCCTCAACGATTGCGTCAACATCGATTTGCATTGTCGTGCTCATCGTGTTTCCTTTTTCTCAGTCTGAGGAGTACATCAACTAAAGGCCGCCACGTCCTGTGGCGAACGTCAAATTCAGCACATCCTGTGCAAGTCAGTCTATACGTCGCTGGGCAAGGCGCTTACGCTTTTCGATTTTGGAGGAGTAAAACATGGCGAAAGAAGTTCGTGTAAGATATGCACCAAGTCCAACAGGTTTTTTACATATTGGAAATGCCCGTACAGCCTTATTTAATTATCTGTTTGCTCGACATCACAATGGAAAGTTTATCATCCGTATTGAAGACACTGACCAAAAGCGGAATGTTGAAGGTGGGGAAGCTAGCCAACTTAAATATTTAGACTGGCTTGGAATTGATTGGGATGAGGGCGTAGATGTAGGCGGAGAGTACGGCCCATATCGACAATCAGAACGAAACCACATTTATGAAGTGTATTACAAAGAACTTTTGGAAAAAGGGTTTGCTTATAAATGTTACTGTACGGAAGAGGAATTAGAACAAGAGCGAGAAGAACAGATGGCAAAAGGTGAAACACCACAGTACTCAGGGAAATGCCGTCACTTATCGACAGAGGAACAACAGAAACTAGAAGCAGAAGGCAGAAAACCAAGCATTCGCTTTAAAGTTCCACAAGGAAAAGTCTACTCA
This sequence comes from Niallia sp. XMNu-256, assembly GCF_036670015.1. NCBI lineage: Bacteria > Bacillati > Bacillota > Bacilli > Caryophanales > Bacillaceae > Niallia > Niallia sp. XMNu-256. The sequence goes on from NZ_CP137636.1 coordinate 113,087, forward strand.
TTTGATGACATGGTAAAAGGTCATGTTTCGTTTGAGAGTGAAGGGATTGGTGACCACGTTATTGTTAAAAAGGACGGAATCCCAACATATAACTTTGCTGTAACTGTCGATGACCATTTAATGGAAATGACTCATGTCCTGCGTGGGGATGACCATATCTCTAATACACCTAAACAATTAATGATTTATGACGCTTTTGGTTGGGAACCACCTGTATTTGGCCATATGACATTGATTGTCAATGAAAGCCGTAAAAAACTTAGCAAGCGGGATGGGTCGATCATCCAATTTATTGAGCAGTATGAAGAATTAGGGTACATCCCAGAAGCGTTATTTAACTTTATTGGCTTGTTAGGGTGGTCTCCAGAGGGGGAAGAGGAGATTTTCTCCAAAGAAGACTTCATTCGGATATTTGATAGTAAACGCTTATCAAAATCACCTGCTTTATTTGATAAACAAAAGCTGACATGGATGAATAACCAGTACATGAAATCACTTGAACTTGACCGCGCTGTGGAAATCACTTTACCGCATTTAGTGAAAGCGGGTCTAGTGAAAGAAAGTCGAACAGAACAAGAAGAGCGTTGGGTGCGTGAATTGATCGCTCTAAATCAAGAACGGATGAGTTATGGAGCGGAAATTGTTGATCATTCGAAAATCTTCTTCTCTGATGAAGTTGTCATGGATGAAGAGGCGAAAGCAGTTATAACAGAAGAACAAGTTCCAGAAGTTCTTGCTGCTTTTCTGAATGAAGTTGAGAATTTGGGGTCATTTACAGCTGAGGAGATTAAAAAGGCCGTTAAAGTAGTTCAGAAGACAACCGGACATAAAGGCAAAAAACTATTTATGCCCCTTCGGGTGGCGACTACTGGTCAAACCCATGGACCAGATTTGATGAAAACAATTGAATTATTAGGTGTAGAAAAGGTAAATTCAAGAATTAGACAATTAATTTAATTAACAAATCTGCAAAAATGTAATATAGTAAAGTAAAATGAATCAAATAGTGAAAAAGTGTAGATGAGGAATAGTAGGAAAATGAAGCTTTTTTAAATGGTTTTTTAACTTTATTCAGCAGAAGTCTTTCCTTTCAATAAGTGAAAGATGTATACACATAGGATTTTTCAAATCTGACGAGATTCAAACCTTTGCTGAATGAAGTTAAGCCTCCCGGCGTATGCCTCGGATTTTTTAAGTGTATTTTTTCGTGCGGGCTTGACAACGGAAGAACGTCCTAGTCAGGCGAATGCCACAGGATGTGGTGTTTTGAAGCGTGAATCCGGGCACAAATTCGGTGGACGAATTTGATATAAAACCTTTGTCAGAGAGAACCTTCACCGGCTGAAAGGGGTTCAAAGCCTCTCGTTTTCTGAATGCGCCTCAGAGTCTTGTATTGAAATCGTTAGTAAATACAGGCGGAGGGTCCCACCGTTAAAGGGCAGAGTGAAGTCTTGTAAGTAAAAAAGACTTAAACAGAGTGGAACCGCGCAGAAAAAGCGTCTCTGTCGTAATGACAGAGACGCTTTTTGTGTTTTTTTAAGGCTCTTTTCTCAGACATTGTTGCTTATAGTATGAAAAATAAGATGTTTGACCTAAGCTTTACACTGTGTATCAGGTTTTAACAGAAGAGCAAAGAGCTACAAACTGAATTGAAGCCCAGAAATAGCTATGTCCACGTTAAAATTGGCCTTTAAATTTTAACAACAAACTTTACGAAAACAGCTTTTTTAAAAGAGTTGTTCGACTTAAGATTGGAATATCTTATTAAAGAAAGCATCCATGGGATTTAAAGAGGTTAATGAATGGAGGGGAAGTGTATGTTTCGAAACTTAAAAGAAGATATAGACGTGATATTAGAACAAGATCCCGCTGCAAGGAGTCGCTTTGAGGTTATATTAACCTATTCTGGACTACATGCGATCTGGTCCCATCGGATCGCACATGCGCTTCACAAAAGGAAATATTTTTTCCTTGCACGTCTTGTATCACAAATTAATCGGTTTTTTACCGGAATTGAAATCCACCCTGGCGCAAAGATAGGAAGAAAACTTTTTATCGACCATGGAATGGGGGTTGTGATTGGGGAGACATGTGAAATCGGGGATAATGTAACGATCTATCAAGGGGTGACATTAGGTGGAACGGGAAAGGAAAAAGGCAAGCGCCACCCAACTGTGAAAGATAATGCATTAATTTCTAGTGGAGCCAAAGTTTTAGGAGCCATTACAATTGGCGAAAATGCAAAGGTAGGTGGAGGTTCTGTCGTTCTTCAGGATGTACCAGATAATTCAACTGTAGTAGGGATACCTGGTAAAATCGTTGTCCAAGATGGGATTAAAGTCAAAAAGGATTTCAATCATGCAAACCTTCCAGATCCAGTTGCAGATCGATTAAATGAAATGCAAAAGACCATTGAAAGTTTAACCCACGAAATAAAAGAGTTAAAAAAGGAAAGGGGTCAAAAACACCATGACTATTCAAATCTATAACACGCTTTCACGGAAAAAGGAAGAATTTATTCCTTTAGAAGATGGGAAGGTAAAAATGTATGTGTGTGGTCCTACTGTATATAACTATATTCATATAGGGAATGCAAGACCAGCAATTGTGTTTGATACGGTTAGAAGATATTTTCAGTATCGTGGCTATGATGTTCGCTACATCTCTAACTTTACGGATGTTGATGATAAATTAATCCGCGTAGCAAATGAAGTCGGTGTAGATGTACCGACAATTGCAGATCGCTTTATTGATGCTTATTTCGAAGACGTAACTGCATTAGGGTGTCAAAAAGCAGATGCCCACCCCCGCGTAACAGAAAATATGGATATTATAATAGATTTTATTTCCGTATTGATTGATAAAGGATTTGCTTATGAATCAGAGGGTGATGTTTATTTTCACACAAGACGTTTCGAAGGATATGGGAAGTTGTCTCAACAATCGATTGATGAACTGCGAGTAGGCGCACGGATTGCAGTCGGAGAAAAGAAACAAGATTCCCTTGACTTTGCCTTATGGAAAAAGGCTAAAGAAGGGGAGATTTATTGGGATAGCCCATGGGGAAAAGGCAGACCAGGTTGGCATATTGAGTGTTCAGCAATGGCAAAAAAATACTTAGGGGATACGATCGATATTCATGCAGGTGGTCAAGACTTAGCCTTCCCGCATCATGAGAATGAAATTGCCCAAACAGAGGCATTAACAGGGAAAACGTTTGCTCGCTATTGGATGCATAACGGTTATATCAATATTGACAATGAAAAAATGTCTAAATCATTGGGGAACTTTGTGCTAGTCCATGATATTTTAAAAGAAGTTGATCCCCAAGTATTGAGGTTATTTATGTTATCGGTTCATTACCGCCATCCGATTAACTACAGTGCTGAACTATTGGAAAATACGAAAGCGGGTCTAGACCGAATTAAAACGTCTTACCAAAACTTAACTCATCGTAAAGAGGCGAGTACGGACTTAACTGAAAATAACAAAGAATGGTTCGAACAAATGGATACGTTGAGGGGTACATTCATTAAAGCGATGGACGATGATTTTAATACGGCGAATGGAATATCTGTTCTATTTGAGCTATCCACTTTAGCTAATCGTTATTTATTAGAAAAAAATACAGCGGTGGAAGTCATTGATGGTTTTCTTGCCTTATTTGATGAATTATTAAATGTATTAGGTTTACAAATTATGTCTGAAGAATTGCTTGATGAGGAAATTGAAGATTTAATTCAACAGAGAATTCAAGCTCGTAAAGACCGAAACTTCCAATTAGCAGATCAGATACGTGACCAATTAAAAGATTTAAATATTATTTTAGAGGATACTCCTCAAGGTACGAGATGGAAAAGAGGATAAATCATGCTTGACTATGGAAAAAAGGTAGATGGAAAACAATTGAACAGCCTCGCTCTAGCTTATATGGGCGATGCTGTTCTTGAAGCCTATGTAAGATATCACTTGTTACAACATGGTCAAGTCAAGCCCCACCTTCTCCATAAAGAGGCCACTCGGTATGTATCAGCTAAATCACAATCCAATGTTCTTCATGCCATGAAGGATGAGGGGTTTTTCAGTGAAGAGGAAGTCGCTATTTTGAAAAGGGGGAGAAATGCGAAATCTGGTTCTGTCCCTAAAAATACCGATGTACAAACATATCGTTACAGCACAGCCTTCGAAGCATTAATTGGCTCTCTCTATTTGGAAGGGAAACAAGAACGTTTGGAAGCAATTATTGGACATGCATTCGACTTGATCGACGAAACGAAAGGAGGAAATTAAGATGAACCAAGATTTTATCATGGGAAAAAACGCTGTTCTTGAAGCACTTCGTTCTAACCACGATATAAATAAGATTTGGATTGCGGAAGGATCCAATCGCGGCCAAATGCAACAAGTGATTAACATGGCAAAAGAAGCCAATGTAATCGTACAATTTGTTCCTAAGAAAAAAATAGATGGCATGGTGGAGGGGAATCACCAAGGGGTAATCGCACAAGTAGCTGCCTATCAATATGCTGAACTCGATGATTTATTTGCAGTCGCAGAGAAGAAAAATGAAACGCCATTCTTTTTATTACTGGATGAAATCGAAGACCCACATAATTTAGGCTCAATTATGAGAACCGCAGATGCTACTGGAGCACATGGAATCATTATTCCGAAGCGGCGGGCAGTGGGGCTGACAGCCACAGTTGCTAAGGCTTCTACCGGGGCTATTGAACATATCCCAGTTGCCAGGGTTACGAATATGGCCCGAACGATTGACGAATTAAAGGAAAGAGGCATATGGATTGTCGGAACAGATGCAAAAGGAAAGCAAGATTATCGTCAAATTGATGCTAATATGCCTTTAGGTCTGGTCATTGGCAGCGAAGGGAAAGGCATGGGCCGACTTGTACGTGATAAATGTGATTTTCTTATTCGTTTACCTATGGCAGGCCATGTTACATCATTAAACGCATCAGTTGCAGGGGCTTTATTAATGTATGAAGTCTATCGAAAACGATATCCGCTAGAGGGATAGTCATGGATATTTTACTCGTAGATGGTTACAACATTATCGGGGCATGGCCTGAACTACAGGAATTAAAGATGAAGGACCTTTCTGCCGCAAGAGATCTGTTGGTAGAAAAAATGGCAGAATATCAAGGGTTTACAGGATATAAAGTAATTGTCGTTTTTGATGCTTATGGTGTACACGGATTAGAAAAAAAATATAAAAATTATCAAATTGACGTCATTTTTACAAAGGAAAATGAGACTGCAGATGAACGGATAGAAAAGTTAGCAATTGCATTAAGTAATCGGAAAACCCAAGTTCATGTGGCAACATCTGATTTTACAGAACAATGGGCTATATTTGGTCAAGGGGCATTGAGGAAATCCGCTAGAGAATTATTAATTGAAATGGAATCAATTGAAAACGCCATTGGAAAAAAGGTTAAGCATATTATTGACGATAGGCCAGCCTCCAAAATTGAACTAAGTGACGAAATGGTTGAAATTTTTGAAAAATGGCGCCGAGGTGAGTAAGATTTGGTTGACGCTGGAAATTTAAGTGCTGTATAATTATGCTAGGATGCTTGTACGGTCGGGGGGACTTGAATTGAATTCATACTTCGGGACAAAGCTTAACGATGATCAAATTCACTTTAAAGAATTTGAGGATGAGGAAATTATTGAATTAGTACACAAGGGTGATAGTGAGGCTCTTGATTTTTTAATTCATAAGTATCGCAACTTTGTACGGGCAAAAGCACGATCTTACTTTTTGATAGGTGCTGATCGTGAGGATATTGTACAAGAGGGCATGATAGGGCTATATAAGGCGATTCGCGATTTTAAAGGGGACAAGCTGTCTTCCTTCAAGGCATTTGCCGAATTATGTATTACGAGACAAATTATAACCGCTATCAAAACAGCAACTAGACAAAAACATATACCGCTGAACTCTTATGTTTCGTTAGATAAGCCTATTTATGACGAAGAGTCAGATCGGACATTGATGGACGTTATATCAGGGGCAAAGGTATTAGACCCAGAGGAATTAATTATAAATCAAGAAGAGTTTGACCTTATAGAGGTCAAGATGGCGGAATTATTAAGTGATTTGGAGAGAAAGGTCCTTTCTTTATATTTGGATGGACAATCCTATCAGGAAATTTCAGAAGAACTTAACCGTCATGTTAAATCAATTGATAACGCATTACAGCGTGTAAAGAGGAAACTTGAGCGTTATTTAGAAGTAAGAGAATTTACGCTCTAGACAGTTAGGGAGACCCTGCTGTTATTGACATGACCAATCGCTCATGTTACATTTTTATGGTATAAAAGAGCTATAGTAGGTGCGGAAATGAGAAAAAAAACAGTTCTTGCATGTTCAAAATGTGGGTCAAGAAATTACTCAACAATGAGCAAAAAGGAATCGGAACGTCTAGAGTTAAAAAAGTATTGTGATCAATGCCAATCTCATACGATCCACCGTGAAACAAAGTAGCTAGTAGAATAAACAGTAGAGAATACTCGTCTATGGAGTTTGGAGGTTACGAAATGCAACGCATCGTGAATTTTTTCCGTGAAGTTGGACGTGAAATGAGAAAGGTGAGTTGGCCGAAACGAAAAGAACTGACGAATTACACCATTACGGTTCTTGCAACCGTGGCATTCTTTGCAGTCTTTTTCGCCGTCATTGATCTTGGGATTTCTAATTTGATTCGCTTTATTCTTGAATAACACCTGTCCTGTAATGGTATAATGGAAAATAACAAAAGTAAATAAAATCAAAAGAGCCCGGGAACGGGTTTTTTGGTTTTGTAAAGAAAAGTCGAACATAAGAAAATTAGTTTAGCATCAGCGCTGGCACTATGCTTTTAAATACTTCAATGATTCTTTCAAGTTGAAGGCGTGCGCTTTTCTTATAACACTAATGCAGGGAGGGAAGGACGTAAGGTCCCCTTAAATGGAAAAAAATTGGTATGTTGTCCACACGTACTCAGGTTATGAAAATAAAGTAAAAACCAATTTAGAAAAGCGTGTTGAGTCAATGGGTATGCAAGATAAAATATTTCGGGTTGTTGTCCCAGAAGAAGAAGAAACAGATATAAAAAACGGCAAGAAAAAAGTAGTAAAGCGTAAAGTTTTCCCAGGTTATGTATTAGTCGAATTGGTCATGACAGATGATTCTTGGTATGTTGTCCGAAATACGCCAGGAGTAACAGGGTTTGTTGGTTCTGCAGGAGCGGGTTCAAAGCCGACGCCACTATTACCTGAAGAAATTAATTCCATACTAAAACATATAGGTGTTAATGAGAGACCAATCGATATTGATTTTGAAGTTGGTGAAACTGTAAAGGTGAAGGAAGGACCATTTTCTGATTTTACAGGAGCCATTGAAGAAATTGATAGAGATAAAGCAAAGATAAAAGTGTTAGTAAATATGTTCGGTCGAGACACGCCGGTTGAGCTCGAATATACACAAGTTGAAAAAATATAAAAGGAAAACTTGAAATTCATTAGAAAAAGTGGTAACATTTCAAAAGTCAGTATGTCTCAGTTATTCTGAGGCGTTGCCGATAGTAAAGTCTTTTATATTAAAAGAGACGATAGATGAGTGGGAGGGACCTACATAATTGTCCCTATTACCACATCACGGACTTAAGGAGGTGTGTCTCGTGGCTAAAAAAGTAATTAAAGTGGTTAAATTACAAATCCCTGCAGCAAAAGCTAACCCAGCTCCACCGGTAGGACCAGCACTAGGTCAAGCAGGTGTTAATATCATGGGATTCTGTAAGGAGTTTAATGCTCGTACAGCTGAACAAGCTGGCTTAATCATTCCAGTTGAAATTACGGTATTTGAAGACCGTTCATTTACGTTTATTACGAAAACTCCACCTGCTGCAGTTTTACTTAAAAAAGCAGCTGGAATCGAGTCAGGTTCAGGTGAACCTAACCGTAATAAAGTAGCAACAGTTAAGCGTGATAAAGTACGCGAGATTGCTGAAACAAAAATGCCTGATCTAAACGCAGCAGATGTTGAATCGGCTATGCGTATGGTTGAAGGTACTGCACGCAGCATGGGCATTTCTATCGAAGATTAATTTCGTTCGGCAGAGATCCTTCTGTTATATGAGGAAGATGAATGCTAATGGCTTTTCATTTTCAGGGGGGATAACCCAGCTGGATGAAATGAAGCCTCCGGACGCAATTCGGTTGGCGAATCTGATTTATTGTCTTGAATAAAGGTTGCGGGGAGACATACAACAACTCGCAACCTTTATTACTGCACATTACATGCAGTGCTTTTAACGTGGGAGGTTATTCCGCTAAAACCACAAACAAGGAGGAAATTATAATGGCTAAAAAAGGTAAGAAGTATGTTGAAGCTGCAAAGCTGATTGAACGTACGAAACATTACCCGATTAACGAAGCAGTTGAACTTGTTAAGAAAACAAGTTTTACAAAATTCGATGCATCTGTAGAAGTTGCATTCCGTTTAGGAGTAGACCCTAAGAAAGCAGACCAACAAATCCGTGGTGCTGTGGTTCTTCCTAATGGAACTGGTAAAACACAAAGAGTATTAGTATTTGCTAAAGGTGAAAAGGCGAAAGAAGCAGAAGCTGCTGGAGCTGATTATGTAGGCGATGCAGAATTCATCAACAAAATCAACCAAGGTTGGTTTGAATTTGATGTAATCGTAGCTACACCTGACATGATGGGTGAAGTTGGTAAACTTGGTCGTGTATTAGGACCTAAAGGTTTAATGCCAAACCCTAAAACAGGCACTGTTACTTTTGATGTAGCGAAGGCTGTTAACGAGATCAAAGCTGGTAAAGTTGAGTATCGCGTTGATAAAGCTGGAAACGTCCATGTTCCAATCGGAAAAGTATCTTTCGAAGATGAAAAACTAATCGAAAACTTCCAAACTATTTTCGATACAATGGTAAAAGTAAAACCAGCTGCTGCAAAAGGTACTTATATGAAGAACGTAGCGATTACTTCTACTATGGGTCCTAGCGTAAAAGTAGACGGAGCTTCTCTATAAAAAATGTTGACAAACATGAACCTAGTATCTATAATAGGTTCTGTTGTAAAAATACAAATAACATTTGTACCGTAGACAGCAGGTGCTAACCGCTTAATTCCCTGCCGAGGTTCATACGATAGATTTTTTTAAGAATCGTTTTTTAAAAACGACTATTGTATAGATACCTCTATGTCCATGAAGATATAGAGGTATTTTCATTGACCGGTATGAATGCATTAATTCTTACAGGAGGTGTACAGAATGGGCAGTGCAATCATTGAACAAAAGAAACAGATCGTAACAGAAATTGCTGATAAACTAAAAAATAGTAAATCAACAGTTGTAGTTGACTACCGTGGTTTAAATGTTGCGGAAGTAACAGAACTACGTAAACAACTTCGTGATGCAGGCATCGATTTCAAAGTATACAAAAATACAATGACTCGTCGTGCTGCAGACGCTGCTGAATTATCTGGACTTAACGAAGCGTTAACAGGTCCAAACGCAATTGCATTCAGTAACGAAGATGTTGTTGCTCCAGCTAAAATTATTAATGACTTCGCGAAAAAGCACGAAGCATTAGAAATCAAAGCGGGTGTAATCGAAGGAAACGTCGCATCAGTGGAAGAAGTTAAAGCTCTAGCTGAACTACCATCACGCGAAGGTTTACTTTCTATGTTACTCAGCGTGCTACAAGCACCTATCCGCAATCTTGCTCTTGCAACAAAAGCTGTTGCAGAACAAAAAGAAGAACAAGGCGCGTAAGTTAACCGCATATTATAAAATTTCGTGAAAAATTAGGAGGAAATAAAGTCATGACTAAAGAACAAATCATTGAAGCTGTCAAAAATATGACTGTTTTAGAATTAAACGACTTAGTAAAAGCAATTGAAGAAGAATTTGGTGTAACTGCTGCAGCTCCTGTAGCTGTTGTTGGTGGCGGCGCTGGTGCTGCTGCTGAAGAACAAACTGAGTTCGACGTTGTTCTTACATCTGCAGGCGACCAAAAAATCAAAGTTATCAAAGTGGTACGTGAAATCACTGGTCTTGGTCTTAAAGAAGCAAAAGAACTTGTTGACAACACTCCAAAGGCAATCAAAGAAGGCGTTTCTAAAGATGAAGCTGAAGAAGTTAAAGCTAAACTTGAAGAAGTTGGAGCTGGCGTTGAAGTTAAGTAATAATCCTATGAAAAAGCTCGCTGTATAAGCGGGCTTTTTTATAGCTACTCTATTATTTCCTCAAAATATAACGCACATTTCATATGTGTGTATCTCCGGTGAGGTGAATCCATGTCTGAGCATTATTATTCCCAAACACAAAATGTTGAAAGTGAACCGAAGTTTTGGAATACCGAACTTAGAAACATAAAGTTACGTTTCAAAACGGATAACGGCGTGTTTTCTAAAGGAGAAATCGATTTTGGATCAAGATTACTAGTTGAAACCTTTGTGATGCCAGATTTGTCTGGTGACATTCTTGATGTTGGTTGTGGTTATGGTCCAATCGGATTAGCCATAGCAAAGTCCTGGGCCGACCGAAAGATATATATGGTTGATGTGAACAGAAGGGCCCTTCAACTTGCCAAGGATAACAGTGAATTAAATGGGATCAAAAATACTTCCATAAAGGAAAGTGATTGTCTGAGTGCTGTTAAGGATGAGAGTTTTGCTGTTATCTTAACGAACCCGCCAATTCGCGCTGGTAAAGAGGTTGTACACACGATCTATGAGCAAAGTTATGAATGTCTATTACCAGGTGGAGAATTATGGGTAGTCATTCAAAAAAAACAAGGGGCTCCTTCGACGATCGAAAAGCTCTCAAACATATATTCAGATGTAGAAGTGGTTTCCAAAAAGAAAGGTTACTTTATTATAAAAGCAATAAAATAGGAAAAACAGATTTGTCAATACGTTTTTGGGTATTTCAAGAATAAATTATTGACTTAAGAAAATCGTTGTGATAGCATTGTAAAATGCTAATGGATTATTTTCTCCGATATGCTATTTTTTATCCTATTTGTATAAAGTTGGTATTGTTGGAGAAACTGATAAAATAATAGTCGTATTGTGGAAATGTGGTTTTTGGAGTTGAAAACCCTTTTTCTTTTTGTACTCATGGAAAGTCAATTAATGTTTGCCTTTCCATTTGATAGTAATACATTTCATAAATAACGCTTGATTTGAGGGGTGAATCAGTTGACAGGTCAACTAGTTCAGTATGGACGGCACCGCCAACGAAGAAGTTACGCACGGATCAGTGAAGTATTAGAATTACCAAATCTTATTGAAATTCAAACCTCATCCTATCAATGGTTCCTTGATGAAGGTTTGCGTGAAATGTTTGCAGATATTTCACCAATTGAAGATTTTACGGGTAATCTATCACTTGAATTTATTGATTACAGTCTTGGCGAACCAAAATATTCTGTTGCAGAATCAAAAGAGCGGGATGTTACATATTCAGCACCGCTGCGTGTGAAAGTACGTCTTGTTAATAAAGAGACAGGCGAAGTGAAAGATCAGGATGTCTTTATGGGGGATTTCCCATTAATGACAGAGACAGGTACATTTGTTATTAATGGAGCGGAACGTGTTATTGTTTCACAACTCGTGCGTTCACCAAGCGTTTACTTCAGTGCCAAACTCGACAAGAACGGTAAAAAGGGCTTTACGGCTACGGTCATACCTAACCGTGGTGCTTGGCTTGAGTATGAGACAGACGCTAAAGATGTTGTGTATGTTAGGATTGATCGTACTCGGAAACTGCCCGTTACGGTCCTTTTGCGTGCTTTAGGTCTAGGATCTGATCAGGAAATTCTTGATCTGATCGGTGATAATGAGTATTTAAGAAACACGTTAGAAAAGGATAGTACGGAAAGCTCTGAAAAGGCGCTGCTAGAAATTTACGAGCGTCTACGTCCTGGAGAACCTCCTACCGTTGAAAACGCAAAAAGTTTATTAGTTTCTAGATTTTTTGATCCAAAACGCTATGATTTAGCAAATGTTGGGCGTTACAAAATTAACAAAAAATTGCACATCAAAAATAGATTATTTGGGCAGCGCTTAGCTGAGACATTAGTTGATCCTGAAACAGGAGAAATTATTGTTGAAAAGGGAGCAACCCTTGATCGACGTACACTTGACCGTATTATTCCTGCTTTAGAAAAAAACGTAGGCTTTAAAAATCAAAGTCTATATGGCGGTGTACTTGACGAAGAAGTTCTACTTCAATCCATTAAAATCTATGCGCCAAGCGAAGATGATAAAGTAATTAATGTAATCAGCAACGCTTATGTTGAAGAGGCAGTTAAGCATATTTCTCCTGCTGATATTATTGCATCAATCAGTTATTTCTTTAACTTATTATATGATGTAGGTCATACAGATGATATCGATCATCTAGGGAATCGTCGCTTACGCTCTGTTGGTGAATTATTACAAAACCAATTTCGTATTGGATTGTCAAGGATGGAACGTGTTGTAAGAGAAAGAATGTCAATTCAAGATACAAATACGATTACACCACAACAATTAATCAATATCCGTCCGGTTATTGCATCAATTAAAGAGTTCTTTGGAAGTTCCCAATTGTCACAGTTCATGGATCAAACGAATCCGTTGGCAGAATTAACACATAAACGTCGTTTATCTGCTCTTGGACCGGGTGGTTTAACTCGTGAACGTGCTGGGATGGAAGTTCGTGACGTTCACTATTCCCACTATGGACGTATGTGTCCGATTGAAACACCGGAAGGTCCGAACATTGGATTAATTAACTCATTGTCTTCTTATGCAAAGGTAAATAAATTCGGTTTCATTGAAACGCCATATCGAAAAGTTGATCCGGATACGGGCAGAGTTACTTCTCATATCGACTATTTAACAGCTGATGAAGAGGATAACTATGTAGTGGCGCAGGCCAATGCTCGTCTTGATGAAAATGGTGAATTCCTTGATGAAGAAGTTCTTTCACGTTTTCGCGGTGAAAACACAGCCGTAAAACGAGAAAGAGTTGACTACATGGATGTATCGCCGAAACAAGTTGTATCAGCGGCAACTGCATGTATTCCGTTCTTAGAGAATGATGACTCCAACCGTGCTCTAATGGGAGCGAACATGCAACGTCAAGCAGTTCCACTAATGCAACCTGAATCACCAATAGTTGGTACAGGTATGGAATATGTATCTGGTAAAGACTCCGGTGCGGCAGTTATTTGTAAATACGATGGAACTGTTGAACATGTTGAGGCACGTGAAGTATGGGTGCGTCGGACTCAGGAAGTTGACGGTCAAACTGTGAAAGGTGACCTTGATAAGTATAAATTACAGAAGTTTAAACGTTCTAATAACGGTATGTGCTTTAATCAGAAACCGATTGTTTCTGTAGGCAACCATGTAACAAAAGGAGAGATCCTTGCTGATGGTCCTTCCATGGAGCTAGGTGAATTAGCGTTAGGGCGTAACGTATTGATTGCTTTCATGACATGGGACGGATATAACTATGAGGATGCCATCATTATGAGCGAACGTCTTGTAAAAGATGATGTGTATACTTCGATCCATATCGAAGAATATGAATCAGAGTCTCGTGATACAAAACTGGGACCTGAAGAAATTACTCGTGATATTCCTAACGTTGGGGAAGATGCTCTTCGCAACCTTGATGAGAGAGGAATCATTCGTACAGGTGCGGAAGTAAAAGACGGAGATCTTCTTGTTGGAAAGGTAACTCCAAAAGGGGTAACAGAATTAACAGCAGAAGAACGTTTGCTTCATGCCATTTTCGGTGAAAAGGCCCGTGAAGTTCGTGATACGTCATTACGTGTCCCACATGGTGGCGGTGGAATTGTTCTCGATGTTAAAGTTTTTAATCGTGAAGATGGCGACGAACTACCACCAGGGGTAAACCAACTTGTTCGCGTTTATATTGTTCAAAAACGTAAAATTTCTGCTGGGGATAAAATGGCTGGACGACATGGTAACAAAGGGGTTATCTCTCGTATTTTACCAGAGGAAGATATGCCATTTTTACCAGATGGTACACCAGTTGATATTATGTTAAACCCATTAGGGGTACCTTCTCGTATGAATATCGGGCAGGTCCTTGAACTACATCTTGGTATGGCGGCAAGATATTTAGGAATTCATGTGGCATCGCCAGTATTTGACGGGGCTACAGAAGAAGATGTATGGGATACAATTGAAGAGGCAGGAATGGCACAGGATGCTAAGACTGTATTGTATGATGGTAGAACAGGTGAGCCGTTTGATAACAGAGTTTCTGTCGGAATCATGTATATGATTAAACTGGCACACATGGTTGACGATAAACTTCATGCGCGTTCAACTGGACCGTACTCACTTGTTACGCAGCAACCACTGGGCGGGAAAGCTCAATTTGGTGGGCAGCGTTTCGGAGAGATGGAGGTTTGGGCATTAGAAGCTTATGGTGCAGCCTATACTTTACAAGAAATCTTAACTGTTAAATCAGATGATGTAGTAGGACGTGTGAAAACGTACGAAGCAATTGTAAAAGGGGAAAATGTTCCAGAACCAGGTGTCCCAGAATCATTCAAGGTATTAATTAAAGAATTACAAAGCTTAGGGTTAGATGTGAAAATTCTTTCGGGCGACGAGAAAGAAATTGAAATGCGTGATACAGAAGATGATGATGAGATGCATCAGGCTGAATCCTTTACATTAACACCTGAACCTGTTGAGGCTGAATCAGAAAAAGTAGGCTCAAACGAATAAACGATTAGCTGAACCTATTTAACTATATAGATCCCCTCTATTCGTAACTATGTTTATTTTAGAGGGGATTTCCTAAAATGATAAATTGGTAACTATCCAGGATTATAGCAATATGGGTAAAAACCCGAAGATGAAAAGGGAGGTAGGCCCCTTGATAGATGTTAATAATTTTGAGTTTATGAAGATTGGCTTAGCTTCACCTGATAAGATTCGCTCTTGGTCATTTGGTGAGGTCAAAAAGCCGGAAACGATTAATTACCGTACATTAAAGCCAGAAAAAGATGGGCTATTTTGTGAACGCATTTTTGGACCGCAAAAGGACTGGGAATGTCATTGTGGTAAATACAAACGTGTACGTTATAAAGGGGTAGTTTGTGATCGTTGCGGTGTTGAAGTAACACGTGCGAAGGTACGTCGTGAACGGATGGGACATATTGAACTTGCAGCTCCTGTTTCACATATTTGGTACTTTAAAGGGATCCCGAGTCGTATGGGGCTTGTTCTTGACATGTCTCCGCGTGCACTCGAGGAAATTATTTATTTTGCCTCTTATGTAGTTACCGATCCAGGTGAAACGACTCTTGAGAAGAAACAATTATTATCTGAAAAAGAATATCGTGCATATCGTGATAAATACGGGAATAAATTCCATGCTGGAATGGGTGCTGAATCCATTAAAAAACTTCTTTCGGATATTGATTTAATAAAAGAAGCAGATATGTTGAAAGAAGAACTCAAGTCAGCCCAAGGTCAACGTCGTACTCGGGCTATCAAACGTCTCGAAGTCATTGAAGCCTTCCGTGGATCTGGAAATGAACCATCATGGATGGTATTAGACGTACTTCCAGTCATTCCTCCGGAGCTTCGACCAATGGTTCAACTAGATGGCGGTCGTTTTGCTACATCAGATCTGAATGATTTATATCGTCGGGTCATTAACCGTAATAACCGCTTAAAAAGATTGCTTGATCTAGGGGCACCGAGCATCATCGTTCAAAATGAAAAGAGGATGCTTCAAGAGGCTGTTGATGCCCTTATCGATAATGGTCGACGCGGTCGACCTGTAACAGGACCAGGTAATAGACCACTGAAATCACTATCCCATATGTTAAAAGGTAAACAAGGTCGTTTCCGTCAAAACCTTTTGGGGAAACGTGTTGACTATTCTGGCCGTTCCGTTATCGTAGTTGGACCTAACCTGAAAATGTACCAATGTGGTCTACCAAAGGATATGGCATTAGAACTATTTAAGCCTTTTGTCATGAAAGAACTAGTTGAAAAGGGTTTAGCCCATAACATTAAGTCTGCAAAACGTAAAATAGAAAGAGTTCAACCGGAAATTTGGGATGTTTTAGAAGAAGTTATTAAAGAACATCCAGTATTGCTTAACCGGGCCCCTACACTACACAGATTAGGGATACAGGCATTTGAACCTACACTTGTAGAAGGAAAGGCGATCCGTCTCCATCCGTTAGTATGTACAGCATATAATGCAGACTTTGATGGTGACCAAATGGCTGTTCACGTACCTCTTTCTTCTGAGGCACAGGCAGAAGCACGCCTATTAATGCTTGCTGCACAAAACATCCTAAATCCAAAGGATGGGAAACCAGTTGTTACACCATCTCAGGATATGGTTCTAGGTAACTACTATTTAACTCTTGAAAAAGAGGATGCAATCGGAGAAGGCATGATTTTTAATGATATTAACGAGGCTCTACTAGCATATCAAAATGGTTATGTTCATTTGCATACCCGTGTAGCAATAAGAGCAAGTTCATTAAATAATCCAACTTTTACCGAAGAACAGAATCGTAAGTTGCTAGCAACAACTGTAGGTAAACTTATTTTTAATGAGATCTTACCGAGGTCTTTCCCTTATATTAACGAACCGACAAAGCATAACCTTGAAGTAGAAACACCGGAAAGATATTTTATTGATCCAGGCCAAGATGTTCGGGCTGCAATTAAGGAAATGCCATTGGTTGCGCCGTTTAAAAAGAAAATTCTTGGAAACATTATTGCTGAAGTGTTCAAACGCTATAAAATTACAGAAACATCAAAAATGCTTGACCGCATGAAAGACTTAGGATTCAGATACTCAACAAAAGCAGGTATTACAGTTGGGGTTTCTGACATCGTAGTTTTAGCGGAAAAGCAAGAAATTATTGATGAAGCGCAGAAAAAAGTCGATAACGTCATGAAGCAATTCAGACGTGGTCTAATCACTGAGGACGAACGGTATGATCGTGTAATCTCCATCTGGAGTTCGGCAAAGGATAATATTCAAGGAAAACTAATGGATTCCTTAGAAAATACAAACCCAATCTTTATGATGAGTGATTCGGGTGCCCGTGGTAATGCTTCTAACTTTACACAGTTGGCAGGTATGCGTGGTCTGATGGCTAACCCAGCTGGTCGTATTATTGAGTTACCGATCATCTCAAGTTTCCGTGAAGGTTTAACAGTATTAGAGTACTTTATCTCGACACATGGTGCTCGTAAAGGTCTTGCGGATACCGCACTGAAAACAGCCGATTCAGGTTATCTGACACGACGTCTCGTTGATGTTGCTCAAGACGTCATTGTTCGTGAAGATGATTGTGGAACAGATCGAGGCTTGTTGATCCGCTCGTTAAAAGACGGAACTGAGGTTATTGAAGCGCTAGAAGAGCGCTTAATTGGCCGATATACAAGAAAGGCGATTAAACATCCAGAAACGAAAGATGTTATCGTTCCGGAAAACAGTCTGATTACTGAAGATTTGGCTACTGAAGTTATTGATGCTGGTATTGAAGAAGTGTGGATTCGTTCTGCATTTACGTGTAATACTCGTCATGGTGTTTGTAAGAAATGTTACGGACGTAACCTTGCAACAGGTGAAGAGGTTGAAGTAGGAGAAGCGGTAGGTATTATTGCTGCCCAATCCATTGGGGAACCTGGTACACAGTTAACGATGCGTACGTTCCATACTGGTGGGGTTGCAGGTAACGATATTACTCAAGGTTTACCACGTATCCAAGAAATTTTTGAGGCGCGGAATCCAAAAGGACAATCTGTTATTTCTGAAATTGACGGGGTTGTCGTGGGGATTAATGAGGGCCGTGACAGACAACATGAAATCATTGTTCAAGGTCAGTTAGAATCTCGAACATATAATGCACCATACACAGCAAGGTTAAAGGTTGCAGTCAATGATCACGTTGAAATAGGTCAAGAGTTAACAGAAGGTTCTATTGATCCTAAGGAATTAATCAAGGTAAAAGACGTGATGGCTGTTCAAGAATACTTGCTAAAAGAAGTGCAAAAGGTTTATCGTATGCAAGGTGTTGAAATTGGAGATAAACACGTGGAAGTTATGGTGCGCCAAATGCTCCGTAAAATCCGTGTAATTGAAGCAGGAGATACAGATGTACTGCCAGGAACACTGCTTGATATCCACCAATTTACTGATGCCAACGAACAAGCATTGCTAAATGGAAAAATGCCTGCCACAGGTCGACCTGTACTCTTAGGTATTACAAAAGCATCGCTTGAAACGGATTCCTTCCTATCCGCAGCATCCTTCCAAGAAACGACGAGAGTTCTTACAGACGCTGCGATTAAAGGAAAACGTGATGAATTACTAGGTTTGAAGGAAAATGTTATCATTGGTAAATTGATCCCTGCTGGTACGGGTATGTCTCGATACCGCCGCGCGGAACCAGTTGTCAATATTGATGAAGCTGAAGATCCTGTTACGGTTGAATAATTAAATTGATGATGCAACACCTCTTTGAAGAGAGTGTTGCATCATCAAAAATATTTCATAAAATTTTTCCGCAAAACGTTGACAACTTTTTAGGAAAGTGATAATATTCTTTAGGTGCTCCTAATAACCGAATACTTTGGAGGATATTGAATGTCTTATGAAAAAGTATTGCAGGCTAAAAGCATTTATGTAGGAACAAAGCAAGCTGCTAGAGCGCTCAATTCAGGTAATGTTAGTGAAGTAATTGTTGCGACGGATGCGGATCCTAGGCTAACGTCAAAAGTCGTAGATATTGCTAGTAAGACTAATGTTCCAATCTCATATGTTGACTCTAAAGTAAAACTAGGAAAGTCATGCGGGATTAATGTTGCATCGGCAGTAGTCGCTATAGTAAACAAATAACGTTTTTGCAGACAAAAGACTGCAAAGACTTTGTTTTTGTAAAAAAATGAACCACCTGGATGTGTGGACATAAGAAATATGTGAAGGGAGGAAATAAAATGCCTACAATTAACCAATTAGTACGCAAACCACGTAAGTCACTTGCAGAAACATCAAAGTCACCAGCACTTAACAAAGGGTACAATAGTTTTAAGAAGACTCAAACAAACTTAACATCACCACAAAAACGCGGTGTTTGTACTCGTGTTGGTACAATGACACCTAAGAAGCCGAACTCAGCGCTTCGTAAATATGCTCGTGTACGTTTATCAAACGGTATTGAGGTAACTGCATACATTCCTGGCATCGGACACAACCTTCAAGAACACAGTGTTGTTTTAATCCGTGGCGGTCGTGTTAAAGACTTACCAGGGGTACGTTATCACATTGTTCGCGGTGCTTTAGATACTGCAGGTGTAAATAACCGTATGCAAAGCCGTTCTAAATATGGAACTAAGAAACCAAAAGCAGCTAAGAAATAATAGAACTTTATAACCCGATTATTCTTGAAAGGAGGAAATAGAATGCCTCGTAAAGGTCCAGTAGCAAAAAGAGATGTATTACCAGATCCGATTTACAATTCAAAACTTGTTACTCGTCTTATCAATAAGATGATGGTTGATGGTAAAAGAGGAAGATCTCAAACAATCCTATATTCTGCGTTCGATATCATTCGTGAACGCACTGGCAACGAACCAATGGAAGTATTCGATCAAGCGTTAAAAAACATCATGCCCGTTCTTGAAGTTAAAGCACGTCGTGTAGGTGGTGCAAACTACCAAGTACCAGTTGAGGTGCGTCCAGATCGTCGTACAACACTTGGTCTTCGTTGGTTAGTGAATTATTCTCGTCTTCGTGGTGAGAAAACAATGGAAGAGCGCTTAGCGAACGAAATCCTTGATGCTGCCAACAACACTGGCTCATCAGTTAAAAAACGTGAAGATACACACAAAATGGCTGAAGCTAACAAAGCTTTTGCTCACTATCGTTGGTAAAATATATAGTTTATTTCAATTAAAAATCACAACAAATTAGGAAGGAGAAAAAACCTAATGGCAAGAGAGTTCTCCTTAGAAAAAACTCGTAATATCGGCATCATGGCTCACATCGATGCCGGTAAAACTACAACAACTGAGCGTATTCTTTACTATACAGGTAAAATCCATAAAATTGGTGAAACTCATGAAGGAGCTTCACAAATGGATTGGATGGAACAAGAACAAGAAAGAGGTATAACGATCACATCTGCTGCAACAACAGCACAGTGGCATGATCATCGTATCAACGTTATTGATACTCCAGGACACGTAGACTTCACAGTAGAAGTTGAGCGTTCATTACGTGTACTAGATGGAGCGGTAACAGTTCTTGATGCTCAATCAGGTGTAGAACCACAAACAGAAACAGTTTGGAGACAAGCTACAACTTACGGAGTACCTCGTATTGTATTCATCAACAAGATGGATAAACTTGGTGCAGATTTCCTTTATTCTGTAGGAACATTACGTGAACGTTTACAAGCAAATGCACATCCAATTCAACTTCCAATTGGTGCAGAAGATACTTTCACAGGTATTATCGACTTAGTTGATATGACAGCTGATATATATAAAGATGATTTAGGAAATGACATGGAAGTAACTGAAATTCCTGAAGAATATCGTGAATTAGCTGAAGAACATCGTGAAAAGCTTCTTGAAGCAGTAGCTGAATTAGACGAAAATTTAATGGAAAAATACCTTGGCGGTGAAGAAATCACTGTAGAGGAGCTTAAAGCAGCTATTCGTAAAGCTACACTTAGTGTAGAATTCTACCCAGTACTTTGCGGTTCAGCTTTCAAAAACAAAGGTGTACAATTAATGCTAGATGCTGTTGTAGATTATCTACCAGCCCCAACAGATGTAGCATCAATTAAAGGTATCATACCAAACACTGATGAAGAAGTTGAGCGTCATTCAAGTGATGACGAACCATTTGCAGCATTAGCATTTAAAGTTATGACAGACCCGTATGTAGGGAAGTTAACATTCTTCCGTGTGTACTCTGGTACACTTCAATCCGGATCATATGTACAAAACTCTTCAAAAGGCAAGCGTGAACGTGTTGGACGTATCCTACAAATGCACGCAAACTCTCGTGAGGAAATCTCACAAGTATATTCTGGGGATATTGCAGCAGCTGTAGGTTTAAAAGACACAGCAACTGGTGATACTCTATGTGATGACAAGAACCTTGTTATTCTTGAATCTATGGAATTTCCAGAACCAGTTATCCAATTGTCAGTTGAACCAAAATCTAAGGCTGACCAGGATAAAATGGCAACGGCACTTCAAAAGCTACAAGAGGAAGACCCAACATTCAGAGCACATACTGACCAAGAGACTGGACAGGTTATCATTGCAGGTATGGGCGAGCTTCACTTAGACGTTATCGTTGACCGTATGAAGCGTGAATTTAAAGTAGAAGCAAATGTTGGAGCTCCACAAGTTTCCTATCGTGAAACATTCCGTGCTTCTGCTCAAGTAGAAGGAAAGTTTGCCCGTCAATCAGGTGGTCGCGGACAATACGGACATGTTTGGATCGAATTCTCTCCTAACGAAGAAGGAAAAGGATTTGAATTTGAAAACGGGATTGTCGGTGGGGTAGTACCACGTGAATACATCCCAGCTGTACAAGCAGGACTAGAAGATGCTTTAGATCGTGGTATCCTTGCTGGATATCCGCTAGTTGATATTAAAGCAAAACTATTTGATGGTTCATACCATGATGTTGACTCAAGTGAAATGGCGTTTAAGGTTGCTGCATCATTAGCACTAAGAAACGCAGCAAGTAAATGTCAACCTGTTATTCTTGAGCCGATTATGAAGGTTGAAGTTGTAATCCCTGAAGAATATCTAGGTGATATTATGGGTCAAGTTACAGCTCGTCGTGGCCGTGTTGAAGGTATGGATGCTCGTGGTAACGCTCAAGTAGTTAGAGCAATGGTACCACTTTCAGAAATGTTCGGATATGCAACAGCACTTCGTTCAAGCACACAAGGTCGTGGAGTATTCTCTATGCACTTTGACCATTACGAAGAAGTTCCGAAGTCAATTGCTGAAGAGATTATCAAAAAAAATAAAGGTGAATAATTGATTTTACCTGACATATCAAGTATAAATACTAATGTATGCTTAAGGTTGTGGAATTCTCAGTTCCGCAACCTATATAAAAATACTTAATTTTTTTATTTAAAAGGAGGATTTTCCTAATGGCAAAAGAAAAATTTGATCGTTCAAAGCCCCATGTAAATATTGGTACAATTGGTCACGTTGACCATGGTAAAACAACTTTAACAGCTGCAATCACAACTGTACTTGCAAAAGCAAGCGGCGGTGAAGCAAAAGGTTACGCTGCAATCGATAACGCTCCAGAAGAAAGAGAGCGTGGAATTACAATTAACACTTCACACGTTGAATATGAAACTGCAAACCGTCACTATGCACACGTTGACTGCCCAGGACACGCTGACTACGTTAAAAACATGATCACTGGTGCTGCGCAAATGGACGGCGGTATCTTAGTAGTATCTGCTGCTGATGGTCCAATGCCACAAACTCGTGAACACATTCTTCTTTCTCGTCAAGTAGGTGTACCTTACCTTGTTGTATTCATGAACAAATGTGACATGGTTGATGACGAAGAATTACTAGAATTAGTTGAAATGGAAGTACGTGACCTTCTTTCTGAATATGACTTCCCAGGAGATGACATTCCTGTAATCAAGGGTTCTGCTCTTAAAGCTCTTGAAGGCGAAGCAGAATGGGAAGAAAAAATTCTTGAATTAATGGCTGCAGTTGATGAGTATGTTCCAGAACCAACTCGTGACACTGACAAACCATTCATGATGCCTGTTGAGGACGTATTCTCAATCACAGGTCGTGGTACTGTTGCTACAGGCCGTGTTGAGCGCGGACAAGTTAAAGTTGGTGATGTAGTTGATATCATCGGTTTAGCTGAAGATTCAAAATCAACAACTGTAACAGGTGTTGAAATGTTCCGTAAGCTTCTTGACTATGCTGAAGCTGGAGACAACATCGGTGCTCTTCTTCGTGGGGTTTCTCGTGAAGATATCGAACGTGGACAAGTATTAGCTAAGCCAGGTTCAATCACACCACACACAAAATTTAAAGCACAAGTATACGTTCTATCTAAAGAAGAAGGTGGACGTCATACTCCATTCTTCTCTAACTATCGCCCTCAGTTCTACTTCCGTACAACTGATGTAACTGGTATCATTCAACTTCCAGAAGGCGTTGAAATGGTTATGCCTGGCGACAACATTGAAATGACTGTTGAACTTATTGCTCCAATTGCTATTGAAGAAGGAACTAAGTTCTCAATCCGTGAAGGTGGCCGTACTGTAGGCGCTGGATCAGTAGCAACAATCACTGAATAATTGTTAATAAAAAACAGATGGGTGACGATCCATCTGTTTTTTTTGTCCCTGAATAGGTGTATATATGTTATTGTCACATATAAAAAAGAAATATACACCAATTCTCAAAAACACTTGAATTGTTCCAGCTAACCCAGTATAATATGAAAAGTGTAAAAAACATAAACAGATTTAAATTTTTTACTTGAATTCGGTTTGTGTTTTCAGTATAATAGACAATGTTGGTCTTTGACTGCGATGATACGGGAGGTTGCTGATACACCCGGCCGCTTTGCCATGGCGAGTGTGTTAGGAGATTTCCGTTGAGAATGTCTATTTATTAAATAGGCGAAAAGGAGGGAAAATAATGGCAAAACAAAAAATTCGTATCCGTCTTAAAGCATATGATCACAGAATTCTAGATCAATCTTCTGAAAAGATCGTGGAAACGGCAAAACGTTCTGGTGCAGCTGTATCAGGTCCAATTCCACTACCAACTGAGAAATCAGTATATACGGTTTTACGTGCTGTTCATAAGTACAAAGACTCTCGTGAGCAATTTGAGATGCGTACTCATAAGCGTTTGATTGATATAATCAATCCTACACCACAAACAGTAGACTCATTAATGCGTTTAGATTTACCATCTGGCGTTGATATTGAAATTAAACTTTAATAAATAAATTATTCATTATACAGGAGGTGTGACTAATGACCAAAGGAATCTTAGGAAGAAAGATCGGTATGACTCAAGTATTCGTAGATAACGGAGATCTTATTCCGGTAACTGTTGTTGAAGTAGCTAACAATGTTGTTCTACAAAAGAAAACATCTGAAACTGATGGCTATGAGGCAATTCAAATCGGTTTTGAAGATAAACGCGAAAAGCTATCAAATAAACCTGAAAAAGGTCACGTTGCTAAAGCTAATACTGCTCCTAAGCGCTTCGTTCGCGAATTTCGCGGAGTTGACTTAGCAGCATATGAAGTTGGTCAGGAAGTCAAAGTTGATATATTTGCGGAAGGCGATGTAGTTGATGTAACTGGAATCTCTAAGGGAAAAGGGTTCCAAGGCGCAATCAAACGACACGGACAATCACGTGGACCAATGTCTCACGGATCTCGTTACCACCGCCGCCCTGGTTCAATGGGACCAGTTGCTCCTAACCGCGTATTCAAAGGTAAGTTATTACCTGGACGCATGGGTGGAGAACAAGTTACTGTACAAAACCTTGAAATTGTAAAAGTGGATGCTGAACGTAATCTACTATTAATTAAAGGAAATGTACCTGGACCGAAAAAATCCCTAGTAAAAATTAAGACTGCGATTAAAGTGAAATAATCAATTCAGAAAGGAGGATATTAATAATGGCGAAAGTTGATGTATATAACCAAACTGGATCAAAAGTAAGTGAAATTGAACTTAATGATTCTGTATTTGGTATCGAGCCAAACCAACATGTTCTTTTTGAAGCGATTGTTGCACAACGAGCTTCATTAAGACAAGGAACACACAAAACGAAAGTTCGCTCAGAAGTTGCTGGTGGCGGACGTAAGCCATGGCGTCAAAAAGGAACTGGTCGTGCACGTCAAGGTTCAATCAGATCACCACAATGGCGTGGAGGCGGTACTGTATTTGGTCCTGTACCACGTAGCTATAGCTATAAATTACCAAAAAAAGTTCGTCGCCTAGCGATCAAATCTGCGTTATCATCTAAAGTATTAGATCAAAAGATTTTAGTATTAGAAAGCTTAGTTTTTGATTCTCCAAAAACTAAAGAATTTAAAGGTGTATTAAGTGCCCTTTCTGTAGATTCTAAAGCTTTAATCGTGACTGCTAGTCTTGATGAAAACGTAGCGTTATCTGCACGGAATATTCCAGGAGTAACTGTTTTAACTGCTGAAGGATTAAACGTATTAGATGTTATAAGTCATGATCGTTTAATCATAACAAAAGATGCAGTTGAAAAAGTAGAGGAGGTGCTTGCATAATGGATGCACGCGATATCATTAAGCGCCCCGTTATCACAGAACGTTCAACTGATATAATGGCTGAGAAAAAGTACACTTTTGAAGTTGATACAAAAGCGAACAAGACTCAAGTTAAACATGCAGTAGAAGAAATCTTTGGTGTTGATGTTGAAAAAGTAAACATCATGAACTATAAAGGTAAATTCAAACGCATGGGACGTTTTGGCGGATATACAAGTAAACGCCGTAAGGCAATCGTAAAATTAACAGCTGATAGCAAAGAAATAGAAATCTTTGAAGCTTAATAATCACTTAAGATAAGGAGGGAATAAAATGGCGATTAAAAAGTATAAACCTACCTCAAACGGCCGTCGTAATATGACATCACTTGACTTTGCTGAAATCACAACTGATAAACCAGAAAAGTCATTGCTTGCTCCTTTACACAAAAAAGCCGGTCGTAACAACCAAGGTAAAATTACAGTTCGTCATCAAGCAGGCGGCCATAAGCGTCAATATCGTATCGTTGACTTTAAGCGCGACAAAGATGGCATACCAGGACGCGTTGCCACAATCGAATATGATCCAAACCGTTCTGCAAACATCGCATTAATTCATTATGCTGATGGTGAAAAACGTTACATTTTAGCACCAAAGAATTTAGTGGTTGGTCTAGAAGTAATGTCAGGACCAGATGCAGATATTAAAGTAGGGAATGCATTACCACTAGTAAACATGCCTGTTGGTACTTTCATTCATAACATTGAATTAAAACCAGGTAGAGGTGGACAATTAGTCCGTTCTGCTGGTACATCTGCACAAGTACTTGGTAAAGAAGGCAAATATGTACTTGTACGTTTAAATTCAGGTGAAGTACGTATGATTCTTGCAACTTGCCGTGCAACTGTTGGTCAAGTTGGTAATGAAGCGCATGAGCTTGTAAACATCGGTAAAGCAGGTCGTTCCCGTTGGTTAGGAAAACGCCCAGCAGTTCGTGGATCAGTTATGAACCCTAACGATCACCCACACGGTGGTGGTGAAGGACGTACACCAATCGGACGTAAATCACCAATGACACCATGGGGTAAACCGTCACTTGGTTATAAAACTCGTAAGAAGAATAAAAAGTCAGATAAGTTCATTGTTCGTCGTCGCAAAAAATAACGGGATTGACTACGGTCTAAAAGCCAAGGCCGTAGAACAATCACGAAGGGAGGTTCAGTTATGGGTCGCAGCTTGAAAAAAGGACCTTTTGTGGATGGTCATTTAATGACTAAGATTGAAAAGCTTAATGAATCGAACGGAAAGCAAGTGGTTAAAACTTGGTCACGTCGTTCAACCATTTTTCCACAATTCATCGGACATACTATTGCTGTCTATGATGGTCGCAAACACGTACCGGTTTATGTTACTGAAGACATGGTAGGTCACAAACTTGGAGAATTTGCTCCAACACGTGCATACAAAGGCCATGGAAATGACGATAAGAAAACAAGACGTTAATGAGAGGAGGGCATCCAAATGCAAGCTAAAGCTGTTGTAAGAACAGTCCGTATTGCTCCTCGTAAAGCTCGTTTAGTCGTAGATTTAATTCGAGGAAAGCAAGTTGGCGAAGCAGTGGCCATTTTGAAACATACTCCAAAGGCTGCTTCTCCAATTGTAGAAAAGTTACTTAACTCTGCAATCGCAAATGCAGAACATAACTACGAAATGAACGTTAATAATTTAGTTGTTGCACAAGCATTTGTTGACGAAGGACCAACAATGAAACGTTTCCGTCCACGTGCACAAGGCCGTGCAAGCCAAATTAACAAACGTACTAGTCATATTACAATCGTTCTAACAGAAAAGAAGGAGGGATAATTAGTGGGTCAAAAAGTAAATCCAATCGGTATGCGTATCGGGGTCATCCGTGATTGGGAATCCAGATGGTATGCAGGCAAAGACTATGCTGATCTATTACACGAAGACCTTAAAGTGCGTGAGTATATTGCAAAGCGCTTAAGCGAATCTTCTGTTTCTAAAGTTGAAATCGAACGTGCTGCTAATCGTTTGAATGTGACAATCCACACTGCAAAACCTGGTATGGTTATTGGTAAGGGTGGTACAGAAGTAGAGGCTCTTCGTAAGGCACTAAACTCACTTACAGGCAAACGTGTTCATATAAATATTCTTGAAATCAAAAAGGCTGACATTGATGCAAAATTAGTTGCTGAGAATATTGCTCGTCAACTTGAGAACCGTGTATCATTCCGTCGTGCACAAAAACAAGTGATTCAACGTGCGATGCGCGCTGGTGCAAAGGGAATCAAAACAATGGTTTCTGGACGTTTAGGTGGAGCAGATATCGCCCGCTCTGAATCATATAGTGAAGGAACTGTTCCTCTTCATACTTTACGTGCTGATATCGACTATGCTCATGCAGAAGCTGATACAACATATGGAAAATTAGGCGTTAAAGTATGGATTTATCGTGGAGAAGTCCTTCCTACAAAGAAGAAAACTGAGGAAGGAGGCAACTAATTATGTTATTGCCAAAACGCGTAAAGTATCGTCGTCAACATCGTGGTAAAATGCGCGGCCAAGCGAAAGGCGGCACTGAAGTAACATTCGGTGAATACGGTCTACAAGCTACTGAAGCTTCATGGATTACAAACCGTCAAATCGAAGCTGCCCGTATTGCAATGACACGTTATATGAAACGTGGTGGTAAGGTTTGGATTAAAATTTTCCCACACAAACCATACACTGCTAAACCGCTAGAAGTACGTATGGGTTCCGGTAAAGGGGCACCAGAAGGCTGGGTTGCAGTTGTTAAACCAGGAAAAGTATTGTTTGAAGTTGCCGGTGTTCCTGAAGAAGTAGCACGTGAAGCATTACGTCTTGCAATGCACAAACTTCCAGTTAAATGTAAGTTTGTAAAACGAGAAGAAATTGGTGGTGAATCAAATGAAAGCTAATGAAATTCGTGACCTTACCACTGCTGAAATAGAACAAAAAGTTAAATCATTAAAGGAAGAGCTTTTCAACCTACGCTTTCAATTGGCGACAGGGCAACTTGAAAATACTGCTCGTATCCGTGAAGTACGTAAATCGATCGCCCGCATGAGAACGGTGATTCGCGAAAGAGAGATCGGGGTTAACAACCGATAAACGAAAGAGGAGGTTCATAAATGAGTGAACGTAACCAACGCAAAGTTTACACTGGACGTGTTGTTTCTGACAAAATGGATAAGACGATCACAGTAATCGTTGAAACGTATAAGAAACATCCTCTATTAGGTAAACGCGTAAAATACTCTAAAAAGTATAAAGCTCATGACGAGCAAAACGTTGCTAATACTGGCGATATTGTCCGCATCATGGAAACTCGTCCGTTATCAGCTACAAAACGTTTCCGTCTTGTAGAAGTAGTAGAAAAAGCAGTTATTATCTAATTGTTCGGATAGAAGCTTGATCCTGAAGGGAGGTTAATTCTGTGATTCAACAGGAAACAAGATTGAAAGTTGCTGACAACTCTGGTGCCCGTGAAGTACTTACAATTAAAGTGCTAGGTGGATCAGGTCGTAAGACAGCAAACATTGGTGATATTATCGTTTGTACGGTGAAACAAGCAACACCAGGAGGCGTTGTCAAAAAAGGCGACATCGTTAAAGCTGTAGTTGTGCGTACAAAATCAGGCGTTCGACGTAACGATGGTACTTATATTCGCTTTGATGAAAATGCTTGTGTAATTATCCGTGATGACAAAAGTCCGCGTGGAACTCGTATCTTTGGACCAGTAGCACGTGAATTACGTGACAGCAATTTCATGAAAATTATCTCATTAGCTCCAGAAGTTCTATAATTTAAAATCTATGCCTTTAAGGAGGTGCAAACAGATGCATGTAAAAAAAGGTGACAAAGTCATGGTCATCTCTGGTAAAGATAAAGGCAAAACAGGTGTAATTCTTGCTTCATACCCTAAAAAAGACCGTGTTCTTGTTGAAGGTGTGAATATCGTTAAGAAGCACTCTAAGCCATCTCAATTAAATCCACAAGGTGGAATTATTAACCAGGAAGCACCTATTCATGTATCAAATGTAATGCCTATCGATCCTAAGTCCGGTGAACCAACTCGTGTAGGCATTAAAGAAATAGACGGCAATAAAGTAAGATATGCAAAAAAATCTGGTGAAGTTCTAGATAAATAGTCAAATGAAGAAGGGAGGTACAATCGATGAACCGCCTAAAAGAAAAGTATATTAAAGAAATTACTCCTGCTCTTGTTAGCAAGTTTAATTATAAATCAGTTATGCAAGTACCAAAAATTGATAAAATCGTTGTAAACATGGGTGTTGGTGACGCTGTACAAAATGCAAAAGCATTAGATGTTGCTGTTGAAGAACTAGCAATCATTACAGGTCAAAAACCATTAATTACTCGTGCGAAGAATTCAATCGCTGGTTTCCGTCTACGTGAGGGAATGCCAATCGGTGCAAAAGTTACCCTTCGTGGTATTCGCATGTATGAATTCCTTGATAAACTAGTTTCAGTATCACTTCCACGTGTACGTGACTTCCGTGGGGTTTCTAAAAAGTCTTTCGACGGTCGCGGTAACTATACATTAGGTGTAAGGGAACAACTAATCTTCCCTGAAATTGATTATGATAAAGTAAGTAAAGTACGTGGTATGGATATCGTTATTGTAACGACTGCAAATACCGATGAAGAAGCACGTGAACTATTAACTCAAATCGGTATGCCATTCCAAAAGTAACTTCTAAATAAGGGAGGCGAAAACGTGGCTAAAAAGTCAATGATTGCGAAACAAAAGCGCGCGCCTAAATTTAAAGTACAAGAATATACACGCTGCGAACGTTGTGGTCGTCCACATTCTGTATATCGTAAATTTAAGCTTTGCAGAATTTGTTTCCGTGAATTAGCGTATAAAGGACAAATTCCTGGTGTTAAAAAAGCTAGCTGGTAAACCCCAAATATGGGAAGGAGGTAAAAAATATGGTCATGACAGATCCAATTGCTGATTTGCTTACTCGTATTCGTAATGCAAATATGGTTCGTCACGAAAAATTAGAGGTACCTGCATCTAATATTAAAAGAGAAATTGCTGAAATTTTAAAGCGCGAAGGTTTCGTACGTGACGTTGAATATATTGAAGATGATAAACAAGGTATTATCCGCATTTTCTTAAAATACGGATCTAGCAATGAACGCGTAATTACTGGGCTAAAACGAATCAGTAAACCTGGTCTTCGTGTTTATGCAAAAGCAGATGAAGTACCACGTGTTTTAAATGGTCTTGGTATCGCTCTAGTATCTACTTCTCAAGGCGTACTTTCTGATAAAGAAGCTCGTGCCAAAAAGGTCGGCGGAGAAGTATTAGCATACGTTTGGTAATAGGAATTTTTATTGAATGGAGGTGCAATAAATGTCTCGTATAGGTAATAAACCAATTGATATTCCTGCTGGAGTAACAATTACACAAAATGGATCAACTGTAACTGTTAAAGGACCGAAAGGTGAATTAACTCGTTCATTTAATCCTGAAATCGAAATTAAGGTAGAAGAGAACGTGATTAATATTTCTCGTCCTTCTGACCAAAAAGAACATCGTGCATTACACGGAACTACTCGTTCATTACTTTCAAACATGGTTGAAGGTGTTTCTAAAGGTTTTGAAAAGACTTTAGAGCTAATCGGGGTCGGATACCGTGCTCAAAAACAAGGCAATAAACTAGTATTAAACGTTGGTTACTCACACCCTGTTGAATTCGAACCTGAAGAGGGTCTTGAAGTAGAAGTACCTGCAAACACGAAAGTTATCGTAAAAGGTATTAACAAAGAGCGCGTGGGTGCACTAGCTGCAAATATTCGTGAAGTTCGTCCTCCTGAGCCGTACAAAGGTAAAGGGATTCGTTACGAAGGTGAATTTGTACGTCGTAAAGAAGGTAAAACAGGTAAGTAATGTCGCTTAAGACTAAACGAAAGGAGTGACCTCAATGATTACGAAGAACGATAAAAATGCAGTACGTAAGAAAAGACACGCACGTGTGCGTACAAAACTTAGCGGAACTGCTGCTCGTCCTCGTTTAAACGTGTTTCGTTCAAACAAGCACATTTATGCACAATTAATTGATGATGTGAATGGAGTTACTTTAGCAAGTGCTTCTACATTAGATAAAGAAGTAAGTGCTGAGTCAACAGGAAACAAAGAAGCTGCTGTTAAAGTTGGCGAACTTGTTGCAAAACGCGCTGTTGAGAAAGGCGTAAAAGAAGTTGTATTTGACCGTGGAGGATACCTCTATCATGGACGTATTCAGGCATTAGCAGATGCTGCACGTGAGAACGGCTTACAATTTTAATCGATAAAGGAGGGACACAAAAAGATGCGTCGTATTGATCCAAATAAGCTTGAATTAGAAGAACGCGTAGTAACAGTTAACCGTGTTGCGAAAGTTGTTAAAGGTGGACGTCGTTTCCGTTTCACAGCTCTTGTTGTAGTTGGTGATAAAAACGGTCATGTTGGCTTCGGTACTGGTAAAGCACAAGAAGTTCCAGATGCTATTCGCAAAGCGGTAGAAGATGCAAAGAAAAACTTAATTGAAGTAGCAAGAGTTGGTACTACATTACCACATGAAGTAATCGGACACTTTGGTGCTGGAGAAGTTCTTCTGAAGCCTGCTGCTGAAGGTACAGGAGTTATCGCTGGTGGACCAGTCCGTGCGGTACTTGAATTAGCTGGTGTTGGTGATATCTTATCTAAGTCTTTAGGTACAAACACACCAATTAACATGATTCGTGCAACAATCGATGGACTTACACAAATGAAACGTGCTGAAGACGTAGCAAGATTACGTGGTAAATCAGTAGAAGAACTGTTAGGATAAGGAGGGAAATCAAATGGCAAATAAATTACAAATTACCCTCACTCGCAGTGTTATTGGTCGTACACAAGATCAAAAGGATACTGTAAAAGCTCTAGGTTTACGTAAGGTAAATCAAACTGTTGAACAGCAGGATAATGCTGCTATTCGTGGAATGGTTAATAAAGTTTCTCACTTAGTAACAGTTAAAGAAATTTAAGATAAAACTTCTTAAATAAGGAGGTGCCAAAATGAAACTTCATGAATTAAAACCTGCAGAGGGTGCTAGACATGAGCGCAAGCGAAAAGGCCGTGGTATCGGATCTGGTAATGGTAAAACTGCTGGTAAAGGTCATAAAGGACAAAATGCCCGTTCAGGTGGCGGAGTTCGTATGGGATTCGAAGGTGGTCAAACACCATTATTCCAACGTTTACCAAAACGTGGCTTTACCAATATCAACCGTAAAGAATATGCAATTGTTAACCTTGAGGCTCTTAACCGTTTTGAAGAGGGAACAGAAGTTACTCCAGAATTATTAATTGAAACAGGAGTCGTTTCAAAAGAAAAGTCTGGAATCAAGATATTAGCCAAAGGCAATATCGAGAAAAAACTTTCTGTTAAAGCACATAAATTCTCTTCTGCAGCAAAAGAAGCTATTGAAGCTGCTGGCGGTAGTGCTGAGGTGATTTAATGTTTCAGACAATCTCCAATTTTATGCGCGTGGGTGATATAAGACGAAAAATCATATTCACCCTTTTAATGTTGATTGTATTTCGCATCGGTACATTCATACCTGTACCGAATGTGAATGCAGAATTTTTTGCAGTACAAGATCAGCTAAGTGTATTCGGGATATTGAACACATTTGCTGGTGGTGCACTCAATAATTTTTCAATACTTGCTATGGGGATTATGCCATATATTACTGCATCTATTATCGTACAATTATTACAAATGGATGTTGTTCCAAAGTTTACAGAGTGGTCAAAACAAGGTGAAGTGGGTCGGCGTAAATTGGCTCAATTTACAAGATACTTTACTATTGTACTTGGTTTTATCCAAGCACTAGCAATGTCATATGGGTTTAATAATTTGGCTGGCGGAACCTTAATTGAAAATCCTGGAGTTGGTACTTATCTCGTGATTGCAGTGGTTTTAACTGCTGGTACGGCATTCTTGATGTGGTTAGGTGAACAGATTACATCAAAGGGTGTTGGAAATGGGATTTCAATTATCATCTTCGCAGGAATTGTTGCTGGGATACCAACTACTATTCAGCAAATTTACGCACAACAATTTATTAATGCTGGTGATGAGTTATTTATTAATATTATCACTGTTGTATTAATGGTACTTGCGATTGTTGCTATTGTAGTAGGTGTGATCTATGTCCAACAAGCATTAAGAAAAATTCCAATCCAATATGCAAAACGTATGGCTGCTGGTCGCGCTTCTGTAGGCGGTCAATCTACTCATTTACCATTAAAAGTAAATGCGGCAGGGGTTATCCCAGTTATATTCGCCGTTTCATTTATTGTGACGCCAAGAACCATTGCATCCTTTTTCGAACAAAATGATGTAACTCTATGGATTCAAAGAGTATTTGATTATACACATCCGATCGGAATGGTTGTATATGCTGTACTCATTATTGCTTTCACGTATTTTTATGCCTTTATTCAGGTAAACCCTGAACAAGTAGCAGAAAACTTACAAAAGCAAGGCGGCTATATACCTGGTATACGTCCGGGAGTTAATACACAAACCTATTTAACTCGTACCCTATACCGATTAACCTTTGTTGGCGCTATCTTCTTAACTGTGGTTGCCATTCTGCCAATTTTATTTACAAAAGTTGCTGGTCTTCCTCAGTCAGTACAAATCGGTGGTACAAGTCTTTTGATCGTTATTGGTGTTGCGCTAGAAACCATGAAACAGTTAGAATCACAATTAGTGAAGCGTCATTATAAAGGATTTATAAAATAACTATACTAAGTGACTTTATGTTTTAATGTATAGTTAAATTGGGGGGAATACGAATGAATCTAGTATTAATGGGACTCCCTGGTGCCGGAAAGGGTACACAAGCAGAGAAAATCGTTGAAAAATACGGCATCCCTCATATTTCCACTGGGGATATGTTCCGTGCAGCTATTAAAGAAGGTACAGAATTAGGATTACAAGCTAAATCTTTTATGGATAAAGGGGATTTAGTACCAGATGAAGTGACAATTGGGATTGTACGTGAGAGATTAAGTAAGGAAGATTGTAATAAAGGCTTCTTGCTTGATGGTTTTCCAAGAACCGTTGCTCAAGCAGATGCTTTGGAATCAATTCTTTCTGACTTGAATAAACAAATTAATTTTGTTATAAACATTGATGTGGATCAAGAGATTCTTATGGAACGTCTTACTGGTAGACGGATTTGTAAGTCTTGTGGTTCCACTTATCATCTTGTTTTTAACCCACCTGCAAAAGACGGAGTTTGCGACCGTTGTGGCGGTGGATTGTATCAACGAGCTGATGATAATACAGAAACAGTTCAAAATCGTTTAGAAGTAAATGTAAAGCAAACAAAACCTTTGCTTGATTTCTATGAAACGAAAGGCTATTTACGTAATATCAATGGTCAACAAGATATTCGTAAGGTTTTTGAAGATATTGATGTATTACTCGGGAGCTTACATGCATGATCCTTTGTAAGGCACAACGACAAGGTGAACGTTTATCGAACATCTCCCACGAATTCAAGTTGTATACGCAATTAATGGCTTTTATCCAGCGCAGGAAGTATGTGGGAAACAGATTCGGGAAAGACTTACATGAGGATATCTTGATGTTGCGCTGATTTATAAGCCTTGAAATAGATACTATTTGAAATAGAAGGGAGTCGTGTTCAGGTGGCGAAAGATGATGTAATTGAGATTGAAGGCACAGTTACTGAAACATTACCAAATGCGATGTTTAAAGTAGAATTGGAAAATGGCCACACGATTTTGGCACATGTTTCCGGTAAAATCAGAATGCATTTTATTCGTATTTTACCTGGAGATAAAGTAACTGTAGAACTTTCTCCATATGATTTAACTCGCGGAAGAATTACTTACCGTTTTAAATAAATCTCATTGCACTCCGTACTATTAAGGAGGTTAGGATAATGAAAGTAAGACCATCAGTCAAACCGATCTGCGAAAAATGTAAAATTATTCGTAGAAAAGGCAAAGTTATGGTTATCTGCGAAAACCCTAAACATAAACAAAAACAAGGATAAAGAAAAGGAGGTGCACATTCTTAATGGCACGTATTGCTGGTGTAGATATTCCACGTGAAAAACGTATTGTTATTTCTTTAACTTACATTTATGGTATTGGTAAAAATACTGCTCAAAAAGTATTAGCTGAAGCAGGTGTATCCGAGGATACTCGTGTTCGTGATTTAACAGAAGACGAATTAAACAAAATCCGTGATATTATTGATAAATTGAAGGTTGAAGGTGACCTTCGTCGTGAAATTTCACTTAACATTAAACGTCTAATGGAAATTGGTTGCTACCGCGGTCTTCGTCACCGTCGTGGATTGCCTGTCCGTGGACAAAATACAAAAAACAATGCTCGTACGCGTAAAGGTCCTCGTAAGACTGTAGCGAACAAGAAGAAATAATAAGTAAAGGAGGTCACTAAACATGGCACGTAAAACAAATACACGTAAACGTCGTGTGAAAAAGAATATAGAGTCTGGTGTTGCACATATCCGTTCAACATTTAATAATACAATTGTTACAATTACTGACGTTCATGGGAACGCTCTTTCATGGTCAAGTGCAGGTGCGTTAGGTTTTAAAGGATCACGTAAATCCACTCCTTTCGCAGCACAAATGGCTGCTGAAACTGCAGCAAAAGCTTCTATGGAACACGGAATGAAAACTTTAGAAGTTACTGTTAAAGGACCTGGTGCTGGACGTGAAGCAGCGATTCGTGCTCTTCAAGCAGCTGGTTTAGAAGTAACTGCAATTAAAGACGTTACACCTGTTCCACATAACGGATGCCGTCCGCCAAAACGTCGTCGTGTGTAACTTTTCTGTATAGAATTTGTAACCTTGTCTATAATGGGTTATGATACAAGTTATGAATATACGGAAAAGTTATCCAGTTACTATATATTACAGGAATGTAGACTGGGGAAATTTCGGTTAGAACCCTAGCCGAGGTTTGACGTTTTGAAGGAGGGTATATTTTGATGATCGAAATAGAAAAACCAAAAATCGAAACGATTGAGATCAGCGATGATGCCAAGTACGGGAAGTTCGTCGTGGAGCCACTTGAGCGTGGATATGGTACAACATTAGGTAACTCCTTACGTCGTATTTTATTATCCTCACTCCCTGGTGCTGCTGTAACATCTGTTCAAATCGACGGAGTATTACATGAGTTCTCTACAATTGAAGGTGTTGTAGAAGATGTAACAAACATCATCTTAAACATTAAAAAGATGGCGCTAAAGATTTATTCTGACGAAGAAAAAACGCTTGAAATAGATGTACAGGGCGAAGGGGTTGTAAAAGCTGGCGATGTTACTCATGACAGCGATGTTGAAATTCTAAATCCTGATCTTCATATTGCAACACTTGGAACAAATGGTCATTTACGTATGCGTTTAACTGCCCGACGCGGAAGAGGATATACACCTGCAGATCAAAACAAACGGGAAGACCAGCCAATTGGTGTCATTCCTATCGATTCTATTTACACTCCAGTTTCACGTGTTTCTTATCAAGTAGAAAGCACACGTGTGGGTCAACTAACAAACTTTGATAAGCTAACATTTGATGTTTGGACTGATGGTAGTACAGGTCCGCAAGATGCAATCGCGCTTGGTGCAAAAATCTTTACTGAGCATTTAAATATCTTTGTTGGTTTGACCGATGAGGCTCAAAATGCTGAGATTATGGTTGAAAAAGAAGAAGACCAAAAAGAAAAAGTCCTTGAAATGACAATTGAAGAACTAGATCTTTCTGTTCGTTCTTATAACTGCCTAAAACGTGCTGGAATTAACACTGTTCAGGAACTAGCGAATAAAACTGAAGAAGATATGATGAAAGTACGAAATCTTGGTAGAAAATCTCTTGAAGAAGTAAAAAACAAACTAGATGAACTTGGACTAGGCTTAAGAAAAGACGATTGATTTTCTTTAGAACCTAGATATATATTAACTTCAAAAAAGGAGGGAAACTTTCATGGGATACAGAAAGTTAGGACGTACTAGCTCACAACGTAAGGCGATGCTACGTGATTTAGCTACTGACTTAATTATCAATGAACGCATTCAAACAACTGAAACTCGTGCGAAAGAATTACGTTCTGTTGTTGAAAAAATGATTACTCTAGGTAAACGTGGCGACCTACACGCTCGTCGTCAAGCTGCTTCATTTATTCGTAATGAAGTTGCTAACGCTGAAACTAATCAAGATGCACTTCAAAAATTATTCAGTGATATTGCACCACGTTACGAAGAACGTCAAGGTGGATACACACGTATTATGAAAATGGGACCTCGTCGTGGAGACGGAGCACCAATGGTTGTTATTGAATTAGTTTAATCTTGATTTAAATGGTCTTAATAAGGGCATAGGGACATATTGTTTCTTGTCCTTTTTTCAAAAGCGAAATTGTGAGGGCTTTCCTTACCAAGCCAAAAAAGAGTGTTATGATGAGCATGTCCCCTCATAGAAATGGGATGAGTGGTTACAATTATTATGTTGCAATTGTTCCTGTGTTATGTACCCTTACACACAGTGATGATATGTCTCGTCTAGCTCAAGCGCCTTGTCACTGCATTGTAGATATTCTATTGTGATAATGGCGCAGGCTTTTTTGTTCTTTTGTAGGATCAATTAATGAGGGAGTAAAGTATAAGAAATGCTTCGACTATCCTCTTTGAATACGAGAAGTCGTGTTTTTCTCATGCTAACTTTTCTTTATGAGCACTGATATTGGAAGCAATGAAAAGAGGTTAGCAGATTGCCACACAACTGAAATCTATTTTGGATATAGGTAAATCGGCTACTCCGGTTGCTTCACAATTTCAAAGCTCGCCATATTTGGCGGGTATTTTTTTTAAAAAAATCTTTTGAAATTGTGGTGCCAAACCTCATTAACTATTAGATAGTAAAGCTGAGCTTAGGAGTGGACAGAATGCAGAAGCCGTTAATACAAATACAAAATATTTCATACCAGTATGATGAACAAGCACGCCCTGCACTTGATGATGTCTCACTGACAGTTTATGAATCTGAATGGTTGGCTATTGTGGGCCATAATGGGTCTGGTAAGTCGACATTGGCCAAGCTCTTAAATGGTTTACAATTTCCTCAGAAGGGAACGATCCATGTAGGCGGAATCCCAATGTCGGAAGATACAGTATGGGATATTCGCAAAAGAGTAGGAATGGTATTTCAAAATCCGGATAATCAATTTGTTGGTGCTACCGTTCAAGATGACGTAGCATTCGCTCTTGAAAATAATGGAGTTCCAAGAGAGGAAATGGTTCCAAGAGTATTAACCGCTCTTGAAAAGGTGAAAATGGATTACTTCCTTAATTCCGAACCTCATAACCTTTCAGGCGGTCAAAAGCAAAGGGTGGCCATAGCAGGGGTTATTGCTCTTAGACCACAGGTTATCATCTTAGATGAAGCAACATCTATGTTAGACCCTAGAGGAAGGGAAGAAGTATTAAATACGGTAAGGGAACTTAAGGCTGATTTTCATATGTCGGTTATTTCGATTACACATGACTTAGAAGAAGCTGCTAAGGCAGATCGAATTATCGTTATGAATAAAGGTAAATTGCACCGTGAAGGAACTCCCGAGGAGATTTTTCAATTAGATGAAGAGCTTATTTCACTGGGTTTAGATATGCCTTTTCCTGTAAAAATGAGTAAGCTATTAAATGAAAAGGGCGTTAAACTTAATAAGCCCTATTTAACAGAAGAAGAGTTGGTGGCAGAATTATGGACATCTCACTTCAGCAGGTAGAATATCGTTATCAGGCAAATACTCCCTTTGAACGAATTGCCATACAAAATGTTTCCTTTGACATTCCAGAAGGAACGTATCTAGCCATTATTGGCCATACTGGCTCTGGTAAATCAACAGTGCTACAACATTTAAATGCTTTATTGAGGCCAACTAAGGGAAAGGTAGTCATTGGTGATACGGAGATTAAGGCAGGGGAAAAACCAAAAGATTTAAAAAGAGTAAGGCAAAGGGTCGGGATTGTCTTTCAGTTTCCTGAACATCAGTTGTTTGAGGAGACCATTGAAAAAGACATTTGTTTTGGTCCAATGAATTTTGGTGTTTCGGAAGAGGAAGCGAAGGTACGTGCAAGGGAAGCACTAAAGCTCGTTGGTTTATCTGAAGGCCTTTTACAAAAGTCGCCCTTTGATCTATCAGGTGGACAAATGAGACGAGTGGCCATTGCAGGTGTATTAGCAATGGACCCTGATGTCATTGTATTAGACGAGCCAACAGCTGGTCTCGATCCAAGAGGTCGAAAAGAAATAATGAATATGTTTTATCAGCTTCATAAGGAGAAAGGCTTATCAACGATCCTTGTTACCCACAGTATGGAGGATGCAGCTAGATATGCTGATCAAATTGTGATTATGCATAAGGGACAGGTGTTCAAAAAAGGAACTCCCGAGGAAATCTTTGCTTCCCCAGATGGTTTAATTGGAATGGGATTAGATGTTCCAGAGGTTGTTCGCTTTCAAAGGCAGTTTGAAGAAACCTGCGGAGTTCAGTTAAACAGAATATGTCTTACAACCGAACAATTAGCAGAGGCTGTGGCTGAGAGCTTGGAAAGAGGTATGCCAAAATGATGGATAAAATAATTTTGGGCCGCTACGTTCCAGCAGATTCGGTTCTACATCGCATGGATCCGAGATCAAAACTGATCATTATCTTTTTATTTGTTTGTATTGTTTTTATAGCAAATAATACTCTTACCTATGGCATTTTACTAGCGTATACCCTATTTATGATCGCCATATCAAAAATTCCCTTTCGTTTTATTTTAAACGGTCTCATTCCAATAATATGGCTTGTCATTTTTACTTTGCTCATTCATCTTTTCTTTACTCGAGAAGGGGATGTTCTTGTTGATATCGGATGGCTCAAAATCTATGAAGAAGGGGTAAGGCAAGGGGTTTTTATTTCTTTACGCTTTTTTCTGTTGATTTTGGTTACTTCTTTATTAACTCTAACAACAACTCCCATTGAAATTACCGATGGAATTGAATATTTATTAGCACCCCTTAAGAAAATAAAATTTCCTGTCCATGAACTGGCATTAATGATGTCAATCGCGCTTCGTTTTATTCCTACACTTATGCAGGAAACGGATATTATCATGAAGGCGCAAAGTGCCCGAGGGGTTGATTTTACGACGGGCCCGATAAAGGAACGTTTAAAGGCGATTATTCCACTTCTTATCCCTCTATTTATTAGCTCTTTTAAAAGGGCAGAGGAACTAGCAATTGCGATGGAAGCTAGAGGGTACCGTGGGGGAGAAGGCAGGACGAAATATAGGCAATTAAGTTGGGGATTTTCTGATACAGCAATGATTCTAGTATTATTATCGGTAACCGTGTTACTGATTATTTTTAGAACTTAGCGAGGTTTATTCATGCAGCGCTATAAATGTACGATAAGTTATGACGGCACTTTGTTTTCGGGTTATCAGGTTCAGCCAAAAACGAGAACGGTTCAAAGAGAAATAGAATCTGTTTTAATGAAGATTCACAAAGGACAAGAGATTAAAGTTACCGCCTCTGGTCGAACAGATGCAGGTGTTCATGCGAAGGGTCAGGTCATTCATTTTGATTCACCACTATCCATTCCAATGGATCGCTGGCGGATGGCGCTTCAAAGTCTCTTGCCAGAAGATATTGCTATCATTCAGGTTGAGAAAGTACATTCATCATTTCACGCTCGTTTCGATGCAATAGGCAAAGAGTATCGCTATTTTATCAAGCGGACAGCCATATCGGATCCTTTTTCGCGGAATTATCAATTTCAGTATCAGTATGATTTAAATATTGATTTAATGCGGAAGGCCGCCTCCTATTTAATCGGGACCCATGACTTTACGAGCTTTTGCTCCGCAAAGACAGAAGTAGAGGACCGTGTTCGTACCGTAACAGAAATTGAGATTTTCGAAGAGGGCGATGTCGTTATATTCCGGTTCGCTGGTAATGGCTTTTTATACAACATGGTTCGAATCTTAGTGGGTACTCTTCTAGAGGTTGGTAAAGGAAATATTTGTCCCGAAGAAATGGTAGAAATTCTTCAAGCGAAGGATCGAGGCCAAGCAGGTAAAACCGCACCACCACAAGGGTTATACTTGTGGAAAGTAGATTATTAAGGGTAGAAAAAATTTTTTTCTAAAACAACCCTACCTGGTGTAA
Organism: Niallia sp. XMNu-256; assembly: GCF_036670015.1. Taxonomy (NCBI): domain Bacteria; kingdom Bacillati; phylum Bacillota; class Bacilli; order Caryophanales; family Bacillaceae; genus Niallia; species Niallia sp. XMNu-256. The sequence continues at coordinate 154,780 of NZ_CP137636.1, forward strand.
CATTTTCTTGACATTAACCACCAGAGGATTTATTATTATATGGTATGATTTTTAATCCCACGATAAGCCCCGGAACTTATTGTGATTAAATATGAGATATGTTACGAACGAAATTTAATGAAATGGCTATTATTAGGAGGGAAATTCATGCGTACAACATTTATGGCAAATGCCCAAAATATTGAGCGTAAATGGTACGTAATTGATGCTGAAGGCAAAACTTTAGGACGTCTTGCTACAGAAGTTGCATCAATTTTACGTGGTAAACATAAACCAACTTACACACCACATGTGGACACTGGTGATCATGTTATTCTTTTAAATGCTTCAAAAATCGAATTGACTGGTAATAAAATTAATGACAAAATCTATTACCGTCACACAAATCACCCAGGTGGTTTGAAACAAAGAACGGCTCTTGAAATGCGTACTAACTTCCCTGAAAGAATGTTAGAACAAGCAGTTAAAGGCATGCTTCCAAAGAACACTCTTGGTCGTCAAATGGCTAAAAAATTACACGTTTATGCTGGTAGCGAACATCCGCACCAAGCTCAACAACCTGAAGTTTACGAACTTCGTGGATAATTTATAAAGGAGGTTATTATCTTGGCACAAGTTCAATATATCGGTACTGGTCGTCGTAAAAGTTCTGTTGCTCGTGTACGTTTAGTACCAGGCGATGGTAAAGTTGTAATCAATGGTCGTGACGTTAACGACTACATCCCATTTGAAGCATTACGTGAGGTTGTAAGACAACCTTTAGTGGCTACTGAAACTCTTGGCAGCTACGATGTGCTTGTAAATGTTAATGGTGGTGGCTATACTGGTCAAGCTGGAGCAATCCGTCATGGTATCGCTCGTGCGTTACTACAAGCTGACCCAGAATACCGCGCAACTCTAAAACGCGCTGGATACTTAACACGTGACCCACGTATGAAAGAACGTAAGAAATACGGTCTTAAAGGCGCTCGTCGTGCACCTCAGTTCTCAAAACGTTAATATCGTTGTTATACAACAAAAAAACCTTTCCCAAACTTTTGGGAGAGGTTTTTTTACGTTGAATACTGGATTGGACACCCCTTGGAACCTTTTTTAAAAATCCAGCAGGGGAGCAACCGAGCATCTTTTATACTCCTTTTAGATTCAAAACGTAGTATTTTTCTTAAGCATTGAAAATAGACAAAATTCGATTAAGGACATTATTTTTAAATACGGAATATTAAACCTTATAGTAGTACCTTTGTTAAAACCTCATGTGATCTCTTCATGAAGTTTCGGAAAGACTGATTATCGGCTCCTAAAGCCAAGTCTAAAAGAAATGCTGTTGTGTTCCCGTTCTCCTGTTTTAAGTTTATTAAGGTTTAAAGATTAAAAATAATAAATGATTTAAACATCTTAGTTCAAGTTTCCCCCTGCCAAAGGAGTGTCGTTGATTCTAAAAGCTTTTCAACAGTAGCTGCAAATCCCTTTATATCAAGCGATTTACAGTGTTTATCTCAATAAATACTTAGTAATGATCAACGATATTTTTAATTTAATGACCTTATTCATTCCACGAAGATGCCATAACTGTTAATCCATTTGTGGATTAGGGACAAGACTGGCTCACCTCTATCCCGTTGGCCACCCTCAACTCGTCTCCCTCAATGCTGTCGAAAATGTTTTCCATTATACAGAGGTTCTTCCCGGCATCGATCCTAATGCCATTGGTGGCTTTTCGAATGACATTGCCCTTGACCCTGATGCCTGACGGGATTCCTTTGCCGCGTCCGTCAGCACCGCGGTCCTTGATGAGGCGGATACCCGAGAACATGTCAGTCCCCCCAGTGATGTGGTTACCGTACAACTTTGTGCCTGGTGCATTACGGACCTCGATGCCGACCCGCGAATTATCCCCACTGGTGATTCTGTTGTCCTCAATGAGGGTGTCAGGTGTTCCCAAAATGACGAGGACTCCTTGACGGTTTGCAATCAAGTCGTTAGAGTGCACCCAGTTTCCAGGACCTGAGGCATCATGTTTGTTCTTTGCCCCGCCGGAATTGCCTAATGCGATGCCCGCCCGCTGCCCCCCAACGACCGTGTTATCCCTGATTTCGTTCAGATATTCACCCTCGCCGTGCAGGTCGATGGCGTCGAGGATGCTGCCGGTAATGGTGTTCTCTGCCACGAGATTGTTGTGTGTGGGGAACTGTAGTAGAATGGCGTGCCGTAGATGCCTGCCATCGAAGGTATTACCTATGACGACGTTGTGTCGGGAGTCGTTGGTGGCATCCGGGTCGTGCTGCTTCACTGAGCCCTCGATAGCGATTCCATAGCCCTGTCCCCCAGGGCCAACAGCAGTTGCTTCACTTACAGAGTTTCCAGTGAGGGTCACTTCACGGCTGGCCTTGACGGAGATTCCGTGGCGTTTGAATTTACGAATGCTCAGGTTCTCCACAAGGATCCGGGAGCTGGCTGTCCCTTTGTGGGCTCCGAGGTAGATTCCGTACATAGGACCACCACCCACGTCGCCGTTTTCAGGGTCATCGCCGAGTGGTCCCTTATAACGAGAGGTGATGGTGAGGTCAGCGACGATCACATCTTGGGCACCGGAGCCACGAATGACCCGGCTGTCATCCTCACCGTCGAAAGAAGTCAGTAGCACGGTTCTCTCCTGACCCTCGCCCCGCAGGTCCACACCGCTGCGCAGTACGATGTTCGCTGACTCGTCGGCCGGGTCAGTGGTGCGCAGGTCATACGTGCCGGCAGGCAGTAAGACCTCGTCACCCGGTTCAGCCGCATCAAGGGCCTTCCTTATGGCCGCTGCGTCGTCTTTTGAGTCCGGATCCGGATCTGCCCCAAATTTCGTAACATCCAGAGTCCTGCCTGTGGTCGGACCTGGCATCGGCACCTCGATTGGCTTGCCAGATCGGTCCACCAAGCCGGGGACATGCCAGTCGCCACGTTCGGCCGGAGCTGGTTCAGCAGTTTTATCGCTCTCTACTGACTTGTCAGGTTCCTTCACGGTGCATGCGGTCAAGAGGATCACAAGGCCAAGGGCTAACCACCACCAATTAGCCAAACCTAGCCGGCTGTTACGAACTGATTTTTTCTTCAAACTTCTCACGTCCTTACAGGAAATTTTTCATCCCTCTCATTGTCCATGGAGACAAGGAGAAAAGCGGTGAGCTTACTTGCTCACCGCCTGTTGGGATGCTACGACGACCTCTACCGGTCGAAGACATCATCCCATGATCATGGGCATATTACTTAGAGTTCCCTTTGCCCTTGTTGTTGCCTTTGCCTTTATTCTTGTCAAGTTTGAAGTTCAACGGAATCTCCTTTTCCAGTGGAGTATCTGTCGAGGAACCTCCGACATGTACGCGGTACTTTCCGTCAGCGGTTGCCCACTCGCCGTCAGCCCAGTTCGCTAGGTTGTCCGGTTCTTTCGGAATAAAATAGGAGAACGGGTGGTTGGAGCCTGCCTGGTCAATCCTTAGAGTCACCGTCTTGTTCTCACCGGGCTTAAGGTCAATCTTCTCAAAGTTTACGAGGCGCTTAGTCGGTTGCCCCGCCTCGTTCGGCAGGGTTAGATAAACCTGTGCCGCTTCTTTGCCGGCAACGTCACCAGTGTTCGTGACGGTGAAAGTTACATCAATACCGGACAATGAGCCCTTGTTGCCGCGAACCCTCTTCACTTTGAGGCCGTCATACTTGAAGGTCGTGTACGATAGACCGTATCCGAAAGGGAAGAGAGGCTTTACATTGTTGGCCTCGTACCAGCGGTAACCCATCTGCAGACCTTCGGTGTACTGGGCGATCATCTGTTTGGAACCGTCGCCATACGGACCTGGGCCACCAGGTTTGCCGGTGTCTTGACGAGTTCCTGGGTATTGTTTCTCGGTAGCGAAAGCGGCCTCTCGCGCGCTGGCACCAAACGTCATAGGCAGTTTTCCGGAAGGATTGACCTTCCCGTAAAGCAGATTGGCAACAGCGTTACCATCTTCCATTCCCGGGAACCACGCCTCGAGTACGGCAGGAACCTGATCCAACCACGGCATGAGCACTGTACCAGAGGTCTTCAGGATCACAGCAGTGTTCTTTGCGTTTGCCTTCAGGACCGCATCGATCAGCGGCTCCTGCTCCACCCAGTCCACTTTGTCTCGATGTTTGTTGAGATCGATAGCCGGGAAGCCGAGAGTCTCGCGATCCTTAGTTTCATGCGGATTGTCACCGATCATGAGTAGCACGATGTCAGACTGTGAGGCCAGTTTGGCAGCGGCTTGAGGGTCACGGCCATCGTTGTACGTCACCTTGGTGTTGTAGCCCATCTCTTTAATAACATTTTCCAAGCCTTCCTGTGGGGTGACCGTGTAAGGGGTCACGACGTTCTCATTGGTGTCTCGAACAGAGCGCGGGGACAACTTGGCTATACCTGCGAACCACTCGACACCAATCAGTGCGATCGACTTCGGTTTCCCATCCAGTGGCAGGAAGCCGTTTTCGTTCTTCAACAGTACGGCCCCTTCCTCGGCCATCTTTCGAGCGATAGTACCATTAGCTTTCGAATCGACGATCTCCGGCATGAACTTGTTGAAAGGCTTATCCATATGGCCAAATTCAATCATCTTGATGTACCGTGGACGAAGCAGATTGTCGATGTCGTTCTCGGTCACCTGACCAGTATCAAGAGCCTTCTGAATTTTCTCTTGGGTGTAGTACTGAGGTGCCCAGTCGAGCTCGACATTCGTGCCCGCCTTAATAGCAGAAACCGTGTCATGAATCGCGCGACGGTCACTCATGACATAACCGTTGAAGCCCCAGTTTTTACGCAAAGCGTCCTGAAGTAGTTCAGAGCTGTCACAGGCAAAAGTGCCATTTACATCCGGGAACGAGCACATCACAGAGGCTGGATTAGCATCCTTAGCGGCCATCTCGAAAGGCAGCATATACAGCTCGTTCATGGCACGTGAGGGAACCTGTACACCCATCGTCCATCGCTCAGTTTCCTGCTCGTTGCCTGCTAGGTGCTTAAGCTGGGCCTGAATCCCCTGGGCCTGGATTCCCTTGACTTGCTCGGTTGCTAGTATACCCGTGAGGTATGGGTCCTCACTGAAGTACTCATAGTTCCGGCCATTGTACGGGTGACGCACAAGGTTCATGCCAGGTCCGAGCATCACGTGATGTGCAAAGGCCCGGGTCTCCTCGCCAAGGATCCGACCGGCCTCATTGTTTAGCTTACGGTCGAAAGTCGCAGCCATGGCCAGAGTAGACGGTAGGCCTGTTGCCAATGGGTCATTGCCACACGATCCGCCCTTCACCCCTGTACCACCGTTGGTCATGCGGATGGTGGGAATACCTAGTTCCTTGATCCCGCGGATCTGCCGGCCGGTGTCCTGCCACTCACATCCGGGCAAAGTACCCTGGGGCTCGAAAACTCCGTTTTGGTATTTGCTTGTTCCTCCCCTATTGATGACGACCGTCTCACCGGTGTCATTCTCATTGAAGCGCGAAATAACGATTTGCTGCATCTTCTGTTCGATCGTCATCGCATCGAGAAGCAGCTCGGTGCGCTTCTCAGCCGAGAGCTTGGTGTTCATCCAGGGGCTGTTTCCCTGTGTTCCACCGTTCGCCGCATAAGTAGGCATTACTAACGTAGAGATGAAGATTATTGCTGTCAAAAAAATTATAGTCGTTCTTTTAATCATCTTATTATCTCCCTTACTATTCTATGTAGTGTGTTAGAATTGAAAAAAATCGTTAAAAATTTTAATCTCTCCCTTACCGTCTATGTAGTCTATTAGTTTTGAAATAATTCGTTAAAATTCTCCCTTGTTATCTATAATGTCTTTTAGTTTTGAATTAATTCGTTAAACATCTTCATCTAAAAAATTAATAGATCACTTGATTCTAAATATAAAAAGGTTTGAAGCATGAAGACGGTTTGAGGTCACTGAAAAACATATTCTAAAAAACTGGAATATACATTAATAAAAAAGATGAATAAAAGAAAAAACCTCAAATTGAGTATAATAGGGTTGTCGAGACCCCCCATTTTTTCCCAAATGGGGGTCTATGCTTAAAAGCTTAGAACTCTAAAAATCGCAACTATCCCAAGTCATACTAATCAGCGGTGTTTCATAGTCCAAGAACTTTGTATAGGTAATAAGCAATGAAAGTATAAATAATTTATTAAAAGATGTCCTACATAATCTTAACTGAAAACCAATAATTACTATTTACATTCTAAGAGACACCCATGACAGTGTGCTCATTTATAAAAAGGCATCTTATCGGTATGTGAAACGTTTAGATCAAGTGATATTGAGAAAGCATTAAGTGTTTATATTAAGTACAGACACGATCACCGGATTTGAATATCCACCACTACCAGAATAATAAATAACTTATTAACCATCATCTTTCCCCTTTATTTTTACTGAACTTACTGTGAGTATTCTACAAGCGGAAATTTTGGAAAATGGATTGCTACAACTTATTGAGACCTAATGGCCATCCATGAGCAGAAGTAGCTTACTCCTATCATCGGAGTCTTCGCCACATCAGTTAGTCAATACCACCTAAAATGGATATCAGTTTTTTTAACACTTTGTCTTTCCAAATAAAAAAGCAGGAGCTTCATCCGCAGAAATCTCCCGTCTTTTCTCAATTGTTCTCTCCCTTGTACAGGAAAATCACATGAATACTGAAGAATAAATTACGACAATATAAAAGGGTAGGATGAAGGAGGGTTTTTATGAAACGAATAGCTTTAATTTCAGTTGCATTAACAGCTTTGGTTCTTTCAGCCTGTGGTGTTAATAATGATAACTCGAATGATACCGCAGTCCAAAGTTCCGATATAACAAAACCTACAAAAGTCAATAATTCTGATAATAATTTCACTTATGGATCTAGAGCAAATGATAATACAAACAATGATACACAAAGGAAGAACCACATTGAGGATAAAATTGTCTCAATGAATGAAGTTGAACAGGCGAATGTTACTATAAAAAATAATAATGTTTATATAGCTGCACAACTCAATAATAACAATAATCATCTTTCCGCGGACGTTGCACAGAGAATAGCGGATCAAGCAAAATCGATTGACCATAATATTGAAAATGTATATATCTCAGTTAATCCCGATGTCTCAATTAACCCCGATCGCTCTGATCGAATGAATGACTCTTCAAACGATATCCAGTTGACTTCCAATTGAAAGATTCTTTGAAGAAATTGAAAATGATTTGCGTCGCGTATTCCCGACACACTATAATGAATAAAATATGCAACTAGCGCCCAAAAGTGGAAAAATCTATTGAATGCCGGTTTCGCCAAAAAATAGAATAAAGTCATAAGCACAAAATAATTTATAGTATAATTTCAGAACAAATTGCTAAACTCGCACGTCCCAAGTGAACATAAATCACTTGGGATTCTTTTGTTTAATCCGATCTTTGGTTCTTCCTACTCTCTTTGACCTTACACATTTCCTAGTTCTTGTCGGTTGTATGTAAGAATAGAAAGCGGAGGGGTGTCCAATTACCAGAGAAGAAGTAGACGTTTTTTCGAACCTAAACCTCTTTTCTTCGAAAATTTTTTTCTGACTTCAAATAAGCTGAACTATTTTTGACCATATTATTACCATTTAACATTATCTATTTTTTATTAAAAGGAAAAAGTCCCGATAAGTCAGGCTTTCAATAAATCATTTTATTTCGAGTTTCTTCATATTTTAATACTAAAATAATAGAACGTAAGTAATACGGTCTTAAAGGCGCTCGTCGTGCACCTCAGTTCTCAAAACGTTGATTACTACGTTTTCAAAGGCTCTCAAGCTTATTGCTTGGGTCTTTTTTTTTGTGTTTTCTTTTATTTCGATAGACTAAAGACTAATATTAATGATTATTTGATAAAGTTATAAAACTTAAAATAGTGAAAAACTATTTCATAATAAGATCGAATTGCTTATAATTAATTTATGTTAAAAGTAATAGTTATTAAGTCTGAAAATGATATTCGTATTGCCATTAATTGTATTCGCCTCTTAGCTAAAGCTCTCGAGTTTTCTAAAGTGGACATGCAAAAGATTGTTGTTGCCGTGTCAGAGTTGACTCAGAATATTCTGGATCACTCCGGAACACATGGACTCGTTAAGTTTGATTCTATTGAGAGTAGGGGGATACAAGTATTTGTTGAGGATCAGGGTAAAGGCATCAATCAACTGGAGCAAATTTTAAATGGACAAAAGGTTATTTCAAAAAAGGGTCTTGGGCTAGGTTTGTTAGGAGCGAAAAGATTAATGGATGAATTTATTATAGAAACATCTGAGGAAGGGACGAGGATTATTGCAATTAAATGGAAAAGCAACAAGTACTGATGATGTTACACTTGATCGTTTAGCAGCAGTAGGACAAATTGCAGCAGGCATTGCACATGAGGTTAGAAATCCCTTAACAGCTGTGAAAGGATTCCTCCATTTGTTGAAGGAAGAAAATCCTCATGCCTATTTAGACATTGCAGTGGATGAATTGGATCATGCTTTGACAACGATGCAAAAACTTACTGAATGTGTCCAAGCCAGACCTAGATGATGAGAAATTTTCATTAATCAGTCTCACCTCTGAACTCGAATCAATTTTATATCTGTTCCAAAACCAGGTTTACCATGTCACCGTTGAAAGGCGATTTACAGACACACAATTAAAGGTTTATGGAAAACGGAATCAGTTGAAAAAAGCTTTATTTAATCTAATTAAAAATGCTTTTGAAGCTATGCCTGAAAATGGTGTCTTAACTGTAAGACATTACAAATTAGGTGAGAAATTAATGGTTCAAATAGCGGACACAGGGGTGGGAATCCCAAAAAAAAAACTAAGTTTATTAGGAACTCCATTTTTTACTTCAAAAGAGTCTGGTACGGGTATGGGATAAACGCAAGTATTTTCAACCATTTATGAACATGATGGCAAATTGAATGTCGATAGTGAAGTGGGCAAAGGTACATGTTTTTCAATAGAGTTTCCAATACAAGAAATAAGGGAATTAGGAGTGGAAAAGTTGAATTTAGTCTTTAAGGAAAATCAAACATTTATTGAGTTTTACGAGACCAACAAGGAATCCTTTATGAACCGTTTAATGGAAAATGGCAGAAACTTATTTGATAGCATTGCTGGGATTGATAATTCAATTGATGAGGAATACATCTTACGCTCTGCAGAAACAATTGTAGATCTATTGAATAGGGAAGATGAATTTGGCCTTGTTCTTCATGCTAAAGATCACGGGAGAAAGTGGGCTGAATTAGAATTTGAACTTATTTTAAAATTAGACTGGATTCAAACTCTTAGAAAGACATATTGGGATTACCTATATAATTACTATGATCATATTGAAATTTCCAAAAAAGAAATTTTTGAAATGGAAAGACAGGTTAATTTTACACTGGACTCTTATATTAAACATTTTTCGGCCAGTTTTTCAGAGTACACTAGTTACCTCATCTCAGCGCAAAATGAATTAATTGATGACTTAAATGTCCCGGTCATTCCCTTATCAAATGAAATTGCCATTTTACCAATCATTGGAATGGTTGATACAAGACGGGCAAAAAATATTCAATTTAAAGTTTTGGAAGAAATTTATAAACAAAATATAAAATACATCATATTAGATCTGTCGGGTGTTTCTTATATGGATACGGCTGTACTTAGTCATTTGTTTAATATCGTTAATGGAATCCGTATCCAAGGTTGTAAGACGATATTAACAGGCGTTCGACCTGAAATAACCAATACAATTGTTGAGCTTGGAATCGATTTAAATGGAAAAGTCGAAACAAAGGGAACGCTGCAACAGGCTTTAAATGATTTAAACGTACTTAGTTAAAATGAATGCTATGGAGCTAAGACCCAGTCGCGAGGAACGGGGTCTATTTTTTTGCAAACTGCCCCTCAGAAATTGGTAACAGAAGGCAAAGGTTTCAATGTATGACTTTTACTGAGAGTAAAAAACTATCTCGTAAAGAGGTGAAGATTGAAGTGAATGTCATTACGACCTTTATAGAAAAAAAACGCGAGAAACAGATGAAATATGAAAAGTCGGTTCTCCGTGAAATATCTGTTAAGACGTTAAAAGAAAGAGTTCAACATTATTTTGGAGCTTCTCGTTTTACCCAAAGCATGATTATGCACAGTGGAATTGAAGAAGCCTGTTATGATGTTGCCATCGAGGCCTTTTTATTAGGAGCGAATATGAGCCGCTTCGGTTATTATGGTGAAGAAGCTACAGATGTTAAATTACGTTGTCAACACGAGGAAAAACATCTTATCGATACCCTTTACAATTTTTTATTGTATTGGGGAGGTAGTCAAGAAGGTGTTTTGAGTGAATCTTTAAATTACCAGTGTGAGCAGTATGTTAACAGCTGGTGGCTGGATGGCTTTCACAAAGGTGAAAGAAGAATTAAGCTAAAGCTACATTAAATTCCATCTATGAGTTCTATCACTTCTCCTTGTCCCATATATTGTATTGCAAGGACAAGCGGAGGGATTGATGGATAGACATGGGAAAAAAGTGGAAAGCCAGTATCTTTACGATCGGACTTATTGTCCTGTTTTTTATTTTACAATATGATTTCTTGGAAGACGATACATGGAAAGATTGGAATTTACCGTTATCGGGTAAAATTATTTTAATCGATCCAGGACATGGCGGACCTGATGGTGGTGCTGGGGATAAGGATGCCTTAGAGAAGGATATTGCATTGCATGTTTCACATAAGCTAAGGGAATATTTACAGGAGCAAGGTGCCCTTGTAATTATGACAAGAGAAGACGACACCGATTTAGCAGATGCAGATACGAAAGGATACAGTCGAAGGAAAGTACAGGATTTAAAAAAGCGACTGGATCTGATTAACAATCAAGATATCGACTTTTTTGTTAGTGTTCACTTGAACTCTATCCCTTCAGCTAAATGGAGTGGAGCGCAAACCTTTTATGCCCCACAATATGATGAAAATGAAAGAGCAGCAAAGTTTATCCAAGACGAGTTAATTAAAAATCTAGAAAATACGAACCGCAGGGCCAAACCCATTAATCATGTTTATATTTTAGATAATGCTAAAAAGCCAGGTGTTCTAGTAGAAGTTGGATTTTTATCAAATCCAACAGAAAAAGCGAACTTAAAAAAGGATCCATATCAAGAGAAAATCGCAGTCTCTATTTATAATGGCATTATGCGCTATTATTCAAATGAAAAGGAATTAACTATACCTGATTAAGGCGACCGTCCTTTCTCAGGTATTTTTGTATTTAATCCAGACTGTGATTCAAATTATAGAGATTTGTCGCCTCTATGTTATACTGATATGGAGGAAAATTCAAACAAAGGTGGGCATGAATGTATGATTACTGAGGACAAAGTCAGAGAGAGTTTAAACTCAATGAAAGAACCCTTTTTGCAAGTAACTCTAGGTGAGTTAAATGCAATTGAAGAGATAAAAATTAAAAAAGAAAAGAATCACGTCAGCGTCAAGATCGCAATTACAAAAACAGGAACATCCGAACAAATGCAGCTTCAAACCCAAGTTGTAAATGCTTTAAAAGAAGCGGGTGCTAATACAGTAGGAATTCGTTTTAGTGAACTGCCAGCTGAAACGGTAGGGAAATACCGTTCTACTGATAAAAAAGAAGAAAATCAAGGTTTATTATCTCCAGATAGTAAAACCACTTTTATTGCCATTGCGAGTGGTAAAGGTGGAGTGGGTAAATCAACTGTTTCTGTAAACTTAGCCGTGGCATTAGCTAGACTAGGGAAAAAAGTAGGGCTTGTCGATGCGGATATTTATGGATTCAGTGTACCTGATATGATGGGCATTACCGCTCGTCCTACTGTTAAAGGAGAAAAGCTAATTCCAGTAGAACGTTTCGGTGTTAAAGTCATTTCAATGGGCTTTTTTGTAGAGGATAATGCACCGATTATTTGGCGCGGTCCGATGCTTGGAAAAGTATTGAACCAATTTTTCAATGATGTCGAGTGGGGCGAGTTAGACTACTTATTATTAGATTTACCTCCTGGAACAGGGGATGTTGCCTTAGATATTCATAGTATGTTACCGACAACAAAAGAAATCATTGTGACAACTCCACACCCGACAGCTGCTTTTGTTGCAGCAAGAGCTGGTGCGATGGCTTTAAGAACAGAGCATGAAATTCTAGGGGTTATCGAAAACATGTCCTATTTTGAAAGCAAAGCTACAGGGGAAAAGGAATATGTATTTGGTCAAGGTGGCGGAGATAGGCTAGCTGATTCATTGGAAACAACTGTCCTAGGGCGACTCCCATTAGGGCAGCCAATTATTAGAGAAGAGGATTTCTCTCCTTCTGTATATCAAGAAGAACATCCAATAGGGAAAAAATATATGGAGATTGCTAATAAAGTAATCGATGCAATCCAATAATGATAAAAGGCCATCCCAATGGGACAGGCCTTTTATGCTTCTGCAGCTTTTTTTTCTTCGTCTGCCTTTTTTTCCGCGGCTTTTAAGAGTAATTCTTGGATTTTTGTTTGATAAAGCGGGCTTTCAATGGTTTCGCTGATGACTGTTTTTAGATGATCACGATACTCATTGCTTTTTAATATCGTTGTTAAATCCGGAATAAGTTCGGGATCTTTCATCACTTCAATTAATTTCGTTCGATATTCTGGATCATTCATTAAGGATTTTAACAACTGTTCATGTTGTTGTTGCATACTTTGTGCCATTTTTTCGGCAAAAGCAGGATCCTCGAAATTCTTCTTCCAGAAATCCGCCCCTTTTTCACTTGTCAAGGTAGATTGTATGGTTTCGGTTACAATCGCCTGATCCATAATTAGTTGTTGTCTTAATTTTTCATCAGACATAACATCTTGAATGGCCTTCTTTCCCTCATCTGTTTTTAGAATATCAACAACCATCTTTTTCGTTTCCTCATAATCTAATTCCCTTGAGACTTGGGCTTGACCTCCACAGCTAGTGGTTATAAATACACTTAGAATAATAAGAGACAAAAGCAAGGCTCTCTTCATCTTAAAAACTCCTCTCAGAGTATTACCTACTCTTAGGATGAAGAAATGAACATAAAATTATTCGTCTTGAATCATATGCCTAGATTTTTCTAATTTTCGTTGATACAATTCAATAAACGGAACATTTTGATAATGGGGGATACAATTGTGACAAGTCGAAATGTAGTAAAATTATTTTTTTCAACTCTTCTTATTGGAGGATTTGTAACGAGTGTAACAGGTTTTATTGTGCGTTGGGGGGAGTTTAGTCCTTATTTTAAGAATATTGAGTTATTAAGTATCATCTCAACATTTTTTTGGTTATTTTGTTTCGGGTTCATTTTTAGTTTGGTTAGTCAAGTGGCCTTTTTTGCTTATTTAACCGTTCACCGTTTTGGTTTATCCATTTTCCGATCGTTTTGGAATAGGGTTCAAGTTGTTCTAATTGTATTTGCTTTATTTGATTTAGTATATTTTCGTTACCGGGCCTTTGCAGAAAATGGCGAGAGTTTGTTGCCATATTTGTATCCAGCCCTCTTAATCTTAGCCGTTGGGTTAGTAGCGGCTTATTATAAAGCAAAGCAAACGAACAAAAAGGCGTTTATTCCAGCCCTATTTTTTATGACAGTTGTGACAATTGTTGAATGGGTTCCCGTTTTACGAATTAACGATCAGAATTGGGTTTATTTAATGATCTTTCCACTGTTAGCCTGCAATATATACCAATTGTTGATTTTGCATAAATTGCATGAAAGTTCCATAAGAGAAAGAAGTGCAAAAGTTGAAAATCCGGCCTAAATGAGGCCGGATTCTTGGATTCCTTTGTTATTTAATTTCCTCAGTTTTAGTACTTGCATTAGCAATCATTTCTGAAACAGTTACGAGCTTCAGACCTTTTCTTTTAATATCCTCTATAATTAGTGGGAGGGCTTTACTCGTTTGTGTAGCAGAATCTGAAGCATGCAGAAGTACAATATCTCCCTTTTTAGCCTGAGCAACATTGCTTCTAATCATGTCGGTGCCTGGATTTGTCCAGTCCTTTGAGTCAATGCTCCAATGAACTACCGTATAACCGTATCTTTCAGCAATAGATAACGTTTTTTGATCGAAATGCCCAGTTGGAGCCCTTAAAAGTTGAATATTTTTAATCCCTAATTTGTCAAAGACTGTTTTGGCTAGTGAAATATCCCTTCTTACCTTTTCGTCTTCAAGCTCTGAATAATCCTTATACTCATACCCAAGCATTCCAATCTCATATCCCTCTTTAACCATTCGCTCTACAAGTTCAGGATGACGCTCAGCCCATGATCCAGATAAAAAGAAAGTAGCAGACTTAACATCATTTTCTTTTAAAATATCTAAGATTGGTTCTGCCTTTTCATCGCCCCATCCAATATTAAAGGTCAAAGCGATATCCTTCTCGCCTTTATAAACAGCTTTTGGGCCGTCCTTGGCTGAAAAAACAGGAACTTGTACGATATTTCCCAAATAAAAAAACCAGGCAGTAAAAAAAGAGGCAATTCCAATAATCAAAATCTGCTTAAGCGTTTTACCGTTTAATACATAAAAAAAGTTCATTTTTAATCACCTCGTCCACACTCTTCTTTCAATCCTATGAGTTATATCATGAAAAAATGAACTATTTTTTATAAAAAATATGGAAACTGTTTATACTACATTTAACATATATATTTTTGCATCAAGGAGGAAAAGTTATGTTGGCAATGCTTTTAAATGAAAAAGAAATTAAGGAAATGCAATATTTATTAAAAAGAGAAATGGATGAAATTCTATATGACTTGAGAGATGAACGGATTGATATGTTCATAAAAACGGAAATGGAAGAACGGTATAAGCATTTATTTATGTTGTTTAAAAGAGTAGCACCACCTGTAGAATGTATGAAATATATACTTACCTACCAAAAGGGGAAGAGAAAGGAAAAAAACTATAGAAGGAATAAGAAAAGCAATTGACACTAGAAGTATTATTTGATATATTAAAAACCATCGCTAATGAGAAATATCCTTGAAAAGACTTTATCTCTTAGATGTGATAAAGTCGCTTTTATGATTCAAGAGAATAACTTTAGAATTTCCTCTTGAAAAATAATAAAAAGACACTATAATATAAGATGTCTTTGAAAAAATAAGCTTTTGAATGAAATAGACTGCAGTACGAATTTAGGAAGCTATAATAATTATTCCGCAGTAGCTCAGTGGTAGAGCAATCGGCTGTTAACCGATCGGTCGTAGGTTCGAATCCTACCTGCGGAGCCATTTATATACTTTGGATTCCATGCTTCCATAGCTCAGCAGGTAGAGCACTTCCATGGTAAGGAAGAGGTCGTCGGTTCGAATCCGACTGGAAGCTTACATAATATGTGAACATATTAATAACGGCCCGTTGGTCAAGCGGTTAAGACACCGCCCTTTCACGGCGGTAACACGGGTTCGAATCCCGTACGGGTCACCATTTTTAAGTATGCGACGTCCTGTCGCAACGCATGCACTCGTACATCCTGTACGTTGGAGGATTAGCTCAGCTGGGAGAGCATCTGCCTTACAAGCAGAGGGTCGGCGGTTCGAGCCCGTCATCCTCCACCATATGCCGGCCTAGCTCAATTGGTAGAGCAACTGACTTGTAATCAGTAGGTTGGGGGTTCGAGTCCTCTGGCCGGCATCCTTTCCGTTTTAATAAAACGGCTATTTTTTATTTTTTTGGAGGGGTAGCGAAGTGGCTAAACGCGGCGGACTGTAAATCCGCTCCCTTGGGTTCGGCGGTTCGAATCCGTCCCCCTCCACCATAATTAATTTGAAAACAAATGAATAATAAATGAAAAACGGGACATGATAATAACTGTCCTTTTTATTTTCTTATTGGGCTATAGCCAAGCGGTAAGGCAACGGACTTTGACTCCGTCATTCGTAGGTTCGAATCCTGCTAGCCCAGTTAACTTTTTAGAGCTATCATCTTTCAGTACAAAGAGGAACGAAATATCATTTTCGAGCCATTAGCTCAGTTGGTAGAGCATCTGACTTTTAATCAGAGGGTCGCAGGTTCGAATCCTGCATGGCTCATATTTTATCGGATCATAAAATGCACAAGAGGTTTGATTACAAAATCTCTTGTGCATTTTTTATTTTTAAAAAGCGTAAACGAGTCCTAGTCTAACTAAAAGGATCTCTGTCAGCCTTTTAAATTCTCGATCATCCCATCATTCCAGTTACAGGGGATTTCATATCCAATTAGCATATAAAACAATAAAACCTTCAATGCTTAGTCAATAATTCCCCGAAAATCATTCGTCAAGCATTGCACTAATAATTTTTTAATAACATATTATTAGCCCTTTCCCTGAATATGATTTTATAATATAAATGAATATTGTAATATTTATAAAAATAGATAGGTGCAAAGGGGAAGTTGATCTTGGAAAAACTCTCAATTATTGGCATGCCTATGGACCTTGGTCAAACACGACGGGGAGTAGATATGGGGCCTAGTGCCATAAGATATGCAGGTGTTAATGAAAAGCTGAATCGATTATTTAAGGAGATCAAAGATTTAGGAGACATTCCAATTGGTAGGCCTGAGGTAAAGATTGATCCGAATACCAATTTAAAAAATCTCCATCTTGTTGCTGAAAAAAATGAAATTTTAGCACAAAAGGTAGCGCAAGTAGTGGACGAGGGTTCTTTTCCTTTGATATTAGGTGGGGATCATAGTATTGCGATCGGTACTTTAGCAGGTCTAGCCAAACAATATAAAAATTTAGGGGTTATTTGGTTTGATGCACATGGAGATTTAAATACAGTAGAAACTTCACCATCTGGAAACATCCATGGGATGCCGCTTGCTGTAAGTCTGGGCTTAGGGCATAACCTTTTAACGAATATAGGTGGGGTAACTCCAAAGGTAAAACCGGAGAATATTGTCATTATTGGGGCGAGGTCACTAGATGAAGGCGAAAAATCGCTGATTAAGGCTAAAGAGATAAAAGTGTTCACTATGCATGAAATTGATCGATTAGGCATGACAAAGGTAATGGAAGAGACGATCTCTTATTTAAAAGATAAAACGGATGGAGTTCATTTATCTTTTGATTTAGATGGGTTAGATCCAAGTGATGCACCAGGTGTAGGAACACCGGTTATCGGGGGGGTTAGTTACCGAGAAAGTCATCTAGCCATGGAAATGTTGGCTGAAGCCCATCTTATTACATCAGCAGAATTTGTTGAAATCAATCCAATCCTCGATGATAAAAACAAAACGGCCATTACCGCTGTGGCATTAATGGGTTCATTATTTGGTGAAAAACTATTATAATAAAAGGGATGCGGTAACTTTTATCGATTAGTTACTGCTTATTTTTTTGAATAAAACATTACCAAGGGAAACGAGATCCTAACATGAGGAAACAGAAGAGTCGTCTCTATGTTTTCTTCTAACAAATTATTTTGTGAAACCTTTTCGGGTATCAATTCGTATATCGAGATAGCCGCTGAAGCGGAGGTTATAGAATGGAAGCTCTCATTAAAAAGAGAATAAAACAAGTATTAAAAGGCGACCAGAATGCATTCGGGGAAATTGTTGAAATGTATAAAGATAAGGTCTATCAAATTTCTTATCGGATGCTTGGAAACCGGCATGAGGCTGAGGATATCGCACAAGAGGCCTTTCTTCGTGCATATGTGAATATACAAAGCTATAATACAGAATATAAATTTTCGACATGGCTTTATCGAATTACAACGAATCTATGTATTGACCGAATTCGAAAAAAGAAGCCAAGTTATTATTTAGATGCAGAAGTGTCAGGCACAGAAGGGTTAAACATGTATTCCCAAATTCCATCTACAACTCGATTACCTGAAGATGATGTTGAAAGCCTTGAGCTACAAGATACCATTCAGAAGGAAATTATGAAACTTCCAGAAAAGTACCGCTCGGTGATTGTTTTAAAATATATTGAGGAATTATCCTTAAAAGAGATTAGTGAAATATTGGATATGCCATTAGGAACCGTTAAAACCCGTATACATCGAGGAAGGGAAGCTCTTCGAAAAAGACTCCAACATATGTGATAGAAGGTGAAAAGATTGAAGTGCCCAACTAAATTCATAACTTATATGCATGAGTATTTAGATGAGGAGATATCTGTAGAGCATGAACAGCAACTAAGGGAACATATTCATACCTGTCAAAATTGTTATGATCATTTTCATCAATTAAGAAAAACGATTGCTCTAGTCCAGAGTACATCACATATCGATGCCCCCCTTGGCTTTACGGATCAAGTTTTAGCCCATCTTCCTAAGGAACAGAAAAAGGTGAGTGTACAACGGTGGTTTATGAACCATCCACTATTAACCGCCGCCTCTCTCTTTATTATTTTAATGGCGGGCAGTTTAGCAACCGTCTGGAATGCGGATCAACAATTTTCCGTAACTAGACAGGAAAATCTCATTGTTCAAAACAATACAGTGATTGTTCCGGAAGGAGAAGTCGTTAAAGGTGATCTGGTTGTTCGCAATGGGGATCTGCAGATTGATGGGATGGTTGAAGGAGATGTTACCGTAATTAACGGAGAACCATATATGGCATCTGCAGGAAAAGTAACTGGGGACATAAAAGAGATTAATGAAGTGTTCGAATGGATATGGTATCATGTCCAAAGGGTAAGTGAAGACATCATAAATATCTTTGAAGATAAAAACCAAAAGGCATTAGAATATCCGGCTTAAACAATCTCTGTTTCGTGCAGAGGTTGTTTTCTTCTTTAGACTATTAAATTATTGTAAAAGCAGGTTTCAACAAGCAGCCTATAGGGCAATTATGGTATAATGGTGTGGTGACTATTTAGATGACTCTAAAGAAAAATGTATTGGCTAAAACTTGTACCAACGTTTTATTAAACTAGATGGAGGAAGAACAATGAGCTTATCAGATCTCCCATTGATGACTTATTTAGCGAATGCAGTTGATATTCTCCTCGTTTGGTACGTCATATATAAAGTTATTATGATTGTTAGAGGGACGAAGGCGGTTCAACTTTTAAAAGGAATATTTGTTATATTAATTGTCCGTCTGATCAGTGAATATTTTCACTTTCAAACGTTGTTCTGGCTCACCGATCAAATCCTAATATGGGGATTTTTAGCGATTATAATTATATTTCAACCCGAAATACGAAGGGCACTCGAACAGTTGGGCAGGGGAAAGTTTTTCGCAAGGAGTGGATTTCATGAAGAGGAACTTCAAGAGCATTTAGTTGAATCCATTGTTAAGGCTGTAGATTATATGGCGAAAAGAAGAATAGGTGCCCTGATCTCAATTGAAAGAGAGACTGGAATGGGAGATTATATCGAGACAGGAATTGAAATGGATTCAAAGGTTTCATCCGAGCTTTTGATCAATACGTTTATTCCCAATACGCCATTACACGACGGAGCCGTAATTATCCAAAAAGATCGGATTGCAGCAGCGGCCTGTTACTTACCTTTATCAGAGAGCCAATTTATATCAAAAGAATTGGGTACGCGACATCGTGCTGCAATTGGTATTAGTGAAGTAACAGATAGCTTGACAGTGGTTGTTTCCGAGGAAACAGGCAATATCTCACTTACGAAAAATGGTAATTTACATAGAGATTTAAGTAAAGAAACATTTAGAGAGATGCTCTCAAATGAAATTCAAGTATCTTCAACGTTTAAATCAGTTTCTCCTGCTCGTTGGAATTGGAGGGGGAAAAGACATGGATAAATGGCTTGATCGACTAACCGATAATCGAACATTTATGAAATTAGTTGCCTTGGTCTTAGCCTTTCTCTTATTTGGTTCGATCTACGATGAAAATAAGGGAACGAACGATGTAAATGTCCCCGGTGAGTCCGACGCAGCAATTCTTGATGGAATCCCAGTAAAAAGTTACTATGATACGGAGAATCTAGTGGTTACAGGTGTTCCAGAAACGGTTGAAATTACGTTAGAAGGGCCGAAACCAAATGTTCGGGCAGCCAAAACACAGAAGGACTTTGAGGTATTTGTTGATTTAACAAAGGCAAAGGTTGGGAAACAGCGGGTGATGCTCCAAGTCAAAGATTTATCTCCAAGCATCACTCCTACCATTAGTCCTGCATACATTGAGGTAAATGTCCAGGAAAGAGAGACAAAAGAATTTAGTATTGAAGTTGAGTATAATCAGAAAATGATCGCTGATGGATATAAAGCGGGCGTGCCGGTAATTGATCCAAAAAAAGTAACTATTAGCGGTGGAAAAGATGTCATGGAACAAATCGCTTATGTAAAAGCGATTGTCCCATTATCAGATGGTACGAATGGGACTATTAATAAAACAGCACCGATAACCGTTTTAGATAAAGATTTAAATAAATTAAATGTTGTTCTTGGGCGTGAATCGGTGAAAGTGACCATTCCTGTTGAAAAAATAAGTAAAACGGTCCCAATTGAAATTGTAGAAAAAGGCTCTCCGCCACAAGGGATTGTCATCGATTCGATTACTTTAGACAAAAAGGAAACAGTCATTTCAGGTAGTAAGGAAGCACTTAATCGAGTTGAAAATGTTAGAGTGGAAGTGGATCTGAGCAAAATAAACGAGAGTACAGAGCTGACTCTTCCTGTGATCATTTCAGATGGGATTAAGGAAGTGGAACCCCAACAGGTAACGGCAACAATTGTCGTTAGTCAGGAAGTACAAGAAACGACAACACCTGAAGAAAAGGAAGAGGAACCAGAAGCAGAGCCAGAACCAGAGACAGAACCAGAAACAAAGATTTTCTCGGGTATCCCGATTGAAGTAGAGGGCATACCTGATGAGTTTACAGCAACTATACAAGAACCTTCAAATGGAAAAACCAGTTTAACCGTGGTGGGTTCCAGTGCTGTTTTTAACAATATAAAACAGACAGATTTTCAAGTATTTGTGAATGTAGCAAATTTATCTCCTGGGGACCATGAAGTAGAATTAACAGTTGATGGTCCAGAAGAGGTTAGCTGGGAACTTAGCGATGAATCGGTAAGTATTTCGATTTCTGAAAAGGAAGCTTCCAGTACTTAAAAGTTTAACGAAAAAAATAGGAAATAAATCAAACACAATAGTAAAATAGAAAATCAATTTTAAAAAAATGGTCGTAAGGTGGGTATAACCATCTAATCTATAGACTAGGGAAATCCATGAAGGAGCGATAATGTATAATGGGTAAATATTTCGGAACTGATGGTGTTCGAGGTGTAGCAAATAGTGAATTAACCCCGGAACTAGCTTTTAAACTGGGCCGTTTTGGTGGATATGTATTAACGAAGGATACAGAGCGTCCAAAAGTATTAATTGGACGGGATACACGTATCTCAGGACACATGTTAGAAGGAGCACTAGTGGCAGGACTTCTTTCTATTGGAGCTGAAGTTATGCGATTAGGTGTTATTTCAACACCTGGGGTTGCTTATTTAACAAAAGCAACAGGTGCTCAAGCAGGTGTTATGATTTCGGCATCACATAACCCGGTTGCAGATAATGGAATTAAATTCTTTGGGCCGGATGGGTTCAAGTTATCAGATGAACAGGAGTTGGAAATTGAGTCTTTGCTTGACCTAGAAAAGGATCAACTTCCACGGCCCGTTGGCGCTGAACTTGGACAAGTCAATGATTATTTTGAAGGCAGTCAAAAGTATTTACAACATTTAAAACAAACAGCTGATGAGGATTTTTCAAATATTCATGTTGCATTAGACTGTGCGCATGGGGCAACCTCATCTCTTGCTACCTATTTATTTGCGGATTTAGAAGCAGATTTATCAACAATGGGTGCATCACCAAATGGCTTAAATATTAATGATGGTGTTGGCTCCACACATCCCGAAGCGTTAGCTAAGTTTCTAAAGGAAAAAGGGGCCGATGTTGGTCTGGCCTTTGATGGGGATGGCGACCGATTAATTGCTATTGATGAAAATGGTGATATCGTCGATGGCGACCAAATTATGTATATTTGTGCAAAGTATATGAAAGAAAATGGGCTATTAAAACAAGGGACGGTTGTCTCTACTGTCATGAGTAATCTTGGTTACTATAAAGCGTTAGAAACACAAGGGATTGATAGTGTTCAGACAGCGGTAGGCGACCGCTATGTTGTTGAGGAAATGAAAAAGAATGGTTATAACCTCGGTGGAGAGCAGTCAGGACATATTATTTTCCTTGACCACAATACAACGGGTGATGGCCTTCTATCAGGTGTACAGCTCGTTAATATTATGAAGGTAACGAAGAAGCCTTTATCCGAGCTTGCTAGTGAAATGAAGAAATTCCCACAAAAACTAGTCAATATTCGTGTTAAAGATAAATATCATGTGACTGATAACGAAAGAGTAAGTGCGATCATTAAAGAAGTGGAGCAAGAAATGAATGGAGATGGACGAATTTTAGTCCGCCCGTCTGGAACAGAACCTTTAGTTCGTGTCATGGCAGAAGCTTCCACAGAGGAACTTTGTGAATCTTACGTAAACCGAATTGCTGATGTAGTTAAAGAAGAAATGGGATTAGAAGAATAAAAAATGAACCAATATGCATGAAGGAACTTTCTGATTCCTTTATGCATATTTTATTTTGTGAGGCAATTTTTCTACTGATTCGTGTTCCTGTTATAACTGGCATGGTTAGGTGGAAACTGACATACTTATCAGGCTTAACGGGCAGTAAGAACCCTACCAAGACCTGAGTACAATTAAAGAAGGGTGGGGATTAACTGCCCGTAAAGCTCCGAAATAATGAACACAGACTAAATACGTCTCCGGCAATGTCTGCGTGACCAGCAAGCCTGCTGCCTCAACTACTCACTGACTGATGGAGGTTTCATTTTATGGGAGAGTTGTCTTTACCTTCACATTGACGGTGTTTTTAAACTATTGTATGATTATCATGTTTCTGCCTCAGTGGAAACCCATTTGATTCATTCAGCAGAGGTTTCTGATTTACTGCGAGATGAAGCTATGTCTCTGGTGGCTGTCTCGGATTTTATGATTTTTTCAAACGGTCTCGATAAAAATCTGGACGCAAACTTGGGGTAACAATTTCACTTGAAAGGAGAAATAGTAAGCATTTTATTAATAAAAGCGCCTGGACTATAATCGCGGATAAATGATTATAGTTGACGAGGAGGAGGTTTATCGAAAGTTTCGGCGGATGCCTCCCGGTTGAAAAGAAGTACAGCCGCAAGTCTTTCTCTAAATCATTAAGGTAACTTAATGGACAAAAGGAAAGATATACTTCCTATATAAAAATTATTCTTTAAAAAATAAGAGATAAGGGGACAAGATTGTCCTCAAATCCCCTAATATTAGGCCTGTCAATTATACTTGTATCGACCGATCGTTACTTTTTTGCCAGCCTTAGTAAATAAGGGTATAAAGCCTTCTTGTCCCCGCTATAGGGAGGAAAAGAAGTATGTGTGGTATTGTTGGTTATATTGGAAATCAAGATGCGAAAGAAGTGTTATTAAAAGGTCTAGAAAAGCTTGAATATCGAGGCTATGATTCATCTGGTATTGCTATCATGAGCGAGAACGGTATCCATGTTTTTAAAGAAAAAGGCCGGATTGCGGATTTAAGAGCTACTGTTGATAATGACCTCTTCGCGGCAACAGGAATTGGTCACACACGCTGGGCAACCCACGGAGTGCCAAGTCAATCCAATGCCCATCCACACCAAAGTGTATCAGGCCGTTTTACACTTGTTCATAATGGTGTAATTGAAAACGATGAATTATTGAAACAGGAGTATTTAATGGATATCGCTTTAAAAAGTGATACAGATACAGAGGTCGTTGTTCAGTTCATTGAGGTAAATGTGAACAAAGGACTTTCGTTTGAAGACGCCTTTATTAAAACACTTAAAGAATTAAAAGGATCTTATGCGATTGCATTACTAGATGAACAAAACCCAGATGTCATTTATGTGGCGAAGAATAAAAGTCCATTATTAGTCGGGTTGGGCAAAGGATTTAATGTAGTTGCAAGTGATGCAATGGCTATGCTCCAAGTGACGGACCAATTTGTAGAACTCATGGATCAGGAAATTGTGATTGTGAAAAAAGAAGATGTAACCATTAAAAACCTTCAAGGTGAAGTCATTGAACGTGCTCCATATACAGCGCAATTAGATGCAAGTGATATTGAAAAAGGAACTTATCCACATTTTATGTTAAAGGAAATCGATGAACAGCCACTTGTGATTCGCAAGATTATCCAAGAGTACCAAAATGCGACAGGTCAACTTACAATTGATCCAGAAATCATCGAAGCGGTATCTGAAGCGGATCGCATCTATGTGATCGCAGCAGGTACTTCATATCATGCAGGCCTTGTTGGTAAACAATTTATCGAAAAACTAGCGAAGGTACCCGTGGAAGTTCATATTTCCAGTGAGTTTGGCTATAACATGCCATTATTATCAGCTAACCCACTGTTTATTTTTATTTCACAAAGTGGGGAAACAGCTGACAGTCGTGCTGTTTTAGTGCAAGTGAAAAAGCTAGGTCATATAGCCTTAACGATTACGAATGTACCTGGATCCACTCTATCAAGGGAAGCAGATTTTACATTATTGCTACATGCAGGGCCAGAAATCGCCGTGGCCTCTACAAAGGCTTATACAGCACAATTGGCCGTTTTAGCGATCCTTGCAGAGGTAACTGCTAAAAATAATGGTAAAGAAATTGGATTGGATCTTGTCCGAGAATTAGGGATTGCAGCCAATGCGATCGAAGTCCTCTGTGATTCAAAAGAAGAGATTGAAAAAGTGGCCTATGAATACGTGCAAATGACTCGTAATGCTTTCTTTATCGGCCGTGGCATTGACTACTATGTCTGCCTAGAAGGGGCCTTAAAGCTTAAAGAAATTTCCTATATTCAAGCAGAAGGGTTTGCTGGTGGAGAATTAAAACATGGTACTATCGCGCTAATTGAAGAGGGTACACCAGTTATAGCCTTAGCAACACAAGAAAGTGTGAATTTAATTATCCGTGGAAACGTCAAAGAGGTTGTCGCACGTGGAGCAAACCCATTAATTATTTCAATGAAGGGTCTAGAAATGACTGACGATCGTTTGGTTATTCCAGAAGTACATGAATTATTAACTCCCCTTATCTCAGTAGTACCATTACAATTATTTGCTTATTATGCTGCGTTACACCGTGACTGCGACGTTGATAAACCAAGAAACTTGGCTAAATCAGTTACGGTAGAATAATAATTTGGATGGAGATGTATATGTGTCTAAAAATAATAATACCGCTACTTAAACAATAATACCGTTCCCTAAACGAGTGAAAATTGGAGGGCTTCCTCCTGTTTTCCTCGTTTTTTTGTGTTCAAAAGCAGAGAAAAAGGCAGGAGAAAGAGCATGAAAAAACCCCTCATTCTAATCCCTGCACCCTGTCTTTCAGAGAACCACTTATTTGCCTACAGAAATAGGAAAAATCGGAGAAAGACAGGAGTGGCAAGGGTTTTGGAGAAGGGGGAGGAAACGGTCAGGGAAGAACCGAATATGACAACTACAATCGGACTTACCACTTCTTTAGTGACAGGAATATCTAAAAATAACTATATTTTATTAGCTTTTAACCTTTTTCGTTGATACGTTGATAGTAGTACTCCTCCCACTATAAATAGCGATCCAAGAATCTTTGGATAGCAGTATCAACCCCATTATCATTGCTGCAAAAGGTTCAAAATTAGATAATATTGAAGCCTTTGAAGCATCAACATGTCTAATGTTGTTATTCCAAATCAGTGTAGCGATACCATGTACAACAACGGCAATTCCGATCAGAAACGTCCAATCAGACAACTCAGTGCTTATTCGTAACGGAGTGTCCAGTAGAAAGACAAAAGGGATTGACACAATAAAGCCTACTATATTCGAATATAGAGTAATTGTAAGTGGATCTATCCTTTGAGAGAGAAGCCTCGTCATAATAATCATAATGGCGAAGGTAATTATCGTTATTACCATCCACAATAAACCTTTATCAATATGAAAAGAAGAGGGCTTGCCTGTTGCAACAACAAAGTAAATACCTATGATTGCTATAATAGAGCCCGTCAGCGTACGAATTGTTATTTTCTTTTAAAAAAATAGCTGCTAAAAAGCCAGTTAAAATAGGGGTAGTTGCTAAGATTAATGCAGATGTTGTTGGATCAGCTGTTTACAATCCTACGAAAAAAGACCATTGGTTTATAAATACACCAATAACCCCTAAAAATAAAACCTCCAGTAAATCTGATTTTTTCACACGTTTAAGTGTTTCTTCAATAAGGATAATCCAATAAAGAAAATTACAATAAACAATAGTCTGAGCATGGTTAGCAAAGTATATCCTTTCAACATATTACCTTTCTTTTCTATAACAAAAAATACAACTAACCTAGTTTAACGTAGTAAGTGTCATATACAAATCGGACGTCATTCACTCACTTTTTTATAAGCAAAACATATTTTTTATGGCTGATTTAAAATGGATTATTCTAGGGAGGGAAAAATCGATATAGCTTAAAGCTATAGTAAGGGATAGATTTTAAGTGTTACCCTATGATAATTTTCTAATGCTATACTTACTTTAATTTAATTATTAAATAATTTATAAGTATTCGAATATAAAGTCTATTAAATATAACTAACTAGGAGGACAAAGCTCTTTACTTCTGTACCCAGCTTTCATCCTAGGTGGGCAGTCCGGACATTACAAGCTGAAATGAAAATTGATGAATGAAACCACGATTTCGTTTCTGACAGCGAAAAAAGTGGAAATACTGAAAAAGGCGGTTGATTAAACATGACTAATGATGAGGTAATATATCCATACAAAGGAAATTATAATATAACAGCTGATCATTCATTAAGAGAGGATTTCACATGGGAAAAAGTTGAATCGAATTTTAGTTGGTATGTCACTGGAAAAGTGAATATGGCCTATGAATGTGTAGATCGCCATGTAGTGGAAGGATTTGGGGAGAAAGTTGCACTACATTATTTTGGGGAAAATGAAGAGTATACATTAACTTATCGCGAATTAAAGGAGAAATCTGATCTCTGGGCTACTGTTTTAAAAAAGCAAGGGGTGAAAAAAGGGGACTTCGTCTTTATTTTTTTACCAAAGCATCCCGATTGTCATATCGCAATGCTTGCCGCAATTAAACTTGGTGCCGTTGTCGGACCGCTATTTGAAGCATTTATGGAAGACGCAGTGAAAGAGCGGATTGCTGATTGTGAGGGTACTTATTTAATTGCTTCACCGGAATTGGTGAAACGGGTGCCGCGTGCGGAATTACCGTCACTGAAAACGGTTTTGATAACAGCAGAACCAGAACAATGTAATGGTGATGAGATTTCGTTATATGCGGAAGCACGAGCTATTGAAGTTGAAGAAGACATCATCGAGTGGGTGGATTTAGAACATGCGCTTAATATTCATTATACGAGTGGTTCGACAGGTCGCCCGAAAGGAATTATCCATGCGCATCGAGCAATGATCCAACAATACATTACAGGCAGATGGGTATTAGATTTGAAAGAAGAGGATGTGTATTGGTGCACCGCCCATCCTGGTTGGGTAACAGGAACGGTATACGGTGTTTTCGCCCCACTACTTAACCGGGCAACCATTATAATTCACGGTGGTAGATTTAATGCCGATGAATGGTATTCTGTTTTGGAGAAATCTGGAGTCACAGTTTGGTATAGTGCGCCGACGGCCTTTAGAATGTTGATGGCGGAAGGGGATGGAAAGGCAGAGACTTATGATTTATCAAAGATCCGCCATGTGTTAAGCGTAGGAGAGCCGTTAAATCCGGAAGTGATCCGTTGGGGGATCAAAACGTTGTCCAATCGTATCCATGATACGTGGTGGATGACGGAAACAGGGGCTCAACTCATTGTCAATCTGCCATCCGAGAAGATTATCCCAGGTTCGATGGGAAGACCATTTCCAGGAATTGAAGCGGCGATTCTAGGAGAAGATGGCGAAAGGCTAGCACCTGGTAAAGTTGGACATTTAGCTTTGAAAGCAAATTGGCCTGCCATGATGCGAGAAGTGTGGAAAGACCCTGCTAAGTATTCGACGTACTTCCTGTTTGAGGGTTGGTATGTGTCTGGTGATTTAGCGACAATCGATGATAACGGCTATATCTTCTTCCAAGGCCGGAGCGATGATATGATCAATTCTTCAGGTGAACGAATCGGTCCGTTTGAAGTGGAGAGTAAATTACTCGAACATCCTGCTGTTGCAGAAGTGGGTGTCATTGGAAAGCCGGACACACTGAGAGGGGAAATCGTGAAGGCATTTATCGTCTTAAAGAACGACTATGAAGCAAGTGATGCGTTACTGCAAAAGCTCCGCCAATTTGTGCGAAGTGGACTTGCAGCTCATGCGGCGCCAAGAGAAATTGAGTTTCTTGAGGAGTTGCCCAAGACGCCGATTAGCGGAAAAATTCTTCGACGTGAATTAAAGGCAAGGGAACTTCAAAAAGTCGGTGTTTAATCTCCCTAATTGGGACAGATGAGTCCGAAGATTTCTTGATAGAGTGAGAGAAAAAAGAGCTAGATATAGGAAATTTAAATGGACGTTCGAAAGTTTGGAAAATACAATTAGCAACAAAGACCAAAATGTGGGATGGCAAATTAGGCCATGGAATGAAGAGAGGATAGGGGAAAGAGATAGTTTCATGAAGAAATAAAGAGTGCGAAGGACTTGCTAGAACTCAATATCATTTGCTTAAGCGAAATTGAAAAAAGAGTGTTCTATATATCCATTACTTGAACCGATTTGGACGGGAGTAGTAAGTAAATTTACGCAATATTATGACATATATATAAATCATCTACACCGATATCGTGATGCAGCTATGCTTCTGACTCAACTTAAGATAGTTTAGGAACTTTCATTGCGCATCTGTATTGCAAAATCATTCATAGATGGCAGAAGAAGAGTGGGATTTGAAAAGGCAGCGTGAACGGATTGATCTGGTTTGAAAAATGGAGCCGCTTTTGTCCGTCCAGAAGTTCAAGTAACGGAAGAGTTCAAAGAAGTTTAAGATCGCTGATAATCAGGAGAGACAACTGGGGGGAAATTTCATGACAAAGAAAAGAATGTACTTAAATGCGTTTGAAATGAATTGTGCAGGGTTTCAATCCCATGCATTGTGGAGACATCCGGAGGACAATACGCCGGGGTATAAATCCATCGATTATTGGATCCATCTTGCGAAACTCTTGGAAAAAGGACGTTTCGATGCCGTATTCCTTGCGGATGTGCTCGGCGTTTATGATGTGTATCAAGGGTCAAGGGATCCTGCAATTGTGAATGGTGTCCAAGTGCCAGCAAACGATCCAGCTTTTGTTATACCTGTCATGGCGTCTGTTACAAAACATCTCGGTTTTGGACTGACGGCCTCCACAACACACGAGCATCCTTATACGTTCGCAAGAAAAATGTCGACGTTGGATCATTTAACGAATGGGAGAATTGGTTGGAATGTCGTCACATCTTACTTGAATAGCGCAGCGAAAAATATCGGATTGGCGCAGCAAACAAGCCATGACGAGCGCTATGCAAGAGCTGAAGAATATATGGAAGTTGTCTATAAATTATGGGAAACAAGCTGGGAAGAAGATGCCGTTGTTGTGAATAAGGAAAAAGGCATTTACACAGACCCTTCCAAAGTTCACGATATAGATCATGATGGAAAATACTTCAGCGTGCCGGGCAACCACTTATGTGAGCCATCACCGCAACGGACCCCAGTCATTTTCCAAGCGGGCGCCTCTTCTAAGGGACGAAAATTCGCTGCGAATCATGCGGAGCTTGTTTTTATTTCATCTACTTCAGCGGAGAAAACGAAAAATATAGTTGCTGCTTTCCGACAAGAGATCGTGCAATCCGGACGACCTGCGGATGATGTCAAAGTGATTGCAGCCATTACACCGATTACCGCGCCGACCACAGAAGAAGCGCAAGCGAAATATGAATATTACAAGCGATACATCAGCCGTGATGGAGCATTCGCGCTCGTTGGAGGATGGACGGGTGTCGATTTGTCAAAAGTGGATCCGGATGAAAAAGTTGAATACATTGAAAACGATGCAATGCGCTCCATTTTAAAAGGCTTTGCAGGCATGACGCCGAATGAAATTGCAGACGAAGTTGCATTGGGCGGTTTGGGTCCAGTCATTGTCGGTGATCCTTATCAAATTGCCGATGAGTTGGAATACTGGATGGACTATGCGGATGTCGATGGGTTTAACATCGTCTATTCCATCACACCTGGGTCCTTTGAAGATTTTGTGGAATTAGTCGTTCCCGTCTTACAGGAACGTGGGTTGGTTCGCAAGGAATATGAAGAAGGCACCTTCCGCAAAAAACTATTTGGCAATGACCAATTGACTAAAAGCCATCCCGCAAAACAAGTCGGCCGCGCAATTGTTACATCATAAAAATAGAAAAGCCAACCGCTCATAATGAGTGGTTGGCTATTTTACACGGATATATTTGGGATGGGAAAAGCGCTATCCATCAACAAAAGTCTAGTTGGGAATAGTCGGATTAGTTTCCATCCGTATGACTTATTTCAATTGCAAAAGCTCTGACTGACACATTTATTTTGGTCTCCATTTTTATTTTATAACAAATAATAAGTCTTCAGCTGATTTCCTCAATTTTGGCTAACATCCCATAATCGAAGTAATGGGAAAAGAGATTTTTAATGTATTCTTAAATCATTTAGTTTCCTGCTATGGATTTATGATTAAACCTAAAATTTGACGGCAAATAAATAAGTGCTCCGAAAACAACTATGAATAAATTACGATTATTTTCTGTATTATTGTTTGTGTTTGCTGGTTGAGGTAGTAACGCAAAATCCGCATCTTTCAAGGATACTGATGAATAGAAACAAGAGTTTTCTCGCTCTCTTTATTTCTATTTTTCATTGTATTTTTGGATATTGAATCCTTCTCTTTCTGTCCACTCGACAAAATACAACTCCTCGATAGGTCCATATCCTTCTTTCTTTAAATTTTTTCTTAGCCAATCCTCATCCTTCCCGATCATACGAAGACCTTTTTCTTCTATTTCTCCTTCATCTACCAATAATACAGAAGGTGTCTCAGGGTCAACCTTCACTTTTAGCTGTTGGGGTGTCACTGGCTCGAATTCTGGATATCTCATTACGCTAATATCTCCGCTTGTTTCTAAAAAAGCAAATTGTACTTCTTTAAATGAAAAAATTCCTTGCTGACGAAGTAGGGTACGTAACTGTTCGAGCTCAAGCTTTGATTTTTCAATAGCTTTTATATCTAGCTCGCCATCTTTAATGATTGGATATGGATTTCCCATAACTAACACACGGATGCCTTCAAACTTCCGCATGATCCATTCAAATAAAAGGATAGCAAGCGCCCAAATGCCAAGGGCAAAAATAAGATGGCCAATCGTTACTTTATCATCATAAACAGATTCTTCTAAAATACCGCCAAGGATAAGAAGGTAAATAAAATCAAGCGGTGTTATCTGGGCCATTTCTTTTTTTCCCAAAGTACGTACGATCACCATAAGAGCAATTAAGCCGATGATAAGTTTGAGGGCAATTAATCCATACATAAGTAGACCTCCTAACAAATATCTACTAGCTTAATTCCCCTCTTTTAATACCCATAAACCTTATCAAATTTCTAAACTATCAGATATATAATCAAACATTAAGTTCCCGCATATAGCTTTCTCTTAGATGATACTGTTACTTTCTTCTTCCAATGCCAAAAAGTTGGGTTTTTGAATGGAATATGAATTGGGAAGAGCAGCACAAAGCTATGATATTTATGTGGGATTAGTTCCGCTGAAAAAAACATTCGAATTCTAGGGTGAGACAATAATGATCCAGTCTATTTCTGTTGTTCAATTCATTAAATCCCTTGCAGCTTCTTAGAACTGGAGATAAATAACTTAGTATATTAGAAGTATGAAGTCGAACATTACTCATTTTCCATGTTATATGCTAGTATATTAGGAGGAAAAATAGGATTGACCCATGTAAATGTTTTGTTGAATGCTGATAATCAATATCATTTACCGACACTTTAAGAAATTCCATTAGTGTGATAAATGGGTTGAATAATTGAAACTAGGAGGATATGAAAATGGCAAAAGATCGTTATCAAAAAGGGATAGAGAAGATAAAGGAGCTTACATCATCAGGTGATGAAAATCCAACTGGCTTTATGGACATTGGAGAAGGATTTAAAGATATAGCACCTGATTTAAGTAAATATGTTGTTGAGTTTGCTTTTGGGGATATTTATTCACGTCCCGGATTGGATAATAAGCAAAAAGTTATGACCACCATTACGGCCCTGGTAGCTCAAGGAAAACCTCAGATTGAGATGCATATTAAAACTGGACTTAGCGTTGGTTTAAAACCAGAGGAAATTGTAGGATGTATTATTCACCTTATCCCCTACACAGGATTCCCAAGTGTACTTAATGCTTTAAAAGTTGCTCAAAAGGTGTTTGCAGAACTAGGTGTATCAGTTACAACGTCTGATAATTAATAAGTTCTTAATTAAGAAGTGAAGATAAGTTAGGGAAAACAAATAGTTGTTCACAAGATTCTTCAATTAAAAAATGGTTCTAATCACATGGATTTTTCCTGGTGATCGGAGCCATTTTTAATTTTTGTTTTGAAAATCATCCTTACCTCTATTGGATTGATTCAAGAACCTATGTACTGTCATCTTTTTCTGATGAAAAGTCTGTCTAATGTACAGAACAGAAAGTATTATATTCAATTTGTCATTGTATTTATAATGTAAATATACTTAAGAAAAGTATAGGGTAGTGATAATTAGTATGATCAGCTTAATAAAAGCTTTTGAAGATTTTATACAGAATAAAAAAATAAGGATATGCATTCTTAAATAACCCAGAAGTAGCAGTATAAGCTACTCCTGGGTTATTACTTTAAAATAAACTTTTAAAGAACGTGTTTACTTTACCGGCCCTTTTGTGATCTCAGTAAGTTTAGGATTAACGGCAAAGATCTTTGTGTTAATATCTTTTATTCCAAAACCACCTAATCGTTTTGAATGCATCTCGATATATTTTTCAGCAGCTTCCTTTGTCTCGAAAACATAAATTCCGCCAACTTCATTTGTTTCAGGGCTTTCTGTCCAGATTTTCCATATGAAGC
Organism: Niallia sp. XMNu-256; assembly: GCF_036670015.1. Classification (NCBI taxonomy): domain Bacteria; kingdom Bacillati; phylum Bacillota; class Bacilli; order Caryophanales; family Bacillaceae; genus Niallia; species Niallia sp. XMNu-256. Next base: position 188,071 of record NZ_CP137636.1, read on the forward strand.
CATCCTCTTCATTGATACTTTTCGCTAAGTCGGAAAAAGCGGCGGCCATTTCATCTCCGAATGGTCCGTTCATTTCAAAATCAACTTGTAATACATAAGCCATAATAAATTCTCCTTTATTTAATTAGTTGTTGTAATATAAAGCTCGCCTAAAACTTCCTTCACTTGATAACGATCAGGAGATAGTTCTTTTTCAAGAAAAGAGCGGACCTCTGATTGTTCGATATCATACATGACCTCGATTTCTTTTGAAAATAAAAGCCTTTCCTTTTCGAGCAAGCTAGAAAGGGCTGGTTGTTGTTTTGGTTGCGGTTTTTCCGCATTTAGAACTTGTTTTAACCCGTCAACATAGTATTGGAGTGGGCGCCCGCCAACTATTTTTACTCCTTTGTTTTCTTCATTCATCATGATAATCGTAGGGAACCCTCTGGCCCCTAAGTTTCTAACTAAGGTAAAATCCTCATGTAATAGTTGTTGCCCGATCGGTTGTTGGGCTTCCTTAACAATAGCTTCTCCATTAAGGTCCATCTCATTTACAGTTTCAATTAGCACAGATGAATCAGAAATATTTTGATTAAAGGCGAAAAGCGCCTCTCTTACACGTCGTAAATATTGGAATGCTATCTCATCATTATGATTTTTTTGAATCACCTTAAATACACGAGAGGGTGGATAAGAGGATTGAACCGGGTTATCGATCATTAATGACCCATCAATAGGCATCCTTGAATATTCACCCACTTCTCTCCAGTGACCTGCAACGTCGGCTGGTTTATAAATACCATTTGCAGGGTCAATGGGTCCGTCATGCCATTTTTCCAGCAATCCACCCATAACCGTCTGAACGTTAAAATAATCTCCATACTGCTCTATAAAACGGCGAAGAACAGGTTCAATGGCCCAACAGTGAGAACAGATGGGATCCGTTACATAATAAAGCGTAATTGATTTTTTCGGTTGATTAAAATCAAGGATCTCCATTTCCTCTTCACCAGCTACTCCGCATACACCTGTTTCTAAATCACAAATCATATTGTTATTCTTCATTAAAATCCCCTCCTCAGTAAAATTTCCTTGGATAACAGCGAAAATGAAGTGAACTCTCGCAAATTGCTTCTATCCCTATCCCACATTGGATAAATGAAACTTTCTTAATTAATTAACGACTTTTTTCAAAAGCTCAATATTTGCTTCCCAATTAAAGTTTAGGTCATAATTAAAATTAATTACACCAATAGTTCTGTTGATTTGTTGTTTATACAACACATTTAGGAAAATGTCTAAAAAGTAGGAGTGATAGCTGAATGACACAATCAAAGAGTGATCCGCGGGTTATACGCACACGCAAATTAATTATGGATGCTTTCATTGAATTATCAGGGCAAAAGGAATTTAAGGACATTACGGTTAAAGATATCACAACAGAGGCAATGATTAACCGTGCCACATTCTATTATCACTTTGAGGATATTTATGACTTGTTAGAAAAAGTATTATCTGAAGTATTGTTAGTCAATTTAAATTACAATATTTACGAGAATGATGACTTAAATGAAGAAGCCTTTGTTCGTATTTTTAAAGCTGTCACAAATTTTCAAAAGTCATTGTCTACTCGTTGCCATAGGGGGTATGAGGATACAATTGCTCGTATTATTAGGGAACAGCTTGAAATCATCTTTTATAAAATGCTGTTAAAACAAAATAAAACAGAAGAGGATCAAACGTTAAAAGTTACCGCTGTCATATTAAGTTGGGGAATTTACGGGGCATCAGTAGAATGGAGAAGAAATAGTAAGATCCCGCCAGAGGAATTTATTAAATCAGTAGTTCCGTATATCATTTCTGGGGTTGATCAAGGTAAAAAAATAGGTTGTAAAGGAATTTAAGGATATTTAACTGGGCAATCTATGCAGGGCAGGGAATTTAAATGAAGATCAGATAGGAAAATTAATTATTGATTATCTAAAAGTGCGGTGTTTTCACTCTATGATTAGGGGCATTAGACTCTCTGCAATTACATTAAATAAAAAAAGCATCTAACCCTGTATAGGTTATATGCCCGATCTAAAGTGTTTGGAATAACTAAATTTCTTGCGGTTATAAAGGACAATCCGCATGTCGTAAAGACATTTATATATTGATGTGTCCAAGAATAGTAGTATATCATTAGTTTTTTTATGGTTATTGAGAAGTATCAATTGCAATCGTGGCTGTTAATCGCCTTTGATTCACTACCTCTCTTACTTCTAAGCATATCCTTTAAGGTAGGGGGTTTACCTAATTGATCAGTTTTACGTCTTTTCTCAATTTTGTACCTTCCACATTGCATTTTTAAGCATTCACCTTTTACATTAGGGTCTTTTTTTCGGAACATTTCTAAGCAGTAACATTCTTCACTAGTTTCCACAGCTTCTCTACCCACTTAAAATTATTTTTTTAATAATTCTTCAAGTTTTTCTTTTATAAAATCTTTTATTTGTTTTCCACCGATTGTTGCACTTTCTTCATCTTCAAATGAAGGCAGCACTCTAAAGAAGTTTATGATAAGCATGTTTCCCTTTATTAAGTATTCGTCCATATGAAGTGGTGAGAATCTGACTTCAAGTTCTTCGTACTTTGAACTTCCTTCAGCATCTTTTATCACTTCAACCATATCATCGATATTTAGCTTTTTAAGCGGCTTTACCATCGTATCCGTATGGCTTAAATCTTCCATCATCCACATGTTATTATTCCAAAAGCGAGCTTCTTTTTTTGTCTTTTGTGATAGTATTTCTCTATTCGTAATTGCACTTAAGACTTTGCGAACGGATTCAGCATTAAATTCATCATCATATGAAGTTGTTAATCCTCGCATGGATGCTATTTCGTGAAGATATGATTCAGCAACTTTTTCCCTATCATTTGTAGCTTGCCAAAAATATAGCATCGATTCAATTTCTTCAAGATTTACTCTAATTCTTTGAATCATTTTTAACCCCTCCGGAAAACTTTTATTATCAATCATTAAAGAATTTGTAATCATAATAAACTATTTTACAGAAATTTAAATGATCCTACTATTACATTTATCACTAGAATTCTAAATGTTGTCAAAATCATCATTTTAAATATATTTTCTAAGCTTATGATATCTTCTATTTTTACCTTGTTGAAGGAGGGATTGTTAAACAGCCTGTCATCCAAAAAACTTATTAATTGCTGGTAAGATATTTAGCAAAGCGAGAGAGACTTATATCACTTTTTTAGAAGACTATTTATGATATCGTTAGTATAAATTCATCACTATCCAAAGTGGAAGCGGGTGAGTAGTAAGTCTAGTAAATTTAATTAAAGGAAACTGGATTGGAAATTAAAGTGGATAACCGTATACATCAGACTAAAATGTGGAAAATGATATAATAAATGATTAATGATCTTATTTGGAGGGAACGTTATGAGACAATTATTGAAATATTTGCCTCCCATTCATGAATTACAGAAACATGAAAAGTTTTCTATGTTAATAGATCAATATGGTATTGATCATACAAACATGACGGCTATTTTGACAAATGAATTAAATGATATAAGACAAATGCTTTTACAAAATCAATGGTCTGGAATAGAACCTGGAAGTGAATTATTTATTACTGATATTTTTAATCGATCGGAAAAGGTCATTCAACAGCAATTTCAGTACACATTAAAAAATGTAATTAATGCGACTGGAACGATTTTACATACAAATTTAGGAAGAGCACGTTTAAGTGAACAGACGGTAGAGCATGTGGCAAAAGTTGCCTCTCAATACTCCAATTTAGAATATAAATTAGAAGAAGGGGAGCGTGGCTCTAGACATAGTCATGTGGAAGAACTAATTAAAAGGATTACCGGTGCAGAGGCGGCGATGGTCGTTAATAATAATGCTGCAGCAGTGTATTTCATCCTTCGTACGTTTGCATTAGACAAAGAGGTCATCGTTTCAAGAGGACAGTTAGTAGAAATAGGTGGCTCCTTTCGAATTTCATCTATTATGGAAGAAAGCGGAGCGAAACTTATTGAAGTAGGTACTACTAATAAAACACATCTTTATGATTATGAACGTGCGATAAATGAAGAAACACGAATGATTTTAAAAGTCCACACGAGTAATTTTAAAGTATTTGGATTTACTGAATCTGTTGAAACGGAAGAACTAGTAGACCTAACAAACCAACATGACGAGGTAATTTTTTATGAAGATTTAGGCAGTGGGGTTTTATATGATTTTCGTCAGCATGGGATTGGTGAAGAACCTGTTGTTGGTGAAGTTCTTCAGATGGGTGCCGATCTAGTTTCTTTTAGTGGCGATAAACTTTTAGGAGGGCCTCAGGCAGGAATCATTGCTGGTAACAAAGATCTAATTGATAAACTAAAAAAACACCAGCTAGCCCGTGTTTTAAGAGTAGATAAAATGACTCTTGCTGCCTTAGAAGGAACATTAATGCATTATCTAAAAGGAAAAGATGAACTTAAGAAGGTTCCGGTTATTGGGGACTTGTTAAAAGGTAAAGAAGAATTGAAACTACGCTCAGAGAGATTTAAGGACAAGTTAAATAAGGTCTGTGACTCTTATGAGGTAAACATAATGGAGGGAACAAGTCAGGTTGGAGGCGGGACAATGCCTGAAGTATTATTACCTTCATTTGTAGTTGTATTGAAGCATAATGTTAGGTCCGCGGAAAATTTGGCAAAGACTTTAAGAGTGGACTGTACTCCTGGCATCATTGTAAGGATCCAAAAGAATGAGATTCTATTGGATTTAAGAACCGTGAATATCGATGAAGAAGAAGTAATTATTGAGGCTTTAGCGTCTATAAAATAAAGCTTTGTTTATAATGATTAAGATTTTATGCAAAATATTTACTAGAATCAATGGGGAAGTGCTTGCCATGGTGCTTCCTAAGAATTTCCCCTAAAACCATGGTCTTCCGATGGCACATGTTTAAAATTGATATTTTAATATAATAATAGTGTAAATGTTATAAACAGAATGCTTCTTTTTTGATTCTCTATTATGGAAATAAGGTTACCTTCAGATTTTCTTTATTATTTGAGCATATATTTTGATGACAATCAAATTATTTGATATTCTAAATGATTATATTTCAACGGAAACCGTTGACAGTTTATTTTGTGAACTATATAATAAAGGCATAAATAGTTATATTAATATACTATTAAATTAGAAGGTGAAAGATTCTTCCTTCTAGATGGCCAGAAGAAAATTTTTTTCTAATCAATGAAAGCGCTTTTAATACTGTGCGATTTTTTATGAAATAAGGACCTGTTCTTATAAATATAGGCAGGAATTATTTTTGTGAAAAGTCATAAGGATTTTTTATCCTCGTAGCCTAATGAATTACGTGAGTATGGCCTTTACAAACATAAGGGGTGTATAAAATGAGGGAAAAAGCAATTGTAATAACGAATAATGTACTTTCGAAAGAAGGTTTTGAAAAAACATCTGATGTAATATTTGTAGATGGTTCCTTAATGGATGTCATGAAAACAGCGAGAGATTTTGTCCACAAAGGCCATAAACTCTTAACGCATCCTCTTATGGGTAGTATTAAACCAAATGAAACACCCTATAAGACTATAGCTATATCCTTTAAAGCTGAAAATGGGGTTAATCTAGATTCCTTGAGTTTAATGGAAAACAGCATTGAAACCTCAGAAAAACTAATAGATAATAGACCTCCAAGAAACTGGTCAAAAGAAATTATTAACAGGGTTTATGAAGATTATAGAGTAATAGATTTTGATTTAATTCATAATGCCTTCAATATTTAAGACTGCTTTAATATGTTAAGCGGTTAACTAAGTGAAACTCCATTCTCATTGATTTTATGAGAGGAGAATAAGCTGTTCATTTACCATAAAGTTTTAATTGTGTAAACACTATCGGTGTTAATTAAAATAAATTATGAATCATTTGTGAAAATGTGAGCAAAATTGAGGAAAAAATGATAGAATCAAACTATATAAATTAAGTAGTCCTGCGTTAGTATGGTAAGGGGGTTCCTTCTCTTTATCATAAAGAACTAACAATGTAAACGCTATCACCTGTAACTAAAATAAAATATGTATTATTTGTGAAATAGCGAACAATCGGGAGAAAATAATGATAGAATCAATTTGTAAAAAGTTAGCAAATTAAGAGTCACTTTCTATGTTCAAACTTAACTATACGAGGTGGTAATGAAATGGTAAAGATTTACGACATAGTAATTATAGGTGGAGGCCCTGCAGGACTTTCAGCAGGACTATATGGCTCAAGAGCAAAATTAGATGTTCTTGTAATTGAAAAGGCAAAATTTGGTGGACAAACGACAACAACTGCTGAATTAGAAAATTACCCAGGATCTATTCCTGACTGTACAGGTCCAGCTCTTTCGAAAAGAATGCATGAACAAGCAGAAGAGTTTGGAACAGAGTTTGTTAAAGATGAAGTCGTTTCTGTCGATTTCTCAGGAGATATAAAATTTATTAACGGTAAAGATGCTCAATATCAAGGAAGATCTGTCATCATCACAACAGGCGCAGAACCAAGACTTGCTGGTTTTGGAGAAGAAATGGAATTCAGAGCAAGAGGTGTTTCATATTGTGCAACATGTGACGCTGACTTCTTTGAAGGATTAGATGTAGCTGTTATTGGTGGCGGTGACTCAGCTATTGATGAAGCAATTTATCTAACGAAGTTCGCTGAAACAGTAACAGTTATTCATAGAAGAGATGCTTTAAGAGCTGCCAAGTCACTTCAAGAAAGAGCATTTAACAATCCAAAGATTAAATTCATTTGGGACACCGTTCCAGTAACCGCTTACGGTGATGAAATCCTTGAAGGTCTTGAAGTTAAGAATGTTAAAACTGGAGAGCTTTCAAAACTAGAAGTAAATGGTGTATTCGTATTCGTTGGACTTGATCCAATAACAGAGGCTTTCAAAGGACAAGTAGAACTTGATGAAAGCGGTTATATTCCAACTGATGTAGAGATGAAAACGAATGTACCGGGAGTTTTTGCAGCAGGAGACGTAAGGGTAACGCCTTTAAGACAAGTTATTACAGCGGCTGCAGATGGAGCAATTTCTGCAATATCCGCTGAAAAATATATCACTGAAAAAGAAGCAAATTTAGTTCAAGCATAACAAGTATAGTAAAAAAATTCCATAATCAGGAGGTAACATAATGTTAGAGTTAAACAAAGAAAATTTCGAAGCAGAAGTTACTAATTACACTGAAAAGCCTGTATTCGTTGACTACTGGGGTGACAAGTGTACAACTTGTATAGAAATGATGCCAGATGTTCATAAATTGCAAGAAACTTATGGAGATAAAATTAAGTTTACTAGTTTAAATACAACTGGAAATAGAAGACTTGCAATTTCTCAAAAAGTACTTGGACTACCAACAATGATTATGTATGTAAATGGAGAAAAGGCTGAGGTTCTAACTCCAGATAAAATTTCCTCAGTAGCTGATGTTGAAGAAATGATTAAGAAATTCTACGAGTAATTTATCAACAACTTATGGTTATAACGGCATTGCCTTATATTAAGTTGTAACGGCATTGCCTTTATATAAATACACCCTGGGAGGTGAAGGCTTTGCGCCTTGAATTAGGAAATATTTTTATTAAGGATGTACAATTTGGAGCCGAAACTAAGGTAGAAAACGGTGTCCTTTATGTAAACAAGCAAGAACTTCTAAATGAAGTTGGTGGGGACGAACACCTAGCTTCGATTGATGTTGATATCGTTCATCCTGGAGATGAAGTTAGAATCATCCCTGTTAAAGATGTGATTGAACCGAGAGTTAAAGTTGAAGGCAAGGGTGGAGTATTCCCTGGATTTATTTCAAACGTTGAGCAAGTAGGATCAGGGAGAACTCATGTATTAAAGGGATCTGCTGTTGTGACAACTGGTAAGATTGTTGGTTTCCAAGAAGGAATCGTAGACATGTCAGGAGAGGGAGCAAAATATACTCCATTCTCAAAGACTCATAATGTGGTTATGATCTGCGAACCTGCTGAAGGAGTTCGTCAACACGAACATGAAGAAGCAGTAAGAATGGTTGGATTCAAGACAGCTGCTTACCTTGGAAAGGCTGGAGCAAACGTTGAACCAGACGAAGTAAAGTCTTACGAAACAAAACCGTTACTTCAGCAAGTTAATGAATATCCAGATCTACCAAAGGTCATTTATGTATATATGCTTCAAACTCAAGGTCTTCTTCACGACACATATGTATATGGTGTAGATGCTAAGAAGATTATACCAACTTTTATTTACCCAACTGAAGCATTTGATGGAGCGATCGTTAGTGGAAACTGCGTTTCCGCTTGTGATAAGAACCCATCATATGTTCATATGAACCATCCAATTATAACGGATCTATACGAAAAACATGGTAAGGACTATAACTTCCTTGGAGTTGTCATTACTAATGAAAACGTATACCTTGCTGATAAAGAAAGATCATCAAATATGACAGCTAAGCTTGTTGAGTTCCTTGGAGCAGATGCAGTTATCATTTCAGAAGAAGGATTTGGTAATCCAGATGCTGACCTTGTCATGAACTGTAACAAGATTACTGACAAAGGAATCAAGACAGTTCTTTTAACAGATGAGTATGCTGGAAGAGATGGAGCATCTCAATCACTTGCTGACTCAACTCCAAAAGCTGATGCAATAGTTACTGGAGGAAATGCAAACGAAATCATTGTACTTCCAGCAATGAAGAAGATTATTGGACACCCAGAAGTTGTCGATATGCTTTCTGGTGGATACGACGGATCATTAAGAGAAGACGGTTCAATAGAAGCTGAAATCCAAGTTATCACTGGTGCTACAAGTGAGGTTGGTTTCCACAATCTAACCGCTAAATCATTCTAATCATATATAAATAATAGAAATTTAGGAGGCTTTTATAATGACGATATTAAAGGGTAAACATGTTATCGCTATTGGAGATAGAGATGGAATTCCAGGACCAGCTATCGAGGATTGTGTTAAAAGTGCAGGAGGACAAATTGCATTTGCTTCAACAGAATGTTTCGTTTGAACAGCTGCAGGTGCAATGGATCTGGAGATCCAACAAAGAGTTATTGATACAGTTGAAAAATTGGGTGCAGAAAATGTAGTTGTTGTACTTGGTGGAGCAGAGGCGGAAGCATCAGGACTTTCAGCAGAAACTGTAACAGCAGGTGACCCAACTTATGCAGGACCGTTAGCAAATGTTGAGCTCGGCCTTAAAGTGTACCATGTCATTGAAGATGATCTTAAGGCTGAATTTGATGAGGCTGTTTATGAGGAACAATGTGGAATGATGGAAATGGTTCTTGAGGTAGATGCCATAAAAGAAGAAGTAGGAAACATCAGAAAAGAATATACAAAGTTTAACGACTAGTCCACCAGGAGGAGGAAAGAACCAATGTTACGTGTCGTACATTATATAAATCAGTTCTTCGGCCAAATTGGTGGTGAAGAAATGGCTCACATTGCTCCTGAGAAGAGAGAAGGTCTTGTTGGACCAGGAGCAGCATTAAATAAAGGTTTCAAAGGTGAAGCAGAAATCGTTGGAACCATCATTTGTGGTGACTCATACTTTGCAGAAAACCAAGAATCAGCCGAACAAGAAATACTTGATATGGTTAAATCGTTTAACCCAGACATTTTTATTGCTGGACCTGCATTTAATGCAGGAAGATATGGAACAGCTTGCGGTGCTGTTGGTAAATTGGTGAAGGAACACCTTAACATTCCAGTCGTTTCAGGTATGTACATTGAAAATCCTGGTGCTGACATGTTCAAAAAGGAAATTTATATCGTTTCTACAAAGAACAATGCAGCTGGTATTAGAGATGCAGCTCCAAAGATGGCTTCTCTCGCTTTAAAGCTTGCTAAAGGTGAAGAAGTAGGAGCACCAGAAGTAGAAGGATACATCGAAAGAGGTATTAGAAAGAACTACTTTGCAACTGAAAGAGGATCAAAGAGAGCTGTAGACCTTCTTGTTAAGAAGATAAAGGGCGAAGAGTTCGTAACAGAATTCAAAATGCCTGACTTCGATAGAGTAGACCCAGCAGCACCAGTTGTTGATATTACAAAGGCTAAAATTGCGATCGTTACATCAGGCGGGATCGTTCCAAAGGGTAACCCTGATCATATCGAAGCTTCTAACGCGCAAAAATTCGGTGAATATGATATCGAGGGCTTAATGGATCTTACTGGTGAAACCCACCAAACAGCTCACGGTGGTCATGACCCAGTATACGCGAACGAAGACCCAGATAGGGTCATTCCTGTTGACGTATTAAGAGATATGGAGAAGGAAGGAAAGATCGGAAGTCTTCATAGATATTTTTACTCAACTACTGGTAACGGTACAGCTGTTCTTAGCTCTAAGAAGTATGGTCAAGAAATTGCTAAGAGATTAATCGCTGACGGAGTTCAAGCTGTTATTATGACTTCGACCTGAGGAACTTGTACAAGATGCGGTGCATCTATGTTAAAAGAAATCGAAAGAGCAGGACTTCCTATCGTTCACATGTGTACAATCGTTCCTATTTCAATGACAGTTGGAGCAAACAGAATTGTTCCTACAATAGCTATTCCACATCCGCTTGGAAACCCTAGTCTTTCACCGGAAGATGAAAAGGCATTAAGAAGAAAAATGACTGAAACAGCTCTTAAGGCTCTTCAAACTCCAGTAGAAGAACAAACTGTATTCGAAGTACAATAAATAGTTTAACCCAACAAAGAAGGGGGTGGAAAACTCCACCCCCTTTAATAATGATAGAGAAGTTTATGGAGGTGCAATTATGTTTCCAGTAATTAAAGGAGCAAGTTATGTACTTGTTAACTCTCCTGATATGATCATTCACAACGGAACAACTCAAACACTAGAAAGAGAAACACACCCAGATTCAGAATATCTAAAGAAATTACCAGAACATATTCGATCATTTGAGGATAGTGTAGCTTACCCAGCTAACCAAGCTTACATAGGTGGTATTACTCCTCAAGAGCTTGCAGCAATGCCAAGACCATGGTTTGATAAGAAAATTGAAAACGCTTCAAGGTTTGGAAAATTTGGCGAAATCATGCCACAAGACGAATTTTATGGTCTCTTAAAAGTATCAGATGCATTTGACCTTGTTTTAATTGAAAAGGGATTAATGGCTAGCATTAAGACCTCATTTGAAGAGCATCCGCTATTAAAAGACTTAACACCAAAGCTTGGTGAAGGCTATGAAATGGCTGACATTGAGAAGGCAGTGAATACCCAACATGCTGAGCCGCTTTATATGAATAACGAGCTAGTGGGATGTGTGAAGAGAGCGCATGAACACGATAAAAACTTAACTTCACATATCATGACGGAAAACCTTGTTGTTAAAGCCTCAGGTATCCTAGCAGGATTACACTTAATCGATAAGTATGATGATATCAACCTAGAGGATATCGATTATATTATCGAGTGTTCAGAAGAAGCTTGTGGAGATATGAACCAAAGAGGTGGAGGTAACTTCGCAAAGGCAATCGGAGAAGTACTTGGATTAAAGAATGCTACCGGTTCAGATATTAGAAGTTTCTGTGCTGCCCCGTCACACGCACTTATTAGTGCTGCAGGTCTTGTAAAGTCTGGAATCTACAAGAATGTTCTTGTTGTAGCAGGGGGAGCTACTGCTAAACTTGCAATGAACGGGAAGGACCATGTAAAGAAAGATATGCCAATCATCGAAGACGTAATCGGTGGATTCGCTGTTCTTATTTCGGAAAATGATGGAGTTAGCCCAATTATACGAACAGACGCTGTAGGAAGGCATACAGTAAGTGCTGGTGCATCACCACAGGCTGTTATGGACGCTCTTGTTGCTAAACCACTTGAGGCAGCGGGACTAACATTTACAGATATTGATGTTTATTCTTCAGAAATGCAAAATCCTGAAGCAACAGAACCAGCAGGTGCTGGAGATGTTCCAACAGCCAACTATAAGATGATCGGGGCTCTTGCAGTTAAGAAAGGTCAATTAGAAAAGGCAAAACTCCCTGAATTCTTTAAGCAAGCTGGATACATTGGATTTGCGCCAACACAAGGACATATCCCTTCAGGTGTTCCTTCAATCGGGTTTGCAAGAGAACAAATTCTTGATGGATCAATCAATCGATTGATGGTTATCGGAAAAGGAAGCTTATTCCTTGGAAGAATGACAAACTTGTTTGATGGCTGTTCAATAATAGTTGAAAAGAATACTGGATTAGAAGAAGAGGCCGGTGCAGTTTCCAAAGAAGAAGTAAAGAGCATGGTTGCAGAGGCTCTGAAGGATTTTGCTTCCTACCTGGTGAAGTAAGGAGTGATAGCATGTCAAATGACAACGTTAAAAATCTGATAGGTCAAGTGTTTAATGAAATTGCGGATGCTATGGAGAGCGGAAGCTTTGGCAATAGAGTTAAAGTAGGTTTAACAACTCTGGGAAGTGAGCTTGGAGTTGAGGAGCTTGTAAAGGCTGCTGAAATGGCATCTAGAAAATATAGCGATTTTGAAGTGGTTTTAATTGGGCCTAAGGCTGATACGAAGCTTACTGTTTACGAAGTAGACTGTGAAGCCGATGCTCAAAAGAAAATGGAAGAGCTTCTTGATTCAAAAGAAATTCAAGGCTGCGTGACATTACATTATAACTTCCCAATTGGCGTTTCAACAGTTGGTAGAGTAGTCACTCCAGCAAAAGGCAAAGAGATGATCCTTGCTACAACTACCGGAACTTCCTCAACTCATAGAGTTGAAGGTATGGTAAAGAATGCTATTTACGGGATCATTACTGCAAAGGCTTGTGGAATTGAAAATCCTACAGTTGGTATTCTAAATGTTGATGGAGCAAGACAGGTGGAAAGAGTGCTTAAAGACCTTGTTTCAAAAGGATATGACATCAACTTTACTGAATCGGTTAGAGCAGACGGTGGAGCTATCATGAGAGGAAATGACCTTCTTACGGGAACACCTGATGTTATGATTACTGATTCGTTAACAGGAAATATTCTTATGAAAATGTTCTCTTCCTATAATACAGGCGGTAGCTATGAGGCTTCAGGCTATGGATATGGTCCAGGAGTTGGCGAAGGATATGGAAGACTCATCAATATTATCTCGAGAGCGTCTGGTGCTCCTGTTATTAGTGAAGCATTAAGATACTGTGCAACATGTGCTCAAAATAATATCATTGAAATTTCAAACAATGAATTCGCTAAGCTTGATAAGGCTGGTTTTAAGGATGTACTTTCAAAGCTTACCCAAGCAAGTGATAAGAAAGAAGCAAGTTCAGAAGAGGTGGTTGCTCCTCCGAAGAAGGTAGTAACACACGATATCGCTGGTATTGATATCCTGGAACTTGAAGATGCGGTACAAGAGCTGTGGAAAAAAGGTGTCTATGCAGAAGGTGGTATGGGATGTACGGGTCCGATCGTTCTTATATCTGATGATGAGGCGGACAGTGCTAAGGAAATATTAGCTGCAGCAGGTTTTATATCATAGTTTTACTAAGGCTGGATTCCAATCGGGGTCCAGCTTTTTACGTATCTCACTATTTTATATCATTCAAATAAAGACTTGAATGTTTGTAAATATACAGCATATACTTGATTCAAGTAAATACTTGAATGAAATGAAGTGGGATAATGAATAAAAAAGATAGCTGTGAGATTTACTGTTATGATGAAGAAAAGGTCAATCGAATTCAAAGGGATTTACGCACAGTAGATTTTTCTAGTGTTGCCCAAATGTTAAAGGCGATTGCGGATGAAAATCGAACGAAAATTACTTATGCCTTATGTCAAGATGAGGAATTATGTGTGTGTGATATTGCAAATATCATAGGTGTTACTGTAGCGAATGCTTCCCATCATTTACGTACACTTCATAAACAAGGGATCGTGAAGTTTAGAAAAGAAGGGAAACTGGCATTTTATTCTTTAAATGATGAACATGTCAGACAAATCATGATGATTGCGCTGGCGCATAAGAAAGAGGTGAAAAATAATGTCAAATCAGCAAGCAAAACCAACTAAAGACGAAATAAAAACATACCGAGTTCAAGGGTTTTCCTGAGCTGGCTGTGCAAAAACGTTCGAAACGAATGTAAAACGCCTGGATGGTGTTATAGATGCAAAGGTAAACTTTGGTGCTTCTAAAATTACGGTTATGGGCCATACAACGATCGAAGCCCTTGAAAAAGCAGGTGCTTTTGAAAACCTAACATTACGAGGAGAAAATGAAGAAATGCTAAAGCCAGAACCGTTTTGGAAGCAGAAGGAAACCATCAAAGTTTATATTTCAGCCCTTTTACTTGTGGTTAGTTGGTTTTTAGGGGAGCAATATGGTGAAGAGCATTATCTTCAAATAATGGGTTATGCAGCAACCATATTAATTGGTGGATACAGCCTTTTTATGAAAGGACTCAAAAATTTAAGTCGATTAAAGTTCGATATGAACACACTCATGACGATTGCTATTATTGGTGCTGCCTTTATTGGTGAATGGGGTGAAGGGGCAACTGTTGTTATTTTATTTGCGATCAGTGAGGCCTTAGAGCGTTATTCAATGGATAAAGCTCGCCAATCGATTGAATCTTTAATGGAAATAGCTCCAAAAGAGGCATTGATTCGCCGTGGGAATATAGAAATGATGGTTCACGTGGATGAGATTGTCGTTGGCGATATTATGATCGTAAAGCCTGGTCAAAAGTTAGCAATGGATGGAATAGTTGTAAAGGGTACATCGACATTAAATCAGGCGGCCATTACCGGTGAGAGCATCCCTGTAACTAAAACAATTGCTGATGAGGTATTTGCTGGTACATTGAATGAAGAAGGTTTGTTGGAGGTAAAAGTAACAAAACAAGTTGAAGATACGACATTATCGAAAATCATCCATCTTGTAGAAGAAGCTCAAGCAGAAAGAGCACCATCTCAAGCGTTTGTCGATAAATTTGCAAAATACTATACTCCAGCTATTGTTGCTATTGCACTTCTAATTGCTGTTATTCCTCCATTACTTGGAGGGGATTGGAACGAATGGATTTATCAAGGTTTAGCTGTATTAGTAGTTGGTTGTCCTTGTGCCTTAGTTGTTTCTACACCTGTTGCGGTTGTTACAGCCATAGGCAATGCGGCAAAAAATGGCGTTTTAATTAAGGGTGGGGTCTATTTAGAGGAGGCAGGACACTTAAAAGCCATTGCTTTTGATAAAACAGGAACATTAACAAAAGGGATTCCTACTGTAACAGATATCATGACGTTTGTTGGGAATGAAAATGAGTGGATGAGCATAGCTGCAGCGATTGAAAAAGGATCACAACATCCACTTGCTTCAGCGATTATACGAAAAGCAGAGGAAAAAGGCTTAAAATTCAATGATGTTACGGTTAGTGACTTCCGATCTATTACAGGTAAAGGCATTAAAGCAAAGGTCAATAACCAAATGTATTATGTCGGAAGCCTGAATCTTTTTAAGGAGTTATATGGCAGCATTGAAAATGACAAAGAACAAATGATTGTTGAAAGGCAGAACGAAGGAAAGTCTGTTATGATTTTGGGAACGGAAAAGGAAATTCTTTTGCTCATTGCTGTAGCTGATGAAACGAGGGAATCATCTAAAGCAGTAATTGGCAAGTTGAACAGTATGGGAATTCAAACTGTCATGCTGACAGGTGATAACCGAAGGACTGCAATTGCCATTGGAAAAATAGTCGGGGTTTCTAATATTAAAGCTGACTTGCTTCCAGAAGGAAAGTTGAACTTCATTAAAAAACTTCGCGAAAACCATCAAAGTGTGGCGATGGTGGGGGATGGAGTGAACGATGCTCCAGCACTTGCGGCGTCAACAGTTGGTGTAGCGATGGGTGGTGCCGGAACGGACACAGCATTAGAAACGGCTGATATTGCTTTAATGTCTGATGATTTAAGCAAGTTGCCATATACGATCAAATTAAGCCGTAAAGCCTTAACGATCATTAAGCAAAATATCACTTTTTCTATTGCTATTAAACTAGTAGCATTGCTGTTGGTAATGCCTGGTTGGTTAACATTATGGATAGCGATATTTGCCGATATGGGAGCAACATTACTTGTAACATTAAATAGTTTACGATTAATAAAAGTAAAAGAATAGAAATAAGGGTTATCGCTAAAATTGAATATATGGAGACGGACAGTTTACTGTGCTTCGGGTTTAGCAATGATTTGAATCTCTTTTTACTTAGTAAGGTATCATTTGGGGACAATTTTTTGTAAAGACTTCTGCTGGTATAATATACTGTCAGGAGTCTTTTTTTTGGGGAAACGGAGGGAATGTAATAGTGACTTATATATGGGTTGGTATAGCTGGATTTTTGGGAGCCACTTTAAGGTATCTAGTTGGGGTAGTTTTGTTTGAAGAAGGTACTGTATTTCCGTTGGCCACGTTAATTGTCAACTTATTAGGGAGCTTTTTGTTGGCTTGGCTAACAACTGTGGCTTTTATGAAATTTCCAATTCCCTCCCACTTCAAAACTGCCATAGGAACAGGCTTTGTTGGCTCATTCACGACTTTTTCAACATTTAGTGTGGAAACGGTAAAGTTATTTCAGGAAAACCATCTACTTTTAGGAATTATATATGTATTTGTTAGTTTGTTTGGAGGATTAGCAATGTGTCACTTAGGGTTTATAAAGAATAGAGGAAGAAATTTATGACTTTAGGCAATTTGCTGTTAGTGGGAGTTGGTGGGTTTTTCGGAGCAATCACGCGTTTTTCGGTGAGTCAATTTATCAATAATAGATTTACTTTCAATATACCTATGGCAACTTTAATAATAAATTTATTAGGTTCTTTTCTTCTCGGATTAATCTTTGGATTGGGTTTAAGTCAACCCCTTTTATGGCTGTTCGGTACTGGCTATCTGGGAGCATTTACGACATTTTCAACATTCAAATTAGAGGGAGTACAGCTTCACTTAAACAATAGAAAAAAGGAATTCTATATATATAACGGCATTACTTATTGTGGTGGCATTACCTTGGCTTATTTAGGTTTTATGATGGGCCAATTTTAGTATGGGTGATGATTGGGTAATCATAGATCAAATGAGAAACAGAAAACTTTACTTGATGATTTATATATCCTAAACTTATAGAATAACTATCTAATAATTTTAACTTGATGCAAACTTTTGAATATAATTTTGTTTTAATGAGAATTGTCACAGGATTGAATGTTAATTCTAAAAAATGTTTTACCTAAAGACGGACTGAAAGGGTGTTAACCAATGAAATTAAGTATATTAGACCAAGCTCCTATCACAAAGGGGAATACGGATGCAGATGCTCTAAAAAAAGCAGCAGAATTGGCTATTTTGGGAGATGAGTTAGGTTATCATCGAATGTGGATGGCTGAACACCATGGAGGCAGACATTATGCAAGTTCAGCTCCTGAAGTGACGACAGCTCATTTGGCAGCAAAAACGGAGAGAATTCGTGTCGGAACAGGGGGAGTGATGTTAATGCATTATTCCCCATTGAAACTCGCAGAAGTGTTTAAAACGTTAAGCGCCTTATCACCAGGTCGTATTGATTTTGGTATTGGTCGAGCTCCTGGAGGAGATAACAATGCGATTTATGCTTTATCGCAAGGTCGGCCACCGATGTTAGACAATTTATATGAAAAGTTTGATACAACCCTACAGTTGATCAACGACGAAGTCCCTGAAGATGGTTGGTACAGTAATGCCATTGCAACTCCGTCACAGGTCGTTCTGCCAGAAGCTTGGCTATTAGGATCGACGGGCAATAGCGCGGTTCAAGCTGGAAAAAGAGGGGTAGGGTACTCGTTCGCTCAATTTTTCAATGGTGAATTGAGCAAAGAGATTTTAGATGCATATAGAAGCAACTTCCAACCTTCAGCATTTATGGAGAAGCCACAAATTAATGTTTCTTATATGGTAACAACAGCCGAAACAAAAGAAGAAGCGGAATTTGAGGCAAGACCACAAGAAATTTGGCGTTTGTTGTTTAGAAGAGGCCAGATCACTTCAGTTATGACTCCTGAAGAAGCCCATGAATATCCATTGACAGAGATGGAACGTATGCTTATTCAAGAAAATCGTAAAATTCATTTAGTAGGCGATGCAAAGGAAATTGCCGCGAAGTTACAAGAAGAACAGGAACGCTATGGATTTGATGAAGCCGTGATTTGTAGTATTCCTCATTCACAAGAAAAACGCCTGAATGTATACCGACTATTAGCTAGGGAACTATTATAGCTTAACCTTATAATTTCAAAAAATTCCTATGACAAAAAAGAAAGACTCGTTCTCTCTATGAAATCGAGTCTTTTTCCTTATAATATGTAAGATTATCTCATGTTCAGGATTTCTTTGCTACAATGACCAGTGCAGGTGAGTCGATGGAGTGAGCCTCTCCTTTAAAGTTTCCGTGTACATTAACCACTCCAAAGCCAGCTACTTTAAGCAATGAAATGAGTTGTTGAGATATAATTGGAAATAATGGCATGGTGTTTTCAATCGTCTTCTCATTAACCGTTAATCTTGTACTAAAAAGAATATGCTCATCCTTCTTTTCATAATGCCTCGTAAAAGTGAAGTCTTCTTTTTCAATCACTGGAAATGAGAAATCGTGTTTAGTTAATACCCGATCATAATTCACTTGCTGAATTATCAGGACCCCATTCTGTCCCAATTTTAAATAACATTTCTTTAAAAAGATTTCAATCTCTCTAGTATTCGATAAATGGGGAAGTGTGTTTCCGAGGCAGAGGATTCCATCAAAGCTCCCTTGAATTTCATCAATTTCCTCCATCGATTTGGTAAAGACGGATAAATCTATTCCCCTAGAACTAGCCTTATCTTGAATGGATTGTGCCATCGTTTCTTCTGGCTCTGATGCAGTAACTTTTATGCCTTTCTCTGCAAGAGCAATAGCCATATTGCCCGTGCCAGCACCTATATCCAGGATCGTGCTTCCCTCAGGAAGGTGTTGAGATATAAACGAGAAGGCAGTTTGATTTAAAGGGAAAATTTGATCATAATATGCTGTTAAGTCATTATAAAAAGACAAGGTCATTGCTCCTTTTCTGAACGTTACAGTTTATCACTTTATTTTAGTATACTCAGCGCTTCGTATTCCTAGCAACTACAAAGAGAGAATGGTTTCTCATAGATAAAATAGGCCATTAGAAATGACTTACTGACGTAATATTGTTAGAATAGTAAGTAACTAATAAAATAAATCGGACCTTTCTTATTTTATCCTAGAAAACTAAAAGCAACTAACTAGGATTCTATTAATAAGGCACCGTTAAAGGAGGAATTATGGACTTTAAAGTTTATACTAACCGTAAGAAAGTAACAAAGATACCAAGGGCATCAAAGTTACCGAAGCTACCGAAATTTAACGGTTGGACTGGGGGCATTATTGGGACTCTATTGATTCTTTTTATTATCGGGATTAGTACCTTCCAGTGGATTACTGAATATATCTGGATGGACTCTCTTGAATTTGGCAGCGTATTCACTACGATTCTGAGCAGTAAACTTATGCTAGGCGTAGCTGGTTTTGTTGTCTATGGATTTGTAACATGGCTAACCTTATTTTGGATACGTAGAAGCTACTTAAGTCACTTTGACCAACAGCAACTACCGGCCTTTCTCTATGAGAGAAAAGCAATTGTGAATGTGGGACTTCTCGCCATTGCCCTTTTCGTAGGACTGATGGGAAGTACCATTGCTCAAGGTGTGGGCTGGGAACCACTTTTAAAGATTCAAAATTACGAGGCATTTGGGGAAAGTGACCCCATATTCAATCTAGACATTTCCTTCTACATGTTTGTTCTCCCATTTTTAGAAATAATAATTAATATTTTACTAGGTTTAGGTTTCTTCGTGCTCGTGGTTGTAGCAGCTGCGTATTCTGTTTTTCACATGTACCGAATGAACCGTTCGGCACAAATCCATCTTGGATTAACGATTGCTGTTATCGGGATTTTGCTGGCATGTTCGCATTTACTAACACCTTATCAGGCACTATTGACAAATCAAGTCAATGTTCTTCAAACGAGTGTAGTCCATGGAATAAGTTATACAGACCGTATAATTAATATCCCTGTTTCTTATATTCTAGCGGCAGTAGCAGTGATTGGATCAATTTGGGTTATTCTTACATTGAGAAAAGGCAATATTAAATTGACTTTGTATCCGATTATTGCTTATTTTGCGGTTATTATTCTTGGACAAGGCGTTTCAGCTGTTGTTCAAAACTATGTTGTAGAGCCAAATGAGTTTCAACGTGAAAAAACTTATTTGGAGCATAATTTGAATTTTACTAGAAAAGCTTATGACCTTGAAGATATTAAAATAACCGAGCACCCAGGTAATCAAGATTCTCTAAGTCCAGAGATGATTAAAAATAATGAACTAACAATTAATAATGTGCGAATTAATGACGCACGTCCGTTGCTTGATATTTATAATCAATTACAGACGTTCCGGACATATTATCAATTTAATGATATTGATGTCGATCGATATGAAATTGATGGTGAATACGAGCAAGTATTTATTGGTGCAAGAGAGTTGAATACGGTGGACTTGCCTGACCAAGCCCAAACATGGGTTAACCGGACTTTGAGGTATACGCATGGATACGGAATTGCAATGAGCCAAGTAAATGAGGTTACTTCACAAGGTCAACCTCAATATATTGTAAAAAATCTTCCGCCAGAAGGTGCAGTTAACGTGGAACGTCCACAAATTTATTTTGGTGAATTGGATTATCCAAACGTGATCGTAAATACATCCGTCGATGAATTTGACTATCCATCAGGTGAACAGAATGTGACTAATCGTTACGAGTCAGATAAAGGAATTCAGCTGAATGGATGGAATCGTTTGTTATTTGCGATCAATGAAGGCTCATTCCGAATGTTCGTGTCTGATCAACTTTCTAGTGAGAGTCAGTTGCTTGATACACGGAATATAGTCGATCGTGTTAATCGAATCGCTCCATTTTTCGAATATGATGAGGATCCATATATCGTTGTACGGGATGATGGGTCACTTGTGTGGATCATTGATGCCTATCTTGTTGAACAAGGTTACCCTTATGCGGAAAATTACGAAGGCAACAAAAACTATATTAAAAATGCAGCAAAGGTTATGATTGATGCTTATACTGGAGAGGTTAATTTCTTTGTTGCTGAACCAGATGACCCATTGCTTAAAACGTATCAAAACATGTTTCCGAAACTTTTTACAACAGACGTTCCAGAAGATGTGCAGAACCATTTTCGTTATCCAGAAAGATTATTTTCGATTCAAGCAAATAAATATGGTACGTATCATATGACGAATCTAGAAATCTTTTATAATCGAGAAGATCGCTGGGAATTTCCAACAGAGCATTATTTCAACGAAGATATTGAAATGGCACCTTATTATGTAACCATGAAACTTCCAGAATATGAGCAAGAAGAATTCATTTTAATGATGCCATATACTCCTAGAAATCGACAGAATATGGTCGGTTGGATGGGCGTTCGTAATGATGGCGAACAATATGGAGAAAAGTTTGTCTATCGTTTCCCGAAACAGGAAAATGTCTATGGTCCGCAGCAAATTGAAAATCGGATCAATCAGGACAGTGTCATTTCTCAAGAGTTAAACCTATGGTCACAAGGGGGATCTCAAGTCATCCGAGGTAACCTGCTATCGATTCCAATTGAGGATACGATGCTCTATGTTGAACCAATCTATATTGAATCTGCCAACGAAACATCGCTGCCAGAGGTCAAACAGGTTGTCGTTGCTTATCAAGATCATATTGTCATGGAGGCAACGTTTGACAAAGCATTGAATCGAATCCTTGAACTGGCTAACGGTGGAACGGATGCCGGTGCTTTACAACCTGAAGGGCCAACACCGGAAGATATTGAAGGTGAACAAGAACCATCCAATGAAGCGGCAGAGGAAGGAACACCTTCTCCAGGAGCGCCATTAAATTCAGATCAATTAATACAGGAATTCTCTGAGTTATTCGGTAATTATCAGGATGCCCTTTCAAATGGTGATTGGCAAAAAGCCGGAGACATTATGACTGAAATTGAAACACGACTAGAACAAGCAAATCAATAAAAGTATAAAGGTGCTAGGTATCATCCTTTTTGGATGCTTCCTGGCACTTTTTTTATAAGGTCATCCCTGTCTACTGCCAATAAGTAAAATAATTTTCATTCGAATATTCCTCCAAAATACTCTTGTACTATCTAATCTACTTTCAAAGGATTAAGAGAAAATGAGAAAATCATCAGAAATGAAGAAGATATTGAAAAACTATTATTAGAGAGATAGGAAATTAGCACGAATAAGCTTTGTATTAAAAATTAAATAATAGAAAAGACTAAAAGGTACAGATACCAGTCATCTTAGATGTACAGAATAACAAGGAGCTGTTAAAATGGGAGCCATTGAACGGAATGGATATCGTTTCGAACCAGAGTACAGTGTTATTGAACAGAATGGAGCTGTACATGTTTATAAAAATGGAGAGTTTCAAGAGGAAATACAGTTTTCCTTTTCAGGAAAAAGTCCCGAGCTCAACCAAATACAAGAATTGGTTGACCAATACTGTGACGAAAAGGGGATATAATTAAGGTGCTAGGTAATCCAGAAATGGATAATGCCTAGCACCTTTTTGGGGTTATAAAATTAATTTATAAAAGGCATTGACTTTATTTAATAAACATAGTACGATTATCTCGAATTAAAGATAACTAATGTAAATATATTTTAATTAAATGCAAATATGTTTTTAATTTTACCTCCTAGTGAGGTTCAGTTTTGAAAGGAGAATAATAATGAAACATATTTTTCAAAAGGGTAAAAATCCTGAAAAGCCAACTTTACTATTGTTACATGGTACAGGGGGGAATGAATTAGACTTGTTACCACTTGCCGGAATGATTGATGCAGAAGCAAACGTGTTAAGTGTTCGCGGCAATGTGTTGGAAAATGGAATGCCCCGCTTTTTCCGTCGATTAGCAGAAGGGGTATTTGATGAAGAGGATCTCGTTTTTCGAACAAATGAATTAAATCAATTTTTAGATGAAGCGGCTGAAAAGTATGGATTTGATCAAGGAAATGTTATTGCAATTGGTTACTCAAATGGGGCCAACATTGCCGCAAGTCTGTTATTTCATTATCGGGATGCATTAAAGGCAGCGATTCTTCATCACCCAATGGTTCCAAGAAGAGGAATTGAACTTCCTGATTTAACAGGAAAGTCTGTGTTCATTGCTGCCGGAACGAATGATCCAATCTGTTCACCTGAGGAATCGACTGAGTTACAAGCCTTATTAGAGCAGGCGAATGCAAAGGTAGAACTTCATTGGGAGAACCGAGGTCATCAATTGACTGGAGAAGAAGTGAAAGCCGCGGGGCAATGGTATCAACAATTATAAAATGATAATATAGACTATTTAAAGAGGAGAAGGATTGTTATGAAACACGAAATTGGAGCACTTATTTTACGAGTCGTACTGGGGATTACGTTCTTTATTCATGGTTTTGTTAAATTTCAAGGTGGAATTGAGAATCAAGCCGCATGGTTTAGCAGCATTGGGTTGCCGGGATTTTTAGCTTATGTGGTAGCAATTATTGAATTAGTAGGTGGATTTGCATTAATTATTGGCTTTGCAACGAAAATTGTATCTATTCTAATTGGAGTCATTATGATTGGAGCAACTGTAACAGTAAAGCTTCCGTTAGGTTTCTTAGGAAATGGCCAAATGGCTGGTTATGAATTAGATGTCATTTTATTAGCGATGGCTGTATACCTTGCTATTAATGGAAGTAAATTATGGTCACTAGGTCACTTAATTTCTCAAAAGGACTCAAAAAATACAACGATAGCTGCATAATAAATTGCAAAAAAACCCCTCAGAATTAACTGATTTTGAGGGGTTTTTTAGCTTGCTTTGCCTTAGCGGAAGAAGTTTTTTTATTGTAAGCGAGTAATACGATCATCCCAATAATACAGGCCGTACCCACCCATTGAAAAACTCCGAAAGGCTCTTTTAACCAGAAGACCGTTATTAAAACAGCTGCTAACGGTTCTATTGTGCCTAGAAGGCTGGTTTCTTTAGGGGAGAGACTTTGTAGACTTTTAATATAAAACCAAAAAGCAAGCATTGTACCGAAAAGGATGACAAATATTAAGTATAGATAGGCTTCTGTTGTTAAG
This sequence comes from Niallia sp. XMNu-256, assembly GCF_036670015.1. Lineage (NCBI taxonomy): Bacteria > Bacillati > Bacillota > Bacilli > Caryophanales > Bacillaceae > Niallia > Niallia sp. XMNu-256. Next base: position 212,378 of record NZ_CP137636.1, read on the forward strand.
GCTGTGAAGTCTATTTGCCAAGGAGGGTGGATAAAGCTTAATGATAAGCCCCCAATGATCATTGCCCATCCGACAATAACAAGAGAATCATATTGGGAAAGGAGTGGTCCGGCATATAAGGTATAGAAGGCCAAAGCAATACCTGATAATATTCCCCAAACAATGGCTGGTGTAGGCACAGATAACCCGGAAATAGAACCATTCGTTAATAGGAGGAAACAACCACCTAAAGCGAGTGAAACAGTTAATAAATCCTTTTGTGTCAATACAGCCTGTTTACGTAAATGCAAATAAATAATGATCATGACGGGTGCTAAATATTGTAATAGAGTTGCCACAGCGGCATTCCCATGGTTAATGGATGCCATGTAGGTATACTGAACCGCAAGCATGCCCAGTAATCCAAGAATAACGAGTCTAACGGCTGTTTTTTTCTTTTTCCATACGCTAAAAACCTGTAAACGGTCCTTCCGTAAAAATTGAATGGTCAATAGTAAAAAACCAGCGATGAGCAATCGGGTCGTTACTAGCCAATTAACGTCGATTCCATATTGTTGAAACAGCTTCTGTGAGGCAGTTCCACCAACTCCCCAAAATAGTGCCCCAGTGATAACAAGCAACATTCCCTTGCGTCTATTCATTTTTCATTCTCCACCTAAAAATATAAAAATAGGATAATTATAGTTATATGATAATTGGATATGACTTGGTAGTATACCGAAATTGAATGAAAAAGTATAAGGATATTAAGGTGGGAATGTGCAAAAGAGGGATTTCACTAGATTAACACTTCTTCTATTTAGGGAATAGTTTCGTTTAACTATTCTCTAAAAGATGTGAATGACCTTCTAATATCTAAGAGTTTAATAGAATACGAATAAGTACACCCAAACGAATAGGACAGAGTCAGAAGTTGGCAGAGGTTTAAAACTGGGTAAGAATTGTGAAAGGATGTAGTCGGATGGAGAGGTGAAAAACTGTATAACGAGTTCACACCTCATTCGACAAAGCTATTCCACCAAACCTTGTTGAAAGGCATAACTGGTTAACTGCACTCGGTTATCTAAATGAAGCTTACTTAATATATTCTTTAGGTGACTTTTAACCGTATGTTCCGAAATAAATAGGGTCTCTGAAATTTCCCTATTTGATAATCCCTTAGCCACTAATTGCAGAACCTCTAATTCCCGTAGAGACAAAGGTGTTTTTTCTTTCACGATTGGTTTACTATGGGGGAATTCCTTTAAGATTTGAAAGGCTATTTCCTTAGACATTGGGACTTCATCTAGGGCAAAGGCTTTTAAATGCTCATACCATGCTTCTGATTGGAGATTTTTTAGTAAATATCCTTGAGCCCCTTTTTTTAGTGCATCAAATAAATCCGTAATATCATCGGATACAGTAATCATTACAATTTTTACTGAGGGGAATTGAAGCTTAATTCTTTTAGTTGCCTCTAGCCCATCCATAACCGGCATTTGAATATCCATCAGAATGATATCTGGCATTAACTCTTCAGTCAGTTGAATGGCTTCTTCTCCATTCTTCGCTTCTCCAATAATAAGGAAGTCATCATACTCCTCTAAGATTTCCCGAATTGCTTCTCTTGCATGAGAGTGATCGTCTACAATTAATATACGAAAAGGCTGCACTTATTTTCCCTCCTTTTTTAAGGTAATGATGGTTTCACTTTCAATCCTCTTCATAGAAAAATCCCAATTCATATCTTTTGCTCTGTCTTTAATGATTTGTAATCCATATCCCTTGCTAGATGTAAGTGTTTCATCGGTGAAGCCTACTCCCCGATCAATAACTTTACAAATCCAACCATGATTGATTTCCTTTGCTTCAATCCAAATTTGATTTGTATTGGCATGCTTTATGACGTTCACAATGGCCTCTTTTATACAGGAGAATAACTCAACTTTCTCTTTAGGTGACAATAAATCCTCATTAATGTCCCAATTTAAATCAACATCTATTAAATGTTGATTTTTAAGTTCTGTTACATATTGATAGATGGTTTCCGTCCAACTGAAAGGACTTTCAACAGGTATGTATTTTAAGTTTGTAATTGCTTGACGAGTATCCTCGTGAATATGTTGTAAGGTTTGTTTAATTTTTTGAAAATCAGAATCATGTTGGAGTCCATTTTTTCGACTAAATTTATTTACTTTTACAGATAATAGAAAAAGAGATTGGGCAATTCCGTCATGAAGTTCCCTTGCTAATTTTTCTCGCTCAATAAGTGCAGCTTTTTTCTCCTTTTCCAACCGAAGTTCTTCTGCCATTCTTTCTAAAATAGTAAATAAACGTCGTACAAATACGAGTGTAATGATAAAAACAAATAATGGAGAGAGGTAATTCCCCAATTCCATAGAGATAAAAGACAGAAGAAATTCATGACGTAAATATTCCCATAAGGCAATGGTAATCGTTGGGGTTATTAAAATTAGCCATTTAATCTGTTTATAGTTCAAGCTTCCACCCTTTTCTTTATACTGCAATATGTCTATATTTTAACATCTATTCAATGATTATTAATAATTATGCTTTAAAATCACTCTTTCGGGGTATTATGTAATATTTCCGCTGTATATATAATGTTATATAGAAATACCATAATTTTATTCAGGAATTTTTTGTACAAAGCTTGCGATAGGTGTAGTTTTCCTTCCACTTTAATAAGTGGAGCATTAAATCTAAGCTGATTAAGTTTTTCCACCGATCGATGAATCGGATTTTTTAAACCTTAGACAACTATAAAATAATAGGGGGAGGAATTAGTTTGAAACGTATATTTATAATGATAACGGCATTCTTATTAGCCATTTGTATTTCAACGAGTGCACTAGCCCACTCGCATTTAGGCGCATCAAATCCAGCGGATGGAGACGTTGTTACTGAACCATTAAATGAAATTAGGCTTGAATTCGACGCTAACATTGAGCAAGGCAGCTACATAGAGGTTACAACAACAGAGGGGCAAGAAGTTGAAATTCAGGAAGAGATTATAGAAGGGGACACTTTGACTGCTCCACTTCCTAAACCACTTTCAGATGGCGAATATCAAGTGAATTGGAATATCATTAGTGCGGACGGTCACCCTTTAGAAGGTGAATTCTCTTTTACAGTAGACGCTGAAATTCCTGAATCTGCGGAGGAGGAAACGATAGAGCCATCAGAAACAACGGAAGCGAATGGGGGGGAGGAATCCACCGAATCAGCTCAGGAACTAACAGAAAATGAGACGTCAACCATTTCAGCTGATGCGGAAGAACAAGAGACATCCAAATTAACAATGATTCTAATTGTTCTAGTTCTTGTCATTGTAATTGGCGGTTTCCTCTTGCTTAGAAAAAGGAAATAGGGTATGGATCTATTAATTATTATTAGTCAAACGCTTCTATATTTATGCTTTTCGGTATTAGCAGGGAGCTTTGCTCTACTGCTTGTACCAAAGGAATATCGTCCAGATCTTAATATACCAAAACGATTATTACTTATTAGTGCAGTTACCCTGCCTGTCTTTGCGTTTTTCCCTGTACTTGATATCGCCTTGTTTATTTCTCCTCGTTTAGGTTTAGTGGAAGCTCTAAAAATGGTTTTAACAACCTATACAGCTGGTACCTTATGGAATTTTACCTTGCTTGGTTCTGTTTTGTTAGTCCTATTAATTACCTTGGTGAGACCTATTGAAAAGAGAAGCTTTGCCCTTTTAGGGATGATGCTCACATTCGGGTTAATGTTAACAGTTGCTTGGTCAAGCCATGCGGCCTCTATGGATCCAACTATAGGGATTGTCAGTGATTTTGTGCATTTAGCTGCTGTCAGTATTTGGGTGGGGATCTTACTTATCGTTGGTTGGTGTTCACGGAATCATGAAAATTGGTTTAAATTTTTAAGTTGGTTTTCAGTGGTAGCAATTTGCTGTCTAGTTGCCACAGCCCTTAGTGGTTTTCTCTTAATGGATGTATTGGTGGATGATTATACAGATTCTTGGATGGTATCTTACGGACAAGGATTATTTATTAAACATTTATTCTTGCTTCCGGTTATCTTTTACGCTTTGGTGAATGGGTTTGTTGTGAAATATAAACTCTCAAAAAATCCTACATTTAATCCGATTCCTTGGATTCGTGTAGAGGGTTTTATTTTATTTGTCATTTTCTTGATAACCGCTATTTTTACACAACAATCTCCAGCCCATGGTCATTATTTAACAAGTGAGGCAGTGTCACCTATATTCCGTTTATTCCACAGTGACATGATTGATCCAGGAAGCACAATCGGCTTTGCTTTGAATGCCAATACAGCATCCTTCTTAGTGCTATCTATTTTATTCTTAGCGTTAATGGGATTATCGTTTTTCAAAAGGGCGTCGATTTACGTATCTTTTCTGTTTAGTTGTTTATTTGTTTTAAGTATCTATCTCATGTTCATGATGACTGTAGTGGTTCGATAATAGACCTATAAAAAACTACGATGATTAAAATCCATTTTGATAACTTTTCAAAATGGATTTTTTTGCATGTTGAGAATAATGAATGGACCATTCATTATTCTTGACAGATGAAACACCAGATAACCCCGGTGTTTCATCACTCTATCCAGAAATTATAACTCCAATTGAAAGTAATGCCGAACTGCTTCCTTAATCTCATGTTCCTTTAACTCTTGCTTCGTTTTTTCACTACCTTCCACAATGGTCAGGCTATTTCCTGATAAGGTAATGCGACCAACTTCTGTTACTCGCGACAAGAAATACATCTTATTGAACTTTGATTGGGGAGAGGTTTCAGTAAGTAGACTGATTGGGCGGATCTTATCTAAATTCCATTGGTTTGAAGGAGTGTCAAAGCGATAGATTGTTTTCCAATCAGCACCTGTCCTTTTTTGTAAATAAAAAAGCGGTTGGGTTTTATCTTTTTTAACTCGGTAATCCCCATCACGATCAATCGCTTCTTCTCCACTGAGTGGAACAGGAAGTCTCGGGCAGTTTCCTCCAAATCCAACGTCTACCAAATATTCCTTGTTTTCTAGCGTAACGATGATGAACATATGACCATTTTCAAGTGCCCACTGGCCATTACCCGCATATACAGTACCTGCCATTAAATAGGCATTAAAACCAATCTCTTTTAACAGATGATAAAATGCTCCGTTTAACTCATAACAAACGCCACCACGTTGATCCATTATGAGCTTTTGATAAAGAGAATCTTTATTTAAGGAAAGGGGTTTTTCCTTCATAATATCCAAATTCTCAAAAGGAACGTTTAGAACATGCTGCTTTTGAAGATAAGCTAGATATTTGAGAGTTAACTCTTCTTTCTTTACCGCTTGAATACGCTCTAAATATTTTTTTATATTCATATTGATCACCTGCTTAAATATAATGTACGGATAGACAAGGGGCTGTATCTATGAAACTAGTTTTAGCCCGATCGCAGAGCTTAATACCATTGCGATAAAGACCAGTCTCTTCCAGTCCTTGGATTCCCCGTAAAAAAACATTCCGACTAAGGCGCCGCCAACCACACCGATTCCTGTCCATATCGCATAGGCTGTACCCATTGGTAAAAATTGCATGGAGTAACTTAATAAAGATAGACTTAACCCAAAACCAATAATTAATAAAAGTACAGTCTGCCAATTTTTCGTTTTTGACAATTGATTAATCATTGCTACACCAAATGTCTCCAATAAACCTGCTAAAATAAGCGCAAACCAAGCCATTAGGATGCCTCTCCTTTCTCAGCGTTTTCATCTGTAACTAACTTCAAACCAATCACTCCTATTAGTAACACTAGGATTAAGAGTATTTTTTCCCATCTAAAAGGTTCACCAAAGAAGAGAATTTCTGAGATAACTGTACCTGCTGTTCCTAACCCTACGAAAATAGCATAAACGGTACCGGCCGGGAGGACTTGGGCCGCTGTTATCATTAAATAGTTGCTCACGATGATACAAATAATCGTTCCAGTCCAAGTCCAAAAATCATATGAATGAGATAATCCAATTACCCAGAAAATCTCCAAAAAAGCTGCAACAAATACTTTTATCCAATGTCGATTCATTGATAGACACCTCCAAATATTCAAATTTGCCTTGGCGAATTTGCGCCCAGATTTTCTCGAGATATCCTGAAAAATCTATCCGCCGTAGGCTTTAACTTAACTCAGCATTATAAACTCCTACTAAATTTCGCAAAGGTGGATTCAAATTATTCATAGACAGGACTTCTGCTGGGTTAAATTAATGATAACAAAAACAAAAAAGCCCTGGGTGAAAACTGTTTAATCAGTTTCTCCCGGGCTTTTATCCCTCCGTGACACAGCCATGCACTGTGGGTTTTCTCTCGGACCAGACCAACCATTCGTTGCGGAACCCTAGAAAACGCTAAAAAATGTAATTAACTTTTATTATATACCGTTTGAGTACTTTTACAAGGTTAATGAACTGGAAAATAAATAAATGCTTTGTGAGCTAGTATGTTAAATCTAAAATAAGAATAAATCTACCTCGAATGTTGAAAAAGCCCAACGCCTTGTTTTTTTAGGTGGTTGGGCTTCTTCTTTATAGAATAATTGGATTAGATTCGTGTATCAACAAATCCGCAGAATGGATCTGCTGGGCTTTCGCCTTTAAATTCAGAACGTCCCATTAATTTTTCAACAAGCACTTCTAAGTTCGCTTTTCTGCTGTCATACGCATTGATGTACGTTTTCACTTGAGGTACATCTGGGAGATGATATGGGTATTGAACAGAAACGAAGATTGTCGGAACTTCATGAACATAGAAAGGAATATCTGGTGTTCCTTTACTTGCTGGCCATACGATTCGTTGAACCGTTCCTGGGTTAACGTTGGCAAGGTTGATGATAAGATCATAACTACCAGTTAACTCATGGATCGGTCTCTTTTGAGCATAGACATTTGCAATGGCTGCCGCTCTTTCATCTTCTGGAAGTTTCATGATTCTTTCTTCTGTTGATTCCCAGATCGTCACTTCAAATCCTTGTTCTTCTAATAATTCTTTCATAATATCGACAACTTTTTCTTTACCACCGAGCATTGCGCCGAATCCGCCTTGCACACCTTTTACATCAACTAATAAAACACGTTTATATTTCTCAGGAGTGACAGGCCAAATATCTTGTTTGTCTTTTACTAAAGTGATGGCATGGTCAGCAACTTGTTTGAAAAGTGCTTTGTTTTCAGGAAGGCCAATTTTTGCTAGTGCTTCTTCTTTAGGTAGTAAAATTTCTGTTTTTGACTTTTTGTGAAGACCAAGCATTGCTTTTAGACCTAAAATACGTTCTAATGCTTCTTGCAAACGTTCTTCAGTGATAATTCCTTCTTTATAACCATCCATCATATAACCGAAATCTTCATCTGGATCATTAAAGAATAAGAATAGGTCACAACCTGCTGCAATCGATGTAGGAAGGACTTTGCTTCGCTTCATTGCACCTGTTAAACCAACCATATGGCTGGCGTCTGTAACGACAACGCCGTTAAAGCCTAATTTTCCGCGTAATAGATCTGTAGTGATTTCTTTAGAAAGGGTAGCTGGCATTAGATCTTCGTCTTTTATACCTGGATTAAAATGTCTTTCATATGCAGGTAAATGAATATGTCCAGCCATGATTGAAGGGAGGCCGGCATCAATTAAGCCTTTGTAAACTTTACCAAATGTTTTATCCCATTCTTCTGTTGAATAGCTGTTAACACTAAAGGATAAATGTTGGTCACGCTCATCAACACCATCACCAGGCCAGTGCTTTGCGGCAGGGGCAATTCCGCTTTCTTGGATTCCCTTCATATACGCTAAGCTCATTTCTAAAACTAAATCTGGATCAGCACCGAATGAACGGCTTGAGATAATAGGGTTACGCCAGTTGTAATTAATGTCAACGATCGGGGCAAAGCTCCAATTACAGCCAATCGCAGATGCCTCAACACCAGAAACACGGCCCATTTCATAAGCCCATTTCGGATCATTGGTTGCACCAATTTTTACTTCAACACCAACTTCTGTGCCATCTGTACAAGCTCCATTACCGCCAGCTTCTGTATTAGCTGCAATAAGTAAAGGAATTTTACTTTTTTCTTGAAGAATTTTATTTTGATCATATACTTCTTCGGCTGTACCAGGATTGTAACGAACCGCACCAATATGGTATTTATTGACCGTTTCCGTTAAGTATTCTTCTGTACGACTTGATCCCATATTAACGAATAACTGCCCAATTTTTTCCTCAATCGTCATTGTATTAATCGTATCTTGTACCCACTTTATATCTTCATCAGTAAGATTGAATGGTTTTGCTTTTAAATCAACTTTAGTCATATGTACTCTCCTTTTTAATGAGATAAAAACTCTTATAATGATAGGTTTTCCTATAAACAATGCGTTATTCGCAAAAGCTGCTAGAGTAGTTATAATTAACTAACTCTTGTATACTAGTATATCACAATTTGAAAAGGATATCATTTATCAGCTTAAATGTTAAAATAAAAGTCACAATTTGAAATAAAAAAAGCAAGTAGAGAGCGTGTTCTCTCCACTTGCTTTATCTAATTATTCGATTCCTTCTGTCCACTCAGCTACACGATCTTGGTTAGCTTCAATCCATGCAGCCGCTGCATCTTCTGGGTTTTCTCCATTTTGAACAGCAAGCATGATTTCTTCCATCTCTTCTGGTGACCAGTAAAAGTTATCAAGAATTTGGTAAGCTTCAGGCATGTCTTCTTCTAAGCCTTGACGTACCATTGTATGAATCGATTCCGCTTCACCAAATGTTCCCTTTGGATCTTCTAAATATTTTAATTCATATTGTTGGAATTTCCAGTGTGGAGTCCATCCTGTTACAACAATGTCCTCTTCATTTTTATAGGCTTGACCTAAAGTTGTTGCCATGGCACCACTTGAGGATGTCTGCACTTTCCACCCCTCAAGGTTTGGATATTCTTCTACTGCTCGTTCAGAGGCTGCAACAACCCCAGCACCAGGTTCAATTCCTGTAATTGTTTTATCCGCATGGTCAGCTAGATCCTCAATGGAATTAACATCTTCCATATAGGTTGGAACGACAAGTCCAATTGCTGCACCTTCTAAGTTTGGACCAAGGTCAATTACTTGATCCCCATACTCTTCATATTGAGAAACGTGAGTTCCTGGTAACCAAGCTGATACCATTGCATCTGCTTCACCCTTTGAGACAGCTTCCCACATAATAGCATTATCAAGTGGAGTTAATTTAACATCATAACCCATATCTTCTAATACATGTCCGATCACATGTGTTGCTGCAACTTCTGAATCCCACTCTACATAGGCTAATTCAACTTCTTGACCGTTACCAACAGAATCAGCTTTTTCTGAATTACTTTCCTCAGAAGATGAACAACCTGCGATGAATAATGATAATGACAGGCCTGCTGCCATACTTAGACGTTTCCAATTCCATTTAATCATAAATTTACATTCCCCTTTTCATAATAATGTGAACTGTCTCTTCATCTAGAAAAGATAGTAACTTAGGATTTTTTTCGATTAATGTTTTGGGTTAAGCGGTCAATAATAATCGCTAAAATAACAATCCCAAGACCAGCGACAAATCCTGTTCCGACTTGAGCTCGTTGTAGGGAAGAAAGAACTTCTCTCCCAAGACCTGGAGCACCAATCATTGAGGCGATAACAACCATGGACAGGGCCAACATGACAGTTTGGTTAATGCCCGCCATAATTGTTGATTTAGCCATTGGAAGTTCAACTTTGAACAACTTTTGCACGCCTGTACTACCAAATGCATCTGACGCTTCCACCAATTCATTTGGAACTTGTCGAATTCCTAAATTGGTAAAACGAACGGTTGGCGGTGTAGCGAAAATTAAAGAAGCGAATACACCTGGTACCATCCCAATTCCAAAGAATGCTACAGCTGGAATTAAATAAACAAAGGCTGGCATGGTCTGCATAAAGTCTAGAATCGGTTTAATAATTGCATTGGCTGTATTGCTTTTCGACATTAAAATTCCGATTGGCACTCCAATAATGATCGACAAGATACTAGCAATCAACACAAGAGTTACCGTATTCATTAAATTTTCCCAGTGTCCTTGGTTATAAATTAACCACAATCCAACAATTGAGAAAGCAGCCAATCCAAATTTTTTCCCAGATACAAAAAATGCTAATAAGGCCACAAGTAGGATGAAAATAATAGGTGGAATGGCTAGCAATACGTCTTCTGCCATAAATTCCATAAAGTTACCAAAATGTTTATTGATTGGATCAAATATAAAGGCAAAGGTTTCGGTTAACCAATCGGTTACCTTTTCCGTCGCTTTAGCAATTTGAATTTTGGGTATAAATTCTAATAATCCATTAAGCATGACTTAGATTCACCTCACTCTCACCAGCAAGGGCCCCAATAACCGTCCCCCGAACAATGATTCCAGCTAATTTTCCATCTTCAACAACAGCTACCGGAATAGGGGAGCCATAAATAATCGAGAAGATATCATGGATTGTTGTGTCTTTTTCAACTGTTGGTACATCCGTTTTAATAATCGTTTTTAAATCTGTTACTCCATTGTTTCTTGCATCTAACGCATCATCAGCTGTAACATAACCCATTAGTTTTCGCTGATTATCGAGAACAAAAATGGAAGAAATTCCTTCTTCACGCATTCTTTCCAAGGCAACCCTTGGTCCGTGTCTTTCGATATTGATGGCTTCAGGACGTTTCATAATATGATGGGCGGTCAATACTTTTGAACGATCGACATCTTCAACAAATCGCTCAACATAAGAATTTGCTGGATTGACAAGGATTTCTTCAGGTGTACCGATTTGAACGATCACCCCGTCCCTCATAATTGCAATCCGATCGCCAAGACGTAATGCTTCATCTAAATCATGGGTAATGAAAAGAATCGTTTTTTGCATAGTTGATTGTAATTCGAGGAGTTGATCTTGCATGTCTTTACGAATCAGCGGATCTAATGCAGAGAATGCTTCGTCCATCAAAAGTACCTTCGGGTCATTGGCAAGGGCACGTGCAAGTCCTACACGCTGTTGCATTCCACCAGATAGTTGTCCAGGTTTTTGGTGAAGGTAATGACCTAAACCAACTAATTCTAGAGCTTCTGTCGCTCGTTTTTCCCGTTCCTCTTTTGGTACGTTTTGAACCTCTAATCCATATTCTGCATTTTGTAGAATGGTACGATGTGGAAATAAGGCAAACTGCTGAAATACCATACTTAGTTTTTCTCTTCTCACCTTACGAAGGGAAGCTTTATCAAGTTTTGCTAAATCCTCATCATCAATAAAAATATTTCCTATTGATGGTTCTATAAGTCTATTAACTAATCGGATTAATGTCGACTTCCCACTTCCTGAAAGCCCCATAATGACAAAAATTTCTCCTTCCTCAACGGAAAATGAGGCCTTGTTGACACCGACTGTACAGCCAGTTTCTTTTAGGATGGTTTCTTTAGACTTTCCTTCCTCTAAAAGTTTCATCGCTTGCTTGGTATTCTTACCAAAAATCTTTGTTAGGTCTTTCACTTGTATAATGGGCAAAATCATCACCTCTTCATAAGATTATAGATTATTAATCTATTTTTAACGTAATCTATCGTTTTATCTCCATCTAGATACCCAGGTAGAAATGACTTACTTGATTACTATACATGATTAAAAAAACTTTTTCAAACTGCATATACCGTTCGTAATTTACGTACAGTTTATTCTGTATAAAAAATAATCAGAAATCCTTCACTTTTCGCCAAAATCCTCGTAAATCCTTAGAAATATTATTGTGCAAACATTTAACTACTATGAAAAATGATCTGTTTAAATGGTATTTTGATATTTTTATTTTTTAGAACTTGGAAAAAGGGCAATAAAAAAAGAGAACCGATTTCGTTAAGGACAGATATAACCTGACCTATTAACGTTCAATTCCCTTGATACATGCTATTCATTTTTTGGAACAAATTGAAAAATTTCCCCCGATTCAATGACCTTAATAAAATTCATTAGCCATTCGTAATAGCTTTTTGCATAATAAAGCTTTTCTAAATCAAGATTAATTTTATGAATTAATGATTCATCATCTGTTTCCTGCAATAGTTGTTTTAATTTTTCGATCGCCTCGTCAGCTTCTTCCATATTTGTCTCTGTTTGGTTTCTCCAGCGAATGCCAAACAAAGAGGTGAAAGCTTTATACCAATCCTCTTCGGTTTGATATAAATCTTTACGCACGCCTTTTTTGTGAACGGACTCTACCATCTTCATATCGGATAATGCACGAACACCAGTAGACATACTAGTTTTGCTCATTGACAATGCTTCGCGCATATCATCAAGCGTCATGGCGTGATCTGAAAAATATAAAACCCCATAGAGCCTTCCGACTGATGGGTTAATCCCGTACAAATTCATATTTCTAGCAATGGTTTGTATAAAAGTTTCAACAATATACTCATGCTTTTCCCAGTTCAATGAATCCTTTTCTTCTGACAATAGATGTCCCTCCATCTACATATAATCTGAAAATAGTTTAACACACTTGTCAAGTTATGCGAAAATGGTAAGAAATTGATTGGGATAGGGAAATGCGTCTAAAAATGATCTAGAGGCAAAGCGTTAGCTTAGATTTAAGAAAAAAATAGCTTTAAAATTGATAATATTGAAGCAGTAAATAAGCGAACCATTTGCAGTTCGGGTGGTTCCTGATGTTTTCAATTAATCCTTTTACAATCGCAGGAGGATAGGTATGATTTTCTAAATTATTCTTTAATAAAATCAATGACTCTTTTTCGATGGACTCCTCTAATTCATTAACTTTCTGCTCGATAAGGTCAAGAAGGTAATCTTTTGTTATTTTTCCATTATTTGGCTGAAGTAAAAGTCGCATCTCTTCAGTCATAAAAGGAATACGTGAATGCTTGGCAAGAAGGGTTGTTTTTTCCACAAGTGATTGACACAACAAATGTAAATCGACTGGTACGTTATAATACAAAAATAGCTCAGAGTAAAGGTTTAAAAACCCTTTAATACAGTACATTAAATCAAACTTACACTCAGTTACCTTTTCACCGTATATTCGGTGGATCATTGTCATGATAATCTTTTCGATCCTCTCATTATAAGACCGAAACTTTGTTAATACTTCTTCGTTTATGGATTTCATTTGTTCATTAATAAAAATTCTTGCAAAATCTAAATGCTGTTGAAAAAAGCGGTAAGAAGTGTAATAAAAATCAAAGAGGATATCTTGTTCATTTTGTGAACGGTTGACTATATAGTCAATATCAGAAATAATTTGGATCATAAATTGATCGATGAGTGTCTCTATCAATTCATCCTTTGACTTGAACGATAAGTAAAAGGCCCCTTTAGAAATGCCGCAATAATCCGTTATTTGTTGAATGGAAGTAGCCCCAAAACCCTGCTTGGCAAATAGTTCTGTTGCTTTTTCCATAATTAATTGTTTCTTAGTCATCTATACATTCTCTCCTAGTATCATTCGTTGACAAATGACTGGCTAGTCATTATTATAAAAAAGTGAGTCAAAAGAGTCAATAAGGGTAGGTGTAATGGTGAGAGGTTTAGTTGATTTTGTTTTGAAGAACAAATTAGCCGTTTGGTTGCTTACGATTATTATAACCGTTTCTGGGATTTATTCTGGTACTAGGATGAAAATGGAAACGATACCTGATATTTCAATTCCATATTTAATGATTATGGACGTGTATCCAGGGGCAACACCAGAAAAGGTAATGGAAGATGTGTCTATACCAATTGAGAAGGCGGTTGAAGGGCTTGAGGATGTAAAAGCCGTGTACTCGAATTCATACTCGAATATGTCAAATATTCAAGTAGAGTATGAATATGGCACAGATATGGACGAGGCAAAACGGGCATTGCAGTCTGCGTTAGAAGTAGTCGAACTGCCTGAAATAGCACAAGAACCAGTAATTACTGCACTTAGCATGAATATGATGCCAGTAGTGGCCTTAAGTGTAAGTAGTGGTACCGAGGACATTGTTGAATTAACCTCGACAGTTGAAGAGGTTCTTTTGCCAAAAATTGAAAAGTTAGATGGTGTCGGAAATGCTACGATTACTGGACAGCATATTGAAGAGGTAGAACTTCAATACAACCAAGAAAAGTTAGAAGAGCTTGGCTTAACAGAGCAAGATGTGAAGGATATGATCCAAGCGAGTAACTTAGGTGTGTCACTAGGATTATATGAGTTTGAAGAAGGGGAGCAAGCTATAAGAGTTGACGGGAAGTTCATGACTGAAGAAGAATTACAAGAAATGCTCATTCCAGTCACACCAAGCGAAACAAATCCTGCTCCATTTGTTAAATTAAGTGATATTGCCGCAATTGAATTAGTCGGTAAAGTAGAATCTGTCGCAAGAACAAATGGCGAAGATGCCATAGCGATTCAAATAGTGAAAGAACAACAAGCCAACACAGTAGATGTCGTAAATGATGTTAAAGAATTAGTTGCAGATGAAGAAGAAAGAATTGAAGGCTTAAAAGTCGATATTTCTCTTGATCAAGGAGAACCGATCGAAGAAGCTGTGTTTACTATGGTAGAAAAGGCCGTATTTGGTGGTTTAATCGCTGTATTGATCATTCTTTTATTCCTTCGTGATTTTAAATCAACGATTATTTCAATAATTTCCATCCCGGTATCAATCTTTATGGCATTCTTACTTTTAAATTGGCTGGATATTACGTTAAATATTATGACATTAGGTGCAGTCACAGTAGCGATTGGACGGGTGATTGATGACTCGATTGTTGTTGTTGAAAATATTTATCGAAGACTCCATTTAAAGGGAGAAAAATTATCGGGTCGTGCATTAATCCGTGAAGCGACCATTGAAATGTTTAAACCCATTTTATCCTCTACATTAGTAACAGTAGCTGTATTTGCTCCATTAATTTTTGTAGGTGGGATGGTCGGCGAATTGTTCAAGCCGTTTGCATTAACAATGACATTTTCATTAGGTGCATCTCTATTAGTTGCAATTACAATTGTACCGGCTTTATCACATACTTTATTTAAGAAAAAGCTATACAGTGAAAAGACTGAAATTAAGCATAAGGAAGCTGGGAAACTAGCAAACTCGTATAAGAAAGTCTTGAAATGGTCATTAAACCATAAAGTGATTACCTCATTGATTTCGGTCATTTTATTAGGCGGAAGCATTGCGTTAATGCCATTAATTGGTTTTAGTTTCTTAGGTTCTGAAGAAGAAAAGGTTATGTATTTAACCTATACTCCTGCAGCTGGGGAGCTTGAAGAAGAAACATTGAAGAATATCTCTATAGTTGAAGAAGAATTGCTTAAACGAGATGATATTGAAATTCTTCAATTATCGGTTACAGACAGCAGTGATCCGATGGCTGCCATGATGGGTGGAGGAGCAAACGGTGCACTCATGTACCTGATTTTTGATGATGAATTGGAAAACTTCCCAGAAGTACGCAATGAAATAGAAGAGTATGTCTTTAATATGGAACAATCTGGGGAATGGAAAAACCAAGACTTTGCTTCTATGGGCTTTGCTTCAAATGAGGTAAGTTACACATTTTACAGTGAAAATTTAGTTAGATTAAATGAAGCTGTGAAAATGGTTGAAGAAGTTATGAATGAAAATAATCGCTTAGAAGATGTATCATCAACCGCAAAGGATGCTTTTGTAGAATATACCTTTAAAGTGGATCAAGAAGAATTACTGCAATATGGTTTAACAGCAGGCCAAATTGTCATGATGCTAGCTCCAGATCATTCAAAAGATGTATTAACTACCATTGAAAAAGACGGCGAATCTTTAGATGTTATAGTGAAGAAAGAGCAAGCTGCTGGAGAACAGCCTAAATCAATTGATGAAATGCTGGAAAAGCAAATACCAACTGCATTAGGAACAATGATGCCGTTAAAAGAGCTTGTAACCGTTGAAGAAGGGACAACATTAAATACATTATCTCGGAGTGCTGGAGAGTATTATGCAACCGTTTCAGGAAAAATTTTAGACAAGGATATTTCAAAAGCGACAGCAGAAGTGGATGCAGCGATAGAGGAACTTGATTTACCTAAAGGTGTAACAGTGGGTATAGACGGGGTTGCTGCAGATATGCAAGAAACCTTTACACAACTTGGAATTGCTATGATCGCAGCAGTAGCGATTGTCTACTTTATTCTCGTTGTTACATTTGGTGAAGGACTTGCTCCATTTGCCATTCTTTTCTCATTGCCATTTACAATCATTGGTTCATTTGTCGGGTTATGGATTACAGGGGAAACCATTTCTGTACAGGTAATGATGGGTCTCTTAATGTTAATTGGGATCGTTGTTACGAATGCGATTGTACTGGTTGACCGAATTATCCGCATGGAAAAGGCTGGAATGAGTATGCGTGAAGCCATCTTAGAAGCGGGAGCAACCCGTCTGCGTCCAATCTTGATGACGGCGATTGCTACAATTGGTGCATTGCTACCACTAGCATTCGGGTCAGGTGGCGGAGGTCTCATTTCCAAAGACTTAGGAATTACGGTTATAGGCGGATTAATCAGTTCAACTGCCTTAACATTGATTATCGTACCGATCGTTTATGAAATCTTATCAAAGCTTTTAAAGAAAAATCGTAAAGAGGTTCAGGAGAATTAATTGTGTTGAAAGCCTGACAAGAGGGGGACTTCTTGTTGGGTTTTTTTGTTAATATGGGCAAGTGTTTGCTGGAATACGATTAGTTTTACTAGAAATGGTGAAAAAGTGATAGTATTGGTCGGGAATACGATCAATTTTAATCGAAAAACGGGGAAAATGATTGTGTTAGGGGGAAATACCATTGTAGTTAATAATTAAAAAACGGTGATGTAACGGAGGTCTAAATTAAATTTAATTTTGTTAACTATTAAAATTAACTATATGAATGCAGTTAAAGGGGAGGAAAATATGAGTAAAACTTGGAATCGCTCCAAAATCAATATTCCAAAAACAAAGAGTGAATGGGTTTGGGATATCATTGGAGTGACTATTTTCGTGGTTACCACATTCTTTCTATTTTATGTTTGGAATCTCCTTCCAGATAAAGTGCCAGCTCATTATAATGCAGTTGGTGAGGTGGACCGTTGGGGTTCAAAGGCCGAGTTGCTTATTTTGCCTGGTATTGGACTATTTATGTTGCTATTTATGGGAGTACTTGAGAAGTTTCCCGAAATTCATAATTACCCAAAACGCATCAATGAATCAAACGCTGAACAATTTTATCTACACAGCCGGAAGTTATTAAATCAATTGAAAAATATTTGCCTAATTATCTTTTCGATTATATTATTCGAATCTGTATCTATTGCCTTAGGATGGAGTGGCTTTGGTATTTGGCTTATGCCGATTATCCTTGGAGGCACATTTATCCCAATTATTATTGGGTTAGTTAAGCAAAGAAAAATTAAATAATACCTTTAAAAAGAGGGAACGAATCATCGTCTTAATCTCACCCTATTCCAAGAAACATTGATGTAGGTCAATTTATCCAAACAAATATTAAAGTATGATCATTTTGTGAGATTTGAATGTTATTAACCTATTTTTGGGGTGAGGATAAAGTGAAAACGATGATTGTTTATGCAAGTATGACAGGGACAACAGAATTGATGGCGCAAACGATCGCTGATGAACTAATTAAAGCGGGGGATCAAGTGATCATAAAGGATGCCCTGGCGGTTTATGCAGAGGAGCTGCAGTCCTATGAGAGAATTCTAGTTGGGAGCTATACATGGGGGGACGGGGGTTTGTCCGATGAAATTCTTGCTTTCTATGATGAGTTAACGGAAGTTGATTTAACCGGGAAGGTTGCGGCAGCATTTGGTTCAGGTGATTCGACTTATGAACAATTTGCGAGAGCGGTGGATCTTTTAGAGGAAGCCCTTCAAAATCAAGGATGTACAATCCTAACAAAAGGTTTGAAGGTGGATAGTGGATTGGAGGACGAAGTAGAAATTGAATTGAAGTGTAGAGGATTTGTTAATAGGCTAATAGGAATGTTAAGTGCGTGAATGTTCCGGTTTGATGGTTGGAGTGATGAGAAGTTGAAATGAGTAGCGCGGGAACGTTCCTGTTAGCGATAGGAGTAATCGAAAGAGGTAATAATGGGAGCGTGAACATAGCCGATGGGCCCTCGTCAAAGATCCGTTGGACGTAGATTTTAAGGAAAAGAATAAGTGAACAAAGAAACTAACAATGGCACACGATCAAGAAACGAGATAATCTATGAGAGTTTTTTTATTGTGAAATATAAAACAGTTACGAAAGAAGTGGCGGTCTCCAAAAAAGTGAAAACATACATTTTATGGGATGGATTACTTTTTTGGAGATCAACTTTCTTGTGCCAAAAACAATACTAGATTAGTAGGATGGAGATGGTTCTAGTTGGGTAACCTTTGTTTTTAATAGGGCGTTTAGTTGGGCTAACATCACAACTTCATCTTTCTGATTGGTTACACTAAACTTTATGGTAACCTCCCCGCGGGTTGGTTTAGATGTCGATCTTAATCCAACAATTTCTATTTCAGGGGTTAATTCATCATTTGCCCTTACTGGATTTGTAAAGTTTATGTAATCAAAGTTTTTACCGACAATAAATTCATTTCCAAATACCCCTGAGCGAATCCACTGTCCCCACACAGCACTCACAGTTAAAAATCCAGAGCTAATAATCCCATTGAAAATAGAATGTTCATTGGCATAGTGTGAATCAATATGAATCGGATGAGGATCATATTGACTAGCAAAGGTATGAATTTCTTCAGCCGTCACAATAAACGGTTGACAACGGAATACTTGTCCTACTTCAAATTCTTCAAAATACATCCTTTTTCTCCTCCAAGGTTATTATAATTTCTATTTTTTCGAAATGTACAATAATTTTAAGGGATGCCCTTTCCATTGTAAATAAAAATACACTTTGAGAAAGTTAAGAGAACAGGGTAATTTTTGGGTTGGTTCTAGTGGCCTAAAGGCATTGTATGTTTGACATATAACCAAAAGGTGTTATATTAATTAAGGTAAAACCAAAAGGTGTTATTATGTAGCGATTAGGAGGAAGAGAATGCATACTAATGGACAAGAACTACCAGATATTAAACAAACGATTGTTTTAAATGCTCCTATACAAAAGGTGTGGGAAAAAGTATCAACTTCAGAGGGAATTTCCGCTTGGTTTATGCAGAATGATTTTGAACCAAAGGTTGGCCATGAGTTTCATGTACAATCACCATTTGGCCCTTCACCATGTAAAGTGTTAGAAATTGATGAACCAAATCTCATCAAGTTTTCTTGGGATACAGATGGTTGGGTTGTATCACTTATCTTGAAAGATTTAGGCGATCAAACAGAGTTCACGCTAATCCATGGAGGTTGGAGTACTGAAATGATTAGCAAGGCAAATAGAAAAGCTGCTGAGATCCGTGAAACGATGGACAAAGGCTGGGAACAAATTGTTCATGACAGGCTTAAAAAGGTTGTTGAGGGATAATTGTCAGCGGTTAAGCATGATGTCTTTCAGGCTATTGCCGATCCAACGAGAAGGAAAGTACTTCAGTTACTGGCTCAAGAGGAATTGTCTATTTCAAAAATAGCGGAGAACTTTTCAATAAGCCGTACTGCTGTTGTCAAACATTTAAATATCCTATCTGAAGCCAATTTAGTTCATGGACGTAAAGAAGGAAGGGAAAAAATTTATCAGTTAGACCCGAAACCTTTACAAGAAGTACAAGATTGGCTTACGTTTTACGAACGGTTTTGGAATAACAAGTTGTCGATTCTAAAGCATCTTGTTGAGAATGATGGAGAGAATATCAAGTTAGCAACTGTCCATTCTGAAAAGGTCAAAGCCAAGAATTATCATAAAGATAAGCACTAGCAAGAAGCCAATAAAATAAAAGCCTATTTCCTTGGTTTTATCCCACTCTTTACAGGCAATAAGAGCCTACTTCAAGTTTTCGAGTAAGGAAGTTGGGAGAATCAACTGCCAGTAAAGGCTTGAAAGTTTAACAAAGACTAAATAGGCCTGTGGCAGCGTCTGTGTGACTAGCATCCTGTGGGCTAAGGCTTCCATCAGTGGGGAATGGATGAAATCCTCCACTGATGGAAGTTTTCTTACTTATTTTGGTCGTTGGATTGAGAAAATCTCTCCAATTTTAGCATAGTTTGTTCCTGCCAAGCGGCTTACAGCTCCTAAGCCGACTGGGTCGATTCGGCCTTCTTCATAGATTTCATGATCGATATGAAACTGTACAATTTTGCCAATGATTAAGTCACAACCAGGAGATTCTTCTCCACCTAATACAACAGAATGCTCTAATTGACATTCAAAGCGAACCTTTGCTTCCTTAATTCCTGGAACAGAGATCTTGCTGCTAGGAACTGGAGTTAAACCTGCTAAATCAATTTCACTTTGGTTAGGAGGGAGACTTGCCGCTGTTTGATTGATCGGATCCACATTAAGATCGTCGACAATATGAATAACAAATTCCTTCGTTTCTAAAATATTTCGAGCGGTATCCTTTTGAATCCCCCCAGATCGTTGGATTGAGATAGACACCATCGGCGGGTTAGAGGAAACGATATTAAAGTAGCTGAAAGGGGCACCATTAAGAACCCCGTCTTTTGACACAGATGTTACAAATGCAATCGGTCTAGGGATAATACTTCCAATTAATAGTTTATAGTTTTCTCTTTCTGTATTTTGAGTTGGATCAATGGCTATCATCGTAATCAGTCCTTTTTAGTCTAATTTTCGCACCTCGAATGGCAGAATCGTACGCTCAATTTTGTCACGATGAGATTCATACTGAGCTGGTAACATTAATTTTTCACCCATCGTTTGCTGTGACTCATCATGAGCAAATCCTGGAGGATCTGTCGCAATTTCAAATAAAATATCACCATGTTCTCTGAAATAAATCGCATTAAAGTAGTTTCGGTCCTTAACAGGAGTAACGCCGTACCCATGTGTTTCTACATACTCTCGCCATTCTAATTGATCTTGATCATCACTCGCTCTCCAGGCAATATGATGAACAATGCCAACGCCCATCTCACCGCGAGGAAGGGTGGTCATGTTTAGGTCGATGATGTTGCCGATATCTGCAGTCGAACGGAAACGGGCAATATTTTCTTCTATTCCCACTTTTTCAAGTCCCATAACATCTTCTAATGCTTTTGCAGTCCCAGTCGGGTTTGCGGAAAAGAGAATGGCCCCTCCAAATCCTTTGATGGCTACCTCTGGTGTAACCTCACCAAAGCTCCAGGTGTTAATTTTTCCCGCTTTTCGTTCAACTAATTCTAAGTGTAGTCCATGAGGATCATCAAAGCTTACATATTGTTCACCAAATCGCTCCGTTTTTGTATAGGCAATATTGAATTTTTTGAGTCTATTTTCCCAGAAGGACATCGCTCCCACAGGGATGACATACGTTGTAACCCCAACTTGCCCGCCACCGTTCTTCCCTTTGTGTGCATTTGGCCAAGGGAAAAATGTAATAATGGTTCCTGGTTCCCCACCTTCATTGCCAAAGTATAAATGATAGGTTTCAGGGTCATCGAAATTAACGGTTTTCTTAACTAATCTTAATCCTAGTACACCAGCATAGAAGTCAACATTTTCTTGTGGATGCCCAACGATGGCGGTAATATGGTGAATTCCGGTTGTTTTTTTCTTCATCATGCTCGCTCCTTTAAAGTATTTTTTATTATTAGAAATAGCAAGTGCAAATATAGTGTAAAGCTTTCAAGTCGGCCGTATATCTTGAACTCAAGATATATGGTCGAAAAAATTTGAAAAAATTGACCCATGAACATTTTTATGAATCAATTTTATTCCTGTTTTACCTTTTGTAATAGACTAACCAATGACTGGGCTTCCTCATGATTTAAAGAATCGAACATTTTATTAATAAATGCCTGATATTCAGGCATGATTTTATCCATTAATTCTTCACCGGTTGGTGTTAATGTAATAAAAATAGCTCGTCTATCATTTGGGCAGTCGGTCCGTTTTAACAATCCTTTTTTCTCTAATTTATCAATAACATAGGTCATCGATCCACTCGAGATTAAGATGCTTTTGCCTATTTGGTGGATCGTTTGTTGTCCTTTATGGTAAAGAGTTTCCAAAACGGAAAATTCCGTAATATTTAAATTATGCTTGCTTATTTCAACTTTAATTTGGTCTTGGACATGTTTGGACGTTTCCATCAATAGTTTAAAAGGCTCACTTTTACAAGCTCTTTCCATTGAGAATCACCTCCTAAAGGTTTGTATCTCGAATTAAAATATCTTGAATATAAGATAATAATATAATGGATTATTAGTTTTGTCAATCGTTATCATGATTCCTGTTAAAATCTCCTAAAAACTTTGTTATCATGTAGCTATTCAAAATAAAGGATGGGTTAAATGAAGCAGAATGAAGAATTTGTAAGGTTAAAAGCGGTCACTTTTAAATTTAAAGAACAGACTGTCATAGAGAATGTAAATCTTTCGTTAAAACAAGGTTCATCATATGCACTAGTTGGTAAATCGGGAGTGGGAAAAAGCACGTTATTAAATTTGATTTCAGGCTTTTTGCACCCTAGTAGTGGGGAAATCAAGATTAATGGGAAATCGGTTAATAAAACGAGCAATGGGATTGCCTTTTTGTTTCAGGATTTAGGTCTTTTCCCGTGGCAGACTGTGTTTGAATCTGTATCCATGCCACTGAAGTTAAAGAATGTTCAAGGGATTGAACAGGAGATAATCGAGCTTTTGCAGGAGATGGAGTTAGATCATTTGAAGGACAAATATCCTCACGAATTGAGTGGAGGCCAAAAGCAGCGGGTTGGGATTGCGCGGACGTTAATCGGGAAACCACAACTTTTATTAATGGATGAACCGACCTCTGCTTTAGATGCAATGACAAAGGAATATATACAATTTCTGGTTTTGAAGCAGCAGCAAAAGCTGAGGACGACCATGTTATTTGTGACTCATGATATCGAGGAAGCTGTATTTCTAGGCAGAGAGGTCTTAATTTTAAAAGAGGATGGGAGCATTCAGCAGGTTGAAAATCCTTATTTTGCCCAAACGAATGCTAAGGAACAGCTTGGCTTTTACGAGGCTTGTATTAACATAAGGAAATTAATGAATGTGGGGATTCCTAAATGAAGATCTATAAAAAAATAGTAAATAGTCAAATTGTGATCGGATTTTTTAGTTTTGTACTATTCTGGGAAATCCTCCATCTTGCCATTCCTACTCATACGATTCCATCTCCATTGGAGACCTTCAAATACTTAGGGACGGTAGCAGGGGAATTAGTACTTCATTCACTAGGAAGTGTGTTGCGGGTATTGACAGCGATAAGCATTTCATTAGTTATTGGAATTCCCCTTGGCATTTTACTTGGTGTTAACAAGAGGTTCAATCGGATTTTTTCTCCCTTCTTATATTATATGTATCCGATTCCAAAGGTCGCATTCCTACCAGTGTTCATGCTTTTGTTTGGACTTGGGAATGGATCAAAAATTTTGTTGATCATTTTTATTATTATTTTTCAAATCATTTTATCGGTTCGTGATGGGGTTATGCAAATTCCCTCAACCTACTTTAAAGTCATGGACAGTTTCTCCGCGTCCAATAAGCAGCAATATCGGTATTTAATCATTCCGGCCGTCCTGCCACAAGTGTTCTCAGGGTTAAGGGTCAGTATCGGAATTTCACTTGCCACATTATTTTTTGCTGAAAACTATGCGACAACTTATGGAGTTGGATATTTTATATTGAGCGCCTGGTCGAAAATGAATTATCCAGAAATGTTTTCGGGAATTGTCGTCTTAGGGTTTATTGGATTGTTATTTTTTAAATTATTGGACTGGTTAGAGACACATTTTACACCATGGAATCAGAAATAAATGGAGGTTGTCCCCGGTTTGGATAACCTCCATTATTAGTTTTTACTTAATAAATGAGTAATCGGTTAATTCCTCATACGTATACTTATTTTTAATTTGGCCCTTTTCTTGTGTCCAAGCAATAATGCTGTCAAATTGTTGTTGGTCAATTTTACCAGCATGTTCAATATCATACGGCAAGTTCGTTAAATAGGTACTCATAGCTTCAGGGAATTGATAATCAGCCAAAATATCGCTGTATTCAGTAGCTTCTGTTTCATTTATATAATCGACAGCTTTATTATAAGCGCGGTAAAAGGCTTTAATATCTTCTGGTTTCTCCTTAATCATTTCTTCCGTAAATGAAATGGTTCCGCCTTTAATTCCAGCCTCTTTAGAACTTCCTAGTAAGTGTGCACCTTGTTGGACTAATAAACCAGCCTGTGGCTCTGTGAAAACAACTCCATCAATTCGGTCTTGAAGTAGTTGTTCGAATCGATCAGAGAAAGAGGCAATTTCAACAATTTCGTATGAGAAATTACCTTTCTTTGCAAATTCGTCCATGATGTATTCTAAAATGAAGTTTGGTACAAGTGAAACTTTTTTACCATCTAATTGATTCATTTCTGTAATTCCTGAATTAGGAGAAGAAAGGATTTTGAAATCTTCACTAATATCAGATGTGATTTTCATGTTAATGCCATTTTGTTTAAAAGAAGCGACTGTCATTACATCGCCAATCGTAGCGTCTAACTGTCCAGCTTGTACAGCAACATTTCGGTCCATCGGATTTGAAAAGGGTTGAATTGCTACATTCACACCTTCGTCTTCAAAAAAGCCTTTCTCCTTCGCAAGGATAATTGGAATCCCTGATTCTGCGGCAAGTATGCCGATTGCAAACTCCTCACCAGACGGTTCTGAACCTTTGTCTTGTTTTTTTGTGTCTGTTGGTTCGGACGTATTTTCATTTGTATTTCCATTTCCACATGCAGCTAGGAACACCATTGTTACCAGCATCATTAAAGTAACTAGTTTCTTTTTCATCTTAAAATTCCTCATTCTCCTAAAATTTTTGTAAAAGCATCCATGTCGATAAAATATGGAACCACATTTCTTCTTAAATGAAGGGGATCAGTTTCCTGCGTATTAGGTCCAGTTTCTGTAGTAAATGCCAACTTAAAGCCTTTTTCTTTTAGAACATTGACATTTCGATCATTGAATAATCCAAATGGGTAGGCAAATACATCTTTCACCGGAACATATTTATTACACTTATCCAAATCTTGAGCAAACTCTTCATCGGTTGTAGACATCATCATACTTGTCTTCACATCTGTTCGTTGATGAAAGGAATCGGTATGGTTTGCATATTGGAAGACGTCTGTCATTTCAGTTAAATCCTCTTTCGTTAAACAAACGGACCGTTCGGGGGTAAACCCTTTCCCGACCTCGTGAAGCCAGCCTGTTACGACAAAGGATACCGCATGAAATCCGTATTCCTTTAGAATAGGATAAGCATATTTTTTCATAGATTGGTAACAGTCATCAAAAGTAATTAATACAGACTTTTCGGGAATATCTATTCCAGCATAATAGTAATTCTTCACTTCATCCACGGTTAAGATATGAAAACCTTCATTATGTATATATCTCATTTGTTCCTCAAAATGTTCTAAAGTGACAAACAGTGGCGACGGGAGAATATCGTTATAATCTTGTGTTACATCAATGGCAGATGGGCTTTCTGGATTAAACTCTGCTTTTTTCCTAATTTCGTGATAGACTAATGTAGTAAATCCCATAGTTTGCTCCTTTTTAAAAAAGTTATATTAATTGATTTATTATATGGATTTACTTTTTTATAAGTCAATGAACAATTTAAGAACTTTTACATTGGAAAACATAATAATATTGAAAATGTCCTAAATGTCACTTTAATATGATATGACAAAAAGTAAACTTTCTTATAAAATAGAATTTAAAAGATTTTTTGTAAAATAGGATTTATAGGAGGCAATCAGGGTGAGTGAAGCAAAATTTATTAATAAAGAGGCAAGACAGGCATTGAAGAAGACCAGCCGGACATTCTATATTCCAATTACTCATTTAAGTAAAGGATTACAAGAAGCGGTTGCGTCTGCCTATTTATGTATGAGAGCGATTGATGAGATTGAAGACCACCCCCAGCTTCCAGCCAAGGATAAAATTGATTTGCTGCTCTCCGTCCACAAAATCCTTCAAAAACCTACTCACGAGGATTTAGCAAAGTTATTTGAACCTTACGAGTCTATCCTTCCAGCTGTTACTTTAAAATTATCTGATTGGATTGAAGTTTGCCCGTCTGGTATTGTCAATAAAATGTTGGAAGCCACTGCTACAATGGCAAAAGGGATGGCTAAATGGGTGGAAAAAGATTGGGTGATCGAATCAGAAAATGATTTAGATGATTATACTTACTATGTGGCTGGTTTAGTAGGTCTTATGCTTAATGATATTTGGAAATGGTATGATAACACGGAAACAGATGAGCATTTAGCGATTGCGTTTGGTCGTGGCTTACAAGCAGTTAATATCCTCCGTAATTATAAGGAAGACGAAACCCGAGGTGTAAGCTTTTTTCCAAAAGGGTGGGGTTTAGAGGAAATGTTTGCATACGCACAGAAAAACTTAGAAATGGCTGACCTCTATATAAAAGATCTGCAAACCGATAGCATTATCAAATTTTGTGAAATTCCATTGGCGTTGGCACACGGAACGCTCAAAGCCCTTATGGAAGGTAAGGAAAAAATGAGCAGAATTGAAGTCTTAAAAGTCGTCGGTCGAGTAGTGAACTAAATATAAGGGTGTAAGGAATCCTCAGAAGAGAAGATACCTTGCACCCTTTTTTCTTTTGACTACGTTTTTTTTTCTATAGTAATATTCGGGAATTAACAAAATATAGAATTCTGATAATTGCAAGAAAAAAATCAAATGAACATAAAATAGTTAGGGAATTTATTAACATTTTGTAACAATTTGTAGAATTTTGTTGAAAATTGTATAATATCAATTATGATGTTATTATAGATATTAGAAAAGTTATATATTTTAGAACATTAAAGGTAGTTAAGCCTAAATAATAAAAAAGATGTCGAAAATGACTTTAACTATAGGAGGAAACTATGGAATTATTAGCGAAGGTTAGAAGAATAAATACAATGTTACAAAATACAAGAGGTACTTCCGTAAACTTCACAGATGTGGCTGAGCTATTAAGTGAAATCATTGATACCAATGTTTTTATCATCAGTACGGACGGTAAAATTCATGGCCATGCACTTGCTTACCAAATTGAAAGTGACCACATGAAGCAAGTATTAGAGAGCGGAGAGGCGTCCGAGTCTTATAAGAAAGCATTATTAGATCTTAATGAAACAATTGCTAATGAAAATGTTGATAGTGAATACAGTGCATTCCATGGCGAAAATAAAGACTTATTTGCGAACGGTCTGACCACTTTAGTACCAATTATTGGCGGTGGGGAAAGATTAGGGACACTTATTTTATCCCGTGTTGATAAAGCGTTTGATAATGATGATTTATTATTAACGGAATACAGTGCAACAGTAGTTGCGGTTGAAATTATGCGTGAGCGCTCAGAGGCGGCAGAAAAAGAGGCACGCAGTAAAACTATTGTACAAATGGCAATCAGCTCGCTATCCTATAGTGAGTTAGAAGCAGTAGAGCATATTTTTGAAGAGCTAAATGGAAATGAAGGTTTGCTCGTTGCATCTAAAATAGCCGACCGCGTGGGAATTACTCGATCTGTTATCGTAAATGCTCTTAGAAAGCTAGAAAGTGCAAGTGTTATTGAATCTCGTTCACTAGGAATGAAAGGAACCTTTATCAAAATCCTTAACGACAACTTCCTTGCTGAACTTGAAAAAGTGAAATAAGACAGTCTCAATTAGTATTTGGTCTTAAAATGTAAAAGGCCCAATCTACTTTCTTGGAGAAATAGATTGGGCCTTAGACTTTATTTTAACGGATTTCTATAGCGTGATTACTTATTAGGGTATGATAAAGGATAGTTTTTATTTTGAGGTGAATCTGTGATGACATATGAGATATTTATTTCAGAGTATTTAACAGAGACAGCTATTGCGATTGGGATCTTCCTTTTATTTTTAGTGTTAAGGAAGCTATTTGCAAAATATGTGTTTAATTTACTATTAAGGTTTAGCGACAAGATAAAAACAACGGTGTTAACATCAATTTTTACAGCTTTTGAAAGACCTGTTCAATGGTTATTTGTTGTAATTGGATTGTATGTTGCTGTACGCTATTCTTCAATATTGGATCATAATAATATACTGTTTTTAGATATCGTGCGCTCAGGGGTTGTCATTATCATTAGCTGGGGATTATACAACTTAACAGCGTCTACTTCCAATATTTTCGACAAGCTTACTAATAGATACAGTCTTGAAATTGATAAAATACTAATTCCATTTATTTCAAGAATTTTAAGAGTCATTATTGTTTTAATCACAATTAGTATTGTTGCTCAAGAGTTTGATTACAATGTGTCAAGCTTTGTAGCGGGGCTTGGCATTGGAGGCCTTGCGATTTCCTTAGCTGCCAAAGATGCAATCGCAAATTTGTTTGGTGGCTTTATCATTATTACAGAAAAGCCGTTTACGATTGGTGATTGGATTAAAACGCCTGCAGTCGAGGGGACCGTTGAGGAAATCACTTTTCGTAGTACAAGAGTTCGAACAGCAGCAGATGCTGTTGTGACCGTGCCAAATGCGACATTATCAAATGATACGATTACTAACGTGAGTAAAATGGAAAAAAGACAAGTCAATTTTCAATTAAATATTTTATACAATACTTCAAAAGAACAATTAGGACGGGTCGTTAATAAAATCAGGGAATTGTTGATGAATGACCCAGGGATTCATCAAGATGCGATTACAGTCTCTTTTGACCAATATCAAGAAAATGGATATGGAATCTCTCTTAATTTCTTTACCATAACAACAGAATATGTTGATTATGTAAAAGTGAAGGAAGAAATTAATTTTAAAATTATGGAGATCCTTGAGCAAGAAGGTGTTAAACTGGCCATTCCAAGTAGGAATCTAGCATTAGGCGAGGAATTAGAGAAGCAATTGAAAAAAGGAAATGTACAAGGTTAAACCTCTTTCGGTTATTGAAAGAGGTTTTTGTTTTGAAAAATATGGACTGATTTATTATTTAGTTATGGATATAGTGGAAAGTCCATATTCCTGATATATTATTTTTACACAATTAAGTGAAGAAAGAATAATTGGGGGAATAAGAATGTTACAAACAAGTACAGACAGAGAAAAGCGTGGAGTAGAGATACAAAAGGGCGGCGTAATTATGGATGTCGTAAACGCTGAGCAAGCAAAAATTGCTGAAGAGGCAGGCGCAGTTGCGGTTATGGCGTTGGAGCGTGTCCCTTCTGATATACGTAAAGCAGGCGGAGTCGCTAGAATGGCAGATATCTCAATTATAGAGGAAGTTATGAATGCGGTAAGTATCCCGGTTATGGCAAAAGCTAGAATCGGTCATATTGTTGAAGCTAGAGTCCTTGAAGCTTTAGGGGTTGACTATCTTGATGAATCCGAAGTATTAACACCAGCGGATGAAGAATTTCATTTAAATAAAAAGGATTTTACGGTTCCATTTGTTTGTGGTTGTCGTGACCTAGGTGAAGCCGCCCGTCGAATTGGTGAAGGGGCATCCATGCTTCGTACGAAAGGGGAGCCTGGAACAGGTAATATTGTGGAAGCCGTTCGACATATGCGCAAGGTAAATGCTCAAGTTCGTAAATTGGTGCATATGAATGAAGATGAAATTATGACCGAAGCAAAAATACTTGGAGCTCCATATGAGGTCCTTTTACAAATTAAAGAGCATGGGAAGCTTCCTGTTGCCAACTTTGCTGCAGGTGGAGTAGCAACACCTGCTGATGCTGCGCTTATGATGCAATTAGGTGCCGATGGGGTCTTTGTTGGTTCTGGAATTTTCAAATCGGACAACCCGGCTAAATTTGCAAAAGCGATTGTCAAAGCAACGACTCATTATCAAGATTATAAGCTAATAGCTGAGCTTTCAAAAGGATTAGGTGAACCAATGAAAGGGCTAGAGATCTCATCAATCGCTCCTGAACATCGCATGCAGGAACGCGGCTGGTAAGGAATTTTCAAGGATATAAAAGTACAGGTTGTTATGTATTAATATAAGTAGACCCGCCATGCTATGCCTGGCGGGTTATGTTTGTTAATCAAACGTTTGATTGAAAATTATTTTAGAGATGTAAAAGCAAAAAATGAATTAATTTAAAGCTTTAGCCAAACGCTCAACCCCTTCAATGATCTGGTGTGATTCTAGGTGAGCAAATCCCAGTAATAAACCTCTTCGGTTACTATTTAAACAATAAGGACTGAGAGGGAAAACGCCAACGCCAGCTCTTAATGCAGTTTGAACGGCTTTATACTCATCAAAGCCTTCATTCGCTTCTAAAAGAACATGAAGTCCTGAGTCGGTTCCTTGTATTTGAAATTCTTGTGATAAGCTAGATGTGTTTAATGTTTGAATAATATCACGATGGCGTTTACTGTAAATCGAACGCATACGTCGAACGTGTTTTAATAACTCACCTGTTTCAAAAAATTGTCCTAGTGTGAGTTGTTCCATAATCGGAATATGGCGGCACACAAATTCCTGTACCTTTGCCAATCTCTCTATTGCTTCCTTGGGACCAATAACTGCTGCTAAACGAATTCCAGGAGCCAGAAGCTTGGTAAAGCTTAGGAAATACAAAATATTTGTCGGCATTTGTGAGTATAAACTCGGTATTGGACCACCACGGTAACGGAATTCTCCATCATAGTCATCTTCAATAATCCACGTTTGATTTTGGCGGGCAAATTGAATTAATTCTTGCCTGCGATTAGCTGACATTAATACACCGGTAGGGAATTGATGGGATGGTGTGGTAAAGATCATTTTAGTGTGTGGTGAAATTTGGTCAACACAAATTCCTTGTTGGTCAACAGGAACCGGTTCAATTTCCATTTTGCGATATTGCATGGAGGACCAAGCAACTGGAAATCCAGGATCCTCAACGGAGACTAAATCTCCTTCTTGAAGCAGAGCTTGTGCAATAATATCCATAGTTTGTCTAGCACCTAGTGTCAACAAAATTTGGTCGGGTTCTACATGGATTCCCCTTTCAATTGCTAGATAACGAGAAATTTGTTCTCTTACAGAATACAGCCCATATGATGAGCTGTAGCCCCAATCAAATAAGCTGTTCTCCTTCAAAGCAGTATTGGATGCCTGCCGCCAAGCCTTTTGGAAAGTAGAATCAATAAATGGGGCATGGAGACGGAAATCAATTTCTGCCTTTTCTTCTGCTTTCATATCAGGCCAGTGTTCCGCTTGCCTCGACTTATCCTCTAATAGAGGATTACTTGGAATAACAGGAGGATCGTCCTGGGTATCAGCTGATACATGATCTCCCATGATATCACAGACCCTTGTTCCGCCACGTCTGGATGTAGTTACATAGCCCCGTGATTGCAGCTCTTCATAAGCAATTTGCACACTGGATCTAGAAATCGATAATTCACGAGCCAGTTGACGAGTAGGTACTAATGGATCACCTGGTGAGAGTTGTCCTTCCTCGATATATTCAATAACATGGTCAACAATCTGTAACCAAAGCGGACGCTTATCCTTTTTGTCAATTTCTATATACATTGCTATAACTCCTATCGAAATTATGGATTACTATTTTTATAGTAATATAGTAGTAGGGATAAGTCCATAAGTATATTAAACAATGAAATGCTAATGGTGCCTATGACATCTAGTAGATCCCTTTAAACCCCAGTAAAAATCATAAATACTTGTTCCCTCCCATATATTCTTATGAATAGAAAAAGGGAGGGATCTGCTTTGCAATTTTATTACGGTGGACAAATGCCGTTAAGGATTTTAGATGAGGCTGAGTTTTGGAAGCATCAGGAGGAAGAACATACGGTTGTCATTAGAGAGTTGACCCCTGATCTAGAAACAGAGTATGTGAATGCATTACATGAGTGGGAACGAGCTTTAAGTGAAACACATAAACAAGTGATTCGTTTTATTGAATCTGTTATTCGATCAGGCTACCAGCTCACAAATGCACTCTATCAACAGGTACTGCAATTGGTTACCTTTTGCTTACAACAAAGCTTGGAGTTTATTAAGCTTTGTCAACTAATAAAAACAGAAAGTGTAGCCGTAAGCGCAAATCCAACGGCTAAAGTAGTTATCGACCATATTATTCGTGAATCGGAGTATTTTGTCGGGATTGCTCAAGCGCTTTTATATAATCAATGAGAGGATAGAGGCTGTCTCAGATGTGTTACATACTTTAACGATCTATCTAGGGTCAAAGAAGACCCTGGAGAGATCGTACACAAGTGAGACAGCCTTGTTTTCATTGTTTATTATAATAACGCAAATAATCAAAGTTGGAGGTTGGAACCGATTTAATAATCTCTCCATCTAGACCTCGATACACTTCGTATTCACGATATTCCTCAATGATATAATCCCCATCAACTGTTTTTTCCTCTAAAAGCATTTCTAACGTATAATCTGCAAAGGCTTTTTCGACTTCCTCTAGATTTTCAGCGCCTTCATTCTCTTTGGAATCAGAAGATACCGTTTCCGATACTTCTTCCAACGCTTCTACTTTTGCTAGAATAACTTCATTCGGAATACTTGTTACTTCAACGTACTCCTTATTTAGTAGTGAATAAGGCGAATCTAAATAAATCATCATCATAATTACAATAATAAAACCAAAGAGGGGAAGTATTTTTCTCACGGTCTCCTACTCCTTTAAAATCATCCTTACACTCCATATATATCTATGCATGTCCAAATAGCGATAGAACTGAGCCTTAAGCATTTTGTTCACAAAAAGGATGCAATTTATTGTGAACAATAGTGATTAATATCACATTGTTAATTTCATAAAACACTATACTTCAAGTATGATAATCATTCTCAACTTAGGAATGAATCAGACAACCTAAGTCTCATTATAAGAGGTGGGTTTAAATGAAAAAGATGGTTGATATGACAAAAAGTGTTTATGAATTATGTACAGAAGACCCTTTTATTATAGAAATTATGAAAGAACTAGGTTTTGAAAGAATTACCAGACAAGGAATGCTACAAACTGCAGGACGGGTAATGACGATCCCAAAAGGGGCCCGCATGCAAAACATGGAACTCTCTACGATCATTGAAAACTTTGAGAAGAATGGATATACGGTCAAACATTAATCGACCTTTAAGGGGGAGAAATACATGAGCGAACTAATTAATAATCGTGAAAGCTTTACAGAAACGAAAAATGAACGTCAACAAATGTTAAAGGAAATCATTAAAGAACTTCACGCAGGAAAAGATGTTGATGAGGTAAAGGCGAAATTTGAGGAAGCGGTTGGGGATGTAACAGTTGCGGAAATCTCACAAATGGAACATGACTTAATGGTCGAAGAGGGGATTCCAGTTGAAGAGGTGCAACGTTTATGTTCCGTTCATGCAGCGATATTTAAGGGGTCGATTGAAGAAATTCATCGTTCAGAAAGGCCAGAAGATGAACCAGGACACCCTATTCATACATGGAAAGTAGAAAATAAAGAATTCGACATGCTCGTTAACTTCAAGCTTCAACTTCATAAAGAACGTTTTGAAAAAGATGATTCTGATGAAAATCGTTTTAAGCTATTAGAAGATTTAAATCTGTTAATGGATTTAGATAAACATTATTCAAGAAAAGAAAACCTTCTCTTCCCATTCCTTGAGAAGTATGGAATTGATGGTCCCACTAAAGTAATGTGGGGCGTTGATGATGCGATTCGCCTCGCCATTAAAGAGACAAAAAATAATTTAATAGAATATCATGGAAATAAAGAAGAGATAATTGCTGATTTAGAACTAGTCATTAAAGAAGTAACGGAAATGATTTTTAAAGAGGAAAATATTTTATTTCCAATGGCTCTTGAGACATTAACTGAAGATGAATGGATAAAAATTGCTGCAGAAAGTGAAGAAATTGGTTTTTGCTTAACTGCCCCATCTGGAGTATGGAAGCCGGAACGCCATCCATTAGCAATTGAAGAGACAAAGGAAGAGGTCAAACCAGAAGATGGATTTATTCGATTTGATACAGGGATTCTATCAATTAAACAATTAGAATGCATCATGAATCACTTACCAGTTGACCTTACTTTTATTGATAAGAATGATGTAGTACGTTACTTCTCACATGGACCTGATCGAATCTTTGCGAGAACGAAAGCAGTGATTGGACGCACGGTTCAAAACTGTCATCCCCCTCAAAGTGTTCATGTAGTTGAAAAGTTATTAAAAGATTTTAAAGCAGGGGTAAAAGATACTGAAGATTTCTGGATCCCTGTAAAAGGTATGTTTGTCTATATTCGTTATTTTGCTGTTCGAGATGAAGAAGGAAATTATTTAGGCACACTTGAATTTACACAAAATGTCAAGGGCATTCGTGAATTAGAAGGGCAAAAACGAATTTTATCAGAATAATAGACAAAAACCCCCTAATTTCCAGGGGTTTTTTGTTACATAATATTGCATGATATCTTGAAATCAAACTGTCCTAGCTAAGAAATTTTTCTGTTTTATAAAAAGTTTGTTTAAAATGGTTAGTCCGCTAAATAACTTTGTAATGGTAGGAATAAAGCCGATATATTTGATTTTATTTTGGATATCTTGCTTTTCTATTTAAAAAACTTTTAATAGAAAAATAAACTTAATGCATTTAATAAAAAACTGTTGTACTAATTTTTAGATGTTGTTACAATAAAAATAATATTTGATGAATATTCTAAATTTTAGCTGTTTATTACAAATTTCTCACTTTATCGACAAATATACTGTTTAGAACGGAGGAATTACTTTGACAAGGTTACCCAAAGTAAATGAATTAGGATTTTTTGAAATTCGCCTCGAATCAATCGGAGGCTTAGGTGCAAACTTAGCTGGAAAATTACTTTCAGAAGCTGGTGTTGTTGGAAACGGATTTAATGGTCTTAGTTTTTCATCTTATGGTTCTGAGAAAAAGGGATCGCCAGTAAAAGGTCATATTCGTTTTTGTGAACCTTATACAAATATTCGGGATACTACACCTGTTGAGCGTCCGCATGTAGTGGCAATTTTCCATGATGAGCTTTATAAAACATTAGATTGTACAAGCGGTACTTATCCAGATAGTACGATTCTAGTAAACTCTAAGAAATCACCTCAAGAGCTGAAGGAATTAATGGGAGTAGATGGCGGAGTTATGGCCGTCGTAGACGCTACAAAAATTGCATTAGAAGAAAAAACAAAGGTTAATACGGCAATGTTAGGGGCACTCTACCGTATTCTAGATTTCCTAGATGCAGATTCCATGAGAGACACCATTCGCCGTACATTTGAAAAGAAATATCCTCATCTAGTAGAATCTAACATTCGTACATTTGATAGAGGGTATAACGAGGTTGAGTTTAAAACAATTGAGTCAAGTCCAGATGCAGCATCAAAACCATTTGTTCGTGAAGAACCGGTTCTTGGTTATGAAACACAGCCAATGGGTGGACTTGTTATCGATCCAGGTAATAGTATTTTCAAAGATTTAAGTATTTCCCGTGCAGGGATGCTGCCGCATTACCATGCAGACAGCTGCATTCATTGCGCTGCTTGTGATACAGCGTGTCCTGACTTTTGTTTTGTGTGGGAAGAAGGAGCCGATAAAAGGGGCCGTCCACAAATGTTCCTTCAAGGAATTGATTATCAATATTGCAAAGGCTGCTTAAAATGTGTACATGCCTGCCCAACAGATGCATTATCAAGTGAAGTTGAAACAAACGATGGTTATGCAGAAGCAAACCGAGTGCCACATCTATTTGAACTTGTAAAATAATCTATAGTGAAAGGTGAATACGTCATGTCAAAAGAGATCATTATTGATAAAGAAAAAGCAGGGCTATCAGAAGGCTCAGTTGAACAAGCAATCGTATTTGAATCAGGAAATGAAATGGCGGCCTATGCGGCCCACCAAATTAATTATCATATTATGGGGTACTACCCAATATCCCCTTCAACAGAAGTAGCTCAATTCCTTGATGGAATGAAAGCAAGAGGACAGCACGATATTAAATTAATTGCTGCTGATGGTGAGCATGGTTCTGCAGGGATTTGTTATGGCGCAGCTACTGGTGGCGGCCGTGTATTCAACGCAACTAGTGCAAATGGTTTCTTATATATGATCGAGCAATTGCCGGTTCAATCAGGAACTCGTATGCCAATGGTTCTGAACTTGGTTAACCGCTCTGTATCAGGTCCGTTAAATATCCATGGGGATCACTCCGACCTTTACTTTGCTTTAAATATTGGCTGGCCAATCTTAATGGCTCGTGACCCGCAAGTTGTATACGATATGAATATCATGGCCATTAAACTAGCAGAAGATCCTGAAGTTCGCTTACCGGTTATTGTTTCTTATGATGGTTACTTCACTTCTCACCAAAAGAGACGTGTACAAGTGGTTAAAGACAATGATGAAATTCGGAAATTTATTGGCCCAGTTCCAACGAACTATCCGCATGCATTAGATCGTGATAACCCAGTATCAATCGGTGCATATATGAATGAGCCTGATACGATTAATAACCGTTATCAACAATCTCAAGCCATGTATAATGCAGAGAAAGTATTTGAAAGA
The DNA here is from genome assembly GCF_036670015.1 of Niallia sp. XMNu-256. Classification (NCBI taxonomy): domain Bacteria; kingdom Bacillati; phylum Bacillota; class Bacilli; order Caryophanales; family Bacillaceae; genus Niallia; species Niallia sp. XMNu-256. Next base: position 249,167 of record NZ_CP137636.1, read on the forward strand.
ATTTCAAAAGAATATGCTGAATTAACAGGTCGTGAATATCCAATTCTAGATCTATATAAAATGGAGGATGCTGAAGTAGCTGTATTTATGTTAAACTCCGCTACTGAAGTATGTAAGGACGTTGTCGATCAATTACGTGCAAAAGGGATTAAAGCAGGGGTTATTTCTCCAAATATCCTTCGCCCATTCCCTCAAAAGCAAATTGCAGAAGCATTGAAAAATGTAAAAGCCATTACAGTGGGTGACCGTGGAGATTCATACGGTGCACACGGTGGAAATATGGCACTTGAAGTAAAAGCAGCACTACACACATATGGAAATACGGATATTAAAGTAATCAACCGTGTTTATGGTTTAGGTGGTAAAGACTTTTATGCAGATGATGCAGAACAGTTCTTCCAATTAGCGATTGATGCAGTAGAGGCTGAAAAAGTAGAAGTTCCATTTGATTATTTTGGACATACTCCTGGTAATCCTGAATTTGCACCAAAACGTCGTGTAGAACCGTTGAAAAAAGAAGATGTTCGTACAGGTCTTATCACTGTAACACCTGATGAAGAAACCGGCGAATTAAAAGTTAAGATTCCACCACTACGTGCATTAACGAAGAAACCAAAACGTATTTCTTCCGGTCATGGAGCATGTCCTGGTTGTGGAATTTTCTCCGGACTCGAATTATTCTTTAAAGGAATCGAAGGAGACATTGTTGCTCTATTCCATACTGGCTGTGGGATGATTGTTACAACTGGATATCCTTACAGTTCACATAAAGCAACTTATATTCATAACTTATTCCAAAACGGTGCCGCTACTCTATCTGGACTTGTTGAAATGTTCCATGAAAGAAAACGCCGTGGTGAATTTGAAGAATTAGGCCTAAGCGATGACTTTACATTCGTTATGGTTACTGGTGACGGTGGTATGGATATTGGTATGGGACCTGCAATTGGTACAGCTTTACGTAACCACAAAATGATTATCCTTGAATATGATAATGAAGGTTACATGAATACAGGAAGCCAATTATCTTATTCAACTCCACTTGGCCATATGACAAGTACATCTGGGGTTGGACCGGAACAACAAGGTAAAACGTTCCACCATAAGGACACCGCTCAAATTATGGCTGCAACACATATTCCTTATGTGTTCACTGGCTCAGAAGCATTTGACCGTGACCTATTGAAAAAGGCTGCTAAAGCACAATGGTATGCAAACAATGTAGGATTGGTTTATGGTAAAATCCTAATTGCTTGTCCGTTGAACTGGAAGTCTAATGAAACATTAGGTCAAGAAATTGTAGGTGCTGCTGTTAACTGTAATTTCTTCCCGCTATATGAAGTGGAAAAAGGAATTACAACGATTACTCATGATCCAGAAGCTAAAAAGAAAAAGGTTGAAGTGCGTGATTGGCTGAAACATATGGGTAAAACAAAACATATGTTAACAGAAGAAAACAGCGAGCTATTAAAAGAGTTTGAAAACGAAGTAGAACGCCGTTGGAACCAATTAAAAGCAAAACACGAAAGTCCATATCTATAAGATTAATACAAATGGCCCCAGTTTTTGAAACTGGGGTTATTTTTAGTGATAAAACTAGGTGCTTTCATAGGAAAGGGGACCATCACTCTTACTATAAGAGGTAAGTTAAATGTAAGACTTTCGATCTTACATCAAAATCGGAATAATTGCACTAGAATCGAGGTTAATTGCACCAAAATCGGAGTTAATTGCACCAAAACTGCGGTTAATTGCACCAAACTCCACTCGAATTGCACCTATCCCCTTTCTTCTGGAAAAAGCCACAATAAAAAGACGGTTCTGCAAGGGAGAACCACCTTAGATTTTACAAATATATAATAAAGATCAACAAAGCCACAATGATCCGATAAATCGCAAATGGGACGAGTTTAATTTTATTAATCAACTTCAAGAAGAAACGAATCGAAATTAAAGCAAAAATAAACGCGCTTATAAAACCAGCAATGAAAAACGGTAAAGCATCCATACTAAAATACTCTAGGTTTTTAACTAGTGAAATGAAGCTAGCACCGGCCATAATTGGCACAGCCATAATAAAAGTAAAATCAGAGGCGACACGGTGATTTAAGCCAGTTATCACCCCACCTGAAATGGTTGCACCAGACCGCGAGAATCCGGGCCATAATGAGAAACATTGTATTAAGCCTACAATCATCGCATGCTTATATGTTAGCCCATCTAGGCTATGAACCGTAGGAGGGTGTTTTTTACTCTGAATATCAGCATAAATCATTAGAATAGCACCTAGAACCAATCCGATTGCTACGGTTTCCGTAGAAAACAGGTACTCATCAATATAATCTTCAAATAGCACACCAAGAATACCAGCTGGAATGAGTCCTACAATCACATGAAGCAGTGTAAAGCGGCCTTCTCCAGGCTCTTGTTTACGCTCTTTATGGAAAACGCGATTTAAGCCAAGAATATCGATAAACCGATCTTTAAAAACAATGACAGAAGCCAAAATCGATCCAAGTTGAATCATTACCTTAAAGGTATTTGCCGGATACTTTCCTAGAAACTCTTCTGATTGCAACCATAAATCATCAACAATAATCATATGACCGGTAGAGGAAACAGGAGCAAATTCGGTTAATCCTTCAACGATCCCTAAGATAATGGCTTTTAATATTTCAATAAAATCCATTGTATAAAGTTCTCCTCACTAAATTATTAAGATTTCTTTCTTTTTTTGCTAAAAAAGTAGAATAGGAAAATAATGATCCCCATGCCAATAATCGCATAGGCAAAGTTAGAGTAAACATCCATGAAGCTTAAAATGGAAGCCCAGTTTTCCCCTAATGTAGCACCAACAGAAACGAGAATAATATTCCAAATTAACGTTCCAATCGTGGTGAAAATAAGGAATAATCCAAATTTCATGTTTGACATCCCAGCCGGAATGGAAATCAAGCTGCGAATCAATGGGATCATCCGACAAAATAATACAGTCCAAATTCCGTATTTATCGAACCATGCATCAGCTTTATAAATATCTTCTTTTGTTATCCGTAAAACATGACCGTATCGGTCGATAATTTTTTCCAAACGTTCCACATCAAGTAACAGCCCAATCCCATATAAAATGACAGCTCCAACAACCGATCCTGCTGTTGAAGCAATTACTACACCTGTTACAGTCATACTCGTATAGGTCGTCATAAAGCCACCAAAAGTAAGAACAACCTCTGATGGAATCGGGGGGAAGACATTTTCCAAAGCAATCATGAGGAATACGCCTAAATAGCCATATTGCTCCATAAATTGTGTTATCCAGTTTTCCATTACGAACCTCCATTACTATGTAAATACTTTAGCTATAATCTATTGCCAAAGATTAGGTTGTCCTAATCCATTATATGTTCAATAAAAAAGTCCATGCAGAAAGATTACCATAAATTATGGATATTGCCCATTCCTTTTAGAATAATAGGCAGTTTGTCATCATAAAAAATGGAGCCCAATCTTATATAAACTGGACTCCAAATATATGGAAGGAATGATGTTATTCAACAGGGTGGAAATCTTTGCTATTTAATAAACATCCTGTCTTGTAAAAACAAGGAAGGAGCCAGCAAGTCCTATTAGCCACCAAACAGCTAAGATTATAATGGAGAATTGTAATGTCATGCCTTCAACAGGTGGGGCAGTTCCATTTAAATAACCAGTTAAGTTCAAGTTCACCATAAATAAGTATTTGGCAGAATCCCAGGAAGAGACCATTGAACTTAAAATTGAACCTGAAATTAACGCAGCAAGCATAATCCCCATGCCAGCGGCTGTGCTGCGGATTAACACTGAAATCATAAATGAAAGTGTTCCGACTACAACAGCGACAAACCAAACAAGGCCAAAGTCCATTAGGAGAAATTCCCATTGGCTAATCATCCTTACATTCGATAAGTCTAATTCTCCATTTGCAGCAGTGAACCCTGTAATCACGGGTGCGTTCAATCCTTTATATCCGAACACTAGCCCTGAAATAAGAAAGGAGAGGACGCCTACAATGGCAACGATGAGCGAGACCGCCATAATTAAAGTAATATACTTGCTCAGGAGAATTCGCCATCGTTGGACAGGCCTTGTTAGCAGTAGTTTGATTGACCCTAATGTATGTTCCGAAGAAACTAGATCGCTAGCAATAACCATGACCAGTAATGGAATAAACATGGGTCCAGCGTTCTCAATGAACATTCGAACAAAAGTTGGCGCGCCTGGTTCTGCTGGATTAATGTCATGATCCAAATAATATTGTTGTTGCTGTAGTGTTATTTGAAATCTCTCACGCTGTTCATCTGACATTCGATTGGAACTCAAGCGATTCGTAAGATCGATAATTCGAGTCTGTACAGCAACCCGCCAATTAGTTGAGCCAAGCTTTTCTTGTTGTTCTAACGTTTCCTTAAATTGTGCATATGTAAATAAACCAACGAGAACGGAAACGATAATCGCGATAACAATAAATCTTCTTCGTGCCATCAGTTTCATCATTTCATTTTGTACCAGCTTAATCATGGCTCTCACCACCTGTCAGCTGTAAAAATAGTTCCTCAAGGACAAGAACTTTACGATTCATTTCAAAGATAGAAACTCCTTCTTCGATCAGTGTCTTGCTCCATTCCGCTGCTTTTTTTTCATGGTATGAAGTAATGAGGGTTTCACCATCGACGATAACATCTGTGTACCTTTCCAAAATTTGTTTACCCGTTGATAAGGGAGAAACTCGCCAAACAATCCTTTCCTGTTTAGTCAGTAAGTTTTCTACAGAATCGACTTGAATAATCTCGCCATTTTTCATAATAGCGACACGGTCGCATAGAAGTTGAATTTCACTTAACAGATGACTAGAGACGAGGACACTTAATCCTTCGCTCTCTGCCAGGTTTCGGATGAATTCACGCATCTCCCGTATCCCTGCAGGATCAAGACCATTCGTAGGCTCATCTAAAATCAAGACTTGTGGACGATTCAGCAGCGCTTGAGCAATGCCAAGTCTTTGGCGCATGCCTAGAGAATAAGTTTTTACTTTATCGTGAATTCGTTTATCAAGCCCCACAAAATCAACCGTTTCTTTTATATCCTTCTCTGTTACGTTTTGCAGCATATTGGCAAAGTGTAAAAGGTTATTCCAACCAGACAGAAAGGGATACAGTTCTGGATTCTCAACAATGCAACCTAAATGTTGCATCGCATTCGTAAAGTCTTTTCGCACATCGTATCCACAGATCGAAATCGTTCCTTTTGTCGGCTTTATAAGTCCTGTTAGCATCCGGATTGTTGTTGTTTTTCCAGCTCCATTTGGTCCAAGAAAGCCAAATACTTCTCCTCTTCTTAACTCAAAATTTAAGCCTTTAATAATTTCCTTCCGGCCGATAGTTTTGCGTAAATTTTTAACAGAAAGAGTTATATCATTCATTGCTTTCGACTTCCTTTTCCCAAGTAATTAGCGGGGCTAATCTTTCGCCAATTAGTTCATACCCGGCTTGGTTTGGATGGAAATAATCCGTATATAAATAGTCGTTCACCGACAACTGAAATAAATCAAAGGTTGGAACAAACACGATGTTTTCAAACTTTCCAGTCAGAGCTTCTGTCGCATAATTCCATCCACGGACGACATCGTTCGTAACTTTTGTTGAATCCAGCTCAATAAATGGATTATAAAGACCAAGTATAAAAATCGTTGCTTGTTCATTATGAGTCCGAATCGTTGAGAAAATTTGTTCGAGGTTTTGTATATATTGATCCTGCAGCCCTTTAATTTTTTCAACGTTTAAATCGACAAGAGTGTCTCCGCCTTGGAAAAGGTCATTACCTCCAATTGTCATTAAAATAACATCTGCTTGTTGTATTTGATCTACGACATTTTTTTCACTTAGTTGCTGGAGTAATTGGGTGGATGTTTGGCCGTTAATGCCCAGGTTTTGGACGAACACATTGTCTAGTTCCTCTTTTAATTGCTTAGTTACAAGACCAACATAACCTTCTCCTGTTTCATCCCCAGTACCTCTTGTCAAGGAATCTCCTAGAGCCAAGACTGTTAAATCTAAATTTTCCTTTTGCTCCAATTCAGATGCCGACTGATTTTCTTCAATCCCTTCAGCCTGTCCAAAACTGGAGTCCTGAATCGTCCAAGCAAATCCAAACAGCCACAAAAAAGAGAGCAAAACTGCGATGATGGTTGTAATTCGCACGGCCGTATTTTTCAAACAATCATCTCCTTGAAATCATATATAGTCGAGTCTACTATATCCAATTTAATTATTTCTATTGTTCATTAAGATTAGACTAGTTTAAATAAGGAATTTAGAAAAGGAGTACATGGTGTGGGAGTCTGCGTGAGATTATAGTTATTGTAACAAAGTAATTAACCAGTTGTACATAAAAAATGAACCTCTCAAGAGAGAGGTTCATTCCAATATTAGATTTTCATTACTCCGCCTGAACTTGCATTCGTTACAAGTTTAGAATAACGAGCTAAGTAACCTTTTTTCACTTTCGGTTCAAAGCCTTTCCAATTTGCCTTACGTTTTTCCATTTCTTCATCAGAAACTTCAAGGGTAATCTTACGGTTGTTCATATCTAATTCAATGATATCACCGTCTTGAACGAATGCGATTGGACCGCCTTCAGCCGCTTCAGGAGAGATATGGCCAATTGAAATTCCGCGAGAGGCACCTGAGAAACGACCATCTGTAATTAATCCAACTTTAGCACCTAAGCCACGACCAACAATTTGTGAAGTTGGAGCAAGCATTTCTGGCATTCCCGGACCGCCTTTAGGACCTTCATAACGGATAACGACAACATGTCCTTCTTCAACTTTACCAGTGATAATTCCAGAAAGAGCATCTTCTTGAGAATCAAAGCAGATTGCTGGTCCTCTGTGGTAACCACCAACTGATTCATCAACGGCACCGACTTTAATAATTGAACCTTGAGGAGCGAGATTTCCAAATAATACAGCTAGTCCTCCACGCTCATCGTGTGGATTATCTAATGGACGGATGACATCTGTGTCCTGAATTTCAGCGCCTTCAACATTTTCGCGTAATGTTTTACCTGATACAGTTAAGCAGTCTCCATGCATAGCACCTGGCTTTTTCAATACCTCATTAATGATCGCACTTACGCCACCGGCTCTATGAACATCTTCAATGTGATAGTCTGAAGCAGGAGCGATTTTTGCAAGATGTGGTACGCGTTCTGCTACTTCATTGATACGTTCGATCGGGTAATCAATTTCAGCTTCATTTGCTAATGCAAGAGTGTGAAGAACCGTGTTTGTTGAACCACCCATAGCCATGTCCAATGCAAATGCATTATCGATTGCATCAATTGTTACGATATCACGAGGCTTAATATCTTTTTTAATAAGCTCCATCAATTGTTTTGCTGATTTTTTCACAAATTCACGACGCTCTGGTGCAACTGCTAGAATCGTACCGTTGCCTGGTAGTGCTAGTCCTAATCCCTCTGCTAAACAGTTCATAGAGTTTGCTGTAAACATACCAGAACATGATCCACATGTTGGGCAGGCAACTTGTTCGATTTCTTGTAATCTTTCAGCTGAAATGTTACCAGCTTGATAGGCTCCCACGCCTTCAAAAACGGAAGTTAAGTCAAGTGCGTTACCTGCAGCATCAGTACCAGCCATCATTGGGCCACCGCTGACAAATATTGTAGGAATATTCACACGAAGGGCCGCCATCATCATTCCAGGTGTAATTTTGTCACAGTTTGGAATACATACCATTCCATCAAACCAGTGTGCTGAAACAACTGTTTCAATTGAATCAGCAATAATTTCACGGCTTGGTAATGAGTAGCGCATACCGATATGGCCCATTGCAATTCCATCATCTACACCAATTGTATTAAATTCGAAAGGTACGCCACCCGCTTCACGGATTGCTTCTTTCACGATTTTTCCAAATTCTTGTAGGTGAACGTGTCCTGGAACAATATCAATATATGAGTTACAAACCGCGATAAACGGTTTACCGAAATCCTCCTCTTTAACGCCGGCTGCTCGAAGCAAACTACGATGCGGCGCACGATCGACACCTTGGGTGATCATACTACTACGTAATTCTGTCAATCTAATTCCCTCGCTTTCTTTTAACAAAAAAATTCTAAGTGAATTTTTGAACTTTTAATTATTTTAGCACTAGATATAAAAATTTGGTAGGTTTTTTGATTGGTAGAAAGTGGGGAGATCCATTTTTGAGTAGATATATAGATAAAATAATGATTATATTAGGGTAAACAAGGCTTTTAGAGGTTTTTCTCTAAAAGCTTTGTTTTTTCCGGGTACGGGAAACATAGGGATTCCCTTCAATGAAAAAACGCCATGGGTAATCTTTGGCTTCACCAGTATTTTCAATGCCTATTCTAGGGCTTGTAGAAATATCTGCTGGAATGATTCCAGAAGCAATATAAAGCGGCGGAGTTATGAATGAATGTCCGTAATCTTCCATTGTAATACCAAGGGCTTTTGAAAGTTTTCCAGGACCGTTCGTTAAATTTATTAGATTGGGTAAATTACGCCTTCTTTGCATTAAATCAATTCCAACTTTTGGTTCAATTGCTCTAATGAGGACCGCTTCCGGCTTTTCAATTGCACCGCTGACTACGTTGACTAATGTATGGGTATGCATTTGGTATGTATAGACAAGACCAGGCTCATGAAACATAATTTCCGTTCGTTTCGTCCTCCGGTTCCCAAAACTATGGGCTGCCCGATCCTCCGGTCCCATATAGGCCTCAGTTTCAACTATATAACCTGCAGCAGTACCTTCATCTGTTTCTTTAACAAGAAGACAACCTAATAGACTTTTAGCCAGTTCCAATGTTGACTTTTGATAAAAGTTAAGTGGTAATGGTTTCATATCTAGACACTCCCAAAAAGTTGTTTTACCTAGTTTAACAAAGAACATAATTGTATCAAAGTGAGGAAGGGGATTCATATGTTTGTTCAAAATGAAAAAAAACGAGCCGAAGCCCGTTTTTTTGCTACATCGTAATTTCATTTTCAATATTTGCAGCCATTCGTTGCTTTTTCGACTTCCTGAAATACAGCAGTTCATAAACACAAGGAATAACAATTAAGGTTAACATTGTTGCCATTGCCAAACCACCAATGACAACGATCGCTAGACTTTGTGAGACGAGGCTACCGGTTTCTGTTTGTTTAAGTAAAAGCGGGAGCATTGCACATATGGTTGCAATAGCTGTCATAAGGATTGGCCTTAATCTTGTCGCTGCTGCCTCAACAATCGCATCACGAATAATCATTTTTTGTTCATTCTGTCTGACGCGGTCTAATAAAACAATTGCATTAGTAACAACAATACCGATTAGCATTAATGCACCTAGCAGGGCTGTAATATCGACTGAAATTCTGCTAATTACAATTCCTAAGATCGCTCCGATTGCTGCGAGTGGGAGGGAGCAAATAATTGCAATGGGTGCTCTTATGGATTTGAATGTAATGACCATGATTAAAAAGACAACCCCAATCGAGACGAGCATGATTAAGAATAAGTCGGTAAAATCTTCAGCCTGTTGGGTGCTTGCTCCTCCGATCGCTACTTCAATATCTTTGGGAATATCGATCCCTTTATTATTAGCCTGATCACCAAATATAGCTGCATTTACCTTCGTAGTTATTTCGGAAAGCTTTACAGGATCAACGGATGCCGTTACCTGAAGATAAGGTTCTCCATCTTTATGAAATTGGGTTGTAGAACGGCTTTCGCTCTCAAGTGTGGCAACCTGTGAAACAGGAACCATTCCCGTATCGGTCATTACAGGAATATTTTTAATATCCTCCGGTGTTTTTGTATCTAGTACTGGTTCTAAGATAACTGGTGTTTGTCGGTCATTCAGGTTGACGGTACCAATTGGGGTTTTATTTAACATAACAGCTAACTGTCCAGCCACTTGTTCAGTATTTCCTTTTGTCGGATCAACTACTAAAGAATAGACGGTTTTCTTTTCATCCTGGTTTGTCGTAACCTTTTCAACACCATCAATCTCTACAACCTTTTCTTTAATTGTACCCGCTACTTCTTCAAGTTTAGCAAGATCATCACCAATAACGTCAATCGTAATGTTCGTACTTGAACCACCCATCATGAACGAAGCAGCTGTTACTTCTAATGTAGCATCAGAATATTGATCTTTTTTCTTCTCGATTTCTTCAATGACCTTATCTGTATCCTTTTTGTTACTTAGTAAAATACTGAAGCTTGCTTCTGTCGGCGATCCAACCCACCCGTATTGCGCAGCTTCTGAAGGAGAACCAACCTGCATGAAGAGATCTTTCACCTCATCCATATCGCTAATAGAAGCTTCAAGTTCGATTGCATTTTCTTTTACGGTTTCAATAGGTGTTTCGTTTGGATAACTTAGTGTAGCTACCACATAGTCAGCGGAAGAATTGTCAACTGCACCCTTTGGAATTGCGAAGTAGGTTACAATCGATCCAGCAAAAAGTAAAATCGAAATCGTGAATACAATCCATTTATGGTTTAAAGACCAAGTCACCATTTTAGGAAAACGGACCGCTGGTTTAGGTTCGCCCAGTTTTGTGTTTTTCAGTAACCCTGCACTCATTAGTGGAACAACAGTTAGAGCAACAAGTAAAGATGCAAGCAATGAGTAAGTAACTGTTAAAGCAAATGGTAAAAGAAATTCCTGTAAGCCACCATTTAATAAACTCATTGGTAAAAAGACGGCAACCGTTGTTAAAGTGGAGGCTGTAATCGCTACACCGACTTGTTTTGTGGCATCAATGATCATTCCTACTGAAAGCTTCTCTTTTTGCATTTTACGGAAGATGTTTTCAATAACAACGATTGAATCATCAACAAGACGACCGACAGCTACGGCTACTCCACCTAGTGTTAAAATGTTCAAAGTGACTCCAGACAGCGATAATAAGAATAATGTTAAGCAAAGTGAAAGTGGTATAGAAATAATGGTAATAAAGGTAGACCGTATATTTCGTAAAAACAGCATAATGACAATGGTTGCGAAAAAGGCGCCAAGAAGCACTTCTTTAATCATGGTGTGGACTGAATTCTCTACTAGATCGGCAGAGGAAACATAAATAGTTGATTCTTGTAGATCGTATTTCTCGTTGATTTCATCAGTTAGCCGTTCTACTTCTTTACTCACGTCTACAGCATTTGAATTACTGTCCTTCGTAATGCTGATATCTAAACCTTCTTTTCCATTAAAACGGCTAATGAAATTAGCATCACTTGTTTCTTCGACAGATGCAATATCTCCAAGTTTCACATCAGGGGCAATCGTAAGACTCTTTAAAGCATCAATGCTAGATAAGTCCCCAATCACTTTGATATTACTTGTTTTTCCATCAATCACTTTTTCGCCAATAGCTAAGGCAGTATTTTGTCCTTGTAATACACTCATAATAGTTTGAAGAGGAACTTGTTTTTCTGCTAATTCATCATTATTAATTTTTACAGAAACAACAGAATCTGTAGCCCCGTATATATCAACGTTTGCTACCCCCTTGATATCATCATATAAAGGCTTAATTGTTTCTTGCATAAATTCTATATTTTCGGTTGTTAATCCATCGGAGAAAGTGACCGCAATGTTTGCGATCGGAATCATAGAAGTATTAAGTTGAGAAACGATCGGTTTGGATATGTATTGCGGCAGGTTGGTAGAATTTAGAGCTTCTTGTACGTCTAATTTTGCTTGTTTCATATCAGAGCCGGCTTCAAAGAATAAATCCACCTTTGAAAAACCATCACCTGTTGTAGAAATAACAGATGTTTTTCCGTCAATCCCTGCAACAGCCCTTTCAATAGGTTCGGTAACTTCATTTTCCATTGTCTTTGAGTCTGTGCCTTGTCCCATGGAAATAATCGTAACCTGAGGGTTATCAGCACTAGGCAAAAATTCCATCGGGAGTCTAAAATAGCTGACAACACCAATAACTAAAATTAGAATCGTCATTAATGAAACTGCGGCTTTATTACTAAAAGCCCATTTTGTAAAAAATGACATGAACAAATCCCCTTCCTTAGCACTAATTGAACACTGCTTAAAATCATAGCACAACTTAACGGAGAATTTTGTAATTATTTGACTTAATTTAAATTTTACAAATATTTAAAAATACAAATATAAAAAGTGTTTTATCCCTTCCTTTACTAGATCCATTCTAAATTCAATTCGGCTTTTCAGAAATGAACTTAAAGCGTATTTAATGTGAGACTTAAGGCTGATAAGGAAAAGAATAAAAGCAATCGAAAGTGTAATTAACAAATAATTTACAAAAATATCCACAATGAGATTGAAAGGGAGAATAGCCTTCCGTACAATGGTTATAGATCTAACTTCATTCAGCAGAGCTTTTTGTACCAATAATTACGACAGGTATAGAAGGACCCACTTCTATAAGAGGGGCTCAGCTTGGCTGAATAAGTTAAACCTCCTGAGAATGCCGCGGCTCTATTTAGGAATTTATCAGGCGAGCATGAAAGAGTCTGGTGCGAATTCGGCAGGCGAATTCAGAGGGGTGAACGCCCTCATTGGTGGAAGTTTCACTTTATAATAGGTTGAATCGAAACGGAGGAAAACCATATGAATAATCATGAAATTGATTACAAGATTCATGGAGACGACATGCAGTTTGTTGAAGTGGAATTAGATCCAGGCGAGACCGTCATTGCAGAGGCTGGCGGGTTGATGATGATGGAAGACGGTATTAAAATGGAAACGGTCTTTGGGGATGGCTCCAATGCTAGTGGCGGATTTATGGGTAAGCTTATTAGCGCCGGGAAAAGAGTGGTTACAGGTGAAAGTCTGTTTATGACGACTTTTACAAATGAAGACCACAGTAGCAAAAAGCACGTATCCTTTGCCTCACCATACCCAGGAAAAATCATCCCGATGGATTTAAGTGAGCTCGATGGGAAAATTATTTGTCAGAAAGATGCATTTCTTGCAGCAGCCAAGGGAGTATCGGTTGGAATTGAGTTTCAACGAAAAGTTGGAGTGGGTTTCTTTGGTGGTGAGGGCTTTATTATGCAAAAGCTTGAAGGGGACGGTCTATCCTTTGTTCATGCAGGCGGAACAATTATTAAAAAAGACCTTTCACCAGGAGAAGTTCTTCGTGTAGATACGGGATGCTTAGTTGCAATGACAAGTGACGTAAACTATAATATCGAAATGGTTAAAGGGATTAAAACTGCTTTATTTGGTGGAGAAGGGCTGTTTTTTGCGACACTCCGCGGCCCGGGTTCCGTTTGGGTTCAATCGCTGCCATTTAGCCGATTAGCAAGCCGTGTGTTTGCTGCTGCTCCACAAGGGGGAGGGTCCTCAAAAGGTGAGGGCGGGATCGGTGGTTTCTTTAATATGTTTAGTAATGATTGAGTAACATTATATAATAGAAGAAAAAGGATGTACGGCCAAGCCCACACATCCTTTTTCTTTAAGACAATTCATCTGTTGTTTCTTTCACATCATCTTCATCATCTTGGAACTTATCTAGTATTTCAATGGTGTCGATAAGATGGTTGTTAAATATCTGTTTCGCAACAGCAAGCAAATCAATAATTAATGGATCACGTAAAGAATAAATGACACGATTTCCATTTTTAGTACCAACAACAATATTTTTATTTCTTAATACCATTAATTGTTGAGAAACAGTAGACCCTTCACTGCCTATTGCATTTTGAATTTCATTAACACCAAATTCACCTTGTGTCAGTACTTCTAATATTTTAATTCTCAGTGGATGGGCAAGAGCTTTGAAAAATTCTGCTTTAAATTGTTGCAATTCCAGATTCATATATCCAACTCCTTAAGAGATGGACGTCTAATATTGAACGTCCTAATATTGACTAATTGAAGTATATCCCTTTTTACCTTCAAGTACCAATTCTTTCGTGCTAGAAAGATCTTTACACTCACTAAAAGCAAAGTGTTTGCAGCTTTTACATTTGGTTGTATCCAGTAGGTTGAGGGAGTATTGAATAGCATGACCAGTATTTTGGAAAAATTTCTCTTCACCTATGATATCATATAAACCAGTTTTCTTTAACATCTCTTTTGGTTGTTCATTTAAGCCCGATATCAGGACCGTTCCGTGTTTTGAAAAGTTTTTAACGATACTGGCTAAATGAGCCTCTCCGGTAATATCAATAAATGGTACTTTTCCCATTCGTAATAGAAGAACCTTTGGCTGATGATTGATTGTATTCATGACCGTTTGTTGAAACGATTGCGCTACCCCAAAGAATAAAGGTCCCTCAATATTATATATGGTGATTTGTGGGCAGTCATGCCCATCGGCAACCATTTGTGTTTCAATCTTTTGATTGACTGTATTTAAGTTAGGCAACGCTCTTTCCACGACTTGTGAATCCACCATTCTTTTTGTGAAAAGAACCACAGCGAGCAGCAGGCCTACTTGTACAGCGGTAGTTAAATCAACAAGAACGGTCAATAGAAATGTGACAACTAATACGAGTGAATCAGATGTTTTTGTTTTTAAAATATATGAAAACACATATCTCTCGCTCATATTCCAGGCAACAATCATTAGAACAGGAGCTAGACTTGCCAGTGGAATATGGGAGGCGTATGGTGCAAATACCATTAGTACAATTAAAACAACGATCCCATGAATCACCCCTGATAAAGGTGAAACGGCTCCGCTTTTAATATTTGTAGCAGTTCTTGCGATGGCTCCAGTAGCTGGAATTCCACCAAACAGTGGTGTAATTACATTGGCGATCCCTTGACCGATAAGTTCTTTATTACTATTATGGCGGCTATTTGACATTCCATCCGCTACAACCGCAGACAGTAAAGATTCTATACCACCTAATAGGGCTATCACAAAAGCTGGTCCAAGGAGTTTACCGATTGTTGCTAAATCAACCTCAGGAAATGAAATCTGCGGCAATGAGTTTGGAATTTCACCATAAGCAGTACCAATTGTCGCAACTTCACCAGGATAGAGAATGGCTGCAACAAAAGTCGAGATCAACAAGCCAATTAAGGGTCCAGGTACCTTAGGGAATAGTTTTGGTGTAAGTAAAATGGTAACTAAGCAGATGACGGCTGTAATGATGCTGTATAAATTAACTGTATTTAAATGTACAAAGATTTCCGCCATATTTTCATGGAAGTATTCCTTTTGCTCAATTCCTGTAAGGCCTAGGAAATTGGTAATTTGTCCAGTAAAAATTGTTACGGCAATACCAGTTGTAAACCCTATTGTTACAGGGCGGGGAATATATTTAATGAGTGATCCGAGTTTGAATATTCCCATTAAGATTAGGATAACTCCGGCCATGAATCCGGCAATTAGCAGGTTTTCATAACCATAGGTAATGACAATGCCGAAAAGGATCGGAATGAACGCACCAGTTGGCCCACCAATTTGGAACTTGGAACCACCAAAAAGTGATATGAGAATCCCTGCAATGATTGTTGTATAAATACCATACTCAGGTTTCACTCCAGATGCGATCGCAAAAGCCATGCCTAAAGGGATTGCAATAATTCCAACAATAATACCTGAAATGAGGTCCTTTTGCAAAGACTTCCAATTGTAATGTTGAAACCTTTCATCGATAAGAAGTTTTCCAAACATTATTTACCTTATCTCCCTTTTATATATATTTATATATTTATATATTTGAATATAACAATATATAAGATACATTGATTTTATTTCTTTGTCAAAGGTTTTATCCCAATTAGACATAAGTTACAAAATAATGACGTTTTTCGATAAAAATCGAATAGAAATTTAAACATAAATTATATTTGAAAAATGCCATTAACGTTATAATGGTTTAAAATGAAGGTAATATCATTTAGGAAGGGGCATAATTATGAAGTATTTCTCCCTCTATCGGATTTTTACTATTGTATGGATGGCCGTTAGAATTTTTATAGAGATCATTTCGTTTCGGAAAAAACATCGTCGCAATTGGACCGATCAAACGGATAAGCGATGGGAAGCTCTGCTAAGGAGACAGGCAAAGAGATATAAGGAGAAGGCTCTTTACTTAGAAGGTGTATTAATAAAGCTCGGTCAATACTTAAGTACACGTAAAGATATCATGCCTGATGCCTATTTAGAAGAACTTACGGACTTACTTGACCAAGTTCCAGCCGTTTCCTGGGAGAGGGCTAAAGTGGTATTGGAAGAGGAATGGGGAGAGCCTTATACAGCAGTATTAAAGGATATTAGTAAAGATCCTATTGCCTCAGCTTCAATTGGTGAAGTTTATAAAGGGATATTACATAATGGACAATTAGTGGCGGTAAAAATCCAGCGGCCTAAGATTGGAAAAATTATTTATAGTGATTTTAGAGCGGTACGTATTGTTTTATGGATGCTAAAACGTTTTACTAAATTGGAAAACTCAATGGATCTTTCTCTGTTTTATCGTGAATTTGTTCGTACAATCGGGGATGAACTTAACTTCGAACTCGAGTTACAAAACGGACTTTATTTTAAAAAGAAGTATGAAGACTTCCCAGGTATTGAGATACCAGACTATTACTCCGAGTATTCTACAAAAAGGGTACTTGTTATGGATTGGATGGAAGGAAGCCGGCTTACAGATATCAATTTTTTAGCAAAACATCGCTTAGATCGGTATAAAATAGCCAATGTTTTATTGGAGGCTTTCTTAGGACAACTTCTTCAAGAAGGGAAATTCCATGCGGATCCACATCCAGGTAATATTATGGTCAAGGCGGATGGAACGATCGTGCTGATTGATTTCGGAATGGTTGGAGAGATTAAAAAGAAAGATGCGATGCATATTCGTGATATTGTCATTGGAATTATGATCAAAGATTATGATCGAGTCGTGCATGCGTTGGAAGGGATGAAATTTCTACTCCCTCACGCAGATAAAGACGAAATTGCTAGAATCATTAAGATGTTAGTAGATACATATAGTGACAATGGAATAAAAGCAGGGGATACAAGAGTTGTCGAAGAGATCATGACCGATATTGAGAAACTCGTAAATGAACAACCCATTCAACTTCCAAGTGAATATGCATTTTTAGGACGAGCGATTTCTACCTTCATTGGAAATTTATACACATTAGATCCTAAAATGGACCTATTGGCTATGTGTAGCCCGATTATTAAGAAATGGCTAAAGGAAAATATGGGAAGTGCAAAGGATACCGTCTTAAACTTTGCTAAGTCTACTCTTAAACCGCTAGTATCTTTACCTAATCAATTGCAACAAATTTTGGACGAACCAAAGAAATATCGAGAATGGCAAAAGAGTAGTCAATTACTCCGTATGAAACATGAAATGGTGGTCTCTAGAAAAAGAGATGCCTTTCTATTAGTTTTATTAAGTCTCATTCTTACCTATGTAAGTTACTTTTTAAATCAAACTTACCTTTTATATGGAAGTATTGGAGTATTTGTGATTAGTTACCTTTATTATTTAAGAATGCTTTTACGGCATCGTAAATTAGTCAAACATGGATTTAAATCATAAGGCACAACAAATCGACGATATATGTCATATTATTTACTACATTGAAAAACATGATGATAAGAAGGTGTAAACAACATTAGTTGGTTTCATCTTCTTTTTTTCTAGAAAAGTTAAAAAGAGATGTTGAGATTTTGTAAAGCGTTTAATTTCCATTTTTTTAAAGTTTCTGTTTAAATAAATGTGAATCATATATTAGTATATTTATTAAATTATGAAGATACCATATGCGAGAAAGTTTACAAATTGAGAATTAAGTTGTTTAATATAGAAGGTGACCCTACTTTGCAGAAAACTCGAAAAATATAAATTGGTAAATTTTTATTCACAAATTTGTAACAAATATCTTCGGTAAACTGTGTTATCATCGTAACTATAGTGTTAATATAGATGTGCGAAAGGAGCAGGTTCAACATTTGTGACAATTATTTGAATAATATTTGTATAATTTGTGAACTTTTCAACGAGGTAAGGTTACGAATCTAGCTTAACATCTTAGTTTTGCTTTCAGTATAACCAAATAATTATTTTAGTATATTTAGGGAAAGGGGTATTCTAATGAAGTTAAAAGCGGCTTTCCTCATGGTGTTATTCACGATAGCCACTATACTTTCAGGTTGTGAACCGTTATTAGTACTAGATCCTAAAGGTCCACAGGCTGAGAGGCAAGCTCACGACATTATGATTTCAATTGGAGTTATGTCGTTTATTGTCATTTCTGTATTTATTGCTCTAATCATTATCTTATTTAAGTATCGTGCTTCAAAACAAAGCCCGGATTACGAACCACCTGAAATTGAGGGACATCCTTGGCTTGAGGCTATTTTATTTGGTATTCCAATTGTAATCGTAGCTTATTTATCTGTCGTAACTGTACAAAGTAACTACATCGTTGAGGCAACACCTAAAGGATATGAAGATCAAGAACCATTAGTTATTTATGCATCTTCTTCTGACTGGAAATGGCATTTTAGTTATCCTGAAGAGGATATTGAAACAGTAAACTATCTATATATTCCTACAGACCGTCCACTTGAGTTTAAATTATATTCATATGGACCAATCACAAGCTTCTGGATCCCACAATTAGGTGGACAAAAATATGCGATGGCAGACATGTTAACAACACTTCATTTGGCAGCTGATTCTCCGGGTGAAATGGTGGGCCGAAATGCGAACTTTAGTGGTAAAGGATTTGCTGAAAATACATTTAATGTCACTGCTATGACTCAAACTGAATTTGATGAATGGGTTGAGGAAGTGCACGATAGAGCGGAACCTTTAACAGAAGAAAAATTCGAGGAATTATTAGAGCCTGGACATCTTGGACAACTGACCTTTACAGGCACGCACTTAGAGTTTTCACCACCGCCAGCTCCTCATAGCATGCACAATGATTCTGAGGAAATGGATGAGGAGAATATGACTGAGGGTCATAATAATCATTAATAACTAGTTTTATATTGAATGAGATTGTACGAATATAGATTTATAAATTTCTCTCGAAAGGAGTTCTTTAAGGATGGAGTTCTTTGAACGATTTGCCGTACCACATCCAAGTCCTGCGATTTATGCTTCAATGGTTGCCATTGCCTTAACAATGATTGCGATTTTTGCAGGGTTAACCTATTTTAAAAAATGGGGTTACTTATGGCGTGAGTGGTTGACAACGGTTGACCATAAACGTATCGGTATTATGTATATACTTTCCGCCATATTAATGTTATTCCGTGGTGGAGTTGATGCGGTTATGTTGCGTGCACAGCTTTCAGCACCGGAAGCTAAATTACTAGATGCACAGCACTATAATGAGATTTTTACTACACACGGGGTTGTCATGATTATATTCATGGCTATGCCATTCATTATGGGTTTTATGAACTATTTGATTCCCCTACAAATCGGAGCGCGTGACGTTGCGTTTCCACGAATGAATGCTATTAGTTTCTGGTTATTCTTCTTTGGTGCAATGTTATTTAATATTTCGTTCGTTGTCGGTGGTTCACCAGACGCTGGTTGGACATCATACTTCCCACTAGCAGGAAATGATTTTAGTACATCTGTTGGGACGAACTATTATATGTTGTCAATTCAGATTGCAGGTCTTGGTACATTATTGACAGGTATTAATATGATCACCACGATTGTTAAAATGAGAGCACCTGGTATGACATTGATGAGAATGCCAATGTTTACTTGGACAACATTCATTACAAATCTAATCATTGTGACAGTTTTCCCGATCTTTGCTATTGCATTAGGAATGGGAACAATGGACCGTTTATTTGGAACAAACTTCTTTACATCAACAAATGGCGGTATGGACATGCTTTGGGCCAACCTATTCTGGATTTGGGGACACCCTGAAGTATATATCTTAATCCTACCCGCTTTTGGATTATACAGTGAGATTGTTCAAACATTCTCAGGACGTAACCTATATGGTTATAAATCAATGGTTGGTTCGGTTGTAATTATCTCAGTTTTATCCCTACTTGTTTGGGCGCATCACTTCTATACAATGGGTCAAGGAGCACTTGCAAACAGCTTCTTCTCAATTACAACAATGATGATTGCTGTACCAACAGGGGTCAAGATCTTTAACTGGCTACTGACGATGTGGAAAGGAAAAATCCGCTTGGCAGTACCAATGCTTTACACTGTAGGATTTATTCCGTTATTTACAATTGGTGGGGTAACAGGGGTTATGCTAGCGATGTCAGCTGCTGACTATCAATACCATAATACAATGTTCTTAGTTGCTCACTTCCATAATACAATTATTCCTGGTGTTGTTTTCGCAATGCTTGCTGGACTAACGTATTACTGGCCAAAAATGTTTGGATTTATGCTAAATGAAAGAATTGGAAAGTGGACGTTCTGGTCCTTAGCAATTGGATTCTGTCTATCTTTCTTCCCAATGTACATTACTGGTTTAGACGGGCAAGCTCGTCGTATGTACACATATTCTGAAGCAACTGGCTTTGGACCATTAAATATGCTTTCGTTTGTTGGAGCAGGAATTATGGCTATTGGATTCGTGTTGCTTGTATACAATGTATATTACAGTATTCGTTACTCACCAAGAAATGTTGGAGCCGATCCATGGGATGCTCGAACACTTGAATGGGCGACACATACGCCAGTTCCAGTTTACAACTTTGCGATTGAACCACAAGTTGCTTCAAGACAGCCATTATGGGATGAAAAGAAAAAGGGACACGAACTATTCCCAGGAGAGTATAAAGAGATCCATATGCCAAATAGAAGTGGCGCACCATTTATATTTGGAGCAATCTTCTTTGTATGGGGCTTCTCGTTCGTATTTGCGATCTGGCCGCTAGTTATAATCAGTACAATTGCCTTCTTTACAGTTATGGCTATCCGTTCATTTGAAAAAGACGATGGACATCACATTACTGTGGAAGAAATTGAAGAAACTGAAACGAAATTGCGAGGTGCTAACTAATGAAAATGGATCACTCGCTCCCACTTGAATATAGTACACATGAAAACGATCTGAAAATTTTCGGGTTCTGGGTATTCCTTGCAGCTGAAATTATGCTGTTTGCAACATTATTTACCGTTTATTTTACGTTAGAACATCGAACAGGATCTGGACCGTCAGGAGCGGAGATTTTTGAAATTACTCCAATACTAATTGAAACGTTTCTTCTTTTAACTAGTAGTTTTACGATTGGTCTTGCTGTTCATGCAATGCGCCTAGGAAGAAAAAAGGCAATGATGACATTCTTTGGAGTTACACTTCTATTAGGCTTAACTTTCTTAGGTGTTGAGATTTATGAATTTGTTCATTATGTAAATGTAGGTGCAGGACTTCAAACGAGTGCCTTTACAGCAATTTTGCTGTCAACGTTAGCAACACACGGCGCCCACGTTACATTTGGTTTGTTCTGGGGTGTTATGATCATGATTCAAGTGAGAAAGTACGGTTTGACTGCTAGAACGACGAATAAATCATTCATTTTCTCACTATATTGGCACTTCCTTGATGTTGTCTGGATCTTTATCTTCAGTTTCATCTACTTGAAAGGACTGATGTAGAATGAAAGAGTTATTTCCGGTTAAACAGATAAATGGCTTTGTTGCATCGATCCTTTTGACAGTAATTGCACTATCCGTGATTTACTTTGATCTATCATTTAATACGGCTATGGCAATATTACTTATTACTGCTTTTACTCAGGCTTTCCTTCAATTTGTTGTGTTCATGCATGCTGGGGAAACGGATGACAAAGGATTTATTTTTGGTAAAGTTGCCTTCATGATGTTTGCTTCCATTGTTACAATTTTAGGTACTTTACTTCTCTTCCTTTGGGACATGTAATGAGAAACTAAGAGAGCGTCTACTAGACGCTCTCTTTATTTTTTGCTCTTAGTTAACATTTCTTCTGCTGCAATGAGGAACATGCTAATAATGAAGATAAAAACAGCCCCCATAACCGCTCCGACACCAATACCACTAATAAAGACATAATCGTTTACAATCATACCGTATAGAAAAGTAGCAATTCCAATTGTGAGAATAATTGCACCTACCGTTTTTGTTGCAGTTAACATTCTAGCAAATGGATTCATTCGTTCATCCCCCCTATAGAATATGGTATTCAAATATGTTCACAAAATTGTCAAAAATTTAGTGGATTTTTCATAAATACTTGAACTTATGCAATATTCTAAGGCTGGAAGTAGAACCTTTATTTATCTTTTTACTAAATATAAGTGAGGCCGCTTTTCCTTTGCGATAGGGCTGATTACAACACCTTTGTAGGTAGTTTCCACCATTTCCTCTGATGCCACAAGGAACATCCCCAAAATAACAATAAAAATCGCCCCAACTTCTACACCAATTCCAATTCCGATCACTGAACTGTAATCGCTTACAATTCCGTATGCTAATGTTGCAGCTCCAATAAAGAATAGGAAGATGGCGATAAGTTTCGTTACAGTTATGATTTTTTTGTGTGAGTTCATTTATTGACGACCCCCTTAACTAAATCATATTTGTATATCTATTATTGATAATGTTCACAAAATTGTCAAATATTTTTTAGGATTTAGACTATCTTTTTGTTGTTAATTATGTAGATATAGGATTTTTATCAGTATTGCCTTTTTTTACAAAACCATTCAAGAGTCTATATTATTCAATACCCAAAAAAGGTTGACATAAAACAATTATAGTTAGATATTATTAAATATTTTTGTTTAATTTTTAGATTAATAAAGGTACACTAGAGGACGTATGGATTTTATTCAGTCAAGAGTATACGAGAAATATGAACGATAATTGTATCCATACCTAGAAAAAATTCATATTGGGAGGGAACAAGAATGGGAGATCAAACAATCATTCGCTTTGAAAATGTAACAAAACAATACGACCAGGATCCAGCCATCTTAAAGAATGTTAGTTTTGAAGTTGAGCGCGGAAAATTTTATACCTTACTTGGCCCATCTGGATGTGGAAAAACAACCATTTTAAGATTAATTGCAGGCTTTATTGAACCAACAGAAGGTAATATTTTTATAAATGATAAATTAATTAATCATGTACCAGCCAATAAACGACAGGTGAATACCGTTTTTCAAGATTATGCTCTATTTCCTCATTTAAATGTATTTGAAAATGTTGCATTTGGTTTGAGAATTAAGAAAATGAATCAAAAACATATCAATGAAAAAGTGAAAGAGGCCTTGAAGTTTGTCAACTTAGCAGGCTTTGAAAATAGAGAAATCAAAGAGATGTCTGGCGGACAAAGACAAAGGGTTGCCATTGCTCGTGCGATTGTGAATGAGCCTGAAGTGATTCTTCTCGATGAGCCGCTATCAGCTCTTGATTTAAAATTACGTACTGAAATGCAGTATGAATTAAAAGAGCTTCAACAACGCCTTGGTATTACCTTTATTTTTGTTACTCATGATCAAGAAGAGGCGCTTGCGATGTCGGATGAAATCTTTGTTATTAATAATGGGAAAATTGAGCAAAGCGGAACACCAACAGATATCTACGATGAACCAATCAATCGGTTTGTGGCAGACTTTATTGGTGAATCCAATATTGTATCTGGAATTATGAAGAAAGACTTTTTAGTAGAGTTTGTTGGAAGGGAATTCGAATGCGTAGACCAAGGTTTCAATCGCGATGAAAAGGTTGAAATCGTAATCAGACCAGAGGATTTAGAAATAACTACAGCAGAAAAGGGAAAGTTTGTTGCTCGCGTTGATTCATTGTTGTTCCGCGGGGTTCATTATGAAATTTCCTGCCTTGACCAAGACGAAAATGAGTGGCTTGTACACTCTACAAAAAGGGTGCAGGTGGGTGACAGGATTGGCTTAGACTTTGATCCTGAGGCCATCCATGTGATGCGACTTGGTGAAACGGAAGAAGAGTTTGATAAACGACTAGAAGCATATGGTGATGATCATGAATAATCACAATACGCGTAACTTCTATCTAGTTCCTTATATGTTTTGGATTGCATTTTTTGTTGTAGCACCGATTCTACTCGTCATTTATTATTCTTTCTTAGATATTAACGGGAATTTTACTTTATCCAATTACGTTAATTTTTTCACACCTGTTTATATCCAAATGACGATTAGTTCTTTTTGGTATGCCTTTTTAATTACCGCCTTTTCGTTATTAATTGGGTATCCAACGGCTTATTTTCTGACAAAAACAAAGCATAAGCATTTGTGGTTATTGCTCATTATTTTGCCGTCCTGGATAAACCTGCTTTTAAAGGCGTATGCGTTTCTAGGAATTTTCGGTGCTTATGGAATAACGAATAACTTTCTGGAAATGATCGGGATTGGCGCTAGACAAATTCTTTTCACTGATTTTAGTTTTGTATTTGTATCTGTATATATATTTATTCCGTTTATGATTCTGCCTATTTTTAATTCATTGGATAAATTAAATCCAACGTTAGTTGATGCATCGTCTGATCTAGGGGCATCGAAATGGACAACCTTCCGCCGGGTTATTTTTCCGTTAACATTAGACGGGGTTAAGTCTGGCTGTCAAGTGGTCTTTATCCCTGCATTATCCTTGTTCATGTTAACGAGATTGATCGCTGGAAACCGGGTGATTACTTTAGGGACAGCGATTGAACAGCATTTTCTCGTTACACAGAACTGGGGAATGGGTGCCACCATTGCTGTATTCTTAATCATTGCCATGTTCCTAATCATGATGATCACAGGGAATAAAAGGAGGGGGAGAATTTGAAGCTTAAACTATCAACGATTTATTTGATTGTCGTTTTTTTCGTCCTCTATGCACCAATTTTTTATTTGATTTTTTACTCGTTTAATAGTGGTGGAACTATGTTCGATTTTGAAGGGTTTACTCTGGATTGGTACAAAGAGCTTTTCAGTAATACGAGAATGTTAATCATTGTCTTGAATACAATCATCATTGCTCTTTTGTCAGCAGCGATATCTACGATTATTGGGGTCATTGGGGCACTAGGAATCGCTTATGTCAAAAAAAGACAAACTCGAAATACTCTTTTATCTTTAAATAATGTCTTAATTGTTAGTCCAGATGTGATTATAGGTGCTTCATTTTTAATTACGTTTACGATTTTAGGGATACAATTAGGGTTTACATCTGTTTTATTATCACATATTGCATTTAGTGTTCCTATTGTTGTAATTATGGTGTTGCCAAAGATACAGGAAATGAGTTCAACCCTTATTGATGCTGCAAGGGACTTAGGGGCAAGTCGCTGGGATGTATTAACGAAGGTTACGATCCCCTACATTTTTCCAGGGATCTTTGCAGGGTTCTTTATGGCGTTGACTTATTCACTTGATGACTTTGCGGTAACCTTCTTTGTGACGGGAAATGGTTTTACAACCTTATCAGTTGAAATCTATTCGATGGCAAGAAGAGGGGTTTCCTTAGAAATTAACGCATTGTCAACCCTGTTGTTTCTATTCACAATGCTGCTTGTTATCGGGTACTACTTTATTAATCAACGTTATAAACGCTCATCCAAAGTGGGGGTACGAAAATGAAAAAGCTCATTCAGGCGTTTGTAGTCATTCTCATCGTATCTTCGTTGCTCATGTTTTGGGTTTCAAGATTAAATTCCTCTGAAGGCTATTCATCAGGTAATACGCTTACGGTTTTTAACTGGGGAGACTATATTGATGAAGCCTTGGTCGATAAATTTGAAGAGGAAACTGGGATAAAAGTGATTTACGAAACTTTTGACTCCAATGAATCAATGTTAACGAAAATCCAGCAAGGCGGAACCAGTTATGATATAGCCGTTCCGTCAGAGTACATGATTGAAAAAATGAGAAATGATGATTTACTTATTCCACTTGATCATTCGATGTTACCTAATTTAAAACACATTGATTCAAGGTTTATGGACCTTCCCTTTGACCCAGGGAATCAATATTCGGTTCCTTATTTCTGGGGAACAGTTGGGATTGTTTATAACCCGGAAATGCTAGGTGATGTAGAACTAAAGAGTTGGAACGATTTATGGAATCCAGAATTGAAAAATGAGATATTGATGGTCGATGGTGCCCGTGAAGTGATTGGGATCGGGTTAAACAGCCTTTACTATTCTTTAAATGATAAAAATAAAGATCATTTGCTTGAGGCGAAGGCTAAGTTAGATACTCTAACCCCTAACTTAAAGGCGATCGTCGGTGATGAAATTAAACTCCTGATGGCCAATGAGGAAGCGGCCATTGGAGTCGTGTGGTCAGGCGATGCTGCTGATATTATGTGGGAAAATGAAAAGTTGGATTACGTAGTCCCAGAGGAAGGGTCTAATCTTTGGTTTGATAATATGGTAATTCCAAAAACAGCAAAGAATGTTGAAGGAGCCCATCAATTTATTAATTTTATGTTGGATCCTGAAAATGCTGCCCAAAATACCGATTATGTTAGCTACTCTACTCCAAATAAGGCTGCACTTCAGTTTTTGGATGAAGAAGTAGTGAACGATGAACGATTTTATCCATCAAAAGAGTTAACCGAAAAGCTTGAGGTATATGAGGATCTAGGAAAAGAAATGCTTGCTTATTATAACGAACTTTATTTAAAGTTTAAAATGCATCGCAACTAATGAAAAGAGAGGGGATATTCACCTCTCTTTTTTTGTTTTTAAAATTTCGGTAAAAAAAATCGAGGGGGTGGGAAGGTATTGACCAGATTGTCGGTTAATTGCACCAAAACTAATCACATAGCCCCCCCATTTAGTGAAATAATACAAACTCATAATTTTGACGACTAATTAACCCAAACTTGAGGCAACTTAAAGCGGAAGAATTATCAATACCATATTTGGAAAACAATATTTTTTTTGATCATGTCTATACTGAACAGCATATATATAAACAAGCCTCCAGATTAATTGAAGAACTGGATGAAGATAAGAGCCTAATTGCGATTGGCCATGTTGGAATTACGGGTGATAAAGTTGTTACAGCCTTAAAAAGTTATATTCCTGAATATCAAAAACAGGCAGATATTGTACCGCTATCACTTTTGCTTCCTGGTGCTCAATTGCTAGAAAGCCCCTTATGATAAAGTGAAACTCCTTTAGTAGGGAGCGCTTATTACCGTTAATAATGTGGCAATCTTAGAGAACACAAAAAAGGAGTTGTGACTAATCTCACAGACTCCTTTTTTGAATTCCATTAAACTTATAGGAAGGGATTTCCAAGCATTATGCTTCTAAGTATGCATTAAGCATCCAAACATGCGTATCAATTTTTCCGATTAATCCGATAGCAAGATCGTTGGTGATGGTATCGCCTTCAGCATCTGTTAGTGCAGCCAATTCATTTAAGCTTTCTTTAATGGCTGTGTAATCTTTAACGAGTGTAGCAACCATTTCTACGGCTTTTGTTTCATTGGCTGATTCTTCGATTGTTGCTGCTTCTAAGTATTCTTTCATTGTAGCGATGGGCTGACCGCCAATGGCAAGTAGACGCTCAGCGACTTCATCAACTGTCAGTGCTGCTTCATTATAAAGTTCTTCAAATTTAGCGTGTAGTGTGAAGAAAGAAGGTCCTTTAACATACCAATGGAAACGGTGAAGTTTTGTATATAGAACGCTCCAGTTTGCAATTTGTAAATTTAATTCAGATTGAGTGGTTTTAGTTTGTACTGTCAAAGTCATGATTAATAACTCCTCCTTTGATATCTTATAGTCTTATTATATCAAATACTTTTTTAAAAATCAATACTAAATTATAATTATTTTAATTAAATTATTATTATAAATAAAAAAGAGAAGGCTGTCTCATAAACAAGGTGTTAAAACCTTATGAGACAGCCTTCTTCTTTTTAAACAAATGTTTGATTAGAAATTATGTTCGTGTGCCTTTGATTCTGTGTAAGTGTGATTTGATGAGAACATATAACTGCGATGATGGTAATGAATACTGTATACGAGCCCCATTGCAAACATGTTTCCCATAAGAGAGCTTCCCCCATAACTAATAAAGGGGAGGGGAATTCCAGTAATTGGCAATACCTGAATGGTCATGCCAACATTTTGAAATACATGAAACGCAATCATACTTATGATCCCAACGCAAATATACGTATTAAAAGGATCCTTTGTTTCTAATGCAGTTTTTGTTAGATGGTAAATGAGAAGAAAAAATAAACCTACAACAATGCTAGAGCCTAAAAAGCCATATTCTTCACCAATAACACTAAAAATAAAATCAGTGTGACTTTCAGGGATATACACTTTTCGATCCCCAAACCCTTTTCCGGTTAATTGACCTGAGCCAATAGCTTTTAACGAGTTAGATAAATGATAACCTGCGGCATGATTATTTGGATCAAGCCAAGCATAAATACGGTCAAATTGATAAGGCTTTACATTTAAGTATTTTTCTAAAATTTGTGGTGCCCAAATGACAAAATATAAAATAATCCCCATAAGGGCAATTCCTAATCCATAAATTGCCGTAATAATTTTCCATGAAATTCCTGAAACGAAAATGACTCCAGTCATAATTGCCAGCATGACAAGGGATGTTCCGAGGTCAGGCTGCATCATCACAAGAGCAATTGGAAGTCCTGTAACGAGTGCAATTTTGAAAAGTAATATAAAATCGGTCTTAAGTGTTCGATTTAGGATTTTCTCATTATGGCCTTGAACCGTTTTACTTAAGGCGATAATAAGAAAAACCTTCATAAATTCGGATGGTTGAATCGAGCCGATTGGAAGTTGAAACCAACTTTGAGCTCCATTTATTCTCGGTGTGAATGCAGTAACAGGGGAAACAGCCAAAATGAGCAATAGCAAGATGCCAAATCCGTAAATAATCCAAGTAAGCCCTTTTAATTGATCACTGTCAAAATACATCACGACCGCAATAATCCCTGCGCCAACTGCATACCAGAAAATTTGTTGGATCAAGAAGTTGGTCTCACCATATTGTCCTGAGGCTTGTCCGCTGTATATCGCAACACAACTTACTAGAAAAAATAAAAATAATAAAAGGGTTAAGGACCAATCGAATCTCTCAGCCACTTTATTTTTATTTTCCATAAATGTTCACCTATTTCTTCCCTAATCAAGGATAAAAATATAATCGTATGATTCTTATTAACAGACTAGCAGAGAATTCCTTTTTCGACAATATATTTAACGTTCTAACGACGCGTTAGGTTTCACTTTTATTAATAGAAAAAAAGACACAAATAGAATGTGTCTTTAAATTAAATAATAGATAAAAGCAGTTGCAATTCCAAAATAGATAATTAATGAGAAGATATCATTTAACGTAGTAATAAGTGGTCCTGATGCCACAGCAGGATCAATTTTCATTTTATAAAGACATACTGGGATAATCGTTCCGGCTAAGGTACCGATGATAAGAGTAAAGAATAGAGAGGCACCTACAACAAGGCCAAGGATCGCGTTTCCTTGCCACACATATGCAATAATCGAGATTAATATCCCGCAAGTTAAACCAATAATTAGCCCAACTTTGAACTCTCGCATGACAACTCGAAAAATGGCTTTTTTATCAAGATCGTCTGTTGCTAACCCTCGTACGACTACGGCCAATGATTGGGTACCCGTATTTCCAGTCATCCCTGAAATCATCGGCATGAAATAGGTAAGAGCAACCACTTGCTGCAATGTTTGCTCATAGCCACTTATGATACTTCCTGAGATGAGTCCGATAAATAATAACAAGATCAGCCAGGGGAGACGACGATAGGAAGCAACAAAGGCTTTTGTATCAAAGTCAATTGCTTTACCTGAAGCAGATAATTTTTCAATATCTTCATTTGCCTCTTGAATGACAACATCAATGATATCATCGACGGTAACAATTCCGACTAACACTTGTTCATCGTTAACAACAGGAATGGCAAGAAAGTCATAGCGTCCAATCAGCCTGGCGACTTCCTCTTGGTCAGCGATGTCAGGCACAGAAATAACCCGTTCGTACATAATGTTATGGATCCTCTGGTTGGCATCAGCCAACAGCAAGTCACGATAGGAGACAACGCCCACAAGCTTTCGGTGCTGATCGACTACATATAAATAATTAATCGTTTCAGCATACTCTGCAAAACTTTTTAGCTTTTCAACTGCATCTCTGACTGTATAATAATCACGGATCCACACAAATCGGTTTGTCATCATCCGCCCAGCTGTTTCAGGAGGATAGTTGAAAATGTCCTGAACGATTTGGGACTCTTCCTCTTTCATCCCGGATAACAAAGCTTCCATTTTTTCAGGTGATAATTCATCCAATAGGGAGGCTAAGTCATCGTTATCCATCTCATCAAGAACTTTATTTTTTCGATCAATCCCGAGACGATTTAAGACATTTAGCTGCTCCTCCGGACTTAACTCTTGGATGAAGTCGGCTAGGACATTGATCTTTAAGTGAAGGAGAAAGCGAGTTCGGTGCTTTTCGGGTAAGTCTTCATAGATTTGGGCAATGTCATAGGGGTGCAATTCTTCCAATATGGCATCTAAGTCTTTTTGTTTATTTTCTTTTAAAGCCTTAATAATTTGAAGTGTAATTTGATCCTCGGTTAAATTGTGAATCATAATACTTCTCACTCTCCTTCCACCGAAAAAAGTTTATTCCTAATCTAGTATAAACGTACAGTGCTTCATCGCTTATTATAATGAAAAAGTAATTTAATTTAAATGAAAGATTTTAAAGCTTTGTGAAAAAGTAAAGAACAGTTATATAAAATATGCATGTCTTTAATAAAGGGGACGTAATAAATACACATTTTTTTATTAATTATTACAAAGGAATAACATTATTCACAGATGTAAGATATTTTCCCTTTAATCTGCTATTATATAAGCATGATATAGTGAAAATAGAAATTTCTTTATAAAACTTCATTCAGCAAACTTTTTTTGTGCTGAGAGGCTGCGATAAACACAGGAGTCCCTATCTCGATTAATGGGGTGTAGAAAAGCTCTCTGATTTAGCAAGGTTCATATTTCGTCGCTGAATGAAGTTAAGCCTCCGGCGGATGCCTCGGATTTTTTAGTAATTTTCCGCGTCTTAACGGCAGTAATCCCCCTACCTCGAGTTAATCACATAGTGAAAGGTAGGAATTAAAACTGCCAGTAAAGATCCGAAAGTTTACACATGTCTATGTAACCAGCATTTCTGCTAGCCTCGATGTACCGTCACTGGGAAGAACCCACATGGTTGGGAGTTTCACTTTATTGAGCGTGCTCGGCGACGGGCAGGACGTCCTCCTAGTGAAGCTAGAAATAAGGATGTGGAGTTCTGTAGCGTGATAAAATTCGAGTGCAAATTCGACGGAGCGAATTTGACTTTAACGTATTCGGGGGTCCTGTTGTTGAGAAGGAATCGGAAACAAGATGTTATTTACGTCCATTTAAATGAAAAAAACCGTTTTGTTTTATCTTCAGGGATTTTTTTTAATGAATTTGTTCAAGCCTTGAATGAATCGATTAATCATATTCTTTTACTTAAACATCGGTTTGACGACGCTGATTTTAATCTACATACCTTGCTTGATTATATTCCCCAAAAACGGGTGATGAAACTTGCAGGTGAGGACGTGTCCCAATACGGTGATTTTTGCTGGATCGACTTTGAGGAGATGGAAGGGCTAGATGAAATTCCCGGACAAGTGTTAGCTGAATTGCTCTATCTTGGCCATATGAAGGAACCTCTACGTGCTCCGTTTTATAATTATTTAGGAAATCGTTTTACCTATTTAGCAATAGATGATGGATGGTTTAATAAAACGTATTACCGGAATTTAAATGATTTTTATCGATTGCTAGGCGAATTAATTCCGATGAAATTGGACGTAATTAAACCGGATAAAAGTCTCTTAGGGTTAAAAAGAAAAAAAGTCTACCCTGTAGTCGACCAGCACCTCCTTCATTCATTAAAGGGATACATGAGTGAAGGCATGGTCTTGTCCTTAAGAGAAATTGTTCAAAATCGTCATCGAATCGAGATTCCAATGTGGGTCATTGGTGACTTTTCCAACATGGATGATATGCATGAGGAATATGAAAAAAATCGTAAACGCTCATGTGATGCCAAACTGATTTTTGATAAAAAGTCAAATGAATGGAAAATTCGCTCTAGTTAATCCGACAAAATTCGAGCCGTTTTGAAAAAGCTACTACCTATTTTATTATAGCATGCTATAATGTTTAATAATGAACGAAACAATTTCATACGAAGAATTAGGTGTCTTTGGGAAAGGAGAGAGGCTTTGGCCTTTCTGCTTTTCTGTTCACAAGACTTAAAAGGGAAGTTGGTGAAACTCCAACGCGGTCCCGCCACTGTAATTGAGAGTAACCTGCATAACCACTGTACAAGCTGTATGGGAAGGAGCAGGGAACGATGACCAAGAGCCAGGAGACCTGCCTTATTCTTGCACCAGAAACAACCTACGAGGATAGGCAGGTGTATGAACGACTAATTATACATAACTATAGTCTTTCTGCATCTCCGATACGTTAGGGGATGCTTTTTTGTTTTTCAAAAATAAAAAGGCATGTAATAAATATTAAAAAAAGGGGAGAGTATTTTGAAGAAACTTTATGCACTATTATTCACATTCCTTCTGTCAATCGGTATCTTGGTTGGCTGTGGGACAGGAAATGAAGCAGAAACCAATGAAGGTAAACAAGAATCACAACAAGATCAACAGGAACAAACAAAAACTTCCGAGTTTCCGGTAACAATTAAAGATGCCTTGGATCAAGAAATTGTTATTGAAAAGAAACCAGAAAGAATTATTTCACTGATTCCGAGTAATACGGAGATTGCCTTTGAATTAGGACTTGGGGACGAAATTATTGGGGTAAGTAATTTTGATAACTATCCCGAGGAAGCAGCAAAAAAGGAAAAGATTGGGGACCAAACTCTTAACCTAGAGAAAATTTTTTCTCTTAAACCAGATTTAATTCTTTCACATCATTCAGCAATGGGTGTTTCTTCTGAGGTCATCCAGCAATTAAAGGATGCAGGTATTACGGTTCTAACTGTAAATGATGCGAAGACGTTTACTGAAGTGTATGATTCAATTGAATTAATTGGGAAATCTACAGGTACGAGTGAAGAAGCGGAACAATTAGTTTCCGATATGCAAACAAAACTAGAGGAAATCCAAGGGAAAACGGCTGATATTAAAGAGAAGAAAAAAGTTTATGTAGAAATTGACCCTACTCTTTTTGCTGCTGGTAAAAATACATTTATTGATGAGATGCTAACACTAATTAATGCAGAGAATATGGTAACAGAACCTGATTGGCCACAATTAGATCAAGAAGCCATTATCGCAGCTAACCCAGATGTCATTATTACTACCTATGGGGGATATATTGAAGGTGCAGGGGATCAAGTTTTAAGTCGTGAAGGCTGGCAGGATATTAATGCAATTAAAAATAAGCAGGTGGTTGATGTAGATTCAGACAAAGTGACCCGTCCTGGCCCTCGTATTGTTGAAGGAGTAGAGGAACTTGCAAAAGCAATTTACCCGGAAGTTTTTAACTAATAAATGGATTGCTTATCCCATTGCAGGAGCCATTTTCCTTGGCTCCATGCTATTAGCGATTTCAATTGGTACAGTTCAGGTACCGATTTTTGATATCATCCAAATTTTGGGTGCTGAAATTTTTCGTTATTCCACGAGTCACATTGACCCAATGTACACGAATATCGTTATGAATATTCGCTTACCACGAGTGATATTGGCTGGTTTAGTAGGGGCGTCTCTTGCAATTGCAGGGGCCGCCTTTCAAGGTTTATTAAGAAATCCTCTCGCTGACCCTTATACACTTGGTGTTTCATCAGGTGCATCTGTAGGTGCAGTGCTTACCATCTTCTTAAATATTTCACTACCCATCATCGGAGAATTTACATTGCCGTTTTTAAGTATCATCTTTTCCTTTTTAACGATTCTAATGGTTCTCCTATTTGCACAGAAAATTGAACGCTCTATGAAGGTAGAAACAATTATTTTAACTGGGATTATTTTTAGTTCATTTTTAGGGGCTTTTATTTCATTAATGATTGCGTTAACGGGTGATGAACTCCGTCATATCATTAGTTGGCTGCTAGGAAGTGTGTCGATGAGAGGTTGGGATTATATTAAAATCATTTTACCATTCTTTATCGTTGGCACGCTCTTGCTACTTGTAAATGCGAATGAACTAAATGCAATGTCGTTTGGTGAAGAACGGGCCCAGCATTTGGGGGTAAATGTTCAAAGACGTAAAATGCTTGTTTTAACGGCAGGATCTATTTTAACAGGCGCTGCAGTGGCGGTTTCAGGGGCAATAGGCTTTGTTGGTCTTGTCGTTCCACATTTAACTCGGATTTTATGGGGACCTGATCATAAGCATTTATTGCCTTTATCTTTGCTAACAGGAAGCGGATTCTTAATGTTAACGGATTTGGTAGCAAGAACGATCATTTCCCCTGTGGAACTACCCATCGGGGTCATTACCTCATTAATGGGAGCACCTGTGTTTGCAGCTATATTAATAGCACGTAAAAGAAAGGAAAGGAGGGGATGAGGATGATTGACATTCAACATTTGTCCGGAGGTTACGGAAATGAAAATGTACTTTCAAATGTGACATGTCAAATTCGAAAAGGTGAACTTTTTGGCATCATCGGACCAAATGGCAGTGGAAAAACGACCCTTTTAAAGATGATGAGTGGAGTCCAGGCTTTTAATGACGGAGAAATTTATGTGAAAGGTCAGTCTTTAAAAAAATACTCTGCTATAGGGCTCGCTAAGGTGATAGCGGTCTTGTCTCAACATAGCTCTGAATCTTTCTCCTATAGTGTCAAGGAGACCGTTTCATTAGGTAGGTACGCCCATCAAAAGGGATTCTTCAAAGAGTGGAGTAAAGACGATGAGGATATTGTTCAAGAGGTAATGAATTGGACAGGGGTTGCTTCCTTGCAGGACCATCCGATTCAACTTCTTTCTGGCGGAGAAAGGCAACGTGTTTTCCTTGCCCAAGCCCTTGCGCAGGAACCCGAAATTCTCCTTCTTGATGAACCAACCAATCACCTTGATTTATCTTATCAGAAAGAACTGCTTGATTTATTGAAAAAGTGGACCCGTGAAAAGTCATTAACGGTAGTTTCTATTTTTCATGATTTAAATTTAGCTGGTTTATATTGTGATCGGTTAATACTTCTTGAGAATGGCAAGATCAAGCGTTACGATGAACCGAATGAAGTGTTAAAGCAAGAAATTATTGAAGAAGTATACCATACAAAAATTGAAAAGCACCCCCACCCAAAGGTACCGGTACCACAAATGGTTCTTCTTCCAGAAAGTGGACTTATAGAGGGAGAGGAAAATATAAATGACACTTATTTAACGGTTACAACTGAATATATTGTTTTGAAAGCACCATCGCCCCTTCGAACCATGTCATCCGGTGTGATCGGCTCTGGAACAGGCTGGCATGACACTTTTGTCAATAGACATGTGGATAAAAACTATCACTGCAACAACCATCGAGAAGAAATGGCGAACTATTTAAGAAAAAGTGGCTTCGAACCATCCCAAACGGTCGGGATGATGACGGCAGTTGTAACAGAGGATGTTGTATCAAAGGTTTACGAGGAAAACGGCTGTTCCATACTAGTTGTGGTGACAGCAGGCGTGGGAAATGCGGTTGATGTATCTAAAAGTTATGAACAAAACTTTGACATCCAACAACCGGGTACCATTAATACTTGGGTATTTGTGAATGGAAACCTAACAGAAGAGGCTTTCATCCAAAGTATCATGACTGCGACGGAGGCAAAGGTAAAGGTGTTACAGAAACTAGAAGTAAAGGATCCGAGAACGGAAACGCTTGCTACTGGAACTTCAACAGACAGTATCCTTATTGCAGCCATTCAAAAAGGGAAGTCTTTTGAGTTTGCGGGTACAATCACACCCTTAGGTCGTTTAATTGGTAAAGGTGTCTATCAATGTACAAAAGAAGCCATTCAGAAAAGCAATCGTAGAAAAGAAGGCTTACGATGATTGGACACGTATTAGCAATCACACTAGCTCTTATCATTGATCGGTTCATAGGTGACCCACCTTCATGGCCGCATCCGGTTAAATGGATGGGGTCATTAATCTGTATTCTAGAGAAAAAGTGGAATCATGGTTGGAACCGTAAATGGAAAGGGATTATGATGGTTCTGTTTGTTTTACTTTCCATATTCTTACCTGCCATATTCATTTGTGCGATATCTTATAAGATTCATTTTGTCGTAGGAATACTTGTAGAGAGCATCCTTATTTCAACAACGATTGCCCATAGGAGTCTAAAGGAAGCAGCCATGGAGGTTTTTACCCCATTAAAGCAGACAGACATCGGGCAAGCTCGCCTTAAACTCTCTTATATTGTTGGTAGAGATACAGACCAATTAATGGAAAGCGAAATCGTCCGTGGGACCGTTGAAACGGTTGCTGAAAATACGAGTGATGGAGTCATTGCTCCTTTATTTTGGGCATGGATTGGAGGCGCCCCATTGGCTTTGCTTTATCGGGCTATTAATACTTGTGATTCAATGGTTGGCTACAAGAATGACCGCTATTCGGACTTTGGTTGGGCTTCTGCCCGTCTAGATGACTTTATGAATTTGATTCCAAGCCGATTAACCGGATTTGCGATGCTGCTGTCCAATCGTCCTTTTAATAATCGTACGAAACAAGCTTGGGAGATTCTGTTTCGGGATGCGAAAAAACATCCAAGCCCAAATAGTGGCTGGTGTGAAGCAAGTGCTGCTGCACTTTTAGGCGTTCAACTTGGCGGCATGAATACATATAAAGGGATCGTGTCAAATCGGGCATTAATGGGCGACCCTGTGATTTCTCTTAGTAGAGATCATATTCTAAAAATGAATCAGATCTTAACGCGAACAACATTAATGTGTTTACTATTCTTATGGCTTGGAGGTGTTTTGATTGTTATGGCCAGCACATGGATCAAATCCGCATTATTTATATGATGCAGCCGGACTAAAGCAACCAGATCGAGTCATTGATTTTAGTGCCAACATTAATCCGTTCGGTTCCCCAACTTCTGTTAAGGAAAACTGGGGAAAGTTATTTGAAGGGATTGAAACCTATCCTGATCCGCAAAGTACTTCATTGAAAAAGAAGCTTGCTCATTTTGTGAAGATCGATGAAAAGCAAATATTAATTGGAAACGGTGGCTCTGAAATCATCAGTTTGATTGGGAGATGGTTAGCCGGCAAAAAGGTGATGATTGTTCAGCCTGCTTTTTCAGAATATGAAAGAGTATGTGCAGGGAATGGTTGTGAGGTTTCCTATTTTCACTTAACAAAGGATTGGAAAGTAGACTTTGATTCTTTTAAGGATAAGTTGGTGGATATAGATGCCGTTTTTTTCTGTAATCCGAATAATCCAACGGGAGTATTTTTCAACAAGAAGATGATCGAGAGAATTTTAGGAGAATGTCAAAAACATGATTGTTATTTGATTGTTGATGAGGCTTTCTATGACTTTGTTGCCGATTACCAGTCGCTCGTACCTTTCCTCAAAGATTATTCAAATTTACTTTTAATTAGGTCGATGACGAAGATGTACGCCATCCCGGGCCTACGATTAGGGTATATGATGGCAAGTCCCGCTCTCGTTGAAACACTTTCAACCTTTCAATCCCATTGGAGTGTGAATAGCATGGCAATGAAAGTGGGAGAACTGTGTTTAGCGGAAGAAGAATATGTTCATCATGCGATTCGATTTATGGACTCACAGCGAGAGTACCTTTTTTCCTTTTATAAAAAGAATGGATTCCAAGTGACCGATTCGAAGGTAAACTTTTATTTGTTAAAAGATCTTGAGCTAGACGACCAAATCCCCTTGTTCCGATTTTTACTGGAAAAGGGAATCGTTCCCCGACATACATTCAACTTTCCCGGCCTAGAGGGAAGATGGCTGAGGTTCGCAATTCGGACAACGGAGGAAAATCAGCAACTTTTGGAGGCGATGCAAGAATGGCGCAGCATTCACCCATCATCTTCATAACGGGCGGGGTTCGAAGTGGGAAGAGCAGTTTCGCGGAAAAGCTAGCGGGGGAACAATCGAGGATGGAGCCTTTTGGGCAACTCCATTACATTGCCGCCATGCAGTCCTCGGATGAGGAAATGAAGCAAAGAATCCGCGTTCACCAAAATGAACGCTTGCACAGTGATCTTGTTTGGACAACGTGGGAAAAACCAACTTCTATCGGTGAGCTTGCCGGAAACTTTGGAGAGAAGGATGTCGTTTTGCTCGATTGTTTAACGACATGGCTGAATAATGAATTGTTTTTTGAAATGGATGGTTGGAGAGATGATGCTTATTTAAGCCAACTCTTTGAAACCATGTGGGATGAGATGATTTCCATTAGTCGGAAAGTGAAGACCTTCATTATTGTAAGCAATGAAGTCCTTTATGAACCGATCGAATCGAATGATCTTGTCTTTGTTTACAGTTCTTTGCTCGGAAAATTGCATCAAAAAATAGTCGCCCAAGCACGTCTTGCTTATTTAGTAGAGGGGGGGATTCCGATCGTAATGAAAGGAGATATAAAATGAAAGGTGTGATGATTCAAGGCACAGCTTCAGATGTTGGAAAAAGTTTAATTGTTACAGCGCTGTGCCGGCTTTTTTCTGATGAAGGGTTCAAAGTGGCACCCTTTAAATCGCAAAATATGTCCAATCATATTTATTTGACAGCTGAAGGTTTGGAAATTGGACTTGCCCAAGGGATTCAAGCAGAAGCCGCTCGAACGAAAGCAACGGTTTGGATGAGCCCGATTTTGCTAAAGCCTCGAACAGACCAGGTTTCAGAGGTGATTTTATTAGGAAAACCAATAGATTCCTTGTCTGGAAAAGGATATCGTGAATCCTTTTATGAAAAGGGGTTAGAGGTGATTGGAAAGGCAATCGAACAACTTAAAAAAGAGTACGAGCTATTGATTTTAGAGGGGGCTGGGAGTCCGGTTGAAATGAATCTGAAGGATCGAGAACTGGTGAATATGAAGGTTGCACAAATGGCAGATGTACCTGTGATATTAGTAGCGGATATTGATCGAGGGGGGATTTTTGCAAGCCTTGTTGGAACGTTAGAGTTGCTGACTCCTGAGGAACGCAGGAGAGTTAAAGGAATCATCATCAATAAATTTCGTGGGGACATAGAGTTGTTTAAAGATGGGGTAAGGTGGATTGAGGACAAGACAGGGATCCCTGTTGTCGGTGTCCTGCCTTATATTCATAACCACATGATTGATCCTGAGGATTCCTTTTCCATTGACGAGTTAGGAAGGGAAAGTTCAGCAAGTGCTTATCAAGCTTACAAGGATACGGTGGAGGCTCCCGGCGGAGGCCACAGATTTACGAAGGAAGCGGACTCGATCAAACCTGGGAGCAATTGCACCAAGGCGCATTTGATTGATAGTCGCTATGACAAACTAGCTACCGAAATGGGAGCCCACTTGGATTGGGCTGAAATTAAGCGGATCATTTGGGATGGGGAGATTCTTTCGTCATGAAGATGGTAAAAGGTCTTGTAATGTGCATTCAATTCTTCACGAGTATTCCCATTCCTTATGAAGTGCCAATGGATCGAATACATATCAATAAAGCAGTTAAAATGTTTCCGGTGCTAGGAGTGTTACAAGGAATCCTTTATAGTGCGTTCCTTTATGTTTTGTTACAATGGACCCCTCTTTCACCACTAGCCATCGCGTTTTTCGTTTGGTTAGCATTGATTATCATCACAGGTGGAATTCACCTAGACGGGTGGATGGATTGTAGTGA
The DNA here is from genome assembly GCF_036670015.1 of Niallia sp. XMNu-256. Classification (NCBI taxonomy): domain Bacteria; kingdom Bacillati; phylum Bacillota; class Bacilli; order Caryophanales; family Bacillaceae; genus Niallia; species Niallia sp. XMNu-256. Next base: position 289,096 of record NZ_CP137636.1, read on the forward strand.
TGCCTATTTTTCTTATCGTGATCAGCAGAAGCGGATTGAAATTATGGCAGATCCAAAAATCGGTGCGTTTGGTGTCCTATCCGTTATTGTGCTATTGAGTGCAAAGTTTTTATTTATATATGAAATTGTGTTGCGGTTTAATGATAATACTTTTTTACTGATTATCTTGATCCCGTTTTTAGGAAAAGTTGTAATGGGGATGTTGTTGTTGAACATAAAGTCTGCTAAAGAAGAGGGGCTTGGTTCCCTGTTTAAAGAAGCGGCATCACAAGGATCGCTTTGGATTTATCCAGTATATGTGGTCATGTTGGGCCTAATTATATTTTTGATAGGGTTAAAAGCGATGAGCGGATTTCTACTGTTAGTTCTGGCAGCTTTAGTATTTTTTATCGTGATCTCAAGGAAAATTGTTCGCTGGTTTGGTGGAATTACAGGGGATGTATTAGGCGCATCAGTGGAAGGGGTGGAATGCTTATTATGGATGACCGTGTGGTTGTGGCATTATTTCGTCACGGGTTAACCGAACTAAATAAACAGAAGACCTATATGGGGTGGACAGATGAACCGATTTGTGAGGAGGCTAAAGAAAGCTTAACCGCTTTACAACCAAATCCATACCAAGTTGTGGTCACAAGTGACTTAATTCGCTGTTTGCAAACGGCCGCTATTCTGTTTCCAGAAAAAGACCCCATCCCTTTTCTAGAGTTTCGTGAAATGAATTTTGGCCCTTTTGAAAGAAAACGGTATGAAGAGTTAGCAGGCGATCCGCGATATGAGGAGTGGATAAGCAGTCATTTTGAAAGCAACGTTCCAGGTGCCGAAACTTTTACCGATTTTACGCAGCGGGTCGAGAACGGCTGGACAAACCTATCCACTTTGGTAATGAGGGATAAGGTTGATTCATTGGCAGTTGTCACTCATGGAGGTGTTCTTCGATATTTATTATCAAAATTTGCACCGACTGAAAAGAGTTTTTGGGAATGGCGGGTTCCTCATGGAAATGGATTTGAATTTGTATGGCCAAATCGGGAGACTTTCAGGAGGGGTGAACGATGCACTTTGTTACGGGAGGTGCTTTTAACGGAAAATCAGCATGGGTAAGGGCATATAATCAATTAACCCAAGAGAATTGTCAGTGGTTTAGTGCCTATCACTGTGATCCAATTCCCGTTGATTTTGACCAAGTGACGACGGATTATCTCGTCTTAGAAGGGATTGAACGGTGGATTCGGGAAGGGTTACAAGGTAGCAGTGGTGACGAAGTTCAGGAAACGTGGCGTGGGCTTTTGAGGCAATTGGAAAATTGGGAAAGCATGGATGGAAAAGGAAGTGTTATTTTAATTGGAACGGATATAACAAAAGGAATTGTTCCGCTAGAGCGGGAAGACCGCTTGTGGCGTGATGTATGCGGTCGAGTTTTCCAAGCAGCAGTGTCAAGTTGTGGGCGGGTTGATGTAATTTGGTATGGATTAAATAAACGATTGAAGTGAAAGGGGCAAATGGGATGAAAATTTATACGCGTACTGGGGATAAAGGTCAAACAAGTATTATCGGAGGAAGAGTAGATAAAGATCATATTCGTGTTGATGCTTATGGGACGATCGATGAAGCCAATGGTTTTGTAGGGCAGGCCGTAACTCAGTTACAACCAGACCTCTTTCAAGATCTACTAGACGATTTGGAAAAGATTCAACATGAACTATTTGATTGTGGCGGTGACTTGGCCAATGTGACGAAAAAGCATATCCCAAAATTGACGGAAGAAGCCATTACTTACTTAGAAGAGAGAATTGATGCTTATACTACTGAAGCTCCAGAGTTGGAAAAGTTTATTTTACCAGGGGGAAGTCCTGCAGCAGCAACGCTCCATATTGCCCGAACAGTAACAAGAAGAGCGGAGAGGTTAGTGGTTACCTTGATGAAAGAGGAAGCTCAATTATCTGCTTTGCCACTGCAATATTTAAATCGATTATCGGATTACTTTTTTGCCGCAGCAAGGGTTGTTAATTTTCGCCAAGGAGTAAAGGATATCGAGTACATTCGCAGTGCATCGGTTTTTCGCGACCGAACTAGAAAGGATAACAAGGAAGATGAACATAAAGAAAATCAGTCTAATTAGTTTATTTATCGCCTTATGTGTGGCAGGTGCATCGATAAAGATACCTGCCGTTGTGTCGAGCGTTGCATTGGACATGGTTCCTGCATTAGTCGGAAGTGTGATGTTGGGGAGCCTTCCTGGTGCGACGATCGCTTTTATTGGACATTTATTGTCCGCTCTTTTTGGTGGGATGCCAATGGGACCGTTACACTTGTTAGTCGGTCTTGAAATGGCAGCGCTAGTTTGGTTATTTGCAATCTTTTATAAAAAAGGCTATCGATTATTAGCCAGTGTTTTATTTGTAACGGGGAATACAGTTTTTGCCCCTCTACCGTTTTTATTTTTAATAGGAAGCGGCTTTTATGTAGGTTTGATGCCATCCTTATTCATTGGTTCTGTATTTAATACAGGGATTGCGCTGATTTTAGCACCGCGTTTAGCCCGTTTTTATGAAGGTCGGTTTCAAAAGGAAGCGGTAAGATGAAACGGGATGTTTCGCTCGTTCCATTTAGTGATGAAGCGATCCTTGTTATTGCTGCTGATAATAGTGGTGGAATCGGTTTGAAAGAACAGGATGCTGTTAGGACTCCATATGAAGTCGTTTCATATTACAATTTCAGAGTTGCAGCTATGGAGTGTCTAGCGGCAGGCGGGCAGCCCTTTTCGGTTGTGATTCAAAACTTTTGCCATGAGGATGCATGGGATGCTGTGGTGGCGGGGGTTGATAAAGGGTGTACTGAGATTGGGTTAGATGATGTAATGGTTACAGGAAGTACAGAAAGCAATTTTTCATTACATCAATCCGCACTTGGAATGATTGTCATGGGGAAACGGGTGACGTCTTATCAGGAACCAATCGTTACCTTAGAAGGGTGGAAACTAGCAGTCATTGGTTTACCGTTAGTTGGGAATGAGGTTTTAGAAACACCGGAAAATATTGTGCCTCTTTCCCTTTTTTATGAGTTAAGTCAGTTGGATGATGTAGTTCTGTTACCAGTCGGATCAAAAGGCATTCTATATGAGCTGAAAAATATGCTTGATGATAACGATTTGGCGGCAGATCAATTAAAATGTGATATGGATGTGGAGAAAACGGGAGGGCCATCAACCTGTGTACTTATAGCTTTTCGTCCTGAACTTGAATCTCTCTTGATGGAAATGTGTGAAGAGCTCTATCATTCAATTGAAATTGTTTTATCCGACTCTTAACGGGGGGAAAGCTTTCACCTCCATGAGTTGGTAGTAGATAGAAGATAGTAGGAGATCTAACTGTCGTAAAGATCCGGAAGTTGAACATAGACTTAATACGCCTTCAGAAATATCTGTGGGACCAGTGTGCTGTAGGCCTCAACATAACCAAGGTGGAGATTAAAAAAACCGGCCACTATGGAAGTTTCGTTATTAAGAGGAGGGTGTAGAATGCTAACTTTATATATTGTGCGCCATGGGGAAACGGAATGGAATCAAGAAGGTCGAATTCAGGGTCGCTTGAATTCTCCGCTAACAGAAAAAGGAAAGCGGTATGCGCAGTTACTTGGAGAGCGCTTGAGGAATGTGGAGTTTGCAGAGGTGATTACGAGCCCAAGTGAGCGAACCCTTGAAACGACAGAGATTATCCTTCAAGGTAGAGACCTGTTGTACCAAAAGGATGGGACGATCATGGAAATGGATATGGGTCCATGGCAAGGCCTGACAAAGACAGAGATAGTAGAAAAGTTTCCAGATGATTATGATTGCTTTATGTTACGGCCAAACCTTTATCAGAATGAAGGGGCAGAAACTTTCATAGAAATGTATAAGCGGGCAGAGAATTTTCTAGATACGGTGAAAAAAAGGGAAGTGACTGGAAATCTATTAGTTGTCTCACATGGTTTGTTTATTAAATCATTGTTTTTAGTCATAAAAGGAATTCCAATCAAGGATTTCTGGACAGAACCAACTGTTAATGGAACCAGTCTATCGGTTGTTAAGATAGAAAGTGCGAAGATGGAGATTGTGTTTAAAGGGGATATGAGCCATATTAAGGAAAAGAGCGACCGTAGTCCCAATCGTGAGCACATACGGACAGAAGTGGTGTCAAAAGAGTGATTGTAGTCCGAATCGGGGTCTCATATGGACAGAAGTGGTGGCAAAAGAGTGATTGTAGTCCGAATCGGGGTCTCATACGGACAGAAGTGGTGTCAAAAGAGTAATTATAGTCCGAATCGGGGTCTCATACGGACAGAAATGGTGGCAAAAGAGTGATTGTAGTCCGAATCGGGGTCTCATACGGACAGAAACGGTGGAAAAATAGTGATTGTAGTCCGAATCGGGCCCTCATACGGCCAGAAGTAGTGGCAAAAGGGTGATCGTAGTCCGAATTGGGCCCTCAAACGGCCAGAAGTAGTGGTAAAAGGATGATCGTAGTCCGAACCGGGCCCTCAAACGGACAGAAGTAGTGGCAAAAGGATAACCGTAGTCCGAATCGAGCCTTCATACGGACAGATACGAGATCCAAAGGATAACCATAGTCCGAACCGAAGTCTCATACGAACAAACTAAGTGGAAAACTAAGATCCTTTCCGAATACAATATCAATAAGGAAAGAATAGACTATTCATAATAGGTGTCCCGTGTAGTACCAATTGAAGTATAATGTTTCTTTAAGATTCTTCGAATGGTCTTTTGGTTTAATTCTGTCTGGCACCAATCATAAACCATATTTGTAGTAATCTTTATATCCGGAAACAGCAGCCTTAATTCTTCGGTATTACGTAAAATAGCTAGTTCGATCTTTTCTTGATATCCGCATTTTTTACAAGAAAAGATATTGTTGTTTAAAAAAACAAAAAAACATTTACAGTTACTGCAATAAATGCCTTTTTGCAGTTGGTCATAATTGTAATTGGGTATGGATTCAAATGGATTTTTAGATTGATGCAGGGAGAGTAATGTTTTGGCCAACTTAGTATGCCCGTCATTTAACTTAGAGGGCGAATGATTAATTTCGTTAATATACCGATTTAGCTGGGTTGGAAGAATGAAGGGTTGGTTCATTGGAGCTTGATATAAGGTGAATTCTGGATTAACAAATATAACTAAGGAATCAATTAGGTAATTACAGTGGAGATTGTTGAGTAGTTGACGAAATAGCGTGGTACTTCTTTTTAACTGGTCTATAGGATTCTTATATTCTCGTTTGGATTTTACATTAAAAAGCTTGTCTTGTTCTAAATAACAATCACCTTGAAAATTTTTAATATCGAAGAGGTGAATCAATCCTTGTGAAATGATTAGTGAGTCTATTTGGAGATAGGAGTTGTTCACTTCAAACAGCAAGTCATTTAGGAAGTATCTTTCTTCTTTAATGTTTTCCGATAATTTATCGAATAACAACTCTCCTTCATATCCTTTTTCAAGGTTAAGATAGTAGAATTTTTCTTTATCCGATAAATTCATCCTTGTGTTTAGAAATCGTAGAATTCTTAACTCTTCTGATTCTGTTCTTTTTTTCAGGATCATATGCAACACCTAGCCTTTCTCTTTATAGGTCTATTGTACATAAGATCGTTTCCAAGAATGTGTCTATTTTGTTAATGATTTAGTCATTTAAAATAAGTATAATTCAGGTGAAACAGGTTTCGGTTGGGCGCATTTATACATACTTTAAGGATAGAGAAAACGACTCAGTTTCCGCTTTCTTTTCTAAAAAAAATCATACCTATATATTACAATATACATTCCTATCCCGTTTCATTAAGTGGTAAAATGAATGAATGTGGAAACAAACGACATTTCTATCGTAAAGGGATTTAAAATCTCGGCAGATGGTTAATGAGACAAATAGAGCTTATCGAGCAGCCATTGCTTGTCACTATCATAGTGGCTCTTGTAAAGACAGATAAATGGAGGTTTTAGAATGAAAACGAAACTAGGTTTATTATATGGCGGTAAATCAGCTGAACATCAGGTATCGCTCCGGACGGCATTAGCGGTTATTCAGGCTTTAGATTATGAAAAGTTTGATATCTTTCCGATTTATATTACCGAAGATGGAGAGTGGATTAAAGGTTCTCAATTAAAAAGTGTGGCTCAATCAGTGGACGAATTAATCTTTGAACAAGCTGAATCTCAACTAGGAACCCAATTATCCTCAACATTATTTCAAACAGAAGATGGCCAAGATAATCTTGATGTTATTTTTCCGCTCCTTCATGGTCCGAACGGGGAAGACGGAACGGTTCAGGGATTTCTAGAGTTATTAAATATTCCTTATGTAGGGAATGGGGTGCTCGCTTCCTCAGCAGGAATGGATAAAGTAATCATGAAAAATATCTTTGCTCAAGCAGGTCTGGAGCAAGTTAACTATGTTTCTTGCATTAAAAGGGTGTGGGAACAAAACAATCAACGAATATATGACGATGTTGAGGATAAGATAGGATATCCATGTTTTGTTAAACCTGCCAATCTTGGTTCAAGTGTAGGGATAAGTAAATGTACAAACCGCGATGAACTTGATCAGGCTTTCCAAGAGGCTTTTCAATTTGACCGTAAAGTGATTATTGAAGAAGGGGTAGTTGCAAGAGAAGTGGAGATCGCTGTTCTTGGAAATGATGATCCTAAATGTTCAATTGCAGGTGAAATTGTACCTAAGAAAGATTTCTATGATTATAAGGCAAAATACGAAGATAATGATACGGCCCTTATTATTCCAGCTGAAATAAATGAATCAGAATATGCCAAACTTAGTGAAATGGCCGTAACAGCCTTTAAAGCACTTGACTGTTCTGGACTAGTGAGAGCTGACTTCTTTTTAACAAAGGATGGGAAGGCCCTTATTAATGAAGTGAATACCATGCCTGGATTTACACCCATTAGCATGTTCCCGCTTCTTTGGAACCATACTGGATTAAAATATCCGGAATTAATTGAACGCCTTGTTCAATTAGCCATTGAAAGACATGAAGAAAAGCAAAGTATTAAATACACATTTTAACGATGATGTTTGTAACTCTGATAAGAGGTGTGAATAGGTGATTAAAAGAACATTACAGCAGATTCAGGAAATGATTGAAATCGAAAATAAGATTGAGTCTTTTCTAGAAGTAACCATTCAAGGGGTAACGATTGATTCTCGCAAAATCGAGCCTGGTAACTTATTTGTTCCTTTCAAAGGAGAACATTCAGATGGGCATCGTTATGTAGAAGATGCCTTTCAAAAAGGTGCGGCTGCCGCTTTGTGGCAAAAGGATGTGCCGAACCCACCAGAAAACTTGCCCATACTGATTGTGGAAGATACATTAACCGCTCTGCAGCAATTAGCAAAAGGTTACAGAGATGAGTTGGATGTTAAAGTAGTAGGAATCACCGGTAGTAATGGAAAAACAACTGTGAAAGACATGACAGCAAATCTTTTGTCCTTACAATATAAAGTCCAAAAGACTGAGGGGAACTTTAATAATCATATTGGAATGCCGCTAACCATTCTGTCTCTCGAGGAAGATACAGAAGTTGCTGTACTTGAAATGGGCATGAGTGGGAAAGGTGAAATTGAACTCCTGACTAGGTTGGCTCGTCCAACAGTTACCGTGATTACGAATATCGGTGAGTCTCATTTACAGGATTTAGGATCAAGGGAAGCGATCGCGGATGCAAAGTTAGAAATTATTCAAGGTCTCCAAAAGGACGGACTTCTCGTTTATACGGGAGATGAAGTCCTTTTAAAAGAACGCCTTGTCGACTATGATGGTCCTGCTGAGAAAAAGACGTTTGGGCGTAGTCGTCACAATGATTTATATCCTGTAGAAATTACCGGTAATCGAGGCGGAAGTAAGTTCAAGGTAAACGATGTCGATGTCGAATTTGATTTACCTGTTTTAGGAGCTCATAATGTCTTAAATGCAATGAGCGCAATGCTAGTGGCTCGTTATTTTAACATCCCATTTGAAAAAATGAATGATGGATTCCGACATTTAAAATTAACGAATATGCGAATGGAATTAGTAGAAGGGAAAAATGGGGAGAAAATTATTAATGATGCCTATAATGCAAGCCCCACTTCTATGAGAGCCGCGATTGATCTTATTTCCAACATGCCTGATTATCAACGAAAAATCATTGTTTTAGGTGATATGCTTGAATTAGGCGATCAAGAAAAGGCATTCCATTTTGAGATGGGGAAGGGACTAGACCCAGAAAAAATTGATTATGTGGTTACATTTGGCCCACTGGCTTCGCACATCGCTGAAGGAGCAAAATTGAATTTTCCGTTGGAACGTGTACACCCATTTTCAGAAAAAACAGCTTTAATTGAGGAACTGAAAAAATTAACTGACAAAGAAACAATCATTCTTGTTAAAGCCTCAAGAGGAATGAAACTTGAAGAAGTTGTTTCAGCGTTACAAAAATAAAAAAGTGCTGTCTCCAAAAAGAACAAGTCATGTAAGAGCAGTATCAAGTGGTCAGATTACAAAGTTTGATGTCTCAAACTGGACCTTTTATAGACTTCGTTTCTAGGGGACAGTTTCTTTCGTATTGTTGCAAATACGTGAAAATACTGTTAAAATTAACCTCAAAGTGCCAATGAGAATTTCTTTCGATCCAGACATACTCCAATTGGAGAATGTCTTTTTCACTTTTTACGTCTATTATTAGCGTTTGAGATTTTTTAGAGAAAACTTCAAGAAGGTTTGTACTACAATTTACAACTTTGTCTAGCATTTGGCGCATGCGTTTTTATATAGGCTCGGGAGAAATGTTCTAGCCACTTTTACATTGTAACAATTAAAGGAGATTGGATAATTTGAAGAAGTTTGAAGAACTAGGTATAAGTCCAGCCACATTAAAGTCATTAAAGCGAATGGGTTTCGAAGAAGCGACCCCGATTCAAGCAGAGACGATTCCACTAGGGTTGGGAAATAAGGACTTAATCGGTCAGGCACAAACAGGAACGGGAAAAACGACCGCATTCGGCGTACCAATGATTGATAAGATCGACTACACCAAGGATATCATTCAAGGGATTATTATTGCACCAACGAGAGAACTTGCGATTCAAGTATCAGAAGAGTTGTATAAAATCGGTTACGGAAAGAGAGCAAGGGTGTTATCCATTTATGGAGGGCAGGATATTAATCGTCAAATTCGTGCACTAAAACGACCTCCTCATATCATTGTAGGAACGCCTGGTCGTCTCCTAGACCATATTAACCGAAATACACTTCGACTGGACCATGTGAAAATGGTTGTTTTAGATGAAGCCGATGAAATGTTAAATATGGGATTCATTGAAGATATTGAAGCGATTTTAGCTAAAGTACCTGAGGAACACCAAACCTTACTTTTCTCAGCAACTATGCCAGGACCGATACAACGAATTGCTGAACGATTTATGAAAGACCCACAAGTTATTCGTGTAAAAGCGAAGGAAATGACGGTTTCATTAATTGATCAATATTATATTGAAATCCAAGAAAAAGGGAAATTTGATGTACTCACAAGACTACTTGATATTCAATCCCCTGAACTTGCGATTATTTTCGGGCGGACAAAACGTAGAGTCGATGAGCTTTCAGAGGCATTGAATTTACGCGGGTACAACGCAGAGGGAATTCATGGAGATTTAACTCAAGCGAAGAGAATGTCGGTTTTAAGAAAGTTTAAAGAAGGTTCAATAGATGTATTAGTGGCAACAGATGTGGCTGCACGTGGATTAGACATTTCTGGAGTAACACATGTATATAACTTTGATATTCCGCAGGATCCTGAGAGCTATGTTCACCGAATTGGACGTACAGGACGCGCTGGGAAGGCAGGTGTAGCGATTACTCTGATTACACCTCGTGAAAAGTCTTACTTACATGTGGTAGAAAAAACGACAAGAAAGAAAATGGAGCGGATGGAGCCGCCAACTTTAGATGAAGCATTAGAAGGACAACAAAAGGCTGTAATGGAGAAAATAGCTCAAACGATCGAGTCCAATAATCTCCAATACTACAAACAAGCAGCAAATGAAATGCTAGAAGATCATGATGCAACATCAATCGTAGCAGCTGTCTTAAAATTATTGACGAAGGAACCTGATACAACACCTGTACAACTTACGGAAGAAAGACCACTTCCAATGAAACGGGATCGCAAATATGATGATCGTAACAAGCGCGGGTATGACTCGTATAAAGGAAAGAGGGCCCCTATGAAATCTCGTCAAGGCCATAGCAACAATAAACGATCCCATAACACACAATATAAGTCAAAATCAAATAGCTACCGCTAATAACTATAGTATATCACTGTAATAGTGGTATACTTTTTTTGTAATGTATAGATAATTGAAATAAATTTAGAATTATCAGGCTTTAACGGGCAGGAAGACCTCCAACTTCAAGGTTCTGAGTAAAATAAAAGAAGATAGGTGGAGGCAACTGCCTGTAAAGCCCCGGAAGTTAATCTGCTACTCCACAAGAGGGAGGGTCCTCACAGGCTAAATACGCCTACGGCAATGACTGCGTGACCAGCTTGCTGTTGGCCTAAAGCTTTCCATCAGTGGGGGATGAAAGAAAACGGAACCCCCCAGTGGATAGAAGTTTCACTTTATTACGTAAGAAACAATAACGTTAAAAAATAGACTAAGGAGGATGTTATGTTACCTCAACCACCACAAAATAGGATTTCAAAAAGGGCTTTACCTGTTTGGCGAATAACAGGAACGATTATTACTTTATTTTTGCTAATATTATTAGCTGGCTTCATTTTCTTAAGTAACTTATTTAATTGGCCAATTTGGATTAGTATTACCGCTATTATATTATTCCTTCTATTTGCTTATATTGACATCTATCTAGTACCAAAATTACGATGGAAACATTGGCGGTACGAAGTTCGTGAGCAGGAGATAGAAATTCAAAGTGGCATTTTTGTTATCAAACGTACGCTTGTCCCAATGGTTCGTGTACAGCATGTTGATACAGAGCAAGGGCCGCTTTTACGAAAATATAATCTGGCCACTGTTACAATTTCGACCGCAGCCACGGTTCATGGAATTCCTGCAATAGATGTTGAAGAAGCTGAAGAGATGCGTCATGCGATTTCGAGGCTGGCAAGGGTGGCTGAAGAGGATGTCTGAGCCAAGGAGACTTCACCCTGTCGCTGCTGTGATTAGTTTCTTGAAGAGTTTGAAGGAGGCAATTTTACCACTTGTTCTCGTACTCTTTTTTGGAGGCAATGGTTCTGGATTTGGGATTTGGCAGGTATTGGCTTTCACCGTTTTTATTTCAGTCGCATTAATCGGTGGGATTTTATCATGGTTGCGCTTTACATACCGAGTAGAAGAAGGCGAACTAAGAATTGAATCTGGATTGTTTGTCAAAAAGAAACGCTACATTCCGTTTGAACGAATTCAAAGCATCGATTTTTCAGAAGGGCTTTTACAACAAGCCTTTGGACTAGTAAAGGTAAAGATTGAAACAGCGGGTTCAAGTAGTCCTGCGGAGCCAGAAGCGGTTCTAACGGCAATTAAAAAGTCGGAAGCCTTGGCAATACAAGAGGTTCTAACTTCAATTAAATATAGTGACAAAGCCGAGTTGACTGAAGAGGAGCCAATAGAACAGGAGATCATTTATAAAATGACACCTGCTCAATTGGTTTTACTTTCATCGACCTCTGGTGGAGCAGGAGTCGTCATTTCCGGTGCAATTGCTTTTATTTTGCAATTTGATGAACTGATCCCATTTGATTTCGTTGTAAAGGAATTTCAAGGACTGATTGCAAATGGGGTTGTTTTTATTAGCATGATCGTTTTCCTTGTCTTATTATTTGCTTGGATTGTTGCGGTTATTGGGACAATGTTCAAGTATGCAGGATATACGGTAAAGAAAGTGGAGAATGATTTAATCATTACAAGAGGTCTGTTAGAAAAGCGTCAATTGACGGTCCCGCTTAATCGGGTCCAAGGAATCATGATCAGTGAAAATGTCGTCAGGCAGCCGTTTGGACTTTGCTCGGTTTTCTTGGAGAGTGCGGGTGGGTCATTAGAGAAGGACGCTACGGCAAAGGCGTTGCTGCTTCCGATCATTAGAAAAAAAGAAGCGGCAAATTTATTATCACGATTATTAGACGATTATCATTTTACTCCTGAAATGGCACGGGCACCAAAAAGAGCATTAAGGAGATATTTATTTAGAGGATTAATTTTTCCGGTGTTGATTATTGTTGTCTCACTCATCTTTTTTAGGCCCTGGGGTTATTTATCCCTATTTATCATTCCACTTGCTTTGTCTTGGTCCTATTTAAAGTATAAAGATGCAGGCTGGAATGTACAGGGACATCAATTGACCCTTATGTTTCGAGGAATTGTGAAAAATACAATTTTTATGAAAAAGAATAAAATCCAATCGTTATCGATTCAAAATAGTTATTTTCAAGAAAAACAAGCATTGGCAACTGTTGATGCTTCGATTATTTCAGGGATCGGGGGATCTGGTGGAACGGTCGTTGATCTTGAAAGAGAAGATGTTCAAGCGATTTACCAGTGGTATAAGTATAACGAATAGTTTGATCATAAAAAAAGAGGCTTGGATTAGCCTCTTTTTCTTAATGTAAGTGCACCAATGAGGAATCCTGAAATAAATCCAAACAAGTGGGCGATCACATTGATATTTGACTGAAGGAACGTCATGATAATACTAATGACAGCAATTGTTACAATCAGTTGTCTATTATTACTTGTGAGAAGTTGTTTACGAAACACGGTGATGCTAAGATACATACCAAATAAACCAAAGATGGCCCCACTAGCACCGACATGGATGTAAGTAATGGGCTCAATTAATAATGTAGCTATATTGGCTGAAATACCGGTAATGAGATAAACAGCAGAGAACCTAAATTTGCCGAGAATTCGCTCCAATCCGGGCCCGAATAAAATTAACGAGAAGCTGTTAAAAAGAAGATGGGTAAATCCACTATGAACAAAAATGGGAGAAATCAGTCGCCACCATTCACCAGCCCAAATATATAAATTAACACCGGCCAGCTGGTCAAACCAGAACGAATGGGAGAAGAACGGCAAAGATGCTAGTAAAAATAGAATGACTTGAACGGCAATTATAATGGAAACAACGGGATAATAGCGAATAAACTCTTGGAAACTTTCCGTTCTAGTAAACATAAATTCCTCCTGTTTCTTATGGTAAACCAATCATACCATAGACAAATTATCAGTGACTACAAATGTAATACGACCTTTATACATAACTATGGAAAAGACAGATACAAGTATGTCTAAATTTTTAACAGGCTTAATGGACAGTAAGACACCCCTCTTCAAGATTCTATGGAATATAATAGAAGATAGGTGGGGGATCAACCACTCGTAAAGCCCCTGAAATTGAACAGACTAAATTGTCTGCGGCAACATCTGTTTGAACAAGCTGCAGGCCTCGGCTTTCCATCAGTAGGCATAGAAAATTCCTGCTGATGGAAGTTCACTTACATGAAAGGGTGATGAACATGATTACGGGAATAGGACTTGATATCGTTGAGTTGAACCGGATTAACAAAGTCTCTGAAAGACATCAAAAATTTGTAGACCGGATTTTAACTGCAAAAGAGAAAGAAAAATATGAACGTCTCACTCAACAACGGAAAATTGAATTTTTAGCAGGGAGATTTGCTGCTAAAGAAGCCTTTTCCAAGGCAATGGGGACAGGGATTGGAGAAGAACTTTCTTTCCTAGATATAGAAATTGAAAATGATGAGCGAGGGAAACCAATCGTAGTGAAACCAATCAAACATGGAGTTCACCTATCCATTACCCATAGCTCCGAATATGCAGCAGCACAAGTGATTATAGAAAGTTAAAAGCCAACCTGAAATAACCGTGAATGAGCTCGTCATATTCTCCAAGTTTGTCTCATATATTCATTAATGCATAGGAGAGATAGAAGCTAATTGCTTATCTTTCAGTCTACATGAAATGAGACAAAAGGGGTTGAAGGAATGAGGAAAAGGTTATTCATGTTGATGATAGGGATGATCGCGATCCTTGTATTATCTGCTTGTGGTCCAAAATCGCAAGGAGATGTTGTAAGTGAACTTGATAAAAAGCAACAGGAATTATCAGGTTATAAGGTGAAAGCAAAGATGACTCTTCAAATGGGAACAGATCCCCATGAATATGACGTGGAGATTTGGCATAAAGATCCCGAATTTTACCGAGTAAATCTTCAAAATACGTCAAAAGAACAAAATCAAATGATTCTTCGCAATGAAGAAGGTGTCTTTGTTTTAACGCCTGCACTAAATAAAAGCTTTAAATTCCAAAGTGATTGGCCACAAAATAGCAGCCAAGCTTATTTATATGAATCTCTAATTAAGGATATTGTGGATGACAAAGAAGCTAAGTTCAAAGAGACGAAAGAACATTATGTTTTTGAAACAAAAACTCGTTATCAAAACAATAAAATGCTCCCATATCAAGAAATAACGTTGAATAAGAAAGATTTATCTCCTGTATCGGTTAAAGTAATGGATTCTGACCGAAATTCGCTCGTAACGGTAGATTTTTCGGACATGGACTTTAAGGCTACATTTGAAAAAAATGACTTTAATATGCAAAAAAATATGACAGGGGCTACTCTAGATAAAACGGTGATGGCTGATGTGAAAGACAAAGACTTCTCAGTCCTTTATCCTGAAGAAATCCAAGGTGCATCACTAGTCGGAGAAAAAGCAGTAGAAACGGAAGAGGGCAAACGTGTTGTTTTAACATATGAAGGGGAAAAGTCCTTTACTCTCGTTCAAGAAAAAGAAACCGTAATGCCTGCTACAGCTGGCCCAACTTATATAACAGGAGAGATTGTAGACCTTGGCTTTACATTAGGAGCTCAAACGGAAAATAGTTTGACTTGGACTGTAGATGGGGTGGAGTTCATGATAGCTTCTAATGACTTATCTCCTCAGGAAATGGTCGAGATTGCCCGAACGGTTCAAGCAGAGCCCGTTAAATAAATACCACTCACTATGAACAGACTCTTATTAAAGGGTCTGTTTTTTTACGATATCAGCCCTAAGATGAATTTCAATAAGCCCTTATAATTTGATTGACAACCTAAAACAAACATTTGATAATCGAATTAAGTAGACTTTTGTCAATTGAAGGGAGGGTTTCATGGAGGATGGAATTGCAGCCATTTTATAGAGATACATGGGTAGAAGTAAATCTAGATCATATCGCTTATCATGTACAATCATTAAAACAAATCTTGCCTGAGGATGTAAAAATTTTTGCGGTTGTGAAAGCGAATGGATACGGCCATGGAGATGTACAAGTAGCACGTACGGCAATACATGCAGGAGCGAACTTTTTAGCAGTGGCAACATTAGATGAAGCTGTTGCGCTTCGTCACAAGGGAATAACTGTTCCAGTATTAGTGCTAGGAGCGACACGACCACAAGATGCCCCTTTAGCAGCGAAACTAAATTTAACGTTAACCGTTTTTCAGCTCGAATGGCTAGTCCAAGCAAATGAAATGCTAAACAATGAGAAGCGTTTACGTGTCCATTTAAAAATTGACACGGGTATGGGAAGAATTGGCGTTAAGACAGCGCAAGAAATCAACGAAATCGAAGCATATATAAATGGGCATCAGGCATTTTATTTAGAGGGAACATTTACTCACTTTGCACAAGCTGATTCGTTAGACAAGTCCTATTATGACCAGCAATTATCTGATTTTAAAAGGTTATTAGAAAGTTTTAGGCAACTACCTGAGATTATTCATTGTAGTAACTCAGCCGCATCTCTTCGCTTTCCAGAAGGCCACTTTAATGCGGTTCGATTTGGAATTTCGATGTATGGATTATCCCCTTCTTTAGAAATCGAACAAGAACTACCTTTTCCACTAAAAGAAGCACTATCGCTTAAAACGAGATTAACGCATGTGAAACTCATCCATAAAGGCGAAAAAGTAGGATATGGCTCGACTTATGAAGCGAGTGGTGATGAATGGATTGGGACTTTGCCAATTGGTTATGCAGATGGGTGGATACGGAAATTACAAGGTCAAGAGGTTTTGGTAGAAGGACATAGAACCCCGATTGTTGGTCGTGTTTGTATGGACCAAACAACGATCAAACTACCAACTTCACTACCTGTTGGTACAGAGGTAACCCTTATCGGCTCACAGGGATCCGAACTTATCTCCGTGAATGAGATTGCTCAAAAATTAGAAACAATTAATTATGAAGTAACATGTATGGTATCAAATCGAGTTCCGCGCGTATATATACAAGGTGGGAAAATTGTGGAAGTCTCAAACGGGTTGATTTCTTAATCATTTTTTTATAAAGTTATCATGGCAATCAGTTATTAAAAAGATTAAACGATGTTCCAAAAAGTAGTACTCAAAACTATTATTAAAGAGGACAAAAGGAAAAATTAAACATTTTTACCATGAATCAGGCGTATGTATGCATAAAAGATGTTTTTTTTGGACGATAATAACTGGGAGTGACTAATTAAACTTTCCATTGAAGACAAATAATGATATTATTAAAAATGGTAGATAGTGAATTGGTGTGTATTGATGGTGGAGGTGTGCAATTGTGTCTGAATCAAGTATCACGACAGAGATAATGGTAAAATTACCGCAACATCTATTAAGTGAATTAGACGGATTTGTAAAACAGGAAAATGTAAATCGTAGTGAATTTATTTATCAAGCTACAAAAGCGTACCTGCGTGAACGGAAAAAAAGACAAATTCGCGAATCTATGAGACGGGGCTATATGGAAATGGCCAAAATAAATTTGACGATTGCATCTGAAGCATTTCAAGCAGAATATGAGGCAGAACATACTATTGAACGTCAAGTAAGCGGGGGATAATCCTTTGATTGTCAAGCGTGGAGACGTTTATTTTGCGGACCTATCCCCAGTAGTTGGTTCTGAACAAGGCGGGGTGCGCCCTGTACTCGTCATTCAGAATGATATTGGGAATCGCTTTAGTCCCACAGTAATTATAGCAGCGATCACAGCACAGATACAAAAAGCTAAGCTGCCTACTCATGTTGAAATTGATGCGAAACGTTATGGTTTTGAAAGGGATTCGGTCATTTTACTTGAACAAATTCGAACCATAGATAAGCAACGCTTAACAGACAAAATCACCCATCTCGATGATGAAATGATGGAAAAGGTAGATGAGGCACTGCAAATCAGCCTAGGTCTTATTGAATTTTAATAATCAGTGAAAACGTCCACTAATTAAACTAGGAGGACGTTTTTTATTTTTTCAATAAGCTTCCGGGTTAGAGCAGATTGAAAAAAGGTTGTGGAGTCTGAAGCAGGCATGAGTTCGGACAAGAGGCTGTAGGAAAAAGGTTTTTGAGTCCGAATGAGGTGCGTGTTCGGACAAGAGGCTGAGGAAAAAAGGTTTTTGAGTCCGAATGAGGCATGGATACGGACAAGAGTCTGTAGCCAAAAGGATTTGGAGTCCGAATAAGGCATGGATTCGGACAAGAGTCTGTGGGAAAAAGGCTTTTGAATCCGAATGAGGCGTGGATACGGACAAGAAGCCGAAGACGAAAGGATTTGGAGTCCGAATAAGGCATGGATACGGACAAAAAGCTGTAGGAAAAAGGTTTTGGAGTCCGAATGAGGCGTGGGTTCGGACAAGAAGCCGTAGCCAAAAGGTTTTAAAGTCAGAATGAGGCATGGATTCGGACAGTAGACCGTAGACGAAAGGTTTTGGAGTCAGAATGAGGCATGGATACGGACAAGAATCTGTTGAAAAAAGATTTGGAGTCCGAATGAGGCGTGGTTTCGGACAGGAAGCCGAAGACGAAAGGATTTGGAGTCCGAATAAGGCATGGATACGGACAAGAAGCTGTAGGAAAAAGGTTTTTGAGTCCGAATGAGGTATGGATACGGACAAGAGTCTGTAGCCAAAAGGATTTGGAGTCCGAATGAGGCATGGATACGGACAGGAGGCTGAGGGAAAAAGGTTTTGGCGTCCGAATGAGGCATGAGTTCGGACAAGAGGCTGTAGGAAAAAGGTTTTTGAGTCCGAATGAGGTGCGTGTTCGGACAAGAGTCTGTAGCCAAAAGGTTTTTGAGTCCGAATGAGGCGTGGGTTCGGACAGGAAGCTGTAGATAAAGAGTTTTGGAGTCCGAATGAGGCTGGGTTTCGGACAGGAGTCCGTAGATAAAGGGTTTTGGAGTCCGAATGAGGCATGGATACGGACAAGAAGCTGTAGGAAAAAGATTTTTGAGTCCGAATGAGGCATGGATACGGACAGGAGGCTGAGGGAAAAAGGCTTTTAAGTCCGGATGAGGCGTGGTTTCGGACAGGAAGCTGTAGATAAAGAGTTTTTGAGTCCGAATGAGGCGTGGTTTCGGACAAGAGTCTGTAGCCAAAAGGATTTGGAGTCCGAATAAGGCATGGATTCGGACAAGAAGCCTTAGAAAAAAGGTTTTAAAGTCCGAAACAGATACAAGTTCTGAAATTGGGGAAACAATCTATTTCTTTTCTTAACAAGCAATTAGGCATAACGGAAATGAATTTGTTAAAATAAACAATAAACATACCATTGGAGGCTGTTTCATTGGAAAAAACAATCGATAAGCAAGATGCCATGTTTCAATTGATCGCATCGGAACAATCAATCAACATAAAACAAGTGAAAAATGTGATTTCGATGCTTGAGGAAGGCAACACAGTTCCTTTTATTGCCCGTTATCGTAAAGAACAAACAGGCTCATTAGATGAAGTGCAGATTCGTGACATCATGGAAAGAGCTCAATACATAAAAAACCTCGAACAGCGGAAGGAAGAAGTGATCCGTCTGATCGAAGAACAAGGAAAATTAACACCTGAATTACAACAAAGCATCACAAAGGCTGTAAAGTTACAAGAAGTTGAGGACTTGTACCGACCTTACAAGCAAAAGAGACGTACAAAAGCAACGGTGGCTAAAGAAAAAGGATTAGAACCATTTGCGAACTGGCTATTAACCTTTCCAAAACAAGGTTCATTAGATGATGAAGCTAGTGAGTATTTGTCTGAAGAAAAAGGAGTAACGAGTATAGAGGATGTTATTGCAGGTGCTAAGGATATCATCGCAGAAATGGTTTCTGATGAAGCAGAAGGACGTAAATGGATTCGACGAGAAACACACGCAAAAGGGGTCATAGAGTCATCCGTAAAAGACGCTGAAAAAGATGAGAAAAAAGTCTATGAAATGTATTATGAATATGAAGAGCCTGTAAGCAAAATCGTTCCACATCGAATTCTTGCTTTGAATCGAGGAGAAAAAGAAGAGATCCTTCGTGTTAATATTAAAGCAAATGTAGAATTCATTCTTCAATATTTAGATAAAAAATGGATAAGAGATCAAAACTCGTATGCTGCACCTATTGTAAAAGAAGCGATTGAAGATGGCTATAAACGTCTTATTCAGCCATCTATTGAAAGGGATATACGGCATGAACTGACTGAAAAGGGTGAGGAGCAGGCGATTCATATCTTTTCAGAGAACTTAAGAAATCTACTGCTTCAACCTCCGTTAAAAGGGAAGGTTGTATTAGGTGTAGACCCTGCTTATCGGACAGGCTGTAAGTTAGCAGCGATTGATGAAACGGGAAAAGTATTAGACATTGGTGTTATTTATCCACATCCACCTGTATCAAAAAGGGACGATGCAATGAAACAGTTTATCAATATGCTCAATCAATACAAGGTTGAAATGGTGGCCATTGGAAATGGTACTGCATCGAGGGAAACTGAACAATTTGTAGCGGATATTCTAAAGGAATTATCAAAAGAAATTTATTACTTAATTGTAAATGAGGCGGGCGCTAGTGTTTACTCAGCTTCTGAAATTGCAAGAGAAGAGTTTCCTGATTATCAAGTTGAGGAAAGAAGTGCCGTATCCATCGCTCGTCGTCTTCAAGATCCACTTGCTGAGCTTGTTAAGATTGACCCAAAATCAGTAGGGGTAGGTCAATATCAGCATGATGTTTCGCAAAAACGATTATCGGAATCTCTAACATTTGTTGTTGAAACAGCCGTGAACCAAGTAGGAGTGAATGTAAATACAGCATCACCATCCCTTTTACAATATGTATCTGGTCTTTCAAAAACGGTGGCTAATAACATTGTTAAGAAAAGAGAAGAGGAAGGCAAATTTACATCAAGAACTCAACTGAAGAAGATCCCGCGTCTTGGGGCTAAAACTTATGAACAAGCCGTCGGATTTCTAAGAGTTATAGATGGAAAGGATCCATTAGACCGTACTGCTATTCACCCGGAAAACTATGATGAAGTAAAAACATTATTAAAGTCACTTGGATTTTCGGCTTCTGATCTAGGTACGGATGCGTTAAAAGAGGCTTTGGCTAAAATCGATATTAATGAGACCGCCGAGCAATTAAATATAGGCGAAATCACGTTAAAAGATATAATTGATGCATTAACAAGACCTGAACGGGATCCTCGTGATGACTTACCTGCACCATTATTGAAAAAGGATGTCCTTCAATTAGAAGATTTGAAAGCAGGAATGGAATTACAGGGAACGGTCCGCAATGTGGTAGACTTTGGAGCTTTTGTTGATGTAGGCGTCAAACAAGATGGGCTTGTTCATATTTCAAAATTAAGCAACAGATTTGTCAAACATCCATTAGACATTGTCTCAGTTGGGGATATTGTAACTGTTTGGGTGGATTCTATTGACACGAATAAGGGCAGAGTGGCATTAACAATGCTTCCCCCTAATCAATAAATCATTGCTGGGTCATTGTCCTATTGTGTGTTGAATAGGACAATGATCTGTTTATTTATTCATGTTGGTTTTCTGATAGAAAAACCAACATTGATTTAACAATTTAACCTGATAGTAATTTTTTTCGTAGAATGCTTTTTGGATTTGGTTTTTTAACCAAGTAGGCATCGTTTTACCTCCTTGATGAAACATCTAAGTAAGTATCTTTATTCTATGCATTAAGGGGTTGTCAAGTTACCAGTAAAATGTAAATAAAGGAGCATAGGGTGAAGTGGATAACGAACAACTACAGAAATTAGTAGAAAAGATATCTCTTGAGGCTTTTGGTAAACCTTTTCAGCATAAAGCCGTATTTAATCCAAGATTAAGAACAACAGGCGGCCGATACTTATTACAATCACATAATATTGAAATGAATAAAAAGTATTTGGATGAGTTAGGAATGGAAGAACTGGTCGGTATTATTAAACATGAACTATGCCATTATCACCTTCACCTTGAAGGAAAGGGATATCAACATCGTGATAGGGACTTTAGGCAATTGTTACAAAAAGTAGGAGCTCCAAGGTTTTGTTCTCCTCTTCCAGCGAATGTAGTAAAAAGGCAGCAAAGAAAGATCCTGACATATATTTGCAAAAGTTGCCATCTCGTTTTCTCTAGAAAAAGAAGAATAGATACAAAGCGATATGTATGTGGACGCTGCCGCGGAAAATTAGAGCTTAAGGCTATTGATCATTCTGGTGTATGATGATATATTCCTTAACGTAAACAAGTAATGAAAAAATAGCACCTTAATGCTTGACTTTATAATAAAGCATAAATATAATAGAAAGAGTCGTAACATGAGAATGGCTTAGACAAGTTTTGTATGCTAGCTCAGTGAAAACTCAGCAAGAAGTTTTTGCAGCCAAAACTATAATCTACTTTTAGGAAGCCATTACTTATTATTCCGCAGTAGCTCAGTGGTAGAGCAATCGGCTGTTAACCGATCGGTCGTAGGTTCGAATCCTACCTGCGGAGCCATTTGGGGAAGTACTCAAGAGGCTGAAGAGGCGCCCCTGCTAAGGGTGTAGGTCGCGCGAGCGGCGCGAGGGTTCAAATCCCTCCTTCTCCGCCATTATTCATAATGGCCCGTTGGTCAAGCGGTTAAGACACCGCCCTTTCACGGCGGTAACACGGGTTCGAATCCCGTACGGGTCATCATAAAAGCGGAAGCGCCTTGCACACCCCCGACAAGCACAAGACGAGCCGGCATTGAAGATTGCTCTTTAATCTTCTTGACGGATTGGCTTGTGACCTCGAGGGGGTAGGCGCTGCAGCTAGACGATAATTTTTTATAGAATGGTCCGGTAGTTCAGTTGGTTAGAATGCCTGCCTGTCACGCAGGAGGTCGCGGGTTCGAGTCCCGTCCGGACCGCCATTATTATTGAATAATGGGCTATAGCCAAGTGGTAAGGCAACGGACTTTGACTCCGTCATTCGTAGGTTCGAATCCTGCTAGCCCAGCCATTTTTTTCTTTATAAGGATTAAATTCTAGAGTATTCCTTATCTCTCTCCATAATTTACCATTGTAATTAAAATAATATCTATGGTAACATATATTATGTCATTGATTATGCGGTCGTGGCGGAATGGCAGACGCGCTAGGTTGAGGGCCTAGTGGGGGCAACCCCGTGGAAGTTCGACTCTTCTCGGCCGCATCAATTAACTACTGATTTTATGACTTAGGAATTTATTTATATCCTTATGCGGGTGTAGTTTAGTGGTAAAACCACAGCCTTCCAAGCTGTTGATGAGGGTTCGATTCCCTTCACCCGCTCCATTAGAATAATATTATCGCGGGGTGGAGCAGTCCGGTAGCTCGTCGGGCTCATAACCCGAAGGTCGCAGGTTCAAATCCTGTCCCCGCAATCACAAAAAGGTGGTTATACCGTTAATGGTATAACCACCTTTTTGTTTTGACTAGTTGAAGCTAGTATGGCTATAGACAAATATATAAATAAGGTGTAATTTAAAATTGAGGGAACCTCTTTTAATCTACACCTTATATTTGTAGATAGTGTTACAGAATGAATATTATAAGAATAATGCTGCATAAAAACAGATGAAAGAAGGGAATGAAATGAAACTCTTACGCTTTTTTAAAGACCGTCTAAGAGGCCTAACGGTTGCTGTAACGCGCTTTCCTCTTACAACCATCTTTCTGATCTTTGCAGTCATGATTAATGCAATGGACATTCAGAGTGATAAAGATCTTTCAAAAATTTTGCTAACACTGATCGTTGGTGTGTTTCTAAGTGCCGTTTCTCAAGTAAGTTATGAACGTTTTTTTATAAAGACGACCATACGCTACATCTTAATGGGAATCGTGCTTATTCTTACAGGTGGGTATTACCTAATTATTATGCCTGCACCAACCTTAGGATTGGAAATGACCATACGGACATCAGTGGCTTTATTTGCCCTCCTTTTCACTTTTATTTGGATTCCTGTAAATAAAAGTAACGGTAGGATTAATTTTAATAACAGCTTCATGATTACCTTTAAGTCTATTTTTAACTCATTGTTTTTCTCCGGTGTACTCTATATTGGATTTGCGATCATTATTACAGCAATTGACCAGCTTATTTTTTCGATCGATTATAAAACGTATTCGCATGCGGCCAATTTGATATTTATCCTATTTACTCCAATGTACTTCCTGTCACTCATTCCGATTTTTCCTGGAAATCAAAATCAAGATCAAGAAAAGGTTAAGCATCAAACGGACAGGATTATTAAACTGTCTAGCCCTCCGAAGTTTTTTGAAATTTTAATATCCTATATTATCATTCCATTGATCGCGGTTTTTACGGTGATATTACTGATCTATATCTTACAAAACATTGGTGGGGAATTTTGGAGAGATAATTTACTAGAACCGATGATTGTAACTTATTCGATTACCGTCATCGTTGTCTACTTATTAGCTAGTGAAATTGAAAATAAATTTACGTTGCTTTTTAGAAAGATTTTACCTAAAATTCTTGTCCCTATTGTTTTGTTTCAAATGATTTCATCGATTCTTAGTTTAAGTGACACAGGCATTACCCATACCCGCTATTATGTAATCTTGTATGGATTGTTTGCAGCCATTGCCGGGGGATGTTTAAGTTTTTTACCTGTTCGACAAAATGGAATTGTAGCGGCTTTGTTGATTCTATTTTCTCTGTTTTCCATTCTTCCGCCTGTTGATGCTTTTACAATAAGCAAATCAAGTCAAATAGAGATAGTGGAAAAGGTTCTAGTTGAAAATAATATGCTGGAAAATTATACGATTCAACCAAATGGAAATATCACCAATGAGGATAAAAAAATCATTACAGGGGCCATGAACTATTTAAGTATGATGGATTATGACAAGGAAATCGAATGGCTGCCAAAGGATTTTAACTTTTATGAAGACTTCTCTGAGACATTTGGGTTTAAAGAGTATTATGGACGGGATGAAAACAATGAATATGTATATGTCAGCCTAGAGCCGAATGTTTCTATACCAATCACCGGCTATGATGTTTTTGTTAACTCGAATATTTACTTTTACCATAATGAAAAGAATACAGATGACAATGTCGTTTCATTTGATAAAAATGGAGAGGCGTATACTCTGATGAAAGAGGGATTAGAAGACCAAGTCATTTATAAAGTATACAACGCAGAAAAAGAAAGAATCATCGAATTTGAAACAAAAGAAATTTTTGATAAGTACTATGACTATCAAACAAGTAAGGAATTCTTGGCAATTGAAGAGGCTACCTTTATGGTGGAAAACGAATATGCTTCTATAAAAGTGATTCCGTATAGTGTAAATATTGATAAAACGAGTGATGCATCAAGTTTTATGATGGAGTTATATGTATTTGTACAAATAAAATAGGTCTAGGGGTTGGGTCAAACCCAACCCCTAATAGTTTCGTTTGTTTTTCTCTTTTATGGGTGCTAATATGAAAAGATATAGTAAGAATATAGGTGATGGGAATAATGGAATTTGAATGGACATCTAATCGTGTAGACGAAACTGTCGATTTTTCCAAACATCTAGCGTCTCTTCTGCAACCAGGAGATGTGATTACATTAGAAGGCGATTTAGGTGCAGGAAAAACTGCTTTTACAAAAGGGTTGGCCCTTGGACTAGGAATAAAGCGAAATGTGAATAGCCCTACTTTTACAATTATCAAAGAATATCAGGGAGCAATGCCTCTTTATCATATGGATGTATATCGTTTAGAAGATTCGTATGAGGACCTAGGCTTTGATGAGTATTTTGAAGGTGACGGTGTGACAGTAGTGGAATGGGCTCATCTAATTGAGGAGCAACTTCCGAAAGAACGATTGAATATTATTATCTATCATGGGGGCGAGGATACCCGTAAATTTGTATTCAAACCGATGGGGAAAAGATATGAGGATTTATGTAAGGAGATTTTTTCATGAATGTGCTAGCTTTAGATACATCAAATTATTCACTCGGGATTGCCCTTGTTAATGAGGATAAAGTAATCGGTGAATATATAACAAATATGAAAAAAAACCATTCAGTACGTGTGATGCCTGGTATAGAACGACTTTTGGATGATTGTGATATGAAACCAGCTGATATAGATAAGATTGTCGTAGCAAAAGGTCCGGGTTCATATACAGGAGTAAGGATTGGTGTAACAATTGCTAAGACATTAGCTTGGACATTGAATATTCCGTTAGTCGGTGTGTCAAGTTTGGAAGTTTTGGCTGCTGGGGTGGGACGGCATTTTGATGGATATGTATCACCTTTGTTTGATGCGCGCCGAGGCCAGATTTATACAGGACTTTATCGTTTTGAAAAGGGAAAAATTCAATCGGTTATGCCCGATCAAATTCTTCTTTCTGTTGAATGGGCCGAACAGTTGCGAGAGCTAGACAAGAAGGTTCTATTTGTTGGGGGAGATATTGACATTCATTTAGATGGCATTCGACAAGCTTTAGGCGATAAGGCTGTTGCAGCAGGGATAACAGAGCATAATCCCCGTCCAGCTGAGTTGGCTTTACTTGGGCGAGACAAACCAGCTGAAGATATTCATGCCTTTGTTCCGAATTATATACGTCTAGCAGAGGCTGAGGCTAAGTGGATCCAATCACAAAAAGAGCGGCAATAGGAATGGAAGAGGTCAGAATGGAATTAACAGTTACATATAGAAGGATGGAGATTGAAGATCTCGATCAAATTATGGTAATTGAACATGAATCATTTACAGTGCCTTGGAGTAAAGAGGCTTTTTTCAATGAACTGACGAAAAATAAGCATGCACTATATACAGTGGCAGTCGTTGAAGAACGAGTAATAGGTTATTGTGGGGTGTGGCTTGTCCTAGATGAAGCACATATAACAAATATTGCAATTCTTCCTGAGTATCGTGGAATGAAAATTGGTGAATCGTTAATGCGGAATGTGATTGAAACAGCGATAGAATATGGGGCTAAAATGATGACACTAGAGGTACGCGTTTCAAATCATATAGGTCAATCACTTTATCGGAAGTTTGGTTTTCAAGCCGGTGGTTTACGGAAAGGCTATTATTCAGATAATCATGAAGATGCATTAGTAATGTGGGTGAACTTTTAATGGAAAAAGATGTACTGATAATGGGAATTGAAACAAGCTGTGATGAAACATCTGTTGCGATTGTGAAAAATGGCAAGGAAATTCTTTCAAATATTGTTTCATCTCAAATTGAGAGTCATAAACGCTTTGGTGGGGTTGTACCTGAAATTGCGTCTCGACATCATGTTGAACAGATTACAATTGTGCTAGAAGAGGCGATGAAAGAGGCGGGGGTTTCTTACAAGGATCTCGATGCGGTGGCTGTAACGGAAGGTCCAGGTCTTGTGGGTGCACTATTAATTGGTGTTAATGCTGCAAAGGCGGTAGCTTTTGCCCATGGTATACCACTTATAGGTGTTCATCATATCGCAGGCCATATTTATGCAAACCGACTAATAAAGGAAATGGAATTTCCCTTATTATCTCTAGTCGTTTCTGGTGGTCATACCGAATTGGTTTATATGAAAGAACATGGTCACTTTGAAGTAATCGGAGAAACGAGGGATGACGCCGCTGGGGAGGCATACGATAAGGTTGCTAGAACGCTGAAGATGCCTTATCCAGGGGGCCCTCATATTGACCGTTTAGCAGCGCTGGGAGAAGCAACTATTGATTTGCCTCGCGCTTGGCTTGAGGAAGGGTCTTATGACTTTAGTTTTAGTGGATTAAAGTCAGCAGTTATCAACACTGTCCACAATGCCGAGCAACGTGGTGAAAAGATTAAACCTGAAGATTTGGCAGCGAGTTTTCAGGCGAGTGTTGTTGAAGTGTTAGTTACGAAAACAATCAAAGCAATTAAGGAATATCCTGTGAAACAAGTACTGCTTGCTGGAGGAGTTGCAGCAAACAAAGGCTTGCGTACGGCCTTAACAGCAGCATTTAATGAGGTAAATGATATCGAATTGATTATTCCTCCATTAAGTTTATGTGGAGATAATGCGGCGATGATTGCTGCAGCAGGAACCGTATTGTTTGAAAAAGGACATCGTGCAAAATTAGCTCTAAATGCAAATCCAGGTCTAGAAATAACATTATATAATGATCAGTAAAGCTCCTATGTCAATAGGAGTTTTTTTCTTGGAAAGAAGGTCATAGGCTTGCGAACTTGTAGTGTGAATTATGTGAAGATTTTGGACTTATCAACAGGTTTTATAGTATAGCCTGTGGAAATGTCAATAACTTCAACAAAATTTGTGGATAACCATAATATTCTGTTGATATTGTGGATAAGATTGTGCATAACTGTGGATTATGTGGAAAAGCGTGTGGAAATCAGGAATGTTAATAAATAAACTGTGAATAAATTTGTGGAAAAGGTATGTGGATAACTTTTATGGTTGGTAGGATTTTTAAAAAAATAAGGCTGTCTTAGAAGGATATGGATCTCCATCAGACAGCCTTAGTGAGCCATTATTTTCCGGCGATTGCTCTAATTCCTTTATAAATAAGATAAAGAGAACAAATTAAAATCGCTAAAACACCAATCGTTTGTGTAACTGGAGCCATGCCAGATAGGAAAGTAAGATTTAATGGGACCTTTATTAATGCATAACCCGCGATAATGCCAGCCGGCATTAAAAGAATGAGACGATCCGTGTTGTTCATCCTCCCTTCTGTATAATATATTACAGAAGGGAAGAAATGAACATAAAGGGAACATTATTCTTCGGACAGCAAAGTCCATTCTTCCATTAAATCCTCAATTTCTTGCTTTGATTTCTCTACTTCTTCATTAATCTCAAGTGACTTTACATGGTCTTGAAATACTTCAGGATCACAAAGAAGTTGTTCATGGTTATCCACAGCTTGTTCGAGTTCTTCAATACGGTTTTCAATCTGTTCGATTCTTCTTTGTCGTTGTCTCTCTAATTTTTTCGCTTCTTTATCTTGTTGATACGTAGTCTTTTCAGAAGTAGAAGGATTGGATGGCTTTTCTGTTTGAGTTGTTTCAAGTGCTAATAATTCTTCTTGCTCCAATTTCTTTTCTACATAATAATCATAATCTCCTAGATATTCGTTCACACCTGTAGCATTTAACTCTACAACACGTGAAGCAATTCGGTTAATAAAGTATCGGTCGTGGGATACGAATAAAATGGTGCCCGGATAATCGATTAGTGCATTTTCAAGAATTTCTTTACTATCAAGATCCAGGTGGTTTGTTGGCTCGTCCAGAATTAATAAGTTAGCCTTTTGCATCATTAATTTCGCTAATGCTAAACGGGCCTTCTCACCGCCGCTTAAAGATGAAACAATTTTTAATACATCATCCCCAGAAAATAAAAAGTTACCGAGAACGGTTCGGATATCTTTTTCGTTTTTCAGCGGATATTCATCCCAAAGCTCCTGAAGAACGGTCTTGTTTGAAGTTAAATCTGCCTGTTGTTGGTCGTAGTAGCCAATGGTTACATTCGTTCCGATCCTAATATCCCCATTTAAAGCAGGGAGCTTTTCTACAATGGTCTTTAATAATGTAGATTTACCCACTCCATTTGGTCCAACAAGTGCGATACTTTCGCTTCTAGTTATTCTGAGGTTGATATCTTTAGAGACAGCTTCGGTACCATAGCCGATCGAAAGGGATTGAATCGTAAGGACCTCATTACCAGATTGTTTTTCAATATCAAAATGAAAAGAGGCTGACTTTTCATCACCTAATGGTCGATCCATTAGCTGCATTCTATCGAGTTGTTTGCGCCGACTTTGTGCCCTCTTTGTTGTTGATGCCCTCGCAAGATTGCGTTGGATAAAGTCTTGTAGCTTTGCGACTTCATCTTGCTGTTTTTCAAAAAGTTTCAGATCTCTTTCATAGTTTACAGCTTTCCTTTCTAAATAAAAGCTGTAGTTGCCAGGATATTTTGTAATTTGGTTTCGTGAAATTTCATAGACACCATTGACGACTTTATCAAGGAAATAACGGTCGTGGGAGACGATTAGAATGGCCCCTTCATAACTTTGTAAGTATTGCTCAAGCCAAGATAATGTCTCAATATCCAAGTGGTTCGTAGGCTCATCGAGAATTAAAATGTCGGGCTTTGATAATAATAATTTACCAAGGGCAAGTCTTGTCTTTTGTCCTCCGCTTAAAGTAGAAATTTTGGTATTATAATCGAAAGTATGGAAGTTTAAACCATGCAGAACCGAGCGGATATCTGCCTCAAATTGGTATCCACCATTGTCTTTAAATTGAACTTGTAGAAGATCATATTCTTTTAGAATTTTTTCGTATTGAGTATGATTTTCTATTAGAACTGGATCCGCCATTTTTTGCTCGAGGGTTCTTAGCGATTTTTCTTGATTTCGTAGATCCTCGAAAACGGAAAGCATTTCGTCCCATATGGATAAGCTTGACTCAAGCCCAGTATCCTGAGCTAAATAGCCAATCTTTACCTCTTTTGGCTTGATCACTTCGCCTGTATCATAGGATAATTGACCAGCCATTATTTTGAGAAGGGTGGATTTTCCCGCTCCATTTCTACCCACGATTGCAATTCGATCACGAGTTTGAACTTCAAGTTTTATATTTGACAAAATGATGTCTGCACCATAATATTTACATAATTGGTTTATTTGCATTAAAATCATGTTCTTTATTCACCTCTATATTAATAGATTAACCGATTCGTGAATTTGCAGCAATATTCAGCGGAACATCCCAGGAATGGAAGTAGTAACTATTTGATTAAAAAAATCTTATTGTGAAATAGAATACAAATTAAAGGACAACTTAAAATAAATAGTGTATCATTTGAGAAGAGGTGAAATTATGGCGGAGTTTACTCATTTTAATAAGCAAGGTAGAGCGAAAATGGTGGATGTAAGTGACAAACCAGAATCATTTCGAACAGCAATGGCCCTATCAAGTATTACCGTCAGTCAAGAAATTTATGATAAAATAACAAATAATCAAATGAAAAAAGGGGATGTATTAGCTGTTGCCCAAGTAGCGGGTGTAATGGCTGCCAAGAAAACATGGGATATTATTCCTATGTGTCATCCTCTATCCTTAACAGGAATTGATATTGACTTTTCATGGGAAAACAACGAGGATGAGTACATCCTTCATATTGAAGCATCTGTGAAAACAAAGGGTAGCACAGGTGTAGAGATGGAAGCCTTAACTGCTGCCTCAGTATGTGCATTAACCGTGTATGACATGTGTAAGGCTATTGATAAAGGGATGATCATCGGAAGAACTTACCTAGCTGAAAAAACCGGTGGTAAAAATGGCGATTTTAAAAGACAAGATAAAATTAAATAAGTAGAGTAGTGGAAAGGGGGGTATTTATGGCAAATGACGCAACGAAAATACCACAAGCAACTGCGAAGAGACTACCATTATACTATCGATTCTTAACTAATTTAGCTGCATCTGGTAAACAAAGGGTCTCATCAGCTGAATTAAGTGAAGCAGTAAAAGTAGATTCAGCTACGATTCGGAGAGACTTTTCTTATTTTGGTGCATTAGGTAAGAAGGGATACGGCTACAACGTTCAATATTTATTAAACTTTTTCAGAAAAACATTGGATCAGGATGAATTGACAAAGGTTGCTCTGATTGGTGTTGGAAATCTGGGCACCGCTTTTTTAAATTATAATTTTATGAAAAATAACAATACTAAGATAGCTATGGGATTCGATGTATCGCCTGATAAAGTTGGAAGATCGATTGGAGATGTGCCGATCTATCATATGGACGATATTGAAAAAGTAATTGAAGAACAGGGAGTAGAGGTTGCCATTTTAACCATTCCTGCACAAGTTGCTCAACCTGTAACTGACCGGTTAGTAGAAGCAAAGATTAGAGCGATCTTAAACTTTACGCCTGCACGATTAACGGTACCTGCTAATGTTCGTGTTCATCATATTGATTTGGCGGTCGAGTTGCAAGCACTTGTCTACTTTTTAAAGCATTATTCATCCGATGTAGAAGAAGTAAAAAATGAAGAATAAAAAAATGAGCCTTATTTTACGGCTCATTTTTTTGTTTTTTCATTCTAAAGTGTGCTCGTATTAGTCGGAAGCCTGAACCAAAGTCAAAGGTTGCTAGAATGACTAATAATATAGAAAAAAATCCCCATTCACCATCCGTATTCACATTTTGAATAGCGAAAAGGGTGAAAATAATTCCAAGGACAACATAAATGATGCCCGAAAACAATGGTGTTTGTCTCAATTTTAATCCCCCAATAATGGTTTCAACCTTGTCCCAATTTACAACTGCCCCATTAAGTTAGGATTAAGTTGCATAATTACTACAATCGTGTTCATTGCAACGTGTGTAAAAATCGGTACAAGAATTTGTTTTGTTTTAACATAAAGAAATGCAAAGGTAAAGCCCATCGCCCCATATAGGATTAAATGTTCTGGCTCCCCATGTGCAAGCGAAAAAATAAGAGAGCTGATTAAAGCAGCTAAAAAGAAATTAAGCTTCTTATATAAAGAACCAAATAAAATCTTTCGGAACACGATTTCTTCCAATATCGGTCCAATGATCGAGGTAATGATAATGACGAGTGGGGCAGCTTGAATTAATCCAACGATTTGTTGGGTGTTTTCAGATCCCATTTCAATTCCAAGCGCCATTTCAATCGTTATTGCAATAGATTGTGCAAAAAAGGCTAGGAAAATTCCGCTAATCCCCCAAAAGATAGATTGAAGTGGTATAACCCCTTGTTCATTTCTTATAGGATGAATTTCTTTTCTTAAATGAAACAAGATGAAAACGAAAGCGATGCTAAAACTTATTAATAACCATGATGTGACTGCACTTCCCGGGCTCATCGAATAGCCAAACATATTACTGAAAAAGAGGAGCAGTGGTGATCCAATGATTCCAGATAAATGCATTCCTATGTAAATAATTAGAATGATTCCGTATTCTCTTTTCAAAATAAAGTTCTCCTTTAATCAAGCACTTCTTTACTATTCTATCAATAAAGGTTGTCGTTATTCAAATTAGAACAATTGGGTTTGAAAGATAAAAAATATGTAAAGAATATTTTTGTGAAAATTTACATCGTCTGACTTGCAAAAAATAACAGAATTGATTAATATAATAATTGTGTTAGCACTCAGTTGTGTCGAGTGCTAATAAAATAAAAAATTACATAAATATTTGAGGAGGTTGTTTCAATTGTTAAAGCCACTAGGTGATCGCATTATCATTGAACCAATTGCATCTGAAGAAAAAACAGCAAGCGGTATTGTTTTACCGGACAGTGCTAAAGAAAAACCGCAAGAAGGTAAAGTTGTAGCTGTAGGAGGCGGCCGTGTACTAGATAATGGTGAGCGCGTTGCTATCGAAGTTTCAGTTGGTGATCGCATTATCTTCTCAAAATATGCTGGTACTGAATTGAAGTATGAAGGTACTGAATATTTAATCGTACGTGAAAATGACATTCTAGCTGTTATTTAATAATGATACTTGGTTTATAGACTATATCAAATTTTAGGAGGTTATTCATTATGGCTAAAGATATTAAGTTTAGTGAAGACGCACGCCGCGCGATGCTACGTGGAGTTGACGCTTTAGCGGACGCAGTAAAAGTAACTCTTGGACCTAAAGGACGCAACGTGGTTCTTGAGAAAAAATTCGGTTCTCCATTAATTACTAACGATGGTGTTACGATTGCTAAAGAAATCGAATTAGAAGATGCTTTCGAAAACATGGGAGCAAAATTAGTAGCAGAAGTAGCTAGTAAAACTAATGACATTGCTGGGGACGGTACTACGACTGCAACAGTTCTAGCTCAAGCGATGATTCGCGAAGGACTTAAGAACGTAACAGCAGGAGCAAACCCAATGGGTATCCGTAGAGGAATGGATAGAGCGATCCAAACAGCTCTTGAAGAATTAAAATCTATTTCTTCACCTATTGAAGGAAAAGAATCTATTGCACAAGTTGCTTCTATCTCTTCAGGTGATACAGCTGTTGGTGAGTTAATCGCTGAAGCTATGGAACGCGTTGGAAACGACGGAGTTATCACAATTGAAGAATCAAAAGGCTTTGCAACAGAATTAGATGTTGTAGAAGGTATGCAATTTGACCGTGGATATGCTTCTCCATACATGGTAACTGATTCTGATAAAATGGAAGCAGTTCTTGATAATCCATACATTTTAATTACTGACAAGAAAATCTCTAGCATTCAAGAAATCTTACCGGTTCTTGAGCAAGTTGTTCAACAAGGTAAGCCATTATTATTAATTGCTGAAGATGTTGAAGGTGAAGCACTTGCTACATTAGTAGTAAACAAACTTCGTGGAACATTCAATGCGGTAGCTGTTAAAGCTCCTGGATTCGGTGATCGTCGTAAAGCGATGCTAGAAGATATTGCTACTTTAACTGGTGGTCAAGTGATCACTGAAGATCTTGGTTTGGATCTTAAATCAGCTTCAATTGAACAATTAGGCCGCGCTGCAAAGGTAGTTGTTTCCAAAGAAAACACTACAATTGTTGAAGGTTCTGGTGACAGTGCACAAATTTCTGCACGTGTAAACCAAATCCGTGTTCAATTAGAAGAAACAACTTCTGAATTTGATCGTGAAAAATTACAAGAACGTCTAGCTAAATTGGCTGGTGGGGTTGCAGTAGTTAAAGTTGGTGCTGCAACTGAAACAGAATTAAAAGAGCGTAAACTTCGTATTGAAGATGCTCTAAACTCTACTCGTGCGGCGGTTGAAGAAGGAATCGTAGCTGGTGGAGGAACTGCTTTAGTAGAAATCTACAAAAAAGTAGCTCAAATTGAAGCAGAAGGTGACGAAGCTACTGGTATTAACATCGTATTACGTGCGATCGAAGAGCCAGTTCGTCAAATTGCTCAAAATGCGGGTCGTGAAGGATCTGTTATCGTTGAGCGCTTAAAGAACGAAAAACCTGGAGTAGGCTTTAACGCTGCTACTGGCGAATGGGTAAACATGGTTGAAGCTGGAATCGTTGACCCAACTAAAGTTACTCGTTCTGCACTTCAAAATGCAGGTTCAGTTGCTGCAATGTTATTAACAACTGAAGCAGTAGTTGCTGACAAGCCTGAAGAAGGCGGAGCAGCTATGCCTGACATGGGCGGAATGGGTGGAATGGGCGGCATGATGTAATAAGCCGCTTTACCCCTTGATATATAAGGGTTTTATGATAGAAGAAAGATAAATGCTCATAATTTTGCTCATAATGAGTGATTAATGTTTATCTTTTAATATAAAACTCTTTTATTAGAGAAGGTCTTTCATCAGTTTACTGAACTGGTGGGAGGCCTTTTCTTCCATATTAGCAGTCATATGAGCATAAATATTCATTGTCGTGTTAATATCTGTATGTCCTAACCGTTGTTGTATTTCTTTTACTCCGACGACCGCTTCTGTAATATTTCTATGGAAGCGGTTATTTTTAATTTTATTTACCCATTAATATTATCTTGGAAAAGGAGTGTCTTATCTCCTTCTTCAAAGATATCGTACTTTTTAATATGCTCCCCATACGTTCCTTTATCTTCTAAATTGAAGTTATATTTTAATGTTGACACGCTAAATAAATGTATGTTGAATTTAACACTTATTAGATGTTTATTTGGTCAAATCAGGATTTCTGTAAAAGTACTATAGATAAGGGTTTGTTCAAACTGCTTTATCTAATAATTACTCATATTATTTAAATACATAAAAGAACGTAATTTACTTGATATTTTGTGATGAAGCATAGCTTCATGGATGCTAAGGTACGAGGCTTCAATAAAGAAGAGTCACTTTTCTTAATCAACAATCGGGCCAGATTGTTGAGGAGGTAGTTTAGCATTAATAGTGGTGAACCATATCATAAGTAAATGAGGCTTTTTGGTTGGCTAGGAAGGATAAAAAAATACCCTCTAAATCCTTTTTCATTCATTATACGAATCTAGAGGGTTTGCTTCTTTTGTTCTGTGTAGTCAATGTGGCCAGGAAGAGAAATCCCAAAGATGTACTTAAAAACTAGCACATAATAAATGTTTACATTTACATCTATATTTCAATTCTATTAAAACCTACGGAAGTGATACTTCCTATAGTGCAATATTAGGTTATTTATCTGGAGTGAAGGACTCCATTAATAAAGGACAAAGGGTTGAGAAACTTATCCCTTTGTCCTTTATTTAAGATGAAGTAGTTACATGTTAAAATTATAAAGGCTTATCCACCATCAACTGGCAATAGTTGTCCTGTAATAAACTTAGAAGCATCACTTACTTGAAATACCATAACGGGACCAAGGTCTTCGTCTGGAACTCCATAATTACCTCCAAGTAGAATTTCTTTTTGATGTTCTTTATCCATTTCTTCTAAATGTTCAAATGTTAGACGAGAATGATCATCTCTGGTCCAGATTGTTAATCCGCTTGGAAAAGTAAAAACAAACCCACTCATAGCAAGATTTTGGTACACAAAAAACGCTAAAGATAGATTGAGGGTTTGGTAGGTAAATAACCCTTGGAGTTTGAATCATCTCAATTGTATTTATGGGTGGTTACTCTTTTGGTTCTAAATCTTCAATAGAATCAATATTCATATATTCAGGAACAACAAAACCATTTTGCAGACCATCCAAGTTTGGACCTAAGTCAACAAATTCACCTTCGTAACGATCATATAAATGTCCTTGTGTTATTGGTAATGCTGGAGCAACTGTTGCATCAACATTGCCACCGGCAATAGCTTCAAATAAAATTGCTGGATCGACTTCTGTTACTGTAACATCATAGCCATAATCGGTTAATACTTGTTCAATAACAGCTGCAGATGCTTGCTCTGCTGCCCAAGGCATTGAAGCAATTTCGATTTCTTTGCCGTCTACTTCTTCGATATTTTCAGTCCACTCATCGACTTTATCCTGATTATCTTCTATCCAGTTGGAAGCAGCAGTTTCAACATCAGAATCTTCCGCTTCATACATTATTTGTTCCACATCATCTAACTCCCAGTTAAATGCATCAAGTAGTTTATAAGCGTTCGGCATGTCTTCTTCTAAGCCTAAACGTGTAATTGTATGGGCAGATTCAACCTCTCCCATAGTAACCTCTGGGTCATCTAATATTTTCAAGTCGTATTGGATAAATTTATAGTGTGGTATCCAACCGGTAACAATAATTGGCTCTTCATTATTTATCGCATCAGCCAATTGTGCGAGCATTCCTACTGTTGAACTTTCTTCAAGCTCCCAGCCATCAAGATTATCGTAAGTCTCAAGCGTATTATATGCTGCTTCTGTAACGCCTGCACCAGGCTCAATACCTGTGATTGTGTAGTTTACTTCTTCACTATAATTAATGTCTCCTTCAGTCTCTGCTGAATTTTCTTCTATTGAACCATCATCACATGCAGCGAGAAGAACAATTAAGGATATCCCCACTGCTAACAATGATTTTAATGAGTTCACGAATAATCACAACACCTTTCTAAAGTTCTTCATTTGGTACTAAATTTTCAATAAGATCGAAGCCCATCTATACTTGGAAGAACATATATCATGCACCATAGTCACCTTCATTCTTCTCAGAGCCATTGGTATTGGTAACCAAGCTTATAATGATATGAGCAGCAAGACATTCAAAAATGACTGCTGAATCGAATTAAGTCAATTCAAAATCCGTCAATATCTGCATTAGTTTAATTTACATCTACTCAGAACCAGGCGAACCTGATTCCTTAATTTCATCTCTACCATCTAGCGAGTATCGTAAGTGCTAAGATTCCCTATTGTATAGAATATCTTTAATGATTTTAAAAATTATAGTACCATCTCCAAAATACTCTATTACTCTATTAAGTGAAAATTATTTATTCACTTACTACTTAGGCTAGCACAAAGTATAAATATAAGCAAAGTACCATCATATGGAGTCAGGTGTGAAGAGTAAATTTATGTTCTACATTGTTTCATATCAAAATTCACTTATCCACAAAAGTAAAGAAATACCATATGTACTTTCTATTATCTAAGAGTATACAAGTCCAATTTTAAATAATTAACTATAAAGTGATAATGCCCCAATATTTTCCGTTGATTCGGAATCGTTCAAAGCTACGCTTTTTAAGAAGTTCCTTAATCATATAAGTACGAATTTCTCCTAATTTTTCTGGATGTAAGCGAGATAAGAAGTTGTTGATGGTGTCGTAATGAGGTAATTCTTCCAACTTCACATCTCCATAGAAAAGGTTCATACCCTATAACAAGTGAGCCACAATAATAATAAAAGTTAAGTCTTTGGTTTCAAGAGGCTTCTAAAGTCTCTTACTATAAACTTTGCGCTCCTGTAGGGTTTGATAGAGTCGAAGTAAATCGAGAAATCACCTCATTGTTTTCGGGTGTAATAATTCTACGCTATATTAATTGACAAAATATTACGATACCATATACATTTATTTATTAATTAATAAATAAAGTATTAAAGGATGATAGTATTGGTGGTACATAAAGATAAAAGGGAACTAATTATTGAAAATGCTTTAGTGGTTTTCGTAGAGAAGGGATATTATAAAGCAACGACTGCGATGTGGCGAAGGCTGCAGGAGTGACACAGCCATATGTGTTTCATTTTTTTTGAAAACAACGAGGAATTATTTAAGACAGTCATTGATCGTGCGTTTAGCTGTATTTATGACACAATTTCGGAAGTTAAAGCACCTGCTGATCAATTAATCCAAAAGATGGGCAGTGGGTTTAATCAAATCATACAAGCTCATCGTGATGAGGCGTTGATGGTCATGCAGGCTCATGCTATATCAGGTTTTGGCATTCGAGAACGTGTTCGCAATTTGTTTCTTAAAAGTTTTGAATCCTTATAGTTGAAATTTGAAAGAGCAGGAATACCTAATGCAAAAGAGACAGTATCTCATTTTATTTGCACAGGTTTTCTTATTACGGTTGCAGAGGTATTGGATTTGCCTCAATTAACTCATGGAAAAGGGATGGAGTGAGGAGGTTCTAAAAAGGGAGTAGTTACTGCTGACTATACAGTTTTTTCGAATAAAATATCCTTTTGAACGTCCGTTGCTCATAATAGGGATTCGCTATGCGTTTATATCTTTCTAGCAGCTAATATTGCTGGAATATGGATGATTTTGCTCCAAGACCGATTTACAGGAGATGTGGGAAATCTAATCGTACTACATGGAATAGGCTTTCATGCATTACAAACATTAATCTTTTCAGGATGGCTTTTGGAAAAAGTTCAATTAAATGAACATATAAAAAATTGCTAATCCATTATGGTAGTATCTCTTGGACGCTATCGATTATACTAATAGGTTTCCAAACTGCATTAGATCGAACTGTACTTGAACTAACCACACTACCTATTATTTCCAGTATTTTGTTGCCCGTTTGGCTTGGTACAGCGATTGTTGCATCTGTTCTTTTTATAAAAGGTTGGAGAACAAATGCCTTGAAAACAAATTATATTTCCTCTAATCAGGGATAAATTTAAAATAGAGTTATTAAGATGTTGATTTTTTTCCTAAACCTCATTTAGATTTGTTACGGTTAACCATATCATAAATTAATGTCAAGGATATTTAGTACCAAGGTTTAATATTCGTTATTCAGCAATCGGGCGAAATTCTGCAACAAGAAGTGCGCTCTTCTTAATGAATCGGGCCAGATTGTTGAATTAACAAGAATAAGACAAGGGAGTGAAATAAGTGAGGAAATTATTTTTAATAATGTTTTTAGTTCTAGCAACCTTATCAGCGTGTACGCAGCAAAAATTAAGTTTTGGCGAGGTGGATAAGGTTCCGAAAAAAGTAACTGAAGTAAAGTAATAGATCCTGATGCTCAACTTCAAGTGATTAACAGAAGCGGCAAAATATATTATATTGTTTTTCATTCTCAAGAACAAGTTGAAGCCAGTTTGGAAACGGTGGATACGATAGCACTTGTTAAGTTAGATGAAATGGATTCAAAAGATGATGAAGTAAGGCAATATATATATTCTTTAACAACTGATCAGTATCATGACACAATAGATATTAAGGTTAATGGTGAATCCAAGTCTTATCCAGTGACTATTATAGACTAACGGGCGCAATTCTTGAAAAAGAATTGTGCCCTCTTTAGCTATAGGGCCATTATCTTGAATAAACTTTTAAAAGACTGGATTAGTTATGATACGGTAAATCTGAAAACTATGAATGTTTTTTAATTATAATTGAAGGAAAAGACCGAACTTTCTTGAAGAAATTAGAAGAAAAGGTTTGAAAAGGTGAAAATAATGATTGATAAAATTAATGCACTACCTGAAAAGATCGGATTTGGAATTGGTTTAACATTAATATTAGGTGTTCCATTATTGTTATTTTTCTTCTCTTTTGGTATTTGGACTACGATGATAGTTGAAGGTATTGTTTTCTTTGTAGCTACTCTATTGATACTAAGTGCGGCTGATAAAAGACATCGTGATAAGAAAAAGTAACGATTTTATACATTTGCGATTATTTCATTATAGGGCGCTTTTCTTCAGTTAACCTTTGAAACGATCTTCCGTAATCAGGCGCATTCTTGCAACAAAGTTGCAATCTTTTAACAGAAGAGGTGATTGAATAGTCTTACGTAATTTGAAATAATCATTTTTAAGTGAAAAGGCTATTCATCTAGTAATGATCTGAAAATGAATATTGTATAAGCATCTGACAAACGACAGATGCTTATTTTATTGTTAAAATGTCTCACCTTTATAATATATTTGATAAATTTGCGAATTTATTGTTACCTTTTTACTTTCGATCCGTTTTATTAGTGAAGGAGGAGCAGATGAAGGGAAAATCTTGATGACATTTATAAAATCTATTTTCATGAAATCTATCGCTTTCTCCTTTCTCTTTGTCATGACCACCATCTGGCTGAGGATCTAGTCCAAACCCGATAAATCAGGCTTTTAGTAAATCATTTTATTCCCAGTTTCTTCATATTTAATATATAAATAAAAGAACGTAAATAATACGGTTTATTGCCTTCCAATTAAGGAAAAAGGGTAAGGCAAATTGCCCTCCAAAGATCATAAAAATGCTCATAGTTTTGCTCATAGAATTTATTTGTTCAGTTTTAAAATATTTTAAACGGAGGATAGAAAGCCTGTAAAATCAATGATTCTATAATTCTATTTTCTTCTATTTAATAACTTGATGAATGGGCGGAATGATGTAAATCATCCCCAATAAACGCTGATATGATATATTCAACGTTTGGTGAGGCTTCTGTGGGGGGGGGAGTAGTAAAACCCCACAGAAGCCTCACATTCATTATAATGACAGGCTCCTCTAGTAAGAGGGGTTTGAATTCTTTTATTATTTCGCAAAATCGAAGAGCTCTCTCCTAAGTTAAATAAACTTAGGAGAGAGCTCTTTTTGTTATTTATCATTCAGCAAAAAGCAACCCAGTAATTGTTTTGAACTCCTTTTCTACACTCCGACTCGAATTCCCTTAGAAATCATCACGGGCGTTGCGTAATTTGATAAAGTCCTCCAATGTTTCCGCTTGTAGAAAGAGGTTAATTTCCCTCTCCCTTCCGATCGTTGTCGGGAGTGTTATCTGTTCTTTTGCACGCAATTCCCGGACTTCTTTCAATGCTTTGGAAATTTTTTTATTATCAGGCAGCGTATCGTATGCAAAACGTAAATTAGTTTCGGTATACTCGTGACCAGGGTATACATTTATATCATCATCCAAGCGCTTAAATTTCTGCAAGGATTCATATTGAGCTGCGTAATCGCTGGTAAAAACCCGACCGCATCCTGCTGAAAACAAGGCGTCTCCACAAAAGAGAGCATCTCCCATTAAAAAACTGATATGGCCATGCGTATGACCTCCCGTTTCAAAGACTTGAAAAGTTTGGCCCAACAAGTTAAAGGAGTCCCCTTCCGCTACAATACGATTTGCCAAGGCCTCCGTTTCTTTTGGTCCATAAACAGGGCTTTCCGGATGTCTCGCTACAATCTCCTGTACCCCGCCGGTATGATCTTCATGCTTATGCGTTAAAAGAATGGCGGCCAAACGAAGCTGCTTTTCCTCGAGAAAATCAAGGACACCTTTCGCTTCTCCTGGATCAACTACAACTGCCTCTGTTTCATCTTGAATGCACCATATGTAATTATCAGAAAAGGCTTTGATTGGATGAATAATCACCTTACGATTCCCCCTCTTTTCGTAATCTGATTTGCGGCTTGGAGACTATTTTTCCCCCCTTCCGCTGACACTGACAAATTTTAGTTTACCTCACTATCATAACATGGAGATTATTAATAAACATAAAAGAGATCAATCTCCACTGTCGAGTGAATGCTTATATTTTGTCAACATGAAGTTTTAGCTTTTCATGAGTCGAGTAAACTTGTAGGAAGCTTCTTTTTTCATCTAAAGTTAAATTTAAGACCACCCTACCATAATGGTGGATGGTCTGTTTAAAAATAACGAAATATCAGAACGATTTCTGAAAGGAATGTATGCATTAGTAACAAGAGTGCTTTTCTTACCTTATATAATCCTCTTTCGGAATATCGTTAGCTTCTTCTATAACGTAGTATCTTCCTTTTGTATAGACAGCTATAATGAGTGTGATTATTGCAGCTAATATCGAAGCAAAAAAAGCAGCAGTGCTTCGTAAAAATTCTCCCATAAACCCTAATGCCGCTATGGTTCCTAGGCCACTAGCAATGATTAATGATCCGACACCTACAGGATTCCATTTATGCAAGTATGATTGTCTAGCTTCGTAATAGCCTGGACCAATTTTTAGGATTTTTTTAATAAGAACAGCATCTGTTACAAGAATTGCAGCCCAGGTTAAGAGGAAAACACCTTGGAAGGTCATCGCTAATTCCAAGTGATTTACAATACCACCAAGCATTAAGAAAATTGCTGAAACACCTGTTACAACTACCCAAACGCGTCGTCCTGGTGTGAAATTAAAAATATTTTCAAAGAACGAAGCTAGAGATAAAGAACCACTATAAATATTTGTAACATTAATTCTAATTTGAGTTAGCATCGTAAATAATGCTCCCCACACACCAAGTAGAAGTACAATGTAGACACCTGGGTTTGGCTCTCCTTGA
Organism: Niallia sp. XMNu-256; assembly: GCF_036670015.1. Taxonomy (NCBI): domain Bacteria; kingdom Bacillati; phylum Bacillota; class Bacilli; order Caryophanales; family Bacillaceae; genus Niallia; species Niallia sp. XMNu-256. The sequence continues at coordinate 331,650 of NZ_CP137636.1, forward strand.
CGAATACCAAACCAAATCCCAAGTCCTCCCATGACGCCAAAACAAAATATTTGAGGAATAAATCCAATAGCAAAGATGCCAATTTTCGTATCCTTTGGTTTCAAAAAGCGGGCATAATCAGTGGCTAGAAGTGGAGTTAGTCCCATAATTCCATGCTGCATTCCGATACAAAATAACAATGCTGTTCCGCCCACCTGAACTCCATCCGGCAGATAAGTCCAGAAGTTACCTTCGTATACGGAGGGGGTGATTAAATTCATTATTATAGCAGCTATTAAAAATATAAAAAATATGGGTAATGACCATTTCTGTAATTTATCTAATTGCTTAATTCCAAACCAATTGAGAGGAATTACGATGGATCCAAAAAAGACGATTAGCACCCATTCTGGAATAATAGGTAAAAAATGGTGTACTGCTGCTACAAGAATCATTCCTTCTAATGCACAATACATAATAAAATTAGTCGCATAAATAAATGAGGTTAAAGATGCTCCGATATAACCAAATCCACCACCTCTTGAAAGTAGATTGACGCTCATACCGGATTTAGCTGAAAGATAAGCAATGTATGTGCTTAGGATACCAGCAACAAGAATAGCATAAACAGCAGAGATAATTGCATTTAATGCTCCGTATTTTAGTGCCATAACACTGCCCATTTGAAAGTAAAAAATAGCCGTAGCGATACCAAAAGTAATATTTGTAATACTAAGCCATCCCATAATCCTTTTGTCGCGAGGAACTCTATCTAAGGAGTAGTCCTCACCATTGTTGGAATCTGTATTGTCTTTAGTTGTATGGGTAGTATCCAACTTCATCTCCCTTTCTGTAAAGTATACGTTAGTCAAATAACATACAAAGTATTACTAATCTGTCATGACAATGAGGTACAAGTCATCGAGATCAGGGTTTTAGAAGAGTAAAAAAATGGCATAGTCTGCCGAAGCGTTTGTTATCTTGGATCACAAAAAGCACCTAAAATTCCTTATGAAGAAAAGAATTATTAGAAGGGGATTCTTATTACCTTGAAAAAAATAAAATACAATTACTAGCAAAAAGAAGGTACTGTATAGTAATTATTTTTAAGGATTAAAAAGGTTGATGCTAACCTCTTTTTATACTCACCTATTTTAAGAAATCTAATCAAGTTATTTCACTAAGCTAATAAATAATAAATTATTATATATTGCAACATACTCCATTAAAAATGATAAATTTTTAAGTAAAGGATGTCTCACCTTAGATTTAATACAAATTTCCAAATATCGTAATACTTACTCCTATGGTTAAGGAATTACATAACCGCATCTAACGGGCGGTATGATGTAATCTGATTGAAACTGGTAAGCTGTTGCTCTCTTTTTTTTATGTATTGGTTTTGTATCGCTGGGCGATATAAACTTGTAAATTTATCAAAAAACCTTCACATTTAATAGAAAAGGAAGTATTATAGCTAGATAATATACAATCAAATGGAAAAGCTTTCTTTTTAAGGAAGTGGCTGAAGAAGATTGCAAAACCCCACTGTTAGAGAGTATGGGCAAACCTTATAGCGTTAGGCGATATGGATAAGCCCCCAGATGAAACAGTTAAAGACATAGTGTTACAAAAGGTTTGAGGGATCGAATAAAACATAGATAGTGCTACCCGATATATATGACAAATTTATTAAAAGAGTTCTAAACGTTTTAGCAGATAAACTAGTAGCACATAAAATGGTTAACTAATAGATGGTGTTAAAGCTAAAAATAACAGCTTCCCGGGTCTAGCAAGATTATTATGTTATAAATGTTTTGTATCGCTTGGCGATATAACTTACGAATACATCAAAAACCTTTATTTTTTAATAGAAAGGGAGATTCAATATGAGGAACGATATACAATCAATTGAACGAGCTTTCTCTACCAAGGAAGTGGCAGAAGAAGTAGGGATTGCAACACCTACTGTCCGAAAGTATAGCCAAATCTTGGAGCGAAATGGATATGAATTTTTAAAAGATGGAGATAGGCGTATCTTTGTTCAATCCGATATCGAAGCACTTATAGCGTTACGCGATACGGACAAGCCCCTAAGCGATACAGCTATAGACTTAGTGTTTCAACAAAAGGAAAGATTAGAAGAAACAAATGAAACAAAGGTAGCTATACCCGATACATATGACCATTTACCCCACGATTCCAATCAGTTAAAAGAGTTCTTAAAGTTTTTAGCTAATGAGCTTGCAACTACACGTGAAATGAATATTCAACTAACAAGCGATATGTCACAGCTTAAAACAACGGTTTCCCGGCTTCAGCAAGATCATCATGTTATAAGTTCTAGTATTGGAAATTCAGCGCAAAAAACTCACAATAAAATTGAAAGTTTAACTGAACAACAAAAGAAACAATACGAATTATTGCTACAACAAGCAAAACAAAAAAATGAATTCTTACAAAAAGAAATTCAAAATTTGCGGGACGAACAGAAAGAAGAATGGCGTTCACAAAATGATTTTAATAAACGTTTAGAAGAAGCAGTACAAAAACCTAAAGTAAAATGGATGGGTATTTTCTCAATGTTTCGTAAATAACAGTTCCGTATTACATAGGACGATTTACCAAAGGAAAATAGGGGTCTTAATTTAAATTCATTTAAGATTTGTTCATGCGATATGTACCTAAACAAAACAAACAACTTTTAGTAAGCAAAAAGGCATGTTTGTTAAAATGAGAACTAGAGAATTATCCGGGCGAATAAGCATACTCTACAAGGAAGTGGAATAAGACGGCGATTACAAAGACCACTGTTCGAAGGTATGTTCAAAACTCAGAACGAATGAATAGTGTTATAACATTGAATTCGCAGTCACGGTTAAGTAAGTGTTCAACTGATAAAGGTATATGTCACTACTTAAAAAACGGTTTCTCGGCTCACGTAAGATCATTGTCCTTAGTAGTTCTTCAAGAAAGGGCTCGTTCTCGTTTGTGTCGTATCGCTAGGCGATATATCTTGCAGGCAAATCCCGAGAATCTTCTTTAATGGAAAAGGGGTCCAAAGCCCAACATGAAATACATTGAATGAACAAGCATTCTCTTACTAGGAAGCGGGGAAGCAACACCCATGACGAAACGATGGATAAAACTTTAGAGTAAAATTGATATTAGGTTTAAAAGATGCTTATACGCGTATTTATGTATAATCTGATACCAAACGCTTATAGCGTTACGCGATACGGACAGAACTCTAGAAGATAGAGCTAAAGATCTTCTGTAACCAATAATAGAAGGATTAGAAGGAACCAAAGAAGCAAAGATACGGTATCCGATATAGATGACTATTTAAACCTATGGGCAACAAATCTTCTTTTTTTTCGGCTATTCGAATACACCACTTTTTAAATTTTTACTAATTCCCGGGAAATATCTACAAATTCTGAGTGGGTATCGACAAAAAATGAGAAATCTAGAAAAAGATAAGGACAAGAGCTACTCAATCACATTAAAAATACTCAAAAATTTTCCCATAGTTTTTTTTATCTTCCGTTTTGAATTATTTTTGTAATAGATAAATGGGCGGCATGATGTAATAAAGCGCTCTACCCCTTAATACGTAAGGGTAGTAAGTAAGATGAGGGTGAAGTGTCCACGTTTCACACATTTCTTGAGGATATTAAAAGAGGCAACCTATAGGTTGCCTCTTTTAATATGTTGGATAATGTAAAGATAAATATTATTTCGATTTATCATTTAGTTTAAAAAGGCCCTGAAATTACGTTAGCTTCTGTTATTGAAACGACAGAAGCGTTCTACCTTTCTCGTGTCACTGAACGAAAGCAATAAAGTAGAATTCTAATATTATTGTGATATACTTTAAGTATTCGATTAATTCCGGAGTATTTACTATTTAAAAATACTTAATAGTAATAATATATTAAGATTGCACGCATTCGCTTCATTTTCCAATTTCCTTAAATTGACAGGGTTATTTTTTATAAATTGATACTTTTAATACGATAAATAACCCTTTATAATATTCAATAGATTGAAAAATTATTATAGCTAGTAAAAGTATATAAGGATATGGAAGAATGAAAAATAATAATTAAAACTATTCTAAAAATAGGTTGATTATCCTGTGGTAAGGAATTAACCAAATGATAAGGAAAAGGATTTATGAAAAGGGTTACGCATATCCAACAAATATTTCTAAGTTCTAATTAATAATGATGGCGCCATAGCCAAGTGGTAAGGCAAAGCTCTGCAAAAGCTTAATCCCTAGTTCGACTCTAGGTGGCGCCTCCATATCAGGTTAGCATCTGTAGTTCCCAAGTTTGCGTTTTAGGTACAGAGTTACAAATACATTTACGATAACGAAGGTTAAATCCGGTTATCGTAAAAACACCATTTATTAGAGATAAATAGGGAGGACATCGTAATGGAATTTCGTTATTTACCAATGACTGAAACCGATAAAAAAGAAATGTTAGATAAAATCGGTGTGTCATCCACAGAAGAACTATTTTCTGATATTCCGAAAGAAGTTAGACTGGACAGGGAATTAAACATTAAAAAACCAGTCAGTGAATATGAGTTGAAAAAAGAACTAACAGAAATGGCAAACAAAAATGCGAATTTAACAGAATATCGTTCATTTTTAGGCGCTGGTGTTTATGATCATTACATTCCATCAGTCGTTGATCATGTTATTTCTAGACAAGAATTCTATACCGCTTACACACCTTATCAGCCGGAACTTACACAAGGTGAACTACAAGCAATGTTTGAATTCCAGACAATGATTTCTGAATTAACTGCAATGCCTGTTGTTAACTCTTCCTTATATGATGGGGGAACAGCTGTAGTTGAAGCTGTAAACTTAAGTGTAGGTCAGACAAAACGCAAAAAAGTTCTTGTTTCAGCTGCTTTGCATCCTGAGTATCGCCAGTTAGTACAAACGGCTGCAAACGGGAAGAAACTTGAAATTGTAGAGATCAATCACAAGGATGGTTTAACTGATTTAGAACAATTAGAAAAAGAGCTTGATGAAAATACCGCTGCTGTTCTAGTTCAATACCCTAACTTCTTCGGTCAAATTGAGCCGTTAGAAAAAATTAATAAGCTGATCAAACAGCAAGAGAAAACAATGTTCGTTGTTTCCAGTAATCCACTTTCACTAGGTTATTTAACACCTCCAGGTGAATTTGGTGCGGATATTGTTGTCGGAGATACACAAGTATTTGGTATTCCGGCACAATTTGGTGGACCACATTGTGGTTACTTTGCAACAACTCAAAAATTAATGCGTAAAGTACCAGGACGTTTTGTTGGTGAAACGGTAGACCAAGATGGCAAGCGTGGTTTCGTGTTAGTATTACAAACGAGAGAGCAGCATATTAAGCGTGAGAAAGCAACATCAAACATCACATCAAACCAGGCATTGAACGCTTTGGCAAGTTCAGCTGCAATGAGTGCTCTTGGTAAGAACGGTGTTAAAGAAATGGCAAAATTAAATATGCAAAAGGCTAGATATACAAAGCAAAAGTTAGAAGAAGCTAACTTACCAGCTGTATTTAACGGGCCAATTTTCAATGAATTTGTAATTAAACTTTCTAAACCGGTGTCTGTTGTAAATGATCATTTATTTGAAAAAGGATTTGTTGGCGGGTTTGATCTTGGCAAGGTATATCCAGAATTAGAAAACCACATGCTGATTGCTACAACTGAAATCCGCTCAAAAGAAGAAATCGATGCTTTCGTAAAAGAAATGGGGGATATCAATGGCTAAAGAAAACTTTCAACTAATTTTTGAACGCAGTAAAGAAGGCAGACAGGCATATAATTTGCCGGCGCTTGATGTTCCAGAAGTTAATTTGGAAGAAGAACTTGAGAGTGCTTATGTTCGTAAGGTTGATGCAGAGCTTCCTCAAGTCGATGAATTGGAATTAATGCGTCATTATGTAGGGCTATCCAACCGGAACTTCGGTATACTTTCTGGTACTTATCCGCTAGGGTCTTGTACGATGAAATATAATCCAGTGATTAACGAAGATGTTGTTAGACATCCTGGATTTAGTCATATCCATCCATATCAAGATCCAAAAACTGTTCAAGGTGCCCTTGAATTAATGTATGATTTGCAAGTACATCTTCAAGAAATCACAGGAATGCATGAAATCACTTTACAGCCAGCTGCTGGTTCACAAGGTGAGTGGACTGCATTGATGATGATTAAAGCCTTCCACGAAGCAAACGGCGATCATCATCGTAATGAGGTAATTGTACCTGACTCATCACACGGTACAAACCCGGCTTCTGCAGCGGTTGCAGGATTTAAGGTTGTTGAAGTAAAGTCAAATAAAAAAGGATTAGTTGACGTTGAGGACTTAAAGCGTGTAGTAAATGAAAACACTGCAGCTCTTATGTTAACAAACCCGAACACTCTAGGTTTATTTGAGACTGAAATTCTTGAAATGTCAGAGATTATTCATAATGCGGGCGGAAAAATGTACTATGACGGTGCAAACTTAAACGCTATTATGGGTTATACTCGTCCAGGAGATATGGGATTTGATGCCGTTCACTTGAATTTGCATAAAACGTTTACTGGCCCACACGGTGGTGGCGGTCCAGGTTCAGGTCCAATTGGAGTTTCAGAAGATCTTGCTCCGTTCTTGCCTAAACCGGTTGTTCGTGAAAATGATGGTGTGTATGAACTTGACTACGATCTACCACAATCGATTGGTATGGTGAAAAACTTCTACGGAAACTTTGGAATTAACGTGCGTGCGTATACGTACATCCGCACATTGGGTCCAGAAGGATTGAAGAAGGTTAGTGAATATGCTGTCCTTAATGCAAACTACATGATGCGCAGTCTTGAAAAAGAATTTGATCTTCCGTTTACACAACACTGTAAACATGAGTTTGTCCTATCAGGTAATAGACAGAAGAAACAAGGTGTGACTACATCGAACATGGCCAAACGTCTAATGGACTTTGGAGTTCATCCGCCGACTGTTTACTTCCCATTAATTGTGGAAGAGGCAATTATGATTGAGCCTACTGAAACAGAATCAAAAGAAAGATTAGATCATTTCATCGATGCAATGCTGCAAATTGCTGATGAGGTGAAGAGCAATCCAGAAATCGTTAAAGAAGCTCCACATAACACAGTTGTAAGACATTTAGACGAAGCAACAGCATCTCGTAAGCCAGTTCTTCGCTATCAAAAACAATAATAATAAAGAAGACTTTTGCTGAAATTTAGCAAAGGTCTTCTTTTTTTTTTTTTTTGACCTTTTAAAGCTATCTTGGATCCGATAAAGAATTCCTTTTATAGGGTAATAATATATCATAGAAGGATTCTTACTCCTTTTAGTATGCAATTCTAATTAGTTAAACCCTAAATTAAGGAAACTAGGAGGTATAAATGTGTTGAAAAACAAATTAAAAAAATTAATCAGTGATCCAAAATTACAAAAAGCAGTAAAAGACAAGGTAATTCCATTTGTAAAAAAAGAAATCCAAAAGAGAAAAATAAATAAATCGTAAAAGGTCAATGCAACACAAGTTGATTGGAACCTTGACCTGAGGAGCTAATACGATCAGGGAATACGTAGATTGTAGAGGTTGTATATTAAGTTAACTTTCTACCCCTAATTTTAATTCCGCTTAGAACTTAAGTAATGATTAAAATCTAGAAAAGGAGGGAAATACAATAGGAATAAGTATTTTTAGTGGAGTGTTTAAATGTTTGGACGAATTAAGAAAGAAGAGGATGAGAATGGCGTAGTTTTAAAGATTGAGCATAAGAAATTTAACATTTTCATTTTACGATACTCCTATATTATCACGTTAATAGCTGATATAATTTTAGGTTGTTTCTTTATTACAGGAAGTATTCTCAATTTGTTAGGTTCGGATCCTTTTTACTCGAATATGTCTTATTTAATCGGAAGTTTAGCTATGACAGTTCGACCAATTATTAGAGTTTATAAGCATATTCAAGTAAAGAAAAAGGACGATGGAGAAGATAATAATAGAAACATTTCATAGGAATTTAGTTACGAGTAAATGTTTAATACCTTTTAGAAAAAGGTATATACTACAAAAATATATCTGAGGTGAATAATATGTGTAATAACAACAATAAGTCACCAATAGAGAAAAAAGAAAAAGCTACTGACAAAATTGAAGGTCAGGAGTTTGTTGATGAAATCCCGTTAGAAGATTTGAAAATAGAGATGGAAGATGAAAAGAATAAGTCTAAGACCAAGGATGATTCACAAAGTGAACGAAAGTATAAGGGTAATGTTGATGAATAATTAGAACAGTAAGATCGATATAAAGAATATGAGAGAGAGGTTTCTCAGAAGTTCATTGAACTTTAGAGAGACCTCTTTTTTTGCTTAGTTTCTAGAAAATCAAGTTTGTTAGTCCGCCGATAAGTCACTTATTCAAATTTAAGATATTGGGGTTCTGCGACATTTATCAAATAGGTGTCTGTATCTAATTCTAGATGCTATTGAAGGAATGTTTTAGTGTTATAGGTAATTCACTCTTACATTCTATATATTAGTAAAATTTTAAAAGCCAAACAATTTACATAGATAAAAGGATCTAAAGGAGAAAATTTAAAAATTCTCCATCGGCAAAAAAATCCTCGAAAGAACATGGATATCCATGTTCTTATTTCTTTTTAAAATAAGTAATGAAAATTTAATAATTGTATAAAAAGCTCTTTAAACCTTTGAGGTAATTACTATTTCAATATTATTAATTGTTAAGTGCTGTAATATTTCAAGAAATTTATATGACTGGAAAAAAATCCCTCGTTTAATGAGAAATTTGTGAGGCTATATACAAGTTGACCTATAAACAAAAATAGGCCAAGGAACCTCGCATGATACTAAAATCGGGAGGATATCAGTCATGGGCATACACAAAAGCATCGATAGTTCTAGTCTAGCAGAGGTGGTTGATAGAATTCTGGACAAAGGAATTGTTATTGACGTTTTTGTAAGAGCCTCACTTGCAGGGATAGAAATCCTTACTGTTGAGGCTCGGGGTAGTGATAGCGAGTGTGGATACGTGGCTACGATATGCAGAGGCAGTTGGATTATTAAGTGACAAAGGTCAGGAAGAAAGGAACTACCATTCTCAACTTCCACAATTAAGTTTCTAGAGCAAAAGTAAATGGAGGAAAGGGGTTAATAAACAATGGTTACTCAGGAGGCAAATGAAAATATTCCCGTAAACGAACATGAGAATAAGGAAGAAATAAAACAACAAGAAAATACGGATCAAGAAAATATAGATCAAGAAAATAAAAATCAAATAGAAAACAATCAGGAAACGGAAGAAAAGAAGACTGAAACCAATTATTCTATGAATCTAGTGTTACTAGGCGGCATAGTTGGAGCAGGAGTTGGCTATCTCACCAATCCTGAAATAGGCAGGAAGGTCTTAAAGCAGTTAGGTGAGTCTGAATTCGCTAAAGTTGCGGGCAATGAATTCAAGAGAACGGCTCAGGATCTCTTAGCTGACCAGGCACAAAATAGCCTTAAACAATTAACGGTTGGTTATCTCAATAAATTGGATGAAGGCTTGTTTTCTTCATCAAAAGAGAAAGGTGCAAACGAGGAGACGAGCCTTTCGGGTGAAGAAGACCAGACATCAAGGTATGAGGAAATTAAGGAGGAAAACAAAAATTTGAATGATCGTCTACAAAGAATTGAAAAAATGTTAAATGACCTGGTGGAATCGAAATAATGCCCAGCCCTTCTATAACTCTAAGGGGGTGATGGGGTGGATAAACATGTAAAAAAAGCAGCCGGTAAGGTGGCAAAAACTGTAATTAAACATACCCCAGAACCAATAAAAGAAAAAGTGAAGGATGCCGCAGCAGAAAAAATAAAGGAGAACGTAGAAGGCCATATCCAAAATAAAGGGAAAGAATTCACGGATAAGTTGGAGCAGGGCAGAAAGAATTTTGCCGATAAAGCCCATGAAAAAGCAGGGGAGGCAAAACAAATAGCCCAAGATGCTTTACTCTCGGCCCGGGAAAAGGTAGGGAAGGTTGTTGAGGCGGGAGAAAGCTTTCAAAGGAAGGTTTCTTCCGGGGATGAAGATAAGAGCGAACTGAAAGTAAAGGGTGTCAGAAATATTAAAGGCACCAGCAATATAAAAACATCCAGAGATATTAAAAGTGCAACTAAGATCAAGAGCGCAGAGAATATGAAATCCTCAACTGAAATTAAGACCATGGGTTCTTAAAGAAACGTATGAAAGGAGAATGCAAGAATGGCACTTCAAAAAAGCACCGATAGCTCCAGTTTGGCTGAGGTTATCGACCGAATTTTAGATAAAGGAATTGTTATAGACGCATTTGTAAGGGTCTCTGTTGTAGGAATTGAAATTTTGACAGTGGAGGCAAGAGTAGTTATTGCAAGTGTGGATACATGGTTACGTTATGCGGAGGCAGTTGGGTTGCTTCGGGATGATGTAGAAGAAAATGGGCTTCCCGAACAGCCGAATGAAAGAAATGCACACTTTAGTATCTAAGAGTGAAGATAGGCATAGCCGGGGTTAAGGAAACCCTGGCATGCCTATTTAGCAAGTGGGGGTCATAGTCTATGGAAATAAAAAAAATAATTGGTAATGTTACGGAGTTTTTCAGTGAATTTGTCGCACCTGTTCATAAAATTACGGCTGTAGAAGAAAGTGATAACAATGGCTGGAAGCTGACAGTAGAAGTTATTGAGGAAAAAGAATATATGAAAAAGTATGCAAAAGATGAGCTTCTAGGTATCTATGATGTCTATTTAAATGAGGAAAAGGAAGTTACTGCATATAACAGACGAAATATCCGTTACAGAAGTTCAATTAATCAACAAGCATAGGAAGTGGGAGTAGGAGGAAAAAGAGTGACAGTTTTAAGGCAAAAGGTGAATAAAACTGCAAGGGCTATTGTACAGGATGCAAAGACAGAAGACTTACTTTCCCGTTCATTACAATACTTGAAAGCAGGATATCCTGTTCATTTTACAGGTCCCTCCGGAGCAGGTAAAACCTCCTTGGCACTCGCTTTGGCAAAAAGAAGGAAAAAACCGGTCATGCTTATTCATGGGAATCATGAATTAAACAATAAAGATTTAATCGGAGACTTTACTGGATATACGAGTAAAAAAATTGTTGATAATTATGTTCGCTCAGTTTACAAGAGAGACGAAAGTGTGACAGAAACATGGAGAGACGGACGTTTGCTTGAGGCAGTAAAGAATGGTTATACACTCGTTTATGATGAATTTACTCGATCAAAGCCAACCACAAATAATATCTTTTTATCTATTTTAGAGGAGGGCATTCTTCCTTTATATGGGACAAAGTTAACGGAACCGTTTGTCCGTGTTCATCCCGACTTTGCTGTCATTTTTACGAGCAACCCTGATGAATACGCAGGTGTCTATCAAACCCAAGATGCATTGCTTGACCGGCTAATTACTATTTATATCGATTATAAAGACAGTGACCGTGAGGCAGCTATTCTTTCGGAAAAAATAAATATTGATCATAAAAAAGCTAAAGCCATTACAACACTGGTTGCAGAATTGCGAAAGTCATGTAAAGAGGATAGCGGGCCAAGTCTTCGTGCCTCATTAATGATTGCTAAATTGGCTACGCAGGAAGGAATTCCAATTGACGGATCCGATTTACATTTTCAACGTTTATGTATGGATATATTAGGTCACCAGGTAAGTCGGTGCATCGAATCGGGTGAACAAATAAACGCAGCAGAAAAGTTGATCATACAGGCATGTGAAAATATGAAGCAATAGAATAGAGGAGGTTTTTACAATGAGTGAAGAGACAATGGGAATTTATATCTTTTGCGGAATTCAAATAGAAGGAAATGAGGAGTTTGGGGAGGTTGAAGTCGAAGGGGAAAGAAGAGAGCTGTTTACTATCCGGTATAAAGATGCAGCGATGGTTGCAGCGGAGGCTCCCTTGAAAATCTATCATCCGAATCGGGATAATTTAATGATGCATCAAGGAGCGCTTTCTTTGGTAATGGAGAGGAATCAGACGGTTATACCAGTTAGCTTCGGAAATGTATTTCATTCAAAAGAGGATGTTGAAGTGCTTCTTGAAAATTTATACCCACAATTTGAAAAGCTGTTCCCTGCAATAAAAGGAAAGGTTGAAGTTGGTTTAAAAGTGATTGGAAAAAAAGAGTGGTTAGAATCACAGGTTAACAATAATTCACAAATAGAGAAGATGGCAAAAGCCGTTCAGGGAAAATCGGAATCGGCAAGCTACTACGAGAGAATTCAGCTTGGCGGGGCAGCTCAAAAAATCATCTCCTTTTTGCAAAGCGAAATGAAGGAGGAAGTGTTCAATCCGTTAGGAAACTTAGCTGAGGCTTCGAAAGCCAATGATCCCATTGCGGAAAAAATGCTCTTAAATGCATCCTTTCTTGTGGATAGGGAAAAAGAAGCCCAGTTTGACCAAATGGTTAATGAAATGTATGAAAAATGGAAGGATAAGGTCGATTTTAACTACAGCGGTCCTTGGCCTGCGTATAATTTTGTCAATATCCGATTAAAAGTAGAGGATGCTGAATGATTCATAAATTTGTCTCTGCACCGATTAACCTTATCATAAAAATCGGAGAAAAAGTGAAAGAAGAGGCAGACAAAGAGTTTTACGATCTACCTACCATTCAGCAAAAGTTGATTCAGCTTCAAATGATGTTTGAGCTTGGGGACATTCCTGAAGACGTTTATAAAGCGAAAGAAGGAGAGTTGATTATTCGTTATGAAACAGCAAAGCGCCTGGAAATGGAACAATGGGAGCAGCTGACAGAAAGGAAATGAGAGGAGAAAGAAAATGGGTAATCTGATTTATTTGTATGGATTAATTCCCACAAAGGAAGCGGAGGAGCGATCACTTCCAAATCTAAAGGGTTTTGATGCCACAAGAGACATTCACAAAATTCATTTAGGAAAGGTAACAGCGATTGTATGTACTGTAGATGAAGATGAATACTCTGAAGATACCCTGAAAGAGCGGATTAATAATGATATGGAGTGGCTTCAGGAAAAAGCATTTCATCATCATGAAACAGTATTGACGCTATCTAGAATGTTTACGATTGTCCCGCTGAAATTTTGCACGCTATATAAAAGCCCTGATCGTTTATCGGAAGTGGTCCATTCAAATGAAGATAAATTAATCAGTGCGTTTGCTTTAATCAAAGGGAATGAAGAGTGGAATTTGAAAATTTACTGTGATGACAAGTTGTTAAAGAAACAAGTGAGTCAAAGCAATCCAACAATCGAAGCAAAAAGATTGGAAATCAGCCAATTATCCAAGGGGAAACAATTTTTTGAAAAGAAAAAGCTGGATAAATTGATTGATTCAGAAATAGAAAAAGAAAAAAACAAAATAAGTGAAAGGATCCATTCCCATTTAAAAGGGTTAGCGCTTAAAGGAGATGTTAAAAAAACTTGGAGTAATGAAGCGACTGGTAAAAAGGAAGATATGACCTGGAATAGTGTCTATCTCATTTCCGAAACGAAAGTGGAACCTTTTCTAGAAGAAGTTCAGCGCTATGAGCGTGATATGCAGGAAAAAGGGTGGAAGTTTGAAGTGAGTGGTCCATGGCCTGCCTACCATTTTACTAGCTTTTCATAAGTGAGGACTTAGAATATGCCAACAATAAGAGAAACAATGGAAAACAAGGATATCGCATTAATTGATATTTTGGATGTCATTCTTGATAAGGGTGTGGCACTTAAGGCAGATTTAGTGATTTCAATAGCAGGTGTTGACCTAGTTTATTTGGATTTAAGAATATTAATTGCTTCAGTTGAATCCCTGGTTCAAACTCAAGCGAAAGGCCGTAAAACCATATCTTCAGAAGAATTTGATATAGAGAGGGAGGCATTGATTGATGCAACCGGCCAACCAAACAAATGGAAAAATTAATTTGGATCCCGATAATGCAGAACATGGATTAGCACAGTTAGTCCTCACTGTCATTGAACTTCTCAGGCAAATTGTTGAAAGACATGCCATTAGACGAGTTGAAGGCGGAAATCTAACAGATGAGCAAATAGAAAACTTAGGTGAAGCATTAATGAATCTGGAAGAAAAAATGGAAGAGTTAAAAGAAATTTTTGGCCTTGATGATGAAGATTTGAATATTGACCTCGGCCCTTTAGGAAGCTTAATGTAATCCAAACACAAGGAGGACTTGAAGATGGTCGAGCATTCAATGCAGTCAAGCACGATTGTAGACGTGCTTGAAAAAATACTGGATAAAGGCGTCGTTATTGCTGGAGATATCTCTGTAGGAATTGCGGATGTGGAATTGTTAACCATTAAAATACGTCTAATTGTCGCATCTATTGATAAGGCAAAGGAAATCGGAATGGATTGGTGGGAAACAGACCCTTATTTAACATCAAAAGCCACAGACCATACGGCAAAAGCGCTTGAAGAAGAAAACAGAAGGCTGCATGAAAGACTTGAAACTTTAGAGAAGAGTATTTCACAAAATGTTATACATTCTGGAGACTTTGAATAATAGGGGATAAGACCAATGGAAAAAGCAGAACAAACAAAGAATATAAAAAATAAAAATAGCATGGACAACAGTGCGGTTAAACGTTTAATAGGAGGGGCATTGATAGGCGCCTCAGTTGGATATATAGCTACTCCCGAGAATGGGAAAAAAATTGTGGAAAGTATCAATCGAGATAAATTATTAAGCACGAGGAATGGAATAAGTCAGGCCGTTAAAGAAAAATCAAAGAATGTTATGGACTCTATTAAAAAATCTGCTGGAAAGATATCTGATAAAAAAGAAGATGTGTCAATTGAAGGTTATTCAAATGAACAAGACTCGAAAGAAGAGACTGAAACAAGCATAAAATTTAATACTGTGAATGACATAGAAGAAGACAATAAAGGGATAACCAACAATGAAAATGGAACGTTAAATGATCGTTTCAATCGCTTAGAAGAGATGCTAAGTAAACTAATTGAAGATGAAGCAAATGAAAAAACAAACATGAATAATAAATAATGACCTTTATTATTGTTTCTTTCTGAAGGTAAAAAGACAGGTTGAGTAATAAAAAAAGAGAGAAACTTTATTAAAGGATAGTAGAAATAAATACTAATAAATTCAATCGTTAAATAAGTGGAGGTTTTTATGACAAATATACAATCTAGTGAAAATCAGACAGAGTTAATAAAAAATGAATCTAAATTAAATACTAGCCCACTTAGACGTTCATTAGCAGGTGGGTTGATTGGAGCTGCTGCGGGATATTTGGCTACTCCTGAGACTGGCAAAAAGCTAAAAGAAATTAGTGGCGATAAATTAAAAAGTACAGGATCAGGTATAGGAAAAGTCTCAAAGAAGGCAGTAGAATCAATTAAACAATTTAATAAAGGAAACAGTGATTCTCAAGAGAAAGGTTCTAATGAACAGGAAGTTCCAGCAGACAAGGAAACAAGCTTATCAACTGATATTGGGAACAACCCTAAAAATCAGGAAAATAACTCAAATGAGGAAAACAACAATTTTTATGACCGATTAGACCGATTGGAAGAGATGCTAGAAAAACTTATTCAAGCAAAATATGGTGAAAGCCAGGTGAATGTTAAAAATGAGAGGACTAACGAAGGTTCCGGTAAACCTGAAAAGCAAAACTCAACATTAGATGAGTTAAAGAATGAGCAGAAAGGTTTACTAAATCAGGAGGGAAGTAAAGAATCTCAATCAAAAACAAAAGGCCAGGATGACGGAGAGGAATTACAGTCCTATTTACAAGGGCCGTTGAATAGTGAAGTGGAATCCTCGAAAACAATAGATCAAGAGAAAAGGAGTGAAACGTCCGCGTCTCAATTGAAAGATCAAGGAGAAACTGAAGTGTCGCCATCTCAAACGAAAGATCATGAGGAAAGTGAAACGGGGCTATCTCAGCCGGAAGATCAAGAGGATAGTAAGATTAGCCAGTCTCAGCCAAAAGGTCAAGAGGACAGAAGGGAACAATTCCAAACAGAAGACCAGGAAAATGGAAATGAAAAACAATCAGAACCCGTTGAAAGATCAACAAATAAAGAATACAAATCCTTAAAAAAGGAAAATAAAGATTTACAGGATTGCTTAGGAAAAATTGAAGAACTGCTAATAAAAATGAGCCAAGAAAAGAATCAAAATCAAGATTTCGGTTCGAATTCTAATCAAAATGATGATGAGTCAGCGGATATAAATAACTCAGTGCAGACTCAAGCTCAACAGATGAATGACCAGACAAAAGAAGATGAAGTCAAAAACAATTTGGAGAAACAAAATTCAGGACAAGATCTTGAGATGAGCCTGGAAGAAAGGGACGGGGACGATACGAAAGAAGACAATAATATTGAAGTAAGAAATGAATCGCAAAATCAAGATAACAGCCAGGGGAATGAGGAAGAAACGGAAGACCAGGAAGAGGATCTAGAACGCGGTAATGATCCTGACACTGAGGAGATGGATAAAGGGAAAAATAAAGAGGCAGAAAACCAATCAAAAGATAAAGACCGTCGAATAGAGAACGACGGTACAAAAGAAAATAACGTGAAAAACAATCAGGAAAATAGTAATGAGACAAGAAATGAATCACAAAATCAAGATAACAGTCAGGAGAATAAGGAAGAAACAGAACAGGAAGAGGATATAGAAAGCACTAAGGATCCTGACACTGAGCAGAATAAAGGGAAAAATAAAAGGGCAGAAAACCAATCAAAGGATAAAGACCGCGGAAAAGAGAACGATGGTTCAAATGAAAAGAACGAGAAAAACAATGAAGAAAATAGTAAGAAGAATACAAATGAAAAACAAGGAAAAGCAAATAGTCGTACTCCTGATAGAAAAGAGAAGGAGGGAAGTTTCAAAGTTCTCTCCGAGGATGAAGACACCTATCTTCTTCTAGATGGATTAAGAAAGGAGAAATAAAATGAGCAGTAGTTCCGGCAAGATGAAAGACAATATTCTGGAGTTTTTTGTGCAAGCGGCGAATAAACATAATTTCTCCCTAGATATTACATTAAACGTAAAGGGTGCCGTCATTACTGGAACAATGGTATCTGCTAAGGAGTATTTCAATACAATAAGTAAAATATTAGAAGATGGGAATGAGATTGCACAAGCAGTAAGTGAACAGCTTGGAAAGGCTGGAGAAGAGGCTGAAGACAATATGGATTCTGAAGCTTATTTTATCCATATGAAAAACACCAAGGTTTATTGCGGAGACAGTAAACCTACTCCTTCAAAAGGAGAAATTCTCTGGAGAGGCAAATTAACGGAAGTGGATGGTTTCTTTCTAGGAAAAATATTTGAGAGCAGCGATAAAGAAACATAGATTGCTAGTTTTAGAAAAGGGGGCAATTGTCAGTGTAGTCTAGGTGATTGCCCCCTTTATGTACACAGGTTAGAATTTATAGAAGTAAAGGCCTTCCATCAGTTCGTGAACTGATGGAAGGCCTTTACTTTTAGAGATATTAGTGTTTACTTATAAATAGAATTGGACTCGTAAATTATTTTAATAAATAATTTATAGAACTATAATTAAATGCCTGAGCCTTTTCTAAACCGTTCAAGAATATAATCAACGGGAGTTTTTGGTTAACTATCCAAAGACAAGATAAAATCCACTAGCACTTCCTGATACTCTCTGACCGAATCGATAGAAACCATCTCATTCTCCCCATGCCAGTCGCTGCCAACAGGGCCAAATTCTACGGCTGAACCTCCGTACTTGGTGAAAAATTGTCCATCGCTGGAACCATGCTGACCGAATATGGTTGCTTCTTCGAGCTGAGTAATTCGTTTAATTGATTTGGCCAATGTTTCTACATAAGGATTGTCTGCCCTTGTTTTGACCGGATTATTGCAAATATGGGTGGTTACCGTACTGTCTGTGAGTGCCTGAATTTGATGAACGATATCCTTTGGAGACTGGTCTGGCAGATATCTGATATCCAGGGATATTTCACATAAATCGGGTACCTTATTATAGATGGTTCCCCCTTGGATCTTCGCGAGATTAATAGAAGGACGAGTAAACATAGGGGAGCCTTCTTTTGCAAAAGGCAGCTCTAGAATTTCTTCATAGAGATGAATCGCTTTTGTTATTGCATTTGTGCCTTCCCATGGACGACTTCCATGGGCAGGTTTCCCCTGGACAGTAATATCAAGCTGAAGCACGCCCTTAGATTGAATGGCGATCCCCATATTTGTAGGTTCACCACAAATAATAAAATCTCCTAAATAGCCTTTTTCTGTTAAATATTTGGTCCCATTAATGCCGCCGGTCTCCTCGTCTGGAACGATCTGTATCATAACCCTAGATGTTAATTCCTTGTCTTTTAATTGTGCCGCTGCCATCATGAAGGCAGCCACCCCTGCTTTCATATCTGCTGACCCTCGGCCATACAGTTTTCCATCTTGGATATGGGGTTGGAATTGTTTTTTCTCAGCTTCAATGACATCGATATGTCCGTTTAAGACAATCGTATGATCCCCTTGACCTATTTCACAAACGAGCATGTGAAACCCGTTATTTTCTAATTTTTTTACGGGGAGACCTTGGTCTATTAACCATTGTTCACAAAAGGCAATCGCTTCATTTGCACCTTCTTTTGTAGAGCTGTCGATTTTTATTAATGCTTCTAATAGGGGGATTAGATGATTGTTCATATTTTATCCCTCCTCTAATATTAAAAAAATTAAATAAACATTTTTACCTTCAATGTTGCTCTTAAAATGCTTGCATTACCTGCTGATTGTTTATCGGAACAACCGTGTCATGTCTAGCTAGCTCGATATCTGGTTTTTGACGAAGCCATTCCTCTTGTACTTGTTTACCTGCAGTTAGGGCAATAATGGCCGCTGGAATATTCGCTCCTGCTGCATGGGTAAAGGCATAACCGCCGCCAAAGCGGGGATTAATGTCAATAACATAATAATCGGTACCATTGAAATAGACATCAGCGTTCATATAACCTGCATGACCAAAGCTGTTACCTAATTGCCGCCCGATTTCTGTTAATTCCGGACTATTTACAGTAATACACCGATCGATATCTCCGCCTCTCATACCTAATTGTTTCCTAGCAAAAGAAGTAAGAAAGCGGCCGTTTAAATCATTAAACATATCCACACTAAATTTATCCCCTTCAACGACTTCCTGAATAATGACATTCTCTTCCGGTTCTCTAGATGTGGCGCCATCCAATGGACTTTCTTTAATCTTTCGAATGGCTTGCTCATAGGCAAATTCCATATCCTCTAAGTTATCGATAATTTCAACAGCTATAGAGGCTGAACCATTACGGGGCTTCACGATTAATGGAAAGGATACTTCTTGTTTTTCCAATGCCTTCTTCGCATCTTCAACATTAAGGTAGGATAGTGGTGTCTTAATGCCAAGCGGGTCAAGTAGCTCTCGGTATTTTGCCTTGTCCCGTACCTTATTGACAATAGTTGAATCTGGCGCAAATACAGATACGCCTAATTTTTCCAGTTCTTCTTTATGTGCGGAGATACTGGGCACTTCCCAATCATTTAATGGGACTAGACAGTTCACATGATGTTTCTTGCAAATTTCCAATATTGATTCCATATAATTTGAATCCGTTTGATGGGGAATGACATAGTTTTCATCCCCAGCCTGAAGCGAGGGGGCATTATGTTCAGGATCAGTAGCAATTACCTTCCCGTCAATACCAGCATTTTTCAAAGCATCCTGAAAAAATCCTACAAAGTCTATTCTTCTTGCGGTTGATGTTAATAAGATGTTCAATAGATTCATCTCCTCGTTGTTTAAATCAGTAAAGATAATAGTAATTACCCTCCATTTTTAAACGATAAACTTTTGCAAGAGGCAAACCTGTTAGTAGATTATCTGCTTTATCTACTTAACGGGGTCCCCCACGTCAAGATTCTAAGTAATAGAAAAGAAGATAGGGAGATAACCTGTCCGCAAACCCTGGAAAGTTGAATGTTGACTAAATACGTTTACTGCCACGTCTGCATGACTAGCATGTGGTGGACTAAAGCTTTTCATTGGTGGGGAATGAAATAAACCCCCATTGATGAATGGTTCACTTTAAAGTGCTGGGTTTCTTAGCAGTATTTATGAAAACATTTTTTGTGTATGGGAGGGAGTACGCCGTTTCGTTAATAGAAAAAGTACATACAAACATCAGGAAAAACTAAGCGGCTTTAACCCTATGGAATATAGAGCTAAAGCCACTTAAGTTATTTAATATTTAAATTTGAGGAGACAGTTTCAATTACAACAGCATTCGTGGTTTTTATTGTTTACTATTTTACTGAGTAGGCCCTTTTAGCCAACGGCTTCTTGGGTAAATGATTAAGGGCGAGAGTTTGACATCTCAGTTGGTAAAGTGTTGTGCAATTTTGGTGGAGCAGGGTTTAACTTAGGTTTAGCACCTTCTACAGTTGGTGTTGATTCATATTTATAATCACCTTGACCATCTAGTGCTTCACCATTAGCCCACCTTCCCTTGCTGCTCTCTTCTCCTTCAGAAAAGTTATAAAGAGTATAAGCGATATCTAGACGCTCCTTTTCACGAGGGAAGGTACTAGGTACAAGAAGGCCTTCTTTTTCTTCCAATTCAGCAATAGCTGCAGCCCATTGATTTTGATGATAGGAGTCACGGGCAATCAGTACCGATAGCAAATCTTTGACGCCTCTGTCATCAGCCATTTCATAAATACGAACAGCTTGTAGGCGACCTTGGGATTCAGCATTTAAGTTCGCACGAAAATCAGCTAATAAATTTCCGCTGGATACGATATAACTTCCCATCCAAGGGTTCCCTACGCTGTCAGATGGACGTGCACCAAGTCCAGAAACAAGGGCATGTTGTGGATTCATGCCTCCCATAATAGCACCAATAACTGGGTCTTTATATGCTTCTTCTTGTTCTTTGACTGGAGCATCGTCTAACAAACGGGCCACCATCGTTGCTAACATTTCGATATGGCCTATTTCTTCAGTTCCAATATCTAAGAGTAGATCACGATACTTTTCATTGCCACGTGTAGCCCAACCTTGAAATAAATATTGCATGGCAACAGTCATTTCACCATATTGGCCACCAATAAGCTCTTGTAGCTTTTTAGCCATAAATGGATCGGGTCTTTCCGGTTTAGCTTCAAATTGTAATTCTTTTTTATGAAGAAACATCTAATACCTCCTATTTATTGGTTCTACCACAGTTAATAGATAATCTACTTTAGATTTTTCAGGAGACATCTGAGGATTACTTATAATCTCAATTATTCGCCTATTTTTAAGGCTTCCTTTGCATTTTTGAGATCTTGAGAAACTTGTTCCTCGATATCATACGCATGGTACATTTCTTTTTCTATCATATACTGTGCAATTTTATCATGTAGATCAATTGCAGTATCTAGTTCACTTTTTAGTACCTTTTTAATTTCTGGTGTTGCTGTCTCTGTAATAGCGATCGCCAATGATCTTACACCTGATTTGGAAGACAACAGCAGGTCGGTTGCAATTGTTTGATCATCTATAATATCTTTAAGAGTATTTAACTTTTCTGTTTTAGTAGTCATACAGATCCTCCTTTTACGCCTTTTTCAAGATTTTTGATAGTTCTTTGACAGCATTAGTAGATGCTTCAATATCTTCTTCTAATATCTTCTTTAATTCTTTATCTTCTACAAGTTCTAACATAGCAGTGCTTTTCTTAACACAAGACGTTTTAAATAACAATATTTCATGTATTTCTAATTTTTCATGCAGGGCAATGTCTTTTGTTGCCATAAATAAATCCCTCCCATTTCTATTAATGTTACATTTAGATGTGTTGTACCCGAATCCTAAAGGGGTAAACAGATAGTACGTAAATAATTTGTACTAAATTCGATATATATAGTGACTCTAAGTAGCTACCTACACGAAAAAAGAACTGGTACTCTTCGAAAGAGCCAGTCCTTTTTACATTTGAGAAGGTTGCTTTTTTCTAGCAAAAATTTAAAACCATAAAGACATGTTTAATGGTTAAGAAAGGGCATAAACGCCTGTGTTGATTGAACAGTTATCAGCAAAGGTGCGTTCAATTTCAATCCTTTGGGCTTCGTCAATTTCAACTAATAAAACAATATTTCCATCTTTTATATAATTATCATAGATCTTTGCTTCTGATTCGGGGATTCCTGCCCCAGCTAGTGCTCCCACAAGTCCACCACCGGCCGCACCGATTGCCGCACCGCTCAACGCCGTTGCTAATGGGCCTGCTGCTGCCAGCACGCCAACTCCTGGAATTGTCAGAAGGCCTACTTCAGCGATGATCCCGACAATCCCACCTAAAACGCCGCCAGTTCCGGCACCAATGCCTGCTCCCTTCCCAGCGTTTTTTCCGCGATTGGAATCATTGTCAATTGTATCAACGTTTGTCTGTTCCTTGATTTCATTAAGGGTATCGTCATTTTTTGCTAGCACAGAAATCTTATTTGTGTCGATGCCAAGCGCTTTCAGTCTTCTAATAGTACCTTCTACTTCAGCGGCATTTTTAAATACTCCACCAACGATAGATTTTTGCATATATGATTCCTCCTATTCTGTTTTACTAAAAGTTTAGTAGATCTTAGTTTGTATATACCCGGTTGAAAGTGATGTAAACATGGTCATTCACTCCTGACTTTTAAATGAGTGTACCGATATAAAACCTTTAATATAGAAAGAACTAGGGTTATATCATATTCAATCTTAGGTGGATGAAGAGGTTTGCAGCTATCATTTATATCAACTTTACACTTTAACAGAAGGTAAAGTTGATATGAATGAACGGTTTTCAAATAAAAAGGACATGCAAAAAGAAGCCATTTCTCCAGAGAAATGGCTTCTTTTTGATCTCTTTTATAAGTTTTCAGGCGTTTTTTTATTAGACTTCCAACCTTTTCGGTATCCTATTTTGGATTATATGTTCCAATTATCGTGGGAAAGAATCTATATACGCATTAATGCCCCATTAGGTTCTGGGATCTCTTCTTCTCTGATCTGATTCATTCGACAAAAGTATTCAAGGAACTTCTGTGCTAGTTCTTGTTCTTGTGTGTCACTTTTCAATGAGATGATATCAAGTAAGATTTGAGCCATCCATATATTATCGAAATAACGATATTTACCTGTATTCCAAGTCGTTTTGTGAGGGGATTTTTCATTTACATAGTATTTCCAAAAAGGCATTTTAGCTGATTCCTGTTCAGTCAGTTGTATTCTATATTCTGAATGAGCAGGAATGTATCCATCTTCACAAAATCTGCCGATAAAATCTCCATTTACCATATAAACACCTAAGATACGTCTCTCGTTTTCGGACATACTTGAATCTCTTGCTGTTAAAAGGCAAACGCTGTTTGGATAAATGCGAGTAGGCTTTTTAGGCTCTCCCTTGTTATTGCCGCTCTTTATTTCGCCAGTAAAAACCTTCCACTCTGTAAAAACCTTGCTTTGTTCTTCATCATCACACCAAAAGACCATTTGTGATTGGGGATGAAGCTTATGATTTTTCATAAGTTTTTCATGTTCCATCCGTATTTGCTGTTCGATTTGACGTAGTTTCTTTTCTTCTTCCTTTTTCTGTTCTGCCTTCTTCCGTTCTATTTCCTTTTCTTGTATAACCTTTTCAAGTGAATGGGCAGCACTCTTGTCATGCATCTTTAGGTATTTTCCAAATGCATCGGGAAAAACAAACTTTTTATTTTCTGTTGCGAAATGCACTTCTATCATAGAATCGCTATGTTTCACAACACTTCCCTTGCCAAAACGCTTATGGGATACTTCTTTATTAATTAAGTTCATTCGTTTTGTCCTCCCTTTGATACTATAATTTTGGCTCACCGTATTCTGGTTAGTCATATTTACTAAATATGGATAAGCTCTTTAATTGTTTAAAGCAGTAGTTTTTAATCATGCTTATTTGGTTATCCTCTAACAGGTGACCAGAAATATTTAAACGACTAGTGCCATTACAACTTATTTCCTTAAGTTCCCCTGATTTGAAGATGGGGATAAAAAAACGTACTCAGATTCTTACTGCAATAAAGTTACATAAGAATGTGGAATACGAATTTTAAGAAATATTATAAAATAATTGTAACATATTTTTGAAAAAACCACAAATTATGTATTGACAGTATAAAATATAGTGTTGTAAAATGGAGTATTATTTTGGTTGTTAGGCTCGTGTTTTACGCCATAATTATGGACTAGCACTGAATTTTCCCTTATAATTCTCCAGTAGTTTTATGCTTTTATCTTACTTTTTTAAACATATTCTACGACAGATTGAATGAACGATTGGAATCGTTTGTTCTTATTTTTTACTTATACTTATAAGATGATAAGTTGAAATTAACTTCATTAAGCAAATGCTTTAATGAACATCGTGGGCGGGATTTAACAGTTGGAAAGGCAACGGATATAACCAACTAATCAAAATTAACCTGTTATATTCTTCAATGTGATTTTTTGAGCAATTTTAAAGTGAGGCTTTGTTAGAGGTTGCTTAGTGAACAACAGAATTTGGAGGTGGGACATTGAAACAAACAAAATTGTGGACGAAAGACTTTATTATCCTGTCTTCCACGTCTTTTATTATTTCATTAGTTTATTTCTTACTAATGACGACTTTAGCTGTTTATGCGATAGAACAATTTAGTGCTTCAGAAAGTATGGCTGGTCTTGCTGCAAGTATTTTCGTTATTGGAGCAGTTTTTTCTCGTCTTTTTACGGGTCGATTCATTGAAACGATTGGACGTAAGAAGGTATTATTTTCAGGGCTTCTTTTATTTTTGGTGGCCACTCTGCTCTATTTTACAGTAACGAATATGTATCTATTATTGTTAGTTCGCTTCATCCATGGGGCTGGGTTTGGAATCTCAACAACAGCTTTAGCAACGATCGTAATGGATATAATCCCCAAGGAGCGTCGGGGAGAAGGGGTTGGTTACTTTTCATTGAGCAATACTTTAGCGACATCGATTGGTCCATTTCTTGGCCTATATATTAGCCAGTATGCGGACTATTCTACGATTTTTATCATATGTGCGCTTCTTTCTATGATTAATGTAATCATTTCGTTATTTTCAAAAATTCCAAGTCCAGCAATCATCCAGGATAAGGACAATACGTTAAAGGGATTTAAATTATCAAATTTCTTTGAGAAAAAAGCGGTTCCCATTTCAATAATGATTGCGATAATGGGATTTGTTTATTCGGGTATCTTATCCTTTATTACTGCCTATGCAACAGAGATTAACTTAATAGAAGCGGCAAGTTTTTTCTTCCTTGTCTATTCAATCGTTCTTTTAATCTCTAGACCATTCACAGGTAAATTACTAGATCAAAAAGGAGACAACTTTGTGATCTTTCCGGCCATCCTTTCTTTTGCGATTGGATTGGTGATCCTTAGTCAATCTCATAATAGCTTCACGCTACTCTTAGCAAGTGTGTTTCTTGCACTTGGATTTGGAACGATGCAGTCTTGTTTTCAAGTTATCGCTGTAAAAGAATCACCACAGCATAGAATTGGACTGGCGACTTCCACTTTTCTTATTTGCATGGATTTTGGTGTCGGAATGGGTCCGTTTGTATTAGGAGCCATCATTCCATTACTCGGATTCCGTGGATTGTATTTAATGTCGGCCATTATCGTTTTTCTATCTATCTTTTTATACTTTATTCTTCATGGGAAAAAGGCTGCCGCAAATCAAAAGGTATATACAAAGGCAAGTTAGCAGCATTACAACTAAACGGTAGCCCTTAAAAAAATAACAACAATAAAAAGGTCTTCCATCAGTTTAAAGAACTGGTGAGAAGGCCTTTTTCCATTTGTTTTTACAAATAGGATTAAAATCAGGGGTTTTTGTCCCTGTAATAGGGAGATCCCCCGATATGTTAAAGATGTCTCTGGTCTTAAACTAATAATAAGAGTTGTAATTGGGAGGGACATCATGCAAGTAAATATTGAAACAAATCAAAAAAAGAAAAAATCACTGAATCAAGCTTTTGCATCCCGCTTTGCCAAATCAATGTTTCTGGCAGTTTGTGGACTAGCAATCTTATCTTTTATTGGAACAAGGATGTTTACTCATATTGATTTGAATTTATATGGCTACATGGTTGGAACGATCGTCTTTCTGGGAGGATTTTTCTATCGATTTATTGCCTGGGCTGAAAGGCCCCCGACAAAATTAATGATTAAAAAAGGCATTAAACTTTTATTTAGAAAATCAACACCAAAAACTTCTGTAGAGCATCTTGCTACATACAAATTTATTTGGAATAGGGGAATTTACCGATGGACGCAACATGTGCTCATTGGTGGGGGATGTGTTCTTGCTATTTTAGTAACTTTCCCTCTTGTGTTCGGCTGGATGTATTTCACGATGGAGGATAATGGCTACTACAACATTATCATGCTGGGTATGCAAGTCATGACAATAAAGGCTGATGGCCTTATTGCTAATCTATCATACAATGCATTAAATATTTCAGCTGTGATGGTAATCACGGGTGTGAGCATGGCCCTTTATCGTCGTTTGAAAAATATGCAGGCAAGAGCGGAACAAAAATTTTTATATGACTTTCTCCCGCTATATATGCTGCTTTTAGTGAGTATTACAGGATTAGCACTTACATTTATGAATATCTTTTTAGGCGGCGCAGGACAGCCGGCAATGTCGTTAATTCACCAATGGTCCGTCATTATTACATTAATCTATCTGCCCTTTGGTAAACTTGCACATATTCCGTTCCGTCCGATGAGCGTTTTAGCTAAAAACTATAGAGAGCATTATGCAGAACAGTCGATGAAAAAATGTAATGTTTGTGGAGATGAATTTGTTTCAATTGAACAATCAAAAGACGTTGTTGACGTTCTTGGCGTGAACGATATTGAATTTCAAACAAAGGAAGGCTTCCATCTCGCTGAACTATGCCTTCCATGTCGTAGAAAATACCGGATTTCACAATTCTCCGGGATTGCAACCCATGAGGTAAAAGTGAAGGAGGCAAACCAGAATGCAAAGGGATAATTATATAAATCCAAGAGATCATTTTTATAAAGAAGTTGAAAATGTCATTCATCCTAACGAAACACTTGTCAAAACCCACTGCAGCTACTGTGCGATGCAGTGTGGAATGAATTTAAGAGTAAATACAAAAACAAATAAAATCGTTGGAGTTGAACCGCGCTATGATTGGCCGGTAACACTAGGAAAAATGTGTCCAAAGGGTGTTACTGCTTACCAGCAAACAAACCACGCTGACCGAATTCTTAAGCCGTTGATTCGTGATGATGCTTCCTTAAAAGGAACAACGAAAGGGTTTAGGGAAGCAAGCTGGGAAGAAGCTTATAATTTGATTGTGAAGCAGTTCAAACAACTGCAATCTGATTACGGGAAGGATTCAATCTCTGTATATGGTGGGGTTTCCATGACAAATGAAAAATGTTATTTAAATGGGAAATTTGCCCGTGTAGCCCTGCAAACAAGATATATAGACTATAACGGCCGATTTTGTATGGCAAGTGCTGCCGGTGGTCTTAACCGTTCTTTAGGGATTGACAGAGGATCGACCGTTCCATGGACAGATATTCAAGAAACGGATTGTTTGTTCCTAGCAGGAAGTAATGCGGCAGAATGCCATCCAACCATGATGTTTCGTGTTTGGGCTGTCCAAGAAAGAGGCGGATATTTGATTGTAGCCGATCCTAGAGAAACACCTGTTGCGAGAAGAGCAGATGTTCATCTAGATTTAAGACCGGGAACGGACTTGGCGCTTGCAAATGGAATCATGCATTTATTAATCAAGAATGGTCGTGTAGATGAAGAGTTTGTAAAAAATCATACAAATGGTTTTGAAGAAACAAAAGAATTGGTAAAACAATTTACTCCTGAATATACCAGTCAGATCACTGGTGTTGCTCCGGAGAAAATTATTAAGGCTGCTGAAATTTATGGGAAAGCACCGAATGCAATTATCTTGTTCGCAAGAGGAATCGAACAGCAAATCAAAGGTGTAGATAATGTTTCTAGTTATGTTAATTTAGCGCTCGTTACTGGAAATATCGGCCGGCCAAAAGCAGGAGTTGGAACGATTACTGGTCAAGGAAATGGTCAAGGTGGACGAGAACATGGTCAAAAAGCGGATGCCTTACCTGGATACCGAAAAATTACTGATCCTGAGCATGTAAGAGAAGTATCAAAGGTTTGGGGA
The DNA here is from genome assembly GCF_036670015.1 of Niallia sp. XMNu-256. Taxonomy (NCBI): domain Bacteria; kingdom Bacillati; phylum Bacillota; class Bacilli; order Caryophanales; family Bacillaceae; genus Niallia; species Niallia sp. XMNu-256. The sequence continues at coordinate 359,969 of NZ_CP137636.1, forward strand.
ATTGCCCCTGAAGAGATGCCGGGAGAAGGGGTATCTGCATTTGAATTGTTCGGCTTAATGGAGCAAAAAACAATTCGTGCATTATATCTATTGTGTTCGAACCCAGTTGTTTCTGCACCAAACTCCAATTATGTTCGTAAGGTCTTAAAACAGCTTGATTTTATGGTTGTTTCTGATTTCTACTTATCTGAATCCGCAGAATATGCAGATGTCATTCTTCCAACTACAACATGGGCAGAAGATGAAGGGACAACAACAAATGTGGAAGGTCGTGTTATTAAAATAAATCGAGCGCAAGCCCCTTTAGGTGAAGCCAAGCCGGATTGGCAAATCCAGGTTGAACTTGCAGAACGGCTAGGTCGTGGAAAATATTTCTCTCATTTGAAAACACCTAAAGATATCTTTAATGAGCTGAGATTGGCATCCAAGGGTGGTAAAGCTGATTATTACGGGGTTACCTGGGAAAAAATCGACAAACAAGATGGAGTTTTTTGGCCATGCAAAGATGAAGAAGATCCGGGAACACCGCATTTGTTTCTTGATAAAAAGTTCTATTTTCCAGATGGAAAAGCAAAAATCATGGCTTTACCCTATGTTCCTCCTGCCGAGGAACCCGATGAGGAATATCCTCTCCGCTTAACAACAGGGCGTGTGGTTTATCATTATCTATCAGGTAATCAAACTAGAAGAATTCAATTTTTAAAAGATATGTGTCCTGAACCGTTTGTTGAATTACATCCAGAAACAGCAAAAGAATATGGGATCGAACATGAAGAAAGAGTGCGTCTTGTTACAAGACGGGGGGAAGCGATTTATAAAGTGAAAATGACGGAAGCGATTCGCCCGGATACCATATTTGTCCCTTATCATTGGGATCATGAACAAGCGGCAAATAACTTAACAATTCCTGCACTTGATCCGATTTCAAGAATGCCGGAATTCAAGGCGTGTGCTGCTCAAATTGAAAAAGTTGAAACAAAGAAGGTGCTATAAGTGCAAAAAAGGCTGTATATCGAATTAGAAAACTGTATCGGATGCCGTTCTTGTCTGGCCGCATGTACACAATGTGGTGGACATGAAGAACGCAATAGAAATTATGTATATGACGTAAATCCGCTTGTTAATCGGCAAACGATGCCACTTATGTGCCTTCATTGTGTGAATCCGGCATGTGCTAGAAGCTGTCCCGCTCAGGCGATTCAAATTCATGAAACAGGAGCGGTATTATCCGCTCTAGTGGAAAAGTGTATCGGTTGTCAAAATTGCACGATTGCTTGTCCATATGGCATTCCTAAGTTTGATACCGAACAAAACTTAATGTATAAATGTGATTTATGTATCGACCGAACGAAAGACAACATCCCGCCAATGTGTGCGAGTGTTTGTCCAACGAATACGCTTCAATGGCTGACTGATGAAGAAATTGAAAATAAGAAAAAACAATTTAATCTAGATAATGGCAAATGGGTGACAAGCCTGCCATATCTTGAAGGTGAAACAAACGTAAAAGTAAATCTCCCTGGGATTTTACAGGGAACAACAAAGTTGTTTTAGGAGGGATTCCAATGCCGTCAGATAAAAATAATCAAATTCCCTTTCAGGAAGATAACTACACACATAATATTGAGCGGAATAATGAAAGAAAGCTTGACAGACGTGGGTTTATGAAAACCTTAGTCGGGGCAGCAGGACTGTTTGCCGTTTCCTCTTTGCCATGGGGAGCTGTAGCAGCAAAGGAATTAATGGGGCTTGGAGAAAAGGAATATCCCCATAAAAAAATTACAGATGTAAGCAAATTACCAATCGGTGACGCAGTAGAGTTTACGTTCCCTGGAGACCATGATGATGCACTTTTGATTCGATTGGCTGAGGATAAGTATGTTGCCTATCAAAATGCTTGTACGCATCTTCGCTGTCCGGTTTATTGGGTAAAGGATCAAGGAGAAATGGTTTGTCCGTGCCATCACGGCAAATTTAATGTCGAGACTGGTGTACCTACTGCTGGACCGCCTAGACGTCCACTACCTGAAATTCAAGTGAAAGTCGAAAATGGTGCAGTTTATGCAGTGAGGGTGAAACGTTATGAAGCTTAGAGTTGCTGGAGTAGTTATTCTTTGTGCGATCTTAATGCTAAACGTTATTTTTACTCAATATATGGTGCATCAATATTACTATGAAAATTATGTAAATACATTAATATTCGGGGGATTAAATATCATTTTATTCCCTGTAGCAATCTTCGTGTATAAAAAAACGAAAAACGTAAAGGCGTGAATGGAATGAACAGTGAAACATATCTTGATTTTTGTTTTGTAAGAGAGGCATCAGGTCATTTTGCTACTGAAATACATGAAATCCTTACAGACCTTTTTAAAGATATTCGCCTTAACTGGTATTTAGATGAAAAATCAAAAGAAGGCGTTGAAATTGTCGTGGCTGAAGTAAAAGGCATGAGCAGATGGAACTCCGAAGAGGAAACAATTGATTATATTGAACAACATGCAGGAGAAAAGTTTTGGGAATATTTGCAAGGGTATCAGATGTATGTCTACCCTGTAAAAAGAGGGTGTGGCAGCTGTGGATCACATTAAGATAGAAGATTTACAATCCTATGTTTTAGAGAAGGTACAGGTTGCTATCCTAGATAAAGAGGGGGAAGAGCAAGCACCTTTTATATCTAAAACCATACAAAAACTTGAGCTATGCCCGGATCACACCCATTTACGTATTTATTTTGATCGTCTTACCTTTTTTGCCATTCCATTGACATCAACGGTTTCTAAAATTGAAAATGAGTGGTCGGCTTATGACGATCAGTCTGGATTGCAATATGTAGTTAGAAAAGAGTGTGAAAATCATGATTAAAAAAGTTCAACTTCCACTTCAGACGATGAATCTTATTGTCGGATTTATGATATGGGTATTAATATCTTCTCTATTGCCATTCATTAAAGAAGATATTGCGATACCAGAGAGTCAGCTTGCCCTAGTTACAGCTGTCCCGGTCATTCTTGGTTCTATTCTTAGGATACCACTAGGCTTTTATGCGAATCAGTTTGGGGCCAGAACTCTTTTTCTATTAAGCTTTATCCTGTTGTTATTCCCAGTTTACTATATTAGTATAGCCAATACACTTGTCGATCTTCTAATTGGCGGCTTATTTCTTGGTGTCGGAGGAGCGGTTTTTTCTGTCGGAGTAACATCCTTACCAAAGTATTATCCAAAAGAGCGTCATGGTTTTATAAATGGAATATATGGTGCTGGAAACTTAGGAACTGCCGTTTCTACATTTGCTGCTCCCATCTTAGCTACAAAGTTCGGTTGGACAGTTACTGTACAGTTCTATCTTGTTATCTTAGCGATTTTTATCGTCTTAAACTTTTTCCTAGGAGATAAAAAAGAGCCGAAAGTTAAAACGCCTTTCCTAGAGCAAATCAGAGGAGTTTATAAAAATGAAAAGCTTTGGCTACTAAGCTTATTTTATTTCATAACCTTCGGATCATTCGTGGCGTTTACGGTTTACTTACCTAACTTTTTAGTCTCAAGTTTTGAATTAGATAAAGTGGATGCTGGTATAAGAACAGCTGGTTTTATCGTTGTTGCCACTCTCATGCGTCCGATTGGCGGCTGGCTGGCAGATCGCTTTCATTCTTTGATTTTACTTATGATTACCTTTGGGATTTATACCATTTCAGCTATCATTCTATCGTTTGCTCCATCGCTTGTGTGGTATACAGTTGGTTGCTTGACTATTGCATTTTGTGCAGGGATCGGAAACGGAGTTATCTTTAAGTTAGTACCTCTATATTTCCAAAAACAGGCTGGCATTGTCAATGGAATCGTATCGGCAATGGGAGGACTTGGAGGCTTTTTCCCGCCAATCATCCTATCAGTGTTGTTTAATGTAACAGGCCATTATGCTATTGGCTTTATGGCTTTATCACAAGTTGCCCTAGCAAGTTTAATATTAGTTATCTGGATGTATTTCCAACAAAAAGTAGGTCTAGCGAAAGAAGTAATCGAACATACTGTAGAAGGAATTATGGTTACAGACACGAAAGGTAAGATTATTTCTGTTAATCCTGCTTTTAAGCGGATTACGGGTTACGAGGAAGAAGAAGTAATTGGAAAAATGCCAAATATATTGAAATCAGGGATACAGTCAAAGGAGTTTTATGCGAATCTATGGAAATCTCTTAAAAACGATCAATTTTGGCAAGGTGAGATTTGGAATCGCCGGAGAAATGGAGAGACTTACCGTCAATGGCTGACCATTAGCTCCATTAAAAATGATTCTGGAGAGGTTGTCCAGTATGCAGCCATGTTCAGTGATACATCAAAATCAGAAGGGAATAGAAAAAATTTAACAAATTAATGATTTGTTTAAGGAGTTAACTAGGGGAAAGAGAGATGGATTAAAATGCAGCCGCACAAAAATAGAATCAATTCCTATATTATTCAATCGCAGGAACAAGAAATCAAACGGATTGCCCTGGAGCTTCACGAGGGAGTGGGTCAGACCCTTTATAGTCTTTATACAGGTATGCAGTTTATTGAAAATGCAATAGACCAGCCAGATATGAAAAAGTATGTAGAAGATATGACTCATGTACTTGAAAAGACGATCCAGGAAGTCAGACTTTTGGCTGTAGAATTGCATCCTCCTACTCTTTTAACACTTGGTTTCCTTTCTGCTATGAAAAGTTATCTAACCATATACACTTCAACTTACGGAATAGAGGTGGACTTTGAGGTTTCAGGAAATGAAGTTCAGCTCTCTGAAAAGGAAAGTATTACATTATTCCGAGTTTGTCAGGAAGCACTAGCAAATATCGCCTTGTATGCAGATACCTCAAAGGCGAAGATAATTGTCCGATGGGGTCCTGACACGGTAGAGATTGTGATAAAAGACTTTGGTCGCGGTTTTGATGTCAATGGGGCATTGAGTAAGCCAACTGGATTGTTGGCTATAAAAGAAAGAATGCGTTTAATTAATGGGGAGTGTATGGTATCCTCCCAAATTAATGAAGGGACAACAATAGAAATATCTCTTCCGTTATTAAATTAACTATTATACTATTTATAATAATGGTAATAGGGGATTTGCAAATAGCAATCCCTTGTTCCATTTTTAATAACTTCAGATTAAAATGTGAACTTGTATAGGGGGATCGGGCTTGATTAAAATTTTATTATGTGACGATCATGCCGTTGTAAGAATGGGTTTGAAAATGTTGTTGAACAACCATGCAGATATTGAAGTGATCGGAGAAGCTTCTGAAGGTGATGAAGCCATTGATCTAGCACAAGAGCTCAAACCAGATGTGGTTATTATGGATTTAAGTATGCCTCACGGGAAGGACGGTTTAACAGCAACTACTGAACTTAAGAAAGTCATGCCTGAAGTAGCCATCCTTATTTTAACGATGCATGATGACGAAGAATATTTATTTCGCGCCATTCAAGCAGGAGCTTCAGGGTGTATTTTAAAAAGTGCACCACAAGAAGAACTATTAGGTGCCATTCGCTCAGTTTCAAATGGAAATGCTTACTTGCATCCCTCTGCGACTAAAAGATTAATGGAGGAGTATATCGGAAGTGTGAAACAGGGGAACTCTGATACCTTTCATCTTTTATCTGATCGGGAAAAAGAGGTTCTAACATTGATTGCAAAGGGATTTTCTAATAAAGAAATTGCCGAGAAGTTGGTTATTAGTGTGAAAACCGTTGAAACCCATAAAAGCAATCTCATGGAGAAGCTCCAAATGAAAACAAGGCCCGAGCTTGTAGCCTTCGCTTTAAAAAAGGGGTTATTAGGTTATGGAATTTAAGCATTGGGATCCTGAAAAAACTGATTTTCAACCAGAGAAGTTTTGTGAAAGCGTATTAACTGATATAGAATGCGATTTTGTTGGGCTTGCGTTACAAAATAGTGATGGGCCGGATGTAAAATGGCACTATGCCGCTGGAAATAGTAATAAAAAATATATGAGAATTACAGTCCGTTACGGAAAAGGAATCGCAGGAAAGGTGATAGCAACAGGAAGACCAATAACTGTAGAGGAGTTTCCTCGGCATATTTCTGGAAAACCACTTGAATATCCAATTATGCTGGCAGAAAAACTAGTGACGGCTTTTGCAGTTCCTATCCATTTTAACAGTCTTCCAAAAGGAGTTTTATTAGTAGGAAAAAGGACAAATCATCCTTTTACTAAAAGTGAGCAGACTACTGTCCTAAAAGCTGCGAAATATTTGGAGGAAAAGATGGATAGGGGGTAATAAAGTGGAAAGGAACCAATCTTTTATTAAAGGGAATAAGCTGAATTCTCATTCAAAAGATGCAACGATTCTGGTTAATAATGATGGCATAATCGCGTATGGAAACAAATTGGCATGTGAAAACTTTGGGTATACGGAGAATGGATTGATTGGAAAACGACTTTCAGAATTGATGCCCGAAGCAAACCTATGGGAAACAGAGGAAGGAAAAGTAATCCATCAATATGGGAAGAATCAGAAAGGACATCCATTTTCGCTATTCTTTAGGTTAAATACTTTTATCCTTGAAGAGGAACTTTTCTTTCTCATTGTATTCCATCAAGTTAAAGACCAGTCCCGATTAAATAAACATCAATCCTATCCTTTGCATGAATTTGTAGACTTAAATTTTGCTCTTGATGAATCAACCATTGTAGCCTTTACAGATGAAAGAGGAAAGATTAAATATGTAAATGAAAAGTTTTGTGAGGTATCCAAGTATTCTGCTAAAGAGCTTATTGGCAAGGATCACCGAATCATTAACTCAGGTTATCATTCAAAAGAATTTATGAAGGATCTTTGGGATACCATTTCTAATGGAAGAATCTATCGAGGAGAAATAAAAAACAAAGCAAAAGATGGTAATTATTACTGGGTGGATACGACGATTGTTCCATTCTTAGATGAAACAGGGAAGCCATATAAATATCTCGCCATCCGTAAAGAAATTACAGAATACAAGCAAGTGGTAGAGGAGTTAAAGAAATCATTACAAGAGTTGATGGACATTAAGTTAGCTCTTGATGCTTCTTCCATTGTTGCAATTACCGACCATAGAGGAACAATCACTTATGTAAATCAACAATTTTGCCGTATATCCAAGTATACGAAAGAAGAGGTAATTGGCAAGGATCATCGCATTATTAACTCTGGATTTCATTCAAAAGAGTTTTTTAAAGACTTGTGGAGGAACATAGCCAGGGGAAGGGTATGGAACGGTGAGATCAAGAATAGAGCAAAAGATGGGAGTTATTATTGGGTAGATACCACGATTGTCCCTTTTCTAGATGATTTAGGAAAGCCTTACCAGTATCTAGCTATTCGCCATGAAATTACACAACGGAAGAATGCAGAACAAGAACTAAAAAAAGTGATGACAAAAATGATCGATGTACAGGAGGACGAAAGGAGACGCATCTCTCGAGAACTGCATGATGGAATCGGACAAAATCTATATAGCCATTTGATTACAATTAACAGGCTTCAGTCCGAAATAAGTCATCCTCTTTTAGATCAGATGCAGGACGAAACGACAAAACTGATCGAGGAACTTAGAGATCTATCGTGGGAACTGCGCCCATCTGTTTTAGATGATCTGGGCTTGATTCCAGCCATTCGGTCCTATTTAGTCCGATTTTCAGAGCATACCAAAATCGATGTTCAATTCGACTGTTATTTGAAAGCCAGACTTTCTTCAAATAAAGAAGTGACTATTTATCGTATCATTCAAGAAGCCTTAACGAATATTCGAAAATATGCTAACACAGAGAGTGCCGCTGTTACGATTCGAGAAATGGATGGGGAGATCAGAGTAATTATAGAGGATTACGGAAAAGGTTTTGCCATAGAATCAGTTTCAAGAGGTGTAGGGTTATTCAGTATGGAAGAAAGGGCGAAAGCGGTTGGAGGCCAACTTACCATTTCTTCCATTCTAGAAGCGGGAACAAATGTTGTCTTACAGATTCCAAAGTAGAATATAATCATTCTGACGCCAAAATACAAATTAAATATTAAGGGAGACTTCCAATAAGTTTAAAAGACTTTGAGAAGTCTTTTTTTATTTCCAAATTCCGGATGTGTATAACCGCTCTTAGCCATTAAGTTTGAAATAAAATATTGGATTAGATATACTTAAAGTATAAGTATTTTTAATATCCCTTAGATATAACTATAAAAAAACTAATATCTAAGGTTCGTATAATCAGGAAGGAGAAATAAAATGAATACATTAGTAGCAGAAGAAAGAAAAGACTTTAAAAAATCCACTTTAAAAGCATCAAGAAAAAATGGGGAAATCCCTGCAATTGTTTATGGAAACAAAATTGAAACTAGATCCCTTTTTATAAAAAATGCCGATTTACTAAAGGTAATAAAGAATGTTGGTAGAAATGGCATAATATCTCTAGATGTTGATGGAAAATCAAAAAATGTGATTTTGAGAGACTATCAAAATAATGTGATCACGAAGGATGTTCTTCATGCAGATTTTCTTCAAGTGGACAAGGACACTGAAATTGATGCAAAAGTAAGCGTAGTTTTAAAGGGTACTTCAAATGGAGAGAAAGCTGGCGGAGTTGTTAAACAATTTCTTCACGAATTGGATATAACTGCAAAAGCGAATGATATTCCTGAAAATATTGAGATTGATATTACTAACTTTGAGATAGGTCATACAGTTCAAATAGTGGATATTAAAGGAGAATATGGTAACTGTGTATTCAAGCATGAGGATGAAGAAGCCATTGTAATGGTCGATCATGTTAAAGCTGCAGCGGAGGAAGAAGAGGAAACGAGTGAGGCTGAAGCAGCGGGAGTGTAGTCCTCTGGAATTACACGAGTAAAAATTAAGCCATAGATGGAATAAAAGAGACAGAAATTAACCCTTTTATTCGGTGACAATACTCTATGAAAATCTTTACTTATATATTTTTCCTTTTAAATTATAGATAAAACGAAAAACGATGTCAATATTTCTGAGACAATTTTTTAACGTTTTTTAATCAAACATAAAGAATGAATGGTTCATTATCTTGTTTGTATAAACTTAAAACAAAGAGGCTTTTCATAAGTTAAAGAACTTGTGAGAGGCTTCTTTTGTTCATTTTTCATAAATAATATGAATTTATGGAAATCCTTTTTCTTAGTATTTTTGTGTTAAAATAAAAATGATTTTGGGTTCAAAACCAAAACGCGGTAATCGTATTTTGAGATTACTGAGAGCAAGGGGCGATAACTGCCTGTTGTTCTTTTACTTATTTCTATACTTGTGGTGCCTTTAATCGTGGCTCCTGAGAGGAGGATATTTATGGAACAGGGGAAAGAAAAGTTTCCGTGGCTGATTTTACTGCTTATGTCCAGTGTAACCTTCATGGGGATTCTATCGGAATTGGTGCCATCGGGAATCCTGCCCCAAATGAGTGAAGGTTTGAATGTATCTTACTCTTCAATAGGACGGTTAGTCAGTATATATGCGATTGCTTCCGCAATTGGAACGATTCCGTTAATTACTTGGACGATGCATATGAATAGAAAAAGGCTATTAACCATTTTAATGTACATTTTTGCTATTTCTAATTTAATTATAGCCTTCTCTTCATCTTATTATTTAATAGCCTTAGCTAGGCTTGTTGGTGGGATTGCTGCAGGTGTACTATGGCCAATGGTTTCCGCTTATGCCATGAGGCTGGTTCCTTCTAGATTACATGGCAGAGCGATTGCTGTAACCATGTCAGGCTCTACTTTGGGGCTAGGCATTGGGTTGCCAATTATGACGGTAATTGGTACAGAATTTGGATGGCGGATTGAATTTGGTGTGCTTGCTGTTATTATATTTGTTATTGCTATTTTAGGGCAAATGTTTTTACCTTCTATTGAAGGAGAAAAATGTACAACTGCCAATTCTCCATTTAGTATCATACGAAATAAATCGGTTGTTATATGCCTGATTGTGACGCTCTTAACAATCATGGCCCATTACGGTTTGTACACTTATATGGCCCCGCTTGTAGAACAATTTAGTTTTGTTGGCGGAATTAAGATAGCTTCTATCCTGTTTGGAATTGGAACGATCATATCAGTTGTATTGGCAGGAAAAGTTATCGATGATCATCTAGGGTCTTTAACTGTTTTTATGTTGACCTTGGCATTTGCGACAATGCTTCTATTTATTGGCTTTAAAGGTATGCCAGTTGTCTCACATCTTGCCTTCCTGCTATGGGGTGTGTCTTTTGGTGCGCTAGTTACGATGTTCCAGACTGCAGTAACTAGACAAGTAGAAACCGGGAAGGATGTTGCAACTTCTCTTCAGTCTAGTACGTTTAATTTTGGAATTGTGTTAGGAAGTGCACTTGGAGGTACGATCCTAGATCATTTATCGGTATTTCATATTGTCTATGTAACAGTGGGATTACTCATTATACCGATCTTATTTAGTGTTTTTTCTAAAAAGACTTTTTGGCAGAAGAACATGGATAAGGGAGACGTTAAGCTAAATAACAACGTGGTTTAAGATTTACCTTTATCATGCGGAAAAATTAAAGGAAGAGTGAACTCTATTTATTTTTGGGTTACTCTTCTTTTTTGTTCTTGTGAAAATTTAAAACTATTAAGCACACTAGTAACTAAACAAGCGTTTTGTTTGAATTAAACAGGTTATTGTTTTATATTATTATTAATCGGAAAATTCAGATTAAACTTTTTCAGATCCTATATAATGGATCAGTAATTTGTGAAACTTGTTTAGTCCATCATACGCAAAGGGGAAACAGAATGATGAATAGTCTAGATGTTTTCGTAACTATTGGTTTGGCAGTTCTTTTTATTTTAATGTTATTATTCATTTTAATTGTAAGCGCTTTTATTATTATGTTAGGGAGAAGGGATCGCGCACAAAGTCAGCATGCCATAAGAAAAAATTTCCCGATTATCTCTCGAATTCGTTATATTTCTGAACACCTTAGCCCTGAGTTAAGACAATATTTCTTTGAAGGAGATCATGAAGGAAAACCTTTTTCGCGGTTGGATTTTCAGTTTATTGTAAAAGCGGCGAAATACGCCAAAACCATTATTGCATTCGGGAGCAGACGGGATTTTGAAAAACCTGGTTTTTACATACGAAATGCCTTTTTTGCTAAGCAAATCGAAGATCTAGAGCCAGATAATGAGGAAAAGATTCGGACAAGAAAATATGTAATTGCTAAGGATACTCTATTTGCTCGCCATGAGCATAACGAGGAAGGGGAACTTAAGCCGTGGCGATATAATGAGCGAGATGCGGTTATTGTAGGGAAGGATACTTGTCGTTATCCATTTACAATCAAGAGTCCAGTAGGAATGAGCGGTATGAGTTATGGGGCCTTAGGTGATCATGCGATTACAGCTCTATCATATGGAATTAAAGATGCTGGTGCCTATATGAATACAGGTGAAGGTGGGTTATCCCCGTATCATTTAAAAGGGGGAGCAGATATCGTCGTCCAAATTGGTCCTGCCAAGTTTGGATTTAGAAATCCAGATGGAAGTTTTTCAGTTGAGGAACTTCAGAAAAAGGCGAGGATTCCCCAGGTAAAAGCATTCGAACTCAAATTAGGTCAAGGAGCTAAAATTCGTGGAGGCCATATTGAAGGCTCTAAGGTCACACCTGAGATTGCTGAAATTCGCGGGGTAGAGCCATATAAAACGATTGACTCTCCAAACCGGTTTGAGGAATTTGATGATATGGATTCGATGATGGACTTTATTGAAAAGATAAGAGATGTCTCAGGGAAGCCGGTCGGTATTAAAATGGTCATTGGCGGAGAAGAACCATTTGAGGAGTTTGCTGCCTATATGGCTAAAACCAATCGTCATCCAGATTTCATTACGATTGATGGTGGTGAAGGTGGAACTGGCGCTACTTACCAGGCTATGGCAGATTCGGTTGGACTACCTATTAAACCTGCCTTAATGATTGCGCAAAAGGTATTAAAGAAATATGAAGTTCGTGATAAAGTTACCCTCATTGCCAGTGGAAAGTTATTTTCACCAGACCGAATTGCGATCGCAATGTCTATGGGTGCAGATGTCGTGCAAATTGCTAGAGGACTGATGATTGCCGTTGGGTGTATTGGGGCGCAGAAGTGTCATTCCAATGAATGTCCCGTTGGAGTGGCGACAACGAACCCAAAACTACAAAAGGCATTAGTTATTGATGAAAAGAGGTATAGGGTTACGAATTACCTCACTACTCTTCGTGAGGAGTTATTCTTATTAGCGGCCGCAGCAGGTTTAACATCACCGAGACAATTTAATGAAAAGCATATTGTCTACGTTGATCAGGAGTTTCAAGTTAAAACGATTGAACAGATTAAAGAAGCAGAAAAAGAATTACAGCTGATTTCTTAACCTTGACAGAGTGCGAGTGCTTTCCTTGAATGGAAACTGCTTGCACTCTTTTTTAGTTTTATACTTAGTCGATTAATTATTACTAATTGATTAAAAAAGTGTTGACAAAGAGTGATATCCATGATAAATTTACCTTGAATTAAAGATGATTTAATTTGAGAAACCTTAATTACTAGTTAATAAAGGCTTGAAAACAGTTATTGTTAGAAAATATCAATAGAAAAGTTGAATTAGAATTAATCTAGCTTTCATAAGATTGAAAAAATAAGAAGAACGATTCAAAACACTAATGTATACACTGACTCTCAACCTCAAATACCTTTAATTAAAAATATTTGATTGACAAATAAAAATATCTATGATATATTTATTTTGAAGTCAAGATACTTTAATAAATGATTAATTTTTTATATATATTTTTTTAACTAATATCTCGAGATCGAGATTCTGCAAGTGGAGGAAACAATCATGAATCAATTGAAAGGACTTCATCATGTAACAGCAATTACAAGCAGTGCAGAGAAGATTTACGATTTCTTCACATATGTATTGGGAATGCGTCTAGTTAAGAAAACGGTAAATCAAGATGATATTAATACGTACCATTTATATTTCACAGATGATGTTGGAAGTCCCGGAACTGATATGACGTTTTTCGATTTTCCTGGAATCCCAAAAGGGGTCCATGGTACAAATGAAATTTCAAAAACATCTTTCCGTGTACCCACTGATGAGGCATTGGAGTATTGGGTGAAACGGTTTGATAAATATGAAATCAAACATACCGGAATTAAAGAACAATTTGGTAAAAAGACATTATCCTTTGCTGATTTCGATGATCAGCAATACCAATTGATTTCAGATCAACATAATCAAGGTGTTTCTTCCGGAAAACCGTGGCCGAATGGACCGATTCCATTAGAATTTTCGATTACCGGATTGGGGCCAATTTTTATTCGTACATCGCATATGGATTATTTCAAAGAATTATTAGAAAAAGTCTTCTATATGAGTGAAACTGCTCAGGAAGAATCATTCCATTTATTTGAAATGGGTGAGGGTGGCAATGGTGCACAAGTGATTGTGGAATATAACACGATCCTTCCGCAAGCACGCCAAGGTTTTGGGACGGTTCATCATACAGCATTCCGAGTCGATGAACGTGCAGACTTAGAGGCATGGCAGCAACACCTGCAAGCATTCCAATTGCAAAACTCAGGTTATGTAGAGCGTTATTATTTTGGCTCTTTATATACACCTGTAGCCCCGGGCATCTTGTTTGAATTAGCAACAGATGGACCTGGATTCATGGAAGATGAACCATATGAAACATTAGGTGAAAAATTATCATTACCACCATTCTTTGAGCCACAGCATGAACGAATCGAGGCAATGGTTCGACCGCTTGATACCGTTCGCAGTACGTTGAAGATTGAAAAAGAATACTTGTAAGGAGGAAATCATCCTATGGGATTTTTTGATAAATTATTTGGAAAAGAAAAAAAGGAGGAAGAAACAATGGCAAAATTAAACATTGGTATTATTTTAGGTTCAACACGTGAAGGACGCGTAAGTCCACAAGTAGGAGCATGGGTAAAGGAAATCGCTGATAAGCGCGGGGATGCAAACTATACAATTATTGATATTGCTGATTATAAATTACCATTACTAGGTGAAGAAGGCGGCGACGCATCAGGTGCAGCTGCATGGTCTGAAATCATTGCGGCACAAGATGGATTCGTATTCATCGTACAAGAATATAATCACTCGATTACAGGTGCTCTAAAAAATGCACTAGATTATCTACGTGAAGAGTGGAACAACAAAGCAGCAGGGATCGTTTCTTACGGTTCAGTAGGTGGAGCTCGTGCAGCTGAACATTTACGCGGCATCTTAGGTGAATTACTAGTAGCAGATGTACGTGTTCACCCAGCATTATCCCTATTCACAGACTTTGAAAATGGAACAGACTTCAAACCAGCAGCAGTTCAAGAAGATTCAGTAAACCAAATGTTAGATCAATTAATTCCTTGGTCAAAAGCACTATTTACCATTCGCTAATCAATAATAAATATTCAGGGGTGCTAGGTATCCTCCATTAAATGGATGGTTCCTGGCACCCCTTTTTATTTTTTTCTATCTCTAAATCTTAGAAACTATGAGTACTTGGACCTTCTTCATGGTATAATCCTCTTAATCAAAATAAAATACAGGGGGATATGTTGGTGATTGAGGAAAATAGCATAGGGAAAAGGTTGGTTCATCATAAAGAAGGGGTTTATTTTGCTTTAACTCTATTAGTTAGTATTTTGACTTATGTGGCTTTACTTTTTTCAATTATTGGGATTGTTATTATAGCTGCAATTATTCTCGTTTCTTATTTCTTTCATGCTCTATCAATGGCATCTATTCGACGAAATGGGGTTCGTTTGAGTGAGCGTCAATTTCCTGAAATCTATGAAAAGGCCGTGAAGCTGGCTCATAATATGGAGATAGAGAAAATGCCAGCTATTTATGTAATGGAATCGATGGGGATCATGAATGCCTTTGCTACTCGTTTTTTTGGGAAAAATATGGTGGTTATATATTCAGAAATTTTTGATTTGAGTGAAGAGAAGCGTAATGATGAGCTATTGTTTGTCCTTGCCCATGAATTTGCGCATATTAAGAGACGACACGTGTTGGTACATATGCTCCTGCTACCGGCCATGTTCATTCCATTTTTAGGTGAAGCTTATTTACGTGCATGTGAGTATACTTGTGATCGCTATGCCGCTTATTATATAGATAATGTAGATGCGGCCAAAGAGGCATTATCCATGCTCGCTATTGGAAAAAGGCTTTCTTCAAAAATGAATAAGGAAGCATTTGTCCAACAAATTTCAGAGGAATCAGGATTTTTTGCTTGGTTAAGCGAAAAGCTTTCAAGCCATCCTCATTTACCTAAACGAATTAATGCACTGGACAACTGGGTGAACCCAGAACAATACCCATTAATTCGTGAAAAGAGAGTAGGATTAGTTGTTGGTGTTGTTGTTTCCGTCCTGCTTGTTGGTATACTAACCGGAGCAGTTGCTCTTATTGTAAAAGGAACCAGTACGCTAACTGCCTTTTTGGAGGATCCATATTTATATGGAGAGGAAGAGTATTTCGAAGAGGAGATGTATCCTCCTGTCATTCAGGCTGTATTTGATGAGGACATGGAAATGCTCGAGCAGGCCGTTACAGACGGGGCTGATATTGATGAAAAAGACAGTGAAGGTTTCACTGCTCTCCAATATGCTGTTATGTGGGGAGACAGCGAATCAGCAGAATGGTTAATTCAAAACGGGGCAGATGTCAATACAACGGATTCCTGGGGATCAACGCCTTTAATCAATGCGGTTTTTAATGACACAGATGTTGAAACAGTAGAACTATTACTTGGTAACGGAGCGGATCCAACGATAAAAGACTCCGAAGGAAAAACAGCTTACGACTATGCCGTCGAAAATAGAGATGCACAGTTGAGGGATTTATTACAATAATAAAAACAGAGCACCATCTATTTTTGGATGGTGCCCTTGCCATTTAATAACTTATTCTATAAGACTCTATATAGTATAGATGGAATGCAAGATGAATCCTTACATTTCATTATAAGTAATCTTTTCTAAGTTCTTCCGCTGAGCGTGGTGAAATGTAACCAGGTGCGATGTCAAAAACGGTTTTAGCCCCAAATTGTTTTTCTTGGTTTAAACGATAAGCAGCTCTTGCATAGGCAACTAATACACTCGCTGTAAATTCAGGGTTGCTATCTAGTTTAAGGGAGAATTCGTAAATTTGCTTGTTGTTTTCTCCTGTATTGCCACCTCTGATGACAAAACCCCCATGTGGTGCCTTCGTGTGGTCACGATTAAATTCTTGTTCTGAGATAAAATGCACTTCTGTATGATAATCAGCGAAGTAGTTTGGCATCGTTTTGATTTCATTTTCGATTGTTCCTTGATCTGCACCTTCCTCAGGAACAATATAGCAAACTCGTGTATGCTTTTCCGCAGTCGTTAGTTCAGGATTTGCACCGCTGCGAACTTTTTCCATGGCGTCTTCAGATGGAATCGTATATTGTACACCTTTTTTAACCCCTTTGACTCTTCTGACAGCATCTGAGTGACCTTGGCTAAGTCCTTTTCCCCAGAATGTATAATTTTCTCCGTTCGGTAAGATCGCATCTGCCATCACGCGGTTGATGGAAAATAAACCTGGGTCCCAACCTACAGAGATAATGGCTGTTGTATTATTTTTTGCGGCCACTTCATTTACAGATTGATAAAACTCAGGAATTTTAGCGTGTGTATCAAAGCTATCTACTGTGTTGAACATGCTTGCAAAATGGGGAGTTTGTTCAGGTAAATCAGTTGCAGACCCACCGCAGAGAAGCATGACATCAATATCGTCTTTGTAATCACTTGCACTTGAAATATGTAAAGATTTTACATTTGGATCATCTAAAATTAACTCTTTCGGATCTCTTCTAGTGAAAACGGCTACTAATTCCATATCTTGAGTTTCTTTAATAGCTTTAATAGCCCCTTTTCCAAGATTCCCATAACCGACGATGCCTAGTCTAATTTTTTTCTTGCTCATACTCCCTATCTCCTTTTTCATTATTAAATTTTGATTAGCGAAGAAATGACTCTAGTTTGCCAATGCTAGAGTCATTCCGATGACTAACACTTAATTATAAGTGTAGCAAATAATTTCTGTAAATCATATTGGCTGCTGTTTCGTAAAATGAGAAAGGGTGACAAGCTATCAAGTGAATGTTAAGTATCAGCTTACTTATCAAACCTCAATTATAATTGGCAGGATCATCGGTTTTTTCTTTGTTTGGGCAAATAAGTATTGACCAACTGATTTTTTAATATTTTGCTTCATGGTGTTCCAGCGATGGATATTTGCTTTTTGCATCTCATCAATGGATTTTGCCACAATATGATTAACCTCATTTAGAAGTTCCTCGGATTCTCGTGCATAAACAAATCCTCGAGAAATCGTGTCAGGTCCCGAAATAATTGTTCTTTCGGCTTTACTCAGAGTAATGACGATAACGAGCATGCCGTCTTCAGAAAGTTGTTTGCGGTCCCGTAAAACGATACTTCCAACATCCCCAATTCCAAGCCCATCTACAAAAGTGTTTCCAGAAGGGATCGTCCGAGTCTGGCGGGCAACATCATTAGAAAAATCAACGACATCTCCATTGTTAATGATAAAAGTGTTGGCTCTATCAACACCGACAGACTCCGCCAACAAACGGTGGTGATGTAGCATTCGATGTTCCCCGTGGATCGGAATAAAATATTTTGGTTTCATTAAAGTGAGCATCAGCTTTAAGTCCTCTTGGTAGCCATGGCCCGAAACGTGCATCCCTGTAGAACTTCCTGAGCCATATATCACATTTGCTCCCAATTGAAATAAGTTATCGATAATTCGTGAAACATCTTTTTCATTTCCAGGTATTGGAGAGGCGGCTAGAATCACTGTATCTCCAGGATAAATGGAAACATCACGATAACTTCCATTTGCTAATCGAGCAAGGGCGGCCATCGGCTCCCCCTGACTTCCTGTACATAAGATCACGACACGTTCCGGATCTAGATGTTCCACTTCTCGAGCATCGATAAGCATCCCGTCAGGAATATGTAAATATCCTCGCTCAATCGCAACATTAACAACATTAATCATACTTCTCCCAAGAAGGGCGAGCTTTCGGCGAGTCTTCACTGCCGCTTCAACAACTTGTTGGACCCGGTTTACATTGGAAGCAAAAGTAGAGACAAAGATTTTTCCATCTGCTTTTGTAAAGGCTTCATGCAAGTGGTCACTTACAATCCTTTCGGAAGGGGTTAACCCTTTCCGTTCAGCGTTGGTACTTTCCGATATAAGAGCT
This sequence comes from Niallia sp. XMNu-256, assembly GCF_036670015.1. Lineage (NCBI taxonomy): Bacteria > Bacillati > Bacillota > Bacilli > Caryophanales > Bacillaceae > Niallia > Niallia sp. XMNu-256. The sequence goes on from NZ_CP137636.1 coordinate 378,318, forward strand.
AAAACCCCTTGATCACCAATTTGCGCCATTTTATGTATATCAGATATTTGATTGTTAGCAGGTGTTAAGTCAAATTTAAAATCTCCAGTGTGAACTACATTTCCCTCTGGGGTATGAAAGACAATCCCGAGACAATCTGGAATGCTATGACTGACTTTAAAAAAGGAGGTTTTGATAGCTCCTAATTCGAGATTGGACTCAGAGTCAATCGGAATAAGAGTCGTATCTCTTGTTAAACGGTGCTCATCTAATTTTAACTCGATTAAACCAAGTGTAAAGCGAGTAGCATAAATCGGTACATTTAACTTTTGTAAGAAGTAGGGAATCCCACCGATATGATCTTCGTGTCCATGTGTCACGATTAATGCTCGTACTTTTTCTTTATTATCCTCTAAATAGGTTACGTCGGGAATAATGAGATCAATACCAAATAAAGTCTCGTCTGGAAACTTCCCTCCACAGTCGATAACGATAATATCTTCTGCATATTCAATGGCGTACATGTTTTTACCGATTTCATTAATCCCACCTAAGGCGAAAAATGATAACGGATTACTTTGTGAAGTCATTTCTATACCCTCCTACATTTTACAAGTATATTTAGTATTTCCTTTGATCGATTTTTATTCCCAAAATGTAAATGTAAACACTTTCCAGAATCTGGCTGGCCTCTGTATCTGTTGAAGTTTACTGCCTTCCATAAATGGTTATACAGAAAGTGGACAGTTATTAAGGGAGGAGTATGTGTGTGGGAACTTTTGCGGAATTGGATTTGATTTTTAACCGGACGAAAGATGCGTTAACGGAGTTTATGGGAATCATCACCCCTATCATTGAGAATGCCAAAGATGATCATGAACGGCTTTTTTGGCATCATATTTACGAAGAAGAAGAACACCGTTCAGACAGACTAGATCTTCTTATGCCAAAAGTTCAAACGTTGGTTAAGGACGGGGATAAGGCTGCTAATAGTAATCGCTTAGAGCTTGTTCATTTATTACAAGACATAAGTCTAGAGAAATTTGGTTTACATAATTTTTTAGAGCATCTTGATTTATTTCTTTTTCAATTTAAAGAAACAGAAGCAGGAGAAAAAGTCCAGGTTTTACGGGATATAACAAATGAGGACTACCAACAAATGAAGGGATTAATGGAACAGTTGAACCAAGATTTTCAAGGGGAACTAGAATTTAAGACATCCATCCCAACGGATGAAAAGGAAGACAATCCTTCAAATGTGAAAATTGAAGCCTATTCAAGTGAACCTTCCCAAATCACAGCTCAAGGGAAACAAAAGGTAAGAAAGTCATTAACGGTTGGCAGCCTGAAACGAAAATAAAAGAGGAGTGGTAAGTATGGATAAGTCAATTTTATTTGCGGAATCGACCTTAACAAGAGAAGATTGGCAGGAGTTAGATCAAACCGTATTTGAAAGTGTGAAAAAACAACTCGTTGGAAGACGATTCATTGATATTTATGGCCCGCTTGGGGAAGGAGTTCAATCCGTTACGAATGATATTTATGCAACGCCTGAACAAGGTGAGATTAGTTTTCATGGGGAGGATTTAGGGTTATCAGTACCTTCTAGCAGGGTTACCCTTACCATTCCGATGCTATATAAGGATTTTATTTTATACTGGCGTGATATTCAACAAGCGAAAACGCTTGGAAGTCCAATTGATTTTTCGGCATCAGCAAATGCGGGGCAACAATGTGCACTACTTGAAGATGACTTGATTTTCAACGGGTCGGAAGAATTTAATATACCAGGCATCATGAACGTAAAAGGGAAGTTATCGCATATTCGCAGTGATTGGATGGAATCAGGAAATGCGTTTGGTGATGTGGTAGAAGCAAGAAATAAACTACTCCGCATGGGACATACCGGCCCATATGCTTTAGTGCTGTCACCTGAATTGTATGCCCTAGTACACCGTGTGCATCAAGGAACCCATGTTTTAGAAATTGAGCATATTCGGGAATTGATGACAGCAGGGGTTTACCAATCCCCGATGATTAAAAAAGGAACAGGATTTGTTATTGACGCAGGAAGGCAAAACATTGATTTAGCGATTGCTAGCGATTTTGATACCTACTTTTTAGATCAAGATAACATGAATTTTTATTTCCGTGTCTTCGAAACCGTTGTGCCAAGAATCAAACGTCCAAGTGCAATTTGCACATTAGAGGATTTATCTGAATGAAAAAATGCCAGGCACCTTCATAGGAGATGCCTGGCATTACTTTAAGCAATTGAGTAAACGTTATCCTTTGGGAAAATAAGGTTTGTATCGATTTCGCTGCTAACAGCCGCAAAACCGATATCCTCTATAATCAACTTTGCCTCTTCAAGAAAGATCACATTGGAGCTTCCTAGATTGATATCGCATAATCTTTTCAAGTATTTTAACTTTTCTTTTGTTTTAACGAGTTTATAAGCCTGATTGTTCATTTCACAAATTCTTTTAAATTTAGGTTTTTGTAAAAGGCTTAGTTCACTAATGTTTATAATCATATTTTCTTGGTCTTCTGTTACGAAACCAAGGGAATAAATTGCGGAACCAAGTAAATCAACATGGGTGATTACCGCGTGTTTATAAACTTCCCCAGTACGTAGACGAAGAGACTCTGCCTCAATGGCACCACCAATTTTTCGTTCGTTAACAAGTAATTTATAAATATCTTTTAAACCGTTAATTTGATTAACCATTATGGTACCTCCTCTATTTTAGAAGGAAAATGTATTATTGATAATAATTCTCATTATCATTATACAAAGGGTCATCGGATTGGTCAATCAAATATTTAAGGATATTCTATGAATATTCAAGTTTTAGACGGATATAAAATCTCATAAAAAGACATTATCTTCCAAATGTGGTAATCTTCTATTAGAAACTAGATTTAAACGGAAAAGGAAGCAGGGCTATGAATCATAACAATCACTTTGAGCAAGTGCCAATTTTGAAAAAAGTAACAGAGGATATTCGACTATTATCCTTCCCCTATGTATTTGGTATGGAACAGGTTAATTGTTTTTTATTTCGAGGTGAAAAGGGCTTCACTATAGTAGATACAGGAAGTTATTCAGAGGAAGGAAAGCAGACTTGGAAAAGTTTAATGGCCTCTGGGATGACGATTGAAAAGGTAATCTTGACACACTTTCATATTGATCATCTAGGACTTGCCAAATGGTTTCAGGAAAAATTTCAAATTCCTGTTTATATTTCTAACAAGGGCTACCGTGAAATAGTAAGGCGTAAGGATAAAGAATCTACGCAGTTTGTCGTCGATTTGTTTAAGAAGCATGGCTGTGATGAATATTCTAAATTGGCCGCCACTGATTATTCTCAAATATATGACTTTGTACCAGATGGGTTCTTTGATGAAAATCAGCAAATCATGTTAGGGGATCAATCTTATGAAACAATATGGACACCTGGACACTCTTCTGACCATTTCTGTTTTTACCATCGAGAACAACAAATTATGATCGTGGGTGATCATATACTGGAGAAAATTTCTCCTGTCGTCTTAATTGAATCGCCAGAGGATGTAAATCCATTAAAGGATTATTACAATTCCTTAGGGAAAATAAAAGACTATTCCATTCAACTTGCTTTGCCTGGCCATGGGAATTTGATGAACGGTCTAGTCGATCGAATGGAAGAGATTCGTTCGGGCCATATGTATCGAATCAATCAAGTACTAGAGTTACTACAAGGTGGAGAAAAAACGGCTTGGCAAATTTGTCAAGAGATCTATCGAAGAAAACGGTTCTTCGCACCGCTTATGGCAACAATTACGAGATGTATTTATCTGGAATCAGTCGGTAAAATTAAATCACGGACCATGAATGATAAAGTTTATTATCAATTAATTTCTTAAAATGGTAAATAAAAGGTACCTATTCTTTTAGTAAGTTTTAAAACCTACTAAAAGAATGGGTACTTTTTTAATGGTTGAATAATATACTTGATATTTTTGTATTCAACCATAGAAAGCGGGGAATATTAATTTTTTTCGAAAAAACAGTAAAAAAGGCCTATAAATTTAATTTCCTTTAATCAAAAGTTCCTAAAACTAAGCTCCTGTTAAAAAAACCTTATTAAGAATGATGTAGGTCAATAATAACAGACATCATTTCACAGAGACCAATGTCAAATTGACTAAACATCAGGTGCGTGTTATTAAATTAAATAAATAAAAAGGTAATCCATAAAATAATAGTAAGGGGATAGAAGTAATGAAGGTTAGAAGTTTTCTAGTCTTACCTCTAACATTCTTTCTTGTCGCTTGTGCAACCCAGGAGTCGTCCGAACAAGCAAAAGAAGTGAGTGTAGAAGAGTTGACTGTACAGGACGAAGAAAATAAAGTAGGAACAAAGGTTGATTTTCCTGAAGCACCATCCCAACCAGAACAAATTGTCGCTCAAAAGAAAGGAATCAAGACGGATGAGGCGATTTCTGTTATAGAGCGTGATAAATACGACTCGCTCGCTTGGGAAGAAATTTTGAAAGATTTTCCCAAAAAGGAATCAGAACTATCTGATATATATAATGGACTTATACACTCATTTGGAAACGATTATCAGGAAGCGTATAAAGCGCTTGTAAACTTTGAACCTGATTATGGTGAATATGATTTAGCAGGAGATCAAGAAACGTACAAAAATATTGCGATCCATTTAGATTCAAGCGGAAGTATGGCGGCATATGTTTCAGGTGGGGTTAAGATGGATTTAGCTAAAGAGGCGATTAAAAACTATGCTTCTGGTTTACCAGAGGACAGCATGATTTCATTAAGGGTTTATGGCCACCAAGGAACGGGTAGTGATCAGGACAAAGCGTTATCATGCGGCAGCACAGAAGTTATGTATGCCGTGAATACTTACCAGGATGAAGACTTTTCAAATGCTTTAACACAATTTAAACCTAGTGGATGGACACCACTGGCTTCTACGATAAAATCTGCTTATGAAGATTTAAAAGTAAAGTCATCTGATCAATCAGAAAACATCCTTTTTATTGTGAGTGACGGAATTGAAACCTGTGACGGAAATCCAGTTGAAGAAGCGCGCAATCTAGCAAACTCAAATTTAAACGTTAAGGTGAATATTATCGGATTTAACGTAGATGATGAAGGACAAAAACAGTTAAAAGAGACAGCGACAGCTGGAAACGGAACGTATTACACAGTGAATTCAAACATTGATCTAAACAATACAATTTCTAATTTATTAGCAGAGGCTCAGTCAGGGATTCAAAAGAATTTTGAAAAAGGTAGATTAGGCTATCAGGCAAACATGCACAGTGTTAAGGTAGGCGAACAAATTCAAAACTTTAGCGGGGCCTTCAGAGATGCAATTGTTGAAGAAAACAAGCTCTTTTATGAAGCGATCTATCAACTTCAAGCGTTGGAGTATATCACACAAGCGGAAGGAGACGCCTTAGTAGCGATGATTGAAGACCGCAATGATGCGATGCTGGAATTCAAAGACCAATTATATGATGAGGCCAATGAAAAGAATAAAGCAAAATTAAAAGAGATTCACGACCGCATAAGTGCAAGTTAACAAAATTACTCGGAGCGTTACTACTCACTCGGGGCGTCACAGTGACGCCCCGAGTGTAAAAGAGGATTTAAATATATGAGCAAAAAATATTATTGGTATTGTCAGCGAATTTCATCATTGCAGGTGTAGGGGGACTTTTAATATGGGTCTTCTTTATTGCTGATAGTCAAAATGGTGTCTTACCACTGGAGGGAAATGAGACAATAGCATATACATTTTTGACATTATGTTTGTTAGGAATGATTTCTACAGCAATAAGCATCTCAGCTTCAAATGAAGAAAGTGCGAAAATAAGTAAAAAGCCATTCTTTCAGGCTTAGTCATTGCTGTATGTTTTTTCTTATGGAGACTCATGGTTGCCTTATGATGTAAGGGGTGTTTTCAATTTTTTTAGAGGGTTATTTATTATTTCGGGGCGTCGGTGTAATGCCCCAATATTGGCGGGGTGTAAAATGAATAGGATGGAAAAGAGAAAGTCGCTATTTTTTGTATTATTATTGTTCGGTTTTTTATTATTAACCGCTTGCGGGGATGATAAAGCAAGTTCTGAAAGGAAGGAAAAGGATCCATATGACCAACTTGCAGATGAAAAAAATGCTGAGTTAGAACAAGTACCCATTGAAATGACATCTTATGGAGAAGAGATTGGGGCTACATTTAAAGCGCCGATATATCAAGAAGTTGCTGTCAATGGAAAAGTAACGGTAGAAGCCACAATTGAAGACTACTCCCAATTGAAAGAGGACTATGCTTGGATTAAGGTCGTTTCAGAGGAAGAAGGACCTGCTGGAAAAGACCATGAGTATTACACGCCGATCAAGGATGGAAAGTTGAAGCAGGATATTCACTTTTTCAATGGTGAAGGGAAATATCAAATTTCTGTGCAGTTACCTAGCAAAGATCGTGAAAATTACTTTTACGACACAATCGAATTTATGGCCGTTAACGTAAATCCAGAAATGAAGCGGGATGTCAGTTATACTCCTTTTGGTAACGAGGCTGAGCTAGAATTACATACAGACTCTAGTTTTGTAGAGGCAGACGGTGTCTTTTCATTGAAAGGAAAAGCTAGCAAACTAGAAGATGACGAAACGATTATGTTAGCCTTAACAAAAGATTCAGAAACATGGAAGCATGTACTACCGATTAAAAATGGATCGTTTTCATATGATATTCCTCTTTTTTACGGTGAGGGACTACATGAGTTAGAAGTATTGGTTCCTAATAAAGAACGGAAAAACTATTATCAATTAGGGACATCGATCTTAATTGATAATCAATCAAAACAAATCATGGAGCCGATTGTTTTTTCAGAACTATATATGGAACGAGGAGTTACATTAGAGTATCCAACATTTGGTGGGGGAGAGGCAGACAATACGTATAGAATAAAAGGACACCTTGACCCGAAAGCAGAATTAGCGACTGAGACAACTCATATTTATGTATCTACAAAAAAGGGTGAAGATGAAGCGCTTGACGTGATCCCGGTGGAAAACTATCAGTTTGATGATTCTACTTATCTTCGATTTGGACCTGGCGAGTACGAGGTTATTGTTAGTGTTCCTGAAATTTATGAAGAAAATAGGGATTATTTTCGTTACTTTGGTGTTGCGCAATTTAATGTTGAATCCAAAACGGAAAAAGATGAACGAGATCTCCTCCCTTCTAGAGGTGTGCAATCGGATGATCCGAAAATAGTAGAATTGGCCAATAAACTTACAAGTGGGAAGGCTAATAATCGTGAGAAAGCAAAAGCGATCTATGATTATGTTGCGCAAAATGTGAGTTATGATGTGCAAAAATATAAGAATGATGAATTCCGCTGGGATGATAGTGCATTAAAAACGCTAGAGTTAAAAACTGGGGTTTGTCAGGATTATGCCTTTTTGGCCATCGCCCTCTTAAGAGCAAGTGATATTGAGGCCCGATTTGTCGAGGGGAGAGCAGGTGGTGGAGTTTTTCCTGGGCGACATGCATGGGTCGAAGCAAATGTGGATGGCAGTTGGTTGACGATGGATCCAACTTGGGGTTCAGGATATTTACAAAACGACAAGTTTGTCGCTAAGTTTACCGAGGATTATTTTGATCCAAATATGGACGAATTTAATAGAACACATACACGTACAGGTGTCTCCTATTAAAAAATAAGAAGATATGAATAATAGAAATGTAGACTTAAAGCACTATTTAAATGGAAAAATGACGGAAATAATAAGCTCAACGTAATGAAAAAACTCGAAATTTTAAGAGTTTTGACTTTGTATTGTAATAAAACTGTAATCTAAGACCCCTTTTTGTATGTTATAAATATAACTATGGAAAGGGGTTGTCTTATGCGTTCCTTAAAAAGGATATTTGCTGCCTCGGTTATTAGTATAATTTTACTTTCAACCTCGGTAGTAGCAAATGCAGAAACAAGTCAAGATCTACATAGCCAATTAGAGCAAAGTGAAACACAAATCAATGAGATGCAAGGTCAACAAAATGCACTCACAAATCAAATGAGCGAAGTGCAAGAAAATCTTCAATCAATTGAGACAGAAATTAGCGAAAACAACAAAAGCATAGATACCATTCAAAAAAACATCGAAGACACGAAACAACTAATAGAAGAGAAAAAAGAACAAATTGTTATTTTAGAAGATAAAGTACTTGCTAGAAAAGGAATCATGCAAGAAAGACTTGTTTCTATGCAGCATACAGATCAAGTTAATATATTCTTAGAAGTGATTCTAAACTCAGAAAACTTAGCGGATCTTTTAGAACGTGCTAACGCCGCTTCTACGATTTTGAATGCTGATAAAGAGCTTCTAGTTCAACAACAGCAAGATTTACAGAAGATTGAAGAAGAAAAAGCTGAAATTGATAAGCAAGAACAACATTTAAATGAGCAATATACACAACTTGCAACAGAGCAAGCAAATTTAGAACAAAACTTACAAAAGAGACAACAAGAACTTGTAGCGATACAGGGGAAATATAAACAAGTCTCAAGTGAAATTTCAGCTGTGCAACAAGAAAAGTCTACAATTCAAACTAAGATTACAGAGGCTCAAGAGCGTTTGAAAAAAGAACAAGAGGCAGCAGCTGCTAGAGCAGCCCAAATTGCACAGGCAACTACTGTAACAGCTGTAAGTACACCGCCAGTTCAAGAGAAAAAAGAAACTAAACCAGAAACTAACACTCAAAATAACCTGAATAGCCAAAATACTCAAAAGAAACAAAATAATCAAAAAGAGGTTCAAAAGAGCCAAAGCAAGCCAAGTAACCAAAGCAATCAAAATAATCAAAAGAGCCAAAGCAAGCCAAGTAACCAAAGCAATCAAAATAACCAAAAGAGTCAAAACAACCAAAGTAATCAAAAGAGCCAAAATCAAAAAGAGCTATATGTTACATCAACAGCTTACAGCCATGAAGAATCGACTCTAGGCATTACTGCAACAGGTATTAATATTAAAAATAACCCGAACTTAAAATTGATTGCAGTTGATCCTTCAGTTATTCCACTTGGTTCAAAGGTATGGGTAGAAGGATACGGAGAAGCAATTGCTGGAGATACAGGTGGAGCTATTAAAGGTCACAAGATTGATGTCTTAATGCCAAATGGCAATGCTGCAAGACAATGGGGCCGAAAAACGGTCAAAATTGTTATCTTAAACTAGTTAAATTAGTAATCTTAGAAATATGAAAAAAGGTGCATGAACCCAGTGTATAAGGCATTAGGGGGAGGCACCTTTTTTTGCAATTATAGTAAAAAAACTTTAAGATAAGGATAGACAAAATTAACAGAATTTATAAAATAAAATAATGGAAACTAATATTTAGAATATTACCTCCTCATATAAAAATGGGGTTACTCTAATAAAAGGAGGGGGTATATCATGAGTGAAGGGATGAACCCAATTGTTGAGTACATTTTAACGAATATTGAAAAGGTCATGATTGGGAAAAGAAATGTAGCCGAACTAAGTATTGTTGCTTTATTAGCTGAAGGTCATGTACTCCTTGAGGATGTACCTGGTGTAGGAAAAACAATGATGGTACGAACATTAGCGAAGTCAGTAGGGGCGAACTTTAAAAGGATTCAATTTACACCAGATTTACTTCCTACAGACATTACGGGTGTTTCTATTTATAACCAGAAGGAAATGGAGTTTCAATTTATCCCAGGGCCTTTGATGGGAAATATTATTTTAGCCGATGAGATTAACCGAACGTCCCCAAAAACTCAGTCAGCCCTGCTAGAAGCGATGGAGGAGGCTAGTGTTACGATTGACGGAGTTACGTATCATTTAGAAAAACCCTTTTTTGTCATGGCCACACAGAACCCTGTTGAATATGAGGGAACCTATCCACTTCCAGAAGCCCAACTAGACCGCTTCTTACTAAAAATGAAAATGGGATACCCTGCCCTTGATGAGGAAGTTGAAGTGTTGAATCGAGTCGAAAGAGTAGCGCCCATTGAAGAAATACAACCTGTCATTTCATTAGAGGAATTACGAAATCTACAAAGACAAGTGAAGAAAGTACATGTAGATGAAACGGTGAAACGATATATTGTCGAAATTTCCAATGAAACGAGAAACCATGAGAGTATCTATATGGGAGCAAGTCCTCGCGGGTCAATTTCCCTTATGAAAGCGGCACAAGCCCATGCCTATATGTATGGAAGAGACTTTGTGTTGCCTGATGATGTTCAAGTTTTAGTTCCGGCTGTTTTTGGACATCGTTTAATTCTAAAGGCGGAGGCTAGGTTTGCAGGAGTCACTTCAGAAGAACTACTCAATGACCTGCTAAAACTTGTCCCTGTTCCGGTGCAAAGGGTGGTTTAAATGAAGAACATCTTCCAGCTCGGAATAAAGCTTTGGAAGTCTTTTCGTCTGATTTTCCTCATCGCTATCGTATTCTCGTATGCCATGTTTCAGGGAGGTTTTGTCAGCTGGTTTTTATTCTATAGTTTTCTTCCCTTTGCCTTATATGCCCTCTATCTAGTTTTTGTTCCGTTACAAAGCTTTTCTGTCCAAAGACGTTTAAGTAAATGGGAATACTATGCCCATGATGATATAACCGTCACTATTCAAGTGAAACGAAACCACTCTTTTCCGCTACTATTTATTATTGTTGAAGATGTAGTAAGTCCATTAATGCAAGAAAAGGTAATAGACAATAAGAATAAAAGAATAATCTATCTAGGTTTTAAAAAAGAATGTTCCTACCAATATGAGATTCGTAATCTACCAAGAGGGGAGCATGTTTTTCCATCTGTCCGTATTATGACCGGTGATTTACTGGGAATGATCGAAAAAGAGAGTGTAATCAAAAGAAAGGAAACGATCCTTGTTTTCCCTTCTTATCAGGAGTTTGTCAATTTGCCTGCAAGTAGAATTCTTGAGCAAGGCAAGTTGTTAATGGGAGGTCATGCGCAACGGGAGACTACCACTATAGTAGGTATTCGTGAGTATCAACCAGGGGATCGATTTTCATGGATCAATTGGAAGGCTTCTGCTAAACGGGCTGGAATGGTTACAAAAGAATTTGAACATCGCACTTCAACTGACGTGGTGATCGTATTAGATAGTACGCCAACAGCTATATTCGAAAGGATGGTCTCCTTTACCGCTTCGTTAGGACAAAATCTTTTGTATCAAGGAATACAAATTGGCTTTATAGCCGTCAATGAAGATCCTGTTTCAATGCCGATTCAGGGTGGCGAATCGAGTAGACAGCAATTATTCTATCATTTAGCTAAAATTCAACCGAACGTTTCAAAGGATTTTGATAGAGTCATAGGAGAGGAACAATTGTTAATGAGGAAGCGGGCAGCGTTTATGCTTGTAACAAGTCAATTATCGGAATCCCTTATTGAAGCGGCTAGGAATTGGTCAGTGCGAAGATGCCCAGTCATTTTATTTGTGCTAGAAACGGAACAGGGATTTGCTTCTTCGTCCCAAGCATCGTTGAAATTAATGGCTAAGTCTTACGGGATTTTAGTGATTTTTATCCATGAAGGCCAGTTTTCGGCTGGACTAATGGAGGTGAATTAAGTATGAAGGTGCGGATTAATCTTTCCTTTCTGTTATTAAACGCCTTTGGTTTTTTACTGCTTTTAGAATGGATTTGGCCGATTGGGACACTTTCGGGAACAGCTGAAATTTGGGTCTTTCTTGTGTTTCTATCTCTCTGCTTTATTTTATCTTTATTTCAATTTCCTTTAATTTTGAATGTATGTATAAAGGGTCTCGTTATTCTCCTGCTATTGCATGTAGTTTATTTTGAGGGAAGTCCTTTACAATTTGACTGGATACCAGTCTTCGTATCTGAAATGGAACTTAATCTTAACTATATAATTTCAGGTAACTGGACAGCAATGACCCATCTATTCCGTAGTTTTCTGTTTTTTATTTTATTAGGATTTATGGTTTACTTGCTTCATTATTGGCTCATTCAAAGTAAAAAAATATTTGCATTTTTTCTATTAACAACGATTTACATTACGGTATTAGATACGTTTACTCCGTATGATGCTAGTTTGGCGATTGTTAGAACGGTGTTGATAGGTTTCGTGTTAATGGGGGTACTGACTTTTCAGCGTACATTAAATAGTGAAAAGTTGAATTTCCAAGCAAGTACAACCAGAAAATGGGTGATTTCGTTACTTGTCATGCTTGTGTTCAGTGCATCAATTGGCTATGGGTTACCAAAGGCAGATCCGATTTGGCCCGATCCTTTTGCTTATATAGGGGGAATGGGTGAAGGGATGGGTGCCACAAGTTCAAAAAGAGTAGGATACGGGGTTGATGATAGTCAGTTGGGTGGTTCTCTGACAGGTGACAGTTCGGTTGTGTTCAAAACAAGAGTAGAGTCTGCACATTATTGGAAGGTTGAAACAAAAGATGTTTATACAGGAAAGGGCTGGGTTCAATCTCAAGAAGGTGCACAATCGGTAGCGTTTTCACCTGAAAGTACAGTGCCGATTACTTCTATTATTGAGAATGGAGCGGTTGAACGAATCGAACAAACCAGCTTTGTGAAGCAAGTTAAAGAATATCCTCATATTGTCTATCCTTTTGGAGTCAATGAGATCCAAAGCGGGGCAAACTATCGTTTTGAACTTGATCCTACCATTGAAAAATTCCACTCGTTTGCGGGTACTGACCCTTTAGGAATACCAGAGTACTCCGTTACATTTGAAAAGCCCAATTATTCGCTGACTGCTCTGCAAGCGACAAAAATGGTTCAGGATACGAATTTAAGTGAGGAATTTATCGAGCGGTATACCCAATTACCTAAGACCCTTCCACATCGGGTAAAAGAGTTAGCTGTGGAATTAACGAGGGGGAAAGAAACATGGTATGACAAAGCAAAAGCGATAGAACAATATTTGCAAGGGCCGGAATTTACCTATAGTTTACAAGACATAGCTGCACCTAGTGAAAATGAGGATTACGTTGATCAATTTTTATTTCAATCCATGATTGGGTATTGCAACAACTTTTCAACTTCTATGGTCGTTTTATTACGGTCATTAGACATTCCGGCAAGATGGGTCAAGGGATATACAGAGGGCGAATATATTGGATACGAAGATGGGATGTATGAATACGAAGTAACAAATAATAATGCCCATGCTTGGGTAGAAGTTTATTTTCCGCTTGTCGGTTGGGTAACTTTTGATCCTACGCCAGGATTCACAAATCCCATTGATTATTATATTGATGAAGAGGAGTCAGTAGAGGAGATTGCTGCAAATGTCGAAATGACTCAACCCGAAACGACAGATGATCTGGATTCAAGTGAGAAAACAGACTTAGAAGGAAATAACCGATTTAATCTACAAGGTTATTGGGCGAAGGTGACTAGCTTTTTCTCCCAGCATATCGGCTGGCTATATGGATTTGTTTTACTCTTCATCTTGGCTGCTGCCTATTTATATAAAATTCGAGCCAAATGGCTACCAATATATTATATAAGGAAATTTAAGAGTTTAGACGAAAATGAATGCTTTATCGACGCCTATCAAATCTTACTGAAGCAATTATACCGTTCGGGTTTGCATCGGAAATCTGGACAAACATTAAGAGATTATGCGGTTGAAATTGATCGGCATTTTGCTTCAAATGAAATGACTTTCCTAACCAGTCAATACGAAAAATATTTGTATGGAAATCGCCTTGAGAAAGGGACGTGGAGTGCCGCGAAACAATTGTGGGAAAATTTAATAAAAAGGTCAGGATCTTGACCATCCTATAAGGTCAATAGTAGAATAATGTTCGGGAATTATGAAATTCGGAAGATTTACTACAAATATTTAACTACCTTCATATATTTCGATAATATGGTTCGAAAGTTTCTACCCAATTCACCATAAATGATTGGACTATGAAGGCAGGAATCTGAGCGTTATGGAATTCTGTCTTCAGGTTTGAAGGGAATTCCTTTTTAATTTTATTGAGAAAGCTCTCCTGCATTTTGAGTGGATTATTGCTAGCTTAGCCACTTCAGTGAAGGTGATCCTCTAACTGAATAAATTAAGGCTGCCGGCAGATGATAAGCTTATGAATAGGGCTCGAAAAAATTCTGGGGGGCCAATACACCACTGTGTAAATAATTTTTGGGAAAAATATCCCTGCTCAAGGGAGTTTTACTTTATTAGTATTTAGTAAAGACTAGCAGTATACCAATATGGATGAGGTGAAAGACTGATGGGGAAAGCAATGCTTGAGAATCAAGAAATGATCGTTGTTCTTGACTTTGGAAGTCAATATAATCAACTAATTACAAGAAGAATTCGGGATTTTGGGGTGTATAGTGAGTTACATCCACATACGATTACAGCTGAGGAAATTAAGAAAATGAATCCAAAAGGAATCATTTTCTCTGGCGGCCCAAACAGTGTTTATGATGAAAATGCGTTTGGCTGTGATGAAGCCATTTTTGACTTAGGCTTACCTATTTTGGGAATTTGCTATGGAATGCAATTAATGACTAAGCATTTTAATGGAAAGGTAGAACCTGCTTCACAACGTGAGTACGGAAAAGCCGATATTGAAGTTAAAAACGAATCAGCTTTATTCAAAGGATTGCCAACAGAACAAGTTGTTTGGATGAGTCATGGAGATCTAGTGGTTGAAGCACCGGAAGGCTTTTCGGTAGATGCTACAAGTCCATCATGTCTAATTTCATCAATGAGCAATGAGTCGAAAAAGCTTTATGCCGTTCAATTCCATCCAGAGGTACAACATTCTGTGCATGGATTTGACCTGTTGAAAAACTTTGCCTTCAATGTCTGTGGTTGTAAAGGCGATTGGTCAATGGCAAACTTTATTGAAATTGAAATTGAAAAAATTCGTCAAACCGTTGGTGATAAACAGGTTCTTTGTGCCTTAAGTGGCGGCGTCGATTCTTCTGTTGTAGCGGTATTAATTCATAAGGCAATCGGTGACCAATTAACATGTATCTTTGTTGATCATGGCTTATTGCGTAAAGGGGAAGCCGAAGGTGTGATGAAAACTTTGGCAGAAGGATTCCAAATGAATGTCATTAAAGTCGATGCAAAAGATCGTTTCCTTTCAAAATTAGAGGGTGTAAGCGATCCGGAGAAAAAACGGAAAATCATTGGAAATGAATTCATTTATGTATTTGATGATGAAGCAACGAAGCTAAAAGGAATCGAATTCCTTGCTCAAGGTACACTGTATACAGATATTATTGAAAGTGGTACAGCAACTGCCCAAACGATCAAATCTCACCATAATGTTGGCGGCTTGCCGGAAGATATGCAGTTTAAATTAATTGAGCCACTTAACACATTATTTAAAGATGAGGTTCGTGCATTAGGTACACAACTAGGCATGCCGGATGAAATCGTTTGGCGTCAGCCATTCCCAGGACCAGGGTTAGGGATTCGTGTGCTTGGTGAAATTACAGAAGATAAATTAGAAATCGTTCGTGAATCAGACTTTATTTTACGAGAAGAAATCAAAAAAGCTGGCTTAGAGCGGGACATTTGGCAATACTTCACAGTTCTGCCAAACATTCGCAGTGTTGGTGTGATGGGGGATGCCCGTACGTATGATCACACGATTGGAATTCGTGCGGTCACATCCATTGATGGAATGACGTCTGATTGGGCTCGAATTCCATGGGATGTTCTAGAAAAAATCTCAACTCGAATTGTCAACGAAGTTCCACATGTTAACCGTGTTGTTTATGACATTACAAGTAAGCCACCAGCAACGATTGAGTGGGAATAATATGAAGGTACCGCTGGATTCTGTGTAAACAGAGAACAGCGGTTTTTTTTGAGCATTTTCATAATAGCGAACGTTCATAAATTCTTAATAAATAATGTTCGTTTATTATATTGACGAATAGGACGGTCATTGTTAGAATGTGAAAGTAATTTAAAACTGAAAACTTTAGTAAACATCGTATAATTTTGGGGATATGGCCCATAAGTCTCTACCAAGCTACCGTAAATGGCTTGACTACGAAGTGTACATAAAAAGATTATTAGTCCTATTATGTGTATATTTCTAGTCAAGCACTTCGTTTAATAAACGGAGTGCTTTTGACTTTGTTATTTTATTAAAAAGTGTGTGAGTGTTCAATTATTGGGTCATCCTAAGATTAGAATGACTCCATAAATAGGACATTCTGCTTTTTGATTAGAATAAATCTTAATGCCACTATTTTAGGACTTACTTGAGGAGGCTTATGATGAAGAAATATTTTCAGTTTGAAGAGTTAGGAACGAACTATCGTCGCGAAATCATTGGTGGTTTAACAACGTTCCTAGCGATGGCTTATATTTTAGTTGTAAATCCTATTACATTAACATTGCAAGATATACCTGATTTGCCAGAGCATTTAAGAATGGACTATGGTGCGGTATTTGCAGCGACAGCATTGTCTGCTGCTCTTGGTTGTATTATTATGGGCTTGGTCGGTAGATACCCATTGGCTCTTGCGCCAGGTCTTGGATTAAACGCATTCTTTGCATACGGGGTGGTTTTAGGAACTGGAGCCCCTTGGCAGCATGCTTTAGCAACTGTATTTGTTTCAAGTATGATCTTTTTACTTTTAACGTTAACCGGATTGCGTGAAAAATTAATTAACGCGATTCCGATCGAATTAAAACATGCGGTTGGGGCCGGTATTGGTTTATTCATTACGTTTGTCGGACTACAATCCTCTGGGATTATTGTTAATAATGAAGCAACGTTAGTTGGAATTGGTGATCTTACCCAACCAAATACACTCCTGTCTATATTTGGAATCATCGTAACTGTTATTTTAATGACGAGAGGGGTTAAAGGTGGCGTATTTTTTGGGATGATCATTACCATTATTGTAGGAATGATCTTTGGGTTGATTGAAACACCTACCAAAATTGTAGATAAAGTGCCTAGTTTAGAACCAACCTTCGGAGCGGTATTTACTGCATTTGGAGATCCTTCGTTCTACACAACAGCCATGATTGGAATTATCCTTACGTTTCTATTCGTAGATTTCTTTGATAACGCGGGAACGTTAGTAGCAGTTGCAAACCAGGCGGGGTTTGTGAAAGATAACAAACTTCCTCGTGCGGGAAAAGCTTTATTATCTGACTCGATTGCATCGGTTGCTGGCTCGATTCTAGGTACATCAACTGTAACATCCTATGTAGAGTCTTCAACAGGGGTTGCAGCTGGGGCAAGAACAGGTTTTGCTTCGCTCGTAACAGCAGCATGTTTCTTATTGTCGTTATTCTTTTTCCCACTCTTGCAGGTTGTTACATCCTATGTAACAGCACCTGCACTTATTATTGTTGGAGTATTAATGGTTTCTTCATTAGGAGACATTAATTGGAGAGATTTCGCAGTTGCAGTACCAGCCTTTTTGACAATGACGCTTATGCCTCTAACTTACAGTATTGCAACCGGGATCGCGGTAGGTTTTATTTTCTATCCTATTACGATGATTGTTACAGGTCGCCGTAAAGAAATTAACCCAATCATGTATATATTCTTTATTATATTTGTATTATATTTTATTTTTAAATAGAAATAGGGAGCTGGCTAAAAGGATAGTCAGCTCCTTTTTTATAAACATCAAATAAAAACAGGCGTCTTTGATTAACCTATACATAAGTTATCGTCTATGATTATAAAGTTTTGATGAAAGGACGTTAGAATTGATGAGTAAGAAAAAAATTTACGAAGTTGAAGAGCATGAAACGGTCAGCGATTGCTTAGAACGTATGAATAAGGACGGGTATATGCCCGTTAAGAGAATTGAAAAGCCTGTTTTTCAAGAAAAAGTAGAAGCAGGACAAGTGACCTACGAGCCAGTAGGAAGGAAAATTACCTTTGAGGCAAGAAATGTAGAGTAGCTAGAAAATCCGAACGATTTATTTTAAAGATTAAATAATTGTTCGTAATTTCCTGTTGACATTTGTCGAAAAGGCATGGTTTAATGGGAGTATCAATTAAATAAATCGTTGCCCTCATATAATAATAGGGATATGGCCTATAAGTTTCTACCCAATTACCTTAAATGATTGGACTATGAGGGAAAGCCATTACCGCGGCAACAGCCCCTATATAATTTATTTTAGGTTATATAGCTAGAATACATGTTGAAACCCGGACAGAATGCTTTCCCTTAATGGAAAATTCTGTCTGGGTTTTTTGGTTAATTGGACAAATAATAGAGTAAAATTATGAATTTTAAGGAACCGATTCTATTTAATAAATAATCGTTCATAAATATGGTTTATTAGTAAAAATTCCTTGAAATATATCGATGATGTTGGGTAATTTTCCCATAATAAATGTTATAATTTGCATAAAGATGTCGAACTGCGAAAATTCGTAATAATTAGGTGAAAGTGGATGGAGGGATTTTTATGAAGGCTCTAGTTGGAGTCATTATGGGAAGTCAATCAGACTGGGAAACGATGAAAAATGCTTGTGAAATGCTTGATATGTTGGAAGTTCCCTATGAAAAGAAGGTTGTCTCAGCGCATCGTACTCCAGACTTGATGTTTCAATATGCAGAGGAAGCGAGAAATAAGGGACTGAAGGTAATTATTGCTGGAGCAGGAGGTGCCGCTCATCTTCCGGGTATGGTTGCGGCAAAGACAACACTACCAGTAATCGGAGTTCCTGTTCAATCAAGGGCCTTAAACGGATTGGACTCTCTCTTATCCATTGTTCAAATGCCTGGGGGTGTCCCTGTTGCAACAGTTGCCATCGGAACAGCCGGTGCAAAAAATGCAGGATTATTAGCGGCACAAATCCTTAGCGCATTTGATGAAAGTTTAGCTGAAAAGTTGGAAAACTATCGATATGAAATGAAAAAAGCAGCTTTAGAAAGTAGTGATCAACTTGTCTAATAAAGTCATTTTACCAGGACAAACAATCGGTATCATTGGTGGCGGGCAACTCGGGAGAATGTTTGCTTTGGCGGCAAAGGCACAAGGTTATCGGATTGCCGTTCTTGATCCAACAGAGGATTGTCCGTGTGCACAGGTCGCGGACATTACGATCATTGGTCCATACAGTGATACAAACTCACTCCAAAAGTTGGCCCAAGTCAGCGATGTTATCACCTATGAATTTGAGAATATCGATGCCAATGGGCTTCGTTGGCTAAGTGAAAATGCCTATGTCCCACAAGGGGTCAAATTACTAGAAGTCACTCAAAATCGGGTGACGGAAAAACAAGCGGTTGTTGATGCAGGGGTAGAGGTAGCTCCATATAGAGTTATAGAGAATGAAGAAGATATAATTAACGGTCTAAACGAGTTAGGACACCCTGCCGTGCTAAAAACAGCTCGTGGTGGTTATGATGGCAAGGGACAATACGTCATTCACCATCAAGATGAGGTCAAGGAAGCCGCGAAACTATTAGATTCAGGTATTTGTGTTTTGGAAAAATGGGTTCCCTTTGAAAAGGAAATCTCTGTCATTGTATGTCGAAATGCGAGAGGCGAAACAGCTATTTTTCCAGTAGGTGAAAATATTCATCGGGAGAATATTTTACACGAAACGATCGTACCTGCTCGAATTAGTGAGGATGCTAAGGAAAAGGCAGTAGAAGTAGCTAAAAAACTTTCTCAACATTTTCAATTGGTTGGTATTTTGGCAGTGGAAATGTTCTTAACAAAAGATGGGATTTACGTGAATGAATTGGCACCAAGGCCGCATAATTCAGGCCATTATTCAATTGAGGCTTGTGAGACTTCTCAATTTGAACAGCATGTCCGTTCCGTTTGTAACCTTCCATTAGGCAGCACTGAACTTCTAAAGCCAGTTGTCATGGTTAACATCCTAGGGGAACATATGGAGAAAATCATCGAAAGTGTTCCAGAGAAAAAGGATTGGAAAATACATTTATATGGTAAAAAAGAAGCAAAAGTAAAGCGGAAAATGGGACATGTAACATTGCTACGTTCAACAGTTGAAGAGGCCCTAACGGAAATAGAAGATAGTAAAATATTTTAGCCAAATTAGGGGAGAATCTAGCATGTATATGTGGAGCTGAACAACTAGTGCTTACGAAGAAATAACTTTGGAAATCCAAAGAACCTAGAAATCTTCTGGGCAGATCAAAAAATCAACTGATGAGTTAGCAGAGACGTGTAGAGAACTAAATACACCAGTTATAAGCAGAAACATTTCTTTATATAATGAAACAAGTGGTGAAGCCATTTATCCAACACCAGTCATTGGAATGGTTGGGCTTATTAAAGACCTAGATCATATTACAACCCAATATTTTAAAGAAGACGGAGATCTTATTTACTTATTAGGAGAAACAAAGCCTGAATTCGGTGGCAGTGAGCTTCAAAAGTTAACAGAAAGAAAGATTTTTGGCCGCGCCCCAGAGATTGATCTTAGTTGTAGAGAAAAAACATCAAAAGGCTGTTCTTGAAGCAATTAGGGCTGGTTTTGTTCAATCGGCTCAAGATTTAGCTGAAGGTGGACTAGGTGTTGCTTTAGCTGAAAGTGCATTTGGTACAGGTCTAGGCGAAAGGTTAAAACCACTGGCAATGCGGTAACAGCATTATTCAGTGAATCTCAATCAAGATTTTTTACTAACTGTGAAAAAAGAACATCAAGCGGAATTCAAAAAATTAACTAGTGCAACTTTAATCGGGGAAGTCACAAAAGAACCAGTATCAAATTGTTAATGATGGTGAATCTGTTGTAAATTCTTCTGTAGAAGCATTAGAAAAAGCTTGGAGAGGAGCTATTTCATGCCTGGTAAGTTAATTGGAAAACCTAACTTAAACGGTTTGCCTGAAATAAAAAGGTTAGGTGAAATAAAAGGTTTAAATGAAGAGTGTGGACTATTTGGCATCTGGGGCCATAAGGATGCAGCACAAAATACGTATTATGGTCTCCATGCTTTACAGCACCGTGGACAAGAGGGAACGGGGATTGTTGTAACAGATGGAGAAGTCGTGAAAGGTGTGAAAGGGGAAGGTCTTGTAACCGAGATCTTTCACAGTGAAGCGATGAAGGAATTGGCATTTGGAAAGTCGGCAATTGGCCATGTACGTTATACAACAGCTGGCGGAGCTGGATTTGAAAATGTTCAACCTCTTGTTTTCCATTTCCAAACAGGAAGTCTTGCGCTTGCTCACAACGGAAGCCTAGTGAATGCAACTCATCTAAAAAGCCAACTAGAAGGTCAAGGAAGTATTTTTCAAACAAGTTCAGACACGGAAATACTTGCCCATTTAATTCGCCGTGGCGGTCATACTCCATTTAAAGAGCGTGTGAAAAATGCCTTAAGTATGCTTAAAGGGGCTTATGCCTTCTTGATTATGACAGAAGATCAAATGATGGTTGCTTTAGATCCGAATGGAATGCGTCCATTATCCTTAGGAAAACTCGGCGATGCATACGTGGTAGCATCTGAAACATGTGCCTTTGATGTTGTTGGTGCTGAATTCATTCGTGATATTTTACCAGGAGAATTATTAATCATTGATGATGAAGGCTATCGATCTGAGATATTTGCGCATGCTTCCAATCAAGCGATGTGCATGATGGAATATGTCTATTTTGCACGCCCAGACAGTAATATTAATGGAGTTAATGTTCACTCTGCACGGAAAAGATTAGGGAAAAAGTTAGCGGAAGAAGTAAGGATTGAAGCAGATGTTGTAACAGGAGTTCCTGATTCAAGCATTTCGGCGGCAATTGGTTTTGCTGAAGCATCTGGAATCCCTTATGAATTAGGTCTACTCAAAAATCGATATGTAGGACGGACGTTTATTCAACCTACACAAGCATTAAGAGAACAAGGCGTGAAAATGAAGTTGTCTCCTGTACGAGGTGTCGTTGAAGGAAAAAGAGTGATTATGGTCGATGATTCGATTGTTCGTGGGACGACAAGTCGCCGAATTGTACGATTGCTACGTGAAGCGGGAGCAACCGAGGTTCATGTTGTCATTAGTTCACCTCCGATTAAGAATCCGTGTTTTTATGGAATTGATACATCAAAAAGAGAAGAACTAATTGCCAATGATAAATCCATTGAAGAAATTAGAAAAATTATTGAAGCAGATACGTTGACCTTTTTAAGTGCAGAAGGAACAGTAGAAGCGATTGGCGGAACTGGTGAAGGTGAATACGGTGGACATTGTATGGCATGTTTTACTGGAAATTATCCGACTGAAATCTATGATGATTTAGAACAAATTAGAATGAAGGAAAAGCTTGTAGGAAAATAATAGTAATGGGGACGGTGCGATCTTTGGGTTGAACCGGCCTCAAAAAAAATTGGGGGATCTAATCAATGGCAAAAGCATATGAACAAGCAGGTGTAAATATTGAAGCAGGATATGAAGCTGTTTCTAGAATGAAAAAGCATGTGCAAAAAACGATGAGACCTGGAGTACTTGGCGGCTTAGGTGGATTTGGCGGCATGTTTGATTTATCCAGCTTACAATTAAAAGAGCCCGTATTAGTTTCAGGAACAGACGGAGTTGGGACAAAGCTTATGCTTGCGTTTATGATGGACCGTCATGATACGATCGGTATTGATGCTGTTGCAATGTGCGTAAATGATATCGTTGTACAAGGAGCAGAGCCGATTTACTTCCTAGATTACATTGCCTGTGGCAAGCAGGAACCCGCAAGAATTGAAGCCATTGTGAAAGGTGTTGCAGAAGGCTGTGAACAAGCGGGCTGTGCTCTTGTTGGCGGTGAAACGGCTGAAATGCCAGGGATGTACAGTGAGGAGGAATATGACCTTGCTGGATTTGCAGTGGGTGCTGTTGAAAAAAGCAAAATCATCACGGGGAATGAAATCAAGCAAGGTGATATTTTAATCGGCCTAGCTTCAAGTGGCATTCATAGTAATGGTTATTCACTTGTACGCAAGGTATTTTTAGAAGAAGCAAAAATGTCATTAACTGACCACGTCGAAGAGCTTGGCTGTACATTAGGTGAAGAACTATTACGTCCGACAAGGATTTATGTAAAATCCATTTTGGCTGCCCTAGAAAAATTTTCAATTAAAGGAATTTCCCATATTACAGGTGGCGGTTTTATTGAAAATATTCCAAGAATGCTTCCAGAAGGTTTAGGTGTTGAATTATCTGAAGAAAACTGGTCTGTTCCAGCTGTTTTCAATCTCATGCAGAAAATTGGTCAGTTAGACCGTCTAGATATGTACAATATTTTCAATATGGGTACTGGTATGGTCTTAGCTGTCCGTGAAGAGGAAGCTTCGGATGTGATTAAATTCTTCAATGAAAACGGTGAAAAGGCTTATCAGATCGGTGTAGTTACGGATCAACCTGAGGTGAAAATTCATCTAGCAAAAGAAGAGAAGTAGTCAATTTGCCGAACATCGGAGGAATAAAGAATGAAAAAAATAGCTGTGTTTGCTTCAGGGGTCGGAACGAATTTACAAGCCATTATTGATGCGATTGAAAGTGGAGATCTAGACGCAAAAATTGAGCTTTTGGTTTGTGATCAGGAGGGCGCTTTTTGTATTAAACGTGCCTTAAAGGCGAACATCCCTACCTTTGTTTTTACAGCTAAACATTACGAAAGTAAAGCGGCCTATGAACAAGATATTTTACAACAGTTGCAAGAGTTCAACATTGAATATATTGTTTTAGCAGGCTATATGCGCTTGATTGGACATACATTATTACATGCGTATCAAGGGAAAATGGTTAATATTCATCCTTCCCTCCTTCCTGCTTTTCCGGGAAAAGATGCAATTGGACAAGCTTTCACCGCAAGGGTCAAAAGGAGCGGGGTAACGATCCATTTTGTTGATGAAGGTATGGATACAGGGCCAATTATCGCACAACAAGAAGTCGATCTAGATGACAATGAAACGCTTGAGAGTTTTGAAGAGAAAATCCACGCGGTTGAACATAAATTATATCCAGCCGTTCTACAGAGACTGTTTTCAGAAGGAAAAACCTCTGTTTAAAGGCTTGTATCATTTAAGTTACGGAGAAACGGTAAGGAGGAGTCACTTTATGAGAAAACGTGCACTAATCAGTGTGTCAGATAAAACAGGGGTAGTTGATTTTGCTAAGCAACTTGTTGAGCTTGGCTTTGAAATTATTTCAACAGGCGGTACAAAGACAGCCATTCATGATGCAGGGATTCCAGTAATAGGTGTAAGTGATGTGACAGGATTCCCAGAAATTCTTGACGGTCGTGTTAAAACGTTAAACCCACTTATTCATGGTGGCCTATTGGCGAAATTTGACGATCCTAGTCACCAAGCGCAACTGGACGAACACAAAATTGATCCGATTCAAATTGTTTGCGTAAACCTTTATCCATTCCAACAAACGATTGAAAAGCCGGATGTCACAGTTGCTGATGCAATTGAAAACATTGATATTGGTGGGCCAACGATGCTTCGATCTTCAGCCAAGAATCATCAGTATGTTACCGTTGTTGTTGATCCGACAGACTATGCTACCGTAATTGATGAATTAAAAGAAGCAGGAGAGGTTGGATTTGAAACTCGCCGTTCTTTAGCAGCGAAAGTTTTTCGTCATACAGCTGCTTATGATTCGATGATTGCTGGTTACATGACAGAATTAGTTGGGTTAGAAACACCTGAAAAATTAACGGTTACATATGAGTTGAAACAGTCGTTGCGATATGGAGAAAATCCACACCAAAAAGCAGCTTTTTATCGCAAACCACTTGGCTCAACTTTCTCGATTGCAAATGCAGAACAATTACATGGGAAAGAACTTTCTTATAACAATATCAATGATGCAGATGCAGCCCTGCAAATCATTAAAGAATTCTCCGAGCCAGCAGCAGTTGCCGTTAAACATACCAATCCGTGTGGCGTTGGAATTGGGAAGGATATTTACACAGCTTACGAAAAAGCATTTGAAGCCGATCCTGTTTCCATTTTCGGTGGAATTATCGCTTTAAACCGTGAAGTGGATAAACGTACAGCTGAAAAATTACATGAGATATTCCTTGAAATTATCATTGCACCATCTTTCTCAGAAGAAGCGATTGAAATTTTAACAAGCAAGAAAAACATACGCCTCCTAACGATTCCATTTGGCAATCAAGAACAGAAGGAGCGTAAGTTAACTTCAATCGAAGGTGGATTATTGGTTCAAGATCGCGATGAATTTTCACTAGATAAAGCTAATATTACTTATCCTACAGAGCGTAAACCAACGGACGAAGAGTGGGAAGCTATGAAGCTCGGTTGGAAAGTAGTTAAGCATGTAAAATCGAATGCGATTGTTGTAGCAGATTCTCAAATGACGTTAGGTGTTGGTGCAGGCCAAATGAATCGTGTCGGTGCAGCAAAAATTGCTCTTGATCAAGCTAGTGAACGAGCAAAAGGGGCAGCCCTTGCCTCAGATGCGTTTTTCCCAATGAATGATACAGTTGAAGCTGCTGCAAAAGCAGGGATTACTGCGATCATTCAACCAGGTGGCTCGATTAAAGATGAAGATTCAATCAAGAAGGCCAACGAGTACGGAATCGCAATGGTATTTACAGGGGTTCGTCATTTTAAACATTAATTTCATTCAGCAGAAATCTCCTGTTTAAAAGTTAAGCATTGGATAAAGAGTTAAGTGTGTTCAAACCCCTGCTGACGAAATTGAGCCTCCGGCGGATGCCTCGGATTTTTTAAAAAAATTTTTATCAAACGAGTTGATAAAAATCCGGGCGCAAATTCGACGGGCGAATTTGATATTTTTAGGCTACATAAGCTTGTCTTAAAGACAAGCTTCTTAACTATATAAAGATAAATTATAAAATGGGAGCTGAAGCAGAATGAACGTACTAGTCATTGGTCGTGGTGGCCGGGAACATGCCATTTGCCGTAAAGTAAAGGAAAGCCCAAAGGTAGAAAAAGTCTTTGTTGCCCCTGGAAATGATGGAATGGTTGATGTTGCTGAATTAGTGGCGATTGATGAAGGAGCGCATGATCAGCTTGTTGAATTTGCTAAAGCAAATGAAGTTGGCCTTACGATTGTTGGGCCAGAAGTTCCATTACTAGCGGGGCTTGTTGATCGTTTTGAAGAGGCTGGTTTAAAAGCATTTGGTCCTAAACAAAAGGCTGCGGAAATCGAAGGAAGTAAATCGTTTGCGAAGGAATTAATGCAAAAGTATCATATCCCAACTGCCGAGTATGCTGTTTTTACTGAATATGAACCTGCCGTTGCTTATGTGAAGGAAAAGGGGTCGCCGATTGTTATTAAAGCGGACGGTCTTGCTGCTGGTAAAGGCGTTACCGTTGCTATGACATTGGATGAAGCCCTCGAGAGTTTGAAGGATTTCATGCTTGATGCTAAGTTTGGTGAAGCATCATCTAAAGTGGTGATCGAGGAATTTTTGAGTGGAGAGGAATTTTCATTAATGGCATTGGTAAATGGAGAAACTGTGATTCCACTAGAGATTGCCCAAGATCATAAACGTGCCTTTAATGGGGATCAAGGGCCAAATACAGGAGGAATGGGAGCTTATTCTCCGGTAGACCATATTGGACAAGAAACGGTTGATATCGGGATCGAAACCATTCTAAAACCTACGGCTAAAGCAATGATATCAGAAGGCCGTGACTTCTGTGGCGTACTATATGCGGGCTTGATTAAAACAGAAAAGGGTCCAAAGGTAATCGAATTCAATGCACGTTTCGGTGATCCTGAAACACAAGTAATTTTACCACGGATGAAATCTGATTTAGTCGACGTTTTAGAACGTGTGATTGATGGAGAACAAGTAGAAATTCAGTGGGATGAGCAGGCCATGCTTGGTGTTGTTGTTGCTTCTAACGGTTATCCTGAAGACTACGAAAAAGGTGCCGTCCTTCATGGCTTGAATCGGGTGAGTGAAGATTTATTTGTCTTCCATGCCGGTACGAAAAAAGGTGAATCTGGTGAGTTCGAAACAAATGGCGGCCGTGTCCTTTTAGCAGGTGTAAAAGCTAGTTCGTTAAAAGAGGCGCAGGAGGCTGTTTACAAGGGATTGCAAAGCCTTCAATGTGACGGTGTATTTTATCGTAAAGATATCGGTTATAAAGCGATTGATTTTGCTGAAAAAAATGAATAGGTTGGTTGACTCTGTTCGATTGCGAGCAGGGTCTTTTTTAATTTTTATAAAGGCATAGCCTGTCAAAAAGGATGCAAACTAGAAGTGTAGGTGCCTCGCATGGCTTTGGCATCTAAGATAAAAAAACTACACAATAAAGGTGATGGATATGGGTAAAGATAAAAAAAGTAAAAAGAATCATAAAGCCTTACCAGCAGCAGATGTAGAATTTGCGGAAGAAAGAGGAAATGGGCTTGAGAAAAAAGCGTTAAGAGCGATGAAAAGTCCAAAATAGGAAAATAACTAGGGACAGTTTTTAAAAATTCTGTCCCTAATCTTCAAGGTAAATGAATGGTCTTCAAATGATGACAATTCCAATAAACCATCTCTCCTTCAGCATTCACAAGGGCGAGTTTGTTATCAAATGCCTTCTTTAACAAACCAATCTTCTCTGGGTGATCGCCATTGTCGAGAATCACGATGTTGTTTTCAAGTCTTTTACATTGTTCTGAAAAGGTCCTAGCTAAAGATACGGAAGTGGGGTTCACGGGCAATTTTTCATTACTAAGTGAATAAGGGGTTGTATTCTTAATATAAGGAATCAGCCATTTAACATGATTCATCGATATATACATAACTTTATAAGCGGGTGAGTAGAAAACGAAATAATCATTCATTACACTTGTTAAATAACCATGAATGGTTCTGTTTCCTTCAACATTGAGAGATACAAAGATTCCTTTTGCATTGATTAAGATTTTTCGAAAGGATATATTGTCTGAAAATGATTTTAGCGGATGCTCAGGATGAAAGTTTACATCCCAATCATGTACCGATTCTGGATCAGGTTTAAAGCGCTGAATATGAGTAAAAGGAAGATAGTAGTATTGCTTGTTATAGATAACAAGGATATCTAAGCCTGCGTCAATTAACTTTCCATATAATTCCTTTTCACCTGAAACCTCAACTTTAATGTTTTGACCAATTAAAGAATTAAAATCAATCACGAGTCCCCCCTCCACCTTTCTTTTTGAGTTATCTTAGAATAACCATGAAACCCAATAATATAAAAGAACTAAAGTTACAATGGTAACGGGAGGAATGACAACGAAGGTCACTTTTAAATATTGTCTCCAGGTTATTTTTATTCCTCCGTCTTTTACAATATGCATCCACATAATGTTGGCTAATGTTCCCATAGGTAAGAGCAGAGAACCCATATCACTGCCAATTACGTTTGCAAGATAAGATATTTTTAATGTGAGTGGATCTAGACCCATATTCATTAATGTTAAGGTACCAACCATCAAGGCTGGGTGATTATTAAAAAGATTAGATAGAACGGACAGCAAGCTACCCATCAAGACGCTTGCATTGAGCAGGCTTCCAGAAACCATAGGATCCATAATTTGAATGAGCCAAGTTGTTAATCCTATATTATGCAAACCATAGACTACTACGTACATGCTAAAGGCAAAGATAAGGATATACCAAGGTGTTCTTTTTAGCATATCGATTGGCGAGATTTTCAAACGACACCAGCGCCATCCTAGTAATGCAGCAGAGCCAACGACAGCAGTAAGAGATACGGGAATTCCAAAGTATGATGCAACGAACAAACTAATTCGGACTAGTAAAACAAATAACAAAACTTTCAACATAAAACTGGTGTTCTCTTTAGACAATGGATTTGATGTTTGGTGTTTAAGTGGTTGTATAGAAGAGTTGGGAACGATGTGGACTTGTGTAGAAATGACTTTTGGAAGTTTTTTATAAAAAAGTAGATACAAAAGAAACACAAGTAATAATAATCCGGTAGTTGCAGGTACAAACATCATGGCAGTATGCAAATACAAATCCATATCAACGATTTTTAAAGCGATTAGGTTCACGATATTACTTACGCCAATTGGAGCACTTGAGGCAGTTGCGACCAACGCTCCAGACAGCAAATAGGGAATTTGTTGATTGGGCTTTAAACCTAAATTTTTCAATAAGATTAATAGGATGGGTGTAGTAATTAAAATGCTGCCATCGTTATTGACAAAAAGGGTCATTAAAAAGCAGAACAGATTGACATACCAAAAGAGCTTCAAGCCAGACCCTTTTGCTCGATTAGCCAAAACTTCAGCTGCCCACGTAAAGAAGCCGAAGCTTTCTAAAACGATCGCCATCACGATAGTTGCCATGATAGTAATAGCTGCACCACTTATTGTCTCAGTAATTTCACCTAAATCTGAAACCGAGACACTACCTGTCATTATAATTAAAATTGCCCCGATGGTTGCTGGAATCGCTTCGTTGACTCCCTTCGGCCTCCACATGACAAAGGTAACCGTTAGTAAAAAAAACAAGATTGTCAGTAAACTTGTAAATTCAAGCATTGCATCCACTCCATATATTTAATGAATTTAGGTGAATATCAATAAGGGACAAACCTCCCTTCACTTTATATGTCCTATATGTATATGCTCGTTGAATCGAACAAGCCTCTGACAATATCCTAATTTATAATAATTAAATAAAAATTATTAATTTTAATTAAAATGTTGTATAAAAAAAGAGAAGGGAAGTTGTTTAAAAAGCAATTCCTTCTCTTTCCATTTTATTTAGCTGTTGGTACTGTCTCACCAAATTCTGACGATTCCCTCTTAGGAGTTTTCTGATTTCCATCCATCTTTTCGAATGGATTGGACATATTGGTTTGTTGGAATAGAGCAGTCACCGGACAATAGCGCATAATCCCCTCTGCCACATGCATAGCACCCAATAAGGCAGTCCAGAAATAAGTCTGGAAAAAAGGTCTTTTTACCATTTTTGCTGTACTACAAGAAAGTACGGTTAACCCCAATGTGATGCGAATAAGCGCTCCAAGAATACCGATATTTGGTTTAATTTTTATCATAAAAAAACTCCTTTTAATTATTTTTAATACTTAAAAACTCTTTAGTGTGTTAAAAAGTGAAATATGTTAATATAGGTATGACATACAATTTAAAAATAAAAGGAGGGGCGTTACATGCTGGAACAGCGCTATCGTTGGAAAAACAAGCAATTGCGAGAACATGTTGATGTGATAGAAGGCAAGAAATCACCAAGTATTTTACTGAGAAATGCTCGCTATTTAAACCAAACGTTTCGCAAATGGATGACTGCCAACATATGGATTTACGATGACCGCATTGTGTACGTGGGTGAAAAACTACCACAGCGATTAGACGGTTGTGAAATTGTTGACTGTACCAATTATCTACTTGTTCCCGGCTATATTGAACCACATGCCCATCCGTTTCGTTTATATAATCCCCTAACGCTTGCAGCATATGCATCACAGTTTGGGACGACAACAATGATTAATGATAACTTACAACTATTTTTGCAAATCGAAAAAAAGAAAGCGTTTTCCTTTTTGCGAGAAATGAGACATATCCCGACTACCATGTACTGGTGGGCTCGCTTTGATGCCGAGACTGAGATGAAAGATGAAGAGGTAACCTTTTCGCATAGTAACGTTAAATCATGGCTTGAACACGATGCCGTATTACAAGGGGGAGAACTAACAGGATGGCCACGTATGCTTGATGGAGATGACATGATGCTCCATTGGGTTCAAGAGGCAAAAAGAATGCGAAAGAAAATCGAAGGTCATTTTCCAGGGGCTTCGGAAAGAACATTAGCAAAAATGACTTTATTTGGTGCTGATAGCGACCATGAGGCAATATCAGGAAAAGAAGTTTATGACCGGTTGATGCAGGGTTATATGGTTTCGTTAAGATATTCAGGAATCCGTCCAGATTTGCCAAGACTATTAGACGAAATTCATGAATTAGGAATTGATACGTACGATCGCTTTATGTTTACCACAGATGGTTCATCTGCAGACTTTTATGAAAATGGCTTCATAGATAATATGATCAAAATTGCCATTGATAAAGGGGTACCGGTTATTGATGCTTATAATATGGCAACAATCAATGTTGCGCGTTACTATAATATCGAGTATTTACATGGGAATATTGCAACAGGTCGAGTTGCGAACATTAACTTTTTACAGGACGAAAGGAATCCAACGCCTGTTTCTGTACTAGCAAAAGGGATTTGGGTCAAACGGAATGGCAAAAAGGATGTGGATCTATATGATACATTGCCATGGAATGAATTTGATTTAGAGCCTGTATCAATGGATTGGGAATTAGAATTTTCAATGGAAGATCTTCAATTTTCGATGCCATTCGGAATAGAAATTGAAAACACCGTTATTACCAAACCTTATTCAATTTCAATTGATGCCTCATTTGATGAGTTAAAGAGTCGAGATGAATCATTCTTTGTCTTTATTGACCGTTATGGCAAGTGGCGGATCAATACGATATTAAAAGGATTTGCTGAACGCCTTTCCGGACTGGCTAGCACATTATCCCGAACAGGTGATATTATTTTAATCGGAAAAAATAAGCATGATATGTTGCTGGCATTTAATCGTGTGAAGGAATTGGGTGGAGGGATTGTCATTGCGGAAAGCGGTGAGATTGTAAAAGAGTTACCTCTTCCATTAAAGGGCCTGATGTCTGATAAGCCAATTGAAGAATTGATTGCTGTTCACAAAGGATTTAGAGCCTACATGAAGGAAAAAGGCTATCATTTTAATGATCCATTTCAAACCCTTCTCTTTCTCTCGACAACTCATTTACCATATATACGAATCACTCAACGTGGATTATATGATGTTAAAAAGAAAATTGTACTCTTTCCAACTATAATGCGTTAAAATGTGAAAGAATTGTGGTAAAATAGACTAATGGATGAGGTGCGCTCAATGTGGAAAAGGCTGATCATCGTTTCTGTTGTTTGTCTTTTATTCTTTGTAGGTTGTAATAAGAAAGAGGCTTTAGAACTGGAACAACGACAAGACGAAGTGGCTACAGAGAGGGAAAAGCGGACTGTTCCTTCACAAAAAAATGACGAATATCCGTATCAATTTCCTTTAACAGGAATCGGAAGTGAAGAGGAAATCCAAGGCAGAGCGGTCGCTGTTATGATCAATAACCATCCATTAGCGAGGCCTCAATCAGGTCTAAATCAGGCGGATATTGTTTTTGAATTATTAGCTGAAGGAAAGGTCACACGATTCTTGGCTATTTTTCAAAGTGAAAAGCCGAACAAGGTTGGGCCCGTAAGAAGTGCGCGAAAGTATTATATTGAACTTGCAAAGGGCTATGACAGTCTTTTTGTAGCTCACGGCTATAGTCCTGAAGCGGAACAAATGCTGAAACACGGATTTATTGACCATATTAATGGAATGCAACACGATGGAACTCTTTTTAAAAGAGCGAAAAACCGAAAGGCTCCTCATAACTCTTATATCTATTTTGATGATATTGTAAAAGGAGCAAACAAGAACAATTACGACATGAATCAAGCACCTAATTCTTTAGATTTTCTGTCCGATAAAGAAATAGAAACTTTGGTGGGAGAGCAGGCAATCTCGATTGATATTTCTTACAATGATTCAGCTTTTAATTCAAAGTTAGAGTACGATGAAGATCTAAAGAAGTACGAACGCTATAGTGCTGGTAAGCTAACAGTCGATTACGATTCCGACGAACCTGTTTTAATCGATAATCTTTTAGTGATTGAAACGTCACATAAAGTAATTGATGATGCAGGAAGACGCGAAATAGATTTAACAAGTGGTGGCAAAGGTTACCTATTTCAAAAAGGGAAGATGATTACCGTTGAATGGAAGAATGTTGAAGGTAGAATATTGCCTTATTATAATGGCGTGAAAGCCGAATTGGTTCCAGGTAGAACATGGGTGAATGTAATTCCAAAGAGCTCAGGACTAGATGGAGCGATTTCTTTCCAATAGTATTGTTTTCTAAAGAAAAAGGTTCCTTTACTGAGGGCCACTGCCTATAATGGATTTTAGTGTTGAAAAGGAGTAAGAGTCATGCAAATTGATAAGCTAAGAGGAAAAGAATTAGACCAATTGTTTAATGCCGTTCTTTCTTTAGATAATTTAGAAGAATGTTACCGTTTTTTCGATGATCTTTGTACGGTAAATGAAATTCAATCATTGGCCCAACGATTAGAAGTGGCAAGGATGTTACAGGAAGGGAACACTTATCATACAATCGAGACGGAAACAGGGGCAAGCACAGCGACAATCTCACGGGTAAAGCGTTGTCTGAACTATGGAAATGATGCATATGAAATGGCGTTAAAACGAATTAAGAAGCAGCAGGAACCAGAAGAGGAAGCCGATAAATAAAGTCAGCTAGATAGCATTAATATAGATAGAGTTCATGCACAAGAGTCATTTTTCTTGTGCTTTTTTCAATTTACGTTTTAAAAAGGTTGACATGTTAAAATGTGACAGACGCATCCCTCTTATTTTCTTTTTTTCAATTAATATCTCAAATGCTATAATGGTGTAATGGAAATGTAGAATGGAGGAAGCTTGCATGTATGATTTCCGGGATTGGAGGCATGTTTTTAAACTAGACCCCAATAAAACAATTACGGATGAAGCACTAGAAAAGATCTGTGAATCAGGAACAGATGCAATTTTGATCGGTGGGACAGACGGAGTCACATTAGATAATGTGTTAGACTTAATGGCTCGTGTTCGACGTTATACCGTTCCTTGTATCCTAGAAATATCATCGATTGACACTGTGACACCAGGATTTGATTTGTATTTCGTCCCAACGGTGTTGAATAGTCGGGAGACAAAGTGGATTACAGGCTTACATCAGGAAGCCATTAAGGAATACGGGTTTGCCATGAATTGGGAGGAATTCGTCATTGAAGGCTACTGTATTTTAAATAGTGATTGTAAAGCAGCCAGGCTGACGAATGCACATACCGAATTATCAAAGGAAGACGTGGCAGCCTATGCGATAATGGCAGAAAAAATGTTCCATTTGCCAATCTTTTATATAGAATACAGCGGAACTTACGGCGACCCAGAAGTGGTAGCTGCCGTGAAAAATGAGCTTGAACAGACCGTTTTATTTTATGGTGGCGGGATTACAAATCAGAATCAAGCAAAAGAAATGGCGGCCTTAGCGGATGTCGTTGTAGTAGGAAACATTATTTATGATGATTTAAAGGAAGCTCTGTTAACTGTACAAACGGTAAGAGATAGTATTAAGAAGTGATCTATGATAAAATATAAATAAGAACATATGTTTGATATGGCGGTGATGAACGAAAATGAATTATTTAACAGACAAACTGTTAAATGGTCTAAATCCGGAGCAACAAAGGGCTGTTAAAACGACAGATGGCCCTTTATTGATCATGGCAGGTGCCGGTAGTGGTAAAACACGGGTCCTCACCCACCGGATTGCTTATTTAATGGTAGAAAAATACGTGAATCCTTACAATATTTTAGCGATTACTTTTACGAATAAAGCTTCGCGCGAGATGAGGGAACGGATTCAAAAAATGATGGGTGGAACGGCTGATCAAGTATGGATTTCAACGTTCCACTCCATGTGTGTACGGATATTACGAAGAGATATTGATCGAATCGGCTTTAATCGGAACTTTACAATCTTAGATACTTCAGACCAACTCTCAGTTATTAAACAAATTCTAAAGGACAAAAACATTGATCCGAAAAAATTTGATCCACGTGGAATCCTAAGCAGTATTAGTTCTGCGAAAAATGAACTAATCGATCCAGAACAATATGCGAAAAACGCTGGGGATTACTTTGAAAATGTCGTAAGTGAGGTTTATACCGAATTTCAAAAGCGATTACGTAAAAACCAATGTCTAGATTTCGACGACCTCATCATGACAACCATTCAACTATTCAAACGAGTACCCGAAGTTCTCGAATACTACCAACGAAAGTTTCAATACATCCACGTCGACGAATATCAAGACACGAACAGATCTCAATACATGCTTGTAAGGTTATTGGCGGCACGTTTTCAGAATTTATGTGTAGTCGGCGATTCGGATCAATCCATCTACCGCTGGCGTGGAGCAGATATTGGCAACATTTTATCGTTTGAAAAAGATTACCCAAGAGCAGAAGTGATTCTGCTTGAGCAAAATTACCGGTCGACGAAACGAATTCTTCAAGCGGCGAATAAAGTCATTTCCAATAACTCAAGTCGTAAGGAAAAGAACTTGTGGACGGAAAATCCTGAAGGGAATAAAATTGAATATTTCCGTGCTGACAGTGAACAAGGGGAAGCACAATTTGTCGTTAGTAAAATGAAAGAATTAATGAAGCAAGAGAATCGAAAGTATTCAGATATGGCGATTTTATACCGAACCAATGCCCAGTCCCGTGTCATGGAGGAAGTTCTTTTAAAATCAAACATTGAATACTCGATTGTCGGAGGAACAAAGTTCTATGATCGAAAAGAGATCAAGGATGTTCTCGCTTATCTTCGTTTAATTGCCAATCCAGATGATGATATTAGCTTGCAAAGAGTTATTAATGTTCCAAAAAGAGGAATTGGATCAACTTCATTTGATAAAATGGCTAATTTTGCTGGCAATCATGATATTTCTATTTATCAAGCTCTTGATTCAGTAGAATTAATAGGATTGAGCCCGAAAATTACAAAGGCAACAGTGCAATTTAGAAATTTAATCAATGGTTATACACAAATGCAAGAGTATTTATCTGTCACTGAATTGGTTGAAGAGGTCCTTGATAAAACAGGTTATCGGGATATGTTAAAAGCAGAAAATACGATAGAATCTCAAAGTAGACTTGAAAACATCGAAGAGTTTTTATCCGTAACAAAGAACTTTGAAGAAAATAGTGAGGATAAAAGTTTGATTGGCTTTTTAACAGACCTCGCACTTGTAGCCGATATTGATAAATTAGATGATGATGGTGAACAAGCGGATGCGGTTGTGTTAATGACAGTCCATTCAGCAAAAGGGCTCGAATTTCCAGTTGTCTTTTTAATCGGACTAGAGGAAGGGGTATTCCCGCATAGTCGATCTTTAATGGAATTGGAAGAAATGGAGGAAGAAAGACGGTTACTGTATGTAGCGGCGACTAGAGCTGAAGAACGGCTTTTCATCACGAATGCTCAAATGAGGACCCTCTTTGGAAGAACGACTATGAACGCACCTTCCCGTTTTATTAAAGAAATTCCGGAAGAGTTGATCGAGGGGACAAGTCCAAGTCAGAAAAGACGTGAGGCAGCCGCTTCAAGACCTATATCAACCTCAGGCTCGCCATTGCAAAGTCAAAGGCAGCCGTTTTCTTCAAGGAAGGCAGTAATGCGTCCAACCGTTCAAGATACCGGTGGTAATGAAGCAGGTTGGAAAGTTGGCGACAAGGCTCAACATGGAAAGTGGGGAATTGGAACGGTTGTTAGTGTAAAAGGGGAAGGAGAAGGAACTGAACTAGATATTGCGTTCCCGAGTCCAACCGGCGTAAAACGGTTATTGGCGAAGTTTGCCCCGATCACAAAAGTATAAAATAGGGCTTTAAAAGTCTAGGTGAAGGTTTGCAGTCCACTAGAAATCATTGGTTATCCTGCTCTAACAAACACTAATTTTAGCAGGCCCAGTGCGGTTAGGGTAGGTTAGCCATTTTCTACAAGAAAAAAGGAAAATGAAAGGAAGTTTCTATGGAGCGTCATAATGCAGAAAAAAGGATAGAAGAGTTAAGAAGTCTATTAAATAAGTACAGTTATGAATATTATGTGCTAGACAAACCATCTGTTCCCGATTCTGAATACGACCGTTTATTAAAAGAGTTACAAGATTTAGAGCTTGAATATCCAGATCTGATGACGCCTGACTCCCCTACACAACGTGTCGGTGGCCAGATTTTGGATATGTTTCGTAAGGTTACTCACGATATTCCAATGCTTAGCCTGGGAAATGCCTTTAATGAAGCAGACTTACGAGACTTTGATCGAAAGGTCCGTCAAGCGGTCGGGGATCAATATGAATATGTCTGTGAATTAAAAATTGATGGTTTGGCCGTGTCGTTAAAATATGAAAATGGAATTTTTGTTCGAGGTGCAACTCGTGGAGATGGGACTACGGGAGAGGATATTACCGCAAACTTAAAAACGATTCACTCCATTCCATTGCGTTTATCACAGCCTCTCACACTTGAAGTACGAGGCGAGGCATTTATGCCGAAGCATTCATTTCTGGGTTTAAATATGCAGAGGGAAAACAACGGTGAAGTATTATTTGCCAATCCAAGAAATGCAGCGGCTGGTTCTTTACGACAACTTGATCCAAAAATAGCTGCATCACGTAAGCTAGATATATTCTTGTATTCCATTGCAAATGCAGGTGGTGTCAATATATCGAGCCATAGTGAAGGGCTTGATTGGTTGGATACTCTCGGCTTTAAAACAAACCAGGAACGTAGGAAGTGTGACAATATAGATGAGGTTATCGATTATGTCAATGGTTGGCTTGAAAGACGTCCACATCTTCCATACGAAATCGATGGGATTGTCATTAAAGTAAATTCCTTTGCTCAGCAAGAGGTTCTTGGAACAACGGTGAAAAGTCCACGTTGGTCGATTGCCTATAAATTCCCAGCGGAGGAAGTGGTCACAACATTACTGGATATCGAACTAAATGTTGGTCGAACGGGAGTCGTAACACCAACAGCCATTTTAGAGCCTGTCAAAGTCGCAGGGACAACGGTAGGAAGGGCAACCCTCCATAATGAGGATTTAATTCGTGAAAAAGATATCCGAATCGGTGATACAGTGGTGATTAAAAAGGCTGGGGATATCATTCCGGAAGTTGTGAATGTTGTTCTTGATCAAAGGACTGGTGAAGAGGTTGAGTTTCGCATGCCAACTCATTGTCCGGAGTGTGAAAGTGAGCTCGTTCGTTTAGAAGAAGAAGTTGCTCTCCGTTGTATCAATCCGAAATGTCCGGCCCAAATTCGTGAGGGACTTATTCACTTTGTTTCTAGAAATGCGATGAACATTGAAGGACTTGGTGAAAAGGTCATCGCTCAATTGTTTGATGAAAAGCTAGTGGAAGATGTCGCAGATTTATATCGTTTAGAGCGGGAGCAACTGCTGAAATTAGAGCGGATGGGAGAGAAATCTGTTTCTAATCTTTTACAAGCGATTGAAAAATCAAAGGGGAACTCACTTGAAAAACTCCTATTTGGACTTGGAATCCGTCATGTGGGGGCAAAAGCGGCGAAAACGTTAGCTTTAGAGTTTCAGTCAATGGACCGGTTGGTTGGAACAACAGTGGAAGAGTTGACATCAATTAATGAGATTGGCGAAAAGATGGCTGATTCCGTTGTTACCTTCTTTCAACAAGAGGAAGTCCTAGAGCTTATTCAAGAACTAACAGTTTTGGGATTAAATATGGAATATACAGGGGTTCGTCCGGTTGTATCAAGTGAAGATGATGAGTCTATCTTCTTTGGAAAGACAATCGTTTTAACTGGAAAATTAGAACAATTAACTCGAAATGAAGCAAAAGAAAAAATTGAAATGTTTGGTGGAAAAGTAGCGGGAAGTGTCAGCAAAAAAACAGATCTAGTTATTGCAGGGGAAGATGCGGGATCAAAATTAAAGAAAGCAGAAGAGTTGGGAATAACGGTTTGGAATGAGGAGAAATTGGTCGAAGAACTATCGCGTCGTAACTAAAAAGGTTAAATAATGTAACGTAGTCAGGGTCAACTGTTAGTTAGATCCGAAACAATGAACGCAGACAACATCAAATATGCGCTATAGCAACGTCTGTATGACCAGCTTTCTGCTGGCCGCAAACTAACCATCAGTGGGAAAAAATACCCCACTGATGGAAGTTTCACTTTATTAGTTAGAAGGTGTAGTACGTGCAAAAAATCATATTTATAGCACTTAGTATTGTTCTGATCCTTACGGGGTGTGCCCCTAATTTTAATAAGCAAGAGGAAATTGTGCAAGATCAACAAGATTCGGAAGAAGAACAAGCGATCATTCCGAAGTATAAAATATCGGATGAATATTATCGAACGATTTTACCTTTCAAAGAGTCACAAACAAGGGGCTTGGTCGTTAATAACGTAAGTACAAAATATAATTTAAATGAGTTCGAGACAGGCTTAATGAGAGTAGCGATGCGCAATTTTGATCCTGACAAATATTTGTTCCAAGAGGGGCAATACTTAGATAAGGCAACTGTTACCTCGTGGTTAAAAAGGAAGTACACCCCTGCTCAGCTAGAGACAAGAAACCTTACAGAGGAAGAGAACTTAGGGTTAAATCCAATTGACGATGAACAGGGGAGTATTGCTGAACGAAATGAAAAGAATCCTATATACTTGGCACATATTCTCGAACATAATTATTTAATTAAGAATGATAATGGAAAGGTTCGATTGGGCGGGGTCGTTGTTGGTCTTGCGCTAAATTCAGTCCACTATTATCAAAAAGAAGCATATGGGGCTACCTTTCAAACAAAAATAGATCATAATAAATTAGTAGCTGAAGGAAGAAAAATTGGTGAAGAGGTCATAAAGCGGTTACGTGCGGTCGAAGGGCTTGGTGAAGTTCCGATTACTATTGCGTTATTTGAACAAGCGAGTAAAACATCGGTAGTACCTGGAAACTTCATCGCTTATGCTCATGCTAACAAAGGAAGTTCAAATTTAAGCGACTGGAAAAATATTGATGAGAAATATATTCTGTTTCCATCAAGTGAAGCAACAGAGAAACATCGGGATGATGTGACTTCATTTTCGAACTTTAAACAAGATGTCGAAACGTATTTCCCAAATTTTAATGGTGTTGTAGGCCGGGCATTTTACATGGGAGGTCAACTACAGGAATTAAATATAGACATTCCTATCCAATTTTATGGAAAAACAGAGGCTATTGGTTTTACTCAATTTGTTACTGGTAAAGTGATGGAACATTTCCCTAATTATATAGCCGTCCAAGTCAATATCACATCTGTATTGGGGCCAGAGGCTTTAATTGTCAAAGATGTAGATCAGAAAGAACCATTTGTTCACATATATAAATAAATAAATAAATAAATAAGGAACTTTAGGCACTTAACTAAGAGTGGTAAAAATTTACACATATGTGGAATTTGTTTTGCATATCTCTAAGTTGGGTGTCTTTTTGTGTGAAGAAAAATCATTGTTTATCATAGGTTTGTCACAATAATCAAAATAATGTCGAACGAATTTTCAGAATTATTTACAAAAAAGTGATATTATTTTGGATATTGTGTTATATAATACAGTAAGTAATTAAAATAATGTATTATAACAAAGGAGGTTCAACTATTGACTATACGCTCATCCAATATTCAAGTTGTTGGTGAAGTAAACGAAGGTTTTGAGACAATTTTAACTCCTGAAGCCTTACAATTTATTGCCCAGTTGGAAACAAGATTTGGATCTAAAAGGAAAGAATTATTATTAAGACGACATAAAAGGCAGAAGGAAATTGACCGTGGGGCACTTCCGACTTTCCTAAAAGAGACAGAATCGATTCGAAATGATGATAGTTGGACAATATGGCCGTTACCTCAAGATCTTCAAGATCGGCGTGTAGAAATAACAGGACCTACTGATCGAAAAATGGTAATCAATGCTCTTAACTCAGGAGCAAAAGTATTCATGGCAGATTTCGAAGACGCAACCTCCCCTTCATGGAGAAACGTTATGGAAGGCCAAATAAACTTAAAAGATGCGGTTAACCGGACGATTACTTTTCAAAATCCTGACGGTAGGGAATACCGTTTAAAAGATCAAACCGCTGTTTTACTTGTACGTCCAAGAGGCCTTCATTTGAAGGAAAAAAATATATTGCTAGATGGTCATCCCATTTCAGGTAGCTTTGTAGATTTCGGATTGTACTTCTTCCATAATGCTCATGAGCTGATTAAACGTGGAACAGGGCCATACTTTTACTTACCGAAACTAGAGAGTCATCTTGAGGCCCGCCTCTGGAATGATATCTTTGTTTTCGCACAAGAATACTTACAAGTTCCAAAAGGAACAATTAAGGCTACAGTCTTAATTGAAACGATTCTGGCTGCGTTTGAAATGGACGAAATTCTCTATGAGTTAAAAGAACATTCGGCAGGACTAAACTGCGGGAGATGGGACTATATTTTTAGTTATATTAAAAAACTTCGCAATCAAGAGAATGTAATATTACCAGATCGTTCACAGGTAACCATGACAGTTCCTTTTATGAGATCTTATTCATTGCTGACGATTAAAA
Source organism: Niallia sp. XMNu-256 (assembly GCF_036670015.1). Lineage (NCBI taxonomy): Bacteria > Bacillati > Bacillota > Bacilli > Caryophanales > Bacillaceae > Niallia > Niallia sp. XMNu-256. The sequence goes on from NZ_CP137636.1 coordinate 419,654, forward strand.
CTTGTCATAAGCGAAAAGCGCCTGCGATCGGTGGAATGGCTGCACAAATTCCTGTTCGTGGGGATGAAAGGGCAAATGAAGAAGCCTTTGCTAAAGTACGAGCAGATAAAGAACGGGAGGCTCGTGATGGTCATGATGGTACATGGGTGGCTCACCCAGGCTTAGTACCAGTTGCAATGGAAGTATTCAATCGCGAAATGCCGCAAAATAACCAAATTCGATCTGGGAAACAACGATCCTTGAAGATTAGTGAAGCCGACTTACTAGAGGTTCCAAAAGGAACGATCACAGAAGTTGGTGTCCGTATGAATATTAATGTTGGAATTCAGTATATTGCGGCCTGGCTCTGTGGAAGAGGTGCAGTTCCAATTAACAATCTAATGGAGGATGCGGCAACTGCAGAGATCAGCCGAGCTCAGCTCTGGCAGTGGATCCGCCACCCTGAAGGAAAATTAGATGATGGAAGAAAGGTGACTCTTGAGATGTATAAAATTCTGAAAGCAGAGGAGCTTGAAAAGATCAGGAAAGAAGTAGGGGAAGAATATTTTAATAAAGGTCGTTTCAATGAAGCTTCTAAACTATTTGATGAATTGATTATCCAAGAAGAGTTTGTTGAATTTCTAACGTTACCGGGCTATGGAAAACTAGAAGCCTAGTTGATTAAGAGTTTGATAGATTAGACACCCATGGTAAATTACGTTATTTATTCGAATAAAACTTATTCACATGCATACCATTGGCTTAGGACTACCATTAAATTTTAATGAACCTATTAATAAAAATAAAGGAGATGGATCATAATGCCAAATCGTAGAATTCAAGAATTAACAAATAGCTGGAATAGAGATGAACGTTGGAAAGGAATCAAAAGACCGTATAGTGCGGAAGATGTGATTAGGTTAAGAGGTTCCATTGATATTGAGCACACACTCGCAAAAAGAGGGGCTGAAAAGCTTTGGAAATATCTTCATGAAGAAGACTTTGTTCGGGCATTGGGGGCATTGACAGGGAATCAAGCGGTTCAGCAAGTAAAAGCAGGTCTTAAAGCGATCTATTTAAGCGGCTGGCAAGTAGCGGCGGATGCAAACCTTTCCGGACACATGTATCCAGACCAAAGTTTATATCCAGCCAACAGTGTTCCAAATGTTGTTAAACGAATTAACCAAGCACTACAGCGTGCGGACCAAATCCATTACCTTGAAGGCGATGATTCGGTTGATTGGTTCCAACCGATTGTAGCCGATGCAGAAGCAGGATTTGGCGGACAGTTGAACTGCTTTGAATTAATGAAGGGGATGATTGAAGCAGGAGCTGCAGGCGTTCACTTCGAAGATCAACTTTCCTCTGAAAAGAAATGTGGACATCTCGGTGGGAAAGTTCTATTACCAACACAAACGGCGGTTCGCAACCTAGTTGCCGCTCGCCTAGCCGCCGATGTCATGGGAACGCCGACGCTTTTAATTGCCCGTACTGATGCGGATGCGGCTGATTTAATTACAAGTGATGTGGATCCAGCAGATGCACCGTTTATTACAGGTGAAAGAACACCTGAAGGATTTTACCGTACAAGAGCAGGTATTGATCAAGCAATTGCTCGTGGTCTTGCTTATGCACCTTATGCTGATTTAATTTGGTGTGAAACATCTGAACCAAATCTTGAGGATGCTAGACGTTTTGCAGATGCAATTCATGAGAAATTCCCTGGTAAAATGTTGGCTTATAACTGTTCGCCTTCATTTAACTGGAAGAAAAAGCTGGATGAAAAGACGATCGCTACTTTCCAAGAGGAAATTGCGAAAATGGGCTATAAATTCCAATTCGTTACACTGGCTGGCTTCCATTCGTTGAATCACAGCATGTTTGAATTAGCTCGAGGCTATAAAGACTATGGAATGGCTGCCTATTCTCAGTTGCAGCAAGCAGAGTTTGATAGCGAACGTCATGGCTACACTGCAACAAGACACCAACGCGAAGTGGGAACAGGTTACTTTGATCAAGTTTCCATGGTTGTTACAGGTGGAACTTCTTCAACAACTGCATTAAAAGGTTCGACAGAAGAAGAACAATTTTCATCGGATCGAAAGTAAATAGTTGTTTATTATCCATTGGACCCCCTTTTCTTTTGAGAAGGGGGGTTTAAGTTTTCATTAGAAAGGATCCAAAGACCATTATCCAATGGGATTAGATTAAAAAAACCATAACAAAGATACTTTTCCAATGGATACATATGTTTAGAGCCTACCACAGGGCTATTAGGAAACTTTGCCCTTTGTTTATCACTTGTTAAAAGCCCTCATATACATAATAATAAGAATAAAGGGGGTGTTGTCTTGTCGGATTCGAAAGTAGAGGATTATCTTATGCAAGGGATTTATGGACCTAAAGAAACCAATCCTGATGAACGGAGGAAGTTTCTTGGTACCATCCGAGAGAGGATCGAAATTGCTTTAACAAAAGGGCAAGTAATGGAACAACAAATATATAATGAAATAGAACGAGCAATGAAAAATCAACCCAAGCTTCAATTGTTATTAAATGGTGATATTGATTATCGTTTCTTATCAAAATATATCGGGTTAGCCAACCGACAACAAATCCCCTTTACGATTGTCACGAATAAGGATCATCAAACAGATATTGGCCTTGTTCTTACCCATGAAGATGCCGTCAATACAGAGGAAATTTATGTAACAAAAAAGGCAGATTCATCTGAGACCGAACCACCAGAGAAAAAGAAAAAAGGCTTATTTTCCTTTTTAAAAAAGCGCTTATAAAAGCTCATAAAAAGGGTAAAGGCATTGACGTGGGGTTCAATGCCTTTACCCTCATTTAAGCAGAAGTGGAGACTTCTGTACCTGTCGTAAGCTTTCGATATAAAAGGATGTGCTGAACGAAGGTAAAGCCTTTAGCGAATGCCATAAATTTTTAGAGGAAGTTAATCGAGCAAGCTCGCTAAAATTTTTGTGGCGCAAGTACGCCAAGGCTTATTTGATATCTTGTTTGGGGCTTTAAAGTTTGATATTATCAATATTATCGTGGAATGATGCTCGAACCATTTGGAGGTGACAAAGATGACGAAAATTACGATTGATGAGGTAAAACATGTGGCTAATTTGGCTAGACTTGCAATTACAGACGCAGAAGCTGAAAAATTTTCCAAGCAATTGGACGCGATTATTTCATTTGCCGAAGAACTGAATGAATTGGATACAGATCATGTAGAACCAACCTCACATGTATTAGATATGAAAAACGTATATCGTGAAGATGTAGCGAAGCCAGGTTTACCAGTTGAAGAAGTCTTGAAAAATGCCCCAGATCATGAAAACGGGCAAATTAAAGTTCCAGCCATTATTGAGTAAAAGGAGGAGACACGGTGAGTTTGTTTGATCAAAAGGTAGCAGACTTACATAATCTGTTACAAAAAAAAGAAATCACAGTGTCTGATCTTGTTGATGAATCGTTCAAACGCATTCAAGAAGTAGAAGACAAGGTACAGGCATTTTTAACATTGGACGAAGAAAACGCCCGTCAAATGGCAAAAAAGTTAGACGAAAAAGTGGGTACTGACGAAGCCAAAGGATTATTATTTGGAATGCCAATCGGTGTAAAAGATAATATTGTCACTAAAAATATACGAACAACTTGTGCAAGTAGAATGCTCGAGAACTTCAACCCTATTTATAATGCAACGGTTGTTGACCATCTACATAAAGCAGAAACGATTACTATAGGTAAATTAAATATGGACGAGTTTGCCATGGGTTCTTCAACGGAAAACTCTTATTTTAAAAAGACGAAAAATCCTTGGAATTTAGAAGCGGTACCAGGCGGTTCATCAGGTGGTTCGGCTGCTTCTGTTGCGGCGGGAGAAATTCTATTTTCTTTAGGTTCTGATACAGGCGGTTCCATTCGACAACCGGCTGCATTTTGTGGTGTCGTAGGCTTGAAGCCTACTTATGGTCGTGTATCTAGACATGGTCTAGTTGCTTTTGCATCTTCATTAGACCAAATTGGTCCGATTACAAGAACGGTTGAGGACAATGCTTACTTATTACAGGCGATTTCTGGGTTGGATTCGATGGATTCTACTTCGGCCAATGTAGAAGTTCCTAACTACCTTGATGCTTTAACAGGTGATATTAAAGGCTTGAAAATCGCGGTACCAAAAGAATACTTAGGTGAAGGTGTCGGGGAGGAAGCTCGTCAATCTGTACTAGATGCATTAAAGGTATTGGAAAAACTAGGAGCAGAATGGGAAGAAGTTTCACTTCCACACTCTAAGTATGCACTAGCAACTTACTACTTGCTATCCTCTTCAGAAGCATCAGCGAACTTAGCTCGCTTTGATGGGGTTCGCTATGGCTACCGTTCACCAAATTCTGAAACCTTAATGGATCTTTATAAAAATACAAGAGCAGAAGGGTTTGGAGACGAAGTAAAGCGGAGAATTATGCTTGGGACGTTCGCTCTTAGCTCTGGTTATTATGATGCCTATTATAAAAAGGCACAAAAAGCGCGTACATTGATTAAAAAGGATTTTGACGATGTCTTGCAAAAATATGACTGTATCATTGGACCAACAAACCCAGGACCTGCATTTAAAATTGGTGAATTGATTTCAGATCCATTAACAATGTATATGAACGATATATTAACGATTCCGATTAACCTTGCGGGAGTACCAGCCATCTCTGTTCCATGTGGATTTACTAATGGATTGCCGCTTGGACTACAAATTATTGGAAAACATTTTGATGAAAGTACGGTTTACCGTGTTGCTCATGCGTTTGAGCAAGCAACGGATTATCATAAACAAAAACCTGCACTGTAAGGGGGGAGAACATTGGAATTTGAAACTGTCATTGGACTTGAAGTCCACGTTGAGTTAAAAACTAATTCAAAAATCTTTTCAGCTAGCCCGAATCAATTTGGAGCGGAGCCAAATTCAAATACATCTGTAATCGAGCTTGGTTATCCAGGTGTGTTGCCGGTTTTAAATAAAAAGGTCGTTGATTTTGGAATGAAAGCATGCATGGCGCTAAACTGTGAAGTTGCTTCGCATACAAAATTTGACCGAAAGAATTACTTTTATCCGGACAATCCAAAAGCCTATCAAATCTCTCAATTTGACAAACCAATTGGAGAGCATGGCTGGATTGAAATTGAAGTAGACGGCTATAAGAAAAAAATTGGCATTACTCGTATTCATTTAGAAGAAGATGCTGGTAAGTTAAATCATGAAGGTAGATATTCCCTATGTGATTACAACCGACAAGGAACACCTTTAATTGAAATCGTTTCTGAGCCGGATATTCGTACACCAAATGAAGCGTATGCTTACTTGGAAAAATTAAAGTCCATCATTCAGTATACAGGTGTATCTGATTGTAAAATGGAAGAAGGATCGCTTCGCTGTGATGCGAATATTTCCTTAAGACCTGTTGGGCAAGAGGAATTCGGAACAAAAACCGAGTTAAAGAACTTAAACTCGTTCAACTTCGTTCGAAAAGGGCTAGAATACGAGGAAAAAAGACAAGCTCAAGTCCTGCGTTCTGGCGGAGTAATCGAGCAAGAAACTCGTCGTTATGATGAAGCTAGCGGTACGACTAGTCTAATGAGGGTAAAAGAGGGATCTGATGATTACCGTTATTTCCCAGAACCTGATTTATTAGATGTATATATTGATGAAGAATGGAAAGAGCGTATACGGGCTGAAATCCCAGAGCTTCCAGATGAACGTAAAAAACGTTATGTCGAAGAGTTTGGATTGCCAGCCTATGATGCAGCTGTATTAACGGTAACTAAAGAAAGTGCTGATTTCTTTGAGGCAACAGTTGCTGCAGGTGCAGATGCGAAGCTTGCTTCCAACTGGATCATGGGAGATGTGTCTGCCTACTTAAATGCAGAGCAGAAAGAATTACATGATGTCGCCCTTACTCCTGAGGGGTTAGCAGGCATTATTAAATTAATCACAGATGGAACGATTTCTTCAAAAATTGCTAAAACTGTTTTTAAAGAGTTGATTGAAAACGGTGGCGATGCTGAAACAATCGTTAAAGAAAAAGGACTTGTTCAAGTATCTGATGAAGGTGCTTTATTACAATGGGTCACAGAAGCAATTGCTAATAACCCAAAATCGGTGGAAGATTATCAAAATGGGAAGAAAAAAGCAGTTGGTTCATTAGTAGGCCAAGTTATGAAGGCGTCTAAAGGACAAGCAAATCCACAATTGGTTAACAAAATCCTTATGGAAGAGTTAAACAAACTATAAATGAGAAGCGCTGGTAAACATCTTAATTTACCAGCGTTTTTTTGTATTGTTTTGGGATAATTTATTCAGAAATAAATCCAATCAATTACGACAAAATATTTACATATTTCCCGGGAAAAGACAAAAAAGACGACAGAATTGTCGTCTTTTGTCAGTATTAGTTTTCAGTTTTAAGTAAACGAATCGTCTCATCAAACTCTTTTTCAATCGTTTCATCTCGTTTATAAGTAATTAAACTTACAACAACAGAGAATAATAGATTCACTACAAAGCCAGGTACGATTTCATATAAAGAGAATGGAATGTAGCCTGATTCGGTTAAGTTGGCCCATACAATAACGGTCACAGCCCCACTAATCATTCCAGCTAGCGCGCCCCAATTGGTCATTTTTCTCCAGAATAAACTTAGAAGAATGACTGGTCCAAATGCCCCTCCAAAGCCTGCCCAAGCATAGGCAACTAGGTCTAATATTGTACTGTCTGGGTTAAGTGCTAAAATAAAGGCCACAATCGCAACAAGCAATACTGCCATTCTGCCTAAAAACACATACTCACGGTCAGTAGCATTTTTTCTGAATAATACTTTATATAAATCCTCAATTAAGGCACTTGATGTAACGATTAACTGGGAAGAAATCGTACTCATAATTGCCGCAAGCACAGCGGCTAATAAGAAACCTGCAATCAATGGGTGAAAAATAATCTGTCCTAATGTAATAAAGACAGTTTCTGGATTATCTAATGTATATTGCGGATTTTTCGCAAAGAAGGCAATTCCGACTAGTGCTGTCATCATCGTTCCAAGTAAAGAGAAAATCATCCAACTCATTCCGATTCGACGTGCACTTTTCGTTTCTCGTATCGTTTTAATCGCCATAAATCTCACAATAATATGGGGTTGTCCGAAGTAACCGAGTCCCCATGCTAAAGCGGAAATAATCCCGATAACGGTAGTTCCTTTAAATAAGTCTAGCATAGTCGGATCAATCGCACGGATTGTATTAAATGTTTCACCAGGACCGCCTGTATAAAAAATAGCGATTGAGGGCACTAGGATCAGTGCTATTAGCATCATCATACCTTGAAGAAAGTCAGTGTAACTAACTGCTAGGAAACCACCAAACAGTGTGTAAGCGATCGTAACTCCACCAACGATAATCAATCCAACTTTATAATCAACTCCAAAAGAGGATTCAAAGAATACACCGCCAGAAACGATCCCAGAAGAAATATAGAAGGTGAAGAAAATAAGAATGACTAAGCCAGAGACAATTCTAAGTAGTTTCGTAGAATCTTTAAAACGATTTTCTAAGTAGCTTGGAATTGTAATAGAGTCATTGGCCACTTGTGTGTATGAACGAAGTCTTGGTGCAACAAAGAACCAGTTGGCATAAGCACCGAGCGTTAATCCAATAGCAATCCACGCATCAGCAAGACCTGTTACATAGATTCCACCCGGCAAGCCCATAAGCAACCATCCGCTCATATCAGCTGCTCCAGCGCTAAGTGCAGTGACAGCCGGTCCGAGTGAACGACCTCCAAGCATATAGTCGGTTAGATTTACCGTTTTTTTGTATGAATACCAACCGATATACAACATGATCCCGAAATAAATAATAATCGTAATTAATTGATATATTTCATCAGTCATAAAATTCTCCTTTAATTTTATTTCCCAGTTATTGTTAAAAATATCACAAAAGTCAATATCTATATTCTATATTTTTTAAAAGTCTTTGACAATATAATAATAAAAGGAAAAAAAGGACGTGAAGTGTTTTTTTTATGGAAATCTGCCAGTTATCTATAATTCCCACAAAAGGAGGGCAGACTCAGTGTTCGGAAAGCTTGATATTAAAGGAAAATAGCAGGAAAATAAAGATAAGTTAGTAAAGTTCAACAAGGGACGTGAAGTTGATGGGATTAAAACAGTGGTTTGAAAAAGGATTAACAACAAAAGAGTATATTTCCGGAATGAAGGTTAATAAGGAAAAGATGGAACATATTAATGATGCCTTTACATTGAGTGTGAAAGAAAAAGAAGAAGCTCAAAAATTTCAAGGCTTGGGCTTAAGTGCAATTGTGCTTACAGAGGATTGGTGCGGAGACGCGATGTTAAATAATCCGATCTTGTTACACATTGCCGAGGAGGCAAAGATTGATGTTCGTTTCATCTTAAGGGACCAAAACCTTGAATTAATGGATCAATATTTAACGAATGGAACAGCTAGATCCATTCCAATCTATATTTTTTTTGATGAAAATGGGGAAGAAAAAGCGGTTTGGGGACCAAGAGCACCTAAGTTACAGGAATTAGTGACAAGCGAGCTAAGAAAACTACCTAGTCAAGATGATCCAGCCTTTAACGAAAAGCATGGCCTTATATAAACAATTAGGTGAACGCTATGGAGTTGAGGAAGAGTTATGGCATGAGGTAGCTGAAAGTATCTTAAGCACGTTAGCAAAAATTGCATAATCAAACAAAACTGAATGAATTAGAAAGTGGCCATCATGTGGAATGATGGCCACTACTGTCTCTTAACAAATTAGCCGTGCTGAATCTGCACCGAATTTTTGTCAGGCATTAAAATGCCACCCCTTTATGTCTAGCCTGACTAGGTCGTCCTGTCCGTCGACGAGCTTTCCCGATAAAAATCGGAGAGTTAGGCTTTGCAGCTGGGGGTTGAACGTTGAATTATATAGTGGAGGACTTCTGTGCCTGACAAAGCTTCCGTACAAAAAGCAATGGCTGAATGAGTTAAATAGGTTTTATGCGGTCATTGATTAAATTCTTATCTGTTACCTTAGGTTCTTTATGATGAATAAAGTTGCGGATGTTTGTCCGATGCAAAAAAATGAGTAAAAGCAGAAAAAAGAGAAACAAAAGATCATCTTCTGGGCCCTGATTCATGATCGTATATAAAAGTAAAATAAGTCCAACTGAGATCGAGCCGAAAAAAACATACTTCGTAATGAAGATGACAATGAAAAATGAGAGATAAGCGATTAAAAACAACCAAAAGTTGGCGACGAGTAATGTTCCAGCCGTTGTAGCAATGGCTTTACCTCCTCTGAAGCCTGCAAAGATTGGAAAGCAATGTCCAATAACGGCCGCAAGTCCTGGATAAAGCGGGCTGAGCTCTACTTGAAAAATAAATGGTATTGACGCAGCCAGGGCTCCTTTCCCAACATCAACAAGTAGAACGACTAAGGCTGCCTTTTTACCTAATACTCTAAGGGAATTGGTTGCACCTGGGTTTTGGCTCCCGTGTTCACGAATATCAATCCCGAAAAACACCTTTCCAATAATGAGAGCAGTCGGAATTGAACCGATGAAATAAGCAAGGATAAAAAGGGATATAAGCATAAATCTCTCCTTTCTAGCATTTTTCTCTCCTAACTATAAATATATATGAAAAAGCATGAAATAAAAGCCCTCGCTTCTTTGAAAATTGAGACTATACATTCAAATTCAAATATAAAGGAATTCATAGTTTATTTAACGGATTTCCAAAATTTATCTCCCTCCTCAAGGAACGACAGTAAGTAGGTGGGAGATGAATTTTGGTTAGGCGGTAGCCTAAATATTCTCGACATATTGCCAGTTATTATTGTGATAGGGAAGCTCGCAATCTTTCAGATTGATCTGTTTGTATGACTTACCAGGATACGTGATGTAATTGCCATGCTTGTCCCTGTATAGCCTGCTCTCTTTATTCTTCGTTTTTCTACCTTTTTTACTTCATACTTGGCAATCTTTTTCCTTGAAATATTTGAATCTTTAGACAAACACACGTTCTGTTCGTTATAATGAATATATACCGAATGTTGGAGGTGGAAACATGTATCGAACCTTAAAAACTCCGTTTCGTGCTAGTCATACAACGATTCAGCAATTATTCGATATTCGTAGATTAAGTGGAACCATATGGAATGATTGTGTTGAAGTGGCTCGTTATTATTATCGATTGGGGAATAAGTGGATCACACAAACCGAACTGCAAAAAGAATTAAAACGTCTGTACCCCCTTCACAGTCAAACGATACAAGCTGTAGCCCATAAATTTTTAGCTGCAAGAGAAGCGACAAGAGAGGCAAGGAAAAAGGGCCACAAAAACATCCGATATCCTTGGAGATATAAATTTGTGTTCAATCCCAAATGGGTAGATGATTCGTTCTCGATCGAGGGAAAAATACTGATTCTTTCGCTGGGGAATTGGAAGGGCAAAAGACAAAAACCTCTGCGTATTCAGTTGAATAAGGTCCCTGCGGAATCGATTAAAGAAGTCGAGTTAGTCTATGATCGAAAATGGTATGCCTGTCTTTCCTACGATGATGGGATCGAACCGATACAAAAAGAGGATGGCGTCACAGTAAGTATTGATCCTGGTGAAATTCATACGATCGCTAGTGTAACAGAAAAAGGGGATAGTTGTATCATTACAGGAAGATATATGAGAAGCATCCATCAGTTAAGGAACAAGAAATTAAAGGAACTGCAAATTCTCATGAGTCGCTGTAAAAAAGGAAGTCGTCAATGGAAAAAATACAATCGTGCTAAACGTTACGTATTATCCAAAAGCCAATCCCAATTAGAAGATGCTTTGCATAAAACGACTAAAGATTTCATGGATTGGTGTATGGAGCATGACGTTAAACACGTAGTTCTAGGATACCCCGAAGGCGTTCAACGAAAGACGAAAAAGAAGAAACGAAAAGAAACAAATCAAAAATTATCCAATTGGTCTTTTGGAAAAGTACACGATTTATTGGCATACAAATTAAAGGCAAAAGGGGTCACGATCGAAAAGGTGGATGAATCCTATACATCCCAGACATGTCCTGTCTGCGGAAACCGCAAAAAAGCAAAAGGGAGAAACTATACATGTAAATGCGGATACAAGGAGCATCGTGATATTCATGGTGCAAGAAATATCTTAACAAAAGAGTTGCACGGGAAAATGACTTATTTCCCTATTAAGCGTGCAACGTATCTACGACCTGTAACTCTGGGGTAGTTGACCAAAAGGACGTTAGTAGACGGGCAAAACCGCCCCTTGTGCGTTGGGAAACGTGCATGTTGCTTACGGTGGGAGTTGGCTGTTGAGAAACATCTAACGAAAGTACCACTAGATAAGGGTGAACACTCTTATCTGTCAGAGGGTAGGAAGTTTGGAGGTGTTGACGACACTAGAAGCATTGCTTCGTTTCGACTGGTCTATTCCTTAGACAAGAAACCCCTTCCTCGAACCAAATGGTTAGGTGGGGGAGGTTCATATTGCTAAAAGTGTATGATTAACTATATAATTCTTATAAGAGTTAATATAGATTGGTTAGAGATTCCTATTAACATTGGAGGGTACATTTCGTTGGGGACTGCACTAGTTACGTTAATTGTATTAATTTTTCTTAATGCTTTTTTTGCAGCATCTGAAATGGCATTGGTAGGGTTAAATGATAATAAGGTCAAACGGATGGCGGAGGATGGGGATAAAAAGGCAAATTTGCTGTATAATCTTATTTCTGAGCCGAGTCGGTTTCTTAGTACGATTCAAATTGGAATCACCCTAGCTGGCTTTTTAGCGAGTGCTTTTGCAGCTGATTTTTTTGCAGGCCCGCTTGCACAGTTTCTATATGATTTAGGGATTCCTTTAAGCCTAGAAGTATTAAGTACAGCTTCGGTCATCGTTATTACTGTTCTTCTTTCTTATTTTACGCTTGTGTTTGGTGAGCTTGTACCAAAGCAATTGGCCCTGCAAAAAGCGGAAGCGATTGCAAATCAAGTTGCAATGCCCTTAACATTACTTTTCAAGATCTGTTTGCCGGTTGTAAAGTTTTTAACCTTTTCCACTAATTCGGTTGTACGAGTTTTTGGTGTGGATCCAAATGCGAAAAGCGAAGAGGCAACCGAAGAGGAAATTCGCATGATGATTGATGTAGGAAGCGAACAAGGAACCATTCAAGCAGCTGAAAAGTTAATGATTCATAATATTTTTGAGTTTAATGATAAATCGGTTTCAGATATAGTGACACATCGTACAGATATGGTGGCTCTTCCTATTGATGCAACATTAGAGGAAACCGTTGAAGTAGTTAATTTAGAGAAATATACGAGATTTCCAGTTTATGAAGGCGATATTGATAATATTATAGGAATCTTTCACGTGAAATATTTATTTCAGTTTATGAGCAAGGATAATGAACAGAAATTTGATTTAAGCGAATTAATCAGGAAACCTTATTTTGTGCTCGAAACCCAGTCAATTGACACTTTATTTACAGATATGAAAAAGCATAACGTTCATATCGCAATTGTGTTAGATGAATACGGGGGAACAGAAGGATTAATTACCATTGAAGATATCATTGAGGAAATCGTTGGGGAAATATCAAGTGAGATTGATGGACCGGATGAAGAAGAAGTCAAACAACTTGCTGAAAATAAGTATTCAATAGAAGGGATCGTTAGTTTATATAAACTAGAGCCTTTATTAAAGATTGAATTACCAAAAGCTGATTATGACACCCTAAATGGTTTCCTTATTGGCGAAATTGGCTATATCCCGTCCATTCATGAACGGCCAGTTGTATCGTATCAAAACCTTCTTTTTGAGGTAATAGAGGTTTCCGAAAACCGAATAGAAAAAGTGATTGTAACGATAGAAGACAATGAAGAGATCCGTTTAGAAGATAAAGAGGAAACTCAAGATAAGGTTCAATCATAGTACAGGATCCTTTAAAAATCTTAACCTTCATCCATTGATGGGGTTAAGATTTTTTTGCGGAAACTGTTCGATGAGTCGAACGTATATAGTAATCAAACGTTTGATTACTCATAAAAGCGAACAAGCCCCTTAAACAAACGTTTGATTAAGGGATGTTTTTACCAAACAAAAGGACTAAACAAACGTTTGATTGATTAAAGCACTTTGTATTTTATTTCCATTTTTCGTGCAAAAAATTGCTAAATTTGTTTCTTTTCGATATGATGAAAGGGAAATTAATTGAAACTTACAAAGTTCGATATAGGATGATGGGTATGAAGAGAGCAAGAATTATATATAATCCAACTTCTGGTAGAGAGGCTTTTAAACGGCAATTACCAGATGTTCTTGAAATTCTTGAAAAAGCAGGATATGAAACATCTGCCCATGCGACGACAGGTGCGGGGGACGCAACCAAGGAGGCAAGACTTGCGGTTGAGCGTCGTTACGATCTGGTGGTAGCTGCCGGTGGAGATGGAACCATTAATGAAGTTGTTAATGGATTGGCTGAAAAGGAATATCGACCAAAGATTGGAATTATTCCAGTAGGAACAACGAATGACTTTGCTCGGGCTCTGCAAATTCCTCGAGACATCATCGGAGCAACTGAGGTCATTGCAAAAGGTGAGACCATTCCGATTGATATTGGCCGCATGAATGAAAAATATTTCATCAATATTGCTGGCGGCGGGCAGTTGACTGAACTTACTTATGATGTACCAAGTAAATTAAAAACAATGCTAGGGCAGTTGGCGTACTATTTGAAAGGGATTGAGATGCTTCCTTCACTTAAAGCGACTGGAGTCAGCATTGAATATGATGGCAAGCTCTATGAAGGGGAAGTCATGCTTTTTCTTGTGGGATTGACCAATTCTGTTGGTGGCTTTGAAAAACTCGCGCCAAATTCATCGATCAATGATGGCATGTTTTCACTACTTATTTTAAAGCAAACCAATTTAGCTGACTTTATTAGAATTGCGACTCTAGCTTTGCGCGGTGAGCATATTCATGATCCAAAAGTGATCTATACGAAGGCGAATCGAATTAAGGTAAAATCGGATGAAAAGGTACAATTAAACTTAGACGGCGAGTTCGGAGGAGTATTACCTGCAGAATTTGTTAATTTATATCGTCATTTAGAGTGTTTCGTACCGATTGATAAACTTCGTCCTGAAGATCGTCCTGAAAATGTATGGTAAGATTGACTATAAAAAGGATCGAGCATTTGCTCAATCCTTTTCTTGTGTTTTAATATTATTTTGCAGCTTTTGCAGCATCAACGATAAATTTAACATATCCTTCTGTGTCAGCAAGTGTGGAACCGCTTACAACATCAATCATTTTTTCACCTGGATTTTCTTGAAGAGTTGCTTCTAATTCAGCGACCGTTTTGCCTTTTACATATTCATGAATGGCAGCCATGTTCTCATCAAGAGAATTAGTAGCGCTGGCTTTTTCTTTCATGTTTTTGCTGTATTGTTCAGAGTTTTCATTTTTAGAAGCTAAAACTTTCCCAGAGTCTTTGAAACTTTCACCGAAAGCGCCATCAGCGTTAGGAACGCCTTTACTCGTTGCAGGGTCCATAAATTGGAATTCATCGATGTAAGAAGATACAATCTTGTCTCCTTCTAATGTTACAGCTGCGATACCAAAGGATTTGTCTCCATGTGGAGCACCGTTAATAACAGCTGTTTTGATCTCATCAGTACTTTCAGCTGCGGTTGTTGTTGCTTCTTTTGCAGTGTCCGTTGGAGCCGCTTCATCATTTGAACAGCCAGCAAAAATTCCGACAAGGCCTAATGCTAAAGCTAAGGTTAAAACTTTTTTCATTTTTGACATCTCCCTTTTTTCTAATTGTATGAGTTTGTGATAGCTTATAACATAAATTATATAATTTCTAATTATTTTAGCAATATAACAATAGAGGAGTTCAAACAATGCTCATAAATTCACAACACAAAGTTGTCAAAATATTTTTAAAGCCTTTAATATCAAGATTTATGAGCTGCTGTTTTAATGGGGGAAATTAAGGGTGAATTTAGTTTGTGATTAAAGTAACATTATTGTAATAAGTCAGACAAAAGTCAAGACCTGGTCCTTATGCTATGACCAGGTCTAATAAACATTATTCTTGATTAAACCATAACGGTTCCTGATCATCGACATCTCCATTATAGTTAATGAGGATTTCTTCACCAGCTTTTATATCCTTATGAGCAAAAAAGTCAAAGGTATGATTGGCAAAATTAATATCATAGTGGGCATTTGGAGTATAGGAGTGGTTAAACAACATCCCATAACCGAGTAATAGGGCAGAATGGTTTTTCCCATATTCAAATGCATAATCAGCAAGAAGTGTTTTTTCAATATGAACATGTTCTTCATTTGGATATGGGAGAGCAGGTGCCTGATGGAAAATAGTTCCTTTTTTAATATCCTCTGTAGCAAACACCCCTCGATTTAATTCCCCGTCACTAAGTGCGGAAGTTTTTACTTCAATCATATTTATCCACCTACATCTTCAAATTTTATTAAATATATTCTAGTTTGTACTTTACCACTGATTCGAATTAAAAGAAAAGCATTAGCGAATAAAATATCAACTAATGCTTTTCTATTGAATATTAAATTCCTTTATATACCCTGGCCTCATAGGGCTTTAGAGTAAAGTTCAAAGGAAGGTTTGTGTCCGCTATATGATAGTTACTAATGAGTATTTCCCTTGGTTCAAAAAGTACATCTTCCGGTAACTGAAAGGATACAGGGTCTTCACTGAAGTTGGTAATCACTAGTAGTTTTTCTATTTCGGACGTACGTAAGTAAGCATAGATCTGATCGTGATCCGGTAAAATCAGTTGATAGTCCCCGTAAACAATAATTGAATGCTGTTTTCTCAGCTGGATTAACTTCCGGTAATAATGATAAATGGAATGATCCTCTTTCACTGCTTTTTCAGCGTTGATCTCATTGAAATTTGGATTTACCTTTATCCAAGGCTTTCCACTTGTGAATCCTGCGGAGGGTTGATCGTTCCACTGGAATGGCGTTCTTGCATTATCTCTGCTTTTACTATAAATAGAATTCATCACTTCAGTTGGTTCCGCATTTTCCTCGATTACTTTTTCATGATACAAATTTATTGTTTCAATATCTTTGTAATCCTCTATTGAATCGTAACGGACATTGGTCATCCCAATTTCCTCCCCTTGGTAAATATAAGGGGTTCCTTGAAGCATATGGAGACATGTGGCTAACATTTTTGCCGACTCTACCCGGTAATTCTTGTCATTCCCAAATCTTGAAACAATGCGTGGTTGGTCATGGTTATTCCAATAAAGACTGTTCCATCCTGTTCCATGTAGGCCAGTTTGCCACTTTGAAAGATTCTCTTTTAAATCTGTTAATGCTAAAGGTTTGAGGTCCCACTTGCCATTCGGGCCAGAGTCCAGATTCATATGTTCAAAGGTGAAGACCATTTGCAATTCATTCCGTTGCTCATCTGTATATTTTTTCGCTTCCTCCACATCAACACCAGGCATTTCGCCAACAGTGATAATATCATACTTTGACAATACCTCTTGATTCATTTCTTGTAAAAACTCATGAATCCGTGGGCCGTTACGGTAGTATTTACTGCCAGATGCATATTTTTCACCTGCTTTAATCGAACCATCCGGTAAGCTGGGAACTTTCGAAATGAAATTGATCACATCCATACGGAAACCATCAATTCCTTTATCAAGCCACCATTTCATCATCTCGTATATTTCTTTCCGTAGCTTCGGATTCTCCCAGTTCAAGTCTGGTTGTTTTTTACTGAATAAATGTAAATAATATTCATCGGTCGTTTCATCATATTGCCAAGCAGAACCTCCGAAGGATGACTTCCAATTATTCGGTTCCTGTCCATTTTTCCCAGGTCGCCAAATATAATAATCACGATAGGGGTTGTTCTTTGATTTTCTTGACTCCTTGAACCATTCATGCTCATCTGATGTATGGTTTACAACAAGATCCATCATTAGCTTCATTCCGCGATGATGAACTTCGTTTAATAATTGATCCCAATCTTCCATTACCCCAAATTCACCCATGATCTTTTTGTAATCAGATATATCATAGCCATTGTCATCATTTGGAGATTCGTAGACAGGAGAAAGCCAGATGACATCGATCCCCAGGTCTTTTAAATAGTCTAGTTTCTCGATGATTCCTTTTAGGTCTCCGATCCCATCTCCATTACTATCATTAAAGCTCCTCGGATAAATTTGGTATACGACACTTTCTTTCCACCAGTTTTTTTTCATAAAAAATCCCTCCAAAGCAGCAAGGGCTTCTTTCTCAAAATAAAAGGTGTCAGGCGAATTACAATTTGTATGCCAGACACCTTATGAAAAGCCCTTAGTTTCTCGTTTATCGTAAAAAATTCTATGCTCTTAATTTAGGTAATAGATAATTGATTCATACGGTCTTAAATGTAAGTTTTCCAGATCTTTAGAAGAATTGTCATAATTGGATAGCAAGATTTCTGGTTGTGTATTTATCTTTTCGGATCGTAAATCAACCGTCACTTCTTTCCCGTAGAAATTACTGATTACAAGTAACTTTTCACCATTCCAATTTCTCGTATAGGCAAAAATTTGGGGGTCATTTTCAAAAAGCAACTGATAGTCTCCGTAAGTGATCACATCATATTGTTTGCGTAATTGTATTAACTTTTGATAATGATAGAAAATAGAATCTTGATCCTGTAATGCTTTCTCAGCGTTAATTTCTAGATAGTTTTCCGCTACTCCAATCCAAGGTGTTCCACTTGTAAATCCGGCCTGTTCATCTGTTGACCATTGCATTGGTGTTCGCCCATTGTCACGGGACTTTTGCTGGAGAATCCCAATAATCTCCTCATCGGCCATGCCTTTACTTTGTAATTCTTTATACGCATTTAAAGATTCTACATCACGGTATTGTTCAATCGAAGAGAAATTTGGATTGGTCATTCCAAATTCTTCTCCTTGGTAAACATAAGGAGTTCCTTTCATCATATGAAGCGTGGTTGCCAGCATTTTGGCTGATTCTTTATGATACTGCTTGTCGTCTCCAAAACGGGAAACGGCACGAGGTTGATCATGATTACACCAAAACAGGGCATTCCAACCTTCGCCTTCATGCATGCCAACTTGCCAATCGGAAAGGATTTGCTTTAATTTTAAAAAGTCAAATGGAGCCTTTGTCCATTTTTCCCCATTGGGATAATCAACTTTTAAATGATGGAATTGGAAGGTCATGGAGAGTTCTTCACGTTTTGGGTTCGTATATAACACACAGTTTTCTAAGGTGGTTGAAGACATTTCCCCAACTGTGAGCATATCGTATTTTGAAAAAACGTTTTGATTCATTTCTTGTAAATATTCATGAACTCTCGGTCCGTCTGTATAAAATCTTCGACCATCTCCACTATCATCGTTAGGGAAATGTTGATTTTTGGAAATCAGATTAATGACATCAAGTCGGAATCCATCAATCCCTTTTTCCGCCCAAAAACGCATCATTTCAAAAATATTTTCACGGAGATCTTTATTCTCCCAGTTTAAGTCAGCTTGTGTTTTATCAAATAAATGTAAATAATATTGACCCGTTTTTTCATCCCATTCCCATGCAGAACCACCGAACTTGGATACCCAATTACTTGGTGCATCCCCATCTACTGCATCTTTCCAAATATAGAAGTCACGGAATTGATTGTCTTTTGAAGATTTAGCTTGTTGGAACCATTCATGTTCTGTAGATGTATGGTTAACAACAAGATCCATGATTAATTTCATTCCGCGTTTATGTGTTTCATCTAGTAATTCTTGAAAATCATCCATTGTCCCGTAGCTTGGTTCAATGGAATAATAATCACTTATATCATACCCGTTATCATTTTGAGGGGACTTGTAAACAGGAGTCAGCCAAATGACATCGACACCTAAATTTTTAAGATAATCCAACTTTGCAATGATTCCTTGGATGTCACCCGTCCCTTTTCCTGTTGTATCGTAGAAACTTTTGGGGTAAATCTGGTATACAACTGATTTCTTCCACCATGCTTCATTCATCATTTAACTCCTCATTTCAATTGATTTGGTTTTTGTATTTGTTTTTGGGAAAAATGCTGTTATTAGTTAGAGGTTCATAACAGCTATATTGATTAAGCTCATAAGAAAAATGCAGCTATTGAGGTTGGGATAACTGCATTTTTGTATGGTTCCTAGAAAAATACAGTTATTGTAGGGGTGATAACAGCAATATTACAAACTTGTTGGGAGTTTGCTGTTATCGAGGGTACGATAACAGCAATTATGTGGAACCCTTCGAGAATATGCTGCTATCGAGGGTACGATACAGGCAACTTTGCGTAAACTTTCGAGAAGTTGCCGCTATCATTAGTTCGATAACGACAAATTTGCTCAACTCTAAAAGATATTGCTGCTATTAAGTTCGGATAAAGGCAAAAATTACCCAACTCCCAATAAAATTGCATTTATCTAGGCATTTTCCGTTTTGCAATCACTAACGTTATGATAAATGGAACAACAATAACGATTAACATGCCGATTAGGAAGGTAATCATGCTGCTATCGATTGATAAAAACGCAGGGATTCCTCCAACTCCAATGGAAGATGCTTGAACATTACCTACTGTAATAAAGGCACCCGCAATAGCTGTTCCAATTAAGGCCGCAAAGAATGGATAACGGTATTGTAAATTAACACCGAACATAGCTGGTTCTGTTACACCTAACCAAGCGGAAACCCCTGAAGTTCCTGCTAAGCCTTTCAATTTCTCGTCCTTTGCTGCTAAGAACATGGCAAAAACTGCAGAACCTTGGGCAATATTTGATAAGGCAACAATTGGCCACAAGAAAGTCGTTCCGGTGCTGCCGATTAATTGTAAATCAACGGCAAGGAATGTATGATGCATTCCTGTAATGACTAATGGTGCATAAAGAGAACCATAGACAAGTCCGCCAATTAGTGGTGCTGCCTCAAAAATAGCGACTAATCCATCTGTAATCCAACTACCGATTGTAAAAGTAACCGGTCCGATTAAAATAAATGCTAAGAAACCAGTTACGAGCAAGGCAATGGGTGCAACGACTAATAATTGCAAGGAATCAATGACACGCTTTTTCAACCATTTCTCGATACTAGCCAAAACCCAGGCGGCAACTAACACCGGCAAGACTTGTCCTTGATAGCCCATCATATTCACGTCAAATCCAAACACATTCCAAGTTGGCGCATTTCCTTCTGCTGTAGCTACTGCATAATCACTAGCAGGCATTAATGCCGGATGGACAAGGATTAGACCTAGAACAATTCCAAGTAAAGGATTTCCGCCAAAACGTTTCACTGCTGACCAACCAATTAAAGCAGGGAGGAAGGCGAATGCCGTACTAGCGATGACATTAATCATGTCAGCCACACCAGCCCAAGATGGGTACATTTCAATAATCGATTCGTCTGTAAAAATCGGATTAACTAAAATATTATTAAGTCCAAGAAGCAAACCGGCTGTTACAATCGCTGGAAGAATGGGTATAAAAATATCAGCCAGAGTTTTAATCGCACGCTGCAGCGGATTTAACTTTTTACCACTGGCAGCTTTAACATCATCTTTTGAAGATTCCTGAATACCGGTTTCAAGTACCATTGCTTTATATACTTTATCAACAGTACCTTGTCCAATGACAATTTGATATTGACCATTGGTAGAGAAGGTGCCTTTTACAACATCTAGCTTTTCAAGTGAATCTTTATCCACAATCCCTTCGTCTTTTAAAGCAAATCGTAGTCTTGTCACACAGTGTGTAGCTGCATCGATATTTTCCAAGCCGCCAACCGCTGCAACAATTTTATTAGCCTCTTCGCTGTATTGCATTCCTTGATTTGATTTTTTGTTAGTTTGTGAATTGTCAGGGGGAGCTTCTATTTCAGTACCCTGCAACGAAAGTTCAAGTAATGTCGACTCGCCGGCAATAACTGTGCTATCGGTTGTTTTTCCATAAGAGGCAACTTTATCCCCATTAGTCACGATGATTGGTGTAATATGGCTTGCGGCTTTTTCCTTGATTAATTGCAGATCAAAAGTGACAAGCGGATCACCAACTTTGACATGTTCTCCTTGTTTGACATGTACTTCAAAGCCCTCACCATTCATGGTAACAGTCTCAATTCCAATGTGAATTAATAGTTCAATTCCTGATTTACTTCTTAAACCAACAGCATGTTTAGTGGGAAAAGTTAAGATGACTTCTCCATCAACAGGTGAAACCACTTTTCCATCCGTTGGTTCGATGGCTATGCCATCCCCCATCATTTTTCCAGAAAACGTGGGATCTGGAACACTCTCAAGTGGTGTAACTTTTCCACTAAGTGGTGCAAAAATGGTTTCTTTCTGATTTAGGTTTACCATAAGTAACCCCCTCTTTCATTACTGATCTATGTTTACTTAAGAAATTTGTATATACAAGCTCTATATAAAGTATATCCTGTATATACAAGTTTTGCAAATGCTTTCAAATGGAAATTTATTACTTATTTAGCACATGCTTTTTGTACCGAAGGCTTGCCCAGGTGCAGAAGTGTTATGTAAAAATGGTTCTCTTTAAGGACTACCCTCTTTTTCATGTTTTAAGCTAAGAATCCTACTGCTTCCGCTTGATGACCGTTATTCATAATTTAATTAAGTAAGGTTTCCATTTAGTTATTTTTTTATCCGGAGGCTATTTATGATACAATTTTGGGAAAAGGATCGATACTATATGTAAAGGAAGAAACTCATGTCAAAAACATTACCTGTTCAAAAGAACGAATACATAGATGTTATATTTGAAGATTTAACTCATGATGGAGCCGGGGTTGCAAAGGTGGATGGGTATCCACTATTTGTGCCGAACGGTCTTCCAGGTGAAAAGGCTAAAGTGAAAGTGATAAAAGTAAATAAAGGGTACGGATTCGGGCGTCTTATGGAAATAACGGAGAAAAGCCCTTACCGTGTGGAACCAGAGTGCTCCATTTATAAAGAATGTGGGGGTTGTCAGCTCCAGCACTTGAGTTATAAAGGTCAATTAGTAGCTAAAGAAAAACAAGTGCGAGACGTTATGCAGCGAATTGGGAAACTGCCCAATGTTAAGATTCACCCCGTATTAGGAATGGAAGAACCTTGGCGTTATCGCAATAAATCTCAAGTACCGATCGGCGAGCATGAAGGTGGATTGATCGGTGGTTTTTATCAACAGCGCAGCCATCAAATCATTGATATGGAAACTTGTTTAATTCAGCAGGAAAAAAATGATGAGGTCGTCAAAAAGGTGAAGGAAATTTGTCGTACTTATGGAGTGCGGGCTTATGATGAGCAAAAACATAAGGGAGAGCTTCGCCATATAATGGCCCGTTATGGCTTGAAAAGCGAGGAAGTCATGGTCGTTTTCATTACGCGAACAAATGAGTTAACGAATAAAAAGAAAATCATTGAGGCAATCGTTGAGTCAATTCCAAATGTGAAGTCAATTGTCCAAAACGTGAACCCGAAAAAGACGAATGTTATTTTTGGTAATGAAACTCAGGTTCTCTGGGGAGAAGAAGTGATTTACGATTCAATAGGGGACATTCGATTTGCGATTTCCGCAAGATCCTTTTATCAAGTCAATCCTGAACAAACAAAGGTCTTATATGACAAGGCGCTAGAATATGCAGGCTTAACAGGAGAGGAAACGGTCATTGATGCGTATTGTGGGATTGGAACGATTTCTCTTTTCCTTGCTCAAAAGGCAAAGAAAGTTTATGGAGTGGAAATTGTTCCCGAAGCGATTGAAGATGCGAGAAAAAATGCAGAGTTAAACGGCATTACAAATGCAGAGTTTTCTATTGGAGAAGCGGAAACAGTCATCCCCCAATGGTATGAAAAGGGTGTAGTCGCGGATGTACTTGTTGTAGATCCACCGCGTAAAGGCTGTGATGAGAAATTGCTGCAAACCATTATTGACATGAAACCGAAAAAGGTCGTCTATGTTTCCTGTAATCCAGCTACTTTAGCCCGGGATTTACGGATTTTAGAGGATGGAGGGTACCAGACCGTAGAAATTCAGCCAGTGGATATGTTTCCGCAGACGATGCATGTGGAGTGTGTGGCGCAACTCATTTTAATAGAAGGCAACTAACCCTTGTGGTTGTTGCCTATTCTTGTTCTTGTAAGGATTTACGAGGTTGTAATGAATACGAAGATTACCATCAACGCTACAGTTTACTTTATTCATAAATAGAGCAAGACTTGAGGAGTTAAATTTTCTTAGTATTGTAACTTCATTAGGTTTATGCCTAAATCAACTGCATAATCTCTCGCTCAATTTTTTCAAATTTCCAATAATTCCCAATCTTAACTATTTCGAGTTGGACTACCTCCAGGTCTATTTGTTATCTATATTCAACAAGATTCTCGGGATATAATTTTGTCAATATACATATCAAGTCAATCTTTCTTGAACGTAATCTGTTTACCTTTAAATCTTCTAGAATGAGTTTTATTGTTGTTCCTTCTCCTGAATAACACAGTGAACTGCACTCAATTGTTGTTCCTACGCTACATGCTGAGATAAATAATCCATTGAAAATTCAAGTTCTTTTGGAGCTGAAGACATAATCCAGTTTTATACATATATCCTTCTAATCCGCTAAGACTCCCCAAAGTAAGGTAATGATTTCCATAGGAAAAGAAGATGACCAAATATATTGCTATTGCTATTTATTGCTTTGTTATTTGATAAAGATTTTGGACAAGCTATTAACAATTAGTGGGGCTTTATAGGTGTTAGAAAGGAGGAAAATTCGATAAAAAAAGTTAAGGGAACGGCTATTGTTATTCTCATTTTTTCTTTAATGTATATAACTATATTCGGCATCGTGATTTTTAAAGATAACCATCCTCAGGTTAATAGCACTTATAAGGAGCAGCATGGAGTGGAAAGATTCTATGGAAATGAGGAGTCACAGGATCGTGTGATTCTACTGGAAGAAAAAATGTTTTCAGGTCTTGCACGTGTTAACTTAATAGAAAATGCACAGGAATCTATTGATGTCTCCTATTATGCGATCCATAAAGGATACATTACTGATTTATTGTTAGGGATGATATTGGATGCGGCCGATCGTGGAGTAAAGGTAAGGATTCTTTTGGATGGAATTTTCCATGGTCTTAGATTTAGTCTGAAAGACGTTCAATACGCCTTAATCAATCATCCAAATATCGAAATTAAATTTTATGAACCATTAAATCCTTTACTGCCTTGGACATGGAATAATCGACTCCATGATAAATTACTTATTATCGATCATATGTATGCAATTATCGGCGGCAGAAATATCGGGAATCGTTATTTTATTCAAGAAGGTGAAAAATCCCCTACGAATGACCGAGATGTTCTAATCATTAATACGGATCCCAAGTTAAAGGAAGGCAGTGTTTTGTATCAAATGGAAGACTACTTTAATCACGTCTGGGACCATCCCATTACAAAAGTTCCTTTTAAAGAGCTATCCACACACCAACAAAAGAAAGCAAAAGAAGCCAATCAACAATTAAAACAGAAACTAGGAAATTTGAGAAAAACGGATAAAAAATTATTTGCTAGTTATTATGATTGGGTAAAAATGTCCCTTCCTACTAAAAATATCACCTTTATTCATAATCCTATACAAAGATTTAATAAAGAACCTTGGGCTTGGTATGATTTAACGAATCTCATGAAGAATTCGAAAAAGTCCATAGTCATTCAAAGCCCTTATGTTATTCCAACGAAACCTATGCTTCCTTATATAGATACGTTACAAGTCTCTCCTGAAAAGATAACGATTTTAACGAACTCGTTAGCATCGACAGCAAATGTTATGGCCTATTCAGGACATATTAAACATATTAATGGGATGTCAAAAAAAGGTGTGAATGTATTGGAATATCAGGGGCCTGACTCCCTACATGCTAAAACATTTATCTTTGATAATCAATTGAGTGCCATTGGAGCATTTAATATGGATTCTAGGTCGGCGTTTTTAAATACCGAGTCTATGGTCGTTATTGATAGCGTGGAATTTACCGAAATTCTCGAAAAAGAAATGAACCAGTATTTTAAAAAGAGCTTAAAGGTAGCAAAGGATGGGTCGTATATAGAAGACCCAAACTTAAAACCAGGTAAAGTAAGTTGGGTTAAATCATTCAGTATAAAAGGACTATCCTATATAACGGATTTATTCCAGCACTTATTATAAGGCTCTACTCAATAAACTCAGATAGCTATAGATAAATTGGATGAAAAAACACCAAACTTATCGAATACAGCCTTTAAAAAAGATTGATTGATAGTTGAGGTGGAATTTTCCAAGTTATTGACAAGTTCCCCAAAAAAGGCTGACATTCTAATTAGAATGTCAGCTTTTTTATTTGGGAAGTTATGTACTTAACTAACCTGTCCGGTTTAGTTTATGGGTAGACATTCACAAACTAATTTTTATTAGTGGTTTTCTGTTCCGCAAAGAACGGATCATTTTTTCCGAATTGACTGGCCCGAAACTTCGCACATTTGGCTCAATTTATCTGCATTATTCAATAATAAGTAATTAAAAAATAGCATTAGTAGGTAAAACCCAATGCTATATTTCTACTTCTAAATCACTACGGTAAATTGTATTAGTAAATACAACTTTTTCAGGGATTCCACTGCTCTTTTTGTGGTTAATCTTCCGACAAGGTATAGCAAACTTCGGGTCGTGCCAGGCCAGGCACCCAAAATAATTTCTTAAAAACACGAGGGCTTGCACCATGGATAAATAGACTAAGAAACTAGGCTAACGAAAAAACGTTATAGATATATTGGAATTTTTATACTTCTAGATATTTAAGAAAAGCAAAGAACCGAATTTTCAGTTTATTGCTTTCCTTTTTTCTATTTCAAATTAATTTTTGTTCTTCTTATTATATTAAAATAAAAAGTTTATATTTTTTATGCAGAAATTGTTAACTCTTTGTGAATGGTAGGTGATGGTAATTCGGTTTTAAAATCTAATAACGTTGAGATAATAGGATTCCTAATATTAATATTTATAAAATAGATAAGTTTTGAATTTGTTTATCGATAAAATAAACTTTATATTAGAATAATATTTATTTATACTTTAATAGTAATAAAAATATACATAGTGATATTCAACTACTTCTCTAATCTGGAGAATATTTGTGAAAAGTTGAATATTGTATTTTAACTCTTGTTTTTCCACTAATAGAGATGGCAGAAAGGAAGTGCAAGAATGAAGCGTAGATCATTCGTAACTACTCAGCCATACCCTTGATTTAGGAGTTTGTTAGGCAATATTTTGCTTTATTTGTTTTTGTTTCAGTAAAGACTTGTGCACATACCACTGCATCTTGTGGTGATGTTTGTCATACAACACAATAACAAAGCAGCTAAACACGCTTCTTGGTCAGATTTCTTTAGCTATCTGGTATCTTCATGGGGTGCCTGAGTAGTTACAAAAAGTGTTTTAATATTTTACAGATTGATAGATAGGAGGGTAAATATGGAAGGATTATCTCTGCTTTTAACATTTGGTGTCGGGGCTGTAGCATTTTGTTCACCCTGAGTATTGGCAATGTTCCCTGCGCTATTTGGATTTTTAAGTGGGGAAGTAGCTGGTTCAGCTACTGATCTTCGTTCAATAAGAAAGAAGTTTTGGAAGAATGCAGTTTTCTTTGTATTAGGATTTTCGATTATTATGGTGGTATTGGGGGTTATTGCCTCCTTTATCGGGGAAGCAGTTTCATCTGTTGTAGGAACAGTAAAGGTGATTTCGGGTATAATTCTATTATTCTTAGGATTACATCAAATGCGATTATTTCATCTTAAATTTTTACCGAAGTTCACAAAGCTTGAAACAGCAGTTGCAAATCAAGTTGGAGCTGTGAAGCCTGGTTATCTACGTTCTTTCGTAGCTGGTTTAGTTATTGCTCCTGGTTGGGGTCAAATCTTTTTAGGAAGTGTCCTGCTTGTTGTTGCAGTGAATGGGAATCTTGTTCTAAACATTTTACACATGATTGCCTATTCGTTAGGGTTTAGCCTTATGTTCTTTATTACGTTTATTTTTGGAGAACCTTTACGTCGTCTCTATCAGAAGTTAGGAGATAAAGCTAAGAGAATGGAACAATTCGGTGGGGCGATGATTGTCTTTGTAGCATTGTTAATGATTAGTGGAAAACTAAACTGGATTACTGATTTAGCAAATTGGAAGGGCGGCCTTCTTGTTCGCAATTTCATAGACCTTTTTTAGTTAGAGGTGAACAAAGCTACATCAATAAATTCATTATCTACAATCAGCACACCAGACATGTGGAGTGTGTGGCGAAACTAATTTTAAACTAATTGAGGGGAGCTTGTTTCTTAGCTGAAACGGCTCTTTTTATTTAGTTAGTTTTTGGACAAAATACAGCAAACTTCGGGTCGTGCCAGGCACCCATAATAAAGCCTAACCCTCGTTTCTCTATTTTGAATTAGAGGGTCGAGGGTTAAATCTTTTTACAAACTTTTTTGTATGTAGAACGTTTTATTTCTTACGCTTTACTTCGATTCTATAGCCATCAGGGTCAGTAACAAAGAAGTAAGAAGGTGTTCCACCTGAAAGTCCTCTCAATTCACCTGTTTCATAAGGAGAAGCTTTACAAATTTTATGCATTTCTTCTAAATCATCTACTGTTACGCCTAAATGACTGAAACCATTTCCTATAACATATGGTTCTGCATCATAATTGTAAGTAAGTTCTATTTGTACTGAAGAACCCGGTGAATTTAGATAGATTAAATCAAATTTATCTTCAGGGAATTCTCTGCGACTGGCTACTTCAAAATCAAAAAGCTTAGTATAAAAATCTAAAGTAGCATCAATGTCTCTAACACGTAAACAAATTTCAACAAGCACTTGGTTCATTTTATCATCCTCCGTAACTTTATTTGATTTTATCTTATCATAGATACTATATAAGTACATTTGATACGATTGATTAACGTTAATTGTTGTTTAAATGATTGTTAATGATTTAAAAACAGTATCTTAATTCCGACATACATTATAAGTATCTCGCATTATTAGAAAATGATACGACGTTAGGAGCAGTTCATTCAAGTAGAATATCTGGCAAAATTAATTTTATACTATAATGAAGGGAGTTTGTTTCTTAATTGAAACGACTCTTTTTTTAGTTAGTTTTCGACAAAAAATAGCACACTCCGGGTCGTGCCAGGCACCCCCAAAAAAAAGAAATAATTTTATACCAAATTCTCACTAACTCCTCTAAAAAACATGCAATTGGGGGTGAATTGATATCAATTCACCCCCAATTGGGTGTTTTTTAAGCGATTTCCGCGATATTTGGTAATTGTACAAAATTCGGCTCCTTCTATACATTTGGAATAGAACGTGCGGGAAATGAATTCCCGACTTTGACAAAAGGAGCTTCCCAATGGAAAAACTAAACTATGAAATAATTAAACAATATCAATCTTTTACATCTATTGACGAAATGGATCTAGCGGTTCGTGGGTTCTTATATAAATTCAAATCATCTCTATCAGAGGGAGTAATCAAAGTGTTGAATTTTCTGTGGAGATATTCAGTGAAAGTGGTTGGGGTGTCATTTGCGAAATATGATACCATTGCAAACGAAATCAGTTTGAGCCGCAGAACGGTCATTCGTGCGGTGAAGCTTTTAGAGGAACTTTTATTTCTTAAAAAGATTCCTACCGCACGCATGAATGGAAAGCAAGGAGTGAATCTCTTAGTGATCCAGCCTTTTGAATCGATTGACTCCTTTTACAACCTGTGTCACCCCAGGATGTCACTCTACCTGTCACTCCTAATAAAGCAGAGAATAAGCAAAGCTCACTCTGTGAGATTAATAAACAAAACCGTATTGACGTAATAAGGTCTCAAAATCATCAAGAGTCCATGGAAACTACTCATTCTCCAAAAACACATGCAGAGGAGAAACAGAACAAAAATGTAGAAGAGCAAACTAACGCTACTCAGAACCGTCAAACTCAACTTCATGAAACAGCATGGCATGAACTAGACTCAAGTTTCTTACCAGATTATGTTCATGAAGATTTTATAAAAGCAGCTAAGCCTTTCTTGCCCATTGACGACATCTATAACCTTTGGTCCAAAGTTCATCTTGCTTGTCAAAAATTAAACCTGTCGATCCCTTTAGATGATGTGATCGAATCTATTATCACGGACTTTAAACAAACCATTTTCAAGTACAAGAAAGGGAAAATTCATACAACCTTTGAAGGGTACTTTTACAGGGTCGTGTATAGCAGACTTTGGCATGTGAAAAAAACTGAACATATCCAGCATTGGTACAACAATCTTTTAAGCTAATATTTTGGCATGCAATTTTTCTCAACAATACTAGTACCTAAAGTGTTAAAAAGTAGACACTCTTTAAAAAGAGCTCCTTTTAATCGGTAAATAGCAATATTTTTATAAAAATAGACACCAAAGTTCAATTTTGCCCTCTTTTATTAAAAGGATATTTTCGTATAGATTGTTGCTTTCTTAACCATACTATGTCAAGAAGTTCATAAAAAAAGACCTTAATTAAAAGGTCGATATTTTTTATAATTTGTTTCTTATTGTAACAATGCCCCTAGAAAGACAAAGGCATTTACAAATGAATGAGTTATGATTGAAACGATTATTCTCTTCGTTTTAACATATACAAATGATAAAACGAATCCCGTTGCAATGTAGGATAATAAGTGTTTAAAATCCATATGCGGAACAGCAAAGGCAATTGAAGATACCAAACTTGCAATAAAGAAGTTGGTCTTCGTGTATAGTGTACCAAAAATAATTTTCCTACACATAACTTCTTCAAAAAGGGGTGCAAAAATAATAGTGGTTACTAAGTTAATTAACAACATAATGGGACTTAAAGTGTCTAAAATATCAGTTTTTGATTGACTACGTTCAGATACAGGATTTGTATTGAATATATAAGTTTCGATTAATCCAACTATTATTTGAGCGACTATTATCATAAAAAAACCTATTATAATCCACTTTATAGACTTTTTAAACGGAAGAGCATCCTTTGATACTCCCTTTTTTATATCAGGATTTAATAGAAATAAAATAATAATCGTAGTTAGAATTGAACCTATCAATTTACCATATAAGAAAGCATTTTCTTTTGGAATACCGAATCCGTTTATCAATATGGGAGCAACTACATACAAAACTGAAAAAACAAAACAAATATAAGTCATCAACACTCCCCAATATCTTTTAGACATAAAAACCTCCTATAAGAATATCTGAATAATATAATAACATTTATACCACACTTCTCTTAGTTTTATTTATTTTTCCTCTTTTTTTGAGGTTTCAAAATCCTATTTTGTCTATTAACCACAATTTATACGAAAACAGCCTATAAAAAAGAGCTTCTAAGTTAGTTAATAAATCTAATCAAAAAAATGTTTTGTCCTTTCCAAACTTTTGATTGACGCGTTACGTTCATTTATTTTCCCATAAATTATGTAATAGTCTTAAAAAGAGTAATTCTTTTGATAGATTATAGGATTAGTAATTGAGAACTTAAGAAGAAGAAATGGACAGACGAAAGAGGGTTTAGCAGGGAAATGCTTATCTTGAGTGCTCAACGATTTATATTGAAAGGGATCAGGATATTTCAAACTTGTCGACCATATTGAACATTGCGCTTTGCTATTAGGATTTCGTGCCAGGCACCAGAAAGTATCGGAAGCAGATAAAAATATTCAAAAAATTGTTCAAAATTGCTGATAGATTATATTATGGAGAGAATATATATAGAAATTCCCAAAAATTCGGTTCCTAACTGAAGAGTTTGATTTTTTAGGATATACTTGATAGAACAAAAAAACTTGGTAATAAAGTTAAGTCGTTCATTTCTGAATCACAAAGTGTAAAGAAGTAATTGTAGCAATTCCAATTAAAACATAGAAAAATGGACGGGAATTTTTATGGGAATAATGCCTTACTGGAAATTAATAATACTAAATAAGAAAGGGTGGTATCGATGGTGATAGACACAGTTTTATTAATAAAATTAGGGATTGCAGCATTGCTTGGGTTGTTGTTAGGGATTGAACGGGAAGTTAAACATAAACCAGTCGGCATGAAGACATCTGTCGTTATCAGTGTTGCCGCCTGTTTATTAACGGTTGTATCGATTGAATCCAGTTACCGATATGCGGAAGAGTATATTCGGCCGATGGACCCGCTAAGACTTGCGGCTCAAATCGTGTCAGGAATCGGTTTCTTAGGGGCGGGGGTTATTCTTAGAAGGTCCAATGAAGTGATTTCAGGGCTTACAACGGCTGCCATTATTTGGGCTGCGGCAGGAATAGGGATTGCGGTTGGAGCTGGTTTTTACATAGAAGCTGTAGTAGGAGTAGTTTTAGTGCTTATTGCCGTCCAAGTAATCCCGTGGTTGATGGAGTGGATTCTTCCAAGGAAAATGCAACAACAACAAATTCGACTCAAAATTCGTTTACGCCATGATGCTGATTTAACAAAGTTATTAAAAGAATTAAAAGCACTTAAAGTTACAACGAAACATGTTCGTGTGAAAGATTCTGAGAACGAGTCGAAAAATATGGTTTTAGAAGCCATGATTGATAAAAGGCGATACATTACAGATGTCTATGAAGATGTTAAGAAAATTGACGGTGTTATATCGGCAGAGGTCGAAGGGAAATAAGAAGGCATGAATCCGCGCAGGTGGAAAATAATGCGGGTCGTACTAGGTACCAAAAAAGGCACAAAAACCCAAAGAACCCAATTCGATATTGGGTTCTTTGGGTTTTTGACATGTGAAACAGGAACTTCCGAGGTTATTCGGAACGTTTCCGGTCGTTACAGGACTTGGAGGGATTAACACCCTCTCTTTTTGTCGTCTTTACGATTGAGCTCCTCATAAAATGCTGCTTCCAGTTCACGATCCTGCTCTTTTAAAGTTTCATTCTCTTCATGAATATTCGCTTTTTCACGAAGTACGGTTTCCCGGACTGTTTCAGTGTCCTGAGTTTTTCGTTTGCCAATGACGACTTCTTCAGAGACAACTGGTTTTTTCGTTACTTCCACTCGCTCTTCTGTAATCGGAACACGAATCGTTTCACCATCTTTGAACGGACGGGCAGTTTTATCGAATACGTCGTCTTCTAGATGTATATTGTTGTTGTCCTCCACAGGTCGGCGTTCAACATATACTTCCTCACGCTCAACAGGAACTTCCAATACTTGGTTTTCTTCTACAACTTCTTTATCTACGCGCATTTCACCCGTCTTGACACGCTCTTTATTTACATTCAGACGCTCTTCATGAAGGCGTAATTTTTCTTCCTCTGTTAGATTGGTTCCTGTCAGATCAGTTGCTGTCAGATCTGTATTTAGGTCATTGTATTCTTGATCGACGTATAAAAGATAGCCGCCATTTTCTATTTCATTATAATATCTTTCAGATTCTACATCCGTAAACCCTATCATACGGAATTTTTCGCGTACAGGATCTTCACCTGTTAGGAATGATATAAACCGATCACTCCATGAGCGATTTGCCGACTGTACTTCCACATCTACACGACCACGCAGGATGGAAGGGGCTTCGTCATCCTTTGTAATGACATAAATATCATCTTGGGAGTAGCCTTTTAATGTTAACTCCTCAATTTTTGACAACAATTCTGCTTGATTTTGAAAAACACCAATAATCTTTTTACTCTCATTCATTATGGAAACCTCCTCTAGAATCTTGTTAAGATTTGCTATATCATGTATACCCGCAACTTTTGTTCTGAAACTTTCGTTGAAGATTGTAATATTTTTTTAATAAAAACCTTTACGATTTGGGAGGAGCATGATGAGTAGGGATAGTCTTACGAAATGATTTTGAACTTTTTATGGAAAAATCTAAAGAAAAAACTTCTTAGTTAATTAAATAAAGGGTTGTTCTCATCTTGGTAAAGATAATAGATTCCGTTTTTTCAATAGGAAGTAAAAAAGTGAAAAGTTTATATCATAGGCATACCCTTATCGTTTAAACTCTTTTTGAAAGAGATCAAAAACCTCTATTATATGAACAAATTATGAAAAATGAAAGTAATAATTAACTTTTTTTGGAAAAAATATTGTTATTCTAGAGAAGGTTTAGTAAAATTGTAATTAACTTGTAATAATTGTTGACTTTCTAATGGTGATAGGTTTGGTCTCAGTTTGGAGGAAGAAAATTCCTTATACAGCTGGTAAATTATTTCACAGAAATCTATCGATCGTTAGAAAAAGGATATTTTTTGTTTTTAGAGTTAATGGGATGTAGTTTGTCGCATGTTTTTTTTTGTTTTTTATTCTTTTATGGACGCTTAAGACATATAGTTAAATACCATGTCTTTTTAAGAAGAGAAGAAATAGGACTAGGTACAGTTATCGCTATTGATCTCTTCTGTTACTGCAACTTAGATTGCTGGTAATTTAATAAGAAAGAGGAGAATGAATGAGAACTCTAAGTGGTAGATTTGATATCGTTTCGAAAATGAACGATTTAATAGATAAAGCTGAATCTCTGGGATGTAAAGTAGTTTTAACACATGATAAGAGAATTTGTTTTACACCTGATCGAATAATTTATATCCCACCATTGGCGGATTTAGATACGATGTACGCATTAGCTCACGAAATGGGCCATTTGTTAGATTACTTAGACGGAACGCTTGATTATGATTCTTGGAAAACAAATAAACAATATAGAATCAACGCTGAAATGAAAGCTTGGATTAATGCTTATTCATTATTAAGTGAGGTAGATGCACCGTTTGAGAATTGGGAAAAGCATATTCAGGGTAAATTATCTACTTACTTTGAATACGAAGAGGTTTCATAAAAAAACAGTTATTATCAAAGAAGATTCAAGGATTTGAGTTGTAAGCTTATTAAAAGATTAATAACTGAACAAGGCCAACTTTAACTGCACCATAATTGTTAGACGCAAACTAACAATTATGGTGCAGTTTTTTTGTGAGTGACAAAGGGTTTGAGAAAATGTTCAGAGGGTATTGAATAATTAAATATTTTTAAAGGAGGTACCAAATCATGAGATTAGAGGTAAAATGCAATGTTGAGAATTGTAAGTATTGGGAAAAAGGTGACCAGTGCGTTGCTGATTCGATCTATGTGGTTGGTTTAAATGGTAGGGAAGAGGCTGCTAGTGTCGACGAAACGGCTTGCAAAACTTTTGAAGAGTGTTAATAGGCTTTCCAAAACGAGTGAAACTAGAGGGAAAAAGCTGTATACGAAATATTGAGCCTTAATAACTCATACACTTTCCCGTTACTAGAAAAAGGATTGAGTGCTCTATGAATCTTGGGTTCATGAGCCCTCAGTCCTTTTTTTGATCCTGCAATGATTTTTATACAGTTATCAAAGAGGTTTACAAATGCCAGAGCGGAATGATAAACAGCACTTCCAGGCACAAAAAACAAAAAGAACCCATTATTGGGTTCTTTTGCGTAAGGCATGTGAAACAAGAAAATTCGAGTCTTTTCGAGATTTTTCGGGTCGTCCCAGTGACCTTGTTTTAAGTAAAATAGTTTAAAAACCCGGTAATGATGATGGCGTTGAAGAAATCTGAGAAGGTCCCACCGATTGGAATAGCTATATAAGCAGCTGGAGAAGGACCGTATTTTCTTGTGATTGTCTGCATGTTTGCCATTGCATTAGACGTTGAACCCATTGCATAGCCAATGAAACCAACAGTCTGAACGGTTGCATCATAACTTTTACCCAATATATTGAATAAGATAAAATAACTAAATATAAACATAAATATCACTTGGGCAATGAGAATCACAATGATTGGAATCGCCAAATCGGCTAATACCCATAGTTCTAGTCCCATCATAGCCATGGCAAGGAATAAGGAAAGAGACACTTCACTAATCGTGTGTAATTCATAATCTGGATGCTGGTGGCCTGTTAGCTCAACAATATTTCGTATGACAGCCCCCATCACTAAGGCTCCCATATATCCAGGGAATGTAATCCCAGTAGACGCTAAAAGTTCAGATACGATGACGCCTGTCCCTAAAGCTAGCGCAAGTAACATCCCTGCATTGACGAAACGTGAACTATTTGTTTTAAATGTATCTTCTTCTAATGTTTCTGCCCCTTTTTCTTTCGCAGCAGCGACTTCAGTCATAGCAATTTGCTTCTTCCGTTCGAGCTGACTTATCCGTTTGCGCATCGTTGGTCCACCTAACAAGCTACCTGCCACGAGTCCAAAGGTTGCGGCAGCTAGACTCACGGCAGTCGCACCTTCAACACCGTAAATGGGGCTTTCCATCGTAGCACCAAATGCAGCAGCTGTACCAGGCCCACCCATAAGTGCGATCGAGCCAACTCCGACACCTAGTCTAGGATCAATCCCAAATAGTGAGGCAATACTTGTCCCAATCAGATTTTGAATTGTCAGGACAACAACCGAGACAAATAGAATCAGTACAATTAGTTTTCCACCCCGTCTAATAAGGGGGATACTAGCAGAAAATCCAACAGTCGTGAAAAAAACGGTCATTAAGATGGACTGTAATGTACTGTCTAATGAAATGGTCATTGTTCCGCTTGCAGTAAGGATTGTGTTAAGTATTGCAAATAAGAGCCCGCCAACCAATGGTGCAGGAATATAATATTTACTTAAAAAGGCACTTTTCTTAATTAAAAAATTTCCTATCCAAAAAATAATCGCAGCTAAACCTACAGTCTGATACATATCTAGTTGTAATTCAAACATATATTTCCTCCAATTTATTTATGATGTTATTTTTTCATTGATGAACAATGATGGGTTAATAAAAAGTTAGCATTCTAAAAACCTAGTAGATTAAGATAAATGAGCAATACTTATAATTATGAACTATCAAAGGTGTTTTTAGCAAGTGTCTCTATTTTATAAAATTATTGTTAAGATAGACATGTTTAATATAATACATTTAAGTGTAGAATTTCATTTAATAATTGAGGCGAACTCTACTATATTAATAAGTCTGTATTTAGTAATTAAGCAGTGTGGAATGTGTGGCGAAACTAGTTTTAAAACCTTGAAATAATACTTGGATGTAACTACCATTTAGGATAAAAATTTAAACTTGAACTTAATCGTAGGATTAGTTTTAATTAGTTATGCAAGTTGATTGTTGAAACAAGATTTATCGAGGGGTCACAGGAAAATTTGTGGGGATTGCCTTATTTTCGTACAGAAATGGATAAAATGTATGAAATAAATTATGATGATTAATATAAATTTAATTAGAACCCGAATTTTCGAGGATATTCGGGATTTTTCGGGTCGTCCCAGGGACTTAGGTTTTGAAGAAAGGATTTGAATATGAAAGATAATTTTTGGAATGATTTACCTAGACCATTTTTTATACTCGCCCCAATGGAAGATGTGACGGATGTTGTTTTCCGTCATGTAGTAAGTAAAGCGGCTAGACCTGATGTATTTTTTACAGAGTTTGCAAACACTGAGAGTTATTGTCATCCAGAGGGACAGCAAAGTGTGCGTGGGCGTTTGACTTTCACAGAGGATGAACAACCCATTGTGGCCCATATTTGGGGTGATAAACCTGAATATTTTCGGCAAATGAGTATTGGGATGGAGAAACTTGGGTTTCGGGGGATTGATATCAATATGGGTTGTCCTGTACCTAATGTGGCGTCGAACGGGAAGGGAGCCGGACTCATTCAACGTCCAGAAGTTGCGGCAGATATAATTCAAGCAGCAAAAGCAGGAGGGTTGCCTGTTAGTGTAAAAACAAGGCTTGGTTATACAGATGTAGACGAATGGCGCGATTGGCTGACTCATTTATTGAAACAGGACATTGTTAATCTATCGGTTCATCTTCGTACAAGAGAGGAAATGAGCAAAGTTGCTGCCCATTGGGAACTGATTCCGGAGATTAAGAAACTTCGTGACGCGATCGCACCCGATACCCTTTTAACCATTAACGGAGATATTCCTGATCGGCAAGTTGGCATGAAGCTCGCTGAACAATATGGTGTGGATGGAATTATGATCGGGCGCGGTATTTTTAAAAATCCATTTGCCTTTGAAAAAGAGCCAAAAGAACATAGCAGTAAGGAATTGCTTGATCTCTTGAGGTTGCAGCTTGATCTTCATGATCAATATTCAAAAGAAATGGAGCCGCGTTCATTTCCTCCTCTCCAACGCTTTTTTAAGATTTATGTCAAAGGTTTCCGGGGCGCGAGTGAATTAAGACATCAACTGATGAGCACAAAATCAACGGATGAAGTGCGGGAAATGCTCGATCACATTGTGATTGAAGAGGATTAATTATAGCAATTAAAAACCCATTTAATGATACAGAGCCTAAGAGGATTGGTTAGGTCTATTAGCCCTTTATTTCGTGCTAAGGATAAAACAGTAACGATACAATTTTAAAAAACATCATTGTTATGCTCTATAGCATTGTATAACAATGATGTTTTTTTAATATTTTCAACCTTGTGTACTAGCCTAAACGGCATCTTTCCCATATTCGGGTCGTCACAGGGACTTTGTTTTAAAAAGGTAACCCCTAGAAAGGTCAGAACATACTTGAAGGTAAAGTTAAAAGGCATGAGTCCAGTTCATTACTGAATCCATGCCTTACAAGTAGTTTATTAACTTTTAGTGAAGTTCAGAACTTTTCCTATGTTTCTTAGGCAGGCTTTACTTTCGTTTTGAGGACAGAATACCCAAGGTCTTCAATAGCCATTTCGATATCTTCGATTGCGACCATGTTTGAATGGAAATCCGTTTTTACTTTCCTTGAGTTGAATCATACTTTTACGTATCCTCTGCAACGCCGCCGTTTAGTTTTTTACTGCATTCTCAATTTTTTGCATACAGGATGGACAAAAGAGTGTGTCTAGTTGAATGGTAGGTTTTGTAAGGTTTTTCCCTTTTTTCTCAAGCTTGGTAAGCTTTGTCTAATTCTGATAACATAGTATATGTGGTTTCATACGTTTCACATACATCCCCAG
This sequence comes from Niallia sp. XMNu-256, assembly GCF_036670015.1. Taxonomy (NCBI): domain Bacteria; kingdom Bacillati; phylum Bacillota; class Bacilli; order Caryophanales; family Bacillaceae; genus Niallia; species Niallia sp. XMNu-256. Next base: position 457,859 of record NZ_CP137636.1, read on the forward strand.
GAACTTTATAGTTGTCTGTGATTATACGTAATTGAGTAAATTCAGCATCCAAGTCTGGTTTGTTTACGTGTCCGATTTTTACTTTTTCGCTGATTTTTGTAAATAATTCACGTACTTCAAAAGCTTCTGGATGACTTTTACCATGAGCCCGCGTAATGGCATGAGTAAATAAATCTAATTTTTCAAGATAGTTTGTTGCCACTTCGTTAAAAGTTCTATTTTGGACTGACATCATTGTTTCCCTCTTTCTTGAGTCATTTTTTGTATCTGAGTTTTAGGCAGATCTTACTTTTGATTTGAGGACCTCATAGCCTAAGTTTTCGATGGCTTTTTCAATATCGTCAATAGCTACTGTATTTGAATCAAAATCCAATCTTACTTTGCTTGCATTAAATAATACTTTTACGCTATCTTGATGGATCCCTTTCACCCCTTTTACGGCATTTTCAATTTTTTGCATACATGATGGACAAGATAATGTTTCTAATTGAATGACTGCTTTTTGCATAATTGATTTCCCCTTTCCCATATCTATTAGGCTTTGTTTGTTCTTTCTTTTTCTCTTTACAATTTAAGTGTAGCTTAGTTTTAACGAACTAAAATTGATAGAAATCAAGTTTTATAAAAAAGTAGGGGAAGTGGTTTGTACGTAAGAATTTAATTTTCCCCCGTTCTTTTTCATAGCTCTCCTTTTAGAATTTACCTCTTAAACGGTATTTCAACAATCTCATGCCATTTAAGATAACTACTAGAATACTTGCCTCGTGTACCAACATCCCAATTGACATGTTCATCCACTCACTAAATAGTAAGCTTGCGAGCAAGACCAATACTACACCTACTGCAATGAAGATGTTTTGTTTCATGTTTCTAGCAGTTGACTTTGTCAAACCTAATGCGTGTGGCAAGCGGCTGAAGTCAGAGTTCATCAAGACGACATCGGATGTTTCAATCGCAACGTCTGTTCCACTTCCCATGGCAATACCGATATCCGCTAAGGCTAAGGAAGGACTGTCATTAACCCCGTCACCGACAAAGGCGACAATTTGACCTTCTGCTTGCATTTTTTCAATATAAGCAGATTTTCCTTCAGGTAACATATGACCATACGCTTCTGTTAAACCGAGTTCACGAGCAACTAAATCAACGGTTCCTTGGTTGTCTCCTGAGAGGACGACCAGGTTTTTCACGCCTAGTTTTTTCAGTTTTTGAAGATCTTGTTTTACGCCCGGGCGGATTATATCCCGAATACCCATTAGAACTTTTAATTCTCCATCAACTGCAGTTAGGACAAGAGAGTTTCCGTTCTTTTCAAAACGTTTGACGTCTTTCATGGCCTTTTCGTTTAATTCTACCTTTTCCTTTTCCATTAAAGCTACGTTACCAACGGCTATACGATGACCATTAACCTTTGCGACAATTCCTCCACCTTTAACAACCTCGGTTTCTTCTACAGCAGAGAAAGTTGTCTCACCAATGTCCTTTAGGACGGCCTTTGCCAGTGGGTGGTCTGACTCACGTTCTACACTAGCTAAGTATCCTAGTATTTCCTCCGAATTATTTCCATAGAATTCTTTTTCTGCAACTTCGGGATTTCCTACTGTCAATGTTCCTGTTTTATCAAAAACAATTGTATCTACTTTGCTAAAGTCATTGATAACTTCACTACCTTTTAAGAGTACGCCATTACGTGCACCGTTTCCGATACCAGCAACATTGGATACAGGAACGCCGATCACTAATGCTCCAGGGCACCCTAATACAAGAATTGTGATTGCTAGTTCAATATCTTTTGTGAACATCCAAATGATAAAAGCCAGGACTAAAACGGCTGGTGTATAGTATTTTGAGAACCGATCAATAAACCGTTCTGCTTCTGACTTTGAATCTTGAGCCTCTTCAACTAATTCGATAATTCTACCAAAAGTAGTGTCTTCCCCGACACGGTCGGCTCGAATTTGAATGGTTCCATTTTCTAAGATGGTTCCTGCGAATACTTCAGAATCTGCCTTTTTGCTTACGGGCACAGATTCACCAGTTATACTTGCTTCATTGATGTGACCTTCACCAGTCAACACGGTTCCATCAACAGGGACTTTAGAACCAGTTTTAACTAACAAAATATCCCCTTCGTCCACCTCATCGACGTCAACTTCTTCAAATTCTCCATTTTCCATTTGTTTCAAAGCACTTTCTGGTGCCATCTCAGTTAATTCTTTAATAGCGGAGCGGGTTTTGTTTAAGGTACGTTGTTCCAAGTAAGAACCGAATAAGAATAAGAAGGTAACGATCGCTGATTCTTCATAGTTTTGAATCAATAATGCTCCAATAACCGCAATGGTAACTAATACATCGATACTGACAACTTTTACCTTTAATGCCTGATAGGCTTGTATAGCAATCGGTGCTACTCCAAGAATGGAGGCGATGATGAGCGACCAATTGAAGATTACCATGTTTTCTAAAGCAAATCGGCCAAAAAATCCAAGCGCAATTAAAATGGCACTAATGAGTGTAATAGGGTTCTTCTTACTTAATATAAACCTTTGCATTTTGAATCCCTCCAAACATTTTTGTTCATAATGCTAGTATAGGATGCTTTGAAAATATAAAAATTGATTCGAATCAAGTTACATCATTTGTTTTCACCATGGTTTATTTCTCCTTTACGTTTTTAAGATGTTAGTTAATTTGTTTATCCATATCTTCTTTACACTTTCAGTATAGAGTGTTTTGGGTTGATAAGAATTGACCGAAATCAAGTTGTAAAGTTATTAAGAACATAACTCATAACTGTGTTTTATAACCTATTTGATTTGCGAGGACTTTCACTTAACTAAAGGTTAGCTGTTTTATTAAGCGAGCCTAAAATATCTGACCTGCAAATCCGATTAGCTAATTTAATATGTTAAGATTATTAGAAATATGGATTAGGCAAAATTTCAACTTAAGGGAGAGTGAATAATGAAAAATCAACGGGTTGATCATCTTTCAATGATTTTAAAAGATTTGAGAGGAACAGTTGATGAGAAAGTTGCTGCAAAACTTGAATTAGATAAATGCAATCGAATCATTCGAAGGTTAAGTTCCTTTTCATCCGATTGTGTAGTATGTAATCAACATTTTCTTGATTTGGGAGAACAGATCATTGAACTAACAGATCAGTCAAAAGCGCGTGAAACACACAATTATAAACAACATAGACGATTATTAGGATTTATCAGTTCTCATCTAATGAAACAGCATAAGTTGGTAACAAATGGATTTTATTTGAGTGTTTATACGTCCATTGGTTTGGGATTAGGTGTTGGACTGGGTCAGGCTTTACTAAATAATAATACGGCAATTGGGATCTCTCTTGGAATTGGGATTGGCCTAGCTATTGGTGCGAGACTAGATGTAAAAGCCAAGAAAAAAGGATTGATTTTGTAACATGGGTAAACGCAAGCAGAGAAGAATAAAGGCATTGCAATTTATTTTCTTGTAAAGAAAGGCTTTCGGGTCGTCACACCCAGAAAGGAGGATGACAAAATGTCAGAAATAAAAGATGAAATTATTTTACGAGGACTTAAAGAACATAATTTAAAAAATGTAGATTTAAATATCCCTAAGGAAAAAATCGTTGTATTTACTGGTCTTTCAGGCTCAGGAAAGAGCTCGGTCGTTTTTGATACATTAGCAATCGAAAGTAGAAGACAAATGACATTGAACTATCCTTCCTATGTCAGAAATCAAATGCCAAGGTACGAAAGGCCCCAAGCCGATCTTATGCAAAACTTAAGTCCGGTCATTGTGGTTGAACAAAGAGCAATAGGCGGCAATTCCCGTTCAACAGTTGGCACATATATGGATATCCATCCTTTAATTCGACTCTTATTCTCAAGAATAGGAGATCCACCAATTGGTTCTGCCACTGACTTTTCAAGCCAAAGCTCCTTTGGCAGATGTCCAGAATGTAGTGGATATGGAGAGGTCATTGCACCAGACTTAAATAAGATGATAGATTTTGAAAAGTCCCTCCGAGATTATGCTGTAAAATTTAAGCCATTGTCGCCTTCTGGTTGGCAAGGGAGATGGATGATGACTGGCGGATTATTCGATCCAGAGCAACCGATAAAAGACTATCCAGAAGAAAAACTTCAACTGTTATTATATGGCCCTCAAGGTGGTGAAAAAGTTTATGCGCCATTCCACACAAAAAATGGACCCCAGCCACATGAATGGGATGGTTTGCTGCCCAGATTTACGCGCCTTTATATCAATCGGGATATTTCGAAGCTAAGAGAAGTATCCGAGGATGATGTCTTGGCCGTAACAACTAAATCCTTATGCCTAACTTGCCATGGTTCAGGCCTGAACCCAAAGGTATTAGAATGCAGAATAAATGGTCTGAATATTGCGGAATACGATCAATTAGAACTTCCGGAGATTCTAGAAGAACTAAAGAAAATAAACGATCCGATGGGGCAATCTATCGCCCAACAAGCCATCCCACCTATCAATCAACTAGTCACCATGGGGCTAGGATATTTGAGTTTATCTAGAAAAATGGGCACTCTGTCAAGTGGGGAAGCTCAAAGGGTAAAAATTGCGCGTCATTTAGGGAGCAGTTTAAACAATCTTACATACATTTTCGACGAACCAAGTGCGGGACTTCATCCTGAAGAAGTGGATATGTTAATAGGGATGTTAAAAAGGTTAAAGGATCAACATAATACAGTAATTGTAATTGAGCACAATCTCGCGGTCATAAAAGCAGCCGATCAAATCATTGAAATGGGACCTGGAGCTGGTGTAAATGGAGGAGAAGTTGTTTATCAAGGAACAATAGAAGGAATAAAAAACTCTCCCACGGCAACAGCCCTTAATCACAAGCTAAAAGTAAATAACCATTCAAGGGAGATAAAAGGAAACTTTATCATTAACCAAGCAAGTAACAATAACTTAAAAAATGTAAACGTACATATCCCTAAACATGTCTTAGTCTCTATATGTGGAGTATCGGGTTCGGGTAAAAGTTCCTTAATGTTAGAGGCGTTCACAGATAAGTATCCAGAAACAATAACAGTAGGACAAGGCAGTATTGGGATCTCTAATCGTTCGACACTTGCAACCTATATGGGAATCATGGATGATATTCGCTCCATCTTTTCAAGAGAAACAGGACAACCAGCAGGTTTGTTTAGTTTTAACTCTATAGGTGCATGTCCGACCTGCAAAGGAAAAGGCGTCCTAAAGCCAGATGTAGCCTTTGCAGATCCAGTAACAATTCCCTGTGAAGCATGTGGCGGTACAAGATACTCAGAAGAAGCGCTTTCCTATCGATATCAAGATAAAAATATCGTAGAAATTTTAGAATTAACGATCGACGAAGCCATTCATTATTTTAAAATACCAAAGATCATAAAAAGAGTGCAGACGTTAAAAGAAGTAGGATTAGGCTATCTAACTTTAGGACAGACGACAAGCTCACTAAGCGGAGGAGAAGTACAACGTCTAAAACTTGCAAGTCATTTGCAAAAAGAAGGACAAATCTATCTATTAGACGAGCCATCGTTAGGGCTGCACACTGAGGATAACGAAAAGCTATTAGACGTATTTCAAAACCTTGTAAACAGAGGTAACTCTGTCATCATCATCGAACATAATTTAGACTTTATAGCGGCGAGCGACTGGGTGATCGAATTGGGCCCAGGAGGAGGAAAACAAGGTGGACACATCATATTTGCAGGCACACCAGAAGAAATGTTACACGCAGAGACATTAACGGCGAAATGGTTAAAGAGGGCAGAGGTTTAGTTCAAGTGGGTCAATAATTCCGACAAACTTCGAGGTATTTCGGGACGTCCCTGTGACAAGGAGTGAATATATGCAAAATAAAGTACAAAAAATTAGAACCAATTTTTGGAGTTAAAAACACTCTAACACTATTTAACTTTAACAAAAAACGTAAGAAACGCGGGGGAATCCCCGCGTTTCACGATAGAACTGCTTCTATTAAGAAGGGTTCATTTGAAGTGGTTAGTGCTTCTGTCAGGACCGTTTCAAATTCAGTTGAGTTACAAGCCTGCACGCCTTTAATGCCGAAGCTCTCTGCCAGTTGAACAAAATTGGGATTTTGAAAGGTGACGCCATAACTTTCACCGAACTGTTTAGTCATTTGCTGAACCTCAAGCTTTAACATCGAATCCTTTAAAACAATGATGATGAAGGAAAGACCGAGACGTTTAGCTGTCTCAATTTCGGCAACATTCATTAATGCCCCACCATCACCGGTTATGCAAATAACAGGATCATTGGGACAAGCAAGCTTTGCTCCAATCGAACCCGGAATGGCGATTCCCATCGAAGCAAGCCCGTTTGAGATGATAAGCCGGTTTGGCTTTTTCGGCTGATACGTACGAGCGATCGAGACTTTATGTGCTCCCACATCTGAAAGGACTATCGTGTTCTCTGATGATACCTTTTCAATACAATGGATGATCTCTTCAATCGTAAACGACCCATTGTTGATTTTGGGTTGATGATCATTGATATGATAAGCATTGATCATTCTCTTCTTAAGATTTCCGTATGGGTTCCATGGTTTGGCAGGGAGTTCTGATCGGTTAAGAATTTGGAGTGTTCTTCTTATGTTTCCAACACATTCAACCTCCACTGGATAGTATTCATTTATTTCGGCAGGTACAGTATCAATATGTAAAACGGGAATTTTCCTTTTGTTCCAATCTTTCGGAAGCTGCTCCACAAAGTCGAATCCAATCGTAATTAATAGATCCGCCTCATCAATTCCTGGTAACACTTCATCATTTTCCTTAAATCCAAATGTAAAATAATTAGAAGCATGTTCTTTCTCTAAAATTCCTTTTGCCATAAAACTATGTGTCACTGGGGCCTGAAGAGTGTTGATGAAAGTTTGAAGCTCCTGATGAGCCTCTTGTCTTACTACACCGTTTCCAATGATAATAAATGGTTTCCTTCCATTTTGGATGAGCGTACGAGCGGCCTGTATCGTGTCCATAACTGGGACTGACTCGGGCAGTGGTTGAATCGGCAAGGGTTGATTAGCGACATTTTGGGTTAAAAAGTTCTCTGGGACAACTATGGCGACCGAGCCAGGCTTCTCCATTTGTGTTGTTCTAAATGCCTTTCGTATCACTGTCGGAACGGTCTGGGCATCCATAATTTGCGTGCTCCACTTTGTGACCGGGCCGCATAGCTTCATAATATCCACATATTGATGTGACTCAGAATGATTCCGCCCTACATCCGCCTGTCCAATGAGAGCAATTACGGGTGAATGATCGAGATTTGCGCTAGCTAAACCGGTTAACAAGTTGGTCGCCCCCGGACCTAATGTTGATAAACAAACACCGGCCTTTTTTGCAAATCGCGCATACACATCTGCCATAAATGAAGCCCCTTGTTCATGCCTGACATTCACATATTGAATTTGGTTTGACTTTGACAATGATTCGGCAAGATCTAAAACTTCAGTACCCACGATTCCAAAAACATACTCCACTCCTTCCGCTTCTAAGCATTTCACAATAACGTCAGATACTTTCATAATCCCATAATTTCTCCTTCAAGACTTTTTCGTAAATGAAGGGCGGTTCTTTCGTTCCTCAAATGCCTACAATATGGTGAACTTTTGGGTTAACGAGAGAATCGCCTTTTAATATATCAATAACCAGAATCATCCGAAAGAAGGTTGTCTAGCATGGTGTAGTCGTATTGTTGTAATGGTTTTTCTGCTGGTCCTTCTAAGACTTCACCGGTATAGGAAAATCGGGATCCATGACAAGGGCAGTCCCAAGAGCAATCGCCACTGTTCCACTCGACTTCACATCCGACATGGGTACAGGTGGTATCCACAATAAATACGTTTCCATCTTCATCTTTATAGGCACCTTTTCGATGACCGTTGACGCTTATAACCCCGCCTTCTCCGTTTGCTAAGTGGTTAATTGTTTGATTGGAGATTTCAAGCTTTCCTTTAATTAAATGCTTAACAACATCAGCGTTTTCCTTAAAGAAGTTTTTCAGGCTTGGATTAGCATAAAAACGTGATGGAGTATACAACTTTTCAAAAGGACTGTCTTTTCCTTGAATGATATCCCTAAATAATAAGGCAGCGGCTGTTCCATTTGTCATTCCCCATTTTCGATAACCTGTGGCCACTAGGATATTCGGCTGGCCTGAAGTGAGTTCACCGATATAAGGGATTTTATCCAATGTTACTAAGTCTTGGGCTGACCAGCGATAAACAATCTCTTCAGAATCAAAAACTTGTTGAGTAAATGTTTCTAGTGCCTTATAATGCTCCATCGTGTTTGGATCCTGGCCTGTCTTATGACTTTCGCCTCCGATGATAATCAAGTCTTCCCCATTCATGCTTGTTGACCGAAGCGAACGTGACGGTTGATCGACACTGAGGTACATTCCTCCTGGGAAACGATCCTTTGCTTTAATCCCCAGAACGTAGGAACGATCTGCATACATTCTAGCTGAATAAAGGCCCATTCCTTCATAAAATGGAAAGTGGGAACAGGATAGAACATAATTGCCGGTTACGCGTGCTCCTTCCCGCGTAAGAACAACTGGTTTGTCTCCTGTTTCAATATTGACTGCTACAGTATGTTCATAGATTAGCCCGCCTTTTTCCTTAATGAGTTCGACAAGATGGGCCAGATATTTCACTGGATGAAACTGTGCCTGATTTTTCATAAAAAGGGCCTTTTTTATTTTGATGTTAAAAGGAATTTGATCAACGAGCCCACCATCAATTCCGATTTTATTGTAAGCTTCGGCCTCTTTTTCAAGCTTTCGGGCATATTCATCTGTCGTTGCATAGAGGTAAGCATCCTCTTCACTGAAATCACAATCAATTTGATGTTCGTTAATGGTCTTTTTGATAAAATGCAATGCCTCTGTATTTGCCTCATAGTATAGTCTTGCTGTTGTTCTTCCAAAGTTTTGGAGGAACTCATCGTAGATCAAGTCATGCTGAGCCGTAATTTTCGCTGTCGTATGACCAGTCGTACCGTTTAGCAATTTGTCAGCTTCTAAAACAGCTACCTTCAAGCCTTCGTTCACTAACAAATAAGCAGAGGTAAGACCAGTAATCCCACCGCCAACGATGACGACATCTACTTTAATATCCTCATTCAACGAGGGAAACGTCGGTATATCAATAAATTCCCGCCAATATGGTTCAGGAGCCTGGGGCAACTTTCCAACTTTATCTTCATTTTGAGTCACAATGAATCCTCCATTCTTTTCTTTACAATCCTGCTATAAGGATTTCCATACATGTAAAAATCATACCCTTGAGTTAGCAAGGACTAACCCTTTATATTGGAAAAATAGTTTTAATTTAAAAGGGCTTGAAATAAAGAGGATTTCAAAAAACATAATGTCTACATTGTGTGAGAGGAAGGATAAGATGAAACTTTAAATGCTTGGTAACATAATCATTATAAATTTAAGGACTAGTAAACTATCAGAGGTGACATTGTTGTGAAATCGTGTAGTGAAACGTTAAAATAGATCTATACAATCGATAGAGCTAAGTATCTCTTTATAGGAAACCAAACTGGAATAATTACTGGTCAAACGATAATAAATTACCGCAAGGAGTTCTAAAAATGCCTAAAATAATCATACTATTGTTACTCTTCATATTTATTGTTATGCCTGCTAATCAAGCAATAGCTCACACATCACTTCAAGAGTCGATACCAAAAGATGGAGAAATCGTAACAGATTCAGTTCAAGAATTAAGGTTGATTTTTAGTACGAGGATTGAACAGACAAGCATGATAAGGGTTTTCAATTCAGAGGGAGAATCTGTTACACTGGGAAATTCCACAATAAAAGGAAATGAAATACGAGCAGATTTCAATCAACCTTTAGCGTTTGGAAACTATGATGTTAAATGGACGATTGTGGGTGAGGATGGGCATCCCATAGAGGGAGCTATATCGTTTTCTGTGGAAGTCCAAATGGATAAAACGGAGATAGAGGATCAAGACACAGTAGACGATAATCAAGAAGGCCCTATTAATCAATTAAAACCTGAAATAAAACAAAGTAACCTACCTTCCTATGTGATTCCCTCGATTACAGGCGTTTTATTTCTAATTGTTGTTGGGAGTACTTTTGGGTTAATAAGGAGGAAGAATTAACAGATGCATTTTTTAGGAATCATTAGTGAGTCATTATTATATCTATGTTTCTCTATTCTAATCGGAAGTTTTCTTCTAAGTATTTTCCCTAGTACATATCGACCGGCCTTTCGTGTGTCTAAAGGTTTTTTAATGGCAGCAACAGTCGGAATTGCGATCTTATCATTTGTTCCTGTTTTACAAATCATTTTGTATTTATATGAGGATATTGGATTTACAGCAACCTTTACATCGGTTCTTTTTACTTTTGAAGTGGGAAAGGCATGGATATTTACTTATCTTGTTGCAAATGTATTATTTATCTATATTGTTTGGTTTGATTATCGAAAAAAGGCTTGGTATGCCCTCATTGGTATCGCCTTAACATTTATTTTAATTCTTGCATTGGGTTGGTCCGGTCATGCGAGTTCCTACGATCCCGTCTGGGGTTTTATTAATCACACGGTACATTTTACGGCTGTCAGTGTTTGGGTGGGAATTTTACTTGTCGTTAGTTGGTTTTCTACAAATCATTCCAATTGGTTCAACTTCCTAAAATGGTTTTCCCCTGTTGCCATTATTTGTTTTGTTACAACGATGCTATCAGGATTATATTTAATGACAATAGTCGTTGATTATAAAGATTATATGAATTCATGGATGCTCCCTTATGGACAAGCGCTTTTAATTAAGCATTTGCTCATCATACCTTTGATTGTCTATGCTTTTATAAATAGTGTTTTTGTTAGAAAAGAGTTAAATAGGAATGTTGATTTTAATCCAATCCGTTGGACAAAAGCTGAAAGTTTAGTAGTTTTTCTTATTTTTGCTGCTACGGCTGCATTGGGGCAACAAGAACCACCGCATGATATTAGAACAACATTAGCATCTTCTGGGGTTTCGAAGTTGTTTGACCTATTTTATCAAGGAACCATTACTCGCGATTCTATAGTCTTACTTGGGCTCAATTTTAATAATATGATGTTATTGATAATTGCCTTATTATTTCTAGGTTTAATAATAGCCTCGTATATAAAGAGAACTTCTAATATATTCAGTTTTACTATGAGTGTATTACTTGTATTCACTGTATATTTGTCACTAATTGTTAGTATCCGTTAAATAAGAACGTTTTAAGGCGACGTCAAAAGGATGGGATTGTAATGAAATATGATGTGATCATTATTGGTGGTGGGCAAGCAGGGCTTACAATGGGGTATTACTTGCAGAAAACTAGCTTATCCTACTTGATTCTTGATAAGGAGGAACGAATTGGAGAGGTTTGGAAAAATAGGTATAATTCTCTCACATTATTCACACCACGCTCATATAGTTCCCTTCCAGGCCTGGAGTTAAATGGAGATCAGAATGACTACCCTACAAAGGATGAAATAGCAGACTATTTATCTTTATATGCTCGTACGTTTAGCCTTCCTATAAAGTTAAACACTATAGTGAAAGGTTTGCATAAAATTGAGAGTGGATTTCGAATTTTAACAGATAGTAAGGAAATTATAGCGAAAAATGTTGTTGTAGCAACTGGAGCGTTCCAGAAACCGCATATTCCAAGGTTTGCGAATATTTTGTCAGAGGATGTCTTACAATTACATTCTTCCCAATATAAGAATGCTAAACAATTGAGGAATGGGCCTGTATTAGTAGTGGGTGGCGGGAATTCCGGTTCACAAATAGCTGCCGAATTATCAAATAATAGAAAAACTTACTTATCAGTCAGTCATAAGCCAAAGTTTCTTCCGCAAAACTTGATGTCAAAAAGCATTTTCTGGTGGTTTGATAAATTTGGAATCTATACTGCAGATGTTCAATCCAAAGTGGGACAAATTTTAAAAAAACAATCCGATCCCATTTTCGGTTTTGAGCTTAAATCACTCATAAAAAGTGGGCAAGTAATTGTAAAGCCACGAACGATGTCCATACAAAATGACTATTTTATTTTTGAAGATCATAGTGAAGTGCAAGTAAATAATGTAATCTGGTCAACAGGTTTTGAATCGGATTATAGTTGGATTGATATCGCTGAAGTTTTCAAGGCTAAAAATCACCCTCGTCACCGAAGAGGGACTACTTCCGTAAAGGGGCTTTATTTTTTAGGGTTGCCCTGGCAATCCAGTAGAGGATCTGCACTTCTCCAAGGAGTTGGATCTGACGCAGAATATTTGTATAAACATATCTTAGAAAGCCAGTAGATTGATAGTTTGAATGAAGTATAACTAAAGAAGGGGCCGCGTGGATCCTTATGTATGATAACAGATACCATCTACATATTGGATATTATGAAAATAATAATGATGTTGAGTGTGTGGCATTAAAAAGACAATTCGAAGACGTTTGGGATGTGTTTTTTGATTTCGAACATTATGGTTATCGAATTCCGGAAAACACTTTATCAATCGAAGGTTATGGAAGTAGGATCTTCTCCATTTTTGTTAAAGAAATTGATTATGATGCTAGTGTGAAGAAATTTGAGTATTGGTTATTTGATCAAGGGCTGATCTAAGATGTTTTGAAAAAGGATGATTCTCTTAGGAGTAGTATTTGCCAACTCCTGTTTGTCATAATATATTTTTAATATGGGAGTTTAAAGTTAAGAGGGGATAGGTAAGTGGAATGTAAGGTAGACCTAGTTTCATTGTTAAGAAGTAAAAGATAAAGGTGATTGATATACATAAATGTTTTCAAGAGAAGGTTCCATTAGAGGTGAAACATATTGAAAAAAGACTTGGAGAAGAGACTCTCGTATTTATATACAGGGGAATCCTTGGCAGTCGTATGTTTTTTGATTGTTAGTTTATTATTAAATAAGGTAAATCCGTCATTACAATTGTATTCACTAGCTTCTTTCTGGGGATCATTTTTTCTGTTAGAGTTTCTATTAGTGCAGGGAAGTGTATACTGGTATGCAAAGTGGAAGCGATTAAAGGAAGAGAGGATTTCGATAACGCCTATTTCGACTGTTAAGATATTGAAAAAGTTGCAGAAATGGAATGTTAGCTTGATGATGATCCTGCCATTTATGTTCGTTTTTGATCTTATTAAATGGAGTCCATCCTTGCCTTTAGGCGGATTATATCTGTCAGGCTTTATTTACCTATTTGTGATCGTTGAGTATATAAACTATTTTCATATACAACTATCATACGATAATCTTTCAGATATCAAGTATTTATTAAAATCAAAGAAATTAAAACAAGCTTGTCTAAGTAAAGATTTTGAACGAATCGTTTAGACGAATTACTAATTTATTAATTAATAATTTAGTAGTTAAGGGTGAATTCTTTGGCCCTCTAAAACTTATCGGAACATACAATTATTAACTAAAGGTTTCGTGGAAAGTGGGGATATCTTATGCCAATCTGTCAAAACTGTAAAAGAAAGTGGTCTTGGTTGGATTCGATGAAGAAGTTATTAACGTTTCGCAGAAGTATGAAATGTAATCATTGTGGTGCCATTCAATATCAAAGTATACCTTCAAGAAATATGACCTCTTTATTGGTTTTATTCCCCATAATGATTATACCCATTGCTCAAATTTTTGATTTATCCTTACTCTCTTTACTATTCTTGGACCTTGCCTTAGCACTTGTCGCTTTAATAATAATGCCATTATTATTAAAGTTGACTGATAGAGAGGAATTATGGTGATATGAAAGCGGACTACGACAAGCCCCTTTTATATCACTATTCGGGGCGTCATAGTTACGTGAAAACTATATTAAGATGTTAATATTTTGTGAACACCGGTCGATATGAATCGATTCGAGGATTTAGAAAACGTTGATATAATCATATTTATAAATTTCGTATCGACAAAATAGATAAGTAATAATCAAATGCATCGATAAAATAATTTTATATTAGAATAATACTTGCCTATAATTTAAGTGTATGAGAAATATAATGTTTAAAGAAATGCACATGCTGAAGGGAATTAAAAAATGAAGAAGCAATATTCACCAGTTATGACTTATGATGCAGGTCCAACAGGTTGTGGCGAATTAATTATGAATTTGTTTCTAACCATGAAAAAAATGAATAGTGGAGAAATTATCGAAGTTATCTCTTATGATCTAGGCGCACGTGAGGATCTTCCAGCGTGGTGTCGATTGCAAAATCATCATCTATTGGAACGAACAGATGATGGAAAGATTAGTCATTATTTTATTAAAAAAGGATAATTTGTCTTTTATTATAGGAATTTTAGGAGGATATAAAAATGGCAGGAAAATTTTTAGTAAGTTTAACAAATGCAAAAAATGACCCAGATAAAGCGACAGTTGGTTTTGTTGTAGCAAATGCAGCGGTAGCATCAGGGCAAGATACGGTAATCTTTTTAAATGTTGAGGGAGCTTATCTAGGATCTAAAGGGTATGCAGAAGACATTCATGAGGAAGGATTTGCTCCATTAAAACAACTTATGGATCAGTTTATTGAAGCTGGTGGAACTCTTTGGGTTTGCAGTCCATGTTATAAAAAACGTAATTTAACGGAAGAGGACTTAATTGAGGGTGCGACAATTGTAGGTGGAGCTAAAGTTGTTGAGTTCTTAACTCAAGGTGCAGCTTCGATCACTTATTAAGAAACTTTTCGTATCTTAATAATAATCGCTAACCTTTTGTTCCCTTTATATATTTGAAAGGGGAGCAAAAGGTTCAAGGTTTATAAACAAGTGAAAAGGTTAACAAAACGAAAAAAGGTGATTTTATGGAGAATCCAAAGGCAGTTTGTGATGGTGGAGATTTAGATTGCGGTTCTGGCCTATTGTTAATCATCAAAAAAGCAATGGATCCCTTATTAAATGGAGAAATATTAGAAGTTCGAAGTCGTGAACGGACGGTTGCTGATGACCTGCCTGCTTGGTGTAGGATGGTTGATCACGTGTTTCTCGGTTCAGAGCCAGGAGACAATACGACTAGATATTTTATTCGAAAAGGGTCCGGACAAGATGAGCTAGCTGATGACTTCGAAGCTGCAAAAGGATATAAGTGGAATGTTCGAGTCCAGTCTGGAAGCGCTTTAACAGCTAAGGTTCATTCCCGAAATCATACTTTTGTAGTTGGGCAACCTGCTGATTTTAGCTCGAAAGTGAACGCCCCTAGCGCAATTGATTATTTACTTGGAGCTCTTGCATCTGATTTAGCAGTCGGTTTTAAGGGACAGGCCTCTAGAAGAAACTTTGAAATTGACCAACTAGAAGTATCGATAAAAGCAGGATTGGAAAATGTTTTGTATCATCTGGAATTGGAGGATGAAGGAAGTCCACAAATTCAAGAGATTAAAGGCACCTTCTATGTTTCCTCACCACAGTTAGAAGAGACTCTTGAAGAGCTGTGGGAAACAACGCTTGAACGGTCTCCAATATATCAAACCCTAAGGCAAACAATTAAAATCGATATACAGTTTTCGATTGTATATTGAGGAGGTTTTCTACAATGACATTACCATTATTCCCAACGACAGTAATTGGCAGTTGGCCACGCTCTAAAGACGTACAACGGGCAATGCGTGATAAACGCGCGGGTCGAATAACGGAAGAAGAATTCCAAACGGTTGCCAATGAAGCCGTGTTACAAATCTTGAACTGGCAAGAGGAAGCAGGAATTGATATTGTTTCCGATGGAGAACAGCGTCGAGATAATTATATTTCCTTTGTGGCTGAACATTTGAATAATGTTCGTATGCTAAGTGTTTCGGAGTTACTTGATTATGTAGAAGATAAATCCAGTTTTGAAGAAATTCTCGGAACGTTAGATGTACCTGCTTTTTCAATGTCAAATCCGGCAGCAACAGGAAAGATTAGCCGCAAAAAACCACTTGCATTAAATGACTTTTTATTTTTAAAACAACATACAGACAAAGCAGTTAAAGTGACTTTGCCTGGTCCATATTTGTTGACGAGATCCATGTGGGTAGAGGGACTATCAGAAGGGGCTTACCCAACCAAAGAGGATCTCTCGATTGATATTATCAAAGTTTTACGCGAAGAATTAGAGGATCTCATCGCAGCAGGCGTTGAATTTGTCCAATTTGATGAGCCTGTCTTAACTGAAGTTGTATTTACGCAAAAGAATGCAAATCGAACCTTCATGTGCGGTGCATTAACAGCAAAGGCTGATGCAGAAGTGGAGTTAGCTTTTGCTCTAGAGTTGATCAATCAAGTGACCGATGGAATGCTTGGAAGAGGCACAACCATTGGCGTTCATATCTGCCGCGGGAATTGGAGTACAGAGGATGATATTTTACTACGTGGCCCGTATTTCCCATTAATCCCTTATTTAGAAAATGCAAATGTTGACCAATTAGCTTTAGAATATGCGACACCACGTGCAGGGGAAATTGATGCTGTAAAGAGCATTGGTGGAAAAACATTAGGTTTTGGTGTCATTAATCCTAGAACAGTTGATGTTGAATCAGTAGACGATATTGTCGCACGTGTAGAGGAAGTAAGAGCGATCTTGCCTGATGAAAAAATCCTTCTAAATCCAGATTGTGGTTTTGGAACCTTTGCACAGCGCCCGATGAATAGTGATGAAATTGCCTTTAATAAATTAAAAGCAATGGCCGAAGCAGCAAAAAAGCTTCGTGAAACGGTTACAGTTTAAGTCTTTTATGTAGGAGTGGAAAAAATGGGACAAAAAATGACAGTTAAAGTAGAAGGAATCGGAAATGGAATGAGAACAGATTCAGTGGCAGGAAAGCATAAAATTGCCATTGATGAACCCATAACCATGGGAGGAAAAGATTCTGCGATTGATCCACTTTCAACTTTTTTAGCATCACTTATTGGCTGTGAAAATGTAATGGCACAAATAATTGCAAAAGAAATGGACTTTGACCTTCAAGGGATCTCTTTTGAAGTGGAAGGTGAACTGGATCCTAGCGGTTTAATGGGAAATTTGGAAGTGAAACCATATTTTGAAAAGGTAGTCATTAAAGCGTTTGTTGAAACAACTGAATCTCAAGAAAGAGTGAATGAAATGCAGGCTGCCGTTGATCTGCGCTGTCCGGTCTTTAGAACCATTAAAGACGCTGGAATTCCTGTTGAAAACCAATGGGTTAAAGTAACAGAAGCGGCGTAAATTGTGATAGTAACGGATCTCGTTATACGGGATCCGTTACTTTTATAAAGAAGATTCATTCAGTCGTAGTTAGATAGTAGTCTACCTGCTTTTTTTGTAATATGGCCTTTAGTAGATTAAATGGATATAGGGTTGAGGTGAACGAGAAGTGAATGATTTAGAGGAGCACTTTCAATTCTTTAAGAAAAATATAATTGGAAATGAGCAATTTTTTAATACTCCCTATGGTACGAAAAAAATTCACTACGCAGATTGGGCAGCTAGCGGAAGGTTATATAAACCCATTGAAGAGAAAATTTTATATCAATTTGGCCCCTTTGTAGCTAATACGCATACAGAAACGAATGTTACGGGGAAAAGTATGACATGGGCTTACCGTGAAGCTAAGAACATTATAAAAAAACATGTAAATGCTGATGAAAACGATATTCTTATTTTTGAAGGTTCTGGGATGACAGGGGCTATATGTAAAATTCAAAGATTATTAGGATTACTTGTTCATGAAAACGATAAAAATTTCTACAAACAAAGAGATCGATCAAAACCAGTAATCTTTATTACTCATATGGAACACCACTCCAATCAAATTTCTTGGGAAGAAACCTTTGCTGATGTCGTTATTGTGCCACCAAATGATCATGGGGATGTTTCTCCAATCATGCTCGAGAAGATGATTAAACGATATGAAGATCGACCATTAAAAATTGGTTCATTTACAGCCTGTTCGAATGTAACGGGGATTGTGACCCCTTATCATGAGTTAGCAGAGGTGATGCATAAATACGGAGGAATCTGTTTTGTTGACTTTTCTGCATCGGCACCTTATGTGAAAATGAATATGCATCCTGAAAAAGCGATGCAGCATTTAGATGGAATATTCTTTTCCCCTCATAAGTTTTTAGGGGGACCAGGGACAATGGGCGTTGCGATTGTTTCTAAGAAAGTTGTACAAACGAAAACACCTGACCGTCCAGGTGGAGGAACGGTAAATTGGACCAATCCATGGGGTGAAAAATCCTATATAGCTAATTTGGAAGAAAGAGAAGATGGCGGGACACCAGGATTTTTACAAGCCATTAGAACAGCCTTAGCGATTCGTTTGAAGGAAGAAATGAGGATTGAAAATATATCTGTACAAGATAAAAAATTGACGCAGCTGCTATTTAAACAATTAGAGCAAAATAAACGAATTAATATATTGGAAAAACGTAAAAAAGACCGTCTTCCGATCCTTTCATTTTATGTGGACAACCTTCATCATCAATTATTCGTAAAGCTTCTAAATGATGTATACGGAATACAAGTAAGAGGCGGTTGTTCATGTGCCGGTACTTATGGGCACTATTTGTTTGGTATCAATAAACAACAATCCGAATCAATTAAAGAAGAAATTACTAAAGGCCATTATGAGTCAAAGCCAGGGTGGGTAAGACTTTCCCTTCATCCAACGATGACAGAAGAAGAAGTTATATTTCTAGCAGAGGCAATAAATGATATTACGTTTAATATGAAAACATATAAAAAAGATTACACTTATTTGCCAAATTTTAATGATTTTCAGCATAAGAACGAAAGGAAAATCAATTATGAGAGTTGGTTTGATTTAACAGAAAAGAGATATATACAACCTGTTTCTGGAAGGCAGTAGCACAGCATTAATAAGGATGTAGGGACATATCTGTCCCTCTAAACACAAATTTATATTTGAAATTCTTTTTGTATAACTAAATAGCTTTTACCTTAAATTGTTCAAGCCATATTTCTTTGTCATAGGCAGATGGTTTATAATCGATGGATATTTTGTCTGTATGCTTTAGCATCAAATTGTCATAAATGAACGGAATACTATCAATAATAACGACGTTTTCGCCTTCTTCTTGTTCTGCAGGGGCGAGTGAATAACTTGCCGCTCCGCCACCGCCACAGCCTACACCTGCAACGTACACATACATCCCTTTTTTGCTCTTATCTTTTTCTAATAACTCTTTTATCGTTTCTAAAGCAATGTTGCTCACCTTAATGTCCACTATATTTTCCCCCCCTCTATTTTTTTACTACTCTTCTGTTATATAGGTTAATAATTGTCCTCTGTCCTTTTCGATCTTTCTATTCTTAGCAGTCCCTCTGTCAAAATTCTCGTTTGGTACTATACGAATATTATATCACTATTAATAGGAGATGATGGTGAAAAACGGAGTGAATTGAAAGAAATGAATGAATTTTCCTAAAAAATAATGTTATATATAAACTGAACTAACTATTTGTACAATTATTCCTGAATATACAGTTTGAAATGTTAATGAGATAGAGTTATAGTGTAAGAATGTTGTCGTTGAGAGGAAATCGGTATGTACATTGATGACAATCATAAGCATTGTAGGAAATAAAAAAGATAGGAAAAACTGGAGAGGTGTTGTAGAGCTTGAAGAATTTTAAATGGAAAAGAGCAGGACTAATGTCTATTTTAACCTTATCTCTTGTTGCGGCAGGATGTGGGTCAGAAGAGAAGGGTGCGACTTCTGACAAGGATAATGGAGGGGGTTCGACCCCTAATTATAGTGAAGAAGTGAACTTTACGATTACAGGAATTGAGCCGGGTGCAGGGATTACAGAGCAAACCTTAGCGACCATTGAGGAATATGAGAATTTGGAAGGGTGGAAACTTGAGGAAAGCTCCACTGCAGGTATGTTAGGTGAGCTAGATCAGGCGATTAAAAATGAAGAACCTATTATTGTTACAGGTTGGGCTCCTCACTGGAAATTTTCCGCCTATGATCTTAAATATTTAGAAGATCCGAAAGGTACGTTTGGCGGTGCTGAAAATATTAATACAATTGTTAGAAAGGGACTAGAAGAGGATATGCCTAATGTCTATCAAATTCTAGATCGATTCTACTGGGAATTGGAAGATATGGAAACAGTCATGTTCGATGCACAGGAGTCCTCTTTTGAAGAAGCGGCCAAGAAATGGGTAGAGGAGAACTCGGAGAAAGTTGCACAATGGACAGAAGGTGTTGAGAAGGAAAACGGAAAGGAAATTGAACTAGTATACACACCGTGGGATTCTGAATATGCTTCTGGCTACGTAATGAAAGAGGTATTAGAACAACAAGGATACAAAGTAACATTGACACCTGTCGATCCAGCCATCGTGTTCCAAGCTGTTGCTACAGGGGAAGCTGATGCATCTTTAGCTCCATGGTTACCTTCCACACACGCATCCTTCTATGAGAAACACCAGGATGACATTGTTGATCTAGGCGAAAATCTAAAAGGTACACAAAATGGACTAGTGGTTCCTGAATATATGGACATTGATTCAATTGAAGATTTAAAACCGAAGAAATAATAAGTTTAGAAACTGAGTAAAATTAGGATTACTCCTTAAAGACAAGATAGTAAAGATCTTTTTGAAGGTTAAAAAGGGTCAGTCCCCTGCTGGCAAGGAGTATTACCGTAGCGGGAGACTGACCTTTTTTCGTACGAACAATAAATTGGTAAAAGTAAGTCCATAAGTCCCAATAGGATAGTTAATGGGCTTGTGTAGTTAAATTTTGTTATATATGTATTAATAAAGGTACCTCGTAATTTAATGAATTTGTGGTTTATAGTCCTCTATGTCTGCCTCGTCATAAGCTTCTTGGAATAATGGCGGTGTACTCGCTTTTGACTGACTTTGGGATAAGGGGCGAATCCCATTTTCAGCTAAAAGGTCTATGATTTTCTGTATATCCTCTTTTGTAGCAGGTGCTTTGCTTGGCTTTAAAGTTGTTGATATCTTACCGTTGGATTCTAATAGAGCCAATTCAACATCCTCGACATTCCCGATTGCTTTAAGACGAAGTGCACCTTGTAGCTCATCTGTTGTTAACCTGGCCTTTTTAAGCTCCTCTAATTTCATCTCTCCATTTTTAACGAGTACGGATGGTACTCCATTGATAAATTTTCTGGATTTTGGTAACCATACTTGTATTTTGGCTAGCAGGACAATTCCTATAATAAGCAAGGTTCCAGCATATATTGCCTGCCATTCATCTCTTATTGCTAAAGGTTGGATGAGCACAGCACCAATTGAAATCCTCAACACAGCTTCTGAAACGGTCGTTTCCGCAAGTGACCTTTTTCCTGCAACCCGTAAAAGAAGTACGGCTGCACAAAAAATGAGCAATGCCTTTAAAATATAAGGTAAGTCAGGTAGTCTTTCTAAAAAATCCATCAATTGTTCTCATTCCTTTGTTTTTATTTATATTATCTATCTAATCTACTTCGTATATGTAGAAATTTTTCGAAAGTTGAAAGGAAAACAGTCTCTGACAAACTGTAAAGGGTACACATAGGGGGTGCCTTTTATTAGAATAAAAACAGTGAGGCAGATTACGTTTCTCCTATTAACTTGTATAGACGCTTACGAAACGTTATCTACCTAAGCTTATTGGTATAATGAAAATATTCGTTTTCAAGGGGAAAAGGATAGGTAGCAATAATCGGTTTTGGAGAAAAACGTTGTGGATTGGTAGTTACATCATTGTGCTGCTGATTATGAACACATTGTATTAGGGTTAATCTTTTTTATATGAAGAAATAGCCCTCCTTATCGATGTATTAGAAAGGCAATTAAGAGATATAAAACTTTGGAAAATGACATATTCATTGCCCCCACCAATGATTAAACAAAGACAGTTAAAGGATAACGGATACTGAATGGGATGTATAACTAAAGTTAGGAGCGGGAAAGTGAATGGCAAAAAAAGTGACAAAGACAAATGCAGTTCGTTTGGATGAACAACAAAAAATCCCTTATGAGTTATTAAGTTACGGAGTGGAAGAGGGGCAACCTGTAGATGGCCTCTCTGCTTCCGAAAAAATAGGATATTCTTTCGAATACGTTTATAAAACATTGGTTACGACAGCTGGAAAAAATCGATATTACGTTTTTGTTGTACCAGTTGCAGCGGAACTAGACTTAAAAAATGCCGCAAAGGTAGTGGGTCAGAAGAAAGTCGAAATGATTGCGGTGAAGGAACTGCTGGGAGTAACAGGTTATGTCCGTGGAGGATGTTCGCCCATTGGAATGAAAAAATTGTTTCCTACCTATATCGATGCAACTGCGGAAGAACTAGATTTTATGATAGTTAGTGCGGGAAAAGTTGGGATGTCGATAAAAATATCACCGCGAAACTTAGGTAATGCATGTAGGCGAAGTTTGCTTCAATTATATAAAGAAAACTATTGATAAAGGCCAAATCGGATACGATTGGCCTTTTGTATTTTTAAAGGTTATCGGAAGTTATAAGTGAGCAAGAGTCCCGACCATTATCTAGTTAGTGGAGATTATTATACCGGGGGTCACAGCACGACTTTATTTTCCCTACCAATTTCCGACAAATCTCGGGGCGTCCTAGTGATTTTTTGCACATACTTAAACGTCGTTTTAATGTACCCTATACTAGTATATACAACTTATCTGGCTTATAAATGATTAAAAGGAGGAGCAGAAATGGTTAAGAACAAAAGAAATGTGTTTATCTTTATAATGATGATTTTAAGCGTATTTATAGCCTCTGCCTGCAGTTCAAACGCGGATGAAGAGGCGAAGCAATCCAGTGAAACAAGTGATACAGTAAGTGCGATTACAACTGAAGATTTGAAGAAAAATCTGAATGATGATTCGTGGGTAATTGTTGATACAAGGATTAACGATGCTTTTAATGGATGGAAGTTAGAGGGGGTTGCCAGAGGCGGCCATATAGAGGGAGCGGTTGACTTCTCCGCTAATTGGTTAAAGGTGGATGTTGAAGATAAGGAAAAGAAATTAGACGAAACCCTTGAAATAAAAGGAATTAATGCAAATAAAAACATCGTTTTATATGATGCAAATGGCGAAGACGCTAAAGAAGTGGCAAAGTATTTAGGTGAAAAGGGTTATGAGAATCTTTACACTTATGATGTAAAACAATGGGCTGAGGATGAAAGTCTTCCAATGGTTCAATATAAAAATTATCATAAGATCGTTCCGGCTTCAGTGGTAAAAGATGTGATTGACGGCAAGACTCCTGAAACATTTGAAGACGGAAAAAAGGTTAAAATCGTTGAAGCGAGCTGGGGAGAAGAAAAAGAATCATATGCAAAAGGACATGTACCTACAGGCTTCCATATTAATACAGATACGGTCGAGCCGCCTCCAGAATGGATGCTAGCCAACGATGAAGAATTGGCTAAATTTGCTTTAGACAATGGTTTTACAAAAGATGACTCTATTATTGTTACTGGGGAAAGTCAAATGGCTGCGTATCGCGTGGCTGCTGTTCTTAGCTATATAGGAGTTGAGGATGTCCGAGTATTAAATGGCGGCTTGGCAGCTTGGACTGGGGCAGGCTATGA
Organism: Niallia sp. XMNu-256; assembly: GCF_036670015.1. Lineage (NCBI taxonomy): Bacteria > Bacillati > Bacillota > Bacilli > Caryophanales > Bacillaceae > Niallia > Niallia sp. XMNu-256. Next base: position 481,506 of record NZ_CP137636.1, read on the forward strand.
ACTTGAGACAACTAGTAATAAACCAGAACCAGTAAAAGATTTTGGTGCTGCGATTCCTGCAAATCCGGATTTAGTAGATAGCCAAGAGGAATTAAAATCAAAAATCCTAGCTAATCCTGAAGAAGCAACGTTAGTTGATAACCGTACATGGGAAGAATATATTGGAGAAACATCCGGTTATTCTTATTATGACAAAGCCGGTCGTATCCCAGGTGCTGTATATGGATATGCCGGAACAACTGACGCAAACTCATTAGAATATTTCCGTAATATTGATAATACGATGCGCAACTTCGAAGAAATTGTAGCGTTATGGGAAGAAGCAGGAATTGATATGGACAACCATCTTTCCTTTATGTGTGGAAGCGGATGGCGTGCAGCTGAAGTCATGATCTATGCAAATGTCTACGGTCTAGAAGATGTTTCTTTATACAGTGATGGTTGGATTGGCTGGAGCAGTAACCCTAGTCATCCAGTTGAAACCGGAGAACCAATGGAATAGATAGCCATGAAAAAGCAAATTGTACAAAAACTACTCTATTTTTTACTACTATTCATACAGGTCGGTTTAATCATAGCTGTTTTTGTCGTTAATTATCTTTCAGGTACAAAAGCGGGCGTATATCGTCATGTGTATACCAAAAGAATGCAATATATGGAGGGGATATACAGCCCGACTTCAATTCAATGGCAAAGTTTAATAGTTGCTAGCTTTTGTATCCTGCTTATTATTCTTTTATTTTATTGTATAAGGAAGAGATGGAACCTGCTTTACAAAGTTCAGGTTGTTATAGCAATCCTAGTAAGTGTTTTCATCCTAATTGTAATGAACAGCGAGTTTTTTATGGCAATGATGGCGTATCCTTATATGATTATGGTTTTTGAAATTATTTTAGCGATACAACTCATCATCGTTATCGCATTGAGCCTAATAAGGTCTAAACAATAACAGAGAAGTAATACCTAAGCTTCAAAAAGTGGTTTTTCTAAAACTCCTTTTCGAAGCTTTTTTTGTAGAAAATGAATTTATTATCCCCGCACATTTTACGAACCTTGGGGTGTTCCAGGGACATTTTTCAAAATTCATAAAAAAGGATATGATTAAATGGTGATGAGCCTTAATACAGCTTGAGGGGGTCTAAAGATGTCATATAATCATGGATGTGATTCTCTTATTATATCTGCAGAACTTGCTAAGAAAGCTTTTGTTGAAGAAATGAATCATAAAGTTAAAAAAATGGGACTATCCCATTCAAATTTTATCGAACCTGCTGGATTTCCTAGTACAATCGAACATAAGATGTCAACTAGGGATATGGTTAAAATGGCCATACATGCTTCCGGGTATAAAGAACTTGCAGGAATCTGGAACAAAAAGTCATACACATTTAATATCGAAGGGAATAATTCTAGAGAAATTACGATAAACACAACAGTTACATTACCAATAATAGAAAACGACTATTACATATATGGTGGAAAAACGGGGGCTATTTGGGGCACAAATGAAATCGATGGGTATCATATGGTACTAATAACAAGTGCGCCGAATGACAGAAAGTTTGTAATAGCCATTAGAGGAGCTTCAACAGAAGAAGAAAGATGTAAGGATATAAAAGCTTCTTTGGATTATGCAAAGTTGTTGCTTAATCATCCAGAAGCAACAGTAGAAGGTATTGCATCCGATAGTGTCGCTGTTTGTTTATTGCCTATGCATCAATCGTTATCATATGAACAACATGATATCCCATTAATATATTCAAAAAACGCTGATATGGCAGGTCACCCGGCATCTGTAACTAAGATTATGACCGCTATAACAGCTTTAGACTATATGAAAAATTTAGATGGAAAAATTGTAATTCAAGAGTCAGATATTACTCCGGGAATGGGGTACTATTTTGAGGTAGGGGATATCATCTCTTTTAGAGACGCGTTATACAGTATGATGTTACCATCGTCCAATACTAGTGCAACGGCTGTGGCGAGGACAGCTGGAGAAAAAATAGTTCGACAGATGAATCGATAATGTTACAAACGAGTTCAATTAATAGTCCAAATAGAGACAAGATTAATGTCGTTTCCAGATACAAACTATCATGAATTATTGTTTGGAATTAAGGTGGAAAACTAATAAATATATAGTAGCCCATTTAAATCACACTTTTTTAAAAATTTTTTGGTATTCTAAACATAGAATAAATAGATTGATATATTCCGAAAAAGGGAGAGATATAAATGTTGAAAAAATTTGCTTCAGATGCGTTAGGATTATCAGATGTTGGAAAGATTATTGAACCACATGATTATGAAAAAACACAATCCGATGACTTTGTTAGGCATGAGGATAATGAAAAGATTTATTTTCTGATTATGACAAAAAGTGACGAATATTGTTTCACAAATTTAGCTCTCATACATATTGACGGTCAAAATGCCGTTTCCTCGAAACGTGTGATGAAACGTTATCCATACAGTCAATACCCAATTTCAAATGTGCTACTCGAAACAGCGGGGAAAATTGACTTAGATGTGGAAATTAAGTTTCATTTAGGGGTTCTGACTTTCTCAATTGATGTAGATAAAAAGGAGATTGAAAAATTAAAGGACCTATACAAAGCTCTTCTTTTCATGGCGGAAAAGGTGCACGAAAATAATACTTACCTTAAAATGTCAAACGACAGTCTAAATAAAGCAGTAGAGGTGTTGTATAATTCTCGATTAGAGGGCTATGATTTATCTAAAGAATATACCGAACTAACTGAGTATTCATTTGATTGGTTAAAATCGAACTTTGAAAAGTATCATGAAAAAGATTTTGGCTATGTCTTCGAGAAATATATTCTTAACTAAAAAACAACAAATTTAGGGGCTATCAACAACAACATGATAGCCCTTGTTATAATTGATTCTAATCGACAAACTTCGGGGCGTCCCAGTGACGAAGGAGGGATAAAATGGATATTCAACACCTTAAATATTTTGTAGAAGTGGCTAGGCAACGAAATTTTACAAAGGCATCGCAAATTTTGCTTGTCTCACAGCCATCGATTAGTAAGATGATCAAAAGTCTTGAGGATGAATTGAAAGTTACTTTACTAGACCGTTCTGAGAGACAAATTAAGTTGACCGATGCTGGGGCTGTTGTTTATGAACAAGCGATAAAAATTTTGCAATCAGTCGAGGATGTTTATGATTCCGTTAATGAACTGGTTCAAGTAAAAAAGGGAACGATTAAATTAGGGTTAATGCCTACAACGGGTGTATTACTATTTCCAAATGTACTTGCCGGGTTTAAAAAAGAGTATCCGCAAATAGATTTCCAAATGGTTGAATACAGTGCAAAACAATTAGCAATTAAGGTAGAACAAGGAGACCTTGATTTAGGAATTACCGTCCTGCCGGTGAACCCTAAGCTTTTCGATGCGATTCCTTTGTTATCGGAAGAGCTGGTTGTCCTTGCACATAATGAACATTGGCTTGCCGAAAGAGAGTCTGTACGTTTGTCTGAGTTGAAAAATGAATCTTTCATTCTCTTAACCGAGGATTACGCCCTTCATGACGTGGTAAAACAAGCGTGTATGCAGTCAGGGTTTCAACCAACGGTCGCTTTTAAAAGCTCTCTATGGGATTTAATCGGTGAAATGGTTACCGCAAAGTTAGGGATTTCGTTAATTCCTTGGTCGATGGTCAGTCGTTTTAACCATCGGAATGTACATGCGATTTCAATTTCAGATCCACTGATTGAATGGGAATTAGTCCTCATTTATAGAAAAAATAAATATCTTTCTTTTGCCGCTCGAACATTCATCGAGTATATTCGGTTGCATATGTTTTAAAATTACTATAACTTTTTTGCATAGTTTCTATAGTTTATATATATTTTACGAATCAAAGTACCCTGAGTAGAATGATTATAAATTATTCGATTTCTTGGAAAAAGGACTCATGGGGGCATTGATAATGGTACATATAAAAATTCAATTAACAACAAATAAAAAAGAAAAACCTGCTGTAAGTAAGCTAGGTTTTGGAAATTTTTTCACTGATCATATGTTTATTGTAGATTATAATGAAGGAAAGGGTTGGCATGACCATCGTATTACCCCGTATGGATCGATCTTCATTGATCCAGCGGCAAAGGTTTTTCATTATGGTCAAACCGTATTTGAAGGATTAAAAGCGTATTCAACAATAGATGAAAGGGTCCTATTATTTCGCCCAGAGAGAAATTTCAGCCGATTAAATGCTTCGAATGAGCGACTGTGCATTCCTGCTATTAATGAAGAAAAAGCATTGGAAGCGCTAAAAAGATTAATTTCAGTCGATCGTGAATGGATTCCAAGTGAACCTGGTACATCCTTATATATTCGTCCATTTATTATCGCAACCGATCCAAGTTTAGGTGTCGCTCCATCAAAGAGTTACCAATTTATTATGATTATGTGTCCAGTAGGCTCTTATTACGAAGGAGGCATAAAACCAGTTAAAATTCTAGTAGAGGAACAATATGTTCGCGCGGTTGAAGGGGGAACAGGTGCAGCGAAAACAGCCGGTAACTATGCTTCAAGCCTTAAAGGACAAGAACTAGCTGAGAAGAATGGGTACTCTCAAACGTTATGGTTAGACGGGAAAGAAAAACATTACGTCGAAGAAGTAGGTAGCATGAATATTTTCTTTAAAATAAACGGAACAGTTGTAACACCTGCATTAAATGGGAGCATTCTGCCAGGAATTACGCGTGATTCTATGATTCAATTATTAAAATCAAAAAATATTCCAGTTGAAGAACGTAAGGTATCAATTGAAGAGGTTGTTGAGGCTTACCATAACAGAACATTAGAAGAAGCATTTGGTACTGGAACAGCAGCGGTCATTTCGCCCATTGGTGAATTAAAATGGAAGGACGAAAGAATAACGGTGAACAATGGTGACATTGGAGAAGTAACACAGATGCTCTATGATACATTAACAGGAATCCAAAATGGGTCAGTAGAGGATTCTTTTGATTGGACAATGACACTATAAAAATATATAAAAACGAGTCGACATAACTTTGTTTACATTTGAATCAAAATCGCTAGGAACGTCACTTCGTTTCATTTAAGAAACGAACAAATAGGATCTTTAACAGTTTTAAAAGAAGTGGGCAACCACAGACGGGTGGTAAAAGGGAAGAATGGAAAAAATGATATCTGATCGAAGGAAAACTTTAACAGAAAAACAGAATGACTTGAAGGGGAAGAATGATGGAAAATAAACACTCTACTGGTCATTTGCTAGCTTTATTCACCATTATCATATGGGGAACTACCTTTATTTCTACTAAAATCTTACTAATCGATTTTTCACCTGTTGAGATTCTATTTTTTCGTTTCATATTGGGCTTGGTTGCGTTAATGATTGTATACCCACACCGAATGAAGATAGTGAATAAAAAGCATGAATTATTTTTGGCGGCTGCTGGTTTTTGTGGGGTTACATTATATTATTTATTGGAGAATATCGCCCTTACGTTTACGATGGCTTCCAATGTAGGTGTGATCTGTGCATTAGCACCATTTTTCACTGCTATTTTTTCTTATTTATTTTTGAAAGAGGAACCGTTGCGGATCAATTTCTTCCTCGGTTTTGTCGTTGCTATGGCCGGTATGTTTCTAATCAGCTTTAGCAGTACTTCAAATTTTCAACTAAATCCGTTGGGGGACTTATTGGCGATGGCTGCTACCATTGTTTGGGCAGTTTATTCTGTTTTGACGAGAAAAATTAGTAGTTTCGGCTATAATACGTTCCAAACAACAAGAAAGATATTTATTTATGGAATTTTATTTATGTTCCCGGCTTTGTTTCTATTCGAGTTCAATTTGGGGCCCCTGGAGCGTTTTGTGAATCCTATCAACCTTTTTAATTTAATATTTTTGGGCCTAGGTGCCTCTGCGCTTTGTTTTGTAACATGGAACTTCGCTGTTAAAGTATTAGGTCCCGTAAAAACGAGCATCTATATCTACATGATTCCGGTCATTACAGTGGTTACGTCCGTCATCGTATTACAAGAAAAAATTACGTGGCTGGCGGCAATAGGAATAGCTCTGACGTTAGCTGGACTATTTCTTTCAGAGGGCAGAATCTTTTTAAAGAAAAGAACTTCTGAAGCAGAACAGAGGAATCGTTATAAAGTTTCGTAGAATGACAGAGAACTTGTTGAAAGAAGAGAAGAAATAATTTTACAAGATAAAAAGCAGTGAGTATGGATTACGCTCACTGCTTTTACTTTTAGAAATTTAGGGGGCGTCACAGTGCCCTCTTTATTATGATAGTGTAATAACTTCATATTTTGAGGCTAATTCAATAAATTGGTCCATTCCGCTTATTTTCCCGGCTATTAACTTTCCATCTAACTTATAGTAGTCTACACAAGTTTTACATGCAAGAACGTCAACGCCTTTTTCCTCTAGATCATTTAATTGGAGGGATACAAGCGATTCTTCTGTTAATGTAAATACACCTTGATTCATACAAAAAACAGCTACAGGCAGTTCTTCCCTTTGTTTAAGAATGGTAAAGAAGGTTTCTAAAATACCTTCACCTAATTCTTTTTCTCCTTTACCTAACTGATCTGATGCCAGTAAAATTACTTTATTTTTCACTATCTTCACCTCATTCATTATTCTTATCTAGTTGTTAGATTTGAAGTAGATAATAAGATAATAAGAGCTTTAGTAAATGTTATCTATTTCACATACATAATTTAATTTTATCATTAGTCTAGCTCATTCATCTATTTATTTTTTAGATGTAATCTACAGACTCTTATCTACTTTGTAGGGACATGGGTTAACTCTTTGTTTCTTTTCGAAATTGAAGCTTGTAATCTTCCACATATTGTTTAAAACGAATCGGCTTTCGACCTAAGAGCTGTTCTGTATCATCTGTTACAAGTTGGGCAGTTCCTAATTTGGTCATCGTGTATAACATCGTCATTACATTCGCGAATTCTTTTGGTGTACCTCGTTTAATGAGTGTCCTCCTGAATTCAAGTACACCAGGATTACGATAGATGATGGGGCGATTTAACACATAGGACATAATAGAAGCAACTTCATTATATGTAATCGCTTCACGGCCTGTTAATGTATTTTGACTCGTCACAGTGACTTGTCGAATGGAAACTTATTAACATATGAAAAAAAACAGTGAGTGTGGTTTACGCTCACTGTTTTTCATTTAGTTATTATTCAAAAATGTAACTAATGACATCTACTGCTTGATCAACGGTTTCTACTGTTACATTTGCTTTGTTTGAAAGCTCCTTTAATGGGTGAATTAAGGATTCAGGTCTAATGATAATTGTTGGCTTGTTCATTGCAATGGCCATACTAGCGTCCATTGCTGTATTCCATTGTCGATACTTTTCCCAAAATAAAGCAATGACGATATCCGCCTTTTGCATTAAAACTTGTGTTCTGAAATTATTTATATCTGAAGCTGCGTCATCTTTATACAGATTAGAAGGTTGTTTGCCCAGAATCTCCTCACCGATATCGTCTGAACGATCATGGTTTGTTTGCGGGGCTACAAATACGAGAGGAAGATTTCTCTCTTTTGCCTTCTTGGCAACTACCTCTCTCCAATCATCATGAATCTGACCTGCTAAATAAACAGTAAGTTCCATTCCAATTCCTCCAATACAAAATGATCTAACTCTAATAGTATCTAATTTGATGGAGTTTTCAAAGTAATTGAAAATTAAATTTGGGGCGTCACTGTGACGACGAACTGTGACCAAGTACTTTTTTGTTGCTTATTGGAAGGAAAAAGAATATTATTCGTGATTGAGGACGTATTCAGGGAAACGCGGCAGAGTTTTGGAAGGTTGGCTGTTTCTATTAACATATAATTAAGGAGATAAAACGAATGGATAAACAAAGAGATGGATTGAAACCATTTATTAACCTAATTTTATCAACCAATATCCCCAAATTGGCGTTAACCATTGGATTAGTCGGTAGCATAATTACAACAATTGTGGGTCTATCCATTCCGTTATTAACAAGAGAGCTTGTTGATGGTTTTTCAGCGGCATCCATCAATATTAATATCATCCTGATCATTACAGTCGTATTTATTTTACAAGGTGTGATTGATGGGGTATCGACATACATGTTAGCATCTGTCGGACAACGGATTGTGGCAGGTTTGCGTGAGAAAATGTGGGTGAGGCTCATACGGTTGCCTGTAAGTTATTTTGATCAACAACAAAGTGGTGAGTCCGTCAGTCGTGTTGTCAATGACACAGGAATTGTCAAAGACTTAATTTCACAGCATTTCCCTCAATTTATTACCGGGATAATTTCCATTTTTGGAGCCATCATCATCTTACTGATTATGGATTGGAAAATGACCCTTTTAATGCTCATTGCGGTCCCGCTTACAATTGGAATCATGATGCCACTTGGTGGTAAAATGGCCAAAATATCAAGAAGATTACAAGATGCAACAGCTGCATTTTCAGGAAACATTCAACAAACCATCAGTGAAATTCGCTTAATGAAATCTTCTACAGCTGAAAAATTTGAAGAGGAGAAAGGAACTGCAGGAGTGAGAAGTCTTCTCTCCTATGGATTAAAAGAGGCAAGGATCTTTGCATTAATTGGACCTATTATGTACACCATCGTCATGATTGTGATTGTGGTGATCATTGGTTATGGTGGAATACGAGTGGCCAATGGATCCATGACTACCGGTTCTCTCGTGGCTTTTCTGCTCTACCTATTTCAAATTATCTATCCTATCACATCATTTGCGATGTTTTTTACACAGCTTCAAAAAGCTAAAGGGGCTACAGAGCGAATTATTGATATCATGGAGCTGCCTTTAGAAGAAGGTCTAGAAGGGCTTGAACTTGATCTTTCTAATGAAACCATTCATGTTCAGCAAGTGTCTTTCGCATACAGTGAAGAGGAACCTGTTATTGAAGATGTCTCGTTCGAGGCAAACCCAGGTCAAATGATTGCATTTGCTGGACCTAGTGGTGGAGGAAAGACGACGCTATTCGGTTTGCTTGAACGGTACTATGAGCCGACCTCAGGGGAAATTCGAATTGGAGAAACACGAATCAGTGAATTATCCTTAGATTCATGGCGTGGCCAAATTGGCTATGTCTCCCAGGAAAGTGCCATGATGGCTGGAACCATTCGTGAAAATCTATGCTATGGACTAAAAAGTATGGAGAGTATATCAGATGAACGGTTATGGGAAGTGGCAAAAATGGCCTATGCGGACGAATTTATCAAATCGTTCCCAGAAGGATTAAATACTGAAGTGGGGGAGCGGGGAGTCAAATTATCGGGCGGTCAAAGACAACGAATTGCGATTGCTCGGGCTTTTTTGCGAAATCCTAAGATTCTCATGATGGACGAAGCCACAGCAAGCTTGGATAGTCATTCGGAAAGCATTGTTCAAGAAGCACTCTCTCGTTTGATGGAAGGACGAACGACATTTGTTATCGCACACAGATTATCCACAATCGTAGACGCAGATCAAATTATTTTTATTGAAAATGGTCGGATAACAGGAAGAGGAACTCATTCTGAACTAATAGAGTCCCATGATTTATATCGAGCTTTTGCCGAACAGCAATTAACGTAATTACGATAGGGTTCATCCTCTCTCTCCTAAAAAAATCTAATAAAAGGCCCTGTGAAAACTCATAGGGCCTTTTCGGGCGTCACTGTTACTAAGAACAAGTCTTCCTATTCATGATTTTCTCTCATTAGGAAATACTGAAATTACAGTATGCATAATGGAGGATAGGGATGATGCCTGAATTACCAGAAATGGAAACGTATCGAACATTATTGGGTACTTTAATTGGCGGCCAAAAGATTACAGATGTTGTGATACAACGGGAAAAGTCTATTAATGTACCGGTAGATCAATTTACTAAGCAAATTTCTAACCAGACGATTAAAACGATTTCTAGGCGGGCTAAGTATTTGATTTTTCAGTTGGGGGATGGTTCTTACTTACTGTTGCACTTGATGCTCGGCGGATGGATGTTTTTTGGCAAAGAGGAAGATAAACCAGATCGGACTATTCAAGTACGATTATCGTTTGGAGACCAACATTTATTTTTTATTGGGTTGCGTTTAGGCTACTTGCATCTTTTATCATCTGACATGGTCAACAAAGAGTTAGAGGATATGGGACCTGAACCGCTTGATCCTCAATTTTCAATAGATGCCTTTCAACAGTTGATGGAAAAAAGAAAAGGAACACTTAAAACTACATTAATTAATCAAGATGCGCTCGCTGGCATAGGGGGTGGATATTCCGATGAAATCCTTTGGCATGCCGAGCTTCGGCCGGATAAAAAGGTTAACGACCTTGATGGTCAGCAATTAACCCGCCTCTATCATTCGATTCAGTTTATCCTTCAAAGAGGAATCAAGCAGGGCGGTTACATGGAAAATCCGCTATATAAAGGGGACGGCAAAACAGGAGGCTATCAATTTTATGTTCATGCCAGAGAAGGGGATGAGTGTTCGCGCTGTCATGCTCGTATTGTCATGGAGAAAATTTCTTCACGTAAGGCTTATTTTTGTCCAAACTGCCAGCACTAAAAAACATTAGCCACGGTTTAGGTCAATCTTATTTAACTATTTCATTTATTTATAAGGAGGTGTTCTTATGAGGTTTGGCTGCCATCTTTCCATTAAAAATGGATATTTAGCTGCAGCGAAAAAGGCATACGGAATGAAGGCTGCCGCATTTCAATATTTTCCCAAAAACCCACGAAGCCTATCAATTAAGGAATTTGATAAAGAAGAAGCAGCAAATTGTAAGGCTTTTTGTGAGGAAAAAGGAATCCTATCTGTTAGTCATACTCCGTATCCCACGAGTCTCACTCCTCATAATGCTGAGATACGCAGTCAAATTGTTCGGTCTCTACTGAATGACTTGGAGATTGCAGAAGCTTGCGGATCGATTGGAGTGGTCGTTCACTTTGGTAAACACCTCCCAAAAATCTCTTTGCTGGAGAGCTACCAACTAATGATTGAAATGCTAAACGAGGTGCTGGGCCAGTGGGAAGGTCACGTTAAACTTTTACTGGAAAATAGTGCCGGATCACCTGGGGGGATTGGGACGACATTAGAGGAACTTGTCCAAATTCGAAAGCTTTGCCATGAGCCAGAAAAAATAGGCTTTTGCTTTGATACTTGTCATGCGTTTTCCTGCGGATTATGGGATGGAGATAATTGGCTGGAAGTCACAGAAAAAGCTGCAGAACTAGGTTATTTTAAAGAACTTAAAGTTGTGCATTTAAATAATTCTAAATATCCATCGGGAGAAGGAAAGGATCGACACGCTCCCATTTATGGACCGGGCTACATCAAAGAGACCCAATTTGATGAGTTGCTGAAAACTCCAGCACTAAAACAAATCCCCTTTATTCTTGAAACCCCTAAAGAAGAAATCACGCATGAAAAGGAGTTATCCTTGTTAATGGAAAGATGGGCATAGTGAATTGCAAATTAATCAATTAATTAAAGGATGCCAATAGGAGACTTTTGATGAAAGAATTTAAGTGTGTGGATCAAGCAAGATGCTCCTTTTTTATTTAAAACACAATAATTTTATAAAAGGTTCCTACACATTTAAAAGTGAGGAACTTTATTACGTTATCCCCATCCGATTAAAACTATTTTCCTCTTCTTAGCCGTTTTTTGCTGTTATCGTGGTCTTGATAACATCAATTTTCCTATTCCTAGTTGTTATTTGCTGTTATCGCCATCTTGATAACGGCAACCTTCCAATTCCTGGCTGTTATTTGCTGCTATCGCGGTCCTGATAGAGGTAACTTTCCCAATTCCGGCAGCTTTTTGCTGTTATCGCCATCTCGATAACGGCAACCTTCCAATTCCTGGCTGTTATTTGCTGCTATCGTGGTCCTGATAGAGTCAACTTTCCCAATTCCGACAGCTTTTTGCTGTTATCGCCACCCGATCCTTGTTTTTAGTTAAATGGATTAGGTAAAAGGTACAGATATAGGTGTGTTTCAATAAAATAATAACCTAATTCAATATTTTTTTATTGAAAAACGATAAATAATGTATTAGAATCAAATATGAAATAATGAAATGAGGTGTATTTATGAAAAATGGTTCAACACTCTTTTTAAAATTAGCGTTATTTGTAATAGGTATTCCCGTTTTGGTCCTATGCATCTTTTTATTGCCACAGCTAGCGAACACGGCATTTAGAGAAGCTGCAAACGGAGCCTCATTAGGTTATATGGTCCTTGGTATATTAGTGATTATGTATGTTTCCGCGATACCGTTTTACATTGCATTGTATCAAGCGTTTAAGCTTTTAAGTTATATTGACAAGAATGAAGCTTTCTCGCAAGTGTCTGTAACAGCGCTAAAGAAAATCAAAAACTGTGCCATCTCCATCAGTAGCTTGTATTTGGTCATTATCCCGTTTGTTTTTATCATAGCGCAGTGGGATGACGCGCCTGGTCTTGTATTAATCGGCTTGGTTGTTATTGGTGCTTCCCTCGTGATCGCAGTCTTTGCAGCTGTTCTCCAAAGGCTATTACAACAAGCAATTGATATTAAAAATGAAAATGATTTAACGGTCTGAGGTGAGAGAATGGCAATTATCGTGAATCTTGATGTGATGTTAGCTAAAAGAAAAATGAGTGTAACAGAGCTTTCGGAGAGGGTTGGTGTAACGATGGCTAATATTTCCATATTGAAAAATGGAAAGGCTAAGGCCATTCGCTTCTCTACGTTAGAGGCAATTTGTAAGGCATTAGATTGCCAGCCAGGAGATATATTAGAATACAAAAATGATGAGGAAGCGTAAGGTTAATTTCATAGAAGCAGATATGTTTTTAAAATAGGTTCCTTTTGTTATTAAAGTTATAAAAGGGGAGTTCTATATGAATATTACGATTCAAAAGGAATCTCAAAAAAGGTCATCAAAGATCCAAATTATAAAATCGTTTAAACAACTTGTTCATTTTGGTTGGGAGCAGGCTCTATCTTGTTTGTTCCCAGTTGTTATTTTTTCCGCCTTAGCCATTACACAAATCGTGCCGCTTCCAATCCTGCCAAGGTATGACTGGCTGCTCATTATCTTCCTTCTCATGCAATGGTGGATGGTGCGTTCTGGGCTTGAGACACGGGATGAGCTAAAGGTTATCACCCTATTTCACCTAATTGGTCTAGCTCTTGAAATCTTCAAAGTACATATGGGCTCTTGGTCATATCCAGAGGAAGGCTATTTTAAAATCTTAGGAGTGCCCTTGTACAGTGGTTTCATGTATGCAAGTGTAGCGAGTTATCTTTGCCAAGCATGGAGAAGGTTAAAGGTTAATCTTGTAAAGTGGCCTCCGTTTATAGTAGTCGTTCCTTTAGCAGGAGCTATTTATTTTAATTTTTTTACCCATCATTTCTGGATTGACGTTCGCTTATGGTTAGCTGGGCTAGTCATGATCGTGTTTTGGCAAACATGGGTCACATTTGTGGTAAATGGAACGCGTTATCGGATGCCGCTCGCACTATCCTTTGTTTTGATCGGATTTTTTATTTGGATTGCAGAGAATATTGCCACCTTCTTTGGAGCTTGGGAATATCCAAATCAAACAGATGCATGGAGTCTCGTTCACTTAGGAAAGGTGAGTTCATGGATATTATTGGTGATTGTCAGCTTTTTGATTGTAGCAACGTTAAAGCAGGTTAAGGGAAGGAAAAATGAATAAGTTTTACAGGGGGGGATAGAAAATGGCAATGAAAATTCCTTTATTCAATCAAAGTCAACCGAGAGAATCCAAACTGAATCAGGAGAGTCATATTCCAGAACATATAGCCATTATTATGGACGGAAATGGCCGCTGGGCTGGAAAACGTGGGATGCCTCGATTTGCGGGCCATAAAGAAGGGGTATCAACCATTGTAAAAATTGTTAAGGCAGCCATCAAATATAAGGTTAAGGTATTGACGCTTTATGCGTTTTCAACAGAAAACTGGAAACGTCCAAAGCCTGAAATAGATTTTATATTGCGGCTTCCTAAGGAGTTTCTCGATATTTATTTGCCAGAACTTATATCCAACAATGTACGTATTAACGTAATTGGTGATATGGAAAAGCTCCCATCCTATTCAAGAGAAGCTGTACAGTATGCGGTTGATCGTACAAGGGATAATGGCGGCCTTCAGCTGAATTTTGCGCTTAACTATGGAAGCAGGCATGAGCTTTTGAACGCCATGAAAAAAATACTCACAGATATAAATGATGATAAATTAACTTGGGATGAACTAGACGAACAGCAGGTTTCAAGATACCTATATACAGCAGGACTTCCAGAGCCTGATTTGCTTATTAGAACAGGCGGGGAAAAACGGCTCAGCAATTTTCTCCTTTGGCAGCTAGCCTATACGGAATTCTGGTTTACGGATGTGCTGTGGCCTGATTTCTCCGAGACGGAATTCCTGGATGCATTGGAAGAATACCGGCAACGCAAAAGGAGATTTGGTGGCATTTAAACGAGTAAAAAATAGAATGTTGGAGATGGGAACTAGTTCAGATTCCTTGCAGGTCATTTATTTATATTTAATAAAAATTATTATCTAGATCTATCAATTTTGATAAAAAGGGGCCTTTACCACAGATATAAGGTGGTATAGGCCCCTTTTTTTATCATGCTACACAACGTATCATGTATGTAAACCTAGGTTTCTAGGAAAATATGAATCAAAATGGTATAACTTTCATCATAAGAGCATAAGGAGGAATGGATTTTGACACTAGGTGAAAAAATAAAAGAGTTTAGAAAGAAAACAGGTTTATCACAGGAACAGTTGGCGGATAAATTGAGTGTGTCAAGGCAGGCAATTACCAAATGGGAAAATGACAGGGGCATTCCTGATATTACTAATTTGCAATGTCTTGCTAACTTATTTGATGTGAGTATTGATTCATTAATTAATAACTCTAAAAATATTACAACTATCGTAAATAAAGAAGATATTGAAATAGATACATATAAGATTACCGGAAAATGCCGTTCCAAGTACGATGCAGTGGTAAAAGATAAATATCAAGCTGCTGAAACCATATATCCCCTAATACGAAGGAAAAAATTAAATTTGGCACAAGAAATTGTTGATTTTATTGTCCAGCCTGGTGTTCTGCATGTTGCGGATGCACTTAACGATATGTCTGCGTACTATTTGGTTGAAACCCATAACAAGCAGCTGCTAGTGCAGGTGACGAAAACATATATCAAGGGAAAAGAATTAAACATTAAATTTCATTCAAAAAAATGCATAATTGACGGCCATGTTTTTAAAAAGGCTACATACACACTCTAATACCCCGTGTTTTATTAATCCATAAAATTATTGGTATTGAAAAGGGAATACAGTGAAATATAAACATGTAAAAAAATTTCAATTCAATTGGGGGATTAGGAAATGGAAAAGGAAAATAATGATCTAAACGAACTGATAAAAAATAGGGAAAACAGTGAAACTCTTGAAATTAGTTCAACAGGGTATGGATTAGAATCGGTTACACACGAAGCAAAGGAAAATAAACAGATCGATCGTAACCCGTCAGATTGTGGAGGTTTGTAAGGTAACAGAAGGAAGATGCCGGCCGTTCAAAAAAATTTAGGAATCGCTCTTGCGCCAGATAGGGTCAGTACCTCAACATTCGAGGGACTGATCCTTTTTATTACTTCAAATGTTTCGAGACTTTGTAATATTTCTGAGAAAAAAAGAGGAGTATAGGGGATCGTGTCGAATTATATTTTGTTAAAGATTCAGTTTATTGATATTTTTATGAGCAAAGAGGAATCTTAAAAATATAGAATGATGGGGGATTCATGTGAGAAAATTAACAGGTTTTATTATGGCTCTAATCACAATCGGTCTAATATTAACTGGTTGTGGAAATGCAGAGCAAGAACAGTCTAACAAGGACGATCAGAGCACTGAGAAAGACTCCGTTAATATCGGAATGTTGAAATTAACTAGTTCGGCGCCACTTTTCATAGCTTTAGAAAAAGGCCTTTTTGAAGAAGAAAACATTAAGGCTGAGGCAACTTGGTTTGAAGCAGCACAACCGATTGCCGTAGCGACAGCAGGAGGCAGCGTGGATGTAGGTGCGACTGGAATTACAGCTAGCATTTACAATATGGTTGCAGGAGGACAGCAGCTTTGGATTGTAGCTGATAAAGGACGTGAGGAAGAAGGGTATTCATCAACGGCCTTAATGGTAGCGAACGATTCGGATATTACGAAAGTAGAAGAACTGAAAGGGAAAAGAGTTGGAATTACACAAACAGGTTCAACGTTCCATTATATGGCAGGCAGGGTTCTGGAAAACCATGGATTAACATTAGATGATATTGAACTAGTTCCGTTAAATAGCATTCCAGGACTGATGGATTCCTTGAAAGGAAAACAAGTAGATGCTGTTCTATTGAATGAACCAAACATTTCAATTGCTGTGGAAGAAGGCTATGGGAAAGTGATTACCCAAGTAGGGGAGGAAATCGATTACCAAACCTCAGCGATCTTTTATTCACCAAAGTTTGCTGAAAATCGAGATTTAGCTGTTCGTTTTATGTCTGCCTATGAGAAGGCTGTGAA
Organism: Niallia sp. XMNu-256; assembly: GCF_036670015.1. Taxonomy (NCBI): domain Bacteria; kingdom Bacillati; phylum Bacillota; class Bacilli; order Caryophanales; family Bacillaceae; genus Niallia; species Niallia sp. XMNu-256. The sequence goes on from NZ_CP137636.1 coordinate 498,170, forward strand.
ATATTATCATGATGCTGTACTAATAAAGGAAAACGGGGAACTGGTAAAGGGTGAAAATTATGATGAAGTTATCAACATCATTGCCAAATATACCGACCAGGAGCCAGCCTTAATTGAAAAAGGTCTACCTTATATTGAACCAAAAGGAAGATTATTAGAGGAAGATATTCAAACACAGATCGATTGGTACGCTGAGAAAAAATTGATTGAGAATAAGATTGATAGCAGTGAGATTGTGAATACAGAATTTCTAGAAGAAGCCTTGAAAAAGTAGGAAGTGAATGGACATCATGAGAATCGTCGTAGAAAATGTAGGAAAAACCTTTGTTGACTCTAAAAAACACGAGGTAACGGCTTTAAAGGATATTAATTTTTCAATTGGGGAAGAAGAATTTGTCGTTCTTGTCGGTCCAAGTGGATGTGGCAAATCAACCCTTTTAAATATTGTGGGCGGCCTCATGTCGCCCAGTACGGGGCAAGTGTATTTTGAAGGAACAACAGGGAAGGATCCTAAATTAGGCGTTGTGTTTCAGGAAATTGCTTTATTTCCTTGGCGGACCGTTTACGAAAATGTGATTTACGGTCTAGAGGAAAATGGGAATAGTAAAAAGGAGTGCCAAGAAAAGGGTAAATATTATATTGATATGGTAGGACTAACTGGGTTTGAAAAAGCTTATCCGAAACAGCTATCAGGGGGAATGAAACAGCGTGCTGGAATTGCCAGAGCTCTATCCGTGGAACCTGATTTGTTATTAATGGATGAACCTTTTTCAGCTTTGGATGCACAAACACGAACGCTTATGCAGGAAGAGCTGCTTCAAATTTGGGAACGAACCCGATTAAGCACCTTGTATGTCACGCATAATATTCAAGAAGCGGTTGCTTTGGCTGATCGGGTAATTGTGTTGTCGCGACACCCTGGACAAATTAAAAGTGTCATTCATATTGATTTGCCAAAAATGGAGCGTCAACAAGAGCAGTACCGTGAACAATTCGAGCATTATTCCAATGAGATTTGGAATTTAATACGCCATGATGCGCAAGAAGCGTTAAAGGAGGCGTATTAAATGCAAGAATCAAGAACGATTATTAAAAATAAGGTAGATTTTCTTGATAAGAAAGTTCCACGCTATGCTCCCGTATTGGGAATCATTGGAATCCTTATCGTATGGGAGATCGTTTGCAAATTGCAAATTGTTCCTCCGTTATTTCTACCAGCGCCAACGGCCATTTTACTAGCTGGCTGGGACATGATTATTTCGGGAGAGCTTCATCAAAACCTATTAGCAAGTCTTTACAGGATTGTAGGTGGTTACTTTATCGGAGCTATCGTTGGAATCATTATAGGACTGATTCTCGGTTTTTCAAAGTGGGCAGATGCCATTCTAAATCCGATTGTTTATTCCATTTATCCAATTCCAAAAATTGCCCTATTGCCACTCATTATTTTATGGTTTGGAATCGGAGAAATGCCAAAAGTTGCAATTATTGCACTTGGGGTCTTTTTCCCGGTAGTGATTAACACGTATTCAGGTGTAAAAAATGTCGATTCGATTCTCATTAAAGCGGCTGTCACATTTGGCTCGAATCACTTTAATGTCATACGAAAGGTCATCTTGCCAGGTGCTCTGCCAACAATCTTTGCCGGATTGAGATTATCTGCAGGTACATCACTATTACTTCTTGTCTCTGCTGAAATGATTGCAGCAAAGAATGGGATTGGGGCAATGGTTCTGCACTATGGAAATTTGATGGTCATCACTAAATTAATGGTTGGGGTCCTAGTCCTCTCTCTCCTCGGTCTACTCTTTAACAAAGGATTACACTGGCTTGAAGGAAAACTTCTACCGTGGAAATAAAGTGAAACTTCCATAAGTGGGGGCTTTCCTGTCCGTTTAGCCTGATAAAAAGTAGCCTGACACTATTTAGAAATAGATGGTGTCAGGCTTTTTTACTTTATTCAGCAAATGCCTTTTATAACAAAAGCTTGCGGCAGATCCGGAAGTTCTCTACTTCTATAAGTGGTAGAGAAAAACTATTATTGCTAAATGAAGTGAGGTCTCCCTAGAATGCCCCGGAGGCTTTAAGGTGTTTTATCAAGAGAGCCGACGACTTTCAACTGACTGAATATACATTCAGTTGAAAGTCACAGGATGTGGCGATTTGACACGTGATATATACCCGGACGCAAATTCGGCGGGCGGATGTGTTATTTAAAAACGTACACGGTTTTCAAAGGTAAAACAGAAGACTTTCCTGCATTTCATTAGGTCTTTTCATATCTAACTCGAAATAGGGAAAACTTCAATTAGTAAACAATTAACCCAAATGAGGTGATGATTTGATGGATCCATTAGTGGAGGTCAGGAGTGTATCGAAGATTTTTGGCAGATCCCCTAAAGCTGCCATTGATTTATTGAAACAGGGGAAATCAAAGAAAGAAATTTTGAAAGAATCAGGGCTCACGGTTGGCGTTAATAATGTAAGTTTCAAAATTTATCCTGGTGAGATTTTCGTCATCATGGGTTTATCCGGGAGCGGAAAGTCCACTTTAATTCGGATGTTTAACCGTCTGATTGATCCTACGATTGGAGAAATACTGATAAAAAATGAGGATATCGTTAAAATGAATGCCGCAAGATTACGAGAAACTAGACAAAAAAGAATCAGTATGGTTTTTCAAAACTTTGCGCTTTTTCCTCATAAAACGATTTTGGAAAACGCAGAATTTGGTCTTGAAATCAAGAAGGTGGCCCGGGATGAACGTCGTGAAAAGGCGATGCAGGCTTTAGAGGCTGTCGGATTAAAAGGTTACGAACACCAATATCCATCACAATTGAGTGGTGGAATGCAACAAAGGGTGGGTCTTGCTAGAGCCCTTGCAAGCGATACGGATATTATCTTAATGGACGAAGCCTTCAGTGCACTTGATCCACTAATTCGCAAAGATATGCAAGATGAACTAATAGGGATTCAGGAACAATACAAGAAAACGATTATTTTTATTACCCATGATTTAGATGAAGCACTAAGAATTGGTGATCGAATTGCATTGATGAAAGATGGTAGCGTCATTCAACTTGGGACCCCCGAAGAGATTATGATTAATCCTGCAAATAAATTTGTTGAGAAGTTTGTTGAAGATGTTGATTTATCAAAGGTCATAACAGCCTCACACGTGATGAAGCGTGGAGAAAGAATTAGTGTTGATCGTGGTCCACGGGTTGCGTTAGAAATTATGCGAAATCAAGGGTATTCCAGCATTTTTATTGTAGATCGTAAAAATAAGTTGTTGGGAGCACTTACTGCTGAACAAGCACGTCAAGCCATTGATCAAAATCAAACCATTGCCGAAGCTATGACAACGGATATTCCTACGGTTTCAGAAGATACATTGCTTACCGACCTAATGGATGTGATCGCAACATCCAGTTTACCAATATCGGTTATTGATGAAGAAAATCGATTCAAAGGAATTGTCATACGTGGGGCCGTCATAGCGGCTTTAGCGGGAAATAAAGATTCTTTGAATGAATTGGAAGTGACAAGTTAAATGGCTATCCCTAAAATTCCACTAGGAGAATGGGTAGATTCTTTTGTCGCATGGTTAACGGTTGCTTGGGCTGGATTTTTTACTTTTATCACTAATCTAATTGACGGTCTATTGGACATCATTGTTGATGTATTAAGTGTAGGCCCTCCAATCGTCTTAGTTATTGTCTTAACGCTAGTGGTCACCTACACTAGCAGATGGCCTTTAGGAGTTTTTACTTTAGTTAGTTTATTGTTGATTGATAATCTTGGGTATTGGGAATCAAGTATTCAAACCATTGCGATCGTATTATTATCCGGATTGCTTACGATCATTATCGGAGTTCCTCTGGGAATATGGTGTGCACAGAGAAAAACAGTGCAAAACATCCTTACACCTATTTTAGACTTTATGCAGACGATGCCTGCATTTGTATATTTAATTCCAGCTATTTTATTTTTTGGGATTGGGGTTGTGCCAGGAATAATTGCCTCCTTTATCTTCGCGATTGCACCAACGATACGTATGACAAATCTTGGTATTCAGAGGGTGCCTAAAGATTTAACGGAAGCGGCCAATGCATTTGGTGCGACTACCAGTCAAAAGTTATTCAAAGTTCAATTACCATTAGCCACTCCAACGATTATGGCTGGGATTAATCAGAGTATTATGCTTGCCTTATCAATGGTTGTTACAGCGTCATTAGTTGGGGCACCTGGACTTGGAGCAGATGTATACCGGGCGGTTAGTCAAATTGACGTAGGACAAGGTTTTGAAGCTGGATTGTCGATCGTTTTTATCGCAATTATTCTTGATCGTATTACGCAAAACTTACGTAAACCAGCCTATAGGGATGTTGTCAAGCCTAAAATTGTTTATTCTATTTTAGCGTTACTTGTACTGGTGACGGCTATTGTAGTACCGATTACTGAAAATAAAGGTACGATGAATGGGAATGCGAACGGGATTGGTGCTCAAACAGAATATGAAATTATTGGGATTGAACCTGGAGCAGGTATTATGGGTTTGACAAACGACGCGCTAGAAGATTATGGGCTAAATAATTGGACGTTAGTCGAAGGTTCCTCTGCCGCAATGGTTGCTGAGCTACAGAAGGCCTATAGGAGTCAGGAGCCAATTATTATCACTGGATGGTCTCCACATTGGATGTTTTCTTCATTCGGTTTGAAGTATCTTGACGACCCGAAAGGCTCCTTTGGTGGATCTGAAAGCATCCATACAATTGTACGAAAGGGTCTTGAACAAGATGCCCCTGGTGCTTATAAAATTCTTGATCAATTTTCTTGGGAACCAAGTGATATGGAGGCTGTAATGGTCAATATTACAGAGGGAGTTGACCCAAGTGAAGCCGCTGAACAGTGGATTGGTGCTAATCCTGAAAAAGTTTCCCAATGGACAAACGGTGCCCAATCAGGAAGTGGTGAACCGATCAATCTTGTTTATGTTGCTTGGGACACAGAAATAGCCAGTACATATGTAGTTGGCAAGGTTCTCGAGCAAAATGGTTATGATGTGACATTAAGCCAAGTCGAAGTGGGGCCTATGTTTGCTGGAGTAGCCAACGGAAGTGCAGATGGGATGGTGAGTGCATGGCTTCCAACTACACATGTTGAATTTTATGATACCTATAAAAATGATTTTATTGACCTTGGAGAAAACCTTCAAGGGACGAAAAATGGGTTGGTTGTACCAGAATATGTGGATATTGATTCAATTGATGACTTGAAAAAATAAGATAAGGGAGACCGTTCTAGTTTTTCATAAATGGTACTTTCATTTATTGAAACATCAGAATGGTCTTCTTCATTTATTAAAATACATTATAATATTCCCATGGACAAAGTCTTTACTTATTAGTGAAATTACACAGCTAAAGAAGGAATTGGGACAAATTCCGAATTAAATGAGAACCATAGAAATAATTTTTATAATGTAATTTAGACTAAAAAGTTTGAAGGAGAAATCAAACCTCCCTAAGAAATAGTTAAGATGATTCATAGAAAATTATGTGGAGGGGAAAATGAAGATAGTCATTGCAGGTGGAACAGGGTTTATTGGGCGGAAATTAACGGAACTTCTACTTGGTGAAGGACATCAAATTATGATCTTAACAAGAAAGATTAAAAAACCTGAAGGAAATGTTTCGTATGTTCAATGGCTTGAGAATGGAACATCCCCTGAAGTTGAAATCAAAGAAGCGGATGCATTTATAAATCTAGCCGGGGTTTCAATTAATGACGGGCGATGGAATGCAAAGCACAAGAAACAAATTTATGAGAGTCGAGCGGAGGCAACAGATGAGTTATTGCGGATCATCTCCTTATTACCTAAAAAACCTGCTGTATTAGTGAATGCAAGTGCGATTGGCATTTATCCAACCTCAATCAATGCTAGGTATACAGAAGATTCGATAGAAACATCAAATGACTTCCTCGGGAAGACTGTATATGATTGGGAAAATAAAGCGAGGAAAGTAGAAGCGTACGGTACTCGTACAGTTTTTATGAGATTCGGCGTTGTTTTGGGAAGAGATGATGGCGCGCTGCCTCTCATGGTGTTGCCGTATCGATTGTTTGTCGGTGGCACGATTGGATCAGGTAAACAATGGGTATCTTGGGTTCATGTCGATGATGTTGTCCGAGCGATTGCGTTCGTCATGAATCATCCCGAATTAAGTGGGCCTGTAAATGTGACCGCACCTTCACCAGTACAGATGATCGATTTTGGCAAGGAGATTGGAACAGTTTTACATCGTCCGCATTGGCTGCCTGTTCCTACTTTTGTTATGAAATTAGTACTTGGACAAAAAAGCACTCTTGTTCTTGAGGGACAGCATGTGGAACCTCAAGTTTTAATGCAAAAAGGATTTCAATTCACTTTTCCAACTCTTCGCCAAGGTTTAGAGGATTTATCAGGCTTAACGGGCAGTAAGACCCCCACCTCAAGATTCTGAGTAAAATAAAAGAAGAGAGGTGGAGGATCAACTGCCCGTAAAGCTCCGATTGGTTCAACTAACCATCAGTGGGGGATGAAAGAAAACCCCCACTAATGGAAGTTTCACTTTATTGATCGTAAAGTAAAAAGGGTTTGCCATCCAGTTAATATTTTAATATATTGGATGGCTCTCTTATTTTGTTGTCAGTACCTCGACTAGTTTCAAGTCTTTTCCTACTTGATAAACATCAGCAATGCCTTGTTATTGGATGGCCTAAGGTGCATATGGTAAAATATATTGCATGGTTATCTTAATATAATGAAAGTATGATAATCATTACATCAGGAACATTACAGATTTGGAAGTGAAAAGAAATGGAAATTAAAAGAAATGACCCTTGTCCTTGTGGAAGTAGGAAGAAGTATAAAAAGTGCTGTCAATCGAAGCATAACCAGCTTCAATTACAACAAGCAAGCCAGGAGCGGTTTTTTGATTTAAAGCATCAAATGGTATTTCTGATTTCTAATTTTATTTATTCGAAAGTGACGCTTAAAGAGCAGCTTATACTCGAAACTAAGTTTAGAGAGCGAATAAACTCAAAAATATCTAAAGGTATAATTGACTCGTTTTTTAAATTTTGGTTTCTCTTTTTCCATGAATTTGAAAATAAGAAACGTGGCGTTGAATGGTTTTATGAGGTAGAAGGAAAATCTCTCCCTCCTGAACTACGTGAGATCGCTCATAGGTGGACAACACTTGCTCCTGCCCTTATTCAAGCTGTTAACTATAATGAAAATGGAATGACCGCTCAAAACTTTTCAACAAATAAAACCATATTTATGCCTTATAGCGATACCTTACAAGAAGTTAAACCTTGGCAGGTTACTTTTGGCCTTGTTGAGCCATTTGATAATGGATACTTCTTTAATGGGGTTTTTTCGTGGGCAACCCCACAGGCATTAGACGAAATTGGAAACGAAATCAATCGATTACAATCTGAAACAGGAAAATCCTTTAATCAAGTTGCTATGGAATTTTACCCTGAACTATTATCAATTTTGTTAAAGAATATTCGGGTGAGTGGGTCGAGCGGGAGTGGCTCTACCACACAAGTGGTTAAAGAAACATTAACATACACCTTACATAATAAAGATAGAATTATTGATCAATTGCTTAATAGCAAAGATTTTGTTGTAGAAGAGAATGAACAGGATATTACTTGGGTTGGCGATTGGTATAAGTATAGTGATAATGTCTTAGAAGATCCAATTTATCTTGCAGACTCCTATGGGGATATTACGGTAAGGGATGGAGAATTGACGTTTGAAAGTATTTATCCAGAAAAAGTGAGCATTTTTGAGGAGTGGGGAAAACAATTTTCGAATGATATGATTCTGAAGAGCAGGGATCAAATAGTGCGAAACGTTCCTGGTTCTATTAGTCTATTAAATAGTTATGTTCTCATGCCAAATACCACACCAAAATATTTACCTTTTTATGCTAAATCTCGATTGGAGTTAAATAACTTGGATTTATCCAACCCTCATTTCGATGGATTATCCCCAAGGGAAATGGCGGAAAGCGGTAGAATAGCAGAACTTGAACGTTGGATCCAACAACATGAATTTATTAGCTATCAAATGGCTAGACAAGTCGCGGAGACAATTGAATATACTGCAGATTACAATTGGATTCGGAAGGAGCTTGGTCTACCCCTATCTCCGTTTGTTAGTCATTATGAAACAAGGGAAACAAGCATTTCCTTGACGACAAGTCCCAAAACAGTCGTGAAAATGAATGAACATGAAGTTCCTTACTATAAACTACTAGGCTTTACACTGAAAACAGCCAAGGAGTTTTATGGACAGGATATTGTGGATTTCTTTATTGAAAAAACAGATGGGAAGACAAAGCGGACAATAGATAAGTACACAAATGGAATGAGCTATCTAGTTAACTATTTTTCTACTTTAGAAGAAGGAATCAGCTCTTGGAAGGAATGTTCTCTTGAATCATTAGAACAACTTATCTCTAGTCAACTTCTAGATGCAAATGAGCAACTATCAAATACCCAGAAAAAAGATGTACAATCAACAATTAAAGCCTTTTTCAGATGGATAAACAAGAAATATAAATAAAACATAGGGGAGCCCCCCTATGTTTTATTTTTTAACGGTTTTTTTAACGGGAAACCAACCATCAACTTCTAGAATTAACTTCCATAAAGGGGTAGGGATCACCGTTTTTTGTTGATCGTTTTCTGTTAAGGACAGGATCAAAGAATCTTCTTCTTCATTCCGTACTTTTTCCACCCAATGTGGGTCAACAACGAGAGCTCGTCCAAGTGCAACAAAGTCAGTTTTCCCTTTGTTTAACACAAGTGCAGCATCTTCAGGTGTATGAATATTGCCGACACCAATTAGTGGGACACGTCCATTAATATATTCTGCGATCCATTCGGTACGTGATTTTTCGCTAGTTATGCCACGGCGTGGTTTTGCCCAAGCATTGGTTGTTGCGATATGAAGATAATCAAGATCTGCTTTAATTAAATCATCAATAAGATCGAACGTTTCCTTCATTGTTATACCAGGTGTTTCAGGTTCTTCAGGTGAGAAACGATAGCCAATGATAAACGGTTTTGTTGCATGGTCTTTAATGACACTTTTCACTTCATCAATTAATTTGAGTGCAAATAAATGTCGATTTTCAAACTCGTCTGTTCTATGATTGGAATGAGGTGAAACAAATTGTTGAAGCAAATAGCCCGTTGCACCGTGCAATTCTACACCATCAAATCCAGCCTGAATGGCTCGACGTGTAGCTTCACTAAAATCTTTGATAATCTCGTAAATTTCCTCTGTTGTTAATGCCCTTGGTGTTTGCTCAATACTATAAAAACCTCGGTCTCCAAGCGGTGGAACCGGACTGGCACTCACTGTTTCTCCATTTGGTATAAGTCTTGGAACGGCAAGTCGGCCACCATGGTAAAGTTGAACAACGCCTTTGGCACCACCCTCATGAATCACGTCTGCCAATTTTGAAAGACCCTCAATTGTACCATCATGGTCAATGCCCATTTGGCCGTCAAAACCCTTCCCACTTTTTGAAACGTAGGCACAAGCTGTAATAATGGTTCCCACACCGTTTGAGCGTTCTCTATAATAATCTAGTTCCTCTTCTGAAACATAATCCTCTTGGTTTGATGAAAAAGTAGTCATGGGTGCCATCATCAATCGATTTCTTACTTGAACCCCACTTTTAAACGTAAAATCTTGGAATAAATCTTCATAGTTGCTTTTCATGTTCATCCTCCGTTGTTTAATTAAGTGTTTTCTAATGTCTCAATTTCCTTTGTAACCGCATTGCTACCAGCCTGTAGTTTTATAGCGATTTGTTTAATATTTGTGCGTGATATTTGATCGGCTGGAGCAGCAATCGCTAGTGCCGCAATTGCCTCATTATTGCGAAAGACAGGAACAGCTACACAGCGGATGCCAACGATTCGTTCTTCATCGTCAAATGCATAGCCATCTTCATAAATCGCCTTTAAATGATAGCGGAATAGTTGTGAATCTTGGAACGTATTGGCTGTTGCGGGTTCCAATGACATTTTATCGAGTAAGGAATTTAACTTATCCTCATTTAAATGGGCCAGAATGACTTTGCCTAAAGCGGATTGATGTAGTTTAGAACGATTGCCCAATTCTTCTTCTGTTGAGTGAAGGAAAGGAGAGTGTAACACCTGGGTCATGACAAGGTCAGTACCATCCACTTTTCCTAAATAAGTGCTCATTTGCACGTTTTGTGCTACTTGGTAAATCGAATGTAATGATGCCCAATCTTTATTCGAACGCTTTTCAAGTCCGTTACTAAACTTCTTAGGATTGAAAAAATAATGTGTTTGAATTTTATAAATATAATTTAATTTCTCTAACGTTGTTAAAAATCGAAATGCTGTTGACTTGCTTAATTGAAGTTCTTTCATCACTTCTGCCAACGTAATCCCTTGATGTTTTCGAATCAATTCTAAAACGAGAAGCCCTTTTTTTAATGTCGCTACAGAATTTTGTGCCATTTGATCACCTCGTCTATTAATAGTATAGAGGTTAAATCCATTAAACAAAAAATTGCAATGAAAGTTTCATTATTTGAAACTTGATCAACCTTACTCGGAATACAACCATTTTCCCGGGTTTCATCAAATTTTTGGTAGTATTAGATTGTAATGCAACCAATTTCAAATGCTCCATCCATTTTTGTAGGATTTAGAACTAAGTCTTGGGATCCTTATAATCCAGTCACTGGTGGCTTGAAAGTTTTTATTTCACACAATGTATTTAAATTCTAGTGTTTTTAATAGCGTTATTAATTATTTCTTAACTTATTCCAATATTGTCATAAAAATAATTAGGTCATTTATATTGCAAAGATTATAAATTATTAGTATATTTAAATAACTATAAAATAGTAAAAATTTATATTCTACTATTTTAAAAGTGATTAAGGAGGAGAGACGAATGCAGATAACAACAAATGCTGAACAATTGGTTGAGAAAACGAAGTTAAATAAGTTTCATTGGACGTTACTGTTTTGGGGTGGTCTATTAATGTTGTTTGATGGTTTTGATTTAACCGTCTATGGTGCTGTCGTTCCTACTTTGATGGAAGAATGGGGAATATCTGCTGTTAAAGCAGGGATGTATGGTAGCTATGCATTATTTGGCATGATGTTTGGAGCCTTAATATTTGGGACTTTGGCAGATAGATTAGGACGAAAAAGGATTATCATCATTTGTGTGGCGATTTTCAGTTTGTTTATGCTTTTAGCAGCTTTTGCTCCGAGTCCAGAAATCTTTGGAGTGTATCGGTTTATAACAGGTTTAGGACTAGGTGGCATGATGCCCAATGTCATTGGATTAATTAGTGAATATTCTCCAGAAGGAATGCGTAGCCGTATGATCGCTACGATTATGGCTGGGTATTCAGTCGGTGGGGTTGTAGCCGCTTTCTTAAGTATGATTTTAATTTCTAAATTTGGATGGGAGTCTGTCTTCATTTTTGGTGCATTACCATTACTGTTCGTGCCTTTCCTAGTAAAAGTATTGCCAGATTCAGTAGGAACGTTAATTGCTAGAGATGATCATAAAGGGATTCAGAAAATACTTGTAAAAGTAAATCCTACTTATACACCTTCTAAGAATGAAACATTTATTTTAAATAAACCAAAAGAAACATCGTCTCCCGTTAAAAATTTATTTACTGGAAAAAGAGCCTTTTTAACAGTAATGATCTGGTTAACATACTTTATGTCGCTTCTGATGATTTACGGATTGAATACATGGTTACCTAAATTTATGAATGAAGCGGGATTCCCACTTGGGTCAAGCTTAAGTTTCCTTTTAGCATTAAATGTTGGAGCGACAGTTGGCGCAGTTTTGATGGGGTGGCTAGCTGACCGTTGGGGTGTGGGCAGAGCACTTATTCTATTCTTTTTGATCGCGACGGTTTCCATAACAAGTCTTGGTTTTGCAACAAATATGGTTCTCTTGTATGTGATGGTAGCAATTGCGGGTGCTGCAACAGTGGGTACGCAAAACCTTACACACTCGTATACATCCCAGTTCTATCCGATCACTATGCGCTCAACAGCGTTGGGATGGGCGTTAGCCGTTGGACGGATAGGTGGAATCCTTGGACCAACAATCGGAGGTATTTTACTAGCCTCTAATTTAACTTTACAGCTTAACTTCTTTGTATTTGCCATTCCGGGAATGATTGCAGCCCTAGCGGTTTTCTTCGCTAACCGACAAGGCACAAAAGTAATTGCGGCTGATAAAGGTTTAGATACTACAGCTTAATTAAATGCAATGTTGTCGAATAAAAAAATAGTATTTGAAATGATAGACCCTCTTTTGAAATGGACGAACCATCTATTTCGAAAGGGGGTTTTATTTATCAGGCTTAACGGGCAGTAAGACCCCCACCTCAAGTTTCTGAGTAAAACTTCATTCAGCTGAAGTCACCGACTTCTATAATTGAGGGATAATGTTTTTTTAATTCAGTAGGGGTTCACCCCGGCTGAATGAAGTTAAGCCTCCGGCGGATGCCACGGATTTTTTTAAAGGTGTTTTATCGAGCGAGCGCAAATTCGGAGGGGCGAATTTGATTTAAAGAAGATAGGTGGGGGGATCAACTGCCCGTAAAGTTCTGAAATAATGAACAACACAGACTAAATTCGCCTCCGGAAACGTCTGCGGCGTGATCAGTAAGCCTGCTGGCTTCCACTAACCATCAGTGGAGGGATGAATAAAACCCTCACACTGATGGAAGTTTCACTTTATGGTAGAATAATAGAAAGTTTTTAGTTAATTTTTACTCAGAATATTGTTATAGAATAAAGATTGAAGGTGATCCTCATGAACGAAAAGTCATCGTCTGCAACGATGTTTTTTGCTGGACTACAGTGGCTGTTTTTTATGTTTGCAAACACGGTTGTCATTCCGATCACAATTGGGGAGGCATTTCAATTGTCGTCCGTGGAAGTGGCTAGTGCACTGCAAAGGTCCTTTATTTTTACTGGAGTTGCTTGTATTCTTCAAGCAGTGATCGGTCACAAATATCCACTTATGGAAGGGCAATCTGGATTATGGTGGGGAGCAATTTTAAGTATTAGTGCTTCGGCATCTTCAGCAGGATTAACAGTTAGTGAATTAGGCGGTGGTCTTTCAGTTGGGATTATCGTTTCTGGAGCCCTTATTATCATTCTTGGAGCACTTGGTATGGGAAAAGTATTGAAAAGATTGTTTACTCCAGTTGTTATGAGTACGGTGTTGTTTTTATTAGCAGCCCAGTTGATTGGGATTTTTACAAAAGGAATGCTTGGGCTGTCAACTGGAGATCGCATTCATTTGCCAACTGCCGCTTTATCCATATTCTTAATCCTTCTCGTTGTGCTCATTAATGTGAAAGGACCTAGTGCTATACGTAATTTTTCCATCTTGATTGGAATTATAACGGGGTGGATCATTTATGCGGTCTTCTTTCCTGCGCAGCCAACAGAAGCTATTCCCTCAACAAAGCTTTTCAATTTTTTCCCTTGGGGAGAGCCAACTTTTAGTATCGGTCTGATTCTATTTGCTGTGCTTACAGGATTAGTCAATACGACCAATACGGTTGCTTCCATTAAAGGGTTTGAATCGATCGCTAATACAACGACATCAGATCATCAATACAGAAGATCATTTGTATTAACGGGTGTAAATTCAATGGTTTCGGGCTCGTTCGGTATGGTTCCGTATGCACCATACATATCGTCAATCGGGTTTTTGCAATCAACTCTTATTTTTCAAACCTTACCCTTGGTGATTGGAGGAGCTATGTTTATGATTCTTGGTCTAGTTCCTGCGCTAAGTTCCTTTTTTACGACGTTGCCAGTCAGTGTAGGGAATGCCGTCTTATTTGTGGCCTATTTACAGCTATTTAGCGGAGCTCTCTCCAATTTAAATGGAATCATCTTTACCCCAAAGACGATTTATCGAATTGCAGCTCCGGTTTTATTAGGAATAGCAATTATGAATATACCCATTGAAATGTTTGAATCCATTCCAATGCTCGTTAGACCACTTCTAAGCAGTGGTTTATTAATGGGAATTCTTCTGGCTGTTTTCCTGGAGAATACGATTAATTGGTCAAAAATAGATAAAAGATGAAAAATATACATAATTATAGATTCATACCCATTTAAACTTTTCTATCATGAATAGTTTATTTTGGAATAGAAATAGGTCACCTTTGTTCGTTTTTGGAAAGGTAACAAATGACCTGAAAATGAGGGAACTGTGTTATGTACCATGGAGGAATTTATGTTGGCTTAGAGGTAAACAAAGAAAGGATTATGGATTTGGCAGACCATTTTTGCGGAGTTTTAGATGGGGTTCACCAAGTCCGATCAGTCCTCAGATGGCTATGGATTTGGCTATCGTTATCCATGTTTTCCTTATTATGAACCTCTCCTGACTGAAGTCACAAGTTTCTGGGTTGGTGCTTAAGCACATTGACCACAGGTGGCGGGGAACACACCGTCGCTAGACCCTCGAACTTAAAAGTTTCTGGGCTTACATGTTCTTTTCGGAAAATCATAAAAATGAGCGTTCCTATAGGTGGGAACGCTTTTTCATTACAAGCTGAATTATAACTGACCAGTATTTGAATTTCGGGTTACTCTTTGAAATTCTTATTATCCAAAATAACTACACTGTCATTTTGCTCGAGTGCTGTTTTTTTTGTGTGTTCAACAAGTTGATAGATCGAGTTACAACACTGTTGTGCACCTTTTACGAGCAGAGGAACCCCAATGAAATCAATCCCTAATCCTCTTGAAAACATGCCGCCAAATGTCATAGCGAGTGGAACCGTTGGCGATGTGTTTGATAAAATGATTTGTTCGTTAAGAGCGAATTTGCCTTCAAGGATGAAGTAGAAATCTTTAATAACAGGAACAATTTGTTTAAATCTTCTCCTAGCAAGCGTATACACATCATTGCCATTTTCATCTTTTCCATGGAAGAGCAGCTTTCCTATATCATTTTTTGATAATTGATTAAAATAAGGAATTCCTAAAACCTCATCCTTTGATAATCTATGCGAAGATGGGGTAAGTAGTTTCAAGTGATAAGCTGCTGCAATTGAAGTTGAATGTGTACCAGCAAAATCATGATAAATAAAAATGATAGGTAGCCACCACCTTATATATTTGTAAATATATTTTTAAGTCGGTTGCTTTCGGTATTTTTTTATCAAGGATTTCTTAAAAGCTAATATAGAGGTTTTTAAAGAGGCATAACTGCCGATTGCTGCGTATCCATAAAAATATCCCATAAAAATCCCCGCTAATAAACTCCCTCTGTGACTAATAAAGATCGAGATGATGTACCCTATAATCACCGCTATGAAAGGAATATATTTTTTCTGAACTCTAAGAATTTTTTTGATCATCTGTGTCAGAACCATCACCAATGGCACGGCAATAACCGCATCCCAAAAGTTTGTATGTATAGTTGGAAAGTCCAACATGATCACCTCTAATAATAGTGTCTATAATAAAAGAAAAAATATGCTAACTTTTTAGCAAGAGAGCCCTTTAACGTTCGATTTTTAACTAACCTAATGTAAATATAGTGGAAATATGAAACAGGGCCCGACAGGCATTATAAAAAGGCGTGCAATTTGTAGTTGCACGCCAAAGCTTTATTTTTGAAGTTTTTGATCTAATTTTTTGTTTTCTGCTAGTGGCAATGGATCCATGCTTTGGTCGTTTGGAGTTAAATCAATCCCGTAATCCTTTGCGAAAACCATATGGGTTTCCACTAAGACATCATCTGTACTTTCATCTAAATTGAATACTCGAGCACCACGAAGTCTATGTTTCTCTGCTCCTGAGAGACCGTATGTACCAAAACCAGCACTACCCCCATAGCCTAATAAAATTCCATAATAATTTCCATGATACGTGTTAATATGATCATGTCCACAGAAAACGCCTTTAACATCACCACGATCTAACATCGCTGAAAATAAGCCGCTATTAAATGGTCCTGGACATTCATCCTCATTTCTTTCACCGACAATATTGTGTTTTTGAACGGCGCGTTCATGTGCTGCGGCTGACCGATCATCTACACTAGAGAACCACATAAAGCGATGTTCCCAAAGTGGAATATGCATGAACATGAGGGAAGGAATTTTGCGTTTGTATCTATTTTCGATTTCCTTAGAAGTTTCATAATACCAATGAACTTGATTTCCACGAAGCCAGTCCCAAGTTGGATAGCCTTCAAAATTCTGGCCAGCGATTGTTGAAGGGGCATATCGGCCGCTATCTAATAACCATATATTAAAGGCAGCATCGTTTTCTTTAGAATTTTGAATAAGTATATTCGTATTCCCCGTACCAACGACTCCTTTCTCACTATGTTTATTCAAGTTGTTAGGGAAGGACATATAAATTTCTAGCATATCTTCTTCATTCAGACCACTTTTTGGTGTAGAGTCTTCATCGTGGTTTCCATAGGTAACTGCCCATTTAATTCCCCTTTGCTCCATCGGTTGAGCAAGGTTGTTAAGAGCTTGTTTCGTTTCTAAAACAGAATCAACACCAGAAGCAATATTGTCCCCATTTAGTACAACAAAGTCAGGTTTTTCGGAGTCAAGAACCTTTTCCATTAATTCAATCGTTCTCCGGTCAATTCGTTCATCGTCCTGAGTATCGTTAAACTGGACAATTTTAAATTTTCCGTTTGGATTAAATCGTAAGACTTTGTCATAGTTGGCTTTCGCTTGTGCCGTTGGTGTGACTTGACCAAATAAATTTTCTGGAAGGCCAGTTGCACCAAGTGTTAATGCAAGAGTGCCCGCACCTCCTACTTTTAGAAATGTTCTTCTATCTAACCCATTTTTTTCATTTTGATTCATACGACTTCCTCCCACTGCTTATCCTTTGACACCATCTATGTTAATTCGACAATGATAATTTTTGATGATACATATGTGAAGAAGGGGTTAAGGATTATTAAAAAATTAAATGAATTATTAAGATGAGAACGGTCCTAAATTAGACTTTGAGACTATAATTCCTCATAATTGACAATCACTGCTAAAGTTTCAAGATTCCATTGTTCATAGAGTTTTTTTATGAAGAAATGTGAACTACTACCTATCAATTACCATTAATTAACACTCTCTATTAACATGAAATTTATGTTTATTTACAATAGATTTACGAAGAAGAGAGGCGGAAGAAACGCTATCCAGTGTTTAACAAAAAAAGGCAAAGAGGTTTGTCCTCTTTGCCTTAAAACTACAATTTAAATGAATACGCAAGTTCAGTAGGATGTTGACTCGTCATCGCTTCAGACATGATGCAAACACCCTTTGCCCCTGTCGCATAAATATCGTTTACATGATACCTAGTGATTCCGCCAATAGCCAAAACAGGAAGGGGCACAGCCTCACTGACGTTTTTCAAGAAGGGGAGTCCTCTAGGTGGAACTCCTTTTTTACTATCTGTTGAAAAAATATGACCAGCAATTAAATAGGTAGCACCTAACACCTGTGCTTCTTTTGCTTCATCAATGGTATGGACCGAAGCCCCGATATTTTTAAAAGCATGTAAATCCTGGTGATACTTTCTTAAATTAGTCATGGATAATTGGATGTTGGGTATCTTCAAATTCATCGCTACAGACATATTTTGATTGATAATGAGCGGAACATGATGTTCATGACAAATTTCTTTAACCTCTACAGCTAGTTTTTCATAGTCTGGTAAATTCAAATCCTTTTCCCTAAGCATCATTCCATGAGGTTTTCCTTTTGCTAATCTTTCAATTTGATCTAAGAAATCATATTGACAAAGTTTACGATTGGTCACATAAATCAGCATTCTCTACACCTAAACTCTTATATAGTTTGTATAGACAGGCTGCAAGCCCTTGCTAACAAGCATCTTGTGAACGTCGGCCACATTTCGTTCATCAGAGATTTCAAACTGTTGATCGCCTTTTTGCTCTTCTTCGTGGCCGCCGACGCCGACACTTACTCCAGCCGACATTTTGTTGGCCACCATTCCCGCAACATGATCACGAAATCGTGGTCTTTCACGCGTAGAAATCGTAATTCCTGCAAATGGCATGAATAAGCGATAAGCAAGCATGACTTGCAATAGTTGTGTTTCATGCACATCCTTTGAATTATTATCAGCATTGTTAATGTATGGACGAATCCGAGGGACAGAAAAGCCAATTTCAGCATGCGGAAACTTTTGCTGTACCAATTGTGCGTGTAAGCCTGTAGCAAAGGCATCTTTACGAAAATCATCTAATCCTAGCAAAGCTCCGAAAGATACGCCGCGCATCCCACCCATTAAGGCGCGTTCTTGGGCATAAAAACGGTAAGGAAAAATTCGTTTTGATCCCCATAAATGAACCTGTTCATATTTATCAGGATTGTAAGTTTCTTGATAAACAGATACAAAATCGGCGCCGCATTCATGTAAATAAGCATACTCATCCACATTTAGAGGATAAATTTCAATTCCGACCGTTTTAAAAAACTTTGTTGCGTGTTTAATGGTTTCCCCGATATATTCTACATCTGATTTATAACGAGATTCACCGGTAAGGAGTAAAATCTCCTCCAAGCCAGTAGCGGCAATCGCCTTTAATTCGTCCTCTAACTCGTTGGGATTAAGAACAGCACGCTGAATTTTATTGGTTGCCTTAAAGCCGCAATAAACACACTCATTTTCACAATAGTTCGCAATATATAAAGGAGTAAACAGGGACACGTTGTTACCGTAATGTTTTCGCGTTTCTGCCATCCCTTTCTGTGCCATAATTTCTAAATAAGGCAAAGCAGCAGGGGAGAGGAGGGCTCCGAAATCCTCAAGGGAAAGGTGATCTTTACTTAAAGCTCTTTCCACATCCCGATTGGTATATTTATGATAATCATAGAGATCAACGGTTCTAAACACTTTTTCCATTACATCAGACTGGATGACTTCCATTCCTTCTTGGTACTGCATATGATCAACTTTTTTTCTAGCCATTCTATTAATCCTCCAAAAATCCTGTCAATGGACTTGATGCTTCTGCTTTAAAATCAAGCACACGTCCTAATCCAGCTAAATAAGCAGCACGCCCTGCTTTGATGGCCTGGTTAAATGCTTGGGACATCATGGACACATCATTGGCGGTTGCAATTGCGGTATTACACATAATTGCGTCAACACCCATTTCCATTGCTTCACATGCTTGTGAAGGGCGGCCAATTCCAGCATCGACAATGATTGGTAAATTGATTTCATCGACTAAAATTTGAATAAATTCTTTAGTACATAGACCTTTATTGCTGCCAATTGGTGCGCCTAGTGGCATAACAGCGGCAGCGCCAGCATCGACTAGGGCTCTTGCTGTATATAAATCAGGGTACATATAAGGAAGCACAATAAATCCTTCTTTAGCAAGCATTTCTGTCGCCCTAACGGTTTCTTGGTTATCTGGCAGTAAATATTTTGAATCTTGAATGACTTCTACTTTAACGAAATCTCCACAGCCTAGTTCCCTTGAAAGGCGGGCGATTCGTAAAGCTTCTTCTGCTGTTCTTGCTCCTGAAGTGTTTGGAAGCAAGGTGATGTTTTTTGGAATATAATCAATGATATTTTCTTCGTTCGTATTGGCTCTTCTTAGAGCAAGGGTGACAATTTCCGCCTCGCCATATTCAATAACAGCCTTCATCATATCTAGTGAAAACTTCCCTGAACCTAAAATGAAACGGGATTGAAATTCGTGTCCTCCGATAATTAATGGATCCTTAGTTAATGTCTTTTCCATGTATTAAAACTCCTTTTCTCTTAAACTTCTTCTTCTCCTACTAATAAACGCAGAATCATATTTGCTTGATGACCAGCACAAATGCCAACCCGAGGTGCCATTAAGCCTTTTCCTATACTTGCTTCATTTTCTAAGTCTCCGCATACGTATAATCGCTTCATTGGTCTACTCGTATGAATTAAATTGGAACTTTCATATCCAGCCAATCCTGTACCAGCCACAACGATACTATTAGGCAGTTGGCTTAACGCTGTATTGATGAGCATCGATTTTTGATCGGCTTTATCAAATGCTTCACAAATGATGTCCACGTCGTTGAAAAGTTCAACGACATTTTCCTCAGTGATTTTCACAAACTCGGTATCTATTTTAATAAATGGGTTGATTTCTTCGATCTGCTCTTTAAGAGCTAATGTTTTAGGCATTCCTAAATGCCTTACGTAATAACTTTGCCTGTTAAGATTGCTGGGCTCAACGATGTCAAAGTCAACGAGCAGCAGATGCCCGACACCAATTCGAGCAAGCATTACAGCAATATTGGATCCTAACCCGCCTAATCCACAAATTGCTACCTTCGCATTTTTAACCTTGTTGTGAACATTTGGGGTATGGCGGGCCATCATCATGCTCTCTAATTCCTCTTTTTTAGGCATGACCCCTTTTTGGATAATTGATAGATAATCATTTTCAGAGAGTTGGCTGTCCTCGGCAATCTGGAAACCATTGAGGATGACAATATCATCTGGATTTCCAAACTTGTCTCTTACTTTGAATGCGGTCTGTTCAGTTATTGTCTGTTCTTTTCCATTAATCGTTACTCTCATGGCTCAACCACCTCCTACGAATTTAACAATTTCTAATGTGTCTTGATCTTGGAGTTGCACAGTCTCATATTCAGTCTTAGGTACAATCTCACCATTCCGTTCAACTGCAATTTTCGTTAAATCGAAGTTTTTTAACGTTAAATATTCGTATAGCGTTTGGTCTTTCTCTAATGGTTCAACCATTCCATTTACCTTCAAATTTCTCTTCCCCTTTCTTTTTCCATAAAAAAAGCACAAAACGAAGTAACACCCTTTCGGTGGTGCTCCCCATTTTGTGCTTTGCCTTTATTAATTTAATTATCTAAATTATATATAATATTATAAAACTTGTCAACAGGTTGGCAATATTGAAAACTAAGGTAAACCCTAAACGACAAGTAAAATGATGGAACTATTCCTCTGTCTCACTAATTATTAGTAATTATAATTTTCGTGTTACTTAATTGTTATTTTCTTAATGAGGTTAAAAATACATTTTGTGCCGCCTTTACACCTGCACCGGATTCAAAGGAGTAAGAAAAGTCCTGCAATCCAGCTTCGATAAGGGAAACGGCTTCCAGAACATCGCTAGGGAAGCAATAGCCCATATGCCCAAACCTGAAAATTTGCCCTTGCAATGGTCCAAGTCCACCCGCAAAATCAAGATGATAGTTGGTCTTTAAATGGCCCAAATAGGTTGGGAGATCAAGACCTTGAGGTGTCTTGATGGCAGTGATTGTTGGTGAAGCATGTTCATCATCAGTCAACAATTCAATCGAAAGAGCCTTCATTGCTTCCCGAACCATATTTTTCATTAATAGATGGCGTTCTACAGTTTTCGAGAAACCGCCTTCTTCATCAATTAAATCACATACAGCTGAGAGGCCCATAATGAGTGAAACCGCTGGTGTGTTTGGTGTCATTCCTTTTGAAGCCCATTCACGGTAGCTGAGTAGATTTAAATAATAGGCAGGAGTCTGATTTTCCTCGATTACTTTCCATGCTCGGTCGTTAACGCTTAATAGCGCCAGTCCCGGAGGAAGCATCATTGCTTTTTGTGAGCCTGTTACTAAAATATCAATATTCCAATCATCCATTTGGGCAGGAGCTCCTCCAATCGCACTAACTCCATCGACAATAAAAAGAGCATCACTATGAGTGCGAACGACTTCGCCCAATTGATCAATTGGATTTAAAATTCCTGTTGAAGTTTCATTATAAGTCGCAAAAACAGCCTTGATGTTGGATAAAGGTTTCAAAAACTCAATAAGGTCCTCTTTCGTACATGCCTCGCCCCAATCCTTTTCAAGTTTATGTACGTGAAAGCCATATTTTTCGCAAATCGAAACGAAATAATCTCCAAAGGCACCAACTGTGATAACAACGACCTCTTCACCTGGAGAAACCGTATTGACTGCAGCTGCCTCTAAAGCGGCTGTTCCCCCTGATGGAAGAAGTAGAATATCATGTTTCGTTCCAAAAATCGGTTTGACACGCTGGGTTGTTTCTTGGTACAAATTGACAAATTCGGGTGTGCGATGACTAATCATATCCTGGGCCATCGCAAGCTCTACCCTTTTCGGTATAGGTGTGGGTCCAGGATGTCTTAGAATATTACGATACATAAAGAATCCCCCTTCATTATTAGAATTGTAGTTTAATTATATCCCAAAATAAGTGTTTAGGGAAAAGATGGCAATCCGAGAATGATCCCTCATCCATTTGCATGGATTACTCTGTTTCTACCTGCACCTAGACCGACCAACATTAAAGCGATGGTCACACCCGTTAATAGGAGAAGCGGGATCGTTGCACTTCCAGTGATATCATTCAAATAACCGAAAAGTGTTGGTCCAGTTGCTGCGAGTAAATATCCAACAGATTGAGCCATCCCAGATAATTCTGCAGCTTGTTTAGCATTTTCGGTACGCAGGCTGAAAAACATCATTGCTAGACTAAAAGAAAAACCACTTCCCATACCTAATAGTACGACCCATAAACCAATAAAATTCATACTTCCATAAAGTAATCCAAGAATTCCCGTTAAAAGACTACTTGATGTTATGATGACTAAAAGTCGTTGGTTAGACATCCGACCAGCGAGGATCGGTGCAATAAAGGTAACGGGAAGTACAGCCATCTGCATGATCGATAGATACCAGCCTGATTGGTCCGGGGAAAATCCTTGTCCCTTCAAGATTTCAGGGAGCCATGTAATAAGAATATAAAAAACCATGGATTGCAATCCCATAAAAATAGTAACCTGCCAGGCAAGTGAAGATCGCCATACTTTCCTTCCATGATCTGTCGTTTGATGATGGATCCCGGCCTTAGGTGTTTGATTAGAACGCTTTAATACTTGAGGCAACCAAAATAAAATCGATAGAAAGCTCAAAATCCCCCAAACCCCTAGGGCGCCTTGCCATCCATAACCTAATCCAAACGCAATCGGGACACTAACCCCAGAAGCGATGGCCCCACTTAGATTCATTGAAACCGAATAAACGCCAGTCATCAGTCCAATTCTTTCAGGATATTCTCTTTTTATCATACTCGGCAACAACACATTACAAGCTGCAATGCCCAGCCCTAGAATCGCTGTACCTATATATAAGTAAGTAATTCCTGAAATTGAACGTAAGGTAATCCCAAACGTTAAAATAATGATTGAAAAAAATAAAACCCTTTCCATTCCAAGTCGTTGTGTTAATCTTGGAACAAACATCGAAAAAAGTGCAAAAGCTATCAATGGTAGCGTCGTTATCATCCCAGCCATCGTATTTGATATATGCAGCTGATCACGAATCGTTTCTACTAACGGTCCTACTGAAGTTAAAGGTGCCCTTAAGTTAACCGCAATAAAAATAATTCCAATCAACAGAACGATCGAGGTTGATTGTTGACGAAGCTTTGGACGAGGCCTTGTTTTTTGAATTTGATTAAGTTGATTAGATAAATTCATCGTGTTCCCTCTCTTTAAATGTTTAAATAATTTTAATAGTACAAAATTTAGGTGTTATTCTATTATAACGTAATTAGAGGCTTGATTACCCAGCCAGTTGGCGCTTTTCTACTAATCCAGTTCTACCTATGTATAAATGTGTTTTAGTTTAAAGTTGAATAAAGATACCGATTACATCTTAGTAGTAAATTTCATATTCAACATAATCTATTTTTTTAAAAAATTATTTCACCTTTTTAATACAACTACTAGTCATTAATCCTACTAAATCACTTGATATTAGATTCTTTGTATTCTAAAATGAATTCAATATTCTGATAGAGAAGATCTTGTAGTTAATAAAGAATTGAATTTTAATTAAGGTTTTAGTTACTTAGGAATCTTATAGAAAAATTAGGAATGGGTGAAGAAAACGATGTTTGTGATGACTGACGAACTTGTAAGCGATCTAATTGAGAAAAGAAGGTACTTACATCGCAATCCTGAACTTCCTTTTGAGGAGTACAATACTACGGAGCATTTGAAAAAATGGCTTAAAGAAAATGAAATCACGATTCTCTCCTTTGACTTAGAAACTGGCGTTATTGCCGAAGTAAAGGGAGAAAAGGATGGTCCTACAATAGCGATTCGTTCAGATATTGATGCATTGCCTATCTATGAAAAAACAGAAGTTTCTTTCCGTTCTGAGATCGATGGAAAAATGCATGCATGCGGCCACGATTTTCACGCGGTTTCGATTTTAGGGGCAGCGATACTTATAAACGAAAATAAGGAACAATTACACGGGACGGTCCGCTTTATTTTCCAACCTGCTGAAGAAATTGCTCAAGGTGCTAAGTATTTAGTAGATAAAGGGGTTTTAGAGAATGTAACAGCGATTTTTGGGATGCATAATAAACCTGACCTTCCAGTAGGAACAGTTGGTGTGAAATCTGGTGGGTTAATGGCAAGTGTCGATAAATTTGAAATTACGTTTAATGGAATAGGTGGTCATGCGGGTATTCCACATCACACGATTGATCCCATTATCATAGCCTCTCAATATGTAACAAATGTACAGTCCATTATTGCAAGAAGAATTGATTTATTTCATAATGCAGTGATTAGCATTACGAGTATTAATGGGGGAAATACGTGGAATGTAATCCCTGAAAAAGTAGTGCTTCAAGGAACAGTAAGAACCTTTCAACAAGAAGCACGTGAGGTCATCCCCGGTTATATGAAGAAATTAGCAGAAACCACGGCAGAAGGCAATGGAGGAACGGTTGAGTTTCAGTGGAATTCCTATGCACCTGTTGTAAATAATGCAAGAGAATATGAGAGCATTGTCCGTGAATCGGTCATAGAGGCTGGATATGAAGTAGTCGATGCCGAACCTACCTCAGCAGGGGAGGACTTTGCTTACTATCAAAACTTTATTCCCGGATTCTTTGTGTGGGTGGGAGTAGACGGACCGAGAGAATGGCATCACCCCGAATTTGATTTAAATGAGGACGCGATTAAAGTAGCTTCCGAGTTTTTTGCCACATTGGCCGTGAATGTTTTAAATCATGAATAATTGAACAGAAGCCCCTCGTTCAGAGGGGTTTTTATTTTTTTTTTGTTAAAAAAAGGTAACCTTTACATTGACAAGTGGTGTATTAGGCGTATAATACAATTTAAGGTGTATGAAGGTTGTAGTACAGCTTGTGTGTATTAATTTAGTGATACACTAACAGAAACATTGGTTAATTGAACATTTTTTTATTTTCACTGTACTAACCACTTAATACAACACACTATGGTTTAGGAGTTGGGTTCCTATGAACGTCAAGTTTAACAATCGAGATCCTGTTTATGTGCAAGTCATTCAGCATTTTAAAGAACAAATCGCTAAAGGCTTTTTCCAACCGGGTCAGGAAATTCCATCAAGAAGAGAGCTAGCAAACCAACTGAAAATTAACCCTAATACTGCGCAGCGGGCGTATAAAGAAATGGAGGAACAAGGATTGATTTTTACAGAAGGGAATTTGCCTAGTCGGATTACAAAGGATGAGGGAATTGTTAGGAAGGTACGAGAGGAATTGATTGTAGAGGCGGTTGATACGTTCGTTCATTCGGTTCGTACCATTAACATTCCATTACATGAAGCGCTTGATTTAGTAAAGAGAAACTATGAAAATCACAGGGAAGAATAGGGGGGAGAACCGTGATAGAAGTCAAAAATGTTACCAAAAAATTTGGTCGGAAACAAGTATTAAAAGGAGTTTCATTTACTGCAGAAAAAGGAAAGATTACTTGTTTAATTGGAATAAATGGCGTAGGGAAAACAACAGTTATGAAAGCCATTATGAACTTAACACCAATTAATGACGGAGAAATTCTTATTGACGGACAGCCTCTTAAAAAAACAAGCTACGAGAAAATTACGTTTATCCCTGATGCCATTACGATGTTACCGCAGATGAAAATCGGTGATGCATTTACATTTATGGCTGACTTTTACGATAGCTGGAATCAAAGCAGGGCAAGTGAACTTCTACAATTTTTCAGACTAAAAGAAAGTGATCGAATTTCTGACCTATCAAAAGGGAATGCCGCCAAAGTCAATCTACTGCTTGGGTTAGCATTAGATGTTGATTATGTGTTAATGGATGAACCTTTTTCAGGGATTGATATTTTCAGCCGGGAGCAAATCGCAAACGTATTTACTAGTCATTTAATTGAAGATCGCGGCGTCATTATTACTACTCATGAAATTAACGACATTGAGCATTTAATCGATAAGGTCGTACTGCTTGATAACGGTGTCGTTATTAAAGAATTTGATACAGAAGAGGTTAGGGAAACAGAAGGAAAATCGGTGATTGATGTGATGAGAGAGGTGTATAAAGGATGAATCGTTTTTTAAAGCTTGTGAATTTCGAAGTGAATCGATTTCTAAGGATTTACCTTGTATTAATAGGGATCACGATTCTTTTCCAGATGATTGCCGTTATTACATCGTCTCGCGAATACCTAAGTCGTGTTGATGACCTTATTTACAGGGGATCTATGCCAAAGAAGATGTTCCTAGATCAATACGGGACGTTCACATTGTTCGATGTCACTAACAATTCTCTTTGGTTTATTAGTCCGATTTTTCTAAGTATTGCTGCGTTAATCTTTTATGTCTTTTTTATTTGGTATCGCGATTGGTTTGGTAAAAATACATTTATTTATCGA
Organism: Niallia sp. XMNu-256; assembly: GCF_036670015.1. Lineage (NCBI taxonomy): Bacteria > Bacillati > Bacillota > Bacilli > Caryophanales > Bacillaceae > Niallia > Niallia sp. XMNu-256. The sequence goes on from NZ_CP137636.1 coordinate 525,018, forward strand.
TTGTTAATGTTGCCAACTGACCGGATGAATGTATATTTAGCCAAATTCACAACCATTTTATTATTTGTTTTCGGACTTGTCGCTCTACAGCTACTATTATTACCTTTAGAAGGTCAAGTGGTAAAATGGATGGTTCCAAACGAGTTCTACTCAGACATGACTATCTATGAAATAATCAAAAATAATATAATTTTAAGCCTTATTATTCCGCGCTCATTTTTTGAATTTGTCCTTGCTTATGGGATTGGAATAACAGCTGTATTAATCGTGTTTACAGCCGTTCTATTTGAACGTTCTTTCCGTTTAAAAGGAATTATTTATGGAATTATCTATTGTGCTTTATCACTTTTCATCTTTTTACTTCCAATTTTAGTTGATGTCTTTGTACTTCGTTATTATTTTTATCCAATTGAGCTGTTTATCATTGAAGTAGTCGTAATCTTACTGCTTCTAGCAGGTGCACTATGGATTGGAAGTTATCTGATCAGAAATAAAATAAGAGTTTGATGGGAGGGATATTATAAATGAAACGTTATTGGAAATTAATCATTCTAAGTCTTGTCACAGTTGTTGTGATTGGAACTTTTTACACACAAGCTAGTTTAGCTAATAAAGCAGGTATAAACATTGAGTTTGAGAAAATAACAGGCAATGAAGAAGAACTAAAGGATCTTATGATTTATGGAGATTATTCAATAGGGCATATGTACCAGCCATTACAAATCACAACTGAAGGTACCGTTAATCCCTATGATCGTTCATTTATTGAACAACTCTCGCCAGCCAACAGTTCACCGATTTTTAAGGATTGGATTAAGGATCATAAAAAGTTTATGCGCGGAAAGGATCTAATCCCATCTAATTTTTTTGAAAATGAAAGTATATTGGTGTATGCGAGTTTTAAGGGAAACTTCCATGATTACCCTAAACAAAATATTGCCTTTGATATTGATATTTTAAATAAAAATTCAGGAGAAACGTTTTCCATTCAAACAGACGTCCCGTTCTTGGAAAAATATGATTGGATGAATATAGAGGATGTTCAACTGGTCGATAATGAGCTAAAGTTATTGGTCAGAGGGTTTGGAATGGAAGGCGGAAATGATTTAAAGGTGTATACCTTTGATGTGAAAGAGCAACAAATCGTTGGAAATGACACGATCGTTTCCCTTGAAACAGCATCAAACAGCTGGACAGAAATGGTGATTATCAATGAATTGCACAACTCAATTACTTCTCAAAAATATTATGTGATTAAATTAGAGACATTTGAAGCAGAGGAAGTCCAAAGCGATGGATTTACAAGCAGCACTGAAGGCGAACCGAAAACCATCGCAAATGAAGTCCTTCTATATAATATTGAAAACGACGAAGTGAAACAATGGGCGATTCCCGACGAAATGAAAGCACTTTTGGATATGTCTATTATTTCTCAATCGTCCATCTATACGTATATGCAATTAGATGAAGGGATTGAAGTCAGTCAATATGATTTGGAAAAAGAAAAATGGATTGGAAAACAGACCTTTCATTTAAAACAGAGTATAGATAATGAAAACCCGCCCTTTATTAAAATCATGAGTGGAAAAATCTATATGATTTCTGCAACAGATGATGGACATACCTTGTTAATCGGAGATTTAAACACTGGAAAGTCATTATATGAAGGAAAACTAGTCGTTAAAAATAAAAAGGAAAATCAACAAGGCTATCGGCTTTATTTTAATGAAATTGATTCACTATAAGTGAAAAATTAGTAAGTAAAGAAAACTATGTGCCAGGTACCTTCCGGTTTGGAGAGTACCTGGCTCTTTTTAATGGTAGCTTTAATGATTGGCTATTATTTCAATGATTCGGTCCTCCACTAGTTTTCCCGCTGTCTTCATCAACTAGATTATTTAATAGAACGGAAACAATCACGGCTTTTCCTTCCTTTATTTCACATATGGGAGGCACCTGGCCTCTATATCCTCCTAATCAGACTTAACGGCAGTAAGACTTCCACCTAAAAGTCCTAGTGTAATAGAAGAAGTTAGGGGGGGTCAACACTGCCCGTAAAGCTCAGAAATAAAAACACAGACTAAATACACCTCCGGCAAATGTCTATGTGGCCAGCATGTTGCTAGTTATAACTAACCATCGGTGGGGAGACGAAAGAACCCAACACTGATGGAAGTTTCTCTTTATAGAAACTATTAAAATTTTCATAAATAATTGTTATACTAACAAAGAATAGATTTATTTCGAAGTAAGAGAGGAGATAGTTGAGATATGACGAGTATGGAAGAGAATAGGGTAAAAGGCTATTATGGAGAATTCGGTGGCAGTTTTATACCAGAAGACCTTCAAAAAGCGATGGATCAAATTGAAGAGGCATTTTTACGTTATAAAAATGATCCTGAATTTCTACAAGAATATGAATATTATTTGAAAGAATATGTGGGTCGGGAAAACCCATTAACATACGCTGAAAACTTAACAAATAAAGTTGGCGGAGCCAAAATCTATCTGAAACGTGAAGATTTAAATCATACAGGTGCTCATAAGATTAATAATGTTTTAGGGCAAATTTTAGTGGCTAAGAAAATGGGAATTAAAAGAATTATTGCAGAAACTGGGGCAGGACAGCATGGGGTTGCAACTGCTACAGCATGTGCTTTGTTTGGCATGGAATGCGTGATTTATATGGGTAAAAAGGATACGGAAAGGCAAGCTCTTAATGTGTTCCGTATGGAATTGCTGGGAGCAAAGGTGGTGGCAGTAGATAAAGGTGAGGGTCACTTGGCAGAAGCAGTAGATGAGGCATTAGGTGATTTAATGCAAAACTACAAAAATACCTTCTATTTAATCGGTTCTGCGGTTGGGCCACATCCTTATCCACAGATGATTAAAGAATTCCAAGCGGTTATTAGTAAAGAATCAAAGAAACAAATTCTTGAAAAAGAAGGTAAGCTGCCAACTGCAGTTGTTGCTTGTGTTGGAGGCGGAAGTAATGCGATTGGTGCATTTGCTCACTATATCGAAGAACCAAATGTACGTCTAATCGGGGTAGAACCTGCAGAAGCTGCTTCTCTTTCAAAAGGAGTTCCGGCAGTTTTACATGGATTTAATAGCTATGTATTGCAAGATAAAGATGGAAATCTATTACCGACACATTCCATTGCTGCCGGCTTAGACTACCAAAGTGTTGGACCTGAACATAGTTATTTAAGAGATAGCGGCAGAGGCGAATATGTGCCTGTAAGCGGACAAGAAGCTTTGGAGGCTTTTCAAATCTTATCCCAAGAGGAAGGAATTATTCCTGCCCTTGAAAGTTCTCATGCAGTAGCCTATGCGATGAAATTGGCAAAAGAGTTATCAAAGGATGATATTATCATTGTTAACCTATCTGGACGTGGAGATAAAGACGTTGAACAGGTTTTTGAAATGCTAAAAAAATAGAGATGAAAAATACCGGATACCATCCATATAATCTTGGAAGGTGCCTGGTATTTTTTTCCTAGTGAGTTTAAAAGGCTGAATTAAACAATTTAGGATAACCGGCGAGAATCCTCCCTATTTCAATAGGGAGATGAATCGCCTTTTTTTAATTATTAACTATACATATAGTATAAAGAGTCGAACTGTTGTTCCTTTTTTGATTATTGTGTATAATATATATATGGAAAATGGATCCAGTAAAACAAATTTAACCCACGCTAGAACCTGTGTGTATAACGTCAATTATCATATTGTTTGGTCCGTTAAATATTGAAGACAAGTATTAACTCTGGAAATTGAACACTACTTACAGGAGCTATTTCAAGGATTACAGAAGATAAAGATTTTGTTGTTTCAATGGTTGTTGGAGAACAAGATAATGTTCATGTTTTTTGCCTCCATACACCCAAATGTTTCCCATCTTAAATCGATAAAATGTTGAAAGGGATTTCAGGTAGAAAATTGTTTCTGAACTATCCAGAGATAAAAGAACAGCTATGGAAAGGGAGGTTATGGAGCAGTAGTTTTTATCTTGAAACAGTCGGTTCTTAAATATATTGAAAAACAGAATAATAGGGGGTGAGGGATATGGCAGAAACAAGGTCTGTATTTTTACATGGTAAACCCACCGTTCATAAAATGAATCTGTTAAAAAACACTCAAAAAGAATACACAAATCTCATTAATAAATTTATAAATAGGATGGGTCAAGACCCTACTTATTTACTAGACTTGTTAACTAACAATAAACAGTCACCAAAGGTAAGAAATCTGGAAAAAGAAGTACGTAAAGGTCATCAACTTGGTTCAGCGTATGGACAAAATGCAGTGGACATGGCCGTTAAAGAACTGCATAATCATGTCATTCGTATTCGGAATAAGGTTTACGGGTTTATCCAACAGCATCATCCAGAAATGGAGGTGTATATATCTTTTCTATCCTTATTGAATGCGACCGTTATGAAAGCGGATGAAATGGCAATGATTCAAGGTTTAATCGAGAAGGAAAATCAAAAAGAGAAACCTTCCAAATCCAAAGTTGATGATTATCAAAAGCTATTGATGAAGTTAAAGGCATTAAGTGAAGAAAAACGTGAGTATTATAAGGAAACAGTCGCAAATCTCTTTCTGGACAAGCTAAAATACATGAAATTGCCTTTTTTGACAAAAAGTGTCCCCCTTCAATTGGATTCTCGCCTCTCAACATTAGAAAAGTCCCATTCCACAAAAGAAGCTTTTATTGTATATGTAAAATTACTTGGAGAAAAAGACCGGGTAGCTTTTCCGGTAAGTACTTCAAGAAATGGATTACGCCGAATGAAACAGTATGATACAGGATCAATGACGATCAAGTTAACGGATCATGGAAAGGTTCGAATTGGAGTTCCATTTACGAAAAAAATTGAAACGAAGAAAATTCCCAAAAAGAACATCCTTTCCTTTGATGCGGGTATTACAGATTTAATCTTTACAAATACAGGAAATCCTTACGGTAGTTTTTGTGGAATGAGGCAGCTTTATGAAGAGGTCGTAGAAATAAAATTAGGTCATCGATCTTCCTTACGAAATAAAATGAGAGACTATCAAAAGGAATTAAAGAAAAGCACTAATCGATATGAAAAAGAAAGATTAAGGGGGAAAGATCCAAAAGATCGCTGCTTCACTGAATGGAAAAAAGAAAAAGGACAAATGCCTTCGTCAATATGCTCACGAAGCAGATTTACGTATAAATGAGGCGGCTTACTTATTTATAGAAGAAGTGAAAAGATCTCATTCCTTTTGTGTATATGAAGACTTAGATATTACTGAGTTTGACCGAGGAACGAGAAACAACAAACGGGATAGTATGTGGATCCGAGGTCAACTAACGAAAAAAGTCCAATCTAAATTAAATTGGCTAGGCATTCCACATATGGCTGTAGATCCCGCCTACACTTCAAAGATGTGTCCTAAATGCTCCAATATTGATGACAAGAACCGGAAAGGTAAATTTTTTGTTTGTACCGTGTGCAAGCATGAAGATGACGCAGATCATAATGCAGCTATCAATATTGGACAACGTGCGCTTGATGATGAGGTGTTAAAGCTAGTTGAAAAGTATCGATATAACACCAATAAAAGGCACTCCGCATTAAAAGAATTATTTAAAAAACGTCACCGTAGCTATATAAGTATTAAGTCAGTGGCTTAATACTTATATAGCCCAATGAACCTCTTACCCATTCATTGGGGGAAAATCTTCGAGTTCATCATTACTCATTTGTAATGCGCTGTCCGAAGGTGTATCAGCTAATGATCGGATGTGCAGGTCTGTTGTTTGACCGTATGTTTGAAAAGTTAAAAGATGCTCGGTATTTCAATGCCGAGAGGTTCACTGATTAGCTATTAGTTCTACGATTCGATCTTCCACTTCTTTTCCTTTGGCTTCATAAATGAGATTATTTAAAAGGATTGAAACGATCACGGTTTTACCATCTTTTGTTTCGACATATCCGGCTAAAGAGGTGACCGTCGATAGAGTGCCTGTTTTAGCTTTAACATTCAGAGGCTTCATTCGGTTTCTTAATGTTCCGCCAACCATTTTGTTTTGTTTACCTGCAACGGGTAAGGAGGTTGCGAAAGCGGGAAACCAAACTTCCTTTTGGACATGAAATAATAGCTGTGAAATTTCGTTCGCCGGAATTAAATTCACATGAGAAATTCCAGAACCATCTCTGATGACTACATCTGTAGGATTTACACCGAATGTAGGAAGTTCCTCTTTTAACACTTGGAGTCCTTTTTCCCAGCTGCCCTCGCCTAATCTTCTTTTCCCCATTTCTTTTACGAGAGTTTCTGCATGGCCGTTATTGCTTAGTTTCATAAAGGGGATGAGGAGCTCTGACAATGCCATTGATGTATGACTAGCTAGAATATCAGTGTTTTGTGGGGTGACCCCTGGTTTTCCAGTTCCCAAAAGTTTAATCCCTTGTTTCTCCAGTTCCCCCTTAAATAGATCAAGAACGAATACAGTTGGTTCCCAAACGGAAATATATTCTTTCTCTGTTTTCGTCTCTATGGGTAGGAACCCTTTTACAATGACCGTGTTTGTTCCATGTTTTCGCTCAACTGAAAGGTCGGTGTTTCCTTCGGGTGATCCGGTTAAGGTTTGATTGATGACTTGGACATAATTGGTTGCAGGCGAAAGTTGAATTTGTGCGGGTTCACCGATGTTTGACCCTGGTGAAATATCCATTAAAACAGTGCCTGAATCAAAGTCTTTATCTGGAGAAATGGTTAGCGCAGAAATTTGCGATCCGTAGTAGGCAGATTCATCACTCCAGACTAAATCCGGTGATAAACGAACATCATCATACCAACTATCATCACCAATTAAACTCCCTTCAATTTTAGTGACACCTGAGTGGGATAATCTTTTCGCCATGTTCGTAAGGTCTTCTTTTAATAGAGTAGGATCCCCATACCCTTTTAAATACAAATTCCCTTTAAGTATTTGTCCCTCTATTTCGCCATCGGTTCGAAGCTCTGTCTTAAATTGATAATTTTGCCCTAATACGGACAAAGCGGCTGCAGCGGTAAAGAGTTTTAGATTCGAGGCAGGTCGCATCCGAATATCCCCATTATGTTCATAAAGGATCTCGCCAGTACTTGCACAGCGAACACTAATTCCTGTGAGACTACCTTTTAAAAGGGGGTCATTCTGTAACAGTTGATCTAATTCATTTTGAAAAGAAGGACTTGTTTTTTGTGCAAAAGAGGTTGAGGATGCTATTAATAACATAACTAGGGTAATAATAACGTAAATATATATAGCTTTTTTAGATTTGTTCACTATATTCCACTTCCAGCTTTTTTAATAGCTATTTTTAACTAAGACTAACGTTCTTATGTATAAAAAAGCATTATGGGATAAAAATTTTAGATGAATCTTACCATCGAATGAAGATGTGAGACACGGCCCAAATAAGAGAGGTGGTTTCGGACAGAATCCGTGCGATTCAGGCTAGCAGAGTTCGAAAGAGAGGTGGTTTCGGACAGATTACATGAGATTCAGGCTGGCAGAGTCCGAAAGAGAGGTGGTTTCGGACAGAGTTGGTGAGATCCAGGCAGGAAAAGTCCGAAAGAGAGGTTAGTTCGGACAGATTACATGAGGTTCAGGCAGGCAGAGTCCGAAAGAGGACTTAGTTCGGACAGATTCCGTGAGATTCAGGCAGGCAGAGTCCGAAAGAGGACTTAGTTCGGACAGAATCCGTGCGATTCAGGCAGGAAGAGTCCGAAAGAGGACTTAGTTCGGACAGATTCCGTGAGGTTCAGGCAGGCAGAGTCCGAAAGAGGGCTTAATTCGGACAGATTCCGTGTGATCCAGTCAGGCAGAGTCCGAAAGAGGGCTTAGTTCGGACAGAATACGTGAGATGTAGGTAGGCAGAGTCCGAAAGAGAGGTTAGTTCGGACAGAATACGTGAGATGTAGGTAGGCAGAGTCCGAAAGAGAGGTTAGTTCGGACAGAATACGTGAGATTCAGGCTAGCAGAGTCCGAAAGAGGGCTTAGTTCGGACAGAATTCGTGCGATCTAGGCTGAAAGAGTCCGCAAGAGAGCCTAGTTCGGACAGAATACGTGAGATGTAGGCTGGAAGAGTCCGCAAGAGAGCTTAGTTCGGACAGAATACGTGAGATGTAGTAATGATAGCTTTGAAAACAATTGCTATTCTATCAGGTGCAATCTTCGTACCGTTAGTTGTTGGCTTGTTTTGGAAACGTACAACGAGTAAAGCGGCATTTTCCGCCATTATCGCGAGTACAGTTGTTGTCTTTATTACCTCTATCGTTTACGGTGTCACCTCTATGCTCCCGATCATTTATGGAGTATTCACAGGCTTAGTTGTTATTGTAGCGGTAACACTACTTGGAACATAAAAGGCTAAGAAGGGTGATAGTGAAAGTTCTGTTGAAAATATTTCATAAAAAATAAAGGGATCCGTTCTAGTCTGCGAAGATAGTCATGCAGTTAGGATGGATCCCTCTTTTTTGCGCTGTAATATTCCCTTAAACTAGCGGTTGAGGCTATTAGCTTTTATATTTAATGTCGACTTCAGTACCCTAATTTCCGATCAACTAATCCATGTAATGGTTGTTCCTCTAAATATCGTTTTAAATTTTTGATAAAAAAGTGACTTACTCCTTCAACCGTACTTGGTCCTGATAGATGAGAAGTGACATACACATTTGGCATGGACCAGAGAATATGGCCTTTAGGCAACGGTTCTTTCTCGAACACATCGAGAATGGCCGCCTGAAGATGTCCTGATTGCATAACAGAAATTAAATGATCTTCATTAATGAGTGCACCACGACCTACGTTGATCAGACAGGCATTTGGTTTCATTGCTAAAAGAATATCCTTGTTAATGACGTAATGTGTTTGATCTGTTAAAGGAAGGGTTTGCACTAAATAGTCTAGTTCTTTTACGAATTCAAGCCATTGATTTGGAAAATAATGTTGGTCAACTAATGATGCTTGTTTTCCGCTAAAACTTAGCCCGTTTACATTCATATCGAATGCTCGTGCCTTCCGTACAATTTCAGCTCCAATCGATCCGAGTCCGGCAATCCCGATTGTTTTTCCCTTCAAAGTATCGGAAGTGAATGAATCCCAACTTTGTTTCAATTGGGCCTGCCTCATCCGAGGACCATCTTTTACTATGTCCAAGAGAAATGAAAATACATATTCAGAAATGTAAGTACCAAATTGATCAACAATTCGTGTAATGAACATGTCTTTAGGAATGGAAGGGTCTGTAACTAAATCATTGACTCCAGCTCCCATTGATTGAAACCATCGGACAGATGACGAGATGGGTTTGTTTAACAGTTGAGTAGGGAATTTCCAAGCTAAAATCACTTCAGTGTTGGGTAAGTATTTTTCTGCTTCCTCAAAAGTTGTCGCTCCTTGTACGGATAAATATCCCTCTTTGCGGATACTTTCAACATATGCCTCAACATCTGTAAGATTAGGACTAAACACGAGAATATTCGTTTGACGTTTACTCATTTAACTACTCCTTTTTGGCATTATATAGAAACAAAAAATAGGTTCCTATTCTATTAGATAAGGAATTGGGAAAATTAATTCAACTTGTTCTGTTTTATAGTTTAATTGATAATGAGTACTCTGTGAAGTGAGGCAACAAACTATATATAAATAAAAAGAGAAGCACCGGAACCATGCCGGTGCTTCATTCTATAACACTTTGTTCAAGAAGTCTTTCGTACGTTCATTTTTTGGGTTGCCGAAAATTTCTTGTGGTCTGTCTTGTTCAACAATATATCCACCGTCCATAAAGATAACGCGGTCGGCTACTTCTTTTGCAAAGCCCATTTCATGGGTTACAATCACCATGGTCATTCCTTCTTGAACCAATTGTTTAATAACGGCTAATACTTCACCAACCATCTCGGGGTCAAGCGCACTCGTAGGCTCATCGAATAACATGATATCCGGATTCATCGCAAGGGCGCGAGCAATCGCAACCCTTTGCTTTTGTCCACCAGATAATTGATCTGGTTTTGCCGAAGCTTTATCCTCTAAGCCTACACGTCTTAATAGCTCTAAAGCCTTTTCCTTTGCCTGTTCTTTCGTTGCCTTATTTAACTCAACTGGAGCAAGGGTTATATTATCTAATATCGTTAGATGAGGAAAAAGATTAAAGTGTTGGAATACCATTCCGATATTTTCACGGACCTTGTTTATATTTGTTCCTTTAGTTGTAAGGTTCGTCCCATTAACAATAACCTCTCCACCCGTTACCTCTTCAAGTAAGTTTAAGCAACGAAGAAGTGTACTTTTACCAGAACCAGAAGGACCGATTAAACAAACGACTTCACCTTCTCCAACCTGCAAATCAATTGATTTTAATACTTCTAGATCCCCATATGATTTTTTCAGATTCGTTACCTTAATTTTTTCCATATTTAATCCTTCTTTCTAACACATTCGATACTTTTGTTAAAATCATAATGATAATGAAGTAAATAATACCAACGATTAACCACATTTGGAACGACTCTAAATTTCGAGCAATGATAATCTTTCCGCTTTGTGTTAACTCATTAATACCGATAATCGATAGAATGGAAGTATCTTTTAATGTAATAACAAATTGGTTAATAAATGATGGAATCATCACACGAACTGCTTGTGGCAAGACAACTTTAGACATCGCCTTTCCGTATGGAAGTCCTAAGCTTCGGGCCGCTTCCATTTGGCCTTTATCAATCGACTGAATACCACCACGAACAATTTCAGCCATATACGCACCTGCATTTAAGCTTAACGTAATTAAACCTGCCACAACAGCTGTAATTCGTATATCAAGTGCTGCAGGAATACCAAAATAAATAAAGAATGCTTGTACAATTAGAGGGGTACCACGGAAAATATCAACATATACTGTGGCAATGATCCTTAATAATCTCGTTTTTGAAACTAGGAATAACCCGAAGACCACACCGAGTGCCGAGGCAATGATTAAGGAAACAACCGTTAAAATCATCGTCATTTTTAAGCCAGTCATTAAGCTCGGAAAACTTTGTTTGAATAAACCGAAAAATCCCGTATCTTCTGCTACTTCCGACCCTGTTTCTAAATATCGATCTAAAATTTCTTGGTATTCACCTGATGCTCTTAAGTTCATCAAACCGTCATTAAACATTTGTAATAACTCAGCATTTTCACCTTTAGAAACAGCGAAGCCATATGAATTACCAGCTTCTTTTTCTGTAACAATCTTTAATCCATTGCCTTGTTTAACCCCATAAGCTAATACAGGGTAATCATCAAATGCTGCCACTGAGTTACCGGATTTTACATCTTCATACATATTCGCAGAGTCATCATATGTAACGATGTCAAAGCCGTATTCATCTTGAATGCTTTGGGCAAAAGCAGCCCCTTCTGTTCCTGTCTTTATAGCAACTCTTTTCCCTTTTAGATCTTCATAAGATGAAATCGAATCATCGTTTTCATCAACTGCCATAATAACCCCTGAATCAAAATAAGGGTCTGAGAAGTCGAATTTCTTTGCCCGTTCTTCAGTAATACTCATACCTGCAATTACTGCATCTACCTGTTTTGCTTCTAAGGCTTGTACAGCTGCATTAAAGCCAAGAGGTTTAATTTCATATTTAAAACCTTGATCTTCTGCAATTGCTTTTAATAAATCCATGTCTATTCCAACAAATTCGCCATTCACATCTTGGAATTCAAATGGGGCAAAGGTGACATCGGTACCGATTACATAAGTTTTTTCTTCTGCATGTACATTGGTTGTCGATGCTAACGAAAATGTTGTAAACAGTACCAACATAAACATAAAAAGTGATGAAAGTTTCTTAGCTGTCTTCATATCTTCTCTCCTTTAAATGATGAGTTTGTTAAGTGCAATAAATTAAATTTTGTGAATTATATAACAAATAGAATCAAACCATCCTGTTATAATTTAGTTTTATAGCTGGGGGTATTAATGGGGATTCAACTTTATTAATTATACATGTTACTTCCGCTCGAATAAAAAACAATTTTTTCCAGTTAATGATTTTTTGAAATTAATTCACCTCAACGATTTTACCATAAATATAGGGCCTAGGTATAGAGGTGCAGGTCGAATGAAATTAGCTTTAAATTCATTTATAAAACTTTTGGTCCTATTAAGTAGCCCCTCTTGATTAAAATGAATGATTAGAGGAAAATTTCAAGTAGTATAGAAAAAATGACTAGAGGGTATTCGATGAAGGTATATAAGCTTAAAAGAAAATTTCGAGGCTATAAAAAGGGAACACAGTTTTATTTGGTCGCTCAATCAGAATTTATTGGAGTTAAAGAGTTTGTGTTGAGAACAAAGGATTTAGCAGATAGGGTATCCGTTAATGAAAGTGAACTATTTCAGAATTTTATTTTCATTGGAGTAAAAACAGTAAACGTAGAACAGAAAGACATCTAATCTTTCTTTTACCGATACATGCTTGAAGCGATAGAGCAGGGCTATATTTATTGTGCTCAACCACCTTTATACAAAGTTAGCAAGGGAGAAACATTCAATATGCTTATAATGACCGCCAATTAGAAGAGATTATGGCTTCATTACCAGCATCTCCTAAGCCAAACTTGCAGCGTTATAAAGGATTAGGAGAAATGAATTCAAAGCAGTTATGGGAGACAACGATGAATCCTGAGACTAGAACTCTGTTAAAGGTGACGATTGATGACGCAAAAGTCGCTGAAGAAACAGTTGAAATGTTGATGGGAGAAAAGGTAGCACCACGCCGTCAATTCATCGAGGAAAATGCATTATACGTTAAGAACCTTGATGTATAACAGAATAAGAGGGTGTTCTTAAGGCATCCTCTTATTCATCTGATAATCCCCAATCTAAAGCAAGAACTTCTTTTAAAGCAAGTAACCGATCCGTTCCAATTTGTTCTTGGACCTTCTTTTCTAACGTTGCTTTTAAAGCCTCATTTTTCTCGTAACACTCTTCACCTAGTGGGGTTAAACGCAAACACTTTTCTTTCTTATTATTTTCTACATTTTTCACCTCAACTAATCCTTTTGCTTCAAGGTTTTTAATAAACTTATGTGTAGCTTGCCTTGAAATGTCGACATGTTTAGAAATGTAAGCGATTGTGGGCTGTTTCTTATACGTTCGTGCCATTATAAACCATTCAGAATTCGATATATAAATATCACTATGGTCATTCCATAGTTTTTCAGTTAAGTTTCGAAGTTGATAATGACGTTCGCTTAATAGGTCGAATAAATCTAATTCTTCTAAATTCCTGTCCAATGACTTCACTTCTTTCTAATTCTAAAAATAATATACAAAAGGTAGATTGTCAATTAAATTGACAATAATAAAGGAATGTCCTATAATAAGATTAGAACGAAAATTCAAAAATGTAGGGGAAATGTAGATGTTTAATATTGGAGATGTCATTATTTATTCGGAACATGGACTGTGTGAAATTGATGATATCCGTGATCAAACCTTCGCTGGTGTAACTAGGAAGTATTATATTTTACATCCTTTAGATGATGCAAATCTAAAAATCAGCACCCCGGTAGATAACGATAAAGTAGTGATGCTTAGAACAATGGATAAGGAAGAGGCAGACTTACTTTTACAAACGTTTAATGGACCAGGTATTGAATGGATTGAAGATTCTAGACAAAGGAATTTAAAATATGGAAAGATCGTTCAGTCCGGAGATCGTACAGAAATCGCTCAGGTGGCCAACACGTTAATTCGCAAGAACCTTGAGTTAAAGTCCAACGGAAAGAGAATTTATGACCAGGACCGGAAATTATTGCAAACGATTCAAACCAACTTATTTAATGAACTCGCCTTATCATTGGAAACTTCTTATGAGGATATTGAACAAAGAGTTAATGATATGTTACAGGAATAAAAATTGCCAGGCATTTTCCACTTTATGGAACGTGCCTGGCAATTTATTTTGTTTATACGGCTTTCTTTGGAATCATTACAAATTCCTTGCCTTCTTTTCGTTTTTGTGCATATTCTGCCGTTGCCGTAAAGACAACATCTGTGTGTGAATTAAGTGCTGTCTCACAAGAGTCTTGAAGTACTCCGATAATAAATCCTACTCCTACAACCTGCATGGCAATGTCATTTGAAATTCCAAATAGGCTACAAGCTAAAGGGATTAATAATAGCGATCCGCCCGCAACCCCCGAAGCACCAGCCGCAGAAACTGCCGCTAGAACGACAAGAATCACAGCAGTAGCAAAGTCAACTTGAATCCCTAAAGTATGAACAGCAGCAAGTGTTAGAACAGAAATTGTAATCGCTGCACCAGCCATATTGATTGTTGCACCTAAAGGGATGGATACAGAATACGTATCTTCATCTAAACCTAGTTCTTTACTTAAACGCATATTGACTGGAATGTTTGCAGCTGAGCTACGAGTAAAGAATGCATAGATGCCACTATCTTTAATACATTTAAAAACAAGTGGATATGGATTTTTATGAGTATAAAAATAAACGATCAAAGGGTTAACAAAAAAAGTAACAAAGAACATGCAACCTAGAAGGACTAATAATAACTGCCCATATTCAAGCAAGGCTGAAAGGCCACTTGTTGAAATGGCATTATAAACTAACCCCATGATCCCGATTGGTGCCAAATTAATCACCCATTTTACGACCTTAGAGATGGCATCTGAGAGATCGACAAACACATCTTTTGTTCGATCTGAAGCATGTTTTAAAGCAATTCCAAGAACAATTGCCCATGTTAGGATCCCGATATAGTTAGCGTTTATAATCGCATCAACTGGATTGGCGACAATATTGAATAAGAGCTTTTCGAGTACCTCTAGGATCCCCCCAGGAGGAGCTACATCTTGGGCCCCTGTTGTAAGAGTTAAGCTTACTGGGAAGATAAAGCTAGCGATCACTCCTACCAAACCAGCCAAAGTAGTACTAATTGCATATAAAATGATGATCAATTTCATATTGGTTTTTTGTCCGGTTTTATGCTGTGCTATTGCACTAATTACAAGAAATAAAACCAGAACAGGTGCAACCGCCTTTAATGCCCCAACGAATAAGGAACCGAAAATGGATACCCATTTGGTGGCATCAGGAATGGTTAAAGCGAAGATGATCCCTAAAATGAGGCCCACAACAATCCGCTTGACCAAACTCACTTGGTTCCATTTGTATATTAAATTTTTCATTAGATGTTTCCCCCTAATTTTTTCCCTGTAAAAGTTTACCTGTTACGTACAATTGTATTGTCCCGATGGACGATAAGTAATGCTAGTTTAACATGAATTCGCCTATTGGGGAACATATTATTATAGTGAAATATGTATTTTTATAATTTTGAATCCGTCTTATCCCTGGGCAATCAGGATACCACCCTCAAGGTCGGACTCAGAATTTGTACCATTCTTGTAATATGATAGAAAGGATTGAGGGGGTGGGTAATCGGATGCATTTAAATAGAATTAATGAATTGATTAGAAAATGATTGACCACTATCTCACTAAGTATTTTTTCAAGAACTTTTAGAGGACAAATAATTGAAAAGGCAATGAGAATCCTACTCATTGCCTTTTCTACTGAACCGGAAATTCGGTCTATGGAATTAGATTGGTCCTTCTATTGCCCGTACCCGTGCCCATGCCCGTGCCCGTGTTCCTGTTCAGCGGCCATTGCATCTGCTTTTGTTCGATGTACGGTACCGAACGGGTGCTGAGGGGGTGCATAAATCGAATATAGTTTAAGCGGCTCATTACCTGTGTTGGTCAAATTATGCCATGTGCCCGCAGGAATCACAATTGCAAAGTCATCAAAGACATCTCTTTGAAAGTTTAATTGGTCTTTACGTGGACCCATTTGCATAATGCCCTGCCCTTGTTCAATCCGTAAAAATTGATCAATATTAGGGTGTATTTCTAAACCAATATCCTCTCCAGGTTTAAGACTCATTAGTGTAATTTGAAAATGAGTACCCGTCCATAAGGCGG
This sequence comes from Niallia sp. XMNu-256, assembly GCF_036670015.1. NCBI lineage: Bacteria > Bacillati > Bacillota > Bacilli > Caryophanales > Bacillaceae > Niallia > Niallia sp. XMNu-256. Next base: position 541,051 of record NZ_CP137636.1, read on the forward strand.
TACGAAACGTGTTATTTTGGGTTGTTGCTTCTTCAATATTTATAACAAATGGCTGTCGGCCATAGTCTCTAATGACGAGACCATTATCATTTCTGCTTACTCGCAAATCCTCTAATTGCTGAATATGCTTTGCTTCATCATTAAAGTTTTGCAAAAACAGCTCTCGAACGAATGAATCTTGTGTAAATAAATAATGATTCCGATATTCTTCAAATTCATTACATTTCACTTCAAACGTTTTTTCCAATCCATCATGAAACTCCTGAATAGGGATCTTTTCTACATTGTAAAAAGGTTGACTTCCAGTAAGACGAATATAGTGGTCTGTCAACTGCTGCAAATGTAGGTTTTCATCCTCTAAAACTTGTAATAATCGCTCTTTTTGTTCTTGATCTGGAGCTATTTGAATGAGTCGGTTGATTAAGTCAATCGTGGAAGCCTCTCCATTAATTCTTGCTAATATTGCATTAGGTACGATTTGCCATTGGGACTCTGGAATTTGGTTTCTATAATCCGGATAAATCGGGGTGCTTGCATAATAAGGATATGGATAACCTGGAGGTACATAATACATATCTTTTCAATCCCTTCGTTTTTCATCAGGGTTATTTTATGGCTTTTTACTAGGGATGTGCCTGTCATTATCAAATACGTTCTTTCTCATTACTATCTTATTAAGAATCCTTTTCATTACGTTAGAAAATAACAAGGTTTGTTGCTAAGGTAAATTCTTATGTCTTTAATAAAATATTGAAATATAGGAGAAGAATATGACAACAAAATTTAAAGGATTGTCAGCATGGCAGTTAGCAATGATGGCAATCGGAAGTGTTATAGGGGGATCATTTTATCTTGGATCATCAGTGGCTATTCATGCAGCGGGTCCATCTATTGTTATATCTTATATTTTGGCGGGTGCCTTGGCCTTCTTTACCTTATACGCCCTTTCAGAAATGACCGTCGCTAACCCAACAACAGGGTCATTTAGCACCTTTGCTGCACAGGAGTTAGGAACAGGTGCAGGATTTGTTGTCGGCTGGCTATATTGGAAATGAGAGAAAACTATGAGTGGTTTTAGTTACCATTGCAGCGATAATAGGTAGATAGCAAGAAAATGATCTTGCTGTCTTCAGTATTTCTTTGACTTATACAAAAAGTACTTATAGAGTGAATGAGAGGCAGGTTAAAGGAATAGAAAGAAGGAATAAAATGACCAAACAAAGTATAATCTTTTTTGATATAGATGGAACATTGCTAAACGATGAGAAGGAAATGCCGAAAACAGCTAAAGATGCCATATATAAATTGAAAGAAAATGGACATATCGTAGCCATTGCAACTGGACGAGCTCCTTTTATGTTTGAAAAATTGCGAGCAGAATTAGAAATAGATACCTATGTAAGTTATAACGGACAATATGTTGTTTTAAATGGGGAAGTACTATATACAAATCCGTTAAAGATCGAACCTCTCGAAAGGTTAACAGAGGAAGCCCTTCGTCATAATCATCCCGTCTTATATATGGATCACAAAGATATGAAAGCCAATGTTCCAGAACATCCATTTATTTATGAGAGTATTCGTTCCTTGAGAATCGAACAATTTCCTACCCATGATCCTTCTTATTATAAAGGTCGTCCATTATACCAATCGATAATATTTTGTGAGGCAGGGGAAGAACAGTTTTATCAAGAGAAATTTCCTGACTTTGATTTTATTAGATGGCACCCTGTATCCGTTGATGTTATTCCAACAGGCGGATCCAAGGCAAATGGAATAGAAAAAATAACGGAAAAGCTAGGTTTTTCAAGGGAAAGACAATTTGCTTTTGGCGATGGCCCAAATGATGTTGAAATGCTTTCGAGAATTTATAATAGTGTCGCCATGGGAAATGCGGATGAATCTTTAAAGTCCGTTGCAAAATATGTGACTAAATCAGTAGATGATAATGGAATTCAATATGGCCTTCAGATGGTAGGATTATTATAAATAGAATAAGAACAATATCCATAACCTATAGCCTCTTATATTAGTATAAAGGAGATATTAGATACAGTAGATGATTTCACTATGATTGGGAATCGTCTTTGGTGTTGGTAAAAAGATATCCGATCTAACTAGATAAGTTCCTTACATAAAGAAGACTTCCGCTTATACGGAAGTCCTTTTATCCTCTTGATTATACCCCTTTATAAGCCTTACGATAAATTTCAGCAAGCTCAGAAACAAGCGGCATTTTAGGGTTAGCACCTGTACATTGATCTTCAAAAGCACGGTCTGCTAGTATATCTACATTTTGTTCAAACTCTTTTTTGTCAATCCCTTGTGATTGAAGACTCATCGGGATGTTTAATTCTTTTGCTAAAGAAATGATGGCTTGAACAAGGCTTTCGACTCCTTCTGCGGTTGTACTTGCAGGAAGTCCTAAAATTCTAGCAATCTCTGCGTAACGCTCATCAGCAATAAAATGCTCGTATTTCGGGAAAGTCGCTAGTTTCCTCGGTTTTGTTGCATTGTAACGAATGACATGCGGCATAAGAATCGTATTGGCACGTCCGTGAGGTACATGGTATTCGGCACCAAGCTTATGGGCTAAGCTATGATTAATCCCTAAGAAGGCGTTGGAAAAGGCCATTCCTGCAATAGCGGATGCATTATGCATTTTTTCCCGTGCTTCTTCATCATTCCCATTCGCGTAGGCTCTTGGTAAATATTTAAATACTAATTGAATCGCTTTAATGGCAAGGCCATCTGTATAGTCGTTTGCCATAACAGACACGTAGGCTTCAATTGCATGTGTCAACACATCCATCCCTGTATCAGCCGTTACAGATTTTGGCAAGGACATGATAAACTGTGGATCAATAATCGCAACATCTGGGGTTAATTCATAATCTGCCAATGGGTATTTCATGTTGTTCACTTTATCAGAGATCACAGCAAATGATGTCATTTCTGATCCAGTACCAGAGGTAGTTGGAATTGCTACAAATTTTGCTTTTGCACCAAGCTCAGGATACTTAACAACACGTTTACGAATATCCATAAATTTTTGTTTTAACTCATGGAAATTAGCTTCAGGGTGCTCGTAAAATAACCACATACCTTTTGCCGCATCCATTGGTGAACCTCCACCTAGGGCGATGATGACATCTGGTTGGAATTCCTCCATCATCTTCGTTCCATTCATGACCGTTTCAATAGACGGATCTGGTTCCACTTGGGAGAAGATTCGATAATGAACGTTATTTGGATTCTCTTCTAAATAATGAACCACTTTATCAACATACCCGAATTCGACCATTGCTTGATCTGTTACAATCAAAGCTTTTGAAATTCCTTGCATTGCTGCTAAATATTGAATTGAATTTTTTTCAAAGTAAATTTTTGGTGGCACTTTAAACCATTGCATATTTTTATTCCTTCTCGCCATCTTTTTAATATTAATTAAATGTGAGGCAGTCACGTTAACTGAGATCGAGTTGCCGCCATATGATCCGCATCCTAGTGTTAAGGATGGTGTGTTTGCATTATAAATATCACCAATGCCTCCTTGTGAAGAAGGGGCATTTGTAATGATTCGCCCAGCTTTCATTCTACTAGCAAATTCATCAAGAACGTCCCTATTCGTAGAGTGAATGACAGCCGTGTGGCCAAGACCACCAAATTCAAGCATTTCTTCGGCTCGCTCAAAACCTTCTTCTGTTGAATGAGCTTTATAACATGCAAGAACAGGACTTAGTTTTTCACGAGATAGAGGAAATTCAGGTCCCACACCAGCTAATTCAGCAATGAGAATTTTTGTATCCTCTGCGACCTTAATCCCTGCCAACTGTGCAATTTTACTTGCGGGCTGTCCGACGATTGCAGTATTAACTGCACAAGTATTTTCATTGATAACTAGTTTTTCTACTTTATCTTTTTCATCCGTTGTTAGGAAATAGCAACCAAGATCGATAAATTCTTTTTTTGTCACATCATAGATTTCCTTATCAATAATTACTGCTTGTTCAGATGCACAAATCATCCCATTATCAAAGGTTTTTGACAGGACGAGATCATTGACAGCACGTTTAACAATCGCTGATTTTTCAATATAACAAGGAACATTCCCAGGGCCAACTCCAATGGCTGGTTTTCCTGAACTGTAGGCTGATTTGACCATTCCAGAGCCACCGGTGGCTAAAATAAGAGAAATTCCAGGATGTGTCATAAGTTGGTGGGTAGCTTCCATGGAAGGAGACTCAACCCATTGAATACAATGCTCTGGAGCACCTGCTTTGATTGCTGCATCACGTAATACTTTTGCTGCTTCACTTGAGCATTTTTGTGCGGAAGGGTGAAAAGCAAAGATGATCGGATTCCGTGCTTTAATAGAAATTAAAATTTTAAACATGGTCGTTGATGTAGGATTTGTTACTGGTGTAACAGCACAAATCACACCGATTGGGTCAGCAATGTCTACAATGCCTTCTAATTTATTTTCATGGATAACTCCAACTGTCGGCTCATCTTTAATGGTGTTCCAAATGTACTCAGTTGCAAAAAGGTTCTTGATAATTTTATCTTCATAAACCCCACGTCTTGTTTCCTGAACAGCTAGTTTTGCCAATGGCATATGCTGATCTAATCCGGCTACAGCCATTTGTTTTACAATCTCGTCGATTTGCCTTTGGTCAAACCCTTTGAATTGACTTAAAGCCTGTTTTGCATTGGAAATTAATTTGTCAATCATTTTTGATACAACTTCTTCTTGGGTGAGTTCTGCTTCGATAACAGCCATGAGAATCCTCCTTAGTTGTGAAAAGATGAGCATAAATAGTTAATGATTCAAACTGACTAATTTCCCTTCATAAGGAAACTTTGTTATTTTGTGAAGTAATGGGCAATATATTTATATTTTTAATTTAATACAAATAGAAAAAAATGACAATCACAATCATGTGAAATGTTGAGTGATGTAAGTAACAAATATCACAAGAAGTTTTAGGGAAAACTAATTTTTACCAAACTTTTACATTACATTAATCCCCTGTTTGAGAATAGACCATATACTTAACTTTTAAGAGGTCAAGTGTTGTAGTTTCACTTTGGATGTTCCAAAAAGATCAAACAGGAGGTTCGTATTTTAAGAGGGGACGGCTTTACTACATTCTGTTTAGCCAATAAAGAGTAATAGAAGAAGATTTTAACTAAAATAACTTCATGGGGGAATCTGCTTGGAATCAAATCTATCGGCTTTTATTGAATATTTTAATTTCACCATGTTTGTATTATTTGCCATTATGTATTCCTATCAAATTGTGTACATGTTTGTTGCATTTAAGGCTAAAAGGAGCAAAAAAGAGGAAGTTAGAAATATTCAACTGAACAGATATGCGATCATTATCGCAGCACGTAATGAAGAGTTAGTGATCGGACAACTGATAAATAGTATTAAAAATCAGAACTATCCTAAGGAATTGGTTGATGTTTTTGTTGTAGCAGATAATTGTACGGATGGGACTGCACATGAGGCAAGGAAGGCTGGGGCCATTGTTAGAGAACGTTTTAATAAAGCCCAAGTTGGAAAAGGGTATGCCCTTGACTATATGATAAGTATCATTGAAACAGAATTTTCATCCAAAAAGTATGATGGATTATTTGTGTTTGATGCCGATAATTTACTAGATGAAAATTATATTGCAGAAATGAACAAAACGTTTAATAGAGGATATCGGGTAGTTACGAGCTATCGAAACTCAAAAAATTATGATCAAAACTGGATCTCAGCAGGGTATGGCCTTTGGTTCTTGCATGAAGCAGAGTATTTGAATCTACCAAGGATGGTGTTGAAATCAAGCTGTGCCATATCCGGGACAGGATTTCTTGTACATGCTGATGTCATTAAAGCCAATGGAGGATGGATTCATCATTTGCTCACCGAAGATATCGAGTTTTCTGTATCTCAAATCATTAAAGGTGAAAAATTCGGCTATTGTAAAAAGGCTGTATTTTACGATGAACAACCTGTTACGTTTAGCCAATCCTGGAACCAGAGATTGCGTTGGGCAAAGGGGTTTTATCAAGTCTTCGCCAAATACGGCAAAGATCTGATTGGCGGTATTTTTCAAGGAAAACAAAATCGATTCTCCTGTTTCGATATGACGATGACGATCATGCCTGCAATGTTGATTTCTTTTGCTAGCATTTTAGTTAATGGCTTTTTCTTCGCAGCCGGTTTCTTTGATTTGTTTGGGGGAAAAGCGGTTATAGAAATGACTTCGATTGCACTACTTAAATCTGTGTGTTGGTATTATGGAGTCCTGTTTATTCTTGGTTTCATAACGACATTGACAGAATGGAGGTCCATCCACTGTGCTAGTTGGAAAAAGGTTGCCTATATGTTCACATTTCCTTTGTTTATGTTTACGTATATCCCCATTTCGGTTGTAGCTTTGTTTAAAGATGTTGAATGGAAGCCAATCGCCCATACAGTGGTGAAGTCATTAGACGATGTAAGGTAAGAATTTAGACTCGGTGATCGTGATAGACACGAATACCGGGTCTTTTTTTAATAGAATTATAATATGTCGATAGGGAAACGATAAATAATAAAAAGAATATAAACTTACTTTTTTTATTCATATGCTTTTTATTCTATTTAAATAACTTTCATAAATACCAATTTTCGCTATAATACTAATATACTACTTTAATGAACGTCATTATAAGGGGAGAACACCATGAAGGGTCAGGTTAAGCTCATTTCAGCCATGCTCATATTTGGAAGCATCGGCTTGTTCGTCAAAAATATTCATCTATCATCAAGTGAAATTGCCCTTTTAAGAGGAGCGATTGGAAGTATCTTTTTACTAGCTTTAAGCTTCTTAGTCAGACAAAGACCGTCTTTTTCAGTGATAAAAGAAAATCTGATTCTCTTACTATTATCGGGTGCAGCACTTGGATTTAACTGGATCTTTTTATTTGAGGCCTATCGATATACAACCATTTCAAATTCAACTATCAGTTATTACTTTGCACCAATTATTGTTATGGTTTTAGCACCCTTTATTTTGAAAGAAAAGCTCACACGTATTAAAATTGTTAGTTTACTGTTAGCGATGGTTGGGTTGATTTTAGTCGTCAATAACGGGGGTGGCAGCATAGACGGGGCGTATAATCACGCAGTTGGGATTATATACGGTTTGTTAGCTGCTACGTTATATGCGAGTGTCATATTAATGAATAAATTTATTAGAAATTTATCGGGGTTTGAAACAACGCTTATTCAATTAATGATGGCATCAATTGTTTTGGCTCCTTATGTTTACATAAAAGAGGGGTTGGATTTCTCAGGAATAAACAGCCAGTCCGTCATTCTCATCCTTATTCTTGGAATGGTCCACACAGGGGTTGCTTATTTCTTATATTTTGGAGCAATAAAAGAGCTTAAAGGACAAACGATTGCTGTTTTAAGCTACATTGACCCTATTTCAGCTGTCATTTTCTCATTCCTCTTCCTAGGAGAACATATGGGGGCTCTACAAATCATCGGAGGGATCCTCGTGCTAGGTTCTACTTTTCTTAGTGAAAAGGAATTTGGTCTGCGTAAGAAGGATAAAACTTGAACTTGATTTAACCAAGGTTGTCTTCAAATATAATGAGGACAGCCTTTTTATATACGAAAGAAGTAAGTGTAATTCTATTCGATGATTTAGTAAATGTAGGAACCCTACCCTAAAAAATTCCCACAAGTTATAGTTTAATTTTCTTTACTTTCAATTTATTTAGGTTTAAAATATAGACAAAAGTTCACAAATTGTTCAAAAAGTTGTAAAAAACCCGTAACAATTAGAAACTTATATTAAAAAAGGGGTAGATGAAATGAACGGATTATTATTTTCATCACTAGTATCATTAGTTGTTTTTTACGTATTAAGTATAACTATTTCATTTGGGACTGCTTTCATTATATTTTGCATTACTCTAGTTTTAATGGGAGGAGCAGCCTTTTTAGAAGTAAGTGCAGAGAAAAAACGAATCAAACATTTGCGACTTGTAAAATAGTTTAGAGGCTATATCTACAAAAAAAATGGCGTGTTAAACCTATATAGGTTTACACGCCATTTTATATAAGGTTTTTATTCATTGAACTTATTTTGGACATCTCAATTTTTTCTTCATATGCTACTCCTCACGTTGACGTTAATCCTTTTTCTTGACTGAATCTGCACATTCCACATACTTCAACAAAATAAAAAATGGCCAAAAAATTACCAACAATATGGCTTTTGTCCATTGGTTTCGTGATCGAAATTTACTGAAAAACAAACAACCTAAACCAATTAAAAAGTAAAGGGTTAATTCAAGAAACATCATGATCACCACTTCATCTCTTTTCTCTCAGTGTATACAATAAGGATTGTTTTGGTGTCTGTATCATGAACGACATATGATGAATACGGGCCAAATCATATATCGTTCTTACGATTCGAGGGGTAAATAAGTTGTAAAGAACCTTATAAGGAATGAAGGTTTTGTAAAAAATATGAAATTAAAACATTCTATAAATACCTATTTAATAACATTTACAAAAGGAGAATGAAATGAATGGGATCAACATATTCTTGGTGAAACCGAAACTGAGGATCATTTAAGCACACTAGCAGTGACTGGACAAATCGCAGCAAGAATTGTCCTGAGTGGGATGTAAAACGACTATTTCAGTCATTCTTTATCCGGTTGTGGACTTTCTTAATAGCTAAGAAAATGTTATTCTATTAAAACATTAGTTTTACTAATCAAAGAGCCTAATTTCCCTATGGGATGGGTTCTTTATTCGTTTTATCAGGATTACCGGACAGTAAGATCTTACCTCAAGTTTCTAAGTACATAAAACAAGATAAATGGGGAGTCAACTGCCCGTTAGGCTCAGAAAGTTGAACACAGACTCAATACGCTTACCCGCAACGTCTGTGTGACCCACATTCTGCTGGCCTGAGGCTTTCCATTAGTGGGAATGAAAAGCTCCACTGAGGGAAGTTTCACTTTATCATCATTTTCCTATTTTTAGGTATCCTAGTTAATAGGGAAAACTTTTTTAAGGGGATGTACTCATGAAGAATATGATGATATTTCTCGTTCAAATGGTGTTGCTTTATTTAATTTATGCCATTTCAGACTTGCTGGTGAAGTGGCTTCATTTGCCGATTCCAGGTAGTGTATGTGGTTTGATCTTATTATTTGTGCTATTAGCTACGGGTATTTTGAAAGAAAGTTATGTTGAGAAGGCGACAACATTCTTGAATAAGCATCTAGCCTTTTTTTTCATTCCCTTTGCTGTCGGTTTAATGAACTATGGACACTTAATTAAAACGAGCGGGATTCAATTATTGTTGATGATTGTTGGAAGTACATTAATTGGATTAGTCGTGACATCAGGAGTTTCGCAAGGTTTATCTGGAAAGGTAGGAGCAAAACGTGGACAGTCTGACTCTCATTAATATAAGTATAACCGTGGTTGTCTATCTAGGAGCAAAATGGCTATCCGAACGGTTGGTATCACCACTGACAACTCCTGTATTAACTGCAAGTTTGCTCATTATTGTTATTCTTAGTGTCTTTGATATTTCATATGAACAATATTCAGAAGCGAAGGAATGGATCTCTATATTATTAGGGCCTGCAACGGTTGCCCTTGCTGTACCGATGTACCATAATCGAACGGTTATTATGGAAAAAATGATTCCTGCTCTGTTTGGTTTAATGATTGGAACAATTTCAACCATTGTTTCTGCTGTTTGGTTGTCGAAGGTGTTTGGCCTTTCTGAAGCTATACAAGCCGCTGCTGCTGTGAAGGCGGTAACCACTCCTGTTGCGATTGATGTTGTTTTAATTATTAATGGCGATCCAGCTTTGGCCTCAGCGTTCGTTGTTATTGCCGGGATTGTAGGAGCTGTACTAGCACCAACTCTTCTATCCATCTTAAAAATAAAGGACCCTTTCTCTCGTGGTCTTGGGATTGGAGCCGTTTCCCATGTAATTGGAACAAGTCAGGCAGTAAAAGAAGGACCATTAGAAGGAGCTGTCTCAAGCATGGCCTTAAGTCTTGCAGCTATCTTCACCACACTCATCCTGCCTTGGCTCTATCCAGTAATTCAAATGTGATATACAGCAGTAAAGTGACTTCCATTTTTGGGAGAGCTCTGCACCCTACACATTTTGAAACTTCTACCTTTCGAAGAAAAGAGCCATTCCCGCAGTAATTGGAAATGGCTCTAAGTTTTGTCTGTTTACAGAATGGGCATACCGTGACGCTCTAACGCAGCAGCATCAAGCATCGACATTCCTTGTTCCTCAGCAAAGGAAGCAAGTTTGTCCGATACGATTGGAGCGAGTGCTTGAGGTGGTTGAGCATAGTTCATCGCACGGCGGCGAGTAGAATTTTTGCGAGCAAACGGTCCCCAAATTGCAAATGTAATACCAGGGGTTTGCATATTTACAAAAAATGTATTGCCATCATGAGAGAATGTAGGACCGGCAAATTCCGAATTATTCATCATGTTTTCGGCAAAAGTATATACTTCGCCTTCTGGAGTTAAACCAATGATCCGGTCGTTTCCACCGCCATCCTCTGCAATCCAAAGATCTCCCCATGGAGTAATACAAATATTATCAGGTGCTTCTAAATCATTTTTATCTGTAGATTCATAGAAAAGTTCTAATGAATTTGTGGCTGGAGTATAACGGTAAACACGGCCAAGACGTTCTGAACCTGCACTTGTGTCATCGAACCAGAAAGTCCCTTCTGAGAAATAAGCACCTTCTAATCGGCTAAATTGAATACAGCCAAGGTCTTTTGCATCCTGTTGAGCACGTTCTGGATTTAACTTTTTCCAAACTACTCCAAACTTTTGACCAGTTGCCATTTGTGAGGCTTGTGGTAATTCATCAATTGCCGCTGCCTCTAAAATACCGCCTTTTTGAAGAGAACCTAGTGTTTGGCTTCTGTCATGTGGAGTAAAACGATAAAGGAAACTTGGGTTAGCATCTTCTGTTAAATACCAGATGCCTGTTGAAGGGTCAACATGTCCAGCTTCATGTGAGAAGTATCCCATGTCACGGATAGGTGTTCTAGACATCTCATTTTCAGGATCCAGTGGATTGACTTCAAATACAAAACCATGTCCCATATTACGCGTTTCTTCCATTGTTAACCAAGTACCCCATGTAGTTGCCCCACCAGCACAGTTACGGATGGTACCTGAGCTTGATACGTAATGATCGATAAGTTCTCTATTAGGTCCAACAATTAAAGTGGTAGTACCACCAGCTGCCCCATTACTCCATGGATTTTTTCCATTTACCGGGAGATTTGAGTTTGTACTATTTTCATGGTTTCTTACTAAAATAGTAGTGTTTTTCTCACCTTTAAATGCAGCCATCCCATCATGCATCGCAGGAACTTTATCACCATTTGGCATTAAATCTCCAGCCTTTGAAAGCATTTTATAATGGAAGCCCTTTGGTAAATCAAGTATTCCATTTGGATCCTTTACTAAAGGTCCGTATCCCCCAAATCCACCTGTTGGATTCGTAGCTTTTCCGGCTGCTAAGCTTTTTGATGCATTTGTTAATGAAAAAAGTCCAGTAGTTCCAAGTGTTAATGCTAATGTACTCATTCCGCCAACCTTTAAGAAGTTACGTCTATCCATCCCTTTATTCCCCATCCTAATTAAAACCTCCGTTTTACCATTTGAATTTGAGGATGCTTGAATTACTGCAAACTCTATCTATAAAGTTAGCAAAGTATTCTAAAGTGTCCGTTAACAATATGTAATTTTGTTCTTTACATTGCATAATAGGTCGATAGTTATAGGTGGAAGCGGAAAAATGAGCAGAAACGGGTAAGAATTATAACTTTAGTAATATAAAAATAGTGATAAAAGCTGAAAGTGCAATGGCATATGAGGAGATATAGGATTTAAGTAGTCTAATTTATTAATTTGATTTTAATTCCATATGAAGATATGAATTAATTGTAAATGTTCATCTGAAATTAGGCGTTTTCCAAACATGCTGGGGATCTTATCTCATAAACCACAATTACGTATAAATTAATTCCAACAAGGTCGCAAATTTTGTTTATATTTCTACGTACATATTCATATATTTAAGCTAACTGTTATTTTAAAAATGAAGGTGGGACATGTTAATTGAGAATCCATCATAAAAGGGAGATAGAATATGTCAATCCATGTAGTTAGCAGTGGGGAAACATTATGGGCAATTTCTAATCAATATGGTGTCTCGATCCCAACCATTGTTCAAGATAATGGGCTTTTATCTACGCAGACACTTAAACCAGGGCTAGCTTTATACATAGCTAATAAACGATCCTCTTACTTTCCACGTTATTACAGAGTCAAAACAGGAGATGCATTATGGTCTATAGCACAGCGCTATCAGACAAGCGTAGATCAGATTATACGAGCAAATCCAAAACTTAATTCAAATCAGTTAACGATCGGACAAAAATTGATTATCCCCTCGCCCGTTCAATTACCCTTAACCACTTTAGGTTTTATTGAACCTTATAATCCTGAAGCGTTTTTAACTACATTCGTTCCCCTATCCAATCAACTAACATACATAGCTGTCGCAGCTTTTTCTATAACTGAAGAGGGAAATGCCTATGCTTTATTAAAGGATCAACTAATAGTGGAAAGAAGTAAACAATTAAATGTATCCCCATTATTAATGATACGAAATTTTAAAAATGGAGAGTTTAACCCTGAATTAATTGGCAGTATTCTTGTAAATCCCACGTATCGTAATAATTTAATTACGAGTCTGGTGAAATTGGTTCGAGAGCGAAGGTATGAGGGGGTTAGTATTGACTTTGAATTTGTACCTCCAGAAAGACGGAACGAATTTAATATGTTTTTAAGACAGTTAAAGTCGGCTTTGGGTGAACAAATTTTACATATAAATGTTCATGCCAAAACGGAAGATCTTCCCACAAATCGAATTGTAGGAGCCTATGATTATCGGGAAATTGGTCGAATAGCGGACATTGTAGCTGTGATGACGATTGATTATGGTTATCCAACAGGCCCGCCTGATCCAATTTCTCCTATTTGGTGGGTGGAAGAAGTCCTTCGCTATACGATGACACGTATTGAACCCAATAAAGTACAAATGGCAATGGCATTATATGGATATGATAAAAGTGGGTCTGACAATTTGACTCGTGCATTATCTGTTCAAGCCGCACAAAACCAAGCGATAACAAAAGGTTCATCGATTCAATATGACACTGCATCACAGTCTCCTTGGTATCAATATTGGGAAGATAAAACCAAACATATTGTGTGGTTTGAGGATATAAGAAGCTATATTGAAAAATATAAATTAATGGATGAATACGAACTATTGGGAACAACCTTTTGGCAATTAAGTTTGCCAGCCCCGCAAAACTTCGCCTTTTTAAGAGATCATATAACCGTTCGAAAGAAGTCGAGTACCAGAAAATAAATAGCAGCTACACCTAAATAAAAAGGAAGGAGCGAACTCCTTCCTTCATTAGTTTACTAAAGTAAACGAATGCTCTTTAACCCCTTCAATTGCGTTAACGACATTTTTATAACCAAGGCTTTCTAATTGCTTGGCAACATCAGCACTCTTTGTACCTGTATTGCAATACAAAGCGATTGTTTTATCTTTTGGTAATTGGTCTAACTGGTTTTCCACTTCATCAAATGGAATATTAATGGCTCCTTCAATCATGCCTTCTTCTTTTACTTGTTTTGCAGGGCGTACATCTACTAAAACAATATCTGAGTTCCCATCAATTAACGCTTGGAAGTCTGATCCTGTTACATCATCATATTTAACTAGATCATACTTGAATTCTTTTACACCTTGGGCATTAGTTACATTTGTGAAACCATTGTTGGCGAGAATTTCAGCCGCGTCACCACTTTTTTTCCCTGAATTGCAGTAGGCAATAATTGGGGTATCTTTATAATTTCCAAGCTCATCTAATCTGCCCTCTAATTCATCAACATTCATATTAATAGCATTGGGAATATGGCCAGCTTTATACTCTTCTGGTGAACGGACATCAATGATTAAGACGTCATCCTTTTTCTTATCTGAGTTTTGAGCAGTTAGTTCCTTGCCTGTCATTGCTTTAATTTCAACAGTTTCGACTGTAGTTTCAGCTGGTTTTGCTTCATCTTGAGAACATGCTACAGATAACATCGTCGATAAAGAAAGTGTTGCTAATAATGATATAAATTTAATTCTTTTATTCTTCATATTAAAGCCTCCATTATTATATTAGAAAAGTATTATCTAGGACTAAGAATATATGACAATCAATCGATAATCAATTTGTTTAATCAATAATAAACAGGGATATATATCAAATTTTTAAGATTGTAAGAGGCTAATTATTTTTGCGATAAAAGTTATATTACTAAACTGTGTATGTCAAGTGTCATCCGAACAATTAGAGGTGACGTATTTATGGATAAACTCCAATGTGATGTGATTTATATCAATTCAGATGAAATAAATCTGTGCTAATCTTATAAATAATATCTTACAACATCCAAATGAGTTTAATATTAAAGAGGGGTGGAAGAGATGACAACAACTACTATAGATAAACCAAATAAACGGAAAAGAGAATTAAATAACGGTCCACGAATTCAAAAGGAAAAAGAAACCGTTACCAAAATGATTGCGGTTTATTGCCGAAAAAATCACCATCATCGGTCCGATCTTTGTGAGGAGTGTGAAGATTTAAATAGTTACGCAATGAAAAGATTGTCATACTGTCAATTCGGCGAAGATAAAACCTTTTGTTCCTATTGTCCTGTTCATTGTTATAAATCTGATTATCGAGAAAAAATTAAAGTAGTCATGCGGTTCTCAGGTCCATGGATGCTACTTTATCATCCAATTCTAGCGATTACACATATTTGGCAAGAAAAAGTCACATACCGAAATAAACATTGATTTCTAGGTGCCAGGCGATATCCGCCTGGCATTTCTATTTTAACCTTTTATTCCGAGCAGCCACTCTTGATAGCATTCGTGGCAAAGCTTTTCTTCTCTTTCTTGATTGGATACATGAAAGGTTACTAAATGCGTTTGCTTTTCTTGTGTTTCATTCCAACAATAAAAACATGTGTGCTGCAAATGAATTTCCCCCTTAATGGTTTCTGAAATTAGTTTGAAACGAGCAGTTGATTTTATACCAGTCACTTTTCTGCATAATTGAATTTTGAAAGTGAAACCTATTACATGAAACGAATATATAATGAAAGGAAACATTCAATGGATAAAGAACTGTCATATGGAAGTGATTATAAATTTATTCCGGCAACTTCCATAAATAATGGATTAGGGATTGAAGTATTACCAGACTTATTTGCTTATACCGTTCAAATCGTTAACTTTTGTTTAGTAGGACATCCGGATCAAAAGGATTTTGTGCTTGTGGATGCGGGAATGCCAGGATCGGCAGAGGAAATGATTGCGGTGACAGAGGAAAGGTTTGGTTCTGGCGCCCGTCCTAAAGCAATTATTCTAACACATGGACATTTTGACCATGTTGGGGCTATTATCGAACTCGTTAATCATTGGGATGTTCCTGTCTATGCCCACGAACTGGAATTGCCGTACTTAAAAGGTGAAAAAGGCTATCCTGAACCTGATCCAACTGTTGAAGGGGGTCTCGTCGCCAAACTATCCCCTTATTTTCCTAATGAACCGATAAATTTAGGTGATCGAGTACAGGCCCTTCCATCCGATGGACAGGTTCCATTCATGTCAGGATATCGTTGGGTGCCAACCCCGGGACATACACCAGGCCATGTTTCATTCTTTAGAGCTGAAGATCGAGCTCTTATAACAGGGGATGCCTTTGTCACAGTTAAACAGGAGTATTTATACAAGGTATATACTCAAGAACTAGAAATAAGTGGCCCGCCGCGCTATTTAACACCTGACTGGGACACAGCATTCCAATCAGTTAAAAAGCTGGCAGCCCTAAAACCATCAGTAGCTGTAACGGGTCATGGTCAGCCACTAGAAGGAGAACAGCTTACAAGAAGTCTTGAAAAATTGGTTAATGAATTTTATACCCTTGCTGTACCGGAATATGGGAAATATGTAAAAAAGAATCTCCATTAAATTAAAAAGGATAAAACTTCAGTAAAAAGTTTTATCCTTTTAGGCATTTAGTTGTGAAACTTTTGTGAAGTAGATAACATGTTAATATTATAAAAGGTGATAATATCAAGGGTTTTGTTTTAATTTATCTAAAAAACCGATCAGTTACTCTCTGTTTGATAGGCAAAATGAATTTTAAAGTCAATGGGGTTTCATTATAATGAGGGTGTCTTTAAATAAATAATTATAGCATGTTGTTATAATTATGGAAAAATATATGCTTCATATTTATAATAACATGCTATAGTTCCACAGAGACTAATATTCTATTAATTAGGGAGGCATTGGTAATGAAATTTAATAAAAAAGCAATTATTGCCGCGGTACTTTTTGCAATCATGATGGTATTTGTTGGGTGTAGCTCAAACGATGGAGAGAATTCAGCGAAAGAGAATACAAAAACACCTGATCAAGTGGGCGGTGTATCACTAGAAAATCCTATCAAAGTGGACAAAGAGGCTGGGACTATAACTGTTCTTGCTCAAGTAAATGGTAAATATTTTACTCAACCAACACGTCATGCTTCAGTGTTCAAGGATGGATCTAACGGAGCTAAATCTGTATTAACAGCATACGGAACTCATGAAGACTTCTTTAATGCACTTGAGGAGATTGGGGCTGAGCCAGGAAACAACATGACTCCTGATAATGCTTCAACGACTAAAGTTGAAGGTACACCAATTGATTTAAAGGTTACTTGGAATGGTGCGGATAAAGAATATGATGTTAATGAAGTGATTAATGATAGCAACGGAAACAAAATTGCCTTCAAATTTGGTGGAAATCATGATAGATCTATAGAAAAGCATACTGGCTGCCTAACTTGTCTTGATAGCTGCCCAGTTGGTATCATCTCCAACACTGCTTATTCTTATGGTGCAGTAGAAAATACGAAAGAAGTTAAATTCAATGGAAATCAAGATGTGCTTCCTGAAGATGGAACTTATGTAGCTACAGTCTATTCAATTGCAAAATAATTTGGCTTAAGTTTTATTTTTGTATGGGTTTGTCATACAGAATAATTCAGGAGGTGGAGTCGTGTTAAAATTAAGACTAATTTTTTACTATACTACTGCAGGTATAGCGCTAGGCTTCCTTTTCAACATGCTGCTGTTTTTTAACGTAGCACTTGAAATGATGATAGGACTAGGATTAGTAATGTATATTTTTGCAGGCTTTGGCCTAATGGTCGCTATTGCTAAGACAAGACTAGATTGGAAGTATTCATTCTTCTATATTGAGCTAGCGGCTATACTGTTAGCTTTATTTACAGGAAGATTACAACAATTCTCTTATATTATAAAGGAAACATTAATGATCACAAATCCTGTATCACAGATACAACCAATTTTCATTGTATGTGCAATAATAATAAATCTAGTGAACCTATATATTGTACGTACTATAGGAAATTACCAAAAGGAATATACTAGGGAAGAAAGAAAAGCTTTAAGAGAAGAACAGGTAAAACTAAGTGACTTAAGGGAAGAATTAGATAAAGAGGAAATAGCATTAGTTAAGAAAAGAAGAAAACGTGGGAGAATTATTGCAATTGTTGGTATAGCAATTTTTATGGTTTTCTACTTTACTATCCCTACTCTTCATAATGGATTAAATCATGCTTTTAGTACGATATCTAAGCTAGATACAGCAATAGTAATTGAATATTTGAGATCTTACGGGAAATTAGCTGCCGTGGTGTCATTTATCCTCATGGTTCTTCAATCAATTGCTGCACCCATTCCAGCGTTTCTAATCACTCTTTCAAATGCAGCTATTTTTGGATGGTGGCAAGGAGCAATCCTATCTTGGTCATCTGCTATGGCGGGGGCTGCGCTATGTTTCTTTATTGCGAGAGTACTTGGTAGAGATGTGGTAGAAAAGCTTACTAGTAAAGGTGCGATGGAAAGTGTAGATGTTTTCTTTGAAAAATATGGAAACCGTACCATATTAGTTTGTAGACTTTTACCGTTTGTCTCCTTTGACTTTGTAAGTTATGCGGCTGGTCTTACGAATATGAGATTTTGGTCATTCTTTATTGCAACAGGTATCGGTCAATTACCTGCGACAATCGTGTATTCATACGTTGGAGGAACACTTACAGGTGGAGCTCAGAAATTGTTTGTTGGGTTATTAACATTGTTTGGATTATCGATATTAATAGGTGTTGCAAAGAGAGTATATAATGATAAGCGAAGTAAAAGTAAAATAAAAGAAGAAAAAATAGCTTAATAACGAACACAAAAGTGGTGTGACAAAAGCGTGTAAATTCTTTTTTCACACCATTAATTATTTGTAACCTAATGTTAGTAAAATTAATGATCCTAATTGCGCTATTTCAACAACTTGTTAAAGTAATTGAAAAAATTTTAGTTGAAAAGGTGAGGGAGGTGAAAAAATCGATAGAGAACAAAGTAAAATCATATTTACAACTTCTTATTAGATTTATAGTTAGTGTTGGTTTAATGGTCTGGCTAGTCACGATGATTGATTGGGATGAGGCCTTTCAAATGATGAAGGAAGGCTCTCCTTTTTATTTTTTCCTTGCTTTTATGGCGATTCAGATCACTGTTGCAACAAGCATTTGGAAATGGAAAATGCTTATCCAATCCTCTGAAAAAAAGCTTCGTAATGATCAAGTATCCCCAACTTACTTAGGGAAACTATATTATATTGGTCTATTCTTTAATAACTTTATGCCTGGCAGTGTCGGCGGGGATGTTGTCAGAATTTATTATTTAGGGAAAAAGACAAGCGTGGCAACAGCTACCACATCGGTGTTATTTGAAAGGATTACAGCTGGATTCGCTCTTGTAGGCATCGTGTTGATTTCTGCTTTATTTATGGATCAATCAAGACCTTATTTGATTTCACTACTTGTTTTACTTATCATAGCAGTAGTTTTGTATTTAACTTTTAAACTCTTTATGAAAAAGGCTAATGGAGCTAAAGTCGATCCTTCTTCTACTGGGAAACTAAGTTTATTACTAGGAAAAGGTAAGGAGACTATTGTTGGAATTGGGGAAACAGCAAAAAATTATCGTAATGAAAATTGGCAATGGTGGGGGATGATTCTTCTGCTATCCTTTCTATTTCAAGTGGGAATGGCGTGGATTAATGATTTATTATTCCGAAGTTTTGGAATAGAGGTCTCCTTTTTGCACTTACTTGTGATTATCACATTAATTTCAGTAATTACCATGATTCCTGTTTCCTTAAATGGACTGGGGGTTCGTGAAGCCAGTTATGTTTTATTTTTCCAAAGTATTGGGGTTCCAGAAGGAATTGCCTTATCTGTTTCATTATTATTTTTCTTTCTTGTTACGATTTCAAGTTTAATAGGAGGTTTATTTTGGCTAATGGAAAGGAGGGAAATGAACCATGAAGTTATCGGGTAATAAAGTAATTGAATCGGTTATGGAAGTAAAAGCGAAGGGGATGGTTGATTCAATTATAGGAGATATTCCAATTAACCGACTTGAAAAAGAAACGAGTGAAGCTACTATTGCTCTAGTCACAACAGCTGGTGTTCTTTTAAAAACACAAAATGTTTTTAATGTGGTAGACGGGGATTCTACTGTCCGGTTTATTCCGTCCACTAGTGTAGAAGATGACTTAATGATTAGTCATGAGCACTTTGACCGCAGTGATGCAGACCAAGATGTAAACTGTGTTTTTCCGCTTTCAAGACTGAAGGGGTTAGCGGAAGAGGGGATTATTGGTGGTGTAGCCAATACCCATTATGGATTAATGGGGTATATACCAGATACAGTGCCCTTGATTGAAGAGACTATTCCGAATATCGTTCAACAACTGATCACAGATGAAGTCGATGCTGTTATTTTAAATCCTGGCTGATATATCTGTCATCAATCCGTGGGGTTGATTCAATATGCAATTGAAAAGGCGGGAATTCCAGCAATTTCAATTACTCATTTAGCTCATTTAACGAGGAAGGTTCGTGTTTCGCGTGCTCTGCAGACTAAATTTCCATTAGGGCGCAGTTATGGAAAAGCTGGTGAAGTGGACATGCAAAGGCGAATATTACTAGATTGCTTGCGCTATATAAAGGAAATAAAAGAATCTGAAACCATTATCAAACTTCCTTATAAATGGAAAAGAAGGTTAAGTCTTAGATGAACAAATTGATACAAAGGATCGGACAAGCAAAAAGCATTCAACAACAGAAAGCCCGCTCCATGCAGAAGATCCTTTGGCATGTAAGATGGGTTGTCCTAAGTTTACTAATCATTTTCAATGCTATAGGCTTAATGAACGATCTTCTTGTGCCGTTTTTTCTAGCCATTAATGGAATAGGTTTTAGCTTCTATTTCCTATTAGGGCAGCTTGAAGGTTATTTTGAATGCAAGTCAAATTGCAGGATATAAGATATGTTTATGTCGTTATAAAAGAGAGGATGTTGAAAAGTTTTGATTAAGAAAAAAATATGGTTTGTATTATTGCTGTGCTTTATGCTGATTGCAGCTGGATGTACTTCAAACGAAAATACAAAGGAAAATGAAAATACGCCAGAACAAAATAAACAAGCAAATGTACTGGATAAGGAATTTGAACAAATCCTCGAAGATGCTAAAGGAAGCACCGTAAGATTCTATGGATATGGCGGTGGACAAAAAACGAATGAATGGATTGACAAATACCTCACCGAAAATGTTAAGAAAGACTATGATATCAAAGTTGAACGTGTTGGTATGAATATCGATGAAATCCTAAACATTATGTTGAATGAAAAGCAACTGAATGTTGAAGAAGGCACTGTTGATGTTGTATGGATTAATGGAGAAAACTTCTTTACGGCTATGGAAAATGATTTGCTGTTTGGGCCTTTTACGGATAAACTGCCAAATTTCAATAAATATGTTGATAAGGAATCACCTGATGTAAAATATGATTTTGGTTATCCTGTTAATGGATATGAAGCGCCTTATGGGAAAGCACAATTTGTGATGATTTACGATAGCAATCATATTGACAAAACACCGGTCGATCATAAGGAATTATTGGAATTTGCAAAAGCGAATCCAGGTAAATTTACTTATCCTGCTCCTCCTGATTTTACAGGGTCTGCTTTTGTGAGAAATATTATTAGTGATATTGTAGGATATGAACAGTTCATGGATATGGAAGCAGATGAAGAGGTCGTGAGAGAGGCGATTGCCCCTGCAATTGAGTATTTCAAAGAATTAAAGCCTTATTTGTGGAAAAAAGGAGTAACTTATCCAGCTGAAACACCTCTACTTAATAACATGTATGCCGATGGTGAGGTTTGGATGACGATGTCCTATAATCCAAATTCAGCCTCTGGTCAAATTGAAACAGGCGAGTTTCCTGAATCAACAAGAACATTTGTATTTGATAAAGGGACAATTGGAAATACGCATTTCTTAGCCATCCCACATAATGCTCCAAATAAAGAAGGGGCGCTTGCTTTGATTAACTATATTTTAAATGTAGAGTCTCAAGCGACTAAATATGACCCAGCAACATGGGGAGATTTACCAGTCTTAGACCAAGAGAAGCTTAATGAAGAGGAGAAAGAAAGATTGGCCTCTGTTAACTTGGGTGAGGCAACATTACCAGCGGATGTACTTGCTGAGCATCGAATTCCTGAAATGCCGGCTGATTTAGTACCAATTATTGAAAAAATTTGGATGGAAGAAATACCAGGTGAATAATTTTAGAGAATCGGTAAAACCATATCTATTGCTGTCTCCAATGCTTTTGATTCTAATTGGGATTTTCGTTACTGGCATTCTAATGGGGCTTCTTCAGAGTTTTGGATATTTCAAAGAGGTAGGGTTAACTGAGTTTACACTGAAATACTACAAAGAGGTTTTAATGGATTCAAACTTCCTATCATCTTTGAAATTCAGCCTGTATACATCAGCCGTTTCATCTATTATAGCAGTGGTTTTAGGGGTGTTACTCTCATATACCATCCTTCAAATTAAAGGAAATAAGGAAACAGTAGAATTAGTTTATAGAATACCCATTGCAGTGCCGCATATTGTTGCAGCGCTGCTAGTCTATAATATTGTTTCCCAAACAGGGATTCTACCTAGAATTTTGTTTGAAACTGGCTTGATCAAGGATCAAGACCAGTTTCCCTCTTTGCTATATGAACCAAACGGTGTTGGCATCATTGTAGCTTATATTTGGAAGGAAATACCTTTTGTAGCACTAACCACTTACACGGTTCTTAGCAATGTCTCTAAGAAGTTATCCGATGTAGCTTATAACCTTGGAGCCAACAAAAAGCAAGTATTTTTTTATGTATTACTGCCGCTTATCATGCCTTCTGTATTGTCCTCATTTATTATTATATTTGCCTTTTCTTTCGGAGCATATGAGTTGCCGCTCTTGCTAGGACCGACGCAGCCTAAGGCCTTACCAGTGCAAGCGTTTATTGAATATAGCAACCCTGTTCTACAAAACAGGCCTTATGCCATGGTGTATAATATGCTGATTACTCTGATTGCGGTTATCCTAACATGGCTCTACTATAAAGCTTTTGAAAAGGTATTTAAATACACAAGGTGATGAAAATGGAGAATAAAACAAAATTACGTTATAAATGGATATTAGGCATTTTTCTTAGCTTTATATTATTACCACTAGTGGTTATCGTGATATGGAGTTTTTCTAGGAATTGGCCATGGCCTCAAATATTTCCTTCCAGTTTTGGTTTACGCGGCTGGGAGTATTTTTTTGATCCATCATCAAAAAGCATCGAAATTTTATTATTTAGTCTAGGATTATCATTTATTGTCACGCTGGTGGCCTTGGCTATAACCATACCTGCTGCTAAGGCACTCGCCTTGTATCAATTTAGAGGGAAAAAGTTCATTGAAATTTTAACCTTCGCTCCCATTATTGTCCCTACCGTTGCAGTAGCTATGGGAATCCATGTCCAGTTTATTAAAATGGGATTGGCTAATACGTTTACAGGAGTGGTATTGATTCACCTTATCCCCTGTATCCCCTATACAGTAAGGATTCTTAAATCAGTTTTTGAACTAGTAGGAGATAGAATGGAGATGCAGGCTAGAGTGCTAGGAGCCGGGAAGATTCAGACACTGATTTATGTAACTCTGCCTATGATACTACCAGGAATTATCTCCGCTGGAAGCATGGCTTTCATTGTCTCCTACAGCCAGTATTTCTTAACATTTTTGATCGGCGGTGGGAAAATTATTACTTTTTCCATGCTTATGTTTCCGTTTGTCCAAAGCGGAGACAGGATGGTTGGATCTGTATACAGCGTCGTGTTCATCCTGACTACTTTCATATTCTTAATGATTATTGAAAAACTCATGAGACGATACTATAGAGGGAAACTTGGGGAATTTCATTATGTCTAAAATAACGTTAAAAAGTTTAAAGAAATCTTTTGGTAAAGGTAAGGTATTGGACAATATTGACTTTGAAGTGGATGAGGGAAAGGTCGTTTCTTTGCTTGGTCCATCGGGATGCGGAAAAACAACGACTTTGAAGTTGATTGCTGGACTACTTCAGCCTGATGAGGGGACTATTTTCTTAGGTGATCAAAACATTACGAAGTTGCCTCCAGAAAAAAGAGGGACGGTCATTGTTTTCCAGGATCATCTTCTTTTCCCGCATTTAAATGTAGAGCAAAACATTGGGTTTGGTCTCAAGATGGCAAAGCATCCAAAGCAGAGAATTAGTGAACGGGTGGAGGAGATGCTCGACCTAGTAAAACTAAAAGGAACGAATCGCAAATACCCTCATCAACTTTCAGGAGGGCAACAACAAAGAATTGCATTAGCCCGTGCATTGGCGGTTCGCCCGAAAGTACTATTGCTCGATGAGCCATTTTCGAATCTCGATCCAAATCTTAGACAAGAGATTAGAGAACTAACCTTCGAGATACAAAGGAATTTGCAAATGACTACCATCCTAGTTACGCATGATAAGGAAGAAGCTCTAATGTCTTCGGATAAAATTGCCTTTATGCAAGGTGGCCAAATTAAGCAGTTTGGGACTCCTGAAGAACTGTATCAACAGCCTAACTCTATAGAAGTTGCCCATTTCCTTGGGGAAAAGAATTTTATTCAAGGTAGGATTCAGAATGGAAGATTCGAATCTGATATGATAATGATACAGACGGCAAGTAGTGATACTGATCATGCTAGGTTAATGATAAAGCCCGAAGATATCGAGATCTTTCCTGTTGGAACAAAGGATCTAGAAGGAAAGATTGTATCGAGAAAATATGCCGGTGAAAGAGTTTATTATACAGTTGTTGTTTCGGAAATGGAGCTTAAGGTTATCTCCCAATCTGCTAACCTTTATAACATTGGCGATCAAGTGTCACTTGAAGTGAATATAAATGATCTAGTTATTTTTGAAGAATAATTGAAGGAAGAGAAGCTATGATAACGATTATTATCCCAGTACTCAATGAAGAGAAAACAATCGGAAAGTGTTTAGAAAACATCATCGAGCTTCCTGGACAAAAAGAATTAATCGTTGTCGATGGGGGTAGCCTCGATCATACGGTTGAAATAGCGAGTCGCTATGCAAAGGTAATTAGTAGTCCAAAAGGAAGAGCTAAGCAGATGAATAGTGGCGCAAAGGCTGCAAAGGGAGACATTCTTTGGTTTGTTCATTCTGATTCAAAGCTACATCAGAACAGTATTTCTGAGATAGAAAATACGATAGCCCAAAAATATATCGGGGGTTGTTTCAAGCTTTATTTCTATGATTTTGATACAAGATTTATGAGATTTGTAGCAACCACCTCTAATCTAAGGGCAAAATATTTAAAATTAATTTTTGGGGACCAAGGGATTTTCATGAGTAGAGACACCTTTGAAAAGTTGAGGGGCTTTCAGGATATGGAGCTAATGGAGGATTGGGACTTTTCCCGAAGAATCCATCGGCTTGGAATGATGAGAATGATTAATAAAAAAATTGGAACCTCGGCTAGACGATTTCAAAGGGACGGGCAGCTAAAAACCCTGCTCAAGATGCATAAAATCAAAGTCCTTTACTTATTAGGAACACCATCGGAAAAATTAAATAAGATCTATAGAGAAGTGAGATAATGAATGCTTTAATACTAATGACGAGAATTCCAATACCGGGAAAAACAAAAACAAGGTTAATGGATCTGCTCACTGGCAGTGAGTGTGCACAATTACATATGGCTTTTTTGAAAGATCTTTTCGCTACTTTTGAGGATTTAAAAGATATTGATCTATTTATGACCTACACGCCTGAAGATTCATTTTTCATTATTGAAAATATGATTCCGGATTCAATGAAGCACTTTCCTCAACAGGGGGAGGATTTGGGTGAAAAGATGTTTAATGCGATCAATCAAGTTTTTCAAAAAGGGTATAAAAAGGTTATATTAATTGGTTCAGACATCCCAGATTTGTCAGCAGAGGATATCCAGACTTCCTTCAAAGTATTGGAAGAGTGCGATTTAGTACTAGGACCAACATATGATGGAGGGTATTACTTGGTTGGCATGAAGGCATCTAATGAAAAGATCTTTCATATCCCTAAAAAGTGGGGCGGAAAATCCGTATTGGAATCAACCATTGAGATTGGGAATGAGCAGGATTTATCCATTGGGCTGAGCCAGAAATATCGGGATATTGATACAAAAGAGGACTTATTCGAATTTGAGAGGAAAAATAACCATTCAAAAGCCTCTAATACGATGAAATGGATTCTGGATTGGAGAAGGAAGGATGCTAAAAGATCATTTACTAGAACAAATTAAAGAATACATTAATAATAATCAGAGTTTGAGCCATTTAAACTTAAATAATCATACGAGAGTTAGTTTTCTCGCTCAAGGCGAATATAACATTAACTTTGTTTTGGATTCTAATCTAAATAAATATGTGTTTAGAGTAAACACTGGAAGCCAAATGGAAAATGAAAACCAAGTTAGATATGAATATGATTCTATAAAATATTTGGAACCGTCTGGTGTTACTCCTAAGGTGTTTTTTCTTGATGATTCGTTAGCCTTTTTTCAATATGGCATTTTGATTATGGAATTTCTTGAAGGGAAGCCGCTCCACTACGAAAAGGATTTGACGAAAGCTGCAGCAATCTTTTCGAATATACATTCGTTAAATGTGAAGAAGAATTCCACTCATTTTAAAGTGGAGGACTATATTTTTAGTGATCGGATCAAAGAAGGAGAAAGACTTCTTGCCAGTATTTGGGAAAGTCCACATGTCAGCAAAGAGATCAAAAGCTTTTTTGACCAATTTTTAGATTGGACCAAAGTCAATCGAAGCAAGGAGCAATATTTTATTGATGATCCTTGGCACGTCATCAATAATACAGAGGTGAATTCTCATAATTTTATTATAGGGGAGGATACATCTTTTTTGATTGATTGGGAAAAGCCAGTCATTTCGGACCCAGCCCAGGACTTAACACAATTTATGGCTCCGACCACTACCCTGTGGAAAACAAATTATCTTCTCAGTAAAGAGGAAAAGGAACTTTTCTTTTCAACCTATATTGAAGGTTTAAATGGTCAAGATAAGAACATTCGTGAGAGAGTTCAGCTATATACTCCTTACCTATATTTAAGGGCTCTCGCGTGGTGTGTCCACGCTTATGTGGAATACCATAATCCAAATAAAGAAATAAAAAACATCGATACCTTTGAAAAAATTAAAACATTTTTGGATCTAGATTTTATGAGGAAATTATGCGGCCCTTTTTGGCATTCGTCTTAGTTGACGGATGTCGGAAAAAGGGCTGTTATTTTTACATTCGTTTGATCTTAACATTTTTCCATGTTTCGAAGATGATTTCGTTAAAAAGGCCGATATCTAAAATTTCAGTTGGAATATTGACGATCGAACCTTTGTCATGATCATCTTCGGTTTTTAAAAATCCCTTTTTCAAATCCTCGTCACTTGAGATAATGGACGTATAGTTGTTATCAAACAGTTCTGGATTCGTAATGTATACGCCTGAGACAATATCCCAATTGAAAAAACCTTCTGTAGCAAAAAGCTCCTTAAAATGCTCGTACCATGCATAGGAATGTTTTTTAATATATGAATAGCAAGCAATATCCTTATTTTCCATTAGTCGCTCGTATTCCGTTTTTCCAAATTCTGCCTGTAGACAAATATGGCCAGTCATCGTTGTTATTGTTGCACCGGAATGAAGGACATTGTAGCTTGCTTCATGATCAACAGAAAAGTTTAATTCATCTAGATTCTTTCCATTGATAATAAGAGGCTTTGTCAAACCTCCCATTAATACGATTTCTTTTACTTTATCGTAAAAATGTGGATCTAGACAATAAGCTCCATATAAATTCGTAAGAGAACCGGTAGCCAGTATGGTTATTTCATTCGGATATTGATTGACCATATCAACAAGAAAAGCCGCCGCCTCACTTTTTCTGTCAGAACCCTTCCCGGCCCCTTTTTTTAGAGGAATATTAGTTATATTTAAATCGTTAAATAGTTTGGTTGTTGCTTGAAATACATCTTCTATATGGCTGTTGCCAAATGTTGTTGTTACACCTAACAAATCAATGAGATTGTTACCAATTAAATACATAAGGGTTAATCCGTCATCTACATCTTTGTTTGGAATCCCCATTGTGTTATCACAATCATATAGTACTTTTATCAAACGAATTCCTCCATTTAACTGTAGTTAAAGAATAGTATAACTTAAATCCGGATTTAGTTCTGTGATTAATATGAAGTCTTTATAAATTCAATTTGAAACAATAGTAAAGGTGTATCTATTGTATTGTTATAGGATATGGTTTTAGTATATTTTTTGTAAGATATATTCGTAGTATTTGGGATAGAGATAAGGGGCTAGGTGCGTGTTCTAGTATGAAACATGAGGTAGAGATTGATTTCAAAATCATTGGTAGAGGCACATCGGCAGAGTAGTTCTAGATATAGGAGAACGCTCGTTTAAAGGGAATTAATTATAGCATTTTTTAAAAAGCTAAGAAAATTGATAGGAGGAAAAAAGTGATTCCTATATTTGTTTCAACAGAATGGTTAGTTGATCGATTAGATGACCCTAATCTTAGAATTATAGATGCAACAACGTTTTTAGGACCCCCTTTACATGAAGCATATATGGATGTTTCATCGGGACGAGAGGCCTATGAGAAGAACCATATTAAGGGGGCCGTTTTTGCTGATTTATATGAAGACTTTTCTGAGACAGAATCAGAACTTTCCTTCACCCACCCTTCTCGAGAGAAATTTATCAAAAATATCCGTGACCTCGGTGTTGGTGAGGAGACTTATGTAGTCGTTTATGATCAAGGAATAACAGATGACGCTATTGTAGCTGTATCGTACTGGGCGTCTCGCTTCGCATGGCAACTACGCTATGAAGGCTTTGACCGAGTTGCTGTACTTGACGGTGGCTTTATTAAGTGGCTAGAAGAAAGGCGTCCAACTACTTCACAATTGAACTCTTACCCACAAGGGAATTTTGCAGGTGTAAGAAGGCCTGAATTATTTGTCACAAAAGAGGATGTGCTACAATCGCTAGATGATGAAGATATTATAATTGTTGATAGCTTACCCCGAGAAAGCTATAACGGGGATCCGAATAGTCTAGAAAGAAGTGGCCATATTCCTGGAAGTGTAAATATCTTTTTTGGCATCCAGTCAAACTCTAAAACTAAAGAGACCTCACCTGATGGAGATATTCAGGAAATCTTTGAAAAAGCAGGTGTATTGGACCCGGATAAAAAGGTAATTATATATTGTGGGTTTGCAGTTGCTGCAACTTGGGTAGCTCTACTATTAAATAAACTAGGACAAAATAATGTGGCTGTTTATGATGGCTCCATGGAGGAATGGGCCAGTAATTTATCATTACCACTCGAAGTGAATTTTAAAAATTAAAAGGATAGTTTCGTAGAGATTCAACCATTCTCATAACTTTCTTTTTTATTACTAAGGTAAGGGCATCATCTAGTTTTTCTGGATGGTGCCCGTCTTTTATTGGGAAAATAAAAATTCTAAAGGAATCAATCATCGATCTGTCGAAATATCATTTAAAAGAGGAGGGGGGCTTATATGACGGGTATAATTGCTGTAGTAATGGTTTTTTCAATTCCCATTATCGCCATTGTAACTAATCACTTTCAAAAGGTTGCTAAAATTAGACATGATATGATTCAAGATGAACTTAAACTAGAAGAATTAAAGTATCAAAATTATTTAATCGAAACAGAAAAAATGAAACTGGAACTTGAAAAAATGAAAGCAGACGAGCTAATTCAGGATCCTTATAAGATAAAATAACCCTACTACTGATAAACATAAACAACTTGAACGGTAGCACGGATGGAAATTTGACCTGTTTGAATCGGTGGGATTTCTTCTGCTTGAAAAGTCTGAGCTTGTGCAGAGAGGACACGGCCCACCTTATTTTGTTGTGGATTTTGTTCAGTTACTTTATTGGGAACCGGGTTCATTCTTGCGCCAATCGATTGGGAGATAACCGTTGCTTTCTCGAAAGCCATTCTAAGCGCTCTTTTCAATGCTTCCTGGTAAATAAAGTCCTGATTTGATACGATAAAGTCAATGTCACCACTACGATTAACGCCATTTCGGATGGCTGTTTCATATACTCTTCCAATGATGTCAAGGTCTTTCACGAGTACCTCTAAAAGATGTTCTACTTCATAACCTCTTAAAATGGACTGCCCCTCTACATAA
Organism: Niallia sp. XMNu-256; assembly: GCF_036670015.1. Lineage (NCBI taxonomy): Bacteria > Bacillati > Bacillota > Bacilli > Caryophanales > Bacillaceae > Niallia > Niallia sp. XMNu-256. The sequence goes on from NZ_CP137636.1 coordinate 571,017, forward strand.
TCGTAACGAGGAAAAATTGTATACGAGGCTGTTTGGATCGAGGATTCTTCTATCCCTAAATCTCTTAATGCTCGAATAACAGAGTTGGAAATCAATGCATTTTCCTGCTGTGCCTTTTGAACGTCCATATTCTCGGTTACCACTCCAAGCGTAACTTTTGCTTGGTCAGGTTTAACTTTAATGGTTCCCTCACCTTCAACTATTATTGTATTACCCATTTTAGGATGTGCAAATTGATTTGACGGATAAAATGGCTGGCCTTGCTGTAAGTACATTACCATCACCTCTTTTAGATTCATACAATCAACAGACTTATATGGTAAAATTTAAATCCCTATTCCTAATAAAGTGAAACTTCCGTGAGTGGGGGGTCTATCATCCCCCACTAATGGTTAGTTGAACCAATCGGAGCTTTACGGGCAGTTGATCCCCCACCCATCTTCTATTATTATACTTTAGAATCTTGAGGTGGAGATCCTACTGCCCGTTAAGCCTGATAAATTGAAGTTAGGGCCAATATTCTATACAATATCTAGTATTACGATAAATAATTATCTGTTTTCTTGATTATTTATACGAATCAACTACTAACCAATTTTTGAGGTGTATTATAAATAATGGATTTACATCAACTTTTTGTTTTTACAAAGGTCGTAGAGCATAGAAGCTTTTCGAAAGCAGCGGAAGATATTTATTTAAGTCAATCGACGGTAAGTTCCCATATTCACTCACTTGAAAAATCCTTAAATGTTACGCTATTTGATCGTGTTGGCAGGGAAAGTATCCTAACACCGTACGGAGAGCGTTTATATAAATGGGCGTTAAAATTACTACAGCTGAAGGATGAGGCCTTGCTTGATTTGAATGAGGGAATGAGCCATATGAAAGGAAATATCCGGATTGCGGCCAGTTCGGTTCCAGGGCAATTCATCATCCCTAAAATGGTTAAAATCTTTAGAAAAGACCATCAAGGGGTCACTTTCTATGTGGATCAATCTTCATCAAAAGGTGTGGCTGAAAGGGTGCTAAATGGTTCTGTTGATTTTGGAATTTTAGGAGAAAAATATGAAAATGATAAGCTTCGCTTTATTCCTCTTTTAAAGGAGAAGCTAGTATTGATCACACCAAAAGATATGGAGTTAACATGCCCTGTTTATCTGACAGATGTAGTTAACTATCCATTCATCATGAGGCATTCAGATTCTGGAACGAATGCGATGGTGGAACGATTTCTGAAAGACAACAAGATTGCCAAGGAAAAGTTAAATGTGATTGCCTATGCAGATAATAGTCAAAGTGTCATTCAATTTGTAATTGAAGGAATTGGCGTCTCAGTCATATCTGAAATTGCCGCTAAGGAACATGCGAAAATGAATCAAATCAATATGTACTTTTTCGAAGATTTTAAAACGGAAAGAAATTTTTATTTAACTTATCATATAAATCGCACTCAATCATTAATTTCTAAGAAACTGATTGAACAGGCACCCAATTTAGTATAAGGGAGAACCGGTACGATGAACTTGTTCCGGTTCTTTTTTGGTAGATGCATTAAACGCTCATTTCGATGACTAAAAAATGAGAGGTTTCATCTGCTTTAATTTCGACTCCCTCTTCAACCATTTCTAGTGCATCTCTAGCTTCTAGTGAAAGGCCATTGATCGTTGAATTCCCTTCAATTTGTACTAAGTAAGCTTGGCGTCCAGAGCTAACTTGAAAGTCAATCTCATTTCCTTTTTCAAGTTCAAGTGAATAAAAGTTGACATCCTGATTAACTTTTACAGGCGCATTTCCCTCTTTACTTGATACCATATGAAGCCACTTATTTTTTCTTTCTTCCCAATCAAACAGGAAATCGCCATAATTTGGTGTATAGCCTTGCTTATCAGGGAAAATCCAAATTTGCAGCATTCTTAAAGGGTCATTTTTACGGTTATATTCACTATGCAGCACACCTGTACCAGCACTCATATATTGAACATGTCCCCGCTCTATCGTTCTTTGATTGCCCATACTATCCGCGTGTGTTAAAGCTCCGTCTACAACGTAGGAGATAATTTCCATATCTCGGTGGGGATGGGTTCCAAATCCTGTTCCTGGTGCAATTTGATCGTCATTAATGACTCTTAATACGCCAAAGTTAATATTTTCAGGATTATAATACTCGGCAAATGAAAAATGAAATATACTTTGAAGCCAACCTTGGTTACTTTTGCCCATTTGGCGGTGATCAATTTTTCTTAACATATTATTCGCTCCTCATATAGTGAGATCTTTATTTCAATTAAATTAATCTTAATTCAAGATAAATTATACTAGCATTTTTGTTGTGCTGTCAATTAAATTTCAATTAGGAACTTTTAATTCCATTTATTATGGTAAAATTTTGGTATAACTATATGTTCGACTAACAACATGAAATGAGGGTAAAGATATGCAGTTAATCGCTTCGGAGAAAGTACAAAGTATGGCCACGAGTATTTTTACTGAATTGGCTAATAAAAAGCGGCAGGCAATTAATAAGGGTGTTGATGTTATTGATTTAAGTGTTGGAAGCCCTGATATGGCACCGCCAGACTATGTAGTTGATACTCTAGTAAAATATAGTCAAGATACAACGAGATATGGTTATACGTTAAAAGGGCTTGATGAATTTCATCAAGCTGTACAATATTTTTATAAAAAACGGTATGATGTCGATATCAATTCAGACGATGAAGTTCTGCAGTTAATGGGATCACAAGATGGACTTGCCCACTTGGCAACAGCCATAATTGATCCAGGTGACTATGTTCTTGTTCCAGATCCAGGTTATCCGATTTATGAACATGGTGTAACAATTGCTGGGGGTAGCATATATCCTATGCCATTGCTTGAGGATAATGACTTTCTACCAAAGTTAGATGAAATTCCAGTACATATTTTGGAAAAAACAAAAATGATGATTATTAGTTATCCTGGGAATCCGGTGACAGCGCTCGCAAGTAAAGGATTTTTTGAGGAAGTTGTTGAATTTGCGAAAAAACATCAAATTCTTGTGGTTCATGATTTTGCTTACTCCGAATTGATTTGGGATGGTAGACCAAGCTTGAGTTTCATGTCAGTTGAGGGGGCAAAAGACGTCGGCATTGAATTCAATTCATTGTCAAAAACATTTAATATGGCAGGATGTCGAATTGGCTATGCAGTTGGGAACAAAGAAGCACTAAAGGTTTTGGCTACTTTTAAATCAAATATTGATTATGGTATTTTTTATCCAATTCAAATGGCGGCAGTTGCTGCACTCACCTCGGATTTTCAAGTATTAGATGAACAAGTGAAAGAATATGAAAAACGTCGGGATGCTTTACTGGCAGGCTTGGAGAAAGCCGGTTGGAAAGTAGAAAAGTCTCCAGCAACAATGTTTGTTTGGGCGAAAATCCCTGCAGGTTGGTCCTCGCGAGAATTTGCCTTTGCCTTAATTGAAAAAGCAGGGGTTGCAGTCGTACCGGGTGATGCGTTTGGCGCTCAAGGTGAAGGATACGTTCGAATGGCCATCGTTCAACCATCTGAAAAACTAACTCAAGCTGCGGAGCGGATACGATTGTTTCTAAATACCAATCAACCTTCAAAATAATGTTAGAAATGCTGACTATTTTTTAAAAGTGGTCAGCATTTTTAACTTCATTCAGCAATGTTTTTGTACCGATAGTTTGCGACAGGTACAGGAGTCCACAACTTCTATAAGTTGGAATGATTGCAAAGTGTTTATTTGATTCAGCCGGGGGTTTAAACCCCGGCTGAATGAGGCTAAGCCTTCGGTGGGAGGTGAATTTGATTATAAAAACAAGATTGTAATCTATTAGCAAAGAAACTGAAATGGATGCTTGATACAATGATAGAATGAGTCTATAAATTTTAATAAAAAGGGGATTAAGATGGATTTAAATGTTGAAAAGGCATTGCAAGAATGGAAAGATGAAATTAACTCTTTGTTAAATGAAATCGATCAAAAGTATGATGAAGTGAGAAGCGAGTTACAAGTGTATACTTACAAATATAACATCACAAAACAAGTGGTCCAATCAACGATGAATGAGGAAATAATTCGAACCATTAGAGAGCAATACCAAAAGCCATTTGAAAAGTCGTTCATAGAATTGAAAGAATCGATAAAGGATTTAGAAGAAAAGAAAAAAGTCTACCAAATGTTTGTTGATAAGATTGATAAAGTTTTAGATAAAGGTGAAAATAAGATATAGCTTCCTAAAGGAGAAACAAATAAGAAGAGATAACCCCGAACTTCTTCTAAACATATAAATTCAATTAGCTAAAAAGCCTCGAATCTCCTCTCAAAAAATAAGGTATGATTTAACTTTAATGGTAAAATGTAATCATATATTGGCACTGAAATAATCATATAAGCAAAGAAGTGAGAGGACTATGCAACTACTAGAAAATGAATCAATACACGAGAGACCCGAATTAGAATTTGTAAATGTTAGTAAAACGTTTCAGCAACAAAGTGAGTCATTGCAAGTGTTAAAAGGGATTAGTGGGAAAGTTGAAAAAGGCTCTATATTAACTCTAATCGGTCCATCTGGTTCAGGAAAAAGCACGTTAATTTCGTTAACCAATTTACTGCAAACTCCAGATGAAGGTCAAATTTACATAGGCGGCCAGGAAATTCGAGAATGGGATATCCAAGAACTTAGACGTAAAGTAGGAATCGCTTTTCAGGCTGCACCAATGATGCAAGGAACAGCGCTCGAAAATTTATCGCTCCCTGCTATTTTAAAAGGAGAGCCGCTGCCGGACCCCCAGAAGTATATGAAATATGTAGGTCTATCAGATGAACTTTTATCTAGAGAGGCAAAAGAACTTTCCGGAGGTCAAAAACAAAGATTGTCACTTGCCCGAACGCTTGTGAATGAACCAGCCATATTATTATTGGATGAGGTGACATCAGCCCTTGATTCGGTTGCAGCCCATGAAATTGAAGAACTTATTTTACGGATTAATAAAGAGAGGAAAACGACCATCCTTTGGGTGACTCATGACCTCTCACAGGCAGAACGGGTCGGTGATCAAACATGGTTTTTAATGGATGGGAAAGTGATTGAAGCAGCTCCTACTCGGGAATTCTTCAACAAACCAGCTCATGACCTGACAAAGGAATTTTTAGAAACGAAGAAGGTATATATATGAGTTTAGGTGCAATTTTACTTAGTTTTATTTTCGTTATTATGGCCCTATTTCTCTCCAATGCTTTTAAATTGGGGCTAGGTCGGGATCTTATAATTTCAAGTATTCGAGCGACGATCCAATTACTAATTGTGGGGTATATTTTAAAACTCGTATTTGGCTTCGATAATCCAATTGCTGTGATCCTAATGCTACTAGTAATGATCGTAGTCGCTGCAAAAAATGCAGCAAAGCGCGGAAAAGGATTACCTCATATTTTCACAAAGATATTTATTACAATTACCATTGTAGAAATCGTTACACAAGCGTTTTTATTAGGGCTTGAAATCATCCCTCCTAAACCGGCGTATATTATTCCGATTAGCGGGATGATTATCGGGAATTCAATGGTGATTGCAAATTTATTTCTTAACCGACTAAAGGGCGAAGTAGAGATGAGAAAAGAGGAAGTTCAACTCGTTTTGTCACTTGGAGGGACAGTGAAACAGGCGATTCATCCGATTCTAAAACAATCTATTAAATCAAGCCTGATTCCGACGATTGATAGTCAGAAAACGATTGGACTTGTACAACTACCTGGCATGATGTCCGGTCAAATTATTGCAGGCGCTGACCCCCTTCAGGCTGTCCGTTTTCAACTATTAATTGTGTTCCTTATTATGTCAGCAGCCTCCATCACAGCCATTATTCTCGGGTTTCTCATCTACCCTAGCTTATTTAATAAAGACCAACAATTAACTATTAGTAAGTGGGAATAAGTGTATGAAGGTTGGCAACTAGCCTCTGTAAATTATGTTAAACTTTTAACTTCATTCAGCAAATGTTTTTGTATTCGGTGAGGGTTCAAACCCCGCTGAAAGAAGTTAAGCCTCCGGCGGATGCCTTGGACTAGGATGTGGCGTTTTGAAGCGTAATAAAAATCCGGGCGCAAATTCGGCGGGGCGAATTTTATTGAATCATAGAGGAGGAATGGCGTGAGTACTATACTAGTTATTGGCGGAGGAGTTACTGGTTTATCTGCCATGTATACATTACAGAAATGGAAGAAAGAAAGTGGGATCGATGTTCAGTTAATTTTGGCTGAAGCGGGCGCAGAGCTAGGTGGGAAAATCCGAACAGTCAAAGATGGCGGATTCTTAATGGAAACAGGCGCTGATTCGATTGTAACCCGTAAGATCAAAGAAATGCCAATTATAAAGGATCTCGGCTTGGAAGAGGAAATCGTCTACAATCATGCAGGTCAATCTTTTCTGTTTACTGAAGGTGAGCTAAAATTGATTCCGAAAGATTCGGTGTTTGGAATTCCTGCAAGCCTTGAATCTTTGGCAAAAAGTACCCTTGTTTCATCAGAAGGAAAAGTGGAAGCGCTTAAAGATTTTTATACTAAAAATGATAGGTTTACGAAGAGTGCTTCAGTCGGTGAATTCTTAGAATACTTCTTAGGAAAAGAATTAGTCGAAAAGCAGATATCACCCGTTCTTTCAGGAGTATATTCCGGGGATTTGTATGAACTAACGATTGAATCTACCCTCCCATATATATTGGATTATAAAGAGAAGTATGGAAGCATTATACAAGGTTTTTATGAAAATAAAGCTCAATTTCAAAGCGATGGAAAACAACGATTTTTATCGTTTAGAAATGGTTTAAATACATTAATCGAAGCGTATCAACAAAAGTTTGAAGATGTTGAGGTTCGTAAAAATGCAAAAGTGAGTGGGATTGACCAAGCGGATCATCGTTATCTAGTAACATTTGAAAATGGTGACTCCATCGCAGCCGATCAAATTATCTTTAGTGTTCCACATACAGTAGCACAAGGCTTTTTTAAGGATGAAGATCTTCGGGAGGAATTCCAACAGTTGAAAAACAGTTCAATGATCAGCATCTATATGGGATTCCATGTTTCAGATGAGGTTTTGCCATTAGATGGTACGGGCTTTATTACCCAGAAAGGGGAAGCCGTATTTTGCGATGCATGTACTTGGACTAGTCGAAAATGGAAACATACTTCCAAGGAAGGTAACTTGCTAGTTCGCTTATTTTATAAAAGCAGTAACCCCTATTTCGGGGCTTTAAAAGACTTATCAGAACAAGAGCTCCTTCATGTTGTCCAAGCAGATTTGAAAAAAAGCCTTGGACTGGATATCGAACCAAGTGTTAGTGTCGTTACAAATTGGACAGACAATATGCCAAATTATTTGATTACGCATTCAACAACAGTCAAAAATTTGGAAACGAAATTAGAAAGTAACTATCCTGGAATCTTATTAGCAGGTGCTTCTTATTACGGAGTAGGAATTCCAGATTGTATTGTAAACGGAGAAAACGTGGCAAGTAAAGTTATTTCTCAACTTTAATAAAAAGACACTTCTAACAAAGGTTTGTATGCTCCATATCTAGTAATTTTTTATTTCAGATAGGACTAGATATGGAGTGTTGATATTCGTTTGGATTGGGAACAGACATATATTTAAAATTTTTTCAATATACTAACTTTCTGATAAATAAAAATTTATTGACGAAACTGAAAAAGGTGGTATTATATAAGTGTAGTGTAAAATACGAACGGCATTCGATAGTGCCGAACGAAGAGGAGATCAGACGTGTCAGAACGTTTAATTCAATCTGTAGAAAGAGCAGCTGATATCCTGGAGTTATTTTTGCGCTTGGGTCCGGAACTGAGTGTGAAAGAAATTAGCGAATTTCTAAGTATTTCAAAAAGTACAGCACATGGACTCATTAAAACGCTTGAACACAGAGGATACCTTCAACAAAACCAAGAAAACCTTAAGTATAAATTAGGTTTAAGGTTATTTGAACTGGGACATCACATGGGAGAACAACTGGATATCGTAAACATTGCGCTTCCAATAATTAAGAATTTAGTTGATGAGTTGAAGGAAACGGTTCACTTAGTTGTTCGTCAACAGGACGAGCTAATTTATGTAGCAAAAGAAGAAGGTCCACAAACACTTAGAATCTATTCTCATGTTGGAAAAAGGGCACCGATTCATTGCACAGGAGTTGGGAAAGCGATACTCGCATACCAAACTGAAGAAGAAGTAAATCGAATTTTAGACACCGTTCCATTGGAAACATTTACTGAATTCACCATTACCGATAGGAACGAAATTAAACAACAATTAAAAATGATTGAATCGAATGGTTATTCGATTGATGATGAGGAAATTGAAATCGGTCTCAAATGCGTAGCCGCGCCAATTTTTAATTTTAAAGGGGAGGTCTTTGCCTCAATCAGTTGTGCTTCGCCAAAAATGAGAGTAACCGAGGATCGCCTTCCTGTCGTCATACAAGGAGTCAAAAACGCTGCTTCTGAAATTTCAAGCAAATTAGGCTACAAGCTGTTCCATGTCTCTACCAATTGAGAACAGATTAAGATATTAAATATAGACATTTAGGAGGAGAATTAATTTGGCAAAATTAAAAGCTGCCATTGTTGGCTCAGGTAATATCGGTACAGACCTTATGATTAAATTAGGAAGATCAGAATACTTAGAATTAACTGCTGTTATCGGGATTGACCCAGAATCAGATGGACTTCGTCGTGCAAGAGAAGCTGGCTATGCGGGTGTAGATACTGGAATTGATGGCTTCTTTGCAGATTCTAATCTAGAAGCAGATATCATTTTTGACGCAACAAGTGCGAAAGCCCACCTTTATAATAATAAATTAGCTCAAGAACGCGGCATTAAAATGATCGATTTAACACCAGCTGCTGTTGGACCATATGTATCACCGGCGGTAAACATAGATGAACATATTGACAAAAGCAATATCAACATGATCACTTGTGGTGGTCAAGCTACAATTCCAATGGTACATGCAATTAATCGTGTAGCAAGTGTTGATTATGCAGAAATCGTTGCAACGATCTCAAGTAAAAGTGCGGGCCCTGGTACACGTGCTAACATTGATGAGTTTACTGAAACAACGTCAAAAGCGATTGAAGTAGTAGGTGGAGCGAAAAAAGGGAAAGCCATTATCATTTTAAACCCTGCTGAACCTCCAATTATGATGCGTAATACGGTTTATGCATTAGTAGAAGAAGGAAAAATGGATGAAGCTAAAATCCGTGAATCAATTCTTGAAATGGAAAAAACCGTTCAATCTTATGTTCCAGGATATCGCTTACGCACAGAACCTATTTTTGATGGCAATAAAGTAACCATCTTCATTGAAGTAGAAGGTGCAGGAGACTACTTACCAAAATACTCAGGTAACTTAGATATCATGACATCTGCTGCTGTCCGTGTTGCTGAAGAGTTTGCAAAAAATGCGAAGAAAGAAACAGTCTAAGCTGTAGAAAGGGGAAAATAACATAATGACAAATGAGAGAGATATTTTAATTACAGAGGTTGCTTTACGTGATGGAAGCCATGCGGTTAACCACCAATTTACAGTTGAACAAGTACGTGACATTGCAAAAGGTGTAGCGGAAGCAAATATTCCTTACATTGAAGTGGCACACGGCGACGGATTAGCGGGTTCATCTTTACAGTACGGCTTTTCTAAAGTAGATGAAATGGAATTAATCGAGGCAGCTGTCGACGCTGTTGACGGCAAGTCAAAGGTGGCTGTTCTTTTACTACCTGGTATCGGAACTCTAACAGAATTAAAACAAGCGGCAGATTTAGGTGTAAAAATGGCTCGTATCGCTACACATGTAACAGAAGCAGACGTGGCTCCACAACATATCGCATATGCAAAAGAATTAGGATTGGAAACAGTTGGCTTCCTAATGATGTCTCATATGGCACCAGTTGAAAAATTAGTAGAACAAGCAAAATTAATGGAGAGCTATGGAGCGGATACAGTATACGTAGTTGACTCTGCTGGTTACTTAGTTCCTGATCAAGTGACTGAGCGCATCCATGCATTGAAAGAATCTTTAGGTGTAAACATTGGCTTCCACGGCCACAATAACTTATCTTTAGCAATGGCAAACACACTGGCTGCGATCAATGCAGGTGCAACTCGTATTGATGGAAGTATTCGTTGTCTAGGTGCGGGTGCTGGTAACACACAAACGGAAGTTCTAATTGCTGCTTGTGAGCGTTTTGGAATTAAAACAGGTGTAGATCTGTATAAAATTATGGATGTGGCAGAAGATGTTGTCGCACCAATGCTACAAGTACCCCAAGAAATTACGCGTGACAGCTTAACTCTTGGATATGCAGGTGTTTATTCAAGCTTCGCGCTTCATGCAAAACGTGCAGCTGAAAAATTCGGTGTTGACTCTCGTGATATCTTAATTGAACTTGGTAACCGCAAAGTTGTCGGTGGTCAAGAAGATATGATTATCGATGTTGCGTCTGAACTTGCAAAGGCGAAAAGCGCAGTAGCTGCAAAATAAATAATTATAATTTCCTATGGGGATGGGAAAGGGTTTTTAATAAAGGGGATATAATATAGAAAGCAAGTAGAGCTTCCTGTTAATAGAGGAAAACCTACTTGCTTTTTCGTATTGATCGTATATTTTGAAATCGTCGCTTTTCTAGTATAATAGGACTGTATTGAATAACAAGAGGGGAGTGAATAAAAGTCAAAACAATTATCAACTGGGTTTATATACTACTAGGATTTTTATGTGTAGGGTTAGGGATTATTGGAATTGTTCTTCCGATCCTGCCGACTACACCATTATTCCTCTTAGCAACATTCTTTTTTGTAAAAGGTTCGGATAAATTCGATCGCTGGTTTAAAGGGACGAAATTATATAAAAAATATCTTGAAGATTTTGTTAGAGAGAGAGCGATGACACGTAAGCAAAAGTGGACAATTTTATTAACTGCAGATGCAATGATTGCTATTCCGTTTTTTATTTTGGACAGCAATCTTGTGAAAATCTTACTTATCCTCGTCGTAGCTTATAAGTATTATTATTTTATGACAAAAATTAAAACGATAGAAGCTCACTGAGTGGAGGGGTTTGTTTGTATTTAACGATTAAAGAGACGGCTGAATATTTATCTTTGCCAGAGTCTATGATTCAAAAACTTATTGTTCAAGGTAGTATTCGAGCTATGCCTGATGGGAACGGGGAATATCTTATTAGCAAAGGGCAATTTAATACCCATCTAGAGCAGATGAAAAAATATAAAGAACTCGTCCAAGAATATTATAATGAACCGATTCCGGAAGATCGCGATATTAAGGATGAGGATTAAAAGAAGAAAGCTTAGACATTTATAAGGGTCTAAGCTTTTTGCGTTATTAAACGTAAGTTGTTTGACGACCCTTTTGTTAACATTATTGTGCTGTCGACATATCCTCTAAATTTATTATAGAACCTCTCCATCAACAGGGCCAGTCAGCTCAACATTGTGTTCATCGGCAAGCCTTTCAATTTCATGGTTGTAATCTCGAAAAAGCTTTCGTGCCTCACTTAACATTTGGTTGGCCTCTTCAATTTTGGCTCGGTCATATTCCTCTAAAGCTGTGACAATCCTTATGAAAGCGTTGCTTTGCAAGTTAACTGCCTCAATATAAATCTCATGTGCTTCCCGCAATTCATCGGTTTTGACTTTAATTGATTCTAATTCGGTTTCAAACCTTTGATAAGTAGGAATAACTTCTAATAGCATCATTTCGTATAGAATATAGTCATCCGTATAGTTGGCACCTGTGACGCTTTCGTAAGCACTAAGGGCCTCATTTTCCAAGTGGGCAATCTCGGCAAGGTCTTCATTTAAGTATACAAGAAGATCTTCTTGAACGGGGTCACTAAAACAGCCGGAAAGGACGAACGTGAGGAACAAAACGGGTACAAGCAGCCATTTTTTCAAGCCTTCCACCTCCATAATCTTAATGTATGAAGACTGGAAGTCCCAGGATACCAGTTGCCCGAGCGGTTATTAATCGTTTTCTATATAAAATACACTTTTGGTGGTTCCTTTTTTAATGAGATTCATTGAATTTAAGATTTGTTGTGATGTTCGTCTAGAGGATAATAGGAGGAACTCCCTGCACGTTTTATTTGTTATAGGAGAATCAAATAGCAAGAAATAATCTTTGATGGCTTGGATGTGTCCTTCTTTTGACTCATTCATACAATATGGACAAAACCAGATCCCGTGATTCCTTTTCATCGGATAACGAAGACAAGTGGGACATTGAATGTCTTTAATAATTTCATGTGGGGAAATGCCCCATTTGTTTAGGATATTTATTTTCATAGGGGTATTTTCCTTAATGAGAGTTTTATGTATTTTTCGTATCATTTTACTATCTGCTACAGAGGTAGAATAAGGTTGTTCAAACTCAAGAATTTTATTAACAATATGTTCGGTATGAAACACACGGTCAAATAGTTTCTCATCATTTGTTTTCATAATGCTTTGTGGGTAGCTGATTGTAGCAAAATGCTCGATGGGGATAGAAGGAAAATTATGTTTTATAAGCCAATTTTGAAATTGGTAGGATTGCCGTTGTGCCTGTTCTCGTGGATTTGTAAAACCGTTCTCATTTCCTTCAACTGTTCGGATTAATTGTTTGGAGTATTTATCAAAAAAGAGTTCGCCAAATATATTTTTCGTTTCTAAAATAAAAATGACTTGGGGAGAAAGCAAAAGTGTGTCGATTTGAAAGGGAAATTGATCGGTTAAATGAAGGTCCCGCACGATTGTATAGCGATTATGCGGAAGAAACGTTAGGTGATAATCCATATTTAGCTCACCACGATATCCAGCCCGTCTTTTTTCAATGCTATTATGGACTTTCGGTAATATGGGATGATTTTTCGGTAATCTCCGCGCAAGTGCTTCCTCTTGAAGTAGCCGTAAAGGTGGTTTTCTTTCATTTTTCATATAACATTCACCTCAATAAGTATTCTTTGATTACATTCTAGAAAACTACTATGGTTCCTTCTCTATATTTGTGGTTTTTATGAACAATTAATGAAATATTACTGGCTTCTGCGATGTTTATTGGTTTTGAAATCTAATTAAAAAAAGAATTGCACCAGAATTAAGGAGGATTGCACCAAAACGGGCAATAATTGCACCAAAACGGGCAATAATTGCACCAAAACGGGCAATAATTGCACCAAAATTAAGGAGGATTGCACCAAAATCCGCAGGAATTGCACCAAAACCGTCCTTAATTGCACCTACTCCCTTTTTCTGGAAAAAATCCGTTACTATCTCGACAAAAATAGACCTGATTCAAAGAATCAGGCCTTCACAAATTAAAGTTTAAATGAACTTTTCAACGAAACGATCAAATTAAATACTGTTTTTTCAACGGTTGATAATTTAGGATCGACGTTAAAATAGCCATGGCGGAAAAATTGAAACTTTTCTTGGGATTTGACATCTTTCATATTCGGTTCAACAAACCCTTGAATGATTTCTAACGAATTTTTATTCACATGATCAATGAAAGTGGTTTCCTCCCCAGCTTCTTCTGCTGCTTCTAATTCATCATCAAGAATTAATGGCTCATATAAACGGAATTCGGCTGGAATGGCTTGACTCGCTTCAACCCAGTGAATCGTGCCTTTTACTTTACGACCTGTAAATCCACTACCACTTTTTGTTTCTGGATCATAGGTACAATGAATTTCAATGACATTTCCTTCACTGTCTTTTATTACTTCTTCACACTTAATAAAGTAAGCATGTTTTAAACGCACTTCGTTTCCAGGGAAGAGACGGAAGTATTTCTTTGGTGGGTTTTCCATGAAATCCTCTTGCTCAATATAAATCTCACGAGAAAATGGAATCTTACGAACACCCATTTCTGGATTTTCTGGATTGATTTCCGCATCAAGCATTTCGACTTGTCCTTCTGGATAATTCGTAATCACGACTTTCAAAGGACGAAGAATCCCCATTGTGCGCGGAGCCTTCAGTTTTAAATCCTCCCGAACAAAGTGTTCTAACATGGCAGAATCAGCTGTACCTGAAGCCTTTGAGACACCGGTTTCTTGAACAAAATTTACAATGGCTTCAGGAGTATAGCCGCGTCTTCTTAAACCAGAAATCGTTGGCATGCGTGGATCATCCCAGCCATCCACAAACCCTTCATCAACGAGTACTTTGAGCTTACGTTTACTCATGACCGTATTCGTTAAATTTAAACGACCAAATTCATATTGATGCGGAACACTCTCCATTTCACAATGTTCGACAACCCAATCATATAGCGGACGATGGTCTTCAAATTCAGTTGTACAAATGGAGTGTGTAACTCCTTCGATCGCATCCTCTAACGGATGGGCAAAATCGTACATTGGATAGATGCACCATTTGTCACCTGTATTGTGATGGGTAGCATGAGCTATTCGATAAATAACCGGATCGCGCATATTTAAATTAGGTGAAGCCATATCGATTTTTGCCCGTAAAACTTTACTTCCGTTTTCAAATTCACCATTTTTCATCCGTTCAAATAGGTCGAGATTCTCCTCTGCCGAACGATCGCGGTAAGGGCTCATCTTTCCTGGCTCGGTTAATGTACCGCGGTATTCACGGATCTCTTCAGCCGTTAAATCGTCTACATAAGCAAGCCCCTTTTTTATGAGCAATACGGCACGGTTGTACATTTCATCAAAATAGTTTGACGCAAAGAAAAGATTGTCCCAGTCAAAGCCGAGCCATTTTACATCTTCTTTTATTGAATCGACATATTCTTGATCCTCTTTTGTCGGGTTAGTATCATCGAATCGCAAATTCGTTGTTCCATTAAATTCATCCGCAAGACTAAAGTTAATGACGATTGATTTTGCATGACCGATGTGTAAATACCCATTTGGTTCAGGAGGAAAACGGGTAACGATCTCACTATGTTTTCCGCTTTCTAAATCTTCCTTTATAATAGTCTTAATAAAATTTGAATTATTTTCCATCCCTGAATCAGCCTTTCTATTATGTAAGGTTCTTATCCACCATTATAGCAAATTAAAATGTAACACTTAAACAATATAAAAGATATTTTATCATTATAACCACTTTTCACAGCAAACAATCTACTAGGACCTATTCAGTTAACCACCATTTTACTCATAAGGCTAACTTAGTAATTTAAAAAATGGTACAATAGAGAAAATGACTTCGAGGGTCTTAATACCTGTTAAGTGTCGAATAAAGTGAGCTAAACGACATTGTTCGTCAATACGTATTGTATATTATACTAAAATAAAGGAAATTGAGTGGTAAAGGAAGTAATATTTACATATATATGAGAGCGTGAATTTTACTTGGGGGACGATAATAGTGAATGATGTGAAATTGATTGAAAAAAACTACTATGAAACATTATTAGATGATCACTCAGATAAGGAGCCGATTCAGTTTTTTGGAGAGGCTTTTTTAGAAGAATCTAAAAACGACATCCCGGAATTATCAGAAATTCGATTTGCCCAAGGTGAATTATATTTTCAGTATAAAGACTTTGAAACAGCGATTTTCAAATGGGAAAGCGTCCAAGGAGAGCTTGAATATTGGGCGAAAAAAAATATCGCGGATGCTTATTTTGAACTGGGCTTATTGCCAACGGCAGAGGAAGTTTACCATAGTATCGATACGACTGACTTAATACTGAAAACAGAAATTTGGCTGCAACTGTTTTCATTATATATCCAACTCGAAAAGTTCGACCTTGCCAGCCAGAAGATTAAGCAGACAGTCGTGATCAATCCTGATTATCAGAATGTAACAATGCTGGCGCGAGCCTTTTTTGAGAAACAGCAAGATTGGTCTAGTGCGATTGAACTAGCCGCAAATGAAGGGGCACGCTTAGAATCTGTTGAGTGGTTTGATATTTTAATAGATTATGTGAAAAATGGTCATACTGTTATAAAAGAACCGGCTTATTTTGCCAAAGGCCTTAATTTGTTGGCTACATTGGCCCCTGAGCGTTTTGAGGAACTTGGAGCATCGCTATGGAATAGCTATTTCGATACACCGAAACATATGGATTGGGTCATGGTGATCAATGGGGTCATCGAAAGCTTGGATTCTAATCAAGACACTTGGAGCGAGTTATCGAGTTGGTATGAACAATCATACTTTTCTTTGATTAATGGTGAATTTTTAGTTAAAGAAATTGAAACAATTATTCCACAAGTATTAAAAAGCTGGCTTAAAATCTGTGATTCTTCTAGGGTGTTGGCGGTGTCCGCTGCAATTCTATCATGGGAAGAGATATTCCCTGGAAGTATTGAAGCCTCTACTGTCTATAAAGCTGAAAGTTATCTATTGGAACTTGACCAACCGTCCTTCAGCATTGACACAGTGATTAAGCTGGCTCGAGACATCTTAATATGGGCGAGTAAGCAGCAATTACAACCATCCCAAACGTTAAAGTGGATGTTAACATCTATAATGAACCCAAAGCAGTATCAACTTTTACTTCTTGGAACTTATGAAAGTGGTAAATCAACCTTTGTCAATTCTGTATTGAATCAGGAGGTTTTACCGGAAAGCCAGTCAAGCCTAGTAATTGTAGATCACGCAGATGAGGATGTAATCGACGAAATTTCAGAGTCTCAAATTTTACAAGTCGAGGAAGTTGAGGAACAGCCATCATTTCGATATCAATGTTCCTATCATGTGAAACTAGAGAATGACTTTTTAAAAAGAAACGAGCTTTCTATCATTCATACACCTGATTTAATAGGGCAGGATGATGATTACGAACATTTGCATTTAGCGGATGGAATCTTGTTTATATTAAATGCCAACAATCCTATAACCGAATCAGAGATTGAGGCTTTAACGAAAATAGCAGAAATGAAGCCGAATGTGCCGATTCACTTCCTATTAAATAAAATGGATTCAGTATATGATGAGGCAGAGGCAGGCATGCTTATTAGTGATACGGCCGCTAAAATACGTCCATATGTTGGAAATGCGAAAATATTTGCCTATTCACCGCATTATGATCCGCACAGTCAGTTAAGAGATTTAAGTCATTTCTTAAATGATTATTTTAGAAAGCAGGACAACACGTTAGGCAGAACAACTAACCTCCTTTACTATATTCGCAAGATGATCTCTTATTTAATTAATAAACGAATTGATAAGGAAAATTCGTTAGCGGATAGTATTCGATGGAATGAATCGATGGTGTCAAAAGTGAGTGGGGCTGTTCATCAAGTAAGCGATTTAGAAATTGACAAGGTTCGCGTTATGACAAGATCCTACAACAATGTGAAAGAAGCCATGAGGAAGGATTTGTTAGAACATATTCCGACTTTACTTAAAAGCACCACTGAATTTATTAAAGAAGACAGTGATTTTGGAAATCTGTATAACGAATTAAATGAAGAAATGAATAGAATTGTAAAGACTTACTTGGAAGACAAAGCTTTACCACAATATTACGGTTTTATTCAAAATTGGATTGAAGACTGCACAAACATTTTTAATGAAGTCCAATTTTCAATTAATGAGATGGCGGATAGTTTTAATGAACTTTATGGAGAAGAAAAGTTAAAACTAGAGTGTGATTTTAAAGTGTTAGATGATTGGCGACGAGATGCAGATCGAATGACTAGTGGGATGTACTGGGAAAACCTTAATATCTTTTTACGGTCTACCCCAACCCAACTATTATTAAAAAGTGCTGGGAAGTTACTTGGCGGACTTTCCCAAAATAAAACAAAGCTTTATAACAAATACAAACAGCTTATCGAATCAGAGGATTACGTTGCGGTTACAGAGTTAATTGCAAATAAATTCTTCCAGCAATTTGAATTGTTTGAGAAGGGACTTGACCGCGATGTGGCAATTTTCTTCAGAAATCCGCTTGCGATTTTAAAACAAACAGTGGATGAAACCAATCAGGATACTGCTTCCATGAGAGAAGAATTAAAAGTAATGCGCCAAAACCCTGAATACTACACAGATCCACTTACCTTCTTTGAAGTGAGGTTAAGACAGAATGAATGGCTTAATCAAAAGGAAAGTAAAATGAGAGTATAGTCTTAGCAAGGGAAACCCGTTTTCGAGTAGAGAACGGGTTTTTTGTTATGTTTTTTTTCAGAAAAAGAGAATAGGTGCAATTACAGGTAAAACTGGTGCAATCCAGCTCCAATTTGGTGCAATTCTTCCTCATTTTGGTGCAATCACCCTCCACTTTGGTGCAATTCCAAGAAATAGGTCTAAAAATATTCGTAGAAGTCATAAAAACAACGAAAATCTTCCCTTAATGAATCAAAACGGTATAAAAAACTATTGTTCTATTCTAAGGATTGGTCCATATACATAATCATGGTATTTCTTAGACTTTTTTATGGAACAACAATCCAATCTTATTAGCCAAGGTTTCCATATCAAGTATGCACTCATCGATAGAATTCAAACAGGCGAAGGGAGATAATTTCATGGGGATTGGTTATATTAATGGCAAGTATATTCCTTTAACTGAACCGGTTATTCCAATTGAGGAGCGCGGCCATCAATATGGGGATGGAGTATATGAAGTGATCCGTGTTTACAAGGGAAAGCCATTTATGTTGAGTGAGCATATCGACCGACTATTTATTAGTGCTACAGCGATAAAGCTTCAATTAGAGTGTAACAAGAGTTATTTTAATGATTTAATCAAGCAGGCCATTAAAGTTTCAGGCCTATTAGAATCGAAAATCTACTTGCAAATAACCCGTGGAATAGCACCCCGAAATCATTTATTCCCAGACGTTCCGGTCTCAATAACGATGACTGTCAATGAAATGATCCCATTAGATCCTGTTTTTCGTGAAAGTGGGGTTAAGGCAATCTTCCATGAAGACGAACGATGGGCCAACTGTCATATTAAATCTCTTAACCTTCTTCCCAATATATTGGCCAAGCAAGCAGCTCAGGAAATGGGCTGTTTTGAGGCAATTCTGCATCGTGATGGGTGGATAACAGAAGGGTCGTCTTCCAATATTTTTATTGTAAAAAATAACGAACTCTATACGACGCCATTATCAAATAAAATATTAGCTGGCATCACTCGAAGGGCTGTTATACAATTATGTGAAAAGCTTTCCATAAATGTTATACAGCACCCCTTTCGTAAAAAAGATCTAATAGAAGCAGATGAGGTTTTTATGACCAACACGACAAATGAGGTCGTACCAATTGTTGAGGTTGACGGGATATATAAAATTGGTTTTGGAACACCAGGGAACATGACCAAACGTTTATACCAACAATTTCAACAAGAAATTTATCAGGATTAATGGGCTGTAAGACCTCACCTCAAGATTCTAAGTATCATATTAGAAGCTAGGTGGGGGATGAAAAAAACCACTGATGGAAGGATCACTATATAGAAAATGCTATGTTGAAAGAACATAGAAAGGAGCTCTCATGAAAGTTATTGACCTGCATTGTGATGCCTTGTTTAAATTAGAGGAAGCAAAAGGGACACTAACCTTTGCAAACTCACCTGAACTAAATACGAATAAGGAACGGTTAAAAAAGGGAGAAATCCATGTACAATGTTTTGCCATCTTCATCGAACCTGATATTCCCTCAGATCAAAAATTCCAAGTAGCTTTAAAGCAAATCCATTATTTCTATGAAGAAGTCCTTGGGAAAAATCCAGAAATGAAACAAATCAAAACCTGGAGCGATTTTGATACTTTACAAGATGGTGAAATTGGAGCAATGTTAACTCTTGAAGGGGTTGAAGCCATTGGAAATGACCTCTCAAAGCTGAATATCCTTTACCAACTAGGTGTACGATCTGTGGGTTTAACCTGGAACCATGCTAATTTAGCGGCAGATGGGGCAGAAGAACCGCGTGGTGGAGGATTAACCGTTTTTGGCAAAGAAATTGTCGCCTGGAATAATAAACACCATGTCCTTACCGATGTATCTCATTTAAGTGAACGATCATTTTGGGATGTAATGGAGTTGGCGAAATATCCGATTGCTAGTCATTCGAACTCGCTGAAGTTGTGTAATCATCCACGTAACTTGAGCGACGATCAAGCAAGAGCAATGTTTAAGAAAGGCGGCATGATTCATGTTGTCTACTATCCAAAATTTATAAGAGAAGACGGCCCTGCTTCAATTGATGATTTAATTGCCCATATTGATCACTTTTGTTCATTAGGGGGTAAGAAACAAATAGGATTAGGTTCAGACTTTGATGGCATCTCCTATTTTGTTAAAGATTTAGAAAATGCCTCCCAAACCCAAAACTTAATCGAAAAATTATTGCGTTATTACAAAGAAGATGATGTAAAGGGATTTGCGTACCAGAACTTCTTAGACCATCGTCCAAGTGATTTTGAAGGGTGAGTCGACAAATTTCGGGCTTTTTCCTTAATTACCTCTTAAATGTCCTCTTATAAAAAACATTTGTCCACAATAGGAGGAAAAAGGATTGCAATTTTTATTAAAACAGTGGATAATAGAAAAATAAATTTCTACTAAAATGATAACTGTGTGGGAGATGACGAGATGAAGGTAGCAAAATTTGGTGGGAGTTCTTTAGCATCGGGTAAACAATTAGAAAAAGTATATAATATCGTTTTGTCAGATCCTGAACGAAAAGTGATTGTTGTGTCAGCTCCAGGAAAGCGATATAGCGATGATATTAAAGTAACAGACCTTCTCATCACGATTGGAGAAAAGTCTTTAGCAGGTGAAGTAGTAGAACAAGAATTACAAGCAATTGTAGACCGATATGCACAGATCGCTGAGGAATTAAATCTTACATCAGAGATTATTGATAAAATCCGTGAAAATCTAGTTGGTCTTATCAACGGGGATAAGAGCAACCCAACTTTATATATAGAGGCTTTAAAAGCGGCAGGCGAGGATAATAATGCAAAATTGGTTGCGGCCTATTTTAATGCACGGGGTCAGGAAGCGCATTATGTAAATCCGAAAGAAGCAGGTCTATTTGTGACTAATGAACCTGGAAATGCTCAAGTTCTTCCAGAGTCTTATGAAAATTTGTATCGTTTACGTGAACGTAGCGGTATTCTAATTGTTCCAGGTTTCTTTGGTTATAGTCTAGATGGAGCTGTACTGACCTTCTCACGCAGCGGATCAGATATTACTGGATCCATTTTGGCAAACGGTGTCAAAGCAGAATTATATGAAAACTTTACTGATGTGGATGCAGTCTATTCGGTTAATCCGAGTATTGTTAAACAACCGAAAGAAATTCGTGAATTAACGTATCGTGAAATGCGTGAATTATCATATGCTGGATTCTCCGTGTTCCATGATGAAGCATTAATCCCGGCTTTCCGTGCTGGTATTCCAGTTAATGTAAAAAATACAAACAATCCATCTGCACCAGGAACGTTAATTGTGAGCAAGCGCGAAAATAAGAACGGTCCTGTCATTGGAATCGCTAGTGATGATGGTTTTTGCAGCATTTATGTGAGCAAATATATGATGAATCGCGAAATTGGTTTCGGCCGTAAAGTTTTACAAATTCTTGAGGACTTTGGTCTAAGTTACGAACATGTTCCATCAGGTATTGACGATATGACTGTTGTATTACGCGAAAAGCAACTGAATAAGGAAATTGAGCTAGAAGTATTACAACGAATTAAGAATGAACTAAATGCTGATGAAGTGATTATCGAGCATCATCTAGCCCTAATTATGGTGGTAGGTGAAGGGATGCGTCATAATGTTGGTACAACAGCTAGAGCAGCAAAGGCACTTGCTGGGGTTGACATTAATATTGATATGATTAATCAAGGATCTTCTGAAGTTAGTATGATGTTTGGTGTGAAAGCTCAGGATGAAAAAAGAGCTGTTCAAGCATTATATAATGAATTTTTTGCAAGTGTATTAGTATAACTCTTGCATAACTTATATTATTAGCTATAATAATAATTAACTTTTCTAACTCATTCAACAAAGCTATATAGCAATAGCTTGCAACAGGTACAGAAGTACTCTACTTTAATGAGTGGGGATGAATATAATCCCTCTATCATTCAGTGGAAATTAAAATTAGCTGATAGAGATAAAGTTTCCGGCAGATGCTTCGGATTTTTAAAAAGGTACTTTAGCGACACGTTCGATAAAGTCCCGGACGCAAATTCGACAGGCGAATGTGATAAATCTATATTAATTAACTCTTATCCAGAGTGGTGGAGGGACAGACCCTATGAAGCCCGGCAACCATCAAGGTAGTCTTGAAAAGGTGCTAATTTCTGCAGAAGTAATTCTGAAAGATAAGAGGAGGAAAACATCGATATGTTAAAGACCTCTTCTTATTAATAGAAGAGGTCTTTTTGTATACAACAATAGAAGGGATGATGGTTCATGTCAGCTATTCATATTGCAATTCTCGGACTTGGAACGGTAGGAAAAGGCGTGCTTGAGACCATTGAAACACATCAAGAACGTTTACAATATTTATTAGGAAAACCAGTGAAAGTTGAAGCGGTTCTTGTTAAAAATTTAGACAAGCATAAATTAGAGGATTCATCGATTTTGTTAACGGATCAATTTGACGACATCCTTCAATTGGCTAAATTAGATGTAGTCATAGACGCAATTGTCGGGCAAGAACCAGCTTTTACATGTGCCAAAAAATCCATCGAGAGAGGCAGTCATGTCATCACAGCCAATAAGGAAATGTTTGCTCACCATGGGAAGGAATTGTTAGAACTAGCGAAAAAACACCAAGTTTCGATTGGGTTTGAGGCTACGGTCGCTGGTGGAATTCCCGTTATTCAAACGCTACGAAAGCTATTGAATGTAAACAGAATTACTAAAATAGAAGGAATCGTAAATGGAACGTCCAACTTTATTTTGACGAACATGAGAGAAAAAGGTTTGCCTTTTGCGGATGTATTAAAAGAGGCCCAAGAAAAGGGCTTTGCTGAAGCAGACCCTACAAATGATATTGAAGGCTTTGATGCGTATTTTAAGGCGCTGGTGCTGAGTAACGTCATATTTGGGAAACTGCCAGAACCCGAGCATATTGTGCGTGAAGGAATTTCGCATATTACTAGAGAACAAATTCAGACTGCTTCCTCTTTAGGTTTAAAATATAAACATATTGCAAAATTAGAAAAGCAAGGAGGCGCCATTAAATGTAATGTTGAGCCAGTACTTGTGACAGACGCCCATCCATTTTACAGTGTAGAAGGTGTGCAAAATGCTCTTTCAATTGACGCTGATATAGTAGGAAACATCACATTATTAGGTCCGGGTGCCGGTAAGCTTCCGACTGCTAGTGCAATCATAGAGGATTTGCCGCATTTATACGAAAAACAACCACTTAAATTTTTCGATGATAAATTGAATAGCGGAGAACAACAAGTAAAAACAGGGCAATGGCTACTCTTTAGTAAGGATTTAGAACGGAGTGTTCTCGAGCCGTATTTTGCAGAGATCTTAAATGTTAGTGAAGAAGCCATTTATGTACGTGGTTTAACAGAAAGTATGAATAAATGGGAACAAGACTATCCAGTTGTGAAGATGGTTCCAATTGAAGGGGAATTCTCCCTTGTGAAGGAATTATTATTAGTGTAATTAATCGTGTAACATTGTGGGATGAATCAGGAGGAAAAGGATATATGAAAGCTAAATATTGTAAGGAATCAAGAGTAGTTCGAACGAGTCGTGTATTCCCAAATGATGTGAATAATCATAATACATTATTTGGTGGGAGATTAATGAGTGATTTAGACCAAGTTGCCTCTATTTCGGCAGCGCGTCATAGCCGCAGCGAATGCGTAACTGCGTCAACGGATTCAGTTGACTTCTTGCATCCGATTCGCCCAACAGACTCAGTTTGTTTTGAATCGTATGTATCATGGACGGGTAGATCATCGATGGAAGTATTTGTGAAAATTATTGCGGAGGATTTAAAAAGTGGAGAGCGTAAAATAGCTGCTACGGCTTTATTAACTTTTGTGGCACTTGATCATCTGAAAAGACCTATACAAGTTCCACAGGTCATTCCGGAAACAAAAGAAGAAAAAAAGTTACATGAAACAGCACCAGAGAGAGCAAGAATTCGAAAAGAAAGAAAACAAAAAAGCCAAGAGTTGGCTGAGTTTATAACGACAAATCAACCATGGAAATGATTTGAGAATGGTTCTTGTCAAGAAGTATCCAAAAGAGTCGGCACAAACTAGCCGACTCTTTAACTCGCCTTTACTGATTCTTTCACTTTCTTCCTATGATGATGAACAGATGTAAATAGGATACCCCCACCAATTACAAGCAAACCGCTTGTCGTAAAGAACACAGATGAGAAGCCAAAATGTCCGGAAATTATTCCACCCATTGAAGGACCAATCAGATTACCTAGAAATTGAAGGCTGGTGTTATAACCGAGAACCTCTCCTTGTACTGCAATCGGAGCCTCTTGACGAATATAGGCCACTCGAAGCGGAATAAGGCCGCCTAATGTAATTCCCAACAAAAATCGAATGACTAGGAGTTGCCAGTAATCGGTAATAAAGGCCCCTGGAAGATAAATGAGACCTGCAGCAAATAAAAGGATGATCAAAATTTTTACATATCCATATCGGTCTCCAAGTCCGCCCCAGCGTTTTGCCATTAACAAGCTTCCTAATCCCGCAGCAGAGAAAGCCATTCCTGAGAAAAAGGCAAGATTGTTGTCCCCATGAAGTTCATTAACAAATAATGAGAGAATAGGTTGGATACTAAAGTTAGCTACTTGAATTAAGGTAGAAAGAAGCAATACGGTAACCATGATAGGATTATGAATAATCCGCTTGATTACTTCCATACTTGAGTAACTTTTGGTCAACTCTTGCTTCGTACCTAACTTAAATTCCTTCGTAGTAAACACAAGACAAGCTGAAATTAAGATGAGAAAAGAGGTTAGTTTAAATGATGTTGAAAAGCCAACGGCATCAGCTAACATTCCACCGAGTAAAGGTCCCATTAAACTTCCAGTAATATTACCTGTTTGTAATGTGCCAAGTGCCCGGCCTGCGACTTCCTTTGGTGTTTGTGTTGAAATATAGGCTTGAGAAGTGGGAATAAACCCAGTAAAAATGCCAGAAAAAAGCCTTAATAAAAACAGTTGCCAGACTGATGTAACAAATCCCATTAAAAACAGGGAGGATGCTAGACCTACCCCTGAAAAAATAAGGATCTTTTTACGTCCAAATTTATCACCAATTTTCCCCCAAATTGGTGCAAATAAAAAAGCAGTTAGAAAAGTAACTGCAAACGTCCAACCTGCCCATTGTTGAACATAAGTATCTGAAAAGTCCCCGAATGAATCAATATATAAGGAGATGAAGGGAAGAACCATTGTCATACTAGCACCAACGAAAAAGTTTGCGAACCACATAATCCTTAAATTTCGCTTTGCGATTCTCTTGTCTACCATATAGAAAAACACTTCTTTCTTGGAATAGTAAAATATTTAATATTCTGCATATAATTCTATCATACTCTAATGCTAATGAAATTCAAGGAAACCGCCTTTCCTAAAAAGCGGTTAGAGAAATAATATTAAAAATATCTTTGTATTAATTATTCAGAATATTTAAATAAATAATTGACTGGGCTTGTATGATGTTATATATTTAAGAGGATTTACATTATTCTGTTATAAAAATGGGAAAAATAGTATCGTAGATAACTGTTGAAAAAGACACTAATATTAGTCTGAATGTTCGTTAAATTATAAGCCTACATAATTTTTTTGGGTGTTTTCTGTCTTATTAGGCGGATTCATTAAAATAAATTTAAATAAAAGAGGGATGGTGAATTTGTATGATAGACCTTTTAAATTGGTTAAGTAGTTTTTTATGGGGACCACCCACACTGATTTTAATCGTGGGAACTGGACTATTATTATCATTTCGTCTAGGTTTTTATCAATTTAGTAGTCTGCCATATGCATTAAAATTGGCATTTTCAAAGAACCAAGATCGAACCTCTGAAGGGGATATTTCCCACTTCCAATCCTTAATGACAGCATTATCCGCTACCATTGGGACTGGTAATATCGCTGGCGTTGCCACAGCTGTTGTTTTAGGGGGGCCAGGTGCTGTTTTTTGGATGTGGATGACCGCACTGGTAGGAATGGCCACAAAGTATGCGGAAGCGATCCTTGCTGTTAAGTACCGTGTAAATAAAAACGGTCAAATGGCAGGGGGACCCATGTATTATATTGAAAAAGGTCTAGGATGGAAATGGCTCGCTGTACTATTTGCTTTATTTGGTTCTATTGCTGCATTTGGTATTGGTAGTTCCGTTCAATCGAATTCTGTTGCTGCTGCTGTAAAGGAAAGCATGGGTATTAATCCTTGGATAACAGGTATTATTTTAACTATTTTTACAGCTTTAGTTATTCTAGGTGGAATAAAAAGTATCGGTCGAGTAACATCTTATTTTGTACCAGTTATGGCCATTTTTTATGTGGTCGGTGGGTTAGTCATTATATTGATGAATATTGATATGCTTCCAAGTGCTTTAGCCCTTATTTTTAAAGATGCCTTTACTGGTCAAGCCGTAGCAGGTGGTGCCATTGGTGCTGTCATCCGTTGGGGGGTTGCTCGCGGAGTCTTCTCGAATGAAGCGGGGATGGGTTCTGCCCCGATCGCGGCAGCTGCAGCAAAAACGGACCACCCTGGTCGTCAAGCATTAATTTCAATGACTGGAACCTTCCTTGATACGATCATCGTTTGTTCAATTACAGGGATTACCCTTGTTATGGGTGGACTGTATATTGGTAATCCTGATTTAACCGGTGCAGCTTTAACAACCAAAACATTTGATGCGATGCTACCTGGTGGCGGTTGGATTGTAACTATTGGGATTATTCTATTCGCGTATTCTACTGTGTTAGGTTGGGCCTATTATGGAGAAAAATGTTTCGAATATTTATTTGGAACAAAATCCATATCCGTTTACCGAGTCGTTTATGTTTCAACGGTTTTAGTTGGTGCTGGAATGAACTTAGGATTAGTTTGGACAATTGCCGATATATTCAACGCCCTTATGGCGATTCCGAACTTAATTGGATTAGTTCTTCTGTCTGGTGTAGTAGTTGCTGAGACAAGATCGTTTAAAAAGCTGCGTGCAGAGGAGAAATTACAAGTAAAGGAGCCGAATATTCAAGCTTAATAGATAGATTGAGAAGTCCTATAGTATTAGCTATTAGGGCTTCTTTTTTTTTCTAGGATAACCAGTATTATACTTTCTTCCAATTATTCGACATGTAAAGGAAATTGTATAATTTAGCGAAAAATTAATAATTATGTAAAAATCTATACATTTATTTAGAATCTCTTAATCTACTATCGACACTCTCTTAACAATTGTTTATTAATATTTTCATTAGGGAAACGTTAGAAATGAATGAAAAGAGGGTAAACAATATGACTGAAATTAATCGTCGTAAATTTTTAACATATGTAGGTACAGGCGCAGCGGCATTAACGGTTGCTTCTGCAGGTCTTGGGGGACTAGCTCCTAAAGTTGAAGCTAAAGGAAGAAATGCGGCAAATAACTTATTTGGTTTTAATAAGAAGGTGTCGGGTTTAAACTTTAAACCGATTGAACCAACAGATACGGATGATGTGATCCTTCCAAAAGGATTTAAATACGAAGTAGTAGCAGCATATGGAGATAAGATTAACGAGGCAGGCGATACGTTCGGATTTAACTGTGACTTTACTCAGTACTTACCAATTAATGGATCCAATCATGGACTGTTATGGGTAAACCATGAGTATTCTAGTGATCTTTTTGTACAGGGGAAACCTGCTGGGGCAAACGGTAAATATACGCCAGAACAAATCGAACAATTATTATATGTTCAAGGCGGCTCGATTATTGAGGTAAAAGGGGATCGTAAAGGCGGCTGGAAGATGGTTACAAATTCTAAATATGCCCGCCGTATAACAGGATTAACCCCATTTGAATTAACCGGTCCAGCCAAAGGTTCACAAGCTATGGAAAATGCAACAAATGTACAAGGTACTTTTGCTAACTGTTCTGGTGGTTTAACGCTATGGAACACCGTTCTTTCAGCAGAAGAAAACTATGAATCTACTAGTAGAGCTGCAGGATTAAATGAAAATCACTACGGTTGGATTGTTGAAATTGATCCGTTTGATCCAAACTTCAAGGTTCGTAAGCATACAGCATTAGGTCGTTTCCACCATGAAAATGCTGCAATGGGTCTTACTAACGATGGTCGTGTAGCAGTGTACATGGGGGATGACGTAAAAGATGCTTGTGTGTACAAATATATTAGTAAAAATAAATACATAGAATCTCGCGGAAAAGCTAATTCTGATTTATTAGAAGAAGGTACCCTTTATGTGGCAAACATGAAAAAAGGCGAATGGGTTGCCATGACGATTGAAAATGTACGAGCAGCGATTAAAGGAAAGGCTGACCTTGAAGCCAAATTCCAAACTCAAGCAGATGTTTTAGTTTATGCAGATGAAGCATCAATTTTACTTGGAGGAACACCAACTGATCGTCCAGAAGATGTTGAAATCAGCCCATTTGATAAAACAATCTTCATTGCTCATACAAATAATGATAGACATGGGAACTTCCATGGACATATTACAAGGTTCATTGAAGACAACAATGACCTTGGTTCATTAACATTTGATTTTGAAATTTTTGCTGCTGGTGGGAAGCAAAGCGGATTTAGTGCACCAGATAACTTAACTTTCGATA
Organism: Niallia sp. XMNu-256; assembly: GCF_036670015.1. NCBI lineage: Bacteria > Bacillati > Bacillota > Bacilli > Caryophanales > Bacillaceae > Niallia > Niallia sp. XMNu-256. The sequence continues at coordinate 599,834 of NZ_CP137636.1, forward strand.
GCAATGCAAATTTATGGACGGTAACAGATATTTCCTCTGGAAGTTTGAATAAAGGAATCCACAAAAACTTCAAAAATAACGGATTGTTTGTTATCCCAACGGTTGCTCATAAAAACGTAAAAGAAGAGGAAGTCGGTGAAGCCTACCAATTTGCTTCAGGTCCAGTTGAAGCAGAAATGACAGGACCAAGCTTTACACCAGATGAAACAACTTTATTCTTAGCTGTTCAGCATCCAGGCGAAAATACAAGAGATATTAATAATCCCACAAGCATGTGGCCACACCGTAAAGGTGACACAATGCCAAGACCATCTGTTATTGCGATTACAGGATTTTAATCTAATTCAGTCTTATCGTGCCTGAAAGGGAGGTTTATCATGCTAACCAATATTGGTGTACCTGGTTTGATCTTAATTATTGTCCTTGCGTTAATCATTTTCGGTCCAAAAAAATTACCAGAACTAGGCAGAGCGGTTGGAACTACTTTGAAAGAATTCAAACGTTCTGCAAAGGACTTAGTGGATGATGATGACGATTCTGAGGAAAAAGGCGAAAACAAAGAAATAAAAAGAATTAAGTAAAAGGAAAGGAAGACTCCACGATCAAGTGGGGCCTCCTTTTCGCTTTATAAACAAATCTAAAAAACGTCATTCCCTGTTAGCTTTTTAAATAACAAACATAATAGTATAATGAAATGAAAGATTTTTTAACATCATTCAGCCAAAGTCTTCCACTTCTATAAGTGGTGAGACGAGTGCTAAGTTTTTTAATCAATTTAGTCTCGGCTGAATGCAGTTATAGCCTTAGCGGCTGTCACAGATAATATCGAGCGAGCCGAGGTATGATCTGAGCGCAAATACGCAAAGGCGAATTTGTATTAGAAGGAGATCGGAATGACGGAAAATCAAAAGGTAATTAAAGATCTTAAACCATTTATTGGTCAAATATGGGAAAAGGCAGGATTTAGTACTCCTACAACGATTCAGTCTTACGCAATTCCTGCGATTGTTGAAAATAAAGATGTGATTGCTCAATCACCGACAGGAACGGGTAAAACTCTCGCTTATTTATTGCCGGCACTTAACAAAATTGATCCTGAACAAAAATCAGTCCAAGCGGTTATTTTAGCTTCATCCCAGGAGCTAGTGATGCAAATTTTAAATGAACTTCAAAAATGGTCTGAAGGAAGCGGGATTCGGGGGGCTTCTTTCATAGGCGGGGCAAATGTAAAAAGACAATTAGAAAAGTTAAAAAAGCATCCGCATATTGCGGTAGGAACTCCTGGTCGGATATTGGAGTTAATCAAGCAAAAAAAGTTAAAAATGCATGAAGTAAAGACAGTGGTCCTTGATGAAGGAGATCAATTGCTTGTCCCGGAACATATTAGTACGATTAAGGAAATTATAAAATCTACATTAAGTGACCGACAAGTAGTACTCTTTTCTGCGACCTTGCCCGAACAAACGGTTAACATGGCAAAGGAACTTACGAATGATGCCGAAATTATTACAGTTGAAAAAGACGAGACGATTGTAGCCGGTAAAGTGGATCACATTTACTTTATGAGCGAACAACGTGATAAAATCAGGCTAATTGAAAAGATATCTCGTCTGGATAAAGTAAAAGGTCTCGTTTTTGTCAAAGATATTGGCAGTTTAACTGTGTTGGTGGAAAAACTTCAGTACAATCAAATAAAGGTTAGTCCTCTTCATAGTGATATGAATAAAATGGACAGGCAAAAATCAATTCGTGAATTCCGTGATGGAAAAACCCCTATGCTGATTGCAACCGATGTTGCGGCAAGAGGACTTGATATTGAAGGAATTTCCCATGTGGTCCACTATGATTTTCCAAAAGACATTAATCAGTATGTCCACCGTTCTGGGAGAACGGGAAGATTTGGGGCTAGTGGTATGGTGATTTCCTTAGTTACAGAGCGTGAAGAACGGGAATTAAAGACGTTTGCTAAAAAGCTCGGTATGGACGTTGAAATGAAACGATTCCATGGTGAAAGTATCGTCGATCCTCACGTGAAATTTTCAGGAAAAAGGTAATTTCTGCGCCTGAATAATGCGAGAGAACAAATACATACTACCTACTGTAAGCTATTCTAGAAGGAGTGTGTTTTGGACAATGGGTAGAACAAAACGCGGAAATGCAAATGCGCAGCGTAATAAAAATAAGAAGCGAGAACAAAGAACAAGTGAAGAGTTAGTTGAATTCACAACAGGAAGCAAGGAAAGACAAGCTACAGAAACGATTGATTAATTATTGAAATACAGGAGGTACTCGGATTTTAATTGCCGAGTATCTTTTTTTGTGACTTTCTTAGATTAGGTCGATATCACGCTAATTAGGATTGAGAAATGCGGCATTATCTAGGTCAATTCATAAAATATTTTCTTGATAGCTATCGGTTAAAATGATTTTTCCCATCTGTTTTAACGAGTCATTTCATGATCCAACGCCAATGCTGTGGCAACGAACCTCTCACTATTCCCAGAAATTAATGCAATGTTGTATAAAATTTCCTAAATGAAGAATGATAGAAAAATAAGAGCATGAATATTAGGGAATAAAAGAGGGATTCAGACTTGATACGTAATGTGAATCGACTACTAAGAAAGAGGCAGGACAAAAAATCACTTCTGAAGAAGATACACGAGGATTCTAAACCTCAGGATGCTCTCCAAGATGGCTTTGATCAAAACGTAGAAACCTTTCGAGGAATTTATCAAAAATGTTCAGATGTCAACTTTAGATCGTTTTACCTTTTTGGGAAAAGGCAAGCAATGATCATTTATATCGAGGGGATCTCAGATACCGAAGGAATTGAAAATTATGTGTTGATCCCATTTATGCAGGAGACTGAAAAGGAGAATCAACCTTTAAATGAGCTTTTAGAGAAAAGGATGCCTGTATCTAAAGTAAAAAAGATACGCTTGATTGCTGATTGTATAGAGTCGATTTCGAATGGAAATCCACTTTTATTAATCGAGGGGGAAAAGGAGGCTTACTCGCTAGGACTTTCTAAATGGGAAAAGCGGTCAATAGAAGAGCCGGTCGCAGAAGGTGGAATTAGAGGGCCCAGGGAAGGATTTAATGAATCACTTGGGATCGGCACAGCTCTTTTAAGGAGAATTATTAAAAGTCCTGCTTTAAAAATGCAATCGATGAAAATTGGCCGCTATACGAGTACGAATGTTGTAGTAGCTTATATTGAAGGAATTGCTGATCCTGCATTAATTGACGAAATCACCAAACGGTTAAATAGAATTGACATTGATGGGGTTTTGGAAAGTGCTTACATTGAGGAATTGATCGAAGATAATCCGTATTCTCCCTTTCCGCAAATCATGACTACGGAACGACCGGATGTTGCCTGTTCCAATCTATTAGAGGGGAGAGTCGTCATTTTAATCGATGGAACCCCCTTTTGTTTAATTGCACCGATTTCTTTTTTTTCATTGCTTCAGTCCCAGGAAGATTATTATGAACACTATACAATTGCTACTTTTATTCGCTGGCTCCGTTATTTATTTTTAGGAATGTCCCTACTGTTCCCATCCATTTATATAGCCGTTTTGACCTTTCATCAAGAAATGGTACCTAGTCAACTTCTACTTTCTATGGCGTCTTCTCGAGAAACGGTTCCTTTTCCTGCCATTGTTGAGGTTTTACTAATGGAAGTATCATTTGAAGCATTACGGGAGGCGGGAATCCGCTTGCCTAAACAAATTGGCTCCGCGGTTAGTATTGTTGGGGCTCTAGTAATTGGGCAGGCTGCTGTTCAGGCGGGAATTGTTTCAGCACCTATGGTCATTATTGTAGCCACTACCGGAATTGCTTCCTTTATGATCCCACGGTATACAGCGGGAATTACGATTCGATTGCTCCGTTTTCCGATCATGCTACTTGCTGCTAGTTTAGGGTTGTTAGGTGTCATGATGGGAGTGATTGCCATTGCTATCCATTTATGCACATTGCGATCATTTGGGGAACCATATTTAGCTCCAGTGGCACCGATAAAAAGAAGTGAGTTGAAAGATGTCCTTTGGAGATCTCCATTGTGGATGATGAACAAACGCCCAAATTTTACTGGGAAAATGAACGTACATCGTCAAGCGATTGAACAGAAACCAGGTATAAATGATGGGAAAAGTAATGAATAAGGAAGGTGAAAGGACTTGGAGACGGATAATTCAAAACGTATACGCTGGATCCCTCTTCTTCTTATCTCTTTTTCACTTCTTTTCTTAACTGGTTGCTGGGACCGAACGGAAGTAAATGACTTAGCAATTGTAACAGGGGCAGCGATTGATCAAAAAGAGGATGATGAAATAGAATTATCGATCCAAGTATTTGTTCCGAAAGCAATAAGTAGTGGTGGCGGTCAAGGCAGTGGAGGCGGAGGTGGCAAGATTACCTATACCGCGTCTCAAAGGGGAAAAAATATTGCAGACGCTCTATCCAAGCTTCAAGGAAAATTTCCTCGGGAAATTTTTTGGGGACAATGTAAAGTTTTTATATTTGGTGAGGAATTAGCAAAGAAAGGGATTCGTAAACAAATGGACTTTTTGTTGCGTCATCCAGAGCCAAGGGAAAGAGCGGTTGTTTTTATTAGTGAAGGAAAAGCAAAGGCGATCCTTGAATTACAACCAAATTTAGAAAGATATTCAGCTGAAGTCATAAAAGAAATATTAAATTATCGTATTGGACTAGAGAAAACAGTAAAGGATGTAGATGAAATGCTATCATATATTTCATCAGCTGCATCGATACCTTTTGTTACAATTAAAACTCAACAGTCAAGTGAAGGTAAATCTATTAAATATGTACATATTGATGGGGCTGCTATTTTTAAAAAAGATAAAATGGTTGGAACAATTTCTGAAGCGGATACAAGAGGAGTGTTGTGGCTAAGGGATGAAATTAAAGGCTATACCGTTAACGTTGAAATTGAAGGTGAAATAGTATCATTAAATCCAGTTTCAGCACTTGTACACATAACCCCTACGATTCAAGGTGATAAATGGAAAATGGATGTAAGGATCGATACAGAAGGGGCGATTGTTCAAAATGAAACCAAAATTGCCTTTCAGGATGAAAAAACGTTAAAAAAACTAGAACAAGGTTATCAGGAAAGTATTGAAACGCGTATTAAAGAGGTATTGTATCTCATGCAGCATAAGTTAAATGCAGATATTGCTGAATTTTCAAAAGAATATTATCGGAAATATCCAAAACAAAAGAAAAGGATTGAAGACCAATGGGATCAAATTTTTCCAAATATAGAAGTGAGTATAAACGTTAATGCCCGTATTCGCAGAAACGGTTATATCAATAAACCAGGGGCAACGACACAGGAAGAGGTGAAACAATGGTAAGATGGGGAGCGTTTTTTGGGACAACACTTGCGATTGTTATCTTTGTTACCGTTCAATGGCCGAAGATAAAAAAGTATGCCAAGAAAGAGAAATGGGCATTTTTCATTTTGCTCTTTATTGGTTGGGGACTGTCACTGTTCGATCTTCCCCATATTGCTGGTCCTCTAACCTGGTTGGAAACAATATTTAAGCCGATTGGAACTTATCTTCTATAAAAAGGAGTTTTGTTTTTTATCTACGTATGAAGGAGAAGCTTCATGGAAAAAGGTAAAATTTCATCCTTACAAATGGGAATGATGCTCTATCCTGCGATGATTGCGACTAGTATTATTTCTGGTCCAAGTCTCATAGCGAGCTACGCAAATAATGATTTATGGATTCCCCCAATCTTAACCTCTTTAGTGGGAATCCTAACTGTCTATATTGTTTTTGCGTTACATCAACGTTATCCCAATCAAACCATCATTGGATTTAGTGAGCAAATTCTCGGTACATTTGCAGGAAAAATAGTCAGTTTTCTCATTCTTTCCTATTATTTAATCGGTACTGGCCGTGTCGTTAGAGGTTACAGTGAGTTTATCATCAGTTCTTTTTTGTTTCAAACTCCAATTAGCGTGACGATGATCACGATGGTTATCCTTTGTGCCTTTGCTGTATATGGAGGAATCGAAGTATTAGGGAGACTTTCTCAATTATTTTTCCCTTTATTTATTATCCCCGTTTTTATTAGCTTCTTGTTGTTAAGTCCAGAATTTGATGTAGGCAATCTCTTTCCTATATTAGGAGAAGGAATTATTCCTTTACTCAAGGGGATAATCATGGAGATCGGTTGGTTTTCGGAAATTTTCCTGATGATTTTTCTACTTCCTTTTCTCACAGATACCAAGAAGGCAAGAAAATACGGAATATTTACTATACTAGCTGTAACAGTAACATTAGCTATGGTTAATTTAATGGTTTTATTCGTACTTGGTTCAACTACAGCTGATCGGGAATACCCGCTAATGAATGTCATTCGTTACATTAGTCTTGCAGATTTTTTCGAAAACCTAGAGGCAGTCGCTATGACGGTGTGGATCGTAGGGGCATTTATTAAAATAACTGTTTTCTTCTATGCGCTTGGTCTAGGGACAGCACAGTGGTTAAATCTTTCAGACTATCGCCCGATTATTTGGCCTATGGCAATATTGATCGTCGAATTTGCCTTTTGGTCAGTGCCAAGTACAGTGGAGTATAAGACATTCACCATAACGGTCCTTCCTTTTTACGCAACTTTAATACAAATCATACTACCACTAACATTATTAATAGTCGCTATTTTACGTAAGAAAAAACAAAATCAAAGTCAAACGAAATCAAGCTGAGTAGTGAACAACTATATAGCTTGATTTTTAAATTGACGGAAGAAGTACCTCCTAACAACCCCTCTTAATTAATAAATCACCTCCAATAAGGGGTCCCGTCTACACTCCGTCTTAAGTCTTACTTTAAAATACATATCCAGCTCGTTATAGAAAAGTCTTGAAAAAGGTAAGATGAAATCAAGAAAGGGGGCAACAAAAAATGAAAAAATTTGGGTTGCTTTTATTAGGAGGAATTGCGGCGATCGTGCTGCTTCATAACCTCGGTCCAATGGTCGGAATGGTGATTAGTTTGGCCATCTTCTACTTTGCCTTCAAGGGCTTTTTAAAAACAAATTCAGTATGGGCAAAGATTGGCTGGGGGATCCTTGGATTCATTGCAATCATGTCATTAGCTGCCAATATTCCAGCCATCCTAGGAATTTTAGCTATTTATGTTTTATATGTCGTCTATAAAAAATGGAATGCACCAAAGGAGACAGTCGTACAATCAGACGATCCATTCGTGAATTTCGAAAAACAATGGTCTCAGTTAAACAAACGATAAAAGGGGAGAATATAATGGCAAACTTATTAACAAGATTAAAAAATACGGTATTAGCTGACTTGCACGAGGCTCTGGATCATAAAGAACAAAAAAATCCGATTGCCCTATTAAACCAATATTTACGTGAATGTGAAGGGGAAGTGGAAAAGGTCCGGAAACTGTTAGAAAGACAATATCGTCTAAAAGAAGAATTTACAAGAGAATATAATCATGCTTCTGAGTTGGCTGCAAAACGCAAAAGACAAGCGGAGATTGCCTTAGAAGCAGGTGAAACAGAACTTCATCAGTTTGCAATTAATGAGCAGAATCATTATCAAGAACGTACAATTAGAATACAAGAATTATTGGAACAAGCAAATAACCAATTGGTGGACTTAGAACAGAAATATGAGGAAATGAAGCATAAGTTAAAAGATATGAATTTACGCCGATTAGAATTAATGGGTCGCGAAAATGTTACACGTGCTCAAATGAAAATTAAAACAGTTCTTGACAATCAAACATACAGTAGTCAAGCATATTCCCGATTTCAGGAAATTGAATCGTACTTAGATCGGCTTGAACATCAAGTAAATCGTTCGTACGATCGGAATACCATCGATGCAAGAATAGCTGAAATAGAAAAACAAAATCCGATAAAGGGAAACGAAACAAGTTCAAATTTCTAGACTAAACTGTTATTCTAGAGGAACGAAGTAGTTTCCTTGTCTTAGTAAAGCTCCAGCGCCTAGCTCTTCGGGTCATAAGCTAATCGCTACGGAAGGCAAAGAGCACGCCTTCTTTTATCGGTTTCTTATACCTGTCAACACTGAACAAGGCGCTTCCGCTTTTCATTTTCCTGCTACAACAAGAAGGGAGGAATATGGTTGTTCAATAAATTAAAAAGTGACTATATGAGCTGGATCTTATTAATTGGAGCATTTTTCCTATTGTTGGATGTGTTCTTTTTTAATCGCGGCCTCATTTTCTCTCTTATTGTGGTAACGGGAATGATTTATTTTGGAAGAAGGTGGATGCCGAAAAGAACAGGAAAATTTCTTTATTGGGCAGGCCTGTTTTTTCTTGTCATTAATGCTTTTAATATGTTATCGATTCGATTCTTTCTTGTGGCACTTCTCTGTGTTTTGATCGTCCAATATGGTTCTAGAAAGCAGAATCCAACCACAATCCGTCCAATTATAACAAGGTCATCAGGAGAAGTTCATAAGGAAAGTGAGACGATCATTAAAGGGCAGCCTCTTTTACAAAATTTTTTCTTTGGAGGTCAAAAAACTCCAAATCATGTGTACGAATGGAACGATGTGAATATTCAGGGAGGGATGGGAGATACGGTAATTGATTTAAGCTACACCGTATTGCCAAAGGATGAAACGATCATTTTTATTCGAAATATAATGGGGAAGGTTACAATACTCATCCCTTATGATGTTGAGATTAGTGTGAACCATTCTGCATTTTATGGTTCTGCTAAAATCCTTGACTTTTATGAGTCACCATATATGAATCGCCGAGTGAAAGTTGAAACAGCAAATTATGAACAAACCGTTCAAAAGGTGAGAGTTTTTACTTCTATGATTATCGGAGATATTGAGGTGAAGCGGGTATGAATACCGTTTCGCGTCAAATCATTTTAGCAACTAGTGTTGCAGTTATTGTGTTTGTTTTTGTGTTAAGCGCAACCTTTTTTGTTTTTCCACTGTTTCATTTTTCGGATCTATGGGAGAAAAATGTTCTGGACATTCCCTTTATTATTCTAGTACCAAGTGCAAGTATTGTGATTGGAATTCTATTTGGTTTAGTTTCCGGTTATTTTTGGAAAAGGGAATTACAATTAATTGATGAAAGTTTGCATCAACTAGAAGAAGGGCGCCCTTTAGAATTAGCTAATTCCCCCTTACTTGAAGTTCAAACGATCTCCATTCGAATGAATAAAATTCAAAAGCAGATGATTGAACAAGCGAAATTGTCACAGCGTCTAGCAACGGAAGCGGCCGAGGATCAAGAAAAACAAATGCAAGAAATTATTTTTCAAGAACGAAATCGTCTAGCCCGAGAGCTTCATGACTCGGTCAGTCAACAGTTATTTGCAGCCTCGATGATGATGTCGGCCATTAATGAAACGAAAGCCGATACAAATAATGAATTGGAAGGAAGGCAGCTTAAATTAGTCGAGGAAATGATCCATCAATCCCAATTAGAAATGCGTGCATTGCTTCTGCATTTACGACCAGTTGCCTTAAAAGGGAAATCACTACAGGAAGGGATCGAAGAGCTATTAATAGAACTGCGACAAAAAGTTTCAATGGAAATCAAGTGGAAAGTAGAGAATTTCTCCATTGAAAAAGGCATTGAAGATCATTTGTTTCGTATTTTGCAAGAATCAGTCTCCAATACATTGCGTCACTCAAAGGCAAATGGATTAGAAGTGCTAATGATCAAAAGAGATGGCTTTATCATTTTAAGAGTAACGGATGATGGGGTAGGATTTGATGTCGATGAGCAAAAGGCTGGATCCTATGGATTACAAAACATGTATGAACGAGCGGTTGAAATTGGTGGAAATTTAAAAATGGTTTCTCTCAAAGGGAAAGGTACGCGTCTTGAGGTAAAAATTCCGATAGTGAATGAAGGTGAGAATGAATGATTAAAGTATTATTTGTGGATGATCATGAAATGGTAAGAATTGGAGTTTCCTCCTATCTCTCTGCGCAGCCTGATATTGAGGTGGTAGGGGAAGCGGATAATGGAAAAACAGCTGTTGAATTGGCATTATCACTTAGGCCGGATATTATTTTAATGGATTTAGTGATGAATGAAATGGATGGAATTGAAGCAACAAAATTGATTATGCAGCAATGGCCAGAAGCCAAAATTATCATTGTTACAAGTTTTTTAGATGATGATAAAGTATATCCGGCACTTGAAGCAGGGGCCACCAGTTATCTTTTAAAAACCTCCAAAGCAAGTGAAATTGCAGAGGCTGTCCGTTCAACCTATCAAGGACAATCAATTTTAGAGCCTGAAGTAACAGGAAAAATGATGAGAAAAATGAGACAAAATACGAAACATGAGTTACACGCAGATTTAACGGCAAGGGAAATGGAAATCCTTCTCTTAATGACACAAGGAAAAAGCAATCAAGACATTGCGGATGAATTATTTATTTCATTAAAAACGGTTAAAACCCATGTAAGCAACATTCTTAGTAAGCTTCAAGTGCAAGATCGTACACAAGCAGTCATTTATGCGTTCAAACATTCACTAGCTCAATAAGGTCCAGGCAAACAAAAAGACAATAAATAGAATTGTCTTTTTGTTTGCCTGGCATCTTTTTATTGTGAATTAATTCACTAATTTTGTCCTTTTTATGTCTAGATTATGTCATATTTTTGAAAACGTTCCCAATTGTGAAGAAGTTCACACTATAAAAATAGCAGAAAATTTACTATATAGACATACAAAGAAAACATTGACTTCCAATTAAAACATACAGGAGGCGTTCATATATGGGTAAACAGAAATTAGTGATGATTGGTAACGGAATGGCTGGAATTCGAACACTAGAAGAATTATTAAGGTTAGCACCAGATATGTATGACATTACGGTTTTTGGCAAGGAGCCTCATCCGAACTATAATCGAATTCAATTATCGACTGTTTTACAGGGGGATACAACTGTCCAAGAGATTATTATGAATGATTGGGATTGGTATAAAGAAAATAAAATACAATTATTCGCTGGTGAAGAAATCGTCAAAATTGATCCTGTAAAGAAAATTGTAGTTTCGAACACAGGTCGAGTAACAGAATATGATGAATGTATTTTTGCAACTGGTTCTCGTTCCTTTATCATCCCATTCAAAGGGCATGATAAAAAGGGAGTAACAGGTTTCCGTAACATCGAAGACTGCGAATTGATGATTGAGTCTTCAAAACAGTACAAAAAAGCGGTAGTAATTGGTGGAGGGTTGTTAGGACTCGAAGCCGCACGCGGACTATTGAATTTAGGGATGGAAGTAAAAGTGGTTCACTTACAGCCTTATTTAATGGAAAAACAACTAGATCCAGTAGGTTCCACAATGCTTCAAAAAGAACTAGAAGCTCAAGGTATGGAATTTTTAATGGAGAAAGATACAGAAGAAATCTTAGGTGATGACCATGTGACAGGCATTCGTTTTAAAGATGGAACAGAAGTAGAAACTGATTTAGTCGTCATGGCTGTTGGGGTTAGAGCCAATATTGAAATCGCAAAAGAAAGTGGAATTGAAGTAAACCGTGCCATTGTCGTCAATGATTACCTTGAAACAAATTTGGCAAATGTTTATGCGGTTGGAGAATGTGCGGAGCACCGTGGGACTGTTTACGGATTAGTAGCTCCATTATATGAACAAGGAAAAGTTCTAGCTTCCTTTTTAGCTGGAAAAATGCCTGAGCCTTATGAGGGGTCTGTAGTAGGAACTCAATTAAAGGTTTCTGGTGTTGATATGTATTCTGCAGGAGAAATCATGGATGATCCATCGATGAAGGCCATAAAAGTACACAATGAGTTTGATGGTGTGTATAAAAAGGTCATGATTCGTGATAACCAAGTAGTCGGTGTTGTTCTCTATGGAGATACTTCAGACAGTACAAGATTATTCGGCATGATGAGGAAAAAAGAAGATGTCAGCGGAATGACAAGTGTATCGATTTTGTCTTCGGGATGTGAAGCTGCTTCAAGCGATGTTGCTTCTATGGCTGATGATGATCTTGTCTGCGGATGTAATGGGGTGTCAAAAGGCACCATTGTAAATGCCATTAAAGAGAATGGGCTAACAACGGTTGCTGAAGTTGGAGGCTGCACCAATGCGGGGCGTTCTTGTGGCCGTTGTAAATCGCAGATTGCAGATATTCTAAGTTATACACTTGGGGATGAATATAGCGATGCCGCTCAAAAAGAATCCATCTGTGGCTGTACACCATTAAGCCGTGATGAGGTAGTTGCTGAGATTAAAGAAAAAGGCTTAACGAATGTCAAAGAGGTTATGAATGTTCTAGGCTGGGCCAATGAAGAAGGTTGTTCAAAGTGTCGTCCTGCATTGAACTATTACCTTGGCATGATTCATATGGATCAATATCAAGATGATCGTGATTCTCGTCTTGTAAATGAAAAAATGCATGCCAATATTCAAAAAGATGGGTCGTATACAGTTGTTCCTAGAATGTATGGTGGTGTTACAACCGCACAAGACTTAAAAACAATTGCAGAAGTAGCCGAAAAATATGACGTCCCATTAGTTAAATTAACAGGTGGTCAACGAATTGGTTTATTTGGAGTTAGAAAAGACGATTTACCTGCTATTTGGGAAGAACTTGATATGCCATCAGGCTATGCTTATGGAAAAACATTAAGAACCGTAAAAACTTGTGTTGGATCAGCATTTTGCCGCTATGGAACTCAAGAATCGATGGGACTTGGTATTAAACTTGAGAAGAAATTTGAGCGTCTTGATACACCGCATAAAGTGAAAATGAGTGCTTCAGGCTGTCCAAGGAACTGTTCTGAATCTGGTATTAAAGACATTGGCTTTGTTGGAGTCGAAGATGGGTATGAAGTATATGTAGGTGGAAACGGTGGAACGGATCTGCGTGCCGGTGTTTTATTAGGAAAAGTGAAAAATGATGAAGAAGCTCTTGAGTTAACAGGTGCATATCTACAGTATTATCGTGAGACAGCCAACTATTTAGAACGTACATCCAAGTGGCTTGAACGGGTAGGACTCGACCATATTAAGGAAGTTCTAACAAATGAAGAAACAAGAAAAGCACTTAATGAAAGAATGAATAAAAGCCTTTCCCGTTACAGTGACGATCCATGGCAAGAAGCGATTCATAACGAGGACATCCAAGAAAAGTATTATACGGTTCGTAAGGGGAAAGAACTTGTAAAATAAGGGAAATGGAGAGGACGTTAGTATGGCAAATCGAGTGGAACTAGGAAATTATGCAGATTTTCCAGTGGGAATTGGACAAGTTTATCAGTTTGACAAAGAAGAAATTGCCCTTTTCCGCTTATCTAATGGAGAAGTTAAAGCAGTTGAAAATCACAGTCCACATCCTAAGGGTGGCACTTTAGTTGATGGACTTGTTAGTGGTGAATATATTTTCTGTCCTGTTTACGATTGGAAGATTTCCCTTGTTGATGGGAAAGTTCAGTCACCTGATGAAGGACAAGTAAAAACTTATCACATTGAAGTATGCGATGATAAGGTTTATCTTGAATTATAAAGATGAAAAGAGCTGTTCCCACTGAACAGCTCTTTTCTGATCGGTTTAGTCGTGTTAAGATAACAAAAAGAGTTTTGAGGATAGAGAGATAGGTTCATTGCCTAGGGTGTCTGATTAATTAAGAAATAAGAGATATTGGGTTAGGAACCTGTTCTCCGTCTAAAGGAAGGATGTCTTTATGAGAAAAGGCAAAGTATATTTAGTTGGCGCTGGTCCAGGAGATATTGGACTGATTACAGTAAAAGGATTAGAAGCGATCAAAGAGGCAGATGTAATCCTATATGATCGCTTGGCAAATCCAAAACTACTTGATTATGCTCCAGCCCACTGTGAATTAATCTACGGTGGGAAATTACCAGACAAGCATACATTAAGACAAGAAAGAATTAATGCTATTTTAGTAGAAAAAGCTCAGGAAGGAAAAACGGTTGTCCGTTTAAAGGGTGGCGATCCAGGCGTGTTCGGTCGTGTTGGAGAAGAAGCGGAGGAATTGGCTCAAGCAGAAGTCGAGTTTGAAATGATTCCGGGGATCACATCTGGAATTGCAGCACCCTTATATGCAGGAATTCCTGTTACCCATCGGGAGTTTGGCGAGACGTTTGCAGTGGTAACCGCCCATAATAAATCAAAGGATGGTAAACCAGTACTAGACTGGAAGTCGCTTGCTAACGGGATTGACACAATCGCCTTTTATATGGGGGTAGGAAATCTCCCTTATATTTGTGAAAACTTAATAGCAAATGGAAAATCACCAGATACTCCTGTTGCATTAATTCATTGGGGAACATTTGGCAGACAGAAAACATTAGAGGGTACCCTTGCAACCATTGCTGACCTAGTTGTTGCAAACGGATTTAGTAATCCTGCAATTACACTAGTAGGGGATATCGTTGCTTTACGGAAAAGGATTAATTGGTTTGAGAAAAAACCATTATACGGCAAACAAATATTGCTTGCTAGAACCGGAATTTATCCTAGCAGTCTAGCCAAAGCTTTAATTGGACAAGGTGCAGACGTAATTGAGTTTCCGAAATGGAAAAGTGAAGAAGTACCAATTGATTATGCAGTTTTAAATCAACTATCTACCTATGAAGAAATTTTATTCACTTCAGCTGAAAGTGTTGAGGACTTTTTTCAAATTTTAATAAATGAGGAAATTGATTTTCGCTCTCTTACTGGTGATATCTATGGACTTTCATCTAAGACAATAGCTGCTTTAAGACAAAAGGGAATGATCGGGGAAATAGCAGGACATCTCCAACATCGGGACAAATTGTTGGTAATCGGAGACAGTCGAATTGGTGAACAGCAATATGAATTTTGCCACACGTTTATTACAAGGAAAAATATCATTGATACGGCATTATTACCGATGATTAAGCGCATGATGGATGATGCAACACCTGACACCCTTGTATTTCCTAGTTCACAATCTGTGAAAATGTTTTTTGAGGAAGATGATGTGGCAGAGTTATTTCCAGCACAGAATCTTCAGCAGGTTAACGTTATTTGTATGGGAGAACAAACAGCGAGAGCAGCCGAATTTTACGGGGTTAAACCAGATGGAATTGCTAAAGCTCCGACAAAGGATGCATTGATTGAAACGATTCTAGAAAAGGTGAAATAATCTTTTTTAAAGGTAGTGAAAGTAGATTGAATAATGCAGGTGATCGGATGAACTACTATCCTATTGGGCTTAATCTGAAGGGGAAAAAGGTCTTTATTATTGGTGGCGGGAAAATTGCTGAGAGAAAAATATCAGGACTTTTAAATACAGGGGCCGAGATCACCGTGATCAGTCCAGATATAACGGATGCTCTCAAAAAGTTGATGAATATGCGAAAGGTGACATGGCTGAATAAGACATTTTCTCCAACTGATATTGTCCAGGCGTTTCTTATTATCGCGGCTACAAATATACCTGAAATCAATGAGGCGGTAAAGAAAGCTTGTTCTCCTCAGCAACTATTATTAATGGTCGATAATCCTGAGGATTCAGACTTTATCTTACCCTCCGTCATGAATCAAGGGAAACTAACGATAACGGTCTCCACATCAGGAGCAAGCCCCATTTTGACGAAAAAAATCAAACGCAATTTATCGGACCAATATGGACCAGAATATAAAGACTATGTTGATTTTTTGTATCATTGTCGAAAATGGATTTTACAGGAGATACACGATTCAAGTCTAAAACAGAAATTACTAACTAAAATTACAGAACCCTCCTTTTTATATAGCGATAATAGAAACGAGGAGTTTAAGCAAATGGTGGATATCTTGCAGTCCAAAAAATAATTCTTTCCGTCAATCGTCGGCGCCAGATACTATTAAGGTTTTTTAAACCTTAATAGTATCTGGCGTCGATTTTTTTATAAATATTTTTCGAACTTGTCTCATATGTTGTACTATATTTCATTTTATGAATTCAAGTTTTAAATTTGAGAAATGTCTAGCCCCAGATGCCTAGCGGCAAGATGCTGTTAGGCCAGGTGCTTCCGCTTTTCTAAAAAGGAGAAATGTATGAATACATTTTTAAAAGGTACTGTTTTACTGATTATCGCTGCTTTTATTGGAGAAATTGTTGAATTTATAACGAATATGGTATTGGCCCGTGAGTTAGGGGAAAAGGGACTTGGCATGTATATGTCCATTTTGCCGACAGTTTTTTTAATTGTACTTCTTGCAAGTTTTGAAATGCCGGTATCAATTTCAAAGTTTATTGCTGAAAAAGACAAACGAATTCATCGAAGCATGTTGAGTCATGTTCTAAAATGGACAATCATTCTCACTTGCGTCCTATTAGTATTAATTTCTATCATCCTGCCCTTTATTCCTGTTTTTGACCATTACCATCCAAGCTTTAGATGGCTTGTATTGATTCTGATCCCAATCATCTCATTTACCTCGATTGCAAGAGGATATTTTATGGGAAGGTCGCAAATGGGTAAAATTGCTACTGCTAACTTTTTACGAAAAATTGTTCAATTATTATTATTAGTCTATTTATATCGTTTGTTCGAATTTGAATTAGATGCAGCGGTTCTAGTGGCATTTTGTACTCTTATAGGTAGTGACATAGTTGTTTTTATTTATCTATTCTATGTGTTCATGATTCAGTATCAATATATGAAAAATCAGCCCTCGAAACGACTGCACGGAAAAGTAGTCATGAAGAATTTAATGCAAGTATCACTTCCAACGACCGCCTTACGAGTCTTTAATGCATTTACATCTGCATTGGAACCCTTTCTGATTACAGGTGCTTTAATGTATGCTGGCATTGGCAAGGAACTGGCTACCGAACAATTTGGGATGGTATCAGGAATAGCGATGGTAATTGGAACTTTCCCTGCCTTTATTGCACATTCGTTCATGATGATGCTCATTCCAACAATATCTAAAGCGGCAGCCGATCGAGACACAGATCAACTGCAGAAATTATTAAAACAAGTGATGATGATTACATTAGGATATGGGATTCCTGCAGTTGCAATCTGTTATTTCTTTGCAGAGCCCTTAACGACTATATTTTTCCATTCGCCAGATGCAGCCCGCTTTGTTCAATTATTATGGCCTTGTTTTTTATTCCGTTTTTTCATTTTTCCATTACAAGCCTATTTAATCGGACTTGGATTAATGAAGGAGGCTTTTATTCATGGGGTTTGGTCCACCGTAGTTGCGTTTGCAATTATTTATTTTCTCGGCTCGAAAAGTAGTTTCGGAATGGATGGAGTTATTATCGGGATCAATACAGAGGCGATTTTAATCATGCTCATGCACTATGTGACTGTATGTAAAAAAATTGGGGTTAACTTCTTGATGAATCCATTAAAGCCTGTAAAAGCATAGGGTAACTATTTTTTTCTCCATCAATTATTTGATATGATGAAATAGGGACCAAAGGTTGTGGTTCACGCAGGAGTTGTCATAGGATGCGACGTTCTTAGCCTGTGTTCTATGTGGTTAAGATAACGTTCAAAAGGAGCAGTTTACTATGGAAAATGTTAAATATTGCAAAGAGTCTCTAGCGGTGAAAACAAGTCTTGTGCTACCACCTGATACGAATTCATTTGGAACGATGTTTGGTGGCAAGCTAATGGCTTATATTGACGATATAGCAGCGATTGCGGCAATGAGACATGCAAGAAAATTAGTCGTAACGGCTTCTAGTGATTCGGTTGACTTTCTGTCGCCTATTAAAGAGGGACATTCAGTATCGCTCGAAGCCTTCGTAACCTCAACAGGTCGGACATCGATGGAGGTATTTGTAAAAGTGGTTGGTGAGGATATGCCATCAGGTGAACGTAAAGTCTGTGCGATTTCTTTTCTCACGTTTGTCGCGCTTGATGAAAATGGCCGACCAACAAAAGTACCTGGAGTGATACCGGAAACAGAAGAGGAAATTTACTTACATGAAACAGCTAACGAAAGGCAAGAAATTCGCAATAAACGCAGAAAAATCAGTGAAGAAAAAGCGAGGAGATTCGGTACGAAACTCCCAGGTTAAGGTTGCCTGGCACCTCCCTGAAAATGGGGGTGCCATAGCCTCCTATTTATCCTTTGATGTATTTAAGACTTGCGATTGGTTTTTTAATAGATCGCGGATTTCAGTTAATAATTCTTCTGTTTTGTTTGCTTCAATTTCCACTAATTCTTCTAATTCCTCTTCCTTTTTCCTCTTAAAACGGGATAAGAAGCGAATAAATAGAAAAATAGAGAAAGAAATAATGAGGAAGTCAACGACGGTTTGAAGAAAAGCACCATATTTTATATTAGCTTCTCCTACTTTATGGGATAATCCTGAGAAGTCTACCCCGCCAAGAAGTAACCCAACAAGAGGCATAATTAAATCATTTACAAGTGATGTGACAATTTTTCCAAATGCCCCGCCAATCACAACCCCTACCGCTAAGTCAATAACATTTCCCTTCATCGCAAATTTTTTGAATTCAGACAACATAAATGTACAGCTCCTTAATCAATATATGAAGGCAAAATAAAATCCTGCAAGGCTACTATTCCCGGCAGGTCTATTTTTAATCAAACATTAATTTCTTATACAACTTCTTAAACTCTTAATATTTAATTGTAAATGAGTGAAAATCCTCGCTTTTTTCACCTTCCGTGATGTTCATTTCCTCAATCTTAGAAAATGGATTACCTATCCGAAGGTCTTCAATAAATGGTTCAAGTTGGTCGTTCGTACCAATCGCCAAAATTTCAACTGATCCATCTGGTAAATTTTTTGCCCACCCGGTTACTCCATATTGAACTGCCTTCATTTGTGAAAAGTATCGATAGCCTACGCCCTGTACTTTTCCAGATACAATTATATGCAACTGGATCATTCCATACCCTCCGGTCAACCTAATTCACTCTAAATTATTCTTCATTATATCGTCCCATAAATTCGCTTGTGATGCAATATACAATCTATATTTTTCATGATTTATTTTGCTCACTATTTTTGACTGGGCTATATTAACCGGAATTCTGTAATGGACAAATCTATGCTATATTTATGGTTAAGGTTGATTGAAAGGATGTTTATTCAATGAAAAAAAGTGTAGTATTAGCCGAGAAACCTTCTGTGGCCCGGGATATTGCCAGAGTATTAAATTGTCATAAAAAAGGCAATGGGTTTATTGAAGGGGATCGATATGTTGTTACTTGGGCCTTAGGGCATTTAGTAACCCTTGCTGACCCTGAAGCCTATGACGATAAATATAAAACATGGAAAATAGAAGACTTGCCGATGATGCCGAAAGAATTGAAACTTGTCGTGATAAAAAAAACAAGTAAACAGTTTCATGCGGTTAAAAGCCAATTAAATCGCTCGGATGTAGGTGAAATCATCATTGCAACTGATAGTGCTCGTGAAGGAGAATTAGTAGCGCGTTGGATCATTGCAAAAGCAAAAGTAAATAAACCAATCAAGCGCCTTTGGATCTCCTCGGTAACGGATAAAGCAATTAAAGAGGGTTTCCAAAAGTTAAGAAACGGAAAAGACTATGAAAATTTATATCATTCAGCTGTCGCTCGTTCTGAGGCAGACTGGTATGTTGGATTAAATGCGACAAGAGCCCTGACTTGTAAATTTAATGCCCAACTATCCTGTGGACGTGTTCAAACTCCAACTTTGGCGATGATTGCCAAAAGAGAGGAAGAGATAAGAAACTTTAAACCGAAAACGTATTACGGAATTAAAGCACAAACAGACCGTAATCTCACTCTTACGTGGCAAGATTCAAAAACAAATGATGTGAAGACTTTTTCAAAAGAAAAGGCCGAAGTCATTATTGATAAAGTAAATAAAAAGCAGGCAAAAATAATCGAGATAGATAAAAAACAAAAGAAAAGCTATGCGCCACAGCTTTATGACTTAACCGAATTGCAGCGTGAGGCCAACAAAGTGTTTGGCTACTCTGCCAAGGAAACTCTTTCAATCATGCAAAAATTGTATGAACAACATAAAGTCTTAACCTACCCGCGAACGGACTCTAGGTATTTATCCAGTGATATTGTGGAAACCATTAAAGACCGTCTAAAGGCTTGCGCAGCAGGTCCCTATAAGATGCTTGCACATAAGGTTTTGCAAAAAACAATTAAAGCCAATAAAGCTTTTGTAGACGATAGTAAAGTTTCAGACCATCATGCCATCATCCCGACGGAGGAAACCGTGTTTTTGGCTAAATTAACGGATAAAGAAAGAAAAATTTATGATTTAGTCGTTAAACGGTTTTTAGCGGTATTATATCCACCTTTCGAATATGAACAAACAACGATTAAGGCCGATATTGCAGGTGAAACCTTTATTGCCAAAGGAAAAACAGTACTTTCTTCTGGTTGGAAAGAGGTCTATGAAAACCGTTATGAAGATGAGGATGGAGCCGATGAATTAGCTGAACAATTACTTCCACGAATTGAAAAAGGGGATCAATTAACAGTCACCTCACTTTCACAAACAAAAGGAGAAACAAATCCGCCGGCAAGATTTAATGAAGGAACATTATTATCAGCAATGGAAAATCCGTCTAGATTCATGGAAGGTGAAAGTAAAGAGCTGGCAAAAACGCTCCACCAAACTGGTGGATTAGGGACCGTCGCGACTCGAGCAGACATTATTGATAAACTATTTAATACGTTCCTTATAGAAAAGAAGGGCAAAGATATTTATCTTACCTCAAAAGGTAAACAGCTGCTTGACTTAGCTCCTGAAGATCTAAAGTCCCCAGCACTAACCGCACAATGGGAACAAAAGCTAGAAGCCATAGCAAAAGGGAAGTTAAATAAAAATATCTTTATTAATGATATGAAAAGCTACGCCAAGACCATTGTAGTCGAAATTAAAAATAGTACAAAAAAATATAAACATGACAATATAACAGGAACAAAATGTCAAGAGTGCGGCAAGCCAATGCTGGAGGTAAATGGAAAGAAGGGAAAAATGCTTGTTTGTCAAGACAGGGAATGTGGACATCGCAAAAACATTTCCCGTGTCACGAATGCTCGCTGTCCAAAATGTAAGAAAAAGCTTGAACTTCGCGGGCAGGGAGAAGGTCAAATATTTGCTTGTCAATGTGGATTCCGTGAAAAACTTTCTACCTTTAATGATAGAAAGAAAAAGCAACAGAATACGAAGGTATCCAAAACAGACGTGGCTAAATATATGAAACAGCAAAATAAGCAAGAAGAACCGATAAATACAGCTTTGGCTGATGCATTAAAGAAGTTAAATCTGAAATAGTAACATTCAATGAAGCATTTTTCATATATGTGTAAGGCTAGAAATAACCTTAAGCCAAAAAAGGGGCAGTCTCATAGTAGACTGTCCCTTCATACTTATCAGGCTTAACGGTCAGTAAGATCCCTACCTCAAGATTCTGAGTGAAAATTAGAAGAAAGGTGGGGATCAACTGACCGTAAAGCTCCGAAGTTGAACACAGACTAAATTCGCCTACGGCAACGTCTGTGTGACCAGTATGCTATGACCGCGGGCATTTCAACAGTGGGACTGAAAGAGCCCCCACCCTGTTGGAAGTTTCACTTTATTCTTGCCCCTCAATTCGGTTTTTAAAAGCCTCCTGAGTAACAATCAGCTCTTCATCCTCTTGTGCTTCTGTTGTACGTCTTTCAACTAAAGTATGCTTTGGAAACTCACCTGGGTGATTCTTCTTTTTATGATCAAATGCTTTTCCTCGACCCACATTCAACACTTCCTTTCCTAATTTTTCATAGTGTTTGCTACGTACTGACAAATATTCGGCACAAATTAAAAGAATCAATGTGATTTTGTTCACAATTTATACATAGATTTAAAAGGAAAAACGTATTATAATAAGTATTGTTAAGACATTCACATAGAATGTTTAGAGCCCTCCCCTAAATTATAAAATAGAGCGAAAGAAAATAGTGCCCTTCCCCCAGAGGGTATTATTTTTTTTGCTTTTTTTAAAAAAAGTTTTAAATGACGATGAAAAAACTAAAGAAAGTTGAAATAAGGTCGAAATATACTATGTCGAATAAAATAAAATTGTACTCTTATATAATAGATTTATGAGATAGGTGATACATAGATGGATATAGCATCAGTAATTGGAGTTGTTTTAGGACTTATTGCGGTTGGAGTCGGAATGGTGTTAAAAGGAGTAGATACCACTGTTCTTATAAATCCAGCTGCGATATTAATTATCATTTTAGGAACAATTGCTTCTGTAACCATTGCATTTCCAATGTCTGAATTAAAAAGAGTACCTAAGCTGTTCAAAATTCTTTTTACTAACCCGAAAATGACAAATCCTGCCCAATTAATTGTATTATTTTCTGACTTAGCTCAATTAGCCCGTAAAGAGGGATTACTTGCCCTTGAAGCTCGTATTCATGATATTAAGGATCCTTTTTTAATAAATGGCTTAACATTAGCTGTTGATGGACAGAGTGCAGACTATATTCGTGATGTCCTATCTGAGGAAATTGAGGCTATGGAAGAACGACATCGAGCAGGTGCCCAAATATTTACTCAGGCTGGTACCTATGCTCCAACACTGGGAGTATTGGGGGCCGTGATCGGTTTAATCGCAGCACTTGGAGATATGAGCGATACGGTGACATTAGGTCAAGCAATTAGTGCTGCCTTTGTTGCAACGTTAATGGGAATCTTTACTGGTTATGTTCTTTGGCACCCCTTTGCAAACAAATTAAAGCAAAAGTCTCGGATCGAGGCACAATATAAATATATGATGATTGAAGGAATCTTATCGATTTTAGAAGGAGAAGCACCAAGAATAATTGAGCAAAAACTTGCTTCCTATCTTCCAACCAGTGAAAGGAAGAGAATTCTTGAAGGCAGTGTGAATAACAATGAGTAGGCGCCGAAAGAAAAGTAAACACGAAGAACATGTAGATGAATCATGGTTGCTTCCATACTCTGACTTATTAACCTTGCTGGTTGCTTTATTTATTGTTCTATTTGCTAGTAGTTCCATCGACATGCAAAAGTTTCAATCACTATCGAATGCTTTTAATGCAGAACTAACAGGTGGATCGGGATTTTTTCAATATCCAAGCCCGATTCCAGAAGGAACCCATGGAACGAGTGATGAAATGCCTGAGGCAGAAAAAACACAAAAAGAACATTATAAAAAAACTCCTGAATTAACGGCGGAGGAGAGACAAGAACAGGAAAAATTGTCCGAGATTCAAAACAATATTAATGCATATGTTCAAGAGAACGGATTGTCACAACAATTAAACACATCGTTAACAGTTGAAGGGTTATCATTAACGATTCGAGATAATATCTTATTCGACCCCGGGAGTGCAGAAGTACTTCCCGAAAATATCCAGGTAGCTCAAGAAATATCAAAGTTGTTAGAAATGGATATATCGCGAACAATTATTATAAGTGGACACACAGACAATGTGCCGATGCATAATGATGAATTTGCTTCTAATTGGGAGTTAAGTGTAATGAGAGCCATAAACTTTATGAAAATCTTACTCGAAAATCCAAATCTAAAGCCCGAATTATTTACTGCCAGGGGATCTGGGGAGTTCCAGCCGATTACATCGAATGAGACGGCAGAAGGAAGAGCAAAAAATAGACGGGTTGAAGTTTTAATTCAGCCTGTTATCGACGGGGGTCAAGAAGCAAGTAGGGAATAAACATTTCCTACTTGCTTTTTTTGAAGGAGATTCTTCGGTCTTTAAGAAGAACAAGTTTGTTTCCACGTAAGAGAGCCCGATTATGTATAATAGCCAGCCTTAAGTGGATTGATTTTATTGACTCTCCTTCCATTTCGTAAATTCTAGAAACTCTTTAAATTGATCCTTAGACACCCCAGAATCCATCGCTTCTTGAACTAATTTTATCCATTCAGAGTCTAGGTTCTCTTTGTTTGGTTGTTCATGAATAATATTATGAACAGGGACCCCTAATACGGCAGCAATCTTCTCTAGAAACTGAATGGAAGGGTTTGTTTGTAAATTCCGTTCAAGTGAACTTAAATATGACTTTGCTACTCCTGCTTTTTCGGCAAACTCCGATAATGATAACTTTTTTTCCTGGCGTAATTTTTTAACACGATTACCAATCATTGTTATTCACCACTTATATTTGAAATTTATAGATCCTATACTAAATTATTGATCTTAATTATTATTAAGAACTAAATATCCTTTTTCATAAAAGTACTGTATTATATTTAAAATACGATTACTAAGAAACTTGTTATTAAAAGGCCCAATTTATCAGGCTTACCGGGCAGTACCTCCACCCGAAGGTTCTGAGTACAATAAAAGAATATTGCTGGGGGCGACTGCCTGTAAAGCTTCGAAACTTGAACACAGACTAAAAACACCGACGGTAACGTCTGTGTGAATAGCATCCTTTGGCCCGGCTTTCATCAATAGGGCTGAAAGAAAACCCCACTGATGAAAGTTTTACTTTATCTCGGGCTTGAAAAAACATACAATCGGTATAAAATATAGGTTACTACCTTCAAAGAATAGAACTTAAGGTTCCGGCGGATACCCAGATTTATCGAGTGAGCTCGATAAATCTGGGCGCAAATTCGCTGAGGCGAATGTATAGAAGAGAGGCTCAGATGATGATTGTATTAAAATCAGCGAGAGAAATTGAACAAATGAAAGAAGCAGGGAAAATTTTGGCTTCTGTTCATAAGCAGTTGGTTAAAATGATCAAGCCAGGGGTGACAACCTGGGAGATAGAAGAATTTGTAGAATCTTATCTTAAAAAGAACGGGGCAACCCCTCAGCAAAAAGGATACAGGGGCTATAAATATGCTACTTGTGCTAGTGTGAATGATGAAATTTGCCACGGATTCCCAAGAAAACAAGCATTGAAAACAGGTGATATCGTGACAATTGATATGGTGGTGAATTATCAGGGAGCATTAGCTGATTCAGCTTGGTCTTATGGTGTCGGGCAAATATCAGATTCAGCCGAGGAATTACTCGATGTCACTAAAAAAGCTTTATATATCGGAATACAACAAGCTCAAATTGGAAATCGAATTGGCGATATTGGCCATGCGATTCAAACGTATGTAGAAGGTGAAGGATTTTCAGTTGTTCGTGACTTTATCGGACATGGGATTGGTACAGCGATTCATGAAAAACCTGATGTTCCCCATTATGGGCTTCCTGGAAAAGGGCCAAGAATAAAAGAAGGAATGGTCTTTACCATCGAGCCTATGGTAAATGTCGGAACCTACCGAATAAAAATGGATAATAACGCTTGGACAGCAAGAACAGAGGACGGAAAATTATCTGCTCAATATGAACATACGATTGCCATTACTAAAAGTGGCCCCATGATATTAACTGATCAAGATGAAATTTAAAAAAATGCAAGCAAGGCCTTTCTAGTTAGAAGGACTTTGCTTGCATTTTTTGTTCGTTATATCAGTCATATAGTTAAAACATATCGAATATATGATTATATAACAAAAAGTGGGGGATCAATTTATGGGAACTAAGTCTGTATCGGATAGATCTAAAGCATTAAATTTGCAACAAAATGGATCAAATTTTATGAATGAAACAATCAAAAGGATCCCTAATATTCAAAATACCTTTATGAGACCTAGAATTGTTGTCTTTATCCCAGCACATAATGAGGAACAATCCATTCGTGATTGTTTAGCAGGATTACAGGATCAATCTTTACCGAAAGAACTTGAAATGGATGTTATCGTCATTGCTGATAATTGCACCGATCAAACAGAAGAAAGAGCATTTGAAGCAGGGAAGGAGTTTGGATTAAATCTCGTTGTCCTTAAAACAGTGAAAAACAAGCAAAGAAAAGTAGGGGCCTTAAATACAGCGTGGAAACATATTTTTGGAGACCCTCTTGATATATACAACCGAAAACTCTCAACATACCAAGAACTTTATAAACAATCTATAAAAGGGATTCTCGGAATGGATGCAGATAGCAGGCTAGCGCCAGGGTCATTGAAGTACCTATGGGAAGGTTTGATGAGCTCTAGAAACATAGGTGGGGTGATGGCTAAATATACGATGCGGATACCGAAAAAGAAAAGTTTAATCTCAAAAAATGACCCCTATTACGAAGAAAAACTTGATAGCGGCGAATTTGGAGGACCGATTACGAGATGGTGGACACATCAACAAAAACAAGATATGGCAAGTTGGTTATTAAATCTCCAATATCATGGTGGAAGTACATATGTTCTTGGAGGTCAAGCAACTCTTTTCCGTCCAGAGGCCTTGCTGGATGTGGTTAATGTCAATAAATTGGATGGGCCATGGCAAGATGATAGTGACGTAGAGGATATGCTTTTGACTTGGCAACTCCAGCGGTCAAAGTGGAAAACATTGATCAGTCCTAAAGCAAGATGTTTTGTAGATGCGATGAGATCCTACCATACGTTCCGTCAACAACGAATTAAATGGCAGTCAGGTACTGTTGACTTATTAACGAACCGTGATATAGGTGTTGATACACGCCATAAAAGTAAAATATGGCGGTCTCAAATGAAAATGACAATGGATTTAGTGGTCCGAGTATTATTTTTAATATTAATTGCGATTGCTCTAGTTACAGATCAATTTTATTGGTCTTGGATTTGGATAACTCCTGTCATACTAGCCTCAGTTCTAAATACGATATTGGCTATAAAAACTCCTATGCACAGGTCAATTGATGTAGTGATGTCAGCTACATTAATTAGTCCTGAAATGTATCTATGGGTCAATATTATAACCCATTGTCAAGTCTGGTTAGAAAAACTCTCAGCAAATAAGAAAGATGGTTGGTCAAATCAGTATAATGCAGAGGCGGGAAAAACCAAAAGTAAGCTTGGCCTAGGTTTTCTAGTAGCTTTCCTCATAGTAGGCATTATTGTATACCTTTGTCTCATTTTCAGGGACTATTTGACAAGCTCTCCTGTGCAAATGGCCCTTGCCCCATATTTAATGAATGGGTGGATACTCTTAACGGTCTTAACGATTATTTCCTCTTTAATTATGCTCTACCAAATTTGGACTTTGCGCAGCAATAAATATAAGGCTTAAAGTTTTAAGGCACCTTTCAAAATGAACTGAAAGGTGCCTTAAACTTTTTAAATTTACTTTCTTAATGAGCCTAGTTCTTCTACAATTGCTTGCATTTCATTAGGGCTGAATACATCCTTTTTCATGACAAGTTCGTATATATCAGATAATTCTTCGTACATATTTTCATCAAAATGAGACGGCTTAATCGCTCCTAAGTTCATCACCTTTAATTTTTCTTTGATTTTTTCAATCATGAATTCAACATTTTCAACTGATTTTTGTGATAAGTCCATTGTCCCCACCCTTTGTTCTTCAATATTGTTTTTCCCATCTTTTCATGTCCAGTTTGAAAAGTCAATCTAATTTGATTATGTTTTAGATGATTGTTTTGTCTTCATGATCATTTTTCGATATGATGGAAATGAATTTGATTTATAGGAGGAATAATTGTGGTTTCTGTATTATTTGTATGTCTTGGAAATATTTGCCGTTCCCCGATGGCAGAGGCAATCTTTCGGGATCTTGTTAAAAAAGAAGGATTAGAAGGAAAAATTAAGATTGATTCGGCAGGAACAGGTGATTGGCATATTGGACACCCCCCACATCAAGGAACAAGAGATATATTAAAGAAATATCAAGTGTCAGATGAGGGAATTTTAGCGCGCCAAATTGTATCAGAAGACTTAGGCCAGTTTGATTACATAATTGGGATGGATGATCAAAATATTACAAACATCCAAAAACTGGGGGACATCCCTTCACATGTTAAAGTAAAACGTCTTATGGATTTTGTAGAGGACTCTACTCAAAAAGAGGTACCAGACCCTTATTATACAGGAAAATTCGATGAAGTATATGAGCTTGTGACAGCTGGTTGTTCACGACTTTTAGAAGAGATCAAAACAGAACTCAGTCATGAGGGGAAATAAGGATGAGTAAATCAAAATTCTGGAAAGGGGTTTTACTTGGTGCTCTTGCAGGTGGAGCCCTCAGTTTATTTGATCGTGAAACGAGGAAGGTAGTTGTGGGAAATTGTCAGAAGACTACTGACAAAATTACCTATTATGCGAGGCATCCACAAGAAGCTGTTGACCAATTAAAAGAGTCGACAAGTAAAATCCGCCAAACGATAGAAGAGGTAGGAGAAGAGGTTTCGTTTATTGCTGAAAAGATAGACGAGTTGAAATCGATGACCCCTCAAGTTACTGATTTTGTTAAAGAAACAAAGGAGACATTTATCGAGAAAGAGGTTTAAATGGATGTGGAATCAGGGTAAACAAATAGGGAAAATAAGTATATTTTTCATTTTTTAATCTAGGATAGGGGGTAGACGAATTTGACTAGGGGGGAAGCTGTGACATTTTTCAAGCATCTTTGGAAAAGGTTTAATGAAGATGATTATTCGGGAATTCCAGCTCAGTTAGCCTATTTTTTCCTATTATCACTGTTTCCGCTTCTAATCGTTATTGTCTCACTATTCCCATACTTGCCCATTACCTCAGAAGATTTATTAGTTACCGTTCGTGATTTTGCCCCAGCAGGTGCAATTGACCTTATTGAAAAAGGACTGGCAGAAATTTCGCAAAAGAATGGTACGTTGTTATCTTTAGGGATTATTGGTACCCTTTGGTCTGCGTCCAATGGAATTAATGCTATCGTAAAAGTGATTAACCGTTCATACAATATTGATGAAGACCGAACCTTTATTAGAAAACGGATCATGGCCATTTTATTAACGGTTGCAATGATTGTTGTAATCATTGTGGCATTAATTTTACCTGTTTTTGGAAAGCACATTGGCATTTTTTTGTTTTCACAGTTCGAATTGTCTTCTCAATTTCTTACGATTTGGAATGCGTTACGTTTTATCGTCAGTGCTGTAATTATTTTTCTAATTTTTATCGCCCTGTATTGGATGGCACCTAGTAAACGGTTTGCCTGTAGAACAGCCATTCCAGGAGCAGTGTTCGCTACTATTGGCTGGATAATCACTTCTTTTGCCTTTTCTTATTACGTAAGCAACTTTAGTAATTATTCTACAACTTATGGGAGTATTGGGGCAGTTATCGTTTTAATGATTTGGTTTTATATTTCCGGTGTAATTATGATTATTGGTGGAGATATAAATGCTTATTTTACCATTTATCGAAAAAAAGACTGTTGATTAGCCTAATATTTCCTCTATTATTTCCTCGGGTTTTGTGAAAAATAGGACTAGGGCGACAAAGCCCATAACATTACGGGGAGGATTCATCATGGCGAAACATACGAAAAAAGATGGCGGTACAAAACAGCAAAAAAATAAAAACCAGTCTAGTAAAAAAACGTCTAGTTCTGCTAACGGTTCAAACGGCTATCATTAAAAAAGGCTGTCTCCAAAGGTGTCAGGCATTAAGTCTGGCACCTTTTAATTGGAACAGCCCATAATCATGTTAAGACCGTAATAACCTCAGTCCGTTCAGGATCACTAAGATCGTACTTCCTTCATGTCCAATAACACCAAGCGGCAGGTCTACTATTTGTAGAAAGTTAGAGCAGATCAGAATGGTAATAACAGTAATGGAAAAAATAATATTTTGTTTAATAATTTTATTCATCCGTTGAGAAAGCTGAATCGCCTCAGATATTTTAGGTAAGTCATTTTTCATTAAAACCACATCTGCTGTCTCTAAGGCGACATCTGTTCCACCGCCCATTGCAATTCCAACATTGGCTGTAGCAAGTGCAGGTGCATCATTAATTCCGTCACCAACCATAGCAACCGTACCGTATTTTTGATTTAACGCTTTAAGGTGATCTACTTTATTTTCTGGCAAGCATTCAGCGATAAACTCATCTACATGACATTCAGCAGAGATGGCTTGAGCGGTTGTCGACGCGTCTCCTGTTAACATAATTGTGTAAATCCCTTGTGACTTTAATTGGTCAATTGCCAATTTCGTTTCTTCTCTTACTTGATCTTTAAGAGCAATAATCGCAACGACTTCTCCATTTTTTTGAACAAAAACAGTTGTTTTGCCTTCGTTTGCAAGCTTATGAACAGCTCCTTGTGCAAACTCCTTGGCTCCTTCTATTCCAACAAAGCTAGCTTTTCCAACCTTCCATTCATCAATGCCAATCATGGCTTTTACTCCCCAGCC
This sequence comes from Niallia sp. XMNu-256, assembly GCF_036670015.1. Lineage (NCBI taxonomy): Bacteria > Bacillati > Bacillota > Bacilli > Caryophanales > Bacillaceae > Niallia > Niallia sp. XMNu-256. The sequence goes on from NZ_CP137636.1 coordinate 630,081, forward strand.
AGCAACGTCTTTTATTCCTTCCGGGGCTAGGAGTTCGACCTCAAGTTTACCCTTCGCATATTGAACAATAGCATTTGCCAGTGGATGATTGGATTGATTTTCAATCGATGCAACATAAAGTAAAATTTCATTTTCATCTAAATGGTCTTCAACAACAACATCAGTTACTTCAGGCTTCCCTTTTGTTAATGTACCTGTTTTATCAAAGGCAATTGCTTTAATATGGTTCAAGTTTTCTAAGTGAATGCCACCTTTGAATAAGATCCCATGTTTCGCTCCATTTGAGATCGCTGATAATGTAGCAGGCATAATCGATGCAACAAGTGCGCAAGGTGAGGCTACAACGAGTAATACCATGGCCCGATAAAAGGTTTCTGTCCAGCTCCAACCTAGTAAATAATGAGGTAAGAACATCATAAGGACAACCGCTGCCAATACAAATTTGACATAATTGCCTTCGAAGCGCTCAATAAATAACTGGGAAGGAGATTTTTCACTTTGGGCAGACTGGACTAAATCAATAATTTTTTGAAACAGTGTATCATTAGACAGCTTTGTAATTTCAACCGTAATCGATCCGTTTAGATTGACGGTTCCCGCAAATACATCTTCTTCTAATCCTTTTGTTACAGGAATTGACTCTCCTGTAATGGCAGCTTCATCAATGGTAGTCATGCCTTTTACAATTTTTCCGTCTGAAGGGATTCTTTCACCTGGTTTAATAAGAATGAAATCTCCCTTATTAAGTTGGGAAACATGAACCAGTTTTTCTTTCCCATTGGTTAATAATAATGCTTCATGTGGTTGCATTTCCATTAGGGAAGAAATGGCCTTTGTACTTTTATTCATCGCATAAGTTTCCAAAGCACCACTTAATGAAAAGATAAAAATTAAAATCGCACCTTCTGTCCAATACCCAATAATTGCGGAGCCAATGGCTGCAAGAATCATGAGCATTTCAACATTTAATTGTTTGTTTTCAATCGTATCAATGATTCCTTCTTTTGCTTTTGCATAGCCTCCGATGATAAAAGCAAGAATATAAATCATAGTGGAAAGGGTCGTTTCCTCGTAATGGGCAAATAACCAACCTGATAAAATTAAAATTCCACAAATAATCGCAGCAACTAATTCCCCATTTGCCTTCAATTGTCCCAACAGAGTTTCTTTTTCTTGTGAAATTTCTTGAATTCTTTCTAATGCTTGGATTTCTGTATTCAATGTAACTCCCCCTTTTCTAACAATTCCGTAGTGGAATGTTCCTTAATTGAGAAATAGAATCATAATCATTACCCCTAAAAAACACGAAAGCTGCCACCAATACGGCGACAGCAAAAAATACATTTATTTATTTGCTTTAAAAGTACCATAAAAACATTAATTAGAAAAGATAATTGCTCTAATTATATGTTCTTTTTAAATGGTAGTAATCAATTTAATGGATAATCTTTACTAACTACGAAAACAATATATGTTGATGTTGAATTAAATCATGCATGTCATTTGAAAGGAGTTCAATATGAAGATTAAGGTCGTGTATTTACTCATTGGGCTTATGTTTATGGTAAGCTTTCTACCTTTAGCCCAAGCTGAAAAGAAACCAGAACATGAGGAGACGGTCCCTAAACAAACGACGATTACGGTTCCGGATTCAGTAATGAATATCGCTAAGGAAAATACATTTCCTAATACAACTAATGATATGCCAAGATTGGAACCGAGTGAACTAACAAAAGAATTAATTGATACGTCTAAAACGAAAATTGAAAATCCCGAACTTATCCGTATGCTCAACGAAACAACTGTGAATAGTACTCCTTTTGCGCTTGGTTATAAAGCCATTGTATACCTTGGACAATGGCCACTTAATTATGAATCAGTCGAAACAGCTCCAAACTGGGAATATCAAAAAGTTAATACGAATTATTATGATAACCGCAGTGGCACTGGGGCATATAAAATCCATTATGTACAAGAAGCTCAAAAAATAGTTCGCGGCGGTTTAACAGCAAAAGTTGCAAATGCTGACCAAGTAAAGGATATGATGCTAATGAAAGCGATGCAAAAATCAAATTTACCTTTAGCATTTGAAACGATTATTGGAGCGGGTACAAAGAAAGATCAGGTGTATAATGTCAATCCAAAAATGCTTGGCTATTTGCACGGCTATGCACCTGCAATTAATGAAAAAGGGAAAGTTACATATGGTGAAGTGTATCTCATGCTTAAAGGACGCAAGCGGTCAATTCTAGTCAAAAATGTAACCACCCAAGGAATCAGTGCTTGGATTCCGATCCAAGACCACGTGACTTTTAAGTTTAGTGCAAGTGAACAGCCACAATAAAATGTTTACTAAGTAGATGGTCATGAAATGACGTATTCGGAATTGGCATGAGAGAAGGTTAATATAAAGTCCGAATGAGGCTGTCATTCGGACAGGCCGGCGGGAAAAAGTTAAGGTAGAGTCCGAAACAGCCTGTCATTCGGACAATTCAGTGAGAAAAAGCCTAGGAAGAGTCCGAATGAGCCCGTTATTCGGCCAAGCCACTGAGAAAAAGCTAAGGTAGAGTCCGAATGAGCCTGCTATTCGGCCAAGCCAGTGAGAAAAATCCTAGGAAGAGTCCGAATGAGCCCGTTATTCGGACAAACCACTGAGAAAAGGCTAAGGTGGAGTCCGAATGAGGCTGTCATTCGGCCAGGACGGCGGGAAAAAGTTAAGATAGAGTCCGAAACAGCCTGTCATTCGGACAATTCAATGAGAAAAAGCCTAGGTAGAGTCCGAATGAGCCCGTTATTCGGCCAAGCCACTGAGAAAACTCCAAGGAAGAGTCCGAATGAGCCTGTTATTCGGCTAAGCCAGCGGGAAAACTCCAAGGAAGAGTCCGAATGAGCCTGTTATTCGGCCAAACTTCTGAGAAAAAGCAAAGGTGTGGTCCGAATGTGCCCGTCATTCGGCCAAGCCACTGAGAAAAATCTTAGGTAGAGTCCGAATGAGCCTGTTATTCGGCCAAGCTTCTGAGAAAAAGCTAGGGTGGGGTCCGAATGAGCCTGTTATTCGGCCAAGCCTTTGAGAAAAATCCAGGGTAGAGTCCGAATGGACCCGTTATTCGGACAGGCCAGAGGGAAAAATCCAAAATAGAGTCCGAATAGTCCCGTCATTCGGCCAACCATGGGTTCTTATAAAATGGATTGTTTTCCCTGAAAATCAATATCATCATAGTATCGATTTTTCACCAAAACATTCGGCCCTAGGCATTGGACGCTTGGGCAATGGCAATTTAAGGACCTCGCAAGCTTTGAACTCATCCATTTCTCATATACATCAACTAGACGATCGCTGACAATATTCCCAAGTGCCGGTGTATCACTGAAATCAGTCACAATGACCTCCCCTGAGAAAATATTTACATTTAAACGAGAGCGGCCATCAGGGTCATTACGAACAGTAACGTTTTTTGCATCCCTCAATTTTTTTATAAGTTCTAAATCCTCATCGTTTCCAATACAAGAATAGAAGGGAAGGGTCCCAAATAACATCCAAGTCTCCTCATCACGAATATCAAGCAGGTGATGAATACAAGCCCTTATTTCCTCCAAACTTAACGTTTCCAGTGATGAAGCAAAGTCTGAAGGGTACATTGGGTGAATCTCATGTCTCGTGCATTTCATTTCTTTAACAATTTGATTATGAATATGTTTAAGATGTGGTGCTGTTCGTTTGTTTAACATCGTTTCTGCAGACACCATCACCCCTCTATCCGCTATGGACCGACTATTTTCAATCATTTTATTAAATAGTTTTCTCCGTTGTTCCTGAGAAGGCTTTTTTGCCATTCTTGCAAAACCACCCTCAATAAAATCCTCCTCAGTTCCCCAATTATGTGAAATATGAAGTACATCTAAATAAGGAAGGATTGGTTCATACCGTTCTAAATCTAATGTTAAATTAGAATTTAGTTGTGTCCGAACACCTCGCTCATGAGCATACCTAAATAATGGCACAACATAATTTTCAACCGATTTTCTAGATAAGACCGGTTCTCCACCTGTAATACTTAATGTTCGTAAATGTGGAATCTCATCTAAGCGTGTAATTAGTGTATTTAATGGTAGAGCATCCGGATCTTTTGGTTGCAGTGTATAGCCAACCGCACAATGCTCACATCTCATATTACATAAATAAGTTGTTGTAAATTCAATATTAGATAACGTTAATTTTCCATGCTCCTGTACGTCCATATACGCTTCCCATGGGTCGTAACTCGGTGACAGTTTCGCTTTATCAGAAATCATGCTAATCTCCCTTCAAAAAAACGTACTTAATGATACTTATGTATGATTATCCCTTGTCATTATTCATTTAATAATTTGGCCTGTCAATGATAAAACTTTAACCAATGTGGTAAAGATAATAATGAGGAATGTGAACTGCTAAATGGTATTGCCTTCTTCTAAAATTTCCGATAGGATGGAATACGTATTGAAAGGAGAGAATGTTTTTTGGGAAGTCCGATTCTTGATAAACAGATGCAAGTGAGCTTTTTAAAACAACGATTAAATATGTTTCTTGAAACACTAGATTCAATTAATCCTGAAGACACTGATTTAGATGATATCGATCGATTAATTGCAATGGTTGATGACCTGGAAGCAAAAGTCCAAGAATTTAAATATCGTGAGTAGCAAAAGAGTCAATTTCGATTGACTCTTTTTTTATTGGGACCAAATTCTTTTAAAATAAAGATTTTCCAAGTATAATTAAACTGTCTAAATTATCGAAAAACTAACTTCATTCTGTCAATAGCCTTTCATTAGGTTTATGACAGTATACAAGTCCACTTCATTTAAAAGTGGTAGCTGAATGAAGTTAAGTCTCCAGCGGCTGCCTCGGATTTATATAGATAATTATATCGATATGGCCCGATAAAATCCGGGCACAATTTACCGGAGCGAATTTGATTAAGGGGAGGAGAAACACGGATGAACATTGAAAAATTTCAAGAAAGTATGTACAAGTTGATAGTAGAAACGTCCACACAACTGCCAAAAGATGTACGGAGAGCGATTAAAGCAGCAAAGGAAAACGAGAGCTTTGGCACAAGATCTGCGATGGCACTTGGAACAATAACGAATAATATTAAAATGGCAGATGACAATGTATCTCCCATTTGCCAAGATACGGGTCTTCCAACGTTTAAAATTAAAACACCAGTTGGGGTGAACCAAATCCAATTAAAAGAAGCGATCTATCAAGCAATCGCTGAAGCAACGAAAAATGGGAAGTTGCGACCGAATTCTGTAGATTCGTTAACAGGGGAAAATAGCGGAGATAACCTTGGTGGGGGTACACCGGTTATTAAATTTGAACAATGGGAAAAAGACAATATTGACGTTCGATTAATACTAAAAGGTGGCGGTTGTGAGAATAAAAATATTCAATATAGTCTTCCTTGTGAACTAGAAGGACTAGGTCGTGCAGGTCGTGATCTTGATGGAATACGTAAATGTATTATGCACTCGGTATACCAAGCCCAGGGACAAGGGTGTTCAGCTGGCTTTATTGGGGTGGGGATCGGCGGGGATCGTTCCTCTGGTTATGATTTAGCAAAAGAACAGCTTTTCCGTTCCGTCGAAGATGTGAATCCGAACGAAGACTTGCGTAATTTAGAAGAATATGTCATGGAAAATGCCAATAAATTAGGAATTGGGACAATGGGTTTTGGTGGGGAAACGACTCTACTCGGCTGTAAAGTTGGAGTAATGAATCGAATTCCAGCGAGCTTCTTTGTTTCTGTCGCCTATAATTGCTGGGCATTCCGTCGTCTAGGTGTTTCTGTCGATGCGAATACAGGTACGATTAAAGAATGGATGTACCAAGAAGGCGAAAAGATTGAATTTACCGAAGAACAAGCGCAAAAGGAAACAGCTGCAACCTCTGAAACGTCTGTGAATGTGGTTGAATTGCAAGCTCCAATTACAGAAGAACAAATCCGGCAATTAAAAGTAGGAGACGTTGTGAAGATCACTGGAAGAATGTATACAGGCCGTGATGCGATCCATAAATATTTATCTGAAAATGACTCCCCAGTAGACTTAAATGGACAAATTATTTATCACTGTGGCCCTGTTATGTTAAAGGATGATGACGACAAATGGCATGTTAAAGCTGCCGGCCCAACGACAAGTATACGTGAAGAGCCTTATCAAGGGGATATTATGAAGCGATTTGGCATTCGTGCTGTGATTGGAAAAGGCGGGATGGGCCCGAAAACTTTAGCAGCTCTCGAAGAACATGGCGGAGTTTACTTGAATGCGATTGGCGGAGCAGCCCAATATTATGCGGATTGCATCAAATCAGTCGATGGTGTTGATTTAATGCAGTTTGGTATTCCAGAAGCAATGTGGCATTTAACAGTAGAGGGATTTACAGCAGTTGTGACTATGGATTCTCATGGCAATAGTCTTCACAAAGATGTTGATAAATCTTCTCTGGAAAAATTAGCTCAATTTAAAGATCCTGTTTTTAAATAAATTCCCAAAAAATGTCCTTCATTTTTCGCTCATGAAGGACATTTTCATCCTATAATTGCCAATTGAAATCGCGCATTGAATTGTCTTCCGAAGTCACAATAAATATGAATAGAACGGAAGGAGACAAATCAATGAAGCTGCTTAAACAGATGGTGATTATAGGGTTGTTATTTTTATTAACAAGTTCTTTTGCTTTAGCAGAAACCTTCTCCAATCAACCGATTCATTGGGGAATCAAGCGAGCAACAGATGAAATTCCTCCCGATGCTGGACAAGCTTGGAATGGGATACTGAAGAAACATGGGGCCTTCTACAAAGGAGATCCTAATAAGAAAGACATTTATTTAACTTTTGACAATGGGTATGAGAATGGATATACCGCACAAATTTTAGAGGTATTAAAAAAAGAAAAGGTACCTGCAACCTTCTTTATCACGGGCCATTACTTAGAAACCGCACCTGAATTAGTGAAACGGATGGCTAAAGAGGGACACATTGTGGGGAATCATTCGTGGAGTCACCCTGATTTAACGCAAGTAAATGATGAAAAAGTAGTTGAAGAACTTGAAAAGGTCCGTAAAAGTACAGAAGAGCTCACAGGAATCAAAAAAATGAAGTATTTGCGACCACCGCGAGGGATTTTTAGTGAACGAACAATGGCGATTGCCAAACAACAGGGGTATACACATGCTTTTTGGTCCTTAGCGTATGTTGATTGGAATACAGATCAACAAAAAGGTGCTCAATATGCATATGATAATATTATGTCGCGTATTCATCCTGGGGCAATCCTTCTGTTACATACAGTTTCTAAAGACAATGCTGACGCTCTAGAAAGTGTAATCAAAGATTTGAAAAAGGAAGGTTATACATTTAAAAGTCTAGATGATCTAGAAATGAAATAGGACTGGAAAGGCTGACTCTATGGAGATAATTTCTGGATAAGAGTCAGCCATTTTTAAAACAGGGAACGTTAATTGATACGTATTATTACCTAATTGATTCTAGAGTATCATCCATTATTATTTGAGGGTTTAAACAAGTTGATATTTTTTATGAGATACGACGGTAATTGGGGTTTCAATATTCATAACTTTAGCGTCATTTTGGTTAACTGATACTAAGACACTTTCTTCTTTTACTTTCACCACTTCCCCTACAAACTCTCTTCCTTTCCGGTGAAAAATTACTTTATCCCCCGTATTAGCTAGTTTTTTTTCTTCCATACATTTCTCTCCTTATATGAAAAGATTAAATGGTACATGTTGAACCAATTATCACGATTAACCGACGTGAAATGGACTGAAACATGAAACTAGGGTCAAGTATGGCATTTATGTATATTAAGTGTCAAAGAATATGCTGACTTTTGGTTCATTATTCCAATATGTTATGATAATAATGAGGTGATCGTATGTCTGATCATGAAAATAAGCACTTGGTTGGAACATATCCATATATCCCAAAACAGGAAAGAGCGCAGCAAAAACGGAAATCCTTGCTTGAAAGTGGATTGCAATTATTTATTCATCATGGATACGAACATACAACAGCGAAGGAAATTGCCTTACATGCAGGTGTGGCAACGGGAACCTTTTATCGGTACTTTTCAGATAAACGTCAACTGCTCCTTTCTCTATTGGAAGATAAATTAGAGCACTTATTGCCGCCTGAACCAAATTGGATTCATTCAAACCCAGAAGTACTAGCAAAGCTTCTAGCACAACACTATGAACAAATTGAGGGATTCCAATTGTTTCGCGTATTACCTGAGTTAGTCATTAGAGATCTAGAATTAGCGCATGTATTAGATGAATTAAGGCTAAACTGGCATAACCGAATTTTTATTGGCCTGCAAAACGCGAAGCAACAAGGTTTAACATGGGATGATCTTGATCTTAATTTGGTGGCTTGGTCGATATTGGTTTTATTAGAAAATATCCCTAAATACCAGCATGGAAAGGATCAAGTAGATTACTATGAATTAGCAAAGGTAATTTGCCGTTTAGTCTTTCCGCCAGAGGACCATGAATGAAAGAGAAGGATGACCGCTTTGCGCATATAACAAGGGAATGAAGCTAGCAAAGCGGTAAATGTCTATAAATTTAAGATGAGCGGGTGAATGACTTGAAAACGATACAAATTAATGGACCCTACAATTTTGACTTTGTCTTAGATCGACTTACCCGTGATCCACTTCATATTGTAAATCTTCAAGAGAGGATGGTAAAAGTTCCTCTTAACTTCAATGAAACTCCACATGTAGCCGTTGTTCGGGCCATCGAAACAACGGAAAACCCAACTTTTGAAATAACAGGCACAAATGATCACGGAATCGCTAAATTAAACAAGATTTTTCAATGGGAAACAGACTTAAACGAAATTTATTGTCATTTTCAACATACAACGTTAAAATCAATATTCCAAGCACACTATGGTACGGCACTTGTCTTAGAATTTAGTCCCTATCGATGCTTACTAAAGTGCATTATTCATCAACAATTGAATACTTCTTTTGCCCACACATTGACAGAGCGCTTTGTAAAAAAATATGGCTATGAGATTGATAATGTATGGTTTTACCCATCACCCGATCAAGTAGCAAATCTAACAGTAGACGAGCTTCGAGAGTTGCAATTTAGTGGACGAAAGGCAGAATATGTCATTGGAATTGGTGAAAAAGTATCAGAAGGGGAACTTGATTTTGATACAATGGAAAATCAATCAGAACAAGATATATATAATGAATTAATCAAAATCCGAGGTGTGGGTCCATGGACTGTTCAAAACTTCCTGATGTTTGGTTTAGGACGTCCAAATTTATTCCCAATGGCTGATATTGGGATTCAAAACGCATTGAAGAGACATTTTGAACTAGACGAAAAACCGAGTAAAGCAGACATGGAAGAATACAAAAAGGATTGGGAACCTTATTTAAGTTATGCTTCCCTTTATTTATGGAGAAGTATTGAAAAGGAGTAATAGAGAATAATGCAAAAAGAACAAATAACGAAAGTGCAGCAGGGACAAACCTTTCCATTAACAATAAAAAGATTGGGGATTAATGGAGAAGGGGTCGGTTATTTTAAAAAACAAGTCGTTTTTGTCCCAGGAGCATTACCAGGTGAAGAAGTGGTTGTGGAGGCAACAAAGGTTCAGCCTAAATATGCGGAGGCACGGATCAAAAAAATACGTAAGAAATCAGAATATCGTATTGAGCCACAGTGTCCGGTATATCAGGAGTGTGGGGGCTGCCAGCTTCAGCACCTTAGCTATGATGGACAGCTAAAAGAAAAACGTGATATTGTCATTCAATCATTTGAACGTCATACGAAACTGCCAACCGAACAGTTAGACATTCGGGAAACAATTGGAATGGAAGACCCATGGAATTATCGTAATAAAAGCCAGTTTCAAGTCGGACAGAAGGACGGAAAAATATTAGCTGGCCTTTACGGCATGAACTCGCATCATTTAATTAACATTGACCAATGTATGGTTCAACATCCGAAAACAAATAAAGCAGTGGGAACGGTCAAGAAAATACTACAAAAGCTTCAAATCCCAATTTATAATGAAAAAACAAGAAAAGGGATTGTTCGCACGATTGTTGCAAGGGTTGGAGTTGGAACAGGTGAGCTGCAAATTGTCTTAATTACAGCAAAAAGGGAATTGCCGAAAAAAGAGCAGCTAGTGGAAGAAGTCAGGAAAAGATTGCCTGAAGTAAAGTCCATTATGCAGAATATAAACGGTCAAAAAACTTCACTTATTTTTGGTGAAGAAACGGTTCATTTAGCTGGGAAAGACTTTATCCAGGAAACATTGGGAGACTTAAGTTTTGAGCTTTCGGCAAGAACCTTTTTTCAACTAAATCCGGAGCAAACCGTCAAGCTATATAATGAGGTAAAAAAGGCAGCAAACCTTACAGGGAAGGAAAAAGTCGTTGATGCATACTGTGGTGTCGGAACGATTGGGCTCTGGGTTGCAGACCAGGCAGTTGAAGTGCGCGGCATGGATGTGATTAAGGAATCGATCCAAGATGCGAAGAAAAATGCCAATCGCCATGGAATTAAACATGCCAAATATGTTATCGGCAAAGCGGAGGTGGTTTTACCAAAATGGGCAAAGGAAGGCTGGGTGCCTGATGTTGTCATTGTAGATCCACCAAGAACCGGAATGGACGAGCAGCTTTTGAATACACTTTTAAAAGTAAAACCGAAAAAAATCGTTTATGTATCATGTAATCCGTCCACATTGGCAAAGGATATTAGCGTGTTGTCGAAAAAGTATAAAGTGGAGTATATTCAACCTCTTGATATGTTTCCGCAAACCTCCAATGTAGAAGTAGTTACGAAGTTGGAGCTTAAAGTGTAAACACAATCTGACCCTGATTTTCACCAAGTTTTTCTGTGAAGTCAGGGTCTTAAATTTGGCTAACTTCTATTATTACGATCCATTCAAAAATGGAGAAAGTTGTTTCTCGAGTTCAGCCAATTTTTTTGCATGGTGATCACACATATTTTTAGCTTCATTCGATTGGGCCTTTAGAGCGAACAGCTCTAAATCAGCTTGGCATTTTTTAATCATAGCCATTAATAATGGTCGACTTTGAACGGATGGGACTTTTATTTGATCATCATACAAGTCAACCGTTAATTCCCCGTATGAATCTACTTGTCCTATGAAAACATTATCTAATGATACCTCAAGTTTATCTAATTCGGTATTAAGCCAATTTCGGTCCTTCCCAGCTGCTGCCATGGCATCATTAATGATCACCCCGTCCATGATAACTGTTTGCGGTACTTTTTCACTCGCTGTCTTTAAATGGATATCTTTCGGGGTCAGTGGTCTATTTTCTTTTTTTAATAGAACACTTATATCTCCCTTTGGTTCAAGAAAGGCAAACTCTACGTCCGCTAGATTAAAAACATTTTTCTGCCGGAGAAGGGATTCCACCTCTGGTATGGAGTATTTTTCTTTTTTTAAATTCTCCTCCATGACCTTTCCATCTTTAATGATAACAGTTGCCTTTCCTTCAATTAAATTTCTAAACTGTGGGCTTTTTAATGCAAAATAGTCAACAAATAGAGTAATAAGCGCAAAAATAACAATGGCAAGGATTCCGTGACCAATATTCCTTTCTAAACCCATGATGACCTCACCAGCAATACTACCAATAGTAATACCAGACACATATTCAAAAAAGCTAATTTCTGATATTTGTTTTTTGCCGAGTAATCTGGTCATTACCATTAACACAACAATAAAAATAATTGACCGTATAAAAATATCGAACCACTCAGACATTAATTCACCCCTAGGTTGTTATATTATGGTTTTTCCTTTTGGATCTCAACTAGCCACTTGTAAAGATCTTTCTGGATTTCTTCTACTGTTAACATTGATTCATGAAAGGCTTTTTGCGCCACCTCGTCTTGGAATTGTATAGCTAGTGTAGATAATTGGGCTTGAATCCCATTGAGTGTAGCAATACATTGTTTTACATTTAAAGGATTAGTCATTTTTATCAACATCCTTTTATCCCTTTTTAGATGTAAAATAAACCGGTTCACATAGTGTAACCGGTTTTGGAGGCGTTAATGTTTATTTCTTGTAAAGGGATCATCATGTAAGGTTCCACTTTCTTATTAGATTCATAATCCAACTGATATTATTAACCTTCTGATTAAAATTATGTATTGATTTGTTGAGTTAGTTAATTCTTTTTAATATGTTATCTTGAAAGTATGATCATCGATAAATAAAATAGGAAGAGACCGAATCCATTTTATGGTTCAGTCTATTTCTGTATTACTAAAGTGTAAGGATTATAAATCCCTTGTTGTTACTGCTTTGTTATTGATTATACGAATAATAGCTATGATTGACCGACAAATTAAAAATTTACCCGCCATAGCAAAAAAAGAATGATACCATGACCAACCCCTTCGCCAGTGTATTAGATTTGTTTTTTTGGCAGCCATTGTTTCAAAAATGATTTGGGGAATAATAAATGGAAATAATTTTAATAAAATTCCTTTTAAATTACTATTTAAAGTCCATTGATTATAGTAGAGCAGCGCTAACGGATAATGAACTAAATCAAAGGGCAGATGGATTGAAAAAATTTTCGGCATAGGTCTGATTTTGTACTTCAAATATCCTCTAGTAACAAGATAATGATCAGCCAATGAGTTACCAAGTACGCTAACTAAATAGACAATGATCCAGTCTTTAAAGGAACGCTTAACTATGGCAAAGGGTAACAAAAGAATTCCGATTAAAGTAATTATCAATAAAAATGTTTTATCCCCTTTTTGACTACGCATAATGTTCACCTCTATTTAAATTATTCATGATCTAACTCCATAGGTATCTAACTGGAGCACAATGAGTATTTCCTGTTCAATCATAAACACAAAAAAGAAAATTAAATTATCAGCAGTTATAGAAGGTCAGTACCAGCCGCTGTATCCGGCCGGTGCCTGGACTTTTCTAAAACATGCTTAAACGATACTTTTTGGATAGTAGTTCCAATAATTTAATTCCTGCAATGCTGTTTCCTTTTTCATCTAGAGCGGGTCCAAATATGCCTATCCCAAATTTTCCTGGCACTGCTCCCATAATACCTCCCGATACTCCGCTTTTTGCTGGAATCCCAATTTTTATGGCAAACTCCCCAGATGCATCATACATGCCACATGTAACCATAAATGTTTTACAAATCCTGGCAACATCTACGGGTATTATAACCTTGCCACTTGAGGGATCGACTCCGTCCATCGCAAGTACTAATCCAATTCTAGCTAAATCTAGGCAGTTCATTTCAATCGCGCACTGCCTAGTATAAAGGCCGAGTAATTGTTCGATATCCTCATTAATTAGTCCATGTTGTTTTAAAAAATATCCTAAAGACCTGTTCAAATAAGCCGTTTCGAATTCAGATTGGGCTACATTTGTACTGTATCCAATCTTACGGTTATCAGCGATGTCATGAATAAAATTTAGCAGGCGCTGAAACCTTTCTTCTACGTTATTTCCCTTAATCATATGGGTCACCACCAAGGCTCCAGCATTAATCATCGGATTTAAGGGCTTGGCCACATTTGCCCTTTCCAATCTGGCAATTGAATTAAAGGGATCGCCTGTGGGCTCCATTCCAACACGATCAAATACATATTGGTAACCTCTATCCATTAGTACTAAAGCCAAACTTATGACCTTTGAAACACTTTGCAAAGTAATTTTACGTTCGACATCTCCTGCAGAAATGCAGTTACCATCAGGATAATGAATGGCAATAGATAAATCATTGCCATTTGCCTTGCCGAGTTCAGGGATATAATCTGCTACCTTACCGAGCGAAGCCACTTTCCTTGCATCATTTACGAGAGTATCCAACTCCTCATTTGATTTACAAAACATATACATCACCATTATTAGTATGGATCAAACAAGGTTTCTTGCCTCATACCATTTTATGGGAGGTCCCCCCTCCCTAATTTTTAGAGGCATCTGACATCTGCCATTTTATGGAGAATAAACCTTGACATCTTATAAAAAAATAATTGCATTATGCTATAGTAAAAAAGTGTTACTGAAAGGAGATACATTTATAGTGGAAAACTCAATAGTGAAGAAAAAATCTCTATATAATTATGTGCTTATTATTGGAATTATTTTTGTGGCATTTAATTTAAGGCCTGCAATTACCTCAATTGGTCCGGTCGTTGGGCTTATTCAAGAAGATATGGGTTTAGCACATTGGAGTGTGAGTTTGTTAACGAGTTTGCCGCTGATCGCCTTTGCGGTCATTTCTCCGATAACTCCTAAAATGGCCACATGGTTATCAAATGAGAGAACTTTATTAGTTGGATTGATCTTAATTCTAATTGGGATTGTGATTCGCACGGCTACATCCATTTATATCCTTTTCTTTGGGACATTTTTAATCGGAAGTGGCATTGCAATTTGTAATGTTTTATTACCTGTTGTTATTAAAGACAAATTTCCCTTGAAATTCGGATTAATGACAAGTGTATACTCGACAGCAATGGGTTTAATGGCATCAGTTGCCTCAGGGGTAACGGTTCCCTTAATTAGCGGAATGAACGTTGGCTGGCAAACAGCACTGCTCGTTTGGGGAATTCCTGCGATCTTAGCTGTTTTACTTTGGGGTTATTTATCGAAAAATAACAAGAAGCAGTCCTTTGAAGTTAAGAGAATTCCACCAGTGACGAACATTTGGCGCTCACTCCTTGCTTGGCAAATCGCTCTTTTTATGGGATGTCAGTCGTTATTATTTTATGTCACGATTACATGGCTTCCAGAAATCTTGCGAAATCTTGGGGCTAGCTTAGCAACTGCTGGGTGGCTGCTATCTTTTACACAGCTAATAGGATTGCCGATCGGATTTATCGTACCTGTTCTTGCTAGCCGCTTTCGAGAGCAAAAAGGACTTGCGATTATTTTAGGCCTCTCAAGTGTTTCTGGTTTTAGTGGTTTATTGTTATTTGGGACTAATGATTTTCTAATGATGGTTAGTATCGTTTTAATTGGTATAGGCTTAGGTGGAACATTCCCGCTAGGATTGGCTTTTTTAGGATTACGAAGTCAAAATGCAAGGCAAGCAGCTCAATTATCAGGAATGGCCCAATCTATAGGGTATATTTTAGCGGCAGTTGGTCCGATTTTAATTGGATCAATATATGATTTTACTCAAACATGGACAGTCCCACTGATTACATTAGTCATTGTCGGTTTTATAATCATTTTATTTGGGGTTGGAGCTGGACGAAATCGTTTTGTATAGACAATCTTCAACTCTATTATTATATTTTCTGTTAAGTATACGATCATTTTGCCGATATAAAGAATAAGCGAATGATCGTATAAAGGGCGTGTGGATAATGATCGAAAGAATTCATAATCAAAATTTTAATCATTTGGCAAAAGTAACAGAAGTAGAGAAAGTAACCCGGTCGAAAAAGGTGGAGGAAGTATTAACTAAGCCTGACCAGCCAACTCCCCAAGAAGCCGCTAAATTTGATAAGGAAAAAATACAAGAAGTTGTTAAAGGGATCAATGACTTTTTATCTCCTATTAATACTTCAATTAAATTTGTTTTGCATGAAAAATTAAATGATTATTACATAAAGGTCATAGACGAAAAAACGAATGAGGTTATTAAAGAAATCCCTTCCAAAAAGCTATTGGATATGTATGCAAATATGATGGATTATGTTGGGTTGCTTGTAGATAAAAAGATTTAAGCGAAAGAAAAGAGAACTTAAAGACTAGCAAAAACAATGATTTCGAAATTCATTGTACTGTCAACTAGTTTATCGCCACCTTCTTATTTGTCAATAATTCGACATATTTTGAAAAGTTTTGATGATTTAGCAGGAGAATTGAGGGGTAAAATAGAAATGTAAAGATATAGGATTTTAAGATAAACAACGGGAAATAAGTTAAATGGCAAAGGGTAAATAACCTTATCCAAACACTTGTATCTCGTTTGAACAAAGAAAAGGAGGAGTTCACTTATGAACTACAACATTCGTGGTGAAAACATTGAGGTAACTCCAGCAATTAGAGAGTATGTTGAGAAAAAGATCAGCAAGTTAGCGCGATACTTCACAGAAACTCCAAATGCTAGTGTTAATGTCAATTTAAAAGTTTACAACGATAAAAAAGCGAAAGTTGAAGTAACAATTCCAATACCGCAATTAGTTTTACGTGCTGAGGAAACTCACAATGATATGTATGCAGCAATCGATTTGATTACAGATAAATTAGAACGTCAAATCCGTAAGTACAAAACAAAAGTAAACCGCAAAGCTCGCGAAAAAGGTAGAATCAGTGAACTATTTGTAAATAATGTTCCTGAACATCCAGAGGATCCGGTTGTGGAAGAAGAAACGGATTTAGAAGTTGTCCGTCAAAAAAGCTTTGATTTAAAGCCGATGGACAGTGAAGAAGCGATCCTACAAATGAATATGTTAGGTCACAATTTCTACGTATATACTAACGCTGAAACGAACCGTACAAATGTAGTTTACAAACGTAAAGATGGACGTTACGGTCTAATTGAAACACAGTAAGTATTTAACATATGAACGCAGCTCTTTAATAGGGCTGCGTTTTACACATTATTTTTAATAACGAGTTCAAAAATCATCGTTTTTGATTAAAGTCTCCAATAAGCTTAATAACATACCTCCTTATCATTAAAATCTCCTCAAGGCCTCACTTTAACAAGTTGTCACTGATTTATGGAAGTGTTATGATTATAAAGGAAAAAATGTGATAAACTATCAAGTATTTGAAGCAGAAAAAGTATCTCTTTGTATGAATTGTAGAACGTTAACATTTAAGTGAAAATAGATCTTGATTCAAAATAAAGGAGCGTTTGTATGGCAGGGATTTTAAGTAAAGTGTTTGATCCAAATAAGCGGGAGATTAAACGCTTAGCGAAAATGGCAGAGCAAATCGATGCACTTGCCTCCGATATGGAGAGACTTTCCGATGATGAATTAAGAGGGAAAACGGAAGAATTTAAGTCTCGTTATCAAAAGGGTGAAACGGTTGATGACTTATTAATTGAAGCTTTTGCTGTTGTTCGTGAAGGCGCAAAACGGGTATTAGGCATGTATCCATATCCTGTTCAATTAATGGGAGGCATTTCCTTGCACGAAGGGAATATATCCGAAATGAAAACGGGGGAAGGGAAAACCTTAACCTCAACGATGCCCGTTTATTTAAATGCATTAACTGGCAAAGGTGTTCATGTAGTAACCGTCAATGAATACCTAGCTAGCCGTGATGCCAGTGAAATGGGGCAACTCTATACATTCCTTGGTTTAACCGTTGGACTGAATGTAAACAGTTTGACAAAAGAAGAAAAACAAGAAGCATATGCATGTGATGTTACATATAGCACAAATAATGAGCTGGGATTCGATTACTTACGAGATAACATGGTTCTTTACAATGAACAAAAGGTCCAACGTCCATTGTACTATGCTGTAATCGATGAGGTTGACTCCATTTTAATTGATGAGGCTCGTACACCGTTGATCATATCCGGTTCAGCACAAAAGTCTACACAACTCTATATTCAGGCTAACGCTTTTGTCAATACGTTAAAAAGGGAAGAAGATTATACGTATGATGAAAAGACAAAAGGAGTTCAATTAACTGAATCCGGCATGACGAAAGCAGAACGTGCTTTTGGAATTGATAATCTTTTTGATCTCAGCCATGTAACCTTGAATCATCATATTATTCAAGCGTTAAAAGCACATGCAAGTATGCATCGCGATGTGGATTACGTTGTACAAGATGGGGAAATTGTAATTGTTGACCAATTTACAGGGCGTTTAATGAAAGGCCGTCGATACAGTGAAGGATTGCACCAGGCAATTGAAGCAAAGGAAGCTTTAGAAATCCAGAATGAAAGCATGACTCTTGCAACAATAACGTTTCAAAACTATTTCCGGATGTATGAGAAATTAGCAGGAATGACAGGTACAGCAAAAACAGAAGAAGAAGAATTTCGCAATATTTATAATATGAATGTCGTTATGATTCCAACGAATAAACCGATTATTCGTGACGACCGCCCAGATTTAATCTATGCGACAATGGATGGTAAATTCAGGGCAGTAGTTGAAGATATTGCCGAACGAAATAAAAAAGGGCAGCCCATATTAGTCGGTACGGTTGCGATTGAAACATCGGAAATTATTTCTAAATATTTAACGAAGAAAGGCATTCGCCACAATGTTTTGAATGCAAAAAACCATGAACGTGAAGCTGAAATCATTGCAGAAGCAGGTCAACAGGGATCTGTCACCATTGCGACGAATATGGCTGGACGTGGTACTGACATCAAGCTTGGTCAAGGTGTAAAAGAAGTTGGTGGTCTTGCAGTAATTGGAACGGAGCGCCATGAAAGTAGACGGATTGATAACCAGTTGCGTGGACGTTCTGGACGACAAGGGGATCCAGGGGTGACACAATTCTATCTTTCCATGGAAGACGAGTTAATGCGCCGATTTGGTTCTGATAATATGAAAAATATGATGTCCAAGCTCGGGATGGATGATACGCAGCCAATCCAAAGTAAAATGGTCTCCAGAGCCGTTGAATCTGCACAAAAACGTGTAGAAGGCAATAACTTTGATGCACGAAAACGTTTATTGGAATATGATGATGTGCTTCGTCAACAACGTGAAATCATTTATGCCCAGCGTAATGACGTTTTAGAATCAGAGAATTTACGCGGTATTGTTGAATCGATGTTGCTTTCTTCTGTACAGCGTAATGTTACTGCACATATGGCCGGAGATACAGAGCAAAGGGATTACCTAAGCCTTATCGATTATATTCAAGGAAATCTTCTTCAGGAAGGGGAAATAACTGTAGAAGATATTCGTGGAAAAGATGCTGAAGGAATTACCGATACCATCATGGCAAAGGTAATGGAGCACTATAATACGAAAGAAGAACAACTAAGCGAAGAACAAATGCGGGAATTTGAAAAAGTAATTGTCTTACGTGCGGTTGATTCCAAATGGATGGATCACATTGATATGATGGATCAACTTCGTCAAGGAATCCATTTGCGGGCTTATGGTCAAATTAATCCCCTACGTGAATACCAGCAAGAAGGATTCGCTATGTTTGAGGCAATGGTTGAAGCTATTGAAGATGATGTAGCAAAATACATTATGAAAGCAGAAATTCGCCAGAATCTTCAACGTGAAGAAGTGGCAAAAGGCCAGGCTGTGAATCCTAAAGAGGATGGCGGTCAAGTGAAGAAAAAACCAGTTGTAAAGCAAGTTCAAATTGGACGTAATGATCCATGCCCGTGCGGAAGTGGAAAAAAGTATAAAAATTGCCACGGGGCAGCAGGTAATTAACGGATTAATGAAAAGGACAAAATAAAATGGTTTTGTCCTTTTCAGCGCCAGAAAAATAAATTTACGTTCTTAGAAAATACTAATATTATTATAGTAGTAATAAGAAGATTCTATGATAAGGGTTCTAAAATTTATATATATGAAGGGGAATGAGTATGGAATTAGCAGAAGTCCGAAATGAGTTAGAAACTACAGCTAAAAAGTTAGCTGAATTTAGGGGGTCCCTTTGACTTAGACAACAAAGAAGCCCGAATTGCTGAGCTTGATGAAGAAATGCTTCAACCAGAGTTTTGGAATGATCAGCAGAAGGCACAAGGTGTTATTAATGAATCGAATGCTCTAAAAGATCAAGTGAATGAGTTCAAAGAGCTGTTCGATATCTTTGAAAACTTGGAGATCACTTATGAATTAGTAAAAGAAGAAGACGATCAAGATTTGCGAAATGATCTTGAAGCCGAGCTTGAGGAATTGACTGGTCGCTTAAGTCAATTTGAACTACAACTTCTTTTAAGTGATCCTTACGATAAAAATGATGCCATTTTGGAATTGCATCCAGGTGCTGGAGGTACTGAATCACAAGACTTTGGTTCCATCTTGCTGCGAATGTACACACGATGGGCAGAGAAGAAAGGTTTTAAAATAGAGACATTGGATTATTTACCTGGGGAAGAGGCCGGGGTTAAAAGTGTAACCCTTGCGATTAGAGGTCATAATGCCTATGGTTATTTGAAAGCCGAAAAAGGAGTACATCGACTTGTTCGGATCTCACCGTTTGATTCATCGGGACGCCGTCATACATCCTTTGTTTCCTGTGATGTCATGCCAGAATTTAATGATGACATCGATATAGAAGTGCGCACAGAAGACATAAAGGTTGATACGTACCGTGCAAGCGGTGCAGGGGGACAGCATATCAATAAAACAGAGTCAGCAGTTCGGATTACTCATATCCCAACAGGAGTAGTCGTTGCCTGTCAATCCGAACGTTCCCAGATCAAAAACCGGGAAACAGCTATGAAGATGTTAAAGTCAAAGCTTTACCAATTAGAGGTTGAGAAGAAAGAAGAACAACTGGCGGAAATTCGTGGGGAGCAAAAGGAGATTGGCTGGGGAAGTCAAATCCGTTCCTATGTTTTTCATCCCTATTCCATGGTCAAAGACCATCGTACCAATGTGGAATCAGGAAACGTTAATGCCGTAGTAGATGGAGAAATCGACGAATTCATCGATGCTTATCTACGTTCACGTATCTCATAAAACAGCAAGAGTGCCAAGGACTTTCTATTTTGAAAGGTTCCTGGCACTCTTTGTGATATTTTGGAATATTAAAAACGATCTTAATATTATTATTATGGTATAATGTAGCTAGTAAAGAAAGTACTGTTGAAAGGGGGAGACTTTATGCGGGGGAAATTAGTTAGTTTGCTAATGGGAGCATCACTCGTATTGGCTGCTTGCGGAGGGAACGAAGAGACATCAGGAGATACCGTCTCAGCTGGAGATCCAGAGAAAATTTACACTCAAAAATGCTCTTCTTGCCATGGCGTAGAACTAAAAGGACAAGGACATTTTCCGGACATTAGTACAGTAGGAGCTAGATTTTCTCAGGAGGAGATTGAGAATGTCATTCTAGAAGGTAAAGGGGCAATGCCGCCTCGGTTAATCAAAGGAGAAGAAGCGTCCGCTGTAGCAGAATGGTTAGCAAGTAAAAAATAATTAAGAATCTGACTCACTATGCTAGTTACTAATATGCCTATAAAGGTAACGCTCTATTCGGTGAGTCAGTTAAAATCAAACCTTACTTTAATATTATCTATCATTATTTAAAACTTCATTTAATTTCCTCTATACTACAAATCTTTATTATTTTCCACCAATTCAGCAATAATTGCCAAACTTACTATTTTTCATAGAAAAAGCGGTATATTTCACTATTATTACGGATTTATTGATTTCAGTAACTTGTTTTTAGCGAAATTGAAAAGAAACTGTAATATATTATGGGGTATTCATAGCAAAATATGATGTTATAATGGGAAGTGTGGAAAATAGCAAAGTTTTTGCTGGTTTTTGTCGAGGCTGACAATCTATTAATTTCCAAAAACACAAAAAACATTGGGTGATAACATGATTGAAATGCAAGATGTTTATAAGAAATACCCGAATGGTGTTGTTGCTGTTAATGGCATCACTGTACACATCAAGCAGGGAGAATTCGTCTATGTCGTCGGCCCAAGTGGTGCCGGAAAATCCACTTTTATTAAGATGATTTATCGTGAGGAATCGCCGACAAAAGGCGTTGTTAAAATAAATGGGGTTGACTTAACTACATTGAAGGAAAAGAAAGTACCTTTATTAAGGCGTCAAATTGGCGTTATTTTCCAAGACTTTAAGTTACTTCCTTCACTAACAGTTTTCGAAAATGTCGCTTTTGCCCTAGAGGTAATTGAAGAGCATCCCGACCAAATCAAAAAGAAGGTCATGCAAACACTCGAGCTAGTGGGGATAAAGCATAAAGCACGTATGTTTCCTGATGAACTTTCAGGAGGAGAGCAACAGCGTGTATCCATTGCGAGATCCATCGTTAATTCACCAAAGGTAGTAATTGCGGATGAGCCAACAGGTAACCTTGACCCTGATACATCATGGGATATAATGAATATCTTTGAGGAAATCAACACAAGAGGGACAACCGTTGTAATGGCGACTCACAATAAACAGATCGTGGACACGATCAAACACCGAGTAATTGCCATTGAATCGGGCCAGATTGTCCGTGACGAACAGAGGGGTGATTACGGGTATGAAGGCTAGAACTCTTAGGCGGCATGTAAGGGAAAGTTTTAAAAGTTTAGGAAGAAATGGATGGATGACATTTGCATCCGTAAGTGCGGTTACGATCACACTCCTTTTAGTAGGCGTATTTTTGGTGATTATGATGAATTTAAATCATATGGCAAATAACATTGAAAATGATGTTGAAATCCGTGTTCATATTGATGTTGCGGCGACAGATGAGGAACAAAAAGCACTAGCTGCTCAGATTGGGAATTTGGATCGTGTTGATTCAGTTGCCTATTCACCGAAAGAAGACGAGTTAAATCAGTTAATGTCCAGCATGGGAGAAGAGGGTGAAGCTTTTGCCATGTTCGAACAGGACAACCCTCTGAACGACGTATTAGTAGTTAAAACAATCGAACCACAGGACATTGCTTCGGTTTCCGAGCAAATTGAAAAGATGGACTTTGCTTCTAAAGTTAAATATGGGCAAGGTAGCGTTGAGAAAATATTCGAAGCAACAAATACAGGACGTATCATTGGAGCTATTTTAATTATTGGACTCTTATTCACAGCGATGTTTCTAATTTCTAATACTATCAAAATTACAATTTTTGCTAGAAGAAAAGAAATTGAGATTATGAAACTTGTTGGTGCTACAAATGGATTTATTAGATGGCCATTTTTCTTAGAAGGTCTAACACTTGGTATACTAGGATCAATCATACCAATTGTTACCGTCGGTGTTACGTACTATTACTCACATGATTTGATATCACAAAAGCTTGCTGGGGATTTCCTGCAACTACTTCCATTTAATCCAGTTGTTTATCAAGTATCGGTTGTATTAATTTTAATGGGTGCTGTTATTGGAGTATGGGGAAGCTTAATGTCCGTACGTAAGTTTTTAAAAATATAAAAAAAGAATAGATTTGGCACCAATGAGTGGTTTATATCATTGGTGCTCAGCTTTATTTGGAACATTATTTAACCAGGATACATAGAAATTTAAGTTGGTATTTTCAGATTTTTATAGATATCATCTATGAAAAAGAAGAGCTAGCTAGGGATTTACAGACAGGAGGAACAATTTTTGAAGAAAACATTTGTTACATTGTCTATGGTGGCTACAATTGGCTTAGGAACGATATTTACAGGTGCACCTGCTTCGGCAGACACACTAGGCGAGTTAAATCGACAAAATAATGAAATTCAAGGGCAGAAATCGCAAGTAAATCAGCAGTTAAATCAAACAACAGAAAAAATTGGCGAGATTCAGGCAGAGCAAAATCTAATAACTAATGAGATAAAACGAATTGAATCAGAAATAAATGATACGAATGCCCAAATTGCTGAAAAAAATCAGCAAATTGAAGATAAAAATAGAGAAATAGAACAATTAAAAATAGAAATAGAAGAACTCAAGAATCGTATTGAGGCTCGTAATGAGGTGTTAAAAGACAGGGCTCGTGCTTATCAAGAAGGTGGCGGGTTTGTTAATTACCTTGAGGTTATCGTCGGTGCTCAAAGCTTTAGTGACTTTATCGACCGTATGAGTGCGGTAGCGACAATTGTAGAGGCTGATCAAACCATTTTAAGAGAGCATAATAATGATAAGCTTGAGCTAGAAGAAAAGCAGGCAGCTGTTGAACAAGACTTAGCTCAATTGACGAAAATGCAGCAGGAATTAGAATCCTTAAAATCTACTTTGAGCGGCCAACAGGAAGAACAAGAGAATTTAATGGCATTGCTTGAACAAGAAAAAGCAGAAGCGATTGATATGCAAATTAGTTTAGAAGATGAAAGAGCAGCTCTAGTAAACCAAGAAGCAGCCATTCAAAAGGCGATTGAATTAGAAAAGCAAAAACAGGCAGAGTTGAAAAGACAACAGGAAGAAGCAGAGCGAAAGCAGCGAGAAGAAGCGGCTAGAAAGCAACAAGAGGAAGCTGCTAGACAACAACAAGAGGAAGCTGCTAGACAACAACAGCAGCAACAGCAAACTCAACAGCAACAACCAAAACAGGAACAACCAAAACAGGAACAACCAAAACAATCACCACAACCTACAACAACTACTAAGGCAGCAGAATCGAATAATCGAAGCAGTGAAAATACGGCTGTGAAGGTTTCATCAAGAAACTTTATTCATCCTGCGCAAGGGTATGTTTCATCTGGTTTTGGCTATCGTACTCATCCAGTTACAGGTCAGCGTTCATCATTTCATTATGGAATAGACATTGCTAAAGCAGGTAATGTTCCTATCGTAGCAGCTGCTGATGGTGTAGTTACTTATGCTGGCTCAATGGGTAGTTATGGAAATGTGATTATCATTACCCATTCAATTAACGGGAAAACATATGAAACGCTCTATGCTCATTTAAGAAGCATTGGTGTAGGTTCATTACAAACCGTTTCTCAAGGACAATTTATTGGGTATATGGGAACAACTGGTAGATCTACTGGGCAGCATTTACATTTTGAAGTGCACAACGGAAAGTGGAATGGCAGCAGATCAAATGCGATAAATCCATTGAGTGTTCTGTAATTACAGAGATAGGTTTATAGGACGGTTTAAAAAGGAAGAGTGCGACTCTTCCTTTTTTTTGCGTCTTTTTCCAATAATAAAATCCTCATAACTCGTCCATCATCGCATATATTGAACTAGGGGAAATGTGGACAAGTGCTTATAAAAGTTAGAAAACATAGTTAACCTCAACAGGCAAATGGGATGTGCTTTTGGAAATGTGGGAAATCTCGATGTAAATTCTCTGGTTAGACTTTTGGTACGATCTTTTACAAAAGTCTAATCACCTACAAATACGGACAGGTTCATAGCAAATAGAGAGGAAGATGAGGATGAACCGAAAATGGATAGCACTGCTCATGACTGGTTCCCTGCTAACAGGAGCAGGAGGTACATATGCAGTGACAACATGGTTACCAGATAAACAAGAAGATGTAGTTGAAAATGAACAAGCAACTCCTGGAACAGATCGTTCTTTAAATGAGAATAATCTCGAAAAAATGGCTAAAGCCTTTCAATTGATTAAAGGAAATTATGTGGAAGAAGTAGAGGATGAGCAGTTGGTTGAAGGGGCAATTCAAGGGATGCTTACCACATTAGACGATCCTTACTCAGTATATATGAATAAGGAAAAGGCTGAGCAGTTTAATCAAGCATTAGACTCTTCATTTGAAGGAATTGGGGCCGAAATTAGTGTAGTAGAGGGAAAAATAGTTATTGTCTCTCCATTCAAAGAATCTCCAGCAGAAAAGGCAGGAATAAAGCCAAATGATCAAATTGTAAAAATAAATGGGGAAAGTATAGAGGGGTTGGATTTATATGAAACAACGGTAAAAATTCGTGGGAAAAAAGGGACAATTGTTAAGTTAGAACTATTGAGACAAGGAGTTAAAGATCCAATTACAGTCAATGTCAAACGTGATGAAATTCCACAAGTCACGGTCTATTCAAACGTAAAAGAAGAATATGGCAAGCCAATTGGCTATATCGAAATTACTTCTTTTTCAAAAGAAACGGCTTCAGAGTTTAAAAAGCAATTGAAAGAACTAGAAAAGAAGGAGGTTGAGGGGCTAGTTATTGATGTACGAGGAAATCCTGGAGGGCTGTTAGAAAGTGTTGAAGATATTCTAAAAGAATTTGTATCAAAGGATAAGCCTTATTTACAAATTGAAAAGCGAAATGGAGAGCGGGACCCATTTTATACTACATTAGACAAAGAAAAACCTTATCCGGTTGCAGTTTTAATTGATAAAGGGAGTGCTTCCGCCTCGGAAATTTTGGCAGGGGCTATGCAAGAGGCGGAGGGGTATACATTAATCGGTGAGTCTACTTTTGGAAAAGGAACTGTGCAACAGGCGGTACCAATGGGGGATGGCAGTAATATAAAGTTAACCTTATTCAAATGGCTCACACCAAATGGAAATTGGATCCATCAAAAAGGAATCAAACCAGATGTCGTTGTGAAGCAGACGGATCTTTTCCATACCCATCCGATACAGCTGACAGACCCATTAGAAAAGGATATGAATAATGAGCAAGTTAAAAACGCTCAAGAAATTTTAAAAGGCCTCGGTTATGAGCCTGGCAGAACGGATGGCTATTTCAGTGAAAGCACTGAAACAACGGTCAAGGCATTCCAGCAGGAAGAGGGTTTGAATGTAAACGGAAAAATTGATGAAAAAACGGCAGCTAAACTTGAACAAGCCGTTATCGATGAACTCAAAAAGGAAAGGAACGACATTCAACTTCAAGCAGCAATAAAATATATTGCTCAACAAAAATAAGAGTGAGAGGCACCTTCCAACTTTTGAAAGGTGCTTCTCACTCTTTTCCTTCATTTACTGTATACTATTAATTTGGTAGAATAATCTTAATAGATTATTGAAATAGTAGATTGAATTTTGAAGGATAGAGGTTGGTGGCAGGCTTGGCTCTTGAAGGGGTTTTTGCGTTATTAAGAGGATTGGGAAAAATATTTCTTAATCCAGTGTTTTATTATATATTTATTCTTGCTATTGTACTTGGAATTTCACGGGTAAAGAGAGAACGAAGTGAGTTCCATGTTCGAGCAGAAAATGCTTTTTATGAATTTAAGCAGGTCATTCCGTTAGGTTTGGTCATAGGGCTCGTTCTATCCATAATCATGGTGATCATTGGAGTCGTGATTCCGATTGAGTTTATTATATTTGTTGCCCTGTTTACGTTTATCCTAAGCTTTATTGGGCATACACGCTGGCTTACTTCGGTTTACACTGTTGGTTTAGCCTTTTTCGCCACGTTGTTTCTTTTAAGTAAAGATTGGGAGTTACCTCTTATAAGAAGTCAGACACCAGAATGGAATGCGAGTCTTCTAGCACCTATGGCTATTGTCGTTTGCTTATTGGTGATTGCGGAGGGCATTCTTATATTTAAAAATGGGAAGAACGGAACGTCTCCTAAAATGATAAAAAGCAAAAGGGGATTAAGGGTCGGGATTCATGAGGTAAAAAGAATTTGGATGCTTCCCCTGTTATTATTTATTCCAGGAGAATCTATCACTCCTCCATTTGAATGGTGGCCGGTTTTTTCGATTGGGAGTGAAACGTATTCGTTTATCCTTGTTCCATTTGCAATAGGTTTTTATCAGCAAATCCATAGTATGCTGCCAGAATCATTAGTTGAGTTGTTTGGTAAAAAAGTAATTAAACTTGGAATGATACTAACCGTTCTATCAGTGGTCGTATATTGGTATCCACTCTTTTCAATTATTGTAGTCGCTCTTGCTATTATTGGTAGGGAATGGTTGTCATTAGTTCACCGCCTTGGAGAAGAAAATCGCCCGCTTTATTTTTCAAGAAAGCAACATGGCGTAATGATTCTTGGAATTATCCCACACTCTCCTGCCGAAAGAATGGGGCTTAAAACAGGTGAGCTCATAATGAAGGTTAATGGGATTGGGGTTAATAGTGAAGCTACTTTCTATGATGCATTAGAGAAAAATCGTGCTCATTGTAAATTGGAAGTTCTAGATGTGAATGATCAAATTCGTTATGTCCAAAAAGCCCTTTATGAAGGGGACCCATTTAAATTAGGGATTATCTTTGTATTAGATGATAAGATGGCAAAAGAATAATCATTTTGTAAAAAAGGCGAATCTAATTTCGCCTTTTTTACATGCCTAAACCATTATGGTAATGCAATTGTATAGTTCTCTTTTGAACAATGTAATATTGTGACTGATTCCTAGATGATTTAAAAAGATGGAATATTAAAAGTATTCATGTTACATTATTTTCAATGCATGAACCAATTTTACATTAAAGGGGACAAAATTTTGAAAGAAATATCTTTTAATCGTAGAGTAATAGTCGGTGTTTTATTGGCGGCCGCCTTTGTAGCTTTATTGAATCAAACCCTGTTGATTGTTGCGATTCCGCCAATTATGGGGGAATTTGGGATTGACCCGAATCAAGCTCAATGGGTGACGACTGGGTTTATGTTAATGAATGGAATCATGATACCGATCACAGCATTTCTGATCGAAAAATTTAGTAGTAAAGCTCTTTTAATTTTCGCCATTGCGATTTTCAGTCTTGGCACATTCATGGGAGCGGTAGCACCTAACTTTGGTATTCTGTTAACTGCCAGAATCATCCAGGCCATGGGAGCAGGGATTCTAATGCCTCTTATGCAAACTGTAATGATGACAGTTTATCCGCCAGAGAAGCGGGGAGCTGCTATGGGAATGGGTGGGTTAGTCATTGGTTTTGCACCAGCTATTGGACCCACTTTATCTGGATGGATCATTGATCACTTTACTTGGAGACATTTATTTTACACCGTATTGCCCTTTACGATAATTGTGCTTGTTTTAGCAATCTTTTTAATGAAAAATGTTACTCAACAGAAAGTGGTAAAGGTTGATATTCTTTCAGTGGTTTTATCGTCTTTTGGCTGGGGAGGATTACTGTATGGCTTCAGTATGGTTGGTTCCGCAGGTTGGGAAAGTCCATTTGTAATTGCTTCCATCCTTATTGGAGGAGTCACCCTTACTTTATTTATTAGAAGACAGAACCAGTTAGAAAATCCAATGCTTAACTTTAAGGTGTTTCAATATAGAGAGTTTACGATCACAACCATTTTAGGTGCTCTTATGTTTGCACTATTAATAGGTATAGAAACACTCTTACCTTTGTATATACAAAATGTAAGAGAGGGATCGGCATTACAGTCGGGAATGATCCTGTTACCTGGTGCGATTATAACCGGGGCAATGTCACCGATAGCGGGTAGAATGTATGATAGATTTGGAGCCAGAGGGATGGCGATTATTGGATTTTCTGCTACGTTAGCGGCAACAATTTTATATATGAATATTGCTATCGAAACGAGTATTCCATTTATTGCGGTTATTTTCGCGTTAAAAATGTTAGGGTTTTCACTGCTCATGACTCCGTTAATGACGTCGGGCATTAATGCTTTGCCATTTGGATTGATTGCCCATGGAACCGCAATGAATAATACGATTCGTATGATTGGGGGATCCATTGGAACCGCACTCCTCATTTCTGTCATGAGTATGTCTAGTAAAGTTTCTGCTTCGGCAGATGAGGCGCTTTCGATGTTAGATGGCATCCAAACGGCTTTTATTGTTGCAGCAATGATGGCTTTAACAGGATTAATCATTTCGTTTTTTCTTACAAAAAAATCGAATCAATTGAGTTCGCGTGATGTTGTTGATGGAAATCTTGAGGTTGATTCGGACATAACCTAAGTTAACGTCCTCAAGTTAGGTATGATTAATGAAAGGATTATGACCTAACTTGAGTGAATGTTAATGAGGTGGTGTAAAAAATGTTTCCTTGGAGAAACATTTTTGTATTTAGGTAAATTAGTTCCCTGCAGGTAAAAAGGTTTCTCTAGACCCACTAGAGCTTCATATACCATAATAAAGGTGAGAGAGGGAAAAGTGGGGATATAAAATGGAAGAGCGAGCATATCTAGATTTAAAAAGGGGAGAACGTGGAGCGATTATAAGTATTGTCGCTTATATTTGTTTATCTATTCTGAAGTTAATTGTAGGAGTTCTTACAGACTCTGAAGCATTAAAAGCGGATGGTTTAAATAATGCCACAGATATTATTTCCTCTGTAGCGGTATTAGTCGGATTAAGATTATCCCAGCGACCTGCTGATGATGATCATCCGTATGGTCATTGGAAGGCAGAAAACGTTGCCTCATTGATTGCATCTTTTATAATGATGGTTGTGGGGATTCAAGTTGTTTTAGATGCGGTTACAAATATTTTTGCTAGAAGCCATGAAATACCAGATATTGTCGCTGCTTGGACCGGTCTTTTTAGTGCGTTCATTATGTATTTTGTTTATCGATATAATAAAAAACTAGCAAGTGAAATTAATAGTCAATCAGTCATGGCTGCAGCAAAGGATAATTTATCAGATGCTTGGGTCAGTATTGGTGCAACAGTCGGAATTATTGGGGCGCAATTTCAATTACCATGGATTGATCCGTTGGCAGCAATGATTGTTGGCTTTATGATATGTAAAACGGCATGGGACATCTTTCGCGAGGCTACCCATTCGCTAACGGATGGATTTGATGAAAAAGAAATCCAAGCCTATAAAGAAACGATAGAGAGAACATATGGAGTGAAAGGAATTAAAGACATCAAGGCAAGAAGTTATGGAAACAATGTTGTCGTTGACGTTGTTATTCTAGTCAATTCTAATTTAGACTTAAAAACTGCCCATGATATTGCAACCAAAGTCGAAGATGACCTTATAAAAGAATATAAGGTGTATGATGTTCATGTTCATGTTGAACCTAATTGAAAAATGTTCTCAATATAAAAAAGTCTGGTAACATTTAAGGATTCTCCATTTAATCCTTGAACAATACCAGACTTTTTTATATAATTTTAGCTTAACAACCTTTGTTTCGTTTCTGACTGTACAATTGCTTTTATGGTTATGAGTCTATTACTGCATTTACAAATTAAACTATGTTTGAGCTTTTTTATTTGTGAACCGCATTTTTGGCAGATCTTTTTTTTCATGCTTAAAAACTCCTTATTTTTATAAATCGTTGAAAAAGCTTAAGATGAGTGCAATATAATAATATTTATAAAAATAAAATCTATACTTATTTATAATTATTATAAAATAAAAACCTGACTATGTCAAAGCCAATTTTAGAAATAATCGAGAAATGACAAGATAAAGATTAAACAAAAAGAGATTAACAATGATATTGGATTATCAATTGTTAATCTCTTTATATATTCTTGAAAGTTAGATTATGACCTTAAGGAAATGAATTTTTAAGAATCAACTCTACCGGCTCTAGTAATAATATGGAAATGGAAAAATAAATGGAAATGCAAACACTGTAAATGGGTAGCGCCTGCGGAGGAATCTACGGTATCTTCTTCTTCTTCCATAACCACCATAACCGTAAAGTCTTTCATCACCATCCACATCTTCGGGGACTAACATTGTCACACCATCATCATCGACATCCTCAATGATCCCTTCAACTTGAGTTCCATCGGCCATTTGTCCAATAACATGATAATTCATATACTGCCAACATTTGTTTTGCATGTCATTAGGATTAAATCCCGGTTGATCTCCTGAATTTGGTGGAAAATGATTATTCATATGGATCCCTCCCTTTACAAATTATGTTTTGCAAAGGAGAATATTCCCAGAAATAGGGGAGGATGAAATATAAAACGAATCCTTAAAAATCAGTTTAATGCAATTGTGGCTCTATATGAATATGGGAATGATTGATTTGATGGGTTTCAGACAGGCGTTCCTCCACATGCTCAGCAATTTGGTGCCCCTCAATCACTGTTAACGTTGGTTCAACAAAGATGGTGGCATCGACAATCGGCTGGTTTCCATGTAATCGGGCTTTAATGTCCTTTACCAATTTTACACCTGGTGTTGAACGAATAGTTTCCTCAATATCCTTTAACTTTTCAACTTCAAATGCATCGGTTAAATCAAGAGCCGCATCTCTAAAAATTCCCCACGCTGTTTTACAAATCATAAAACCTACAATAAAGGCAGCTAATGGGTCTAACCAGCCAATTCCAAAATAAGCCCCGATAATTCCAATCATGGCGCCAATACTAACTAGAGCGTCTGAACGATTATCTTGGGCAGCAGAATAAAGAGACTTACTGTTAATTTTTCTAGCTAACTTTACGTTAAAAAGGTAGACCCCATACATAAAGAGCGCTGAAAATAGAGCAACAAATGCAGTGATAATACTTGGACTTGTCTCGCTTGGATTTAATACAGATTGTACGGAACCAATAATCACTTGAATACCTACAGAGATCATAATAAAAGCAGCCACAAGTGATGCAATTGTTTCTGCCCTCGAATGACCATAACGGTGATTTTCATCAGGCGGCTTTTGTGAAATTTTTAGTCCAATCAAAACAGCCACTGAGGCAATAATATCGGTTAAATTATTTAATCCGTCTGCGCGTAATGCTTCAGAATTTCCTATGTAACTTACGAAAATCTTAACTCCTGATAAAATAATATAAGCTGATATACTTAGCCAAGCACCACGTTCGGCTTTTTTATATTGGGAGTTGTTCATATGTCCCTCCTAGATGCTTAACAATCTTTCACTTCCTTATTATTTATTGCGAAAATGGAAATATACCTTGGGGAAAATTGGTAGAATAGCAAAAGAAAGATTCGTTCTAGAAAAGGAAAAAATATAAAAGTAAAAATAGTACAAGCCATGATCGTTTTTCATTGAACTTTATTACCCTATCCCTCATAATATATATGAATATCCATTCATATTTACCTCAATAAAGTTATCGACAGGTACAGAAGATCTAGATTTTAATAATATGGAATAAAATATAAAATTAAGAAAGTAGGGGTCATTATGGGGCACCATCACCACGGACATCATCATGGACATTCACACGGTCATTCCGCAAATAAAAAAGCACTCCTCTTGTCTTTTCTGTTAATTTCAACCTTTATGGTTATCGAAGTGATCGGAGGTTTACTCACAAATAGTTTGGCTTTACTTGCGGACGCTGGGCATATGTTAAGTGATGCTGCCTCTTTAGGACTAAGTTTTTTCGCTCTTAAGCTCGGTGAAAAAGCTGCATCACACTCGAAAACTTTTGGGTATAAACGGTTTGAAATTATTGCTGCTGCTATTAATGGGATGACATTAATTCTAATTTCACTGTTTATTTTAGTCGAAGCCGTTCAGCGTTTTTCAAATCCGCCCGAAATTCAAAGCACAGGGATGTTGATTATTTCTGTTATTGGTCTTGTAGTCAATATTATAGCCGCCTGGATTTTAATGAGTGGCGATAAAGAGGATAATTTAAATGTTAGAAGTGCTTTTCTACATGTAATCGGCGATATGTTGGGATCTGTAGGGGCAATAACAGCGGCCTTACTGATGATTTTCTTTGGATGGGGATGGGCGGACCCGGTAGCCAGCTTAATTGTCGCTGTTCTTATTAGTATTAGTGGCTATCGAGTAACAAAGGATTCATTCCATATTTTAATGGAAGGAACACCACATCATATTCAGTTAAATGAAGTGAAGGCGACACTAGGAAAAATCGAACATGTTGAAGAAGTCCATGATCTTCATATTTGGTCAATTACATCAGGAGTGTTCATGCTGAGTTGTCACCTATCGATTAATGAAAAGGGCCTTCATGATCAAGTGCTGGAGCAGGCGCAAAAAGTTCTCCATGATGATTTTGGGATTGAGCATAGTACCCTCCAAGTAGAAAGGTATGACATCGGCTGTCCAAACCCACATTTAGGATGTAATTAATGGCGGGCATGTTCGATGGTTTGTTTTAAAATATCCATTACATGTTCGTCATCACAAGTATAGAAGACAGTTGTACCTTCACGTCTAAATTTAACAAGCCGAAGATTTTTCAAAAATCGAAGTTGGTGGGAAACGGTTGACTGTAGTAACCCAAGGCTTTCGGCAATATCATTCACTGAATGCTCACCTGAAAATAATAAATGGAGAATTCGTATTCGAGTTGGTTCCGATAAGGCTTTAAACGTTTGTGAAACAATAAAGAGAGTCTCTTCATCTAAATCATTAGAAGGAGATTCTTTATCTTTTTCCATTTGACACACCCCCTTGCCCTTCATTATAGCTAATTTTAGTAAAAATAAAAATCATCGGCTACCCGTAACAGCCCGTGATTTTTTGTTTTTTAAAGCGTTTTTGGTTAAACTCTTTCTTTTGTAATTGTAGAGGATTACACTATAATATACGGTATAATATTCTATAAATGATTGTAATTTTATTAAAGAGGGTGGGAATTAGTGTTTACCAAGTTTGTATTGGCCCTAATTTTACCGGGATTATTAGTTGTGTTTTTTTCAAGAGTAACCTATAGTCGGATCCTTGCTCTCATACTATCGGTTGCTTTAATTGCAGCGTCAGCATATAAAGGGTATACTGACACGTTTCTATTAATTATTGTTGATGCCTTATCTTTAACCGTTGGATTTTGGTACGCTACAAGAATGAAACAAAAAATGAACAAAATAGAAAACCTGTCCTAGGCATAAATATGACAGGTTTTTTAAATTTTATATAAAGTGAAACTTCGGTCAGTCGGGGTCTTACTGCCAGTTAAGCCTGATAAAATGAACTCGTATTATAAGGTAGTTACTTTATGCTCAGTACCTTTATCAACTTTTTCCAACTTTATCCAAATAATTAACAAAAAGGAATGTTTGTTCGATTTTTTGTGGTTAGTATAGAACCAATTGTGGTAGAATGAGGATATTAAATGGACGGCTTATGATTCATACAAAAATTGATGCTAGTCAAAATGGGAGGCATTCATTTTGGACAATAAATTTCAATTAGTTTCTAAGTATTCACCTCAAGGGGATCAACCGAAAGCGATTGAAAAACTCGTAGAAGGTATTAATAGTGGGAAGAAACATCAAACTTTGCTAGGGGCAACAGGAACAGGAAAAACATTTACGGTGTCAAATGTCATTCAACAAGTGAACAAACCGACTCTCGTTCTAGCTCATAACAAAACACTTGCTGGACAATTATATAGTGAATTTAAAGAGTTTTTTCCAAATAATGCGGTCGAATACTTTGTTAGTTATTATGATTACTTTCAACCAGAGGCTTATGTTCCTCAAACCGATACGTTTATTGAAAAAGATGCCAGTATTAACGATGAAATTGATAAATTGCGGCACTCGGCAACATCTGCTCTATTTGAGCGAAATGACGTCATTATTATTGCTTCCGTATCTTGTATTTATGGGTTAGGTTCCCCAGAAGAATATCGTGATCTTGTTCTATCCTTAAGAGTGGGAATGGAAGTGGAGCGTAATCAGCTATTAAGGAAGCTAGTTGATATCCAATATAATCGAAATGATTTGAATTTCATCCGCGGAACTTTCCGTGTGCGCGGTGATGTCGTTGAAATTTTTCCGGCTTCAAGGGATGAACACTGTATTAGAGTAGAGTTCTTTGGCGATGAAATTGATCGGATTAGAGAAGTGGACGCTATCACAGGAGAAATTCTTGGGGAGCGGGAACATGTTGCGATTTACCCAGCATCCCACTTCGTTACACGTGAGGAAAAGATGAGAATAGCAATTGAAAATATTGAAAAGGAACTTGTAGAAAGGTTAGCCCAACTAAAGGCTGAAGATAAACTCTTAGAAGCCCAACGTCTTGAACAACGGACACGTTACGACCTAGAAATGATGCGTGAAATGGGTTTTTGCTCGGGGATTGAAAACTATTCCCGTCATCTTACATTGCGGCCACCTGGTTCGACTCCCTATACATTACTAGATTATTTTCCAGAAGACTTCTTATTAATTGTTGACGAATCTCATGTTTCAATTCCGCAGGTTCGTGGAATGTATAATGGGGACCAAGCGAGAAAACAAGTGCTGGTTGATCATGGCTTTCGGCTGCCGTCTGCTTTGGACAACCGCCCATTAAAGTTTTCAGAGTTTGAAAATCATATTAAACAAATTATCTATGTTTCAGCAACCCCAGGACTATACGAATTGGAGCATGCACCAGACGCGATTGAACAAATTATCCGTCCAACTGGACTTTTAGATCCGATTATTGACATACGACCAATCGAAGGGCAAATTGATGATTTAATCGGAGAAATCAATGAACGAATTGAGAAAAATGAGCGTGTGCTTGTTACAACATTAACGAAGAAAATGTCAGAAGACTTAACGGACTACTTAAAGGAAATTGGCATAAAG
The DNA here is from genome assembly GCF_036670015.1 of Niallia sp. XMNu-256. Classification (NCBI taxonomy): domain Bacteria; kingdom Bacillati; phylum Bacillota; class Bacilli; order Caryophanales; family Bacillaceae; genus Niallia; species Niallia sp. XMNu-256. The sequence continues at coordinate 666,140 of NZ_CP137636.1, forward strand.
GTTCAGTATTTACATTCTGAAGTGAAAACATTAGAACGAACTGAAATTATTCGTGATCTGCGACTAGGAAAATATGACGTTTTAATTGGAATCAACTTGTTGCGGGAGGGACTGGACATTCCAGAAGTCTCACTTGTAGCGATTCTTGATGCAGATAAAGAGGGCTTCTTGCGTTCTGAACGCTCATTAATTCAAACGAGTGGTCGGGCAGCGCGGAATGCGAACGGAAAAGTGATTATGTATGCTGATAAAATGACCCGCTCGATGGAAGTGGCCATTAATGAAACAAAACGACGTAGAGCCATTCAGGAAGAATACAATGAAAAGCATGGCATTATACCAAAAACCATTCAAAAAGATATTCGTGATTTAATCAGGGCAACCCATGCGGCAGAAGACCAAGAGGAATACAACGTTGCGGATCAATTAACGAAATTGTCGAAGCAGGAACGTGAAAAAGTCATTGCTGATATGGAAAAGGAAATGAAGGAAGCGGCCAAGGCGCTGAATTTCGAGCGTGCCGCAGAACTTCGTGATATATTATTTGAATTGAAAGCGGAAGGGTGACGGCCAAATGGCGATGGATAAACTAGTAATTAAGGGTGCCAGAGCCCATAATTTAAAAAATGTTGATATCACGATTCCGAGAGATAAGCTTGTTGTAATAACAGGACTTTCCGGTTCAGGGAAGTCCTCCCTTGCGTTTGATACGATTTATGCAGAAGGACAGCGAAGATATGTAGAATCCCTTTCTGCCTATGCACGCCAATTTCTTGGACAAATGGACAAGCCGGATGTTGATCTAATTGAAGGGTTATCACCAGCCATTGCAATTGATCAAAAAACAACCAGCAATAATCCACGCTCAACAGTTGGAACCGTGACAGAAATTTACGATTATTTACGCCTGCTACTTTCGAGGGTTGGACATCCGATTTGCCCGACACATGGAATTGAAATAACCTCACAAACGATTGAGCAAATGGTTGATCGTATCATGGAGTACCCTGAACGTACGAGGATTCAAGTACTTTCTCCGATTGTCTCTGGAAAGAAAGGAGCCCATGTCAAATTACTTGAAGATATAAAAAAACAAGGATATGTCCGTGTCCGAGTTGATGGGGACATGTTTGATCTAGGCGAGGATATTGAACTTGACAAGAATAAGAAGCATTCGATTGAGGTCGTGATTGACCGTATTGTCGTAAAAGAGGGGATAGAACCAAGACTTGCTGATTCACTTGAATCTGCTTTAAAACTAGGTGGAGGACGAGTACTAATAGATGTCATGGATCAAGAAGAACTTCTTTTCAGTGAACATCATTCTTGTCCAATTTGTGGTTTTGCAATAGACTCTCTAGAACCGCGGATGTTTTCTTTCAATAATCCATTCGGAGCTTGTTCGGAATGTGATGGATTAGGAGCTATGAAAGAAGTTGACGTCAATCTGGTTATTCCGGATAAGTCGCTTACTTTAAGACAAAATGCCATTGTTCCATGGGAAGGCAAGATGTCAAAATACTATCCGCAATTACTAGAATGTATATGTACGCATTATGGAATTGATATGGATATCCCTGTTGAGGAGATACCCCAACATCAGATGGATAAAATTTTACATGGTTCAGATGGAGAAAAGATTTTATTCCACTATGAAAATGACTATGGCCAGGTACGAGAAAACTTTATTGAATTTGAGGGAGTTCTTCGTAATATTGAACGACGGTATCGGGATTCAAGCTCAGATATGATCCGTGAGCAGATGGAAAAGTATATGGCTGAACGTTCCTGTAAAACTTGTAAAGGCTATCGACTAAGTAAGGCATCATTGGCAGTTAAGATTGAAGGACGGCATATAGGCGAAATTACTGAGCTTTCAATCGAACAAGCATTATCTTTCTTTAACAACCTGATTTTATCGGAAAAAGAAGCGCAAATTGCCAAATTGATTCTGCGTGAGATTGATCAACGTCTACGTTTTCTAACTAATGTGGGGCTTGATTATATCCATTTAAGTCGATCTGCAGGAACATTGTCTGGTGGTGAAGCCCAGCGGATCCGTTTAGCCACTCAAATTGGTTCTCGTTTAACAGGTGTTCTTTATATTTTAGATGAGCCATCGATCGGACTGCATCAACGTGATAATGACCTATTGATTGGGTCGTTACAAAGTATGCGTGATATTGGTAATACCCTTATCGTTGTTGAACATGATGAAGATACAATGATGGCCGCTGACTATTTAATAGATATTGGTCCAGGTGCAGGCGTTCATGGCGGTCAAATTATGGCATCTGGGACACCAGAAGAGGTCATGACTAATCCGAATTCATTAACAGGTCAATATTTATCGGGGAAAAAGTTTATCCCCCTTCCAGTTGAGAGGAAAAAACCGGATGGACGTTTCATTGAAATTAAAGGGGCAAAGGAAAATAACTTAAAAAATATCAATGTTAAATTTCCACTAGGTATGTTTTTAGCTGTAACAGGAGTATCGGGTTCAGGTAAAAGTACCTTAGTAAATGAAATTTTACAAAAGACATTGGCAAATAAGTTAAACCGTGCACGAATTCAACCTGGTGCTTACCGTTCAATTTCAGGATTAGAGCATTTAGAAAAGGTTATTGATATTGACCAAACCCCTATAGGAAGAACGCCAAGGTCAAATCCTGCAACTTACACAGGAGTATTTGATGATATCCGTGATGTTTTCTCCCAAACAAACGAAGCGAAAGTACGTGGCTACCAAAAAGGCCGTTTTAGCTTTAATGTAAAAGGAGGCCGCTGTGAGGCCTGTCGTGGAGATGGGATTATTAAAATTGAGATGCACTTTTTACCAGATGTTTATGTACCATGTGAAATTTGTCATGGTAAAAGGTACAACCGCGAGACCCTTGAGGTCAGATATAAAGGTAAAAATATTTCTGAGATTTTAGATATGACAGTTGAAGATGCTCTTGTCTTCTTTGAAAATATCCCAAGAATTAAACGTAAATTACAGACTTTATATGATGTTGGTCTTGGTTACGTCAAACTTGGGCAACCAGCTACGACACTATCAGGCGGAGAGGCACAACGTGTCAAATTAGCCTCAGAGCTTCAACGCCGTTCAAATGGAAAAACCTTCTATATATTAGATGAGCCAACTACAGGATTACACGCGGATGATATTTCAAGATTATTAGTTGTTTTACAGCGATTGGTTGAAAATGGGGATACGGTACTAGTCATTGAGCATAATTTAGATGTAATCAAAACAGCAGATTATATTGTGGATCTAGGACCAGAAGGTGGGGAAAGAGGGGGTTCGATTGTCGCAACCGGAACTCCTGAAGAGGTTGCTGAAACGCCTGGTTCCTACACTGGAAAATACTTAAAACGAATCTTAGAACGTGACAACAACCGCATGAAACAACAAATAACGGTAGACTAACTATGCGTGGGGCAATACGCCCCAAAGCACTTTATAATCGTAACTGCACATTTCTTAATCTCTCGTTAAATAAGTTTTTTTCGTCCCCCGAATTGTCTTAATTGGATAATTTTTTTGAAACATAAATCTAGTCTTAATCGTATAGTTCTTTTGAAAAGACATTTCCCCTAGGAGGAATGAAGAATGAAGGAAGAACGTAAACGAATACTGAAAATGGTTGAAGAAGGTAGATTAACGGTTGACGAGGCTCTTACATTAATAGAAGAATTAGATAAATCATCCCAAGTGAAACAAGAAAAGCAAGAGAAATTAGTGACAGAACTTTCGACTGTTGTTAAATCTAATGATCAACAGCAAAGGTATGAAAGAAAAGCGCATGAGACCTTTCAAACGACAAAAGATAAGATTTTTGACTTTGTTGATAGTGCGGTTAAGAAGATTAAAGAGTTTGATCTCGATTTAAATTTTGGAAAGCATTGGGAAGTAGCACATATTTTTCAGCAAAGCGATGAAAATATTAAATATATGGATATAGATATTGCTAATGGTCATGTTTCTGTCATTCCATGGGATCAAACAGACATCCGTATCGAATGCGAAGCGCAAGTCTATAAAGGGGAATCTCAGGACGAAGCAAGAAATAATCTATTAAAAGATGTTACTTTTGAAGTCCGCGGACAGCGTTTATTTTTTACAACTAACCAAAAGTGGATAAAATTAAAAGCGAAAGTTTATATTCCCCAAATCGAATATAGTCAAATCGACATTCGGATGTTTAATGGATCAGTTGAGGGAAAAGATTTACATGTGAATCAATTTAAAGTCAAAACCGCAAACGGAAAAATCAATATGGGCGGAATCAATGGTAAGGAAGTCGAAGTAGAAACCGCAAATGGTGGGATTGTATTTACAAATTCCAATGTAGCGAAATTGGAAGCTGAAACGTTAAATGGCGGGATTGAAGTGGAGGGAGATTACCGTAAGATTGAGGTGCAATCATTTAATGGGGATATTAAGGCCCAATTGCAGGGGAGTGCATGTGAGTGGTTAGAAGCAAGTACAACAACCGGTTCAATTGAGTGTCTGATTCCTCAACAATATTCAGTCAATGGTGATTTGAAATCAAATTTGGGCAATTTTACGGTAGATTTAGAAGGAATTCAAATCGTTGAGGAGAAAAGTGAGCTTATCCAAAAAAATCTCAGCTTTAAATCAATTCAAGAGTCTTCACACCCATTGCGATTATTTGCTGACACAAAAACAGGTTCTATTGCAATCCGAAAAGCATAAGGTATACGAAAAAGCAGTCATATTCCTTTTGAAAGAATGGGAGGTGTTAAGATGAAATGGTTCCTGGGGATTGTGATTAATGCCGTTCTATTTATGGCACTAGCCGGCTTTTTTCAAAACTCTATCTATATTGAAGGAATTTGGGCTGCGTTAGGAGCTAGTTTTGTTCTGTCAGTACTCAATATTTTTGTCAAACCCATCCTAATCATTTTAACATTACCTGTTACCGTTCTTTCATTAGGATTGTTTTTATTTGTCATTAATGCACTGACATTGTTATTAACTGATAATATTATGGGGAGTGCTTTTGAAATTGAAAGCTTTGGAATGGCATTTTTAGTAGCTGTCATCATGTCCATTGTAAATATAATTATTCAAAACCAATTTACATCTAGAAAAATAGAGAAAAAATAAAATCTCGGCTTTAGGAAAGGCATCTGGTATCCACTGGGGAAAGTGGAACTAGATGCCTTTTTGTTAGGCTTACCGGCAGTAAGATCCCTACCTAAATAAAGGAAGATAGAGGGGGGGATCAATAGCCCGTAAAGCTCCGGGAGTTTGAACACAGACTAAATACGCCTCTGGAAACGTCTGTGTGACCAGCAAGCTGCGGCCTAAAGCTTTCCATCAGTGGAAGATGAAAGAAGCTCCACTGATGGAAGTTTCACTTTATTGCCAATATCTTTATGTTTAGAAATAAAAGTGTATGAGAGTATAACTTACTTAGAAAAAGTGATAAAATAAAACTCGAACTTTATTATTACGATTAATGAAATTTTTTATATAAGGCCTACACCTTACTGGATGTAAAAGGAGGAGCAACGTGGTTAAAGTACGCACAAAGGATATCATTGAAAAGTTCGGCCTTGAGTTAATAAGTGGGGAAGAAGGCATCAATCGCCCAATCACTATGAGTGATATATCACGACCTGGTATTGAAATTGCAGGATACTTTGATTTTTATCCTGCAGATCGAATTCAATTAATTGGAAAAACAGAGCTTACCTTCGCGTCTAAATTGTCAGAATCTGAACGAGCTTCCCGTATGGAACAACTTTGTACGGATGTAACGCCAGGAATTGTTATTTCGAGAGATATGCCTGTTCCAGAGGAGCTCATTGAGCCATCAGAAAGAGAATCTGTACCGATTATGCGGACAAAGCAAAACACAACGAAGTTTTCAGGGATGCTGACTAATTTTCTAGAAAGTAAGTTAGCACCGACAACAGCCATTCATGGTGTGCTTGTTGATATCTATGGTGTCGGTGTACTTATTATGGGACAAAGTGGGGTCGGAAAAAGCGAAACCGCTCTCGAACTTGTTAAACGTGGTCACCGCCTTGTGGCAGACGATTGTGTGGAAATTCGCCAAGAAGATGAGAATAACTTAATTGGAACTGCACCTGAACTTATCGAGCATTTATTAGAAATTCGTGGACTTGGGATTATTGACGTGATGACGTTATTTGGGGCAGGGGCCGTGCTTCCTAGTAAAAAAATCTCTCTAGTCATTAATCTAGAAACTTGGGATCAACATAAACAGTACGATCGACTTGGATTGGATGAAGAGAAGATTAAAATCATTGATACGGATGTAACAAAGATTACAATCCCCGTACGACCAGGCCGAAATCTAGCGGTTATTATTGAAGTGGCAGCAATGAACTTCCGTTTAAAACGGATGGGGATGAACGCAGCAGAAAGTTTTACGGAAAGGTTGAATAATGTCATTGTTGAAAATGGTCAAGAAGAATCAGAAAGTTAACGTGAGAAGTAATAAGCCTTTTTCTTTAAGAATTGATTTACATCAAGCCTATATTTGGAATAATCAATTATAGTCTATAAGGTGTAAATCATTAATATAAGGAGTTGTTTTAATTGGAGGAAAGTATTCAACCGCTTGACCCCATTGCCCTTTCCCTTGGCCCGATCCAAATCCACTGGTATGGTGTTATTATTGGAGCGGCCATTGCATTGGGTCTATATTTAGCGATAAAGGAATCAGATAAACGCGGACTTGAAAAGGATTTATTTATAGATATGATTTTGTGGGCTGCTCCCATAGCGATTCTTTCTGCACGTGCTTATTATGTTATCTTCGAATGGGATTATTACTCGCAGAACCCCAGCCAAATTATTGCCATTTGGAAAGGTGGATTAGCCATCCATGGTGCCTTAATTGGTTCGATCATCACAGCCTATGTTTTTACCAAAAAGAGGGGGACTTCCTTCTGGAAAGTAGCTGACATTGCTGCACCCAGTCTCATTTTAGGTCAGGCGATAGGTCGGTGGGGAAATTTTATGAACCAGGAAGCACATGGGGGAGAGGTTACCCGTGAATTTCTAGAAGGTTTATTATTGCCAGACTGGATTATTAACCAAATGTATATCAATGGTGCCTATTACCATCCAACATTTTTATATGAATCGCTTTGGAATTTAGCTGGATTTATTTTGTTAATTTTATTAAGAAGAGTGAACTTACGTCGAGGAGAACTATTTCTAACTTATTTAATTTGGTACTCCATTGGTCGTTACTTTGTCGAAGGCTTAAGAACAGATAGTCTAATGCTTACGGAAGGAATCCGGATGGCACAATTGATATCCATTATTCTTATTGTTGGAGCGATTGTTGTTTTAATTTATCGTCGGGTAAAGGGATATGCAAATATCGGTTATTTAGACCAAGAAGCACCGAAAAAGACAGCGAAGAAAAAGAAGCGTAAATAGGATTAACTTCATTTAACAAATGCTTTTTGTACCCAACTTCCGATAGGTACAGAAAGCCTTTATTTCTATAAGAGGAATTGAAATGTTATAGATTTTCTGATTCAGTAGGGCTACCTTGTTTGAATAATGTTAGGCCTCCGGGCGAAAATTCAGCGGGATGAAGTTGATTTTAGCTACCAATCAGATGTATAAAGGGGCAATCTATTTTTGTAAAGGGAGAGTTTCATGATTCATTCAATCAAAAAGGGTCTTTTAGTTGGGCTTAATGTAACTTGGTTACTAGGGAAAGTGATTTTTCCGATCACTTTAATTTTGGCTATATTACAGCACACTCCTGTTTTACCATGGCTCTTTGATCTCATTGCGCCATTTATGAGTATATTTGGATTATCGGGTGAGGCAGCAATCCCACTCGTACTTGGGAATGTGTTAACTTTATACGCTGGGATAGGGGCAATTTTATCGTTAGATTTAACAGTAAAAGAAGTCTTTACGATCGCGTTAATGCTTGGGTTTGCCCACAGTATGTTTATTGAGAGTGCAGTTGTCATGAAGGTTGGTATTAAATTATGGGTGGTTCTCCTCGTCCGATACGGATTAGCTATTCTATCTGGAATTATGGTGAACTTGTTTTGGCAAGGTGGTTCACAGACTGCACAGTTCGGGTTGTTGTCTAACACGTCACAAACAGAAACAGTGACAGGCTGGCTGCCCATTACTTTAGATGCCTTGCAACAAGCATTTATCGGGGTCTTCCAATTAATGCTAATTGTTATTCCCCTTATGATTGTTATTCAAATTCTCAAAGACAACCGTTTTATTGATGTTTTTTCGAAAAAAATGGCACCCATTACTCGTACATTAGGCATGAGTGAAAATACATCTACAACCTTAACAGCAGGTTTACTTTTTGGCTTATCATATGGTGCAGGGGTTATGATTCAAGCGTCAAGAGAAGAAGGCGTTTCGAAAAAAGACTTGACGATTGCGTTTATTTTCCTAGGTGCTTGTCATGCAGTTATTGAGGATACTCTTATATTTGTACCGCTAGGAATCCCTGTTCTCCCACTATTATTGATTCGTGTAGGTATTGCGATTCTGCTAACTGTAATTGTTGCGATCCTATGGAAGAAAGCTGAGAGCGCAAGGAGAAAGGAAGTTACTTATGGACAAAAAAATCACAACTCTACTATTTGATTTAGATGGTACATTAATTGATACAAATGAATTAATTATTACATCTTTTCTTCATACGTTAGAAAAATATTTTCCACGCCAATATCAACGGGAGGATGTATTGCCGTTCTTGGGGCCGACCCTCGATGATACGTTTTCAAAATTAAATCCCGAAAAAGTAGACGAGATGTGTGATGTGTATCGTACCTTTAATAAGGAGACGCATGATTCATTAGTTGAAGAGTTTCCAGGTGTATATGAAACGATGAAGCTTTTAAAGGAATCGGGCTTTAAGATGGGAATTGTTACATCGAAAATGTCTGATGTTGCTATGATGGGGATGAAATTAACGAAAATTGATCGGTTTTTCGATGTCCTTATCGCGTATGATCATATTGAAAATCCTAAACCAGATCCAGAATCTCTTTATAAGGCACTTGACGTACTTGGTTCAAGGCCAGATGAAGCAATCATGATTGGTGATAATGGTTCAGATATTTTAGCTGGTAAAAATGCAGGGATGATAACGATCGGAGTAGCATGGTCAATTAAAGGCAGAGAGTATGTAAACTCATTTGAGCCAAATTATATGTTAGAACATATTACCGACATCTTACCAATTGTTGGTGTTAAACAAAAATGAGAAAAACAGAACGTTTTCCGGTAGAAGGGGCCAATTCTTTATGGCATGTCTATAAAACCGTACCTTTTTGGAAGGTAATTAAGAATTTTATTGTGATTCAGTTGGCACGATACAGTCCATCTCTGGGTTTCAAAAACTGGCTTTACCGGCATTTATTAAAAATGAAAGTGGGCGAGCAAACCTCGTTTGGCTTAATGGTGATGTTAGATATTATGTTTCCAGAAAAGATTAGTGTTGGACGTAATACCGTTATTGGCTATAACACAACAATATTGGCTCATGAATATTTAATTAAAGAATACCGTCTCGGTGACGTCGTAATTGGCAATGAAGTCATGATTGGGGCCAATTCAACGATCCTTCCGGGTGTAACAATTGGCGACGGAGCAGTTGTCTCGGCTGGGACACTTGTCAACCGAGATGTTCCACCAGGTGCTTTCGTCGGCGGGAATCCGATGGTCTTCATTCGGAAATGAAAAAAGAGTGCTAGGAGCTTTCCACTTTATGGAAGGTGCCTAGCACTCTTTTTTGAATATAATAGCGAATAGAATCCCATTTACATATGAAAGGTGATTGGCTATTTTTTCCTTGACAAAGCAATTGATGAGCGATACAATAACTTCAACTTACTACCATATTAGCGAACTAAAGTAAAATGTGAACAGAGGTGGTCTACCGGATGAGTCGTTTATTCATGTTTGAAAAACCATTAGGAATGAGAGATACGTTGCCAGAGTTGTATGAGGCCAAACATCGTACTCGTTCATTTATTAGTGAAGAAATGAAAAAGTGGGGTTACCAATTTATTGAAACTCCTGCACTAGAATACTATGAAACGGTTGGGACGGCTTCAGCCATTTTAGACGGACAACTTTTTAAATTATTGGATCAACAAGGACATACCCTTGTACTTAGACCTGATATGACCTCCCCAATTGCAAGGGTAGCAGCTTCTAAGTTATTAAAGGAAGATTTGCCACTTCGTCTTGCTTATTCTGCAAATGTTTACCGTGCGCAACAACGAGAAGGCGGTCGCCCAGCTGAATTTGAACAAATTGGTGTTGAATGTATTGGCGATAGTACAATGAGTGCAGATGGTGAAGGGATAGCTTTACTGATTTCTTCCCTTGAGAAGGCAGGACTACAACATTTTCAATTATCTGTAGGCCATATTGGGTTTATTCGGGAGTTTTTCATTGATATATTAGGTACGGAAGAACGTGTTAAAACATTAACGACCTTTTTATATGAAAAAAATTATGTTGGGTATCGAGAGCATGTAAAGCAGCTCCCCCTTTCATCAATTGATAAACAGCGATTAATTGATTTCTTAAGCTTAAGAGGTGGAGAGGAAGTTATCGAAGCTGCTATAAATCTGCTTGAGAACAATAAGGGAATAGAAGCCATTCAAGACTTAAAAGCATTATGGGATATTCTTAAAGATTATGGTGAAGTGGGCAAACGTGTTAAGTTCGACTTAACCTTAGTTAGCCATATGACTTATTATACAGGGATTTTATTTGAAGTATATGCAGACCAAGTAGGGTTCCCAATTGCTAGTGGCGGACGCTATGATCGTCTCTTAAGCCAATTTGGAAAAGAAACGGGTGCAACCGGATTTGCCATTCGACTTGACCGTCTTCTTGAGGCACTAGATAACTTTGAGAAACGTGAACCGGTGAAATGCATTATTTTCAGTGGAGAGCGGCGTAAGGAAGCGTTTCAATTAGCAGCTGAAAAGAGAAATGAGGGAATGAAAGTCATTTTACAAGATATCAATGGGGTTAAGAATATTGATGCTTGTACGGAGCTATATGAGGAAATCATAATGTTAGTTGGAAAAGCAGGGAAGGAGTCAGCACGATGAATGAGCCTTTAACGATTGCAATGCCAAAAGGACGAATTTTTGAGGAAGCAGCCGAATTGCTTCGAGAAGCGGGCTTTCAACTGCCACCAGAGTTCGATGATTCAAGAAAATTAATTATTGATGTGGAAGAAGAGAATTTCCGGTTTATCCTTGCAAAGCCAATGGACGTACCTACCTATGTAGAACATGGTGTTGCAGACCTTGGAATTGCGGGGAAAGACGTAATGCTTGAAGAAGAACGTGACGTTTACGAAGTATTGGACTTGAAAATTAGTGAATGCCATTTGGCGGTTGCAGGATTACCTAACACTAAAATGAACGACATTGCCCCAAAAATTGCAACAAAATATCCAAATGTGGCTTCCACGTACTTCCGTGAGCAAGGAGAACAAGTTGAAATAATTAAATTAAATGGTTCAATTGAGCTTGCCCCGATTATTGGTCTTGCCGACCGGATTGTGGACATTGTATCAACAGGCCGGACGTTAGTTGAAAATGGATTAGTTGAATATGAGCGGATTGTCGATATCACATCCCGTTTAATTGTAAATCCAGTTAGCTATCGGATGAAGGACGAGCGTATTAGTGAAATTGTTGAACGAATTGCAAAAGTTTTAGAGGCAAAGGCTGCCATTGCTTAAGGAGTTCGAAAGGGGGTTCTGAAACATTCGGAATGGTTAAATTCCTTTCGGAAGGACCTTTCGGACGATTCAGAACCTCATTCCCATGATATAAAGAATTTACATAAGTTAGGATGAGTCCGGTGAAGATCATAAAAGTAAATGATGATATTTCAATAAAAAGATCGGTAGATAGTGGTACAGAAGAGCAACAAGTTATTGTTAAGGATATCATTGAAAAGGTTAGGGAACAGGGCGATGCGGCACTTAAAGATTATACAGCCAAATTCGATGGAGTCACACTACAATCGTTAGCTGTTACAGAAAATGAAATCAAGGAAGCATACAACCTTGTATCATCTGAAATGATAGAGATAATTAAGGAAGCAGCCGTTAATATTCGATATTTCCATGAGAAACAATTACAAGATTCTTGGATAACAACTGATCGAAATGGTACGATTTTAGGACAAAAGGTTACTCCGCTTGACTCAGCAGGTGTATATGTACCAGGCGGAACTGCCGCGTACCCATCATCCGTTTTGATGAATGTCATTCCTGCTCAAGTTGCTGGGGTAGAGCGTATTGTCATGGTTTCCCCTCCAGGAAAAGATGGGAAGTTACCAGCAGGGGTGTTGGTTGCGGCGAAAGAAGCAGGAGTGAAAGAAATTTATAAAGTTGGTGGTGCCCAGGCCATTGCGGCGCTTGCTTATGGAACCGAGTCCATTCAATCTGTTGATAAAATAACAGGACCAGGCAACATTTTCGTTGCATTAGCAAAGCGGGAAGTATTCGGTGATGTGGATATTGATATGATTGCAGGACCTAGTGAGATTGCTGTATTAGCAGATGATAGTGCAAGAGCGAATGAAGTTGCAGCTGATCTACTATCACAAGCTGAACATGATGCCCGTGCTTGCAGTGTCCTTGTAACACCTTCAATGGCTTTAGCAGAAGCGGTTGCGGCTGAAGTTAAAAAACAGCTTGAGACCTTACCTCGTCGTGAAATTGCTGCACAATCTATTTCAGATTATGGGGCTATTTATGTAACCGAAGATATTGATGAAGCCATTGAAACTGTGAACAAGTTAGCACCTGAACATCTTGAGGTGATGGTGGAAAATGCAATGGAAAAGGTTGGACGGATCCGCCATGCTGGTGCAATTTTTATTGGACGGTACAGCTCAGAACCAGTTGGTGATTACTTTGCAGGACCTAATCATGTACTACCGACAAATGGAACTGCACGCTTTTCAAGCCCATTAAGTGTAGATGACTTTCAAAAGAAATCAAGTCTTATCATGTATAGCGAACAAGCTTTTCAGGAAAACAGTGCGAAAATTGCCGCATTTGCTCGGCTTGAAGGACTTGAAGCCCATGCGCGAGCGGTTGAGGCTCGCCTCGATGATAAGTAAGATAAAAATGCGAGTAAACTAACTATTTTAAGAGTAAGTAATTAAATTAAATATGGTAAACATGAGAACAATGCGAATGAACTTAATTTGGGAAGGTACGAGCACTTTAATATAAAGGAGTTATGAAAAATGTCTAGAACAGCATCAATTAGTAGAAAAACTGGTGAGACCAATATTGAACTTTCATTAAATATTGATGGTTCTGGCCAATCCGAGTTAGAAACGGGAGTTCCATTCTTAACGCATATGCTTGATTTATTTGCCAAGCATGGCCAATTTGACTTAAAGGTGAATGCTATTGGCGATATAGAAATAGATGACCATCATACGACTGAGGATATTGGAATTTGTCTCGGACAAGTCTTTAAAGAAGCTCTTGGTGACAAAAAAGGAATTAAACGGTATGGAAATGCAACCATTCCAATGGATGAAACATTGGCAACTGTTGTGGTTGATTTAAGCAATCGTCCGCACTTTGAAATTCGTGCGGAGTATCCGAGTCAAAAAGTTGGTACCTTTGATACAGAATTGGTAAATGAATTCCTTTGGAAATTCGCTCTTGAAGCCAGAATGAACTTACATGTGATCGTCCATTATGGTCAAAATACACACCATATCATTGAAGCTATTTTTAAAGCAATGGCAAGAGCGCTTGATGAGGCCACAAAGATTGATCCAAGGGTCAAAGGGGTCCCATCTTCAAAGGGGATGTTATAAGTGATTGGAATTGTCGATTATGGAATGGGGAACTTGTTCAGTGTCAGTGAGGCATTAAAACGCCTAGAAGTAGCCTTTTTCATATCAGAAGATCCCGATGAGTTAGCAAAAGCAGATCGACTGATTTTACCAGGTGTCGGCGCATTTAAAGATGCAATGGTACGTTTAAATGATACGGGTATGACTGATTTCCTTCATGAATATGTTGCAACCGGAAAGCCATTGTTAGGTATTTGCTTAGGGATGCAACTACTATTTGAAGAAAGTGAAGAAGGTGGACATTCTAAAGGTCTTGGACTTTTGCCAGGTCATGTCGTTCGTTTTCCCGGAAAGGTTGAAAGTGGCGAAACATACAAAGTTCCACATATGGGATGGAATCGGGTAAAATGGGTTCATGCTTCACCTATTACGAAAAAAACAGATGAAGATTACGCATATTTTGTCCATTCTTATTTTGTCAAAACAGACAATCCTGAAATTCTAATCGGCAAGGCTGACTATTACGAAGAAGTACCGGCAGTAGTCGGCCGTAACAGCATTTACGGCATGCAATTTCATCCGGAAAAAAGCAGCAAACTTGGTGTACAATTATTAACAAACTTTTGTAATATGTAACCAAGGGAGAGGTTCTCGCTGTTCATATTGAATGTAATGGGAGATTCTCTGGTGTTAAAACTGGAGAATCTCCCTATGAAAGGGAGTGGCATAATGGCATTTACAATTTATCCCGCTATTGATATGCGAGGTGGGAAATGTGTTCGATTGATTCAAGGTGATTATAATAAAGAGACCGTATATGGGAATTCTCCTTTTGATATGGCTAAATCCTTTAAAGATGCAGGAGCAACTTGGATACATATGGTGGATTTGGATGGTGCAAAGGACGGAAAACGGGTAAATGATACATTTGTGATTCAAGCTGCTAAAGAATTACAAGTCAACATTCAAATTGGCGGCGGTATTCGCACAGAAGAAGATGTAGCTCATTATTTAGAAAATGGAGTAGCTAGAGTGATTATCGGCAGTATGGCGATCTCAAATCCTGAATTTGCTATCGATATGATTAAAAAATACGGTAAACAAATTGCAATTGGTATTGATGCCAAAGATGGATTTGTGGCCACACATGGATGGCTTAACACTTCAGAAGCGAGAGCGGTTGATGTCGGTAAGAGGTTTGCGGATGCTGGCTGTGAAACGTTTATTTTCACTGATATTGCAACAGATGGGATGCTCAGTGGTCCAAATATTGAAGCAGTAAAAACGATGGCCGCTGAAACAGGAAAAAGTGTGATTGCCTCTGGTGGTGTCAGCAGTCTTCAAGATTTAATTCATTTGAAAGAATTTGAATCTCAAGGAGTGAGTGGAGCAATTATTGGAAAGGCGATTTATGAAGGACGTTTTTCCGTAGCTGACGCATTGAAAGAGGTGGGAAAGTAATGGTTACAAAAAGAATCATCCCTTGTCTAGACGTAAAAGACGGTCGTGTTGTTAAAGGTGTGCAATTTGTTGAGCTTCGTGATGCCGGTGATCCGGTTGAATTAGCCCGCTTTTATGACGAACAAGGAGCAGACGAACTTGTGTTTCTTGATATTTCCGCCTCTAATGAAGGTCGTAAAACAATGGTCGAAGTTGTTAAGGCGGTTGCCTCAGAGCTTGCGATTCCGTTTACGGTTGGAGGTGGGATTAATTCTCTTGAAGATATGAAGCGAATTCTGCGTGCGGGTGCTGATAAGGTATCATTAAATACAGCAGCTGTGGTAAATCCAGATCTTATTACAGAAGGATCAAATTTCTTTGGTTCTCAATGTATTGTTGTGGCAATTGATGCAAAATGGGATGAGGCACTAGGCTCATGGCGCGTCTATACCCATGGAGGTAGAAACGCAGTTGATAAAGATGTTATTTCATGGGCTAAAGAGGTTGTTGAACGGGGTGCTGGTGAAATCCTCCTTACAAGCATGGATTCCGATGGCGAGAAAAATGGATTTGATTTAGCTTTAACAAAAGCGGTTAGTGAAGCAGTTAGTGTCCCAGTTATTGCCTCTGGCGGTGCTGGAAATGCGGAGCATTTTGTAGAGGCGTTTGTTGAAGGGAAAGCAGACGCTGCATTAGCCGCATCCATTTTTCATTATAAAGAGACCTCAGTCAATGAAGTGAAATCCTACTTGCGGGAAAAAGGTGTGAACGTAAGGTGAGATTAGACGATGTTAAATTTAATGAAAAAGGATTAATTCCAGCAATCGTTCAAGATGCAGCTACAAAAGAAGTCCTGACTCTCGCATATATGAATCGTACTTCATTAGAGAAATCCCTTGAATCTGGTGAAACCTGGTTTTATAGCCGGTCTCGTCAAGAATTATGGCATAAAGGGGCTACTAGCGGGAATACGCAAAAAATTGTTTCTATGAAGCTGGATTGCGACAAAGATGCCATTGTTGTACTTGTGAATCCAGCAGGTCCAGCTTGTCACACAGGTGAAATTAGTTGCTTTAATGAATCTATTTATTCAGAAGAAGGTGCAGTAAGCGTGAAAACGAACTTATCTGATTATCAAATTTTAGTTACTCTAGAAGAAGTTATCGCTCAAAGGGAAAAGGAACGTCCTGAGGGCGCATATACGACTTATTTATTCGAACAAGGCGTCGATAAAATTCTTAAAAAAGTCGGGGAAGAAGCAACAGAAGTGGTCATTGCAGCAAAAAATCGCAGTCACGAAGAACTTAAATGGGAAGCCTCTGATCTGCTATATCACCTAATGGTATTATTACGTGAACAGGGATTGTCCTTCAAAGAAATCTTGGAGGTTTTAGAAGAAAGACATTTAAGTAAAGAAAAGGGAAAATAAAACAAGGCCTGTTTGTTTCGAGAAAGATAGATGTCTTTTTGAAACAGACAGGCTCTTATTATTTATAAGATAAGAATAATTAAGGAGAATAATCTTTTTGTCAAGTATATAATGTGATATACTGACTAGGTTGAGAACTAAAGAAAAAATGGAGGATTTCATGGGTAAAAACGCTCAAGCTAAAACAAAAGGACAATTGCTGTCGTTTATTCCTACGGGTGAATATTATTTCACATTAGGCTTGAAAGCATTCCAACGTCGTGAATTTAAAAAAGCAATTAAATATTTAAAAAGAGCCATGCACTTAGAGCCGGGTGAACCGATGATTGTGTGTCAATTGGCGATAATTTATACAGAAATTGGAGATTTTCATCAGTCGAATGAACTATTACATCTCATTATAGAGGAATTAGACGAAGAGATGGTGGAGTGTCATTATTTCTTAGCCAATAACTATGCTCATATGGGCTATTTCAAGGATGCTTATTCCCATTTATTGATTTATTTAGAAAATGATCCAGATGGGGAATTTATTCATGAAGCAGAAGATCTTCTAGAAATTCTAACTCTTGAGGAAGACTTCTTAGACGATGAGCACGATGAACTGATTATGAAACAAGAGCAAGCAAAAAAAATGCTGGAATCAGGTCATTTTCCAAAAGCAGTTAAACTGCTGAAGACCGTTATTAAGGATTTTCCTGAATATTGGTCAGCCTATAATAATCTTGCTTTAGCCTATTTTTATTTAGGAGAAATAGACAAAGCCTCAAATATACTTGATCAAGTAATGGAGAAAAACCCTGGCAACTTACACGCAATCTGTAACAAGCTTGTGTTTGCTTATTTTCAGAAGGATTTTTCAGAAGTAAAAGAGCTTTCAACCGTTCTTAAAAAGGTAAAGCCGTTATTAGCAGATCAACAATTTAAATTGGGAGCAACTTTTGCTTTAGTTGGAGACTATGATACCGCATATGGCTGGTTCCACAAGCTCTATAAACATGGATATGATGGGGATGGACCTTTTTATTACTGGTTTTCTTATGCAGCCTATTTCACGGGCAGGGAACAACTTTCTCATTCTTTATGGGAGAATGTGATAAGAATTACGCCAGAAAAAAAGGACTTAGCTCCATGGAATAAAGAAAATGAACATGAACATGTGAACGGTTTTGAAGATTTTGACGCATGGATTTTGAAAAACTTAAATAGTGATCTGATGGAAGAAAGACTATTTGCCATATTTCTGTTGTCAAAATCCCAGCATAAGGAATCGATTCTCTCTAAAAATGAAGTCCAACATAATAACAAATTATCTAAACTCGAGAATCAATATATGTCTATGGTAAAAATGGGTAAAAAAATAGAGGAAGGTGAATTGGCTGTTGCTCATAAAACCGCCCAACTTCTTTACAAAAGCTATCACCCAATTGGAACCGTAGAAGCTGGTCTTTATTTATTATGGTTTTCTGTTTTTACGGAAACTATCCATGCGCAAGTAGTGTTGAAAAATGAAAAAGCTCTAGCAGGTGCTATAGACTATATTTGGAAGAAATTGCGAAATGAAAAATGTTCACAGCAAAAAGTAGCACAACAATATGGACTTTCTTCCTCAACTTTACAAAAGTATGTAAAGATCCTAAAGGAATACCTTGATTGAGCAGATATATGGACTTAAATAACGTTCTTTTATAGGATATGGATAAAAGGTCATACTAAAAATATTAACTATGGCTGTTTTCATCTATATCCTTTTTTTAACTTCCTTCAGCCACCTCTATAAAGTGGCAAGACGATGTATCCATTCAGTGGGGGTACAAACACAGCTGAAAGAAGTTAGAACCTCCGGTGGATACGCTGGTTCAAAGGAAGTTTATCGAGATACTCGATAAAATATGGGCGCAAATTCGGAGACACGAATTTGATTTGTTATAGATGGAATACGCCTAAATTTAAGGAGTGGAGAAGGCGTGACTGAAGAAAAAATTTATGACGTTATTATAGCAGGTGCAGGTCCAGGTGGAATGACAGCTGCTGTTTATACGTCTCGTGCAAATTTATCTACATTAATGATTGAACGAGGTGTCCCAGGTGGACAAATGGCTAACACAGAAGATATTGAAAACTATCCGGGATTTGACTCGATTTTAGGACCTGAATTATCAACAAAAATGTTTGAACATGCAAAAAAGTTTGGCGCGGAGTACGCCTATGGCGATATTAAAGAGGTCATTGACGGTAAAGAATACAAAACGGTTGTAGCCGGAACAAAAGAATACAAAGCTCGTGTGGTGATTATTTCAACTGGAGCGGAGTACAAAAAAATCGGTGTCCCAGGTGAAAAAGAACTAGGCGGTCGCGGTGTTTCTTATTGTGCAGTTTGTGACGGAGCTTTCTTTAAAAATAAAAATCTTTTTGTTATTGGTGGCGGTGATTCCGCAGTTGAAGAAGGAATGTATTTAACTCGCTTTGCTGATAAGGTAACAATTGTGCATCGCAGAGATGAACTTCGTGCTCAAAAAATCCTTCAACAACGGGCGTTTGACCATCCGAAGGTAGATTTTATTTGGAGTCATACATTAAAGGAAATCAATGAGAAAGACGGTAAAGTTGGAAGTGTCACACTTGTTTCGACAAAAGACGGGTCAGAGCAAGAACTTCCAACGGATGGTGTCTTTATCTATATTGGTATGAACCCACTTTCTAA
This sequence comes from Niallia sp. XMNu-256, assembly GCF_036670015.1. NCBI lineage: Bacteria > Bacillati > Bacillota > Bacilli > Caryophanales > Bacillaceae > Niallia > Niallia sp. XMNu-256. The sequence goes on from NZ_CP137636.1 coordinate 685,583, forward strand.
GCCATTTGAAAGCTTAGGAATTACAAACGAGAATGGCTATATCGTGACAAATGAATTAATGGAAACAAAAGTACCAGGTATTTTTGCCGCTGGAGACATTCGTGAGAAAACACTTCGTCAAGTTGTAACAGCAACAGGGGACGGAAGTATTGCAGCATCAAGTGCACAGCATTATATTGAAGAATTGATGGAAGAACTAAAAATAAAATCATAATAAAGTGAATTTTACGTGTCGTTGAATCTCCCACCTACCGACTGTATTCACTGGAATTGTGAGCGGGGGCTCTCATATACCACGTAAAAGCTGGGATAAATTTATTGTTATTTTTACCATAATGTAACAGGAATGAAATGTAAATACGTTATGATAAAAGTAGAAATTGACCCCCTTTAATAAATCTTTTTTCAAAAGCGCAGGATTTCCTGGCGCTTTTTTTTATTTGTATTTTTATTCTCTTTTTTAAAATATAGAGAAAGTAGATGGAATTTCAATTATAATATCTGTTAAATGAATGATAATTCACTAGGAGTTAGGGTAATTATTCTAGTATAATTTCAATATGTAAATAAATAATTTATAGTGGAGGATATACATGAGAAGATTATTATCATTTGGTATTACGGTCCTAGTATTATTCTTTTTAGCCGGATGTGGAAATGCAGAGGAAAATGGATCAGAAACTAAGGATCAAGGGGCAAAGACAGAAAAAAGTGATCAAGTGTTTAAAATTGGAGCGATCCCAGATCAAAACGCTTCAGATTTGAATAGAAGTTTAAGTCAATTGGCTGATTACATAACCGAGGAAACAGGGATTCAAGCAGAATATGTTCCATCTGTTGATTATTCTGCACTTGTTACTGCTTTTGAACGCGGAGAAATCGATTTAGCGTGGTTTGGTGGTTTAACAGGTGTTCAAGCACGAAACAATGTACCTGAAGCAGAAGCGATTGCGCAACGACCAATGGATGAAGAGTTTCACTCTGTTTTCATTGCAGGGACTGATACAGGAATACAATCTCTTGAAGATTTAAAAGGAAAAAGCTTTACTTTCGGAAGCGAAAGCTCAACATCAGGCCATTTAATGCCTCGTTACTTCTTAAGTGAGGCGGGGATAAAACCAGAAACAGATTTTGATGGTTCGCCTAACTACTCTGGATCTCATGACAAAACGTATAAATTAGTGGAATCAGGCTCTTTCCAAGCAGGTGCATTGAATGTTTCAGTTTGGGATGCAGCGGTTGCTGAGAAAAAGGTAGATACGAGTAAAGTAAATGTTTTCTATACAACTCCGAGCTATTATGATTACAACTGGACGATTAATAACGTAGATGAAAAATTTGGTGAAGGAACGAAACAAAAGATGACAGATACGATTCTATCGATCAATAGTTCTAACCAACCGGAGATTATGGAATTATTCCAAGCAGAAAAATTTATTGAAACAAATAATGAGAATTACAAAGCAATTGAAGATGTGGCAAAGGAATTAGGGATCATTAAATAATTATCTTAAATGATTGTTAGTAGATAGAAGGTGAAGGAATTGTCATCACAAATAATGATAGAAGCAAAAAATCTATCGAAATTTTATGAGGGGAAGATAGCGTTATCTTCCCTTTCTTTTTCTATTGAAAGAGGAGAAATGGTTGCTCTAATCGGGCCGAGTGGGGCTGGGAAGACAACGTTGCTCAATACATTTGCAACGCTAGTGAAACCGGATGAAGGTGAATTGAATATTGCTGGTATTCCAGTAAATCAACTTAATAAACGTAAAAGTTTAGCCAAAAAAGTTGGGATGATTCGCCAGCAATTTGACCTCGTAGGACAGCTTCCGGTTATTCATAATGTACTAGCTGGACGTTTAGCTGATTGGGGATTTTTTAAATCTCTTTGGTCTCTCATTATTCCACAGGAAAGGCAAGCGGCTTACCAAGCGCTTGAAAAAGTAGGTTTGACCGAAAAAATCACAGAACAAACGTCTAAATTATCAGGAGGAGAGCAGCAGCGTGTTGCACTTGCTCGACTGTTGTTGCAAAAGCCTGAAATCATTTTAGCAGATGAACCAGTGGCATCCTTGGATCCTGCAAGGGCTGAAGATATACTATTTATGCTAACAGAGCTCGTCCGAGAAAAAGATCAAACATTAGTGACGAGTCTTCATTCGGTAGAATATGCTCGAAAATATTTTACAAGAATCATCGCAATTAAAAATGGAAAGTTATTTTTTGATTTACCGGTTCATGAAGTGACAGACTCTTTATTAGGTAATCTTTATTCCATTAAGGAGCTGGAACGCCATGAATCTTAAACATACACTTGAGCTGCAGCGAAAAAATATTTTAACCCTCGTCCTTATCCTTCTTTTCATATGGAGTTTATTTGCTGTTACTTGGACTGATGATCTTGTTCATTCTGGCGGAATGGTGACGATCAAACAAGTATTGACTGGTTTAGTTCAGCCTAATTTATCGGCTGATATCTTATTACTAGCTCTTGAATCCACGTGGATTACGTTAGCTTATGCGATTGCTGGTATGACATTAGCGATTGTCATCGCTTTTTTCTTTGGAATTTTTGCTTCTGGGATATTAACAGATGGAAAAGGAATGAAAATTGCTTCAAAAGTTTTTTTTCGCTCCGTTTTAGGGTTTCTCCGTGCGATTCATGAACTTGTATGGGCGCTCATTTTTGTTGCTATGTTTGGATTAACTCCACTTTCTGCGATACTTGCCTTGGGAATTCCTTATGGAGGCATTTTAGGTCGGATTTTTGCTGATATGTTAAATGATATCCCAGAAGAACCAATCAAAGCTCTAAGATCAGCTGGAGCGTCTAAACTTCAGTGTTTGCTTTATGGTTATTTTCCATTAGTAAAAAACAGTATTGTCAGTTATACGATGTATCGTTTTGAATGTGCAATCCGTTCATCTGCAATCATGAGCTTTGTTGGGTTAGGTGGACTTGGCTTCCAAATTCAATTATCATTGAATGATTTAAAATACGATGAGGTTTGGACCTTTTTATTTTTTCTAATCGGAATTGTTGTGTTAGTTGATTTCTGGAGCAGCCAATTAAGAAGAGGAATGCATGACGTAAAGAAAGGTTTACCTGTCCTTCGATTTTCCTTTTTACTTACTGTTGCCTTGTTGACCTTCTCGTGGTGGTTTGTTTTTGTCATCGAAGAGGCGAGTTTAACAGATCTCTTTTCAGAAAAAAATGCTCACTATGCTATCAGTTTCTTTGCTGGTTTATTCGGAGTTGGTGAAGCACAGCCGGCATTTTTAAATCCTGATAGCTGGAAACAAGCATTGGAATTAACGTATGAAACATTACAAATGAGTATTATGGCGATTGGGTTCTCTACAATCACGATGTTTTTAACGGTGATCCCGGCTGCTAGAAATATAGCTGACGGCTCTCTAACTCTTGTAGGAAAATGGTATAATTGGCTAATTTTTGGATTTGTACGGTTGATGTATATCTTTAGTCGAGCTATACCAGAATTAGTTTGGGCGATGATTATTATCTTTATTTTAAAGCCTGGGGTATTGCCAGGAGCTATCGCTCTTGCTCTTCATAACTTTGGTATTCTAGGAAAGCTATGTGCGGAAGTCATTGAGGATCTAGATAATAGGCCTGTTCGGAACTTAGCATTAAATGGTGCTTCTAAGGCGCAAATGTTGATATATGGAGTCCTGCCATCTGTAATGCCGCGATTTTTAACTTATATTCTTTATCGTTGGGAAGTTATCATGCGTACTACGATTGTCGTGGGGTTTGTTGGAGCAGGTGGTTTAGGACAACAATTTAAAATGAGTTTAAGTTTCTTCCATTACACCGATATTACATTGCTTTTATTCTGCTATTGTGTCCTTGTGTTTATCTCTGATTTCATATCTGAAGCTGCTCGCAAAACGGCTAAATAAAGAACATTTTTTATACAACGCCCCCTTTAATGATGGGCGTTTTTCTTTTTTAAAAAATGAAAAATATAAATTTTAAATATAAACTGTTATAATGATTTTTCAGGCTTAACGGGCAGTAGACCCCCACCTCAAGATTCTAAGTATTATTAGAAGGTAGTGGGGGATCAACTGCCCGTAAAGCTCCGATTGGTTCAACTAACCATCAGTGGGAGATGAGAGAAAACCCCCACTGATGGAAGTTTCACTTTATTAAAATGTGTTTCATATGGAGACTCTATCCATTGTTTAGGGTTCATAAAATATAGTATAATAAGGGGAATAAACTGAAGGTGAACGAACAAGAATTCCCATTAATGAGACTTCTTTAATAAAAAAAGAGACATCTATTTAGAATCGTGCGGATTGGGGTGTGATTGTTTTGCAACGTGTAACCAACTGCGTATTATTAAAGGATAATAAAGTATTGTTATTACAAAAGCCACGTCGTAACTGGTGGGTTGCACCGGGGGGGAAAGATGGAACCAGGTGAATCAGTCCGGGATTCGTGTATTCGTGAATTTCGAGAAGAGACAGGTATTTATTTAAGAAATCCAAATATTAAAGGGATATTCACCTTTATTATTAAGGATGGAGATAAGATCATAACAGAATGGATGATGTTTACCTTTTTTTCTACAGCTTGGGACGGATTGAATGTGGACGAATCCGAAGAAGGAATTCTTAGTTGGCAGCCAGTTGAAGAAATCCGCAATCTTCCTATGGCAGAAGGGGACTATCATATTTTAGATTATATGGTTCATGGTAATGGCATGATTTATGGGACTTTTACGTATACACCTGAATTCAAATTACTGAGTTATCGTTTGGATCCGAGTTAAGGTGCTAGCGTTCTAAAAATAGGGAGGGATGTAGATGAGTACAGGATCACATAGTAATGATTCACAAATTGTCATCATTACAGGTATGTCAGGGGCAGGAAAAACAGTCGCAATACAAAGTTTTGAAGACTTAGGTTTTTTCTGTGTAGATAATCTGCCTCCCACTTTGCTTCCTAAATTTCTTGAACTGATGAAGGATTCTGGGAACAAGATGAATAAAGTGGCACTTGTGATGGACTTACGCGGACGAGAATTTTTTGAATATCTTTTTAAAGCGCTTGATGATTTAGTTGAGAGCTCTTGGGCTACCCCACAAATTTTGTTTCTTGATGCCGATGATGAAACGCTTGTTAGAAGATACAAAGAAACTAGAAGAAAGCACCCGCTTGCAGTCAAAACAGGTCTGCCCTTAGAAGGAATTCAAAATGAACGTGCTTTGTTAGCGGAATTAAAAGGGAGAGCACAGCTAATTTATCATACATCTAGTATGAAACCACGTGAATTAAGAGAAAAGATCATTACTGAGTTTTCTGTAAATAAAAAGAGTGCTTTCACAGTGAATGTGATGTCATTTGGTTTCAAACATGGAATTCCTATTGATGCAGATTTAGTCTTTGATGTACGTTTTTTGCCAAACCCACATTATATTGATCATATGCGTCCGAAGACAGGCTTGGACAACGAAGTTTCGAGTTATGTTCTAAAATGGACAGAGACACATAAATTTTTAGAAAAGGTAACAGATTTATTGAGTTTTATGTTACCACATTATAAACGAGAAGGAAAAGCTCAACTAGTTATCGCGATAGGTTGTACAGGTGGCCAGCATCGGTCTGTTGCGCTTGCAGAATATATTGGGCGTCATTTTGAAAAAGACTATCATACCAGGATTTCTCATCGTGACATTGATAAAAGAAAGGATACAAAAACATGACCAAAATCGAACAGCCAAGAGTGGTGATCATTGGCGGCGGGACTGGATTGCCAGTATTGTTAAGAGGACTAAAGAAATACCCGATTGATATTACGGCTATCGTGACTGTTGCTGATGATGGTGGGAGTTCAGGTCGGTTACGGGACGAATTGCAAATTCCACCGCCTGGAGATGTTCGCAATGTTCTAGCAGCCTTATCCGATGTTGAGCCATTGATTGAAGAAATGTTTCAACATCGATTTAAATCAGCCAACGAATTATCTGGACATTCGCTAGGTAATTTAATTTTGGCTGCAATGACTTCGATTACAGGGGATTTCATGTATGCCATTCAGGAAATGAGCAGGGTATTAAATGTGCATGGAAAGGTATTGCCCGCTGCGAATCAAAGTGTTGTGTTACATGCTGAATTAGAAGATGGGATTGTCATTTCTGGTGAATCAAAAATCCCTTATTCAGGAAAAAGAATTAAGAGAGTTTTTCTAACTCCTGAAACGATTAAGCCGCTTCCTGAGACCATTAAGGCGATTCAAGATGCCGATTTAATAATTATTGGACCAGGCAGCCTTTATACAAGTATTTTGCCAAATTTACTTGTCCCACAGATTGGGGAAGAAGTCTGTAATGCTAGAGCCAAAAAGGTATATATCTGTAATATTATGACACAGGCAGGGGAAACGCTTGACTACTCTGCAAGTGATCATGTGAACGCAATTTATGATCACATGGGGAAACCGTTTATAGACACGATTTTGGTGAATAGTGAGGATGTTCCTCTAGAAATTCAAGCGAGATACAGCAAAGAGGCGGCAAAACCTGTCCACTTCGATATAGGGAGTTTGTATGAACTAGGTCTGGAGGTAATCTATGGCGAAATTATTTCTCTTGAGCTAGGTATGATCCGTCATGATACAAATGAAGTTGCAAAGATTCTATATTCCTTTCTCCAAAATGAAACTAATAGACGGTGATAAGCGTAATAAGAGATGTTGTTTCGTAATAGGGGGTGTTACCAATGTCTTTCGCTTCGGAAACGAAAAAGGAACTAACAAATTTAGAGGTTAAAGATTGTTGTGGATTGGCTGAGCTGTCCGCATTAATCCAAATGAATGGTTCACTCTCTTTTACCAATAGAAAACTGTCTGTAGATGTGCAAACGGAAAATGCGGCGATAGCTAGAAGAATTTATATGTTAATTAAACGTTATTATCAAGTTAATATTGAATTGCTTGTACGTAAAAAGATGAGGTTGAAGAAAAATAATGTTTACATTGTACGGCTAGTGGATGAGACTCGTCGCATCCTTAAGGATTTAGGAATTATGAGTGAAGGAGAAGGCTTTAATTTTAAAAATATTATATCTCCCTCTTTAATCAAGAAAAAGTGCTGTAGGCGCTCTTACTTAAGGGGTGCTTTTCTGGCGGGGGGATCTGTAAATAACCCAGAGACATCATCTTATCACTTGGAAATCTTTTCCCTCTATCATGGACATAGTGAATCATTATGTGAACTAATGAACTCTTTTGATTTAAATGCTAAAATATTAGAGCGAAAAAAAGGTTATATGACCTATTTAAAGGAAGCCGAAAAAATAACGGACTTTCTCATCATTATTGGAGCGAATAATGCGATGCTGAAATTTGAAGATATCCGCATTGTTCGTGATATGCGAAACTCCGTAAATCGACTAGTGAACTGTGAAACTGCCAATTTAAATAAAACCATTGGTGCAGCAATCCGCCAAGTTGAAAACATTAAATATATTGATAAAACAGTTGGACTAAATGTATTGCCTGATAAACTTCGTGAAATTGCCCAACTACGTGTTGCTCATCAAGATGTTACTTTAAAAGAACTCGGAGAAATGGTGGCAAGTGGACCGATTAGTAAGTCTGGAATTAATCACCGATTACGGAAAATTGACGAAGTCGCTGAAAAGTTAAGAAAAGGTCAGCCTATTTAAATTTACGGTTAATTGTAAAGGATAACTTTTAGGTTAAATCTATCAGGAGAAACATATATATAGTATTAGGAATAAAGAGGAGGAAGGATTATGGTTGAAAAACAAGTTGAGATTAAATTAAAAACAGGTTTACAAGCAAGACCAGCTGCAATGTTTGTCCAGCAGGCTAACCGCTTTTCGTCTGACGTTTTTTTAGAAAAAGATGGCAAGAAGGTAAATGCAAAAAGTATTATGGGGTTAATGAGTTTAGCATTAGGTACAGGTAGTATTGTCACCTTATCGGTTGATGGTAGTGATGAAAGTGAAGCTGTTCAAGTGCTTACTGAGTTTGTAGAGAAAGAAGAATAATTTGCTGGACGTAGAAATCTATGCACCGAAATAAAAAAACTCGCAGCCTCAGAAAGGATGCGAGTTTTTTATTACTTATTTTTTCTCTACGGAACTGCTACGCTCAATAATATGGTCAATGAGTCCATATTCCTTAGCTTGTTGTGCAGTCATGAAGTTATCGCGGTCCGTATCTCTAGAAATAACCTCAAGCGGCTGGCCTGTGCGTTCTGCCATAATGCCGTTTAATTTATCACGTAAGAATAAAATACGCTTTGCTGCAATTTCGATTTCAGTTGCTTGACCTTGAGCACCACCAAGTGGTTGGTGAATCATCACTTCTGCGTTTGGAAGAGCATAACGCTTTCCTTTTGTACCAGCTGTTAGTAAGAATGCTCCCATTGACGCAGCCATTCCGATACAAATTGTTTGTACATCTGGTTTAATGAACTGCATTGTATCGTAAATCGCCATACCTGCTGTAATACTTCCACCAGGACTGTTAATATAAATAGAGATATCTTTTTCAGGATTTTCCGCTTCTAGGAAAAGCAATTGTGCCACGATCGAGTTAGCAACGTTATCATCAATCCCGCTACCTAACATAATAATGCGGTCTTTTAAAAGGCGGGAATAAATATCATAAGCCCGTTCTCCGCGGTTTGTTTGTTCAATAACTGTAGGAATTAAATTCATTTTCATCCTCCTCCACACGATTAAGTATTACTACAGCTAAAAATATGTCATGAATGGCTAGCTGTTTGTATTTTTATCATACACCGATGGTCAAATTAGGTCAAATATTAGACTCGTTAATCTAAAAAGTTATTTTCGACATATATTTTAAACTGAGTATGAGAATTAGAATCGTTTTCAGCTTAACCAAATTTACGAGACGTTAAACGGTTATTCCCTTAAAAGAGAATAAAAAAACCTCTTATTCCTAAAAAGGAAAAAGAGGTCTTATAAAGCGCCCTCGGCAGGAATCGAACCCACATTTTCAGAACCGGAATCTGACGTGCTATCCGTTGCACCACGAGGGCCTATTAAAACAACGCCTTTCTATTATAAGATAGGTTTGGATAATTTGCAAGAGGGAAATTTAATTGGTCTTCTTTGCTATATTTAAATGTTTTGTAAATATTATCTACCCTAAATGCCTGCTCATAATGTAAAATAGATGTTGAGGTGAGATAAGTGAATTTGAAACAAGGTTTATGGCAACACCAGACGGTTAAGTTAGCGATGACCCAAGAACTTAAGCAAGCGATTACATTATTACAGTACTCCAGTATCGAGCTTCAAGAGTTTCTTGAAAACAAAGCGTTGGAAAATCCCCTTATGCAAATTGAAATGGCCAATGTAGAAGTGATGGACCCACGTTATGATCGGATCAAAAAGACGAAAACCACCTCGCAGACAGATAAACAGAATTGGCTTGATAGAATCGCTAAAAGGGACGCAACAACATTACATGACTTTGTCACACAACAAATTGACTTTGGATTATATGATAAAGGGATGAAAAGAGTCCTAGCCTTTTTATTAAATTGCCTTGATGAAAATGGCTATATTCAAACAAAGCTTGATGAAGCTTCTTTAATTTTGTCGATGCCAATTAAAGAGGTGGAAAAAGGCTTAAAAGTTATTCAAAGCTTAGAACCCGCAGGAGTTGGAGCCCGAAATTTACAGGAGTGTATTTTATTACAAATTGATACAGGTAATGAGTTTAATGATTTGGCAGCTAAGATCGTTTCAGAATATTTTATCCCCTTTGCTGAAAAAAAGTGGAAAATCATTGCAAAAGAATTAAAAATTGAATTAACACAAATTCAGGAAATCTATGATTATATCCAGACATTAAACCCAAGACCTGGTTCAGATTTTCAAAACGATCAAACAACATATATTGTTCCGGATATTATTATAAAATGGGAGGGCTCAGAATTAACTGTTAGCATTTATGATGATTCTATGCCAAAGATTCAGTTTAACCAGCCGTACCTCCTTCGATTTCAATCAAATCATGATGAAAAAGTTAAACGCTTTCTTCAAGAAAAACAGCAAGACTTTCATTGGATCCTTAAAAGTATTGAACAGAGAAAAGAAACGATTATGAGAGTGGCGTTAAAAATAGTAGAAAAACAGCCAGATTACTTTGTATATGGTCCCAGTCGGCTAAAACCAATGACAATGAAGGAAATATCAGATGAACTTGGGATTCACGAATCAACTGTAAGTCGAACAGTGAGGGAAAAATATGCCCAAACCCCGTTTGGTACTGTAGAATTAAAGTCTTTCTTTTCAAGTACAATAAAAACTACATCTACTGAAGAAACATCATCTACTGGAGTGAAAAAGGAAATTCAGGACTTAATTAATAACGAAAATAAAGCAAAACCCCTATCAGATCAAGAGTTGGTTGGTTTATTGAAAGAGAAAGGCGGCATAGTTGTTTCGAGAAGAACCATTGCGAAATACCGAGACCAACTAGGAATTCCGTCATCATCAAAACGAAAACGATTTGAATAATATTTTTAAAAGGTGTGAAGCTAATGATAGAAAAAACCACTTTGACCCTTTTTACAAGAAAGGGTTGTCATTTGTGTGTAAAGGCAAAAGAGGTCATAGAGGAGCTGCAAGAGAATTTAGACTTTATTTATGAAGAGCAAGATATTGAAAAGAAGGATGAATGGACCGAAAAATATGGTTTAATGATTCCGGTTGTTACAGTTAATGGAAATGAAGTTCAATTTGGCTATATTGATAAAATCACATTAAGTAAAGCGCTTGCAAGGTAAAAAATAATTTTTTTAGACTTTCAAGCGCTTACATAAATAGATAGGGATTGAATTACTAAAACATTCCTGTTAATATAATTTTGCAGGGATTAATTTTTTTTGCACTACGCGGGACATAAAATGTCTCAGAGGGACTTTTGTTGACCGGTAGTGAAGGAGCTGCATACTATGAAATCAATGATTGAATTACAAAAAAGATTATTACCTGATTTGCTCTCAATTATCCAAAAAAGGTTCCATATTCTTCAGTATATAGGTGCCATGGAACCTGTCGGAAGAAGAAGTCTAGCAGCTACTCTTGGATATACTGAGAGAGTACTAAGAAGCGAAGTAGAATTCTTAAAAGAACAAAAGCTGCTCTATAGTACAAGTGCAGGTATGAGTTTGACTGAAGATGGTCGAGAACTTATTCAAAAATTAGAAGATTTCATGCGAGAATTATCAGGATTAGATGAGATGGAGAAGCAGCTAAAAAGTCTCTTAGACATTAATAAGATTTTTATTGTCCCTGGTGACAGTGATGTTCTCACATGGATCAAAAATGAGTTAGGGAAAACTTGTGTGGAGTGCATAAACAAATTATTAAAGGGTAAACATATCATTGCAGTTACTGGTGGTTCGACAATGGCGACGGTGGCTGAGATGATGACTCCACAATCCAATAACCATGACTTCCTATTTGTACCAGCACGAGGCGGGATTGGTGAGGAAGTAAAGAATCAAGCGAATACGATTTGTTCTACCATGGCGGAACGAACACGTAGCAGGCATAGAGTTCTGTATGTTCCGGACCAAGTGAGCGATGAAATGTATCACTCTATGATTAAAGAGCCAGAAATCCATGAAGTTTTAAATTTAATTCGTTCAGCAGATATGGTTTTACACGGAATTGGGGATGCTATGACCATGGCCACTCGTCGCAAAACAGCACCTGACATTTTAGCCAAATTACAACAATCTGAGGCGGTTGGAGAAGCGTTTGGTTATTATTTTAACGAAGCAGGTGAAGTAGTACATAAAGTTCAGACAATCGGTCTTCAGTTAAGTGATCTTCAGTCAGCAGAACATGTAATTGCTGTAGCCGGTGGCTCATCAAAGGCAAAGGCAATTGGTGCTTATATGAAACAAGCCCCTCCATCGACGATTCTTATAACCGATGAAGGAGCCGCAAGTGAGTTGTTAAAAGGGAACCCAACCCTTTAATTAAATAAAATATATACAAAAATAGTCCTTACAATTAAAGGAGGAAATTTAACATGGCAGTAAAAGTAGGTATTAATGGTTTTGGTAGAATTGGACGTAACGTATTACGCGCAGCGATAAATAATCCAAATATTGAAGTGGTAGCAGTTAATGATTTAACTGATGCAAATATGCTTGCTCATCTTTTAAAATATGACTCTGTTCATGGAAGATTAAATGTAGAAGTTTCTGTAAATGGCAACAATTTAGTTGTTAACGGGAAAGAAATCCTGGTTAAAGCAGAACGTAACCCAGCAGACCTTGCATGGGGAGAACTTGGTGTAGAAGTAGTTATTGAATCAACTGGACGTTTTACAAAACGTGATGATGCTGCAAAACACCTTGAAGCAGGTGCAAAAAAGGTAGTTATTTCGGCTCCAGGAAATAACGAGGATATCACGGTTGTTATGGGAGTTAACGAAGATCAATATGATCCAGCAAACCACCATGTACTTTCAAACGCATCATGTACAACGAACTGTTTGGCACCATTTGCTAAAGTTCTTCAAGAGAAATTTGGCATTAAGCGTGGTATGATGACAACGATTCACTCATACACGAACGACCAACAAATTTTAGACTTACCACATAAAGATTACCGTCGTGCTCGTGCAGCTGCTGAAAACATGATTCCGACAACAACAGGTGCAGCAAAAGCGGTTGCTCTTGTATTGCCTGAACTAAAAGGTAAATTAAATGGTATGGCTGTACGTGTACCAACTCCAAACGTATCATTAGTTGACCTTGTAGCAGAACTTGATAAAGAAGTAACAGTCGAAGAAGTAAATTCAGCATTAAAAGCAGCAGCTGAAGGCCCATTAAAGGGTATTTTACAATACAGCGATGAACCGCTAGTATCAAGAGACTATAATGGTGATCCACACTCTTCTTCTGTTGATGGGCTATCTACAATGGTGATGGAAGGAAATATGGTAAAGGTAATTTCTTGGTACGATAACGAGACTGGTTACTCACATCGTGTTTTAGACTTAGTAAATTACATTGCTTCTAAAGGACTATAATCTATAACTTAATCGTTTGCCTATAAAATGATTGCAAAAATTTCCAACGAACGTCTATAATGGTATAGGAACTTTTTTAGTGGGACTGATTTCAACCCGCTGATGAAGCCAAGATTGATGACAGGGGAGCGGGGAACATTCCCCCTCCTTTTTTATATGTTTACAAACATTATTTTAAACTTTCGTCCTAAGGAGGTCCTTTCGTTGAACAAAATGAGTGTAAAAGATATTGAGCTAAAAGGAAAAAAGGTTTTTTGCCGGGTGGATTTTAATGTTCCAATGCAAGATGGACAAATTACAGATGAAACACGTATCAAAGCAGCACTTCCAACTATTCAATATTTACAAGAACACGGTGCAAAGGTTATTCTAGCAAGTCATCTAGGCCGTCCAAAAGGACAAGTGGTAGAAGAGCTTCATTTAACTCCAGTTGCTGTACGTCTTTCTGAGCTACTTGGAAAAGAAGTTAAAAAAGCAGATGAAGCATACGGGGATTCTGTTAAGGCCCAAATTAACGATATGAACGAAGGGGATGTTCTCCTACTTGAAAACGTTCGCTTCTATCCAGGAGAAGAGAAAAATGATCCTGATTTAGCAAAAGCATTTGCAGAGTTGGCAGATGTTTATGTGAACGATGCCTTCGGTGCAGCACACCGTGCGCATGCTTCTACTGAAGGGATTGCCCAATACATACCAGCAGTTTCCGGATTTTTAATGAATAAAGAGTTAGAAGTGATTGGTAAAGCTCTTTCTAACCCTGAAAGACCATTTACAGCGATTATTGGTGGCGCAAAGGTAAAAGATAAAATTGGGGTTATAGAAAATCTATTAGATATTGTTGATAATTTAATTATAGGCGGTGGCTTAGCTTATACATTTGTAAAAGCGCAAGGTCATGAAATCGGTAAGTCTCTCTTAGAAGAAGACAAAGTTGACTTAGCAAAATCGTTTATTGAAAAAGCAAAAGAAAAAGGTGTAAATTTCTATATGCCTGTTGATGCAATTATTGCAGATGACTTCTCAGCAGATGCCAACACAAATGTGGTGGCAATTGAAGAGATTCCAGCTGATTGGCAAGCTCTCGATATTGGACCAAAAACCGCTGAACTATATCGTGATGTCATTCAAAATTCAAAACTGGTAATTTGGAACGGACCGATGGGTGTATTTGAAATGGACAAATTTGCCAATGGTACTAAAGCAGTTGCGGAGAGTTTGGCTGAAACAAATGATACGTACTCTATCATTGGTGGTGGAGATTCAGCGGCTGCGGTGGAAAAGTTTGGTTTAGCAGATAAAATGAGCCATATTTCTACTGGAGGTGGGGCTTCTCTTGAGTTTATGGAAGGGAAAGAGCTTCCTGGGGTAGTGGCATTAAACGATAAATAAACAATTACGCTATTTTGATATTAGAGTATTTTTGAGAAATGAAACGGCACATTGAATCCGATAAGTGATTTAATGGTATTGCATAGAAAGGGTGTGCAAACATGCGTAAACCAATTATTGCGGGAAACTGGAAGATGTTTAAAACACTTTCTGAAGCAAAAAGCTTTATGGAAGAAGTAAAAAATGCTGTTCCAGCTAAAGAAGAGGTAGAGTCTGTAGTTTGTTCTCCAGCTCTATTTTTAGAAAGCCTAGTAAATCTAGCAAAAGATACGAACGTAAGTGTTGGTGCACAAAATATGCACTTTGAAGACAGTGGTGCATTCACAGGGGAGATTAGTCCTGCTGCACTTGAAGATCTAGGTGTAGAATACGTGATTCTTGGACATTCTGAACGTCGTGAAATGTTCAATGAAACAGATGAAGCTGTTAATAAAAAAGTAATTGCGGCTTTTAACCACCATATCATTCCAATTGTTTGCTGTGGTGAAACATTGGAACAACGTGAAAGTGGAATTACTAATCAATTTGTTGGTGGACAAGTTCAAAAGGCATTAACAGGTCTTTCCGAAGAACAAGCAAAACAAGTCGTGATCGCTTATGAGCCTATTTGGGCTATCGGAACAGGTAAATCCTCAACAGCAGAGGATGCCAATGAGGTATGTTCACATATTCGTTCAGTAATTGCCGAACAATTTTCAGTAGATGTGGCTCAAGAAGTTCGTATTCAATACGGCGGCAGCGTAAAACCAGCCAATATTAAGGAATATATGAATCAACCTGATATCGATGGAGCTCTAGTGGGTGGAGCAAGTCTTGAGCCTGCATCTTTCCTTCAGTTATTGGAGGCTGGAAAACATGAGTAAAGCCCCTGTTGCGTTAATTATTTTAGATGGCTTTGGTTGTCGAGATGAACAAAAGGGAAATGCAGTTTATCATGCAAAAAAGCCAAACTTTGATCGCTTTTGGAAACAGTTTCCTCACAATCATTTAACTGCTTCAGGTGAAGCAGTTGGTCTTCCTGAAGGGCAAATGGGAAACTCTGAAGTAGGACATATGAATATCGGAGCGGGCCGGATCGTTTACCAAAGTTTAACGAGGGTGAATGTTGCGATTCGTGAAGGTGAATTTGTTAAAAATGACACTTTCTTAGATGCGATTAAGCATGTCAAAGAGAATGATTCAGCTCTTCATTTATTTGGATTGCTTTCTGATGGGGGCGTACATAGTCATATTAATCATATGTTTGCTTTAATACGTCTTGCTGCTGAACAGGGTTTGACAAAGGTTTACGTACATGGCTTTTTAGATGGGCGTGACGTTGGTCCGCAAACAGCGAAAATTTATGTAGCTGATGCACTTGAAAAAATGGAAGAATACGGTGTCGGTGAATTTGCTACAATTTCGGGTCGTTACTATTCAATGGACCGTGATAAACGTTGGGATCGTGTGGAGAAATGTTACCGTGCCATGGTTTATGGGGAAGGTCCAACATATACAGATCCGATTCAATTAATTGATGATAGTTATGAGCATGGGATTTATGATGAATTCGTCATTCCTTCAGTCATTACAAAGGAAAATGGAGAGCCAGTTGCTACGATTCAAAACAACGATGCGGTTATATTCTATAACTTCCGTCCAGACCGTGCGATTCAAATCTCGAATGTCTTTACAAACAAAGATTTCCGTGACTTTGATCGCGGTGAAAAGCATCCAGCTCCATTACACTTTGTATGCTTAACTCACTTTAGTGAATCTGTTGACGGATATGTGGCTTTCAAACCAACAAACCTAGACAATACACTCGGTGAAGTACTCTCGCAAAATGGTTTAACCCAATTGCGGATTGCGGAAACTGAGAAATATCCACATGTGACATTCTTTATGAGTGGTGGTCGCGAAGCGACATTCCCTGGTGAAGAACGGATCTTGATTAATTCTCCGAAGGTCGCAACTTATGACTTAAAACCAGAGATGAGTGCATATGAAGTAACTGATGCACTGCTCGCTGAGATCGCTGCAGATAAATTTGACGCGATCATTCTAAACTTTGCTAACCCTGACATGGTTGGACACTCGGGTATGCTTGAGCCGACTGTTAAGGCAATTGAAGTAGTGGATGAATGCTTAGGGAAAGTTGTTGATGCGATTTTAGCGAAAGGCGGAAACGCGATTATCACTGCTGACCATGGAAATGCCGATGAAGTAATTACACTTGAAGGAAATCCAATGACAGCTCATACAACTAACCCAGTTCCTGTAATTATTACTAAAGAAGGTATACAAATTCGCGATGGCGGGATATTAGGTGACTTAGCTCCAACGATGCTAGACCTACTTGGCGTCCAAAAGCCTGTAGAAATGACAGGGACATCCTTAATTAATAAATAATGGAACAAGGGGAGCCTTCGGTTCTCATGTTTCCTTAATTTTTTTATAAAACGTGTAAGTCTTATATGTTTTTTCATATAGGTTGGAAATTATAAATGATGTACTATCAAAAAGGAGAGATTTACAAATGACAGTTATCCAACATGTTTATGCTCGTGAAGTACTAGATTCCCGTGGTAACCCAACAGTTGAAGTAGAAGTATACACAGAATCCGGTTTCTTTGGCCGCGGTATTGTTCCATCTGGTGCTTCAACAGGGGAATATGAAGCAGTTGAACTACGTGATGGCGATAAGTCCCGTTACCTTGGTAAAGGGGTTTTAAAAGCAGTAGAAAACGTAAATGAGATTATTGCTGATGCCATTATTGGTTTAGATGTTACAGATCAAATTTTAATTGATCGTACGATGATTGAATTAGACGGAACTGAAAACAAAGGAAGATTAGGAGCAAATGCGATCCTTGGCGTTTCCATTGCGGTTGCTCATGCTGCTGCAAATGCGGTAGGTTTGCCATTGTATCGTTATTTAGGTGGAACGAATGCGAAACAACTTCCAACTCCAATGATGAACATTATCAATGGAGGATCACATGCTGATAACAATGTGGACTTCCAAGAATTTATGATCTTACCTGTAGGAGCATCTACATTTAAAGAATCTGTTCGTATGGGTGCAGAAGTATTCCATGCATTGAAAAAAGTTCTTTCAAGTAAAGGTTTAAACACAGCTGTAGGGGATGAAGGTGGTTTCGCACCAAACCTTGGTTCAAACCGTGAAGCACTAGAAGTAATTATTGAAGCAATCAAAGACGCTGGTTATGAGCCAGGAAAAGACATCGTCTTAGGAATGGACGTTGCTTCATCTGAGTTCTATAACAAAGACACAGGCAAATATGATCTTGCGGGTGAAGGCCGTACAGGATTAACTTCAGAAGAAATGGTTTCATTCTATGAAGAACTATGCAATGAATTCCCAATCATCTCTATTGAAGATGGTCTTGATGAAAACGACTGGGACGGTCACAAATTATTAACTGAGCGTCTAGGTAATAAAGTACAATTAGTTGGTGACGACCTATTCGTTACAAATACAAAGAAATTGGCTGAAGGTATCGAAAAAGGTGTTGGTAACTCTATCCTTATTAAAGTTAACCAAATCGGTACGTTAACAGAAACATTCGAAGCAATCGAAATGGCAAAACGCGCAGGTTACACAGCTGTTATCTCACACCGCTCTGGGGAAACAGAAGATGCAACGATTGCTGATATCGCCGTTGCAACAAACGCTGGTCAAATCAAAACGGGATCCATGTCTCGTACAGACCGTGTGGCTAAATACAACCAACTTCTTCGTATCGAAGACGAACTTGGCGATTTAGCTGTTTATGATGGCTTGAAGTCTTTCTATAACTTGAAAAAATAATTTAAGTTGAAAGATCTTTTATGCTGAATTATGCAAAGCAATAAACATGCATTAAATTCAATAAAATGATCACCTCCTATATACGTGGGAAAATCCCACTTATAGGAGGTTTTTTGTTTGATTTGTTTGTAGATGATCGAAGTAACATACTGAGAATATCAATGAAATGGTTTTAATTTTTTCAATGATTAATTCCCGCAAAATACAAGCAACTACTTTGCATCGAAACGAACTTGGTGACTTGGCTATAATGATGATGTGAAATCAATTGTAAGAATTGAAAAATAATTAGGCTTTGAACCCTCTTTTTATGTATATGCATAAAAAGAGGGTTTTTATTTCGCTAATAATCCGGTTAGTAATAATGAAAGATGAAAAAAGACCTATAAATATAAAAAAGCCATTGGATTTTTATATTTATAGGTTATAATTACTGTATTAAAGTAAAAAAATGTCAATCTATTGGAAAAAATATAGGGAGGAATGATTATGACTACCTGTTTTATTCATGAAGATGATCAGGCTATTGGAACATGTGTTGGATGCGGTAAGTTTATTTGTGAGAACTGTAAGACCGAGGTAAAAGGAAAAAACTATTGTAATAAATGCCTAGATGAATTATTTGAAGAGAAGAATAAGAAAATCGAAAAACTAGAAGAGACAACAAAAACAAATCAGCCAATGGTATTTATGAATGCAGGCGGTGGCGGTGGTGGAGCATCAAGTTCTTCTTCGTCTTCATCTTCATCATCAAACGCTGGTGGGGCTTTTACAAGAAGATATACAAAAAGTAAAGTAGCTGCCGGTTTACTAGGAATTCTCTTAGGTGGTCTAGGAATACATAAGTTTTATTTAGGAAGATGGGGTTGGGGAATAATTTATCTACTACTCTGTTGGACATATATTCCAGCGATTGTTGGTTTTATTGAGGGTGTTGTCTATCTAGTATCTAATGATGAAAATTTTGCTTTAAAACATGATAAAGGATATCAAAGTTTTGGTGCTTAAATAACCTCATTATTTATATGAATGTATAAAGTTAATATATTTTTGCAATTTAATAGACTAATTGGATTCATATAGACAAAGGTCAAAATAGAAATGGTCCGGTCAGTAAGAGGTCTTTCGAATAAATGCAGTTTCCCACCATATCATAATTTTTGATAATTCATATCCTATAATTGCCTGCGAATGATTAAAAGGTTAAAATAATAATTAAATTAAAATAATTATTCGCAAGCAGGTGTAGTTAGAATGAAAAAAGCTATTTTAATACCCCTTTTAGTCTTACTTGCTGGTGCCGCAGTATTTGGAATTATACAATATTCAAGTAAAGG
This sequence comes from Niallia sp. XMNu-256, assembly GCF_036670015.1. Taxonomy (NCBI): domain Bacteria; kingdom Bacillati; phylum Bacillota; class Bacilli; order Caryophanales; family Bacillaceae; genus Niallia; species Niallia sp. XMNu-256. The sequence continues at coordinate 705,217 of NZ_CP137636.1, forward strand.
AACAGTTACGGTTACTAAGCAACAAACAACGAAAACTGATCAAAATCAGGCTGAGGGCGGAACATTTATTGAAATTCAAGAGGTAAGGAATGAGTCCATTGAAACAGAACTGCCGGATAACATGACAGAAGGAAAAGTTCAAAATGTGATTCATCAAATGAGCCACCAAAAGGTTAGAGCAGAAGAAAAATGGGGATTTATCCCTCTTACTATGGAGCGTGTCAATAGATTAATAGAAGTAGTCAATGCCAATCAATATGAACATGAGGGTGTTTACTTAGATATTTTGAAACGTTGGAAAAACAATAACTTCTCTCATGTTGATACGGATCATAATGCGGTTTGGTCCCTCCAAAATGGAACAGTCGGTAAAGCAACGGGTATATTAACCGTTGAGGAAGAACAACAGTTTATCGCTAAATATTATAGTATTAAGGAATAAGGAAGTAATTATAATCGTTCTGTAAATAATTCCAAATCCATTTGGAACCACTTCATTTGTATGATAAAATAGAAATATTGTAAAAGGGTGTTCTTTATTCAGGAGGTACTAATATTATGCATACAGTCTTACTATCTTTACTCGTGATTGATGCAATTGCTCTTATTATTGTTGTTCTACTTCAGTCAGGTAAAAGTGCTGGATTATCCGGAGCCATTTCAGGTGGAGCAGAAACATTATTTGGTAAGCAAAAAGCGCGTGGAATTGATTTAGTTCTTCATCGTATTACAGTTGTGCTAGCTGTTTTATTTTTTGTTCTTGCTATAGCCGTATCGTATTTTGGTCTTTAATAGAGCATAGAGCCTGGCCTTTACTTGGTCAGGCTCTTTTATATGGTCAAATAGTAGCATGCAAGGAGTCCTTTTGTTTAAAATATATAGATAGGATAAAACGTTTTTCAACTATGACGAGGAGGAATCACAATGAAGGTAGTAGCACCAAAACCATTTACATTTGGAAACGGAAAAAGGGCGGTTCTTTTATTACATGGATTCACTGGACATTCTGCAGATGTTCGCATGCTTGGTCGTTTCCTTGAAAAAAAGGGGTATACATGCCACGCACCGATTTTTAAAGGACATGGAGTCCCGCCAGAAGAACTTGTACATACAGGACCAGAGGATTGGTGGCAGGATGTCAAGAATGCTTATAAATACTTACAAGATCGAGGTCATAAAGAGATTGCTGTTGCTGGATTATCACTGGGAGGAGTATTTTCCTTGAAATTAGGGTACACTTTACCTGTAAAAGGGATCGTAACGATGTGTGCACCAGCTTATTTGAAAAGTGAGCAAATCATGTACAAAGGAGTACTTGAGTATGCAAGGAACGCTAAGGTAATTGAAGGGAAATCGGAGGAACAAATCGAAAAGGAAATGGTAGAGTTTCAAAAAACTCCGATGAATACCATAAAAGCATTACAAGAATTAATTGCCGATGTGCGTGATCATATTGATATGGTTTATGCACCATTATTTGTTGTACAAGCGAGGAATGACGGTATGATTAATACCGATAGTGCAAATATTATTTATAATCAGGCGGAATCACCGCAAAAACAAATAAAGTGGTATGAAAACTCCGGACATGTTATCACTTTAGATAAGGAAAAAGATGAGCTTCATGAAGACATCTATCAATTCCTTGAAACACTAGATTGGGAAGAATGAAAAATTTGAAGTTGAAATAGGAAACTAGAGGAGGGATTGGGTGGATAATCAAATTCAACAACATATTGACCGATTACTGCATTATATGAAGGATGAAGCTTATAAACCTTTAACCGTACAAGAATTAGAACAAGCATTAGGTGTTGAGGATTCATCGACATTTAAAGATTTTGTAAAAGCGCTTGTGCAAATGGAAGAAAAGGGACTTGTCGTCAGAACGCGCAGCAATCGCTATGGTTTACCTGAAAAAATGAACTTGATCCGTGGCAAACTTACAGGTCATGCAAAAGGGTTTGCATTTGTTATTCCAGAGGAAAAAGGATTAGACGACATTTTCATTCCGCCGAATGAAATGAATAATGCGCTGCATGGAGATACGGTTTTGGCGAGAGTATCATCAGAAACTTCAGGGCAGCGCCGTGAAGGAACGATTGTTCGAATTCTTGAAAGAGGCATTCAAACGATCGTTGGAACATACACTGAAAGCAAAAACTTTGGGTTTGTCATTCCCGATGAGAAGAAATTTGCCGGAGATATTTTTATTCCAAAGGCGGCTAAATCTGGGGCTGTAGAAGGACATAAAGTAGTTGTTAAATTAACAACCTATCCGGAAGGCAGGATGAGTGCAGAAGGAGAAGTTATTCAAATTCTAGGTCATAAAAATGATCCTGGAGTGGACATCCTTTCTATCATTCATAAACATGGTCTCCCAGGGGATTTTCCAGAGGAAGTCATGCAACAGGCCAATGAAACAGCAGATTCAATCGACGAATCAGAACTTAAAAACCGACGTGATTTAAGAAATGAAACGATTGTTACAATAGATGGCGCAGATGCTAAAGACTTAGACGATGCTGTTACTGTGTCGAAGCTTGAAAATGGAAATTACAAGTTAGGTGTACATATAGCAGATGTTAGTTACTATGTGACGGAAAATTCTCCAATTGATCGTGAGGCGGCTGAAAGAGGAACGAGTGTCTATTTAGTTGACCGGGTGATACCAATGATTCCTCATCGTTTATCAAATGGAATTTGTTCACTAAATCCAAAAGTTGATCGTCTAACTTTATCATGTGAGATGGAAATTGATTCAGACGGAGTTGTAGTCAAACACGACATTTTCCAAAGTGTAATTAAAACAACAGAGCGCATGACATACTCTGATGTGAATAAAATTTTGGTTGACCAAGACGAAGAATTGATAAAAAAATACGAATCTCTTGTACCAATGTTTCAGCTCATGCATGAATTAGCAAAAATATTAAATGCCAAGCGACAGCATCGGGGAGCCATTGACTTCGATTTTAAAGAAGCAAAGGTATTGGTCGATGAAGACGGAAAGCCAAGTGATGTCGTTATTAGAGAACGTTCAGTCGGAGAGCGTCTAATTGAGGAATTTATGCTGGCAGCTAATGAAACAATTGCAGAACATTTTCACTGGATGGAAGTACCATTCATTTACCGAATTCACGAAGATCCAAAAGAAGATAAACTTCGTCGCTTCTTTGAGTTTATCACTAACTTTGGTTATATCGTTAGAGGGACCGCGAACTCTGTACATCCTCGTGCACTGCAAGAAATCATTGAGGAAGTGCAAGGGAAGCCAGAAGAAATGGTGATATCAACCGTCATGCTTCGTTCAATGCAACAAGCCAAATATGATCCTGAAAGCTTAGGACACTTTGGATTATCAACCGAGTTTTATACTCATTTCACATCACCTATTCGACGGTACCCTGATTTAATCGTTCATCGATTAATACGGACTTATTTAATAGAGGAAAAAATAGACCCAGCAACTCGTGAAAAGTGGGGCATCCTACTTCCAGATATCGCTGAACACTCTTCAAAAATGGAACGCCGTGCTGTTGATGCAGAGCGTGAAACAGATGAGTTGAAGAAAGCGGAATATATGGAAGACAAAATTGGTGAGGAATATGACGGAATTATTAGCTCCGTTACAAATTTTGGCTTATTTGTTGAGCTTCCAAATACGATTGAAGGACTCGTTCACGTTAGTTACATGACCGATGACTATTATCGTTATGATGAACGTCATTTTGCGATGATCGGTGAACGAACGGGAAATGTGTTTCGCATTGGTGATGAAATTACGGTTCGCGTAATCAATGTGAATAAAGATGAGCATTCAATTGATTTTGAAATCGTAGGGATGAAGGGAACACGAAGACGTGAGCCAAATGAAGGCACACGTGTATTCCGAACAGGTAGTTCCGATCGTAAACCTCGTAGTTCTAAAACAGGTGGTAGAAGCGGAGCGGGAGATGGAAAAGGGAAGCCAAAGTCTTCTACTAAAAAAAGTAGAAATAAAAAATTCTATGAGAATGCACCGAAGGCAAAGCGTAAGAAAAAGCGCTAATTCACCCGTCCAGAAGGGGGTTCCGAATGTTTCGGAACCCTCGTAAGCGGTTCAGAATGGAGTTATGAATTGTACGGAACGAATATTTTTGATAAAATGGAGCAGTGAAAGTGGGGAAAGCTCTATGCCAAAAGGTAATGGTAAAGTAATAGCGCAAAATCGCAAAGCAAATCATGATTATTTTATTGAAGAAACTTATGAAGCGGGGATTGTTTTGCAAGGAACGGAAATTAAATCGCTCCGTGCAGGTAAAGTGAATCTTAAGGATTCATATGCAAAGATTATGAATGGAGAAGTATTTCTCGTCGGTTGTCATATTAGCCCGTATGAACAAGGAAATCGCTACAACCATGATCCAGAGCGATCTAGAAAACTTCTGCTTCACCGCAAGCAAATTAACAAGCTGATTGGTGAAACAAAAGAAATAGGTTACTCTCTTGTTCCATTGAAGATCTACTTAAAAAATGGCTATGCGAAGGTTTTGATTGGCTTAGCACGGGGTAAAAAGAAATATGATAAACGTGAAGACTTGAAAAAGAAAGAGGCTAAACGGGATATTGAACGAGCATTCCGTGAAAGACAGAAGATGTAATTGGGAACTGGAAAACGTACCAGTAACTAACAATTGCAAACCATTTTGTTTATGCTATAATAATAAATGTCAGCAGGGCAAGAGCTGACAAGTAAATCTTAGCTCGGTACTTCGAGCATCCATGACGTCAGTGCACTTTGCACGAATCGAATAGGTGATTAATCTCATCATCGATTTTCTTATATGGGGACGCTACGGATTCGACAGGGGTAGTTCGAGCTTAGGTTGCGAGTCGCAGGGGTCGGCTGCGTTAAAACGCCAAAGCCTATAACTGGCAAACAACAAAACAACTTCGCTTTAGCTGCCTAATAAGCGCTTAGCGGTTCCTCCCTCCATCGCCCATGTGGTAGGGTAAGGGACTCAACTTTAGTGGGCTACGCCGGATCTCGCCGTCTGAGGGAGAAGGAAGAGAACAATCAGACTAGCTGACCGGACGCCAGTCGATAGGCATAAGGATCAGCGAAATGCGAATATATCGACTACACTCGTAGAAGCTTAAGTGACGATATCTTTGGACGTGGGTTCGATTAGTAAATAGTCGCCTTATGTGGTAACACATAAGTGAAAAATTTGGCTTTATCGGTGAAACCTAAGTCGCTAATTGCGATAAGGCAATACCGAGCAGTATGTGGAGTAATCCAACAGCTGTGTATCGACTTATAGGCTGCCAACGGATTTGGTAGTACTAGGATGTGAAATTCTGCCTGGAGTCAGGTAAATTTATATTTCACATAATACGCCAAGGGACCTGCCCGACTGCAGGTTCAAGATATAGTCAGTGCCATGACGAAAGCATGGAAGAGCACGTCCCACCGTCTCCACCATACATAATAATTGGTGGTAAATACTACTTGTAACGGACTTACCAATATTTTGGTAAGTCTGTTTTTACATTTACTTAGCTTTGCATATGAAATGATTCGGTAATTAATTAGAAGAGGTTATTCTAAATTAAAAAGAACTCCTTCTCGAATTTAATTTTTAATACTAACTGTTCTTGATTATATTTGCCATCTCTCAAAGTAACAGAATCATAGTATTTTAAAATCCATTCAGCTCTCAACTTTTTCTTGTCAATTCTAAGAAATGGTAATATTGATTGAAGAGTACTAAAAACGTCTGTCTTCTTTGTAATGGTTAAAGTGAATGAGTATTTATGTTTTTCAGGATTGTAATTCTTTTTGTTACAAATTTTTCCACCTGCTAAACTTTGTAAATAAATTAATAGTTCCTTATCTGTAGATGCTATTGCAATACAAGGCCTTCGATATTCTTTTGAATGATTTCTTGTCAAAGTAATTGTGCCTTCTCCATCTATTATTCCAGCAATATAAGAAGCCTCCCACTTTTCCATAATAACCTCAAATAAGAACACTTGTTCGATCTTATTGTATATGTTTATAGTAAATATTACAAACAATATGAGAGTTTTAATTTCTTGATATGATATATCGTGTCAGCGGCATAGAATTTGTCTATTCAAAAAAACAGTTTGATTATTAAAACGTAATAAAAGCCATTCATTTTATAGAATGGCTTAAATTTTTTAGAGTACTGATTGGATTAGATCTTTCATTTTATTGGCTGATTGTTGTAAAAGTTCCTTCTCCTCTGTCGTTACTTCTGTCTTTAATACTTCTCGTACCCCATTACGATCTACGATTGAAGGAACACCAAGGTATACATCTGAAATGCCATGGTAATCTGTTAGTAATGTAGAGATTGTAAGTACAGCCCCTTCATTATTCAAAATTGCTGCACAAATTCGATCAAGTGCTAATGCAATAGCGTAATAGGTAGCCCCTTTAGTATTAATAATCTGATAGGCAGCTTCTCTTGTGTTTACAAAAATAAAGTCTTTTACTTTTTCATCTAACTCCAATTTAGTGCCTGCAATATGGGCGCGACTCCACAAAGGAACTTCTGAGTCTCCGTGCTCTCCCAAGATATTGGCATGAACACTTCGTGGGTCAATGTTTAAATGTTGGCCAATTAAGTAGCGAAACCTCGCACTATCCAATAGAGTTCCAGAACCAATCACTCTTTCCACTGGCCAACCAGACTTTTTCCATGAAAAATAACTCATGACATCCACTGGATTTGTTGCGATCAATAAAATTCCGTCCTGGTTATATTTCAATACTTCAGAGAGAATACTTTCATAAATGCCGATATTTCTTTTAAGTAAATCGACACGGGATTCTCCAGGCTTTTGTGCTGATCCAGCCGTAATAATAATGATATCAGCATCTTTACAATCGACATATGAACCTGCCCAAACTTTGGTCCTGCCTAGAAATGGCATCCCATGATTCATATCTAGTGCATCTCCAATTGCTTTGTCCATATTGGCATCGATTAGTACGAGTTCATCCATACGTTGTCTTAACAATAATGTGTAAGCTGTAGTTGATCCAACTGCCCCCACTCCAATCAGTACAACCTTTGAACTTTTCATTTTCCACACACTCTCTTCCCATTATGAACTTGGTATGTAAATTTATTTACACTTTTATTATTTATCTGATTTTCAATCCTATCCAAAAATAATACAGGGCACTTCATTCTATTACCCCAACAATAAAACGTTAAACTTAATCAAGAGGCTCAGTAAATATGTTATAATAGCTTGTCTTATTAAGTAGTAAGTTATAAAAATAAACATATAAAATAGGAAAAAGGATGAATGATGAAAATTCAAATCTCCTTTATCGCAGGAGTCTGTATATTATGGGGATACTGCCAATTTATTGGAAACTTATTGATGTTGTTCTATTTAGGTGTCAGCACGGTTTTGCGACAGGATCTATCTAGAATGATTTTTTTACGTTAAACATTCGTCAGTTGCTAAAGGAAAAAAGCATCATAAGTGGACTCAACTGTTAGAATAGAGAAATTAGCTAAACGAGTTCTACTATCGAGAATGTTAAACCGGTTTAGAGTAAAAGCTATAATGAATTGGCCGTTTTTCATACGGCAAGTAGTCGAGTGCCTCTACACTCGATTTTTTATTGTTTGCTTTTTGTTTAAAGGGAAGGTGGTAAAATATGTTAAAAGCTTATACTTTGCTTACGGTTTGTGTAGTCATATGGGGAAGTAATTTTGTGTTTGGAAAGATGTTAGTTCAATCCTTTTCTCCAACTCTGCTAACGATGCTAAGGCTTTTGTTTATTGTACTCTTTTTAATAGGATTGTCTTCATTCAAAAAACACTTTAAACGTGTGACTAAATCGGATTTACTACCAATATTGTTTCTAGGGGTTATTGGTGTATTTATAAATCAATGGTCTTTTTTTGTAGGATTACAAACCGCTGATCCAACCACATCTGCATTAATATTAGCAACTGCTCCTATTATAACTGGATTTTTAGCAGCTATTTTTTTAAAAGAAAAATTAACCATTCGTATGCTCATTGGGTCAATTGTTGCTATTACAGGTATTTATTTTGTTGTAACAATAGACAATCCATCTTTACACTTTGATAAAGGTTTATTGTGGATTGTCATAACAATGATTACATTTGCCATTATGATTATTATGACAAGACTTCTCTCTCAAAGATTAGATCCACTTATCATTACTTTATATTCGAATATTGTAGGCTTAATTGTATCCATTCCTTTCGCATTTTTACTAGACAATCCATTACGAGTAAGCTCGAAGTGGTCTGATTGGATTTTTCTTATCGTAACTGCTGTTGTTGTACATGGTATTGCTAACTTAATATGGAATAACAACATTAGATATGTCGATGCTTCAAAGGCTTCTATATTATCTAATTTAGAACCTTTTGTCGCCATGGTTATGGGGCTCATATTGCTATACAAGCCAATAACAGGTGCAGAGATTGTAGGGTCACTATTTATAGTAGGCGGGGTAGTCCTATCTACATATCAAAGAAGTAAAATAGAGTGATGATACATAGGAAAGGGAAGAAATAGAAAAAATCGTGTTCAGATAGTAGAGATCTAACACGATTTTTTTATTAATAAAAGGTTTGAAATTTAGACCTTTAGTGTACCGCGGAACCCTCTTACACTATAATAAGAGTCCGCACCGTTATGATACACAAAAACATGGCCATAGCGATAATCACAAAAAAGAGCTCCACCGAGCTTTCTAATATCAGGAGGTGTTAGTATCCAGCTCGAAGATTTCTTATCAAAAGTTTCAACTTTCTGTAATTCTCGATATTGCTCTTCTGTTAGCATTTCAATTCCCATGGCAGTTGCCATATTAATCGCGCTATTTTCTGGTTTATGTTTTTTTCTTGACTCAAGCGCTTCTTGGTCATAACAAACACTTCTGCGGCCTTTAGGAGTTTCTGCTGAACAATCGCAAAATATGTACTCGTCCTTCGTTTGATCATAACCAACAACATCCGGCTCTCCGCCCGTTCTCTCCATTTCATTGAGCGACCACAGTTTTTCTGGATTAGCTTCTAGTTTTGCCTGAACCTCTGCCCAAACTAGACCTTCGTGCCGGTGCATGTTTTTCTCAAAGCGGGCTTTCAATGTTCCAAATAATTCTTCGCGTTGTTCTAATGATAACTTCTTATTATCGTTTGTCACAATTTTCCTCCTTCTGCTATTTAGCCATCTATTTTATCAGGCTTAACGGGCAGTAGACCCCCACCACAAGATTCTGAGTAAAATAAAAGAAGATAGGTGGGGGATTAACTGCCCATAAAGCTCCGATTGGTTCAACTAACCATCAGTGGGGGATGAAAGAAAACCCCCACTGATGGAAGTTTCACTTTATCTAGAACTTCTTTAGTTCTATTAACGAAAACACATTATATCATATGGACAAAGTGACATCTATTTCTCCATAAGGTGCGAGTAACTTTATTTTTTGTTGAAATGTGATTCAAATCCTCTTTTTATTTTAAATTCTTTTGTAAGATAAATGTAGTTGAGAACAATACTCATTTCCAATTAGGAGGATTATATAGATGATGAAACATTTTGCTTTAACAGAAGATATATATTGGGTAGGTAAAATTGATGATCGGGAGGTTCCGTTTCACCGATTAATTTTGGCAAAGGGTACTACTTATAATGCTTATTTATTAAAAACGGAAAAGCCAACAGTGATTGATACAGTAGATATGGAATTTGGAAGAGAATTTAACGAATATTTAAGTCAGTTAATCGATCCAAGGGAAATACAATACATTGTTATTAATCACACAGAACCCGATCACTCAGGTGGAATGGCAGCTCTAGCAAATAAAGCACCAAATGCAACGATTGTCTGCACAGAGATTGCCGTTCCTGAATTAAAAGAAATGTATAAACTTCACAATAGAAATTTCTTAGTCGTTAAGGACGGAGACACATTGGATATTGGGGGTAAAACGTTAAAGTTTAAAGAAACACCGTACCTTCATACAGCCGAAACAATGATCACGTATTGTGAAGAAGAAAAAATTCTATTTCCTTGCGATATTTTCAGTACACATGTGGCCGTAAAAGATATTTTTGCAGATGAAGCAGGCTTTGATATAACAGAAGATTTTATTGGTTATTACAATGCAATTATCCACCCTCATAGAAGATATGTAAGAGCATTGATTGACGCGTTAGAAGAGATGGATGTGCAAATGATTGCTCCTTCACATGGATTTATTTTACGAAAAGACATTCAGAAGTACATTGGTCTGTATGCAACAATGAGTGCAGATACCGTTAAAGATAAAAAGGTAACCATCGTTTATACAACGATAAGGAAAAATACGAAAAAAGTTGCGGATCATTTAAAGAGAATTTTCGAAGAAAATGAAATCCAAACAACAGTTTTTAATGCGGATAAATCTGATAAAGCAGAAATCCTTGAAAGTATTAAAGAAGCAGATGCCGTCTTTATCGGAAGTTCTACGAAATATGCGGATATGATTGGGAACCTAGAAGAAGTTCTGAAAGAAATGGTTGAACTGAATCTAGAAGGCAAAATTGGTGCTGCTTTCGGTTCGTATGGATGGAGTGGAGAAGCCATTGAAGTCATCCAAGATTATTTGAATCAGACGAATATGAACGTACAGAGCACATCGAATGTCATTAAAACAACAGGAATGACACATGTGGAATTCCCAGTGAGAGTAAGATTCTCACCAAAGGATGAACAACTCAACAAAATTGAACATTCAGCAACATTTGTAGCTGATTTATTACGAAGTGCGATTTAATCTTTTGAGAAGGTGGATAAGTAATGAATAAGAATTATTGTATCATCGGTACAGGTGTAGCGGCAGTAAATGCTGCTAAGGCTATTCGAGATCAAGATAAAGAAGCGAACATCCATTTGTTTGGAGCTGAGAAGTCGTTACCTTATAATCGAATCAAATTATCAAAAGATCTGTATTCTGATTTAACTAGTGAGAAGGTTCTAATTAAAAAGGAAAAGTGGTACGAGACCCAAAATATTACCCTTCATTTAAATACAAAAATTTCGGAAATTGATACAACAAACCAAGAGGTTACTACAGTAGCTGGAACAACCACTTCCTATGATAAACTCCTTATCGCAACAGGAGCGATCAATAGACAACTCTCCATTAATGGGGCTAATAAAAAAGGGGTCTTTACGATTAGAGAAATGCACGAAGCGGAAAAGTTCAAGGCTTTTGTTGAAGATAGAGAACATGTTGTAATTATTGGTGGCGGAGTTCAAGGGCTAGAGACAGCATAGTCCATTCATAAGGCCGGAAAAAAGGTTTCCATCATTGAGGTAGCTCCAAGACTAATGGCAAGACAGTTAGATGAAGAAATAGCCTTACGATTAAAATCTAAATTAGAAGAAGCAGGGGTTTCAGTATATTTAAATACCTCCATTAAAGAAATTATAGGAGATAGTGAAGTAAGCGGAATTGTGACAGATCATACAACCATTTCATGTGATACCATCCTTTATTCAATAGGGGTTATTCCCAATATTGAGATTGTCAAAAATACATCCATTGCCGTGAATCGCGGAATTATTGTAAATGATAAAATGGAAACGAATATTGAACATGTATATGCAGCAGGAGATGTTGCTGAATGGAATGGTGAGGTTGCTGGTTTATGGCAGCCGGCAATGGATCAAGGGAAGGTTGCTGGAGGTAATATGGCATCTCAATCAGAAGTTTACGAAAAGACCATTCCAGTAACACTATTCAACGCTTTTGATGTCATGTTATTTTCTATAGGATTGGTAGATGAGAATCAATGTGATACAACCATTGTTGAAGTAGACAGTGAGAAAAAATATACAAGAATTTTTATTAAAAATCAGAAATTAGTAGGAGTTATCTCACAAGAAGGCGCTGTAGCTTCTATCCTGTATAAATCAGCGATAGAGAATAATACGTCATTGGCTAATATCGATTTTGAAAATCTATCAATAACTGAAATGATGAATCAACTTAAAGAAATACAAAAGAAGTCTGCGTAATATAGGAGGAGAGTAGAATGAAAAAATATATTTGTATTCCATGCGGTTATATTTATGATCCTGCGATTGGAGACGAAGATGAGGATATTGCTCCTGGAACAGCATTTGAGGATTTGCCGGAGGATTGGATATGTCCTGTGTGTGGGGAAGATCAAGAACAATTTGAGGTAGTAGAAGAATAGTGGTATAAAAAGTGTCAATCCATATGGATTGACACTTTTTATATTAATCATTTGATCGTTTAACTAACTAGATAAGTTTATGGTGATATAAAACACAATACAAAAATGGTAGTTATGCTATTATTCAGTTGAAAGAAACTTACTTTCTTGTATTTTATGTTACTTATTATAAAAATCAGGTGATGCGATATGTGTAAAAATCATTGTAATCCGGTTGATCATCAAGAAAAAGAACCATGTCCAATATTAGTTCCGATTTTTTCTGCATTATCGAGTGAAGAAATTTTGAAAATAGCTAAAATGACCAAACATGTACAATTTAAAAAGGGAGAAACAGTTGTACAGGAGGGTGAGAGATCAGATACATTATCGATTATTCATAGCGGAAAAGTAAAATTATCTAAATTTACAGTAGACGGCAAAGAGCAGATCCTATATATCATGACGACTGGTGACTTTTTCGGTGAATTGAATTTATTTAATGATGATGAACTTAATAACTTCAGTGCCTTTGCTATTGAAGATACTGAAATCTGTCAATTGAGAAAAAGTGAAATGGATCAAATTATGCTAGAATATCCAGGCATTTCAATGAAATTACTAACAGCCTTAACAAAAAGATTAGCACATACTGAGAATCTTGCCCAAAATTTGGCCACAAAAGATCCAGAGGTAAGAATTGTCCATATGATTTTGGAGTTCTGTCAAAAGTTTGGGATCAAAATGAACAACGGTATTCTTATTCACCTTCCAATCACTCGAGAAGAAATTGCTAGTTATGTAGGTGTAACCCGCGAAACCATCAGTCGGAAATTTAGAAAATTTGAAGAGCTAGGATTAATTAGCTTAACGGGAAATAAACAAATGATGGTTAATAATCAGCTAGCCTTAAGAGAATATATCAATTGAAATATCAGGAAAGTCTCGTGTTTTAATCAATATTAAAATACAAGGTTCTTCTGTAATATTTTCTCTGATAAAGACAAAACTATAATGGAAAGGAAACCTCATCCTTTATTCCAGTCGCAAGCTGATCCTAAATGATAGAGGATCAGCTTTTTTGTTAAAAACTGTATTCCTACCTAGTTAATCGGCTATAATCACAAAAACTTTACAAATAATAACCATAATTTTACATCCTCAGCACACCGTTTACGCTCGATTAATCGCTGGTTAATAAATTTACAAAAACTTTACATTAAATAAACAGGAGCTTTACAATATACATATATTCTGTAGAGGTTGCCAATCGAACATCTTGGAGGTTTGGAAATGACGTTTATTAGAAAATTAATGATAGGATTATTGGTTTTATTAATAACTTTTGTAATAGCAGCTTGTGGGGCACCTGATGAAGGAAAATCAGGATCTTCAAATGGTAATACATATACACTATCTATATCTGGATCAACCTCGGTAGGACCATTAGCTGAGAAATTAGCAGCTAAATATGAAGAACAAAATGATATCAAAATTGAGATTAATCAAATTGGTTCTTCTGCTGGTATCACAAACGCAACAACTGGTGTGTCAGAGATTGGTATGTCTTCACGTGATTTGAAAGAAGAGGAAGTAGCAAACGGATTAATTGAAACTATTGTTGCTTATGACGGAATTGTTGTAGTCACTCACCCGAGCAATAAAGTAAAGAATCTGACGATGGAACAAGTCAAACAGATCTTTACAGGGAAGATAACAAACTGGAAGGAACTTGGGGGAGAGGACATGGAAATCGTCGTTGTCTCGAGAGAAGATGGTTCTGGTTCACGGGATGCCTTTCAAGAAATTGTTGACTACTCTTCCGGTGAATTAGTGAAAAGTGCAATCGTTGCTAGTGGAAACGGTAATATTAAAACAACGGTTGCAACAAATAAACATGCGGTAGGATTTGTTTCATTTGAATATATTGATGACTCTGTTTCAACTGTAGAGATTAATGGTGTGGAAGCCACAGCCGAGAATGTCCTTGAACAAAAATATAAATTATCACGTCCGTTTTTATTTGTTCATAAAGGGGAAAACCTTAGTCAAGAAGGACAACAATTCATTGATTATATTTTAAGTCCAGCAGGACAAGAGGTTGTAGCAGAAGCGGGTGTCATCCCATTAAGGTAAAATGATAGAGAATGAATGATCATTTATACAAGGCATCTTGTGTGTAGCAATTTTGGAGGAATGAGATATGTCAAGCCTAATGAGTGAGAAACAAAGTAGTGAAATCAATAAGTCAAATAAAAAGAAGTATTTCTTGGAAAAGTTATCTGGAAAAATCTTTCTAATCTGTGCCTTGCTTTCTGTGATTTGCTTAGCATTAATAATCGGGTTTGTATTTTATAAGGGCGCCCGTCCGTTTGTGGTGGAAGGATACAGTTTTATTGACTTTCTCTTTGGAGTAGACTGGGTACCTAGTGAAGATCAATTCGGGATTTTCCCGATGATTGTGGCTTCGATATATGCTACAATCGGTGCATTAATCATTGGCGTTCCGATTGGATTGTTTACAGCGGTATTTTTAGCTGAAATCGCACCAAAAAGACTCGCCAAAATCATTTCACCTGGCGTACAGTTATTAGCAGGAATCCCTTCTGTTTTATATGGGGTGTTTGGACTCGCCATCATTGTTCCTTTTTTGCAGGATAATCTTGGCTTAGCAAAGGGACAAAGTTTATTTGCAGTGATTCTCGTGTTAGCCATTATGATGCTGCCTACAGTTGTAAGTGTATCTGAAACAGCGATTAGGGCTGTGCCAAAAACATATCGGGAAGGATCGTTGGCATTAGGATCCTCTGAAATACGAACGATTTTTAGAGTTGTTGTTCCAGCTGCTAAATCTGGGATTATGACAGCTGTTGTATTAGGAATGGGTAGAGCTATTGGTGAAACGATGGCGGTAATTTTAGTAGCAGGAAACAGTCTGATTATCCCAACGAGTATAACAGATAGTATCCGTCCGTTAACAACGAACATTGCTTTAGAAATGGGATATGCAGCAGGAACTCATCAAGAGATGCTATTTGCAACAGGGATTGTTTTATTCGGATTTATTTTATTGTTAAACTTTGTATTAGCAAGAATTAGCGCGAAAGGGGGTAACTAAGATGAGAACGTTTAAAGATGGTATGTTGCGTGGACTTCTCTGGTTATCCGCCTTTTTAACAATTGCTGTTCTTGTAACTATTGTAGGCTTCATATTTTATAAAGGGTTTCGATTAATTAACTTTGATTTTATCTTTGGGGATTATTCTCCTGTTGGTGGTGGTGGTATTTGGCCAATGATTGTGACAACCGTATATACGATTGTCATATCCTTAGTGATCGCAACTCCAATTGGGATCTTGGCTGCAGTGTACTTACAGGAATACGCCAAACAAGGCCGATTAGTAAAAACGATCCGATTTGCTACTGAAAGCTTGACGGGGATCCCTTCTATTATATATGGTTTATTTGGTGCCGTATTCTTTGTAACTACTTTAAAATTCGGCATGTCGATCATTGCTGCATCCTTGACATTGACGATTATCATCTTGCCAGTAATTATCCGAACAACAGAAGAGTCGTTAAAAACGGTTCCGAATTCTTATCGTGAAGGCTCTCTAGCTTTAGGTAATACAAAACTGCAAACGTTATATAAGGTGATTTTACCAAGTGCAATGCCGGGGATCTTATCTGGTATCATTCTTTCAATTGGGAGAATCGTGGGGGAATCCGCGGCGATCTTTTTAACAGCTGGAACGGTAGCTGCATTACCTGAAGGAATATTTTCATCAGCTAGGACGTTAACGGTACATTCTTATTTAGTTACACAAGAATCAGGAGATATTGAACTTGCAGCTGCAATCGGCATTGTGTTAATTGTCATCATACTTGTATTGAATCTTTTAGCAACGTTAATATCAAAGGTATTGAATAAAGCGAACCATTAAGATCATTGATAAATAATTTAGCGATCATGAACGTAAAAAAGTAAGGAAGGGATTTTTGGTGATGAATCAGCAATCTAATGAAGCAACGAAAATTAAGGTAAATGATTTAAATTTGTGGTATGGAGAAAAACAAGCCCTTTATTCAGTCTCATTGGATATCAAGGAGAAAGAAGTTACCGCTTTTATTGGTCCTTCTGGCTGTGGTAAATCCACTTTTTTACGTACTCTAAACCGTATGAATGATTTAATCGATGGAGTCAAAATTAGTGGTGATGTAAACATAGATAACGAGAATATTTATCAAAGCAATGATGTGATCAAATTAAGAACAAAGGTTGGTATGGTTTTCCAAAAAGCGAATCTATTTCCGATGAGCATTTATGATAATGTGGCATATGGTCCTCGTGGCCAAGGGATTAAGAATAAAAAAGTGTTGGATCAAATCGTGGAAGAAAGCTTGCGTGGGGCTGCAATCTGGGATGAAGTTAAGGATCGACTAAAGACTTCAGCACTGGGACTATCAGGTGGTCAACAGCAACGGGTTTGTATTGCACGTGCAATTGCTATGAAACCGGACGTCATTTTAATGGATGAACCAACTTCAGCTTTAGACCCAATATCAACGTTGAAAGTTGAAGAGTTAATTACCGAAATGAAAAAGAACTTTACAATTGTTATAGTTACCCACAATATGCAACAAGCAGCACGTGTTTCAGATAAAACCGCCTTTTTCTTAAATGGTGAAATTATTGAATATGATGAAACAGATATTATCTTTTCACGACCAAGAGATAAAAGAACGGAAGATTATATAACGGGTCGGTTTGGTTAAGTGCTCTTCTTATAGATAATGTATTAAATGGTTTGAAAACGAATGTATGATTATATAGAAATGGAGGAGGCAAAAGCCCCCTCCATTTCCTTTATCCAAATCGTGAAGGCTTCTTTTTTGCATACTCTGTTGGAGTAATCGATGTCAGTTTTTTAAAGACTTTACTGAAGTAATTTAAATCATTGAATCCTACTAGAAAAGCAATGTCAGTCACTGCTATATTTCCTCTTTGCAAATATAATTTCGCTTCGTCGATTCTTTTTTGATTAATAAATTCCGTTATATTGATACCAATTTCCTCTTTGAACCTTCGTGAGAGATACGAAGGGTTCACATGTATTTCCTTCGCAATTAGTCTTTGGGTTAGCGGGTTGCCCAAATTTAATAGAATATAATCAACTGCTTTTTTCACAATAGGGCTATACTGTCCTGTAGCAAAGGTGCTTACAAGATCACAATACTCATTTGTCATGAGAATCAATAACTTTTCCAAGTTTGGAATAGTGGTGGTCCTTTCAATTAAAATTGCAAATCTTTCTGAGATATTATGAAGATAGACGGGATGCACCCCACCTCTTTCAGCGGCAATTCTATATAAAGTATTCATTACAAAGGCCATATTTTTTGATGAACGGATAGGGCTTCCGGGAATGCGATCTGAAAATTCCAATAGTCCTGCCGTTGTGTGCATGATGCTATTGGCTTCTGTTTTATTTCCCCTTGTTATAGCGTCCATCAGCATACTTTGAGCTTGATATCTTTTTTCAATAATCTCTTTGTTTTCCTCAATACTCATCTTTAGATGATTTTTATTTAGATTGGGTTTTGGTACATGTGAAGAGATTGATTGTGCTGGGATGTAATCATGGCTGCACATGTTAACAAGCAATTCCCCAATACTCTGATATTCGATTTCGCCTAAAACGGGCAAGGATTGATAGAATTGTTCTAGCTGTTTACGCTCACCTATAGGAAGAGTGTTTCTTGTAATAATATCTTTAATAAGATCGATAACGGACATACTTGAAATGAAGGGGCCGACTGCTATGCTTCCAATTAACGATTGGTTCTCCCAAAATCCAACAGCCATATATTCAAGCCCAAATAGATTGATGTAGTGATAATAATGATGAGGGGAAGTATTACAAAGCACTTCATATATATGTGTGTATTCAGTTTCAGGCTGTTCTAATACGGCTGGGATGGAATGGTTTACCGATTGAAACAAGGGATTACCAGTGTGACCTATCAAAATAGTATCCATTTTTGTTATAAAATGGATTGCTTGGGCAATTTTAATTTTATTTTCTATCAAAGGAATTCCCCTTTCAATCTCCTCTATTATCATAAAGTAATATAATTACTATTTTAGTTAAAAAATTACGATTAATAAAGTGAATCATTTATTATAATGAAATTACATTAAGCCCTACATAAGAGGGTATAAGAAATAATATCAGGGTTAATTTTGGATACCCTAATCTAAGATTAGATAAAGCATATTAGAATTCCCACTACTAATTGCAGTTTTTCATATAATGATTGGAGGAAAAGTATATGTTATATCCTATAGCTACAGATAGTCGTGTTGTCATGGATCTAAGTGGAGTTTGGAAATTTATGATTGATAAAGAGGTAGAGCCCATCGAGGTATCACAACAGCTCCCAACCAATGAAGTGATGGCTGTTCCTGCTTCTTTTAATGATCAGACACCCATAAAAGAGATCCGTGAACATAGTGGTTATATTTGGTATGAAAGAGAATTCTCCGTTGCGAAGGCTTTACGCAATGAAAGATTAGTATTGCGTTTTGGATCTGCTACCCATGAAGCATGGGTTTATTTAAACGGCAAGGAAATATCTCATCATAAAGGTGGATTTACCCCATTCGAAGTAGAAATCAATGACTTTTTAGTAGAGGGTTCAAATCGTTTAACCGTTCGTTTAAGTAATTTATTGGATTATACTACACTACCAGTTGGTAACTATAGTGAGAAGAAAGATGCAGATGGCCGTGTAATTCGAAATGTCGATGAAAACTTTGACTTCTTTAATTTTGCAGGCTTACATCGTCCAGTTAAAATTTATTCTACACCAAGGGAATACATTGAGGACATTGTGATTGTTCCTGAGGTAGATTTAAATGTTAAAAAGGCGGATGTAAAAATCTCTGTTAAAACAACAGGAAACTTTGATGAAGTACGTGTAACGATCTTAGATGAAGAAGGCAAGAAAGTAGCTCAAGCGTCAGGTAATGAAACTAATGTTTTAATTGAAAATGTACAATTATGGCAGCCGTTGAATGCCTTTCTTTATAAAGCAAAAGTGGAAGGCATTAAGAACGGAGAAATGGTTGATGTCTATGAAGAGTTATTCGGTGTCCGCAAGGTTGAAGTAAAGAACGGTAAGTTCCTGATTAACGGTGAACCATTCTATTTTAAAGGTTTTGGTAAACATGAAGATACTTATGTAAATGGTCGTGGGTTGAACGAGGCCTATAATGTATTGGATATCAATTTAATGAAAAAAATGGGTGCGAACTCATTACGGACGTCTCACTATCCATATTCTGAAGAAATGATGCGTTTATGTGACCGTGAAGGGATTGTTGTGATTGATGAGACACCTGCAGTTGGATTAATGTTGTCCTTTACGTTTGATGTATCCCTTTTAGAAAAAGGTGGAGATTTCGCAGACGATACTTGGAAAGAACTTAGAACTGCAGAGGCACACAAGCAGGTCATTCGTGAATTAATTGACCGTGATAAAAACCACGCCTGTGTCGTCATGTGGTCGATTGCGAATGAGGCAGCAACATATTCACAAGGTGCTTATGAGTACTTTGAGCCGTTATTTAATCTAGCTCGCGAATTGGACCCACAAAAACGCCCGTGTACAAATGTCAGCATTATGATGGCAACACCAACGGCTGATAAATGTACAGACTTGGTAGATGTCATTGCCTTGAATCGTTACTATGGTTGGTATGTACAACATGGTGATCTAAAAACAGCGGAAGAAAAAACGCGCCAAGAACTATTAGCATGGCAAGAAAAATATCCAGATAAGCCAATTATGTATACTGAATATGGTGCTGATACGGTGGCAGGATTCCACAGTGCATACGGTGAGCCATTTTCTGAAGAATATCAAGAAGATTACTATCGCATAAATAGTAAAGTATTTGATGAAATTCAAAACTTTGTAGGCGAGCAATTATGGAACTTTGCTGATTTCCAAACCAAGTTCGGAATCATGCGTGTACAAGGGAATAAAAAAGGTGTATTTACAAGATCAAGGGAACCCAAAATGGTTGTACGCTATTTAAGTGATCGTTGGAATAATATACCAAATTTAGGCTATAAAAAGTAATTTCAAGGATTCTTGTTGATACAGATATGTCTGAAACATACCTGCACTTTGTTTCAATAAAGTGAAACTTCTATCAGTGTGGGGTCTTTTATCCCGCACTGATGGTTAGTTGAGGCCAGCAGCATGCTGGTCACGCAGACGTTGCCGCAGGCGTATTTAGTCTGTGTTCAACTTCCGGAGCTTTACGGGCAGTTGATCCCCCATCTATCTTTTTTTATCATACTTAGAACCTTGAGGTGGAGTCTTACTGTCAGTTATGCCTGATAAAAATTAAAGGTTCATGAATTATTTGACCATCTCTTTTCAAAATGAGTAATATGTCTAAATCTAAATTTGAACAATATGTTAACGTTTTCATTTTCTTGTTGTATTATTTTTTTCAGGATGCTAGTATACAAGTATACCAAAGATGACTAGAGGAGTATTATTTCAATATAAATATCTAAATATCTAAATATCTAAATATCTAAATATATTTATAATGAAACATTTAGATTAAAGGTAAAGTGCTCCGTACAGTGCTCTAGTAATTATACGTATAAAAAATACTATGGAGGGGTATTTCATGTCAGCTAAAGACAGAAAGGTAACGTTAAAAACAAGTATAGGGTTTGGATTAACAGATATTATGGGTGGAGGAGCATTTACGATTATTGGAGCTTGGCTGTTGTTCTTCTTTACAACGTTTGCTGGTTTATCACCGGTACAAGCTGCGTCCATTATCGCTATTGCCCGTATCGTGGATGCTGTTATCAGTTTATTTGTTGGGAGTATTTCAGATAATTTATTAAAATATAAAATTGGACGTAAATTTGGTCGCCGTAGATTCTTCTTGCTCATTGGTTCACCATTAATGCTTGCTTATGTACTGCTATGGGTTTCTGGGATGAGTTACTGGTACTATCTATTAACTTTTCTACTATTTGAAGTGATTGCAGCAATGGTATTAATCCCTTGGGAAACACTTCCTTCTGAAATGACAAAAGACTTTAATGAAAGAACACAGATGTCAACAGCAAGAATGTTCCTATCAGGTACAGGTACTTTCCTAGCAACATTTGTTCCAGGTCAAATTCTTGCTGTACTTGGTCAAGATAATTCCTACGCATTTCTAATAAACGGAGCATTTTTCGCTATTTTATTTGCTGTTTGTATCTTTATTTCCTACAAATCCACATGGGAGAGAGAACTTACACCTGAAGAAGAACAGGCATTAGCTCAACAATCAATGGAAGGTCGTAAAAGCTTCTCTGATTCATTAAAAGAGGTTGGCGAAGTCCTAAAAGGATATATTACAACATTTAAAATTAAGGCATTTCGTAAGCATTTAGGTATTTATATTTTTTCTTTTACTGCAAAGGACGTATTTAATGCTACATTCGTCTACTTCTGTGTATTTGCGCTTGGTCAATCATCAACACTTGGTGCGAACCTGCTGTCATTAAGTGCGATTGGGATTCCTATTACAATTTTAGCAGGATACTTAATGATTAAACTTGGACCTGCAAATTTATTCAAAATTTCTTATTCTACAATGATCATCTGTTTGGTTGGATTCTATGTAGTATATTTAACAAAACCAGCCTTGATGATTCCATTATTGTTCGTAATTGCCGGTCTTTATCAAGTTGGTAGAAGTATTTTAGAATTTACGCCTTGGAATGTATTCCCTTTCATTCCAGATGTTGATGAAATCGTTACAAAACAAAGACGCGAAGGTCTCTTTGCAGCGGTCATGACGTTTGCTAGAAAATCCTCTGTCGCTGTTGCTACGATGGCTGTCGGTTTATTATTGGAATTCGGCGGATTTGTTGAAGGTGCTGCTGCCCAATCAACTCAGGCGATTTCAACTATTGTGTATACGATGGTAATAGCCACTGCAGGTTTACTTCTGGTATCATTAGGAATTGCTTTCACTTTCAAATTAAACCGAAATACTCATGATATTCTTGTTAATGAAATTGATCGTTTGAAAGCTGGCGGTTTAAAATCAGATGTTGATTCAGAAACAAGGGAAGTTGTTGAAAATCTAACTGGTTATAATTATGACGAAGTATGGATGGATAATAATGATGAGGTAAAAACCTCCAAAATGGAAATTGCATAGCATCCATGAACCTCCAAGTTATTGTTAATAGGAGGTTTGAAAGCGGATACAGTTGAACGAATATGATACCCATAGGTTAGATTCGATAAATTATATAAAACAAATAATAGATTTAAGAATCTAACCTTAACCTAACATCTCAACATTTAACTTAAGTATTCATGTATACTAGTATAATAAGAATATTTAGGTCTCTACTAAAGATATGTCCGGAAATTGGTAACTCTATAGGTATGAAGAATAAATGGTGATCGTTTATACAACAAGTTGCCTAAATAATTACTAACAAGAAGGTGGAATAAATAGTGAAGAAAGTAGTTACTTTAGGAGAAATTATGCTGCGATTAGCTGCTCCTGATTATCAAAAAATTGTTCAAGCCCAATCCTTTGATGCTATTTATGGTGGAGGGGAGGCAAATGTTGCCATTTCATTAGCCAAATTTGGACTAGATAGTTCATTTGTAACGAAGCTACCGAAAAATGCTATTGGAACGAGTGCTGAACAACAATTAAATCGTTTCGGTGTTAAAACCGATCATGTTATTCATGGTGGAGATAGATTAGGAATTTATTTTTTAGAAAATGGTTATTCTATTCGCCCATCAAAAGTTTACTATGATAGAAAGTATTCAGCTTTTGCAGAGTCGAAGGTCGAAGAATATGATTTTGATGCCATTTTTGCGGATGCTGATTGGTTCCATATAAGCGGAATAACACCTGCTTTGAATGATGAGTTATTTTTATTAACGAAAACAGCACTATCAGCCGCAAAGAAAAAGGGCTTAAAAACAAGCTGTGACCTTAATTATCGCAGTTCTCTATGGTCATTTGAAGATGCGCGAAAAAAAATGTCTGAATTGGTATCAAATGTTGATCTATGTATTGGAATAGAACCGTTACAGTTGCTAGATGAAAATGGCGATGAAATTAAAGATCATCTACCTGAAAATCCAAATATAGATGATTACTTGAAAGTTATGAATGAAATGAAAAGGCAGTTTGGGATTGAATATGTTGCCATGACCAAAAGATCCCATCTATCTGTTAATCGTAACCGCCTACAAGCATTCCTTTTTGACGGACAAGAGATATATCAATCAAGTACAGTTGAGGTCGATATTATTGATCGAGTTGGAACAGGAGATGCTTTCTCAGCGGGAATGATTTATTCATTAATCAATAATTTTGAACCTAAAAAAGCTGTTGAATTTGGATTAGGTTGTTTTGCTCTTAAGCACACAGTTAAAGGGGACGCTAATTTAGTGCCGATTTCAGATATAGAAAATTTCATGAATGGTTCTCTTGCCATTAATCGATAAGAATAGATCTAGGAGGTGTTAGAGTTTTGAGTACTTTTATCCATGAAAACTTTATGTTAACGAACCAAACAGCTATTGAACTCTATCATAATTATGCTGAAAAAATGCCAATTTACGATTATCACTGCCACTTATCACCAAAGGATATTGCTGAAAATCGTAAATTTAACAATATAACCGAGTTATGGCTTGAAGGCGACCATTATAAATGGAGAGCGATGAGAGCGCATGGGATTGCGGAAAAATATATTACTGGTGATGCTGATCCGAAGGAAAAATTTGCTGCATGGGCTAAAACGGTGCCATATACACTTGGGAATGCACTATATCACTGGACTCATATTGAGCTAAAAAAATACTTTGGTATTGAAGAACTACTAAATGAAGAGAGCTGTGAACGTATCTGGAATCAGTGTAACGAATTATTGCAACAGGATAATTATTCTGTTCGTGAATTGATTAAGCGCTCCAACGTCAAGGTGATCGGGACAACAGATGAACCGACTGACGATCTTCAGTATCATGAAATAATTGCTCAGCTATCAGAGTTTCCAGTAAAAGTGATACCGTCCTTTCGCCCTGATAAAGGGTTAGAAATTAATAAAAAGACGTTTCTTCCATTTGTTGAGGAGCTTGAAAAAACGGTCAACCAAAACTTGACGATCTATAGCGAATATGTAGAAGCGTTACTTTCTCGTGTGCAATATTTCCATGAAAAGGGCTGCCGAATTTCTGACCATGGCTTATCTGAAATTCCGTTTGCTGAATTCGAAGTAGATGAATTAGATAGAATATATCAATCTGGCCGCAAAGGCAACCGTGTAAGTTTAGAGGATGAAAATAAGTTTAAAACAGCCCTTTTAATGGCTCTTGCCAAAGCGTATAAAGAGCGCAACTGGGCAATGCAAATCCATTTTGGTGCGATTCGTAATAATAATACGAAAATGTTTCACAAATTGGGTCCTGATGCAGGTTTTGACTCCATTAGTGATCAAGGTGAAGTTGCACAACCATTAAATGCTTTATTAAATTCTTTTGAAATGCGGGATTCATTGCCAAGAACAATCGTTTACAACTTAAATCCCGTTTACAATGAACTGGTTGGGACAACCATTCAAAACTTCCAAAGCAATGAAGCAGGAATAGCTGGTAAAATCCAATTTGGTTCTGGCTGGTGGTTTAATGATACAAAACCAGGAATGATCCGCCAATTAACAGCTTTAGCTGATCAAGGGTTATTAATGCATTTTGTTGGGATGCTGACAGATTCACGTAGCTTTATCTCATATAGCAGACATGAATACTTCCGCCGTATCCTATGCAACTTAGTTGGTACATGGGTGGAAGATGGGGAAATTCCAAATGACCCAGCATTGCTGCAAAAACTTGTTGAAAACATTTGTTATAACAATGCTAAAAACTACTTCGCAATTGAAGTTGAATGATAAAAGGGAGGAAATTTAATTATGGAAATGGGTTTTCGTTGGTATGGTAAAACAGATTCGATTCCACTAGAATACATTCGTCAAATTCCTGGGATGAAAGGAATTGTAACCGCTATTTATGATATTCCGGTTGGGGAAGCTTGGCCGATGGATAAAATTGAAGAGTTAAAGAAAACAGTTGAGGATGCAGGTTTACACATTTCAGTGATTGAAAGTGTTCCTGTTCATGAAGATATTAAAATCGGGTTACCAACTCGTGATCAATATATTGAGAACTACAAAACAACTTTACGTAATCTTGGTAAAGCGGGCATTCCCGTTGTATGTTACAACTTTATGCCAATCTTTGACTGGACACGTACGGATTTAGAATATCGTCTTCCAGATGGATCTACAGCTCTTATTTTTGAAGAAGAAGTAGCAAAGAAAATGGATCCTCTAACAGGTGAACTTTCACTTCCAGGTTGGGATTCTAGCTACAAGAAAGAAGACTTGCAACAATTATTTGATCACTACAAAAATGTAGATCACGAAAAGCTTTGGGAAAACCTAGAGTATTTCATTAAAGAAATCATTCCAGTAGCAGAAGAAGCTGGCATTAAGATGGCCATCCATCCGGATGATCCTCCGTATGATATCTTTGGATTACCACGCATTATCACAAACAAAGAAAACTTAGAAAGATTCATTAACCTATATGACAGCCCAAATAACGGGTTAACGATGTGTAGTGGATCTCTTGGTGCAGAACCTAAAAATGATTTCCCAGAAATGTTACGCTATTTCGGTCAAAAAGATCGCGTGAATTTCGTACATGCTCGTAACATAAAGCTTACAGGCGGGTTGTCGTTTGAAGAAAGTGCGCATCCAACTGAATATGGATCCATTGACATGTATGAAGTGATTAAAGCAATGGCAGATTTCAACTACACAGGTCCAATTCGTCCTGACCACGGAAGAATGATTTGGGGCGAAACGGGTAAACCAGGTTATGGATTATATGACCGCGCTTTAGGTGCAACATATCTATATGGATTATGGGAAGCAGAACAAAAAAGTAGAAAATAATCTTCTACTTAATAGTTAGTTATTAAACGATTTTGATAAGGGGGATGAGAGTATGGCAGTTCCATTTAGAGTAGATTTAACAGATAAAGTCGCCATTGTAACTGGTGGTGGCGGTGTATTAGGTTCTTATTTTTCAAAAGCTTTAGCAGAATGTGGTGCAAAAGTAGCGATTATCGATCGAACGCAAGAATCAGCGGATAAAGTAACCGCTGAAATCAAAGAAGCAGGCGGTAAAGCAATTGGTGTAGAAGCGAACGTTCTAGATAAAGAAGCATTAGAAAGAGCTCGTCAAATCATTATAAAAGAATTTGGTCCTGTAGACATTCTTTTAAACGGCGCAGGCGGAAACAATCCAAAGGGCTCTACAGACGACGAATTCTATAATGAAGAAGAAGTGAAGAAAAATCCAGAATTAAAAACATTCTTTGACTTAGATCCTGAGGGTGTTGGATTTGTTTTTGACTTAAACTTCTTAGGAACATTACTTCCTTCCCAAGTGTTTGCGAAAGATATGATTGGTAAAAAAGGTGCCAATATCATTAATGTTTCTTCAATGAATGCTTATACACCTTTAACAAAGATTCCTGCTTATAGTGGAGCGAAAGCTGCTATCAGTAATTTTACACAATGGTTAGCTACTTACTTTGCAAAAACAGGTATTCGTGTAAATGCAATTGCTCCAGGATTTTTAGTAACAAAACAAAACGAAAAATTACTATTCAATGAAGATGGCACACCAACTGCT
The DNA here is from genome assembly GCF_036670015.1 of Niallia sp. XMNu-256. NCBI lineage: Bacteria > Bacillati > Bacillota > Bacilli > Caryophanales > Bacillaceae > Niallia > Niallia sp. XMNu-256. Next base: position 732,289 of record NZ_CP137636.1, read on the forward strand.
AGAACTGGAAAAATTATTAGCAGTACCCCAATGGAAAGATTCGGTGAGCCAGAAGAGTTAATAGGCGGTCTTCTATATTTAGCCAGTGAGGAAGCGGCAAGCTTTGTAACAGGCGTTGTACTTCCAATTGATGGTGGATTTTCCTCATACACGGGCGTCTAGTAATTCAAACACAGTATTAATTTAAGATATGGACATTATTTTTATAGCACTACTCTGTAGATTAAGATAATCAATTTTTCTATGAATAGAAAAACGGCGAGGAACATAGTTTCCCTCGCCGCTGTTCTTTATTTAAAGGGCAGTAAGACCCACTCAAGATTCTAAGTATAATAAAAGGAGATAGGTAGGGGTCAGCTGCTCGTAAAGCTCCGATTGGTGAATAAGATTTATCTTTGTGCTTCAGCCCTTAGATAAATCAATCAGGCTCTACGTGACTAACCATCAGTGAGGGATGAAAGAACCCCCCCCACTGATGGAAGTTTCACTTTATACATTAAGCTTAATAATAGCTTCCCTCGCCTGAACAGTATCTTCCTTCGTTGAGATTACATCTATATATTGATTTGTATTGATGACGACAACAGGTGTTTTAACATCATAGCCGGCAGATTTAATGTTTTCGATGTCAAATTCAATTAACAAATCCCCCTTTTTAACAGTATCCCATTGTTTTACATGAGAAGTGAAAAACTGACCTTTCAATTGAACAGTATTGACTCCAATAAAAATTAAGATTTCTGCTCCCTTATCTGATGTAATCCCGATGGCGTGATTGGAAGCGAATAAAGAAGTAACCATTCCATCGACTGGTGAAACCACTTCACCTTTAGTAGGATCAATCGCAATTCCTTCTCCTACTGTCCCAGATGAAATAAGAGGGTCGTCAATTTTAGCTAATGAAACCACTTCTCCGCTTAATGGGCTCATAATGACTTCTCTCTCCACAGGATCTAATCCAAATTCCTTTACCTTCTTAGCAGGTTTTACAACTTTGTTGCCTTCATATCCAAATACAAGGACAAGAACCATGGTTAAAAATAAAGCTGTCAAAGTTCCGATTAAAAGTTGGCTCATTGGTGTAAAAACAGGAATTGATAAGAAACTTGGCAAGGCAAATCCTGTTGCTTTAACTCCAAGTGACCCAATAATACCTCCACCAATAGCTCCAGCTATTGCAACATAAAGCATAGTTCGCTTGTAAGGAACAAGAATACCGTATGTGATAATTTCTGTTGTACCTGCTAAGGCACTAGGAAGTAAACCAGACCCAGCTAGCGTTTTTAAGTCTTTATCTTTTGTTTTAATGAACACACCCATACCAAGCCCGATTTGAGCAAAAGGAGCGGCAGCCGCCATTGGGATAATAGGGTCAAAACCACTTGCAGCTAGATTTGCAATCGATATTGGAATAACCGCCCAGTGAAGACCTAAGATAGTAAGGAATGACCATGCGGCTCCCAGCACTGCTCCTGTAAGAAGTCCACTCTTAGAACTTAAAAATTGAATAGCAGCAGACAAAGCTTCCCCAACATATGTACCAAAGGGTCCAAAGACGAGAATGGTTAGTGGTACAATCACAATTAAGGAAATCATAGGAATAATAAACATTTGTAAATCTTTATGAATGACCTTTTTCAAAGATCGATCTAGTAATACATAGATCGAAACCGCAATTAAGATTGGAAATACAGTTGAAGAATAATTAGCTAGGATGACTGGAATTCCTAGGAAAGAAACGTCTTGTGCTCCTTGGCTGACCAAGTTAGTATAATTCGGCTCTAATAGGGATGCTCCAATGGCTCCGCCAACATATCCATTAGCTCCCAACTTATTAGCCATCGTGATCCCAAGAAAAACGGGGAAGAAGTAAAAGATTGCATGCCCTGCTGCTGATAAAATTGCATAAGTACCACTTTCAGGAGAGATCCATCCAAGTGTTTTCAATAAGGAGAGCAAGGCGGTAATTAAAGCAGAACCAGCAAGAACTCCTAATATGGGAGCAAAACTTCCACTGATTGTTTCTAAAATTTTATTCATGATCGAATCTTGTTTTTCTTTTTCGGAAGAATGAACGGATGATTTATTAGTCATTTCCATTATTTATGTTCCTCTCATTTTATTTTCCATTTGAAGAATGAATTTTAATAAGGCTCGTTTTAGTATTACAATCGTTAAAAAGAATCATTCAACTTCTTTAGTATACTAGTATACATTAATTTCTGTCTAGAAACGATTTAGTGTGAAAAGCCTTTCTTTACTGGTAAAGTTAAGCGAAATAAATAAAACCAAATAATTAAGGATGGAATAAACATAAAATATTTAAAAAGGCAATAAAAAAATACATCTTTTTTTATAAATTTGAACATATTGTTAACGGTTTCAATTTTTTATTGTATTTTTACTATCAGCATGCTAGTATACAAGTATACTAATTCACAGAGATATCTCGACTTTTGCCCAAGAGTTTTGTAGGCATAATAGCATTAAATTTATAAAATTAGGGCAAACAGTTCAATGAAGATAAGTCGATTAGTAAATTTTTCATTAATAATGAAAGCCCTTTTTTATCAAACTAATATAGAGGTGAAAAAAATGCGTAAATTTGGTACAAGAGACAAATTTGGTTATTTATTCGGAGACTTTGGAAACGATTTCTTCTTTATGCTTGTATTGGCATTTTTAATGGTATTTTATACAGATGTTATGCATCTTGATCCTGCGGCAGTTGGTGGATTGTTTGTAGTTGCCCGTTTATGGGATGCCTTTGCTGATATGGCATGGGGACGCTTTATTGATACGAGAAAAACAGGGAAAAACGGGAAATTTAGACCATGGATTTTAAGAATGTCGTTCCCACTTGTTATAACTGGTGTATTAATGTTTGTTTATATTCCAGGAATGTCAGATGGATTTTATCTAGCTTATGCTTACGTAACCTATATTGTATGGGGAACGTTATATAGTACAGTTAACATCCCTTATGGATCGATGGCATCTGTTATGACAGCTGATCCGGTAGAACGTACTGCTTTATCTACTTGGAGAACTGTTGGATCACAATTGGCAGGATTAGTCATTAATGTTCTCGGACCGATCATTCTGTTTGTAGATAACAAAGCAGTACCAAGTCGCTTTTTCATGGCAGCCCTTATTTTTGGTCTTTTAGCAATTGCATGTTATATAGCTTGTTACAAGATGACTACAGAACGTATCGTTGTGGATGAAACTGCTAAACCAAAACCTCAAAAGGGTGCAACAATCAAAGGGCTTGTTAAAAATAAACCATTAATATTCTTTCTCGCCGCTTCTTTAACTTTCATGGTAAACCTTATGTTAATTGGTGCAGTAAACGTTTACTTGTTTAAAGATTACTTTGGAACAGCTACTGCTTTAAGTATTGTTGGTTTGGTGCAATCTGGGGCTGCGTTTGTAATGGCACCATTCATTCAAAAGTTAGTTAAAAAATTCGGTAAAAAAGAATTGGTATCTGTAAGTGTATTAGTAGCGGGACTTGTTTATTTAGCTTTATATCTGCTTCCGCACTTAAACGTAACACAATTTATTGTTCTCTTTGCTATTGCTATGCTTGGTATGGGTGTGTTTAGTCTTGTAATTTGGGCATTCGTTTCAGATATTATTGATTATCACGAATATTTAACTGGTTTACGTGAAGATGGAACGATTTATGCGATCTATTCAATGGCACGTAAAATTGGACAAGCAGTTGCAGGGGGAGTTGGTGCTGCGGCAATTGCAGCAGTTGGTTATAATTCAACACTTGAAGTACAAACAGCTGAAACACTAAGCGGGATCCATATGGTTGGTACTCTAATCCCTGCATTAATTTTCTTGGCTGTATTTATCATCATTACCTTCCTATATCCTTTAAACAAAAAACGTACCGATAAGCTTGCTGCTGATTTAGCTGCAAAAAGAAATGGAGACGGTAGTGCTGCTTAAGGGTATTTAACAAAGTTAATGAAGATAGTTATGTGAAATGACTATCTTCTTTTTTTATATTGAATGATACTATTTTACCATGCTATTATGAAGTTAGTAGTTGGTCAGAAAATAGGGAGTGTACCAAAATGATTACAGATGCATCAAGGCTTCCCGGGGAAAATAATAAAGATTATGCTTATCGAATGATTAAGTCTTCCATTATGTCTTTGGAATTAAAACCTGGACAGTCGATAAGTGAGGTTGAATTAGCTGAAGCATTAGGTTTATCTCGAACCCCCATTCGTGAAGTTCTCGCCAAATTGCGTGAGGAACACTTAATTGAAGTTATTCCTCAAGTAGGGACCTATATATCAAAAATTGATCCACAGCTTATTAAAGAAGCCACTTTTATGCGATATACTATAGAAAGAGAAGTTTTAAAGTTGGCTTGTGAGTCTTTTCCGAAAGCAAATATGTATGATTTAAAGAAAAACATTGTTCTTCAAGAGGAACTAATAGGATTAACAGGAAAAGAAAGGGAATTTCATACGCTTGATAAGGAATTCCACTCTATTATCTTTTTGGGAAATAAGAAAGAACATGTATGGGAGGCCATTACTCGAATCAGTACACATTACAACCGAATGAGGCTTCTTTCCGAAATGCAGCATCATTTTGATGAGGCGATTATACAACACGGAAAAATTGTTGAAATTCTTGAAAATAAAGATTGTGAACAAGTTGAGGAAATTGTTAGACAACATATTATCGAACCGATCAAATTATGGGACGAATTTATTCAGGATAACAGCCCTTATCATAATTATTTTAAACAACCTGATCAAAAACCAGCATTCTTTTAGGATGCTGGTTTTTAAATTTTACGAAGTTGTGTCAATTAGTAAATTTTATCAGTACACACTTGAAATACCAATATAGGCATGCTAGTATACAAGTATACAAGAAACATTTTCATAAATATCTTTTTAAAAGGTTATTTGTATATATCGTATAAATCAGCAGTTTTTAACCAACCTAATATCATAAATATGAAAAAATTATCCTTAAGAAGCTTTTAATTATATTTACGAGGTGAAGTAAATGTTGCAAAAATTTGAAGTGTTAAATGAAATACATAAGGGATATCTAGTTGCCGTTATTCGTGGAAAAAATAAAGAAGATGCAGTAGAAATTTCTAAACAAGCTTATCAAGGTGGAATTCGCTCTTTAGAAGTAACGTTCTCAACACCTGGCGCTGAAGAAGCAATCGCAGAATTGGTACGAATTGGCGATTCTAACATGATTGTTGGGGCAGGAACAGTATTAGATGGAGAGACAGCAAGGATCGCGATTATGAAAGGGGCTCGTTATATTGTAAGTCCTCATTTTAGTCCTGAGATTGCAACGGTCTGTAACCGTTATGCTATTCCTTATTTACCAGGCTGTGGTTCAGTTACAGAGATTATGCATGCGTTAGAATCTGGGGTTGATGTTGTAAAGCTATTCCCTGGTAGCTTAATGGGCCCAGGATTTATTAAAGATGTAAAAGGTCCGATTCCACATGTTGAAATCATGCCTTCCGGTGGAGTAAGTATTGATAATATTGATAAGTGGGTAAACAATGGTGCATTTGCAGTTGGAATTGGCAGTGCATTAACAAAAGGTGTTACCAATGGCGATTACAGTTCTGTCCAACAAGTCGCTAGAACATTTGCTGATAAATTAGCTTCTATTAAATAGAGCTTTATAAGCAGCACCTAAAAAATGTTAATCCAAAGTAAATAGGAGGGGAAGGCGTTATGAGTCCATTTATTCATGATAATTTTATGCTGAATAACCAAACAGCAGTGGATTTATATCATACATATGCAAAAAAAATGCATATCTATGATTATCACTGCCACCTATCACCAAAAGAGATTGCAGAAAACCGTAAATTTAACAATATTACAGAACTATGGCTAGAAGGCGACCATTATAAATGGAGAGCCATGAGAGCACATGGAATTGATGAGAAATATATTACTGGTGATGCTGACCCTAAAGAAAAATTTAAAGCTTGGGCTAAAACGGTTCCATATACCCTTGGAAATGCATTGTATCACTGGACCCACATTGAGTTAAAAAAATACTTTGGGATTGAAGAATTACTAAATGAAAACAGTTGGGAACAAATCTGGGACCGTTGTAATGAATTGTTGAAACAGGATGATTATTCTGTTCGGGAAATTATAAAACGTTCAAATGTGAAGGTTATTGGAACAACCGATGATCCGACTGATGATCTTCAGTATCATGAACAAATTGCTCAGTTATCAGACTTTCCAGTAAAAGTGCTTCCGTCATTTCGTCCTGATAAAGGGTTGGAAATCAATAAGGACACATTTGTTCCTTTTGTCGAAGCTCTTGAAAAAATTGCAAATAAATCTTTTCCAAGTTACTCAGACTATATTGGAGCCTTATTAGACAGAGTTCAATACTTCCATGAAAAAGGTTGTAGAATATCTGACCATGGCTTATCTGAAATTCCGTTTGCTGAATTCGAAGAAGCTGAATTAGATGGAATATATCAATCTGGCCGCAAAGGCAATCATGTAAGTTTAGAGGATGAAAATAAGTTTAAAACCGCTATTTTACTTTCACTTGCCAAAGCCTATAAAGAAAGACAGTGGACAATGCAAATTCATTTTGGAGCGATTCGTAATAACAATACGAAAATGTTCCAAAAATTGGGTCCTGATGCTGGTTTTGATTCCATTAGTGATCAAGGTGAAGTTGCACAACCATTAAATGCTTTATTAAATGCTTTTGAAATGCAGGATTCATTGCCTAGAACCATCGTTTACAATTTAAACCCCGTCTACAATGAACTGATTGGCACAACCATACAGAACTTCCAAAGTAATGAAGACGGAATCGCTGGTAAAATCCAATTTGGTTCTGGCTGGTGGTTTAATGATACAAAACCAGGAATGATCCGCCAGTTAACAGCCTTAGCTGATCAAGGGTTATTAATGCACTTTGTTGGGATGCTGACAGATTCACGGAGTTTTATCTCATATAGCAGACATGAATACTTCCGTCGAATTCTATGTAACTTAGTTGGAACATGGGTGGAAGATGGGGAGATTCCTAACGACCCATCATTGCTGCAACAACTAGTTGAAAACATTTGTTATTACAACGCTAAAAATTACTTCGCTATCGAAGTTGAATAATAAGGAGGAAATTAATTATGGAAATGAGTTTTCGTTGGTATGGAAAAACAGATTCGATTCCTTTGGAGTATATTCGTCAAATTCCAGGAATGAAAGGAATTGTAACAGCTATTTATGATATCCCGGTTGGGGAAGCTTGGCCGTTGGATAAAATTGAAGAGTTGAACAAAGCAGTAGAAGATGCTGGCTTACACATTTCAGTGATTGAAAGTGTTCCTGTTCATGAAGACATCAAAATCGGGTTGCCAACTCGTGATAAATACATTGAAAACTATAAAACAACTTTACGCAATCTAGGAAAAGTTGGTATCCCAGTTGTATGTTACAACTTTATGCCAATTTTCGACTGGACACGTACGGATTTAGAGTACCGTCTTCCAGATGGCTCGACTGCACTTATTTTTGAAGAAGAAGTAGCTAAGAAAATGGATCCTTTAACAGGTGAATTATCACTTCCAGGTTGGGATTCTAGCTATAAGAAAGAAGACTTACAACAATTATTTGATCACTATAAAAATGTAGATCATGAAAAGCTTTGGGAAAACCTAGAGTATTTCATTAAAGAAATCATTCCAGTAGCAGAAGAAGCTGGCATTAAAATGGCAATCCACCCAGATGATCCTCCGTATGATATCTTTGGATTACCACGTATTATCACGAACAAAGAGAACTTAGAAAGATTTATTAACCTATATGATAGTCCAAATAACGGGTTAACAATGTGTAGTGGATCTCTTGGTGCAGAACCTAAAAATGACTTCCCAGAAATGTTACGTTATTTCGGCAAGAAAGATCGCGTAAACTTTGTACATGCTCGTAACATTAAACTAACAGGCGGATTATCTTTTGAAGAAAGTGCGCATCCATCTGAATACGGTTCAATTGATATGTATGAGGTCATTAAATCAATGGCTGACTTCAACTATGAAGGCCCAATTCGCCCTGACCATGGAAGAATGATTTGGGGAGAAACGGGTAAACCAGGTTACGGATTATATGACCGTGCTTTAGGCGCAACATATCTATATGGACTATGGGAAGCAGAACAAAAAGGTAGAAAATAATTAAGTGAAATAAACCATTCCTTGAGGAGGATTTAAACATGGCAGTTCCATTTAAAGTGGATTTAACAGATAAAGTAGCTGTTGTAACTGGCGGCGGCGGTGTATTAGGTTCTTATTTTGCAAAAGCTTTAGCAGAATGTGGAGCAAAAGTAGCTGTTTTAGATCGTACCAAAGAATCAGCCGATATAGTGGCAGCTGAAATAAACGAGGCTGGCGGAAAAGCGATTGGTGTTGCAGGAAACGTATTAGATAAGGCAGCTCTAGAACAAGCTAGAGAAATCATTGTAAAAGAATTAGGTACAGTTGATATTCTTCTAAACGGTGCAGGTGGAAACAATCCAAAGGGTTCAACGGAAGATGAATTCTATAATGAAGAAGAAGTAAAACAAAATCCAGAATTGAAAACATTCTTTGATTTAGATCCTGAAGGGGTTGGATTTGTCTTTGACTTAAACTTCTTAGGAACATTGCTTCCATCCCAAGTTTTTGCGAAAGATATGATTGGTAAAAAAGGTGCAAACATCATTAACGTATCCTCAATGAATGCTTATACACCATTAACAAAAATTCCTGCTTATAGTGGGGCAAAGGCTGCTATCAGTAACTTTACACAATGGTTAGCGACTTACTTTGCAAAAACAGGCATTCGTGTAAATGCGATTGCACCAGGCTTCTTAGTAACAAAACAAAACGAAAAATTATTATTCAATGAAGATGGAACACCAACTGCTAGAACTGGAAAAATTATTAGCAGTACTCCAATGGAAAGATTCGGTGAGCCAGAAGAGTTAGTCGGTGGACTTCTTTACTTAGCCAGCGAAGATGCCGCAAGCTTCGTAACTGGTGTTGTTCTTCCAATTGATGGTGGATTCTCTTCTTATACAGGAGTTTAATTTCAATTTTATATTAATGAAGGCTGCTAATCCGAATGATATGGATTAGCAGCTTAATCAATTTTATATTTAAATTTACATATTTTTGTAAGGGTATTCAAACACTTTCTTGAAAAGCGAATAACAAATCCAATGAAAAGAGGGTTTTAAAATGAACGATAAGATAGAAAAATTTCAAAAAACAAAGGATTTTTTGATTTGTGTCGACTCTGATGGCTGTGCCATGGATACAATGGATGTCAAACATATCGAGGCATTTGGACCAGAGGCGGTAAATACTTGGGAACTCCATCAAATTAAGGATCGTTTCCTTAAAGTATGGAATGATATTAATTTATATACAAAAACGAGAGGAATCAACCGTTTTAAAGGGGTTGTCACTACTTTCGAAGCATTAGAAAAAGAAGGTATTGAAATGCCTGATATTTCTTCTTTTAAAAATTGGACTGAAACTACGAGTGAACTTTCTAATCCATCTCTTGAAAAAGCCATTGCAGAAACCAATGATGAGCAATTAAAGAAAGCGCTTGAATGGAGTCATGCAGTTAACCGTACGATTGAAGAAAAACTAGCTGGAAACGATAAGCCAGTTGAAGGTGCAAAGGAAGGTTTAGAAGCCGCCAATAATGTTGCCAACGTAGCCATCGTTTCGTCTGCTAACGGTGCAGCTGTGCTTGATGAATGGACGAGACATGACCTTTCTGTTCACGTTGATGTGATGCTCGGGCAGGAAGCTGGCACAAAAGCGTATTGCATCGGAGAAATGAAAAAGTTCGGCTTTGATGAAACACATGTATTAATGGTCGGCGATGCTCCTGGAGATTTAGCGGCTGCCGAGATAAATGGCGTTCTTTTTTATCCAATTTTAGTTGGGAAAGAAAAGTTCTCTTGGGATCGTTTCAAAAATGAAGCGATAGGGAAATTCCTTGATGGAAGCTTTGCAGGTGAATACCAACAAATGCTGACTGATGAATTTAATAACAACTTGAAATAAAATCAGGAGGGAATAACGATGATACAAAAAATCGCCAAAAATATCCCCATGCCAAAAGTAGATTTAAAAGCAAAACCATATAATCTATCTGATGAAGATATTGAATGGGTAAAAGATACAATTGCTGGCATGTCTGATGAAGAAAAAATTGGTCAGTTATTTATTAACCTATTTTTCTTTGGAGAAGATAAATTTAGTGGTAATAATTTTACAAACAAAGAACTTCTTGAAAAATATCACATTGGTGGAGCGCGTTACCAAGGTGGTACATCAGATCAGGTTCAAGATTTAATAAACAGCTTACAAAAGGATTCAAAAATTCCGTTACTAGTAGCTGCTAACTGTGATGCTGGCGGTAATGGTGCAATGAACGATGGTACATATGTAGCTGCAGCTGCAATGTGTGAAGCTTCAGGCGATGAACAGGTGTCTTATGATGCAGGTTATGTCAGTGGCCGTGAAGAACATGCAATTGGTGTTAACTGGAACTTTGATCCATGTGTGGATATTTTAAAAAACTGGAGAAACACAATTGTTAACACACGTGCTTATGGTACAAATGCTGAAACGGTTATAAAGCATACAAACTCCTATATTAAAGGTTTAACAGAAAGTAATATTGGTGTATGTATTAAACACTGGCCTGGTGATGGAACTGAAGAACGTGACCAACATTTAGTTATGGGTGTTAATGAATTATCTGTAGACGAATGGGAAGAATCTTTCGGTAAAGTATACCGTAATCATATTGAAAATGGTGTTCATTCTATTATGGCTGGCCATATTGCAGTACCCGAATACCAAAAAGCACTTGTTCCGGAATTAGAAGATCGTGATATTTTACCAGCTACACTGGCACCAGAATTAATTAATGGATTACTAAAAGGAAAATTAGGCTTTAATGGCTTAGTTCTTACAGATGCGACTCATATGTTAGGAATGACAGCAGCAATGAGACGTGAAGAGTATGTTCCGCAATCGATTGCAGCTGGCTGTGATATGTTCTTATTCTTTAACAATATTGATGAGGATTACAACTTTATGTTAAATGGATACAAAAATGGAATCATCACAGAAGAACGTCTTCAAGATGCGTTAGAAAGAATTTTGGGCCTTAAAGCTACCCTTGGCCTACACAAAGCACAAAAAGACGGCACAATATTCCGTACAAGAGATGATTTAAAAGTTGTTGGCTGTGACGATCACATTGAACGTGCAAAACAAGCGGCTGATAAAGGAATTACACTTGTGAAAAACACGTTAGATCAATTGCCAATTCGTCCAGAAACACATAAGCGCCTTCGTCTGTACTTCTTAGAAGGAGAAGTAGGAGGAATATATGAACCTAATGAAAAAACGCTAAAATTCATTGTTGAGGAATTAGAGCGACGCGGTTTTGAAGTGACAGTTAACGAAGGCAACTCTCGTGTTAAAGGCCCTACTTTAAAATACCGGGAAGAAGTCGATGCAGCCCTTATTTTTGCAGATGTAGTAGGTTATGGAGCTGAAAATAATTATCGTATTAGATGGAAAACTGCGATGTCTAACGAGGTACCTTGGTATGTACATGAGGTTCCAACTGTATTCATATCATTAAACTTCACAACCCATTTAACAGATGTACCAATGGTAAAATGCTATATTAATGCATACAAAGATGATGAAATTACAATCAAAGCTGTAATTGATAAAATCATGGGTGAATCAGAATTCAAAGGAACACCAAATGAAAATGTTTGGTGTGGTAAATGGGATACAAGACTTTAATAATTCTCAAAAAAAACGAAGGCTTTTTAAATAAGTCTTCGTTTTTCTGTCTAAATAATTGTATAAAGTCAGTTAATCAAGGCGGGTAATATAAGGTATAGATATGGCTGAAAAGAGACAGGGTTAATATCTAAATGGTGCGTTTGAAAAGATGCAGTTCTTGGGAGCTGCATCTTTTTTTATATCACAATAACAGTTACCAATTGAAATATATGATATTGATTTATTAAATGTAATAGAGGAATAAAGTACCATTGACCTTAACATAATATTAATATATCATTAATTCGAGATATTTATTATAAAGATAATAAAAAGGAGAGTAATATTATAATGAATGTACTAGTAGTAAAAGCAAACAATCGTCCTGCTACAGAAGCAGTTTCAAGTAAAATGTATGAAACATTTATGGAAGAAGTTAAAGGGGCAGATAACCTAAATGTAACAGTTTATGATGTATATGAAGAAGATACACCATACTTCGGACAAGAACTGTTTGACGCCTTTGCTAAAGTAGAAAAAGGCGAAGAATTAACAGATTACGAACAACGCTTATTAAATGCTAAACAAAAAGCGATGGACCTTCTTACTGCAACAGACTTAGTTGTCTTTGCATTCCCATTATGGAACTTAACGATTCCAGCTAAATTACAAACGTTTATTGATTATGTTTATGCAGCAGGATTTGCTTTTAAATATGATGAAAATGGTAACATGGTTCAATTAATGACTGATAAAAAAGCTATTTTATTAAGCGCACGTGGTGGCATTTATTCAACTCCAGAGGCTGCTCCAATGGAAATGGCTGCTACTTATATGCGTAATGTATTCGGTGGGGTTTTCGGAATGGAAATCATTGATGAAGTAATTATTGAAGGCCATGCTGCTGCACCAGACAAAGCTGATCAAATTGTTGCAGCAGGTTTAGAAAAAGTGAAAGAAGCAGCTCGCAAATTAGTTGCTGTTAAGGCATAATATCATATTGTGAAAAAATAGGGACAGAGCATATGCTCTGTCCCTATTTTTTTTAGCTTCTGCATAAATTTGTAAATTGACAGTTTACTAAAATATGATATTCTAGGATAGTGTTGCTTTAACGCTAAAAAGCGTTTAGGTCGCAAATTAGTCGGGGTAAATTTAATATAAAGTAGTGATTATATTGGATGTCTCTGTACGATCGGGGAAAAATAAACATAAATTATAGTAAGGTGTGAAATAATGTCTGAAAATCAACATGAGTTAAAAAGGGGATTAAAACCACGACATGTTCAATTCATCGCTTTAGCAGGGATGGTTGGAACCGGGATTTTCAAGGGAAGCTCTGACACATTAAATATGGCAGGCCCAAGTGTTGTCGTTGCATATATGATAGGGGGGCTGCTCTTATTTATTGTTATGGCGGCCTTAGGAGAGATGGCAACTGTTTATCCTAAATTAAATGTACAGACTCTTATTCATAAAGCTTTTGGCTTTCGTCCTTCCTTTATTATCGGATGGCTATATTGGATTAACTGGGTGGTCGTAACAGCGGTTGAATTAATTGCGGCCGGGAGCTTTCTACAGTACTGGTTTCCTCATATTCCGTTATGGGTTTTAAGTATTCTTTGTGCGGTAGTTATTATTACAATCAATTTATTTGAAGTTAAAAGCTATGGGGAAATGGAATTTTGGTTTGCAAGTATCAAGATATTTACATTAGTAGCCTTCATTATTTTGGGGGCCTTCATCCTAGTTGGTATCTTCCCAACAGATTCAAGTGCTTCATTTTCAAACTATACGGCATATGGCGGATTTTTCCCTAATGGGTTAGGTGGAATGTTCAGTGCCTTTTTAGTTGTAGTGTTTTCTTATGGTGGTGCTGAGTTAATCGGTGTTGCTGCGACAGAAACGAAGGATAGCGAAAAGGTTCTCCCGAAGGTTATTAAAACAACTGTGTTTCGAGTCATCATTTTTTACGTATTGCCAATTCTTATTATTTGTGGAATTATTCCGTGGAATCAAGTAAGTGGGCAAGAAAGTCCTTTTGTTCAAGTATTTACATTATCAGGGCTGTCAGGAGCGGCAAGTATTATGAACTTTGTTTTATTAACAGCCGTTTTATCAGCTGCCAATTCAGGCATTTATGCAACATCAAGAACTTTATATACAATGGCTAAAAATGGGGAAGCCCCTAAAGTCTTTTCGAAAATTACTACAAAAGGGATTCCGCTTAACGGTATTTTAGTTACAACTACCTTTATTTTAGCTGGTGTATTTTTGTCTTATTTAACACCAGATGAGGTGATTAGCTATTTAATGTCGATCCCTGGATTTACAGTCCTCATCATTTGGATCGGAATCTGCTTAGCCCAATTGAAGTTGCGTAAATCGTATTCAAGAAAACCGACGTTCCGAGTAAAATGGTTCCCATTCACTACTATATTCGGAGCATTATCACTTTCTGCTATCTTTATAGCATTTATATTTAACCAGAATAACATAATTGGGACTGTTGTATGTTTGACCGTTCTAATTGTATTAATTACACTTTCATTTCTTGTTAAAAAACCAATAAAATAAAGTAAAACTTCCGTCTGTGGGGGCTTTTCACCCCGGTGATGGAAAGGTTTAGGCAGAGCTTGTTGATCACATAGGCGTTGCCGTAAGCGTATTTAAATCTGATAAACAAAAAATGCCAGATACCTACTTAGGTACCTGGCATTTCTTTATCCAATAACTAGCTTCATCCCTGTTAGCAAGATTCCGATAACAAATCCACAGAATGCGCCATTCACACGAATCCATTGTAAGTCTTTGCCTATATTATTTTCAACTAAATCAATGAGAGTGTCATTGTCAAGTTTATTTAAGTTTTCTCTAACTAGGTCGCCTATTTTTGAATGATTTTCTTCTACAAGTAGGATAATTTGTTGTTGAATCCAATTATTGACTTCCGAACTTTTTTCCGATAGATGGTTTAATCCTTTCTCAAGCATAGGAATTGCCTTGGATTCCATAAATCCTGGATGTTCTACGATAGTCACAAGCTTTTCTTTAAGCTGTCCTAATTTGTCAGTAATCATATCGTCTGAGACCCAACCCTCAAAGAGTTCGTCTCTCCATTTTTCTACGGTACTAATTAAATTAGTTTGGTTCTCTATATCCTCTAACTCCCTATGTATAAAAGCCAGTATTGCTAATCGGTTTGGATTGCCCTCTATTTGTAGATTTCGTAAAACCCGAAGTAACAGCCCCTGTATCATTTGTCCTAGATTCTCTGCCGTTAGAAGGGTTTTTATCGATTTGAAGGCGAATTTCCGTAGACCACTTACTTCCATAGTATTTATTGCATTCATCGAAATTTTTCCAAGCTTCATCTCTGTTTGTTTGCTCTTTAGCCAGACTTCGGTTTTTGCCAATGCATAATCTAATGCTTTTTGATCCATTTTATCGAGAATAAATTGATCTCTTACAGTTTGTAGGGTGGGTACAACATCAACACGTGATAAAGTGAAGATAAGCTGTTTCTTGATAAAAGGAGTAATTTTTTCGATCTCTATGTTTTTTATTGCATTTGTAACTATATGGATAAGCCTTGTTTTAAAGGACTCTTTATGGATTTCTTTATTAATGATACCGACTAATCTATCTATAAATGGAATATCTTTTAACTTATTTTGGATACTTTCTTTAGAAAGCCACTCATTTCTGACGACACTAACAAGTCCTTCTGTCAGGCGCTGTCGGTTATTTGGCAGTAGCGCTGTATGGGGGATGGGAATTCCCAGTGGATGACGAAATAGGGCTGTAACAGCAAACCAATCGGCCAATCCACCAACAAGCCCTGCCTCAAACCCTCCATGTATTAAGCTAATCCAAACAGAATCTTGAAAAGGTGTCGTAGCTAAAAAACCTGCAGCCATAAATATAAGTGAATATGTGGCGATTCTTTTTGAACCTTTTGATTTGCTCATTCTGTTTCCTCTTCGTATAAAAAGATTTCAATGCTTTATTATAATCAAAGCATAAGTGTCATTTATTTTCAAATATCATCTTAATAACGAGTAATTTATTACTTCCCCATTTCTAACACTTCATTTGCTTGTATGTTATACAGTATCCTTCGTTTAGGATAACCGGCGAGAATCCTCCCTATTTCAATAGGGAGATGAATCGCCTTTTTTTAATTATTAACTATACATATAGTATAAAGAGTCGAACTGTTGTTCCTTATTTGATTATTGTGTATAATATATATGGAAAATAAATCCAGTAAAACAAATTTAACCCACGCTAGATCCTATGTGTATAACGTCAATTATCATATTGTTTGGTCCGTTAAATATCGAAGACAAGTATTAACTCTGGAAATTGAACACTACTTACAGGAGCTATTTCAAGGATTGCAGAAGATAAAGGTTTTGTTGTTTCAATGGTTGTTGGAGAACAAGATCATGTTCATGTTTTTTGCCTCCACACACCCAAATGTTTCTCATCTTACATCGATAAAATGTTGAAAGGGATTTCAGGTAAAAAATTGTTTCTGAACTATCCAGAGATAAAAGAACAGCTATGGAAAGGAAGGTTATGGAACAGTATTTTTTATCTTGAAACAGTCGGTTCTTAAATATATTGAAAAACAGAATAATAGGGGGGTGAGGGATATGGCAGAAACAAGGTCTGTATTTTTACATGGTAAACCCACCATTCATAAAATGAATCTGTTAAAAAACACTCAAAAAGAATACACAAATCTCATTAGTAAATTTATAAATAGGATGGGTCAAGATCCTACTTATCTACTAGATTTGTTAACTAACAATAAACAGTCACCAAAGGTAAGAAATCTGGAAAAAGAAGTACGTAAAAGTCATCAACTTGGTTCAGCGTATGGACAAAATGCAGTGGACATGGCCGTTAAAGAACTGCATAATCATGTCATTCGTATTCGGAATAAGGTTTACGGGTTTATCCAACAGCATCATCCAGAAATGGAGGTGTATATATCTTTTCTATCCTTATTGAATGCGACCGTTATGAAAGCGGATGAAATGGCGATGATTCAAGGTTTAATCGAGAAGGAAAATCAAAAAGAGAAACCTTCCAAATCCAAAGTTGATGATTATCAAAAGCTATTGATGAAGTTAAAGGCATTAAGTGAAGAAAAACGTGAGTATTATAAGGAAACAGTCGCAAATCTCTTTCTGGACAAGCTAAAATACATGAAATTGCCCTTTTTGGCAAAAAGTGTCACCCTTCAATTGGATACTCGCCTCTCAACATTAGAAAGGTCCCATTCCACAAAAGAAGATTTTATTGTATATGTAAAATTACTTGGAGAAAAAGACCGGGTAGCTTTTCCGGTAAGTACTTCAAGAAATGGATTACGCCGAATGAAACAGTATGATACAGGATCAATGACGATCAAGTTAACGGATCATGGAAAGGTTCGAATTGGAGTTCCATTTACGAAAAAAATTGAAACGAAGAAAATTCCCAAAAAGAACATCCTTTCCTTTGATGCGGGTATTACAGATTTAATCTTTACAAATACAGGAAATCCTTACGGTAGTTTTTGTGGAATGAGGCAGCTTTATGAAGAGGTCGTAGAAATAAAATTAGGTCATCGATCTTCCTTACGAAATAAAATGAGAGACTATCAAAAGGAATTAAAGAAAAGTACGAATCCCTATGA
Organism: Niallia sp. XMNu-256; assembly: GCF_036670015.1. NCBI lineage: Bacteria > Bacillati > Bacillota > Bacilli > Caryophanales > Bacillaceae > Niallia > Niallia sp. XMNu-256. The sequence goes on from NZ_CP137636.1 coordinate 749,844, forward strand.
AAAGGTAAGGTTAAGAGAAAAAATCCAAAATATCGCTTGTTCACTTAGTGGGAAAAAGAAAAAGGACAAAGGCCCTCGTCAATATGCTCATCAAGCGGATTTACGTGTAAATGAGGCGGTTGGCTTATTTATAGAAGAAGCGAAAAGATCTCATTCCATTTGTGTATATGAAGACTTAGATATTACTGAGTTTGGACCGGGGAAGGAAAAATAACGAACGGGATAGTATGTGGGTCCGAGGCCAATTAACGAAAAAATTAATCTAAATTGAACTGGCTAGGCATTCCACATATTGCTGTAGATCCTGCTTATACTTCAAAAATGTGTCCTAAATGCTTCAATATTGATGATAAAAATCGTAAAGGGAAGTCTTTTGTTTGTACCGTGTGCAAACATGAAGATGACGCAGACCATAATGCGGCTGTCAATATTGGGCAACGCGCCTTTGATGATGAGGTTAAGAAGCTCTTTGAAAAGTACCCATATAATACCAATAAAAGGCACGCAGCACTAAAAGAATTATTTAAACAACGTCACCGTAGCTATATGAGTATTAAGCCAGTGGCTTAGATCCTTATATAGCCCAATGAACCTCTTACCCATTCATTGGGGGAAAATCTTCGAGTTCATCATTACTCATTTGTAATGCGCTGTCCGAAGGTGTATCAGCTAACGATCGGATGTGTAGGTCTGTTTTTTGACCGCATGTTTGAAAAGTTAAAAGATACTCGGTATTTCAATGCCGAGAGGTTCACCAACACTTAGCAAATCATTACTCTAGAAAATAATAAAATCAAAGCACGCTCTTTTTTTAGTAAGCTTAACGGGCAGTAGGACTCCAGCTCAAGACTCTAAGAAAAATATAAGAGGAGGATGAAAGAAACTCTGAAAGAAGTTTGACTTTTATTGAGAAATTCATCCGAAATTTTAAGTAAACCTATTTAACTTTGCTGCAGTTATTAAAATCTCTATGATGTGAAAAATTAGACTTAGCAAACAATTCTAAATTAATAGGTTAAAAGAACTATTAATAAAGTTAGTTATTTGATAGTCTTATAGTAGGATTATTCAAATTTAGCGCTAGAGAGGACTGCAAGGCATATGTTAAAAAAAAAGGGGTTAAACTTAGGTTTGCCATAAGCTTACTTGTTATCCTAACAGCATTTAGTATAACCGCAGTGATTGGTATTCTTCCATTTATGCATTAAAGCAAAACTTAACAGAAACCTATCTTGAAAATAATAATCAATATGCGAAAAAAATTGCCTCAAGTGCAGACAGTCTATTTTTCAGTATGCAAAAAAATATAAACTCTTTGGCTTACATTATTGGTCGTAAGGGTATTACTCAAGAAGAGTTGGAAAAGTGGCAAAAAAACAGCAATTACTTTAACTCGGTGTTTACTACAGATTCTAATGGAGTCGTACAATATATGTATCCGTTGGAAATGAATGGAAATATGAAACCTGGGACAAAAATACAATCAGATTTAATGAAACAAGCCTTGCAGAACAGACAGCCATTTATCTCGCATCCTTATTTAGCGCAAACGGGTAATCTAGTTTTACTAGTATCCGCTCCTATTTTCGATGAGAGCGGAAATTATCAAGGGGTTGTGGATGGAACTCTTTATTTAAAAAGTGATAATGCACTTAAAAAATTCTATACGATCATCAGTTTAAAGATGGGTCATCTGTTTTTGTGGTGGACAAATCAGGAAAGATTATTTATCATCCCAATGAAAGAAGGATCAATGAATCAATAGCAGATCATCCGCTAGTTCAAAGTGTAATGGATGGGAAAAATGGGGCCAGTCAAATTATTAACAGGATGGGAGTGGAGTATTTCTCCGGTTATGCCTCCATCGATTATACGGGTTGGGGAATCATTGTGCAAACACCTACATATATCATGAAAGAGCCCTTTCGAGAGTTAACGTTACGGGTAATCCTTCAATCCTTGCCGCTACTATTCATCATTCTAAGTATCGGAGGGTTAATCGCCAACAACCTTACCAAACCACTCAACCAGTTAGCTAGATTTGCTGAGAAAGCGATCAAAAAGGAAAAATCGATTCATTCCTTTAGTCAACTGAATAGCAAATCAAATATTTATGAAATCAACCAGCTTTATCACCATGTTTATAATTACCTAGTCTTATTAAACAAGCAAGTTCAGCGAGATGGATTAACAAATTTAGGCAATCGAAGGTCCTTTAATTTAATGATTAAAGAGTGGTTTGAGCACCAAGTTCCATTCACGATCATTTTATTGGATATTGATCATTTTAAAAAGGTGAATGATACATTTGGACACTTAGTAGGAGATGATGTGTTAAGGCATCTTTCTACTTTATTGCAAAATACATCAAGACAAGAAAATTTTTGTTTTCGGTATGGTGGAGAGGAATTTGTAATTATCACTAATGTTAAAAGTGAAGAAGATGCTTATAAAATTGCTGAACGCATAAGAATACAATTCGAGGAAACGCCTATCCAACAGGACAGAAGATCACCATTTCACTAGGGATTTCTTCTTATCGAGATGAAGACAAACAACCAGAAGATGTTGTGAAAAGAGCGGATTTGGCCCTATACCAATCCAAGTCAAATGGAAGAAACCAGAGCACTATTTTCTATTAAGTCTTCACAAACCCTTAAACTTTTTGAGATAAAAGCAAAAATAAGGAAGAAATCTTCACATAATGGTAAGATGACCGAGGAAAACTAACGAAATAAGTCATTTTCATCAAAGGGAGGACCATATATGAATATAACAGTTAGCCAAGAGGCGTTAAACTGGTTTAAAGAAGAAATAGGACTTAAAAAAGGGGACTATTTAAAGTTTTTTCCAAAGATTTATGGATCAAGTCCTGTCCAAGAATCATATGCATTAGGATTCGCTAAAGAAGACCCTATTGATATCATTGCTAGTACGGAAATAGAGGGGATGATTTTCTTTGTAGAATCAACGGACTTATGGTTCTTCAATGGACATGATCTTCAAGTAGAATATAATGAAAAAATTGATGAACTCGAGTTTACGTACACAATATCAAATAACTAATGCATTTACCTTGTGAACTAGTGAAATTTTATTCAACCAAACGTTACAAGGTATTACTTATGAACGCACTAAAGAGAATATATAGGCGAGATCGTATAAGGTTAAAAGATGCAGCCCTATCTTTATTAGAAGAAAGATGATAGAACGAGTCACTAATTTTCTTCGGTTTTTTTGGGGTAGGATGATATAGTAAAATGTCGGGACTATATGAATAAAGGGGGCCAAGAGTACCATTAGCGTTATTATTGTTGAAATATGTGAAAGTAATACAATAACAAAATTTGACTTGGAAACGATACTTGAATCTGAGTATCCTGAGGTCTCTGTACTTGAAACAGATTGCCTTTCTTTTTGTGGGATGTGTGCACGCAGTCCTTATGCCATGGTAAATGGAAAACGTATTTTTGCTAAAACCCCGGAAGAGTGCTTGGTAAAAATCAGAAAGCAAATACAAGAGGAATTGGCTTTTTATCATGGATAATTCACTTTGGTCCTTATGACTACAAAGTGAATTTTTTTATGTTACGTAAGCGGATTGATATAAACTTATCATTATACATTGAAAAATATATGTTATTAAACTATAATTATTTATACTTTTTTATATAAAAAGTATTAGGAAGATATTAATGAATGAATCTAAATTAGATAGGTGATTTTAAAATGAAACAATATAGAGTATTGCTGTATTATAAATATGTCCATATAGAAAACCCTGAAGAGTTTGCAAGTCAGCATTTAGCTTTTTGTAAAGAGATTGGTCTGAAGGGCAGAATTCTTGTGGCGGAAGAAGGGATTAATGGTACAGTATCTGGAACAGTGGAACAAACCGACGAGTATATAAAAAACATGAAGGCAGATTCACGTTTTTCAGATATCGTATTTAAAGTAGATGAAGCCGAAGGTCATGCATTCAAAAAGATGCATGTTCGTCCTCGAAAAGAAGTTGTTACCCTTCGTTTAGAAGATGATGTTAACCCAAATGAAACGACAGGTAAATACCTTGAACCAAAAGAATTCTATGAAGCCATGCAAGACGAGGATGCGGTCATTATAGATGCTAGAAATGATTATGAATATGATCTTGGTCATTTTAAAGGTGCTATTCGTCCTGATATTAAGGCCTTCCGTGAACTACCAGAATGGATTCGGGAAAATAAAGAACAGCTTGAGGGAAAGAAGATTCTTACTTATTGTACAGGCGGAATCCGGTGTGAAAAGTTTTCTGGCTGGTTAGTTAACGAGGGTTTTGAAGATGTTTCACAATTACATGGTGGAATCGTGACATATGGAAAGGACCCCGAAGTCCAAGGACGCCTGTGGGATGGTCAATGCTATGTATTTGATGAAAGAATTAGTGTTCCTGTAAACCAAGTTGAACATGTTATTGTTGGGAAGGATTATTTTACTGGGGAGCCTTGTGAACGATATGTGAACTGTGCAAATCCTGAGTGTAATAAACAAATTCTATGTTCGGAAGAGAATGAGCATAAATACCTTCGTGGATGCACACATGAATGTAGAGTGCACCCTCGTAACCTTTATGTGAAGGAACATGAATTAACACCACCAATAATAGAGGAAAAATTAAAAGCGATTGGAGAAGAATATTCTTTAGAATCGGTGTAATACTATTTAAGGGTCTGTAATAAAAGTTTTATGTCGCAGCCTTAAATGATAAAGTGAAACTTCCATCAGTGGGGGATCTTGCCCACTGAGGGTTAGGTTTAGGCCAGCTGCATGCTGATAACGCAGACATTGCCGTAGGGCGTATCTAGTCTGTGTTCAGCTTCTGGAGCTTTACGGGCTGTTGATCCCTACCTATCTTCTTTTATTGCATTTAGAATCTTGAGATGGGGAGCTTACTGGCCGTTAAGCCTGATAAAATTACTTTTATGCTTATTAGTTGAAAAAGTAAATGATATTAATTATAATTTAAATATAATTAAAAATTATAAGTTACATAACTAGGAGGAATTTATAATGGCTAAATACGAATTACCTGCATTACCTTACGCTGCAAATGCACTTGAACCACATTTTGATGAGCAAACAATGACAATCCACCATGATCGTCACCATGCTACATATGTGAATAACTTAAACGCTGCTCTTGAAGGACATGATGATCTTTCTAGCAAAACAATTGAAGAACTAGTTTCTAATTTAGATGCAGTTCCTGAAAACATCCGTACAGCTGTACGTAACAACGGTGGCGGACATGCTAACCACAGCTTATTCTGGGAAATTCTATCTCCAAATGGCGGAGGCGAACCAACTGGTGAAGTTGCAGCTGCTATTAACGAAGCATTCGGAAGCTATGATAAATTCAAAGAAGAATTCACTAAAGCAGCTACAACTCGTTTCGGTTCTGGCTGGGCTTGGTTAGTAGTAGATGGCGGAAAGGTAGCGATCACTAGTACACCAAACCAAGACACTCCATTAATGGAAGGCAAAACTCCAATCCTTGGCCTTGACGTTTGGGAGCATGCTTACTACTTAAAATATCAAAACAAACGCCCAGATTATATTTCTGCATTCTATAACCTAATTAACTGGGATGAAGTTAATAAGCGTTTCGCTGCTGCGAAATAATTTAAATCGATTCGGCATTCATCCCCCACTTGTAAAAGTGGGGGATGAATCATTTGCCCTTGGGGTCTAAAACTCCACTGGAATGCTCTATCTCCGGCGGATGTCTCAGATTTTTTAGGGGACTCATCGAGCGAGCTGAAAAATTCGGATGCAAATTCGACGAGTGAAATTAATCTAATAAAACCCACTAAGGATTTGTTTCCTAAGTGGGTTTTTGGTGTTTAAGGAAAAGAGATCAAAAATGTACAATGGTGATCTCCATCTGTTTTACAAGTGGTTCGTTCTATATTATCCGTTTTTAACACATTTCTTAATAATTGGGTTTCACATTGACAAGCGATTTTAAACTGATTGGCAACAGAGAGAATTGGACAATTATGTTCAATGACCTTATATGTATTCTGATCAACTTGGATCATGTCTGCCATATAGCCTTTTTCATTTTGAATATCTACGAGTTCTTTTACTTTATCAGGGATCGATTCGGATTTAATTTTTTGTGAATACTCATTCGTTAAGCGGTTTTCTCTTGTTTCGAACAATCCAATAACAGCTTCTTCCCCATATAGCTCTTTTAAATCATGTAGAAATTCGATCGTAATGCCTTCATAGTTTTTGGGAAATAGTTTTTCACCTATTTCTGTTAGAAAATAGACTTGCAAAGGTCTTCCTATTGGCTGTTTCATTTCTTTCGAGGAGATGAACCCATCCCTTTCCAGAGAACTTAGATGTTTACGGACGGCCATATGGGTGATGGTCAAGTAATCGCTAAGCTCGTTTACAGATAGAGACACCTTTTTTTTCAATAATTGAAGAATTTTATCCTTTGTTGATTTATTGGCGTATTCCATCTTTCACCCTCGTTTCTATTGGCCCATAATATACAAAAAGTAGTGCATAAAAGTTGCACTACTAATATCCCTTTTATTCAATATATTATATTATAAAGTATAAAAAATGAAAAGGATACATTAAGAGATGAAAAGACTCATCACAAGAAAGCTTATGATAAGTCCTTTGTTTTAATAGGTTAAACTACCTGCTGCAACTAAACCAACTGCAATTCCAGCGGCAAACAAACTGAAGCCAACTGCCATATTCCCTTCCTCTACCTTTTTCGCTAGATCGGTTTTTGGGGTTAAAATATATTCAATTAAAACATAAACACTTCGATCCTCATCTATTTCTGCAGAGTCCCGTTCCCACCCACTTATTAAAGAGTTTTCAATCCAAAACAATAAGAAACCCGATTTCATTTGAAATCGGGTATGTTCGTGCTAATCTTATTCAAGATATTTCTGTAATTCTTCCGTTAATCGTATAAATACTTCTTTATTTTTGGTTTCTAATGAATAGTCGATTTCCTTTAATAAGCGCTCTTTCTGAAAATCTCTCAGCGCCTTGTCTAGCACCATTTCGGCAAGTGTCGAATGATCAGTTACCATAGGATTTTGAGGGGCATTCAGATAATACTTTTTCATATGGAAATCAACTCCTTAACCTTTTTTCTATTATAACAATTGTTTTCTGATAATTCAAACACTTTTGCTCTAAATGTTTAATAATTATTTCTTCTATATTATATAAAGCTTTGCGAATGAATCTTGTTTTTGAAGAAGGTGCATACTATCTAAAATAATTTATCTGGTTTAACGGTGATTAAGTCTCCCACATAAAGGTTCCGATTACAATAGAGGATAGCTGGATGATCAGCTGCCCGTTAAACACAGAAAGTTGAACACAGATTAAATACACCTCTGGCAACGTCTACGTGACCAGCAAGCTATGACTTAAACCTTTCCGTCAGCAGGGCTAATAAAACATCCATTTATGGAAGTTTCACTTATTAGATACTTATGACTTTAAATATCTAATATTAGTAAATTTTGCTTACGGTACTATAAAAATATTTTATAATAGTGTGAATAAAATGAAAACGTTTTAAATTCTGTAACTTTTTTTTACTGGTTATGTATTGACACTCATTTATTTCATGGTAGAATTTTAAGTATAGAGCAAATGATAATCAATATCAGTTAATGTTTAATGAATGATTCCACTATATAATTATTGGAACAAATTTTTTTGAAACTAAATGATAATGAGTCTCAATTGCATTGATTATTTTTTTAATTATTAATGATAATGAATCTCAATTAATAAAAGATTAAGAGAATAATATTTTAGAGTTACATATGCCCAAGTCAAAAAAGAGAGTAAGGGACAGTCCTATGAAGAAAAGATACCTATTTATCGCACTCATTATATTATCTATTATATCGCTGTTTATTGGGTCAACAGATATTTCACCGCTCGATCTGTTTACGATGACTAGAGAGCAATCGATGATTTTCTGGAGTAGTAGAATACCACGCCTTGTCAGCATTATTACTGCAGGGGTGGCCATGAGTATAAGTGGACTCATCATGCAGCAGTTAAGTCACAATAAGTTTGTCTCTCCAACAACTGCAGGTACTGAAGACTCAGCTCGATTTGGAATTCTAATCACGATGATGTTTTTACCAGCAGCAAATCCAATAATAAAAATGGGATTATCGTTCACCTTTGCTTTACTAGGTACTTTTATCTTTATGAAGATTTTAGACAAGATTAAATTCAAGGATGCGGTATTTATACCTCTTGTAGGATTAATGTTTGGAAATATAATTAACTCCATTACTACTTTCTTTGCTTATAAAAATGATTTAATTCAAAATATGACATCTTGGCTACAAGGTAATTTCTCACTGATTGTGAAGGGTCAATATGAACTTATTTATATCAGTATCCCACTTGTTATCCTTTGTTATCTATTTGCAAATAAGTTTACAGTGGCTGGCATGGGAGAAGAATTTGCGATTAATCTAGGGCTTAATTATCGGACAATTGTCAACATCGGATTAGGACTTGTTGCAATGATGACTTCTGTTGTAATTTTAACCGCTGGAATGATTCCATTCTTAGGATTAATTATACCAAATATCGTCTCTATCTATGCGGGCGATCATCTACAAAAGAATTTGTCTCATACAGCTTTACTTGGAGCCGTTTTCATTTTGGCCTGTGATATATTTGGTCGACTAATCATTTACCCATATGAGATACCCATCGGTTTAACAGTCGGCGTTATCGGTAGTGCCATTTTCATTTATTTATTGTTTAGGAGAAGAGCTTATGCGTAATTGGACAAAAATAGGAATACTAACCATTGTAGCTATTGCTCTTATCGCCATTTTTCTGTTTACAGATGTTAGAGGATCTTGGGATTATGTTTTGGGAAAAAGAACGGAGAAAATATTCGCAATGGTGTTGACGGGTGCAGCAATTGCCTTTTCAACAATTGTTTTTCAAACCATTACGAATAATAAAATTTTAACACCAAGTATTATCGGGCTTGATCAATTGTATATGTTGATCCAAACTATTTTAGTCTTTGCTTATGGAGCGACACTTACAACCATGAGTAAAGGAATTAACTTCTTTATTTCAATAGGACTTATGATTGCATTTGTAGGAGTTCTCTATAAGATTATTTTTAAAAGAGAAGGAAATAATATTTACTTTCTCTTACTCGTAGGAATTATATTTGGAACCCTGTTTCAAAGTCTCTCAACATTTATGCAAGTATTGATCGATCCAAACGAATTCATGATGATCCAAGATAAGATGTTTGCCAGCTTTAACAATATTAACGCTGATTTACTATATATATCTACGATTGTTATTCTGGTGGTATCCTTGTATTTTCTACGATATTTCAAATATTTAGATGTATTAGCACTTGGCAAAGAACATGCGATTAATTTAGGGGTTGAATATGATAAAATCGTCAAACGTTTGTTGGTCGTAGTTGCCATTTTAATTTCAGTTTCAACCGCACTTGTGGGGCCAATTACGTTTCTTGGTTTATTAGTTGTTAATGTAACGTATCAATTATTTAAAACTTTTCGTCATTCGGTTTTGATCATTGGTTCAATCTTGATAAGTATTATCTCACTGGTCGGTGGTCAGTTTATTGTTGAAAGGATATTTACTTTTTCAACAACATTAAGTGTCATTGTTAACTTTATTGGCGGTGTCTACTTTATCTATCTTTTATTAAAACAAAGGAAAGCCTAAAAAAAGGGGAGAAAGATATGCTAAGTGTTAGAAATCTTACAAAACGTTTTGGAACAAAAAAAGTGGTCGATGGTGTAACAATGAAAGTTCAAAAGCAAAAAATCACCTCTTTTATTGGTCCAAACGGAGCCGGAAAAAGTACAGTTTTGTCAATGATCAGCCGTTTAATTTTGGCTGACGAAGGAATGGTTCATATTGATGATAAAGAATTATCATCTTGTAAAAACATTGAATTAGCAAAGAAAATCTCCATATTAAAACAATCCAACCATATAAATGTTCGTTTAACCGTAAGAGAGCTTGTTTCCTTTGGCCGTTTTCCTTACTCGCAAGGTAAACTTACAAAAGAAGATTGGAAATTTGTAGATGAAGCCATTAACTATATGGAACTTGAAGAAATGCAAGATAAATACTTAGATGAACTGAGCGGCGGGCAGCGTCAAAGAGCTTATATTGCGATGGTTATTGCGCAAGATACTGAATATATCCTGCTTGATGAACCATTAAACAATCTTGACATGAAACATTCGGTTCAAATTATGAAAGTATTGCGTAGACTTGTTGATGAACTTGGAAAAACAGTTGTTATTGTTATTCATGATATTAATTTTGCATCAGTTTATTCAGACTATATTGTCGCATTGAAAAATGGGAAAGTAGTCAAAGAAGGACCAACAGATGCAATCATGAAACCATCTGTTTTAAAAGATATATATGATATGGATATTGATATTCAACATGTTAATAATTGCAGAATTTGCGTTTATTATGCTTAAGTTTCATTTTCTTCCACTTTAAATGAGAACAATTATCACAGTGAATATAGAAGTGCGCACCCTTTTAAAAGGCTATATATCACCATGAAAGGTTGTTCTTTTATAAAGTGAGCAATGAATATATAAATCAAATCGCCTTGGCGTATTTGCGCTCAGACTTTATCGAGTTTACTTGTTAATACTGTAAAAATCTGTGGCTTCCGCCTGAGGCTTTAACATGATTCAACCAAATGATGTAAACTAAACTAAACTAATCTCTGAGGTGTAAGATGAAACATAAATTATCGTTTTTACTTTTAGCTTTATTTGTACTGTTTTTATCAGCATGTAATTCAAATTCAGATTCAGCATCAGAAAAAGAACCGTCCGAATCTACAGAAACTATTACCGTTAATCATCTTTTAGGAGAGACACCTGTAAAAGTGAATCCTGAAAGGGTTATTTCTTTTGACTTTGGTATTCTAGATACATTGGACACATTGGGAATTGATGTTGTTGGTGTTCCAAAAGCAGGCACGGTTCCTAGCTATCTTGAAAAGTATACAAGTGATGATTATGAAAGCGTAGGTTCGATTAAAGAACCCGATTTTGAAAAAATTAATGAACTTCAACCTGATTTAATTATTATTTCTGCTAGACAAGCTGAATTATATGAGGAATTTCAAGAAATTGCACCGACAATTTACTTAGGTATTGACGAAACAAATTATATGGCATCATTTAAAGAAAATACAGAGATAATTGGACAGATCTTTGAAAAAGAAGCAGAGGTAGAAGAAGAATTAGCTAAAGTGGCTGCAAGCGTTGAAGCCTTAAATGAAAAGGTATCAGGGCTTGATAAAAATGCGTTAGTTGTTTTAGCAAATGAAGGTACAGTAAGTGCATATGGACCATCTTCACGGTTTGGTGTAATCCATGACGTATTTGGTGTTAAGCCAGTTGATGAGAAGATTGATGTGTCAACACACGGAATGAGCGTGGACTTTGATTACATTTTTAAACAAAATCCAGACTACTTATTTGTAGTGGATCGTGGTGCAGTGGTAACAACAGGTGATGGTGGAAGTTCTGCAAAAGAAATCATCGAAAATGATATTATAAAAGAAACAAATGCTTATAAAGAAGGAAATATTGTATATCTTGATCCAAACTATTGGTATATTTCTGGTGGTGGATTAGTTTCTGTATCAGAAATGGTGAAGAGTATTGATGAAGCATTGCAATAATGAAAAAAGAAGAGTACATGACATTATTGAATGGATGAACTCTTCCTTTAAAAATATAGACTGAGAAAATGAGTGTTCGCAGCACTCATTTTCATTATAGGTTGAAAGTGAACACTTTACAAGTTTACACTATTAAGTATATAACAACAAAAAAGGCGCCAGATCTGTTTTGAAGGGATCTGGCGCCTTTTAATTAATTAGGCTAATTTTTGATTTTTTGGCGTAGTAACAGAAGGTTTGATCATTTTATTGAATTCTACACGTTTGTTTACGAAATACATGATGGGCGCACCAATAGCCATTACAACTAGCTCACCCGCAGCAGTCGTTAGCCAAGTAAATAGAAATGGAAACCCCAAGGCTAGTTTTAATTCAAAGGCAATGATAAACATCGTGAATGTGAAAACTAGGGTATTAAAGAACATTCTTTTCCAGATTCCTTTTATATATTTCATCGAAAAAATCGTAATTAATAAGGCGATCATCGATTGTCCGACTCCAAATATCAGATCATAAGGAACCATTGGCGAAAAGAATAGGTTTGCTAAAAAAACACCAAGAACGATCCCATAAATATATTTTTTATTAAAGACAATAAGATGATTAAACATCTCTGAAAGACGAAATTGCACATTTGTAAAACCGAATGGTTGAAATACAAAAGTAACCGCAATGTACAGTGCGGCCACAATTCCATTCACCGCCAGTGTCCTAATATTCATTTAACATCTCTCCTTAGTTTTTTATCGTGGGATGGTTTCGAACCACGTCTTGACTCAAACTATATTATTATATTATATATCATGCAAAATATCATCCTTATTTAACTGGAAATAATTCCTTAAAATAAAGCTTTTCGTTTTTCCTTGACATCGTCTAGTAAACTCTTTATTATAATCTTTATCAGAATAACACTTTCACCCAAAGGGGAGTAGCTTTTACAGCAAAGTCGTCATTACGGAGGAATTCTCCCGGCTTTGTTGGCAGCCGTCAAGGTTGTTAGCAAGACCTTTACCAATAGGTAGGGTCTGTAGGATTATGTGCTTTAGACCTTTACCTATTGGTAAAGGTCTTTATTTTTGTTATTAAGGAGGCATTGTTACAAATCCAATTAAGCTGCTAGCTTTAGAGTTTAATAAAAAAGGTGACCTTAGGAGGTTGAACATGGAGTTATCGTTATTAATGGAATATGGTTGGGTCTTATTAATTCTTATTGTATTGGAAGGTTTACTAGCAACAGATAATGCATTAGTATTAGCAATCATGGTTAGGCACCTTCCCGAAGAGCAACGTAAAAGAGCTTTATTTTATGGACTGGCGGGAGCGTTTGTTTTCCGATTTGCGTCTTTATTTCTAATATCTTTTCTTGTGGATATTTGGCAAGTTCAAGCAATCGGTGCCCTGTATCTTCTGTTCATGTGCTTTAACAACTTATTCAAACGGTTCGCTAAACCAAAAACAGTTGATGGTAATCACGGGAAAGAGGCCAAGCCTAAAAAGCAAAGTGGTTTCTGGATGACGGTATTCAAAGTAGAGGTAGCAGATATTGCCTTTGCTGTTGATTCCATTTTAGCCGCTGTCGCATTAGCTGTTACGCTTCCAGTCATTCCAAATGTTGGTGAAATTGGCGGTATGCATGCAGGACATTTCGTTGTCATTTTTGCCGGTGGTTTTATTGGTTTAATAATCATGCGTTTTGCGGCAAACTTATTCGTTAAGCTGCTGGCAAAACGACCAGGACTTGAAACTGCTGCCTTTTTAATTGTTGGATGGGTCGGAGTTAAACTAGCCGTCTTAACGCTTGGTCATCCGGATGTATCTATTATTCCAGAGTCATTCGTACACTCAACAACATGGAGTATTATTTTCTATGGTGTATTAGTTGCTATGGCTTTAGGTGGCTGGTTCCTGTCGAAAGATGTGAAACCAATTGAGGAGAAAAATGAAGAACATATAAAAAATGCCAATGCTTAACTTCATTCAGCAAATGTTTTTGTACCGATAGCTTGCGACAGGTACAGAAGTCTCCCACTTCTATAAGTGGTGGATGAATGCAATCTTTTGTCAATTCAGTGGGGATTCAAATCCCGGCTGAATGAAGTTAAAGCCTCCGGCGGATGTCTCGGATTTATTAAGGGTAATTTCTCGAGCAAGCTCGAGAAAAATCCGGACGCAAATTCGACGGGCGAATTTGATTGATAAGTAAGAAGGAAATCAGTGTCATGCTGATTTCCTTCTTTTGTATATATATTTGGTGGTTAAAGACTGAAAAAAACCTCCTATTATACTAGGAGGGAAAAAGGGGGATTTACATGTAAATATAGTATTCCCCGATTATGAAAAAAATATACGATTTTTTTAAAAAAATAGTGAAAGGCCTGTACCAAATATCCTTAGCTAACATATGTAATAGTAAGGACAACATAAGGTTGTCTATTCCTCAACCGATCCTCCATATTTTGGCCATACCATTGGGGTATGGCTTTTTTTACGGTAAACACAGTGTTAGGACAATTACATTACGTTGGTAATAAAGATTTCCATTCATTAATAAATGGGCTTGTTGCCTTATTTGGATGTTGAATGACTTCATTTGTATTTCCGTTTTGTTTCATTTCGCCATTCATTAATATAAATAATTGATCAGTTAAAGACTTCATTTCAAGTAAATCATGACTTACAAAAATGGCAGTTGTTCCAGTATTAGATAAGATGGATTTAAATTCCTGAATTAATTTCATTTTTGTGGGAAAATCAAGTGCTGAAAAAGGTTCGTCCAAACAAAGTAATTCAGGTTCTAGAATCATCGCTCGTGCTAAATTCACACGCTGAGCTTCCCCACCTGAAAGTTGGTGAGCATGTTTATTTGCAAGATGAGGAATATTAAAGGTTTGAAGCCAATAATATACTTTCTCCTTAATTTCCCTACGAGAGACCTTTCTAATTTTTAATCCAAGGGCAATATTATTAAATACGGAGGTATTAAGTAAAAGAGATTGTTGTAAGGCAATCGCAATTTTCCTTCTTTGCTCCAAAGTAACATGATTGGTGTTAATCTTTTCATCGCTGAAATATATATTGCCTTTTGAAGGTGAATCAAGAAGGGATAAAACTTTTAACAATGTACTTTTCCCAGCACCATTTGGACCCATGATTCCATATGTGACTCCTTTTTCAATAGTAAGTTCGGGAATGGATAGAATTTTCCTACCTGGAACGCTATACTCAATCTTTTCCAACCGAATGAATTCTGTCATTATATATGCCTCCTTTGTTGCAAGGCTGTTAAACAAAAAGTAATGAGAAAAGCAAGCGACATTAAAATGAAAGAAAGCGCAATTGCCACGTCAAAATTCCCTTTTGACACTTCCATCATAATTGAAGTGGTTAGAATTCGGGTTTCCCCTAAAATATTGCCTCCGACCATCATTGCTGCCCCGACCTCTGCTATTACCCGGCCAAAGCCTGCCATAATTGCAGCTAAAATGGCAATCTTCATTTCCTTTAATAATATCCATAGCATTTGGATTCTAGTAGCACCTAATGCTTTAATTTGCATTAGCAGTTTTTCGTCGATTTGCTGAAAAGAAGAAAAAGTGAGTCCGACCACAATCGGAAATGATACGAGAATTTGTGCGAGTACAATTGCAGTTGGTGTATATAATAATGCGTAGTCACCTAAGGGTCCTGATCTCCATAACAGCATCGTTATTGTTAATCCTGCAATAACTGGTGGTAGTCCCATTCCAATATTAAATAAGATGAGAATCAATTTCCTGCCTGGAAAGCGGAACAACCCTAGCAAGATTCCAATTGGAATTCCAAAAATCGTACTTATAAAAATGGCGGTAAAAGAAACGCGTAAGGTTAAGAGGGAAATTTCAAAAATCCCTGCATCCCCCGATGTTATTAATTCGAATGCCTTCAATAGTCCTTCCCAAATTAAATCCATTGTGATCATCCTTTATAACTGTTGCATCGAGACTCCGATATTATAAAGAATGGCTGGGGGAAAAAATCCCCCCAGCCACCTTTACATTTAAAAGTATATCATACAGAACTCTATTATTCTTCAGTATCAGGGAAGAATAAAGGCTCACCATATTCTTCTACACCAAATTCTTCAATGACCTTCAATGTCTCTTCGTTAACCATGAAATCAACAAAAGATTCACCAGCTGCAGCGTTTACTTTATCATGCTTCTCAGGGTTTACTTGCATAACGTGGTAGATGTTTAGTAATTCGTCATCCCCTTCCACTACAATGTTAAGGTTTGCTAAGTTATCCTTTTGCGCTAACCAAGTGGCTCTATCTGTTAATACATATCCATCTTTTTCATTACCAACCTTTAATGTAGCACCCATTCCTTGTCCTACTTGTTTATAGCTTTTGTTGTCAGTTGGAGTTAAACCAATAGCTGTCCAGATCGCTAATTCTTTCTTATGTGTACCGGAATCATCCCCACGAGAAACGAATACGGCATTTTTATCTAAAAGCTTTTGGAATGCTTCTGTAACTTTTAGTCCTTTAACAACTGCTGGATCTGCTGTTGGTCCAACAATAACGTAGTCATTGTACATTACTTTTTTCCGATTGATGGCATCTCCGCTTGCTACGATTTCTTCCTCAGCCTGTGGAGAGTGAACAAGCAAAGCATCCGCTTCACCTTTTGTTCCCATCTCTAACGCTTGACCAGTACCAACTGCAATGGTCTTAACATTAACATCCGTTTGTTCTTCAAATATTGGAATTAATACATCCAGTAAACCACTATCCTGGGTGCTAGTGGTCGTAGCTAGAATTAAATCTCCGGTTGCTGATGACTCATTTTTAGTTGCTTGTTTATTCGTTTCCGTTTCCTCAGTCGTTGTTCCATCATTTTGATTTTCCTCTGTATTATTGGCACCTCCACACGCTGCTAAAAATAATAATAAAACAGTTAGAATGCTTGTTAATAGTATACGGTTCCATTTCATAATGGTGCTCTCTCTCCCTTATCTATGTATTATTGATGTTCATAGATGACTTTTCCAAAATCAATCATAATAAAGTTAATTATAACCATTTATTCGGACAATGTTGTGATTTTAGTTATATATCAATATAATAAAGTATTGTATATCCTATTTTTATCGACAATATTCGACGTTCGTGTTGTATTAGAGAAATTTTACAACTAGATCGAGAGGGACGGAACATGACGACAAATAATCAATCTCAAACACGACTGGATTTTAGCTTGGTTCTTATTTTAATGTTGTTATGTCTTGCTAGTTGTATTGCAATTTACAGTGCGCAAACAACAGGGCAATATAATGAAAATTTCTTAGTAAAGCAAATTATTTGGTATATAGCAGGAACAATCATTATCGCTTCTGTCATTACGCTTGATTCGGAACAGCTCACCAAAATAAGTTGGTATTTGTATGGGATTGGTCTTGTTTTATTAGCGTTTTTGATTGTTGCACCCAATAGTATTGCACCTGTTATCAATGGAGCTAAAAGTTGGTATAAGGTTCCGGGATTAGGATCATTACAGCCATCCGAGTTTTTTAAAGTGTTTTTGATTTTAGCCCTTTCAAGGGTGATTGTTGAACATCATCATAAATACTTAATCAAAACAATTGAAACCGATTTATGGTTGTTAATTAAATTAGGGATTGTTACAATGGTGCCCATCTTATTAGTCATGCAGCAGCCTGATTTAGGAACATCTCTTGTCATGATTGCAATTATGCTCGGAATGGTTTTTATTTCAGGAATATCCTGGAAGATTTTAACAACCATTTTTGGAACTGCGCTTGTCCTTATAGGAACGATTTTTTATTTTATTCTTTGGCAGCCCGATGTGTTAGAGAAATATTTAGGGGTTAAGGAATATCAATTTGCTCGGATCTACTCTTGGATTGACCCGTATAATTATCAAGATTCGTCTGGATACCAACTGACACGATCATTACTAGCAATTGGTTCAGGCGAAACGTCTGGAAAAGGGTTTGGCACAAGGGAAGTTTATTTACCTGAAAGTCATTCAGACTTTATTTTCAGTGTTGTTGGAGAGGAATTCGGATTTATTGGTGCTAGTATTTTAATAAGTTTGTTTTTCATGCTCATTTATCACATAACGAAAGTGGGCATGGAAACAAAAAATAACTTTTATACATATATCTGTGTAGGAGTTATTAGTATGATCACTTTCCACGTTTTTGAAAATATTGGAATGACAATCGGGTTGTTGCCGATTACGGGGATCCCACTTCCTTTCATTAGTTATGGGGGAAGTTCATTAATGGGGAATATGCTAGCAATCGGGCTAATCTTTTCTATTCGTTATCACCAGAAACGGTATATGTTTGCTAAAGATGATTAAAAAAAGCCGCTTTCTTGTTGGAAAGCGGCTTTTTTTCTTGCAATAAGTGAGATTACATCGTTTGTTCGCCAAGTAAGTAGCTTAACAATTAACAACTATTGGATATTTTGTCCACCATATGGGAATTGAGTCGTTGTATAGTTGTAGAATTGTTTATGTTTTTGTTGTAGTGTTTGTTGATCTTCTGGTTCTAACTTGTACCAGCCTTTTTGGAACATGAGATTATAGAGATGTCTTTGCTGATTTTGAGTTTCAGTATAGATTTGTAATAGGTCTTGATATAATGCCTCATGGCTTGCTTCATTTAAAAAAGTATCATATCCATTTGTCATATATTTTTCAGTTGTTAATAAATCATTTAATAAATCACGGTCATTCATTTGTGGTGTTTTATTCAATTGTTGTGTTTTTGGATTTGCGATTGTTTGACTTTGGTTGATTTGATTTTGATTTTGATTCAAGATTAACACCTCCGTATATTGAATTACATTGTTGTCACATTAGGGCTTTTATATTGACCTTGTGATTCGGTTTGGTTTTGTGTATTTAAATGGTTAAGTATACGTTCATAATGACGTTGGTGCATTTGGCCGCAACGTTCCATTTCGGTTTTAAGTTCAGGATTTTGGCAATTTTGTGCATAAAAGTGAGCTTTTTTCATAGCAAGCAAATTCCAAGAAAGCATGTCCGAAATGTAGAGAGAATCTTTTGTAGTGATCACATCAGGTGGTTGCTGATAAATGATTTGTTGATTTTGGTTATTCATATTTTGTTGTTGTTGCATGGTTTGACCCCCTTATTTTTTATATTGATTGTTTTGACTGTTTACTTTTCCACCGCCATCTTCTTCAACGGTTGGACCAGCGTTCCCTTTAACGCTTGCCGCACTAACCCCAGCCTTTGAAGGATTCTTTTTGCCCTTTGCCACTTACAATCACCTCCAATATTAGTTTGTCCAGAACTGAAAAAAACATTGATTATCTATTTAATTTGATCGCAGTAAATGGAATGATTAGAAAAATCCCCAATATATTTGATATGAAGAGGAAAATTAACCTTCAAAACTGGGTCAATTTGAGGTCCAAAGATAATTGCACCAGAATCAACTGGAATTGCAACTATTATTAATTTTTGGAAAAAGGAGGAACTTTCATTGATCCAACCTATCCGAAAGGCAGCCGTTCTAGGCTCGGGTGTTATGGGGTCAGGAATTGCAGCGCATTTAGCAAATGTAGGAATTCAAACTTTACTTCTAGATATCGCTCCAACAAATTTGACAGACGCAGAAATTGAAAAAGGTCTGACCCTCCAGGATAAAACCGTTCGAAATCGTTTTAGTGAATCAGCCCTCCAAAAGTTGCTAAAGCAGAAACCCGCACCATTAACAACTCCAAAAAATCTCACTCTCATCCAAGCAGGGAATTTAGTTGATGATATTTCAAAATTAAAAGAGGTTGATTGGATTATTGAAGTAGTAGTTGAAAATTTAGAGGTAAAAAAACAAGTACTAGAAAAAGTCGATCAATATCGTAAAGAAGGTAGTATCGTTAGTTCAAATACATCGGGAATATCTATTGAGGCCATGGCAGCCGATCGCTCCAATGATTTTCAAAAACATTTTCTAGGAACTCATTTTTTTAATCCCCCTCGATATTTAAAATTACTTGAAGTCATTCCAACAAAAAGAACAGACCTAGAAGTGATCGAATACATGAAGAGATTTGCAGAGGATGTGCTAGGAAAAGGGGTAGTCATTGCGAAAGATACTCCTAACTTTATTGCAAATAGAATTGGAACATATGGACTTCTTGTAGCGGCTAACGAAATGCAAGCAGCTGGCGTAAGCGTTGGTGAAATCGACTCTGTGACAGGTCCTTTAATTGGACGACCAAAAAGTGCCACCTTTAGAACTTTAGATGTTGTGGGCCTTGATACATTTGCGTTTGTTGCTGAAAATGTTGCCAGAAAAACAAAAGGTAAAGAGAAACAGGTCTTTGATATTCCACCTTTTATGAAAAAAATGATTGAAAATGGTTGGTTAGGTAGTAAGTCAAAACAAGGATTTTACTTAAAAAAGGGCAATGAAATCCTTGAAATAGATCCTCGAACCTTAACTTATCAACCGAGAAAAAAGTTAAGATCTTCCTCTATCGACATGGTGAAAAGTGAAAAAAACCTCTCAAAAAAAATAAAATTGCTCATATATGCTAATGATCATGCAGGAAAGTTGTTATGGAATCTACTAACGCCTGTTTTAGTATATTCAGCGCAATTACTAGGTGAAATTTCTGACGATATTGTTTCGATTGACAGGGCAATGAAGTGGGGGTTTGGTTGGCAGCAAGGCCCCTTTGAAATATGGGATGCAATCGGGCTGGAAGAATCTTTGCAAAAGCTGGAAGAGTCAAATGTAGAAATTCCAGCGTGGTTAAAAGAAATGCTGACTTCTGGTTTTCGCACTTTTTATAAAGAAGAAAATGGCCAGCACTATTACTACCATCAAGGAGAGTATGTATGGCTTAAGGAAAACCCTAAAATTCTTAACTTAGCAAAAATCAAGTCACAAAAAGGCACAATTAAAAAAAATAGTGGTGCAAGTTTAATTGATATTGGGGATGGAGTAGCTTTATTGGAATTCCACTCGACCAACAACGCAATTGGATTAGATATTTTACAAATGATTAGTAGGTCTGTTGATGAAGTTGAGAAGAATTTTAAGGGGCTTGTCATTGGCAATCAAGGAAAAAACTTTTGTGTTGGAGCGAACCTCTTCATGATGCTGATGGAAGCTGAAGATGGAGAAACTTATGAACTGGATTTCATCATTCGAACGTTCCAAGAGACGATGATGAAAATAAAATATAGCTCTAAACCAGTAGTGGTTGCACCGTTTGGTATGACGGTTGGTGGAGGGGCAGAAGTCTGTTTGCCTGCCGCCCATATTCAAGCATCGATCGAAACATATATGGGTTTAGTTGAAACGGGTGTTGGATTGATTCCAGGTGGAGGAGGAAATAAAGAGCTCTATATTCGTCATTTAAAAGCGATACCTATTGGCTATGAAACCGATCTGCAAAAGGTAGCCAATAAGGTGTTCGAGCTTATTGCTCTTGCAAAGGTTTCCACTTCCGGTGTGGAAGCGCAGGAAAATCATTACCTTTACTTGTCTGATGCTGTTAGTGTAAACCCAGATCATTTACTTTACGATGCGAAACAGGCTGTACTAAGACTCTATCAAAAAGGCTATCATCCTCCAACGAGAGAACTGATTCCTGTTGTAGGGGAAACCGGTTATGCAACCCTTTTGCTTGCCGCAAAATCAATGAAGGATTCGGGTTATATTTCAGATTATGATTATACAATTGCTAAAAAGCTTGCATTTGTGATAGCGGGGGGATCTCTACCGTTTGGAACGAAGGTAGATGAACAATACTTGTTAAATTTAGAAAGAGAGGCGTTTTTAAGTTTAGTTACCGAACCAAAAACACTTGAACGGATGAGACATATGCTTTTAAAAGGAAAGCCGCTGCGTAATTAAATATATGCAAAAATTCACGGGAATAGGGAAGGGGGTTCAATAGATGAAAGAAGCCGTCATTGTTTCGGGGGCACGAACTCCAGTTGGCAAAGCCAAAAAAGGAACCTTGAAGGATGTAAGACCGGATGATTTAGGGGCACTTGTTGTAAAGGAAGCCATTAAGCGGGCTGGAAATTATGATGGAAATATCGACGATTTAATCATCGGTTGTGCAATGCCAGAAGCGGAACAAGGGATGAATATGGCCCGCAACATTGGAGCTCTAGCAGGGCTTCCCTATGCGGTTCCGGCAATAACGATCAATCGCTATTGTTCTTCAGGACTTCAAACGATTGCCTATGGGGCAGAAAAAATTATGTTGGGTGCTGCCGATACGATTATTGCTGGTGGTGCTGAATCAATGAGCCTTGTCCCTATGATGGGTCATGTTGTGCGTCCTAATCTTAAGTTGGCGGAACATGCTCCTCAATATTATATGAGTATGGGTCATACTGCTGAGGAAGTGGCTAAAAAATTTGAGATATCAAGAGAAGAACAGGATGACTTTGCGGTGTTAAGTCATCAAAAAGCAGCTGTTGCAATAAATAAAGGAATTTTTAATGAGGAAATCGTACCGGTTGATGTAAAAAATACATTTGTAGATCATAACCATCAGCAAGTCGAAAAGATTACTAAATTTAGTAAAGATGAAGGAGTACGGCCAGATGCAAGTAGGGAAAGTTTAGCTTCATTAAAACCTGCATTTTCAGTAAAAGGAACGGTAACTGCGGGAAATGCCTCGCAGATGAGTGACGGAGCTGCAGCTGTGATGATAATGGAAAAGGAAAAGGCTAGGTCCCTTGGTTTAAAACCATTGGCAAAGTTCAGGTCGTTTGCAGTAAGTGGAGTCCCTCCTGAAATTATGGGGATTGGTCCAGTTGCAGCGGTCCCCAGGGCACTAGAGTTAGCCCGTTTGCAATTATCGGATATTGGTTTGATTGAATTAAATGAGGCTTTTGCCTCGCAGGCTTTAGCTGTTATAAAAGAGCTTCAATTAGATGAAGAAAGAGTAAATGTAAATGGAGGGGCGATCGCGCTAGGTCATCCACTTGGTTGTACAGGAACTAAATTAACGTTATCCCTTATCCATGAGATGCATCGTCGTCAAATTCAATTTGGAATCGTGACGATGTGTATTGGAGGTGGAATGGGAGCGGCTGGTATTTTCGAGCTAATTTAAGGTGAATCTTTGATGAACTGTACTAAAAGATGTGGAAATAAAGGGGGAATATACAGTGGTTAGTGGGTCTGATTCATTGGTTAAAGGTGGCAGTTTTTTAATCAATGATATATCTTGTGAGCAAGTGGTGACACCAGAGGATTTTACTGATGAACAGAAAATGATTGCGAAAACAACGGAAGAGTTTGTTATTCATAAGGTCTTACCACATGTAGAACGATTAGAGAACCATGACTTTGATCTATCAGTTAAACTTCTAAAAGAAGCAGGCGAATTAGGTTTACTAAGTGCAGATGTTCAGGAGGAATATGGCGGTCTGGAACTAGACAAAATTAGTTCAGCTCTTATAACAGAAAAAATGGCTAGAGCAGGTGGATTTTCACTTTCCTATGGTGCCCATGTAGGGATTGGATCGTTGCCTATCGTGCTTTTCGGAAATGAAAACCAAAGGCAAAAGTATTTGCCCCAATTGGCTACAGGTGAAAAAATTGCGGCTTACGCACTAACAGAGCCGAGTTCAGGTTCTGATGCGCTTGCAGCGAAAACAACCGCTAAACTTAATCAAGAAGAAACACACTATATTTTAAATGGCGAAAAGCAATGGATTACTAACTCGGCTTTTGCCGATGTTTTTATCGTGTATGCGAAAATTGATGGTGAACATTTTTCTGCTTTTATTGTTGAACGAGAATTCCCTGGTGTATCGACTGGGCCAGAAGAAAAGAAAATGGGCATCAAAAGTTCATCAACGAGGACGTTAATTTTACAAGATGCCCTCATCCCAAAGGATAATCTACTCGGGGAAATTGGGAAAGGTCATGTCATTGCTTTTAACATATTGAATATAGGCCGTTATAAATTGGGGGTTGGAGCAGTTGGGGCCTCCAAACGAGCTCTAGATGTAACCATTCAATATACAAACCAGCGTCAGCAGTTTAAGACGCCGGTTTCAGAGTTCCCATTATCAAAGGAAAAGCTTGCAACAATGGCAGCATTTGTTTACGCTGCAGAAAGTTCAGTGTATCGAACAGTTGGACTTTATGAAGATCGATTGGGTAGACTGTCCCGACAAGAATTAAAAGATGGCCATTCAATTGCTAAAGCAATTTCTGAGTACGCCATTGAATGCTCCCTAAATAAAGTTTTTGCAACAGAAGCACTTGATTATATTGCTGATGAAGGTGTTCAGCTCCATGGCGGTTATGGGTTTATGTCCGAATATGAAATTGAGAGAATTTACCGGGACTCACGAATTAATCGGATTTTTGAAGGAACAAATGAAATAAACCGCTTATTAGTACCGGCTACCTTTTTGCGAAAAGCGCTAAAAGGGGAGTTGCCATTACTTGAAAAAGCGCAAAAGCTCCAAAGCGAACTAATGATGCTCGTTCCAGAAACACCAGGAGATGAGCCATTGGCCCAAGAAAAATATTTAGTCAAAAATGGCAAAAAGATAAGTCTTTTAATATTAGGGCTGGCCGCTCAGAAATATGGGAAAGCATTAGAGAGCGAGCAAGAGATTCTCGTTAATATTGCCGATATCATTTCAAATGTTTATGCGATGGAATCCGTTGTATTACGAACCGAAAAAGCGATTGGAAGAGTTGGAGCTGAAAAAACGAAGCAAAAGTTATTATATACCCAAATCTTCTGTCAAGAAGCATTTCAAAGAATTGAACAGGATGCTAAAGAAACATTGATTGGGGTTGAGCAAGGAGATTCATTAAGAATGATGCTTTCTGCTCTTCGAAAGTTTACTAGGTTTAATCCAAGAAATATCATCACATTAAAAAGAGATGCGGCAAGAGGATTAATTGATTCTGAACGCTATATAAACTAATTCTCTCTAACAGGCTGGCTTACTAAATAGAAAGTCAGCCGTTTTTTTGAGGTGAAATATATAAGAAGAATCGATATACTAGTTTCGAATCGATTAACCTTATGTTAAAATAACTTTAGGAATGGATAAGCTATTAAATGAGGTGATGGATTGGCACTTAAGTTTTATTGGTATCCTAAATGTGGTACATGTCGTAAAGCAAAAAAGTGGCTTGATGAGCATGAAATGCCCTATGAAGAAATACATATTGTTGAAACACCTCCAACACGTAATGAATTGGAGGCAATGTACAAAGCGAGCGGTTTAGAAATTAAGAAGTTTTTTAATACCAGTGGTCAAAAATATCGTGAAATGGGATTAAAAGACCGGGTAAAGGAAGCAACAGAAGATGAACTGCTCGACATTCTCTCTTCCGATGGAATGTTAATCAAGCGACCAATTGTTACAAATGGTGAAAAGGTCACCGTTGGATTTAAGGAAGAAGATTTTACAAATACTTGGCGTTAAGTTTATTTTAAACTTATACATATAAATTTTTGGAGGGAATTACATGAATACACCAAAAGAATTACGTTATTCTAAAGATCATGAGTGGATAAAAGTAGAAGGAAATAAAGTACGAGTGGGCATTACTGATTTTGCTCAATCTGAACTTGGTGATATCGTATTTGTTGAGTTGCCAGAGGTTGACGATGAAATTACTGCAGATGAATCATTTGGAAGTGTTGAATCAGTAAAAACAGTTTCCGAATTATATGCACCAATCAGTGGTAAAGTTGTTGCGGTTAATGAAAACCTTGATGATGATCCACAATTTGTGAATGAGTCACCATATGAGAATGGTTGGATTATTGAAGTGGAAGTAACTGATACTGCACAACTTGAACAGTTAATGACCGCTGAACAATATGAAGAAATGGTGAGCAAATAAGCATTAATCATGATAGTAGAAAGCGCCCACTCTGGCGCTTTCTGTATTTGGAACTGTGTTTAAACAAGGGAGAAAAAATGAGAAATTTAAATTCTGAAAAGATCATCATTGTAGAGGGGATTTCGGATCGTAATAAAATACAGAAGATCATTAAAGAGCCGGTAGAGATCATATGTACAAATGGAACGATTTCGTCTGCCACATTAGATGAATGGGGAGAAGTGTTGTTTGATTGTGATCTATATATATTAGTTGATTCGGATCTATCGGGAGAAAAATTACGACAGCGATTAAAAAGAGAGTTTCCAAATGCTGTTCATCTATATATTGATAAAATGTATCGTGAAGTTGCCAGTGCTCCCCATTTTCACTTAGCAACTATTTTGCTAACAGCTAATATTGATGTTCATAGTGAATATTTAGATCGAGGGAAGAGTTATGAATGAATGGAATCAGAAGAGAATAGAAAGTCTCATAAGGGAAGAAGGAACAGGGTGTGTTTATTTGTATACCCCTTTCTGTGGTACATGCCAAGTTGCTAGTAAAATGTTGTCAGTCGTTGAAGAAATGCTGCCACAGTTAACAATCGGGAAAATCAATTTAAATTATGAGCAGAGTTTAGCGCAGGAATGGCAGATTGAGAGTGTACCATGTCTAGTATTTATAAATAAAGGGAAGGTGGAAACTAAAATATACACCTTTCAATCGGTTCCTTATTTAATTGAAACAATAAAAACAACGTTGAGGCTATAACAGTGGGGTTGTCGATTTAGCTCTTTATTTATATATTTCTCGGGAAATATATTTGTAGAAATATGCAAAAATTTAATGGAATTTTCCGAAAATATACCCTTTAAATTTGCAGGAATCCAAACCGATCAAACGGAATATATATCATAAATGATTTCGATAGGTGGGATTCGATGTGATCGAGTTAGTCAATTTATGGGTGGAGCAAGTAAATCGGAAATTAACTCTAAGGACGCTGATTAAGAATCTTTGTTTTTCTTTTCAATTAAGGATTGAAAAGAGAGACATTATATTAGAAATAGACAAAGGTATGATTAACTTAGAGGCTACTCCTCGAGTTTTGCCTCAACCTAAAAGATTAGAAGGAAGCGAGGAATTATTTCTATCAATCATCTTGGGAGAGAAGAAATTACGGGAAGCCGTCAAAAGCAATGAAATTACAACAACGTTCTCATTTCGTGAACTTCTACTTATGGAAACTTTATTTTATCTAGGTAAGCCAGAGTTACTAAGCGAATTTGCGACAAAAACTAATTTATATTGACAATTAAATCGTTTGTGGTAAAATTTCACTATAAAATGAGTTGATTTACACAGTGAAATTTTTTTGGTTTTAATTCGTACTTTTCCGATGTGAAAAAAGGAGAGATAGTGATGTCAGATAAAAAATATCGTATTGAAACACTAAGTGTCCATGGTGGTCTTCAACCAGATCCAGTAACAGGTGCAAGAGCTGTACCTATTTACCAAAACAATGCTTATCAGTTTAAAAATACTGAGCATGCCGCCAATCTATTTGGATTAGCTGAGCCGGGTTATATTTATACACGGATACATAATCCAACAACAACTGTTTTTGAAGAAAGAGTCGCACTGCTTGAAGGTGGAATTGGCGCTTTAGCAGTTTCAAGTGGCATGGCTGCCATCACTCTAGCAATATTAAATATTGCTGAAAGTGGAGATGAAATTATTTCTGATGCAAACTTATACGGTGGTACTTATAATTTATTTGCTGTCACACTTCCTAAATATGGAATTAAGGTAAAGTTTGTTGATTCAGAAGACCCAGAGAATTTCCGTGCCGCCATTACAGATAAAACAAAAGCAATTTTCGCCGAAACAATTGGAAATCCTAGTCTAAAGGTGTTAGATATTGAAAAAGTTTCTAGTATTGCCCACGATGCTGGGATCCCGCTAATTATTGATAATACATTTGCAACACCATATTTATGCCGGCCGTTTGAATTTGGAGCGGATATTGTTGTTCACTCTGCGACAAAATGGTTATTAGGTAATGGAACATCAACAGGGGGAGTTATTGTTGACAGTGGTAAGTTTGACTGGAATTCACCTAAATTCCCGGGTTTAACAGAGCCAGATGAAAGTTATCATGGTCTTGTTTATTCAAGAGATGTTGGTGCAGCTGCATACATCACAAAAGCGCGTGTTCAATTATTACGTGATTTTGGCCCAGCATTAAGTCCGCAAAATGCTTTCCAATTTGTCTTAGGACTAGAAACATTACACTTAAGAATGAGGGAACATGTAGCAAATGCTGTGAAGGTAGTTGAATATTTAGAAAAGCATCCTGCTGTTAATTGGGTTCTATATCCTGGTAGTGAAAATAGCCCAGAAAAAGAGTTGGCAGCGAAGTATTTACCTAAAGGTGCTGGCTCAATAATCGTATTTGGAATTAAAGGCGGCAGAGAAGCAGGTGCAAAGGTCATTAATAGTGTCGAATTATTTGCCCATGTTGCCAATGTTGGGGATGCCAAAAGTTTAATTATCCATCCAGCAAGCACAACTCACCAACAATTAGATGCGGAAGGATTAAAAGCCGCAGGAGTCGGTGAGGATCTAATCAGATTATCGATTGGAATTGAAAATGTGGAGGATATTATTGAAGATTTAGAGCAAGCGATTGCAAAGGCCACAGGTTTAACGTCCCTTTAATCTAGGAATTAACAATATATTGAAATATGATTCGTCTAATTGACACCCTATATATAACGTGATACCATATCTTCTATGAATCTTTCGTAATAGTATATCGGAATAGGAATATATAACTCTTATCAAGAGAGGTGGAGGGATGTGCCCGATGAAGCCCGGCAACCGTCAATTTTTGTTGACATGGTGCCAAATCACACAAAGCAAAGGGCTTTGACAGATGGGAGAAAGGTCATTTGAAAATGCCTTTCTGCTCAGGTGAAGCAGAAAGGCATTTTATGTGCCATTATATGTATGTAGCGATGTACGAAATGTCTTTAAAAGAAGGTGAGCGGTCACGATGATTACAATCAAAAATGTACAAAAGATATTTTCTACCAGGCAAGGAAATGTTACAGCTGTCTCAGATGTGAATTTGGAAATTAATAACGGAGAAATTTTCGGGGTTATTGGATATAGTGGTGCAGGAAAAAGTACGTTAATTAGAATGTTGAACGGGCTTGAAATTCCAACCGATGGTACAGTAACGGTAGCGGACAAGCAAATATCTCATATAAAAGGTGGAGCATTAAGAGCGGCTCGCCAGGAAATCAGTATGATATTTCAACATTTCAATTTATTGTGGTCCAGAACTGTAAGAGAAAACATTGCTTTTCCGCTAGAAATTGCTGGAATCCCAAAGCAAAAAAGAAAACAACGAGTGGACGAACTAATTCAACTAGTTGGATTAGAAGGCAGAGAGGACTCTTATCCATCCCAGCTTAGTGGTGGGCAAAAACAACGGGTAGGAATTGCGAGGGCGCTTGCTAATAACCCTAAAGTGCTGCTCTGTGATGAAGCAACATCTGCTTTGGATCCGGAAACAACAGACTCTATTCTAGAATTGTTAGTTGATATTAATAAAAAATTAGGCTTAACAATTGTGTTAATTACTCATGAAATGCACGTTATTCGTAAAATATGCCATCGTGTAGCCGTTATGGAAAACGGTAAAGTTGTTGAAGTAGGACCTGTCTTGGAAGTATTTAAAGAACCAAAACAAACAATTACTAAACGCTTTGTCCAACAAGTAACAGAACCCGAAGAAACGAAGGAAACCATTCAACATTTACTTCAGAATATTCGTTCCGGAAAAGTGATTCAGCTCACATTTGTTGGCGAAGGAACGGAACAGCCATTAATGACTAATTTAATCCGAAATTTTGATGTGACTGTAAATATTCTTCAAGGAAAAATATCTCAAACACGAGAAGGTCAATATGGTTCTTTATTTATCCATATTGATGGAAAAGATGATGTTATAAATAATGCTCTTGACTTTATAGAATCCCAGCAAGTTGCTGTGGAGGTGGTTTCACATGCTTAACGGGTTGTTTCCAAATGTCAACTTAGACAAAGCTATTGATAAAACAATTGAGACCCTCTATATGACAGGATATTCACTTGTTTTTATCATTATAATTGGAATTGCTTTAGGTTTGTTACTGTTTTTAACATCAGACGGGAATCTTTGGCAAAATAAATTCATTAACTCGATTGTCGCAGCAATTGTAAATATATTTAGATCGATTCCCTTTGTAATATTAATTGTTCTATTAATTCCTTTCACAAAGGTCATAGTTGGTTCGATGATTGGAAAGGAAGCGGCTTTACCTGCGTTAATTATTGGGTCCGCACCATTTTATGCAAGAATGGTTGAAATAGGTTTGCGTGAAATTGATAAAGGGGTTATTGAGGCTGCTAGATCGATGGGAGCAAAAACGAGTACGATTATTTTTAAAGTGCTGCTTCCAGAGTCCATGCCAGCCATTGTATCGGGAATTACTGTCACAACCATTGCTCTTATAGGTTATACGGCTATTGCGGGCGTTATTGGTGCTGGTGGCTTAGGAGACTATGCATACTTAGATGGTTTTTCGCGAGGACAAAGTGATGTTACATTATTTGCTACAATCATTATTTTAATCATTGTATTTATTGTCCAATATCTTGGAGATACATTAACAAGAAAAATAGATAAAAGATAGGAAAGGGGAAAAATAATGAAAAAATTATTTTTACTATTATTTAGTGCTTTATTAGTATTAGTACTTGCGGCTTGCGGTAATTCTAATGAAGAAAATGCAAGTGAAGGTAGTGAAGGTACAAAATCAATTAAAATTGGAGCAACTAATGCACCACATGCTGAAATTCTTGAACAAGCTAAACCTTTATTGGAAGAGCAAGGAATTGAGTTAGATATTCAGACGTTTAGTAAATATGAATTAATTAATCCAGCTCTAAATGATGGAGATCTAGATGCGAACTTTTTCCAACATATCCCTTATTTAAATACAGAAGTAACGGAAAAAGGTTATGAGATTGTTAATGCTGGCGGCGTTCATATTGAGCCGATTGGAATTTATTCTAAAAAATTTAAAACTAAAGAAGAGATTGAAGATGGGGCTACAGTAATAATGAGCAGTAGTGTCCCTGATCACGGACGTATTTTAGCCTTGTTTGAAGCAGAAGGATTAATTACACTAAAAGATGGTATTGATAAAACAGCAGCAACTTTAGAGGATATCGTTGAAAATCCAAAAAACTTAAAGTTTGAATATGATTATGCTCCTGATATTCTTCCGTCAGTTTATAATAACGATGAGGGTGACCTAGTTGTTATTAACTCCAATTATGCGATACAAAATGGGATCAATCCAATTGAAGATTCACTTGTAATTGAATCAGGGGAAAACAATCCATACGTAAATGTAATTGCTGTGAAAGAAGGCAATGAAGACAAAGAGGAAATTAAAGCACTTATAGACGTGTTGAATTCCCAAGAAGTTAAAGATTTTATTCTTGAAAAATATGAAGGAGCAGTACTTCCTGCTACCGAATAACGAATTAAAGCCATGGTTTCATAAAGAATCCATGGCTTTAATTCATATTACTTTAAAAATTCGATACCAATAAGTACAATAGGATAGGCATTCTCATTTTTGTTTAAAATACAAAAGGACCATATGAAGTATTCTATATTAGAAAAAATTAACTAGATTTGGAAGGGATACTAGTATTAAAACCATTCTCAATAAGGGTTAAATGGACTTTCTAAACATTTTTGTTTTGAAAGCTTGTAATTACTGCATAACGGTTGCTAAGAATTCAGTTTTGGTATAAGATTGAGTGAGAACTAAATGAGAATAGAAATGCCGGTTCATACCGACAAGATATAATTATTACTTTGGAGGGCATAAAATTATGGCAGGATCTGTACTAACGATCAAAGATTTACACGTTTCAATAGAGGAAAAGGAAATATTAAAAGGTGTGGACCTAGAGATAAAAGGTGGGGAAATCCACGCGATTATGGGACCAAACGGAACTGGGAAGTCGACTTTGTCTTCTGCAATTATGGGGCACCCAAAATACGAGGTAACAAAAGGGAACGTAACTTTAGATGGAAAAGAAGTTCTAGAAATGGAAGTAGATGAGCGAGCACGTGAAGGTCTATTCCTTGCAATGCAATATCCAAGTGAAATCAGTGGAGTAACAAATGCGGATTTCTTACGTTCAGCGATTAACAGTCGTCGTGGAGAAGGAAATGAAATTTCTTTAATGAAGTTTATTAAAGAAATGGATAAGAAAATGGATTCCCTTGAAATGGATCCAGACATGGCACAACGTTATTTAAACGAAGGATTTTCAGGTGGAGAGAAAAAACGTAATGAAATTCTTCAATTAATGATGATTCAACCTAAATTTGCAATCTTAGACGAAATTGACTCTGGTCTTGATATTGATGCATTAAAGGTTGTTGCTAATGGAATTAACGACATGCGTGGAGAGAATTTCGGTTG
Organism: Niallia sp. XMNu-256; assembly: GCF_036670015.1. NCBI lineage: Bacteria > Bacillati > Bacillota > Bacilli > Caryophanales > Bacillaceae > Niallia > Niallia sp. XMNu-256. Next base: position 782,067 of record NZ_CP137636.1, read on the forward strand.
TCTGTTAATTACGCACTATCAACGTTTATTAGATTATATTACTCCTGACTTTGTGCATGTAATGATGCAAGGTCGAATTGTGAAATCTGGCGGTCCTGAACTTGCTCAAAGATTAGAAGCAGAAGGATATGATTGGATTAAGCAAGAACTAGGAATCGAAGACGAAACAGTTGGTCAAGAAGCGTAAGTTAGGAGGATTTAGTTATGACGACAGAATTAATAAATTCTTTTGGGAAAGAGTATATTAGCTCTTTTTCCAAAGAAATGGGCGAACCTGCCTGGTTAACAGAGTTAAGAATAAATGCCTTTGAGACTGCGGAGAATACCCCACTACCATTCGTTGATAAAACGAATATTGATAAGTGGAACTTCACGCAATTTGAGAAGCATATTGTAAAAAGTGAAGATTTCTCAAGTTTTGATCATCTTCCTGAAGAAGTGAAAGCATTAATTAATGTGAGTGAAAGCAATCAGTCACTATATATCCAAAGGAATAACCGTCCGACTCTCCTTTCACTTACAAAAGAGATGCAAGATAAGGGTGTTATTTTTACTGATATCTTTACAGCGGCAAGAGAGCACGGAGAATTATTACAAAAATATTTAATGAAAGATTGTGTGAAGGTTGATGAGAATAAATTAACGGCCTTACATGCAGCTTTTGTTAATGGTGGCGTATTCCTTTATATTCCGAAGAATGTTGAATTGACAGAACCAATTCAAGCCGTTTTCCTGCATGATGACGCGGAAGCTAATTTATTCAATCATGTATTAATTGTAGCGGAAGCTAACAGCTCAGTTACTTATGTTGAAAACTATATTTCTACTGTTGCAAGTACAGGCAACGTATTCAACCTTGTAACTGAAGTCATTGCAAATGATAATGCAAAAGTACAATATGGAGCGGTTGATAATCTTTCTGAAGGGGTAACCACTTATGTAAATCGCCGTGGAAACGCTGCAAGAGATGCTAAAATCGGTTGGTCACTAGGAATGATGAATGAAGGAAACACGGTTTCAGACAATACAACGAATCTTCTAGGTGATGGTTCATACGGGGATGCCAAAGCCGTTGTAGTTGGAACAGGTGAGCAAATTCAAAACTTTACTACAAAGATCACCCATTTTGGACGAAACTCAGCTGCAAATATTTTAAGTCGTGGTGTATTACAAGAAGGTTCTACGGCGATTTTTAATGGAATTGGAAAAATCGAACATGGTGCTTCAAAATCAGATGCACAGCAGGAATCTCGACTTTTAATGTTAAGTGAAAAGGCTCGTGGAGACGCAAACCCAATTTTATTAATAGATGAAGATGATGTTACTGCAGGACATGCTGCATCTGTGGGTCGTGTTGATCAAAGTCAGTTATATTACTTAATGAGTCGCGGAATTTCTAAAAAAGAAGCAGAACGACTTATCATTCACGGATTCTTAGCTCCTGTTGTGAATGAATTACCAATTGAAGGAGTTAAACAGCAGCTCGTTGAAGTGATTGAAAGGAAAGTAAAATAATGAATATCAATGAGATTCGGAAACAATTTCCAATTTTACATCAAGAAGTCAACGGGCATCCGCTAGTTTATCTTGACAGTGCTGCAACATCTCAAAAGCCCGTTCAGGTGATAGAAGCTATTTCAAATTATTATCGTCAAGATAATTCCAATGTCCATCGTGGTGTTCACACTCTTGGTACAAGAGCAACAGATTCTTTTGAAGGGGCACGCGAAAAGGTACGGAAATTTATTAATGCGAAGTCCATTCAGGAAATCATTTATACAAGAGGGACAACAACAGCGCTAAATCTAGTCGCTTCTAGTTATGGGGCAGCAAATTTGCGTGAAGGTGATGAAATTATTATTTCCTATATGGAGCACCATAGTAATTTGATCCCATGGCAACAAGTTGCTAAGCAAACTGGTGCAACATTAAAATATTTTCCGCTGCAAGAGGATGGAACATTATCTCTCGATGATGTTCGTGCAACGATTACACCTAATACGAAGCTAGTTGCATTAACCATGGTTTCAAATGTTCTAGGTACGATGAACCCGATTAAAGAAATTGCACAAATTGCTCATCAAAATGGAGCTGTTATTGTTGTTGATGCTGCTCAAGGTGCACCACATATGAGCATTGATGTTCAGGATCTGGATGTGGATTTTCTCGCTTTTTCTGGTCATAAAATGTGCGCGCCGACAGGTATTGGTGTTCTTTATGGAAAAAAACAATTGCTTGAAAACATGGATCCCATTGAATTTGGCGGTGAAATGATTGATTTTGTAGGACTTTATGAGTCTACATGGAAAGAACTGCCATGGAAGTTTGAGGGTGGAACTCCGATTATTGCTGGTGCAATTGGTTTAGGAGCGGCAATCGACTTTTTACAAGAAATTGGATTAGATAATATTCTAGATCATGAGCACAAATTAGCGGCTTATGCTTTAGAAAAAATGGCAACAGTTGAAGGCTTAACGATTTACGGTCCAGCAGAAGCGAATCAGCGCGCTGGTGTAATTACATTTAATCTTTCAGATGTTCATCCACATGATGTTGCAACAGTTCTTGATGCAGAAGGAATCGCTGTAAGGGCTGGACACCATTGTGCACAACCATTAATGAAATGGTTAGACGTGTCAGCAACAGCTAGAGCTAGTTTCTATCTGTACAATACAGAAGAAGACATTGATAAATTTGTGGAAGGACTTGTGAAAACAAAGGAGTATTTTAGCGATGTCTTCTAATAATCTAGATGTCCTTTATCGACAAGTCATAATGGATCATTATAAAAATCCACGAAATAAAGGTGTTATTGAAGATGATAGTCTGACGATCAACATGAATAATCCAACATGTGGAGATCGGATTCAATTAACACTTAAAGTAGAAAATGACAAAGTAGTAGATGCCAAATTTACAGGGGAAGGCTGCTCGATTTCGATGTCATCCGCTTCTATGATGACAGATGCGATTAAAGGCAGACCGATTGAAGAAGCCTTGAAATTAGCTCATATTTTTTCAGAAATGGTTCAAGGGAAAGATCCAGACGCTCTTCTTGATGATGAGGATCTTGATCTTGGGGATATTGAAGCACTATCAGGTGTCTGCAAATTCCCAGCAAGGATTAAGTGTGCTACATTAGCATGGAAGGCAATGGAGAAAGCACTTCACGAGGAAGAAAAGTAATCAACTTCGGTGTTTGGCACCGGATAACATTTGCGATGGTTAATCGCTTATTAAAGGGGGAAAACGACGATGGCAAAAAAAGCGCCAGAAATCGGTGATTATAAATATGGTTTTCACGATAAAGACGTCTCCATTTTCCGGTCAGAACGCGGATTAACAAAGGAAATTGTAGAAGAAATTTCAAAAATGAAAGAAGAGCCACAGTGGATGCTCGACTTCCGTTTGAAATCATTGGATATTTTTTACAGCAAGCCAATGCCGCAATGGGGTGGGGATTTAGCATCATTAAATTTTGATGAAATCACTTACTATGTAAAACCATCTGAGCAAGCTGAAAGATCTTGGGATGAAGTACCAGAAGAAATCAAGCAAACATTTGATAAGCTAGGAATTCCTGAAGCTGAACAAAAGTATTTAGCAGGAGTTTCTGCTCAATACGAATCAGAAGTAGTTTACCATAATATGAAGGAAGACTTAGAGGAACAAGGGATTGTCTTTAAGGATACAGACTCAGCTTTAAAAGAAAATGAGGATATTTTCCGTGAGCACTGGGCAAAAGTTATCCCACCAACTGATAATAAATTTGCTGCGTTAAACTCAGCGGTTTGGTCTGGTGGTTCCTTTATCTATGTTCCAAAAGGAATTAAAGTGGACACTCCACTCCAAGCGTATTTCCGCATCAACTCTGAAAACATGGGACAATTTGAACGTACATTAATCATTGTTGATGAAGGGGCATCTGTTCACTATGTTGAAGGATGTACAGCACCTGTTTATACGACTAACTCTCTGCATAGTGCAGTTGTTGAAATTGTCATTAAAAAGGATGCTTACTGCCGTTATACAACGATTCAAAACTGGGCGAACAATGTGTTCAACCTTGTGACAAAGCGTGCGGTATGTGAAGAGAACGCAACAATGGAATGGATCGATGGGAATATTGGTTCTAAATTAACAATGAAGTACCCAGCGGTCATTTTAAAAGGTGAAGGTGCTCGTGGTTTAACTCTTTCAATCGCGATTGCTGGTAAGGGACAAAACCAAGACACTGGTGCAAAAATGATTCACTTAGCTCCAAACACATCTTCCACTATTGTATCGAAATCAATTTCTAAGCATGGTGGAAATGTAACATACCGTGGTATCGTGAAATTTGGCCGAAATGCTGAAGGTGCACGTGCAAACATTGAATGTGACACATTAATTATGGATAATGAATCCACCTCAGATACGATCCCTTATAATGAGGTAATGAATGATAATATCTCACTTGAGCATGAAGCAAAGGTTTCGAAGGTTTCTGAAGAACAACTATTCTATTTAATGAGCCGTGGTATTTCAGAGCAAGAGGCAACAGAAATGATTGTAATGGGCTTCATTGAGCCATTTACAAAAGAACTTCCGATGGAATATGCTGTTGAAATGAATAGACTTATCAAGTTCGAAATGGAAGGTTCGATCGGTTAAATACGGGAAAACCGTTTGCTATTATAGCAAACGGTTTTTTCTTTTAGGAACTATTTTGTTAATGAACGTCATAATTAGATTTGTGAAGAAAAAAGGTGGAGAAATAAACGGAGTTAGTGACTCATAAGTGGTATGAAGACCCAAAACAGAAGCTCAAAAGAGACAAAGTTGTCTTCATAAGGGGTATGAAGACCAAAACAGAAGCTCGAAATTGAGAAAGTTGTCTTCATAAGGGGTATAAAGACCAAAACAGAAGCTCGAAATTGAGAAAGTTGTCTTCATAAGGGGCATGAAGGCCAAAACAGAAGCTCAAAATTGAGAAAGTTGTCTTCATAAGGGGTATGAAGATCAAAACAGAAGCTCGAAATTGAGAAAGTTGTCTTCATAAGGGGTATGAAGACCAAAACAGAAGCTCGAAAGAGACAAAGTTGTCTTCATAAGGGGTATGAAGACCAAAACAGAAGCTCAAAATTGAGAAAGGTTTCTTCATAAAAGTTATGAAAGCCAAAACAGAAAAGCAAGGAAAAAAACGTTCTTAAAGTGGGGAAATGATAACAAGTTTATCTTCATTTACAAATAGAAGTAAATTAGCTAATCTTGAAACAAGATGACATTATAGTTGGATTACTCCGATAGAAGGTGAGCTTATAATGGAATATATTGTATTACTTATAATCGGACTTTTAGCTGGTACAATCGGAAGCCTTGTTGGGTTGGGTGGGGGAATTGTAATTGTTCCTGCTTTACTATATTTAGGGACAACCGGTTTTTTGACGGAAGCAACACCCCAAATTGCAGCAGGAACTTCCCTTTTGGTGATTATCTTCACAGGACTATCCTCTTCCATTTCTTATTACAAGCAAAAAAGGGTGGATATTAAGACAGGACTTATTTTATTTATTGGTGGAGGTCCAGGAGGGATGGTAGGAGCCTGGGTTAATAAACAATTAAATGCTGATCATTTTTCTTTAGGATTTGGACTATTTATGATTTTTATTTCCATTGTTTTAATGTATAAGGATAAGCTCCCACCATTAAAAAGAACGAGTGAAAGAGGAGTTTGGCGCACATTTATAGATCCAGATGGAAAGGAATATACTTATGGTTTTCAACCAGTGATTGCCATACCAATCGCTTTTATTGTAGGGTTCTTGGGAGGATTACTTGGTATTGGTGGCGGTGCATTAATGGTACCATCATTAATCTTATTATTTCACTTTCCGGCTCATATTGCCGTAGCTACTTCCATGCTATTGCTATTTTTCACATCGCTAACAAGTTCTATTACGCATATATGGTTAGGACATATCATTTGGTTATATGCGCTAGCACTGATTCCAGGCGCATGGCTAGGAGGAACACTTGGGGCTAAGATCAATCAAAAATTACCGAGTAAAGCGATTATCATTTTACTGAGGTTAGTTCTAATTATTGTTGGAATACGCTTAATCATTGACGGTTTAATTTAAGGAGTTTTGTCCTCAATTATGTTACTATGGATGGATAAAAATATTGATTAGAAGGGATTGGCGATTGATGGGTGAAGTGATCCATATTTATCATACGAACGATTTACATAGCCATTTTGATCATTGGCCTCGTATTCAATCGTTTTTACAAAATAGGAAAAAATGGCATCAAGAACATGGAGAGTCTTGTTTTTTGTTTGATATAGGAGATCATGCTGATCGTTGGCATCCTCTAACAGAAGCGACAATGGGTCAGGAAAACACCCGTTTACTAAATGAAACAGGAATTCAGGCCGTTACAATTGGTAATAATGAAGGAATCACATTTCCACATGATGGCTTGGATCACTTATACGATCATCGTCAATTCGATGTTTTAGTGGCAAATTTATTCAAGCTGGATGGAAATCATCCCTCATGGATAAAAGAACATGCCATTTACGAAACAACTACAGGGATTAAAGTTGGGGTTACTGGGTTAACGGCAAACTATGAGCATCTTTATAGGTTATTAGGTTGGAAGGTTATCGATCCCATTGAGACCCTTAAAGTTCAGATTGCCCAATTGAAGGATAAGTGTGACATTATTGTACTTCTATCACATCTCGGAATTCATGAGGATGAAATGATCGGTCGGGAGTTTCCTGATATTGATGTTGTAATTGGTGGTCATACCCATCATATTTTGCATGAGGGGAAAATGGTAAATAACTCGCTATTGACATGTGCTGGTAAATACGGAATGTATGTGGGACATATTCGCCTATCATTTGATAATGGAAAACTACTTGAGAAAAAGGCATGGTTATATAGTACGAATGAATTACCTGTTGTACAAGATGAAAAAAATATCGTGAAGAATCTTTATCGCAAGGGAAAAGCAATGCTTTCACAGAATGTTGTATCTTTAAATCATCCGTTTATGTCGAAAGAGGAAATTGCGGTACTTTTATGTGAAGCGACGAAAGAATGGTGTCAGGCAGATTGTGCGCTAATTAATGAGGGACTAATTCTTGAGGATTTTCAATCAGGAATACTTACTAAATTTGAGTTATTAAAAAATTGTCCTCATCCAATTAATCCATGTGTAGTCGAGCTTACAGGATCAGAACTTAAAGAAGTCCTGATTCAATCATTGGATGAGAAGTGGAAGGAAATGCAAATTATTGGCCTGGGATTTCGAGGAAAAGTGATGGGGAAAATGATTTACAGTGGAATTGAAGTTCAAAAGGGACCACATTCTTATCAATTTTTTATCGATGGAGTATTACTGCAACCCAATGTAACATATAAAATTGCTATTCCTGATATGTTTACATTCGGGCGCTTTTTTCCATCAATTTTTAGAGCAAAAAATAAACATTACTTTTTACCGGAATTTATGAGGCATTTATTAGAATGGAAATTGGGGGAAACAGAAAAACAATCTGTCCACTAAGACACGTGATGTCCCTTTTCTTCATATGATAACTATGAATAGAGAGAAGGAAAGGAGCGTCATAACAAAGATGATTGATGTAACTCCCATCGACATAAATGGAAACACTTTTCTTAGTATATCTGTCCAATTGCCAAAAACGAATTTACTTGTGGTGACCAGTGATAAAGGCTATATCATGTGTGGAGCTCTTGATGTCTCACTTCTAAATGAAAAGCTAAAAGATCGGAAAGTCATTGCGGGTAGAGCGACTGGTGTTAAAACAATCGAACAGCTTTTAGAGGCACCATTAGAATCAGTAACTTACGAAGCGGAAGCACTAGGAATTTATAAAGGCATGATCGGCAAAGAAGCCATGCTTAAAATGATATAAATTATTCAGTGCCAGGTAATCTCCAGTTTTGGAAGGTTCCTGGCATTGTTTTTTGTGATATGACTTTTACCATCAGATTGTATAGCTTTCATATTATTTTTCTAAAGTTTTTAGCGTTAGTCCCCCTCTTAAAGCATACATATACTTGTGGGGGGGGATTTTTTTGCCTAAGCTTAAATTTCGAAAATCGATGTTTAACAAAAGAAAAATTGCCAAAAAAGGGCCACTTCCTTTTCGATATGTATTGCTACTTACGTTTGTGTTTTTTATTTTTTCAACAGCGATCGGTTTCTGGATTGTTGATAAGGAACTCGAGCCTGTGTTAATGGCTTATGCGAAGTCTGAATCTGTCAATTTAGCCACACTCGTTATAAATGACGCCGTGGAACAGCAACTAAAAGAAAAATCAGACGACACTTTATTTAGTTCAATTCCTAATTCAGATGAAGTTAATAATATTCAATTAGATGCGGAAGGCATCTTAAGAAGACAAACGGATATTGAGAGAAGAATATTGGAAAATTTAAAAAAGGCGGAAGAAGGAGAGTTGTCAATTCTACATTCCCAAGAAAATATGGATGTAGGAACAGACGGGAAACATGGGAATGGAATTCATTTCAATGTGCCATTAGGACGGGTGACTGATAACGCTTTGCTTGCTAATCTTGGGCCTGATGTTCCAGTAGAGTTTTCTGTTATCGGGGATGTACAGTCAGACATTAAAACAAAAGTTGTTGAGTTTGGAATCAATGGAGGGGTTATTGAAGTATCCATGGAAGTTGAAATTCAAGTTGAGGTGATTATGCCATTCTCGGCAGATTCCACAGTTGTAACAAGGAACATTCCAATCGGAATGGGTGTTTTCCGAGGCGATGTCCCACAATTTTACAACGGAAGTGGTAAAACGAATCCATCCATTCAATTGCCTAAAGACTGATACAAAATTCAATAATTCATAATGTAAGGTATCTCCCGAATAGTGGAAGATACCTTACATCTATTTTTTATGGAGTTGCTGCCTTTCTTGCCTTTCCCATAATTTGAGATGTGGGAATGGATCAAATGACCACTCAGTACGTCCATTATCTTTGTAAATTCCATAATGAAGATGGGGCGGAAATTTACCAGAAGTTCCGGGTGGCCCATATCCGGAAGCACCAACACTTCCGATGATTTGCCCTGGTTCTACAATTTGCCCTTTATGTAGATCTTTAGCAAAGCCATTTAAATGAGCAAAGTAATGGTAGTTGTTGTTAATATCACGGATTCCAACCCTCCAACCGCCATATTTATTCCAACCCTTCATTTCAACAATTCCATAGGAAGTAGCTTTAACTGGGACCCCATAGTTTGCAAATATATCTGTTCCTTCATGAATTCTTCGTCCACCCCAACCTCTTGCATCCCCCCAAGTGTTTTTATAACTATAGTTACTTCTTAGTGGAAGTGGAAATGCATGTTTTTCTAAATTTAGATGTCCAAAATGTTTATAAATTTTAGCTTTATCAAGTATGATCCCAACGGTTTTATCCCTATTATAATAATCCCAAAGTGCTAATTTCACATAATCATGATTGGTTCCATAGTTCAGAATATAATTAGCCATTGAATAAATGACATCAAAGTCATTAGAAAGGGAAGCTATTCCATCTTGATCTCCATCGGTTCCCATTCCTTGAAAAAATTGAATGGAAAACGGGTTTTCATCTGTTATATCTGGATTTAAAAGGCCGACCCATTTTTCAGGTGGAATATAAATACCTGTGATTCCTTCTGCTTTTGGCAAATCCTTGCGAGACTGCCGCACATTTCGTTCATACTGATCAATAGCAGCAAGGTAATACCAGGGAATATTTGTCAAGGATTCAACGCTTTGATACAATTCCATTCTTTTTGTAAAAATGTCATTTTGATCACTTTCTGCTGCCTTTGCAATTGGACCGTTAAAGAGAAGCACCATCAATGAGACGATACACAGCATAACTCGGCGCATACAAAATCCTCCCTTCTATTAGTATCTACCCCATTAGTTTGTGAAAGGGAAAGGAATTCATAAATGATAATTTTTGGTAAAACATAATTAAACAATTGGATTGTAGTTTTTCATGTCAATATGGTAAAGTGAAAGGGATGGATACTTCTTACATTCACCAGGTTTAGTTTACAGAAAGGGTTGGAGTGAAAAAATGAGTAAAAAACAAGGAACATATGAGCGTAAACCGGAATGGTTAAAAATAAAGCTTAACACGAATGATAGTTACACAGGCTTAAAAGGTTTAATGCGAGAAAAGAAATTACATACAGTTTGTGAAGAAGCACGCTGTCCAAATATTCATGAATGCTGGGCTGAAAGAAGAACTGCTACATTTATGATTCTTGGTGATACATGCACACGGGCTTGTCGTTTCTGTGCGGTTAAGACAGGTCTTCCAACGGAGTTTGATTTGGCGGAACCAGAAAGAGTTGCAGACTCTGTTGTTACGATGAATTTAAAACATGTTGTTATTACAATGGTGTCACGTGACGATTTAAAAGATGGCGGTTCAGGTGTGTTAGCTGAAACGATCCGTGCGATCCGTCGAAAAAATCCGTTTACTTCAATCGAGGTTTTACCATCTGATATGGGCGGTGTTTTCGAAAATATTAAAACAATAATGGATGCAAAGCCAGATATCTTGAATCATAATATTGAAACTGTTGAAAGATTAACCCCGAGAGTTAGAGCAAGAGCTACTTACGAGCGTTCTTTGGAAGTTTTAAGGAGAGCAAAAGAGTTGCAACCACAAATTCCAACTAAATCAAGTTTAATGATTGGACTTGGAGAAACAAAAGAAGAAATTCTTGCGACTATGGATGATCTGCGGGCAAATAATGTAGATATTATGACTATCGGACAATATCTGCAACCAACTAAAAAACATTTACCAGTTATTAAATATTACCATCCTGATGAGTTTAAAGAGTTGAAAGAAATTGCAATGGAAAAAGGCTTTAGTCACTGTGAGTCAGGTCCACTTGTACGTTCTTCTTATCACGCTGATGAACAAGTTAATGAAGCAGCAAAACATATGCAGCAGCTTGGTGAAACTGAATTAAAAAACGCATAAGCCAACTCTCATGACTTCACTTCTTGAGTAATTAATTAGTACAAGGCACTTGCGCTTTTTATCATTCTATGGCTAAATTTTTTTAAGGAGTTTTTTACTTCGAGAGGTGAAAACATGGTATGTATTGAGAGTAGTTGTTATGAAATTGTGGAGGAAAGAGGTAATGGCTATAATGAAGAAGCCTTCCTTCATCGTTACAGCGAAATTTTAACGAAGTATGATTATATTGTCGGAGATTGGGGTTATGGACAACTTCGATTAAAAGGCTTCTTTGACGATCAAAATCCTAAGGGCACATACGATTCCAAAATTAGTACAGTTTCAGAATACTTGTATGAATTCTGTAACTTTGGCTGTGCCTATTTCATTCTAAAGAAAATTAAAAAGTAAAAAAGCTGCTTTTATCGCAGCTTTTTTATTTGTCATAGGGTGGTTGCTCTGATTGTTCTGGGTCGTCATGTGGTGGGTGAGCGCCATCCATTTGTCTTGGTAGATCTTCATGAAGAGATTTATTTTCATAATTAAAAGCACTGTAACGCCGCTGTCCTTCTTTCCATTCAGTACTTTTATTTTCAACTGGTTCATAGGCCCGAAATGGTGAGCCATAAGGACCATCCGGAAATTCCTCTGGAATTAAATAATTGTTTAGTTTTTCCACATTAGAAAAATTAGTATAGCGGTCTTTCCCCATTAAAAATCACCTCATGAACAGTATTCGTTACCAATCAGCGAAATATCCATCGGTTTTGGGAACTTAAGTGGTACTAGTAGGGAAATGAAAATTATACTAGTTCCGATAAAAAAGCAGATAGCTCTGCTGCGTCTTCTTCATTCATGTCAAAAGCATGCTCGATATAACCTTCTTCTTGTAAATCATCAGGACCAATAATTGCAAATCGACCGCCCTGAATATTTAACACAATTACTTTTCCATAATAGCGGTCACTTTGAATAATCGCTAAATCAAACCGGTTATTATCATTCATAAAGCTGACAAATCTTGTTTTTGTCTCTACAGTATCGTCATATAGAAAAAAGCGTTCAGACATGTTTTATCTCCCCTATTCAATTATAAATATGATCTCCTCCTATCTTAACAAAAATAGCCATAATACTGAATTTTTAACGAACATTAATAGATTTTAACTAAATTATGGTACAATAAGCATAGGAAAATCCCAATAACAAATCGAACGATGAAGACAATAATGTTCGGCTTATATGATAAGCTGATTATTAATACGGAAATGTTACAACTCCAAGTATGGGAAATGCGTCCCTATAATTGTAATTGTGTTCACTAAGTTCAGATGAAAGGATGTTATAGGTTATGTATTTTGTTGATCGTGATAAAATTGAAGATAAACTTAGGTTTATTGATCATCAAGTTGGTTTATTCCAAGCTCAACAACAATGGAACACAGATTTTGAAAAAGCCGCATTGGAACGAATCATCCATATGACGATTGAAGCTCTGTTGGATGTTGGAAATGCTATGATTGATGGTTTTATTATGCGTGATCCTGGAAGTTATGAGGATATTATCGATATTCTAGAGGATGAAAAAGTCATTACAAGAGAGATGAGTGTAGGCTATAAACGAATTATTGCCTATCGAAAAAACTTGCAACAATTTTATACAAATATCAACCACTCCGAATTAGTAGGTGCATTTGACAAGGAGCTTCCGGTTTTAAAGTCATTTACTTCCCATGTTAGAAAATATTTAGAAAGTGCAATGGGAGTTGTTACGGCATTTATGCCAAATTAATGGAGTCTGTCATATAAAGAAAGGTGAGTATCTTGTTATTAAATACTAAAAGTACAAAAGAACAAATTTTATCCCTTTTAAAAGTAAATGGCAGTATGACCATTTTAGAGATGGCACATGAATTAGAGATCACTGAAATGGCAGTAAGAAGACATATCCAAACGTTAGAGAGAGACAAGCTGATACGTTCAGAAATGAAAAAACAAACGATGGGAAGACCATCAAAGGTCTATCAATTAGCACAGCAAGGTGAAGACTACTTTCCAAAAAAATATAAAGAGTTTAGTCTAGAACTCCTTCAAGGATTAAAGGAGGCAGGACAGGAACAGTTACTTCAAGAGATCTTAGTTAAAAATAGAGAGAAACATTACGAACAATATAAATCAGAGTTTGAAGGCAAAACGTTCTCAGAAAAATTAAATCAATTAGAAAAGATGCAAGAACATGATGGTTATATGCCAAAATTAGAGAATCAGGATGGTACGATCCATTTTAAAGAATTAAACTGTCCGCTAGTTGAGGTTGCGAAAGAATTCCCACAAATCTGCCAAGCAGAACGAGAGTCCATTGAGAGGTTTTTAGGTGCAGAATTAACAGGCATCACTTCAATGGCAGAAGGGCATAGTTGCTGTCATTACACAATTCAAGAAAAGAATAACTAGCACCCTAAAAAGGAGCCGTACTTGATTTGTATGACTCCTTTTTACTATTTTTCGATTACTAAGACAAGGTTGGAATGAATAATATGAAACAGTATAAAGGATACTTAATTGATTTGGATGGGACGATGTATCGGGGAAAGGATGTTATTCAAGAGGCAGCGGATTTTGTCAATAAATTGCATTTACATCATCTGCCTTACTTATTTGTAACAAATAACTCTTCTAGGACACCCTTACAGGTAGCGGAAAAGCTAAAAAGCTTTGGGATTGCTGCTGAAGCAGACCAAGTCTTTACAACGAGCCAGGCAACGGCCAACTACATTTATGAACAAAAACAGGATGCAAGTATTTATCTAATTGGAGAAGAGGGAATCCAACAGGCCATTTTAGAAAAAGGCTTTAAAATGAGTCCTGAACAAGCAGATTATGTAGTGATAGGCATCGATCGATTCATTACTTATGAAAAGCTAGCAAACGCTTGTTTAGCTGTTCGAAACGGGGCTGTTTTTATTTCGACGAATAGTGATATTGCGATACCATCGGAAAGAGGCTTAGTACCTGGAAATGGTGCTTTTACATCTGTGATCGAGGTTTCAACGCAAACCAAACCAATATTTATTGGAAAACCAGAGTCAATCATTATGGAGCAAGCTCTAAAAGTACTTGGAACAAAAAAGGAAGAAACACTAATGATCGGTGATAATTATGATACTGACATTATGGCTGGTATGAATGCAGGTATAGATACTTTACTTGTCCATACAGGAGTCACTACGAAGGAATTATTAAAAGGTTATAGACGACAGCCTACCTATGTGCTAGACAGTTTAGTCCAGTTGGAATTATAGCAAAAAGCACGCCTTTATTGAGCGTGCTTTCTTTACTAAAATTATTCTACATTTTCTATACGATGCGCTAATCTGCTCGAAGCAGCAGCTGCAATTGCCCCTACAATATCATCAAGAAAGGTATGACATTTTCCAGATGATTTGTCATTTAAATCTTTAAGGATGCCAGGTTTTAATTTATCAATGTAACCATAATTTGTGAAGCCAATTGAACCATAAACATTCACAATTGAAAAGGCGAGAACTTCATCCACTCCATACAACCCTTCATCAGTATCGATAATCGTTTGCAGCGGTTCGTCAAGTAATTTTTTCTCCGCTAACATATCCATTTGAATGCCAGTTATGATCGCATTTTGTACTTCTCTTTTAGAAATGACTCGCTCGACATTATGCAAACAATCTTCCATTTTTAACTCATCATGGTAATCCTTTTGTAGGAAATAAACAAGCTCGGCAATATCGGTAGTCTTAACGCCTCTTTCACCTAACCACCTTCTTGCTGTTTGTTCAGTTAAATCTACTTTTTTATTTTCGTTACTCATCTCATTCACCTATTTTCTTAAAAATATTTGTTTCAGCCTCTTTTTCTAGGGTTTCAACATTTTCTCCACCTATTCAGTATTCAAGAATGTCTCAAATTTATTAGGGTTATGACATAGATATAAAATATGAACATTACAAAAAGATTGAATATTGATTGGGAAGGAGGGTATTAAGCAATATTTTACCAATAATTTTGTTATCTGACCAAGATTTCAACTTAAAAAGGGGTGTTTGGGCATGTTTCAAAAAATTTTGAAGCAGCATTTTGGAATTGATGCAATTGAGAGTTCTGCTGTTGGACGTTATCAATCGTGTAAGAATGACCATCAACGATTTGTATTAGTACCAGTCAATCAGAAGGATGATAAAGAATTATTAGAGTTGGAGCAAATTGCAAATCATTTTATAAATGCAGGTGATTCATCTGTGGGGATATTTTTACCAACAAAAGAAAATCAACGAATTTTAGAAATTGAATCAAGTAAATATTGTGTTTTATACTGGGATGAAAAGCAGCAACGCTCCTCAACACGGATAGGTAGAAGGTTAGCAAAATTCCATTATCGGGGAAGAATGATTTCGTTTCCTGTTCAAAAAATAAGTAGAATTGGCCAATGGAAAAGTCTTTGGGAAAAACGAATCGATCAGATGGAAATGTTCTGGAAAGAGAGGATGCAACATGAGCCTGATCATGAATTTGATCGTATGTTTTTTGAGTCCTTTCCCTATTATATGGCAATGACTGAAAATGCGATTCAATATTTAGTCGACACAGAACTTGATGATGAACCACGTGAATCTGACTATGGGACCATTTGTCATATACGCTTTTCATCACAGACTTGGGGCAGTCAAGTGATGATGAAAGATCCATTTGACTGGGTGCTAGATCATTGCAGCAGAGACTTAGCTGAATGGACGAGAGAACAATATTTTAACCAATTTCAAACCTATGAGCATGAAGTTCAACGGTTTTATAGCGAATATCAAACGGTAAATCGACTAAGCTCTTTTTCTTGGAGGTTATTATACGCTAGAATCCTATTTCCCTTACACTATGTGGATTGTATTGAGGAGTATTATTCCACCCCATCAGAACAGAAAAAGCATGTATTATCAGATCGATTAGAAAAATTTCTACAAAGATCCAATGACCATGAACAATTTTTAAGATCATTTTTTCAAATGGTTAATGTCCCTGTACGACACCAAAACATTCCGAGAATTGATTGGCTTTAGTTTTTTGATTTTTGAAAGGAGAAGATCTAGTGGTTTTCTCCTTTTTATTAATTAAATTATTATAAGAATATAATTTGAAAGAGGGTTAAATTTAATCATATATAAGATTATATGGTAAAATGGGAAAATAAAGAAAAGAAAAATTTATAAATATCTTTCGCAAGAGACAACGCTTACATAGGAAATTATCCCTTGTAAAACCGTCTTATTAACACTATAATGTCTACTATAGAAATACAATTGTTCATTTAAAGAGTACATTTTTCAGAGGGAGAGGTAGTCATGAAAGAAATCTCGATCGGTTTATTAGGGTTAGGTACGGTTGGTTCAGGTGTAGTAAAAATCATTGAGAACCATCAGGATAAATTGATGCATCAGGTAGGATGCCCGGTTAAAGTTAAAAAAGTTTTAGTGAGAGATATTAAAAAGTATAGTGAAAATGGTTTTCAGGCATCCCTATTAACAACAGATGTTGATGAAATATTAAATGATCCGGAAATAGATATTATTGTTGAAGTCATGGGCGGTATTGAGCAAACGAGGGAATACTTGTTACAAGCATTTCATAATAAAAAACATGTCGTTACAGCTAACAAGGATTTAATGGCACTTCATGGAGGAGAACTATTAAAAACGGCATCTGAAAATAATTGTGATTTATTTTTTGAAGCAAGTGTTGCCGGTGGAATTCCAATTTTAAGAAGTATAACAGAGGGATTATCTTCTGATAAAATTGTAAATATTATGGGGATTGTGAATGGAACAACGAACTTTATCCTTACTAAAATGAGTCAAAATGGTGCTGCTTATGAAGAAGTATTAAAGCAAGCACAGGAACTTGGCTTTGCTGAAGCGGATCCAACTTCTGACGTGGAAGGTTTGGATGCAGCTAGAAAAATGGTAATCCTTGCAACATTAGGCTTCTCTATGGAAGTTAACTTAGAAGATGTTTCTGTCCAAGGAATTACAGGGGTAACGGAAGAGGATATCCAATATGGAAAGCAACTGGGATATACAATGAAACTCATCGGAATTGCCAAACTTGATGGCGATAAAGTAGAGGTGAGTGTTCAACCGACCTTCTTAGCTGATACACATCCATTGGCATCTGTTCAAAATGAATATAATGCTGTTTATGTTTGCGGGGAAGCAGTTGGTGAAACGATGTTTTACGGTCCTGGAGCAGGAAGCTTACCGACTGCCACTTCGATTGTAGCTGACTTAGTAGCAGTGATGAAGAATATTCGATCAGGCGTAAACGGAATAAGCAATATCGCTCCACAATATCCAAAGCAGTTAAAAACAGCTGACGAAATGTTTTCAAAGTATTTCTTACGCTTGCATGTTGCCGATGAAGCGGGTGTATTTGCAAAAATAACTTCTCTGTTTGCAGAGCATGGCATTAGTTTTGAAAAAATACTTCAATTGCCTGTTGTCAAACGCGAAGTGGCTGAGATCGTACTAGTGACCCACCATGCTTCGAAACAGGCTTATGAGGATGTATTAGTTCAATTAAATGATTTATCATCTGTTAAACAAATCAAAAGCTCGTATCGAGTAGAGAGAGGTTCTATTCAATAAAGTGAAACTTCATTAGTGGGGAGTTTCTTTCATCCCCCCACTTATCTTTTATTATTACTCAGAATTTAGAGCAAGGGTCTTACTATTCGTTAAGCTGATAAAAAACTATGGGTTTAAAGAGATAGAACGGATGTAGGTTAGATCTAGTCAGTAAAGGGACCTCATGATGAAAGGGAAGTAAGTGATTTTATAAAGGGAGCGTTTAAGTATGAGCACCAGTGACATGTTTATGATAAAGGTACCTGCCAGTACGGCCAATTTAGGCCCTGGTTTTGATTCGATTGGAATGGCACTAAACCTTTATTTAACCCTTGAAGTGGAATTAGCTGATAAATGGGAAGTAATCCCTTTATCGGAGGAAATGGAGATTTTTCCAAAAGATGAGAATAATTTTATTATAAAAATCGCTACAGAAACTGCAGTTAAATACGGAAAGATATTGCCACCAGCAAGGGTGAAGGTAAAAAGTGACATTCCATTAGCAAGAGGGTTAGGCTCAAGTGCATCAGCAATAGTTGCAGGCATTGAGCTGGCAGATTCGCTTTGTCAGTTAAATCTATCTAGACAAGAAAAATTTGAAATTGCCTCTGAAGTGGAAGGACATCCAGATAATGCCGGAGCTTCTGTTTTTGGTGGGCTGTTAATTGCTTGTCAGTCAAGTGATTCTGTTGATGCGATTGTTGAACATAACGTAGATTTTGAAATTGTTGCAGTTGTTCCAAGAGAAGAGTTACTCACGAAAACAGCAAGAGGAGTGCTACCTGAAGAGCTTTCATTTGGTCAAGCTGTGTCGGCAGGCGCTGTGTCTAATGTGTTAGTAGCGGCTTTATTAAAAAAGAACTATCGGTTGGCTGGAAAAATGATGAAGAAAGATCTTTATCATCAACCATACAGAAGAGAGCTGGTTCCACATATGGCAATAATTGAAGAAAAAGCACCCGCATTCGGAGCTTTTGGCGTTGCTTTAAGTGGTGCAGGCCCAACAATCCTTTGCTTTGTAGAACCTGGTAAAAGTCAGTCTGTTATTTCCGGACTTCAAGAGACACTATCAGATATGGATTATTTATCATTAAAAGTAGATCAAGCAGGAAGTAAAGTTTTTTCAATGAGTGGAATTTAATAAGGTGAAAAGTCTATCAGTAGGGGGTTCCTTCCATCCCCACTGATGGAAAGTCCGAGGACACAGCTTGCTGGTCACGTAGACGTTGCTGTAGGCGTATGTCATTATTTTGGAGCTAAACGGGAGTTGCCTCTCACTTATCTTCTATTATTGCAATCAGAATCTTAAGGTGTGGCTCTTACTGCCTATTTGCTGATTAAAAAAAGCGACCTTAGTGAAAAAAGGTCGCTTACCAAATTAGAATACTTGTTCTACTTCAACTATACCAGGAACTTCTTCAACAAGAGCACGCTCAATTCCAGCCTTTAAAGTAATTGTTGAACTAGGGCAGGTACCGCAAGCACCAAGCAAACGTAATTTAACAATTCCGTCCTCTACATCGATTAATTCACAATCTCCTCCATCACGAAGAAGGAATGGGCGTAATTTATCTAGTACCTCTTGAACTTGCTGAACCAATTGTTGTTGTTCTGACATATTATCGACTCCTTTCATATACACTATTATACTGAGATGAGAATGAAAAAGCTACAAATGAGAATCGAAAACCAAACAATTCCAGTAAATCTTTATTTGTTAGCCACGATGGTATTTATACATCCATAGAATACCAGACTTTAGTAGGCGGGCTACTCGTCCAGTTACCGCTTTTTCATTGACAAGGCCGAAGCCATGTTTTTTACCTAATGAGCCTAGGATCCCTTTTAATTTAATAACTGGTAGTGTTTCTGGAAGTTCTTCTCGATTCCAACGTTTTAATAGAATTTGAACAATTTGCTCACCTTGTCCTTCTGCGAGTTGTGCACTTGGTGCATGTGGAAGGCTAGCACAGTCTCCTACTACATACACATGTTCATTATTTGGAATATTATGGTGTTTCGTTAACACAACTCTTCCTTGTTTATCCTTTTCAACATCCATTTCCCGGACAATTCGATTTGGCTGAACTCCAGCTGTCCACACAATGGCGTCACTAGAAATTGGCTCATCATGATTATATAGTAGATTTTCTTCAACTCTTGTAATATTGGAGTTGCTGACAATATCTACTCCATTATTATCAAACCAGTTTTGTACATAGGTACTTAGTTTAACAGGGAAGGCGGATAAAATATAATTGCCACGGTCAAATAATTTAACTTTTAGATCAGGGCGACTTTCAACAAGTTCAGATGCAAGTTCTACGCCACTTAAGCCGGCACCAACGATGGAAACAATTGAACCAGGGGCCAGGTTATTTAATGCTTGATACGTACTTCGAGACTTTTCAATTGTCTGGATGCTGTAAGTAAACTTA
Source organism: Niallia sp. XMNu-256 (assembly GCF_036670015.1). NCBI lineage: Bacteria > Bacillati > Bacillota > Bacilli > Caryophanales > Bacillaceae > Niallia > Niallia sp. XMNu-256. The sequence goes on from NZ_CP137636.1 coordinate 802,171, forward strand.
TCTGCACCCGGTACATTATGATACTTATCTTCACAACCAAGACCAATAATCAGGTCATCGTACGTGACATCTGCTTCATTTTCAAGGACAATCTTTTTCCCTTCAAGGTCAATCTTTACAATTTCCGCATAGATGATTTTTAACTTAGGATTTTCTGGGAATGGTACTCGTACATCTTGGTCTGAAATCGTTCCTGCAGCAAGTGCATAAAATTCCGTTTTTAGACTGTGATATGGTGCACGATCAATTAGAGTAACAGAAACATCATCAGGTAATTGAGGCAGCAAACGATCTAGAATTCTAATACCGCCATATCCGCCACCAAGTATAACCAGATTCTTCATTTATCATTTCCCCTTTTTTCGTTCATCCTTACTACGTTCTATGGAATATAATTGATGAACGATATTCTTTTAGTGAATGTAATACAAATGGATTGTGTATGGATGTTTATTTATATTAATATTATTTTATTGTGATTAACATTTTTTAAAGCGCTCTCAAAATTATATTGTAATAATAAGTTATCGCTTATAAATGTCCGCATATAAGCAAAGTATAACGAAATTGTGACAAAATAACAACAGTTTTAAGGCTTTTTTATGACGGTAAAAATATTAATATAATATTTTTAGAGTATAGAAAAAATAAAATAGATTCTATCTATAGAAAAGTATTTGTCATAATCTCTGTATGCAAGTAAAATTGACTCATGAATATGGAGTGAAAATATGAGAAACACAATCATAGAATTTTGTATTAGCAATTTAGCAAACGGATCACAAAAAGCTAGATACATTTTAGAAAGAGATCCCAACCTGGATATTGTTGAATATGGCTGTTTAAGTAACTGTGGAAAGTGTAATCATACTTTTTATGCACTTGTAAATGGTGAAGTAGTAATGGGAGAAAGTCCTGAACAACTTGTAGAAAACATTTATGAATTTATCGACGGAATCCCCCTTTAATTCATAGGGCTAAAGGAATATTTGGAATTCCACTTCTTTGCAGATTTGTTGTGAGTCAAAGTCGAAGTGTATATAATAGACTATAAGTAAAAAGAGGAGGAAAAAAAATGACTGAAACAGTTAAAATTACCGAAGCAGCGGCTCTTCAAATAAAAGATATGATGAAACAAAATGAGGAAGAAGGTTCATTTCTACGAGTAGCCGTTAATGGTGGCGGATGCAGCGGCTTAACATATGGAATGGGTTTTGTACCGGAAGCAGAAGAAAATGACCTTACTTTTCAATTGCAAGGACTACAAGTGGTTGTAAATAAAGATGATGCAGCCATCTTAAGTGGCACAGTTATTGATTACAAAGAAACTCTTATGGGTGGCGGTTTCACCATCGACAATCCGAATGCTATTGCTTCTTGTGGCTGTGGATCAAGTTTCCGCACAGCAACAGCAGCGGGTACACCTGAAGAATGTTAATAGTAAAAAAAGCGGTGCTCGCACTTGATAAGTGGCAGACGCCGCTTTTTTTCTTATCTAGCTACTTCTTTATAGGTTATCTTTACGATTTGCTCTGTGGAATTGTTAAATTCAATATTAACTAGAACACCAAATTCTCTATTTTTCCCTTTTAACCATAACTTGAATTTTTCAACAGAGTGGTTTCCTTTATTTTCACGTCCAACATGTAAATAGTCCACAACCTCAGCATTTGGATATCTCTCTTTTGTTTTTTGAACGGCAATATTGCCCCACTTTGCATAAGGCGGGGTCGGTCTTTCGGCATAAACGACTGACTCTGCATTAATGGAACTAAAACTGGTAACCACAAAGCTCATAAATGAGAAGCAAATCATGCCGAGATACAGTAATTTCTTCATGTTTACCCCCTTTTCATTATAGAGTTTGTAGACTCTCTACGTTTTATTCTTCATTAGATTTTCTTGAGACCTTTTGGTTACAGTTGTTTTTTTGCTATAAAGAATAATACAATGGAATTAAGTACCATTCCGGAGGTGAAGGGTTTTGAATAGACCTAAAGTTGTGATACTAGGTGCTGGTTTTGGCGGACTCATGGCTGTAACAACGTTGCAAAAAGAATTAATGGAATCAGAAGCAGAAATTTTTTTAGTAAATAAACATGATTATCACTATCAACGGACATGGCTCCATCAAGTAGCGGGAGGAACGATCCATCCTAACCGTGTTCGATTTGAAATAAAACCGTTATTAAATCGGAATAAAGTCCGGTTTGTAAAAGAAACAGTCTCAAAAATTGATACTCATCAACAAAAAGTAATATTTGATACTGGGGAAGAGCTCTCTTATGATTATCTAGTTGTTGCTTTAGGTGGAGAACAAGAAAATTACGGAATTAAGGGGATTAAGGAATATGCTCTTGCGATTTCAAGTGTAAATGCAGCAAGGCGTATTCGAAACCATATTGAAGATAAATTTAGAATGTATCATACCCTTAATAATGATGACGATTTGACCATTGTCGTAGGTGGTGCTGGATTAACAGGGATTGAATTTCTAGGGGAACTGACAGATTGGATACCGAAGCTTTGCCGACAATATCATGTGGATCAAAAAAAAGTAAAATGCATATGTGTTCAATCATCTTATCCATTGCAGTTATTTGATCGGGATGTAGCGGAATATGCTGTGAAATCATTGGAGAAAAAGGGTGTTCAATTTATCATTGGAAAACGGATTAAAGAGTGTAAAAAAGATGCTGTTTTAATTGGGACAGGAGCGGAAGGGGAACTTGAAGAAATAAAAACAGGTACGTTTATTTGGGCTGCAGGTGTTCGTGGGAATAAAATTATTGAAGAGGCAGGCATCGAAACAACAAATGGCCGTGTGAAAGTTCTAAGCGATTTAAGGGTACCTGGATATAATAACCTCTTTGTTATTGGAGATTCTTCCCTTGTTATTGATCAGAAAACAGGTGAACCTTATTCACCAACTGCACAAATTGCCTTACAGCAAGGAATAACTTGTGGAAAAAATATTGCTTCTCTTATTAGAAATGATAGTGAACTTGAAGCATTTGCCCCTCATATTCGTGGCATCGTCTGTGCGCTTGGTAAAAATAATGCCTGTGGAGTTGTGTATGGTAAGAAAATAACCGGATCAAAAGCACTCTCGATGAAAAAACTCATTGATAATCGTGGATTATATATGATTGGAGGTACAGCTCTCCTCGCAAAAAAAGGACGAGTTAAGATCATATAGAATGGAGAATGCAGGCACCCTCTAGTTCAGAGTGCCTGCGTTTTATTTTTAATACACAAAAATTGACGCTTTTTCAAAGATTCAGTACACTTAATTTAGTGAACAAGGAGGGGGAAAAGCGCTTTATGCAAATGAATATTGTTGTTCTTATCATATCGATGCTGCTATTTTTCGTTTTATTTTTCGGAATTGGCTTTATTTTAAATATGTTACTTCGAATGTCATGGATTATGGCTATTATATATCCCATTATCGCTTTTATTATTATTGATGATGTTCGTTTCATTGAATATTTTACAAATACAGTTACAGCGTTATCAGAATTAGGCTCACGGATTATTGGACTAGCTGCTGCAGATATTTTAATATTGGCCTGTGGTTGGGGCGGAGCAATCATCGCTGGGGTTACTATAAAATCCTTGCGGAGTAGAGGCTATCAAATGTTTTAAAACAAAATACTCCTAAAAGAGAATCTCTGAACTGTATAGAGCTTCTCTTTTTTTTGATTTTCCTTCTTTTTACTATTCATGAATAATTTTAAACTCCTTAGGAAATGAATAGTTTTGGGAGGAATGAAAAATACATGACAAAAATTAAAAAGCTAGCAACTCGTATGATCATGACCCTGCTATTTATCGGAGCTTTGCTGACAACAATCCAATCAATTACAGGATTAGATGTAAAAACTTTTGTTACTAGTTTGAATGAAAAAGTTGAGGATGGTACGAATGGAACTTATATCTCGGATAAATTCACAGAGTTAAAAGGGGCCTTGCCACCATTTCACCTAACGGTTAAAGCGAACACAGAAGTCTCGGCAGTTGAGGCAGCGACTCAAAGCATGGAGGAGCAATTAGACCTAGCTAAGTACCCTAAAAAGAAAATGATTGCAACAGGCTACACTGCGGGAATTGAATCAACAGGAAAAAGCCCTAATCATCCGGAGTATGGGATTACCTATTCGGGTGTCATGGTTAAAAGAGATTTATATTCAACAATAGCAGCTGATTTAACGGTTTTTCCAATTGGAACGATCTTATTTATTCCTGGGTATGGATTTGGGGTTGTTGCTGATAAGGGCGGTGCGATCAAAGGGAATCGGGTCGACTTATTTTTTAACACTGTAGATGATGTATATAGTCAATGGGGTAAAAAGGAAATAGACGTTTATGTGATTGAAGAGGGCAACGGGACTCTTACAGAAGCAGATCTTCAAGTGTTAAATGAAGAGGAATCCATGCAAGTATTTCGTCAGCAATATATCGATACTGAAAGAAAATAAGCCTGATAAAGGAAATGAGGCTTTCTCGACAAGGTGACTGGCAACTACATAAATAGTGAATCCGTCAAACCTTCTTGAGACAGCCTCATTTTGAGGTTAGACTCGAAATAAAAAATGTATGGCTAGTGTAAGGAAAATACCTGTCAATCCGCCAAAAAACACTTCGCTCGGTTCATGACCAAGTAATTCTTTTAATTCTTTTCTAACTTCCTCTTCTGGTTTTTGTGGCATTGATTTCACTTCGTCTACAAAATTTTTGAATTCAAATACCAACTGATTTAACACAGTGGCATGTTTGCCAGCCTGTCTTCTTACCCCTGAAGCATCATACATGGTAACAATTGCGAAAACGCAAGCAACCGCAAAGATGGGGGAACCTAGTCCTGATTCAATTGCAACACCGGTTGCCAAGGCAGTAACCATAGCGGAGTGAGAACTCGGCATACCGCCTGTGCTCGTCATCAATGACCAATCAAGCTTTCTTGTTGCAATATATTGGATGGGAACTTTAATAAACTGTGCAAACAACACAGCCATAAGTGCAGCCCATAAGGGAAAGTTTACAAACAAATCCATTTTTGATTGATCATCCTTTTTAATTTTAGTAGCCTCACCATATTGGCATGTTACATTTTAACAAGATAAAGTAATAAATGCCAGTGCTCTTATTCCCTTCGACAAATGAATATCCTTATTAACATAACTTGACGACACCCTATCATTAACTTACTCTAAAATTAGATCAGAATAACTTGCAAAAGGTGGAAAAAGAATTATTTAAATGAAGGAGGATTTACGATGTTTACTGTTCGCAGGCAACAACCCTTTACTGAAGAACATGAAAGTTTAATTATTGGGCTATTTGACAGGCCGGTTAAATTTGAGGAAAAACTTTTGGAATTAGATCATTCTTTTTCGGGACAATTGACTGAACTCGTTAAAAGTGGTGATATTTCAGCCCGGAAAGAACAAATTGCAAAAATACATACATTCGGACAAATTCCAAGCAAACGCCTCTATATGATTGGTCTTGGGAAGGAGAAGGAATCTTCATTTGAGGATATTCGAGAAGCTTTTGGGGTCGTTTTTAAAAGAATTAAAAAAGATAAATTAGAAGAAACAGCCATTTATTTAGATTCTTTCACAACGGAAAAGGTTGAAGCGCTAGATGTCGCCCATGCTTTAAGTGAAGCGTTTGCGCTAGCAACTTATCAATTTGAGGATTATAAACAAAAACCAAATGAGCCTGAAAAATGTATTGAAAGAATTGTAGTTTACACTGAAGAAGCTGATTCAGAAGAAATTAATGCCGCCTTAACGGTTGGATACGCGTATGGAAAAGGAACGAACTCCGCGCGAACACTTGTTAATACACCTGGAAATTTATTGACAGCAACTGATTTGGCAGAGTATGCGAAAGAATTAGCAGAAAAATATTCGTTTGAAGTAGAAGTTTTGGAAAAAGACGATATGATAAAACTCGGTATGGGAGCAATGCTGGCGGTAAACCAAGGTTCTGCTGAACCTCCTAAAATGATTGTCTTAAAGTATCAAGCGAAAGACGAGTGGACAGACGTCATTGGGTTAGTCGGGAAAGGAATTACTTTTGATACAGGTGGATATTCGATTAAAACAAAGGCTGGAATTGTCGGTATGAAAACTGATATGGGTGGTGCGGCTGCTGTTTTAGGAGCAATGGAAGTAATCGGAGAGTTAAGACCAGAACAAAATGTAGTGGCTGTGATTCCGTCGACAGATAATATGATTAGTGGGAATGCTTTAAAGCCAGATGATGTGATTATGTCAATGAGTGGAAAAACAATAGAAGTATTAAATACGGACGCCGAGGGACGACTAGTGTTGGCAGATGCTGTTACCTATGCAAAACACCATGGTGCCAATTACCTAGTTGATGTAGCTACATTAACAGGAGGGGTTATTACTGCACTAGGAACTGAAACAACGGGGGCGATGACCAATAATGATGAATGGTACCAGCAAGTTTTTGAGGCTTCTATAGAAGCTGGAGAACCGATTTGGCGTTTACCAATATTTGAAAAAGATAAACAGCGGGTTCGTAATAGCAAGATGGCTGATTTAAATAATTCTCCTGGAAGTGAAGGGCATGCAATCATGGGCGGAGCATTTATTGGTGAGTTTGCTGATACAACCCCTTGGGTGCATTTAGATATTGCTGGAACGGCAACAACAAAAAAAGGTGGGAATCTGGGACCATCTGGTGCGACAGGTGTCATGGTAAGAACTTTGGCGTTACTTGTTGAAAGGTTCCAATAAGGGGAAAAAGAGGAAGCGGATTGCTTCCTCTTCTTACGTTTTAACAACTTGATAGATTCTTTAACCTCTCTAACAATACTCCTGCGTCATCAGCATGAATTACTTCACCATTTGCGATGACATAAGCCTTTTCTGTACATAATTTACAATGGCTTAAACACTCAAATTCCTTCGTAACAACATTGCGTTCATTAATAACCTGATCAAAGACTGATAAGATATCTTGATCAAAAAAACGATCCAAGTTCTTCTGACAGAATTCAAGCTTTAACGATTTTCTTTTTCCAAATAGCTTTTGAAGAAAAATGCCCATTTATTTAACATCCCCTCATTGGAGCTATCCTATAATACTCTTAATATAGCAAAGATTCATACAGGGACGTCAAGAAAAAGGGCATTAAACCCAAATATCAATTTTTAGATAAGGTTTGTTCCCAATTTGTAATTACTAGCATATTAAGTAGTATAAAGAATCCTGTTTATAAGGGATTAAGATAAAGGAGGTAATGCAAATGTATGGGTATAGAAACCCTCAATATGGATACAGAAACCCTCAAAATGGGGAAAGAGGATTTTTTCTCGCTCCTTTAGTTGGCGGACTTATCGGCGGTTTTCTGGGAGGAGCTATTTCTCGTCCTTACGGGGGGTATCCCGGTCCCGCTTTTGGAGGATACCCGGGAGTATATGGAGCGTTTCCAGGGGCTTATGGAGCTTATCCACCGTACCTAGGTTATCCTTATTATTAAATAATCAAATTCAAATATGAAAATAAAAGGAACTAGGAGTCATTCACAAACTGGTGATGCCTAGTTCTTTTTTTTCTTCAAAAAAACTTAACTGAAAAATGAAAAAAGATGAGATTGATGTTAAAATATACTTAAGTTTATTTTTAAAGACTTGACATTAATTAGGGGGTGAAAGATTGGCAGAAAATCAGCAGCATTTATTTATTGATTTTGAATTTACTATGCCTGAGAAAGGAAAAAGAACGAAAGGCTTCTATCCTGAAATAATCGAAGCTGGAATTGTCGCTGTAGTTAATGGCCATATTTATGAAAGGTACTCTACCTATGTCATACCAAATCGTTTCCCAGTATTAACGGATAGATGTAAATCCTTCCTCCATATCAGCCAAGCTCAAATTGATAAAGGTGTCACATTTCCTGAACTCATTTATAAGATTTCTAGTCTAGCAAGAGATTTTCAAAATACAGTTGTTACATGGGGAAATATGGATATGAAGGTATTACGCCATAATTGCGAAAAGGCTTCATTGCCATTTCCGATCATAGCAAAGGAAATTGATCTATCTATGGAATATAAACGATTTTTTGGTGACCAAAATCAAACAGGCTTATGGAAGGCGGTTCAAGAATATGGAAAAGATGGTGTAGGGAAGCATCACCGTGCCTTGGATGACGCACTTACTACGTATCATATTTTTAAATTAGTCGAAAAGGATAAGCAATATTTACACAATCCTGATCACACGACGATTGGTGATCGAGTTGATTTTTCGCAGCTTTTTAATAAGTTTGCTTAATTAAGCCAAATCCTTAGACTGATTTGGCTTTTATTATGCATGTAAAGTGTACAATTATTCTTTAAAATAATCCTTTTCTAATGTTTCAATATTCCTCAAACTTTTCTCTGCAAACGCGGAAGAATCTTGCTCTAATTCGAGCTTAAAGTTCCTCACAGCCATTTTTAATGACGCCTCATAATTTGGAATTTCATCTTCATATGGCTTCACCATTTTTTTCGGTATATTGGCTTGTTCTAAATAGGAAAGAGCCTTTCTTTCATGGAAAAAAGGAACATCTGCATTTTTAGGGTTGTGTAGATCTCCTTGCAATGGATGTTTAATCACAGCTAAAACTTTGACTAAATAATGTTCTGGACGGATGTCAGTTAATTCCCCAATGTATTTTCCAGTTTTGTAAATCGCAGTCACTTTATCCCCGATTTGTAATGTATCCAATTTAGGAACCTCCTTAGTACAATCACTTAATCCTTATTATGACGTACAAACATAAAAAAACAAAATAATTAGAAACAATTATATTTAGTAACAGGGGTCAGAAAATTTTGATGGTTATTTAATTAACTGTTATAATATTCAAAGAACTTATTTGAGAGAGAAGGGATTTTGTGTTTTCTTATGTTTTAGGTTTCCCGTTTCTTTACTTTCCGGAAGATAAAACAGAATACATTCCGGCTCTTATTACCATAATTATTTTTAGTGTTTTCGCTTATTTTGCCTTTCGTATTTTTGGAAAAATATCCAAAAAAGAGGAACAGAAAATTCAAGAAGAAGTTGAAAAAACATTAAAAGGCCCAATGGAAGGAAAGAACAGTCAATCATAAGGCTGTTCTTCTTTTATCTTTTATCACGCTTAATCAGAGTAAGACCGAGACTCTATCTCTAGATTGTGAGTAGTATAAAATAAGATAGGTGGGGGATCAGCTGCCCTAAAATCTCCGAAATAATGATCACAGACTAAATACGCCTCCGGCAACGTCTGTGTGACCAGTTAGCTGTGGTCTAAAGCTTTCCATCAGTCGGGGGATGAAAGAAAACTTCACTGATGGAAGTTTCACTTTATGCCAAAAGTTTAATTTTATTCGCATTTGTCAACACTAGAGACGAATCGTAAGGTGGAGGCTGTATAAAAATGAAAAAAATAAGTTTATTTCTTTTGTTCCTTTTTTTAACAGGTTGTGTAGGAGAAGAAGTGACTAAAATGGATGTGAAAATGCACAATGCTGATGGGGATACACTTGGTACGATTACTCTAACCGAGCAGGCAAGTGGGATTAAATTAGATATAGACTTAAGTGGTTTGCCTTCAGGTGAACATGCAATGCATATTCATGATAAAAGTTCTTGTGAAGGACCTGATTTTAAGTCAGCAGGCGATCATTTTAATCCAGATGATAAGAAACACGGTTTGCTTCATCCTGAAGGGGCGCATGCAGGAGATTTGCCAAACATCATTGTGAAGGAAGGCGGTGTAGTAAAAGCAGAATTAAAGGCCCCTTTAGTAACATTGAAGGAAGGGAAAGCTTCTCTGTTAACAAAGGATGGGAAATCGATTGTTATTCATGACGGTAAAGACGATGGCATGTCACAACCAGCCGGGGATGCTGGAGAGCGAATTGCATGTGGAGAGATAACTAAGCAATAGAAGAGGGAAAAATGATTATAAAAAAAGACAGACCAAAAAGAAGAAGAATGATCTACTTTAGTAGAATAGAACTTCTTCTTTTTGTATTTTAGGGAAATGAAGTAAAATTGTATATAATATGAAATGGATTCATATTTACATTTAAAAGCTAGTATTTTAAGATAAAACAGGGATCAATTCTATTATTATTAACGATAAACTTATTGGAGGCTTCTCTATGAAACTAACTGAAAAGGAAATGGAGATTATCGAGATCATTGAAAAGGATGCTCGATTACCAATTGAAAGTATTGCCAAAATGACCCAATTAAGTACAGAGGAAACGGAAGAGATTATCAAAAAATTAGAAGAGCAAAGAATTATTGTCAAATATATTTCTGTTATCGATTGGGCAAAGATTGAAGAATATGCAGGTGTTCGAGCGATGATTGATGTGAAAGTAACCCCACAACGGGGAGTAGGCTTTAATGAAATTGCTGAACGCATCTATCGTTTTGAAGAGGTAAACTCTGTGTATTTAATGTCAGGGACCTATGATTTATCGGTCATAATTGAAGGTCATTCAATGAATGACATTGCACGATTTGTATTTGAAAAGTTGGCTACACTAGAATCTGTTGTTTCAACGACCACACATTTTATTCTCAAAAAATATAAGCACGATGGAATTATTTTTGAACCTGAGAAAAAAGATAGACGAATTGTGGTGTCACCTTAATGAACCAATCAACAAAGTCTTACTTATCTAAAAAAGCAAAGGAATTAAAGCCATCTGGAATCAGACGATTTTTTGATTTGGCTGCAGGCAGGGAAGGGGTTGTTTCACTCGGGGTGGGGGAACCGGATTTTGTTACTTCCTGGAATGTTAGAGAAGCGGCGATTAATTCACTTGAGCAAGGGTTTACTTCCTATACAGCGAATGCGGGGCTGATAGAGTTAAGGGAAGAAATTGCCCATTATATGTCAACAAGATTTCATGTTGACTATTCACCGCAAACCGAAATCATTGTTACAGTTGGGGCGAGTGAAGCGATTGATATTGCCATGAGAGCGATATTGGACCCAGGTGATGAAGTGATCGTAATAGAGCCATGTTTTGTTTCTTACGTTCCGATCGTTGAACTCGCTGGTGGTGTTGCTGTTCAAGTACAGGCATTAAAAGAAAATGATTTTAAAATAACGCCAAATCAAATAGAAAAGGCCATTACAAATAAAACGAAAGCGCTGCTTATTTGTTCACCTAATAACCCAACAGGCTCCATGTTAAATAAACAGGAACTAGAGGCTTTAGCCAAGGTAGCCATTCAACATGACTTAATTGTGGTTGCAGATGAGATCTATGCGGAACTTGTTTACGATGAGGACTATACTAGCTTGCCTTCCCTTAACGGAATGAAAGAAAGAACCATTTTAATATCAGGTTTTTCAAAAAGTTTCGCTATGACGGGTTGGAGGCTTGGATTTGTATGTTCTCCTCCTGAAATATCTGGTGCTATGCTGAAAATCCATCAGTATACGATGATGTGTGCTTCAACAATGGCCCAATACGCAGCGTTGGAAGCTTTGAAAAACGGACGAAATGAAGTTATCGAGATGGTTAAAAGTTACCGAAGACGAAGAAACTACATCGTACAATCCTTTAATGAAATGGGGCTTTCTTGTCATGTGCCAGGTGGAGCCTTTTATGCGTTTCCTTCGATCGAGTCAACAGGGTTAACTTCGCAAGAGTTTGCACAGCAATTATTAGAACAAGAAAATGTAGCTGTTGTGCCTGGTGATGTATTTGGGAAGAGCGGTGAAGGACATATCCGCTGTTCTTACGCAACCTCGATTGAAGAAATTCAAGAGGCTATGAAGCGGATCAACCGATTTTTAGAAAGTCTTGAAAAAAAGTAAAAAAAGGACAGCCTTAAAGGTTGTCCACAAAAAAAGGGGGGAATACTAGAAGGTCTTACATTATAAGGCTTTCCAGCTTTCTCCTTTTTTATTCATCAAGTTTAGGAAATCTTTGCTGTACGTACTCTATTATTTCTTTTGTTTTGATATTCTCTTGATCTTATGATATAATTTTTTATTGCGTATAATTGGAATTTTAATAACAAAAAACTAGGAGTGTTTTTAATGACTGAAAATATTGAAGTAGGTAGTGTTTTAACGGGTAAGGTTACTGGTATCCAAGCGTATGGAGCTTTTGTTGCATTAGATGAAAACAATCAAGGGCTTGTTCATATTTCTGAAATTACTCATGGATATGTAAAAGATATTAATGAATATTTAAAAGTGGGCGATGAAGTAAAAGTAAAAGTTTTATCTGTTGATAAAAATGCGGGGAAAATTGGTTTGTCGATTCGTGCAACAGAAGAAGCTCCTGCTGCAGCTCCTGAATCAAAACCTGCACCAAAATCACGGAAACGTCAAGCAGCAGCTATTCAAGCTGAAACAGAACCTGGATTCAATACACTAAGAGATAAACTGCAAGAGTGGATCGAACAATCCTCTCAAAACAATGATTTAATTAAGAAGTAAGGATCTGTATAAAAAAGGGGCTGACTCTATGAGTCAGTCCCTTTGACTATGTTTAGATGAGAACCCTACTACTCTGTTCTCAGTTCAGGACTACGTCCAAATCCTTCGTTTGATTTGAATAATAATCCTAAGTTGATAAGTCCAGCAAGTCCAACGAGTCCATAAACGAGTCGGGATAAGAAGGCGTCTTGCCCTCCGAAAAGGGATGCAACTAAATCGAATTGAAATAATCCAATTAATCCCCAATTTAATGCCCCAATGATAGTTAATACGAGTGCAGCACGTTGAATTCCGTTCATGCGTTTACCTCCCTTGTAATTTAGTATCGTACATTACTTAGAATTTAACTGCCCGAGAAAATTATACATTACATGAAAGTAATTTTTATAAAAATGTATACCCTTACAATTAATGAGGTTCCTTGATTATGTAATCTTTTTCCGCTAAAGTAAAAGAGAATCAATACAACTAATGGAGGAGCGTTCATGACACATATTCAATTTGATTATACAAAAGCTCTGCCTTTCTTTTCAGAGCATGAAATTACATACTTGCAAGATGCAGTGAAAGTGGCCCATCATTCCTTACATGAACAAACAGGTGCAGGAAGTGATTATTTAGGTTGGATTGATTTACCAGTCGATTATGACAAAGAAGAATTCTCTCGTATTCAAAAAGCGGCTGAGAAAATTAAAAATGATTCTGATGTCCTTATTGTAATTGGAATTGGTGGTTCTTATTTAGGTGCACGTGCAGCTATTGAAGCACTTCAGCATAGTTTTTTCAATGCACTCTCGAAGGAGCAGCGGAAAGCACCACAAATCATTTTTGCAGGGAACAATATTAGCTCAACTTATATGCATGACATAATCGATTTATTAGAAGGTAAAGATTTCTCGATTAATGTGATTTCCAAATCTGGAACAACGACTGAGCCAGCGATTGCTTTCCGCTTATTCCGTAAATTATTAGAAGAGAAATACGGAAAAGAAGAGGCCTTGACACGTACATATGTAACAACAGACAAAGAAAAGGGTGCACTTAAAACCGTTGCAGTTGAAGAAGGTATGGAAACCTTTGTGATACCTGATGATGTGGGTGGTCGCTATTCTGTATTAACAGCAGTTGGTCTTTTGCCTATTGCTGCGAGTGGCCTTGATATCGAAGCAATGATGAAAGGTGCAGCGGCGGCCCGTGAAGATTTTAGTTGTTCAGAGCTTAGTGAAAATCTAGCCTATCAATATGCTGCCGTAAGAAACATTTTATATAACAAAGGGAAAACTGTAGAGATGCTGATTAACTATGAACCAGCACTTCAATATTTTGCAGAATGGTGGAAACAACTATTTGGGGAAAGTGAAGGAAAAGACCAGAAAGGAATCTATCCTTCTTCCGCTAATTTCTCAACCGATCTTCACTCACTAGGTCAGTATGTCCAAGAGGGTCGTCGTATTCTATTTGAAACGGTTATTAAAGTAGAAAAGCCAAAACATGAATTAACGATTGATGAAATTGAGAAGGATTTAGATGGATTAAACTATTTAGCTGGAAAAACAGTTGATTTTGTTAATAATAAAGCGTTCCAAGGAACATTGCTTGCTCATACAGATGGCGGAGTTCCAAATCTTATTGTGACAATCCCTCAACTAGACGAATATACATTTGGGTATTTAGTGTATTTCTTTGAAAAAGCATGTGCCATGAGTGGATATTTACTTGGCGTAAATCCATTTGATCAACCAGGTGTTGAAGCCTATAAAGTGAACATGTTTGCATTGCTTGGCAAGCCAGGTTTTGAAGAGAAAAAAGTAGAGCTTGAGAAGCGATTGAAATAATGTAAAGAGTGCTGACTAAGAATCAGCACTCTTTTTAAGTAATGAGGATCAATTGATCTTTTTTTTCAATGGCGAATGGCTTTGGTGGATTCAAAATAGTAGCTCCGCCTCGTTTTACCCCTAATAAAGTCATGCCTTCTTCTAAATATTTCATCCCTAAGCTCGTATAGTCTTTATTCAGCTCGTCAATATCTGCCTCTTTAAACGTAATTTTTTCCTCTGACAACTGGTACAACAAGTCTAAAAAGGAAGTAACCATATCTTGAGAATTAATACTTTGATGAATGACAAAGCTTGTTAAAATGTTCGTCTGAATAATTTCATCCGCCCCAGCCCGCTTAGCATTGGCTATTTGATCATTCGTTAAGATCTCAATAATGGTTTCAACGTTTGGATTTAACCCTTTAACCGCAAGGAGGGTCAAAATGCTATTCATGTCTGCCTGCATCTCCCCTAAGTTTGTATCAGCGGTAATGATAACTTTGGTTGCGTTTTCAATATTGGCTTGAAGGAGAGTCGAATCTTGATTGGCTACCCCCTTTACAAAATGAATATTATGATTGGGCAGTGGGTTTTTAGTTAAGGAGGCATCAATCAAAGTGATAGAAACGGTTTTTTGTTTAATTAATAAGGATTGAACGACCTCTTTTGAACGTTCATTCCAGCCTACAATAATATAATGGTTCTTCCCTCGGAAAATGGCCTTTCCTTCAAGGTAATCATTTTGCCTTGTAGCGGCTGTTGTTGCTAAGGCAACAAAAAAGGAAGACAAGAATCCTGCGCTAGATAGGATTAAAAGAATTCCAGCGAGTCTACCAAAAATTGACGAAGGAAAAAAGTCTCCATAACCAACAGTAGAAGCGGTTATGATGGCCCACCATATGCCATCAAAAATAGTTGGGAAGGAATCTGGTTCAATAAAATGGACGATAATACCAAAGATAATAATTGATGAAATGGCAATGATAAACGTCCTAAGTAAAAGTGGTAAACGAATAAAACCTAAGTAAATCTGGCTAGGCAACATACTCACCTCAGGTATAAAAGATCCTTATCTTCCCATTATGAACGAGAAATAGCCATCTAAAACAAAAAAAGCTGATTCCTTTTGAATCAGTCTTTTTTTGCTTCAATTTGTATCCATTCCTGAGACCAATGAGTCATTTCCTCAAAAACCTTCTGTAATGCTAACCCCTTAGCAGTCAATCTATATTCAATTCTTACAGGAACTTCAGGGTAAACTTCTCGGGATACAATGTCTTCTTTCTCCAAGTCTTTTAAACGTTCAGATAGCAGACGGCCACTAATAGGCAACGAGGAGCTGATTGAGCAAAAACGTTGTGGTCCTAATAACAGTTGATTGATAATTAAGGCATTCCAACGTTTACTAAGAATCTCGGTTGCTTTGAAGAACTTAGGACAAAGGGTGTTTTCCCCCATTGTAAAACCACCTCTGTTACGAATAGTTAACATCATAATAATAGTGAATAAATTACTTGACGTCAACAATTTACGAATCTATACTTAGTTACATATAGTAAGTTTGTAATAAAGGTGTAATCTAAGTCGGAAGGATGAACTTTATGATCACTGAAAAAACAAAAAAACTCTTAATGAATAAAATGACCATTTTAAAGGATAACGATAAAAACGACCTTTGTTTAGTAGGACCAGTAAATCTTCCTGTTCAATTAGATGGGGAAGTTGTTATATTTCAATGGTATACATGGATGCCTCTAGAAGGCATTCCGGCAGAAAAAGAAATGATCCTCGAATCGATTGCAACATTGGATCTTGCACAGCATCAACAATCGTCCGTGTTGGTATATGGTGATTTTGAAAATGCGAATGAAGCCTTTATCAGGATGCATAGCATTTGCCATACGGGTGATATTTTTGGGAGTAAACGATGTGACTGTGGCTTTCAGCTTCGTCAATCGATGAAAATGATTGTTGAGAAAGGGAGCGGTGCTCTGTTTTATCTAGCGAATCACGAAGGACGAGGTATAGGCTTATTGTCAAAATCATTCGCCTATATTCTACAACAAGAGGGATACGATACAGTAGAGGCAAACCACGCGCTCGGTTTTCCGGACGATACTCGATCCTATGAAGAAGCAATTCGTGTCTTAAAAGGTCTACGAACTCGCCCGGTGACATTAATTACAAATAATCCAAGGAAGATTGAAGCCCTTAAAGCTCATGGACTAATGATACACGATCATATTCCATTATGGGGTGATATCTCTGAATATAATGAGTTTTATTTAGCGACAAAGGTTGAAAAAGCAGGGCATATTAAAAAAGGTGAGCTAATTATTGCAAACTAAGGAGAACAATATATGAAGAACGATTATGATTTTATGAAACTTGCTCTGGATTTAGCTGCCACGGCTAAAGGAAAAACAAATCCAAATCCGCTTGTTGGTGCGGTTATTGTAAAAGATGGCATGGTGGTAGGTTCTGGACTTCATCGAAAAGCAGGCGAACCACATGCAGAAGTGCATGCTTTTAGGATGGCAGGGGAGCATGCGAAAGGGGCCACACTATATGTGACACTTGAGCCGTGTTCCCATTTCGGAAAAACACCTCCTTGCGCACTCTTGGTGAAAGAATCTGGTGTTAAACGGGTTGTGATTGCGATGAAAGATCCAAATCCACTCGTTGCTGGCCGCGGCATTAAAATATTAGAAGATGCAGGGATTGAAGTAGAAGTAGGGTTGCTTGAAGAAGAGGCGAAAAAAGTAAATGAACGTTTCATTCACAATATGGTCCATGGAACTCCGTTTATAATTTCAAAAATTGCTATGACTCTTGATGGGAAAATTGCTGCTCATACTGGCCATTCTAAATGGGTTACAGGTGAGGAGTCCAGGAGAAAAGTCCATTATTTACGAAATGAAGTCGATGGCATCCTTGTCGGAATTGGAACCGTCCTTGCAGATAATCCGATGTTAACAACTAGGCTTCCACAGGGCGGTAAGAATCCAGTTCGGATTATTCTTGATTCGAAATTGCAAACTCCTATTGATGCAAAAATAACAGATTGTTCAGAAGCAGAAACGTGGATATTTGCAAAAGAAGGCAGTGAGCAAGAAAAGGCTAGAATGCTACAGGAAAAAGGGGTGCAAGTATTATTTGTTCCTGAGGTCGAAATGGGTCTCGATATACACCACATCTTAAAAGTATTATTTTCAAAAGGGATTACTGATGTACTTGTTGAGGGGGGAAGTGAAGTGAATGGTTCGTTTTTACGAGCGGGTCTAATTAATAAATTCCTCATGTATGTAGCCCCAAAAATATTAGGTGGACGACATTCGCTTACTCCCTATACTGGTGTTGATGTAGACTCGATGGATGAGGCTATTGCTGTTGATTGGGATACGATTGAACAAATTGGTGAAGATCTCCTCATTACAGCATATCCCAAGAGAAAGGGATAGGAAATACTTTGCAACCCTGAAACAACATGAAAAGTAAGGGTGATAAACATGAATGAATATGATTATCAGGCGGATGTGTGTATCGTAGGTGCTGGTCCTGGTGGCGCATTATTAGCCTATTTACTTGCGAGCCATGGAATCTCTGCGATTTTAGTTGAAAGGAATTCACATATTAATAAAGAATTCAGAGGCGAGCATTTAAATGAAGTAGGTGAAGACATCCTTCACAGGTACGGACTTTTTAATGAACTTGAAAAAATTGGTTTATTACGAATGCAGAAGGTAGAATATTGGGACCAAGGTAAAGTCATTAAGACCATTTTACCAACGCCAAGTATCGGTCATGTAGGTATACATGTTCCGCAAAATCATTTACTTGGTCTTTTATTAAAAAAATCCAAACCATTATCAGACTACACTCTTTTATTAAATACGAGGGTTGTCGGATTAATCAAAGAAAACGGTCATTATAGCGGGGTTACAGCAGTAAGTGATAACAAAGAAATCAGGATTAAAAGTTCTCTTATTGTCGGGGCAGACGGTCGCTTTTCGACGGTTCGCAAGCTGGCAGAGTTCCCGGTGACAAAAATCCCTCACGGATATGATTTGCTATGGGCGCGTATCCCGGCACCAAATCAATGGGAGCCAACGATCCGTATGGCTCTTATTGATGATGAACAATTGGCTTTATTTACTCAGTATGGCGGTTACGTTCAAATAGGGTGGAATATTCCTGAAGGCTCGTTTCCTGAGATTCGAAAAGGTCCATTTGAACCTTTCATCCATCAATTAATCACTGCTTTTCCCGAGCTGGAAGAGACGGTTAGAGAAAACATTCGTTCATGGCAGGACTTTATTCTCCTTGTCGTACAGAGTAGTAAGTCTGAGACATGGGTAAAGGATCGAATCGTGATTATGGGGGATGCGGCCCATACAATGAGCCCAACAGGAGCCTTTGGATTGAATAGCTCAATGAAAGATGCGGAAACTCTTTTTCAACTCATTTATCAAAAAGGGTCAATCGATCAAATCGGTGACGAGGAGTTAAAGCGGTTTGAGGAAATCCGCAAAGGAGATGTTGAGGTACTACAATCCACTCAATTTGAGAGAGAAGCATCCTTTGGTAAACAATTTGCGCTTGTATAATCCAATTCAAAAAAAGTCCGGAATGCATCGCTAAGGCTTGCTTCCGGACTTTTATGAATAAGATTGTTTATTTTCATTCCATTTAGAGAAGCTCCCTGTTCCATTACAAGATAGACATTCTAACGTCTCAGGATAAAAATATTCATTAACTATAGGTATCTGAAATCCCTTCCCATAACAATCAGGACAATTCCCCGATGATTCAGCTTGAGCGATTTTTTTCTCATATAAGTTATTTTTTAAGTTAGAGAAATAACTAAATAACCCCATGACTTTAACACTCCCATCTTTAATGTTATCTTATGCAAAAACAGGTGAGGATGTTTATAGTGCATTACTATTATTTGGCATAATTATAATTTTATACATGCCGATCCATTTCCAAAGAATGTGGTTACATAATTTTTCCCATTTATGTAAATAGTAAGTCCATCAAGTCTTTGAGGTGTTGGGCTTTGGATTTATTACAAACAAGAAAAGAAAAGAGATTGATCTGGGGGGCTTTGCTGATCATTGCCCTGTTCGTGTCCCCGCTTTTTATATTAGGGGAGAATGCTCATATTCGCGTTCATGATAATTTGGATTCAAACTTAGCCTGGTATAAAGTTTTAAAGGAAAGTGGTGAAATTTTCGGCTCGATTGGGGCGGTTATTCCACAGATCATGAATGGAAGTTTATCTAGAAACGCATTTGGTACTGAATGGAGTGGGATTGTTTGGCTTCATTCTCTATTTCCAACAATGTTGGCTTATGCCTTAAGTCAAAGTATTACAAGGGTATTTGCCTTTTTAGGCATGTATTTATTATTGCGGGATCACTTTTTAACCAAACAAGAGTGGGCGGTCATTCGCGTTGGGGCGGCTTTAACATTTGCTTTAACTCCTTTTTGGCCATCTGGGATGTTAAGCACATTAGGGATGCCGCTCGCCTTATGGGCTTTGCTGCATATCCGTAAAGGCAGAATATCGTGGCGGGAATATGCTGTTTTTACTTTGTTGCCACTGTATTCAAGTATTGTTCTGGGCATGTTCTTTTTTCTATTTGCAATGGGTGTACTATGGTTAGTTGATGTAATTAGAAAAAAGAAGCATAGATGGGCATTTTTAATCGCCCTCGTCTATATGGGTCTCATTTATATGTTAGTAGAATACAGGCTTGTCCACTCGTTTATTTTTGATGATGAACCAAATAGCAGGGATGAATATATCCATGCACGATTAACCTTATGGAGAGTTGTTCGTTTAACCTTTAAAAACTATATGCTTGGTCATACTCATGTGATGACCGTTCATACTTTAGTGATTTTACCATTATTGTTGATTGCCTTTTTCATTGTTTGGAAGAAGGGCTGGTGGAAACAAGAGAAATCATTCCTGTTTTTATTTATCCTAAATTTCCTATTATCATTATGGTATGCCTTTTGGTTTTATAAAGGCTGGGAACCGTTAACCCTTAAATTTCACTTTATGAATACGTTTAATTTTGCCCGATTCCACTTTTTGCGGCCTCTTGTCATCTATGTTAGCTTTGCTTTAGCATTAAAGATTCTATGGCAAGCTTTATCAAAGTGGAAGTCACTTATTATTTCTGTTTGTGTTGCTGCTCAACTCATTGTACTGATTCCATTTAATGAGGAAATTGCTTTTCAATCAAAACCTTCTGTGAAAGAGTTTTATGATGTTAAGCTTTTTTCACAAATAAAGGAATATATCGGCTTACCGGAAGACCAGTATCGAGTCGCTAGTATCGGTTTGCATCCAGCAATTGCTCAATTTAATGGATTTTACACACTGGACTCTTATAATAATTTTTATCCATTAAGCTATAAATATGAGTTTAGAAAAATCATTGAAAACGAGCTGGCAAAAAATAAAACAATCCGAACTTACTATGATGAATGGGGCGGACGTTGCTATCTATTTGCTGATGAACTAGGTAAACATTATATGTTTAAGAAGTCATCGAAGAAGAAACTAAAGAATCTTCAATTGCAAACAGATGTTTTTAAGGAAATGGGTGGACGTTACATCTTCTCAGCGGTCCCGATTATAAATGCGAAAGAGAATCAACTCGTATTAGAAAAAGAATTTACAACAAAAGAGTCTGTATGGAAGATTTATTTATATCGAGTGCGATAATGGCTGAACAACATGGAGGGAACGAAATGAGTGCACCTGTTGTAACACTTGTTGTGCCTTGTTATAACGAGGAGGAAATTCTACCATATACAATTAATCATTTACATGAACTAGTAACAGAGTTCATTCGGGATAGGTTCATTTCAGAAAAAAGTCGGATTTTATTTGTTGATGATGGCAGTCGAGATGCCACATGGTCGTTGATTTATAAAGCCAGTATTCAGACTGAACATATTCGCGGGTTAAAGCTGGCACGAAACTCCGGACACCAAAATGCGTTATTAGCAGGGTTGTTTGCTGCAAAAACGGTTTCCGATTGTGTCATATCCCTGGATGCTGATTTACAAGACGACATTGGGGTGGTTCGTTCATTTATTGAGAAGTTTAAAGAAGGCTACGAGGTCGTATATGGAGTGCGTGATAAAAGAGATACAGATACTATCTTTAAGCGTGTCACTGCTCAAGGGTTTTACAAGTTTATGGAAAAACTAGGCGTGCCCTTAGTTTATAATCATGCCGATTATAGACTTATGAGTAAACGAGCATTAGATGCATTGGAGCGATTTGATGAAGTGAATCTATTTCTACGAGGCATCGTTCCACTAATTGGATTTCAGTCAACATCTGTATATTATGACCGAAAAGAACGGCTTGCAGGTGAGACGAAATATCCGTTAAAGAAGATGCTTGCATTTGCTTTTAATGGGATAACCTCTTTTTCTGTTACTCCGATTCGCTTTGTTATGTTAACTGGGTGTGCTTTCTTTTTCACGAGTCTCATTTTTTTAAGTTACTTTTTAATCCTTAAATTTATAGGGGAAACGGAAACAGGCTGGACCTCTTTAATCACCTCGATTTGGTTAATTGGGGGCCTGCAATTAATGGCGATAGGTCTTATAGGGGAATACATTGGAAAAGTGTATCAAGAATCAAAGCGCAGGCCTAAATATATCGTTGATGTTGATCTCTTCAATCTTGGGATCCCACTAGCTGGTGATGATGAACAATCCCGTCAAGAAGAAGGTTCGTTACAAGTATTGCCAAAAATGAATTAATAAAAAGGCGGTTTCAAAGGTATTTATTTGCCCTTTTGAAACCGCCTTGCTTTATTTATTAATCATATTCTCGATCTAAATCACATTGTTCAAGTGGAATCAATTTTGACTTTTTCGTCCACTTATACCCCAACCATACAATTAGAAATAGAGGAAGTCCTACATAAGAAACTAAGATACCATACCAGTCAATCTCATCTCCCATAAAGGCAGGGAAGTTTTGTCCTAATATAACAATTGCACATAGAACAAAAGCGAATATTGGACCAAAAGGATAGAACTTAGATTGATATGGAAGATCCTTTAAGTCTTTCCCTTGAGCCACATAGGCTTTTCGGAATCGATAATGACAAACTGCAATTCCGAGCCAAGCAATAAAGCCTGACATTCCTGATGCATTTAGCAGCCATACATACACAACCCCTTCTCCAAAAAAGGATGCAAGGAAGGCAAGAGAACCGACAAGAGATGTAACGATTAAAGCGTTAATCGGAACGCCTCTTTTGTTTAACTTGGCTAAAAATTTAGGGGCTTTTCCTTCGCGGGCTAAATTCCACAGCATTCTTGTAGAAGCATACATGCCTGAATTTCCTGCTGAAAGAACAGCGGTTAAAATGATCGCGTTCATTACGGATGCAGCGAAAGCAATTCCAGCCCTTTCGAAAACTAGTGTAAATGGACTCATCGTAACATCGCCGCTCGCGAGATTTTCGTTCGTATATGGGATCAGTAACCCGATTATTAAAATGGCAAAAATATAAAATAGTAAGATTCTCCAGAACACTTGTTGAATGGCTTTTGGAATATTTTTTTCTGGATCTTCACTTTCTCCAGCAGCTGTACCAAGAAGCTCGGTTCCTTGGAACGAGAAACCGGCAGCCATAAACACCCCAAGGATGGCAAGAAATCCACCGTTAAATGGAGCATCTTCAATAGTAAAGTTGGTAAAACCAACCGCCTCTCCACCTAAAATTCCAAAAATCATTAAGATGCCAGTAATGATAAAGACAATAACGGTAATGACCTTAATCAGTGAAAACCAATACTCAGATTCACCAAAACCTTTCACTGAAAGAGTGTTAATGAGAAACATAATAAGGAGGCAAAGACTGCTCCAAATGATGGAAGGGGTATCTGGAAACCAAAATTTCATAATTAAGGAGACGGCTGCAAGTTCCGCGGCAATCGTAATTGCCCAGTTATACCAATAGTTCCATCCTAGGGCAAAACCGAAAGATGGATCAACGAATTTAGTAGCATAGGTACTAAAGCTCCCAGTTACAGGCATGTAAGCAGCCATCTCAGCTAAGCCTGTCATAAGGAAATAAACCATTGCGCCTATAAGAGCGTATGCTAGGAGGGCCCCACCAGGTCCTGCTGTATGAATCGCACCACCGCTTGCAAGAAACAAACCTGTTCCTATACAGCCTCCTAATGAAATCATCGTTAAGTGTCTGGCTTTTAACCTCCTCTGAAGTCCGCCACTCTTATGATGATCATGATGATGTTTTTCTGTAGATGTTTGCATGTAAAAAACCCCAATTTAAGTTTGATTTTTAATATTATCCCTCGACATTATACTAAATCACCTATAAATTTCAATGGAAAATATGTGAAGTGTAGGTAAGTAGCAGGACTTTTTGGTTACTCCTATACACTATGATACCAATATGATATCATAATGATAGTAAATAGATATTAGAAAGGGTGGCTTTTATGAGGGAAAAGGATATTTATAAGGTAAATGGATTTATTGGTGTCCTTATTGAAATCATCTTGCTTTTTGGAACAATTTTCTCTATCCTAACATTTACTTCAAGTGGCAGTATTCCTACATTGATTTTTGGAATTTTACTTCTTCTTTTATTCCTTTTATTGACAACAGGGTTTTCCATCATTCAACCAAATCAAGCAAAGGTATTTACGCTTTTTGGGAATTATTTAGGTGTGATCAAGCAAGAAGGATTTTGGTTTTCATTTCCTTTGACCGTAAGAAATAATGTATCGCTACGCGTTATTAACTTTAATAGTGATAAATTAAAGGTAAATGATCTTGAAGGAAATCCGATTGAAATTGCGGCAGTTGTCGTTTATAAAGTATTTGATTCAGCGAAAGCGGTATTTGATGTAGAAGATTATGAAGAATTTGTTCATATACAAAGTGAAACAGGGTTACGTCATATCGCTAGTCAGTACCCTTATGATAATTTCAATAATGATCTGGAAATCTCACTGCGACAACATTCAGATGAGGTTGGTGAAAAGATCTTCAAAGAAGATTGTCAGTTGCTGGTGTAGAGATTATTGAGGCAAGAATTATGCATTTGGCAAATTCTAGTGAAATTGCTCATTCGATGCTGCAAAGACAACAAGCGAGAGCAGTCTTAGCGGCAAGGAAGGTAATTGTCGATGGAGCCGTTTCTATGGTAAAATCAGCTATTGATCAGTTAAATGCAGAACAAGTGGTTGAGCTTGATGAAGAGAAGAGAAAAAGGCACAAATGGTAAATAATCTCTTAGTAGCTCTAGTTTCAGATAAAGGAAATCAACCAATTATTAATACGGGAAGCATTTATTAAGGTTGTGATATACGGTGCCGGAAAAAAAGCGCTATTTACTTCGGGTTGATCAAAATGTATATGATGCCCTTGAAAAATGGGCAAGTGATGAACTTAGAAGTGTAAATGCTCAAATCGAAATTATCCTGAAAAAAGCACTAAAAGAAGCAGGACGAACAAAAGAAGAGTAAAAGTTAGGTGCGAGACACTTCCATAAACTGGATGTTGGCTCGCACCTAAAGTTATATTTGAATAATTTAAAATATTATATAAATGTAATGAAAACGTTTTAAAAATAGACAAAATTCACTTTTGTACATGAAAGTTGGAATTTTTTATTTTTATTTTAAAATAGCTATTTACTTTTTTGGTTTTTGTGTAATAATAAGCAATATCTTTTATGGCTTTATTCACAAATGGTTCAATAATACCAAATTGTTAGAATATTACGATAGAGCCTAACTACTTAAGGGGGCGAACAAAATGAGTTCAAAAAAAATGTCAACAGGTGATATGGTAGCCATTGGGCTTATGCTCTTTGCCCTATTCTTTGGCGCAGGAAACTTAATTTTCCCACCAGCACTAGGACAAGCAGCCGGAACTAACTTTTGGCCAGCAATTATAGGATTTTTATTAACAGGTGTAGGTTTACCATTGCTAGGTGTACTTGCAATCGGGTTATCAGGTCATGATCACTTACAATCAATGGCAAATCGAATTAATCCTACTTTCTCATTAATCTTTACTGTAATCTTATATCTTTCAATCGGGCCGTTCTTTGCGATTCCACGTACAGGGACAGTATCGTACGAAATTGGGATAAAACCATTTTTA
Organism: Niallia sp. XMNu-256; assembly: GCF_036670015.1. Classification (NCBI taxonomy): domain Bacteria; kingdom Bacillati; phylum Bacillota; class Bacilli; order Caryophanales; family Bacillaceae; genus Niallia; species Niallia sp. XMNu-256. The sequence continues at coordinate 827,669 of NZ_CP137636.1, forward strand.
CCAGCAACAACAGGTGGTTTTGATATTGGATTATTAATTTATACAATCGTATTTTTCGGTATTGTAGGGTGGTTATCCCTTAATCCTAGTAAAATTGTTGATCGTGTTGGTAAATTAATGACTCCCGTATTATTAATTGCTCTTTTGGTTCTATTAGTGGCTACATTCGTAAATCCAATTGACAAATCTATGGCACCAATTGGAGATTATATTGATAATTCATTCTTTAAAGGCTTCCAAGAAGGCTACTTAACAATGGATACACTTGCATCCCTAGTTTTTGGAATTATCGTTATTAATGCTATTAAAGCAAAAGGTGTAACAGATACGAAAAAAATTGCAAGTCTTACACTTAAGTCAGGTTTAATCGCAGCAGGTTGTTTAGGATTTATTTACTTAGGTCTAGGATATCTAGGGAATACTGCAAACTTTGCTGCAGGGGAAGCTAATAATGGTCCTACGATCTTAACAGAAGCGTCAGCTGCACATTTTGGAATTTATGGAAATATCATTTTAGGATTAGCTATTATTTTTGCTTGCTTAACAACAGCCATTGGCTTAATTACATCATGTGCGAGTTATTTCCAAACGATCTTCCCACGCTTAACGTACAAACAGTTAGCGATTATCTTTACTTTATTTAGTGCGGCAATCGCAAATATTGGTTTAAGTCAATTAATCACGATTTCAGTTCCTGTTCTAGTCGCTATTTATCCAATTGCGATCGTATTAATCTTCTTAACCTTTGCTGAACCACTTTTCAAAGGCCGTGTAGAAGTTTATCGATATAGTTTACTGTTGACTGGGATTGTCAGTGTTATTGATGGGATTAAAGCAGCGGGACTTCCTTTGGGTGGTCTATACGATTCGTTAGGTGCAATCTTACCATTATTTGATGCTGGGATGGGTTGGTTGCTTCCGGCGCTTGTAGGTGCAGTTCTTGGATATGTAATCTCTTTAACACGTAATTCTGATCCAAAGGAATTAAAAAAAGCAAACTAACATAGAAAGGTGATCTCTAAGGTTGAGATCATCTTTTTTTTGGGAATTCTAGTCTTTTGCTTCCAATTTGTCCCTTTTCAACATATACATATAATAAAAGAAACAAGGGGGAACGAAAGATGATTGAAAAACTATCAAAAAATTTCTTCCTTTCTATTTCTAAAAACGGTTTACTCAACAGAGCAGCCAAACGATGGGGCTTAAGGCTTGGAGCATCCCAAGTAGTCGCAGGGGATTGTATTGACAGCATGGTTAAATATGTAAAGGAACTAAATGACCAGGGGTTTGTTACTACCCTTGATCATCTAGGTGAGTTTGTGACGAGTAGGGCTGAAGCCATTGAGGCAACAAATCAAAACATAAAAGCATTAGAAACAATTGCAAAGGAAGGGTTAAACAGCCAATTGTCGGTTAAGTTAACGGGGCTTGGATACGATGTTGATAGGGATTTATGTATTCAAAATATGGATCGAATTCTAAATACGGCAAAGAACCATCAAATATTTGTGACGATTGACATGGAAGATTATAATCATTGTGAGGGGACGCTAGATATTTTAAAAGAGTTACGAAAAACTTATACAAACGTGGGAACGGTCATTCAAGCCTATCTTTTTCGGTCAGAACAAGATGTGAGAGAATTAGAAGGGATTCCACTTAGGTTAGTTAAAGGTGCATATAAAGAGTCAAAGGAAGTTGCTATTCAAGATAAACAGAAGATTGACGATAACTTTCTTCAATTAATAAAGCTCCATCTATTAAGTGGCAGCTTTACAGCTATTGCCACTCACGATCATCGCATGATCGAAAAGGTAATTGAGTTTGTCAATGAACAATCGATACCAAAAGATCGGTTTGAGTTTCAAATGCTATATGGTTTTAGAAAAGAGTTACAACATGAACTCATAAAAGCAGGCTATTCAATGAGAGTTTATGTCCCATATGGTAAAGATTGGTTTGCTTATTATATGCGGAGATTAGCGGAAAGACCACAAAATATCAGTTTTGCTTTAAGAGGGTTTTTTTCAAGATAAAGGAAAAAGACATTTGATTATACAAGGTTTGGAGCTTACACGATAATACATCATTAATAATTGCAATAAGAAAGGGACTTAAAATGAGAGCTGTAAAATATCTGCTAATAATCATGTTTGTATTTGTAACCGTTTACATTATTAAGGACAATAATACAGAGTCTACTCCAACCATCTATGATGTAATATCAGAGAACAAGGAAGTCCGCTTAATGATCGCGACTGACTTACACTATTTATCTCCAAGCCTTGTTGAACAAGGCGATCTATTTAAGAAGGTGTATCAAAATGGCGATGGAAAACAGGTTCATTATATTAGTGAAATAATAGATGCTTTTATTGCAGAAGTAATTAAGGAGAAGCCAGATGCACTAATATTAAGTGGTGATTTAACTCTTAATGGTGAGAAGAAAAGCCATCAAGAATTAGTGAAAAAGCTGAAGGAAGTTAAACAAAATGGGATTTCTATTATGGTTATACCGGGAAATCATGATATTAATAATTACTATGCAAGTGGATTTGCGAAGAAGACTTCCTATCCTGTTGATTTTATAGGAGAGAATTATTTTCGAGACCTATACGGACCGTTCGGTTTCGATCAAGCCATTTACAAGATCCTCATTCATTAAGTTATGTAATCCCTTTGACTGAAAATATATGGATTTTTATGAATTAGGCGAGAACACTCGTGACTTCAGTCATGAGATGAATCGGATTCGGATAGGGCTTGGCTTATGCCATGTCACCTATCTGACATATGTTCAATTTAAAGTTGCATAAAGGAACCGATATTTCATTTGAATTTTCTGACATATGTTATCGTAGAATTGAGGTGGTCATATGGCAGAAGTTAAACGTGTAGAGGGTATGTGTACTCCATTCAATACCATGTTGTATGGTGTGTAAAATATCGCCATAAAGTATTAATGGATGATAAAGATATATGATTAAGGGAAATTCTTCATCAAATTGCGACGGATAATGGCTTTGCAATCTTAGAAATTGAAAGTGATAGTGACCATATTCATCTCTACTTGATTGTACCCCGCAACATTCCATTCCATCTATTATGAAAGCATTAAAAGGTGTATCTGCGAGATTACTATTTAAGGAATTTCCCATTTTAAAAAGGAAATTATGGGGCGGTCAACTTTGGAATCCATCTTATTTTGTCGCAACGGTTAGTGAACATACAAAATCACAAATTCGGCAATACATTCAAAATCAGAAAGTGAGGTGAATTTTAAAATGATCGTAAATAAAGCCTATAAATTTCGTATCTATCCAAACAAAATACAGATTGAATTGATTAACAAAACCATTGGCTGTTCTAGATTCGTGTTCAATTTCTTTCTTGGAAAGCAGAAAGATAAAGATGCTTACTGGTATATCTGTGAAGAAATGGTACAGAATGGACAGCTCCCAGTAAATAATTGGAAAGGTGAATATTTAAACAAATATAAAACAGTTAAGTCTGTAAAAGAGTTAAAGAAACAATATCCTTTCTTGAAAGAAGTGGATAGTATTGCTTTGCAGAAGTCTGTTGAGAACCTAGCTGATTCTTATAATCGTTATTACAAAAAGCAGAACAAACAGCCACGCTTTAAGTCTAAAAGGAATCCAGTGCAATCATATACAACAAAGTATACGAACGGTAACATCGCTGTCATTGACAACTATATTAAGTTGCCAAAGCTTGGATTGGTTCGTTTTGCTAAAAGTCGTGAAGTGGAAGGGCGTATTCTCAATGCTACAATTAGACGTAACCCTTCAGGCAAGTACTTCATTTCCATAGGAGCAGAGGTTGAGGTCATAGAACTGCCAAAAACGGATTCTGCCATTGGAATTGATGTAGGACTTAAAGACTTCGCTATTCTTTCCAACGGAACAACTTACGCCAATCCACAGTTTTTTCGTACATTGGAAGAAAAATTAGCAAAAACACAACGGATTATGAGCAGACGAACAATAGGTGGGGAAAACTGGTATAAGGCAAAAATCAAAGTAGCACGCATTCATGAAAAAATCGTTAACGCAAGAAAAAATATGTTAGATAAAATCTCAACTGATATTGTCAAAAACCACGACATCATCGGTATGGAGGATTTGTCCGTATCCAACATGTTGAAAAATCATAATCTTGCAAAGGCCATCAGTGAGGTATCATGGTCACAATTTAAATCGATGATTGAATACAAGGCAAAATGGTATGGAAAACAAGTCGTAACCGTAGCGAAAAACTTTCCTTCTAGTCAGCTATGTTCTTGTTGTGGCTATCAGAATAAAGACGTTAAACATCTCGGATTGCGTGAATGGAATTGCCCAGAGTGTCACACCCATCATGATCGAGATATTAACGCTAGTATTAACTTAAAGAATGAAGCTCTTCGTTTGCTTTCGGTTTCGGTATAAAAGTTTGCATCACCGCAGGAGGCTTAATGAGTCGCTTGTACTGCTAACTGTCGGTGCGACAGGGATAGCCTGCTAAAAAACTGAGGGTTACTTCGGTGTTCGCAGGAATCTCGTTACTTTAGTGACGAGTAGTTCAAGAAACAATACATGGACAGTGTGCTATTAAACCCTGTTAAGGATGAAAATTATCTGCATATTTCTCCAATAAATAGAATTATATGGAAGGATAAAGAACTTGAAGATGGTTCTTTTTTACAAAAATTATGACCTGCTATATAATGAAACAATTAATAGAATTTAAATCACAAATTGCCTTAGAGGAGAGCGGAATATGGAAAAGCATGAACGGCCCTTAAGAGAAAAAAGCATCGTGTTTGTCGGATTTATGGGTGTAGGTAAAACGACAATCGGTAAGTGGGTTGCCAAAAAACTTTATCGGGACTTCATTGATGCAGACGAAGAGATTGAAAAAGAATTTGGCATGCCTACAGCAAAAATTTTTGAAACATTTGGTGAAAAAACCTTTCGCGAAAAAGAACAATCTCTAATAATCGGTTTAAGTGAGCAGCCGCTAAAGGTCATTTCATTAGGTGGTGGAGCATTCTTAAATGAAAATATCCGAAAAGCCTGTTTGAGTAATTGCTTAGTGCTGTATTTGGATTTATCTTTTGATAATTGGAAGGAAAGGATGGGTCTACTTATTGACAGCCGACCCGTTCTTCAGAATAAGAGTATTGAACAAATTGAAGAACTATATTATAGTCGTCAACCTGCTTACTCCCTTCATAATTCAAAAGTTGTGGTGGATAATCTACAACCCGAGGAAGTATCAGATTATATTGTAGAATCTTTGAAGTTAGCCTGGGAATTGCATAGCTAATTTCATGTTGGTAAAAGGCTGTCTCCTAATATGGAGACAGCCTTTTTGTGATAGCAAATGGTAGGATTCCTTTAAGAAGAAAAGGAATTGAAAGTGGGATTGATAATGCTGTCCCTGTCATTAAAGTTGATAAGAAACGGGCACGATTAACAGTCGACCGTGCGATCATATTAAAAAGGGAATTGATGATATACTAGTCTCATTTAGGGAAAAGGAATTGGACCCCATCGGTTTTGGTCTGCGTTATAAAGCAACAAGGTTACATCAAGAAGACCTAATGAAAAAACTGGGAACAAGAGCTCTATCAAAATTTACGATTGGATGTTACTGTTAACGTCAGAATTAAGAGTACTGGGGTTATTGAGTGATATGGAGTGAAAAAGCGGCTTCTAAATAGGTTATTGCCAAAGAGTCTTTAAGGGAGTAGGGATAACAACAAAAAAGCTAGGGAAAGAGAAAATTGCTTTTTATCGAGATTGATCCGTAAAAAGTGCTATGAAAAATAAAAATTGTTTTATCGTGATTGAAATAAAAGCTAAGCTAGGCTAAGGACTAAAAAAGTTAGCATATAAAATAAAAGTTCCTCACTATTAAGGTGGAGGAACTTTTTAAATTAAAAAAGGAGGAGCATCTTGCTCATATCTCGGGCTTAAATTTTTTAAAAGCAAAAATCTCGAAATTGAACGCTTGGACATTATCCCACCACACCATTCACAAATCTCTTTTATTGTACTTTCTGGACACTCCCTCCTTCTTGTAGTCAAGGCAAATTAATCTTATGAAAAAACATTTCTATCGAAAATACAATCACATAAAACTTGTGACAGAACTTTGTTATAATGGCTTTAATAGAGAACTAAGACCAAGGGAGAAATCCAAAAATGAAGCAACCAATTATATACTGGACTTATTTACAAGAAAATCCTTGGAATTTATATATCGCTGCAACTGAGAAAGGGCTTTGCTATGTTGGGGCACATAACGGAACATTTGAGGAGTTTCAGAATTGGGTTAATAAAGTAAAATCTAGTAGTCTTTTAATAGAGAATCAAGAATATCTCACTCCCTATGCCGTTCAAATTTCAGATTATCTTAATAGAAAAAGAACTAATTTTTCGGTCCCCATGGATTTAAAAGGAACTGAATTTCAGCAGTCCGTTTGGAAAGTACTTTGTGAAATTCCATATGGTGAGACAACAACTTATTCTGCTATTGCAACAAAGGTTAAAAAGCCATTAGCAGTACGTGCTGTTGGAACTGCTATCGGTAAAAATCCTATATTAATTACGGTTCCTTGCCATCGAGTGATAGGGAAAAACGGCAAGCTCACTGGTTATCGCGGGGGAATAGAAATGAAAAAACAACTTCTCGAGTTAGAGAGAAGTTGCTTATAAATGTGTTGCTTGTACAAAAACTGCTGGATATTTACCTTGGCATTAAATGAAGTCGGATCCTCAATGTGTGACTTTTATCATTTAAATGTAGTCTTTTTTTCATTAAGATAGATATGGGATATGGGGCTGGAAACTCTTGAATAAAAGGCCGATTTCATAAATTAGAACCTGTCTTTTAACCTTATTTTATCTGTGGTAAAATAATTATAGGTACATTCAAAGGAGTGAATGAGATGTTATCTAACATTGGAGTTCCTGGATTAATTTTAATATTAGTTCTCGCTTTAATTATTTTTGGGCCAAAAAGATTACCTGAAATGGGTCGTGCAGTGGGTCAAACTTTGAAGGAATTTAAAAAGTCAGCTAACGAATTAGTAAACGATGATGATAAAAAAGACAGCAAGGTTGAAGCAACAAAAGACTTATAAGATAAAAAAAATTATTTTAGGAAGCGAACAGTTTTTAGGACTGCTCGCTTTTTTCTCTTGGTTCACTTCTTTCAAGAGGCTAACTTTATTGCTTTTCCAAATGGAACTTTAGGGACATAATCGCTCGGCACTAACCAAATTAATTCATAATTTACCTTATCCATTTCTTCATAAATATAACCCGTTACATCTGTTATATAAAATAATGTATCGATCTTTTCTTCCTCTGCCCATTCCAGTACTAACGTATAGGAGGATTTACCGTGTGTATGATATTGGATGCTATCAGATTTCACTTGAGCAATACTTCTAATTTTGAAGTCAGCTTGAACGAGCAAGGTGTCCGGTTTAACTGTTTCAAAAAGTTTTACAATATTATTAATAAGAATGGTTTGAACTTCGTTTGTTGAAGTGTCAACTGCCAGGGCAATTTTTTTATCTTTCCGCGATTGAATCATCGATAACAATGTTTTGTGCCACTTCATCCAAAACAACCCCTTTTAAGGTACATTATTAATGAGCAGGTTCTTATTTTGATAATAATAATGAACAAATATGATGGTTTATTTTACATACGAAAAGCCCGATTAAAGAAATTGACTTTGTAAAATAATAGTTAGAAAAGGAGGACATAAGATGCCAAGTGGAAAAGAATTAGAACAATTGCCAACGAATAATACTGCTCCAAGTATGGGAGAGCATAGAGGTCCATTTGAAAGAGAAAGTCTCAGCGGTTTTGTTGATGAAGTACGAGCTACCCCTAGTAGAGCTCGAACACAAAAAAAGAAATAATCCTGTCTCGGGATTATTTCTTAGTTATTTTAAGCTGTTATGGGAATGACCTTAACGGCACAGGCCTTAAATTCCGCGGTTCCGGAAATAGGGTCATATTCATTTATCGTTAATACATTTGTTGGTACATCACTAAAGTGGAAACTCATAAAAATCAGGCCTTCTGGAACTTGATCCGTAACCTTTGCTTTTACTTTAACAACGCCTCTTCGTGAAGAAACTTCTACTAGATCGCCTGTTTCAATACCTAATTTTTCAGCATCAATTGGACTGATGTCAGCAGATTCTTCGTTCTGTCTTATTTTCACACCACTTGCATAATGCTTTGTTTGTGTATGCGTGTTATAAGATTCTAGACGTCTTCCTGTTGTTAATGTAAAAGGATATTCTTCGTCAGGGAGTTCAACAGGTTCAGTATACGTAACTGGGACAAAACTAGATGGTTGAGCGTTTTCTTCTTCAAGGAACCGTGTATGGAGAATCGTAGTTCCTGGATGTGTTTCATCAGGACATGGATATTGCAAACTATACTCCTTATCAAGTCTTTCATAGGAGATACCACCATACATTTCCCATGCAAGCGTGCGCATCTCATCCCAAATCTCTTGACTGTTATTATAGCTCATTGGATAGCCCATTCTTGTAGCTAAATCACAAAGAATCTGCCAATCTTCTTTTGTATTTGGATGGGGTTCAACTGCTTTCCGTACTCGTTGAACTCTTCGGTCCGTGTTGGTAAATGTACCTTCTACTTCGCCCCATGATCTTGCAGGAAGCACGACATCTGCTAGTTCAGCTGTTTCTGTTAGAAATAAATCTTGGACAATTAAAAGGTCAAGTTTTTCTAATAATTTTCTTGTATAGTTCATGTGAACATCTGCCATTAATGGGTTTTCACCAATAATGTAGAGGGCTTTTGCTTTGCCACTTTCTATTTTTTCAAATGTTCTTGTTTGAGTATCCCCTACAACTGAGTTGATTTTTACCTTCCATCCTTTTTCAAAGCGTGCGCGGTATTCGTTATCTGTAATACTGCCTCCTGGTAATTGGTTCGGCAATGCTCCCATATCACCAGCGCCTTGAACATTGTTTTGTCCGCGTAACGGCATAATTCCACAGCCTTCACGTCCGATATGTCCTGTAAGTAAAGCGAGGTTTCCGATATCAAAAACATTATTTACACCACAATGATGTTCAGTGATTCCTAATGTATAAGCAATCATTGCTTTATCAGTCGTTGCATATTCCCTAGCAGTATCAATGATATCTTGGGCTTGTAAACCAGTAATGGATGCAGCATATTCAGGTGTATACATTTTCACTTTTTCTTTTAAGCTCTCAAATTCCTTAGTATGCTTAACAATAAAAGCTTGATCATACAATTGTTCGTCAATAATTACATGAATCATTGCATTAATGAGTGCGATGTCTGATCCAACTTTAATAGGTAAATGACGGTGTGCGCTTTTAACCATGTCAATTTTACGAGGGTCTATGACAGTCATCTTTAACCCTGATTTGGCCGCCTTTTTAATGCGGTTTCCAATAACTGGATGTGCTTCTGTTGTATTAGAACCCATTAATAAAAGAACTTCGGCCTTATCAAAATCGTCAATTGAATTTGTTGGGGAACCACTGCCAAAAATAGTTGCCAGACCGGCAACACTTGGTGCGTGTCAAGTACGGTTACAGCCGTCGATATTATTGCTGCCTATGACCGTACGCATAAATTTTTGGGTGATATAGTTAACTTCATTTGTCGCACGAGCAGGTGCAAACGCGGTAATAGATTCTGGTCCAAAGGCAGTTTTAATGTGACTTAACTTTTCAACAATAAAATCATAAGCCTCATTCCATGTTGCCTCTACAAGCTTACCGGCTTTACGGATAAGAGGTGTTTTCAGCCTACTTTCAGCATGAACATAACCAAAACCAAATCCACCTTTGATACAAGTTTGCCCTTTATTTACAGGTGCTTCTTTATCCCCGCGGGCTTTCACAATTCTGTTATCTTCAACTTCCAAAACGAGTCCACAACCTGTTCCACAGTAACCACATACAGTTTTCACTCTTGTTGTTTCTCCCATGACAATCCTCCTATTAGTGATGGTAAAGCTTGTATATTTGATATGTATAGAATGTTTAGATAACATTCTATCCAAGCTATTATACAACAGAACAGAATTTTTCTCGGTGATAGTTGTCACAGTTAATGAAAAATGTTCTTTTGGATAATGGGTTAATTCAAGAAAAGAGTCCAATGTATTAGAGTTTTTACAGAAAATCAAAAAAGGACTTCCATTTAGAAGCCCCGCATAACATTACTATCAAATTAGTTCATCTTCAATTAGAAACATGCATCCCTGAAACATGATTTGGTACATTGTTAATATCTTCAGAAGAGTATATGGAAACGAACATTGTGCCGAAGTATACTTTCGCTCGAATAAGTACGGGTTGGTTATATTGATTTTTAAAAGTAAAATCAGGACCACCCCAGCTAACCGTAGCATCACGTCCAGGAGGCACATAGGGAACTTGTTTACTATGTGAAAAACGATTGATAACGTCTAGTCCCGAACGATCGATTGCATTAAATAGGGTAGAAGATACTTGACAAATCCCTCCGCCAATACCTTCAGCAAGTTCGCCTTTAACTATAATTGGAGCAGGAAGGTATCCTTTTTCCTTTGTTCGTTGACCAACCGTTTGATTAAAAGAAAATGTTTCTCCTGGAAAGATCACATGGTTATTGATTGCTTGGGTTGCAAGTACAATATTATGAGTTCTTTCCTTGTTTCGGCTATTAAAATAAGTGACATAATGACCAATTAATTTTGTTCTTATATTTTCGATTAATTCACTGTCCACTCTGGGATAAATAGGACGCACTGGTACTGTAATTGAAGATGAATTACTTTGGTAAAAAAAAGAATAAATTTGTTTCTGGAAAGCTTGTTTATTTAATTGAATTCCAGGTTTTTCTGAGACAACTTGGCCGTTTTCGTCAAGACTTGCATTTATTGGTTCTTTTCGAATCGTTTTGTCGAGTATATCCGTCGTGTGCTGTAATTTAATAGGATCTATTAACGGGAAATGAAGCAGAGGAAGCGACAAATCTGAACGGTTAATTGTCATAATAGGTTCATTCTCAAACAAAATAGTTAAATCTGCCATTATTTCGGGTTGACTTTTTTCAACTTGATAAGGTGGGAAATTTTCATTTGGCAGATCTTGTTGTGTAATCAAAAGGAGCCCTATCAACCATGGGAGTTTCATACCATTCACCTCTCCATTATTATGGGGAAGGCGGCATTATTTATGTAAGGCTTATTTATAAAAAAGCCACAATAATCCAGAAAATCTTATCCGATTTTCTCGATACATTGTGGATGATTATTTTTTGGTGAGTTGACGATATTGGATACTTTATATGCTTCCATTTGCTGGGTAGGGTATGGATGCAAACATTCACCTAACAGATCAGGGTCTTGAACTCTTGGGTCTAACCATAACTGCTCATGTTCTTTTTCAAGTATGGCTGGCATACGGTCATGGATTCCCTGCATCATTTGGTTGGGAGCAGTCGTAATGATAGAACAAGTAAAAATAGTTTCACTACCTTTTTTCCAACGTTCCCAAATGCCAGCCATAGCAAAGAGTTCATTTGATTTAAGATGTATTCTCATTGGGGACTTTGTACCATCTTCATGGCGTTTCCATTCATAAAAACTATCAGCAATCACGATACAACGACGATTGCGAAAGGCATCTCGAAAACTTGGTTTTTCCGCTAAAGTCTCAGCTCTTGCGTTAATCAATTTATATCCAATCTTTTCATCTTTTGCCCAGGAAGGAATAAGTCCCCAACGTAAATAACCTAAACGATTCTTTACACCATCATTAATAACAGATATAACCGAATGGGAAGGAGCAACATTATAGCTAGTTTGATAAATCTCTTCATGGATAGCAGCTTGTATTACAAATCGGTCAATGATTTCACTGAATTCAGCAGTCAATGTAAATCTGCCACACATTTGAACACCCCCAGTAACGGCATTTTAACAAAAAAACACGGGGGAAGTAAAATATTCGAGCATTGAATGTGAAGTAACCATTAATTTATGACCAAATTTTCCACCATTTACGATTTCGCTTGGCTACTGCTACTTCTCGATAGCTTTCTATCATTGATTGAAACTGTTCTTCTCTTTTCTTAATATCATCCTGTGTTTGTTTTAGTTCATTTAACGATTCTAAGATGGATTCTTGTTTTGCCTCAAATGCCTCTGTTAAACCTGCTACATCTTCTTTTGTTTCTCTTAATGTATTGGCAACTTTCTCTATTGCCTTATGATTTCTACGATCAGCTAATTTAGTTGTTTCTGTCATCTGTTCGGAAAATCTTTCGTATGCTGCTTCCGAACCTTTCAGAATCTCTTCCGAAAGAGTTTCGAACGTTTCGGAAGTATGTTCCGAAGCTTTCATAATCATATTGGAAATCTCATGAATATTTGCTTTTTGCTTATCGTTTGAACGCTGAATAGATTTTGAAATCTCTTTTACAGTCATAAGGGTAGAGTTAGATACCTCATTTTTAATTTCATCAAGCATGTTATGCTTACTAATCTGGAGTTCTTGCTTAAATTCGGTTATTAAATCTTGCTTAAAATCAGTTATGGCTGTATAAAGGGCTTCGATATTGTTAGCTTGCAATTCATTTGTCCCAACAACAGGCTGAATGGCTAATTCCTGTGAGTGCAAAGCAGGGGTTCCGATTACTTCGGAACCAGTTTCTGATACAGGCGCATTATTCTCGCCATTTAGATGCTTCTCCAATAAAGTTCGAATCATTCCCTTGCTTACATTTTGGCTGCGCATTTCTTTAATTTTATTTAAAATATTAATTTCATTTTCTGTGTAATAGCGGGCACCTTGTTGGGTTCTTGGTACAACTAATAGTCCATCTAAATCCTTTTCCCACTGTCTAATTGTTCCAGTTGGGGTATTAATCATTTTTGAAACTTCTTTAATTGAATATGCTCGTATAATCTGTCTATTGTTCATATCGACAATCCTTTCTATTCGTGTATAAATTTAATTGAGTTTTAATAATATTCTGATTGTAATAATTGTTTTCCTGCCTCTTGACAAAAGCTATCAAAAGAAGTGGTCTTTCAACAAAAAGTCCTAAACCCCATGAAATAAGCCTTTATTTTTATGGACAAACAATTGTCACATTCTTTGTGATGTTTGTCACAATTTATACATTGTTTTTCAATTATCTATGTGATATTTTCGCATTATAGGGTATTTATAGAAGAAAACGGGGAGGGCATAAAACATGAACTACTACAGTCCAAAAGAAATTACGGATGTGGCCATTCAAAAAGGAATGGAAAAAGCAACGGCATCCAACGTTTCAGTTGCAGTTCTAGGGTTTTTAGGCGGAGCTTTTATCGCGTTAGGATATTTAGCATATATTCGTGTCACAGGTACAATGCCAGCAGAGTGGGGAAGTCTAGTCACGTTTATTGGGGCATCCGTATTCCCAGTAGGATTAATATTAATCTTACTTGGCGGTGGAGAATTGTTGACAGGTAATATGATGGCTTTAAGTATTGCCTTTTTCTCTAAAAAGATAAAGCTTTCACAAGTGTTACGCAACTGGGTTCTGATCACTTTATTTAATTTATTAGGTGCAATATTTGTAGCCTATTTCTTCGGTCATTTCGTAGGTTTGACAGAAGGGGCATATCTGGAAAAAACGGTTAGTACCGCAATGGCAAAAGTAAATGATCCTTTCTGGGTTGCCTTTGTATCAGGTATTGGGTGTAACTGGTTGGTTGGAATGGCTGTTTGGCTTTGTTATGGTGCAAAAGATTATATCGGAAAGATTTTAGGAATGTGGTTCCCTGTTATGACCTTCGTGTTAATTGGATTTCAACACGTTGTTGCTAACATGTTTATTATTCCAGCAGCTATTTTTGCAGGAGAGCTATCATGGGCTGTATTTTTACCCAATATGATTCCTGTATTTTTAGGAAATATGATAGGCGGAGCTGTTTTTGTGAGCTTGTTCTATTACTTAAGTTATAAAAAAGATGAAGTTAAACGCCCTGCTACTGTTGAACAACTAGAAAAGAAAATTGGATAAAGCGAAACTTCCATCAGTGGGGGGGGTTGTTAATTCCCCACCTACTTTCTTTTATCATACTTAGTATCTTGGGGTGGGGGTCTTACTTCTCGTTAGGGCATGGTAAACCCATAAATAATAAAAGCTGTCATGATCAATCAACATAAAGTATTGTTGATTGATCATGACAGCTTTTGTTTCGTGGAATTTTATTTGAGTGTTCCATAAAAAAAGAGCGATCGCTATTAAAACCGCTCTTTTTTATCAACTTTTTTTTACTTCTTATCCGTTGTGTTATTGCGTAACTTTATCTTTTACTTCTTCCCAATAATATTGAATCGCTTCTTTACGTACTACTTCAGGACACTCCACTTCATCAGACCAATCATCATAATTATTTTTTCCTAGATGTTGAATATCCACACTGTAATACTTGTCTTTATATTTAAAAATTACGACAAGCATTTCGTAAAAGCCTGCATCATCATTTCCGAGTTCCTGAACAAATTCTAATCCATACGTTGGGTGGTCTTTACCTTCAGCAACAGATTCCAATATGACATTTTTGGGGAACTTCATTTTATTTTCCTCTCCTTGTTCGTTATAAGCGTATTTTAATATGAATGAGTGGAAAAAGAAATATCTAATTGTGTAAAAATCATGATTATTTTATGACACGTTGGACAGGTTATTGACAAATTCAGTCAAAAAGGAACTAAAAAGGAAATAGTGTTATTATATTTCGTATTATTTGACAATAATATTAACTTAGTATATAGTATAAGTGTATTAATAATTCCGTTAAGGGGAGTAGCTTTTACAGTTAAGTCGTCATTACAGAGTACAGAAGACTCTCGGCTTAATTGGCAACTGTTACGTTGTTAGCAAGACCTTACCAAGTAACTGGTATAGGTCTATTATTGTCTAATCAGACCTATATCGTAAATGATATAGGTCTTTTTAATATTAATCGGGATTATATTTTGGAAGGAGCATTGTTATGAATAGAAAAAACCTCACTTTTAAGCAATTAATTGAACAAAATAAAGAGGAACTTAAAAATAATCAGAAGGCTATTGAACGAATTGAAAAGAAACTAGACTTGAGATATATATCTATTAAACACTAAATATACTATTAAAAGGAGGATGAATATGAATCCAATATCGTTTCGTCAAGTACCTCGTTATATACAAAAGGAATTGGATTTAATTACTAAACATGTGAAACCTTTAATAAAAAAGTCTTCTACTTACGCCTTTCTTTCGATTCCGTTAATCTTATTTTCATTAACTAATCTATTTATTTTGTTTATTAATAATGGGTTAAACCGAGAAATGTGGGTGACGATCTTAATATTTGCTGCCTTTGCAGCAATAGGGATGGCTCTATCCAAAGAGTCAAGAACATTGAAAAAGGAAATACAGAAGAAGACGAATGGTTATATAATTGAACGTATTAAGAAAAGTGTCATCGTACCCGAATTTAAGAAAAGTGAATTTATTAACTTGATTAAAGCCCAGCCGATTCTTGGCTTTAATACATTTATTAACTTTTTAGAAGAAGAAAAACGATTAAATAAATTGGATCAATATATTTAATTTAGTTAAGGGACTGACGATGGAAATAAGTTACAAGTGCAAAAGCATTTGTAAATGATAAAAAAGCATTAAAAATAAGTATTGTAGGACACACACTTCTGTAATTTATAATTATGTTATTATAAAACCTATCAACTAGCAGGCGCGAAAATAAAGATGTTAAAACAAAAACCCTATAGGGATTAGGGTTTTTGTTTTGTTATTGGAAAAGTTCGTAGTTTAACTGCTTTTTTCATACTTTTAACTAAATATCCACCTTTAAAGCTCGTTGGTTCATAGGCCACGATAAATGCTCTAGGTGCTTTTTCATCGAGGATCTTCATGAGTTCCTTCTCTCGGTTTCTTTTTACAACAATGTCAAGCCGAAACCGTTTGTTGCCATCTCTGCCTTCGCCTTCAAAAAGGGTTACGCCAAAACCTTCAGCTCTCAGCATTTCACAAAGCTCTAGATCTTTCTCAAGTAAACTGACATTGTAAGTTCGATAACCAATCGCAAGTTTTCTTTCCACGTAACCACCTAAAACAACACCACCAGCGTATCCAACCGCATAAGCTATCATATTAAGATAGTTTGATAAATCTGAGAAAATGATCCCTAAGCTGATCACATAAATTAAAGCTTCTAAGCCTCCTAAAATCGAAGCGGTCCGAATTTCTCCTTTCACAACAAAGATTGTTCGTAAGGTAGTTAAAGGGACAATTACAAATTGCATGATCACAATTAAAAGCGCTTGTAGCATGCAGCACACCTCTTTTCATTATGATGGACCAATGGAGTATTTAATTTAATAAGAATAAATCATTCCTTAGTGCTATTCAAGAATAAAATAATAAAGGTAAAAAGAAAAGTTAAATAGAAGTTGTCTTGAAACATATTCAAGTTCCTAGCAAAAAAGCACGAACTGAATTGAATAAGGATAAGATTGTGGCATAAAATGATTAGGAAAAGCGCCTTGCTCCTTTGTCATAGGCGTTTATTTTAGGTAAAGGTTTTACTCTCCTTTTACATCGTATCATAGAAATAAGTTATAGATATAGTATAATAACTAATAGAGAATTATTAATAAAGGGTGGAATTATGGAAAATAAATGGATAGTAGGTATCGATATTGGTGGGACAACCATTAAAATAGCTTTCATATCATGTATCGGAGAAATTATTGACAAATGGGAAATTCCTACGAATAAAAATGAAAGCGGTAATAAAATTCCAAATGAGATTGCAAGGTCTATTGAAATAAAATTAGAGCAACATGGTCAAACAAAGGATCAATTGCTAGGAGCCGGTGCAGGTGCCCCAGGTCCTATTAATGATAACGATGGTTCTGTATATGTCGGTGTAAATATTGGCTGGAAAAACTTCCCTTTAAAAGAAGAACTTCAAAAGGAACTAACCTTGCCTGTTATCGTCGATAACGACGCTAACGTTGCGGCATTAGGAGAAATGTGGAAAGGTGCTGGGGAAGGCGCAAAGGATATGGTATGCATCACTCTTGGTACGGGAGTTGGTGGAGGAGTTATTGCAAACGGGAATATTCTACATGGTGTAAATGGTGCAGCAGGTGAGATTGGTCATATGACAGCCGTTGTAGAAGATGGTGCTCCTTGTAACTGTGGTAAATTTGGTTGCTTAGAAACTGTTGCATCTGCAACAGGAATTGTTCGACTTGCCAACGAATACTTAGAAATGCATGAAATTCCAAGCGTATTAAGAGATATAGTACCACTTACTTCTAAGGCAATCTTTGATCATGCTGCAGCAGGTGATGCACTGGCTCAACGTATTGTTGAAAAAGTTGCTTTTTACCTTGGAGTGTCTATCGCAAATGTTGCTAATGTGACAAATCCAGAAAAGATTGTCATTGGTGGAGGTGTTTCTAAAGCCGGGAAGACTTTGCTTGATCCAATAATGAAACAGTTTCGCCGCTTTGCTTTTCCGCGTGTCGTTCAAGGGGCAGATTTAGCATTAGCAATGCTTGGAAATGATGCCGGTGTCATTGGTGCGGCATGGTTAGTGAAGAATAAAATTTAAAAGTAATGATAGAAGTATAGATTATAACAAAGCTTCCTTCTGGTATGGCTAAAAATAAGAGGTAGAATATAGGAGGGTTATATATGAAAAACATAAATGGACATAGACCCCAGAATATTTTAATCAAAGGACAAGGAATCGGACGAAAATCTGCTTATGGAAAAGTCGTTATTGCCAAAAACGCGGAGGAAGCTTTAGCCAAGGTAATAGATGGATGTATATTGGTTACCATTGGTTCTGATAAAGAAATGGTTCCGGCTATTGAAAAATGCAGTGCTCTAATTGCTGAAGAAGGTGGTTTAACTAGTCACGCTGCGATTGTAGGATTAAATGTGGGGATTGCCGTATTCGTTGGAATAACCAATGCAACCCTTTTGTTAAAGGACGGGCAAGACATCACATTGGATGTAGCCAATGGGATTATATATGATGGTTTTGTAAATATAGTTCAATAGATTCATATTTCATAGATCTATCTTTTTATGGAGTTTTAAAAATCAAAAAAGTCTACTATCGCGAGGTAGACTTTTTTGATGATACCTTGTAAGATCTCTTGTCATTTTTTGCAATTAAACGTAGATAAAAATAAGTTTACATAATGGGGTCACTTATGAAGAAGCTAGCGAGTTTATTTATTGTTGCAGGGGTCATAATTATTGGAATAGGTAGTTGGCAGATTGTTTACACAAAACAAGAAACAGAAGCTTCACTTGAAGAAGCCAGAAAAGTCATTAACGCTGGAAGCGTTATAAAGACGGAAGAAAGGGAAGGACGCTTTATTCCTGAAATGGGGGAAGTGGTTGGTCTATTGGATATCCCCGCATTACAAGCTCAATTACCAATTGTCGAGGGAACCGATCCTGATGAACTGAATAAAGGAGTCGGGCATTACAAAGGGAGTTACTATCCAAATGAAAATGGGCAGATTGTTCTATCTGGTCATCGCGATACTGTTTTTCGACAGATTGGTGATTTAGTCATTGGAGATACACTAGAAATTCACATGCCTTATGGTGAAGTCATCTATGAAATCACCCATGTAAAAATTGTTGATGCTGATGATCCAACTATTATTACACTTCAAAATGATTATGAAGAATTAATCCTAACAACTTGCTATCCTTTTTCCTATTTAGGCAATGCACCGGAGCGGTATATTATTTATGCTGAAAGAGTTGAAGTATAGCGAAATATGTGTCATAAAAGAGTACCATTCTTTGAAATCCCCAAAAAATGATACTCTTTTATATGTCGGGTTGAAGGTAAGTACCTAGGAGCTTTACAAGTTAAATTCACTTAGCCTTTTTCGAATTCTCATACCGGCTGTCCAGATAGTCCACAATATGAATAATATAGCCTTCCAGCGTTTGTGGTGTGCGAATACAAGACCCCCATTCTGGCAAGCCGTGATGACAGAGTATACAATGGGTCATATGATGAATCTCTTCTATCGTAACCGGAATGTTGTCAACGTCTATAATTTTTGAAAGTAGTAGAACTCCGTACGGAATATGGCCAACCATAACGCCTAATCCATCCATTGTAATCCCACTTTGTTTACGGGTTTGCAAGCCGGATTGATCGGCGGTTGGATAAAGGAATTCAAAATCCTCAAATGTTTTTCCTGCATGGTCATATTCCATTAACTTGCCAATGTCGTGATAGAGAATACTTGTCATGATTAAATCGTAATTCGGAATAGAATCCTTAAAATTCATCATACCTTGGAGCATTGTATAGAGATGATCAATCGTATCCTTCCAAACTAACCCCTTTAAATCACCGTTTTGAAATCCGGTCCATACTTCCTGTTTATAAACTTTTTCTATTACGGTAATTAGCTTAATCACAGCCTGAAAAGGATCATCTTCCATTTTCAAAATATAGCGAGCAAATCGCATCAATCCAACCGTATGTTTCAATAAACCGCCTAAATAGTTATGGTGATATCCTTTAGCAGCAGGTCTGATTCGAAACTGACCCCAAAAACGATTCATTGCTCCATAAGATATTTCTTTGAAAGGGGACTGTAATTCATTTAAATAGGAAAAAAGCTCAACTGTTAACTCTTCTATACTTTGCCCTGTATAAGGTAAAAGTGAGAAGGGGTTAATGTTTTCTTCGCAGGGTTTTATAGCGTTGATCGTTAAAGATTTGTTGCCATTAAACTCATCTACAATTCCCTCAATATCAAAAACAGAAAAGCTCTCTAGTAATGGCCTATTCCTTTCAACTGCACCTTGGTTGTCCCACATTTTAGCGCTAATACTACCAAAGTTATTACTGAAACTCATTTTTAAAAATTGCTTATTGGTTTTAGTTAATGCAACTTGGTGATCATTTAATAGCAATCTAGCTTTTACATAATCTCCAGAAGTGGTGCTTTGTATATCAAAGAATTCATCACTATCTGGTAGTGGAGGTGGTGGAAACTGATTTAAAATTACCTGTCTTTCTGAATCGGTTGCCTCATATTCAACAGATATAAAATTATAAAAGTATGAGGTAGTGGGCTTTATCATTCTATCACTCCAATAAAGTGAGTTATAATTAGTAGATTAATATCTATTTCATTGTAACAAACTTTGAAGCTCTATGGATATAGATATGAATGAGTAGAGTATAGAAAAAAATTGAGATTTCAAAAAGAAACTCGATTCTAATTTCCGTTACCCATTTATCAGGCTTAACGAGCAATTAGACCTCCATCTCAAGGTTCTAAGTTTAATAAAAGAAGATAGGTGGGGATCAACTACCCGTAAACCTCGGAATAATGAGCACAGACTAAATACGCATCCGGCAATGTCTGTGTGACCAGCATCCTGTTTACTATCAGTAGGGTTTCTTTCATCCCCCTTAGTTACGCAGAGATTCCCCACTTGTCTTCTCTTATTTTACTCCGAATCTTGAGGTAGGAGTCTTACTCCCATGAAAATAAGCGCCAATTGTTGGTGCATCTTGGTCGTTGGTGCTAGACTGCCCGATGGACTCGAAGTACCACAGTAAGTCGACTTTCCTCTTCCAGCCGTTGAACCAGTATAGACAACTAACACCCATTTTCATCCTTGTTGGGGAAGCTATGCTTCCTGATTTGATGCCCATTAAGTCTAATAAAAATAATATCCCCATAGAAGGCAAAGATATGAATGCATTGAAAAATATTGAAAAAGAGCTAAATGTGTAAAACAACAGGAGATTTAGGGAAAGAATATAAATAAGTGTTTCAATAACACGATCATACAATGTGGAGGGGATCCAGTATGAATATTCTCATTCGCTTATTTCCATCGCAATTTTCAGTAGTAATTCAGATTTTATATTTAACAAGAAGGCTTACTTCTATCTTTAACCGTTTGATTCGAATGCCTTCATTCCTATGAGTTTTTGAGTATTCATTAGAAAGTTACGCTCCCAATGGAAAAAGAAAAAGCGAACACACGGTTCGCTTTTTCAGAAAGGCCTTAGCCTAAATACCTAGATAGATTTTTTAAGCCCACAATTTCTGCATTCTCGAATAAAAACAAAATCTTTTACTGTACTCTTAAAATGAGAGTGTCCACAATTATCACACCGACCAGATATTTTATCGGGATATTTTTTATAATCATATACGATTGAAAAATCGTACTCCTTATTTGAAGTATCTTCAGACAAAAGAAACACCACTTTCATCAGTTCATATGTATTATTATCTATATTTATTTTTGATTTTGCAAGTTTTAACGAGAATTAACGGGAGGTGCCTGTCTACTCTTATATTTGTATTTGGTTAATAAGTTACTTACAATGAACATGCATGGATAATACAATTTAAGGAGTTTTTTATTATGGAATATACTAATTTCACAGGTTTTATTGGTACTTATACAAAGGGGGAAAGTAAAGGAATCTATTCGTTTGTGCTTGATACCCAAGCTGGAAAAATTTCAGATTTGCAACTTGCTGGAGCTTTAGAAAATCCTACTTATATAACGATCAGTAAAGATCAAAGATTTTTATACTCTGTGATAAAGGAAAACACAAAAGGTGGTACTGCTGCATTTAAAATTGATCCCAATACAGCAAAACTAAGTTTAATTAATACACAATTAACAGAAGGGTCACCACCTTGTCATGTCAACACGGATAGCCAGCAACGATTTTTGTTTAGTACAAATTACCATAAAGGGACTGTCGAATCTTATTTAATCAACCAACATACGGGGGAGATTTCGAAACCTTCATCTATAATTAAGCATGAAGGAAGTGGTCCAGATGAGCGTCAAGAGAAAGCACATACACATTATGCAGGAATGACACCTGATGATAAGTATGTTGTAGTCGTAGAATTAGGAAGTGATAAACTTCTTTCATATGAAGTCAAAAATGATGGACAATTAATAGAAGTAAGCCGATTGGATATAAGCCCTGGGAGCGGTCCAAGACATCTTGCTTTTCACCCCTTAAATAAAAAAGTCGCTTATATTATGACTGAATTTAGTTCGGAAATTATTGTTTTAAACTATCAAGAAGAGAATGGAAGTTTCTCTATTATGGAGACACATAAGACAATTCCAGCTGATTTTACTGAAAATAACCAAGGAAGTGCGATACATACAAGTAGCGACGGGAAATTCATATATGTAGGCAATCGCGGGCATAATAGCATTGCTATTTTTAAAAGTGACCCTCAAACAGGTAGATTGGATTTTGTCACGCATGTTTCAACAGAAGGAGATTGGCCAAGGGATTTTGCGTTAGATCCGACAGAAAGATTTCTAATTGCTTCTAACCAAAATTCCGGTAATCTAGTTTTATTTTCGAGAGATCCAGAAACAGGATTACTGAAATCAATACAAAAGGATATCTCCGTGCCCGATCCAGTATGTGTGAAGTTTCTATAGATAAAGATAAAAGTAGGTGTAGCAATGGCGGAAATCAAGTACGAAATTATTGAGAGTGTAGGAGTCTTATCTCAGTCGGCTAAAGAATGGTCTAAAGAATTAAACCTAATAAGTTGGAATAAAAAAGAACCGAAGTTTGATTTGCGAGACTGGGCACCGAACCATGAAAAAATGGGAAAGGGAATAACTTTAACAAATGAGGAATTAAAAGTACTGAGGGATTTATTGAACGAAATGAAATTATAAAATGATAAGTAGCTTTAATAGAAAACAAAAAACCTTGCTAATGCAAGGTTTTTTGTTATGGAGAATAGGGGGCTCGAACCCCTGACCTCTTGCATGCCATGCAAGCGCTCTCCCAGCTGAGCTAATCCCCCGAAACGATGTTACAAATGATATTATAGCGAAGAAGTTGAAAGGTTGCAAGAGAAAAATAAAAAAATAACAGTTTAAGAATCTTCTTTAGAAATAGGTATGTTTGGATGAATTGAATTATACGGTAATTGATTAGGATTCATATATATTCGTGAACTGAATAGCTTTAAAATAATAAGGTGTTCTTTATTAATTCAATCTTATTGAAATTTATAAATATACTTTTATCAGGTTAACGGGCAGTAAGGCTCCCACCTCAAGATTCAGAGTACAATAAAAGAAGCTAGGTGAGAATAACTGTCCCTAAAAGCTTCGAAAGTTGAATTCATACTAAATAGGCCTACGGCAACGGTGCGTGACTAGCATCCTGTGACTTAGAGCTTTCCAGCAGTAAGAAACGAAACCCTCTACTGCTGGAAGGTTCAATCTATTCTGATGTTTATTATCTTGATGGAGAGGGGTAAATGTGCATCATGAGTGATCTATTTCTAGAGTTCATTAATTACGAAGTGCTTTTCAAACTGACATTCGCGGCAATTGCAGGAATTGGAATTGGATTGGAAAGGGAATTAAAGGGAAAGCCTTTAGGATTAAAAACTTGTTTAATCATATCTGTTATGGCTTGTTTATTAACGGTTGTGTCGTATGAATCTGCTTTTTTATATTCTAAAGAATATTCTCGACCGATGGATCCTGGCCGAATTCCATCCTATTTGATCTCAGGGATTGGTTTTTTAGGAGCAGGGGTTATTCTTAGAAGAGGAAATGAAGCTATTTCAGGTCTAACTACTGCATCCTTGGTTCTTGCTGCTGCAGGAATTGGAATTACAATTGGAGCCGGTTTTTATATAGAGGCTCTAACAGGAATTATTTTCTTAATTATTGGAATAAAAGTTGTTCCACCCTTATTCGATAAGATAGGTCCAAAGAAGCTTCAGGAAAAAGAAATAAAGATAAAATTATATATAGAAAAATCCACAAATTTAACTGAATTAGTAAAAGAAATAAACAATAAAAAGTTAGGTGTGAAACGTTTGGTCATTAAAGAAGAACTAGATGATATTATCATTAATAGCATAATAACTGCACATAGAGGAAGCTACACAACAGATATTTACTATGAATTAAAGTCTATTATGGGAGTAATGCAAGTGGAAGTTGAAAGCGTAGAATAATCATAAATGGGTTATTATTGAAATTGAAATATGAAATGCCATGGGTAGTAAGAAGCAACTCATGGCATTGTTTGTATACACTTGTACCTCTGTAAAAGAGGCTTGGCTGTTTGTTGGATTCAATACAGAATGAATGTAAATGTTGAAAAAATAAATGCGGAAATAACGGAAAGAATAAAAGTTCCACCATGAACTTTTTCGTCTGTGTCAGCGATTTTAATGCCTTCAAAAAATGCATACAAAAACAAATATACTGCCATGATTAAGGATAGATATAGTGCAACCGTTTGTAGCATTTGTTCATCACCTTTCAATAGTGCATTTACTAGAAACTTATGTCATCTAATACAAAGATATGACTACCAAATATCACTAACGGGAAATCTTCTTTGAAAAATAAGTAAAATTATATTGAAAAAATTTAACTGACGTGATAAACTATTACATGTCCAAGAGAGAAACATAAATAAAAACTTTTTTAATTGATGTTGACAATGAAAACTTGGATGTGTTAAATTAATAAAGTCGTTTCAAAAGCAATGGAGGATTAGCTCAGCTGGGAGAGCATCTGCCTTACAAGCAGAGGGTCGGCGGTTCGAGCCCGTCATCCTCCACCATATTGCCGGCCTAGCTCAATTGGTAGAGCAACTGACTTGTAATCAGTAGGTTGGGGGTTCGAGTCCTCTGGCCGGCACTTTTATTTTTAACCATTATCCCAGTCGGTAGAGGATCACATCGATTCAAAGAATCTGTGATATGCTATAAAAAGCTAGTAGCTTTTAAGCGCAAAAGTGCTATCGAACTTTAGGGACAAGTATTAGTAAGAGCCATTAGCTCAGTCGGTAGAGCATCTGACTTTTAATCAGAGGGTCGCAGGTTCGAATCCTGCATGGCTCACCATTTATGCGGGTGTGGCGGAATTGGCAGACGCACTAGACTTAGGATCTAGCGCCGCGAGGCGTGGGGGTTCGACTCCCTTCACCCGCACTTAGATTTAATATGCGGAAGTAGTTCAGTGAATCGCACGCCTCGAAGAGGGGCGATTTGCGATAAAAGTCGTAGGCTTTTAGAGCACAAGACCACAATATATGTTGAAAAAGTAAGTAAAATGAAGCGGAAGTAGTTCAGTGGTAGAACACCACCTTGCCAAGGTGGGGGTCGCGGGTTCGAATCCCGTCTTCCGCTCCAAGGTTTAGCCGGGGTGGCGGAACTGGCAGACGCACAGGACTTAAAATCCTGCGGTAGGTGACTACCGTACCGGTTCGATTCCGGTCCTCGGCACCATGAAAAACTTTATTGCAATATGCGCCCGTAGCTCAATTGGATAGAGCGTCTGACTACGGATCAGAAGGTTATGGGTTCGACTCCTATCGGGCGCGCTTATTTTACGGGAAGTAGCTCAGCTTGGTAGAGCACTTGGTTTGGGACCAAGGGGTCGCAGGTTCGAATCCTGTCTTCCCGACCATGAATATACAATTATTCTGATAATGGGGCCTTAGCTCAGCTGGGAGAGCGCCTGCTTTGCACGCAGGAGGTCAGCGGTTCGATCCCGCTAGGCTCCACCATACCCTTTTAAAATAATTATAATGGCGGCGTAGCTCAGCTGGCTAGAGCGTTCGGTTCATACCCGAAAGGTCGTAGGTTCGATCCCTATCGCCGCTACCATTTATTATTACTTTGGACCTTTAGCTCAGCTGGTTAGAGCAGACGGCTCATAACCGTCCGGTCGTAGGTTCGAGTCCTACAAGGTCCACCATTTTTAAAGCGGAGGAATACCCAAGTCCGGCTGAAGGGATCGGTCTTGAAAACCGACAGGCGGGTTAAACCGCGCGGGGGTTCGAATCCCTCTTCCTCCTCCATTTGTTACTTATAAATATTATTATCGCGGGGTGGAGCAGTCCGGTAGCTCGTCGGGCTCATAACCCGAAGGTCGCAGGTTCAAATCCTGTCCCCGCAATTTGGTCCGGTAGTTCAGTTGGTTAGAATGCCTGCCTGTCACGCAGGAGGTCGCGGGTTCGAGTCCCGTCCGGACCGCCATTAAAGCTTAGTAAGGCTCAGTAGCTCAGTCGGTAGAGAATCGTACCGCTTCGAAGAAGCTACGATTTGCCATAAAAGCACAAAGCTTTTAGCGCACAAGACCACTACCTATATTTAGGGAAATATTTTTTTATATGGCTCAGTAGCTCAGTCGGTAGAGCAATGGACTGAAAATCCATGTGTCGGCGGTTCGATTCCGTCCTGAGCCACCTTCCATCAATAAATGATGGCGGTTGTGGCGAAGTGGTTAACGCATCGGATTGTGGTTCCGACATTCGTGGGTTCGATTCCCATCAGCCGCCCCAATCATCGTTTTGCGGGTGTAGTTTAGTGGTAAAACCACAGCCTTCCAAGCTGTTGTCGAGGGTTCGATTCCCTTCACCCGCTCCATAATTAAATGGGCCTATAGCTCAGCTGGTTAGAGCGCACGCCTGATAAGCGTGAGGTCGATGGTTCGAGTCCATTTAGGCCCATCATTTAATTGTTCCGCAGTAGCTCAGTGGTAGAGCAATCGGCTGTTAACCGATCGGTCGTAGGTTCGAATCCTACCTGCGGAGCCATTCTATTGAGCATTTGGAGAAGTACTCAAGTGGCTGAAGAGGCGCCCCTGCTAAGGGTGTAGGTCGGGCAACCGGCGCGAGGGTTCAAATCCCTCCTTCTCCGCCATGTTGGCCCGTTGGTCAAGCGGTTAAGACACCGCCCTTTCACGGCGGTAACACGGGTTCGAATCCCGTACGGGTCATAAAAAAAGCTGTCGACTTATTGTCGACAGCTTTTTTTATTTTGCCCCTAGTTCATTTAGCCCATCTTATCTAGCAAGCAGTAACTCCTAGCTCTACCAAAAAAAACACTAATATGAGTAATATAAAACATACCGTAATTTTTCGTAAAAATATTAGATAAAAATATGGCCCATCTTGTTTGATATAAAGCCAATCAAGGGGAATCTAGGCAATAGGCTATTAATTCAGCGACTATAAAATAAGGAAAAAAGATCAATAACTGGACGGTGCTAAACCACCCTCCAGTTATTTGAAATCCCTTTATTTGTCATCATCCACATAGCCGTCTGTCTGATGGTAGGGTACATCGCCCCAAAGTGTTTCTAACCCTTCATCATCTAGCATTTCTTCATATGCTTCATGCTTTTTCGAATAGTAGACCATTCTATCGGTGCCAGTGATGTCTGTAGCTAAGAAGGTTTCAATGTCTTCTGTAAATCCTTCGTCATCATGGCCGACATTGTAAAGGCTGTTATAGTCTTCATAATCACCTTTTAAATCGGACGGTGTTTCAGAAGTTCCATAGCGGGCAACTTCTTGAAAACTGTCTTCGTTATCGATGACTTCTCGAAATTGATGATGTTGAAAATGGTTGCCATGAGCAAATTCGAGAACCTCCTCTTCAACGGGCCGATCTGTCGGTACGTTCTGTTCATTAGAGTGTTCCACACAATAAAGAGTAGTTGGAACGGCCTGCAGTCTTTCATATGGAATGTCTCCGTTACATATTTTACACTTTCCATAAGTACCATCTTGCATTGCTTGCAATGCCTCATTTACTTTATCTAGTTCCGAATCAGCATGTTCTTCTAAGGCAAAGTCTTTTTCACGATCATATAATTCAGTTCCCATGTCAGCAGGATGGTTATCGTAGGCTGATAATTCACCAACAGCATTCCGATGATTTCTTCCTTCAAGACTGTTTTCTTTATTGCCCTCTAATCGTTCATCAAGTTCTTTTTGATCGTCTGATAATAATTTTTTTAAATGATCTAATTGTTGACTTGTTAGCATATCTGATCCCCCATCGTAAAATCATCATTAGCCTTAGTATGAACGATTATTGATAAAACATGATATTTTTTTAATCTTTTGCAGAGAACCAAAAAAGCCTCTGTATAAACAGAAGCTTTTTGTTTTAAAGAATAGATCCGATAAATAATCCGACTGATAATAATAAACCAAAAAACGTGTTGGTTTGTGATGTTGCCTTCATTGCTGGCATCATATAAATTGGAGCGTGTGCATAATTTTGCAGGAAACCTTTTACTGCTGTAAGTGCTTTCGGAATACTTAATGCAACAAGCAGAATCCAAGGTGAAATTACTCCAAAGCCAACTAAACTAAATACCCAAATATAAGAAACAATAAACAAACTTGCCAAGAAGAGCACAGCTTTCTTTTTACCAAGTAAAATCGCAAGAGTTCGACGGCCGTTTTCTTTATCACCGTCTAGGTCACGAATATTATTTGAAAGGTTTATGTTTCCAACTAAGATCATAATCGGTGTAGAGATTAAAATACTGTCTAGTGTAACCGTTCCAGTTTGAATAAAAAATGAAATTAATACGATTCCCATTCCCATCACAAACCCTGATGCTAGTTCACCAAATGGAGTATAAGCAATTGGAATCGGTCCGCCCGTGTAAAGATAACCAATCATCATACATGCTAGTCCAATTAAAGCAAGGGTCCAACTGCTATTCATGCAAATATAAACCCCAATTAATATAGAAATGCCATATAAGCTGAAAGCTAGATTCATAATCGTACTAGGTTTAATTCCGTCTCTTACTATTCCGCCTCCAATGCCCACGGATCCCTCATGATCAAGTCCTCTTTTATAATCATAATATTCATTAAAAAGATTTGTAGCTATTTGGATAAGCATACTAGCAATAAGCATCATTAGGAATAATAATGCTTTCACTTCTGTCCCATGATTTACTGCAATCACTGTTCCTAGTATGACAGGAACAAATGAAGCGGTTAGTGTATGTGGACGAGTCAACCTCCACCATACTCGCCAATTTTTTTTATAGCTAGGTGAGGAATGCTTCTCTACTTGTATCTGCATTCTAATTCCTCCATTTCCCCTGAATCAAGAAATAATTTTTATTATTATTTTGTCAGAATAATCACAAGTTTGAACAATTCACTACAAATAGTTTATGAAAATATCCCGGTACTGTCAATAAATATGACCATACCTTCATTGAAAATATAATAATAACACGATTATAATGTTATATTAATATACCGAAAAAATCATGCTTAATTTCTTCCAACAATTAATAAAATGATGCAAACCCATGGTAGATTGTGATAATAGTCATTTAAAAGTTAATATGTTATGATAGTGAAGTGAAAATAGAGGCATTCTAAATACAATGTTAAAACCAATGGAGGTGTTTTTTTGGTTACCATTCAAAAAACTGAATTAAAAGAAGGTATTCTTAAAGGGATTGAAGAAGCAAAAAAATCCGGAACCTCCATTTTAGTAAGCGTTGTGCAAAAGGTAGATTCAATTAGTCCACTCTCGTTTTTTAGAGTTGAAAAATTCCAAGGAGAACGCTTTTTCTGGAAGCATGCTACGGAAGAATTCTATATTGTGGGGTTAGGAATATGTAAGCAAATGGTAACGGATCAGGGAGCTGACCGCTTTTTTCATGTGAAAAAACAGTGGGAACACCTCATGAAACACGTAATCATTCAAAAAAATGATGAAGTTCAAGGGACTGGTCCTACTGCTTTTGGCTGTTTTTCCTTTGACCCATTAAAAGAGAAAACCTCATTGTGGTCGAAGTTTCATGACTCCATTTTTCGAATACCTAAATATATGTTAACAATAAAAAATGAACAAATGTACTTGACCGCTAATGTGATTTGTTCACATAGAGATGATCAAACAAAGGTCTATGAAATTGAACAGGAAGTTGAGGAAATCCTGAAAAATAAATGGTCTAGAACAGAACAATATGAAGAAAACTCTATATATAAAAGAATCGATATCAATCCCGAGGAATGGAAAGAAACAGTAAAGAGTGTTGCAAAAGATTTGAAACATAACGACTCTTTAAGAAAAGTTGTTTTAGCCAGGGAATTGAGACTCGTTTTTCCTCATCGAGTGGTCATAGAAAAGGTCTTAGAAACCTTAATGCAAGAACAAAATAATAGTTTTGTATTTGCTTTTGAATCTAAAGGTGATTGCTTTATTGGGGCAACACCTGAGCGCTTAGTCAAAAAAGAAAAGGAAAGAGTATTTTCTGTGTGTCTCGCTGGTTCAATTGGTAGAGGAAAGACGGAGGAAGAGGATTTTCGATTAGGCTATTCCCTACTAAACGATAAAAAGAATCTTATTGAGCATCAATATGTAGTAGATATGATACGAGAGGCTATGAATGAAACTTGTTATGAAGTAAACATTCCGGAAAGTCCTCAGCTCTTTAAACTAAAGCATATTCAACACTTATATACGCCTGTGACCGGGAAAGCAAATTATGATACTACGCTACTTGCTCTTGTTGAACGGTTGCATCCAACACCCGCATTAGGCGGTTTGCCTAAGGAAAAAGCAAATGAAAAAATTAGGGAAGTAGAAGAGTTGGATCGCGGTCTTTTTGGCGCTCCAATTGGATGGTTTGACCATCTTGGAAATGGTGACTTTTCAGTTGCGATTCGCTCGGGTTTAATCCAAGGTAATGAGGCTTCCTTGTTTGCTGGATGTGGAGTAGTCGAGGACTCCCTGGCAGAAATGGAATTTGAAGAAACGAATATTAAATTTAAACCGATGCTTTCGGCTCTTGGAGGATAAAAAGGATGAAACATCAGCAAGTATTAACAACCTATATCGCTTCATTTGTATCTGAACTTGTCTGCTCAGGTGTAACAGATGTCGTCGTGAGTCCTGGCTCACGTTCGACACCTATTGCGATGGTGTTAGCTGAGCACCCCGATTTAAATGTACATATCCAAGTAGACGAACGGTCTGCCGCTTTTTTTGCTTTAGGAGTTGCTAAAGCGACAAAGCGACCAACAGTTCTCTTATGTACATCGGGAACAGCAGCGGCGAATTATTTTCCTGCAATCGTAGAGGCGAATATCTCAAGAGTTCCCTTAGTCGTTTTAACTGCCGATCGTCCTCATGAGCTAAGAGACGTTGGGGCTCCTCAAACGATCGATCAAATCCATTTATACGGTAATCATGTAAAATGGTTTGTTGAGATGTCTCCTCCAATGGATACACCTGAAATGGTTCGCTATTCTCGCGTCGTTTGTGCAAGGGCGGTGTCAACTGCTGCCAAGGCACCAGCAGGACCTGTTCACTTGAACTTTCCACTACGGGAACCGTTAATACCGATTTTAGGGGATGAAGGAATTTTTAAACAAGCAGAGCGTGAAGAACGTTTTGTTGAGGTTCAACAGTCTACCTTAGCCCTACATGAAAATGAATATAAAGCCTATGCAGATAAAGTGGATAGAATGAGCAAAGGAATCATTATTTGTGGTGAAATCAACGATGATAAGTTTGCTCAAGCTGTTGTATTATTAGCAAAAAAACTCCAATTCCCGATTATTGCCGATCCATTATCACAACTTCGCAGTGGCTCACATTCCGGCGACTATATTATAGATGGATATGATGCGTTCTTACGAAATGAAGATGTTCGATCTGAATTGAAACCAGATATCATTATCAGGTTCGGTTCGATGCCTGTATCTAAATTTCTAAGCTTCTTTATAAAAGAAAACCACCAAGCAACCCAAATTGTTGTGGATGGTGGTGGAGGCTGGAGAGATCCATCGCTCTTTTCCACCGATATGGTTTATTGTCAGGAGTCTATTTTTTGTCAGGAATTGGAAAAAAGAGTTGAACAAAAACGAGACTCCAATTATTTCCAACAATGGTTACATATAAATAAAAAGACAATTGAAACAATAAGTGTTTTAAATCATCAACAATCACTTAGTGAAGCAAAGCTATTCTATTGTTTATCGGAACTGTTACCCGAAAATGCAACAATCTTTGTTGGAAACAGCATGCCAATTCGTGATTTAGATTCGTTTTTCCACTTTAATCAAAAAAACATTAGGATCATGGCGAATCGGGGGGCAAATGGGATTGATGGGACGATATCAACGGCTTTAGGAGCGGCAACTACAAGGCAATCGTTTTACTTAATTTTAGGAGATCTTACCTTTTTCCATGATTTAAATGGGCTTGTAGCTGCAAAACTACAGGAAATCAATATCACTATCATCCTTATAAACAATAATGGCGGAGGGATTTTTTCCTTTTTGCCGCAATCTGACCATCCTAAGCATTTTGAACGATTGTTTGGTACACCGTTAGACTTGGATTATCGTAAGGCTGTTGAAATGTATGGCGGAAGGTTTGTTTCGATTGAAAGTTGGGAGCACTTTACAAAGGAACTTATTGAGGACCGTAATCGAAGTGGCCTAAGAGTCATTCAGTTAGTGACAAAACGTGATGAAAATGTAAAAGAACATCGCGATTTGTGGAATTCTGTTTCCCGGGAAATACAAAAAATGTTGGTAGGGGACAAATAATGTATGTTTCAATAGAAAACGTATCTTATTTTATAGATATCCAAGGAGAGGGATTTCCGCTAATCCTATTGCATGGATTTACAGGAGATCATTCAACTTGGTCTACTTTGGTCCATCAACTGAAAGGGAGTCGGAAGCTTGTTAGTGTCGATATGATTGGCCACGGAAAAACCGACTCTCCAGAAGCGAAGGACAGATATAGTATTTTGTCTGTAACACAAGATATCGAAAGGATCATGGATCACTTTCAATGGGATGTGGTTGATGTTTTAGGCTATTCAATGGGCGGTAGAATAGCCTTGAGTCTTGCTATAAAATATCCTCAAAAGGTTCGTAAATTAATATTAGAAAGTTCTTCTCCAGGGTTAAAAACAGAGCTAGAGAGGAAAAATCGACAAATTCAGGATGAAAAGTTAGCTAGCTTTATTCTTGAAAAAGGAATAGAGAATTTTGTTGATTATTGGGAGAATATCCCGCTTTTTTCATCACAAAGGAAACTGCCTGTCCTAAAGCAGCGGGTAATAAGGGAACAAAGATTACAAAACTCTGCAGTTGGTTTAGCTAATAGTTTACGAGGGATGGGAACAGGTATCCAACCTTCATGGTGGGAGACGTTAAACCAATTTGAAGTTGATACTTTACTCCTAACGGGAACGCTTGATCAAAAGTTTTGTCTGATTGCTGAAGAAATGGTAAAACTAATGCAAAAAGCTCAATGGGTCAAAGTTGATGGAAGTGGACATGCAATCCATGTGGAACATTCAGAAAAATTTGGTACAATAATAGATGGGTTTTTATCCCGTTACTAAGAAAAAGTTATTCTATGCCTAACATTGGTGCAAATGACAGGTTTCTTGTACATAAAAGGAGGATTACTATGACAGTTGAATGGGTAGCAGGTCGTAAGTATGAAGAAATTATTTATGAAACGTATAAAGGGATTGCTAAGATTACGATTAACCGTCCTGAAGTAAGAAATGCTTTTACACCAAGAACAGTAGCGGAATTACTCGATGCGTTTGCATATGCACGTGATGATTCTAGTGTAGGTGTCATTATTTTAACAGGTGCTGGGGATATGGCGTTTTGTTCTGGTGGAGATCAAAAAGTACGTGGAAACGGAGGATATGTGGGTGAGGATAATATTCCACGCTTAAATGTCCTTGATTTACAGCGCTTAATCCGTGTCATCCCGAAACCAGTTATTGCAATGGTGAAAGGATACGCAATTGGTGGGGGTCATGTGTTACATATCGTATGTGACTTAACTATTGCAGCTGACAATGCGATATTTGGACAAACAGGTCCAAAGGTGGGAAGCTTCGATGGTGGTTATGGTGCTGGTTATTTAGCAAGAATCGTTGGCCACAAAAAGGCTCGTGAAATTTGGTATTTATGCCGACAATACAATGCACAAGAAGCATTGGAAATGGGTCTTGTCAATAAAGTAGTTCCGTTAGAGAAAGTCGAAGAAGAAACACTGCAATGGTGTGAGGAAATTCTTGAGAAGAGTCCAACCGCACTTCGATTCTTGAAGGCAGCGTTTAATGCAGATTCTGATGGCTTAGCAGGGATTCAACAATTAGCTGGGGATGCGACTTTATTATACTACACATCAGAAGAGGCTAAAGAAGGACGCGATGCATTTAAAGAAAAACGCAAACCGAATTTTGGCCAATTCCCTCGTTTTCCTTAAAATATATACAATAAATAATAAAAATCAGCTTGGTGGTTCTCCATCAGGCTGTGTTTTTTTTACTTAACTAAGATAGTTTTTTCCCTTTTATAAGTGGTAAAATGAACGAATGGTTACGAAAACAATGTGGTACATCTCTTGGCTGAATTAATTAAAAAACCTCTGGCGAGAAATTTCATATTCGGGGTGAAAAAATGGGACAAATTATGCAAAATTGGTTAATTAAGCGGGCTTATTTAACGCCAAACCGGCCAGCAATTATATTTAATGATGAAACAATTTCATTTAAGAAATTATACGAGCGTTCCCTAGATACTGCGGGAAAATTAGCAGCAAAGGGTGTTACGGACAAACAATATGCCGGATTGTTACTGCGAAATCATCTTGATTCTGCAGTGATTCTTCTAGCGTTACAATTACTAGGTGTTCGGGCTGTTATTTTAAATAACCGATTATCATCAGAAGAAATAAATTGGCAACTCACCGACTCTAATTCTATTTTCTTAATTAGTGAGGAATATTTCGATGATAAAATCGAAAGGATGAAAGGTGAGCGCCCAAATATTAAAATAATCACGAAGGAAATTTTATTCCAAGGCACGTACATAGAGCCAATTGTAAAAGAAGAAATCGATTTAGATGATATATGTACAATTATGTACACTTCTGGTACAACTGGTCATCCAAAAGGGGTTATGCAAACTTATGGGAATCATTGGTGGAGTGCAACAGGTTCAGCATTGAATCTTGGTCTTCATGAAAATGATTGCTGGTTATTAACTGTGCCGCTTTTTCATATTAGTGGATATTCGATTCTAATGAAATCGATTATTTATGGGATGAAAATTGTGCTTCACGAAAGGTTTGATGTCCAACAGGTGATGGAGGCTTTTCATAAGGAGCATGTTACGATTATGTCGGTTGTCAGTACAACTTTAAATCGGATACTTGATGGTCTTAAAGAGGATTCGGTGCCTGACTATGTACGCTGTATGCTTCTCGGAGGTGGACCAGCGTCTCAATCTCTCCTTAATCGTTGTGTAGAAAAAGGGATTCCCGTTTTTCAAACGTATGGGATGACGGAAACATCATCGCAAATTGTTACGCTTGCCCCTGAGGATAGTTTACGAAAGTTAGGTTCTGCTGGAAAGCCGCTTTTTCCTTCACAAATTAAAATTGTAAGGGAAAATGGTGAAGAGACTCCTACAGGTGTGGCAGGTGAAATCATAGTGAAAGGTCCAAATGTTACAGTTGGATATTTAAACAAAGAAAACCAACTTGAAAATGGTTGGCTTCATACCGGGGATATTGGTTATGTAGACGAAGAAGGTTTTTTATTTGTTCTTGATCGGCGTTCAGATTTAATTATATCGGGGGGAGAAAATATTTATCCAGCAGAGATTGAAGGGATACTAACCTCTCATCCTCATATTGAAGATGCCGGTGTTATTGGGATTAGAGATGAAGAATGGGGACAAGTCCCTGTTGCCTTTATCGTAAAAAACTATCCAGTATCAAAAGAAGAAATTACAAAATTCTGTATGGAAAAACTTGCTAAGTTTAAAATACCTCATCATTTCTATTTTATTAATGAAATTCCCCGTAATGCCTCAAAGAAAATTTTACGGAGAGAATTACGAACTAAATTGAAATAACCGGTATGAAAGGGGAGGAATATAGGTGACTAAACAATCCATCTTAGTTGTTGAAGATGAAGAAAAGATATTGCGCTTGTTAGAGTTAGAACTTGAATACGAAGGGTACGAGGTCGGAAAAGCAGCCGATGGGTTAGAGGCTCTCCAAATCTATCAAAGCCAGAAATGGGATTTAATTCTACTAGATGTC
Source organism: Niallia sp. XMNu-256 (assembly GCF_036670015.1). NCBI lineage: Bacteria > Bacillati > Bacillota > Bacilli > Caryophanales > Bacillaceae > Niallia > Niallia sp. XMNu-256. The sequence goes on from NZ_CP137636.1 coordinate 863,747, forward strand.
ATGCTTCCAGGAATTAGTGGAATTGAATTGTTGCGACGGATTCGAGGACAAGATGAATATACACCTGTTATTTTATTGACGGCTAAGAGCTCTGTTGAAGATAAAGTATCAGGACTTGATTTAGGAGCAAATGATTATATTACAAAGCCATTTCAAATTGAAGAATTACTTGCTCGGATTAGGGTAGCACTACGTATGAAACCGCAATTATCCGTCCAGTCTGAGGAGCGGGAGACCCTTTGTTTGGCTGATTTGCAAGTAAATGAACAAACACGCCAAGTTACTAGAGGGCACGAAGATATTGAACTGACACCTCGTGAGTTTGATTTATTAGTTTACTTATTAAAAAATAAATCACTTGTTTTAAACCGTGAACAAATTATCGAGAACGTTTGGGGCTATGACTATTATGGAGACACCAATGTTGTGGATGTATATATACGCTATATCCGCAAGAAAATTGATCAACCTGGAGCGGAACCACTTATTCACACGGTTCGCGGTGTAGGTTATGTAATGAGGGAAGGGAAATGAAGCTCCGAAATAAAATTAATTTTTCAACAAGCTTTTTATTTATTGGGTTATTCATCATCAGTAACATTGCGATTTATTTTGTCTTCAGTCATTTGATTGTTGATCGTGAAATTAGTGAATCGAAAGCGGAAACTGAAAAAATAGCTGAGGGGTTTAATGAATCGTTAGGACAAATATCTATAGATACTCTTCTTCGTGCATATCTCCCTGTAGATGGAATGATTCAAATTGTTAAAGAGAATGGGAAGCCGTTGCCCCCTGTAACATCACCTTCAGAGAAAAATCTAAGTACAAAGGCTGCTCAGTACTTTTCAAATGAGATAGCTGATAAGATTGAATTTCAAGGGAAACAATATTCATTTGTTTCCCTCCCGGTTATTTTGGCAGATGGTGAAGTAGCTAATCTACAAATAATAAAAAGTATTCAAAGAGCCGTAGATGATCTTGCCACCTTACGACTTGTATTGTTCATTGTAACCATAATCGTAATGATTCCTGTTCTTATTTCTAGTCGGTTGTTAAGCAGGGTAATTACTAGACCGATTACCTCTTTAATTGAAACAATGACGGACATTCGAAAGAGTGGTCATTTTAAGCGGATACAATTGAATGATGAATCAAAGGATGAACTGAATAAAATGGGAGAGACATTCAATCATATGATTGATCTCCTAGAAACGAACTTTGAAAAACAGGAGCAATTTGTTTCCAATGCTTCACATGAACTAAGAACTCCATTAACAATTATTGAGAGTTATTCAAGTTTATTGAAGCGGCGGGGGATGAAAGAACCACAACTATTTGATGAATCGGTTGAGGCGATCCATTCTGAAGCAATACGAATGAAGGATATGATTGAACAACTGTTACTATTGGCAAAACATGAAGAGGAATGGAATATAAAATTACAAAAAATAGACCTAGGAACTCATGTACAACAAACCATTAAGGTCTTTGAAAATGCCTACCATCGGAATATTGATTTCAAAGTGTTTGAAGGAAAAATTGAAACACTAGCAGACGACCAAAAGTTAAAGCAGCTAACTTTTATTATATTAGATAACGCTAGGAAATACAGTGATGATGTGATTACAGTTGAGGTCGGAATAAAAAGTGATAAACCGTTTGTCAAAATCATTGATCGGGGCATTGGGATTCCAAAGCAAGATTTACCAAAAATATTTGATCGTTTTTATCGAGTAGATAAAGCCAGGAGTCGAAAGATGGGCGGATCCGGCCTAGGATTATCGTTAGCAAAAGAAATTGCAGAGGCTATGTCTGCAAACATGTTTTTAGAGAGTGTAGAAGGAATCGGCACGACCGTAACGATTGAATTGTCACCCTTAAATTAAAAAGAGAAGATTCTCAGCAAATTCTCATCTTTATCATGCATAATTAGAAAAAAACAAGGTGGGATTACATGAAAACAAAAGTTTGGATATCAATAGGAGCCGGTATCTTTGTTGTTCTTTTCCTTTTTATATTACTCACAAAAGTGTTTACACCGGGAAATCCCTCCGCTAGGGAATTAACTGCACAAGAAGCAAAGGAGATTGCTCAGCAGCGTTATTCGGGTCTCGTTCAAGAAATTAAACAAGAGGCTGATCACTATGTTATCCAGTTAGAGCGTATTACTGGCTTATATGAGCTACAAATCAACGCTGAGACAGGAGAGGTTTCTTCTCTAAAGCGATTAAAGGAAAAGGAAGCAGAAAAGAATGTTGAGCCGACTCCAAGTCAACAGCAAGGTACTGAAGAAGAAGCACCGGTTGAAGAGGTACAAAGTAGGTTAACAGAAGAAAAGGCTGCTGAGATTGCACTCAAGGAAGTTCCTGGTGAGGTTGATGATATCGATGTCGAGAATATAAATGGAATCACATATTTTTTAGTAGATGTGGAAGTAAATGATGGCAGGGAAGCAACAGTTGAAATAAATGGGATTACAGGCGAGGTTCAATCTTTAACATGGGACGAAGACGATGATGATGAATAATTTTAATCTATTAAACAAAAAAGGGTGACCAAACACAGTTTAGTTTGGCACCCTTTTTATTAAATTAAGCCCTTAGTTTGATATCATTGAAGCCCCTTATCTAAAGCCTTTAAATTATCTTCCATAATCGAAAAGTAATCACGGTTGTTTTTAATATCTTCTGATGTTCGAGTTGATAAATTATGAAGAACAAGTGGCTCTGCTCCAATTTCATTCTGAACAATTTCAGTTATTTTTGAACTAACATTTTGTTCGAAAAAGATATAATTTAGCCCAAGTTTTTTTGCAGTTTTAATAATGTTTTCAAGGTCTTTTTGTGAAGGTTCACTTGAAGTAGTTAACCCTGATACGCTAATTTGTTCCAAGCCATATCGGGATTCCCAATAACCGTATGCGGCATGTGAGACAATGATTTCTTTATTTTTCGCTTTATCGATTACTTCAGTAAATTGGTCATTTAACACATCAAGCTTTTCTGCCAATGCCTCATAATTTTTCGTGAATTCCTCTTCTTTTTCGGGTAACTTGGCGATTAGTGCCTCTTTAATAGAAAGGGCCATTTCCTTTGCATATAACGGATCGATCCAAATATGAGGATCAACATCCCCATGACTATGACCGGTTTCTTTTTTAGAATGCCCTTCATCAGGCTGCTGAGCAAAAGCTTCCGTTGTTAATAATTTGTCACCAGTAGAAACCATTGTCACATCTTCACCTTTAAAAGTGTCCTTTGCTTTCTCGACAAAACCTTCTAGGCCGAGTCCTACATAGAAAAATAAATCTGAGTCAGCTAAGGCCATCATATCTTTTTGAGAGGGATCAAAGGTGTGTTCATCTGAACCTGGTGGATAAATCGTTTCAACATATATAGCGTCTCCGCCTATTTCTTCTGTAAAGTATTGTAATGGATAAACTGTTGTATATACAGTTAATTTATTTTCGTCATTTGTTAGAGTATCAGCATGTTTGTTTTCTTCCCCACATGCAGCCAGAATTGTGCTAATGGGTAATAATAGGCATATTAATAAAAATAGCTTTTTCATTGTTTTTCTCCTTTCATCCCCTTGTAAATCGAATTCATTACGATTTACCTTGTATAATTATTATTGTCTGTTTTTTTTATTAAATTATGTTAATTCGCAATCATTACGATTATACCTAAGTAATCATACAAAAAATACTTCATAATTGCAAGATGCAAAAAAAACTAGTATTATATAAGAAATTTACTTAGGAGACGGTGCCAACATGAGAATTTTAGATGAAGTATTAGCGTTTAACGAGGAATTTGTTGCCGAGAAAAAATATGAAAAGTATGCAACAGACAAACTTCCAAATAAAAAGATGGTTATTTTAACCTGTATGGATACCCGTTTAGTTGAGTTATTGCCACGTGCGTTAAATGCACGTAACGGGGATATTAAATTAGTTAAAAATGCGGGTGCACTCATTGCCCATCCATTTGGAAGTGTCATGAGAAGTATTTTAGTAGCCTTATATCAATTACAAGCAGAAGAAGTACTTGTAATCGGGCATCATGACTGCGGAATGGGTGGACTAAAAGCTGATGAAATGATTGGGCATATGAAGCAAAGGGGTGTAACCCAGGAAACATTAGATACATTAGAGTACTCTGGAATCGATTTTCAAAATTGGTTAAAAGGTTTTAGTAAGGTAGAAGATAGTGTAGCACACAGTGTTGATGTGATTAAGAATCATCCTTTATTACCTACTGATGTTCCTGTACATGGATTAGTGATTGATCCAGCAACAGGAAAATTAGATTTAGTCGTCAACGGTTATGAAAGTAAATAAAAAAATAGAGAGTGCGAAGACAAAACTTTGTTTTGCGCCTCTCTATTTTTTGATTATGAATGATGATTATCTTTTCCAATCAAACCAGGCCAACTTTCTGGTACTTTATCAATTCCACCTGGATGTAAAGGATTGCATTTTAATATTCGCTTAATTGTTAAATAGCCACCTTTAAAAGCGCCAAAACGTTTTACGGATTCTATTCCATAATGAGAACAAGTTGGATAAAATCGACAGGTTGGCGGCTTTAAGGGGGATATAAAGGTTTGATAAAACCGAATAAGACCAATAAAAATGGATCTAAACATAAAAGATTCCTTCTTTTTCAGAAATTTGCTTAGAGAGCAATATTATAAAATAGGTGACAGCAATCTTGAGATTGATTCTTTAAAACGAATTTTTAACGAACGTTGCTCATATTCCTCAAGTGTTAATTCTGTTGACACAACAATGTCTTTGTTAAAGCTTTCTGTCAATGAGGAAGCTATTTCTTCATCGTAAAGAAATGCATTTACTTCAAAATTTAATTTGAAGCTTCTAACATCAATATTAGCTGTTCCGACAGAAGCTAATTTTCCATCAATAATTATTGTTTTCGCGTGGATAAATCCATTATCATAAATATAAGCCTTCGCTCCTGCTTTGAGCATTTCGCCAATATAAAAATAGGTAGCCCAATAAACAAAAGGATGGTCTGGCTTATTCGGAATCATGATCCGGACATCCTTGCCTGTTAAACTAGCAATTCGTAAGGAGTCTAGAAGGCTGGCATCGGGAATAAAGTAAGGCGTTTGAATTAGAATGGATTCACGCGCATAGGAAATCATTTTAATATAGCCGTATTTAATATGTTCCCATTCTGAATCAGGTCCGCTTGTAACTATTTGCATACTCGTCTGTCCCTGGGATTGAATACTTGGAAATAGATTTGGAGAGTAAGCGATATCGTTACTTTCGGAAGCTTGATTCCAGTCTAGAATAAATCTTGTCTGGATGGCATGAACAGAGTTTCCAACCATTCTCAGATGGGTATCCCGCCAATAGCCGAATCTTTTATTCAATCCTAAATATTCATCACCGACATTAAATCCTCCAACATAGCCAACTTTCCCATCAATAATGACTAACTTCCGATGGTTGCGGTAATTAATTCGAAAATTAATAAGCGGAAAGCTTGAAGGAAAAAACGCCTCTACTTCACCACCAGCAGCGATTAAGCTTCGAAAGTGTTTTTTTCGTGTACCACGGGAACCTAAGTCATCGTAGAGGATTCTCACTTTTACACCTTGCTTAGCCTTTTCAGTTAAAAGTTGTATCAATTGCCCACCTAAATTGTCATTTTTAAAAATATAATATTGCAAGTGAATGGTATTGTTAGCGTTTTTAATATCCTCAAAAAGAGAACGAAATTTTTTATTTCCATCGGTAAAAATTTGAATCTGATTATTGGTTGTTAAAATTGCATCATTATTATCTAAAAGCATATAAATAAGGCCTTTATAGTCTTGAAATAATTCATTTGGGGGTGTAAACCGCTGGGAGTGGAAATGGTCCAATTGCTCTGAAATTATTTCTTCAATGCCAATTTTTTTTCGGTCTTCCCATTGGAATAGATGCCCTTTTGGTAGTTTTTTTCCTAAAATTAAATATAAAATAAATCCTAAAATCGGAATGAAATATAGCACCAAGAGCCAGGCCCAAGTGGATCCAGCATTTCTCTTTTCTAAAAAGATTACAATGGTTGCAAAAATCATATTTAAAATTAATATTAAAGTACCTAAAAGCGTTAAAAGATCAACATTATGGAAAATGTCTGTCATTATGATTCCTCATGTTTCTGTTTTTTTTCTTTGGGCAATGGATCAACGGTATGTTTGAATTGATAGGCCTTGGATGTTGTGATCACACATAAAAAAAGTACAATAGCGAAAATAATGCCTGAAATAATTAAAATAGTTGTAAACAAGGACACTCCCTCCTTTTTTATATTTTAACATGTTGAAGAAAAGTTTCCCCTTAAAATACTCATAATACATGATTTCAAATAAAATTTCTTTATCAACTTTATCAGGCTTAACGGACAGTGAGATTTCCACTGATGGCAGCTTCCCTTTATAAAAGGTTGATTGTGGTAAGGATGTTTCTATTTATACTGGGCATCTTATAGAAGGGAGGTTGATGAAATGAATCAAGAATTAATTGGTGCTGTGAATAAACAAGTAGCAAACTGGATGGTTCTTTATACTAAATTGCATCATTTTCATTGGTATGTAAAAGGCAATCACTTTTTTACATTGCATGAAAAGTTTGAAGAGCTATATGATGAGGCCAATGAGCATATTGATGAGCTGGCAGAGAGAATTTTAACAATTAGTGGGAACCCGGTTTCAACTTTAAAGGAATGCCTTGAGATTTCTTCTATTAAGGAAGCTAAAGGGAATGAATCAGAAGAAGATATGGTCCGTGAAACCATTACTGATTTTCAAACGATTATTGGTGAATGTCAGTCAGCGATGGAATTGGCTGAAAAGGCAAATGATGAAGGTACAAGTGATATGCTATTAGGGGTAATCGGTGGGTTGCAAAAACATGTATGGATGTTAAATGCTTATTTAGGCTAAAATTTATGGATGCTTAAGCTGTTTGAAGCCAAAGCATCCTTTTTTTTTTGTCCTTAGAAAAAACATAAGGAGGACTGCCTTAGTTATAGGCAGTCTAATAAATGATGGTTGATATGTATACTACTTAATGAATATTCCGTTGATTTAAAATAGGACTTGGTCGTTGCCCATAATCCTCTTTTGCAAATTTGCCTTTTAAACTTTCAATCAGATATAACCCCATTAATGTGTAAAGCTCTTGTTCGTCCATTTCCTGGATTAATCTTAATAAATCCTCGCGAGTCATTTCTTCAAGAAATGCAAACGCTAACATATCAATGTCCTCTTCATCGCCTGTTAATTTATCACGATACAATTCAAACAGTTCATCCACTAGCTTCATTTTTATCACCCCTATCTATAGTATATATCTACGCAGCGATTTTTACGACAAAAAGCGGAGAATACGGCTTAATTCATTGGGAAGAATTCCGTTTCTATATTTATTTTAGTGATTGTCAAAAAGGAGTGAAGGTTTCTTCAGGTTCTTCAAAGTTTGTTGTTTAAGAACCTCGATATTTCAACATGCTGAGAGGTTCAAATTGGTGAAATTAGATTAACTTGACTTTCTCCCTTAAATAAATCAATCAGGTTCTCTGAACTAACCATTAGTGAGGGAGAAGAACCCCCCCTCACTGATGGAAGTTTCACTTTATCATTACCCGATATTATGAAAAAAATGTTTATTTATGAATTGTAACATGAAAGGGTAAACTAATCCTTATCATATAGTGAAAGGACGAAGATTATGGAAGGGAAAAAAACGTATTATATTAACATCTCATCTGGTGAAATTAGTCAAAGTCTGTTTGACTCTCCTTGGAATTTCCAAATCGAAGCAACACCTAATGAAATCCAAACGCTAAGACAATACTTTGATGAAAATGAAGCAGGAGATTTTCCTAACTTTTTAAGGGCCCATATTCCATTTCGTGAATATCACTATGATGAAGTCAATGATCGGCAAGACGAGGCACTTCAACAAATTTATGAATTTATTTATCAACGCGGAGATGAAGAAACAAAGCAACTCATTGACAGTATGAATATACTAAAGAATAAGTAATTGCTTGACCACTTAACTTCCATCTATAATAGAATAAGTGAGGTGTTTGGATGGAAACGTTTGAAGATGTAAATGGGTGTACGGTTCAATTATCGTTTGTAAGAGATGCATTTTCTAAAGAGGTAGAACATGTACTAGTTATCTGTAGATTCTATGATCAATGGCTATTAACGAAACATAAAGAAAGAGGCTATGAGTTTCCAGGCGGTAAGAGGGAAGCAGGAGAGACACTCGAGGAAGCGGCAAAAAGGGAAGTCAACGAAGAGACAGGAGCTAGTTTAAATAGCTTAGAATTTATTGGCGAATATAAAGTATCAGATGAAAAGGGTTCCTTCGTAAAAGCGATTTTTATAGGTGAAGTAGAAAAGCTCGAGCCAAAAACAAATTATTTCGAAACCAATGGACCAGTACTTGTGAGTGGGGATCTTCTTACTCTTCGCATGCAGGATTCCTATAGCTTTATTATGAAGGACAAGGTGATTGAAAAGGTAATCAATAAAATTCAAGAAAAAAACGGCTAACAGCCGCTTTGAATAGAATATTTATAGGGAATTTTTAATCAGTCTCTTTTCTAATAAATCAACAAGTTGATACATAATCGTTGCTAATATTGCTATCACAAACAGAGCGAGGAAGACAAGAGAAAAATTAAACACTTGGAATCCGTAAATAATCATATAGCCAAGTCCACGAGATGAGACTAGGAACTCACCAACAATGACACCAACCCAGGATAATCCAACATTTACTTTTAGGGTTGAGATAATTGTTGGAAAGGAGGCTGGTAAAATCGCTTCCTTAAATGATTGAGTCCGGGTCGCCCCAAATGTACGAAGAACTTTAATATAATTGGGATCAACCTCTCGGAACGATGTATAGACAACGATCGTTGTAATAATGATAGAAATTAAAGCTCCCATTGCCATTATAGATGTGAAGTTTGGTCCTAGTGCCACAATAAGGATCGGTCCTAGTGCAATCTTTGGCATTGCATTTAATACAACTAAATAAGGATCCAAAACTTTAGATAGCCTAGGCGACCACCAAAGAATTGCTGCAAGGATTGTTCCAAGAATGGTTCCCAACAGAAATCCAAAAATGGTTTCGCCTAGTGTGACACTAGAGTCTAGTATGAGAGAGCCATCTTGGATTTTTGTCATAAACAAATCCCAAACTTTAGATGGAGAACTAAAAATCAGTGGATCAATCCATTGCATTTTACTAGCAATCTCCCAGCCGCTAAAGAACACGAAAAAAATGATCATTTGGTAAAAACGGACCCAGCGTTTTTCTCTTTTTAGTGAAGAAATATAATTTTTATGAAGTTGTTCGATTTTAGTCTGCGTTTTCAAGGGACTCCAACTCCTTCCAAATGATTTGAAATAATTGTTGGTATTGTTCGTGATTACGAGCATGAAATGGAGGGAGGTTGCGCAATTCTTCGGGAACTAGAAAGGCCTTATGGATTTGACCTGGGCGGGCAGAGAATAGAAAGATACGATCACTCATTGCTATCGCTTCGCCAATATCATGAGTAACTAAAATAGCTGTTTTATTAAAAGCCTTTAAAGTTTCCGATACAAGGTCTTCTAGACGAAGTTTCGTTTGAAAATCGAGCGCAGAAAAGGGCTCATCAAGCATTAATAATTTCGGTTGGGTCGCTAAAGTTCTTACTAAGGCAACACGCTGTCTCATCCCGCCAGAAAGTTGTTTAGGATATTGATTTTCGACGTCATGTAACCCCATTTTATTAAGAAGCTTGAGAGTCTGTTGTTTTTTATCTTGATCTAATTGGTTGCTGATTTTTAAACCAAGTAAAACATTTTCCTCAATTGTTTTCCACGGAAACAAATAATCCTGTTGAAGCATATAACCAATATCATTTTTCTTCGTATCAATTGACTTACCCTCTAATGTAACAACCCCCTCTGTTGGTCGCAGTAAGCCTGCAATGATTGAAAGCAAGGTTGTTTTTCCGCATCCACTTGGACCGAGAAAGGAGATAAACTCACCTTCCTCAATCATAAGGGAAATATTAGAGAGGGCAGTTGTTGCTTGTTTTTTCGTAAAATAAGTATGACCGACATCTTTAATTTTTAAAAATCCCATGATTTGCCCTCCTTGAAGAATCTGCTGAAAAGACGGCATTACTCCATTACTTTTTTAGCAAACTCCGTGTTGACCAGCTCATCATAATCAACGCGCTTTGGGAGTTCACCTGCTTCATTCATAATGTTTTGTAGGTTTTCCCACTCATCTTCATCTAGGATTGGATTTGTCGCAAAGGATTCTTGATTTTTATATCGTTCAATTGAGGATTCAATAATGTCTAAGTCTGTGTCTGTGAAGTAGTTTTTAATCAATTTAGCGGTATCAGCGGAGCTATTTTCATACACCCATTGTTGCGCTTTATAAATTGCACGAGTAAATTTTTCAACTGTCTCATCATTTTTTGTTAAATAGCTATCCTTTGTCATAAATGTTGTATATGGAACATGCCCTGACTCAGTGCCAAAGGATGCGACAATATAGCCTCTGCCTTCTTTTTCAAACATGCTTGCTTGTGGTTCGAATAATTGAACAAAATCGCCTGTCCCTGAGATATACGCATTAGCGATGTTTGCAAAGTCAATATTTTGAATTAAATTTAAATCAGTATGGGGGTTGATGTCATGTTGTTTTAGGACAAACTCACCAACCATTTGCGGCATGCCGCCTTTTCTTTGACCAAGAAAGTCACTGTCTATCAACATATCCCAACTGAAATCTTCAATTTTTTCTCTTGAGACGAGAAAAGTTCCATCTGTTTGTGTAAGTTGTGCGAAGTTAATGATGGGGTCGGTTGAGCCTTGAGCCGATACGTAAATTGAAGTTTCGGAACCAACGAGAGCAATATCTGCTCCACCAGAAATAAGTGCTGTCATGGTTTTATCTCCACCCCAAACCGTTGTTACTTGAACGTCCAGCCCTTCATCTTCAAAAAAGCCTTGTTCAACGGCTACATATAATGGAGCATAAAAAACAGAGCGGGTTACTTCAGCTACACGAACCTTTTCTAAATCTGAATTTCCAGAACTGCCAAAATTACAAGCAGCTAATCCAACCATTAAAACAAAAACAATGAATGGGAATAAGATCTTCTTCCACCTTTTCAAATCTAAGGCCCTCCCTTAAAGTTAACCTAATTTAATAAGCCTAGATTATTGTATGAAAAAAGGGAAAAATGTGTGAATGCCTACCTATGATAGGAAATAAAACATAAACAGCCCATCAACATATTAATTGAGGATGGGCTGTATGATTCAAGTTATTTTCCGATAAACATCTGTGTCCAATGATTGCCACTCGGTTCGTATCCGACCCCGATATGTGTGAAGTTACGATTTAAAATATTACGACGGTGTCCTTCACTATTCATCCAGGCATTTACCACATCTTGTGGGGTTCTTTGACCTTGGGCGATATTTTCCCCGGCTGCACGGTAAGTCACGCCAAAGTCTCTCATCATGTCAAAAGGAGATCCGTAAGTTGGACTTGTATGTGAGAAATAACCGTTTTGTTGCATATCATTGGATTTTGTTTGAGCGACATTGCTTAATCTTGTATCGATTTGTAAATCAGGGACTCCATTTCGGCGACGCTGGTCATTGGTTAAATCAACAACTTGTCTTGCATATTGACTTATATTGCCTGAAACTTGATTTTGATTTATATCTGTTTGTTGCTGGTTGTTTTGATTCGGTTGTGTAACTGGTTCCTGTTCTGTTTGTCTCCGCTGCCTATAGCCATAACGATCTTGATTTTGGCGATACCTGTTGAATCGATTCTCTTGATTTTCATCGGCAGGAGCATATCTGTATCTTGCATCCTGGGTTCGAATCGCTTTTGTATGAGGAAAGTTGTTGCTTGATTTTGATGTATAAACGGCTGTGGAAATAGAGCCATTCCGATTGTTCGCTGAATTGGAATTGTACTCATTTCCGCCTTTTCGATTCCTATAATTCTCTGTTAACGGTCCACGATGGTCGATTAAATTATCATCATGATCGTCAGCAAAAATTCCTTCACGATCCAATACATTTAAGCGATTATTGTTGTTATTTCCTGTGTTACCTGTTTGGTTTGTACGGTAATTTACTCTATTTAAATAACTGTCATCGCCGTTGTTGCGATTTATCGTGTTGTTTCCATTTCCATTTTGGACGTCCATTGCTGCATTGTCATTTCCATTATTACAAGCGGCCAGTCCTAGCACAAGAATAGGTGCAATTAAAACCCCTAAATTTCTTTTTATCAATGGTATTACCTCCTTTTTAATGTGGATACCTCTATATTTTTGCAGTAATCCTGCAAAAGTATTGATGGGAATAACCGTTTAATTTGGGAGTACATATTTAAAGAATGTATCTAATTTAAAATCGATTGGTCTATAGAAGGAAATATGGTAAAATTAGAAAATGTCAATAAGCACGGAATGTATATCTACATTTTCAAGAAAGAAGGGTAATTGGGTGATTGTTAAAACAGAAGAAGATTTAAAAAGCTTGCAAGAAGTTGGAAAAATCATGGGTACGATCCGGGATGAAATGATTAAAATAACAAAGCCGGGTGTAACCACTAAGGAATTAGATGATTTTGCTGGAACACTATTTGAAAAATATGGAGCTATCTCAGGTCCAAAAGGGGAGTACGACTTCCCGGGATTTACTTGTATTAGTGTTAATGAAGAAGTTGCCCATGGAATTCCAGGTAATCGTGTGATTCAAGAAGGCGATTTAGTCAATATCGATGTGTCTGGATCAAAAAATGGGTACTTTGCTGATACAGGTCTATCTTTTGTCGTTGGAAATGGCGATCAAGTCCTTTATAAAATTTGTGATGTTGCTAAAAAGGCATTTGAAGCAGGTTTAACGAAGTTTAAAGTCGGTGGACGAAAAAATGCTATTGGTAAGGCTGTTTATCAAACGGCAAGGGCAAACGGTCTTACGGTCATCATGAATTTAACTGGACATGGCGTAGGCCGTGCTTTACATGAAGCACCTGACCATATTTTGAATTATTATGATTCATGGGATAAAGAATTATTAAAAGAAGGTCAAGTGATTGCCTTTGAACCCTTTATTTCAACGGGTGCAGAAGAGGTATACCAAAAAAGTGATGGTTGGACATACGCAACAGAAGATAAAAGCTTCGTTGCACAAATTGAACACACCATCATTGTAACCAAAAATGGTCCACTGATAATTACACAGTAAAACATTAACAAAATCCCTTCGTGTAAACGTTGGGATTTTTGTTAATAGTTACTATCAGATATAATAGATTAAACAACATAAATGAATAGGTGAACATATGAACAGCACAATAATAAATAAACAAAAATTTCCCTCACCCCATCCGGGGATTGAGCTATCAATTGTGACGTATGACGTAAATGGATTAAAGGTAAAAGGACTTTTAGCTGAGCCGAAAGATGATCACGTTTATGATGGCTTTTTGTATTTAAGAGGTGGAATTAAAAATGTCGGTATGGTCAGACCAAGCAGAATTGTTCAATTTGCTTCAGAAGGTTTTATTGTCTTTGCTCCTTTTTATCGGGGAAATCGAGGTGGAGAGGGAAATGAAGATTTTGCTGGTGAAGACCGTGAGGATGCGTTTGCGGGTTTTGAATTATTGTCGTCAATGGATCGAGTGAAAAAAGTTCATGTTTTTGGGTTTTCTCGCGGCGGAGTGATGGCTCTATTAACAGCAATCCAGTATGCGGAAGCTGCTTCGGTGGTTTCTTGGGCTGGTGTTAGTGATATGAGCTTAACTTATGAAGAACGGAAAGACTTAAGGAGAATGATGAAAAGAGTAATTGGCGGGACTCCAACAAAGGTTCCCGAACAGTATGAAATCCGTACTCCTTTATACGAATTAGAACACTTAGAGGTACCTGTCTTAATTATTCATGGGAGAAAGGATATAAATGTTTCAGTAGAACATGCTTACCGATTAGAAAAAAGATTAATTGAATTAAATAAAAGTGTGGAAACCTGGTATTTTGATGAATTTACTCACTTTTTTCCTCCTGTTATGAATCGGAAAATCGTTTCAGATTTAGGCGCTTGGATGAAAAAGCAAAGAGATAGATGAAAGCAAAGTTACCTTTAAATTTTAAGGAGGGCTATTATGGGGATGCCATTAGAACTAAATACGATGATCGTCACAAAAGGAAAAGAAGATAAAGTTGGAGATAATGAGTATGTATTGAAAAAACAGGATTATCGGTTATATCCACTTGATATACCAATCGAAATAAAAAAAACAATAGACAGTGAAAAAAGCGCAAAAGCAATGATTAAAAAGGTTGTATGGGAGAATAATATAACAACCATTACTTATCAATTAATACGCTAATGTTCAACAATATTAAAGCCGTAATGCAGAGGTACATTACGGCTTTAATTAAATATTTTGACACATTTATTTGTTTAAGCATCTAATTAGGCAATTGGACCGCCTTTTTCAATGATTTCTGATGCAACATGGGTGAATTTTTCAAAATTGGTACGGAACTTTTGTGCCAATTCTTTTGCTTTTTCTTCATATTGCGCTTGGTCATTCCATGTAAGATTAGGCTGTAGCACTTGATCTGGTACACCAGGGACGTGCAAAGGAATATCTAGACCGAAAATTTCGTCTTTTTTCGTTTCGACATTTGACAGTTCACCTTCAAGTGCAGCTTGAATCATCGCACGAGTATAGCTTAATTTCATACGGTTTCCAACACCATATACGCCGCCCGTCCAGCCTGTATTTACTAGGAATACATTAGCGTTATGCTGACTAATTTTTTCTCCTAGCATTTCAGCGTAACGTGTTGCAGGGAGTGGTAAGAATGGTGCTCCAAAGCACGTGGAAAAAGTGGCTTCTGGAGAAGTAACTCCTCGTTCTGTTCCTGCAAGTTTAGAAGTATATCCGCTTA
Source organism: Niallia sp. XMNu-256 (assembly GCF_036670015.1). Classification (NCBI taxonomy): domain Bacteria; kingdom Bacillati; phylum Bacillota; class Bacilli; order Caryophanales; family Bacillaceae; genus Niallia; species Niallia sp. XMNu-256. Next base: position 878,782 of record NZ_CP137636.1, read on the forward strand.
AGAAATGATACATCGCTTGTTCTTTTGTTAATTTTGAAATCGGAGGCAATACGCCAAATGCATCTGCTGTTAGGAAAACGATTGTATTTGGGTGACCGGCGACACTCGGATCAACAATATTATCAATCGCGTGTAAGGAATACGCAGCACGGGTATTTTCTGTTAAAGATCCGTTGTCATAATCAGCGATTCTTGACTCTTCGTTAAGTACCACATTCTCGAGTACAGACCCAAAACGAATTGCATCAAAAATTTGTGGTTCTTTTTCACGAGAAAGATTAATACATTTTGCATAGCAACCGCCTTCAATATTAAACACTCCATTGTTCGTCCAGCCGTGTTCATCGTCACCAATTAATTTTCTGTTCGGATCTGTTGATAAGGTAGTCTTTCCGGTACCTGATAAACCGAAGAAAAGGGCAACATCTCCTTCACTGCCAACATTTGCAGAACAATGCATGGGTAGGATCTCATTTTCAGGTAATAAATAGTTCATAACGGAGAAAATTGATTTTTTGATTTCACCGGCATACTCCGTTCCGCCAATCAATACCGTTCTCTGCTCAAAGGATATAATAATGAATGTTTCTGATTGGGTCCCATCAATGACTGGATCAGCCTTGAAGTTAGGGGCTGAAATGACTGTAAAACCAGCCTGATGTCCAGCCAACTCTTCTTCAGAAGGGCGGATAAACAGCTGGTGTGCAAATAGGTTATGCCAGGCAAATTCATTAATAACTTGAATTGGAAGGCGATTATTTTTATCGGCTCCGGCAAATCCTCTGAAAACAAAGATTTCTTCTTTTTCTTTTAAATAGTCTAAAACCTTATTGTAAAGGTTCGTAAATACTTCCTTCGAAATCGGTTGATTAATAGTGCCCCAGTCAATTTTGTCCTTTACAGATTCCTCTTTAACAATATATTTATCTTTTGGGGATCTCCCTGTGTATTTTCCTGTTGTTGCCATAATGGCTCCTGTTGATGTTAACTTACCTTCATTCCGAGATAATACTTTTTCAACAAGCTGCGGAACAGATAGTTGAATATGAATGTTTTTGCCCTTTAGAAATTGTGTAATTTCATGTTCAATGCTTACAAAACTCATCGGGTCGATACCTTCCTTTATATAATATTTAGATTATTCAGAGTGATCTTTATTATAAAAATAGTATATCACAATTATTTCAATAATCTATACTAGTGAAAAAGATTTTTTCTTCTATATGGGATATGTTAACCCTCCTTTCTTTCATGAAAATGGATAAGCTCATTGACACAATCTCATCAGTACGATAACATGTTAAGTTGAACGGATACTCTCTTATCCTGAGCTGGTGGAGGGACAGACCCTATGAAACCCAGCAACCTGCTTATCTATACGTGAAATTGCTTAGCTAATTCTCGTTAGAAAAGTAAAGGTGCTAATCTGCTGCAAGGAAATCTTCCTTGAACGATAAGAGTGAAGGGCGAGAATTATTTACTTCAACCTTTTCACTTATTGAAAAGGTTTTTTTATTTTGTATAGAAATGCAACGAGTGAATTATAAACCCATAATTTTTCCATACTACTTAGGAAGTATGAGTTCCGTATCAAATAGCCTTTAGCCTATATAAGGAGGAAATTAGATTGTCTAAACGACGTTTGTTTACTTCGGAGTCAGTAACGGAAGGTCATCCTGATAAAATTTGTGATCAAATCTCGGATTCTATTTTAGATGCTATTATTGCCCAGGACCCCAATGCGCGTGTTGCTGCCGAAACTTCTGTGAACACTGGATTAGTTTTAGTTGCTGGGGAAATTACTACCTCAACCTATGTTGATATACCCAAAATTGTTCGTCAAACGATAAAGGATATTGGCTATACAAGAGCCAAATATGGTTTTGACTCTGAAACATGTGCCGTCCTAACTTCCATTGATGAACAATCACCAGATATCGCAATGGGGGTTGATAAAGCATTGGAAGCCCGTGAAGGAAGCATGACGGAAGAAGAAATTGATGCAATCGGTGCCGGTGACCAAGGTTTAATGTTTGGATTTGCGTGTAATGAAACAAAAGAGTTAATGCCTCTGCCGATTTCTCTATCTCATAAGCTTGCACGACGTCTAACTGAAGTTAGAAAAGAAGAAATATTACCCTACCTTCGTCCCGATGGAAAAACACAAGTAACTGTTGAGTATGACGAAAATAATCAACCTGTTCGTATTGATACGATCGTTATTTCAACTCAGCATGATCCTGAAATTGGTCTTGAACAAATCCAACGTGATTTAAAAGAGTTTGTTATAAAACCAGTAGTTCCAAACGGATTGATCGATGAGCAAACAAAATACTTTATTAATCCAACGGGAAGATTTGTGATTGGTGGGCCTCAAGGAGACGCCGGACTAACAGGCAGAAAGATTATTGTTGACACGTATGGCGGTTATGCACGTCATGGCGGAGGTGCTTTTTCTGGAAAAGATCCTACAAAAGTTGATCGTTCAGCCGCATATGCAGCTCGTTATGTTGCTAAAAATATTGTTGCTGCAGGGTTGGCTGATAAAGTAGAAGTGCAACTTGCCTACGCAATAGGTGTAGCTCGTCCAGTATCGATCTCGATCGATACTTTTGAAACAGGAACAGTGAGCGAGGATGTCTTAGTTGATCTAGTCAATAAACATTTTGATCTACGTCCTGCGGGAATTATTAAAATGTTAGATTTACGCCGTCCGATTTATAAACAGACAGCTGCCTATGGACATTTTGGCCGTACAGATGTTGATTTACCATGGGAGCGTACAGATAAAGTAAACCTACTGCGTGAACAAGCAGGGGTATAGTAATTGGTAGTAGAAAAGGGGTGTGCTGTATGATAAGCACGCCCCTTTTTTTCATGGATCTTGGATGCAGTTAGATAAATAGAAGATACTAAGATTATAAACTTATTTTTGTCAGGCTTAACGGGCAGTAAGACCCCCACCTCAATATTCTGATTACAAATAAAAGAAGATAGGTGGGGGATCAACTGCCCGTAAAGCTCCGATTGGTGAAATAAGATTTATCTTTGGGCTTCAGCCCTTAGATAAATCAATCAGGCTCTACGTGACCAACCATCAGTGGGGGATGAAAGAAAACCCCCACTGATGGAAGTTTCACTTTATTGTAATGATTTATAATAGAGGCCTTTTTCAACATATTCTCTTCTAATTCGGTCCATATCAGCAATATCTTCTTGTGTGAGTTTACGAATGACTTTTGCAGGCCTTCCATAAGCTAAAGTTGCTGGAGGGATTTTTTTACCTTGTGGTACGAGACTACCTGCTCCAATGAATGCACCCTCACCAATTTCAGCTCCATCAAGAATAATGGACCCCATCCCGATAAGGGCATTTTCGTTAATCACACAACTATGAAGAATGACTCCATGGCCTACAGAAACTCCATCTTTAATAATAAGGGGGTTTTGAGGGCTTTGATGTAAAACGGAGTTATCTTGGATGTTTACCTTATTCCCGATTCTAGTAGGGGCAACGTCTCCACGGATTACGGTATTAAACCAGATGGATGATTCCTCCCCAATTTCAACATCACCAGTAACCGTAACAAAATCAGCTATAAATGCTGTCGAGGAAATTTTTGGGGTAATTCCGTTGTATGGATAAATCATAATACACGCTCCTTATTTTAAAAAGTCTGAACTTTAATATATATTTTACCATGTAATGTAAGGATATATTTGTCAAAAGATATGTTTTTAGGACATAATAGATGTACAATCATTTAATCAATTTTGTTTTAAGATGGAGGAAGAAACAATGTGGAAGTGGGAAGCGGAAGGTGAAGCTAAAGCGGTTGTTGTTATTGTACACGGCGCTTTTGAACATCATCGTCGTTATGGCTGGTTAATCGAAATGTGGCGTTTATCCGGTTTTCATGTCATCATGGGTGATCTTCCCGGTCAGGGAATGACAACAAGATCAAGCAGAGGCCATATTGATTCTTTTGATGAGTATATCTATGAAGTAAAGGATTGGATTCAGACAGCGTACCAATTTGAATTACCTGTTTTTTTAATCGGACATAGCATGGGTGGGTTAATCGCGATCCGTTTATTAGAAGAAGAAAAGTTGAACTTAGCTGGGGTAATCTTATCGTCACCTTGTTTGGGTTTATTACAAAGACCGTCAAAATTATTGGACCTATTATCGATGCCATTAAATATGATCATGCCGACTATAAGACTCAACTCTGGTGTGACAGTTGAAATGGCAACAAGAAATGATGATGTTCGCGATGCTGATTTAAATGACACCTTATATGTGACAAAAGTATCGATTAGATGGTATCGGGAGCTAATGGATAATATTAAACTTTCTTTTGAACAAATCGGACAAATTCAAGATATTCCTTTCCTAGTAATGCAAGGCGGAGAGGATAAAATTGTCAATAAAAATGCCGTCAAACATTGGTTTAATATTGTTCCATTGTCTGAGAAGCGATTTAAAGAATGGCCTAAATGTTATCATGAAATCTTTAATGAACCAGAACGGGAAGAAGTATTTGAATATGCCAAAGACTTTTTCAACAGTCAATTGAAGTCAATTGGTTATATTGTATAAGAGAGGGATCGTTATGACTGTTCCAACCATGCCGATTACATTAATGTTAAAAACATATCGTCACATTTTTCCTAATGTAAATAAAGAGCTATCTTACTGGAAGAAAAGAGCAGAAGCTATTCCCAACTCCGAATTAAGGAACCAGGCACTTGCCAGCATAAGACATAAAACCTTTCATTGTGAAGGTGGAGCAATTATGTCCCTCCTTGCCAATGATAAATATAAAGAAGCGATGCGTTTTATTGTTGCTTATCAAACGATCAGTGATTATTTGGATAATTTATGTGATCGGAGTACTTCTTTAGATGTCAAAGACTTTTCAGCCTTGCATGAAGCAATGACTGATGCACTGACGATTGATGGTGAGATTAGCGACTATTACCGGTTTAGACAAGAAAAAAACGATGGAAATTATTTAGTTGATTTAGTTTCCACTTGCCGGGACGTGTTAAAGAGGAATCCAAATTATCGAACGTTTAATAAAGAATTACTCGAACTATGTCATTATTATTGTGATCTGCAAATTCATAAACATGTCAATCCTAATGAGAGGGTTCCAAGATTAACTCGATGGTTTCATGAGCATAAACAGTCCATCCCGAATATGGAGTGGTATGAGTTTTCCGCCTGTTCAGGTTCTACACTTGGTATTTTTTGCCTTATTTCCTATTCAATGAATAAACAATATAAGGTGCAGGATGTCCAACATATTCGTAATGGTTACTTTCCATACATACAGGGACTTCATATCTTATTGGATTATTTTATTGATCAAGAAGAGGATAAAATGTTCGGTGATTTGAATTTTTGCTCTTATTTTGAAAATAAAGATGTATTGTTTACTCGTTTAAAACATTTTATGAAGCAATCGGATTTATATACAAAAAATTTACCTTATAAACGATTTCACCAGCTAATTAATCGAGGTCTTCTAGGCCTTTATTTATCAGATGAAAAGGTGAGAGAACAAAAAGATGTTCGCAAGTTAGCGAAAAGTTTAATGCGAAATGGTGGGCCGATTTGTTACTTTTTCTATGTAAATGCTTTTCTATATCGAAAAGTGAAGTCGTTCAATATCGGATTACAAGAGAGTAAAGAAAAAAAGAGATCAGCCCGATACGTAGGCTAATCTCTTTTTTCAATGGCAATAATGAATGGGGGATGGTTATTTTGATTAATAAAACCATATTGAATAACATAAGCTAACTTTTGGTCAATGGATTTAACATGTTTGATGATGGCATCCCGCTCTATGACCCCCTCGGGATGACCGTGATAAATGACTAAAACAATAATCCCTTCGACGGCCATGATGTTAAGAAGCTGATCTATGGCAGATATTGTTGTTAATGGCTTTGTTACAATCGATTTATCTCCACCTGGTAAATAACCAAGGTTAAAAATAGCACCTGTAACTTTGCCGTGTAAGTGCGTTGGGATGCTCTCCTTTACCTTTTCATGGCCATGTTGAAATAATGTAACCATTGAGGTTAATCCCTGTTCTATCAATCTGTCTTCGGTATTTACAATGGCTTGTTCCTGAATATCGAATCCATATACATGTCCATTTGGACCAACTAGACGAGCCAAAAATTCAGTATCGTGGCCATTCCCCAGTGTTCCATCTACAACAATATCCCCGGGTGAACATGCTGCTTCTAATAAGTTCCTCGCAAAAGGAAGAATTTGTTTTACTTTCATACTTTTACCCCATCCCAAAGTTTACCTTGCCAGCTATTTCTACGCTCCAATTCCTGGTCAATCGCATTAAGGACTTCCCATTTATTTACACTCCACATCGGTCCAATCATCAAGTCAATTGGTCCGTCCCCAGTAATCCGGTGAACAATCATTTCCGGGGGTAATATTTCTAATTGATCGCAAACTAAGTGTACATAATCTTCAAAGGATAAGAATTGGAGCATCCCTTTTTCATATTGCTTTACCATCGGTGTGCCTTTTAATAAATGGAGAAGATGGATCTTTATGCCTTGAACATCGAGCTTTGCGACTTCTTTAGCCGTTTCCATCATCATTTCGGTTGTTTCAAGTGGGAGACCGTTAATGATATGAGAACATACTCGAATGCCATGTTTACGAAGCTTTTCTACACCCTCGATATAGGTTTGAAAGTCATGGGCCCGATTAATCAAATGAGCGGTTTTCTCATGGACTGTCTGTAACCCGAGCTCTACCCATAAATAAGTCCGTTCATGAAGCTCTGCTAAATATTCTACAACATCGTCTGGTAAACAATCAGGTCTAGTCGCAATCGACAGACCGACAACACCGTCAAGATTGATCACAGATTCGAATTTTTGTCGTAGTTCACTAACAGGTGCATGGGTATTAGTGAAGGCCTGGAAATAAGCTAAGTACTTTCCATCCTTCCACTTTGTGTGCATTTTATCTTTTATTTCATAGAACTGCTGTACAAGGTTATCGCCGCGGTCTCCCGCGAAATCTCCTGAACCGGCAGCACTACAGAAGGTACATCCACCATGTGCAACTGTACCATCCCGATTAGGGCAATCAAACCCACCATCTAAACTTACCTTAAATACTTTATGTCCAAAGGTTTCTTTTAAATGATAATTTAATGTATGATAACGTTTATGATCAAACGCATATGGAAAAGAATTCTGTTGCTTCATCTTACCAACCTCTTTTTTACTCAAGAATCTAATCATTTTATCATATTTAGTTCCGTTATCCAATTTCCCTTCTTATATTGTCAAAAATAAGCAGTCCTTCTTAGTGTAAGAAAAAATCGGATCTGAGCAAAATAAGAGAGTGAAGCTTTGTCTTGTGAGCTTTACTGAGAATGAATCACAGGAGGGGTTTGGATGGCAACTCGAGATTCAATGAATGAACTGAAGCAGCAATGTGAAGATGTGCTTAGATTTGCGAACGACCAATATCAAGAAAGCAGCTTACAACAACAATACAATGATGATAATTATATACAATCATTGCAACAATTAGAAAAAGCCTATAATGATATTGCGATCATGGCCCATAGTGCGAACGGACAGCAAAGAGAAGAACTGCATCGTTTACGTTTGCAAATTCAACAAGCTCAAAATAAAATGATTCTTCTTCAGCATTAGGAGGATGGCGAAATGAAAAAACGTTCAAAACAACAAAATCCCGAACAAAAGACTCGTAATGGGGTAAATAATAACGATTTAGAATTAGGGGCAGATTTTGATTTAATTAAGCAAGCTAAAAAGAAATATGAACAGAGCGGTGGCCAGCCGATCAAATCAAAACAACATACAGAATAGTGAGATGAGCTGATCCTTAGGGGTCAGCTCTTTTTACTTCTAAAAAAGTATTAAGAATACATTAGAAAAAATGGTTGCTATTTTAAATGATAATTATTAAAATATAGATATAATTCAGAAAATTTAAACAAGGGGAGGAATTGCATGGAAAACTTAGATCAAAGGGATGTATTGAAAAATAATCAAGAGAATTATGATTTTGAAAAAATCGCAAGTAGCCCAGAGTTTGGAAGGTTGATGAAGTCAAAGAGAAATTTTTTAATTCCATCAACTGTTTTATTTTTGGCTTTATATTTTTTATTACCGATTTCGACTTCGTACACGACGATTTTAAACAAGTCTGCTATAGGTTCTGTTTCTTGGACTTGGATATATTCTTTAGGATTGTTTATCATGACATGGATTCTATGTATTCTTTATGTAAAAAAAGCTGTACAGTATGACCAATCGGCGGAACAAATCATTGAAAAGTATGAGGCCCAAGGAGATCAGAGCGTATGAGCAAGATTGCACTCGTTTTATTTGTTGCGATTGTTGGGATGACCCTTATCATTACCTACTGGGCCGCAAAACGAACAAAAACAGCAAGTGAATTTTATACAGCTGGTGGTGGTTTAACAGGATGGCAAAATGGACTTGCTATCGCTGGTGACTATTTGTCAGCTGCATCCTTTTTAGGGATTGCAGGTGCAATTGCATTGAATGGCTTTGATGGATTTTTCTTTTCTATTGGTTATTTGGTTGCCTATTTAGTCGTCCTTTATATTGTGGCAGAGCCATTAAGAAATTTAGGGAAATACACAATAGCTGATATGATTAATGCCAGATTTGATCAAAAAAAGGTACGGGGTGTTGCTGCCTTAAGTACAATAACAATCGTCATATTTTACATGATAGCCCAATTGGTTGGTGCGGGTGCCTTGATTCAACTTTTATTAGGAATTGATTACTGGATTGCGGTTTTAATTGTTGGGGTAATGATGACCATCTACGTTTTATTTGGCGGTATGACAGCCACTAGTTGGGTGCAAATCATCAAAGCTGTATTATTAATGGTAGGGACCGTAGTCATTTCATTTTTAGTATTAGCTAAATTCAACTTCAATATCTTTACGATGTTTAGTGAAATGAAAACATTAACGCCACATGGAGAAAATTACTTGAACCCAGGTGTCAAATATACGAATGGTCTTGATACGATTTCTATGATGGCTGCACTTGTATTAGGAACGGCAGGGCTGCCGCATATATTAATGCGCTTTTTTACAGTAAAAGATGCAAAGACTGCTCGCAGCTCTGTCGTTACGGCAACATGGGTGGTTGGGATATTCTATATTTTAACGATATTTTTAGGATTCGGGGCAGCTGCTTTTGTTGGTTCACAGGATATTATTAGTGCAAATGCTGCAGGGAATATGGCTGCACCCTTATTAGCTAAAGCGCTTGGCGGTGACTTTCTTATGTCATTCGTATCTGCGGTAGCATTTGCGACAATATTGGCTGTAGTCGCAGGCCTCGTTTTGTCAGGAGCTTCCGCTTTTGCACATGATATTTATGGACAAATTATTAAAAAAGGTAAAGTTACCGAAAAGCAACAAATGCTGGCGGCTAGATATGCATCAATTAGTGTTTCCGTACTGTCCATTATTCTCGCTCTTTTTGCTCAAAAAATGAATGTTGCTTTTCTAGTTTCGTTGGCTTTCTGCGTTGCTGCAAGTGCAAACTTACCAGTCATAATTTATACGATATATTGGAAAAAATTTAATACGACAGGTGCTATTACTGGGATGTTGACGGGATTAATAAGTGCCTTGGTACTTGTGGCTATTAGCCCAAATGTATTGAACCCAGAACCTGGCGTTGCAATTCTTGTTGGAGATCCGATTTTTACTTTGACCAACCCAGCAATTATATCTATTCCAGCTGGCTTTATCGGAGCATTTATAGGAACTGTAGTTTCCAATAAATGCGATGAAAAGAAATATGCTGAAGTTATTGTTAAAGCAAACACAGGAATCCATAATCGTTAAGAAATAGCCAACATTTCGATATTGAAATGTTGGCTTTTACCTATAAAAAATCGTTCGTTTATTTTTGTATCATTCATCAGTATGGATTTCCCTAACTTTGTTAATACTTATAGATGTAATTTTAAAATATACATACTAACAAATTATGTTTCACGACATATATTGTAGAGGATAATTTCTAATCTTGCATCTTAGTGAGAAATTATATACAATAGCATTATAAATTGAATAGTTTGAATGGCTAAGATAAGGAATAGTAGTGGTGTCGAAAACCTGTATTAGAGAGCTGACGGTTGGTGCAAGTCAGTCTGGACCATCGCGAACTCGCCTTTGAGTTGCAGATATGAAACAAATAGTAATATCTGACGTAAACCTGCGTTAAGGGATTTTGAGCGAGTGACTTGATCACTAATTGTGGGTGGTACCGCGGGAGATACATAATCCTCTCGTCCCAATTTGGGATGAGGGGTTTTTTATATTTAGCAGCTTTAACAATAAGGTATTGTAAAGAAAACGTCTTTTATTTTAGAGTTTTTAACATTGATTAGTAGGAGGAACACAAGATGAGCTTCAATCATCATGAGATCGAGAAAAAATGGCAGAAATATTGGGAAGACAATAAAACATTTAAAACAAATGAGGATAAAGGTAAACGTAAATTTTATGCACTAGATATGTTTCCATATCCATCTGGAGCAGGTCTCCATGTCGGCCACCCAGAAGGCTATACAGCAACCGATATTCTTTCCAGAATGAAAAGAATGCAAGGATACAATGTTCTACATCCGATGGGTTGGGATGCATTTGGTCTTCCTGCTGAACAATATGCATTAGATACAGGAAATGATCCGGCTGAATTTACAACACATAATATTAATAATTTCCGCCGTCAAATTAAGGCATTAGGTTTTTCATATGATTGGGATCGCGAAATTAATACAACAGATCCGAAATACTATAAATGGACACAATGGATTTTCCTCAAGCTGTATGAAAAAGGTTTAGCCTATATTGATGAGGTACCAGTTAACTGGTGTCCTGCTCTAGGTACGGTACTCGCTAATGAGGAAGTAATCGACGGGAAAAGTGAACGCGGTGGACATCCTGTTGAAAGACGTCCTATGAAACAATGGAATTTAAAAATTACGGCTTATGCTGATCGTTTATTAGAAGATCTAGAAGATTTAGATTGGCCGGAAAGCATTAAAGATATGCAACGCAATTGGATTGGTCGATCTGAAGGTGCAGAGGTTGACTTTAAAATAGATGGTCATGATGAAGCGTTTACCGTTTTCACGACTCGCCCTGATACGTTATTTGGTGCCACCTATGCGGTGCTTGCTCCGGAGCATAAATTAGTCGAAAAGATTACAACATCTGATCAAAAACAAACGGTAGAGAAATATTTAGAAGAAATTAAAACGAAAAGTGATCTAGAAAGAACGGACCTTGCGAAGGATAAGACCGGTGTATTTACAGGTGCTTATGCTATTAACCCTGTTAACAATGTGAAAATCCCAATTTGGATTGCTGATTATGTTTTAGCAACCTATGGCACGGGTGCGATTATGGCTGTACCTGCACATGATGAGAGAGACTATGAGTTTGCAACAAAATTTAATCTTAACATTATTGAAGTTGTTGCTGGTGGAGATGTTTCAAAAGAGGCATACACAGGTGATGGTCCCCATGTGAATTCCGACTTTTTAAATGGACTAAACAAAGAAGAAGCGATCAGTAACATGATCAAATGGCTAGAGGAAAAAGGCATTGGTACGAAAAAGGTAACCTACCGTCTTCGTGATTGGTTATTCAGCCGTCAACGTTATTGGGGTGAACCGATTCCTCTTATTCATTGGGAAGATGGTACAATGACTGCTGTTCCAGAAGAGGAATTGCCTTTAATGCTACCAGTTACGGATGAAATAAAGCCTTCAGGAACAGGGGAGTCTCCACTTGCCAATATCGATAATTGGGTAAATGTTGTAGATCCTGTAACAGGTAAAAAAGGCCGCAGAGAAACGAATACAATGCCACAATGGGCAGGTAGCTGCTGGTATTACTTACGTTTCATTGATCCGCACAATGATCAAGCGTTTGCTGATCCTGAGAAATTAAAAGAGTGGTTACCGGTTGATATTTATATTGGTGGAGCGGAACATGCTGTCCTTCACTTATTGTATGCTCGTTTCTGGCATAAATTCCTTTATGACATTGGTGCGGTTCCAACAAAAGAACCATTCCAAAAGCTTTTCAACCAAGGAATGATTCTTGGAGAGAATAACGAGAAAATGAGTAAATCAAAAGGGAATGTAGTAAACCCTGATGTAATTGTGGATAGCCATGGTGCAGATACATTACGTTTATATGAAATGTTTATGGGACCACTAGAAGGATCGATTGCATGGTCTGCAAATGGGGTCGATGGTTCAAGACGTTTCTTAGACAGAATCTGGCGTCTATTTATTAACGACAACGGAAATGTGAATCCGATTATAAAAGAAAATGTTGAACAAGAAAGCGGGCTTGAAAAAGTTTATCATCAAACCGTTAAAAAGGTAACAGAGGATTATGAAGGTTTACGTTTTAATACGGCTATTTCGCAGTTAATGGTGTTTATTAATGAAGCCTATAAAGCGAAGGTATTGCCAATTAGCTATGTAGAAGGCTTCGTTAAGCTTATCTCTCCAATTACGCCACATATTGCTGAAGAGCTATGGGAAAAGCTTGGTCACAGTAGTACAATTTCTTATGAAGCATGGCCAGCTTATGATGAAGCAAAATTAAAAGATAATGAAATTGAAATTGTCATTCAAATTAATGGCAAGGTAAAACATAAGTTAGTTGTTCCAGTAAATACCAATAAGGATGTATTAGAACAACTAGCGATGGATGACGATAAAGTGAAGGCACAAATTGATGGAAAAACAATTCGCAAAGTGATTGCTGTTCCAGGTAAGCTTGTTAATATTGTAGCGAACTAACAAAAGTGAATGGGCTGTATCTTTTCATCTAAGGGGTGATACAGCTCTCTTTTTAAAAAATGCTTTTTTGTATCGAAAGCTTCCGACAGGTACATATTCTCCCCTTTTATTAGGGGTGAGATAAATACAAGCTGATGGGGGAGCCTTTAGCTAAATGAAGTGAAAGCCTCCGGCGGTTGCTATTTGGTTTCAAAAGAAAGGATCTTTGTGCGAGCGAAGGTATGATCTGGTCGCAAATCCGTTGAGGCAAATTTGATTCTATAATAAAGGGGAAATGGAGTAATGGGAGATTTTCCGATTATCACAACAGATGAATTGCAAAAAAAGGTAGAGGCTGGAGAAAAGCTTCATTTAATTGACGTACGTGAAGACGAAGAAGTGGCACAAGGAATAATTCCGGGAGCGAAACATATTAAAATGATGGAAATTCCGGCCCGATTAAATGAGCTTGACCGCGAAACTGAATATATCTACATCTGCCGTTCAGGAAATCGCAGTTCTCAAGTATGTCATTACTTGCAGGAACAAGGCTATAAAGTGAGAAACATGGTTGGTGGCATGTTAGAATGGAAAGGAAAAGTAGAATAGTTTCTAAATGAAAAGGGCTAGTGATGAAGTCACTGCCCTTTTCTTGTGTTTTTTTGTTATTTATAAGTGGTTAGCGGAAAATCATTGTTTGAAGTAGAAATTGCTGTTATCAATGGGTCGATAGCGTCAAAATCGTAGCCTTAAGTAAAAATTGCAGTTATCAGCAAGACGATAGCAGCAAAATCATCGCCTAAAGTAAAAAAATAGCAGTTATCAGGCAGGCGATAGACGCAAAACTAACACTTGAAGCGTAAAATTGCAGTTATCAGCAAGTCGATAGCGGCAACATCATTGCCAGAAGTAAAAAAATGCTGTTATCAGCACGGTGATAGCAGCAAAATCCATGCCTTAAGTAGAAAATTGCTGTTATCTCTAAGGGCATAGAAACAACTCCGTGGTTCGACTCGGAAAATTGCCTTTCACCTCAATGCCCTCCAAGATAGGCCATCTTCACTTGTTCACTTGCTCGAAGCTCTTCTGCAGCTCCATGAAGCACGACTCTTCCGGTTTCGATAACATAGGCACGATGAGCAATCGATAGAGCCATATTGGCATTTTGTTCAACAAGCATAATGGTGGTGCCAGTTGAATTAATTTCTTGGATAATATGAAAAATCGTTTTAACTAAAAGCGGTGCAAGTCCCATTGAAGGTTCATCTAAAAGCAATAAACGAGGTCTTGCCATTAAGGCTCGTCCCATCGCTAACATTTGTTGCTCGCCGCCTGAAAGTGTACCAGATGCTTGCTTTCTCCTTTCAAGCAGCCGAGGAAATAGTTCATATACTTTTTCGAAATCCTTTTTTATTTCTTGCTTATCCCTGCGAAGATACGCCCCTAACTCAAGGTTTTCCTCCACACTCATCGCTGCAAAAACTCGTCTCCCCTCAGGAACTTGAGAGATTCCTTTTTTTACAATCCATTGTGTTTGTTTTCCATCAATTGAAACCCCGTCAAATGTGATACTACCTTTTTTAGGATTTAATAAACCAGAAATCGTTTTAAGTAAGGTTGTTTTCCCAGCGCCATTGGCTCCGATTAATGTAACAATTTCTCCTTGTTTTACGTCTAAAGAAACTTCCTTTAAAGCATGGATATTTCCATAATAGACATCAATTCCATCTACTTTTAGCATATTATGACACCTCCTCACCCAGGTAAGCCTCAATGACTTTTGGATTATTTCTAATCTCATCAGGAGATCCTTGCGCAATTAATTGTCCATGATCCAACACATAAATCCGTTCACATACCCCCATAACCAATTGCATATCATGCTCAATGAGAATCACGGTTAAATTAAATTTCTCACGAATAAAGGCAATCAATTTCATTAAGTCCCTTGTCTCGTGGGGGTTCATACCGGCGGCAGGTTCATCGAGCAGTAATAATTCTGGATTTGCGGCAAGGGCCCTTGCGATTTCAAGTCTGCGTTGCTGTCCATATGGGAGATTTTTAGCCTTTTCGTGTTTGTACGGATCTAAGTCAAAAATCTTTAAGAATTCAATGGCCTTCTCTTCCATTTCTTTTTCTCCGGAGAAATGCTTAGGCAGACGTAGGATGGAAGATATCATCGAGTGTTTTGCTAATGAATGGTAGGCAACTTTTACATTATCAAGGACAGATAGTTCCTTAAATAATCGAATGTTTTGGAAGGTTCGGCTAATTCCTTTTTGGGTGATTTGAAAAGGGTGAAGCCCATTTAACTTTTGACCATTTAGCAAAATACTTCCCTCGGTTGGGACGTAAACACCTGTCAATAGATTAAAAAAAGTCGTTTTTCCGGCCCCATTTGGTCCAATTAATCCAACTAATTCCCCTTTATGAATTTCTAAATGAACACCTGAAACAGCTTTTAAACCGCCGAATACAATCCCAGCATGGTCCACTTTAAGCAGAGGTGTGTTTGTTTCCATTATGAGGTCCTCCTTCCTCTACTGGACGATTCTTAAAAAAAGATGTTAGTTCTTTTGTGCCCATCAATCCTTGTGGACGATATAACATCATGATAACGAGCACAAGACTATAAATGACCATCCGTGTTTCAGGGTAATCTTGTAGGAAAGTCGAAACAATAGTTAACAGAATGGCAGCAATGACCGACCCTGAAAGACTACCTAAACCACCAAGGACAACATAAATTAAAATGTCAAATGATTTTAAGAAACCGAAATTTGATGGTTGGATAATATAGAAGTTATGTGCATAGAGAGAACCAGCAACACCTGCAAAGAAGGCGCCGATAATAAAAGCACTCACTTTGTAGTAGGTCGTGTTTATTCCCATGGCATCTGCAGCAATTTCATCTTCTCTAACTGAAATACAAGCCCTTCCGTGGGTGGAACTCGTAAAATTTCGAATCACGATAATCGTAATAAGAGTTGCAAAGAAGACCCATGGCCAAGTGGTTAAGTGGGAAACTTGCATTCCGCTCGCACCGCCAACATAATCAATATTCAGTAATATAATCCTGACAATTTCACCGAATCCTAGTGTTGCAATGGCCAAATAATCGCCTTTTAAACGAAGGGTCGGAATTCCAATGACAATCCCTGATAAGGCTGCCGCTATACCACCCGTTAGAATGGCAAGTGGAAAGGGAAGACCGAGCTTCATTGTAATGACGGCTGATGCATAAGCGCCGACCGCTAAAAATCCTGCATGTCCAATTGAAAATTGTCCGGTAATACCGATAATCAGATGTAGACTAACTGCTAGAATAATATGAATAGATATTGTAAAGATCATATTTTGGTAGAAGGGATTAATTTGTCCTCCGAGAATTAGGTATTGAATAATGAAAAACACAGCAACAGCTAATAGAATGGATAGCCAAAATCCCTTCGTCAGTTTAATAAAAGACATGGTGTTCACCCCTTACACTTTTTCCTTTGCATTTTTGCCAAACAGGCCTGATGGTCGGAAAATTAAAATAAGGATTAAAACAATAAAGGCTACACCATCACGCCATAAGGAAAACCCTGCAGCACTTACAAGAGATTCGATCACACCTAGTAACAGTCCTCCGACCATGGCACCCGGAATGATGCCGATGCCACCTAAAACTGCGGCGATAAACGCTTTTAAACCTGGAATAATCCCCATTAACGGGTCGATTTTAATATAATAGAGACCGAAAATAACTCCAGCTGCTCCTGCTAAAGCAGAGCCAATTGCAAAGGTTGCTGAAATTGTATTATTAACATTGATTCCCATTAATCTAGCTGCATCATAATCGAGTGAAACGGCCCGCATCGCTTTTCCAATCTTTGTTTTATAAACAATGAATTGTAGCAAGATCATCAGGGCAACTGAAATTCCTAAAATGGAAAGAGATTGACTGCTAATAGAGATGCCAAATAATTCAATATTTTTAACAGGAAGAACATCTCCGGGATAAGCTACTGGTTGTGCCCCGCGTAAATAAATAAAACCATTCTCAATAAATAAAGAAACACCAATAGCGGTAATCAAAGCTGCAATTCTCGTTGCATTACGTAATGGTTTATAGGCAATTCTCTCAATAAGGACTCCAAAAATAGCACATATAACCATAGATAGAATGAGAGCTGGGAATAATCCAATTTCAAGAACAGTAATAGAGAAGAAACCTACAAATGAGCCGATCATAAACACATCGCCATGGGCAAAATTAATTAACTTAACAATCCCGTATACCATCGTGTATCCAAGTGCAATAAGTGCATATATACTTCCAAGTGAAATTCCGTTTACAACTTGCTGTAAAATTTCCATATATGCCCACCCCTAATTTAAGTCATCTAAATCCATTTAGAAAAAGGGGGCTTAGCCCCCTTTTTCAATATTGTCCTATCGGCTAACATTATGATGTTAGCCCAACACGATTATGGATTTACCTTTGTTTCAAAGACTTGTTCGCCATTTTCATAAGTTAAGATCGTGGCTGTTTTTACAGGATTATGCTTTTCGTCATATGTGAAATTACCTGTTACGAGAGATAAATCTGTTGTTTCTGCTAATGCTTTCTGAATCGCTTCAGAGTCACCAGATCCAGCACGCTTAATCGCATCAGCTAGTAAATATCCAGTATCATATCCAAGTGCATTAAAAGCATCAGGCTTTTTGCCATGTTTCGCTTCAAAGGCATTTACAAAGCTTTGTATTTTTTCATCTGTATCCCCAGAAGAGTAGTGGTTCGTAATATAAGCGTTATTAAGTGCATCAGCACCTGCAATATCAACTAGAGTTGGAGAGTCCCAACCGTCCCCGCCCATAAATGGTACGTCTAATCCTAATTCTTTTGCTTGCTTTATAATTAATCCAGCTTCTTCGTAATAACCAGGAATATATACAAACTCAGGACTTTTACCTTTAATACTTGTTAATTGGGTACGAAATTCAGTATCCTTTGCTGCGTAAGCTTCTTGAACGATAACTTTTCCGCCTTTTGCTTCAAAGGCTTTCTTAAAAGCTGCTGCAAGCCCTTTAGCATAATCACTGTTATTATCAATTAAAATAGCAGCCGACTTTACCCCTAAGTTGTCTGCTGCAAAGTTAGCTGCAATTTCACCTTGGAATGGATCGATAAAACATGTTCTAAACAGAAAATCATTTAACTTTCCATCTTTAAAAGTAATATCTGGATTTGTACCAGATGGTGTGATTACAGGTACTTTATTATCTTGAGCAAGTTGAACTTGTGCTAATGTATTTGTTGTTGTAGCAGCCCCAACAATCGCAGATACTCCATCTTGATTAATTAATTTTAAAGCACCACTTGTTGCCTCAGCTGCTTCAGACTTATTATCATGTTTGATTAACTCAATTTTCTTCCCATCAATGCCTTCTTTGTTAATTTCTTCGATTGCCAGTTCTAATCCATTTAAAATTCCTGTCCCATAAGAGGCGACGTTTCCTGATAATTCCAGGTTGGCACCGATTTTAATTGTGTAACCGCCGTCACTCTTTTTTTCGGTAGTAGAGGTTTGTTCCGCTCCACCAGAACATGCGGCTAATACACCAGCCGATAGGACAAGTGACATAAATGTGGCTTGTAATCTTCCTTTTTTCATTGTCATCCCCCTTGTTTTAGTGACTTTTCTACTAATTAGATAGAAAAGTCAGAATAAATAATATATTTTAGAATATTCTACATCATTAAATCTATTACGTCTATTGTTTTACAAAAAATAGGGTATCATTAACTGTTTACAATTGATTAGACAAAAGTCTGTTAATGACATTAAATTGAATATTCTAAAGAATAAAATAGATAATAATGGAAATAATGATAAAAATACTCTCGAAGTGGGGAGATAAATAATGATTAAAGTAAAACTGTTCGATACCGAACATGAAAAAGATTTAGAAGTAGAAATAAATTATTTTCTAGAGGATTTAGAGGAGCATCAGTTGGTTGATATTAAGTATAATGTCGCTGCAATGCCAGAAGAGGATGACGATGAACAAATCTATTGTTTCTCAGCCATGGTCATTTATCGTAAATAAGCAACCAAGGGAGAAGCTTGGTTGCTTATTTATGACTAAACTCCGCAGCATTTAATCCTGCCAATCTACCTGTAACAAAAGCCGCAGTAATATTAAATCCGCCTGTATATCCATGGATATCGAGAATTTCACCACAAAAGTAAAGACCCTCCATCAACTTGGATGACATGGTTTTCGGATCGACTTCCTTAACGGAAACCCCTCCACCAGTAATGAACGCTTTTTCAATGGGAAGGGTATCATGAACATTAAAACGGAATTTCTTACAACTTTCGGCAAACAACCGCAGTTTGTCTTTTGATAGATTGTTTGCTTGTGTGGCAGGGTCAATCCCATTTTGCTCCAGCAAAAAGAGTAAATAGCGTTCAGGCATAAGATTTTTAAATACATTTTTAAGGCTTTTCTTCGGGTCTGCCTGTAACAAATGAATTAATTCTTGAAATAGAGGTTCTTCCTTTTTATCTGGAAAAATATCAAGGTTTACAACGACTTCCCTATTAACAGATTTCCTCAATTCTTTTACAATAAATTGACTGCATCGAAGGACAGCAGGACCACTGATGCCAAAATGAGTGAAAATCATATCCATACGGTGAGTAATGATTGATTTTCCTTTTGCATTTAATACGCTAAGCGCAATATCTCTCAATGAGAGACCTTGTAAGGTTTTTGTTTTAATAAACTTCTCATGAGAAATGACGGGAACTTCGGTCGGAAAAAGGTCTGTGATCGTATGACCGGCTTTTTTTGCCCATGCATAACCATCCCCAGTAGACCCCGTTTGTGGAACTGATTTTCCGCCTGCTGCGATAATTACCGCCTTTGTTTCAAAAGATTCACCACTCATTAGTTGAACTGTTTTATTATGATTATCATGATAGTGAATCGTGCGAACGGGGCTATTTTTCCTTACCGCTATTTTGAGCACTTCCAATTTATGAAGTAGAGCATTGACAACAGTTTGGGCTTTATCATTGATAGGAAACATTCTTCCATGGTCTTCTTCTTTTAACTCGATCCCAAGCTTTTTGAAAAATAAAATAATATCTTCATTATTAAATAAGGAGAAAGCACCGTATAAAAACCGTCCATTTCCAGGAATATGTTTAATCAAGTCGTCAACAGGCATTCGGTTCGTGACATTGCAGCGACCGCCGCCTGAAATGGCAAGCTTACGACCTAACTTATCTCCTTTATCAATTAATAACACTTTGGCCCCAGACTCTCCGGCTGATAAAGCGGCCATTAAACCTGAGGGTCCACCACCAATTACAATCACATCGTACATTATATGTTAATCCTTTCTATCGATAAGTTCCGAATCATATTTTCTACTAATAAGTAGAATTCTTCTTGAAAGAAGAGTAAACTACAAATAGTGTATTTTCAAGTGCATTGTTAATAAAACGTAATAATTAATTACTATATAAACTAGAAATAGGATATAATTTAACTTCATTCAGCAAAAGCTCTGCACAGAAAGCTTGCGACAGGTAAAGAGGTACTCTACTTCTAAAAGTGGGGGTTCAAACCATGATGAATGAGTTAAGACTCCGATGGATGCCGCGGATTTTTTACTTTTGAGCAAACTTAAAGGCGGACAGGGCGTCCTAATTAATCTAAAAATAGGGATGTGGCGCTTTGAAGGATGCTAAAATTTCGGCAGGTGAATTTAATTAATTTCTAGTTACAATTCCTACGTTGAGAAGGAGAAGGAATGAATGTCATCAAAGCTTTTAAGGGGAACATTTATTTTAACTTTAGGAACGATTATTTCAAAAATGCTTGGTTTGTTTTACGTCATCCCGTTTGATGCAATTGTAGGACAAGAAGGAACAACACTGTATCAATACTCTTATGTACCTTATACAATCTTTCTTAGTATTGCAACGGGGGGGATCCCGTTAGCCATTTCAAAATTTATCTCGAAATATAATGCCTTAGATGAATATGCTGTTGGTCGAAAATTATTTAAATCTAGTCAATGGATTATGATTATTTCAGGCTTTGTCTCTTTTCTAATTCTCTATTTATCAGCTCCATTTCTTGCTGGTATGGTGATAAGAGATACTGATCAAGTAACAAATATTGAGGATGTTATTACGGTGACTCGTGCTGTTAGCTTTGCCTTAATTATTGTCCCTTTTATGAGTTTAAGCCGGGGGTTTTTCCAAGGACATCAATCAATGGGTCCAACAGCAGTTTCTCAAGTCGTAGAACAAATTGTCAGGATTGTGTTTCTATTAGCAGGTGCATATGTCGTATTAAATATCATGGGTGGGGACATCGTCACAGCTGCTAGTATCTCAACCTTCGCTGCGTTTGTTGGGGCAATAGGTGGTCTATTGGTTTTATTTTGGTACTGGTGGAGACGAAAACCTTATTTAGATGAATTGTTGTTAAAAGATAAAGGGACTGTTGATATTTCACTTAAAGAGATGTACAAGGAAATTCTTGTTTATGCAGCTCCCTTTGTATTTGTCGGATTAGCTAATCCATTATTCCAATTTATTGATCAAATTACATTTAATCGGGCAATGGTTGAAATTGGCTTGGCTAAGCAGGCTGACTTCGCTTATAGTGCACTTAACTTTTACTCGCATAAGTTAGTGATCATTCCTGTTTCACTAGCAACTGCTTTTTCATTAACACTAGTTCCTAATATTACGAAATCATTTATAAGTGGTGAACGAAACGTTGTAAATAGTCAAATTAACCAAACGTTCCAAGTCATTTTATTTTTAATTCTGCCTGCTGTTACTGGAATGGCCTTATTGGCAGAACCGATTTATACTACCTTTTATGGCCATGACCCATACGGTACAGAAGTTTTGCGTTTCTATGCTCCAGTAGCACTATTATTTTCTATGTTTCCAGTTACCGCTGCAATTTTACAAGGAATTAACCAACAACGTTTTACGGTTTTAAGTTTATTAGTTGGACTCCTCATTAAATTGACCTTAAATATACCATTGATAAAATTAATGGAAACAAGAGGGGCTATTTTAGCGACTATCCTTGGTTATGTTGCTGCCATAACGATCAATTTATTTGTTATTAAGTATTTTACAGGCTTTTCATTCAAGGTGACAGGACGGAGAAGTCTATTAATTTGTATTTTTACTCTTCTGATGTTCTTAGGTGCAGGCGGTACTTATGAAGTACTTTCGATGTTTTTCAATCCTACATCAATTACACAGGCGATCGTTATGATCATTATCACTGCATTAGTGGGGATCTTGATTTATGGCTATTTAAGTTTGAAATCTAAACTAGCAAATATCTTATTTGGTACAAGAGTTGATCGGATAAAGGAAAAGCTACATCTTCGAATTTAAAGGGCCTCCTCTTAGGAGACCCTTCTTTTATCTGAATTTGATTAATTAATAGTAGTATTCTTCTGTATTTTGGCGGAAGCCAAGTCGTCTTTCAATTCGATCTACACGGCGGTTCAATTGGTCAATTTGTCTTTCTATTCGATCGAATTGACGTTCTAAACGTTCAAGTCGTCGCTCAACATTGCCACCTCCGCCGCCTGGAAACCCCGGGAAAAATTGGCCTGTTTGACGATAATCCATCATCATTGACATCTCCTCTTTCAATTATTTATTTTTAAAAATATACAGGGCTTTAACTTTCTGCTGATTTGCTTAGCACCTTGATTACAGTCTATGAGTTACGGCCATATTTGAAAGAGACAAACGCCTATTATAATGGGAAAGAAGTGATTTTATTGAGAATTGATAAAATGTTAGCCAATATGGGATATGGAAGTCGAAAAGAAGTAAAGCAGCTATTAAAAAAGGGACAAGTTGTTGTAAATGGAAAGATTGTTAAGGATGGGAAAGAGCAGATTGATCCTTTTCATGATGCTGTTACTTTAAATGGAGCTGAGGTCCAATACAAAGAATTTATTTATTTAATGATGAATAAACCACCAGGGGTTATTTCCGCGACTGAGGATGATTATGATGAAACGGTCATTGATATACTCCAGCCGGAAGACGCTGTATTTTCTCCCTTTCCAGTAGGCAGGCTTGATAAAGATACAGAAGGGCTATTACTTATTACAAATGACGGTGGTTTAGCCCATCAATTATTGTCACCTAAAAAAAATGTCCCCAAAACTTATTTTGCAGTGATTGATCGCGAAGTGACAGACGAAGATATTGAAGCTTTTCGTCAAGGGGTTACTTTAGATGATGGGTACCATACGAAACCAGGAGATTTAAAAATCTTAAAGTCTGGTATTTATTCAGATATTGAGTTAACGATAACAGAAGGAAAATTCCATCAAGTGAAAAGAATGTTTGAAGCAGTAGGAAAAAAAGTAGTTTATTTAAAGAGAGTTTCAATGGGGCCGCTTCAACTTGATGAAAGCTTAGAACTGGGGGAATATCGTGAATTAACAGAGGAGGAAGTACTTCAATTAATAAATGTAAGTAAATTAGAAAAAATTTGAAGAAAGTTAGAGGGTCCAATCAAACGCCAAGTGACCATAAGACAAGCCTCAAAAAAGACCGATCCTTTTTACGAGGCTCGTCTTATGCTGGCCGCTTTGGACTGCATAGGATGTGTGATACACGAAAGTTTACCTATCAACTGGCAATCCTTCTATGAACAATTGCACAGTCCGTTAGGAAGATAATTTAACCTTCTTATTTGTTGTTGTCCATTTTCCACGGCTTGGGCTTCTGACTAAATCGTTGTACGCTAAAACATTCAAGTCTCGTTGTATCGTTCGAGGTGTAATACCAAATTCTTCTACTAACTCTTGAGTTGTTACAGTCCCATGGCTATTAATAAACATGTAGACGGATTTGATACGGTTTAACATCCGGTTAGTTGAAGGTTTCAATAAACCACTCCCTATCCATTTTCAAACCTAAGACAAATTCCAGCATCCAACATTTTAGTGAAGATTCTTCTTCGAGAATTTTAGCTTCTTCCCCCCAGACAACCCCTTTACACTATATATAGTATCTTACTTAGATGATACCATCTAACTATATAATATCTTTAATAACATAAGAATTCCACAATAGTGTTTTAAATTTACAAACATTTAACTTCGTCAGGTATGAGAATTTTAATATTTAAAATCTTACGTATATTAAAGATATATTTATATACATACGTTATCTATCAGAAATTATTAATAAAAATTCTATAAATGATTGGAAAATTAAAATATAGGAGAGGATGATTTTTAGAAAAAAGAGTGATACATTAAGAGCGAAAGATCAGCTTAAAGAAAATACATACATATTTCAGCTTTTTATTGATCATACATTTGGAGGTTATGTAATGACTGAAGTGAAATGGATAGATGAAGTGGAGAAAAGACAAGAAGAGCTAATACATGACACTCAAAAACTTTTACAGATTAAAAGTGTGTTAGATGATCCATCCCCAGAAGCTCCACTAGGGGTTGGTGTGAAAGAAGCTCTAGAATTTATGCTACAAATGGGAGAAAAAGATGGTTTTCGTACGAAGAACGTAGGGAACTTAGCGGGACATATCGAATTTGGCGAAGGTGACGAGTCTATTGGGATACTATGCCATGTTGATGTGGTACCAGAGGGAGATGGCTGGTCGAGTGATCCCTATGGAGCAGAAATACGAGATGGTAAGATTTTTGCTAGAGGGGCGATCGATGATAAAGGTCCAACCATGGCAGCTTATTATGCTATGAAAATCGTTAAAGAGTTAGGTTTGCCAGTGGGTAAACGAGTGCGAATGATTATCGGGACAGATGAAGAAAGTGAATGGAGATGTGTCAAACATTATTTTGAACATGAGGAAATGCCAATAGTAGGATTTGCCCCAGATGCTGATTTTCCAATTATTTTTGCTGAAAAGGGAATTGTTGATTTTGACTTAGTTCAGAAGGACGTAAAGAAAAATGTAAACAACGATGAATTGAAAATGGAATTAATTCGGTTTGAATCTGGTAGGAGATATAATATGGTTCCAGATTTTGCAAAAGCTGCAGTCCATGTGAAGGTAGATAACACCAACTTTATTCAAAAGTACGATGATTTTCGAAAAAAACATGCTTTAAAAGGAAAGTGTTATGTGGATAATGGCGAATTAATACTTGAACTCGAGGGAGTTTCAGCTCACGGAATGGAACCGAATAATGGAAAAAATGCTGGTCTATTCTTAATAAAATTTCTCCACGAAAATAATGAAGATCCGTGTGCAGCAACGTTTCTTAACTCTGCTGTTGAATTTTTCTATGGCGACACAAGAGGTAGCAATTTAGGGGTCTCGTTTCAGGATGATATTTCTGGAGAGTTGACGATTAATGTTGGAAAGTTGGCGTATGATCCGCTAAATGGTGGAACTTTTGGACTCAATTTACGCTATCCTGTAAAAAATGATATGGAAGCTACAAAAAATCAATTAGCCGAGGTTGTAACTAAACAAGGTTTTTCGATTCAAAATTATTCGGACTCAAAACCTCACCATGTGGATGAAAATAGCCAATTAATACAGGTATTAAAAAAGGTTTATGAGGAGCAAACAGGAGAAAAGGCGGAACTACTAGCAATTGGTGGCGGTACATACGCACGGTCTTTATCTTCAGGTGTTGCATTTGGTCCGCTTTTCCCGGGAAGAGAAAATATTGCCCATCAAAAGGATGAGTATATGTATATCGATGATCTAATCAAAGCAACAGCGATCTATGCACAAGCGATTTATGAATTAGCTAAATAACAGGAGAAAGAGAGTTGATTATTTGGGTAATCAGCTCTTTTAGTTTGGATGTTTAATATTTGGAGTTATTTGGATAAATACGAGTAAAGAGGTTAAAAATACGAGTAATCGATTGGAAAATACGAGTAAAGCGTTAAAATTCACGAGTAACTGATTGAAAAATACGAGTAATGAGATCAAATGAAAAAGAGGGATGACATGGAACGAAATCCACATTATTTTTGGGCTGTCGGATTACCCTTAGAGATTAAACAGAGCATTTCCGAAGCCTTTAACGATTTAAAATCACTTTTTCCATTTAAACGTTGGGTACATAAAGAGGATTATCATATTACCCTAGCATTTCTTGGTTCTGCAGAAACATCAAAACGGAATGCCACGATCGATCGTATTCAAGAAAGTCTTGAAACAGTAAATTCTTTCCCACTACAAATTCAAGGGATTGATATTTTTGGCAATAAAAAGTCGCCTCGTGTTTTTTGGGCTGCGGTTAATCAAGAAGACCGACTCCATGGTTTACAACAAAATGTATACCAGCAATGCTTACAAGCTGGTTTTAAGTTAGAGACTCGGTCCTATCATCCACATATTACGCTAGCACGGAATTGGATAGGTCCTGATTTTTCACATGAGTTATTGCAAAAGTACAACCCATTCCGTGATCAATCCCTTTCCTTTATCGTAAAAGAAGTTGTGTTATATCAGACACATTTAGAAAAAACACCAAAATATGAACCAATTGCAACCTTTTCGTTACTAGGTGAATAGATTATTATTAAAGGTGGAGAAAAAAGAATCGATAAAGCACCTTACAATCGTAAAGGTTAGTAGTGAGGTTTGAAGAAATGGGACAATTAATTAAATTACAAGACTATACATCTCGATATGAACAGAATATTTACCATTATCCTGCTCGGTTTGTGACACTGAAAAATCAACAATGGGCCAAAACCCAAAAAAGTTGGGAGACCCCTTACACAGAAGATGTAGCGACTAATATTACTCAATCTATAGAAACTAGGACCCAGGATGATTATAAGCCTTCTATTTTAGGGAAAATCAAAATTCTCTTTCTTCGAAATCATGTGATTTAGAGTTTGAAGAGACTCACTCTCCACCAAAAGACATGGTTGAAGAGGAGCTTTCAGGCTTTGATGGAATTTTCAACTCGCCGACACGACCAGCAACAAAGGAAGAGTTAAAGCTTCGATTTTTAAATCAATTATTCCAATTCCAGATGACTTGGGCTACTTCAACACTAATTGATAAATCATTTGTTAATAAAGGTTTCTATTATGATGAAAAGCTTAAATATTTTTTACAACGGTTTCCCGATACATATCTTGTTTTATATCGCCCAATTTTTCAATTGAAAAAAGCAACGATTGAAATGGAGACCATTTTAGTTAGTCCAACCGATATTTGGTGTATCCATTTTGTCGAGAGTGGAGATGGAGCAGTATATATAGGGAATCACGATAAATTCTGGACCATAAGAAACAAACATCAAGAGAAAAAAATAGTTAATCCGATGATTGCCTTAAACCGTATGGGGAAAATCGTAGTAAACATACTTGAAACTTTCGATATTCAAATGCCGATTCACAAAGTTCTCTTATCAAGAAATGGATTTATTGATTATCCAACAGTTCCTTTCGATGTGAAATTAATTGATAAACGCAATCATACAGAGTGGTTACAAAACCTAAGAGGATTGCGTTCCCCTTTAAAGGGTATACAGTTAAAAGGAGCAGAAGCCCTATTACGATATTGCCTAACATCTTCTGTGAAAAGAACTGAATGGGGGATATGGGATAGGAAATAACCTCGTTCAATTTCCACTATAGGTGAGGATTACTGGGTGATAAAAGGGTTGCAAAGAAAATCAGATTTGTATGTTAATTTTTATTAACCCCTTAACAGGAAAAGAAATTCATTGAAATGATCAGATGGAAAATGGAAAGGTGTTGCAAATCAAGATGTATGTTGTGTTGAATCCAACAAAATTTTGATTTAGGAGCCATTTGTACCTGCGTGTTATTTAAAGTTAACGAGCAGAGAAAATTATTTAATAAAAGGATTATCTTGACGGTTCTTCAATGTGAGGATAAAATTTAGAGTAGTATGTGGTTATTTTAGAATAACTTCCTTCAACTAATTCACATTAGTTAAGCGGAGAATGTTTGAAAGTATGAAATAAATTCAGTGGACTTAATTGATTTCAGCTGAATAAAGTTAAAGACCCACGACGGAGAATTTTGTCGAATAAGCTCGACAAAACTCTGGGCGTCAATTCTCCTAGGGGAATTGACTGTAATAGCCAAATTTTTATTTTTGAGTAGGATGAATGATTGCAGGTGAACAGCATTGGAAGACTATTTTGGACATGATTGGGAGATTGTTCCTGCAGGTGGAGCAACGGGTGAAGCCTTTTATGCACAACATAAGGAGAATCGATATTTCCTAAAACGAAATACATCTCCGTTTTTGGCGAGCCTTTCAGCTGAAGGAATTGTTCCGAAGCTTGTTTGGACAAAAAGATTAGAGACCGGTGATGTATTTACTGCTCAACAGTGGTTAAATGGGCGGGAACTTAAACCTGCCGAAATGAATCACGAAAATGTAGCAAAACTACTCAAAAAAATTCATCAATCAAACCATTTACTTAGTATGTTAAAGCGATTGGGTAAAACCCCTTTACAGCCGTTACATATATTGCAAAATCTTATGCAAGAAATAGATGAGGATATTCTATCTATCTTGAATGTACAAGAATCATTGAAGTTCTTAAAAGAAAATATGTATAAGATTCATAATGAAAGAAAAGTTGTCTGTCATTGTGATGTGAATCATAACAATTGGCTGCTTGATGAGACCAATCAATTATATTTAATTGACTGGGATGGGGCCGTTGTTGCCGATCCAGCCATTGATATAGGTTCATTGTTGTATTGGTATATTCCACGGGATGAGTGGGAAAATTGGTTAAATTTATATGGTTTAACATTAGACGATCATTTATTGCTTCGAATGAAATGGTATGTGCTTTCACAAACATTACATTCGATTCAATGGCATAAAGATAAATCAAGATTTTCTGAAATGAACAAGTGGATTGAATTACTAAAGCATTATCTTTCTTTGTAAACGATATGGTTATATTTTATTGCCTTAGTGTACATGTTTATGATCCTATTCGGAGGTCATCATGTACACTAAAGTTTGTAAAGTAAATGATTATGATAATTGATCCATATTGTCAACCCATTGGGATAATTGTTGTTGATGGGACTCAATATGTTGTTCTAAATTAGCAGCATTCACTCCACCTTGGCTATAATAATAAATTTGATCAAGTGTATTTGTATCTTGTTGGTTTATTTGATTGTTTGCCATTAATGACTTCACAAGTCGTTCTAACTGCTCGCATTCAGAAACAGAACCGCAGCAATCGGATTGGTGGTTCGTTAATATATCTTTAATTAAATTAATTTGATCTTGATATTGGAGAGGCATTCTACTAGCATCCTTTCTATTCAAACTAAGACACAAAAGATTAGGGAATTCACATTTAGTTTGTGAGTTCTTTTTTTAATTATTCGTGGCTTATGGAAAAATGTTGTACAATCCAGTATGCTAGGTAAATAAAATAATAAAATATAGAGGTGGCACCATGCGCTTAAGACATAAACCTTGGGCAAAAGAAAAGCTCGAGCAGTATCCACAATATGTAATATCAAATCCAGAGGAGTTAAAAGGAAAATGGGATAACGTTTTTGAACTTAGTCAACCATTACATGTTGAAATTGGCACAGGAAAAGGCCGGTTTATTTCGGAAATGGCAAAGGCTAATCCACAAATTAACTATTTAGGAATTGAGTTGCAGGAAAGTGTCATTGTTTCAGCACTCGATCGTCTGATAGAGGCAGAAGTACCCAATGTTAAATTATTAAATGCCAATGCATTTGACTTACCAAAGTTTTTTGAAAAAGGGGAGATTTCCAGAGTCTACCTGAACTTTTCCGACCCGTGGCCAAAAGTACGACATGAAAAGCGACGTTTAACTTATAAAAGCTTTCTAGAAATATATGAACAGCTTCTTCCTAATCAAGGCGAAATTCATTTCAAAACTGATAATCAAGGATTATTTGAATACTCATTAATGAGTTTTTCGAAATATGGAATGTTGCTGAATTATGTTAGCCTAGATTTGCATAACAGTGACTATGAAGGCAATATTATGACTGAATATGAGGAGAAATTCTCCAAAAAGGGAAATCGAATTTATCGCTGTGAAGTTCAGTTTCAATAATTTTTTTTAACAATAGCTTTTTGTCCCAAAAACTTGCGACAGGCACAATCCTCCACATCTAAGTTAAGGGATAAAAGCGGAAAGCTCTCCGGTTTAGCGGAGTTCATACTCCGCAGGAAAATTTGATTATGAAAAATGGGGGATTGTTTTGGACACTTTAAAGTTAACATCACTAAAGTTAACATGGTTAAATGGCGGGATCAATCATCTTGACGGTGGAGCTATGTTTGGGGTTGTTCCAAAAGCATTATGGGAGAGAAAATATCCTTGTAATGACAAAAATCAAATCCCATTAAGAACGGATCCAATCTTAATTAGGATGGACGGAATCAATTTTTTAGTAGATGCCGGAATCGGAAATGGAAAGTTAACAGAGAAACAAAAGCGAATCTTTGGCGCAATTGAAGAGTCTAAAATAGAAGAGTCCCTTAAAGCACATGGTTTATCAACAAATGATATTGATTATATTTTAATGACACATATGCATTTTGATCATGCCTGTGGATTAACTAAACTAGAGAATGGGAAGCATTTTTCTGTGTTCCCAGAAGCAAAAATAATTGTTAATAAAATTGAATGGAATGAAATGCGCCAGCCTAATATTCGCTCAAAAAGTACCTATTGGAGAGAAAATTGGGAAGCAATTCAAGACCAAGTGGAAGTTTTTAATAAGGAATGGACGTTTGGAAAAATAAAACTTGTTCATACAGGCGGACATAGTGATGGTCATTCAATAATCGTTATAGAAGATGGGAAGGATACCGTTATTCATATGGCGGACATTATGGCAACACATGCCCATCAAAACGTCTTATGGGTCATGGCTTATGATGACTACCCAATGAACTCCATTGAAGCCAAGCAAAAATGGCTTAAATACGGGCTAGATAAGCAGGCATGGTTTACCTTTTATCACGATTGTTTTCATCGTGCGATAAAGTGGGATCATGAAGGTAGAGTAATTGACACCATCGAGAGAAAAGAATAACTTTTGAAGGTGTCAGTCTTCTGCTTTATGAAAATGAAGACTTTGACACCTTTGGAGGAATATCAAAGGACATATGCATCAAGAATCGCACCTGTTCTACTGTCAACAATAAATTCATATTGTACTAAAGTACCATCCACCGTTTTTGAGATTCCACCAATATAGACATCATATTCAATGAATGATCTTTTATATGGTTGTTTTTCCATCTGAATCCATGAACCTTGGATGGGGCCATGCTTTTTAAAGGCTGTTTTTGCAATGTTCAATGCTTTTTCTGGAGAAATTGTTTGGTACTTACTGACGTTCCGACTAACTAAAATTCCGGCAGCCGCCCCTGTACCTGCCCCAATAAGAAAGGTTTTCCAATTCACTAATAATTCCCCCTAATAGATTACTTTCTACATTCTTTGTTATTATAGTATCAAATCACACAAAGATTCTAAAATATTTATTGAGAAACTTGCTGATTTTTTTTATTAAAAGGAGTGAAATTCATGAATGAAAAAACGCTGGAACTTTTCAAAACGTTAACAGAGCTTCCGGGCCCATCTGGGAATGAACATGCAGTTAGAAAATTTATGAAAGAACAACTAAGTCTATATACGGATGAAATTATACAGGATCGATTAGGAAGTATTTTTGGTGTAAAAAGAGGAAATGAACAGGGGCCTACAGTTATGGTTGCGGGACATATGGATGAGGTAGGTTTTATGGTGACCTCTATCACGGATAATGGGATGATTCGCTTTCAAACATTAGGAGGTTGGTGGAGTCAAGTATTGCTTGCTCAAAGAGTTGAAATTATCACGAAAAACGGTTCAATACCAGGGGTAATTGGATCAGTACCGCCACACTTGCTTGATGAAGAAAAACGAAAAAAACCGATGGATATCAAAAATATGATGATTGATATTGGAGCAGATGATAAAGAAGATGCAAAGAGCATGGGAATACAGCCAGGACAACCGATTGTTCCGATTTGCCCTTTCACACCAATGGCAAACAAGAAAAAAATAATGGCCAAAGCATGGGATAACCGCTATGGCTGTGGATTGGCGATCCAATTGCTTGAAGAAGTCCAAAATGAAACATTACCCAATGTTTTATACTCGGGTGCAACCGTACAAGAAGAGGTTGGCTTAAGAGGGGCACAAACAGCAGCCAATCTAATTAAACCCGATATCTTCTACGCTCTAGATGCTAGCCCAGCAAATGATGCAGCTGGAAACAAAGATGAGTTTGGACAGCTTGGCAAAGGTGCCTTATTAAGAATTTTTGACCGGACAATGGTCACTCATAAGGGAATGAGAGAGTTTATTCTTGATACAGCTGAAACTCATGGGATTCCATACCAATACTTCACCTCGCAAGGAGGGACAGATGCGGGTCGTGTTCATTTATCGAATGAAGGTGTACCAAGTGCAGTGATCGGAATTTGTTCTCGTTACATCCATACACCAGCTAGTATTGTGCATGTTGATGATTATACTGCCGCTAAAGAATTGCTCGTTCGCTTAGTAAGAACAACGGATCAGACAACAGTCGACTCGATTTTGCAAAATGGTTGATGAATTAAAACTCGTGACGCATAATAAGAGCAAAGTGATAGAGAAAAGTAGGAGTGAATAGAATAATGAAAAATCTTGAGAGTATGGAACAATTTAAGGAACTCCGTGACAATGGAAAACATATTTTCTTATTTTCCGCTGTTTGGTGTGGGGATTGCCGGGTTATCGAACCCTTCCTGCCTGAGGTTGAAAAGCAATTCAATGAATATACTTTTGTACATATAGATCGGGATGAATTTATAGATTTGTGTGCTGAACTTGATGTATATGGAATTCCGAGTTTTATTGCTTTTGATAATGGACGTGAACTAGGTCGCTTTGTCAGCAGAGACCGTAAAACAAAAGAAGAAATACAACAATTTATTGAAGGTCTGAAATAAATGGAAAAAATGAATAGCATAAAAATGAGTAAAGAGCTGCAGAAGCGGTTGGCCCATCCTGATCGCCAGTTCCAATTTGACCGCAAACAAGACCAGCTTAGAATTGAAAATAAACAAACAGGTAAAGGAATAACTATTTCGTTGCCTGGCATCGTTGCGAAATGGCAAGAGCAAAAGAACAAAGCGATTGATGAGGTTGTCTATTATGTTGAAGAGGGGTTAGGGGCATTAGATTCTGATCCTGAGATTTCTGGAAAAGAGAAAAATATCTACCCTGTAATTAGGTCCACTTCTTTTCCACTAGAATCGAGGGAGAAAATCCCGTTTATTTATGATGATCATACAGCCGAAACACGAATTTATTATGCCATTGATCTTGGCAATACGTATCGTTTGATTGATCAAAAGCTTTTAGAAAAAGAACAATGGGATGAAAAAAGAATCAAAGAAATGGCTTTATTTAATGCCCGTTCTCTTTCAACTGATTTAAAAGAAGATCTTGTAGCAGGCAATACCTTTTATTTTTTAAATAAAAACGACGGGTATGATGCAAGTCGTATTTTGAATGATTCCTTTTTAAAAGAAATGAGTGGTAAAGTAAAAGGAACAATGGCTGTTGCCGTGCCGCATCAAGATGTGTTAATTATTGCGGATATTAAAAATGAAACCGGCTACGATATTTTAGCACAAATGACAATGAGCTTTTTTGCGAGTGGCCGTGTACCTATTACTGCGCTATCCTTTTTATATGAAGATGGGAAATTAGAACCGATTTTTATATTGGGGAAAAACAAAAAGGTTTGATAAAGTAGGAAGTAAAAACTGAAACCGTACCGAAATGGGATACGGTTTCTTTCTGTTTTAACTTCATATCAGCAGATGTCTTCCACTTATATAGTTAAGGAGAGAATGGAATAAGCCCTCCGATTCAGTGGGGCAAAACCCGGCTGAATAAAGTTAAGCTTCCGGCGGATGTCACGGATTTTTTAAGGGTAATTTCTCGGGCGAGCTCGAGAAAAATCCAGACGCAAATTCGGCGGACGAATTTGATAAAGTCAAAATCCGACAATTGTATCATTCTGTTAATTTATCTCGTATTTTTGTGAAATACTGCTAAAATAAAGAATGATAGAAAGATAGAAAGAGTGATCTAGTTTGAATTGGATGAAAAAACTGTTTAGTTTCTTCAAAGAGGAAGATTCTAAATCGATAACAGATAGTATAGAGCCAAATGAACAGCTGCATCCCTTGATTCAAAAACAACGTTTAGAAAATGGCAAAAAGGTTAACGCAAAAGTTGCTTATCAATATCCAAAAGGTCAATTCCGTTTTCCATTAGTACCTGACCGTGACGAAAATAAGAGCAAACCGAAAGCTGTTCCTACTAATAACCATTTAAATAGACGTCAAGAGAGGAAAACAGCAACGCTACCTAGGCAAAGAGAATTAAAAAACAGACGAATAGCAGAAAAGGAAGATCGATATACAAACCAAAGAGAAGAACAAACAACAGAGACTCGGATGTTTTCAAGTGAAATTAAACAAGAACCAACAAGAAAGCATCAAGAACCTGCTAATGATCCAAGACGAAATCGCCCATTTCAACCAACCATAATTCCATCTCCTGTCTATGGGTTTAAGGAGAGACCGATTAAAGCTGAAAATCATTATGAAGAGGTGGAGTTAGAGCTACAGGCTAATCCTGCACAGAACGTGGTTCAGAAAGAAAACAGTCCTGCTTATCAAGGACAGAAACCAGATGAAGAAATTGAGATGATTGAAACTTTACCATTAGCAAAAGATGGTACAAAATTTGAAAAAGAGGGTCGACATTCAACCAGTGAAAGTTCAGGTGCTGTGGATCCAATAATGAATGAATCGGTTGAAGTGGCTATACCTGTAAAGAACGTGATTCAACAAGAAAACAGTCCTGCTTATCAAGGACAGAAACCAGATGAAGAAATTGAGATAATTGAAACTTTACCATTAGCAGAAGATGGTACAAAATTTGAAAAAGAGAGTCGACATTCAACCAGTGAAAGTTCAGATGATGTGGACCCAATAATGAATGAATCGGTTGAAGTGGCTATACCTGTAAAGAACGTGATTCAACAAGAAAACAGTCCTGCTTATCAAGGACAGAAACCAGATGAAGAAATTGAGATAATTGAAACTTTACCATTAGCAGAAGATGGTACAAAATTAAAAAAAGAGAGTCGACATTCAACCAGTGAAAGTTCAGATGATGTGGATCTAATAATGAATGAATCGGTTGAAGTGGCTCTTCCTGTAGAGAAGATGATTCAAAAAGAAAGCAGTCATGCTTATCAAGGACAGGAATCGGGTGAAGGAATTGAATTAATTGGAACTTTACCATTAGCAGAAGAGGGTACAAAATTTGAAAAAGAGAGTCGTCAGTCAACCAGTGAAAGTTCAGATGCTGTGGATCTAATAATGAATGAATCGATTGAAGTGGCTGTAACGGCAGAAGAGGAAAGAGTAGAAGAGAGCCAAGCTAATTGTGAAACAGATCAAACAAAAAATAGTGAGCATCAAAACGAGAGTTCAGACATACATTTGGAATCGGAGCCAGTTGAAGCGACCGAACGTCCGAAAGAAAGGTCGTCGATTCCTTTCAATGTCATCATGTTGAAACAAGATAAACAAAAGCTATCGCAGAAACATCATGCGAAAAACTCAAAAAAAAATAGCGTACAAATCCCTTCATTTACGCAAAAACAAGAAAGTCAAGGTGGAGAAGCGTTACAACCAGAAGGTGAGTTTGTTCTAATATCTGATGAACAAAATACAGTACAACGAGAATTGGAAGTGCCACAGGAACAACAATTGGATTTCAAAGATCCTGAGGAAACAGAACAAGAAGAGACCAGCTATAGAGTAAACATAGAGCGTCTGGACAGCCTTCAAATAGAAGAACCCCAATATTCCTTTCCTTCTATGATGCTATTAAATCCGCCAATTCTAGTTGAAGGGAATAATGATTGGATCGATGAACAATCAGAACTGTTAAATCGTACATTGAAAAACTTTAATGTAGGGGCTAAAGTGGTTAATGTTACACAAGGCCCAGCAGTCACTAGATTTGAAGTGCAGCCGGAACCAGGCGTAAAGGTAAATAAAATTACGAATCTTTCAGATGATATTAAGTTAAGTCTAGCTGCAAGGGATATTCGGATTGAAGCACCGATCCCAGGTAAGCACACTATCGGGATTGAGGTCCCTAATGAGAATAGCAGAGCAGTGAATATTAGTGAAATTATCTCTGAACCTGAATTTTATGAGCAGGAATCGCCATTAACAGCTGTTTTGGGACTTGATATTTCTGGAAAACCGATTGTGACTGATTTAAGAAAGATGCCCCATGGCCTAATTGCCGGGGCTACAGGATCTGGGAAAAGTGTTTGTATTAATACCATTTTGGTTAGCCTTTTATACAAAGCGACACCAGATCAATTAAAGTTGTTATTAATTGACCCAAAAATGGTGGAACTGGCACCGTATAACCATATTCCACACCTAGTCAGTCCGGTAATAACTGATGTGAAGGCGGCAACAGCAGCTTTAAAATGGGCTGTGGAAGAGATGGAGCGACGTTATGAGTTATTTGCTCATACAGGTGTACGGGATATTACTCGTTTTAATGAACTGGCACAGATGCATAAGCAATATTCTGATAAATTGCCGTATATTGTTATTGTCATTGATGAGTTGGCTGATTTGATGATGATGTCTCCAGCAGACGTAGAGGAAGCGATCAGTAGAATTGCTCAAAAAGCTAGGGCTTGTGGAATTCATTTAATCATTGCGACCCAAAGGCCATCCGTAGATGTCATTACAGGACTGATTAAGTCAAATATTCCAACTAGAATTGCTTTTTCTGTTTCCTCTCAAATTGATTCACGTACCATTATTGATATTAGCGGGGCAGAAAAGCTACTTGGAAAAGGGGATATGCTATTTTTGGAAAATGGGGCACCCAAGCCGGTTCGCATTCAGGGTACGTTTGTTTCTGACAGTGAAATCGATCAAGTTGTGTCCCATGTTAGGGACCAAGGAGAGCCAAACTATTTATTCCAACAAGAGGAGTTATTAAAAAAAACACAAGTTGAAGAAGAAGATGAATTGTTTTATGAGGCCTGTGAATTTGTTGTTGAGCACGGTGGAGCATCGACTTCTTTACTGCAAAGAAGATTCAAAATTGGCTATAACCGTGCAGCAAGATTAATTGACATGATGGAGTTTCATGGATATATATCAGAATCAAAAGGCAGTAAACCAAGAGAAGTGTATCTTACGGATACTGATTTAGAAACATTACACTAATCTTTAGGAAAAGGGGGAGTGCCTTGTGAAAAAACAAAGTTCCCTATATTTCCTAATGATGCTATAATATATAAATATGATTTTAGTTAGAGAGAGATACTACATATAATAAGATATGAACGAGTCATTCATGGTAAATGGTAAATGAGCAAATAAAATATCAGTAGAGCTTTTTGTACCGCCAGAAATCCTCCTCGTCTAAAGGTAGGAAATGAAATCTAAAAAGGTTTTCTGATCCAGTGGGAGAAATTCGGCTGAATGAAGCATTAAACCTCCGACGGGATGCCACGGAATTCTTAAGGTATTATATCGGTGTGAGTTCGACAACGGATAGAACGTCCTAGTCAGGCATAAGCCACTAGATTTGGCGTTCTATCGCGTGATAAAATAATCCTGGCGCAAATCACGGAGCGAATTTGATTTAATGATCATATACTGTTTACAGATTGACAACGGTTGGAGGTTCTTTGTATGACAAATTACCATTTCGTAGGGATTAAGGGATCAGGAATGAGTGCCCTTGCGCAAATACTACATGACATGAACGAGAAAGTTCAAGGCTCTGATGTAGAAAAGCGATTTTTTACTCAAATCGCACTAGAGCAATCGGGAATAAAGATCCTTCCTTTTCAAAAAGAAAATATACAGCCTGGAATGACCATTATTGCTGGAAATGCATTTCCAGATACACATGAGGAAATCCAAGAGGCAATGAAGCTCGGTCTTCCGATTGTGCGCTATCACCAGTTTCTAGGTGACTTTTTGAAACAATTCTCGAGTGTAGCAGTTACAGGTGCACATGGAAAAACATCCACGACTGGTTTGCTCGCTCATGTTCTGGGCGGTGCTAAGCCAACTAATTATTTAATTGGCGATGGTACAGGTAAAGGTGTGAAGAGTGCGGAATACTTTGTATTTGAAGCATGCGAATATCGTAGACATTTTCTATCCTATTTTCCAGATTATGCAATCATGACCAATATTGATTTTGATCATCCTGATTACTTTGCCAATATTGATGATGTATGTGCGGCTTTTCAGGAGATGGCGATGCAAGTAAATAAAGGGATATTTGCTTGTGGAGACGACGAATACTTACAAAAAATTCAAGCAAAAGTTCCGGTTCTTTTTTATGGTCTTGGTGATGATAATGATTTCCAAGCCCGTAATATTGTGAAAACGACGGAAGGTACAACTTTTGATGTATTTATTAGAAATACATTTTATGATACTTTTTCAATTGCAAGCTATGGCGATCATAATATATTGAACTCGCTGGCTGTCATTGCTTTGTGTCAATACGAGGGAATTGACACTGACATTGTAAAACAAAGGCTTTTAAATTTCGAAGGTGTTAAAAGACGTTTTTCAGAAAAGAATGTGGGTTCGCAAATTCTTATAGATGACTATGCCCATCACCCAACAGAAATTAAGGCAACGATCGAAGCTGCACGACAAAAGTATCCGGATCGTGAAATTGTCGCTGTGTTTCAGCCACATACTTATTCAAGAACACAAGCGTTTTTGGATCTTTTTGCAGAAAGTCTTAATTTGGCAGATAAAACGTATTTATGTGAAATCTTTGGATCTGCTAGAGAAAATCATGGGAAATTATCCATTAATGATTTACAGGAAAAAATTCCTGATTCTGAAATGATCAATGAAGAAGATATGACACCACTACAAGTACATGAGCAAGGTGTAATTATTTTTATGGGAGCAGGGGACATACAAAAGTTTCAAGTAGCCTATGAAAACTTGTTAACACATTCGTAAGATAAAAGGAGTATTGATGACTTTGATCACCAATACTTCTTTTTTTATACGAAAAAAATTTTAAAAATTTAGCAAGGTTATGAATTGAAAGTGGACTGGAGTATGGTAAGATTTGTTATATAAATAAAGGCCAAATCTATCTAAACAAAATGTTTACTTGTAAGGATTGACGGGTATAGATAGAAAAAGGGGAGTAGAGGGGGTGTTATCTTGGAAATCATTCTATATTTAAGTGTAGCCTTAATTGCGATCGCTTTTTTTATTTTAGTCATTTATTTATCAAAGACTTTAAAGTCATTACGAGGAACTCTTGATAATCTAGCTAGTACTTTGTCTGGTCTTGAAAAACAACTAGATGGGGTAACAAAGGAAACAACAATACTATTACATAAAACGAATGAACTAACTAGCGATATTCAGAATAAGGCAGAAAGTTTGAACAGTGTTGTAGATGCTGTAAAAGATGTTGGGGAATCAGTAAGGAAATTCAATGGTTCTATCCAAAATATGTCTGTTTCAATCAATGAACAGTTTGATGAAAATAAAGACAAACTTGTAAATGTAGTACAATGGGGACAAGTTATACTTGATTTAAAGGAAAAATGGCAGGAAAGAAAGCAGAGAAAGTATATTCCGCAAAGGGAGGAATTGTAATGGCTAATTTTGAACGTAACAGCTTTGAATCCGATAAGAGAGACGATGGAATTCATGCCAAGGATTTTGTCATTGGCGCAGTTACAGGAGCTATTATAGGCTCTCTTGCCGCGCTATTATTTACTCCAAAATCTGGAAGAGAATTTCGTCAGGATCTCAATGATCAAGCTTTTACGTTAAGAGATAAAACGGATCACATACGTAGCCAGGCAGTCCTAAAGGGCAACGAATTATCTTCAACGGTAAAAGACAAAACCTCAACTATTTCAAGAAAGGTCTCTGAACAGTCCGTTGACTTAGTCAAAAAGGTTAAAAATTTAAAGCCAGCAGACGGAGATGTAGAAAATCCAATCGACGAACTATTCCAACAGGATTCACAATCAGAAATTCAGAGAAAACTTGATGAAACGAAAAAAGCATTCGATGAAACAGAGAGTAAATTAGGTCATTGATAAAAAGAGACTAAACTTTAGTCTCTTTTGGTCTTTTTATTGGTGAAATAAGATTTATCTTTTGGCTTTAGTCTTTAGTCCTTTGATAAATCAATTAGGCTCTGCGGACTAGCCATTAGTGGGGATGGAAGAACTCCCCACTGATAGAAGTTTTTTTAATCAGGTAGGCCACTCAATCTTAAGTTCATCACCAGGTTCAATTTTCCCGTAAAACGTTGTTTGTTGATTATTTCGCAGCAGAGTAAAGAGACCTGAAGTCTTTGGCATTTTAATTTGAATATGCTTAAATAAATCCTGAAAAATAAAGGGCTCTAGCTTCTTTTGCTCATAGGTAATAATATCCCCATCGTTAATATAATCAACTTCCGATAAAACTTCATTGTTTCGTTTCAATTCAGTGATATGCTTTGTCAACAGAAGGGGTTTTCCGTTATACGTAACAGGTATACTTTGAGAAAGCATAATCTGCTTAATTTCAGCTAATTTTCTAACTGTTGGCTTTACCTTTTCTTCAATGACGAACTCGTCTAAATGATCATAGCCGCTTGATAATTTAACTTCTATTCCATTTCTAAATAACTTTCCAGAAAATGGTGGAATGAATGTTTCTTTCCCGTTTAAATTAATTCTAAAAGGTCGTAAGATATCAATTTCGTTTTGTAAATTCAGTTCTTTAAATAACTGTTCAATCGTCTCAGAAAATTCACATTGGATATCATCACGATCAGAAAGAATCGTTTCAGGAGACGTCTCTTTTCCATTACAAGTTACTTTTGCATATATGGTGTATGGCTTTCCATTGATTTTTACTGATTTGTTTGGAATTCCATCCAACAAATCTTTAATTCTAACCGTTGGATGAATGCCATCCTTTCCCTTTATTGCATTTAGATGATCCCCATTTTCGATAGAATCTTCCAGGCTGCATGGTAAATTATTTTTTAATATGATAGGTGACTCCCCATGACTTCCTGGAATTGTAATCGTTTGACCATTAAGAGTCACAATTAGAGCCAATCCAGGTTTCCCATATAATTTATTCATTTTGATTCCGCTAGCAAGTAGACAGTCCCCCACGGTTAACTGGTTTATTTGAAATAAGCGAACCGGTTGTTCGTTCACATAGGCGGTTCGATATTGAACAGGTGATTTATGGGCAGAAATTGCAATCCCAATTGGGGTTACTAACTCTGGCCCTTTTTCAATTTCATCTGCTAATGTTAAAGATGAAATTGTGTCAATATCACGAATAGCTACTCGATTTTCCGGAAGATTTAGCATTTGAGCAATTTTTATTGTGATCTCAGGTGTCAAACTTCCTCCTCCGACAAGCATAACCGCTTTAGGAGGTTTTCCATTA
Organism: Niallia sp. XMNu-256; assembly: GCF_036670015.1. NCBI lineage: Bacteria > Bacillati > Bacillota > Bacilli > Caryophanales > Bacillaceae > Niallia > Niallia sp. XMNu-256. The sequence continues at coordinate 920,321 of NZ_CP137636.1, forward strand.
TTTAATCTAAAAATTTCATCTGTAATTGAATTTGCTAACTTTTCTAGGGCAGGAGTAATCTTATCAATGACTTCTTTTTTAGATACTTCTATTTCAAATCCTAATATATTTGTCATTTTAATATGTTGATTGATTAATAGATCTCTCTTTGCCTTCTCTGCCAATGGAAAGTCTAGTAAGTATTGGTCACTAATTGATTCTGTTATTTCATCCCCTGCAACAGGAACCATTCCATAAGCTATAACCGTCCCAAAGTCAGTTATGGCAATATCAGATGTCCCGGCGCCAATATCAACCAGAGCTACATTCAATCTCCTCATTGATGGTGGAATTAAAACATTAATCGCAGCGATTGGTTCAAGTGTCAAGGCTTCCATCTCTAAATCGGCTCGTTGAAGAGCAGCAATTAATGATTCGACAACGATTCTTGGTAAAAAGGTTGCGATAATTTCGACGGATGCTTTATCTCCTTGCTGATCAATTAAATTCCCGATGGGTTCGCCGTCTAATTTATAATCTAAAACAGAATAACCAACACAATAATAGTTTTGATGTTTTTCATCGTTATTTTGTTTCTCGGCTACTAATCCTTGGGCTTCTTGAACAGCACTTAGCTCTAAATGCAAAATATCCTCTTTTTCAATCATCGGTTTTCCAGCAATGTCGATTGTAACTTGAGCATGTTCGGTTTTTAATGAACGCCCGGCAGCAGCAACATTTACCTTACTTAAATGACCATGTTTTTTTTCTAATTCTGTTTTTATTTTATTAATTATTTTGGAGACGGCTAGAACGTCATGGATTTGTCCATCGAGCATCGCACGTTCAGAATGCTCAACTGTTAAAATATCGATTACATCATATTCGTTTTCGTGGACCTCTAATATGATGCCAACGACTGATCGAGTACCAATATCTAAAGCAAAAAGTTTCTTCCGTTTTTCCAAAGGATACACCTACTTTAAATTGGTTTTATAACTTTAATGCATAAAAGCGTTTAAGCAAAAAAGAAAAAATGCGTGACATTCGGAATTAATTCATATATAATAACCGTAATCATAAAAAATGTATCATATTTTTATAGGTCGATAAAGAAATTCATGATCATCGATGATCGACAAAAAGGGGCGAAAAAATTGGGAAATAATGAATTGGATCAATTAAGACAGAAAGTTGAAGACATTAACTTACAATTACTGGATTTAATTAACGAGAGAGCACGTGCTGTACAAGAAATAGGTCGTGTTAAAGAATCTCAAGGGGTTAATAAATATGACCCAGTACGTGAACGTTATATGCTTGATTTAATTCGCGAAAACAATAATGGTCCCTTTGAAGACTCTGTTATTATCCATCTATTCAAGCAAATATTTAAAGCTGGTTTAACTCTTCAAGAAGATGATCATAAAAAGGCCTTACTTGTTTCTCGTAAGAAAAAGGCTGAAGATACACTTGTTACCGTTAAAGATGAGATTATTGGAAATGGGATCCCAAGCTTTGTTTTTGGTCCATGTTCAGTTGAATCCTATGAGCAAGTTGCAACTGTCGCTGCGTCAGTTAAAGCGAAAGGACTTAAATTGCTACGAGGTGGCGCTTTTAAGCCTAGAACATCTCCATATGATTTTCAAGGACTTGGTGTCGAAGGGCTAGAGATTCTTAAAAGGGTCGCTGATGAATTCGATCTAGCTGTTATTAGTGAGATTGTTACGCCGACTGACATTGAAAAGGCATTAGATTATATAGATGTGATTCAAATTGGTGCTCGTAATATGCAAAACTTTGAATTATTAAAGGCAGTTGGTTCAGTAAATAAGCCTGTTCTGTTAAAACGCGGCCTTTCAGCGACATTAGATGAATTCATTAATGCTGCTGAATATATTATGTCACGTGGGAACGACCAAATTATCCTTTGTGAGCGTGGGATTCGTACGTATGAAAAAGCAACACGAAACACACTGGATATTTCTGCGGTACCAATTCTTAAACAAGAAACACACTTACCTGTAATGGTTGATGTAACCCATTCTACAGGAAGAAGAGATATTTTATTACCATGTGCTAAAGCTGCCCTTGCAATTGGTGCTGATGGTGTAATGGCAGAAGTCCACCCAGATCCTGCTGTTGCTTTATCAGATTCTGCTCAGCAAATGGATTTACAGCAATTTGATGAATTTTGGACAGAAATTCAAAAAGTTGCGTTTGCTAAAGCATAGTATACCGTTGATCATTCTTTTTAAAAAACCTTCCAACTATAGGAAGGTTTTTTCGTGGTCTTTCCATAATAAATATGAAAAATATGTTAAAATTAGTTAATAATATTGCAGCTTTATACAGACTCACGTATATTAAAGGTCATGTATCAATAGTGAATAGTTAAATTTTATTAATAAAAATATGGAATACAATGAAAAAGGGCAATATAAAGATAATCGATGGATCCAATTGATCTATAAATGAGGAGTGGAATGAATGAACAATATTACCATATACGATGTGGCAAGGGAAGCTAATGTCTCGATGGCAACCGTTTCCCGGGTAGTTAATGGAAATCCAAATGTAAAGCCAACAACTAGAAAAAAAGTAAATGAAGTAATTGATCGGTTAGGTTACCGTCCGAATGCGGTGGCAAGAGGTCTTGCAAGTAAAAAGACAACAACCGTTGGAGTCATCATTCCTGATATTTCAAATATGATTTTTGCTGAATTAGCCAGGGGAATTGAAGATATTGCAACGATGTATAATTATAATATTATTTTAAGCAATTCTGATCAAAATATAGATAAAGAATTACGGTTAGTTAATACGATGCTTGGGAAACAAGTAGACGGTCTCGTATTTATGAGCGGTAATATTACAGATAAACATATTTCCGAATTCGAAAGATCACCCGTTCCAGTAGTATTGGCAGGTGCTATGGAAGAAACAGGTAGAATTCCATCGGTCAATATTGACCATGAACAAGCTGTATATGATGCTATTAAGATGTTTATTGAACGCGGTCATAAGAAAATTGCGATGGTAATCGGGCCAATGCATGAACCTGTTAATGTTGAAAAAAAGCTAGTTGGTTACAAACGTGCACTAAGTGAAGCGGGAATTGAATATAATGAGGATCTCATTCAAGAAGGCGACTATACATATGATTCTGGGATTGAAGCTTTTGAGAAATTCTTAGAGTCAGATATAAAACCAACAGCAGTCTTTGTGGCATCTGATGAGATGGCTTTAGGAGTTGTGCATGGGGCAGCAGATAAAGGATTGGTAATTCCAGAAAACTTTGAAGTCATTACTTCCGAAAACACAAAATTATCATTAATGGTTCGACCACAATTAACAACCATCGTTCAGCCATTATATGATATTGGTGCGGTAGCCATGCGTTTATTAACAAAATTAATGAACAAAGAAGAAGTACCAGAACAAAAGGTAATCCTTCCACATCGACTTGAAGAAAGGGCATCTACAAAACAATAATTTATAATACGAAAACAATCTGAAAAAGGTCACCTCTTAGTGACCTTTTTATGTTGGAAAAATCGGATAACCTATCGAATAACATGCTTGTTAGAACAGATACCAATTTTTTATATGGGTTTTATATTTAATTCGCTTTTTTCCTATCTCTAATCGGATACAATGCACGTTCGAGTGTTTGTTCGTTTTTTTCTGTTATTTCAGCACGTCTTGGAATAGGTGAATATAGTTGATCACCATCATCCCATTTTAAAGGGAGTTTGTCCGTAGTGTGTGACTGCCATTTTTCAATCCAGCTCATTGGAAGTTGGGTAAGTTCTGTAAGATTTTCTGTCATCTCAAGCCAAATAAGAGCCCATGCCCTTGGTACCACACTCCATATGTCATAGCCACCCCCACCAACAGCAATCCATCTGCCATCACAATATTGATGGGCAATTTCATGTGCTATTTTAGGAATTTCCTTATACGTATTCATTGTACAAGATAGATGAGTTAAGGGGTCTAAATAATGGGCATCAGCTCCATTTTGAGTTAAAATCACATCTGGTTTGAAAAAGTTAGCGACTTCGTTCATGGCTGTTTTACAGCAGTGCAGCCATGATTCGTCCTCTGTAAAGGCATCTACAGGAACATTAAAGGTAAATCCATATCCTTGTCCTTGTCCTCTTTCTGTAATGTTGCCCGTTCCAGGAAATAAATAACGGCCTGTCTCGTGTATTGATAAGGTACAGACGTTAGGGTCATCATAGAAGGACCATTGGACACCATCTCCATGATGTGCATCAGTGTCAATATACAATACACGTGCACCGTACTTTTCTTGCATATATTTAATGGCTACCGAGCAATCATTATAAATACAAAAACCAGAGGCTTTTCCACTAAACCCATGGTGTAGTCCTCCGCCAAGATGAAGAGCATGACGTGCTTTTCCGCTCATGACATGATCAACAGCAGTTAGAGTACCGCCAACAAGAAGTGAACTAGCCTCATGCATATTAGTAAAAATCGGAGTGTCCTCGGTACCAAGCCCATAATTTTCGCTAAGTTCTTTTGAAATTCCATGATTTCCTGCCAATGTAACAGCTTCTACAAATCCGGGGTCATGGTTAAGCAGTAGTTCTTCTCTTGTTGCAGGACGGGGAGAAACCATTTGATGGTCTCTAATTGCCCCCATCCTTTTAAGAAGATCTAGTGTGAGTTGAATTCTTACCTGATTAAAAGGATGATGTTTATTAAATTTATAGTTTAATAGCTCGGGGGAATAAATAAATACGGAATCGTCCTTCATTTATTCATCCCCGGTAAGTTAGGCCATAATACCTCATAGCCAGCATTTTTTAAGTCATTAATGATATCAGTCGGGTTAATGGTCTGGACTCTGATGACAAATACTTTAAATCTTTCATCGCTTTTATCAGGGTATAAAAGAACACTTAAAATTTTCGCTTTGCGAGCATGGAAAAACTTTGAAACTTCGTAGAGTACGCCTGCTTGATTCGGTACTTTCACTTCTATTTGCGACCCAGGTTGGTGGGCACCAGTTAGCTCAACTAATGAATGTAACAAATCCGAAGTGGTGATCAAGCCAACCAGTTGATGATCTCGTACAATGGGTAAGCAGCCTATTTTATGTTCATAAAAGATGGCCCCGATCTCCTCAACAAAATCGAGCGGATGACCTGTAATTAGGTTAGTCTTCATAATTTTCTTTATCGGTAAATGAAGGACATCCTTTTCCTTTTCTATATCTATTAAAATAGAAGGTAAAGCATCTCGAACATCTCGATCAGATACGAGACCAATTAAACGGTCCTTATTATCTAAAATAGGAATATGTCTAATTTTATGTAGATGCATGAGCTTATGAGCCTCTGAAATCGTTTGTTCTTCGTTTAGTGTAATCAAATTTGTTGTCATGATTTCCTCTACAATCATCTATACATCTCCTTCCTTATTTGCTTGGCTAGGCGCTTTCCCTTGACTATTAATAAAAAAATCGATTTTTGAAGCGGATTGCATCAAACTTTTCAATTGCTTCTGGTTGCACTCGGCTGCCGATTCTTACCATTAAACAGTTAGCAGGATGTGAGCAAATTTCAGGGTCATCTGTTGCATACCAATGTAACCCACCAGCATTCATCATTTTTTCTAATACTTTTCGATAGTCCCATACATTTAAACCCGTCCCTTTTAGGTCCCAATGCCAGTAATATTCAGTAGTTATAATGATATAGTCTTCCATGGCATCATCCAACATCGACAGTAATAAAATATTCCTTCCTACACCCGCTGCACGGTACAGGGGAATTACCTCGATTGCACCTAATTCAATCAAATTTTCTATATTCCCTTCCGACCAGCGTTCAAGAGGATCTGGATAAAGGTATGTTGCATAACCGACAATGGTTTCTTTATCCCTGGCAATAATGATCCTCCCTTCTAGCAAATCGGCAATTTCGATTAAAGCCTTATGTTGCTTCTCGGGAGGTCGGAAGGAGGTTAAATCCTTATGTAATGACAAATCCCTTAACGTTTCACTTGAAACGGGACCTTCAATAATTAAATTTCCATAGGAGGTTAAAAATTCTTGTTGATAATAGGTCTTAATATGTTCCATCTTGGCACCTACTTCAGTCAGCCATAAGCTGAGTTGTTGATTTCAGTAATACTGAGCATCTACTTTATTATACATAAAAAGATAAATTATTGTTCAATCTAGCATATTATAATTTTATTTTTCTAAAAAATTGTAATTTTTACAAATATACTATTGAATATTCAAAAAAATAAGAATATACTTGTTACTAAATAAAATAATAGTTTATTTGACAACAAAGGAGGACTCTACGAATGAAAGTGGAAGCAATACCAGCAATTACTGGAGATTATAACTTAGAAAATTATGAAGATACATACAATGTATTTGATTGGAAAGAAACAGAGATGAATTTTTCCTGGCATGAAACTGGTAAGTTGAATATAGCCTATGAGGCGATTGATAGGCATGCCGACTCTTATAGAAAAAATAAAGTGGCATTATATTATGATGAGGGAAATCGGAAAGAAAAGTATACATTTAAGGAAATGAAAGAGCTTTCAAATAAAGCAGGAAATTTATTTAAGGAATATGGGGTAGAAAAAGGGGATCGGGTATTTATCTTTATGCCTAGATCACCTGAACTTTATTTCTCGGTACTAGGTACCATCAAATTAGGAGCGATTGTTGGTCCGTTATTTGAAGCTTTTATGGAGGGAGCCGTTCGGGACCGATTGCAAGATAGTGAAGCGAAAATACTGGTTACTACAAAGGAGCTATTACAAAGAGTACCAAAAGAAGACTTGCCTTCATTAAAAAATATCTTTGTTATTGGTGAAAACATAGAAGAAAATGAATATATCGTTGATTTTAATAAAAGATTTCAAGCAGCCAGTTCAAAACTAGACATTGAATGGGTAGATCGTAATGATGGACTCATTCTTCATTACACGTCTGGATCAACTGGAAGCCCAAAAGGTGTATTACATGTTCATAATGTGATGATTCAACAATATCAAACGGCAAAATGGGTGCTTGATTTAAAAGATGATGATGTATTTTGGTGTACAGCAGACCCTGGTTGGGTAACAGGAACGTCTTATGGAATATTTGGGCCTTGGTTAACAGGAACATCAAACTTAATTGTTGGTGGTCGCTTTAATCCTGAAACGTGGTATAAAATGCTTGAAGATTATGGGGTCTCGGTTTGGTATAGTGCACCAACCGCTTTCCGCATGTTAATGGGTGCCGGTGATGAGGTTGTTAAAAAGTTTGATTTATCAAATCTACGTCATATCGTAAGTGTGGGAGAACCTCTAAATCCAGAAGTGGTCCGCTGGGGGAAGAAAGTTTTTGATTTACGTATTCATGATACTTGGTGGATGACTGAGACAGGTGCTCAATTGATTTGTAACTATCCTTGTATGCAAATTAAACCTGGTTCAATGGGCAAACCAATTCCAGGGGTAGTTGCGGCAATTGTCGATGATCAAGGAAACGAGCTTCCGCCTAATCGGATGGGAAATTTAGCGATCAAAAAGGGTTGGCCATCCATGATGTATAAGATATGGAATAACCCCCAAAAATATGAGTCTTATTTTCTACCGAATGATTGGTATGTATCAGGAGATTCGGCTTATATGGATGAAGATGGATACTTCTGGTTCCAGGGCAGAATTGATGATGTCATTATGACATCGGGCGAACGAGTAGGACCATTTGAAGTAGAAAGCAAGCTGGTTGAGCATCCTGCAGTAGCAGAGGCAGGGGTAATTGGAAAGCCAGACCCTGTACGTGGAGAAATTATTAAAGCATTTATTGCCTTACGTAGTGGCTATGAAGTTACTGATGAGTTAATTGATGATATTCGACAATTTGTGAAAAAAGGGCTTGCCGCACATGCTGCACCAAGAGAAATTGAATTCCGTGATAAATTACCAAAAACGAGAAGTGGTAAGATTATGCGCCGTGTTCTTAAAGCTTGGGAACTTAATTTACCGACTGGTGATCTTTCAACGATGGAAGACTAATCCTATTTAATATACCAAAAAGCACCTTCAAAAAAATTGAAGGTGCTTTTTGGTTAAAATTATTGTGATTGATCTACAAGTGGTTCCGTCTCTCCTTCAGTTTGCGGCTGTGCAGGATTAGGTGGTTCCGTCTCTCCTTCGGTTTGCGGCTGTGCAGGATTTGTTGGTTCCGTCTCTCCTTCGGTTTGCGGCTGTGCAGGATTTGGTGGCTCTGGCAGTGCAGCCGATTCGCTAGGAGTAGGCTGGGACGGTGTAGTTGGTTGTCCAAGTGCGATTACATTAGATGAAGCTGATTCTTGCCCTGCTATATCAACAGCTGTAATGTAATAGGAACCAGGGTCTCCTTGATATGAAAGGGACTGTCCTGCTTTAATAGTGGCAATTTTAGCGCCGTTTTTATAAACACGATAACCGATAATATCAGGTTCTGGATGATTTCCCCAACTTAGGCTGTTACCTGAGGCTGTAATACTCATTGCCGATGGAGATTTACCATTTTCCTTTAAGGTCCTCGTTGCCGAGAGGGTGCTATCTAATGATTGGTTATTGATCGTTAACTTACTTGGATCGGTAGATATTCCAAAGAACTTTTGAATCGTATCGGTATCTAAGACAAAATCTGTTTCAACAAACTCTTCAGGGGTAGAAGCTAACGCTGTATATTTTGTATTTCCAATCGTAACAAATCGACCTTTTTCTAAATTAATATCCCCTTGTTTTGGTACAAATTTCTCATTAAATAAATCTGTACGAACAAGTCCGGCATCTGCACAATCTTTTGAAGGTAATAAGCCCGTGATTCCACAGAATGAACGTGAGACAATTCCATTTGGTCTCGGTAAGGGTTCACTTGGATCAACAAGTTCTGGTGCGATTTCCTGGGTTTTGTTTATTAATTGAGCCCACAAATAAAGATTACGATTATGGTAAGCCATTCCTCGATAGGTTTTATCTAGTGGTTTTGGCGTATCGTAACCCATCCATACGCCAAAAGAAACATTTGGATTTACTCCAACAAACCATACATCTTTATAATCTTGGGTTGTCCCTGTTTTTCCGGCCCAGTCTGAACTAAATTTTAGACTTCTATTAAGATAGGTTGCTGTTCCTGAGCTAATCGTATCTCTCAAAATATCATAAGTTAAATAAGCCGTTTGTGGACTAAATACATTAACAGGTTTTACTTCATGCTGATAAATAATATTGCCTTCTTTATCTGTAATCTTTTCGATCATATAGGCATCAATAAATTGACCATTATTGGCAAAAGTTCCAAATGCATTTGTGTTTTCTTCAACTGTTACTCCATTTGTTAAACCACCAAGAGCGGTAGAGCGATTGATGAAGTCAGCCTCTGTTAGAGAGCTAAAACCCATTTTTTCCAAGTATTGGGCAGGTCTCGCATTTAAAATGTCTACATAGGCCTTTACAGTTGAAATATTATATGAATTTGATAAGGCAGCTCTTGCAGTAACTAGTCCGTTATAGCGACCATTGACATTCCTAGGCCATACTTTATTTGGGGTAGATGGATTAAGATATAACGGCACATCAGGTATAATGCTTCCAGGTGAAAGAGTACCTAATTCAAAAGCAGGTGCATAAACTAGCAAAGGCTTCATCGTAGAACCATTTGGACGTATGGCGTTTGTTGCACGATTCGTTTGTTCACGATTAAAATCACGTCCACCTACAAAGCTGATAATTTTACCTGATTTATTTTCGATTAAAATGGATGCTGTTTCAACGGGTTCTGCTACTGTAATAGGTTCTTTTGTCTCAGGATCGATTGCTTTTTTTGTTCTGTCGCTACCGAAATACTCAAATTGTGCAACAACATCTTGCATGGCATCATAAATATCTTTATTAATCGTACTGTGTATCCGGTATCCGTTTTGCCGAATATCACGGTCAGCTAGTGTAAGGTATCTTTGTTTTAAGGCATCATTTTTTTGTAAATCTTCTTCACTGTATCCATCTTTTTTAGCTAAAATAACAGACAATATATTTGTTGCGCGATCTTCAATTTCAAATGTTACCCATGGATACTCATCAATAGGATTTTCGTGTATCGTAATAAAGTCTTTTGTAATATCATAGGCAATTGCATGGTCATACTGTGCTTTTGAGATTTTTCCATCTTCCAACATTCTGTTTAAAACAATCTTCATTCTTGTAATTCCGGGTTCAAGGTTATTCTTGATTTCCCCCTTGTTTGTGTAAGGTGTATAACCAAAAGGACTTTGTGGGAGTCCGGCAATAAAAGCTGCTTGAGGTAAAGTTAATTCGCTCGCTTTAACGCCAAATATTCCCTTTGCCGCTGATTGTACTCCTGCAATATTCCTACCTGAAGAATTACGTCCAAACGTCGAAACGTTTAAGTATGCTTCAAGGATCTCCTCTTTGGAGAAGAACCTTTCAAGTCGTAGGGCAAGCAATATTTCTTTGGCTTTTCTTTCAAAGGAAACTTCATTTGTAAGGATCTGGTTTTTGATTAATTGTTGTGTAAGTGTACTTCCTCCAGTTTGTACAGATGAATTGGTAACCTCTTGTAAGAGAGCTCGTAGGATCGCTTTTGGAACAATTCCTTCATGTTCATAGAAATATTGATCTTCTGTAGCTATGACAGCGTCAATTAGATGAGGGGAGATATCCTTTAACTTTACTTCTTCCCGTTCAATATCGCTATAGAGCTTTCCTAAATAGACGTTGTTAGCAAAATATAATTCAGATGTTTCTTCGTAATTATAAATGTCTTTCTTCATATCTTTGTACGAACGAATGGGTTCATCTTTTACTAAAGAAGCAAAATAGCCTGCACCGACTCCACCTGCAAACGCGGTACCAAGTACAAGAACAATGATAAAAATAAGCCCAAGATTCCATAATATTTGATAAACAATACTTGCTTTTTTCTTAAATTCCTTTTCCTTATATGGATACAATAATTTCTGTATGTAATTTTTCCACTTTAATTGATCAAATTTCATTCAATAAATCCCCTCCAAAATCATCATCCATTATATCATAAACAAAGGAACGAAATCGAAAAGGTTGTAGAATTTTGTTGGAATTTGCTAACAATATTTGACAATGATTTAGAATTGTGTTAAAAAAGTATAAAAGTAAATGAATAAAAAGCTATGAAGGGAGTCTAGTAGTGCCTCTATCCCTGCTAAAGAGAGCTGGCGGTCGCTGTGAGCCAGTGCATATAGACGTTATGAATTACCTCCCAGAGCTTTCACTGTGAATGAATGTTTGATTTCTATTAGCGGTGACCGGATAAACCGTTATCTTATTTGAGTGGAAGAAATTTTTTTCTTCAATTTGGGTGGTACCGCGCATATTTACTGCGTCCCTGCATAATTGCAGGGACGTTTTTTATTTTTTTTGAAGCAAGGAGCTTACGTTATCATTTTAGGAGGAGTTAATATGGAGTTACTGGAAGAGTTAAAATGGAGAGGGATTATTTACCAGCAGACAGATGAAGAAGGCATTAAGGAAACATTAGAAAAGGAAAAGATTTCATTATATTGTGGTGTAGACCCAACAGCGGATAGCATGCATATTGGTCACTTATTACCATTCTTGACATTGAGACGATTCCAGAAGCAAGGTCACCGCCCGATTGTGCTTGTCGGGGGAGCAACAGGTATGATTGGTGATCCAAGTGGTAAAAGTGAAGAACGGAAGCTGCAAACAACCGAAACGATCCAACACAATGTAGAATGTATTCAAAAGCAATTAAGTCACATTTTTGATTTTGACGGTGAGCAAGGCGCCAAAATGGTGAATAACTATGATTGGGTTGGCTCAATGGATATAGTTACTTTCCTACGCGACTACGGTAAACATGTTGGTGTAAATTATATGCTAGCTAAAGATACGGTGGCCAATCGTTTAGAAACGGGAATTTCATTTACTGAATTCACTTATACAATTTTACAGGCGATGGACTTCTTGCATCTATACCAAAACTACGATTGTAAAATGCAAATCGGTGGAAGCGATCAGTGGGGAAATATTACAACTGGATTAGAATTAATTCGTAAAATGGCATCAGAAGGCTCTAAAGCGTTTGGGCTAACCATTCCACTTGTAACAAAGGCTGATGGAACAAAGTTTGGAAAAACAGAAAGTGGGGCAGTATGGCTAGATCCTGAAAAAACATCGCCATATGAATTTTACCAGTTCTGGATTAATACAGCTGATGCAGACGTTCTTAAATACTTGAAATTCTTTACATTTTTATCCAAAGAGGAGATAGAAGAATTAGAGGAATCAGTAAAAACAGAACCGCATTTACGAAAAGCACAGAAAGCATTAGCAGAAGAAATGACAAGACTTATTCACGGACAGGAGTCTCTTGACCAAGCAATTAAGATTACAGAAGCACTGTTCAAGGGTGAAATCCAAAACTTAACAGCTGCAGAAGTTAAACAAGGATTTAAAGATGTACCATCATACGAACACAAAACAGGAGAAGATATCATAATTATAGATTTACTCATTGCAGCTGGAATTGTTTCTTCAAAAAGGCAAGCCCGTGAGGATGTTACGAATGGAGCGATTTCAATTAACGGTCAACGTGTTACTGAAACCGATTATATTGTTTCTGAAAAAGATCGAATTGAGAGCCAATTTACCGTTGTTCGCCGCGGTAAAAAGAAATACTTTTTAATTAAATATGTATAAAATTATACAAAAAACCCCTAATTGTGATGATCACTTTTAGGGGTTTTTGATATAAGTATTTATAAAAATAACGTAACTATCAAAAAACCACCAAAAAACGATTCTTCCGAAGTGTAAAAATCTTCAAATAAAATGTTACATAGAATTGAATTTGGGGTAATAATATTTTGACTATTTGTGCAATCGATAGCTTTAATAGTTTGTTAGAGACGAAAAGTCTATACAACGTATCAAATATAAGAAAGCGTGCAAGAAAGCCACGAGAGAGAATAGAGCATTTGAACAAACAATATGAGGCGGTTCTGATTGGGTGGATAAGTTTTCTAGAGAAAAGAAAGTATGTGAAATCGCTTGCATATTTTTAAACAATAAAATTATTCAGAATATTTGTTGACAAATCGACTATTTTGAAATAATATAATAATTAAATAAATCTAGGCGGATGATTATTGTAGGAGAGACTAGACATTTAGTTTAGCACCGAAGGAGCAAATCCTTGTAATAAGGAAAAATCTCTCAGGTAAAAGGACTGCAATAGGACGCATCTCTGGAGAGAGCCAATTAATTGGCCACCAAAGGGGTTATACTCTCAGGTAAAAGGACAGAGAAAAGTAGGATAAGCCTATTTTTCTCTGTCCTTTTTTGGATAAAGAGATATGCTTATTCAAAAGTATATTAATAAAGGAATTAGGGGGGAGAAACATGCAGGAACAGCAACTGCAAAGGGGTTTGAAAAACAGACATGTCCAATTGATTGCGATTGGAGGAGCGATCGGAACTGGTCTATTCTTAGGTGCAGGGAAGTCGATTCATTTAACAGGACCATCGATTTTATTTGCTTACTTGATTACAGGTGTATTTCTATTTTTTATCATGCGTGCATTAGGAGAATTACTATTAAGTAATTTAGGTTATCATTCTTTTGTCGACTTTGTGAGAGATTATCTAGGAGAAATGCCAGCATTTATAACGGGGTGGACATACTGGTTTTGCTGGATTTCACTTGCAATGGCTGATTTAACAGCAGTAGGTATGTATTTCCAGTATTGGTTTCCAGAAGTACCGCAATGGGTACCAGGATTAATGTGTTTAGCAATCTTAGTAGTTATGAATCTAGCAACCGTTAAACTTTTCGGTGAAATGGAATTTTGGTTTGCATTAATTAAAATTATTGCAATCTTAGCATTGATTGTAACCGGTATCTTTTTAATTATAACTGGCTTTACTACGAATTCGGGTCCTGCAACCCTTACAAATCTATGGAGTCATGGCGGGATGTTTCCGAATGGGATGAACGGCTTTATACTCTCATTCCAAATGGTTGTTTTCGCCTTTGTTGGCATTGAGCTAGTAGGACTTACAGCGGGTGAAACAGAAAATCCTAAGAAAGTAATTCCACAAGCGATCAATAACATTCCAATTCGGATTCTTATTTTCTACGTTGGAGCATTGATTGTCATTATGAGTGTGTATCCATGGAATGAGATCGTGCCAACTGCAAGTCCATTCGTACAGGTCTTTTCAGCTATGGGTGTTGTTGCTGCAGCTAGTATTATAAACTTTGTCGTTCTAACATCTGCCGCATCAGCGGGGAATAGTGCAATGTTCAGTACAAGCCGGATGGTCTATTCACTTGCAAAAGAGAAAAATGCACCTGTAAAAATGGCAAAACTGAATAAACGCCAAGTTCCAGCAAACGCCTTATTATTTTCAACTGCAGTTGTATTAATTTCAACTATTTTAAACTATATCATGCCTGAAGGAGTATTTACACTCATTACAAGTATTTCTACTATATGTTTCATATTCATCTGGGCGATTACAGTCATTTGTCATATGAAATATCGCAAAACAAGACCAGATTTGGCAAAAGAAAATACATTTAAAATGCCGTTATATCCAGTTATGAATTATTTAATTCTTGCGTTTCTAGCGTTTGTAGTTGTAGTTCTTGGATTTGCAGAGGATACTCGTATCGCCTTGTTTGTAACTCCTGTTTGGTTTATCATGTTAATTGCAATCTACATGTTCCGTAAGAAGAATATTAATCAAGCAGAAATCTTAAATGATGAACAGATTGCGGGAAATTAATTAACTTTATTAGGAGAAATGTAAACGCTTAAAAAATAGTTGACTTTCCAATTATTTATGTTTATTCTAATATTACAAAATTAAATATTGCGGATGAATGTTGTGGGAGAGTGCAATAAACTTAGCCACCGAAGGAGCAAGTTTCAAAAAGACCCTTGAAACAAATCTCTCAGGTAGACGGAACTACAACGTGACGCAACTCTGGAGAGCGCGTATGCGAATACGCCACCAAAGGGGAATACTCTATATATTCAGAATTTTAGAGTTAATCTCTCAGGTAAAAGGACAGAGAAGGGTAACAGTGCTACGACTGCCCTTTTCTGCCCTTTTTTTGTGCGCAAAAAAAGGGCATGGACCGAAAGTTGATCGTGTTCACAGAAAAGTAGTTCAGTAGCAATGTAGAATCATAGTTTTCAACATGAGTAGTGCTGTAACACCAAAAAATCTGAACTAAATTTCTAGGGGGAATATTGAATGAGTTTACAACAAAACGATTCAACTATTTTTGGGGCTATTGAAAATGAGAGAAGCCGTCAACTTCAAACGTTGGAGTTAATTGCATCTGAAAACTTCGTAAGTGAAAATGTTTTAGAGGCAATGGGAAGTGTAATGACAAACAAATATGCAGAAGGATATCCTGCAAAGCGTTATTATGGTGGTTGTGAGTTTGTTGATGTGGCAGAAGAAGCAGCTATTGAGCGTTTAACAAAATTATTTGGTGCTAAATATGCCAATGTTCAGCCACACTCAGGTGCAAATGCAAACCTTGCAGTATTCTTCGCATTATTACAACCTGGAGATAAGGTAATGGGGATGAACCTTTCTCATGGTGGACACTTAACACATGGAAGCCCTGTGAACTTTTCAGGAAAATGGTTTGACATTGTATCCTATGGTGTAACAGAAGACACTCATCTTATTGATTATGATGAGCTAGAAGAAATTGCGAAAAAAGAGCAACCGAAAATGATCATTGCTGGAGGAAGTGCTTATTCAAGAACGATTGATTTTGCACGCTTTAGAGAAATCGCTGATAAAGTAGGAGCAAAATTCATGGTGGATATGGCTCATATCGCAGGTCTTGTTGCAGCTGGACTTCACCCATCACCAGTTCCATATGCTGATGTTGTAACAAGTACAACTCATAAAACATTAAGAGGTCCTCGTGGCGGAATTATTTTAACAAATGATGAAGCTATCATTAAAGCTATCAATAAAGCAGTATTCCCTGGGCTTCAAGGTGGACCATTAATGCATATCATCGCAGCGAAAGCAGTTGCATTTAAGGAAGCATTAGAACCAAGCTTTAAGGAGTATTCACAACAAGTAATTGACAACGCAAAAGTACTTGGAGAAACTTTAGTAAAAGAAGGCGCTTCACTTGTTTCTGGCGGAACGGATAACCACCTTGTTCTTTTAGATACACGTCCATGGGATCTAACTGGAAAAGAAGCTGAGATCCTACTTGAAGAAGCGGGAATTACGGTTAATAAAAACACAATTCCTTATGACCCACAAAGTCCATTTGTAACAAGTGGTGTTCGTATGGGAACGGCTGCATTAACTACACGTGGAATGAAACAAGAAGAAATGGTAAAAATCGGTGAAGTTATTGCTGCTGTATTAAAGAGTAAGGGTGACAAGGAAGTTATCGAAAAAGCAAGAGAGACTACAAAAGCTATTTGTGATACATTTCCAATCTTTGCACAACCCGTTCATGCTTAAGAGTAGGGATTAAGCAATAAATTTCATAGTAGTTTTGATATTTGATACGATAAGGTCCTATAAGGTAGGACCTTATCATTCACATATTATTTGGTTGAAAATTTGAAGTGGAGGTTTAGTCATGAGTGCAGAAACAGGATTAAAGCGTACGCCGCTTTTTGAAACCTATAAGAAACATGGAGCAAAAGTGATTGATTTTGGTGGATGGGAACTACCAGTTCAGTTCTCTAGCATTTTAGAAGAACATGAGGCTGTTCGTAATGCAGCTGGTCTTTTTGATGTTTCCCATATGGGAGAGTTTATAATTGAAGGAAAAGACGCTGAAAGCTTCATTAATAGTATTGGTACAAATGACATAACAACGATAAACATCAACCAAGCACAATACACAGTTCTGTGCACCCCTGAAGGCGGTACAATTGATGATTTAATCGTTTATAAATTAGCTGATGAAAAGTACCTGCTTGTACCTAATGCAGCTAATATTGATAAAGATTACGAGTGGATCAATCAACACCTTAAAGGTGACGTATCGTTTCAAAATATTTCAAGTGAAGTGGGACAGCTTGCCCTTCAAGGTCCAAAAGCGGAAAGTATCTTGCAAAAGTTAACAGACATTGATCTTACACAAATTGCATTCTACCAATTTGCTCAAAATATAACTGTTGCTGGAATTACTGATATACTAGTATCCCGTACTGGTTACACAGGTGAAGATGGTTTCGAACTATATCTAGCAGCTGATAAAGTTGCTGAACTATGGGATAAGCTTTTAGAAGCTGGTAATGAAGATGGATTAAAACCATGTGGACTAGGAGCTCGTGATACACTTCGTCTTGAAGCAAAACTTGCTCTATACGGTCAAGAACTTTCAAAAGACATTACTCCACTTGAAGCTGGAATTGGTTTTGCTGTTAAAGTAAACAAGGAAAGCGATTTTATTGGAAAAGAAGCTCTTGCAAAACAAAAAGAAGAAGGCGTGAAACGTCGTATTGCTGGAATTGAAATAACAGGAAGAGGAATACCTCGTAATGGTTATAAAGTATTCTCAGCTTCAGGAGATGAGGAAATCGGTGTTATTACATCTGGTACTCAATCACCAACATTAAAGAAAAGCATTGGACTTGCTTTATTATCGGTTGACCATGCCAAAGTGGGAACTGAAATCAAAGTCGAAGTTCGTAATAAATTAGTAGACGCTGTTGTCGTAAAAACACCATTCTATAAAAGAGGTTAATTTTTGTAAGGAGCATGTCTGATAAACAAAGTACATAGTGCTCCTTTACAAATTTAAAATTATAAATTACTAACTAGTGAAAGGAAGATATTTAATGTCAAATTTACTATATAGCAAGGATCATGAGTGGGTACAACAATTAGAAGGAAATCGCGTAAGAATCGGAATCTCTGATTATGCACAAAATTCATTAGGGGATATCGTGTTCGTTGAAAACCCAGAAGAAGGCGACGATGTAACAGCAAATGAAGCAATGGGTTCTATTGAGTCAGTAAAAGCTGTTTCTGATTTAGTTTCACCTGTTTCAGGTTCTGTTGTTCTTGTTAATGAGGAATTAGAAGATGCTCCACAAACAGTTAACGAACAACCTCTTGAAGCTGGTTGGTTAGTCGAAGTTGAATTGTCAAATACAGAAGAATTGAAATCACTAATGAGTGAGGAAGAATACTTAGCGTTCGTTAACGAAGGAGAAGAATAAGATGACCAATACTTTTAGATACCTTCCTGATACAGAACAAGATAAAAAGGAAATGCTCGAATTCTTAGGTATGTCTTCTATTGAAGAGTTGTTTGAAGACATCCCATCCGAGCTTCGCTTAAAAGGTGAATTAAACATTCCTGAAGCAGATCCAGAACCTATTTTAATGAAGAAAATGAATAGACTGGCTGCACGTAATGTGAATGCAGATCAATATCCGATGTTTTTGGGAGCAGGTACGTACGATCACTACATCCCAAGTGTAGTCGATCATATGATTTCACGTTCTGAATTTTATACAGCCTATACACCATACCAGCCAGAAATCAGCCAAGGGGAATTACAAGCAATGTTTGAATTCCAAACTATGGTTGCTGAATTAACTGGAATGGATTTAGCGAACTCATCTATGTATGACGGTTTCACATCTCTAGCAGAAGCTGCTTCTCTAGCGGTTGCGTCAGCAAGACGTTCTAAAGTATTGATCTCAAAGGCAGTTCATCCGCAATCACGCTCGATTTTAAAAACGGTTGCTAAAGGACAAAACTACGGAGTAGAAGAAGTAAGTCTTTCTGCAGATGTAACGGATTTAGATCAATTAAAATCACAAATCGACAAAGATACAGCAGCTGTCCTTGTTCAATATCCAAACTTCTTTGGTTCTATTGAAGATTTAGCTGAAATTAAGAAAATTGCTGATGAAAATGGTGCTCTTTTAATTGTTAGTTCAAACCCGCTAGCATTAGGACTTTTACAATCTCCAGGGAAATTAGGTGCTGACATTGTGGTCGGTGATATGCAACCACTTGGCATCCCTATGAACTTTGGAGGCCCACATTGCGGATATTTCGCAGTAAAGAAAAAATACATGCGTAAAATCCCTGGACGTATCGTTGGTCAAACTCATGATGATAATGGCAAACGTGGATTTGTATTAACACTACAAGCACGTGAACAGCACATCCGTCGTGATAAAGCTACATCTAATATTTGTTCAAACCAAGCATTGAATGCCCTTGCTTCTTCTATTGCTATGTCAGCTCTTGGAAAGAATGGAATTCGTGAAATGGCACAGCAAAACATTGAGAAGGCAGACTATATGGCGAAAACTCTTCAAAACAAAGGCTTTACTGTTTTGAACCAATCACCATTCTTCAATGAGTTTGTTGTAGAACTTCCACGTCCTGTTAAGGAAGTTAATGAAAAGCTTCTTGCAAAAGGATTCATTGGTGGTTTTGACTTAGGTAATGACTATGGTCAAGAGAAACAAATGCTACTTGCAGTAACTGAACAACGTACAAAAGAAGAAATTGACCAATTTGTAGAAGCATTGGAGGCGGTTGTAAATGCTTGAGTATAACGATCTAATTTTTGAAATCAGTCGATCAGGTCGCGTTGGATACAGCCTTCCGAAAAGTGATGTTGACAGTGTAAACTTAGAAGATAAGTTCCCTAAACACTTGATTCGTGATGAAGAAGCTGAACTTCCGGAAGTAGCTGAGCTAGACCTTGTTCGTCACTATACAGCACTTTCTAATAAAAACCATGGAATCGATAACGGTTTTTACCCACTCGGTTCTTGTACGATGAAATACAATCCTAAAATTAATGAAGATGTGGCTCGTTTAGCTGGTTTTAGCCGCATTCACCCAGATCAGCCAACTGAAACGGTTCAAGGTGCACTTGAGCTTATGTACAACTTACAAGAAGAGCTAGCTGTGATTACAGGTATGGATGCAGTAACTCTACAACCTTCTGCAGGTGCACAAGGGGAATGGACTGGCTTAATGATGGTTAGAGCCTATCATGAGCAAAAAGGTGAAAACCGTACAAAAGTACTAGTTCCGGACTCTGCACACGGTACGAACCCAGCAAGTGCGACTGTAGCAGGCTATGAAACCGTTACGATTCCATCTAATGAAAATGGATTAGTTGACTTAGACGAGTTGAAGAAACATGTAAACAGTGATGTAGCTGCTTTAATGTTGACAAATCCTAATACACTTGGATTGTTTGAAAAAGAAATTAAAGAAATCGCTGAAGTAGTTCATGAAGCAGGCGGATTACTTTACTATGATGGAGCAAACTCCAATGCGATTTTAGGGAAAACAACACCAGGTGACATGGGCTTTGATGTTGTGCATTTAAACCTTCATAAAACATTCACAGGCCCACACGGCGGTGGTGGTCCAGGTTCAGGTCCAGTAGGAGTTAAGAAGGTTTTACTTCCTTACTTACCAATACCACGTGTTGAAAAAGATGGCGATAAATTTGTACTAAATTCAGATTATCCATTATCGATTGGCCGAGTAAAAGGGTATTTTGGAAACTTTGGAATTAATGTTCGTGCTTATACTTATATTCGCACATTAGGAAATGTTGGTTTACGTGAAGTTTCTGAAGGTGCGGTTCTTCATGCGAACTACTTACGTAAGCGACTTGAGCCATACTTTGATTCACCATATCAAGGACAACTTTGTAAACACGAATTTGTCTTGTCTGGTTCAAGACAAAAGAAACTTGGCGTTCGTACGCTTGATATGGCAAAACGTCTGCTTGACTTTGGTTACCATCCACCAACAATCTACTTCCCATTAAACGTGGAAGAGTGTTTAATGATTGAGCCGACTGAAACCGAGTCAAAAGAAACAATGGATGCTTTTGCGGATGCAATGATTCAAATTGCAAAAGAAGTTGAAGAAAATCCAGAAGTTGTTCTAGAAGCCCCACATACAACGGTAATTGGCCGTTTAGATGAAGTGTTGGCTGCAAGAAATCCTGTATTACGCTATACAAAAGAAAAAGCTGCGGATAAGGCAAGAGAGACCGTTAAGGCTTAAATAACATAGCCACCAAGAATGAAGGGTGTATGCTCATTCATTCTTGGTGTTATATTTAAATAATGTCTACTAACTAGGCAAATTCTGGTATAGGAGAGTATGACAACATGACCCAGGTGAAAGAACGCAAACCGGAATGGCTTAAAATAAAGTTAAATACGAACGAAGATTATAAAGGCATAAAAAAGATGATGCGGGAAGAAAGGCTTCATACCGTTTGTGAGGAAGCTAAATGTCCTAATATTCATGAATGCTGGGCAGAACGAAAAACAGCTACTTTCATGATTTTAGGAGGCATGTGTACCCGAGCCTGCCGTTTTTGTGCGGTCCAAACCGGTCTACCAACAGAATTAGATTGGGAAGAGCCAGAGCGCGTAGCAGAATCAGTTGAAAAAATGGGCTTAAAGCATGTTGTAATTACAGCTGTGGCTCGCGATGATTTAAAAGACGGAGGAGCAGCTGTATTTGCAGAGACTGTAAGAGCAGTAAGGCGTCGCAATCCATTTTGTAGCATTGAAGTCCTACCCTCTGATATGGGCGGGGTTTATGACAACTTAAAAACATTAATGGATGCAAATCCGAATATTTTAAATCATAATATAGAAACAGTCAAACGTTTATCTCCGTCTGTTCGAGCACGGGCGACTTATGAACGTTCACTTGAATTTTTAAGACGTGCAAAAGAAATCAATCCAAATACTCCAACGAAATCGAGTATTATGGTTGGTCTTGGAGAAACTAAAGAAGAACTAATTGAAGCTATGGATGACCTTCGAGCTAACAATGTGAATATTCTCACACTTGGTCAGTACTTACAGCCTTCGAAAAAGCATTTGCCAGTTCAAAAATATTGGAGTCCAGATGAATTCAATGAATTAAAGGAAATTGCAATGTCTAAAGGATTTAGTCACTGTGAATCAGGTCCACTTGTACGCTCGTCTTATCATGCAGACGAACAAGTCTCAGCGGCAAAAGCAAATATGTAGTACAAACGAAAGGGGAGAGTTCAGTGATTATTACATTAACAGAGGCAGCGTTGAATAAGCTGAAGGAAATGGTATTAACGGAAGAACATTCTCCGAGAATTGATGCCAATGTAGCAGGTGGATGTGGTGTGTCTGTTGCATTTAAACTCATTTTTGATGAACCACGTGTAGGTGATACCATCATTGAATATGAGGATATTAAAATTGCAATCGATCGGTTTTCAAAACGTTATTTAGACGAAGAAACGCAAATTGATTATAACGATGAACAAGGCTTTCTTGTAGGAGAAAGTTTTGCTTCAAGTGCATGTTCGATTGAAATCAACTAGAGAATAAACGATACTTTACGCATTAAAAATTTTATAAAAAATATAGACAGTAGAGAAAAATAAACTAGTTTATTAATAATTTTCCTGTCTTTTTATAAGTATTGTATCGGTTTAGCATATATAAAGGGAGAGAGATTAAATGGTACAAGAGTATGATGTAGTATTTATTGGTGGAGGTCCTGGCGGATATGTTGCAGCTATTCGTGCCTCTCAATTAGGATTAAAAACAGCAGTTGTTGAAAAGGCGAAATTAGGTGGAACTTGTCTTCATGCTGGTTGTATTCCTAGTAAAGCATTGCTAAGAAGTGCAGAAATTTATACAAATACTAAAAAAGCAGAAGAATTCGGAGTCATTGCTCCTGAAGTTAGTCTTGATTTTACAAAAGTACAAGCTCGTAAAGAAGAGACACAGAATCGATTATTTAACGGAATCGGACATTTAATGAAAAAAGGCAACATCGATGTTTATGATGGATTCGGAAGCTTAAAAGCTAATTCTGTGTCTGTAAAATTAAATAATGATGAAGAAGTTCTATTAAACACAAAAAATGTGATTATTGCGACTGGCTCTCGTCCGAGAACGTTACCAGGTCTTGAAATAGATGGACAATATGTTATGACTTCTGATGAAGCATTACAAATGGAGTCATTGCCAGAGTCTATCATTATTGTTGGTGGCGGAGTTATCGGTATTGAATGGGCATCTCTGCTTAACGATTTCGGTACAAAAGTAACGGTTATTGAATTTGCAGACCGAATTCTTCCAACTGAAGATAAAGATGTTTCAAAAGAAGTTCAACGTTTATTGAAGAAAAAAGGAATAAAAATCGTAACAAATGCAAAAGTTCTGCCTGAAACATTAGAAAAAGGTGATGGTGTTTCCGTTAAGGCTGAGCAAAAAGGAAAAGAGGTTTCTTACTCTGCTGATAAAGTATTAGTTTCTGTAGGAAGACAGCCGCTTGTTGAAGGAATTGGTATTGAAGATACTGCAATTGAATTAAATCGTGGTTTCATCCAAACAAATGAGTTCTATCAAACAAATGAGCCTAATATCTATGCGATTGGTGACGTTATTGGCGGATTACAACTTGCACACGTTGCTTCTCATGAAGGAATTATCGCTGTTGAACATATTGCAGGTAAAAATCCTTCACCACTTGATCCTGCTCTTGTTTCTAAATGTGTATATTCTAGCCCGGAAGTAGCTAGTGTAGGCTTAACAGAAGATCAAGCAAAAGAAAAAGGCTACGCTGTAAAAACTGGTAAATTCCCATTCCGTGCGATTGGTAAAGCACTTGTACTAGGGGATTCAGACGGCTTTGTCAAATTTGTAGTTGAAGAAGGAACAAATAAACTGTTAGGTGCACATATGGTTGGACCACATGTAACAGATATGATTACTGAAGCTGCTCTTGCTCAAGTATTAAATGCAACATCTATGGATATTGCAAATACAATTCATCCACACCCTGCTCTATCTGAAGCAATTGGAGAGGCTGCACTTGCAGTAGAGGGTATCGAGCTTCACGCATAATCGTAAGTTTTTTATACAAATATATAGAAACAATTATGATTAATATAGGGAGTCTGTTCTTTTATTCAGGAGTTTGTCTACTATCTAACTCCAAAGTAAAAATAGGATAGACTCCTATTTTTTGTACATTTATTAACTTAAGGATGGTCGTTATAGACTTTAATAGAAATAAGTGTAAACGGGTGTTAATTTAGGGTAAAACACGTTAATAGGATAAATTAAATTTGAGGTGATAAAATGGATAAAGCACAACTCCGAAATGATATGATTGCTTCATTAAAGGCATTATCTTCACAGGAAAAAATAGAAATAGAGAAGCGGTTAACAGATCATTTATTAAATTCTAGTATATGGGCTGAGGCTAATACTATTGGAGTAACAATGTCCCAAGGGTTTGAGTGGGACACTAGGAAAATCATTGAAACTGGCTGGGAACAGGGAAAAACGATTGCCGCACCTAAATGTTACCCATCAGATAAAAGTATGATTTTTTACCAAATTAATCATTATGATCAATTAGAAAAGGTTTACTATGACCTTTTAGAACCTAAACCAGAGGAAACGGTTGAAATTCCAAAGACACATCTAGATTTAATCATTGTTCCTGGCGTACTATATGAACAGAAGGGATACAGAATAGGTTTTGGGGGAGGGTATTATGATCGGTTTTTAGCAGACTTTCCAAATAAGACTGTCTCTTTAGTATCTACACTACAATTAAAAGAGTCACTACCTACAGATCCATATGATATTCCGGTTCAACATATTATTACTGAAAATGGACATTATAAATGATAAGTGAGAACAATATAATGCACTAAAAATGATAACCTCCATTAGGAGATTATCATTTTTTTTAGGATATTTATTAACTATCTTTTGTCTTAATTGTTAGAACTATTAACCCCGCGAGAACCATTACTACTGACAAACTAATAAACACAATTGAGAAAGATCCACCAAATAGAGTAATCAGAGCTCCAAATGTCACTGGAGCAATAAAGCCTCCAAGTGTAGAACCCGTATTGATGACCCCAATAGATGATCCAATTACTTTTTCAGGCAAAATCTTATGTGGCCAAGAAAACACTCCAACAAAGAAAATCGTTATACAAAATGTAAGCAAATATAATAATGCAATTGAGAGTGCCAATGAATTGGTAACCACCAACCCAGCAAATGCTAATGATGAAACGATTGCACTGCTTAAAAATAAAGCTTTCTCTTTATCAGCAAAAAATCTTGTTAATAGTATTCCTGCTAATAATGAAGCGATTGTTCCTCCAACTGCATTTATTGCTAGGATCGTTCCTACTGTACTAATTGATAATGTGAATTTTTCTTTTAAGAAAGAAGGAAGCCACGACATATTTCCGTAAAAAGCCATATTGACCAATATCATAACAACAGATAAGGTTAGTACATTTCGATTGAAAATGACTGATTTAAAACTTGTCTGTTTGGATGTCATTTTCTTTTTTTCTATGGTTGTATCACTTGGAACAAAGAAAATGACCAGTAATAATGAAATGAGAAATAATGTGCCTACTACATAGTAAGCGTAGTTCCAGCTCCAATCAATTAATCTTGCTCCAATTAGAAAAGCTAAGAATCCTCCAATACCACTTGTAGATAATATTAGGGACTGGATAAATGTTCTTCTGTATTTTGAAAAATTTTCGGCAATACTTTTTGAAGTACTAGGTGGATAACCAGCGTGACCAACACCTGCGAAGAAACGAATTAAGATAAATAAAATTAGGCTTCCGGCAAAACCAAATGCAAATGTAAACACAGAAATTAGGGATAGAGATAGAATTAATACCTTTTTATAACCAATTTTATCTGCTAGCCATCCTCCTGGAATTTGCATTAAGGAATAACCTAAGAAAAATATACTCATGATTAAACCTGTCTGACTGGTTGTGAAATTATATTGCTCTGCAATAGGGATAATTGCAGTTGAAATCATATTTTTGTCCATGTATAGCAACGAATAACCAAACATTAAAGCTGTAACTAGCCAAATTTCACTTCTATTATTAACCTCTTGTTCAGCGTTCTTCCCTACCATTTGTTGATCGTGTAATTCTCTTTTAGAAATTGCCATTAATTTTCCCCTTAATAAGTATTCAATAGTATTATTAAATCATATGTGCAGTATAACCCTCGCTTTAAGGTTCTTTGAGTAAAAAACAAGAGAGGGTCCTTTTGTTACTTATTCAAAATAACTACAAACGACTTGGGCAACTGATTTTGCAGCCACTAAAAGTGCATCTTCATCAATATCAAATTTTGGATGATGATTAAAATAAGGATTTTCTACTCCTTTTGGACAACATCCTATATAAAAGAAACATCCAGGAATTTTTTCAAGATAGTATGCAAAGTCTTCTGAAGCAGAGATCATCGGATTTTCAAAGATTTCCTTTATATCTGGATCGTTCATTTTTTCTAGAGACGCTTTAACAAAGGCTGTTTTTTCTGGATCATTATATAAAGGAGGGTAATCTGCTGTATAGGTCAAATCACAGCTAACTCCAAACATTTCTTCAATACCTTTTACAATGCGATGGACCTCTTTTTCAATTATTTGCTGCGTTTCAACAGACATATAGCGAATATCACCTTCAAGTTCAATACTGTCTTTGATTACATTAAAGGTGCCTTTTCCGTCGAAAGAGCCAATCGTGATCACCCCAGCATCAAATGGGTTTAATCGACGACTAATAATTGTTTGGACAGCTGTAACAAAATGTGAGCCAGCAACAATTGAGTCATTTGCCGAATGAGGAGAAGAGCCGTGACCGCCAACACCTTGAATTTTCAGGTTGAAATAGGACCTTCCAGCCATCGCATAGCCACTGCGGATCCCGATAGAGCCTAAAGGTATATTTGGCATTAAGTGGATTCCGAATATAGCATCTAGGTCTTCTAAAACACCAGATTCGACAATACTTTTTGCTCCGCCTGGCGGTACTTCCTCTGCATGTTGATGGATTATTTTAATAGTGCCCGTAATCTCAGACTTTAATTTTATCAAACAGTCAGCAAGAACTAAAAGATAGGCTGTATGGCCATCATGCCCGCATGCATGCATAATTCCTTCGTTTTTAGATTTAAATGGCACATCCGTTTCTTCTACGATTGGTAGAGCATCAAAATCTGCTCGAAGGCCGATAGTTTTCCCAGGTTTTCCACCTTTGATTGTCACTATAATCCCATAACCATTTCCAACATTTCTTTGGATTTCTACATCTTTACCATGATAAAAATCAGCAATATATTGAGCTGTTTTTTCTTCTTGAAACGAAACTTCGGGATTTGCATGTAAATAACGGCGAATTTCGATGATTTCCTCTTTCCGGGACTCTAACATTTCCATTAATTGTTTTTTCATAATGAAATCCTCCTTTTTGATTCAACTAATTGGTATGTATTAACATAAAGCTTTTTGATTAACAGTGAATAGCAAATTGGTAATCGCTTACAATACAATTGATCTTGCTATTCAAAATCAAGGTAACTGATGGATGGAAGGATAACTATATTGTATATTTTTTGATAACACTACGTAATGCTAAAATTTTTAATTTTTAATCCTTAGAATGAAATTTTTTTCATGAAATAATATTTTAGGATATAAAAAAGCAGGTTTAGAATAAGTTTTTCTAAACCTGCTTTATTTGACTGACTACAAAATTATTGTTCCTTATTCAGAGTAACTGCAGACAACTTGAGCAACTGATTTTGCTGCAACTAATAGAGCATCTTCATCAATGTCAAATTTTGGGTGATGATTAAAATAAGCCTTCTCAACGCCTTTAGGCTTACACCCAATGTAGAAGAAACAACCAGGGATCTTTTCAAGATAATAGGCAAAGTCTTCTGATCCTGAGAGCATAGGACCTTCTATGATTTCCTTAATATCTGGATCGTTCGTATTTTCAAGAGTAGACTTCACAAATAAGGTTATCTCAGGGTCATTATATAATGGCGGATAATCTGCAGTATATGTTAATTCACAATTAACCCCGAATTCTTCTTCAATCCCTTTTACAATACGGCGAACCTCTTTTTCGATCAATTGTTGTGTTTCAACTGTCATATAGCGTACATCACCTTCAAGTTCGACACTATCTTTAATAACATTGAATGTGCCTTTTCCATCAAAAGATCCAATGGTGATGACCCCAACATCAAATGGATTTAATCGACGGCTAATAATGGTTTGGACTGCTGTGACAAAATATGCTCCAGCAACAATGGAATCATTTGCGCTGTGAGGGGAAGAGCCATGCCCGCCAACACCTTGAATTTTAAGTTTGAAATAGGTTCTTCCTGCCATTGCATATCCGCTTCGATATCCTATTGTTCCTGCTGAATCAAAAGGGAATAAATGGATGCCAAAAATTGCATCTAAGTCGTCTAAGAGACCTGATTCCATAATACTTTTTGCCCCGCCTGGAGGTGTCTCTTCTGCATGCTGATGAATAATTTTGATGGTACCTGCAACTTCTGACTTTAGTTGAATGAGACAGTCAGCTAGAACTAAAAGGTAAGCGGTATGTCCATCATGTCCACATGCATGCATAACTCCTTCATTTTTGGATTTAAATGGCACATCGGTTTCTTCGAAAATTGGTAAAGCATCAAAATCTGCTCGAAGGCCGATTGTTTTTCCAGGCTTTTCGCCTTTAATCGTGACTACCATCCCATAACCATTTCCTACATTTGTTTGGATTTCAACATCTTTTCCATGGTAAAAATCAGCAATATATTGAGCTGTTTTTTCTTCTTGGAATGATAACTCTGGATTTTCGTGTAAATAGCGACGAATTTCAATGATTTCTTCTTTACGAGATTCTAACATTTCTATTAATTTACTTTTCATCAGACTCATCCTTTTCTAGTTTACTCGTTCAGTATACAATTTTGCAGATTCTTTAACTTCACTAGAATATTTCTTTCTTGAAATAGTATATGATAATGAAATACAAGCCATGGACAGTAATGCGATAACCGTTAATCCGATCCATGCCCATGTATAAGAACCCATTAGATCATATACTGCTCCAGTGAGCACTCCACCTAAAGCCATACCTACTTGAAATGCACTGTTTGTGATTCCCATCATTACTCCAGCGTTGTTAGTACCAAAAATATGGCTGGCATAAAGTGGAATAGATACACTCGCAACTGCATTTCCTAGTGCAAAGAAAATCGCCATTATGATTAAAATTGGTTTATTTTGTCCAAATAATAATAGGATAAAGGCAACGGATATAGCTAAATATCCAAGGGTTCCAGATTTAATAACGCCTAATTTATCACTAAGCCAGCCCAAAATTAATTTACCAAAGATCCCTAATAAAGAATATATGGAAACAATTGTTGCGGCATAAGCCATTCCATGCATATCACTGACATATGGGTTTATTTGCTGAAGAGAGCCCGTTGTAATTAAACCTAGAGTAAAGATTCCTATCATATAAATGTAGAAAAAAGGTTTTTTCTTAGCTTCGGCTGGTGTAATGTCTATTTCAGTTTCAGCCTTTGTATTTAAACTCTGATCTTCTACTTCATCTGCTCCATATGGTTTTAGACCAGCCTCTTCAGGTGTTTTCTTCATGATGAGTAATGCAATAGGCAGGCCGATAATTAGAATAACAAGTCCCATGATAAAATAGGTTTGTCTCCAGCCAAAGTTTGTAATGAGATTTGCGATGATAGGGCTCATTATAAAACCGCCTAAACCAATACCAGAGATTGCAATACTCATGGCTAATCCTCTACTCTTTTTAAACCAATTAACGATAATAATCTGTGTTGTTAAGTTTCCACAGAAAGCGAAGGATACACCTAAAAATGCTGCGGAAATATACAAGTGAAAGATCGATTGTGCGATCCCATAAGACATATAGGAAAGAGAGAAAACGATAATACCGATAGATAAAATCATTTTTACATTGTATTTTTGAACCATCTTCCCGACAATGGGTGATAAAATAATTCCACATACAGCAATAATCGTAGTTGTTAATGTAAAAGCACTACGAGGAATATTGAACTCTTCTGTAATTGGAATCATATAAAGACTAACTAATGCGCTTGTAAATGGAACAGTTATTGTTATTAATAAAAGACCGGCTAATACGATCCACCAACCATAAAATAAACCTTTTCTCTTTGGCATACTTACTCCTCCCAAAAATTTAAAAGTGGTAATCGCTAACATCCTTGAATTACCCTTGATTTACCCTTGCTTTGTAGAATGTAAACAAGGTTATAAATATTCAGCTGAACTATAGTTTTATTGTATAGGAATGATAGCGCTTACGTAATGTTAAAAAATTTCATTTTTGCTTGATAAAATGAAATTTTTTTCACAAACAATGAGAGAGGCTGTTTGTATGCATCTTTAGCTATTAGTTAAGCAGATTGAGTAATATTTCTAATTTTAGTCGATCTAGAGGTTCCTCTAGTTCAATATGAATTCGATCTTTTATATGTTCAATTCTCTTTCTTACCGTATTAATATGAAGATAAAGCTTTTTTGCTGTATGACTATAATTCATGTTGCAATCGAGATAGACTTTCAAGGTATCGATTAATTCCTTATTTTCATCGTGATCGAATAACTTCTTTAAATCCTTAAGCATCATTTCAACTTCATCTTTTTGGATATCTATCCATGCAAATGCTCCTAAATCTGAGTAGACTAGGTAATTTTTATTTGGAAATATCAGTTTGCCATTCGTTATTGTCTTTTCACATCTTGTATAATTTCTTTTTAATTCAAATATTGTATCGCTTTTATCAGATATTCCAAACAAAAGATTTATATTATCTACTTTTCTTTCTAGTTTATTGTATAGTTCTCTAAAATACTTTCTAACAAGCTT
Organism: Niallia sp. XMNu-256; assembly: GCF_036670015.1. Lineage (NCBI taxonomy): Bacteria > Bacillati > Bacillota > Bacilli > Caryophanales > Bacillaceae > Niallia > Niallia sp. XMNu-256. Next base: position 951,187 of record NZ_CP137636.1, read on the forward strand.
TAAATTTTTTTCGTGCGAAAGGGTTTCATCTTTCGGAATGAGAAAAATAAAGCTATTTTCATCAAGGATCGCCATTCTGATATCAGTGTAACTAGTATTTGTGTAGACTGTATTTTTTACGATATCCTTATAACTTGATAGTTGTATATCGTTGTTCGTTTGCGTCATTAATATCAAATAATACTTTAAATTTATATCTAGCTTTAAATCTGTTGCACGTTTAGCGATTATTTCGTGATTGGATAGGTTTCCTAATAAGTAATCAGCAATAAACTTTTCAAAGCCTGCATCACCAATGTTCTGAGCAATGAGTAATTGTTCATATAAGGATTGAAGCAATACAAAGCCAATCCGTAGAGCAAATTGATCGAAATAGTCTATCAGATCTGTAGCTTCAACTACTACGAAGTATGCTTCTATTTTATCGCCGACTGTAATTGGAACCGTAATCCAACTATAGGGCCGAACATATTTATCATCAAAGAATCGATAACGAACCATGTTTAGATTATTGCAAAGAATTTCTTTAGTATAATCGAAGGAAGGTTCCCAAAAGTCTTCTATCTCTAGTTGGTCAGCCAGCTTCAAAAAGGCTGGAGAACTATAGTAGGCTTTTTCATTTGATAAGTCATAGAGCATGGCAGGGAAATTCATTTCTTTCTCAATTTGAGATAATATTTTATCGATCTTTCTAACCTGATAGGAGAGGTTAGAATAGTTGTTTGGATTCGTGTTCCTGATATTGAACTGTCTAATGCTTTGATTCATAACAAGAACATTCAGTTGATTCATGATTCCCATCCATGAATACTCTAACGGGATATTTATTAAAGGGATATTATACTGATCAAAAGCTGCGATCACATGCTCTGGTATATGATCAATGAACCTTCCTAATTTTATCCCAAAAGCTGATATTTTGTTCAAGTCGCCTGATTCTATAATATTTTCGAATAATCCTGGATTTTTATAAAATACATAGCCTGATGTGATTACTAACTCTCGGCCATAACTCCATCTTTCGAAACTGTCAGGGGCATCCATTACGGCAATACCTTGTATTTGATTGTCAAGTCCTTTATGTCCAGCTATTAATTTAAAATCTTTGAAAGGTTCAGATTTAAGCATATCTCTCACGTAGATACCCATGATTTCTCAACTACTTTCTATATAAAATGTCGAATGTTATCATTATAGCAAAATGAAAATAAAGATTATAGGCTAATAGAGAAGTAAAGTATGATTGGAACAAATTGGATTTTCTTCAAATGTTGAATAGTGAAAGAATGGGGACATAAAGAAAAAATCCATACTTTTTAAGCAAAGTAAATAGATGGATATATAGTAAAAGAATAATAATAAATAAAAAACCCTTGAAACGTTGTTTTAACAACATTTCAAGGGTTTTATTAGCATTAAAATAATTAAGCTAATATTAACGAGAGTAGAACTCAACGATAAATGCTTCGTTAATTTCCGCTGGAAGTTCAGAGCGTTCTGGTAAACGAGTGAATGTTCCTTCTAGCTTGTCTGCATCAAAAGTTAAGTAATCAGGAACAAAGTTGTTCACTTCGATTGCTTCTTTGATGATATCAAGGTTACGTGATTTTTCGCGTACACCGATTGTTTGACCAGGTTGCAGGCGGTAAGATGGAATATCTACACGCTTGCCATCTACTAAAATGTGACCATGGTTAACAAGTTGACGAGCTTGACGACGAGTACGCGCTAAGCCTAAACGGTAAACAAGATTATCTAAACGTGAGTCTAAAAGAATCATGAAGGTTTCACCATGAATACCACCCATTTTACCCGCTTTAACGAATAAGTTATGGAATTGTTTTTCATTTAAACCGTACATATGGCGAAGCTTTTGCTTTTCTTGTAATTGTAAACCATATTCAGATAATTTTTTACGTTGGTTTGGACCATGTTGTCCAGGAGCGTAAGGGCGCTTTTCTAATTCTTTACCAGTGCCGCTTAAAGAAACTCCTAAACGACGAGACAGTTTCCAACTTGGACCTGTATAACGAGCCATGAATGACTCCTCCTCTTTGTTTTTATTTTTGGTAAAATAAAAACAGATGTGACGTCTTTCTTGGGCATTTTGTTTTTTATGTACATTCGCCCTGCAGCAGAGGGTTACTCATACACCGTCATCAACGAGGAACAAAATGTAGCCAAAAAAGGATTCACATAAGCTGCGATATTTTACACAAAGAATATTATAAGATTAAAAGGATATAGTTGTCAAGTATATCCTTTTGAATTAATAAAAAAAGGTGTGTAAAATGGGAAAGTACGACAATAAAGTGAATTTTATTCCTACATTAGCTAAGAGGTAACATTAAGAATTCGGAATATAGTATAATGAAGTAAAAAAGACCTACATTTATTAAATAGTGATCGAAAATTAGGTGAGGATTCCATGGAAACGGTTGAGGAGCGGCTTATTTTAAATATAAAATCTCAATTATATAATATTATTACAAAGAATTCATGTCCACTTCAATATGAACCTACTATACTTGAAATGCTAAAAGTCATTCAAGAAATATTAAATTTTCACGAGGCAGGTCTTTGTATATTTAACGACTATAAACAAGAACTGATAATTGAAGTTACTACAAATCCTGAGTTTAAGTTGGATGGAAGTGAACTAGATCGTATTAACTACCAAAGTCCATCTAAATTTTCATTGAATGCGAATCGTTATGGCTGGATTATCCCAATTAAACAAAAAGAGTCCTTTCAACGTTTTCTCATCCTTGTTGGACATGATAAAAATACTTATCATTTATCATTATCTTTCCTTGTAACATTAAGTCAGGAATGTCTTTGCTTTTTAGAAAAACTTAACTTTCTAATCAATTTAATCTCTGAGCAAAAGAGATACAAGCAGTTATTTAGGGTCACTGAAAAGGTTCATTCAACGATGAATATGGAATCAGTATTAACTGAAATCATCGGGTCTTTACGGGAAATTTATCCTGATTTTACCTACGATTTGCTTTTGTCCCAGGATTATAAAGAGCATGATGGGCTCCCAATTAAAGAGTTCGATTATGATAGTAAAAACAATGCACTTATGGAAGCTTATGTTACAGGAACTTTGCAATTTGAGAATTCTTCTGAAGAAGAGAAATCCATTTTGTATGCTCCATTAAAAGGAAAACAGGGAGTTTATGGGGTATTGCAAATAAATACCACGAATTCTCTTGTATTTCCCAAAAACGAGGTAGAATTTATCTCCCTCCTTGCTAAAACTGCAGGTGTGGCGATGGAAAATGCCCAACTTTATGAGCAATCCAAACGATTAGTTGCTGATTTGCAACTAATTAATGAAACGAGCCAGCGGCTAAATTCTAGTCTAAGACTAAAAGATACGATGCAATATATGTCAGAGCAAATTATTTTATCGTTAGGCGCTGAGGAAGTAGGGTTTATAGGGATTAACCCTAAAAACAAGGACATAAAGGTTCACGGGGGAAGCACAGAATTCTTTTTTACTGACTGGTCTAGGCCGTATATTGACTTTGCCAAAAACCGGGTGATAAAAGATCTTGATTCGATTTTTATAGGTGAATTCAAATTGCCTTTAACAGAAGGAAATTCATCTGTACCGGTTTATAAGTCAATCATGGTCGTACCTATGTTACAAGCAAACTTATTAAATGGTTTTGTTATAGTATTACACCAGGACACCTATGCATTCTCTTTTGAAACCTTTAAATTACTAAAGTCATTAATTCATCATTCCACCTTGGCCTTTACAAATACAATTTTAAGAGAAGAACTTGAAAAGATGGTCATTACAGACTATTTAACTCGATTGTATTCTCGTAATTATTTGGATGAAAAAATTAAAGAATCCATGAATCTTGATGCAGAAGGAACGTTTATCATGATTGACATTGATAACTTTAAAGTAATTAATGATACTTATGGTCATCAAATTGGTGATGAAGTGATTATCCAAGTGGCAGAGATTATTCGAGCAAATATTCGTTCTACTGATATTGGAGCTAGATGGGGTGGAGAAGAACTTGCAGTTTATTTACCTAGAGTTCCATTAGAAATTGGCGTCCACATTGCTGATAGACTAGTAAAAAAAGTGAGAGAATTGTCAAATCCGAAGATTACTGTATCATGTGGGGTGTCCCATTGGCAGAGCGAAGATAACGATACGTATACTTCGTTATTTAAAAGAGCTGACCAAGCTTTATATACGGCAAAAGAAACTGGGAAAAATAAAGTAGTGACACAATTAAAGCTCCTCTCATAAGGAGCTTTTTGCTATTTCTCAGCTTAACGGCTCCATAAGGCCTCTACCTCAAGATTTTGAGTAAAATAAAAGAAGATAGGTGGGGGATGAAAGAACCCCCCATCTGATGAAAGTTTCGCCTTATCGAAATAGATAGAAAATTTGAGTTTTTTGTCGAGCTAATATTAAAGGATACAGCGATAATAAGTCGAATCTTTTATGTATTGCAGCGAAATATGGATGAATTGGGAATAAAAACTGAAAGGGTGGTGGTGAAGTTGAAAAAAAATTCGAAAGAAGCCATTGTACAGGCAGCGATTTCTTTGTTTAATACAAATGGATTCCACGGGACTTCAATACGTGATATAGCAAAAAAAGCAGAAGTGAATGCTGCCAATATTTCCTATTATTTTCAAAGCAAAGAAGGTCTATTAGAATATTGCTTTATGGCTTATTATGAAAATTATTTAATCGAATTAGAAAAAGGAATGGCTAATCTTGATGATGGAGCTTTTCCGTGCTTGAAAAAGGTCATTGAAAATTTAGTGAATTTTCATTATCAAAACAGCCATTTAACCCGTTTTATTTTACGTGAACTTTCAGTGGATAGCCAAATTGTCCGAGAAATGATGTCAACCTATTCTGTAAAAGAGAGGTATTGTTTCACACAAATCCTCGAAATCGGTATGTTACAAAAAGAATTTAATAAAATAAACATTAATTATTTTATATTACAATTAAAAAGTTTGCTATCAATGCCATTCCTTAACAGTCAATATATTTCAGAAGTCCTCCATATTTTCCCACATGAGAAATACTTTGCTGAAAAATATTTGAAAGAAATCTATCAATGGGTTGAGAGTGTCTTAAGACCAGACACACTGCAATCCAAGACCTATATTAGTTAAAAATGTATAAAATCTTGCATTTCTTTGTAGCCTTGTCCAAGTTCTTTTGCTTGATGTGCATCAGAGCCATATACGAGCGGGACCTGCATTTCAACTGCCTTCTGTATCACCCAGTTAGGAGGATAAGGTTCCCGGCAAAGGGGTTTTGCAGTACCGGCTCCATTATAGTCTAGTGCATAGCCATGTTGTTTAATTAACTTTAGTATCTCTATTATGGCTGAATTTTCATTACCTTGATAAGGGAACCTTTTTTGAAACTTGTGTACGAGCGTAATATGACCGATTCGTTTAGGTTTAAAGACGCCTAAATCACTAGTAATTGACATACGAACTGTATCATAATATTTTTCATATATCTTCTCAACGGAGCCGTATTCGTGTATCATCTGTTCAAAATACTGTGGACTGTAATCAAGGCAATCATATTTGTCACCATTTTTAAGAAAATGTACAGACAATATTGCATCGTCAAGCTTTGAACCTATGTTGTTTAAAGCTTTTTTTATTTCCTGTTCATAACCTTCGATATAATCAACCTCGAGACCGCAATTGATTTTGATTTTACCTTTATACTTTTCTTTTAGTGCTCTTATTTCCTCGAAGTATAAATCTAATTGATTTGCACTCATAGCACTATCCTGTGTTGGGGTTGTATCAATAAATCCATCTGGAAGGGGAGCGTGTTCAGTAAATGAGACCTCCTCGAAATCGAGTGAAATTGCCATTTCGATATATTTTTCAAAAGGATCTTTCGTCCCGTGTGGACAGTAATAAGTATGGATATGACCGTCTTTTTTACCCATTTGAGTCACTCCTCAAGAAATATTTTTTAACAATTGTTAATTTTTGTGTTTTAATAGAGTTATGCTTTTTATAGAATATAAGTGGCATTTTGACTAAGTTTAGGGAAAAACATCATGTCAATCAGAAAAAAATTGATTTTAATAGTCAAAAAATGTCGTTTACATGTTATCATAAAAACATTGAAAAGAATATGTACGTGGCTTAAAATATGGAATTTCTTACCTCGACATTAATGCATCTGCTTTAGTACACAATTTAATCATATACACAGTTGTTTGTGAGGTATTTAACTTCATATAAAAGCCCAAATTTATTAATGAAATATTTATCCATAAAAATTTACAACTTATCATATATAACTGGTTCGGAGAAGAACAGGGGGCACAGCAAATTGGAATACGTTATTGGTGGAATTGCAGTATTAATTTGTATATTCCTAGCGGGATTTTTTATGAAGAAAAAATATTATAAGGAAACGGATCGTTTAGAAGCTTGGAAGATGGATATTACGAACCGCCCTGTCCTTAATGAAATGCAAAAGGTAAAACGACTTAACATGAATGGCGAAACGGAAGAACGATTTGAGCGGTGGAGAGGAACTTGGGATGAAATTGTCACCACAGAATTACCGCGTATTGAAGAATTATTGTTTGATATCGAAGAGAGTATTGATAAATATCGTTTCAAACAGGTGAAACAAATTCAAGCAGAGGTTAATACGAAACTTTCTACAATTGAAGATACCATTAAAACGCTTCTAAATGAGTTAGGGGAACTTGTAGGAAGTGAGGAAAAAAACCGGGCTGAGATTGATGGCTTAAAAGAGACTTATCGAGAGTGCAAAAAGAGGTTGTTGGCTCATCGTTACTTATACGGAAAAATGGAAAAACCGCTTGAAGAGAAATTAGAAAATATTTCCAAACTCTTTCAAGGGTTTGATGAGAATACAAATCATGGAAATTACTTAGCGGCTCGAGAAATTGTAATACACATCCATGAATTATTAACGAAAACAAAACGGGAAATGGACTCTATTCCTAATTTACTAAATGAGTGTCAATCCATTATTCCAGCTATGTTAGTTGAACTCAACGAAGGATATCGTGAAATGCTAGCTCAAGGGTATGTATTAGATCATATTTTAATTGAAGAGGAGAAAGATAGAATTTCTCAAGAACTGCAACTCGTTATGACTCAATTTGAAGAGATGGATATGGATGAAGTCCAAGTTAGTGTTGAACAGTGGAAACAATCAATCGAACAATTGTACGATTTGTTGGAAAAGGAAGTATTAGCTAAGCATGAGATGAAAAAGCATGATCGTGAAATATTAGAGAAGCTTCAAATGGCTAAAAACGTAAATCGTGAATTAAACGATGAATTTATTCAAGTTCAATTAAGTTATCATTTAAATGATTCCTATATGGATATCATTGAAAAATTGGCGAAACGATTGGATCAGCTTTTTACCCGATTTGATTTAATTGAGAATAAAATGAATGATAATGTAGCTGCATATTCTTATTTGCAACTTGAGTTAACAAGTGTGAGAGACTCTTTAGATGCTATTGTTGCTGAACAAGCAGAATTTGCTGAGAAAATGCAAACTTTACGTAAAGACGAGATTGAAGCTCGAGAAAAGGTTGCTTTATTACGGAAGCAAATTGCTGAAACCATTCGTCTTATCTCAAATAGTAACATTCCGGGAGTTCCTCAAGATTTCCAATATATGATGGAGGAAGCTCAAGATAGTATTAAGCAAGTGATCGGTAAATTAAATGAAACCCCACTTAATATTCCAGATGTGAAAGAATTCTTAGAGGTAGCGATTTTAACGGTTGAGAATTTAACAAATAAAACAAATAACCTATTTGAAACAGTTGCGATTACAGAAAAAGTTATTCAGTATGGAAATCGTTATCGAAGCAGACATACATCTGTTAATCAGGGGTTAAAAGAGGCCGAAAAATCCTTCCGATCTTTTCAATATCAGGAAGCATTGGAACAGGCAGTTGCGGCAATTGAACAGATTGAACCAGATGTCTTAAAGAAAATTGAAAATCAACTGGATGAGGAGCTAGTCGAAGTATAAGGTAGACAAAAAGGTTTGCTAAGGGCAAGCCTTTTGTCTTTCTTAATTTTTCAAATAGCTTACAGTATGCTAATATTTAACTTCAACTAGGATTCATCTCTCACTTTTATAAGTAAGGGATGAATATTGATAGTTCGCTGATTCAGTGGGGAAAATCCGGACGCAAATTTTGGCGGCATATTTGATTATATATATAAATAATGAGGAGGGGGTTAGGTGATTTACCTAGACAACAGTGCAACAACAAGGCCATTTCCAGAAGTTTTACAATCTTTTGTTAAAGTTTCATCCGATTATTTTGGTAATCCATCTTCCCTTCATAATTTTGGTGGAAAAGCCGAGCAATTATTAAGACAGGCAAGAATTCAAGTATCCCAACTACTTTCTGTAAAACCACAGGAAATTATATTTACATCAGGTGGAACGGAAGGGAATAATTTAGCTATAAAAGGTGTCGCACTTGCAAATAAACATAAAGGTCGTCACCTTATTACAACAAATATTGAACATGCATCTGTTCGAGAAGTATTCCATTCATTAAAAGGTGAGGGTTTCAAGGTTACAATAATAGAGGCTGACCGTAATGGAATCGTAGATCCTAAACACATTGAAAATGCCATGCAAGATGATACCATTCTTGTTTCTGTTATGCATGTAAATAATGAAGTAGGAACAATACAACCAATCGAAGAAATTGGTCATATCGTAAAGAAGTATCCAACCGCATCATTTCATGTTGATTATGTCCAAGGGGTTGGGAAGGTTCCGCTCCATTTTGAGAAATGTGGGATTGACTTATGCACGATGTCAGGCCATAAGTTTCATGGATTAAAAGGAACGGGGTTGCTATTCATAAAAGATGCGGTTAAAATAAATCCGTTATTTCATGGGGGAAACCAAGAAGGAAAACGGAGAAGTGGTACGGAAAATGTGGCAGGGGCTGTGAGCATTGCTAAAGCATTACGGATGATACTAGAAAAGTACGATACAGAAAAAGAACATCTACAAAGCTTGGCAAATGAAATTAAGCAAGGATTAGAATTAATTAATGGTGTTATAATTAATACACCCGAGGGATCAGCACCACATATTATTAATTTCTCAGTCCCACAGATTAAATCTGAGGTACTTGTGCATGCACTTGAGGAAAAGGAAGTCTATGTATCGACAACCTCTGCATGCTCATCCAAACATAAAACTTTAAGCAATACATTGATTGCTATGGGGGTACCAAAAGATCGGGCAACCAGTGCAATTAGAATAAGTTTAGATTATTGGAATACAATGGCAGAAGTAAAGAGTGCTTTATCCGCAATTAAGGAGACGATTGACGTACTTAGAAAGGTTATGAAATAAAATGAATTACGATCGAATATTAGTCCGCTATGGTGAACTTTCCACAAAGGGCAGAAACCGCAGTAAATTTGTTGAAAAATTAAGCAATAGTATAAAAGGGGCCTTACATGATTTCCCGAATGTATCGATCAAAGGAAACCGTGATCGTACATATGTAGTCCTAAACGGTGAGGACGGCAAACAAATTTGTGAACGTCTAAAGGGTGTATTTGGTATTCAATCCTTTAGTCCAGTAATTAAAACTAGTAAAGACTTGGATGAAATGAAAAACGCAGTTCTAGAACTGTTCAAGGATGTCTATCATGTGGGCCAAACATTTAAAATTACGACAAGGCGTGCGGATAAAACATATTATATGGATACAGGTGAATTAAACCACACTTTTGGGGGTCATATTCTTCAAAATGTACCGAACTTAAAGGTTGATGTTAAACAACCTGATATTAATATGGTTGTTGAAATTAGGTCAGAAGCGGCGTATATTTCCTGTCAAACTTTTCAAGGAGCGGGTGGCTTGCCGGCAGGATCAAGTGGAAAGGCAATGCTCATGCTTTCTGGTGGAATTGATAGTCCTGTTGCTGGTTACTTATCTTTAAAAAGGGGATTAGAAGTCGAGGGTGTCCATTTCTTTAGTCCACCTTTTACAAGTGAACGAGCAAAACAAAAGGTAATGGATTTAGCTGAGAAGTTATCGAATTTTAATGGTCATTTTATGTTACATATTGTACCATTTACTGAAATTCAACAGATCATCCAAAAGCAAATTCCAGAAAACTACACGATGACAACGACTAGAAGGCTTATGTTACGAATCACTGATGAGATTCGAAAAAAACAAGAAGCATTAGCAATTGTGACAGGAGAAAGTCTAGGACAAGTGGCAAGCCAAACGATTGAAAGTATGTATGCGATTAATGAAGTGACAAATACACCGATATTACGACCACTAGTCATGATGGATAAATCCGACATTGTTCATATCGCGCAGGAAATCGACACTCACGATATATCGATTAGACCATTTGAGGATTGCTGCACGGTATTTGTTCCACCTTCCCCAAAAACAAAGCCGAGAAGAGAAAAAGTCAATCATTATGAAAGTTATTTTGATTTTGAACCGTATATTCAAAAGGCTGTTGAAAATATCGAATCGATCTTAATTAAACCACAAAGCAATAAGATGGATGTTTTTGATGAGCTTTTTTAATTAATTATTGATTTTAATGTACTTGCTTTCCACTTTAATCTATGCATATATTTACCAATTGAGTTGTTGAATGAAGTCATGTGATTCTACACATTATATACTCACAAGGAGGTGAAGATCACATGCCAAACAACAACTCAAACAACCTTTTAGTACCTGGAGTTGAACAAGCTCTTGAGCAAATGAAATATGAAATTGCTTCTGAGTTTGGTGTAAACCTTGGTGCAGAAACTACATCTCGTGCTAACGGTTCTGTAGGTGGAGAAATCACAAAGCGTTTAGTTCAAATGGCTGAACAACAATTAAACGGCGGTATGACTCGATAAACAACAAATAAATAAAAATGGCTACAAGGAGCGGGATTCATTCTCGCTCCTTTTCACTTGTGGTCATTCATTCTCCTGTATTCCCTTTTAAGTGCTTGGTCTTATCAACAAGTTAAATGTATACTAAAATCTGATTAAATTGTGTTATTATGAAATACAGATGTTTGGAGGCGAAAGAATGAAAAGAGAAGATTTAATAGCTCCATTGCAATATAATCTTGTAATGGAAATTGAAAAATATGCAAAGGACGACAAGAAAATTGCAGTTAAATGGGAAGACCATGAGGGTCAGACTCAAGAAATTACATATCGCTCCTTAATGTTAACTGCTAATAAAATTGGAAATGTTTTTCTAGAAAAAGGTTTAAAAAAAGGCGATGTTGTACTGATCATCATCCCTCGATTAATAGAAGCATACGAAGTATACTTAGCAGCGTTAAAATTAGGAATTGTCGTTATTCCAAGTTCAGAAATGCTAAGAGAAAAAGACTTGCAATATCGTATTGTTCATGGGGATGTCAAAGCTGTGATCAGCTATTATCCGTACACAAGTGAATTAGCCAATATTGAGCAAATGAATGATAAGCTAAAGTTTGTAGTGGGAGAAAATGTGGAAGGATGGATTCGTCTAGAAGATTCTATAACTCACACCTCAGAAGAACTCGAAATCGCTGATACGAATCGTGAGGATATGGCGTTTCTCTCTTATACCTCTGGGACTACGGGGAACCCAAAGGCGGTTGTTCATACCCATGCATGGGCTTATGCGCATTTACGCACTGCAGCAACCCACTGGCTTTGTATTAATGAAGGAGACACAGTTTGGGCAACAGCAGGTCCAGGTTGGATGAAATGGATTTGGAGCCCATTTTTGGCTGTTTTAGGCTCAGGTGCGACAGGAATTTCTTATCACGGAAAATTCGAACCGGAAAAGTACTTACAGCTCCTTGGAAAATATGGAGTCAATGTTTTATGCTGTACACCAACGGAATATCGCTTAATGGCAAAAGTAGATCATCTTGAATCCTATGATTTATCTCATATTCATAGTGCTGTTTCAGCTGGTGAGCCATTAAATCGAGAGGTTATTGATATCTTCAATAAGCATTTTGGTTTAAAGGTACGAGATGGGTATGGGCAAACAGAAAATACCTTATTAGTTGGAATCACAAAGGAAATGGAACTAAAACCAGGATCCATGGGGAAACCAACACCAGGAAATTCAGTTGAAATTATTAATGATGAGGGGCAAATTTGTGGAGTCGGAGAAGTTGGAGACATTGCGGTCCACAAAGATACGCCTGCCCTATTCAAAGAATACTATAAAGAACCGGAACGAACAGCTCAACAATATCGCGGTGAATATTATGTTACAGGTGACCGCGCCAAAAAAGACGAAGAAGGATATTTTTGGTTTGAAGGAAGAAACGATGATATTATTATCAGTTCAGGTTATACAATTGGACCTTTTGAAGTTGAAGATGCGCTTGTAAAGCACCCACTTGTCAAAGAATGTGCGGTAGTAGGAAGTCCAGACCCAATTCGTGGCAATGTTGTTAAGGCATTTGTTATCCTAAAAGAAGGTGTCGAAGAAAGTCAGGAATTAGTTCAAGCTCTTCAGAGTCATGTGAAAGGGATAACCGCACCATATAAATATCCGCGGAAAATCGAGTTTGTTCAAGAACTTCCAAAAACGATATCTGGTAAAATTCGAAGAGTTGAACTTAGAAATCAAGAAATAAGTTTGAAAATCGAACATTAAAATAAAGTTAGCCATTTCATGGCTAACTTTAAAAAGTTTTACAGAAATGTGCGTTTAACTTTATGCCAAAAAGTGTTATCTTTAAGCTTAACTGTTTTTATCTTTTTGTCACTGAGTTTAATTTGAATTTTCTCTACTTGACGAATGCTCAAGGCTTCATTATCAATAGCCATGATTGGATGCTCGTTCCCTTCTTTTCCTACAATCAATGTGACTGTTTTATCAGCGCTCACAATAAATGGAGAACCTAATGTTCGATACCTGTTATTATTTAATGAGCCGAGTTCGGTGATTTGCATACAAGCTAATTTAGGGTCAACAACGGCACCGTGAACCGACTTATTGTATGCAGTACTGCCAGTCGGTGTAGAGATCACTAGTCCATCGCCTCGAAAGGTTTCGAGTTGCAAATTGTTAATGTATACATCCAAAATAAAAGTCTTCACAATGGCCGATTGAATGCTAAATTCATTGATACATAAATAGGATAATTCATCATCTATTGTTACTTCAATAATGGGATAACGACGTACTTTCATTTGCTGATTGTGAATTGCATCCATTATTGTTTCAGGGTGATCTAAATAAAAGTCACAATAAAAGCTAAGTTGATCGGTGTTTGAGAATCCAGCATATAGACAGTCATCACGGAAACCAGTTCTTCGAATGCACTGCAAGAAATCTCCATCTCCACCGATACTCGCGATAATATTTGCGTCTTTAGCCGAGTTAACAACTTTGAAGCCGTTTTCAGCCATCTGATTCATTAAATTATTTAAATCTTTATGTATTTTTTCAGTTTCTTTATAGTAAAAATAAATATTTTTTCTATCAGCCATTTATCATGCACCTCCTAATTCGTATACTAGCAGAATATGGATAATTTTCATACTACCTTATTTGATTTTAAAATAATTTTGAAACATTTTATTTCTTAATGCGTAATTAAGAGACGACAATAAAAAAAGGAGGCAATTAAGTGAATAAGAAACGTTGGGCAGCCTTAGGGATTGCTGTCGTGCTATTTATTTTTTCTAGTATAACAAATGTTTTTTCTACCATTGTTTCTAGTAACTTTCAAAGTTCTTTAGAGGAGATGATGAATCCAACAGGTAATTTATTAGGTGAGGAAGTGATTGAGGATGGAAATCCTTCCAATAAAATTGCTGTACTCGATATTAATGGAACGATTCAAGATACGGGTGAACCAACATCGCTATTTTCTACTGTCAGCTATAATCATCGAGCCTTTTTAAAAAATCTTAATCATGCGAAAAATGACGGTTCGGTAAAAGGAATTATTATTAGAGTTAATACCCCTGGTGGTGGAGTCGTAGAAAGTGCGCAAATCCATGATAAGATTGTTGAAATTCAGGAAGAAGCAAAAAAGCCTGTTTATATTTCTATGGGATCGATGGCTGCATCTGGAGGATATTACATATCAGCACCTGCTCAAAAGATTTATGCAAGCCCTGAAACATTAACAGGCTCTCTTGGAGTCATTATGCAAGGGGTCAACATTACAGGGTTAGCTGAAAAATATGGTGTTAAATTTGAAACGATTAAAAGTGGCGAATTTAAAGATATCATGAGTTCAACAAGGGAAATGACCGAAGAGGAAAGAACGATTCTTCAAAATATGATCAATAATTCTTATAATGGATTTGTTAGAGTTATTTCTGAAGGCCGGGATATTCCGGAAGAAGAAGTGAGACGTATTGCGGATGGCCGGGTATATGATGGACGTCAGGCTAAAGAGATTAATTTAATTGATGAATTTGGTTACTTTGAGGACGTTGTCGATGCGTTAAAAGAAGATCATAAATTGGGTAATGCACAAGTTATTAAATATACAGAAAGCTTCGGCTTTGGTTCTCTGTTCTCAATGAGTGCACGTGGATTGCTTGGACAAGATGATTTGGAACTTGCAGGGATTATGAATTTATTAACGCAAAGTCATTCACCACGGTTAATGTATTTGTATTCGGAATAGGGGTGAAGAGATGAATGAAATGAATGGGAATCAAGCAAATAATGAAAAGGAAAAAGAACCTGTATATGAACAATCACAATCCATTCCTATTGATGAGGGCCCATTAGAAGTAAATAAACAAAGTAATCTTAATAAAATCGATCAACTCGAGCTTAAGTATGCAGGATTTTGGATGCGATTTTGGGCTTATTTATTGGATATCGTGATTGTCGGAAGTATTAATCGTATTCTTGTCTATCCCCTATTTAGATTGTTTGACTTACCGGTTCGGGAGGCGAGTATGTTTGCACCTGTTTCGATCATCACGGCGATTATCTTCTATGCTTACTTTGTTTTAATGACTAAATACTTTGGTCAAACTTTAGGTAAAATGGTGTTCGGCCTTAAAGTTATTTCGCTGCAAGGCCAAAAATTGAATTGGTCAACTGTGATGTTTAGAGAGTGGGTTGGCCGATTTATTTCCGGAACGATTTTAATTTTATATATTGTTGTTGGCTTTTTACCGAAGAAACAAGGAGTTCATGACCTATTTGCAGATACAACGGTTATTCATGAGCGCTCATAATTACGAAACCCGTCATCATCCGATGATGGGTTTATTTATGTCTTTTTTTGCCAATAATATCAGGTTGAAAGGTGTGAACAAATTTGAAATGGATTTTGCTCGGGCTTCTGATACTTTTTTTATTATTATTGGTTATCCTAATATCTAGAATAAATATTTATATCGTCTTCAACCATGCAAGAGATAATGATTCATTAATTATTAAATTTAGAGCTTGGTTTGGACTTATTCGCTATACGCTCAATGTTCCAATCATTAAAATTGATGACAACTCTCCGGCGATCGTAATGGAAGAAGAAATGAAAAAAGGTAAAGAGGAAAAAGTAACTAGTGAGAAAAGAAGTCAATTCTTTGCTGAAGATTTTTTAAATGGTTTCAAGGATATGGAGAAATTATTAAAGCATGTTGTTTCATTGCATCGAATTATAAGAAACTTTTTGAAGAAGGTTTCCGTCAAACAATTACAATGGCATACGGTAATTGGAGTAGGGGAGGCTTCTTTGACGGGAATGTTAACTGGAGCCATTTGGACAGTCAAAGGTGGTATTATCGGCATTATTAGTAACTATTTCAAACTAAAAGTAAATCCGACTCTATTGGTTCAACCCCATTTTCAAATGCCTGTTTCGCAGACTTCATTTCAATGTATGCTTCAATTTAGAATCGGGCATGCTATGTTTGCAGGTATAAAATTAATCAAATTTTGGAAAGGTGGACGACCTCAGTTCAGATCGAGGCTGTTTTCTATCCTTTCTCAAGAAAAGACTAACACAGTTTAGAAGTGGAGGAATAAAGAATGGCTGATCATCCAATTCAAGGTTTAATGACGACCGCAATGGAAAATTTAAAAGAAATGATTGATGTGAATACGATTATTGGTGACCCTGTTGAAACCCCAGATGGCAGTGTGATCTTAACAGTCTCTAAAGTTGGTTTTGGTTTTGCTGCTGGAGGTAGTGAATTTACAGTAGATGGTCAAATATCAGATTCTGATAAATCAATGGTTCCATTTGGTGGTGGTAGTGGTGGTGGTGTGTCAATCACCCCTGTAGCATTTTTAATTGTAAGTTCTAGCGGAGTAAAGATGGTTCATCTTGATGAGAATACACATCTATATGAGAGAATTCTGGACCTTGCTCCACAAGCAGTTGATAAGATACAACAAATGTTTGAAAACAAAAATAAAAATGATGGTTCTAATCAGTCAAACGGTCAAGCAAACCCGAGTGAATACAATGGACCTAAAAAGGAATTAGATCTATAAAAAAGAGGTTTAAAGGTGCCAGACCCGCTAATTCATAACTTTAGTGGTTTCTGGTACCTTTTATTTCTATATGGGAAAAGTTAATGTAATATTACTAATGGAAAATAATAGTCAAATAATATTCCAAAATTAAGCCATTTTTATTGCAAATATTCTAAATCGAGGATATATTTACAATGTACATATATTGCTTTTTGAGGAGGAAATAGGATGGCATCTATTACATTTGGAGGAAATCCAGTAACATTAGTAGGAAGTGAAGTAAAAGTAGGGGAGAAAGCTCCTAATTTTACAGTTTTAGCAAATGATTTATCACCGGTAACGTTAGAAGATAGTAAAGGCAGCGTTCGCTTAATCAGTGTTGTTCCATCTCTTGACACTGGCGTATGTGATGCGCAAACTCGTCGCTTTAATGAAGAAGCTTCAAAGCTTGACAATGTTAACATTTTAACAATCAGTGTAGATCTTCCATTTGCACAAAAGCGTTGGTGTGGAGCTGCTGGAGTAGATAAAGTTCAAACGTTATCTGACCATCGTGACCTGTCTTTTGGTGAGGCATTTGGTGTTGTAATTCAAGAAAACCGTTTGTTAGCTCGTGCGGTATTTGTTGTTGATTCAAACGACACAGTTACGTATGCGGAATATGTAAGTGAAGCAACCAATCATCCAAATTATGAAGCTGCGATTGAAGCGGCTAAACAAGCAAAATAATCAAAGTTTAAAGTCGATAGAAAGCGGTAATTTTGCCGCTTTCTATTTATATGACTTCAATCTCTACAAGATTCCTCGTAAATACTCCAAATTTGCGTTTAAACCACTTTTAACTTGTCCATCTACATAAACATAGCTAAAATAAGGTACGAAAAGAAAACTCAGGAGGAATAACAGTGAAAATGACTCCAGTGGAAGAATTATTTACCGTTATAAATGAAACTGCAACACTTATTCAAGAAGAATCCAAATGTAGCTATTTAGAAGCTCTCGCAGAAACAGGGGAAAATCTATTTCAGGAAACTGTTTTACAGGAATTAAGTGAATTAACAGAAAAAAGGTTAAGGAAAACATATCAAGAGGTTCAACTAAGTAATTTTACTAAGGAAGATATTCGAAAATCATTCCAACTTGCCATTTTAAAAGGGATGAAAGACAGTACTCAACCAAATCATCAAATGACTCCAGATACAATCGGAATGTTAATAGGATACTTATTAAAAAAGTTTATAAAAAGTCCAACTTATCGATTATTAGATCCAGCTGTCGGTACAGGAAATTTGTTAACAGCAGCCATTAATCAAGATCCAGATAAAGCGATAGATGGAATCGGAATTGAAATTGATGATTTATTAATTAAATTAGCTTATGTTAATGCCAATTTACAGGAACATCCGATTCAATTTTTTAATCAAGATAGTTTAGAGCCGCTATTTATTGAGCCTGTTGATGCAGTCATCAGTGATCTGCCTGTTGGGTATTATCCGAATGACATAAGAGCGGCTGATTATGAACTAAAAGTTGATGAAGGTCATACATATGCACATCATTTATTTATTGAACAAAGTATCCGTCATGTTAAACCGGGAGGCTATTTATTTTTTATTATCCCTAATGGATTATTCGAGAGTGAACAAGCAAAGAAATTACAGGAATATCTAAGTAAAACGGTCAACATTCAAGGTATCATCCAATTGCCATTATCCATGTTTAAGAATAAGGAAACTGGGAAGAGTGTCTTCATCTTGCAAAAAAAAGCAGAAAAACTAAATGCACCAAAGCAAGTTTTATTAGTGAATATGCCTTCACTTTCAAACGTTACCGAAGTAGAAAAAATCTTAGTGAAAATTGATCGCTGGATTAATGAAAATAAATAATTTTTATCCTTTTCCCAGAAAACGACAATTATTATTTATTGAAATCACTTTCATTTGTCGAACCTTGTGAAAGATTGGTGAAAACTCTTGAATAATGAATCAGACAATGTTTTAATGATTAGTGAATAATAACTGGGCAAACTATAAGAGCAAGACTTTGACTTTCATTAATACGGATTAGTTTATATAAAGGAGCGTTAAAAGATGGCAAAAATTATAGCGATCAACGCTGGTAGTTCATCATTAAAGTTTCAATTATTTGAAATGCCTAGCGAGCAAGTAATCACTAAAGGGTTAATCGAAAGAATTGGACTTGATGAAGCGGTTTTTAACATTACAGTTAACGGTGAAAAACAATCTGAAACAACCGATATTCCCAACCATGATGTGGCTGTTAAACTTTTATTAAGCAAATTAACTGACCTTGGAATTATTAAATCACTGGATGAAATTGAAGGGGTTGGACACCGGGTTGTACATGGTGGTGAGGCATTTGCAGATTCTGTTTTAATTACAGACGAGGTACTACGCAAGATTGAAGAATTATCTGAGCTTGCGCCATTGCATAATCCTGCTAATATAACTGGAATTAAAGCATTCCAAAACGTGTTACCAAACGTACCAGCGATTGCGGTATTTGATACAGCTTTCCACCAAACAATGCCAATGAGCTCTTACGTTTACAGTCTTCCTTATGAATATTATAGAGATTTTGGTATTCGTAAATATGGTTTCCATGGTACATCTCATAAATATGTATCAGAGCGTGCGTCAGAAATGCTTGGCAGACCATTAAGTCAACTTCGTTTAATTTCCTGTCACCTTGGAAATGGGGCGAGTATTACAGCGATCGAAGGTGGAAAGTCGATTGATACAACAATGGGCTTTACACCACTAGCTGGTTTAACTATGGGTACACGTTCTGGGGATATTGATCCTGCATTAATTCCATATATTATGGAAAAAACAAATCAAAATGCTGATGAGGTATTAGAAGTCTTAAACAAAAAGAGTGGAATGCTTGCCCTATCAGGTTTCTCTAGTGATTTACGTGACATTGAACAAGCAGCAGCTGAAGGGAACGAACGAGCTGAACTTGCATTAACTGTTTTTGCAAGCCATATCCATAAATATATTGGTTCTTATGCAGCACGTATGTATGGTGTTGATGCAATTATTTTCACAGCTGGTATTGGTGAAAACAGTGACACGATCCGTGCACGTGTATTAAATGGCCTTGAATTTATGGGTGTGTATTGGGATCCATCTCTTAATGAAGTTCGTGGGGATGAACGTTTTATTAGTTACCCACACTCACCGGTTAAAGTAATGATTATTCCTACGGATGAAGAAGTAATGATTGCAAGAGACGTTATGCGCTTAAGCAATAAAGAAACAGCAAAGTCAAACTAATGGATTCATCAAAGACAAAGGGCCAACCCTTTGTCTTTTTGTATGCAAAGAAATTCCGATTGCGAATATGTTATACTGATAAAAAATAAGCGGTATAATTAAATACACATAATCCCTGGATTCGAAAAAAGCTAACTTTGCTTGAGCAAGCCTCTTATTTTTCAAATAGCAGTGAGGTAAGTAGGTTAGCCGATATTTCAAAACTCAAGGAGGGGCAATATGACGTTAACGATTCGGGAACAAAAGGTTCTGCAAGAGATTCGTGAATGGGAAAATCGTATGTACAATTCTGAGGCAAATGATTTTCAACGAACTTACGATAGATATATTGAAAATGCCATCCAACAACTACCCCAAAAGGTGAAAGAACAAGTTTTTTCAAATCTTGATAATTGGTTGTTTCATCTTCATGCAATGATTCAAGGATCTGAAATGCAAATTGATGCAAAGGAGAGAATCATTGCTAGTGGGAGGGTTTTTCTAGAAGATATTCATTCTATAGAAGATCTAAAACAGCTTACGATCGATCAACTACAATACATAGCAGGACAGCAAATTATTCGGCATCGGATTTATTCTTTCGCACAAGGTGGGATTTCCGGAACCGGTGGAACGCTTTTATTAGGAGCGGATATACCAGCAATGGCGGTCATCAATTTGCGAGCTGTTCAATTAATTGCAATGACGTATGGGATTGAGGTCAATACTCCTTTTGAAATGATGACTGCACTAAAGGTTTTTAATGCATCCATTCATCCTCCTTATTTACAAAGTGCTGGCTGGCAAGATTTAATGAATGATTTTGGTGGAGAAGATCCGCGTTATTTTTATGAAGGAAATGAGGACTTAGCAAATATTACATGGCTGGATCAATTATTTAAACAGCTTCTCAAAGGAATGGCCATTGTATTATTTAGAAAAAAAATGATTCAAGGAATACCATTTGTGAGTATGGCGATAGGGGCAGGGGTCAATTATCAATTTACAAAAAAAGTAACTGAATTTGCCCATAAATATTACCAAGCAAGATACTTAATTGAGAAAGAAGGTGGACGCAGATGAGTCTGCAGGAACATAAGAAAAATGCGTTAAAGAGTGTTCGTTGTCAAGTGATAACAGTAAGTGATACAAGAAATAAAGACAATGATAAAAGCGGGAAATTAATAATCGAACTGTTAGAGAATGCTGGACATACGATTGTCGATTATTTGATCGTGAAGGATGAAAAGGAATCGATTAAGGAAGCGGTTCTAAAAGGATGTGACAATCCAGATGTCGATGTGATTTTGACAAATGGTGGAACTGGGATTGCCATGAGGGATGTCACCATTGAAACAGTTAAATCACTGTTCGATAAGGAAATTGATGGCTTCGGTGAATTATTTAGGATGTTAAGCTATACAGAGGATATTGGTTCAGCAGCCATTCTATCTAGGGCAGTCGCAGGGGTAATTGGTCATAAAGCGGTATTTTCAACCCCAGGATCATCGGGAGCGGTTAAACTAGCTATGAATAAATTAATTCTGCCTGAATTAGGTCATGTTGTGAAAGAGCTTCAAAAAGACTTATAAAACGAAAAGAGTGACTTGGTGTCACTCTTTTTCCGTTTACATATGCACTTTTTCGCTAATGTCCTGATCTGTACGAAACCACAGCCATAAATCATTAATTGTAGAAGCAAGATCTGCGATTTCACGATTTAATTGACAGGATCGATCAAAATTAGATTCGTTGGAAAGCTGAGACTGTTTAGTATTGATGATTTTTTCTAGATCCTTTATACGGTCTGGAATCTTTCCGCGAATCTTTTCCCAATGCAGCAAAATGGATTGTTGGATATCAGTTGTTAACGAATCCCAATCTTCT
Organism: Niallia sp. XMNu-256; assembly: GCF_036670015.1. Classification (NCBI taxonomy): domain Bacteria; kingdom Bacillati; phylum Bacillota; class Bacilli; order Caryophanales; family Bacillaceae; genus Niallia; species Niallia sp. XMNu-256. The sequence goes on from NZ_CP137636.1 coordinate 972,875, forward strand.
TTTATAACAGGAACATCAATTCCTAATCGTTCATTATAGTAAAAATATTTATCCAATCCATTTCCTCCTATATGTTTTCTCTATTTTACTACAGAATGGTAAGAACTTCTATTAGTCAAATCTTAACAGTAATTTGCATAATATTTTTGTTAATTTTTTTATTTACCTATTGAATTTTAGCGAAAAAGTTGTTAAAGTTTAATTCATAGAGATGAATAAAAATATAACATTATGTATAAATATTCGTTTATCATATAGGGGGATTAGTAATGGAAAATCCAAAAGTTGTTCTCGCATATTCAGGTGGTTTAGATACATCAGTTGCTGTAAGTTGGTTAAAGGACCAAGGCTATGATGTTGTAGCGTGCTGCTTAGATGTCGGTGAGGGAAAAGACTTAGATTTTATTAAAGAAAAGGCGCTTAAGGTTGGGGCGGTACAATCTTATGTGATTGATGCTAAGGAAGAGTTTGCGCATGATTATGCATTGGTGTCATTACAAGCACATACATTATATGAAGGAAAATATCCACTTAGTTCTGCACTTTCAAGACCATTAATCTCAAAAAAACTAGTTGAAGTAGCAGAAGAAGTTGGTGCGGTAGCTGTTGCACATGGTTGCACAGGCAAAGGAAACGACCAAGTACGTTTTGAAGTATCAATCCAAGCATTAAATCCAAACTTAGAAGTAATCGCTCCCGTACGTGAGTGGGCTTGGTCAAGAGAAGAAGAAATTGAATATGCGAAGAAAAAGAATATTCCAATTCCAATTAATTTAGACAGTCCATATTCAATCGACCAAAACTTATGGGGAAGAGCGAACGAATGTGGAGTCTTAGAAGATCCATGGGCAACTCCTCCAAAGGATGCATATGAATTAACGGCTGAATTAGAAGATACTCCTGATACGCCAGATATTATTGAAATTGGCTTTGAAAAAGGGGTACCTGTTACTATTAACGGACAATCTTATCCATTAGCAAATTTAATTCAAGAATTAAATGTACTCGCAGGAAAACATGGGGTTGGAAGAATCGACCATGTAGAAAATCGTTTAGTTGGAATTAAGTCAAGGGAAGTATATGAATGTCCAGCTGCCATGACATTAATTAAAGCTCATAAAGAATTAGAAGACTTAACACTTGTTAAAGAAGTGGCCCATTTTAAACCAGTAATTGAGAAAAAAATAACGGAAATGATCTATGATGGACTATGGTTCTCTCCTTTAACTTCAGCTTTAAAGGCCTTCTTAGTAGAAACTCAAGAATATGTAACAGGTATAGTAAGAGTCAAACTGTTCAAAGGTCACGCGATTGTAGAAGGAAGAAAATCAGTACACTCGTTATATGATGAAAATTTAGCAACTTATACTTCAGATGATCAGTTTGATCATGCTTCAGCAGTAGGATTTATTAAGCTTTGGGGTCTACCAACAAAAGTTCAAAGTATTGTTCAATCAAACAAGAAGGTGACAGTGTGAAAAAACTTTGGGGCGGAAGATTTACCAAATCTGCAGAAGAATGGGTCGATGAATTTGGCGCCTCTATTTCCTTCGACCAAGAATTAGTAATAGAAGATATAACTGGCAGCATCGCCCATGTGACGATGCTTGCCAAAACAGGTATTTTGACAAATGAAGAAGCCCAGCAAATTAAAGGTGGATTAGAGACACTAAAGGCAAAGGCGCTAAATGATGAATTAAAATATTCCGTTGCACTTGAAGATATCCATTTAAATCTTGAAAGCCAGTTAACCAATTTAATTGGTCCTGTTGGTGGGAAGTTACATACGGGAAGAAGCCGTAATGACCAAGTAGCGACAGATATTCACTTATATTTACGAGAACAAGTCAACCTTGTTATAGATTTAGTGGAAGAGCTTCAACAGGCATTATTGGATAAGGCAGAGAGCCACATTGAAACCATTATGCCAGGCTATACTCATCTACAAAGAGCACAGCCGATCTCCTTTGCTCATCATTTAATGGCCTACTTTTGGATGTTAGAGCGTGATAAACAACGTTATAAGGAAAGTTTGAAACGAATCAATATTTCTCCGCTTGGAGCAGGGGCATTAGCGGGTACTACTTTTCCAATTGATCGAGAATACAGTGCGGAATTGTTAGGGTTTGATGGTATTTATGAGAACAGTCTAGATGCTGTGAGTGATCGTGACTTTATTCTTGAGTTTCACTCCAACAGCTCAATTTTAATGATGCATCTTTCCCGCTTAAGTGAGGAGATCATTTTATGGTCGAGTCAGGAATTTCGATTTATCGAACTTGATGATAGTTTCTCTACGGGGAGCAGCATCATGCCGCAAAAGAAAAATCCGGACATGGCAGAACTTATTCGTGGGAAAACAGGACGTGTGTATGGTAATTTAATGGGACTATTGACTGTCTTAAAAGGTTTGCCACTAGCTTATAATAAAGATATGCAAGAAGATAAAGAAGGGCTGTTTGATTCAGTTAAAACAATCACAGGTTCATTGAAAATTTTTGCAGGAATGATTCGCACGATGAAAGTGAATCAAGCTGAGATGATTCAAGCAACAAAACAAGATTTCTCGAATGCAACCGAGTTAGCTGATTACTTATCTGATAAAGGGATGCCGTTTAGAGAAGCGCATGAAGTTGTTGGAAAACTTGTTCTCCAATGTGTTCAGAAAAATTGTTACTTAGTTAATTTATCAATGGATGATTATAAAGCGGCCAGCAGCCTGTTTGAAGAGGATATTTATGAAGTACTAGCACCTGAAACTGCAGTAGCACGCCGTAACAGTGCTGGTGGGACAGGCTTCGCGCAAATAAAGATCGCCATTAATAAAGCGAAAAACTGCTTAGCCTAAAATAGAAAGCCACGTTATCAATTGGTAACGTGGCTTTTATATAGAGGTATTCACGATTACTCATCTACATCTTCACTGCGAACAACTAATACATCACAACGTGCATGACGTGTGATATGTTCAGATACGCTACCAATTAAGAAACGTTCAACTGCATTTAACCCCGTTGCTCCACACATGATTAAGTCAATTTCATTCTTTTTAGCAATATCTTTTGGAATTTTAATTTTTGGAGAACCATAATCAATGACATATTCTACATCTGCTACGCCAGCATCATTTGCTTCCTTTTTATAATTTTCCATTAATTCTTTTGCAAATAATTCAGCTCTTTCTGCAATGGTACGATCGTACGCTTCGACTGTTGCAAATGTACGTGTATCAATAATATGGGCAATGACTAATTTAGCGTTATTTCGTTTAGCAACTGCAATTGCCTTCTTAAAAGCCCATTCTGCTTCCTTAGATCCATCAACAGCGACTAGGATTTTCTTATAAGATAGTGCCATTAGAATTCCCTCCTTTTTCTACAACTTCATTATACAACATTTTTCGAGCCTATTTGTGAAAAGATTTAGAAAAGTTCGTTAAAAACAGGAAAATATTTTTGACTTATAGGAATAATTGAAGTTCTTTTGGAAACTTCGTTAAAATTTCAACTCCATCTTCAGTCACAAGAATGTCATCTTCAATTCGAACACCTGCCACACCTGGAACATAAATACCTGGCTCAATTGTATAAACCATTCCAGGTTCTAATACTAATGGGTTTGTTTCAGTTAAAGAAGGGTATTCATGAACTCCAATTCCCAAACCATGACCGAGCCGATGGGGGAAGTAATCTCCAAATCCCGCATTACGAATTATATTCCTAGCCGTTAGGTCAAGACTAGCACAGGTGACTCCTGGCTTGCTGGCTTCAATGGCTGCTAGTTGTGCTTTTAACACTGTATCGTAGATTTCTTTTTGTTTGTCATTTATATCACCGTATGCCACTGTACGGGTAATATCTGAACAATATCCATCAACGATGACTCCTAAGTCAAAAAGAACGAGGTCGCCTTTTTGAATTTTCGTCATTCCGGGAGTACCATGTGGAGACGCACCGTTTGCTCCAGTTAACACCATTGTTGCAAAGGACATGTCTGTAATCCCTTTTTTCTTTAATTCATATTCAATAGCAGCAACAATTTCTAATTCTGTTTTTCCTTCCTTAATTTCTGCACAACCGACTTTTACTGCATAATCGGCTAGCTTACAGGCTTCTCGAATGATTGAAACTTCTTTTTTATCCTTAATCATGCGGAGCTTTTGTAATTTTTCTTCGGCTGAAGTAAATATAGCGCTAGGAAAGATTGACCCAATGGCCTCAAAGCGTTCAACATTCATATGTGCCTTCTCAATCGCCACTTTTGAGACTTTTGAGATTCTTGAATAAATGGCTTTATTAATAAGCTCCCAAGGGTTTTCAATATCAGTATAGCCAATGATGTCATGATTCCAGCCTGAGCGTCTAGCATCTTCTATTTCCATTGCAGGGCAGACAAGAAACGGTTCTGCCTCTTGAAATAACAGTAGACCAAGCAACCTTTCATGCGGATCACTATAAAAACCACTTAAATAAAATACATTTTCTGTGGACGTAAGAAAAGTAACGTCTATTCCGTTTTCCTTCATCCAATGCAATAACTTTTCCAATCTTTGTTTCATCAAGCTACCTCCTTATTCTATAGGCCACTACATTTAATTAATGTCATTGTAAACCTTTCAAATTAGATATGAAAGGGGATAAAAAAACTGAAATACTAGGGCAAAAGAAAACTAAGCATGTTCTAAGGGGAATTAAGAACTATAATTCAGGAATGAGATAAATATTGTACCTATTGGTAAAGTGATAACGTAAAAATAAGGAGACTAGCTGAAAATTGCGTAATCTGTAAGGTAATACAGCAAAAAACAAAGGGTAAAATGGGGATGCCCTAAAAAACAGCGTTATAAGAGAATAATCCTTAATAATTGAATTAAAATAATCGGAATCCTACCAAAATGACGAATAACACCACATAATAAAATAAATAGATCGAATAGTGTGATATGTTGAAAAATGTAGTATTATAGACATAGCTAAATGACGGAGCTGGAAAAAGAAAATTTGAATATTCAAGTTACTAGTACAATGATTTTTTAGAAAAAATTTTTTAAAAATTAATAAAATAGATTGAAATAATATTATTTTAATATTATAATTTACTACACAAAAGCATAACAGTACAAAAGCGTAAAAGCGGTAAATAGAGAGAGAGCTATACAATTAAAGGGGGATAAAAAGGTGAAGAAGAGAAAGTTTTTTAGTTTTGCAGCAATAGGATTAGCTGGTTCATTATTACTTAGTGCATGCAGTGGAGATAGTACATCTGGTGATAATGCTGGGGAAGGGGAAAAAGTGTACAAAGTTGGAATTACGCAATTTGTCACACATCCTTCTTTAGACTCTGCTACGGAAGGGTTTAAGAAAGCTTTAAAAGAAGAAGGCCTTACTGTTGAATATGATGAACAAAATGCAAATGGAGACCAAACTACCGTTCAAACTATTGCTGCTAATTTAGCAGGTGATAATGTTGATTTAATCTTTGCGAATGCAACTCCGAGTGCACTAGCGGCGTTAAATGCGACGAAAGATATTCCAATCGTGTTTACATCAGTTACAGATCCGGTAAAAGTACAACTTGTTCAATCCATGGAAGAGCCTGGTGGTAATGTAACAGGTACAGCTGACATGCATCCTGAAGCGATTCCAAATACGGTTAAATTCATTCATGAAAATTTTCCAGATGCAACGATTGGAACAGTTTATAGCGCTGGTGAACCAAACTCAGTTGTTCAAGTTGAAGTGATGAGAGAGGCTGCTGAGGAATTAGGAATGAAAAAGCCTGTTGAATCTACAGTAGCAACATCAGCTGAAGTTAAGCAAGCAGCAGAATCACTAGTTGGCAAAGCTGATGTCATTTTTATTGTTACTGATAATACAGTGGTTTCAGCATTAGAATCTGTTGTCCAAGTAGCAGAGGAGAAAGATATTCCATTATTTGTTGGTGAACTAGATTCAGTAAATCGCGGAGGCTTTGCTGCATATGGATTTAGCTATGAAGATATCGGTTATGAGGCTGGTACTATGGCAGCTCAAATTTTAAAAGGTGAAAAAGAACCTTCTGAATTACCTGCTCAATATCCACAAAATCTAAAATTAGTAATGAATAAAAAGGCAGCAGAAGAAATGAATATTGAATTGAAAGATGAATGGAACGATATTGCAGAGTTTATTGAATAATAAACGTATTATAATGGGGCTCCGAACTTTTATGGAAGCCCCATTATTCTATATGGAACGCAATTGTAAGAATAGTTTTGAACTTAGACTAATGTTTAGCTTTAGCGCCTAGCCCCTAGAGATCACAAATCAAACCAAAAGGGCAATCTTCATTCCGACTCGTCTTGTGCTTGTCGGGGCTGAATAAGGCGCTTACGCTTTTCACGAAAGGAGATGCAACATGTTTAATGCTATATTTGGTTCCTTTGAGGCAGGGATTATTTATGCCCTGATGGCCTTAGGAGTTTATTTATCTTTTAGAATCTTAGACTTTCCAGATATGACAGTCGATGGTTCTTTCGTAACAGGAGCGGCAACAGCATCAGTATTAATTGTTAATGGGACAGATCCATTTATTGCGACATTTATAGCCCTTATTGTTGGATTTGTCGCTGGATGTATAACTGGACTTCTTCATACAAAAGGAAAAATCAATGCACTCCTAGCAGGGATTTTAATGCAAATTGCCCTTTATTCAATTAATTTACGCATTATGGGAAAACCAAACGTGCCATTGCTTCAGGAGGAAACAGTTATTACGAAGCTTACAAGCTTCTGGCAAAACTTAAAAATTGATGATGCGATTAACTCAGTTTTGTCGGCAATTGGACTGGGGGCTTTTATTCCTAAATCTTGGGGGATTCTGATCATTATGATCGTCGTTGTTTTTATTGTGAAAAAAGCTATAGATTTTTTCCTTAGAACAGATATTGGATTGGCTGTCCGTGCCACTGGTGATAATGAAACAATGATACGTAGTTTTTCGGCTGATACAGACTCTCTGAAAATCTTAGGATTAGGAATCTCAAATGCACTAGTCGCTTTTGCAGGTGCTATTATTGCTCAGTATAATGGATTTAGTGATGTTGGAATGGGAATTGGGTTAATCGTTATTGGTTTAGCCTCTGTTATTATCGGTGAAGCGATTTTCGGTGCGAAAAATGTTGTTAGAGCAACTTTAGCTGTTATTGGTGGTTCCATTTTATATCGTATCATTGTTGCATTGGCCCTTCGTGTTGAATTTTTGGATACGGGCGATATGAAGCTCATTACAGCAGTGATTGTAATTATTGCTTTAGTTTTGCCGAAAATAAATGATAGTCGGAAAGAAAAGCAGCGAAAAAAGAAAAGAATACAGACTATGACGAATGATCGTACCATTGGAGCATAGCGTATTAGAAACTTATTAAATTGATCTTGAACTGAAAACGAGGTGAAACCTTTGTTACAATTAGAAGGAATTAATAAAGTATTTAATGAAGGAACGCCAGATGAAAAAATAGCCTTACAGGAAATTACACTTAATCTAGAGCAAGGGGATTTTGTAACAATCATCGGCAGTAATGGCGCTGGTAAATCAACTTTGATGAATATTATTTCTGGAAAAATAATTACAGATCTTGGGTCTGTTTCCATTGATGGAAAAAATGTTACAAACATGAAAGAGCATAGCCGAGCTAAATTAGTCGGCCGTGTATTCCAGGACCCAATGGCAGGAACAGCCCCAACGATGACGATTGAAGAAAATTTAGCGATCGCTTATGCCAGAACTAAGCGAAGAGGCCTTCGGGTAGGGGTAACGAAAAAGAGAAGAGCCTTTTTTAAAGAGAAATTAGCTACGTTAAATCTCGGTTTGGAGAATCGACTAGAGGCTAAAGTGGGGCTACTATCAGGGGGGGAAAGACAGGCACTGTCCTTGTTAATGGCAACATTTACGGATCCAAAAATCCTTTTACTTGACGAACATACAGCTGCGCTCGATCCTTCCCGTGCAGAATTGATTACAAATTTAACGAGAGATATCGTACAAAACAATCGTCTAACGACATTAATGGTAACTCATAATATGCAACAAGCTTTAGATTTAGGGAATCGTCTTATTATGATGGATAAAGGCCAAGTTATTTTTCAGGCGAATAAAGAAGAAAAGAAACAATTGACCGTTGAGAAGCTTTTAGCAGAATTCCAAAGAATTCGCGGAGAACAACTGAATAGCGATAGAGCAATATTAATTTAGGAGACTGACAAGAATGTTCAGCTCCTTTTTTTGTTCTAAGATGTCCTCACTTTTATTACACTATAATAAGGGGCTGTACAAGGGGGAGATCTTTTGGCAAGAAAAATAGGGTTATATGGCATGTTAGCCTATTTTCTTTATGGGTTATTTTTTTATTGGTATTTATTTTATTTTGCTGATACGTCCTTACCTTTTGAATATCAAGGAACAGGAGCAGATCCGGCGACATTTTTTAATGGAAGAGAGCTAATGCTATCAGAAGAGTATTCAAAAATCCGTAATTTATTATTTTTCTTAGCAACTCCATTTGAATGGCTATTTTATTTGTTTATCCTACTATTTGGATTATCTAGAACTATTGAAAACTGGGCAAAGAATAGTTCAACTCATAAATCGATACAGACTGCCATTTATTTATTTTGGTTATCGATTATTTCGTTTGTTGTCACTTTTCCAATTAGTTATGTAAGCTATAAATTATCGAAAAGCTATCATATTTCAATCCAAACATTTTCTTCATGGATGAAGGAAGAACTCATTGATTTTTGGGTTAACTTTGGTTTGACTTTTGTCATTGTAGCGATTCTCTACTGGTTAATGAGGAAAAGTGAAAAAAGATGGTGGCTATATACGTGGCTTCTATCTGTTCCTTTTACGTTGTTTTTAACTTTTATACAACCAGTTGTCATTGCACCGCTATATAATGATTTTTATCCATTAAAAGATCAAGAGCTTGAAACAAAGATCCTAGAGTTGGCTAGCCAAGCTGATATTCCAGCCGATCATGTTTATGAGGTGAATATGGCTGATAAGACCAATGCATTAAATGCCTATGTCACTGGCATTGGCTCTAATGCACGAATTGTTCTCTGGGACACTACGCTTAATCAATTATCACATGAACAAATATTATTTATAATGGCACATGAAATGGCCCATTACGTTGAAAAGCATATTTATATCGGGATTGGAATTTCCTTGATTCTCTCTATTGTGGGGCTATATCTTATTTATCGGATGATGAATTGGGCGGTTCGACGCTATGGAGAAGCGCTAAAAATTTCCTCAGTTTCGGATTTGCGTTCATTGCCTCTATTTTTAATGATTATGTCTATGCTGTTTTTTGTAGCAAGTCCAATTGAAAATACCATTTCAAGATATCAAGAAATAAGGGCGGATCGGTATGCAATTGAATTAACAAAAGATACAGAAGCAGGCATAACTACTTTTCAAGAATTAGCTCGAGCTGGACTTAGTCAGGTAAATCCTCCGTTTCTAGTGAAAGTTTTCCGTTACGGTCATCCTACTATGTTAGAAAGAATTTCGACTTTAGAAGAGTACGAGATAAAACAAAAATGACTAGATGGAATAAATTCTACATTAATTGAAAACATCCTCCTAGTGTTTTAGGAGGATGTTTTTTTGTGGAAATTGTAATTACATAATTATTAAACTTTATTTAGCAATAAATTGTATCATCAGCTGGCCAAGGTACAGAGGTCTCCACTTCTATAAGTGGTGGGATGAATGCAAATGGTTTACTTATTCAGTGAGGGTCCCACCCTGACTGAATACAGTTAATGCCACTGGCGGATAATTTGAATGCAAACACGCCAAGGCGATTTTGATTTGAATGATGGAAAAAGGAGAATATTCTTGAGGGGAAAATAGGGTGCATTGACTCCTCTTTCTAAGTGCCAAATCGTTTAGTCAATTCTTTGTATTGATCTGATAGTTCCATAAAATTTTTTCGATTGCGTTGATCAATGGCTAGATCAATTTTGTTCAGTAACTTTTCCCTTTCTGCTTTTAACATAATTTCTGCTAAAAACATTTCAAGATACAAATCAAGCATATAACCCTCCTTAAGTTTCTTTTGTTTCAAGGCATTGGACTTAATCAATTCAGTGTTTGAGTTCTCTTTCATTTTGTTCACCTCGTTTTCTTATAAAACTCGCTTTTTAGTGAGTTTTCCTTATATTATATGAAATTATGATTCGTTAATCAACTGAATTTTACAAATTTTTAGAAAATATTAAATCTGTTTAATTGTGAACAATTTAGCAAACTTCAGTTTTTACTAGAAATAAAGACCTATATTTAAGGAAAATATTGGGTTTGTTTGCTATGATTGTACCTGTATATGTTAAAGGAGATGAATGGTATGAATGAAAAAATACTTATTGAGGATTTTGAAATTAACCCCCTGACGGTCGCGGTCCTCCCTTTGGAATATGAAGGTGATAAGATCTATTCAAAAGTATATCAGCTTGACGAGGAATCTGAATTATACGCCCCTTTTAAACCGCTGGATCTAATTAAAACCGCTTGTAACATCTATGGATCAAGTTATGAAGGCAGAAAAGATGGTTCTAGGCATTTAGTAGGAATTACTCATAAAATACCGATTGCCATTGACCCCACAAATTCCATTTATTTTTTCCCAACAACTTCACCAAGTAGGCCACAATGTGCATGGATTTCCTATGAGCATATTTGTGCATATAAGAAGATTGATTCTAAAAATACACTTGTTACGTTCCATAATAACAAGTCAATTGTCCTCCCAATTTCAAAGTACTCCTTTGATAGTCAAGTTAAAAGAGCAGCTTTACTACAAACAAGGATTATGCAAAAGATTAGAGATTACAAAAGACGTTCTAAAAATCATTCCAAAGCTTCTGAAAGTATAACCAAATATGGTGAGAGCGAGGAATATATTAAGATATACGGTTAGCTGATAATCCTACCTATAACATTAAGCAGAAGCATGAATCATAAAGCATGCTTCTGTTTTTCTTTATTTTCTATATTTAAATTTAATATATGTTTAGTTTTTTGAGTTAGAAGAAAATCTTTTGTATAAATAAAAACTAAGCAGTTCTTGAACTTTATTTCGGATTCTTGGATTAAAGTAATTATGTTGCTCCTCATATCCTTTATACAAAAAGAGAAAGCCGGTAAAGGCATCATCGTGACTGATCTGCTCGACTTTTAACTTTTGTTGTCTCATATAATATTTAACCTCTTTTAGTTCCTTTTGTATCGTTTTCATCGTTTCTTCAATTAGTTCTAAGTACGGCTGCTTTAATTTAAAAGGACTAGAGTTAACGATTTGAATGTCGCGGTTTAGAATGGTAAGTACCATCGGTAAATAGATGGCCTGTTCCATAACATTTCGATCTTGCTCAGGAATTCTAGTCATCTTCAAAACCTCCTTATCTCAAATGGGAACATTAGTTCTGTTTATTTTACATGAAATATATAGTGATTTCAAGTGCACATATCAAATATATCAACAGGTGTATTAGGTCATTTAACCCTTCACTTCACAATGGTTTTGAAAAAAATGACGTGACGAACAGGTTATTGGTTCGCAGGTACTTCGTTTTTAAGGTAAAATAAAGGAACACGTAAGTAAATCTGATTTTTCAGGCTTAACGGGCAGTAAAATCCACAACTCAAGATACTGAGTAGAGATCAACTGTCCGGTAAAGCTCCGAAATAATGAACACAGACTAACTACGCCAGCGGCAACGTCTGCGTGACCAGCATGCTGCCGGCCTCAACTAACCATCAGTGGCAAAGAACTCCACTGATAGAAGTTTCACTTTATTTAGGGCGGGGATCTAGCGCAATGAGATATGAAAAAAATCAAGAAAGAAAAAAATTAAAGAGAAGGCGAAAAAAGCGGAGATTACGGAAAGTTGTACTATTATTCTTTCTTCTCATCTTACTCTCGTTCGGATATGTTTTTATCCAGTACATACAGGGAATTAAAAATTCAATGGATGATACCAATATCAATCAGATAGAATATGAATTTAACGGAAAGAAAGATCGTTATGGCGGTACAAATGTATTATTGATTGGGAGCGATTCAAGAGGAGAGGATCGTGCACGCTCAGATACAATCATGGTTGCCCAATATCATCCTGAGAAACATTCTTACAAATTAATCTCAATCATGCGTGATACATATGTTGATATCCCTAACCATGGAAAAAATAAAATTAATACAGCCTTTGCAATAGGGGGGCCAGAGCTACTCCGGAAAACCATTAAAGAAAATTTTGATGTGGACGTCCAATATTATGCGATTATTGATTTTGAAGGTTTTGTTCATTTAATTGATGAGGCTTTTCCAGATGGGGTCGAAATTGAAGTGGAAAAGGCGATGTCGAAATATATTGGAGTTACGCTTGAACCAGGACTACAACGTCTTGATGGAGAACATTTATTAGGGTATGTACGGTTTCGACATGATGCCATGGGTGACTTTAATCGAGTTGAGCGACAACAAAAAGCCTTAAAAGAAGTAGCTGCTCAATTTTCTTCGATCCAAACTTTAACGAAACTACCCAAATTAGTGGGAGTCGTAAAGCCATTTGTGAATACAAACATGAATACATCAGATATTATTTATATAGGTAAAGATTATTTAACAAAGGATAATCGTAATATTGAGACACTAAGAATACCCGTAGATGGTGAATATGAACCACAAAGAATTAGCGGAGTCGGAGAAGTATTACGGATCGACCTTGAAGCAAACAGCGAGGCCATTGAAACATTTTTAGAAAAGTAGTGAATGGACAGGACCTCTAAAGGCCCTGCTTATGAAAGTTCCACTAGATTTACTGGGGATCTGTCTTGCGAATTTGATTGTAGGGTAGGAGAAATTGTGAATGGAATTTGAGACATTAAAAGATTGGATAACACTTGAAAATATTATGGAACTTATACAGGAATACCGATCGTTTGGTCCCTTAGCGGGTATCCTATTGCCGATGCTTGAGGCATTTTTTCCATTTTTGCCATTGTTCTTATTTGTTATGGCTAATGCAAATGCCTTTGGACTTTGGTTTGGATTTATTTTTTCATGGGTTGGAGCCTGTATAGGTGCCTTATTTGTTTTTTGGATTGTGAGAAAATACGGTCGTAAACGAGCTTTGAACTTTTTAACAAAACATAAACAAGTTCAAAAATTAATGAAGTGGGTTGAACGTCATGGGTTTGGCCCTCTGTTTATTCTCCTATGTTTTCCATTTACACCATCGGCCATTGTCAATATTGTAGCTGGTCTCTCAAAAATCAGTAGAAAACAATATATGTTGGCGGTCCTGAGTGGAAAGTTTGTAATGATATTTACAGTGAGCTTTATTGGACATGATATTCAATCTCTTTTAACCCAACCATTCAGAACAGCTATTGTCGGTGTGGTTATTTTTATTCTTTGGTATGTTGGAAAGAGAATCGAAGTAAAGATAAATAAAGGTGCAGAAAAAGTACAAAGGCGACAAGAAGGTTAATGCAGAAAAACGATTAATAGAAAGTTGCAGTTTGTCATTTGTCTACAAAAATCTATTGAAAGTGTGATGCATATGAAAGAGGAGTTGAAAAAAGAAGGGATTGAATGGTTAAAGGCATTTGCGATCGGAACGGTTGTTTTCGTTTTTATTCGTACATTTTTCTTCTCTAATTATGTAGTTGAAGGAGAGTCAATGATGCCAACTCTCCAAGATGGAAACAAGCTCGTTGTAAATAAAATTGGTTATCAAATTGGGGATTTAAATCGGTTTGATGTGATTGTCTTTCATGCCAATCAGGAAGAGGACTATGTTAAGCGGATTATTGGGTTGCCCGGAGATCAGTTGGAATATCGTGATGATGTGCTGTATATTAATGGGAAAAAATACAAAGAACCGTATTTAGAGAAATATCGAAAAGAGGCTTTTGGCGGTCGTTTAACCGGTGATTTTACTTTATTAGAAATGACAGGTAAAGAAACGGTACCTAAAGATCATATCTTTGTACTGGGAGATAATCGGCTTGGTAGTCGGGATAGCCGTGAATTTGGGTTTGTGTCTGTTGATCAAGTTGTTGGAAAGGTGGATCTACGTTATTGGCCCATCGATCAAATTGAGGTAACGTTTTAATAACAATTTTGGCTTTTAGATTCGTGACGTGCGAATCTTTTTTTTGTTAAAGGCTGTTTTCGTAAAGTTTGTTGTTAAAATTTTAAGGCCAAATTTAACGTGGACATAGCTTTTTCCGGGCTTTGAATTCATTTTGCAGCTCTTTTCTCTTCTGATAAAACTTGATACACAATATAAAAATAGATCAAACATCCTATTTTTCATGCTATAAGCAACAATGTCTGAGAAAAGAGCCTTGTTAAATGGAAGATAATAATACCGAAAAGATAATAAAAGAGCTTGTTAAAATATGATAAGATAAAAAGGCAAACCTGAAAGGGGGAGAAACATGTCCGTTCGTCTAATCATAGGGAGATCTGGAAGTGGAAAAACGACCCGTTGTCTCGATGAAATCAAAGCTAAATTAATGGAGAATCCGCAAGGAAATCCAATACTATATATTGTGCCAGACCAAATGACTTTTTTATCGGAATATCAATTAGTGCAAACGCCTGAACTAGGTGGAATGATCCGCGCTCAAGTCTATTCTTTTACAAGGCTTGCGTGGAAAATCCTTCAAGAAACTGGCGGAATTAGTCGTTATCACTTGAATAGTACGGGAATCAGTATGTTAATTCAAAAAATAATTGAGGATAAAAAAGAAGAGTTGCATTTATACAAACGTACGGCAGACAAAGCCGGTTTTATTAATCAAATGGAGCAAATGTTAATTGAATTTAAACGTTATTGTGTAGAGCCTCAAGAATTGATAGAGGTTGGTCAAAATGAATACAGCGGTAAAGTCTTAAAAGACAAGCTTCATGACTTACAGCTTATTTATGAAAATTTCGAAAGAGAACTAACGAATAAATATATTGACTCAGAAGATTATTTTCGATTGTTATCAGAGAAGATTGGTGAATCGAAATTGCTGAAAGAAGCTGAAATTTATATAGACGGCTTTCATGGTTATACGCCGCAAGAATATATGATCATTGAAGGGTTAATGAAACATTGCCCCCAAGTAACTATTACCTTAACATTGGATAAACCATTTTACGGTCAAGGACCTGATGACTTACATTTATTCCGTCTAACAGGTGAGAATTTTAGAACCTTAGTTGAAATGGCTAAAGTGAATGAATTGCCAGTTGAGGAAGTGCGATTAAAAGGACAAAAGAGATGGGGAAATTCTGCTTTACAGCATCTTGAAGCTTATTTTGACACAAGACCGGCCAAGACGTACAATGGCGACCATTCAATTTATATGGCAGAGGCTGTAAATCGCCGGGCTGAAATTGAAGGGGTTGCTCGGCAGATAAGACACCTTGTTTATAAAGAAAATTATCGCTATCGTGACATTGCAATCCTGATGAGAAATGGTCAAGATTACCAAGAAATAATCGAAACGATTTTTGGTGATTATGAAATTCCTTATTTTATTGATCAAAAACGAACGATGTTACACCATCCATTAGTTGAACTTATACGTTCTGTCCTTGAAATAATTAACAGTAATTGGCGATATGAACCCGTATTTCGAGCAATAAAAACAGAACTCTTATTCCCGTTTGGCCAAAATGTTGAAAAGCTACGGGAACAAATGGATCTTCTCGAAAATTACGTATTAGCCTATGGGATCAAAGGCGATAAGTGGATTAAAAGGGAGCGATGGAAGTATCGCCGAGTTCGTGGTTTAGAATTGGAAAATGTTGCACAAACGGATAAGGAAAGACAGATCGAACAAATTTTAAATGAATTACGTTTAATGATTACAGCACCAATTCTTCGCTTATCAAGAAGATTGAAAAAAGCTGAAAGTGGCCGTCAGTTGGGAGAAGCTCTTTATTTGTTTATCGAGGAATTAGATATTCCTGTAAAGTTGGAAAGCTGGAAAACGATCCAAGAAGAAAAAGGCAATCTTGTTAAAGCTCGAGAACATGATCAGGCTTGGAATGCAATTATTGACATTCTCGATCAATTTGTTGAAATTTTAGGGAATCAATCCATTTCTCTACCTGCATTTTTAAAAATAATGGAGGCTGGTTTAGAATCGCTACGATTCTCACTTGTTCCACCTGCCATGGATCAAGTGTTAGCAGGTGATTTAGAAAAATCCAGATTATCTAGTGTAAAGGTTGCCTTTGTCATTGGAATGAATGAAGGGGTCCTGCCAAAAAAGTTCACAGATGATGGAATTCTGGCTGATGAAGACCGTGAGAAAATCATTGTTAGTGGGCTAAAAATTGCACCATCAAGCAGATCTAGATTACTAGATGAAGAGTTTCTAGCGTATATGGCGTTCACGACTCCATCGGATCAACTATACATTAGCTATCCACTTGCTAATGAAGAGGGAAATGCGTTAATGCCTTCTCTTTATATTAAAAGAATCCAAGACTTATTCCCGAATTACACAAGGCTTGTTTATATGACAGATCCAAATGAAACGATTGAGGTAGATCAATTATCCTATATCTCTCATGAAAATAGAAGTCTATCCTATTTAACATCTCAGCTGCAGATGAAAAAGCGTCAATATCCTGTAGCAGACTTTTGGTGGGATGTTTATAACTGGTATGTCGAAGGGCCAAAGAAAGAGACAGCTCTCAGGGTGCTATCTAGTTTAACTTATAAAAATGGAGCTAAGCGATTACCGAACGAGTTGAGTCAAGAACTTTATGGAGATCATATTCAAGCAAGTGTTTCAAGAATGGAGCTGTTTCACAGCTGTCAATTTTCTCATTTTGCTCATCATGGCCTCAAGCTTCGCGAACGTCAAATGTTTCGTTTGGAGGCGCCAGATATAGGAGAGCTTTTCCATTCTGCCTTAAAGCATATTGCCCAAACCGTTATGGACAGTCAATTATCTTGGTCTGAATTAACGAGAGAACAGTCTGAAAGGTTAGCAAAAGAGGCAGTAGAAATATTAGCTCCAAAGCTGCAGAATGAAATTTTATTAAGTTCCAATCGTCACGCTTATATTATGAGAAAGCTCCAGCAAATCATTACTCGGGCTTCGATTATTTTAAGTGAGCATGCGAAGGCCAGCGGCTTTACTCCGGTAGGATTAGAAGTTGATTTCGGACCGAAAAAGGAATTGCCGCCATTAACGTTTAAATTGCGCAATGGAACAAATATGCAGCTTGTAGGCAGAATTGACCGAGTCGATAAAGCAGAGGATGAAAATGGTGTTTATTTAAGGATTATTGATTATAAATCAAGTGCCCAAGAGCTCAACCTTGCTGAAGTTTATTATGGAGTTGCATTGCAAATGCTAACGTATTTGGATATTATCCTTCATCATTCCAAGGAGCTTATTGGGCAAGAAGCCATACCTGCAGGTGTCCTTTATTTCCATGTGCATAATCCAATGCTAAATGCGAAGAAAATTATGACGATAGAAGATATTGAAAATGAGCTGTTTAAAAAGTTTAAAATGAATGGACTTGTTTTAGGTGAAGAAAATGCCGTCCAATTAATGGATTTAAGTTTGGATGCCGGATCAACATCTAATATTGTTCCCGCAAAAATGAATAAAGACGGAAGCTTTTCTAAACAATCAAAGATTGCTAGTAAGCAAGAGTTTAGTACAATTAGCGAGTACTTACACCATTTATATGTTAAAACGGGGAATGCGATTACAGAAGGCAATGTAGCCATCTCTCCTTATAAGTTAAAAGATCGGACCCCATGTACATTTTGTAGTTTTAAATCCTTTTGTCAATTCGATGACTCGATGGAGGAAAATCAATATCGTTTGCTTGTTCCAAGATCTAAAGATCAAGCAATTCAAATGATGGAGAAGGAGGTTGCAGATAATGACGACAAATAGAATTCCTCCTAAACCAGAAGATGCAACTTGGACAGATGACCAGTGGAAAGCAATAATGGCAAGTGGTCAGGATATATTAGTAGCGGCTGCAGCTGGATCTGGAAAAACGGCTGTGCTGGTTGAGCGGATCATTAATAAAGTCATTTCAAAGGAAAATCCAATTAATGTGGATGAACTATTAGTCGTTACCTTTACAAACGCGTCAGCGGCTGAAATGCGAAATCGTATTAGTGAAGCATTAGAAAAGGCGATCAATGATGATCCAACTTCCGCTCATTTACGAAAACAGTTAAGTTTATTAAATAAAGCTTCGATTTCAACGATTCACTCCTTTTGTTTAGATGTGATTCGAAAATATTATTATTTAATTGATATTGACCCAGGATTTCGAATTGCTGATTCAACAGAAGCCCAGATTTTGCGAGATGAGGTTTTAGATGAGTTATTTGAAGAGGAGTATGGGAAGCCAAATAATGAAGACTTTTTCAGATTGGTAGACAGTTTTACAAATGATCGAAGTGATGTTGCGTTAATGGATATCATTCGTGACCTATATGATTTTGCCCGTTCAAACCCTTCACCAAAAAGTTACTTACAAGACATTATCAATATGTATGAAGTTGAAAATGTAATAAAGCTTGAAGAGCTGCCGTTTATTGAAGCATTACTATTTGATGTGAAGCTTCAGCTTGAAGGGATTAAAGGATTACTAGAGACGGGACTGAATTTAACAAAGCAACCAGGGGGTCCAGCACCGCGGGCCGAAAACTTCATCGATGATTTGAAAATCATTGATACGATGATAGCTGCAAGCAAGGAATCGTGGAATGCCTTATATGATGAAATCCAAACCTGGTCGTTTTCGCGGGCCAAAACCTGTAAAGGTGATGAATATGATAAGTCATTAATCGAGCGGGCCCAGAAACTAAGAGATGACGCGAAGAAAAAGTTAAAAGCATTACAAGAAGAACTGTTTAATCGTAAACCAGAAAGTTTTCTTCACGATATGCAGGAAATGAAACCGTTAATTGAAACATTAGTGCGGTTAGTTCAATCTTTTTCGGATAAGTTTAACAAGCTGAAAACCGAAAAAGGATTAGTCGACTTTGCAGATTTAGAGCATTATTGTCTTGATATCCTTCAAGATCCATTAACAAAACATGAAGGGCAGTTAGTACCTTCGGAGGCAGCCCTTCATTATCGAAATACATTTAAAGAAGTACTAATAGATGAATATCAAGATGTCAATATGGTACAGGAAGCAATTATCAAACTAGTGTCAAAAGAAGAGGAAAGTACAGGAAATAAATTTATGGTCGGCGATGTAAAGCAATCAATTTATCGATTTCGATTGGCAGAACCGAATTTATTTCTCGGAAAATATAATCGATTTACTAGTGAAGGTGAAAATACAGGGTTGAAAATCGATTTAGCCCGTAATTTCCGTAGTAGGAAAGAGGTATTGGCTGGAACGAATTTTTTATTTAAACAAGTGATGGGAGTAACTGTTGGGGAGATAGAATATAACGAAGAGGCAGAACTCGTAAAAGGAGCTTCTTATCCAGAGGACGATTCATTCCCTGTTGAATTGCTGTTAGTTGATCTTGAAAAAGAAGAAAGTGATGAAGTACCGGTTGAGAGTGAGGAAGATTCAACCTTTGATGTCATTGAATTGGAACAGTCCCAACTTGAAGCAAGAGTAATGGCGAACAAAATTAAAGACATGATTGCAAACAAGAGCCCGGTTTATAATCCAAAAACGAATACTGCTCGACCTGTCATGTATCGAGATATTGTCATTTTATTACGTTCAATGACGTGGGCTCCACAAATTATGGAAGAATTTAAACAGCAAGGCATTCCAATTTATGCAAACCTCTCAACAGGCTATTTTCAAGCAACAGAAGTAACGATTATGATGTCGCTGTTAAAAGTCATCGATAACCCATTTCAAGATATCCCCTTAGCTTCGGTATTGCGTTCACCGATTGTGGGGTTACAAGAGGATGAGTTGGCGCTAATCCGAATACATCAAAAAAACGGCTCGTTTTATGATGCTTTATCCTCTTTCTGCCGTCAAAAACATACTGGGAATAACGAGTTTGTCTATGATAAAGTGAAACCTTTTTATATGCTGCTTAAGAATTGGCGTTCTATGGCAAGACAAGACTCTTTAGCCGCCTTAATTTGGCAACTTTACCGGGATACCCATTTCTATGATTATGTGGGAGGACTTCCGGGTGGTAAACAACGGCAAGCGAATTTACGAGCACTATATGATCGTGCCCGCCAGTATGAAGCAACTTCATTCCGGGGATTGTTTCGCTTTCTCCGGTTTATTGAACGAATGCAGGAGCGTGGGGATGATTTAGGAGCAGCGCGTGCATTAGGAGAACAAGAAGATGTAGTTCGTATGATGACGATCCACAGCAGTAAAGGTTTAGAGTTTCCAATCGTATTTATTGCAGGTCTGGGTCGTAGTTTTAATACGATGGATTTACGAAAACCTTATCTGTTGGATAAAGAATTTGGATTTGCCACTAAATATGTGAATGTAGATAAACGAATTACGTATTCCTCTTTGCCGCAGCTTGCTTTTAAACGAAAGAAAAAGATGGAGTTGCTTGCAGAAGAAATGCGTGTTTTATATGTTGCTTTAACTAGGGCAAAAGAGAAATTATATTTATTGGCATCTGTTAAAAGTCTGCAAAAGAATCTGGAGAAATGGGCAAATACCCTTGAACATCATGAATGGCTATTGAATGATTATGATCGTTCTGCTGCAGGCAGTTATCTCGATTGGGTAGGTCCATCACTCATTCGCCATCGGGATTGCCATTTGTTGCTAGGTGAAAATGCTCGACCATCCTCAATGATTCCAAAGGATCTTCTCCAGCATCCATCTTGTTGGAAGGTCGATATCTTGAAGCCTGCAGATATTAACATAATCGAAGAAATGGATGAAAATGATGAAACATGGTTAGAAAAAGTCACTGAAGGAAAGCCGATTTCAATTACATCTCCTTTTAAAGAGGATATTAATGAAGTGTTATCATGGAAATATCCCTTTACTAGTGCTGCTTCCTATCGCTCGAAGCAATCTGTTTCAGAAATTAAAAGACAAAGAGAAGTGGCTGATGAAGGCAGCGGAATTGAAATTTTAAAGAAATTTAAAAAGCCATTAATGAGTAGACCTCGTTTTATGCAAGAAAAAGCTTTATCACCAGCTGAAATTGGAACAGCTATGCATATGGTAATGCAGCATATCGAGTTTTCAAAAGAGCTTGATCATAATTATATTGAATCATTGATACAGGAAATGGTCCGTAAAGAATTAATTACTGAAGAGCAGAAAAATGTCATTAATCCTGAACTGATTGTTTCATTTGCAAGAAATCCATTAGGCCAGCGGATGAAAGCAGCGGAAAAATTAGATCGAGAGGTACCTTTCAGTTTTGCTCTTAAGGCAAGTGAAGCATATGCTGACTGGAAGGGAGATGATGAGCCGGTATTAGTTCAAGGGATTATTGACTGTATATTTGAAGATAGAGAAGGTTTAGTATTAGTAGACTATAAAACAGATGGAATAACTGATCGGTTTAAAGGCGGGTTTGAAGAAGCCAGACCGATTCTAGAGAAACGCTATCGAGTACAAATTGAACTATATACTAGAGCGATCGAACAAATATATAAACGAAAAGTAGCTGAACGATATTTGTTCTTCTTTGACGGAGCTCATCTTTTAAAATTGGAATAGGAAAAACGGTAGGTGTAGACTCTCCTACCGTTTTTTTTTAATTGTTTCCAACGTTAGGTTGGTCAATTAAGTTTGTATCAAAATGATTGGTTGCACTTATTCCATTGTTTGCCATGACGAATCCGGCAGTATTTGCAGCACCTGAACCTAAAGTTGATTTTGTATTACTTTTAGGTGAGATATTTAATGCATCACCAAATTGTACATTTCCTCCACCAATGTTAACAATTTGTGTCTGACCAACAAATGCAGGCATAATAATCCTCCTCTCAAGTAGGGTTCATCGGTTCATCAATCGTCTCGAGTTGCCTAATGTGTAAAACTCTAGATTCCATACGAATATGTTCGGTATTTCCAATATGCATAAAGGCTGATGTACTCATCGCAGTTACATCGATGGATCCCACTTTAATAATAGGGTTTGGTGAAGTTGTATGGATCCCGATCGGTTCATTGATAGGTGGCAGTGGGAGTGAATAGGAATAAATATTAAAAAGAGAAAAATCGCCTTCATTACTATAAAATACTTCCCTTTGTCTTTGTACCGCAAGAACACGGGCCAAACCATTCACTTCGTTTGAATCGCCAATTTGGATGTAAGAACCGAAAATGACTGATTTGACCTTAACGTTGTCGACTTTCGAAATTCTAGCTAACATTAGAGTCCCAAAGGTACAAATGGACCGATAATTAATGATTCAGGCGGAGTATCGAAAAGAGAAGTAAGTTGAATGGTATTGGTATCACCGACCATTAAAACTGAGGAACTTGAAACACCGAGTACGGTAATATTACCGACACAAATATCACGGTTTACTACTTCAAAATTCATTCTTTTTTCTCTCCATTCATATTATGGGGTAAATGTTGAAGAAAGACTAAAACACCATTTTGAATTTCTGTCTTTAACTGTTCAACAATCGATTCTATTTGTTGTTCTTTCGTTTGTTCATTTCTCATTGGTTGATTTAAATAAGCTTCAATTCGATTAGGAAGCTGTCTTTTAATATCTTGAAGAATAAAGTCGTGATAAGTTTCGTCAACATTATATTGTAATTGCTGGCAAGTTTCAGCAACAATAGACTGGAGATTTTCATCGAGAAATTGGTTAGTCAAATTTTCTACTTCTGTAAACATAGACATTCTTTCCTTTGGTTCAGGAGGCCCTTTTCCATTTCCGTTAGGTACTGAAAGATCCTCTATACCTTGCAAGTCAGAGGGGTTGAGCCCGATATTTAAAGTGCCTTCCAGGGTTTCGACTTTTAACTGATCAAACTTATATTCCATGCGATCGATATGAACGGAAGGTCGCTTTTGAAGTTCCGATATTTGCTTCTCTAAGGATTTGATTTTTTTTTGCATTCCTCGTATTAGATGATCTTGGCTATACATATAAGTTTGCATGGATTGGATTATTTGGTATATATCCTGATTCATATCTTCACCTCACGATGCTTTCTATTCATATTGATAATTTCTTCAAAGGAATAATCGTCATCTTGGATTTTGAGAAAGGCCAATGAGATGTCGTGCAACACCGACTTTTATTTAACTTGTTGGGGTTAATGGAACCAGTGGTGCTGTCTGTTGATATCCAGCGGTTATGGGTATCGGTGTTTGTGCTTGTGGAGCCGCTCCTGTAAATCCACCGGTGTTATATAAATTGGTGGCTGGTTTTATAATACCTGCACTGCCAATTTGTAAAACGGAGGAATTTGTTACACTGTTAACTTTTAAGAAATGAATGGTTATCGATTGTTGAACGTAGAGATTCACTAAAAATCACCACTTTATTTTTTGTATGATGAAGAGGTTGGAGATTTTGTGAAAGAAATGAAATCTAAATATTAAAGTAATTGCCTTGATCCATATTATCTTGATCAAATGTATTTGTTGCACTTTGATAGTTTTGTAAATGAACCTGATCACCTGTATTAAAGGAACCAGCTCCGGCAAAGGTTTTTGCATTAGAATGAGCCGATATTTTAAACGTATCACCGATATGAAAGACAGCAGCAGAACTGACGTTTATAACTTGAACAACACCTACAATAGCTGGCATTACTTACACCCTTTATGTTATTAATTAAGATAAAATATGAAACACTTGGACTTTGCCCAGTTTTTTATATTGTATGTATCGATGGAAAAAAGGTGAATTTTGTTGTAGGGTTAGTTTGTTTATAAATATGCTGTTTTTATTCTTGATATGCAAAATCAAATGAAACGAAGATTTTTCTTTAGCTTAGACAAATAAAATAAGTGATCGTTATCTTTAAAAGGGGTTTGATTATGAGGGGAATGACAGCTGGAATTTTAGAAAAGAATCGAATGGTTTCTTTAGATATAATAAGGGGACTTGCTATATTAGGTATTTTTTTAGTAAACATGTTGTCTTTTCATTCACCATTATTGTATATAGAACCTTTAGAATGGTGGCAGGAACCTTTTGACAAATGGGTTTATATGTTTATAGATATTTTTATTGGGGCGAGTTTTTATCCATTATTTTCAATGCTTTTCGGATATGGACTTGTCATGTCATGGGATCGAGCCAGGAAAAGAGGGATCAACTTTTATCCAATTATATTTAGAAGACTGTTTTTGTTATTAATCATTGGATTAACCCATGCTTTTTTGATTTGGCACGGTGATATTTTATTTAATTATGCGCTACTAGGCTTTATTTTCCTCTTTTTTATAAAATTAAGTGGAAAAAGGATGCTGATTATCGGAAGTATTTTTTATCTTTTGCCAAACTTATTTCTATTTAGTTTGCTTGCTTTTACGATGTTTATCATGGGAGCAACAGATTTTTCTATATCTAAACCGACATTGATTTCTCAGTCAATCGAAGTCTATCAAACTGGAAGCTTTTTAGAAATAACAAGACAACGAATAGCCGATTGGTCATACAGTAATAATCTGTTTGGGCTCCTCACACAGCTATTCACTTTATTGCCGCTTTTTTTTATTGGTGCTGGGGTTGCTAAGCTTAAATGGTTGGAGCGGGTTAGAGAACATCAGAAGGCATTTACGATCATCTTCTTGATTGCTTTTATATTAGGAGGATTGCTGAAAATCCTACCTTATATCCTGACTAATAATTTGGCAACTAGTTATGTACAAGACCTTTTTGGAGGTCCACTTTTAGCAATAGCTTACGGTTTAGTTATTGCTTTACTAGCAGAGAAGAAAGGGATCAGGAAAGGGATGATAAACTTTGCATATGTAGGAAGAATGTCTTTCAGCAATTATTTGTTTCAATCAATTGTTGCTACACTGATTTTCTACGGTTATGGATTAGGGTTATATGGAAAGGTTTCGGTTACTTTTGGAACCCTTCTTGTGCTGATGATTTATAGCGGTCAAATTTTGCTTAGCAGACTGTGGTTAAAGTTTTATTATTATGGCCCTGCAGAGTGGGGATGGAGAAATTTTACTTATTGGAAGAAACAAAAATTTCTTAGAAAAGGAGAGTAATAGCAGGCAAGGTATCCATCATTTGAATAGGTTTTTCCAATTGGCTGTGTTAAGATAAAACTGAATATTCTTGAGGAGGGGAAAAAAATGACACATGCACATATTACAACGTGGGTTATTGCATTAATTTTATTTTTTGTGGCGATTTCACTACATAAGAAGGATAATAAACGACCGTATAAAATTGTTACAATGATTTTGCGATTATTCTATGTTTTAATTATTGTAACAGGAGTGATGTTGTTACCTGGGATTACCGGAAGCTATGGAGTTAAGGCCTTACTAGGAGTGCTAGTAATTGGTTTCTTGGAAATGGTTTTAGGTTTAACGAAAAAAGGAAAATCAGCTGGTTTTGCGTGGATTTTATTAATTATTGGATTAATTGCTGTTATTTATTTAGGCCTTTCTCTTCCAATGGGAATTTATATTGGGTCTTAATAGAAGAGTGCGAGGGAGCTTCCGGTTCTTAGAAGATCTCTCGCACTCTTTGCATCTATTTAGCCGATTTTTTCAATAACCATTCGTTTCCCCGAACTTAATGTGAACTCAAAACGATCACTCTTTGTCTCATAATAAACGAAGTGATGTTGAACACTGCAAATGTTGTCTCCATTATCAAAGACAATAAAGTTAACACCACTTTTTTGACTGCTTTCGGTAAGAAAGTTTAAATGATTATAGCAATAAATGCAATCATAAATTGAAAAGTGCAACGAATTTAAATTGACGATAAATTGACAGAAGGCATCATCGTTAATTTCACCCAATAATTGTTCTAACGAGTAGACTAAACGTTTACGAAATCGAATTAAATCTTTATCTTTTAAGTAATAGTCTTCTTGTCTAAATCCAATCATGCCATCATTTTTTAATAAGCCTTTTCGCCAACGATTATACACGTATACTTCAATTTCTTCATTTAACCAAGCATTTAAAAGTGTGGCCTCATCTGTTTCCTCATCAAAAAACACCCATTGCTCATTTATATATTCAACAGTTCCCTCTGTAAAGGCACGCTGCTGATGTTGGATTAGTTTATTACGTTGTTGCTTTCTCAAAGACTTAAAACACCTCCAAACAGAAGAAATTCCATGATGTCATTCTTGTTCTCATTTTAGACAGATCAATTTCAGAAACACCATGGTATTGTTCGATAAAGTGAAACTTCCATCAGTGGGGGTTTTCTTTCATCCCCCACTGATGGTTAGTCACGCAGAGCCTGATTGATTTATCTAAGGGCTAAAGCCCAAAGATAAATCTTATTTCACCAATCGGAGCTTTACGGGCAGTTGATCTCCCACCTAACTTCTTTTATTTTACTCAGAATCTTGAGATGGGGGGCTTACTGCCCGTTAAGTCTGATAAAATTATGCATTATCTATTTTTAGACAGAATGCCACAGTTTTAAACACAATCCCTTAGTTTCGAGACAAATAACCATTTCGGGATAACAAGCATAGGCTATATGTTACTTTTATTATAAGGGATACTACTGGTAGAATATTCTGTTAATAACGATTGTGACACTGAAGTACTATAATCGCCTAAGCAAGATGAAAAAGAGTTTACGAGCGGTCTATTTGTATGTATTAGATAAATGCAGAAAATTTTAAAGTAATAGTATATTTATTGACGGTTTTTTTGTAAAAGGCTACTCTAAAAAGAGCGAATAAAAATCATTTAATATACTATCTAAGTGGGGATATGGAGGATGGATGTGAAAAAAGTATTTATTAGCATCATTTTATTATTATTACTTCTAACAAATGGTATGTCAGTTGGAGCCAATGATACACAGGATCGGAGATGGCAGGATGAAACGATTTACTCCATTGTAATTGACCGTTTTTATAATGCTGATCACAGCAATGATTTCGATGTTAATATGGATGACCCTAATGCTTATCATGGAGGAGATTTTAGAGGAATCATTGAAAAGTTAGATTACATAAAGGACATGGGTTTTACAACCATTTTATTATCAACTGTTTTTGATCAGACAGATGGTGATTATTATGGGGCTGGAGTGAAGGATTTTTATGGAACCGACGAACATTTTGGTACAATCGAGGATTTTAAGAGATTAATAGACGAAGCCCATAAACGGGATCTAAAAGTGGTGATAGACTTTGTCTTTAATGTTGATCCTAATCACCCTTGGAGGAACGATTCTACAAAACAAGGATGGTTGGTGACCTCTGATAACGATATGCTCCAAATTAATTTAGAAAATTCAGATGCCCGTCAGTATATCTTTGATGTGGCAAAATGGTGGATAGAAGAAACGGAACTTGATGGCTACCGGATTCTCTCCGCAGATAGGCTTTCTAATCAGTTTTTGTATGAATTTTCACAAAATATTAAACCAATGAAGGCTTCATTTTATCTAATGTGGGAATCCCAAGTTGAAAATGCTGATGGCTATTTAGAAATAGGGATGGATGGATTTACAAACTATAGGTTAAGCCAAGAACTAAGAAATGTTTTTCATAAACCTGATCACTCTTTTACAACGTTGTTCTCACAAATTGACAGTATTCACAATCCGTATGCTATGGCAACTTATATCGATAATGAACAAATGTCCAGGTTTACGAGACTCATCATTGAACAGAATGAACATCCAGGTCCTCGTTGGAAGCAGGCATTAACTTTCCTCTATACAACACCAGGGGTTCCAATTGTGTTTTATGGCAGTGAGATTGCCTTGGATGGTGGGGGAACACCGGATAATCTTCGACAAATGAATTTTCGAACAGATCCAGAGTTAATGGATTATATAACGAAAATAGGGGATGTCCGATCGAAACTTCCTTCACTTACTAGAGGGAACATGGAAGTTTTGTATGAAAAAGACGGCTTTTCTATTCATAAAAGGGAATATGAAGATGAAGTTATCGTTATTGCTATTAATAATACAACAAAAACACAGACAGCTTCCATTCCTGCCGAGAAGCTAAGTCATGACATGGAATTAAGAGGGCTGTTAAAAGGGGATTTGGTTCGTAGTAATTCTAAAGAGTACGCAATTACGATTAATCGAGATGAATCGGAAATCTACACATTGCAAGAAAAAACAGGTTTGAATAAGTCCTTTATAATCGCTACTGCCCTAGTACCCATTTTATTTGGAGTATTTTTATACTTAGTTTGGAGAAAATCTCGCAAACAACAAGTCTAATAAATATCAGTGCCAGGAACCCTCCGAGGGGGTGCCTGGCACTTTGGTATGTTTAAATATCATTAAGCTTGATTACCTGATTCCTCACGTGTAAAGAAGAAGATAAATGTAAGTATCACTAAAGCGACAAAGTAAATGCCGTTTTCAGATAATTTTATTACGGGTAACTTATTTAAAGACATGTTTATCATTCCTTTTCAATGTTTCTAAATAGGTTGGGGTCAATATTAAAGTGTGTTGATATCATTCGGTGAAAAAAGTAATAACTTTCTCTTTCTATTGGAAGTGAGGGTTTGTTTAAAGGTTCTCCAAATATAGGCCCACTGACAGTTAATGAAAGCCTTCCCGGTCCAACCAAAACACCAATTAGTCGGATTTCGTCTAGTATTAATAAGATAGAAGTAATGACATCAATGGTATCGATCAATGTATTGATGGCTACTTCTCCTGACTTGGCTTCTGTTCGGGCACCGCCAATTATAGGCCCGCTTAATGAAATAGTAAACCCACCTGAAGTGACGATAACCCCTCTGATTGTAAGCTGTCCTGATAGTATTAAAAACGCAATAGTAAGGTTTAAATCTCGCTGAATAGATGCAATTACAAGATCATCTTTTTCTATAGTAGTTTTGTACAAGGAAAGTTCACCTCTTCATCATCTTATTCAGAATAGCCCAAAATGACAGTAATAATGATTAATAAATTTGTGGATTTTAATTTATAACAGTTCTTCCAGATATCATGACTCTTTACGTTTAGCTTCAGAAGAAACTCCGAATACTAACGATATCATTTTATAGGGGATTTTATGAAAGGCTGGACAAAGGAAAATGGATATAATTTACAATGCAATCATAGTTTTTACGACAGGATTTTTCTTTTTAAAAATAACCGGAAAAAAAGCCGTTTCCCAAATGCACACTTTTGACTTATTGTATCTCTTTGTGCTCACTAATATTATTAGTGAGCCCGTGGAAGTTCATCATACCGGAAAAGCAATTGCTTATTCAGGAGTTATCGTCCTTTTATATAAACTATTTGTCCGTTTATCGTTGAATAACACATTTCGATGGGTTTTATATGAAAGTCCGACCGTATTGATTCGCAATGGGGATATTGATAGAAATGGATTGAAAAAGGTACGTATGCCAATGAATGAATTATTATCACAATTGAGAGTAAAAGGATTTACGGACACTCGAAATATTGCTATGGCGATAATGGAAGAGACTGGTAATTTGAGTGTGATTCCTAAGTCCGCTTATCGGCCCTTACAACCCATTGATTTAAACTTAAAAGTAAACAGAGAGTATTTACCTATCCCACTAATTATGGACGGTCAAATCATTCATGCTAATTTAAAGTATCTACAATTAGACCAGAACTGGTTATTAAATGAAGTTAAAAAAAGGGGGGGAATCGTAAAAAATATTATGTTAGCAACTTTTTTAGAAAATGGAAAGTTATATATTGATAATAATGGAATATCTGACCATGAACATGACCCATATTACTATGATCCGGGAAAAGATCATTAAATGGAGGTTGTTTGTAATATGTGGAGTTAATGAACACGGAGATCTTTCTAGTCTGCAAATAACAACGAAGCCACTAATCGTCTAAAAAATTAGTGGCTTTTTTATTAGTTTTCGTTATTATTTACCAGAAAAATCGAAAAATATTCAATGTAAATTCCCTAAGTTTTTTTTAGAACGAGTGCCTATAGGCAAAAGCCTGCTCTTTTTTAATTGGGACACATACACTAATCTTGAAACCAATGTGGGGTAAAAAAGCACCAAAAATAAGGTAGGGAGGAAGTGTTGGTATGTCCGCAAACTTAATGGAGGCTGCAAAGTATTTTGAAAAGTTTTTTCGTGAAAGCAATGAATATAAAAATTTACAAAGAGTTAGTATGGAACTAAATAAGGATCCACAAGCAAAACAGGTTTTAAATCGAATAAACTATTTAAATTCCCAGTTGCAACAAAAACAAATGATGGGGCAGGAAATTCGGGAGCAGGAAGTGGCAGCATTACAAAATTTGGAAGCAGCTGCCCAGCAAAATGAAAAGATTAGACGCTTAATGGAGGCAGATTATCAAGTTAATATGCTAATGATGGAAATGAATAAAATAATTTCAAAGCCCCTAGAGGAATTATACGGACAACTGGTTGAAAAATAAATTTCTCATATAAAATTTAAATATTCTAAAAGGTAGGCACTTATCTATTCAGCAAATGTCACAAACGCATACTCTATTTGTGAAATGATTTTTAGGAGGAGAGAAAATGGAAAGGCAATTCTTTGGAGGTAGTCCTATTTATGGTGGGTATGGTATGGGATACGGTGGTTATCCATTTCATCATTATGGATACGGAGGCTATCCATTTCACCATCACGGATACGGCGGTTATCCATTCCACCATCATGGATACGGGGGCTACCCGTTTCACCATCGACCATGGATCTATCGTGACGAATTCGAATCAGTTTATGACTATTAAGAAGAATAAAGTTAAAAATAAATAAATTAGATAGAATAAACAACTAGGAGGAATAAAAGGATGTACAGTGAGCTTGAGCCTGTTCAAACACATGAGGGTGAGGAAAGAATTTTTGGAAGAAGACCGTTTGGTTTTGGCCGACCGTTTGGTTTCGGAAGACCTTTTGGTTTCGGAAGACCATTTGGTTTTGGGAGACCGTTCGGATTCGGAAGACCGTTTTTTGGAAGACCTTTCTTTGGGGGACCGTTTGGTTATGGATTTGGTTTTGGCGCCCCGTTTTTAGGAGGACTTGCAGGAGGATTATTATTGGGCAGTGCATTGGGTGGTTTTGGTTACCCTGGATATGGCTATGGTTATGGCTACGGATACCCATATTATGGCTACGGATATCCATATTATGGCTATGGATATCCTGGATATGGCTATGGTTATCCATTCATTTAGTCATTTCTCGTCAAATATGTTTAACTCATAAATAAAAATAAAAAGATTCTCCATTTTATCAGTCAATCCTTATAAATAAGTCAAAATAGCTCAGTCATATTGAACTGGGTTATTTTTTTCTTTTCAATAAAGTGAAATTTCCATCAGCAGAGGTTTTTCTTCATCCCCCACCTATCCTTATTATCCATAGAATCTTGAGATGGGGGTCTTGGTCCGTTAAACCTGATAAAAACCCCTTAAAGAAATCTATGATTAAAATACTGTACCAATCATACATTGTATATTAAATCAAATGGGGGTGATCAAGTGGAGATTATTGGGAAATCCGTCATTCGCAAAGATGCATTTGCAAAAGTAACTGGAAGGGCGAGGTATACGGCAGATGAACTTGCAGGACCGACTCTTCATGCAAGGATGGTTACAAGCCCATATGGACATGCCAAAATCGTTTCCATTGATGTTTCTGAGGCAAAAAAAATACAAGGAGTGAGGGGCATTGTATTAGGAAGTCGTGATTTACCTCTAACTGGGGAGGAAATTAGAGATCGTCCTCCACTTGCTGTTGGCAGAGTTCGATACTACGGAGAACCAGTTGCTCTTGTTGTTGCGGATACCTTTCATATAGCGAAAAAAGCGGCAGATGCAATTGATGTGAAGTATGAACTTCTGCCTGTTGTAAATTCTCCGACTGAAGCGTTAAAGCCAGATGCACCACTACTTCATGAAAATCTAGCTTCATACGAAAAAATAGGAACTGCTTATCCCGTGCCACAATCGAATATTTCAAATGTGACCAAAATCCGTAAGGGCAATATGGAAAAAGGATGGTTAATGAGTGATTTCGTTGTGGAAGGTACTTATGGTTTTTCTCCTTCAGATCATGCTGCCATGGAAACAAGATGTGCGACAGCAGAAATAGATCCAGAAGGTTATATTCATATCACAACATCCTCGCAAGCTCCATTCATGGTTAAAAAATTGTTGAGTATTTATTTTAAAATTGATATTGGGAAAATTGTAGTGGAGACCCCTTTTGTTGGGGGTGCGTATGGGGGAAAGGCACCCATTCAGTGGGAAATTTTAGCCTATCTTGCGTCACAAGCGGTCGGAGGAAGACGAGTAAAAATTGTTTATTCAAGAGAAGAAGATTTACTGACAGCCCCTTGTCATGTAGGTCTTGAGGCAAAAGTAAAACTGGGGTGTACCGCTGATGGAATCATTAAGGCTGCTGAAATCCTCTACTTGTTCGACGGTGGAGCTTATTCAGATAAGGCAATCGATGTTAGCCGAGCTGGAGGCGTCGATTGTACTGGACCATACAATATTGAAAATGTTTGGTGTGATTCACTCTGTGTTTATACAAACCATCCTTATGGCAGTCCTTTTCGGGGCTTTGGACATTCAGAGGTCTTATTTGCATTTGAACGGACAATGGATATGCTGGCAGAAAAATTAGGAGTGGATCGACTCGAATTACGAAAAAAGAATGCGATTCGTCCAGGGCATACAACGCCTACACAAGTTTTGCTGAATAAAAGTAATGTCGGGAATGTTCATGCATGTATTGAACGGTTAAAAGAAATGATCCAGTGGGATCAGGGACAAATTCAAGAAATTGATGAAAGAAGAATAAGAGTAAAAGGAATATCTTGCAGTTGGAAAACCTCTACCATTGATCCTGATGCAAGTTCAGGTGTAATCCTAACTTTTAATCCTGATGGCAGTGTGAACCTAATCTCGGGTGTGATCGAAATTGGAACAGGAACTAAGACGGTTCTGGCTCAAATTCTTGCAGAGCGCTTAAAAATAGGGATCGATAGGATCCATGTGAAAATGAAAGTCCAGACGCAAACAACGCCTGAACATTGGAAAACGGTAGCTAGCCGTGGCACGTTTATGGGCGGAAGAGCGGTGTTGGAAGCAGCAGATGATGTCATCCGCCAAATTAAAGCAATCGCGGCATGTGTTCTAAGAGTGTCAACAGAAGATCTCGAGGTAGCTTACGAACGGGTATTTTTAAGAGATGATCCTAAAATTGGGTTAGATTTTAAAGAGGTTGTATATGGATATAAATATCCTAATGGCAACTCAATTGGTGGCCAAATTATGGGACATGGAAATTATATATTAAGACGGATGACTTCTCTAGATCCGGAAACCGGAGCGGGGCAGCCTGGTCCAGAATGGACGGTTGCCGCTCATGGTGTGGAGATAGAATTTGATAAAAGAGACTTGACTTATAAACTGCTTCAGGCAGTAACAGTAGTTGATGCTGGGACCGTTTTAAATTTGATGACAGCACGTGGCCAGGTAATGGGTGCCATGAGTATGGGATTATCCTTTGCTGGGAGAGAAACTTTCGTTTTTGATGATCTAGGAAGAGTACTAGATCCACAATTACGCACTTATCGACCGATACACTATGGAGAAAACCCTCATTATAAAGTTGACTTTGTAACAACTCCGCAAATAGACGCCCCCTATGGAGCTAGAGGGGTTGGAGAACATGGATTATTAGGAATTCCCGCCGCACTTGCAAACTGTTTAAGTAAAGCGGCAGGTGTTGAGTTGAATGAACTTCCGTTGACCCCCGAATTGATTTGGAGATCGATGAAAACATAAGGATTAATCTTTTAATCCCTATAAACTGTTCTTCTTGTAAGAATACTTCCGATTAACACTTTGTACTGTGAATTACAAGGGATAGGGTTTTCAAGTAGAAAGGCTGGGTGGTAAGGATAATGGGTTCAGTAGAATTAAGTGCCATTGTAAGCACCCGAAGTATTAAATCCTTTGAATATGAGCCTCATGGAAAAAGAGTCAGTTTTATTACTGATCGGCAAGGGTCTGCGCAGGTTTGGGGATATGAAATAGGCAATAGAAGGGCACAAACTCCCTTGCTCCAAGAAGGAATAACCTTTATTAAATATGTTGATGTAACATCAGATTTAATAATTGGGAGAGATGAGTCCGGAAATGAAAGGATCCAATTATACTTACTGAAAGAAGCTGGTAAATTAATTCCTTTAACAGATTCTCCGCAGCACGTTCATTTGTATGGAGGTAGCTCCCCTGATGGTAAGTGGATTGCCTGGTCCAGTAACCGACGAAACCAAGCCTTTTTTGACATTTATTTACAGAGCCTTGAGACACTGGAGATTCGTCTTGTTTTTGCTTCTGACGGGCAATATACGGTTGAAGCATGGTTTCCTGATGGGAAATCATTATTGGTCAGTAGAATGAATTCGCCCCTTGATAATGATTTGGGCATTTTATCCCTTTTAACGGGTGAGGTGAAATGGATAACTGAACATTCAGGAGAAGCAGGTTTTAAGGATGTTCATTTTAATCAAAAAGCCGATCATCTATATCTATTATCAAATAAAGACAGGGAATTTTATGGCCTTGCTTGTTTAGATTTGCATACCTTTCAGCTTACATGGCTTGAACAAGGTAATTGGGATTTTGAAGGATTGGCGATGAATGAACAGAAGAATTTGTTAGCTTTTAGTATGAACGAGGCAGGAATATCTAAAGGTTATTTAGTAGATTTAAAGAGTAGTACGCTTAAAACATGGGGAACACCCATGGGAGTAATCAAAAATCTTAGATTTTCACCAGATAGTGAAAGGCTGCTCTTTTTATTAAACGGACCTGCTCATCCACCTGAAATTTGGGAGCTGAATCTTCATACCCTTAAAGTTGATACGCACTTATCCTTTTCAGATCAGTCTTTCTTAAAAAAGATACTAGTTGAGCCTGTACCCATTTATTATCGTTCATTTGATAACCTGCTTATCCACTCTTTCTACTATAAGACTAAAAATACAGGAAAAAAGTTTCCGGTGGTCATTTATATTCATGGAGGTCCAGAGAGTCAAAGCCGTGCTGCTTTTAATCCTTTATTGCAATACTTATTAAATATTGGGTATTCCGTGGTAACGCCAAATATCCGAGGGAGTACAGGATTTGGAAAAACGTACTCTCATCTAGATGATGTTCGGAATCGGATGGATGCGGTAAAGGACCTGATTTGTTTAGTAAATTGGCTTAAAAGGGAAACGAATGTCGATCCTGGTAAGGTTGCAGTAATGGGAGGAAGCTATGGAGGATTTATGGTGCTTGCTGCCATTAGCCACTATCCTCAACTGTGGGCAGCAGCCGTTGATATTGTAGGGATGTCAAGCCTTCGATCATTTCTCAAAACAACAAGTCCTTGGAGGAAAAAGAACAGAGAGAAAGAATATGGAACGATTGAAAAAGATGGAGACTTTTTTGATCGGATTGATCCATTACATTATGCAGATTATATAGAATCACCACTCTTGGTCGTACATGGTGTAAATGACCCGCGAGTACCGATTGTAGAATCCGAGCAGATCATTAAGAAATTAATGAAACGAAATCATCCTGTTACATTTATTCGCTTAGAGGATGAGGGACATACATTAGAAAAAGAAAAAAATCAGTTATTTATCTATTCACAAATAGCTGATTTCCTTGAAAAATCCATGAAACGAAATCGATTCTACTAACATTAAAATCTAATGATTAATGGGATAAGGTATGAACAGGTTAATGGTGTGAAACAAGCATCACTGTGTAAATATTGATTCTTCTTTCCACATTGCCTACATACAATAAGGTTGAAATGACTTAAGGAGGCGACAAAAATGGCACAACCATTTTTTGATGAAAGAAGTATGGGATATGGGACTCAGCCGGGCTATGGGGCTGGCTATGGCATGGGCCATGGGGGATATCCAGGAGGCTATGGCATGGGCCATGGGGGATACCCGGGAGGATACGGCATGGGCCATGGAGGATATCCAGGAGGCTATGGCATGGGCCATGGAGGATATCCAGGAGGCTATGGAATGGGCCATGGGGGATACCCGGGAGGATACGGCATGGGCCATGGAGGATATCCAGGAGGCTATGGCATGGGCCATGGAGGATACCCAGGAGGATACGGCATGGGCCATGGGGGATACCCAGGAGGATACGGCATGGGCCATGGAGGATACCCAGGAGGATACGGCATGGGCCATGGGGGATACCCAGGAGGTTATGGAATGGGCCATGGAGGATCTCATGGCTTTGGAACTAGCAGCACACAGCCAACCCAGCATCAATCGTATGCGCAACAGCCAGGGCGCGATGATTTTGATTATGAACTTTAAGTAGAAATGGAAACCGAATAATAAATGTGTATTATTTTTATAATATAAAAATGGAGGAAGCTGTTCTGTACTATATATGCTTATTAAAAGTTTGTAGGAGAAGCTCAGGCTGTGCTTTACTGAGCTCTTTTTTTGCTTTTTCTATGAGGTAGATTGATGTTCATCTAATTTAACAAGGAGGGCAGATTCTTGATCTCATACGACTTCGAGTATTATCTTCCGATATCCATTAAAGAAGCAGTCCAATTATATGAGGATTTACAAAAGAAAGGAAAGGATCCGATTTATTTTTCAGGAGGAACAGAAATCATTACGCTAGGAAGATTAAATGCTGTAAAGACCGGGGCCGTCATTGATATTAAAGGGATACCAGAATGTAGAACATTCCAAACTCATAAGGAGCATTTATTAATTGGTGCAGCTACTACCTTGACTGATATCGAAGAGAGGAATCCTTTTCCATTATTAAGTAAAACCGTTAGTGAGATTGCTGATCGGACGGCCAGAAATAAAATTACAGCAGGTGGGAATATTTGCGGACAAATTTTTTATCGGGAAGCAGTCCTGCCTTTTTTATTATGTGATAGTGAAATGGTGATTGCGGGCTTAAACGGAATCAAAACTGTACCCATAAACGAAATTTTTAATGAAAAGCTTTTATTAGAACGCGGTGAATTACTTGTCGGAATTAAAACGGATATAAGCTATCTTGAACTACCATATGTCAGTATAAAAAGAAGAAGGCAATGGAATACAGGTTACCCACTTATTACTGTTGCGGCTTTAAAGGTTAATGGAAATATCAGAATAGCTATAAGCGGTCTGACTTCCTATCCATTTCGTTCTAAGCAGATGGAAGAGCAGCTTAATAACAAGGGGTCTTCTTTACATCAGAGAATTGATGAGGCAATCCAAACTTTAACGGTACCGCCCTTAGATGATTCAGAAGGATCTTTTCAATATCGATTATTTGTATTAAAGAATACACTACATGATGTGTTTCGCCAACTAGAAGGAGAGGAGCAAGACAATGTCTGACGCTTTGAGTGTAAGTACAATCCTAGTGGTCAATGGGGAAGAAAAGAGAGTAATTTTCCGTTATGCTGATATTCTATTAGATGTTTTGCGTTATCAATTAGGTCTTACAGGTGCCAAGCCTGGTTGTCTAAATGGAGATTGCGGTGCATGTACGGTAAACATCAATGGTGTCTCACAAAAGTCTTGTTTGACCTTAGCTGTTGAGGCCATCGGCAAGGACATCCTTACAATTGAGGGACTAAATGATCCTATTCAAGGGGCCTTTGTTGATCAATTTGCTTTTCAATGTGGATATTGTACGCCAGGGTTTATTATGAATTGCCATTCCTTATTGGAGCATCGTAAAGATCCTTCTAACCATGAAATTAAGAAATGGCTGGAGTCTAACATTTGCCGCTGTACGGGATATTTGGAAATTGAGGAGGCGGTTAAATCAGCGCTCCATTTATCAAAAAAACATAAATAAGGGGGTAATAGGAACATTAAGTGAATATATACGTATGATACGAATATCGTTTAGAAACTTGACCCATAATAAAGGAGAAAAAAATAAAAACAGCGATTAAAGAAAATCCCCCCATCTGATCCTATATCCTTCATAACAAACATATTTTCCAACCTCTCTATATAAATAGCTATGTATATAAACCAATTGATAACTTGGAAGGAGTTAAAGCTTATTTACTTAGAAATTAATAAGGCAACTTTTAACTTTCTTAATCTTGTTAGACTGTTACAGGAACCTATAGGCCTCTTATCGCATATAGTACCGATAAGATACATGATAGAAGGGTGTTTTTAAAATGCCGTCAGTTGTCATTAATTTACATTACTTAAAGATCAATAGTATTTCAGGTAATGGTTCCATCACAATTGGTGAAGCATCTTACAATAGTCCAACAGCTTATAACAAATCCCAAGGAATGAATGCTTCTTACGGAGATACATCACCAACCGAAGCCTTCATGGAGAATTTATTAAATGATCCTGATGTGAACGATCAAACAAATATTGGAAATGCCGATAACGCTTATATGAGTACACCTGTGCCACCCCCACCGCCAATACCACCAACTTATTAAAGGAGTAACTTAATATGCCATATCAAATAAATATTTTTAATATAAAGGTCAATGGAGCTAATCAGAACGGAAATATAGATATAGGACCTACTGTCCATAACAGTCACACAGCTAATAGTAAGTATGTGGGTGCTAATTTTTCTTTAGGAGATTTTTCACCACCATCGGCTATTTGGGGCTCGGGAAACTTGGATACAGATATTAGTGACCAAGATCAAATCGGTAACCCATCTATGCCAATTGCCAACCAGCTATAAAGGAGCAGAAACATGGATATAGAAAAAATGAGAAAGTGGTTGGAAATTACAAATGAATACAAAAAAACAGACTTTTGGACTCGAGTACTCCAAGAAAGATATCCTAATGAAAACATCAAGGAAGATAAGTACCAACCCAAATGTGATATGTATCAAAATGAAAGTTATAACT
This sequence comes from Niallia sp. XMNu-256, assembly GCF_036670015.1. Taxonomy (NCBI): domain Bacteria; kingdom Bacillati; phylum Bacillota; class Bacilli; order Caryophanales; family Bacillaceae; genus Niallia; species Niallia sp. XMNu-256. The sequence goes on from NZ_CP137636.1 coordinate 1,011,961, forward strand.
TTATTATTATTGAAATACCGGGTGTGACTCGTGAAAATCTTTCCTTAAGCTTAATTTCAAATACACAGCTAAAAATTAACGGAAAATGTCAGCCTATTTTCCTGCTAGAAAAGGAAATTAGAAGAGAAAGAGTGTATGGAGACTTCCAGCGAATCATTGATCTTCCTGAACCGACAAAGCCTGAACTGATGCATATTCAAATCGATAACGGGTTACTACTGGTTTCGTATCCTAGACAAACTGTAGAACCAATAAAATTAATTTAATATAAAGAAACATAATAATAAAAATGCCAAGCACTCTTCCGAGAGGACGATGCTTGGCACTTTTCATTAGCGATAATTAACAAATTGCACATCGACAGTCAAATCTGCTTCTTTCACTGCTTGGATGATTTTTTGTAAGTCATCACGGCTTTTTGCTGTTACACGGATTTGATCATCTTGTAATTGGCTTTTCACTTTTAGTCCGCTGTTTTTAATAAGGGTGTTAATTTTTTTAGCGTTCTCTTTATCGATTCCTTGGACAAGCTTAGCCCTTTGTCGAACCGTACCGCCACTAGCTTTTTCAACTTTGCCATAATCAAGGTTTTTAACAGGCACTCCACGTTTGATGAGTTTGCTAAATAACACGTCTTTTACTTGATCTAATTTGTACTCATCATCTGAAACAAGCACAAGTTCTTCTTTATCAAGTGAAATGTCACTTTTACTGCCTTTAAAATCATAACGTGTTTGAATTTCTTTCATTGCAATTTGAATTGCATTCGTTACTTCTGAAAAATCAACGTTTGATACAATATCAAATGAACTTTCTTTTGCCGCCATATGAACCTCCACTTATCTATATTTATCAGGCTTAACGAGCAGGAAGACCTTCCACCTTAGGATGCTGATTACAATAAAAAAGATGGGTGGGGATCAACTCCTGTAAAGCTCCGAAATAATGAACACAGACTGATTACACTACGGCAACGCCTGCGTGACCAGCATGCTGCTAGCTTCAGCTAACCATCAGTGGGGGTGTGAAAGAACTCCCCTCTACTGATGAAAGTTTCACTTTATCATTCTTTTCATCCATTTGGAGATAATAGAAAGAAGTTTCCCTTTACAAACCAATTATAGTAAAATAAACCAGTCGATACAACCTTTGGACAATGCTCAATCTTCTAGATGAATGATTGAAGAAAAAACAACAAACCTTTAAGGAGGGATTTGAGTGGCAATACAAGATCATATTGGTCAAGTGATTACCTTAAAAGTAACCAGACAAACGGAGTTCGGTTACTTTTTAACGGATGGAACAGAAGATATTCTTTTACATAATAATGAAGTGCATCGCGAATTAGAAAGTGAAGAAGATGTGGAAGTCTTTTTATATACAGATTCACAGGGAAGAATTGCAGCGACAACAACGATACCGAAAGTAACAGTAGGAACTTATGATTGGGCAACTGTTACTGATATGAAACAAGGGCTAGGTGTATTTTTGGATATTGGTATTCAAAAAGATATGCTTCTGGGGAAAGAGGATCTTCCCGTTCATAAAAGTGTTTGGCCTGATATAGGGGATATGCTGTTTATTACTTTACGGGTAAATAAAAATAATCGAATCTATGTTAAAACAGCGACTGATCCAATTATTGAGGAACATTCGGTCAAGGCCACAAGGGAGATTTTTAACAAATCGGTTCATGGTTTTATTTATCGAACAGCTAAAGTGGGTTCATGGATTTATACTGTAGAAGGCTATAAAGGCTTTATCCATGAGTCACAGCGAGATGTAGAACCTCGTCTTGGTGAAAAGGTAGAAGGCAGGGTCATTGATGTGAAGGAAGATGGCACGATAAATGTGTCTTTACTACCTAGAAAGCACGAGGCACTGGATAAGGATGCGGAAGAAATCTTGTCCATTCTTCAAGCAAGAGGTGCGATGCCATACTGGGATAAAAGTATGCCTGAAGACATCCAAGAGCGGTTCAATATGAGTAAAGCTGCATTTAAAAGGGCGTTAGGAAGATTAATGAAAGAGGGAATGATCTATCAAGAAGAAGGATGGACATATTTAAAAAAAGAAAATGCGGAATAATATCTGCATCAATCTTTCTACGTTATAACAGGCAGAAAAACCCTACATCAAGAGTAAAGTGAATAGAGATAGGTAGGGGTTTAACTGCCTGTAATGTATTGATAAATGAACGTAGACTAAGTATGCCTGCGGCAACGTCTACGTGACCAGTTTTCACTGGCTCTAACTAACGATCAGTGGAAACCCCTCACCGATGGGAGTTACACTTTATAAATGGTCTGTTTTCTTTGAGTATTGGTGTTTACCAGCTTTACGATTTTTTTCTCTCATCATATTCTTTTCATGGCGAAGGGCATTATTGTCCTTTGCTTTTTTGTCATTGTCAGATGTATGAGGCATATAATGAATCTCCTTTCCTTTATCCTTCTCTTGTAGTATGAGTGTTAAGGAAAAGAGTATGTTAGTGAGTTTTTACCAACTTATCAGGCTCAACAGCAGTAAGAGCTCAACCTCAAGGTTCTGAGTACAATATTAGAAGATAGTTGGGGATAACAGCTGCCGTAAAGCTTCAAAATAATGAACCCAGACTTAATGCGCGTACGGCAACGTCTGTGTGACCACTAAGCCTGGGCTGGCCTTGGGCTTTCCATAGTTAGGGGATGAAAGAAAATCACCACTGATAAAGTTGCCATTCTATTGAATCTTATTTAAAAAGAATATTGCAATCGTCCCGGGACCTGTATGAGAACCAATGACTGCGCCAATTTCTGTAATCAGCACCTCTTTTGCATGGAGCTCGTCTTCAATGAGCTTCTTCATTTCTGATGCTGTTTTTATATCATCGCCATGGCTGATCCCAACGGTTTGATTTTCAAAATCTCCCCCTCGTTCTTTCATGAGATCCACCATTCGACGCAATACTTTCTTTTTGCCACGAATTTTTTCAATGGGGACTAATTTCCCGTCATCGACATTTAATAGAGGTTTAATATTTAATAATCCCCCTAAGAAAGCGGAAGCCTTTGATAATCGACCACCCTTTGCTAAATAGTCCAAATCCTCAACGGTAAATAAATGTTCAATGTGGGAGGCTGTCGATTTAGCTCTTTTTACCACTTCATCAAGTGAAGCTCCTTTTCTGGCATGTTGCAAAGCATCCATGACAACTAGACCTTGCCCTAAGGAAGCGCATTTTGTATCAACAATCGCCAAATTAAAGTCAGGGTAGGCTTCTTTAACTTGGTCTCGAATCATAACAGCTGTTTGATAAGTTCCAGATAATTTGGATGAGAAAGCAATGTAAACTCCATCTTCATTATTTTTAGCCATCTCAGTAAACGTTTTTTCAAAATCAAGAGGTGATACTTGAGCCGTTTTCGGCACTTCCCCATTCCGAATCTCGTCAAAAATCGTTTTCGGTTTTATTGTTAATAAATCCTCGTATTCTTGGCCTTTTAACAGAACCTTTAAAGGGAAAAGGGTAATGTCATTTTCTTGATAAAATTGTAAGGGTAAGTCACTCCCGCTGTCCGTTAATATTTTTACTGGCAACTGAGAACACCTGCTTTCATTAAATCTTTTTATTTAAACTCTATGTACAATTATGAAATGTCATGCCAATCTAACTTTAGTGTATCATTAATTTTTTTACAATAAAGCAAGGGGAAAAAGAACTTTTAGTGAATTTTGGGGAGAAATACAAATAAAGAGGTTGAGTGTATCAACCTCTTTATGGAACCTTATGATAAGGAACCTAGCTCTTCTTGTAGTTCTTGGAGTTGCTTTTTTTCTGCAGTGGTGGAGTTAGCATAAGCGGACGATAACGCATTTTGTGCCTTTAAGTGCGCTTCTTCCGAGTAGCTATTTTTCGCTGCTTCGACCAATTTTCTAGCGTCTTGAAAAAGTCGATTACTCATATTATAAGCCCTCTCCAAGTTGAGATTCTGATTCTTTCACATTTGACATTTTATAAGCCTCAGCTTCAGCATATGTCATGTGATACGGGATACGTTCAGCATGTTTCGTGACAGAGTCTACACCTTGCTGTACAAAACGTTTTGATTTATTACGTTTACCCATTCGAATCCCCTCCAAAAAGAGTTTTGAAGCAAGAAGCTTCAATACTAGTATGGTCCATAGTTAAAAAAATAATATGGAAAAGTAAGGAGGCCCTCAATGATTAATATCATGTAAGAATTCTTAGATTGCTTTTAAATTCAGTAAATCATTTAAATAGTGACCGATTCCGTCTTCCTCATTGGTATAAGTTACTTCCTTAGCGATATTTTTTAATTCGTCAATTGCATTTCCCATTGCAATTCCGTAACCAGCATAATCAATCATTTCTAGATCATTATCCTCATCCCCAAAAGCAATAATTCGATCACGTGGAATTCCATAATATTGGGATACTTCTTTTAAACCGACCGCCTTACTAAGACCGTGTTTGACAATTTCAATGATTGGGAATGGATCGCCCCAGCTCCGTTGTTCAATGACCTCAGCATGGACATCTGCTAGATGCTGGCGAATGATCTTCAATTGTTCTTCTTCGGTATGAATTAACAAGGAGGTTGGAGAAGCATTTAGAAATTTACGTAGATCTCCAGTTGTAATTGTTGGGTTCCCATAATTAAATATTTGAAGAAGTTTTTCATCATGATAATGTATGTATACATCATCGATTACTTCTGCGATAATATTATGAAAATCAAAAGAGTTGCACGATTCAACAATGTCCTTTGCGACAGACATATCTAAAGGAGTATGACGGATGCCAAAACTGTTGTCTTTCGGATGGTGAACAAAAGCCCCATTAAAATTAACGATAGGGGATGTTAATTTTAATTCATTGTAATACATTTCTGAAGAGCGATAAGGCCTACCCGTTGCAATCATTACTTCATGTCCCAATTCTTTGGCCTTATTAAGAACCTTTTTTGTTTTACTTGAAATGGTTTTATCATCTTTTAATAATGTACCATCTAAATCCAATACAATTAAATGTTTTTCTGCCATTCTAACTCCCCTTTTATCAATTTTTTCTATTATTAATAAGTGTAATCCTTTTGGAAAACAAAAGTCTAATGTTAAACTTAATCTGTAATCAATGGTCGGATGCAATTCATTTAGTATGGATTTAATACTAATACTATTTTGTTAATAGTATAATCTTTTTTTGTAAAAATATCTTTACAAAACGTTTGGAGGCTTTATAAGTTGATACTAGTTGAAAATAAGCATATTAACGGAATCCCTTCCTTACATTTGGCACAAAAAGATCGTTATTATGATCAACTTCCATTAGTTATTTTTGAACATGGCTTTACAAGTGCAAAAGAACATAATTTACATTATGCTTATTTACTCGCTGAAAAAGGCTTGCGTGTTGTTTTGCCTGAAGCAGCTTTTCATGGAGAGCGCAGTGCAAATCTAGATACGGAACAGTTAGCTTTTCATTTTTGGGAAATTGTATTGCAGTCTATCAACGAATTAGACACGATCAGGCAATACTTTGAAACCGAAAAGTTAATTGACCCAGCAAAAATAGGGCTAGTTGGTACCTCAATGGGTGGAATTGTTACACTTGGTTCATTAACAAAGTATGAATGGATAAAGGCGGCAGCCAGCTTAATGGGTATGCCATCATATGAAAAGTTTGCACGATGGCAGTTAGAAACTTTGAAGAAAAATGGTATTCACCTGCCATTACAGCAAGAAGAAATTGAACGACTTCTTAATAAAATAAATACGTTTGATTTAAGTAAAAAACCTGAAAAATTAAATGGCAGACCTCTTCTCTTTTGGCACGGGAAGCAAGATCCGATTGTTCCATTTAATTATACTTATGATTTTTATGAAAAAATTAAACCATTTTATCAGGATTCACCAGGAAAGTTACTTTTTATTGTTGACGAAAAATCCGGACACAAGGTTAGCAGAGAAGGGCTTCTTAAAACAGTAGAATGGTTTGAGCAGCATTTAGCTTAATTAATAGAGGTTGATTTGTTATGATATAATGTGATTAGAGAACAGGGGGTTTGAAAAATGGAAGAAGCGTTAAAAGAGAATATTATGGGAGCTCTAGAAAATGTAGTCGATCCCGAACTTGGCATAGATATTGTTAATCTAGGTTTAGTCTATAAAGTAGAAATGGACGATGCAGGGATATTAACTGTTGACATGACTTTAACTTCAATGGGTTGTCCAATGGCTGGGGTAATTGTAGACCAAGTAAAAGCTGCGGTAAGTGAAATTCCAGAGGTAAAAGATGCAATTGTTAATGTTGTTTGGAGTCCCCCATGGACAAAAGATAAAATGTCTAGATATGCAAAAATTGCTCTTGGAGTTCAATAATAAAGAATTTATCCAATCAAAAGCCGGCAACTGCCGGCTTTTCGCTATAGAGGTTAAAAGTACTAATTTCAATCCATAGTGAGTAACCTCACTTCATTAGGGGAAAAGGTCATATATAATGTAAAAAGTATAAGCACAATGAGTTAACCAAAATGTTTTTTTATAGTACAATGAAAGTAACCTCAAGATTGTCAATAGTTGGCTGTGAAACAATAGGTCAAAAAAGTCTATAATGAGGTATGGATAAAAAATAATCATTAATAACATTTCTAATTCAATGGTTTAGAGGTTAATAAATCTCTAAAGGAGTTGACTAAATGACAAAAGAAATAATAAAAGATAAATTGAATCGGCCACTGAGGGATTTACGTATATCTGTGATTGACCGCTGTAACTTCCGCTGTCAATATTGCATGCCTGCTGATCTATTTGGTCCAGATTTTGCTTTTTTACCGAAGAAAGAACTACTAACGTTTGAAGAGATTGAACGATTAGCACGAATCTTTATTGGTCTTGGAGTAGAGAAAATTCGATTGACAGGTGGAGAACCGTTATTAAGGCAGGATTTGCCCGTTTTAGTGGAAAAGTTATCCTCAATTGAAGGTTTACACGATATAGCATTAACAACAAACGGTGTTTACTTGCCCAAATATGCCCAAGCTTTGAGAGATGCAGGTTTACAACGTGTGAATATTAGTTTAGATAGTTTAAAGGATGAATTATTTGGGGAAATTAATGGCCGAAACGTTGGAACCAAGCCGGTCCTTAAAGGGATCAAAGCGGCCCAAGAAGCAGGACTAGGTATAAAAATCAACATGGTTGTCAAAAAGGGTTTAAATGACTCCGAGATTATTCCGATGGCCCAGTTCTGTAAAGATGAGGGGTTGCAACTAAGGTATATTGAATTTATGGATGTAGGCAGCACGAATGGTTGGAAAATGGATGATGTGATTACGAAGAAAGAAATTTACTATATGTTGAAAGAACATTTTGAGTTAGAATCGCTTTATCCTGATTACTATGGGGAAGTTGCAAAGCGTTACAAGTATAAAGATAATGGGGTTGAGGTCGGGTTTATTACTTCTGTATCTGAGGCATTTTGTTCTACTTGTACAAGGTCTCGTTTGTCTGCGAATGGACAAATTTTTACTTGTTTATTCAATGGAAACGGCCATGACATTCGCGACTTTATGCGAAATGGTGCATCAGATCAAGAAATCCGAAATCGAATTATAGAGATTTGGCAGGGTAGAACCGATCGATATTCCGAAGAACGAACAGCTGAAACGGTAGCCAATCGAAAGAAAATAGAGATGTCTTATATCGGTGGCTAAAACCCCTTTTTAAGGGGTTTTTTCTCATTCAGAGGAGGTTAGGATAAAAAAGATTGTCGCAATGATTATTCTTTTCATACATAAATAGTTATAATAAAAAATAGAAAACATAGGAGTGAGTGATTTTATGGTTGAGATGAGAACGCCTATTCCAGTAGGTGAAGCTGTCAAAAGGGTAATGACATATAATAAACCAGGCAGTGTCGAATATGTATCCATTGACGAGAGTTATGGCAGATACTTGTCCGAGGATTTAGTGGCTACAAATAATGTACCACCATTTGATAAAGCACCATATGATGGATTTGCGATTCGATCAGTTGATACAAAAGAGGCGTCGCTTTCCAATCCAGTAGAATTCGAGGTAATAGATCATATCGGTGCAGGGATGGTCAGCTCAAAAGTATTGGGACCGTTTCAAGTGGTACGGATTATGACAGGTGCACAGATGCCAGAGGGCAGTGATGCTGTAGTCATGCTTGAACTAACAAAGGAATTAGAGAAAAGCGGAAAACCATACATAACGATTAAAAGATCATATAATAAAGGGGATAATGTTTCTTTTTGCGGGGAGGATGCCAAAGAGGGGGAAGTCCTAGTTAAAAGGGGAACCTTCATTAATCCTGGTGTACAGGCGATGTTGGCAACTTTTGGCTATGCAAAAGTACCTGTCGCAAAGAAACCAATCGTTGGACTTTTTGCTACGGGAACAGAGTTACTGGATGTGGATGAACCTTTGCAACCGGGTAAAATTCGAAATAGTAATTCTCATATGATTATGGCACAAATTGAACGTGTTGGCGCTGAACCTCGCTATTATGGCAAATTACCTGACGAATTAGATTTATGTTATAAAGCAATTTCTAAAGCGCTTCCTGAGGTTGATATGTTAATTACTACAGGTGGCGTTTCTGTTGGGGATTTTGACTTACTTCCTGAAATTTATGAAAAGCTTGGGGCGGAAATTCTATTTAATAAAATTGCCATGCGCCCTGGAAGTGTCACAACTGTTGCTCAGTTTGAAGGGAAACTCCTTTTTGGATTATCCGGAAATCCTTCAGCGTGTTATGTAGGCTTTGAGTTGCTTACAAGACCGATTATTAGAAAGATGCTGTTTTCTACTCATCCACATTTACGTAGAGAAAAAGCAATTTTAGAAGCTGATTTTCCCAAAGCAAATCCATTTACACGATTTGTTCGAAGTGCACTTTCAGTCTCTGATGGAAAGTTGGTCGTGAAGCCGAATGGAAAGGATAAATCTAATATTGTTATGAGTTTAGCTGGAGCCAATTCATTCATTATTTTGCCTGGTGGAACGCGTGGGTTCGGGTCAGGGGATGAAGTAGATGTATTATTGCTGGACGAGGTTGAGGGAAGTCAGTGGCCTTGGTAAAACCCTTTGTTTTTCAATTTGTAGGATATCAAAATAGTGGAAAAACAACATTTGTAAACACATTATTGTCCCAATTAAAAAAGTTTGGGGTTAAGACTGTTACAATTAAGCATCACGGACATGGTGGCAAACCTGCTATAGCAAATGAAAAAGACTCGACCACACATATATCCTCAGGAGCAATTGCTTCTTTAGTAGAAGGTGGTGGTAGACTACTTCTACAGATTGAAAATAGTGAAAGCTCTTTGGAAGATAAAATAAAGTTAATTTCGATAACAAAACCGGATCTCATTCTGATCGAGGGGTATAAGCGTGAGGCCTATCCAAAAGCCGTCTTTATTCGTAATGATGAGGATGTTGATCTCTTAAATGACTTGAAAGAGATTGAGCTTGTTTTATATCGAGATGAGGCCCCAGAAACAGAAATTGTTTCTTTCCATCGAGAAGATGAAGAAGCCGTTAAATGGATGGTAGATTACTTCCTCAAAATGATATAATAGAAGGGCTGATCCTTGTTAGGAGGATCAGCCCTTCTATTATTCAATCGTACATATATGTGTTGGACAGTTTTCACAGTTAATTTCTATTTTCAAATAATCCAAATCATGAACGGTAATCATTCCTTTATCTACCGAAATGACACCTAATTTACGCAAGTCGCTTAGTAAACGGTTAATGACTTCCCTTGAGGTCCCACAAAAATTAGCAATTTCCTGATTGGTTAAAGGGTGGTCGATTAAGATGCCATCATTTGTATTCAATCCATAACTATTTGTAAGCCGAATCAGTGTCGAATACAAAGCCCCTTTTTTTCCTTTTAAGACTAGGTCGCGGAGCTTACTCTGGGTGATCTCATTTTGTGTACTCAACCATTTCATAAATTCAAGGGCTAATTTACTATCAGAGAGAAGATGATGTTCTAGATCATTTTTATAAATAACTCCTACTTTTCCATCCTCTAACACCTTTGCATTTAAGTTATGCTTTGTATGAAGACAACCTAAAGTTAATTCACCAACAAGATCATTCGTAGAACATAATCGTAAAGTGAGTTCATTGCCATCGGGTGTTAATTTACCAACTTTAACTTTTCCACTGTGAATGATATACAGTTCAGAAGCTGTCTCGCCTTCTTGATATAAAAAGCTTCCTTTCTCAATTTTAGTTTCATGATGAACATAAGGTTCTAACAAATGAGAAAGCTCTGCATATACTTCTTGAGTAGGTCGCATTTTATAACCACCTTTTTTGCGGAGAATACCACTTTATATTAGTATGATTCTCCGTTCAAAAATAATTTTTTCTAAAAGTTTTTGTAATATAAAAATAACTATCACTATTCACAGAATATTATATAGAAAGAAAAACTCTTTATAATTAATATTATACTATTTTTATAGTGTTTTGTATGCAAAAAAATATTTTGTAAAAAAACATTGATTTTATAGTTACATATTTCTATAATGAGAGAAATAAAACTTATAAATATAAATAATTATGATTAAATATTCATTTTTGTATATGGAGGTAGAGTTAAAGTGAAAGTTTCTGTGATCGGTACAACGGGTTATGGAGGAATCGAATTACTGAGAATTCTTCATAACCATCCTATATTTCAAATACAATCTATCCACTCATCAAGAGGAGAGTCTCCTATTTGGACGGAATACCCACATTTATTCGATATTAATAAACAAAAATTAGAAAAAATTGATCCAGAAAAGATTGCTATGAATGCAGATTTGGTCTTTTTTGCAACCCCATCAGGAGTTTCAAGTGAACTTGCAGCTGCATTTGCAGACTATGATGTAAAGGTGGTTGACTTGTCTGGTGATCTACGTTTAAAAAATCAAGAAGATTATAAAAAATGGTATAAACAGGAACCAGCGCCACAGTCGCTTTTAGATAAAGCAGTATATGGATTATCTGAATGGAACCGCGAGAACATCGAAAATGCTGAATGGATTTCAAATCCAGGATGCTATTCAACCGCATCGTTACTTGGATTGGCACCGATTGTTAAAGAAAACTGGGTAGTGCCAACATCAATTGTGATTGATGCTAAATCGGGCACTTCTGGTGCGGGGAGAAAACCATCAAGAATGCATATGATGGCAGAGATGACGGAAAACTTTAAAATTTATAAAGTAAACGAACACCAACATATCCCTGAAATTGAACAACAATTAGTCGATTGGAATAAAGATATTAAACCAATTACATTCTCAACACATTTACTTCCAATATCTCGGGGAATTATGGCCACTATCTATGTGCAATTAGGAAAAGAAAAAAAACTTACGGAAATTCATGAGCTATATCAACATTATTATGAAAAAGCTCCTTTTGTAAGAGTTCGTCCGATTGGAAATGACCCTGCTATAAAGGAAGTAGCCGGTTCAAATTATTGCGACATTGGTATTCATTTGGATGAGAGAACAGGAAGATTAACGATTGTATCGGTTATCGATAATTTAATGAAGGGTGCCGCAGGTCAAGCGGTACAAAATGCAAACATTATGAATGGGCTAGACGAGAAGACTGGAATTGACTTTATTCCAATGTATCCATAAAGAGGATTATATGTCTTGAGCTAACCACTGGAGGAGGAAACGCGCGTGCAGGCGGAATCGAAAGTAAAGGAAATAAAAAATGGCGGTATTTTATCACCAAAAGGTTTTTTGGCCGACGGAATTGCAGCTGGAATTAAAAAAGAAAAAAAAGATATTGGTTTGATTCTAAGTGTTGTGCCAGCAACTGCTGCTGCTGTGTATACAACAAACCAGTTTCAAGCAGCCCCCCTCAAAGTAACACAAGATAGTATCTCCCATGAAGGCCTGATTCAAGCGGTTGTAGTGAATAGTGGCTGTGCAAATGCCTGTACAGGTGACCAAGGGTTAAAGGATGCTTATGAAACGAGAGAATGGGTTGCTCAGAAGTTTAATATCCCTCAACATTTAGTGGCAGTTGCCTCAACAGGGGTCATTGGAGTTACCCTGCCTATGGAGAAAATAAAAGCTGGAATTGAGAAGTTAAGTCCTTTAGCAACGAAAGAGCATGCGAATTCCTTCCAAAAAGCAATTTTAACAACGGATACAACAATGAAAGCTTGTTGTTTTGCCACAGAAGTAAATGGAAAGACAGTCACAATGGGTGGAGCAGCAAAGGGATCTGGGATGATCCATCCAAATATGGCTACCATGCTTGGATATATTACAACCGATGCAAACATTTCACAAGAGGCTCTTCAATTAGCATTAAGAGAAGTGACCGAAAAATCATTCAATCAAATTACCGTCGATGGGGACACCTCAACAAATGATACGGTTTTAGTTTTAGCGAACGGGCAAGCAGGGCATGACCCTTTAACACCTGCACATCCAGACTGGTCCAACTTTATGGGGATATTAACCTTAACATGTGAAAGTCTTGCTAAGCAAATTGCAAAAGATGGCGAAGGCGCTACAAAGCTAATCGAAGTAGAAGTGCAAGGAGCTCTAAATGAGCTTGATGCAAGAATAATTGCTAAGCAAATAGTAGGTTCCAGCTTGGTAAAAACGGCAGTCTACGGTGCTGACGCGAACTGGGGAAGAATTATTGGAGCAGTTGGTCAAACGAACGCCTATCTAAATCCCGAGAACGTGGATGTCTCAATTGGGTCGATTGAAATGTTGAAATCCAGTGTACCCGTTTCATTCTCGGAGGAAGTGGCTTTAGACTATTTAAAGCAGGATTTTATTCAAATTTTTGTTCATTTACATTGTGGTGAGGCAGTTGGTAAGGCATGGGGCTGTGATTTAACCTATGACTATGTAAAAATTAATGCAAGCTATCGAACTTAAGGGTGATAAAAGTGGGGAAAATTGTTATTAAATGTGGAGGAAGTATTCTCGATGAATTAACCTCAGAATTCTTTACTGGTTTAAAGCTTCTACAAGAACAGGGAAATCAAATCATTTTTGTCCATGGCGGGGGGCCAGATATTAATCAGATGCTCACCATGTACGAGGTTGAACCTGAATTTTATAATGGCCTAAGAAAAACGACTGAACAAACATTAGAAATAGCTGAGTTAGTGTTATCAGGACGAACCAATCGTAAACTTGTTCAGAAACTAACTATGCATGGTTTTCAAGCGTTTGGAATTAATGGAAGTGATGTCGGTTTACTGCAAGCAGAATATATTGACCAGGATTCCCTTGGTTTTGTTGGTGAAATTGTCTCAGTAAATAATAAAATGATCACGAACTTTATCCAGGATGGAATCGTTCCTGTCATTACGCCAATTGCAATTCATCGAAGCGGTCAAAAATTAAATGTCAATGCTGATTATGCAGCGGCAGCTGTTGCTCAGTCAATAAAAGCGGATCAATGTATCTTTGTAACTGATGTTGCAGGAATTATGGTGAATCAACAAGTCGTTGATTCATTAGAAAAAACACAGGTAGAGAGATTAATTGAGGATGGTACGATTTACGGTGGAATGATTCCGAAAGTAACATCTGCAATGTCAGCCCTTGAAAAAGGGCTGTCTAGTGTCATGATCGTTTCAGGAAAAGCTACATTTTTTGATGGCAATGGGTGGAAAGGCACTAAAATTATCGGAAAAGAGTGAAGATGATATGAGCAATTTATTCCCGACATACAGTAGATGGGAAGTTGAGCCTAAATGGGCTGAAGGTAGTTTTCTATACGGGAAAGATGGGAAAAAGTATTTAGACTTTACTTCTGGTATTGGTGTGAATAATTTAGGACATCGCCCAAAGGCTGTCCAAGAAGCGGTTCAAGAACAACTGAATAAATTTTGGCATGTGTCCAACTTATTTCCTGTGGAAATTCAAGAAACGGCTGCAGAAAAATTAGCACAAGCTGCTGGAATGGATCTAGTCTTCTTTGCAAATAGTGGTGCTGAGGCTAATGAGGCTGCTATAAAGCTTGCAAGAAAAGCAACAGGAAGGAAAAAGATTATTACTTTTTATCAATCCTTCCATGGTAGGACATATGCTACTATGTCTGCTACAGGTCAGGATAAAATTAAAAAAGGTTTTGGTCCAATGCTCGAAACCTTTACATATGTCCCTTACAATGATTTGGAAGCATTAAAAGCAGAAATAGATGATGAAGTAGCAGCAGTCATGTTAGAAGTGATTCAAGGTGAGGGAGGGGTGATCCCTGCCAACAAGGAATTTCTAAATGGGGTTGAAACTCTTTGTAAACAATACAATTCATTAATGATCATCGATGAGATTCAAACAGGAATCGGTCGTACGGGCAAGCCTTTTGCTTTTCAACATTATGGATTAACACCAGATATCGTTTCGGTGGCCAAAGGGTTAGGCAATGGTTTCCCAATTGGTGCTATTATTGGAAGAGATGAATTAAAGGATGTATTTGGTCCAGGGAGTCATGGCACGACATTTGGAGGGAATCCACTTTCAGTTGCATCCTCTATTGCAACGATGAATATAATATTCGACGAGGATTTCCTAGCCCAAGTAAATGAGAAGGCAGACTTTTTAAAGAAAAACTTAGATGAGCAGCTTTCAGGTCTTTCAAATGTTAGTGGAATTAGGGGTCTTGGTCTCATGGTTGGAATTGAAGTTAAAGGACAGGTTTCAGAACTGCTGCAAGAATTAAGAGTCAATGGATTGATTGTTTTATCAGCAGGTGAGAATGTTATTAGACTTCTCCCGCCATTAACCGTGACAATTGAGGAACTTAGAAGTGGAGTGGAAGTTCTCGCTCAAGTTCTTACAAAAAATAGTTAAACAGCCGTCTTGGCTGTTTAACATTACGGTTGACTGCATAAATATGAATAAAGTATAATAATTATACAAATTTTCGTGGGGTGGGGCAAAATGGAAGGATACTTACAGTTAAAATGTGGGGATCGTTTTAAAGGGAAATGGCTAACCAATGTTCCTGAAAAAACGATAAAAGGTGAAATTGTATTTTTTACAGGAATGACTGGTTACCAGGAGGTATTAACAGATCCGTCTTATAGAGGAAAAATTGTTGTATTTACTTACCCATTAATCGGTAATTATGGAATAAATGAGGCAGACTTCGAAAGTAAAAAATCACATGTTGCTGGTGTGGTCGTTTATGAAGCGAAGGAAGTATCATTCCATTATGAGGCAAAGAAGTCCTTGAAAGAATATTTACAAAAATGGGGAGTCCCAATGTTGGGTCATATCGATACAAGAGCAGTAGTTAAAAAAATTCGTAGTATAGGAACAATGCCAGCTGTTTTATCGAAATCATCTGAAGTGGAAGAAAATGAGTTTATTTTGCCAGCAGAAGGAAAAGTGGAACAGGTGACAAGTACTATAAATAAAACGGTGGGAATGGGTAAGCATCATATCGTATTACTTGACTTTGGTTCCAAAAAATCAATTGTTGAAAATTTAGTAAAACGTGATTGCAAGGTAACAACGGTTCCATCGAATATAACCTACGAAGCTATTAATCAGTTAAAACCAGACGGCATTTTATTATCAAATGGACCTGGGAACCCAAAAGAATTGGAATATGCATTGCCTACCATTAAGAAGCTAATACAGCTATATCCAACTTTGGGAATTAGTCTAGGTCACCAAGTGGCAGCATTGGCTTTAGGGGCAGATACAGTAAAACTGACTTCTGGTCATCATGGAGCCTATCCGATTATTGATTTAGACACAAACAAAGTTTTGATGTCTTCACAAAGTCACAGTTATGTAGTAGATAAGGAATCGGTTAAAGGAACAGGTCTTGTTCTACGATATACCAATTTACATGATCACTCGGTTGAAGGGTTCATCCATGAAACTTATCCACTTCATACCGTACAGTTTAATCCTGAATCACATCCTGGACCATTAGAAAGCAACTATGTATTTGACGAATTTATAGAAACAGTAAAAGCAAACAATGGGAGAGTATATGCATATGCCTAAAGATACAACCATCCATTCAATCCTTGTTATTGGCTCTGGTCCGATTGTGATCGGGCAGGCGGCCGAATTTGACTATGCCGGAACGCAAGCATGTTTGGCGCTGAAAGAGGACGGCTACGAAGTTATTTTAGTTAATGATAATCCTGCAACCATCATGACGGATCATAGTTTTGCAGATCGAATTTATTTTGAACCTTTAACTGTTAATGTATTAGAGAAAATCATTGCAAAAGAAAAGCCAGATGGATTGCTCGCAACACTTGGGGGGCAAACGGGGTTAAATTTGGCGTTTCAATTAAGTGAAAATGGAATTCTTGAAAAATACGGGGTGAAGTTGCTCGGCAGTTCAATTGAGTCAATCAAAAAAGGAGAAGATCGAGAGGCATTTCGCGCTCTTATGCACGAGTTGAATGAACCCGTTCCTGAGAGCACCATTGTGCACGAATTACAAGAGGCTCTTGATTTTGCAGAAAAGATTGGATTTCCGATCATTATTCGCCCTGCCTATACTTTAGGTGGAACAGGGGGCGGGATCGCTTCAAATAAGGAAGAGTTCATCAAACTTGTATCAGGTGGGTTAAAGGAAAGTCCGATCCATCAATGCTTAATCGAGAAGAGTATTGCTGGATTTAAAGAAGTTGAATACGAAGTCATGAGAGATGCCAACAACACTTGTATCACGATCTGCAACATGGAAAATATTGACCCAGTGGGGATTCATACTGGAGATTCAATTGTTGTTGCACCAACACAAACATTAACAGATGTTGAAGTGCAAATGCTTCGGTCGGCATCAATAAAAATTATATCGGCACTAGAAATTATCGGTGGATGTAACATCCAATTTGCTCTTGATCCAAACAGCAAAAAATATTATTTAATTGAAGTTAATCCAAGGGTAAGTCGTTCGTCTGCACTTGCGTCAAAGGCAACAGGGTATCCAATTGCGAGAATGGCTGCCAAGTTATCTGTTGGATATTTATTAAATGAGATCATTAATCCAGTTACAGGGAATACATTTGCAAGCTTTGAGCCTGCGCTTGATTATGTTGTTGTGAAGGTTCCAAAATGGCCGTTTGATAAGTTTACTTCTCTTGAGCGTAAGTTAGGAACACAAATGAAGGCAACTGGCGAGGTAATGGGAATTGACCGCAATTTAGAAAGGGCTTTACTAAAATCGATTCAATCACTTGAAATTGAAAATAATGATTTAAAATTTATGGCTCTAAACAAGTTAGATACAGACCAATTACAGGAACTTCTTCTTCAACAAACGGATCAACGCTTTTTTGTGATTATGGAATTGTTAAGAAGGGGTCAATCAGTGAAAGCTTTACATGATGCCACAAAAATTGACTTATTTTTCCTTCAAAGCTTTTATGAAATGATCCAGCAGGAAAAGGAGATTTCGTCTACATCTTTAGAAAATGTAACGAAAGTACAATTTCATTTGTGGAAGGAAAAGGGATTCAGCGATCAGTTTATTGCTTCCGAATGGGGAGTTGAAGAGAAGAAAATTCGTCTTAAAAGACAAGAATTGGGCATCCTGCCTGTTTATAAAATGGTGGACACATGTGCGGGAGAGCTAGAGGCTGTATCAAACTATTATTACTCTAGTTATTTTGGTGAGAATGAACAAACTCCAAGTAATCGAAGAAAAGTAGCAATTATTGGAAGTGGTCCAATCCGAATCGGGCAAGGGATTGAATTTGATTATTGTTCTGTGCATGGGGTACTGGCTCTAAAAGAGGAAAATGTTGAAACGATTTTAATCAATAACAACCCGGAAACAGTAAGCACCGATTTTACAACGGCAGATCGATTATATTTTGAGCCTTTAATTTTAGAAACGATTTTAAATGTCATTGAAAGCGAAGGAATCTCGGAGGTTATTGTTCAGCTTGGAGGTCAAACGGCCCTAAATTTAGCTAAGCAATTAGAGGATTATGGTGTAACCATTCTTGGAACCAATTCACAAACGATTGATATTTTAGAGGATCGCGAATTGTTTTATCAACTATTGGATCAATTGGAAATTCCCCATATTCAAGGGGATATTGCATATGACAGTGCTGGAATAACCCAATTAGTTTCAACATTAGGATTTCCCGTGCTAATTAGACCATCGTATGTCATTGGTGGTAAAGGGATGGAACGGATTAATAATGAAATAGAACTGGAAGCTTATTTGCAAAATGATGATATTCCTTATCCTGTATTGGTTGACCAATTTATGCAAGCTTCAGAGGCTGAATTGGATCTTGTCGCAGATGGAAGTCAAATTCAAGTGCCGGCAATTATGGAGCATATTGAAAAAACAGGTGTCCATTCTGGAGACAGCTTATCTATTTTACCTGCTCAGAATTTAACTGAAACTGCAAAATTAAAAATGAAAGAATATGCTTTAAAGATCGTTCAAAAGCTAGGTTATAAAGGGCTTATGAACATTCAGTATATCGTAAATGGGGATGAAGTTTATTTACTTGAGGTCAATCCGCGTGCAAGTCGTACGGTTCCGATTGTAAGCAAGGTTACAGGGATTCCGTTAGTACAGCTTGCTACAAAAATTTTAATAGGAAAAGATCCATTGACACCATTAACAACCGATATCCTAAATCAGGAAGAAGATATCCCTTACGTATGTGTCAAGTTCCCTGTATTTTCAAACTATGCATTAAGTGGTCTAGATTCAAAAGTAAGTGCAGAAATGAGATCAACAGGAGAAGGGATCTCCATTGCAGATAATTTAAACGAAGCTCTAAATAAAGCATTCCATGTATCCTTGAAAAATAAACAAGGAAATGTCATCCTTGTCAGCACAATGGAGGACTTGGAACCTTTAAAAGAACTAGCCGCCCAATCAGGCTCAAAGCTCGTCTTAATTGGGAACGAGGAAACCTACCTAAAGGATTCACAAACCATTGCTTACTATAATCCAGGCGGCCATGAAGAGGATAAAGCCTTACGTGCTGTTGCTACAAAAAACCGTGTCATTACCTTTACAGAAAAGGAAAGCTTACAGGCATTTTTATTAGCATTAACAATAAAAGATTTTACTGTTCATTCCATCGAAGATTGGTACAATATGAAGAAAGAGGACGTGAATGCAATATGATGTCACAACATACTACTGAATATAATTTAAATCTAAAAGGGAAAGACCTATTAACTCTAGCTGACCTGAGTCAAGATGAAATTTTAGGGTTGCTGGCTAAGGCAAAGAACATCAAAGCACTTCATCTTGCTGGTGAAACGTACCATCCTTTAAAAGGGAAAACATTAGGGATGATTTTTGAGAAATCTTCAACGAGAACACGAGTATCTTTCGAAGCAGGAATGTACCAATTAGGTGGTCATGCATTGTTCCTCAGCAGCAATGATCTTCAAATTGGAAGAGGAGAACCTATTTCAGATACAGCACAGGTACTATCTCAATATTTAGATGGAATCATGATTCGGACATTTGAACATGAAAAAGTGGAAGAACTTGCAAAATATGCAACTATTCCAGTTATTAATGGACTAACTGATTTGTTTCATCCATGTCAAGCATTAGCGGATTTATTGACGATCCAAGAAAATAAAGGCGAGCAAATGAAAGGTTTAAAAATGACCTATATTGGTGACGGAAACAATATGGCCCATTCATTGATGATTGCTTCAGCTAAAGTGGGTATGGACTTTTCAATTGCTTGTCCTGATGGGTATAAACCAGATGAAAAAGTTGTTAAGATGGTTGAGGAATTTGCAAAAGAGACAAATTCAAAGATTGAGATTACACATGACCCCGTTAAAGCGGTAAAAGATGCCGATGTGATTTATACAGATGTCTGGACGAGTATGGGCCAAGAAATAGAAAATGAAGAACGTATGAAAGCATTTGCTGAAATTTATCAAGTCAATGGGGAGCTTGTCAAGCATGCGAAGCAAGATTATATTTTCTTACACTGCTTACCTGCACACCGCGGAGAAGAAGTAACAGCCGAGATCATTGACGGCAGTCATTCTGTTGTGTTTCAAGAAGCAGGAAACAGACTTCATGCGCAAAAGGCATTAATGGCTGAATTAATGTAGGCTGGGTTTCCCTTATTTTCCTTTATAATGGTTATGAAAATAGCCATAATAATAGGGACCACAAATAAGGGGGAATTAATATGGGCCAAAACCGACAATTTCGTCCAGGTCAAAAAGCTCCGAATAATGGAATTTATATTGAAATTGGAGATACTGGAAGCAATGTCAATAACCCGAAATTGATTAAAATGAAGGCTGGCGATGCTTTCCCAGAAAATTCAAATGACGAACGTCTGTGGACATATCAACGTAAACCTTAATAAATACGAATAGGCCATCCTATAATGGGGTGGTCTTTTTGCGCATTTTATGATGTAAACCTTCTGTTATTTTGCCGAAAAAACGGGTATAATAAAAATAAAGGTCAAATTAGGTCAAAGGAGGTCGTTGTTATGGACATTAACTCAATGACTGAAAAGGTTCAAAAAGCCATTATGAACGCCCAAAACATTGCTGTTAGAGAACAGCACCAAGAGGTCGATGAAGTCCATTTATACGTTGCACTGGTAGAAGATCCAGAAAACCTGATTATCTCCATTTTGGAAAAAATGAACGTAGATATCAAGGAAATCCAGAAAGGGCTGCAGTCATTATTATCCAAAAAGCCTCAAGTGTCCGGCAGTGGAGTTGAACAAGGTAAACTTTATATAACAAATGGACTACAGAGAGTTTTTGCTGAGGCA
This sequence comes from Niallia sp. XMNu-256, assembly GCF_036670015.1. Classification (NCBI taxonomy): domain Bacteria; kingdom Bacillati; phylum Bacillota; class Bacilli; order Caryophanales; family Bacillaceae; genus Niallia; species Niallia sp. XMNu-256. The sequence continues at coordinate 1,032,767 of NZ_CP137636.1, forward strand.
GAAACATTTATGAGGCGATTTAATGATGACTACTTATCTGTAGAGCATATTATGATAGGATCGATTTCTCTTCCGTCTGAAATCGGAAATTATTTTAAATCAAAAGGAATTGCGTTAAAGCCTTTATTAGAGGTGATAAGAGAGGTTAGGGGGAATCAACGAGTGACATCACAAAATCCAGAAGGTACATATGAAGTATTAAAAAAGTACGGTAGAGACTTAGTCGCAGAGGTTCAATCTGGAAAGGTAGATCCTGTTATTGGCAGGGATAGTGAGATCCGCAATGTCATCCGAATATTATCTAGAAAAACGAAGAATAATCCCGTTTTAATTGGCGAACCAGGAGTTGGGAAAACGGCGATTGTGGAAGGATTAGCACAGCGAATTGTCCGCAAAGATGTTCCAGAGGGGTTAAAGGATAAAACAATTTTTTCCCTGGATATGAGCGCATTAATTGCAGGAGCAAAATTCCGTGGAGAATTTGAAGAACGTTTAAAAGCGGTTTTAAACGAAGTGAAAAAAAGTGATGGTGAGATTATCCTCTTTATTGATGAAATTCATACGATTGTCGGTGCTGGTAAAACAGAAGGAGCGATGGATGCAGGGAATATGTTGAAGCCGATGCTAGCACGCGGGGAACTTCATTGTATCGGTGCCACAACTCTTGATGAATACCGGAAGTATATTGAAAAGGATCCTGCATTAGAACGACGCTTTCAACAAGTTCTCGTACAAGAACCGAATGTAGAAGACACGATTTCAATTTTAAGAGGACTAAAAGAGCGTTTCGAGGTTTTTCATGGCGTGAATATCCATGACCGGGCTTTAGTTGCCGCTGCGACATTGTCTGACCGGTATATTACCGATCGATTTTTACCAGATAAAGCGATTGACTTAGTTGATGAAGCGTGTGCGATGATTCGTACAGAAATGGACTCCTTGCCATCCGAATTAGATGAAGTCACGAGAAGGGTCATGCAGCTAGAAATTGAGGAAGCTGCTTTAGAGAAGGAAAAAGACGATGCAAGCAAGGAAAGACTTGAATCTTTACGAAAAGAACTGGCTGAATTTCGTGAACAAGCCAATTCGATGCGGGCTAAATGGCAGGTTGAGAAGGAAAGTCTTCATAAAGTTCAAGAAAAACGTGAGCAATTAGAAAGACTTCGACGGGAATTGGAACATGCAGAAAATGAATATGATCTAAATAAAGCGGCTGAACTTCGGCATGGACAGATTCCAGCTTTGGAAAAAGAATTGAAACAGTTAGAGGTCGAGGTTAATGAAAAACAAGGAGAGCGATTATTAAGAGAAGAAGTGACAGAAGAAGAGATCTCTTCAATTGTCGCTCGATGGACGGGAATCCCTGTTACGAAATTGGTTGAAGGGGAGCGGGAAAAACTTCTTCGTCTAGAAAGTATTTTACATGAAAGGGTTATTGGTCAAGAGGAAGCTGTTGGTCTTGTCTCAGATGCCGTTTTAAGAGCAAGAGCTGGAATCAAGGATCCAAAACGCCCGATTGGTTCATTTATCTTCTTAGGCCCTACAGGTGTTGGAAAAACAGAACTAGCTAAAGCATTAGCTCAAAGTTTATTTGACAGCGAAGATCAAATGGTTCGGATTGATATGTCTGAATATATGGAGAAACATTCTGTCTCAAGATTGATTGGAGCTCCTCCGGGATATGTAGGCTATGAAGAAGGAGGGCAATTGACAGAAGCTGTAAGAAGAAGCCCCTATTCGGTTATTCTGCTAGATGAGATTGAAAAGGCTCATCCTGAAGTCTTTAATATTTTATTGCAAGTTCTTGATGACGGAAGAATTACCGATTCTCAAGGAAGGATGGTCGATTTTAAAAATACAGTCATTATTATGACCTCGAATATTGGATCTCATCATCTATTGGACGAAAACCAAGGGAATGAGGAAATTGCTGAGGAAACCCGTGATCTTGTTATGGGGCAATTAAGAAATCATTTCAGACCAGAATTCTTAAATCGGGTGGATGAAATCATTTTATTTAAACCACTGACATTAAATAATATTAAAGAAATTGTTATTAAATTGATTAAAGAATTGCAACTTAGATTATCAGAACAACAAATAAAATTAAGTATAAATGATGAGGCAAAAGAATATATTGCAGAAAATGGATTTAATCCTGTCTATGGGGCGAGACCATTGAAAAGGTTTATCCAACGAAATCTGGAAACGAAGATTGCGCGTGCGATTATTGCTGGAGATATTCACGAAAACCAAACGGTCACGATTGTCGTGAATCAAAATCAAATTGGATTTGATATTGAGTAAAGAAAGGCCCTAATCGGTCAAAAATAAAAACAAGTCATTCTGTCGGAACGGAATGACTTGTTTCAATTATTTTTTTACTGATGACTATCTTGCTCTGCTGGATTTGGCAGGATAGCAGGAATCACATAAACTAATACGGTTACACCGACACCTAATAAAAGGGCTGTTTGGAGATTAAAAGCGACACCAACCATTGAACTAACTACATATGTAAGCATTAACATTAAAAGTAAAGCCCAAATTAAAGTCATAATATAACGCACAACATTCACCTCAAAGTATAGTCTCTCTATCTATGTTACCATATTAGACATAATTAATAAATCATCAATTCCAAGTTTTCTACTTTTCAATAAATAAGTTGGCATAATTAGGCTATTCCCTATTCACTTTGTTCTTTTATCACATACATTAATCATAGAGAATTAGTCAGCTGAGCTTTAACTTTCAGCAGGGCAAATTGATCCGAAAGAGTTAAAGGAGAGTCATTCGATGGAGATCCGGAACTTTCAATTGGATACCGAATGGAATGTGATTCACTATCCTGAAAGGCCTCAAGGTTTCGGTATCCTCATCATTGGGGACGAAAGACATTTTGTTGATAGTAACACAAGCTTTTGGCTACAAAATGAAGGGAAATCAATACTATTACATTCACTATTAGATGCGGGTTATACCGTTTTTTATAGCAATTTGTATGGAAAAAATTGGGGGAGTCAAAAAGCGGTACGGTTATCGAAAAGAGTATATCAACATATCATCCGTTCAGAAATTCTTAATGAAAAAATTCATATTCTTGCCGAAGGAATGGGAGCATTAGTCGCCTTGAAGCTCATTCATGACATGAAGGATTGTATCCGATCTGTCGTTTTACTAAACCCCATTCTTTCGTTAGACCATCAATTAGAGTTAGAAAAGGATCGGAAGTTTTTTTACAAAAAGATGGTTAGAGAGCTTTCTCAATCCTTCAATCAAGATGGGGAGCAAATGATCAAAATGATCCGAGAAGTAGATGCCCCTTGGAATGAAAAAACGTCAGTCCCAATGAAGATCATTCATGTTCTATCGGATGGTCGAGCTTATAAGCAATCCCAACTCTTGAATCAACTATCAGCGAAATGGGAGAATGAAAAAGCACCTGTTTCATTATGTTATATGGTTCCTGAGAAAAGGATGCAAATGTCAGTCCCTATTCAAGAATTCTATAAAAGGCACGAAAATCTTTTGTGAAAAAATTCAAACCTTTATTTCGACAGTAAATAAATAACCTCCCTATGCATATGATGGTGTTACCGAATAGCATAGGGAGGTTTATTATGGACAAGGCTGTCATCGTTGGTATTTATGAATTTATCGGGTATCAACTCTGTGAAGCTTTACTACAAGAAGGAATTCAAGTATATGGAGTTCATATCCCATCAAATACTCCCGCACAGATTGTGGATGAAAAGCGCCTATTAATCGGAAGAAACAGTAATTTTATTGAAAAGGATGATACGTTTCTGTCAACATTAGGTTATTTAGCAAATGATGCATTTATTTTTTTTGATTACTATAGTTTTTATATGAATAGAAAAGAAGACATATTCATGAGAAAGATTCAAACATGCTTGGAATATGACTTAGAAGCGGCCGTCATGTTGCCCGTTCAAAAACTTGAAACTGAAATTGATCACAATACTAGTTCTGTACTTTCTCAATGCAAGTTCCACTTTTATTTACCTTGTATATATGGACCATGGCAGCCTTCTAACTATTTCTTCCATAAGGCTTTATTAGAACCTAATCAGACTCATCCTCTTGAAGAGAGGGAGTGGACGAAAGATACGATATTTGTAGAAGATGTGGTTGAAATAATGATAAAAACCATTGAGGAAAAAAATACAAAATCTGCTTTATTGAAAAGCAGTATTGAAGATCATTGGCAAAAAGTTGCCACAGAACTCTCCCAACATATACCTAGATTCAATCCGCAACGTCATATTGAAATCGGAAAGAATTTAGCAGTCATAAACGTAAAAGGGGTTCCATACAAGGAAGGAATACAAAGACAAAAAAAGTATATCACGCAAATAGAGAATTCTAATTAATAATAAATGAAGAATAATAACCTTTCATCTATTAGAACAAAAGGGTAGAATAATAGTAAATTTAATGAAAACGTCTTGTCGTATAGTTGTGAGGGAGTGCAAAGTATTGAAACGGGTTATAACATGGCTATTATGTCTTCTCCTTTTCCTAACATCATGTGAAGTAGCAGGAAAGCAAGGGGAACTAAAAAAGGTGGGGCTTTTAGTACCCGAAACCATTATTGATCAAAACTGGGGAACTAAATCGTACAAAGGTTTATTGCAAATTCAATCTGAGTATGGGGTTGATGTTTTTTATAAAGAGGGTATGGACTCTCAATTAGTCGTTGAACGGGCTGTTGAGGAATTTAAGCAAAAAGGGGTTAACTTAATATTTGGGCATGGTTTCGAATATGCTCAATATTTCTCTACCATTTCTTTAAACTATCCGGAAATCCATTTTATAGTTTTTAATGGTGACGCTAAAAATGACAATATAACTAGTCTGAATTTTGAAGGGTATGCGATGGGGTTTTTCGCAGGGATGGTGGCTGCACATACGACAGAAACCAATCGTATTGGCGTAATTCCTGCATACGAGTGGCAGCCGGAGGTTCAGGGCTTTTATGATGGTGCGAAATTTGAAAATCGTTTCGTTCACGTTGAGATACAGTATGTAAATGATTTTGATGATGTAGAGAAAGCCCTCCAAATATTTGAAAGCATGAAAGCTCAAGGAATAGATGTCCTTTATCCAGCTGGTGATACTTATAACGTACCTATAATTGAAAAAATCAAAGAAAATGGGTTATATGCCATTGGATACATTTCCGATCAATCAGATTTGGGAAAATATACAATTTTAACAAGTACGGTCCAGCATATAGGAACCCTTTATAGTTGGGTGGCTGAAAGACTTAATGAAGGAAAACTAGAATCGGGAAATTTATTTTTTGACTTTCAAGATGATGCGATTTCCCTTGGTACGTTCAGCTCGCTTGTTGACGAAGCATATGTTAACAAAATAAATGGTTATATTGAAGAGTATAAAGAAACGGGAAAACTTCCGAATCAATCGTTAAATAAAGAAAGCTGACCTTTAAATACAGGTCAGCTTTCTTTCAATTACTTTTTAAATTTATCAAGATAAGGTGTGATTTTTTTCCACAACGGTTTAAATTCTTGTGCTGTTTCAACCAATAAATCAATATTTTTCATCAGTTTTTCTGTATCAATTTGATTTAATAAATCATTGATGCTATTTTGTTCGGCTCCCGTTTCTTTGCTATGTCTCCTTCCAAAAAGCCAATCGTTATTTAAGGTTGAATCCTGCCCCTCTTTTTTTCTTTCATCGCTTTCACTTTTATCTATTGGTTTACCAAACATAAAGGCTGTAAAAGGATCAATCTCCTCATTGAATGTAGTTTCTTTCTTTTCATTATTATCCATGATAATCCCCTTTCTCCTATAATACGAGCTGAATTTTATTTTTCCATTAAATCTTGAGTGTGAATTTATGGATGTGTTCTTACAATAAAATATGATCTAGACACAAAAATGTATGGACTTTTTTCAAAACGATTAAAGGTTAATGTCGATGAGAATGTATTGCACAATGCTCCTACTATTTGATAAAATTGGTACCAAGTCATAATATTTGATAACAAGCTTAAAAATTAATTTGCTAGTTTCTAATTTGGCAGGTCAATTCAACTTATGTATGAGAATATAAGAAGAAAATAAATCATGATATAAAGGAGTGTTCATGATGAACGCAGGAATTTTGGGAGTTGGTAAATACGTACCCGAGAAAGTTTTAACGAACCAAGATTTGGAAGAAATAGTAGATACAAACGATGAATGGATTCGAACAAGGACGGGTATTGAAGAGCGCAGAATTGCTGATGACCATACAGATTCATCTGATATGGCTTATGAAGCTGCTGTTGAAGCTCTAAAACATGCAAATATTAAGGCTGAAGAATTAGATATGATTTTAGTGGCGACTGTAACACCTGATCATCCATTTCCTTCTGTATCGTGCATGTTACAAGAACGCTTAGGTGCGAAGAAGGCAGCCGCAATGGATGTAAGTGCGGCTTGTGCAGGATTTATGTACGGGGTGATTACTGCAAAACAATTTATTGAAAGTAATGCTTATAAATATGTTCTAGTCGTAGGAACAGAGAAACTTTCAAAAGTGACAGACTGGAATGATCGGAACACAGCTGTTTTATTTGGAGATGGTGCGGGAGCGGTTGTTATGGGAAAAGTTTCAGAAGGACGTGGAATCCTATCATTTGAGTTAGGAGCAGACGGCACCGGAGGTAAGCATTTGTATCAGGATGAATATATCATCATGAATGGACGTGAAGTATTTAAGTTTGCCGTTCGCCAAATGGCTGACAGTTCTGTACATGTGATTGAACAAGCAGGTCTAACGAAAGATGATGTAGATTTCCTCATTCCACATCAGGCAAATATTCGAATTATGGAAGCGTCAAGACAACGACTAGCATTACCTGAAGAAAAAATGGCTAAAACGATTAGAAAGTATGGAAATACCTCATCTGCATCGATTCCAATTGCTATGGCTGAAGAATTACAAGCCGGGAAAATTAAAGATGATGATGTTGTCGTAATGGTAGGATTTGGCGGCGGTTTAACTTGGGGCGCTATTTGTATGCGTTGGGGTCGCTGATTTTTTAAAAGTAAGGAAAAATAAGGAGATGTTAATATGGAAAAACGTCGAGTTGTTGTAACAGGAATTGGTGCTGTAACTCCACTTGGTAAAGATACAGAAACAACTTGGAATAATCTAGTTGCAGGTGTTTCAGGAATTGGTCCTTTGACAAGAGTAAATGCAGATGATTTTCCTGCAAAAGTAGCAGCAGAAGTAAAGGATTTTGATCCAAGTGAGTTTATGGAGAAAAAAGATGCTAGAAAGATGGATCGGTTTACCCAATTTGCTGTAGCTGCATCCATTATGGCAGTGAAAGATGCTAACCTTGAAATTAACGAGAAGAACTCAGATCGTGTGGGTGTTTGGATTGGTTCGGGTATTGGGGGAATGGAAACATTTGAAAATCAATATCAAAACTTTTTAAATAAAGGATATCGCAGGGTGAGTCCATTTTTTGTTCCGATGCTCATTCCTGACATGGCAGCAGGACAAGTATCCATTACTTTAGGGGCACGAGGAATCAATTCATGTACAGTTACAGCATGTGCAACTGGTACGAATTCAATTGGAGATGCCTTTAAAGTCATTCAGCGCGGAGATGCAATTGCAATGATCACAGGTGGAGCAGAGGCGCCGATTACAAATATGTCAATTGCTGGATTCTGTGCCAACACAGCGTTAAGTACAAATCCAGATCCTAAGACAGCATGTCGTCCATTTGATGCAGATCGTGATGGGTTTATTATCGGTGAGGGTGCTGGTATTGTTGTATTAGAGGATTTAGAACATGCATTAGCTCGCGGAGCCCATATTTATGCAGAAATTGTTGGTTACGGTTCAACAGGTGATGCTTATCATATAACAGCACCAGCTCCAGCAGGTGAGGGCGGCGCTCGAGCGATGAGAATGGCAATCAATGATGCAGGTTTAACTCCAGAAGAGATTGATTATATTAATGCACATGGGACAAGTACGGGTTATAATGATAAATTTGAAACATCAGCCATTAAAGCAGTATTTGATGATCATGCATATAAGCTTCAAATAAGCTCAACTAAATCTATGACAGGTCATTTATTAGGTGCCGCTGGAGGAATAGAAGCAATTTTCTCCGTGTTAGCCATACAAGAAGGGATTATCCCTCCAACAATTAATTACCAAACTCCTGATCCAGATTGTGATTTAGATTATGTTCCTAATGAGGCAAGAAAGCGTGAGATTAACACTGTGTTAAGTAACTCACTTGGATTTGGTGGACACAACGCAACCATTGTCTTTAAAAAGTATCAATAGAAATAAAAGACAGGCTTGATTCAAGCCTGTCTTTTATATTTAAATAATAATGATTTTAAGTTAAAATTGACTTTAATGAGGAAATGTCTATAATAAAGTTATAGAAAAGTACTAATTCAATGGGTTGTGTCAGATAATTTAAGGAAAAGTTATTATTATTAATTAGAAAGTTGTGGGTGTAACATGGAGAAAATTATAGAAATCTTAAAGAAGGAAAATATTCGAATTACACCACAAAGACTAGAAATGATTTCGATTTTAAAAGGTACAAAAGAACATTTTACAGCTGAAGATATTTATCAAAAGCTCATTAAACAATTCCCTTCAGTCAGTATTGCAACCGTCTATAATAATTTAAAGTTATTTGTAAAATTAGGTTTAGTCAATGAACTGCAATTTGGAGAAGGGCTTAGTAAGTTTGAATGGATTGACAAAGAACATTACCATATTATTTGTACAAGTTGTGGTGAAATTGAGGATTTCCATTATCCTCAATTAAAAGAAGTAGAGTCCTTTGCCCAAGATTTATCTAAATTTAAGATTAAAGATCATCATTTATTATTTTATGGGTTATGCCAAGACTGCAATAAATTGGAAAAGGCAAGAGAAACATAATAATGAGTCTCCACATCCGTTAATGGATGTGTTTTTTTATTGATTAATACACGAATATATATTTTCCGCCATATTCTTATTCTAGGGGGGATATAGGTGGGAATTGAAAGAACAGACATATGGCTTAAGGAAAATTTTAATCGACCTCTTAAACTTCTCAGAGAGAAGGTGTTATCAAATGAACAGGAAGATGAGAAGAGGTTATATAATCTATTACGTTCATTTGGAATGTATAGCCCAAATCGATTAACAAAAAGAAGACTAGGACAGTTAAACGAACAAAATTTTTGGTCAAAAGCCGAAAAAATATTTGATTCCTATCAAAAAAAATGGCAGGGGCCAGATATTCCAATTTATATTTTTCCTATTCATACAAGTTTTAGCCAGGAATTGTCGGGAGTATCTTTTAATAATAAAATGTTTTTGTTTATATCACCAGTAGAAAAACTAAAGAGATTAGAGGCCCTTATTGTTCATGAATATCATCATGTTTGTCGATTGAACAAGAGCTCCAAATTAATGATAGAATACACTTTGCTTGACTCTGTGCTTATGGAAGGTTTTGCTGAATGGGCTGTTACTAAATTCTGTGGAGAACAATATAACGCAAAGTGGATACATGAATATACGGATGAACAACTTGAACGGTTTTATAAAAGGGATATAAAACATCATTTAATGGCAAAAAGAACGGAGCGAATTCATGATGTTTTGCTTTTTGGAAAAGGTTTGTATCCTGAGCTAATAGGATATTCAGTTGGATATTGGTTGGTCAAAAAGGCGAGTGAAAAACATAAATTTTCCATAGAAGAAACCTTTACAGTTACATCAGAGGAAATTAAAAAGATTATTGAATAAAAATCAAATTATTCCCTTTTCCTAATCCCCAAAATCAACAAAAATTGGATGGAATCCATCACTACAGGAATATTTTAACTATGAACTGCCTATACTGAATGACAAATAGTTAGCTGAAGTGAGGGGTAAAAAAATGATGTATCTTCATGATGTTTGGGTAAATTGGTTTGAAGGGGAAGAGAACGGTTATAATGTGTGCCATTTTCACGAGTGGCGAAAAGATGACAGCGTAGAATTACTTGACCAAGTGCCGTTATTAAAAATAGATTCTGTTCTTTATAACTACATTGAAAATGATTTATCAGAGTTACCACAGCAATTATTGGATGATATTTATCAAAAAGCATTTTTACGAAAAAATCATGAACGTTGCCAATTGGATTATTGTTTCGTTGTTTCGGACGGGGTTGGAATTTTGGCTGTTGATACAATTGGTTATAATATTCCAATTCGTAAGAGTAGGCTAATTCCGCGTCAAGAACAACTTGCCTTTGATATGCTTGAAAGTCAAGAAGTGCAAATCTATTCATTCCAGCCATCTTCTATCAGCAAGAAGGAATTCCATATTCTATCTCCAAAGCCAGAATTGATGAACGGATTAACCCGTAAAGAGAGACAATTAAAACAGCTTTTATTCATGGCATTGGATCAATTATATACGTCTAAAAATACAGCGGAAATCCGTTATTGGTTTACAGAATGGAGTCCAGATTTGTATGAATACATCCAAATGCTTGACATGGAAGAGGCTTGGCAGCAATTATTTGAAAATGTAAAATACGGTTGGACAAGTAAACATGAACAGTTTTGTGAGAATTTAATTAAAGGCCAGCCATTCTTTGAGAAACTATGGGATATGGAGCAAGGGCATAAAGTTAATTAAGACAAAAAGGGAGCTGAATATATTTCAGCTCCTTTCTTCTATTTAGCTTGTCTAACTTGTTATCTTCTTTTTCGTCCTAATCCCATGGCGTTTTCCATCTTCTTGAGCATTTTAGAAGCTACTATATTAGCTTTTTCCGCTCCCTTATCAAGAATTTCATCTAGCTCTTGTGATTCCATTAACTCGTTGTATCTGTTTTGAATTGGAGAAAGAGTATCAATCACGACTTGGGCTAAATCCCCCTTGAAAGCACCATACCCTTTTCCTTCGTACATCGCTTCCAATTCCTTAATTGATTTTCCTGAGAAAATCGAATAAATAGAGAGAAGGTTTGATAAACCTGGTTTATTCTCAACATCGTATCTAACAATTCCTTCTGAATCAGTCACAGCACTTTTGATTTTCTTTTCAATTTGTTTAGGTTCGTCCAACATTGAGATGAATCCTTTTTGATTGGAATCAGACTTGCTCATTTTCTTTGTAGGATCTTGGAGAGACATAATCCGTGCTCCTACTTTTGGAATTCTTACCTCGGGAATGGTAAAAATTTCTGCGTACTTTTTATTAAATCGTTCAGCCAGATCGCGTGTTAATTCAAGGTGTTGTTTCTGATCTTCACCAACTGGTACAAGGTCCGCACTGTATAATAAAATATCCGCAACCATTAATGGTGGATAAGTTAATAGTGCAGCTGATACGGCATCTTTTCCAGAAGACTTATCTTTAAACTGAGTCATTCGTTCAAGTTCACCGATATATGAAATACATTGCATCATCCATGCTGCTTGAGCATGTGCAGGGACTTCTGATTGAATAAATAATGTGGCTTTATCCGGGTCTAAACCGACAGCTAAATATAGTGCCGCTAAAGAACGAATATTTTTTCTCAGTACTTGTGGATCTTGTGGGACTGTAATTGCATGTTGGTCAACAATACAGTAAAAACAATTAAATTCATCTTGTAATTCCACAAATTGTTTTAATGCGCCGATATAGTTGCCAAGTGTAATGGTGCCGCTTGGCTGAATACCAGAAAAGATCGTTTTCATTGTTTATCCTCCGTTTATAAGCTAAATTCATAAAAAAAACCATTCACCCCTTCAAATAGGGACGAATGGTCCGCGATTTTACCCTATTCTTTTTAAAAGCTACTATAGTATGTACATTTTAACTATAAAATAGCTTAATTTGTAGAAAAAATCAAGTTTAGGGGATTAATTAGTACATCGATCAACAAAAAACTTGGTTCATGAATAAAAATAAAAATATGTCAGAAACCTCTTTAATAAAGCTTTCAACAGGATGAATTTTTTTAACAAAATATTTACAAAAAATTTAAGGTATTGAAATATAATTAATTACATTTATAATAAAATTTATTAAACAGCGAACCATTGATAAAATATATCTCTTTAAAAATATTTTTCTAATGAAAGTTATTTTATTTTTCTCGTAAAATTATGGTAAAATAACTTATATTGAAGAATGAGGAAATGACATAATGTAAAGTGTCTGACTATTTCGATACAGAAACACAAATGTTTTTTTAGAGAATACAAAAAATGGTTTTGTTAGTAAAAATTAGGAGGGGGAAAAATGAAAAAGAGATCATTACTTGTCATAAGTATGATGCTTGTTTTAAGCGTGTTCCTAGCTGCATGTGCAGGGAACAGTGAAGGTGAGAAAGATGGGGAAGTTGCTCAGGATCTTCGTATTAATATAAATACGGAACCTCCAACTTTACACCCTGGTTTAGCAGAGGATTCAACATCAGGAACTGTGCTTCGTCAAGTGTTTGAGGGACTTTCTCGAATCAACTTAGAGGGAGAGGCAGAATTAGCGGCTGCTGAAAAAGTGGATATCTCTGATGATCAAAAAACTTACACATTCACACTACGTGAAGCAACATGGTCTAATGGAGACCCTGTTACAGCTAAAGATTTTGAATATGCATGGAAATGGGCGTTAGATCCTGCTAATGCATCAGCCTATTCTTATCAATTATATTACCTAGAAGGTGCACAAGCATTTAATGAAGGTACTGGCAGTGCAGATGAGGTTGGAGTAAAAGCACTTGATGATAAGACTTTAGAAGTTAAACTTGTTAATCCAACACCATTCTTCTTAGAACTTACTGCGTTCTATACTTACTTACCAATCAACAGTAAGATTGCTGAAGCAAACCCTAACTGGGCAAATGATGCTGGTGAGAGTTATGCAACAAATGGACCTTTCAAATTAACCGAATGGTCACATAGCGATAAAATTATCCTTGAGAAGGATGAAAATTATTGGGATGCAGATGCAGTTAAGTTAAATAAAATTACGATGATCATGGTAAATGATCCAAATACAGAGTTATCTATGTTTGATAGTGGCGAACTTGATTGGGCGGGTATGCCGACTGGAAACCTACCACAGGATGCATTATCAACGTTAGAAGATGCAGGGAAATTAAATACAGAACCGATTGCAGGTATTTATAACTATAAACTAAATACTACTGTTGAACCTTTCAACAATGCAAATATTCGCAAGGCTTTTGCATTGGCTATTAATCGTAAAGAGTTAATTGATAATGTAACACAAGGTGGCCAAATGCCAGCAATGGCGATTGTGCCTCCGACAATGATACCTGAAAATGAAAAAGGTTATTTCAAAGATAATGATGTTAAAAAAGCTAAAGAATATTTACAAAAAGGTTTAGAAGAACTTGGATACAGTGATGTATCTGAACTTCCAACAATTGGTCTTTCATATAATACAAATGAAGGCCACCAAAAAATTGCCCAAGCTATTCAAGATATGTGGAAGCAGAACTTAGGGGTCGAAGTAACATTAGATAACTCTGAGTGGAAAGTATACATTGATAAAGTACAATCTCTAGATTATAACATTGCCCGTATGGGTTGGTTAGGTGACTTTAACGATCCAATTAACTTCTTGGAAATGTATTATTCTGCTACTGGTGGAAATAATGACACCGGTTGGGAAAACCAAGAGTTCCAAAAGTTATTAGATCAATCTGCTACAGAACAGGATGAAGAAAAGCGTCTTGAATTATTAAAACAAGCTGAAGAGATCTTCATGGAAGAAATGCCTGTTATCCCGATCTATTTCTATACAAATAACTGGGTACAAGCAGAAAACTTAAAAGATGTTGCAGTATCAGGACTTGGTGATGTTCAGTTTAAATGGGCTCACTTTGAATAAGAAGTCATCTTATGAAAGGTATATAGGGGTTCCCTATATACCTTCATTTCTTTAAAGTAATTTTTAATCAATTTCAAATAATCTTGTAAAATAAGAAATTTATATTATGTACTTTTTTAATAAATAGAAAATGGAGGTGTTGACATTGGCTAAATATATTGGAAAACGCTTGTTGTATATGCTGGGCTCATTATGGCTCATTATTACGGCAACCTTTTTCTTAATGCGAATGGCACCAGGTAACCCATTTACATCTGAAAAAAAATTACCACCTGAAATTGAGGCGAATCTAAATGCTTTTTACGGTTTAGATCAACCTTGGTATGTTCAATACTGGGATTATTTAGTAAGAATTGCTAATTGGGATTTTGGTCCATCATTTAAATATAAAAGTCAAACAGTCAATGATTTAATTAGCGATGGTTTTCCTGTTTCTTTGGCATTAGGCTTAGAAGCAATTCTTATTGCCATTGCAGTTGGGGTTTTGCTAGGGGTTATTGCTGCACTAAATCATAATAAATGGCTTGATTATAGTTCAATGGTTATAGCTGTATTAGGTATCTCAATGCCATCATTTATTCTTGCTACTTTATTACAATATTTCTTAGCAATAAAATGGCAAGTTTTTCCAGTTGCACTTTGGGAATCTCCGATGCATACTGTTCTACCTGCCCTGGCACTTGCTGCCGGTCCTATGGCGAATATTGCAAGGCTAACACGTTCATCCATGCTTGAAGTATTAGCGAATGACTATATTAAAACAGCAAAGTCTAAAGGATTAAGCAGAGGAGTTATAACAATCAAGCATGCTATACGAAATGCTATGTTACCTGTCGTATCATATATGGGGCCACTATTAGCTGGAATCATTACAGGTAGTTTTGTTATCGAGCAAATATTTGGTATACCTGGACTTGGGTCCCACTTTGTAACGAGTATTACAAATCGTGATTATACCGTTATTATGGGTATTACGGCCTTTTATAGTATTCTATTACTTGTTTGTGTTCTCCTTGTCGATATTGTATATGGACTAATCGATCCTCGAATTAAACTATCTGGGGAGAAGAAAGGAGAGTAGAACATGGTGAATGATCAATTTAAAGTTGTCGGAATAAGACAAAAAGATACGGAGAAAATATCAAAACCTAGTCTTTCGTTCTGGAAAGATGTTTTTATGAGATTTCGAAAAAACAAGCTTGCTATGGTAGGGGTAGTTGTTCTATTCTTATTAGTTTTCATGGCTATCTTTGGACCATATATGACAGGCTATGATTATGCAACAAATGATTTAGCAAATAAAAACCAACCGCCTTCTTCCCAACATTGGTTTGGTACAGATGATTTGGGACGAGATGTATTTACACGTACTTGGGAAGGTGCTCGAATCTCTATTTCTATCGGTCTAGCAGCTGCACTTATTGACTTAACAATTGGTGTGTTCTGGGGTGGTATTGCAGGCTATAAAGGTGGACGTATTGATGAGTATATGATGCGGATTGCAGACGTATTAGCGGGTATCCCTTACTTGCTTTTAGTTATCTTACTAATGGTTGTTTTAGGGTCAAGTGTAGGAACGATGATTCTAGCAATGTCAATTACTGGTTGGGTTAGTATGGCCAGAATTGTACGTGGACAAGTTCTCTCGCTAAAAGGTCAAGAATATGTACTGGCTTCTCGAACACTAGGTGCGAGTACATCAAGAATTATGTTAAAGCACTTAATACCAAATTCAATGGGGCCGATTTTAGTTACGATGACATTAACGGTACCATCTGCAATTTTTACTGAAGCGTTCTTAAGTTTCCTTGGCTTAGGGTTAACACCACCAATTGCAAGTTGGGGAACCATGACTTCTGATGCATTACCCGCATTAAGATATTTTCCATGGCGGTTATTCTTCCCAGCAACCTTTATATGCTTAACTATTTTTGCATTTAATGTGATTGGTGACGGTTTAAGAGATGCTTTAGATCCACGATTACGTAAATAGGAGTGAGAGTATGGAAAAGTTATTAGAAGTAAAAGATTTACACGTCTCATTCCAAACGTATGGGGGAGATGTACAATCTGTTCGGGGTGTGACCTTTGACCTTTATAAAGGTGAGACATTAGCCATTGTAGGTGAGTCAGGTTCTGGAAAAAGTGTTACCGCTCAATCATTGATGAAATTAATTCCGATGCCTCCCGGTAAAATTACAGCCGGACAAATTCTCTTTGATGGCGATGATATTGTAACTAAAACAGAAAAGGAAATGGAAAACATACGCGGCAAAGAAATCAGTATGATCTTTCAGGATCCAATGACTTCCTTAAACCCAACGATGAAAGTGGGGAAACAAATTATGGAAGTGTTGGTTAAACATCAAAATATGTCCAAAGCAGAAGCGGCAGTTAGAGCGACTGAGTTGCTAAAATTAGTTGGGATTCCAATGCCAGAAAAACGTGTAAATCAATATCCCCATGAGTTTTCAGGTGGGATGAGGCAGAGAGCGATGATTGCGATTGCATTAGCAGCGAGACCAAAACTGCTTATTGCAGATGAACCAACAACGGCATTAGATGTAACGATTCAAGCGCAAATTCTTGATCTAATGAAAGAACTTCAAGATCAAACGGGAACTTCAATTATTTTTATTACACATGATCTCGGTGTAGTAGCAAATATTGCGGACCGAGTGGCAGTTATGTATGCAGGACAAATCGTTGAGTATGGTACCGTAGATGAAATTTTCTACGATCCTAGACACCCTTATACATGGGGATTATTAGCTTCTATGCCAAGTTTAGAAAACAATGATGAAGTTGAATTACATGCAATCCCGGGCACACCGCCGAATTTAATTAATCCTCCAAAAGGAGATGCTTTTGCTCCTCGAAATCAATATGCACTGGCCATTGATTTTGAGCAAAAGCCACCAGTTTATCAGGTATCTGAAACACATTTTGCACGGACGTGGCTTCTGCATCCAGATGCACCAAAAGTGGAGCCGCCAGAATCAGTAAAAAGACGTATTCGTAAATTACCCTCTAATTTTGAACATCCGATTCTAGTAGAGGAGGGGAAATAAGTGGCTGAAAAGTTAGTAGAAATTAAAAATTTAAAGCAATATTTTAATGTAGGCAGATCAAATATGGTTAAGGCTGTTGATGATGTTACCTTTGATATTTATAAAGGTGAAACATTAGGTTTAGTTGGAGAATCTGGCTGTGGAAAATCAACGACAGGACGTACGATTATCCGACTTTATGAGGCAACAGGCGGCCAGGTTTTGTTCAATGGTGAAGATGTTCATGGTAAGAAGTCTAAAGCTGATTTAAAGAAGTTTAATCGTAAAATGCAAATGATTTTCCAAGATCCATATGCATCATTAAATCCTAGGATGACGGTAGCGGATATTATTGCAGAAGGCATTGATATCCATGGACTTGTAAATAATTATAAGGAACGTATGGAACGTGTCTATGAATTATTAGAAACAGTAGGATTAAACAAAGAACATGCAAACCGTTATCCCCATGAATTTTCTGGTGGTCAAAGGCAGAGAATAGGAATAGCTAGAGCTTTAGCTGTAAAACCTGATTTTATTATTGCAGATGAACCTATTTCAGCGCTTGATGTTTCCATTCAGGCACAGGTTGTGAACTTATTAAAGAAATTACAACGTGAAAATGGGTTAACCTATTTATTTATTGCTCATGACTTATCTATGGTGAAATATATTAGTGATCGTATTGGGGTCATGTACTTTGGAAAACTAGTTGAATTAGCGCCTGCTGATGAACTGTATAAGAATCCAATGCACCCTTATACACAATCACTTCTATCAGCAATTCCAATTCCTGATCCAGAAATTGAACGGACAAGGAAGAGGAAATCATATGATCCAACAATCCACCAATACTCAACAAAGGAACAAGTGGAAATGCGAGAAGTGACTCCAGGTCATTTTGTTTACTGTTCTGAAAAAGAGTTTAAGGTATTGAAAGAGAAGTATTCAAGTTAAAAAAAACGATCTCAAGAACGAGATCGTTTTTTTATTGTGATTTTGTAAGTCACTGCTTGAATATAAATAAGCTCCAGGCTATCAATGAATTATTTACTTTTTCCACCAATCTCTTTCCAATTCGTTTGGATAGAAGCGGACTTGTTTACAAATTGACCACGCTTTCTTCTGCCAAATACCTTATTTCCAATCCCATTTGTAATCACACCATTTAGGGCAGTTAAGCCGATAATAAGACCAACGACAATCAGAAAGTCAATTAAATAAGCAACCATAATAATACCCCCGTTTCAAATTGAATAACTAAAGAGGTTAAATGAGTCTAAGTCTATTGTATATAATATTTGAAAGATTGCAAAGTATTTCTTCTGATCGTTATGTTTTCATTCCATTTCCTTTAATTGAGAATAAAAAGATATTCTTAAATAGTTTAATAGGGAACCGTGTTTCTAAGCTAGAAAGATATCTCGCTATTTATATGAAATAAATAGTAAACTTTTATATATAATAAAAGGTACAATTAATGAATGTTGAAAAATCAAGATCTTATTATGAAGGTTTTTAATAAAAATGTGACAATATTTATAATAAATAATGAAAATATGAAACTTTTCTCATGGTAAAACGTTTTATAAGTGAAAATTCCAGAGGAAAAAGAAAAGTCAAATAATTTAATTATTTTTACTGTTTTTTTAAAAAAAGGATACCAAATTATATTTTATTGGTGTATAATAAATAATATAAATTACTTATTTAAATTCATTTTAATTTAATACAGTTATTTACTTACTGAACCTTTTAATAATTAGATCCTTCACAGATTAAGGAGTGGATTTCAAATGGTTACATTATATACGTCACCAAGTTGTACATCTTGTCGGAAAGCGAAGGCTTGGTTAGAGGAGCACGATATTCCGTATACGGAAAGAAATATTTTTTCTGAGCCATTATCTATTGATGAGATTAAAGAAATTCTGCGCATGACAGAAGATGGAACGGATGAAATTATTTCTACTAGATCAAAGTCTTTCCAAAAATTGGATGTGAATCTTGAAACATTACCATTACAAGAACTATTTCAATTAATTCAAGATAATCCAGGATTGTTACGCAGACCGATTATCATTGATGAAAAGCGTCTTCAAGTAGGATATAATGAGGATGAAATTAGAAGATTCCTTCCTCGAAAAGTTCGTACTTTTCAATTATTAGAAGCACAAAAGCTTGTTAATTAAAAGCTGGCCCTCACTTTGAGCCAGCTTTTTCTTATATTCGATTATCTCCAATAAAAATATGTTTATGAAGAAAGGGTTGAACTACATTGATAGTCAAAGTATTTGCGAATCTTCGAGAGATATGTGGCGGGGTATCTGTTGAAGTTCATCCTGACGGGGATAGGGTGATTGATATTTTAGAAAGAATGATCACCATGTTTCCTGCCCTAGAAGATGAAATTTTTACTGAAGAGAGAACGTTAAAACCGTTTGTTGCGGTATATATAAATGGACGAAATATTATTCACGCAGAATATCTTGAAACGAAAGTATTAGAGACGGATCAATTTGCGCTATTTCCACCAGTGGCAGGTGGGTGATTTGTTTGAAGAAATCTTGGAGTTCAGAGGGGTTGCCTTACAACAAATCCAACTGTATTTAAAAGAGTTAGGTGGAGAGCGTCTGAATAATCATTTCCCGATTCGTTATCAGGCAGAGAATTGGATTGTATTTATTTTATGTGAAGAGGAAATCTCCTTTACAACTGCCTTTAAAGTGAACAGTGTTAAAATCAAGTTTAGTGCAAATAGTGAAGAACAATTAAACGATGTCATCACCAATTTCAGAAAAAAATCTTTTAGAGCTGGCGGTTAATATTGAGGTATCCTTTGATACAAAGAAAAGAGGTTTTGTACGAGGAATTAAAATCCTAGAACAAACCTCTCTTTTTATTTCTATGAAGGACGTTGTATTAAATGATTTCAAGTTCCCGTAATTTTTCTTCAGGAACAATGCCATCTGCCCAACCGCGAGCTTTGTAATATTCATCAAGCATGATATCCATACGGCTGACATAGCCTTTACTATTTCCTGTAGCTGCTTCTTCTGTAAATCGTTTTGGCAAGAAATCATCCTCGCGATTGTTATAGCCTGCTAGATTGTTATAATAACGTTCTAAGTTGTAAATTCGTTCCCCAGCTTTCATAATATCATCCGCAGTCATTGGAATTCCTGTCATTGAACTGTATTGTTCTGCATAATGCTCCGCATTTTCTGAGAAAGAAGAGAATTTACAAATATCCATTGAATCTCCAAATGAATGGAGGTCTTGGAATACTTTTAATAATTCGCCTTTACCCTCTGGAACAAGTCGGTCTGTCGGTTCTGGAATTCCAGCAATTTCACTTGCTACTGTATAACCACGTAAATGACATGCACCACGGTTACTTGTCGCATAACCTAAACCAATACCTTGTATCCCTCGTGGATCGTATGCAGGAATCGATTGCCCTTTAACTGACATAGAAAGTTCAGGTACTCCCCAAGAGGCTGTTGCACGAGCTGGTCCGTCTGCAAGAACATCTCCTAAACCATTACGGAAGGCAATGTCTTTTGCGAGCTCGATCATGGCGTCTGCATCTCCCCATACTAGTTTCTCGGAGATAATGCCTTTTTCATAAGCTTCCATTGTAACTGAGAAACAGTGACCAAGTTCGATCGTATCGTATCCATATTCATTACAGAGGTTTATCAAATAAGCGATGGCTTCTGAGTCACTTAAGCCGCAGTTTGAACCGAGCGACCAACCAGATTCAAATTCAAAGCTTTCGACTTTTGTTTTGTACTTGCCTGACTTGACCTCAACTTCAATTTTACAAGCAACTGGGCAAGCATGACAGGCATTGTTTTTTGATAAAATATTGGCATTTACCCATTCGCCACTATGCTTTTCCGCTTCATCCCAATGTGTCTCCTGTGAGTTGCGAATTGGTAGTGCACCGACTTCATTAATCAGGTTTGCTAATACGTTTGTACCGTATACAGATAAACCACCTTTTCTTGGTGCTGTTAAACCGCCATCCATAATTGCCTTTGTTGCTTTTTTTGTTGCCTCTTTATAATCATCAGCTAGTGCTGGCTGAGGCATATTCCCTTTTTGTGCTGCTTTAATAACAATTGCTTTTAAATTTTTATACCCAGCAACTGCTCCTGTACCGCCACGACCGGCTGAACGATCATGTTCATTCATAAAACCGGCAAATCGTACTAAGTTTTCACCAGCCTGTCCAATTGTCATAACAGATAAATCTTTTTCACCATATTTTTCTTGCATGGCTTTTACGGTTTCTCTCGTACCTTTTCCCCAAAGATCCATTGCATCACGAAGTTTTGCTTGGCCATTTTCGATATATAAATAGACTGGGTGATTGCTTTTTCCTTTGAAAATAATATTATCGACCCCAGCCCATTTTAAGCGGGCAGCTGTCCATCCGCCCATATGTGAATCTGTAACCGTTCCTGTTAATGGTGATTTCGTTACGACACAAAGGCGTCCGCTCATAGTTGTACGAGAGCCTGTCACAGGTCCAGTCATAATACATAATATATTTTCTGCTGATAAAGGTTCTATTTGCGGACCATTATCAAGGACATATTTTACACCAAGGCCGCGGCCGCCTATGTACTTTTTAACATCCTCTTCTTTTATTCCTCTGTAATCAATCGTACCTGCTGTTAAATCAACGACAACTTCTTTGTTGTTTAAACCGCCGAGTGTCATGTTTCCCACCTCTTTTAGTATTTTTAAAATTTACTATACTTTAAATCTCATGATATATGAAAATATTTATAAAAAGCTGTACATTAATTTTACAGCATATCCCATATATTGAAAACAATTTTGCTTTATAATAAGTGTTATAGGTCAGAAGAAGGGGAGGGGAAGATATGGAAAACGGGTTGCAACGGTACTCAAGGCAAATCCTTTTTGGGCCCATTGGGGTAGACGGACAAAAGAAATTAATGAACAGTCGGGCTGTCATCGTTGGAATGGGGGCACTAGGAACTGTAATAGCGAATCATTTGGTGCGTTCTGGAGTAGGGGCTATTCGTATCATTGATCGTGATTTTGTTGAAGTATCTAACTTACAAAGGCAATCTTTATATGATGAAGAAGATGCCAATAATGGGTATCCTAAAGTCATTGCAGCTAAGAAAAAGTTAGAAAAGATTAATTCTACGATCTCGGTTGAGGCTGTGATTGCCGATTTAAATTTGGATAATGCCGAAGATCTCCTCGCTAGTTTTGATGTGATTGTCGATGGTACGGATAATTTCTCAACTCGATATTTAATAAACGATGTAGCAATTAAATACAATATCCCATGGGTTTATGGCGGGGCCGTGAGTTCAAGGGGAATGTTTACAAGTATTATTCCTGGAAAAACCCCTTGTTATCGTTGTATTTTTCCTCAGGTACCATTAGGGTTAGGGGAGACATGTGATACAGTAGGGGTGTTATCACCATTAACAGATATTATCGGTTCTTATGAGGCGATGGAGGCTATAAAAATTTTAGTTGATGCTAAAACCAATCCTCATTTGGAACAAATTGATATTTGGCATCATACAAATTTTCAAATGGACATTTCAAATGGTCGCAATGAAAGTTGTCCTGCTTGTGTTGGGCACAAATATGAGTTTCTCGATCGGTCATCCGAGCAACAAGTGATTTTCTCTACGCTATGTGGTCGTGATACCGTTCAAATCAACCCTCGACTTAAAAATGAAATTAATTTAGAAAAAATGGCTAAACGGTTAAGAAATAGTGGGGATGTAAAGGGAAATCCATACTTATTGCGTTTTTCTCCGAATGAAGATTTGACGCTATCGGTTTTTAAAGATGGAAGAGTGCTCATTCATGGGACTGATGATCCTGTAAAAGCCAAATCCTACTATACAAAATATATTGGAACTTAATGATAGTCTACTTGTTAAACGGTAATATTCCTGTTAAATAGGTAAAATAATTTGTAATAATATATTTCGTTCTAAGTCTTTTCAAACCTGGATGTGTTTGTTACAATATAGGGTAATATAATAGGCATTAGATGGTTTAAGAAAACGTAGTACATTTTAATTCCCTTTATTGTCTTTTTATCATAAAATAAGAGTACAAGGTACAAAATAAATTTATCACATAAAATTTAACAGGATTTTGTATCTGTATGGGGGTATTTTGTCCCTTCAACCAATCCGGAAGGGAGTGTTGCGAGATGGAAATCGAGCGTATTAATGATCATACCGTAAAGTTCTATATTTCTTATATTGATATAGAAGAGCGGGGTTTTGATCGGGAGGAAATCTGGTACAATCGCGATCGCAGTGAAGAACTTTTCTGGGAAATGATGGATGAAGTTCACCGTGAAGAGGAGTTTTTAGTGGAAGGACCTCTCTGGATTCAAGTTCAGGCACTTGACAAAGGTTTAGAGATTTTGGTGACAAAGGCTCAACTTTCAAAAGATGGACATAAATTTGAACTTCCAATTCCAGAAGATAAAATGAAGGACTTAGCTGGTGATGGGCAAATAGATGATTTGTTTGACCAACATTTCAGTTCATTAGTTGATGATGACTCCATTTATGAGGATCAGCTAGATTTTGTCATTAAATTTCAAGATTTCGAAGATGTCATTTCTCTTTCAAAAGAAACATATTTGGATGATTTAACAACTAAATTATATTCTTTTGAAGATAAGTATTATTTATATATAGAATTCTCTGAAGACATGTATGAAGAGAATGAAATTGATAATATATTAAGTATTTTGCTTGAATATGGTCAGGAAACAAATGTAACGATCCATAGAATTCAAGAATACGGAAAATGTATTTTAGATAAAGACGTTTTTCCAAATTTAAGAAAGTATTTTAACTAATATACCGATTTCCCTTGTGAAATCGGTTTTTTCAATATGTATCATTAACTGCAAGGAACAACCTTTACAGAAGTTGTCTTGATTTTGGAGGTTAGAATGAAAAATACGGTGAAAGTGCTTCTGTTTCTTGGCATTCTAGCACTTATCTTTTATTTAACTGATACTTATAAGTACATGATTAGCGGTTTTTTTGGGTATGTAAGTATTATTATCACATTAACGGTCATTGTTATTGGGTTTGTCATTTTTCTGGAAAATCGTCATCCAACACAAACTCTCACTTGGCTTGTGGTTCTCGGCGGTTTTCCGTTACTTGGATTTATTTTTTACCTATTGTTTGGTCGAAATTATCGTAAGGAAAAAATGTTTCGAAAAAAGTATTTTCTTGATCGACAAGCATTTTTACAATATGAAGGTCAGGATCCTGTTAGTGAGGAAAAGTTAAATCGAGCCGGAGAACATCAAAAAAAACTTTTTCATTTAGCGCAGCGCTTAGGAAACAGTCCGATCTCCTTTGGCACTGATACGACTGTCTTAACAAATGGAGAGGAAACATTCCATCATATATTAAAAGAACTAGAAAAAGCCGTACATCATATCCATTTAGAATATTACATAGTCCGCCACGATGACATTGGCTCTAGGATTAAACAGATCTTAATTGAGAAAGCTCGAGAAGGAGTAAAAGTCCGTTTCTTATATGATGCGGTTGGTTCCTGGAAGCTTTCCAAGCAATATATTGAAGAATTAAGAAACGAAGGAGTTGAAATGATCCCCTTTGGACCTGTTAAACTCCCCTTTTTAAATAGTAAGTTTAACTTTCGAAACCATCGGAAAATCATTGTGATTGATGGAAGTATCGGATTTGTAGGGGGATTAAATATTGGCGATGAGTATTTAGGGTTAAGTCAAAATTTTGGTTTTTGGCGTGATACTCATTTAATGCTTAAAGGGGAAGCTGTTCGGTCATTGCAATTAATCTTTCTGCAGGACTGGTATTATATGACGAATAAAAGTTTTTTGACATCAGAGTATTTATCTCCGGTTCTCGAAGAAAACAAGCATGGCGGGGTCCAATTAATTGCGGGTGGGCCGGATAATGAATGGAGTGCAATTAAAAATATTTTTTTTGCCATGATCACATCTGCGAAAGATTCTGTTTGGATTGCCTCTCCTTATTTCATTCCTGATGAGGATATTTTTACAGCACTGAAAATTGCTGCATTTAGTGGGATTGATGTTCGTTTACTCGTTCCCAACAAGCCAGATAAGCGAATAGTTTTTCATGCATCACGCTCTTATTTCCCAGATTTATTAGAGGCAGGTGTGAAAATTTATGAATACGAAAAAGGATTCATGCATAGTAAAATAGTGATTGTTGATCATGAATTAGCCTCCATCGGCACATCCAATATGGATATGAGAAGCTTCCACTTAAATTTTGAGGTAAATGCGTTTTTATATCGGACAATCAGCACGGAGAAGTTAGTTACGGAATATTTAAATGATCTTCAAGATTCTAGAGAAATTAATGGCTTAGAATTTAAGAAAAGACATCTTGGCTATCGCTTGCTTGAATCCACCTCAAGACTACTTTCCCCGTTATTATAGTAAAATTAGCCGATTGGGGAAAAGTCCATGAACTTTCTATGGACTTTTCTTTTTTATGCAGGAAAATGAATCTCCGTAACGAATGATATCCATAGATTAATAGCTAATTCGACATGAAAAAGTTGACTAACCTGCTTGAGCAAGCCTTTATTAGCTGAATAGTCAGCCAGAATGGTGGAGTGAACGATTAAAAACAATGCCAAATGAAGATTATCCTTTTATCGTTCAATTTTTGTTAGTCGTTTTTTCAGCATAACATAGGAGGTTGCAAACATGTTAAAAGCTTTACGAGAAGATGGGACACCGTTACAATTACTGCCGAGACTTTCAAAGGAAGTGTTAAAAAAAGAAAAAGAGGTAGGGAGGTTTTATTGTCCAGAATGTAAAGAGAAAGTGATAATGAAAATCGGAACACAACGAATCGAACATTTTGCCCATGAGGCAGGAAGCCAATGTGTTGAAAGTTATGAGCGAGAGTCTATGTATCATTTAAATGGAAAACAGCAATTATATCATTGGCTTGAAACACAAAGACTTCAACCGAGATTGGAACTTTATTATGAAAAATTGAAGCAAAGGCCAGATCTTAGCATCAAATATGCTGCTAAAGAACATGCCATAGAGTATCAGTGTTCGACTATTCCACCGGAACTCATGAGCAAGCGTACAAACACTTACTTTAAAAATAATATCAATTGTATCTGGATATTAGGTGGTAGTGGAATTAAGCGAAAAGCGGAACAGAAAGTGACATTATCAAAATTCGATTATTTATTTCTCAATAAGAACCTCGCTGGAAATTGGTATATCCCCTATTATTGTTCAGTTTCCAAACAATTCATCTTCTTAATGGATATTATTCCTATTGCATCAAAAAAAGCCCTTACCAAGTTAACGATATATCCTTTACAAAGATTCTCTTTTCAACAGCTTTTATCTCCTAACGGAAGTAGTTCTATTCATACTGAAGATTGGCGGAACGAAGTGAGAGCACAAAAGTTAGGAATCGCGATTAACGGGAAGTATTATCCCAAATTTTTAACAGAACTATATAACCATGCCTTAAATATATCATTGCTCCCTCCATTTATTGGTCTTCCGATTTATAACGCCCCTATTATTGAAACATCACCGCTTATTTGGCAAACTTATCTGTTTATCGATCAACTGTTACATAAAAAAGCGAATGATCTCATTACTTTTAGTGAGGTTTATCGGAGTTTTATGCATCGAATTCAAAAAGATCAAATCAAACTCCGGTACCTTCCTTTAATACACAATACAAGTCCTACGTTACCACTAGCAGAATATCTACGATTATTGGTGAAATTAGAAGTATTAGAGGGGGTGAATCTTAATACATTTAGGTTAAGAAGGGGCATAGAACTTCCAAACCATGTTGTTGAAGGGCAAAGGTTAGAGGATCAATTATATAAAGACTTTCAGCACGTATTGTTTCAGCATAAATGAATTATGCTTCTAAGGCATATATTAATAAGGATTGTATAATTAAATTAGCTCCGCCGATAAAAATCTGACACATCCGCTGGAGCTTAACCCTCATTCAGCCCAAAGGTTGAAGCCCCAATGAATGGGGAGTTTTATATACAAGCCTTACTTTCTTAGAGGATAGGAACTTTGGCTGAAAGAAGTTAAAATAGAAGGAATTTCGGATAAATAAGGAGAAGAAGTTATAAGGTTCCTTAAATGGAAAAATAAAGTTGTGGAGGAGTAAAATGACAAACGATTCAAACGTTAATAAACTTCCAGCAAGAAGTGAAATTAAAGTTGAAGATACTTGGAGACTCGATGATATTTTTACAAATGATGATGCTTGGGAAAAGGAATTTCAAGAAGTGAAATCATTACTTCCAAGAGTACAAGAATTTCAAGGAAAACTTGGTGAGTCTGCGGATACTTTGTATGAGGCATTACAATTTCAAGATCATTTATTAGAAAGATTAGGAAAGTTATACGCTTATTCGCATATGCGTTATGATCAAGATACAACGAATTCCTTCTATCAAGCTCTGGATGATCGCATGAGAAACTTATATGCGCAAGCTGCAAGTAGTTTAGCTTATATCGTTCCGGAGTTGTTATCGATTGATGAGGAAAAGCTCAATAAATTCTTAAAGGAAAAAGAGGAATTAAGGCTTTATGAACATTCCTTAGAAGAAATTAATCTACAACGGCCACATGTTCTGCCTGCTGAACAAGAAGCATTATTAGCTGAAGCCTCAGAAGTATTTGACTCTTCAGAAAATACATTTGGAATGTTAAATAATGCAGACCTTGAATTTCCTTCCATTAAGGATGAAAATGGTGAAGAAGTAGAAATCACACATGGAAGGTTTATTCGGTTTCTTGAGAGTCCTGATCAGAGAGTGCGTCAAGATGCCTTTAAAGCAGTGTATGAAACATATGGAAAGTTTCGTAATACCTTCTCTAGTACTTTAAGTGGAAATGTAAAGAAAAACAATTTTAATGCCAGAATCCGAAAATATTCATCTGCACGAGAGGCCGCACTTTCAGAAAATAATATTCCTGAAAATGTTTATGATCATCTTGTTAGCACGATTAATAAACATTTACCGCTCCTTCACCGTTATGTGAAATTACGTAAAAGAGTATTAGGGCTTGATGAACTACATATGTACGATTTATATACTCCACTTGTAAAAGACGTCAAAATGGAAATTAATTATGAAGAGGCAAAAGATATTTTATTAAAAGGCTTGGCCCCCTTAGGTGAAGAATATATCTCTGTTTTAAAAGAAGGCTTTGATAACCGCTGGGTAGATGTTCATGAAAACAAAGGGAAACGAAGCGGTGCCTATTCATCGGGGTCCTATGGTACAAATCCGTATATTTTAATGAATTGGCAAAATAATGTGAACAACCTATTTACATTGGCTCATGAATTTGGTCACTCTGTTCATAGTTATTACACACGTAAAACGCAGCCTTATCCATATGGGAATTATTCAATTTTTGTTGCTGAAGTAGCGTCAACAACAAATGAGTCCTTATTAAATGATTATTTATTGAATACAATAGATGATGAACAGAAACGAATTTATCTACTTAATCACTATTTAGAAGGTTTTAGAGGCACAGTTTTCCGTCAAACGATGTTTGCCGAGTTTGAACACATGATTCATCGAAAAGCGCAAAATAATGAAGCCTTAACAGCAGAAGCCTTAACAAATGATTATTATGAGTTAAATAAAAAGTACTATGGTTCAGATATTATTGTGGATGATGAAATTGGACTTGAGTGGTCTAGAATTCCTCATTTCTATTACAATTACTATGTGTATCAATATGCAACAGGTTATAGTGCTGCCCAAGCTTTAAGCAAGGGAATCTTAACAGAAGGGGTACCTGCCGTGGATAGATATATTAATTTCTTAAAAGCCGGCAGCTCCGATTATCCAATTGAGGTTCTGAAAAAAGCGGGAGTAGATATGACAAGTCCAAAGCCTGTTGAAGATGCATGTAAAGTGTTCGAAGAAAAACTAACAGAACTTGAACAATTGTTGTAAGATAGATAGAAAGCTGGCTTCCGACAGAAAAGGAAAGCCAGCTTTCTCTTTATAATCCCTTAAACCGATTTCGATTGTTCAGATAAAAAAAGATTAGAAAAAGGGCGAGAAAGAGAACGGGAGAGGTCAAATAAATGGGTAGTATCTTCATCAGACCGAACAAATTGAGAATGAAGGAAAAAAGGGCAAACAGGATCAAGAAACTAACATAAAGTTTTTTATTCATCTTCTTGTTCCTCCTAACTATGTGGTAAGTAATAAACATCACATTATATACATGGATATATGCAAGAAACGATAGAATTAGGACGTGAATTTGACAAAAATGTGAAATAAGGTACAAAGCCATTGTTTTCAGCTATCTGACGTGATATATTAAGGGCGTGAAGTTGATCACAAGCAAACATATACCCCTTTGTTTGACCGTGAAAAATTTCTCCCATCCCCTTTGTTCGTATTTAATTGAAAAAGACCTTGCATATGCAAGGTCTTTTTCGTTATTCAATTTAGCTTGAAGGTACATCAGGATTGGATATACTTCCAAAATGCACCATGTTTAACCGGAATCTTTTCAACAATTTGCTTGAGTTGTAATTTTTTTAAATCCTTTTCTGCTTCTTGAATTGTTTTATTATAAACAACAGCTACTTCCTTAGAGGCAACAACATGATAATGTTTTAGAAATGTTTCTAAAGGGGGTGGAGATGTGCGAATTGGCTTATCCTCCAACATTTCCGTGATAATTTGTTCATAAATATTATAAGGATAATACCCTGTAATTTTAATTCCTTCGTCCTCAATGTTTTGATTAAAGAAAACCAATGTTGGAATTTCGGTTACTTCCATTTCTGAAGTCACCTTTAGGTCACATTGAAAGGCCTTGGCCGCACTATTCGAATGAATATCCGAAAGGAACTCTGAGACATCTAATCCGCTTCTTTTCGCACAGACTTGTAAAACTTCCAGTGTGGAGATGTTTTGCTTTTCAAGAAATAGCATCTCTTGTAGTTTACGAAGAAATCGAATCCCTGCCTTCCTACCTTGAAGTTCCGCAGCTTTAATGGCGATAGAAGCTAAATAGGGTGAAGATATTGGATTTTCCAACCATAGACTACCATCACAAGACATTCCTGAACGGCATGCCGTTTTATCCCATAACTCTGCGATACTTTCAAACTTATGTTTCCTATCCAGATTAAGTGTAGCGATTTTTCCACTTATCACATGCTTTAAAGTAAAATACTTTCCATATTCAATGGAGAGCTTCTTTAAAATGGGTTCAAGTGCCCAACATTCAGCGCTAAGTGGATCGAAGAACATATAAATTTCTAACGGCTTGTTATCATTACAGTGACAGGGATAGGAAGCGTAATTTGTTCCCAGTGCTTCTAGATTTGTCACATTCTCTCACCTTTCATGCTTTGATTTTCATCCGTATTAATCATATGTTGAGCGGTTAGGACGAGCCGTGAAAAGAAATTCTCACGAAAGCTGCCGCTTAAACCAATTTCATCCATTGCTTCATTCATACATTGTAGCCAAGCTTTTGCTCGAGTTTCTGTAATTTCAAATGGCAAATGTCTTGCCCTAAGCATCGGATGCCCATGTTCCATCGAATATAGTGGGGGGCCTCCTAAAAACTGAGTCAAAAATTGTTTTTGTTTACGTACAGTCTCTGTTAAATCCTCTGGAAATATCGGAGCGAGATCTGGATGAATGCTAACACGACGATAAAAGTCATCTATGAGTTCGTGAAGTGTTTCCTTACCAATCAGGTCAAATGGTGTAGGGATATTCTCAACCATAAAAAAACCCCTTTACGTTTAATAAGAAAGAATTCTATAAGTTTAATAGTCATAAACTTAAGCAATTTCTTTAGTAAATTCTCTTATATTTTAACAAGCAAATTTCTATATCACAAACGAAAGAGCTTGGGGACATGAAAAACTGTGTTAAAACAGATAAAAAGGGGCTATTAATATTAGACTGAAAGATGCTGTTTCACCTTTTGTACATATTTGTGTGTTTCTTTAAAAGGAGGAATGCCTCCATATTTATCGACATTCCCTGGTCCAGCATTATAAGCAGCAAGCGCAAGCTCAGTATTGCCATGATATTTGTTAAGCATTTGACTTAAATATTTCGTTCCAGCCATAATATTTTCATAAGGGTCAAAAATATTACTAACCCCTAGTCCAGCTGCTGTACTAGGCATCAACTGCATAAGACCTCTAGCTCCAGCAGGACTTACTGCATTGGCATTAAAGTTAGATTCTTGTGTAATGACCGCCCGAATTAACTTAGCTGGTACTTGGTATCGTTGTGAAGCTTCCCCAATGATTTTATCGTAACTGCCTACTCCAGGAATAGAATGGGATAACTGAATGGGAAGCTGGCCCGTTGATGGGAAGACTTTTGGCAATGGTAGATTTGGTTGTTGATTTGTGGAAGATAGCTTACGGTCGGAATCGATTGCACTAGTCAGTAAGTCCGTAAATAACGTATTCGAATGTAGTTGGTTATGTTTTTTCTGATTAAGATTTTGCAATGCTTCTATTTCTAGTAACATTTTTAATGGGCTCACATTCATGAATCAATGCTCCTCATTCGTCTCTTTGTTTTCTAATAGCTGTTGTTGCTGCTCGTAAAATCGTTGAATCTTATTTTTAGTTTGGCGAATAGGGATATGCAATTCTGTCAGGAAAGATTTAAATACTGACAATCCTTGTTTTCTATTCGTCACTTCAAATTCTACTTCATAATCTACGGTATTTAAATAGGAGCTCTTATCCAAGACAAGTAACCCGTTTTGATAGGTTAGTTCGGCTCGTTCAGTTGTGAGAGATCCAAAATAGATTAATCGAGTAACATCGATTCCTAATCGAGTGATTTGCGTCTTTACAACGCCATCTTTAATCAGACCCCCTTTTAAAAAATCCTGAGCTTCTTGGGCCGTTAAGTTTTGATTGGTTTCTAATAAACCATCAGGGTGGGGCTGTTTAAGGGTCATTTCAAAATGGGTCTTCTTTTCGCGAATGCGAAGCGCACAACCTTTATTTTTTAAAGCAAAATCATTTGTATCAAAATAATGATTCATTTGCGTGAAAATCTGATCCTCAGTAAAATGAAGCTTTTCCTTGATTTTATTGAATTCTTCTATATTTAGGAGGTTTTTAAATTCAATTTCGATGGTTTGAGACATGTCATATAATTCCTTCCTACCTTCATTTTATCCTAAGAATAACTTGTATTTTTATTGAAAGCAATGCTTAGTATAAGATGTCACCATATGATAAAATAAACAATGGAAACGAAAGGAGAAGATCAACATGAGTGAAAAATTAATCATCCAAGAAAGTACCATCATCAATGAAAAGGAAGTCGTGTTGGAAGTAGAGGAGCAAGTAACAATAGAAAATTTTAAAGCAAGCGGTCAAATGCTTGTTGATTCCGATAATCTTTCATTTGTTTATTTAATGGAAAACGAAGAAGGGTATACATATATCGTCCTTCCAACCAACAATTGGAAGGATTTGAAAACGATTTTAGAGAATAACGGTTCTGTCTATTTATCAAACAAGAAAGAGCGGTTATTATTAACTAATTTTCAAGAGGAATTATCTTATTTAATTGATAATATTAAAGGAAATAGCAATTACGGTGAAAAGATGGTTACTGAAGTAGAAACTGTATTCGCGTAAGGTGGTTGTTCTATGGAAGACTGGGAAACATTTTTGTCACCATATAAACAAGCAGTAGATGAGTTAAAAGTAAAACTAAAAGATATACGCAGGCAATATTTATTGCAATCGAATTATTCTCCGATTGAGTTTGTAACAGGTCGAGTAAAACCGATTGCTAGCATCTTAGATAAAGCAAAGCAAAAAGGGATTCCTCTTCATAAAATTGAAG
Source organism: Niallia sp. XMNu-256 (assembly GCF_036670015.1). Taxonomy (NCBI): domain Bacteria; kingdom Bacillati; phylum Bacillota; class Bacilli; order Caryophanales; family Bacillaceae; genus Niallia; species Niallia sp. XMNu-256. The sequence continues at coordinate 1,065,698 of NZ_CP137636.1, forward strand.
ATGAGATGCAAGATATCGCTGGTATTCGAATGATGTGTCAATTTGTAGATGATATTAATAAAGTGGTCGAGTTAATTCGTAAACGAAATGATCTTGAAATTGTAGAGGAAAGAAACTATATTTCTCATAAGAAGTCAAGTGGCTATCGGTCTTATCATATTGTCATCCGTTATCCAATCCAAACCATTAATGGTGAAAAGAAAATCTTAGCTGAAATTCAAATTAGAACTTTAGCAATGAATTTTTGGGCAACTATTGAACATTCACTAAACTATAAATATAAAGGACAGTTTCCTAAAGATATCCAAATGAGATTAAAAAGAGCAGCAGAGGCTGCTTATCAATTGGATGAGGAAATGTCAATCATTCGTGGTGAAATTCAAGAGGCTCAAGCCTTTTTTAGCAGTAAAAAAGAATCTCAGCAAAATGGGGATAGGAAATAGAGTGGAAGGGGTGAGAAAAATATGAAGTTTGCGATCCAATCAAAAGGTGACGATAGTTCAAACACATTAATGCATCGTATTAAAATGTATTTACTTGATTTTGACTTAATCTATGATGAGGATCAACCAGATATTGTCATCTCCGTTGGTGGAGATGGGACATTACTCTATGCGTTCCATCGCTATAGTAGCCGATTGGATAAAACAGCTTTTGTCGGTATTCATACAGGTCATCTAGGGTTTTATGCTGATTGGGTGCCGGAAGAAATTGAAAAGCTGGTCATAGCAATTGCCAAGACACCCTTTCAAGTCATTGAATATCCGCTGCTGGAAGTCATTATCCGTTACCAAAATGGTGGGCGTGAGTCGAAGTATTTAGCTTTAAATGAATCCACTGTCAAAAATATTGAAGCAACACTTGTGATGGATGTTGAAATACGCGGAGAGCACTTTGAGCGTTTCCGGGGGGATGGTCTCTGTGTCTCTACACCTTCTGGAAGTACAGCTTATAATAAAGCTCTTGGTGGTGCGATTATTCATCCGTCCATTTCGGCCTTTCAAGTGACCGAAATGGCATCTATCAATAATCGAGTATTCCGGACCATAGGTTCCCCGCTCGTATTACCTGGACACCATACTTGCATGCTTAAGCCTGTGAATCAAACTGATTTTCATATCACCATTGATCATTTAACCTTGCTGCATAAAGATGTGAAATCGATTCAATATCGGATATCAGACAAGAAAATCCGTTTTGCAAGATTTAGACCATTTCCATTTTGGAAAAGGGTACATGATTCATTTATTTCAGATGAATAAGAAAATTTTAAGTAGTTAGAGGGAATTAGAATGGCGGGATTTACACTGCAATGGACGGTTTGTTCGGAGGATGCTGGAAGAGATGTTAAGACGTTTCTAAAAGAACAGAATGTCTCTAAAACAGCATTAACCGATATAAAGTTCAAAGGTGGAAAAATATCAGTTAACCAACAAGAAGTGACCGTTCGTTATCTTTTACAACATAATGATGTATTAACGGTTATCTTTCCGGTGGAACAACCAAGTGTAGGGTTAAATCCTGAAAATATACCTTTAGACATTCGCTATGAAGATGACTATCTCCTTGTTGTGAATAAGCCATCCGAAATGAATACGATTCCTTCTCGGGAGCATCCGACTGGAAGCCTAGCAAATGGTCTCATACATTATTTTAATCGATTAGGCCTCCAAGCAACCGCTCACATTGTAACAAGGTTGGACCGTAATACTTCAGGTTTGGTACTTGTTGCCAAGCATCGCCATATCCATCATTTATTAAGCGAGCAGCAAAAGAATGGCGGCATTGAAAGAACCTATGAAGCATTTGTAGAAGGTCAGCTCAAACAGAAGAGCGGAAGGATAGAAGCACCCATTGGCAGGAAGGAAGACAGTATTATTGAGAGGGAAGTTCGGGATGATGGTCAATATGCGTTAACCCATTTTCAGGTACTTCAACAACTGCCATCTTTCACTTGGATACAATTAAGATTAGAAACAGGAAGAACCCATCAAATTCGTGTGCATCTATCTCATATCGGACACCCGTTAGTAGGGGATGATCTTTATGGGGGCAAGCTTGATTTAATGGATCGTCAGGCTTTGCACTGCAAACGTCTACAGTTTCGCCATCCGCTTTTGGAAAAAACGCTAGTGTTAACAGGAGAACTTCCTGAGGATCTGAAAAGATTAACGTTAAACTAACAAGAATACGGATCTTATTTTTATATGTATAATGATAAGATCCGTATTGTTATCACGTTATTTATCGGAATTTTTCTTCAATATAAGGCATGGTCGATGGAACGGATACAATCTCAAATTCAGGGTAACGAAGACAAGAAAGTTTACCGCCAAACACAGCCCCTGTATCAATATTATACGTATTACCAACTTGTCTCACTTCTTTAACAGGGGTATGTCCATAGACGATGAAAGGTTTACCTTTGTAATTTAAAGCCCAATCTCTTCTAACAGGCGAGCCATCCGGGTGCTTTTCACCGGTTATATCACCATAAAGCACAAACGTTTTTACCCGTGAGTTTTGTTTTCCGATCAATTCTTCACTGATCCCGGCATGCGCAATAATAAGCTTATGGTTGTCAAGACTTGCATAGAGAGGAGCATTTTCATATAATCTCATAAAAGAACGACGGATTTTCTGTTGTTCTTTTTTGTTTAATGCTTCATATTCAGCAACTGTTGTTTCTAGACCATGGCTTATCTGGACTTTATTGCCAAGAAAGAAACGGTATAATTTATTGCAGTGGTTGCCAGGCACATAGTAAGCTAAATCCATTTGAATTAACTCATGGACAACTTCTATTACTTTTATTGATTCGGGACCACGGTCGGTTAAGTCTCCCACAAATCCAAGCTTTCTACCTCCGGGATGAATCGGTATACCGGTTTGCCATTGGTAGCCAAGTAATGTTGTTAATTTCTGTAACTCTGTAAAACAGCCATGGATATCGCCAATAATATCAATACTCATATATAATAAGCTCCTTTTTTTGAATAGAAATATTTTATTAAATTGCGAGTTTTTAAAGGAGGAAAAAATGGAACATGGTTTATCAGTTACATCTTTATTAATTGTTATTTTTGCTGCGTTTTTAACCCCTCTTATTTTACACAGATTGAAATTAAATATGATACCAGTTGTCGTTGCAGAAATTTTGATCGGTTTAATTATTGGGAAAAGCGGTTTTGATCTTGTAAAAACGGATATGTGGCTTGAAACACTTTCTACACTTGGATTTATCTTTTTAATGTTTTTAAGTGGCCTGGAAATTGATTTTAAGGCGTTTTCTGGTGGGAAAAAACGAGCAAAACTGCCAAATGGTAAACTTGAGCCCAATACATTTTTAACGGCAACGATTATTTCTATCGGAATTTTTATTCTATCGCTGCTATTATCTTATTTATTTGTTTTAGCTGGGTTTATCGATAATGTCTTTTTGATGACCATTATTATATCAACAATCTCCCTTGGAGTGGTTGTCCCGACCTTAAAGGAAGCACATCTTATGCAAACTTCCATAGGACAAATCATTTTATTAGTTGCTGTTATTGCTGACTTAGTAACAATGATTTTGTTAGCTGTATTTGCTTCGCTTTATGAAGAGGGTGGAAATACATGGCTGCTACTTATCTTATTTGCTGCAGGGGTACTTCTATACTTATTGCTACGTTCATTCAATAATAAGAATACTCCATATCTAGATTCAATGGCTACGGGTACGATTCAAATTGGAACTAGAGGCGTTTTTACACTTATTATTTTTCTTGTTGCGATTTCCGAAACCGTAGGAGCGGAAAATATACTAGGAGCTTTTTTAGCAGGGGTACTTGTTTCTTTACTGTCACCAAATCAGGAATTAGTTCATAAACTTGATTCTTTTGGGTACGGCTTTTTCATTCCGATCTTTTTCGTGATGATTGGTGTTAATTTAGACATTTGGACACTTTTCAGTGAACCGAAATTACTCCTGTTGATCCCATTATTATTGATAGGACTGTTGTTATCAAAGCTTATCCCGGTTTATCTTTTAAAGCGCTGGTATGATACTAAAACAGTAATTGCTTCCGGGTTTTTTACTTACATCTACGTTATCCCTTGTAATTGCCGCAGCTACGATCGGTGAGAGTATGGGGGTCATTACGAATGAAATGAGTGGAATGTTTATTTTAGTTGCTGTTATTACTTCTGTATTTACACCAATCGTTTTTAAAAAAATGTTTCCGTTGGATGGCGAACATATGAAAAAGATAGAGGTTGCTATTATCGGGGCCAATCAGTATACTTTACCCGTTTATCAAGAATTAAAAAAGGGGCTTTATGAACCAACAATTTATCATAAAAAACAAGAAAAATTAGAGAATCAATCAACGGATAAAGTATTTGAGATTTTCGAAATACCTGACTTTTCAATAGAGTCTATCAATAATACCAAGATTCACGAGGCTGAAATTGTGGTAATTTCAACAGGTGAGGAGGAAATTAATGCGATCCTTGGAAAAGCATTAAAAGATCAGGGAGTCGAACGCGTGATTTGCCGGGTCGAACGACCGGAAACAGAGATCGCTTTAAAAAGTTTGGGAATTGAAGGTTTTTCAACCTTGTTATCTACAAAGACTTTATTGCGTGCGTTGATAGAATCTCCACATATCCTTAATATCCTGACAAACGTTGAAAACTCATTATATGAGATTCAATTATACAATCGTAAATATGACGGTGTTACGTTACGGGAATTTCCTTTTACGGGCGATGTGATTTTCGTTCGTATTTTCAGAGGAAATGATTCCATAGTTCCACATGGTGAGACCGAATTGCAACTTCATGACACCTTAATTGTTACAGGAACGAAAGAGTATGTAGAGGAATTAACGCAGGAACTTCAATATGGAAATTATTATCTTTAACTTCATTCAGTAAATGTTTTTGTACCGATAGCTTGCGATAGGTAAAGAAGTCCTTGACTTTTTATAAGTGGGGGCTGAATGCAAAATGTTTGTTTGATTCAGTAGGAGTTTAAACCACAGCTGAATGAAGTTAAGCCACCGGTGGATGCCTCGGAATTTAGGATATTTTATCAGGGCATCTTAGTCCGGCGAAAGGCACAGGATTTGGCGTTTTGAAGGTGATTAAAATCCGGGCGCAAATTCGACGGGGCGAATTTGATTTTCTGTGGTGCTAGTGTTATTGATAATTGAGTTCATTTCTTTTCTTTTTAATATGATTATAGTAAAATTAAGACTAGGTACTAATAACTTGTGGTAACAGTGGAGGTTAAATAAATGACAATTAGTCTAGCAGGCAAAACATTTGTCGTAATGGGAGTAGCAAATAAACGAAGTATTGCTTGGGGAATTGCTAGATCTTTGCATGCTTCAGGGGCACGCCTTATTTTTACATATGCGGGAGAGCGTCTTGAAAAAAGTGTGACTGATTTGGCTCAATCTTTAGAAGGAGCGAGTGACTCGCTAATTCTGCCTTGTGATGTAACAAGTGATGAAGATATAGCAAAATGCTTTGCTCAAATTAAAGAAAAAGTGGGCACCATTCATGGAATTGCCCATTGTATCGCATTTGCGAACAAGGAGGAGCTAGAAGGCGAGTATATGAATACAACCCGTGAAGGCTTCCTGTTAGCACATAATATTAGTGCTTATTCTTTAACAGCTGTTGCGAAAGAAGCTCGTCCGCTAATGGCTGAAGGCGGGAGCATTGTAACCCTCACATATCTTGGCGGTGAGCGCGTCGTGACGAATTATAATGTCATGGGTGTTGCAAAAGCGTCTCTTGATGCAAGTGTTAAATACTTAGCAGCAGATCTTGGTAAAGAAGGGGTTCGGGTAAACGCAATTTCCGCTGGACCAATTCGAACTTTATCTGCCAAAGGAATCAGCGATTTTAATTCTATTTTGAATGTTATTGAAGAACGAGCTCCGTTAAGAAGAACAACAACACCAGAAGAAGTTGGAGATACAGCTGTCTTCCTATTTAGTGATATGTCTAGAGGAATCACAGGTGAATTCATCCATGTGGATTCTGGATATCATGTATTAGGTTAAGAATTTGACAATAAGAACCCACTGCTAAATAAAAGGCAGAGGGTTCTTATTTTTTTAGAAACAAATTCTGCAATTGCTGCATAGATATATGGGGAGATGCCCTAATAAGGAGGAGACTCTTATGTCCACAAATCAATCACGAGAACCGCTCTTATATATTATGCAGCCTGCAATTAAATTTCCGAAGGCGAATATGCAGGAAACGTTTACTGTGGCGAAACCCGGTAAACAAAAACCTTTATTGAATGGTGAAGCGAAAGAAAGGTTTGATTCAACGAAAGAAGAACCGGTACTTATTGAAAATAATGAAGTAAATAATGATGAAGGCGAGATCAAGGTAGAAACAAAGAAACAGAGTCCTGAAAAAAGGGCTTCAAAAAAGTTTGATTCAAAAAAAGAAGATCCGGTACTTATTGAGAGAAATGAAGTGAATAACGATGAAGGAAATATCAAGGTAGAAACAAAGAAACAGAGTCCCGAAAAAAAGGTTTCAAAAAAGATAGAAGCTGAAGAAGTTCGAGAAATCATTGAGCAATATCATCAAGTTCAAAGTGTGGAGGAAGATCCATCACCTTCGCTACCGCGAACAAAAAAATCTTATTCCTTTAAACCAGTGAAAAGCTTTAAGGAAATGGCAATACCAGATAAATTGAACTATTTGTCTAATTTCCCAAAACAATTACCGCCTGTTCCATGTATCTTTATTACGCAAAACAGTTCGATTAAAGGGTTTTTACTTCACTCAGCGGAAGACTTCATTGAAGTAAAACAGTTTAATAATAAGAAAATTGAATTATACACAAGTGATCTTATTAATATTAAAATGATCGGTCTTAAATAAAAAGGCCAGCTTGTGCTGGCCTTTTCTATCACAATTAGCAAACGTTTGGAATGAATACATCCTTGAGGCATTGAACCGCACAGAAGCAACTAAGGTCAACTGTTACACAATCTTCTGTTGCAGCGAATCTTCTTATTTCCATTTCACAAATTTCCTGTAAGTTAATGCAGCAATCCTCTACCATATCGTTTGAGTCACAACTAGCTGTTCCAGTTCCCTCTATTGGTCTCAGTACACGAAGGGTCGCACAGCAGTTATCGAATACTTCTTCTACTCTAAAGAAAATCGAAGTACAAAAACCAAAGCCGGGATCGTTTTTACTTTTGAAGAATGCATGGAATGGGGAACCATCTGCCGTTTGTAATACAATAACCCTTGTGTTTTTTCTATTATTTTCTGGTTGTGTTGCCCCTAGTGTTCCAAGTGGCTCACGGAAGCAACTTTTTGGACATTCACAATCCTCTTCAACAGCATTATCTTGAATATCTTTAATCGCACGAACAACGTCACAAATGCAATTATCATGAGAAAAAGCATCTTTATCTTTTTTTCCACAACCCATATTATTTCCTCCTTGTAATTCTAGTGATATTACACTAATAACATATTGAAAATGGGGCAAATGGGTAACGGACAAACGCCTTTTTTTTGAAAAATAGGCGGATAACAGCAACACTTTGACAAGGAGTTTCAAGGTAAATAGGAGAGTGGATCGGAGATGGATATTACCTTTCTAGAATTACTTTTGTTAGGATTAGCCTCGTTTCGGCTGACCCGGTTATTTGTTTATGATAAAATTACCGCTTTTATTAGAAATGTATTTATAAAAGAAATAGAAGAAAAAGATGAAAATGGGGAAGAGACTGTTTATTTAATTCCAAAAGATGGCGTGATCAAAGGATTTTTTGGGGAATTATTAAGCTGTTATTGGTGTACAGGAGTATGGTCATCGCTTGGTTTGTACGGATTGTATGTGAGTTTACCAACTATAGCTGTACCCGTAATCATTATTTTAGCAATTAGTGCTGTGGCCGCTATTATTGAAACTGTTATTCAAAATTGGTTATAAGTTTCCTTTTTTTGACCTCCATTTCTAGACATTTGTTTTACACAAGCTATCTATTACAGCATATAATACAATAACTTTGATGAAATGGAGGGGTATTATGAATCAAGATAAACCTAAAAAACAGTCAGCAACTTCTGCCCCAACTCAAGTGAATTACCGAAAAAAGGCAAAGAAGAAAAAGGGCTGCGGATGTGGAAAAAGAAAGGCATAAGTGGATGAAATATCATGGATATTATAAAAAAGCGTAGGATCGATTTAATGAGATGCTACGCTTTTTTGTTTGTCGATTTACAGTGGAAAATAATAACTTTTAGGAAATCATTCATAAATTACTATTAAAAGCAGAAAATAAACGTTGTACAAATTACGTAACTTTACATAGGAAGGGTAGACTATGAAGAAATTAACGAAAGCCATTATGATGATTTTTCTGTACTTAGGGATTGTTACTGGTTGTAATAAAAATGAGGTTCAAGGAAATCAAGATTATATGACCTTAATGCAGACAACGAATCCAACGCCAACAAATATTGTCTCTGGAAAGAATCATGTAACAGCAGAAGAAATTAAAAAAGATGTAGAAAAGAAGAGAGAGTATATTTATGATGTAGCAGTTATTAAAGGGGAAAACGAAGACCTTGTCGTCTACAAGGTAAAGCACCTTCAAAGGTTTCGGATGAATAAGATTGAAAAAGAAATAACAGAGATGCTTGAGAAAAAATATCCCGATGAGAACTTTGTTGTTTCGAGTGACTATAAAATCTTTTTAGAAGCGGTTCGCTTAGGGGAGAAAATGAAGGACCCTCATTTTTCTAAAAAAGATGCACAAAAAAGATTGGATGAAATCATTAAATTAAAGAACGAGTTGACTTAGGAAAGGGGTAAGCAGCATGGCTAATCAAGAAAATAAAACTCCTGAACAAAAGAAATATGATCAAATCCAGCAAAAGCATGAAATTAAACGGCCTGTTTTTAAAAATTGTATAAAAGCGTTTTTAGTTGGAGGAACGATTTGTGCCATCGGACAGGCCATTAGTTATTTTTATATTTATAATTTTAATTTCACTGAACAAACAGCGGGGAATCCAACAACAGCAACACTTGTCTTTATTTCCATGCTGTTAACAGGTTTTGGTGTTTATGACCGAATTGGACAATTTGGGGGTGCAGGAAGTGCAGTTCCGATTACGGGATTTGGTAATGCTGTTGTTTCAGCTGCGATTGAACATCGTACCGAAGGATTTGTTTTAGGTGTTGGTGGGAATATCTTTAAGCTAGCCGGTTCAGTAATAGTATTCGGGGTGTTTTCGGCTTTTGTTGTTGCTTTAATAAAAACGTTGCTCATCATGTGGGGGGTGATTTAATGCATATCGGAAAACAATCATGGGTTTTTGAGAACCAACCAGTCATTGCTGCAACAGGAGTTACAGGAGGACCTTTTGAAGCAAACGGGAAGTTAGCTGCGGACTTTGATCTCCTCCATCATGATTTATGGATGGGGCAGGATTCGTATGAAAAAGCGCAAAGAACTTTAATGGAGGAAGCCATTCAAATAGCGTTGCAGAAGGGAAACTTGCAAAAGGAGGATATTGAGTTCCTTATAGCAGGTGATTTAATTAACCAAATGACACCATCAAGCTTTGCAGCACGAACGGCTCAAATTCCTTATTTAGGAATTTTTGGGGCTTGTTCGACCTCAATGGAAGGCCTTGCCTTGGCATCTTTTATGATTAATTATAACGGTGCAAAAAATATTATTACAGGTGTTTCCAGTCATAATGCAACTTCTGAGAGACAATTCCGTTATCCAACTGAATATGGAGGCCAAAAACCACCAACTGCACAATGGTCGGTCACAGGGGCTGGCGTTGCCCTTGTCACTGCCAACGAAAATCAGGACAATCTTCCTTATACCACATCTGCCACCATTGGGAAAGTGATCGATATGGGCTTAAATGATCCATTTAATATGGGAGGAGCGATGGCACCAGCTGCTGCTGATACAATAATTGCTCATTTCGAGGACCTTGAACGTGACCCCTCTTACTATGATTTAATTGTGACGGGGGACTTAGCGAAGGTTGGAAGAAGTGCCACTCTCGAATTATTGGAAGATAAAGGCTTACAGATAGATGAGGAACGTTTTCAAGATTGCGGCATGATGATTTATCAAGACGATCAGCCTGTTCAAGCTGGTGCCAGTGGACCGGGTTGCTCGGCTACCGTTGTATATGGCCATTTATTAAATCAAATGAAGAAAGGTGTATATAAGCGTATCTTAGTTGTGGCTACAGGTGCGTTATTATCACCGCTGTCTGTTCAACAAAAGGATAGTATACCTTGTATTGCTCATGCCGTTTCAATCGAAATTTAGAATTTTGTTTAGAAAAGGGGTTTTAGAAAATGTTATCGATGTTTTTTTGGGCTTTTGTCGTTGGTGGACTTATATGTGTGGTAGGTCAGTTGTTATTTGATGTGGCAAAATTAACACCAGGTCATGCGTTAAGTCTATTAGTGGTTATCGGAGCCTTACTTGATGGGTTAGGGTTGTATGAGCCACTTATTGACTTTGCAGGAGCTGGAGCGACTGTTCCGATTTTGAGTTTCGGAAACTCCCTTGTTCATGGTGCCATGCAGGAAGCGGAGCAACATGGAATTATTGGTGTATTGACAGGAATGTTTGAAATTACAAGTTCAGGAATCTCAGCAGCAATCGTCTTTGGTTTTCTAGGGGCACTCATCTTTAAACCGAAAGGCTGATTGTATATCCTATTTATGCCTGTTTTTAGATTGAAGAGGCCTAACTTCAGAAGCCTGCCTCACAAATTGACATCTTGTTCATATTCTATAATGACTCAAGGAATAAGTGAGGTGAAAAAATATGGGCTTCTGTGGTGGATACGGCTATGGTGGCGGCGGCGGTTATGTCGGCGGCTATGGCGGTGGTAACACTTTTGTGTTGATCGTCGTACTGTTTATTTTATTAATCATCGTTGGTTGCAGCTTCTGTTAATTTCTAATCTCCCCTCCTGAAATAGAAAGCCGCTCAATATGGGGCGGCTTTTTTCGTTTATTTTTTCCTCACCAATTCCCAGCCTTTTCATACTATATAAGAGATTAAGACAGCTAACTGAAAGGTAGTTGTGACTGAAGAGGGAGGCCTATAAATGGATAATCATTTCTTTAAAAATCTTGAGAAGAAAACAGGCGTAAATATGAATGAGATTTTAGAGTTAGCGAATTCATTACAAAATGCTAATTTTAAGGATGAAAAAACAGTACGTCATGTCATTCAACGTGTTTCAAAAATAGCAAATAAACCAGTATCGAAAGAAACGGAAAATAAAATTGTTGAATCAATTGTTAAAGATGGGAAACAATTAGATTTTAATACGATTTCGAAAATGATGAATAAGAAGTAAGAAAAAAGCTGTCAGATTTGACAGCTTTTTTAAATGGTAATTTTAATACCGTACAGAAGATAAAAACCTTGATGGTTTTGCTTTTTTCCCTCGCCAATGATTAGGAACTGAAAGGTATAAAGCCTCTTTTGCCCGGGTGATCGCAACATAAAGTAAACGCCTTTCTTCCTCAAGTGGTTCGCGGTCGCCTTCACGTAACGAATCCAAGGCAAAGTCATGGGGCAAACTGCCATCTACCGTTCCGATGATATAGACTGTTTTATATTCTAATCCTTTTGATCGATGAATGGTACTTAATGTAATTCCGTCTTTACGTTGTTTGCTTTGCATTTTGATTTCCTTGTTCATAGCTGCCATATGGTTTGTGTGTTGGAGAAACTCTTGTATGGATGTAAAGTTCTTGGCAGCCACCTTTAAATCCCGAAGATCATCTGAACCTTTATCCCACTGATTCCCTTCACTTCCTCGTTTTTTAATAAACTCCCCAAAACCAAGCTCTTTCTCCACTTTATTAATGGCCTCAAGAGGTGAAAGGGAAGAGAGGGAACGAACGACGGGTAAGACCTTCTTTAATTTTTTCTCTTGAAAAGCAAAATTCGTTTTAACATCATTTAAGCATTGTAGCAATGTGGTATCGTTTAAAATGCTACTAGCCTTCATATCGGTTAAGACACTTTGTTTCAGAAATAAAGCCGGAAAAATATCAGACATGGCAGACGGATCATCTTCATTCACACTTAGTTTTAAAAAACCAAGCATACTTCGAACGATAAATCGTTCATAAAAAGATTCAATATCTTGATCGATGATGAAAGGAAGGCTTGAGTTGGTGAGTCTTTCAAAAATCGCTCGACTGGAAGTATTGGTCCGGAATAGGATCGCAAAATCATTTGGATTAGCACCTTCCGAGATTTTTTCTCCAATATCAGTAACAATCATTGTCGCTTCCTCTTCTTCATCATAAGGAAAAAATAAAATCGGTTTTTTTTCGATTGTATATTGTGCGTGCATTTTTTTCGGGCGCCTTTGTTTGTTTTCTAAAATAATTCCATTAGCTAAAGAAACAATTTCATGGGTTGAACGATAATTTTCATTTAACAGAACGACGTCTGCATAGGGAAAGTCTTTTTCAAACTCACGCAAGTATTGTGGATTGCTGCCTCGAAAAGCATAGATCGCTTGATCATCATCTCCAACGGCAAAGACATTTTTGTTTTTGGCAGAAAGTATTTTGATTAGCTCATACTGAACTTTATTAATATCCTGAAACTCATCAATGAGAAAATATTGAAATCGATTTTGATAGAGTTGTAGTAATCGATCATCTTCCCGAAATAGTTCATAACATCCTGTTAACATGTCATCAAAATCGAATAGTTCTTGACGGTGTTTAAATTCCTCATATTTTTTATATAAAAATACTGTTTTTTCTTCCCAAGTTGATATTGGCTTTACCTCATCCGGTGAAAGGAGTGAATTCTTCCAAAGGCCGATTTGTGCGATCGCCGCATCATAGGCAAACTCTTTTTCATCGAGATCTAGTTGTTTACCAGCTTCCTTCAAAATTTGTCGTCGCTGCCATTCTTTATTTAAAAGCTTTTGACTGTTCCATTTTTGGGGCTGGTGATGACTAAGAATCCGATAGAATAAGCTGTGAAAGGTACCTGAGACGAGTTGTTGAATGTCACGATTATGAATAGATGGATAGTTTAGTAGTCTTTGTTTCATTTCTTTCGCCGCTTTGGCCGTAAATGTAACGAGCATGATCTGATTTGCTTCAACACCTAGCTGTGTCATAAGGTAGGCCGTTCTTGCTGTTAATACTCTAGTTTTGCCGCTACCGGCTCCGGCTAAAACAAGCAAAGCACCATTTGGGTGAACGACCGCCTCTATTTGATTGTGATCCAAATAGATTTTATGCTGCTGAAGTGCTTCAATATAAGGGGAGCGAGCAGTAGGTAATTCTTTATGGTCCGATTGAAAGTCAGAGATTCCTTTAATCGTTTTTGCTGACTTGAAAGGTTTTCGTATCTCCATTGGCTCAGAGATTGCTCTAGATTTAGGAAGTCGAAACCCATTTAACTCCTGGTCTGATACAACCGATACAGCGACTTCATTTTGAGTTTGTTCGAATTGACAAATTTTCGTTTTATGTGAATGATGCTGGAAATAAGGATCCTTTTCAATCCCTAAAATAAGCCGTACATTCTCTGAACAAACAGGACAAAGCAATTGTCCTTTTTTTGCTTCTTCATATAATCGTTGATAAGAGGAACGATCGATCATTTCTAAATGGATGAGCTGATCCCCTTTAATCGCTGTTTTCATTGTCATTTATGATTTCATCCTTTGTACAATACTCATATGTTAATAGTTTCAATTAGATATGGAAAATAGACATTCATTATCATAACAAAAATTTAGTAGTTTCTAAAGGATGCATTGAAATGATTCAATTAATGGGTAAATAGAAAAAACTCCTTTCACAGGAGCTTTACAGTTGTTTGATCATTGTTTTATGGGGGATTCCGGCATCAAGAAATTCTTCTGAGACAACTTTAAACCCAAGCTTTTCATAAAATGGAATTGCATAAGTTTGAGCATTTAACTTTAATTTATTTAAGCCTTCTTCACTGGCAAAAGCTTGTACTTTATCCATGAGGGCTTTTCCAGCACCTGTTCCACGGGACTCTTTTAAAATACAAATGCGTTCCACCTTTCCATAACCGTCTACTACTCGAAAACGACCGGCACCAGTAGGTTTTCCGTTATTTAATAGAAGAAAATGAGTTGCCTCTGACTCAAGGGAATCAATTTCTTCTTCCTCAGGTACTTGTTGTTCGTCAACAAATACTTTTTTTCGAATGGAAAATGCGTCATTTAATTGCTCTTCGTTGGTTACAATCTTCACTTCAATTGTGTTTACATTCATAGTGTATTATTCCTTTCCAAGACGAAATGTTTCATGGACTGTCTAAGTAATATTGTAGGATATATGGAAAATATTATACCAAATTGAATGAAAAGCTGAAATAAGAGATTGAGAAACTAATAAGTAGTTGTACTAAAAAATCAGTACAAACGTATGATGAATATAGAGTGTCAGGGGAGAAAAAGAACACTCGATTATATCAAAGGGGGAACTTTCTTTGAAAAAGAAACACTCTTTATTAATGATTTTTCTACTTGTTTTAGGGACGATTTTAGCTGCTTGCAGTAGTTCTAGCTCAAGCTCAAACGAGGACTCAAGTGGTTCAAAAGAGTTGAAATTTATTAGTATTTTAACAGGGGGAACAGGCGGTACATATTACCCGCTTGGAGGAGCCTTTGCTAATATCATTACAGAAGAAACTGGAATTGAGACAAATGCAGAAACATCTGGTGCCTCTGCAGAAAACATGACCACTCTAAAAGCCGGTGATGCTGAAATTGCATTTTCACAAACAGATATCTCATCCTATGCAGTTGATGGAACGATGATGTTTGATGGAAACCCCGTTGACAATATCCAAGCCATTGGAACCCTCTATCCAGAAACAATTCAAATTGTTACAACCGAAAAGTCAGGAATCAAATCGGTTGAAGATTTAAAAGGGAAAAAGGTTTCAATTGGGGCGCCTGGCTCAGGTACCGCTCTTAATGCAGAACAAATTTTAGAAGTACATGGCATGACATTAGAAGATATTAGCAAACAAGACCTTTCATTTGATGAATCAACGACTGGAATTCAAGATGGTACGATTGATGCAGCCTTTGTAACCGCAGGGACGCCAACGGGGGCTGTTGAAGGTTTGGCAGCAACCGAAGGAATTGTAATCGTACCTATTCAACAAGATAAAGTCGATGTATTAATAGAAAAGTATCCTTTTTATATTAGTGATGAGATAACAGCAGGAACTTATGGTTTAGAAGAAGCTGTCTCAACCGTTGCTGTCCAAGCAATGTTAGTCGTTCGGGCTGATTTATCTGAAGGTCTCGTCTATGATATAACGAAAGCGCTTTTTGAGAACATGGATGGAGTACAGCATGCAAAAGCTAAATTAATTAAGGTTGAAGATGCTTTAAATGGTGTTGGGATTGACGTTCACCCTGGTGCCCAGAAGTACTTTGATGAAATTGGTGTAACGGCGGATCAATAATTGAAGAAAATAGAAAAGATGACCGGCCAAGAGATCATGGGTCGGTCATTTTCCTAACAAAATTTACAGATGGTGCAAATACAATGATTATAAAAAAACGTAAATTACTTATTGTGTTATTTTCTGTTCTATTTGTCATCTCTATTTTTATCCTGATTCCTTATCAAAGATGCTTAGTTTTTCAGTTTCAAAACAGTGGGCAAGTGATCGCCTATATGCCAATCTCATCTAGTGAAAGTTTTCGTATAAAGTACACCCATTCTATCCATTTATCCGATGTCGTTGAAAGTTATAAGTTAACAAAAGATGGAGAAATAAAACTATACGAAATGGAGTATGAAGATTTTTCTATCGGGATGCCTTCCCATGCATCAGACGGTGAACGATTTGAGCAAATAGATGGAAAATATTATTTGAAAAATATGAATCAGGTCTTTCCTTCATTTGATTTAAGAGTAGGAAAAGTGCGTGCGGATCACACACTCATTTTTAAGGGAAAAGAGTATCCTTTAAGCCATTCTATTGAACCAGGGACCTGGACGCGAATAAAGATCGAAAAAATTAATTTATGGCAGCAATGGAAAGGAGTGAACATCATTGAGTAAACGATATGAAACCTTATCAGAGGAGGAACAACAGGAATTACTACAAAAATATGATCCAGAGGCTGGCACGAGAAAGTTAATCGGGATCGTCGGATGGATTGCTTTTTTTGGTTTGTTAGCCTTTTCGCTTTTTCAAGTATATACTTCCGTGTTTGGTGTGCTTACTGCACAGCTTCAGCGTTCCATCCATTTAGGTTTTGCCTTAGCACTCATTTTTTTACTTTTTCCAGCGAGAAAAAAGGACCGTGGTAAAAAGCATCGTGTTGCTTGGTATGACTTAATTTTTGCAGCGGCTTCTGTAGTAGTGGGAGGGTATTGGCCACTATTAATCGATCAGCTAGTTAATCGTGTGGGGCGCTTAACCGATACGGATTTCCTCATCGGATTACTCGCGATTGTTTTGGTATTAGAAGCTACTCGTCGTACAGTTGGATTACCAATTATGATAATCGCGATTCTGTTTATCATTTATGCTTTATTTGGTCCTTACATGCCAGGCAGTCTAGCTCATCGCGGATTAGATCTTGATCGGCTTGTTCAAACGATGTTTTATACAACGGAAGGAATTTTGGGAACACCACTTGGGGTGTCGTCCACGTTTATCTTCCTATTTTTACTCTTCGGCTCTTTTTTAATTAAAACAGGAGTTGGGGAATATTTTAATGATTTAGCGATTTTGGTTGCAGGGAGGCGAGTAGGGGGACCTGCGAAGGTTGCTATTTTCTCCAGTGCCTTACAAGGAACGATCAGCGGGAGTTCTGTGGCAAATGTAGTTACCTCAGGAGCCTTTACGATTCCAATGATGAAAAATTTAGGGTATCGGAAAGAGTTTGCTGGAGCGGTGGAGGCATCCTCATCAACAGGTGGACAATTAATGCCGCCGATTATGGGGGCAGCTGCATTTTTGATGGCAGAGTTTATTGGCATCCCTTATGCGGAAATTGCTTTAGCAGCAGCTATTCCTGCGATTCTCTACTTTTCTGGGGTTTGGATCGTTACCCATTTTGAAGCGAAGAAAACAGGGTTGCGTGGATTAAGTAAAGAAGAAATGCCTGATCGTCATGTAATTATGAAAAAACTCTATTTGTTAATCCCAATTCTTGCGATTATTCTCCTCTTAATGACAGGAATGAGTATCATGCTCGCGGCACTTTATTCGATCGTTATTTCGATCGTCGTGAGCGCATTTAGTAAAGAAACGAGGATGAGTTTTAAGGATATTATTGATGCATTAGTTGATGGAGCCAAAACGGCATTAGGGGTAGCGGCCGCAACTGCTTGTGCAGGGATTATTGTTGGCGTCGTGACGAAAACAGGACTTGGTTTAAAGTTGGCCAATGGATTGTTAGATATTGCTGACGGGGCCTTACTGCCTACTCTATTTTTAACCATGATTGCGTCTTTAATTCTTGGAATGGGGTCACCGACGACGGCTAATTATGTTATTACTTCAACAATTGCCGCACCGGCAATCATCATGCTTGGAGTGCCAGATTTATCGGCGCACTTGTTTGTCTTTTATTTTGGAATTATTGCTGATATTACACCGCCTGTAGCCCTTGCTGCCTTTTCTGCAGCCGCTATATCCGGAGGGGAGCCAATAAAAACTGGGTTTGACTCGACGAAATTAGCAATAGCAGCCTTTATTATTCCGTACATGTTTGTGTTCTCACCAGAGTTATTATTAATTGACACTACTTGGTATTATGTCATCTGGATGTTCTTGACAGCTATGTTTGGCATGGTCGCTGTTGGAGCAGGCGTCGTTGGTTATTGGTACAGAAAGATTTCGTGGATAGAACGAATTCTTGCCGTTGTTTCAGGATTATTGTTAATTTACCCAGAAGGATTTTCTGATTTAATCGGACTCGTCATCTTTGCGGGGTTAATTGCTTATCAATTTATAGTTAAAAATCATAATCATCCGAAGCCACAGGTGTCGGGATAAACTTAGTCATGGTAACTTTTTTGGTTGCCATGGCTTTTTTGTTTTGTTGAGTCTATGTAAATGTCAGTAACAAATATTAGACTCTTTTACATTTGCGGAGTAAACTATATATGAATTATTATTTTTGATTTTTCAATATTTTTATCTTTTTGACTATATAACCTGCGTAAACGTAATTAGTTTTTGAGGGGCGATTACATGAGAAGCTATCTCATATTAGGAATGAGTTTGTTATTTTTAATCCAATATTTTGTCGGGGAGCAATGGCTTCAATATGTTGTTGTTGTATTTGCCTTGTTAGCTTTTCTCGGAAGTATAACCAAAGCGGATCCCTTTCCACGAATCATTGGGCTCCTCATGATGACGTTTGGATTTGTTATTGAGTTAAGCAAAGGAACTGGAATGAAGGGGATTAGTGAGGGAATTTTCCTTATTTTGCCTTTGCTTTGCCTATTGACCCTCGTCCCACTTTTATCTATTCCATTAAAGCTGGGAGGGCACTTTGAATCCATTTCCATTTTGTTAAGAAAGTTTTTAAATCAGCCTAAAAAGTTATATGCTGGGATTACTGGAATTTTATTTGTCTTAGGTCCGATTTTAAATTTAGGTTCGGTACGAATCATTCATGACTTTCTGGAAGAATTGAAGCTACCATCAGCAATGTCAGCTAGAAGTTATGTGGTGGGATTTTCAACAGCGATGCTATGGTCACCTTATTTTGCCTCTGTGACATTGGTATTGCATTATCAAAATGTTGCATACAGTGACTATTTCTTCTATGGAATTGGGTTATCAATTTTATCCCTTATTTTGGGAAATGTTTTATTTGCCTTTTGGGCTAAGAAAAACACCTTAAATGTTGAAGTGACGGAATCCTCAATCCCTTTTACTAATAATCACAGAAGAAATCTTTACAAACTCATCCTATTTGTGATTTTATTAATTTCGGCATGCTTAGCGATCGAAAAAGTGACTCAATGGTCGATGGTGGTTATCGTTTGTTTACTGTCAATCATGGTTCCCCTATTAATGGGAGCTTTTGCACAAGATTGGAAAGAGTTATTGCCGCCACTCATTGATTTTAAGGATCATACGGTGCCATTGATGAACAATGAAATCATGCTCTTTATGAGTGCCGGAATGTTAGCGTATGCCTTAAAAGGCACGAGTATTATGAACGGGGTTAGCTCATTTCTTACAGTTTTATCACGGCAGTCGTTCATTTTATTTGCCATTGCAATTGTTCTAATTGTTTTTTGTATTACCTTTATCGGGATCCATCAAATTGCTGCGATTGGTGTTTTGGCAATGCAATTAGATCCTAGTGAGTTAGGTATTAGCAACTTGGCGTTAGCCTTAACCTTATTGTTAACTTGGACAACAACAACCGCATTAAGTCCTTTCTCTGGGTTGAACTTAATGGTAAGTCGATTTAGCTCTATATCAGGAAATAAACTTGGTCTTCGTATAAACGGACCTCATCTGTTGGCCGTAGTCTTTATAGGGATCGCGTTAATTGCATTTATTAAATAAAACATCTGTAATGGATGTTTTATTGTGGACTAAACATACTAATTAGAGAAAAAAGGGGGGAACAAAGTGAAGCAATCCGAGCACAGAGCCAATGAAGCAAATTTAAAGTTAGACGAAATCATGAATCCTGATAACAATATTTCAACAAATGAAAGTCAGTCTGTTACAGATACCAATTTAGAACTTCAAAATGCTTTCTATGGTGATAGGTCACAAGATGATGTTGTACCAACTTATGTAACAACTGAAACAGCTGCCATTAAGATTCGAGGCGAAGAGAAATAACTAAAACCGGTCAAATATGACCGGTTTTTCCTTTAAACTATCCCATCGGTTTTATCCCTTTTGTCTTTATTTCTCTTATTACCTTTGCTGTTATCACCACTAACGGGAGCTTTTCCGTGTAACTCAGGTGCATTTTGATTTTTACTGCCTTTGTTATATTTCTTCGTCATAATAAACATGCTCCTTTCTTGTTTTCAAATTAACTAAAATCTTTTTGCTTATTACTTTCGCGATAACTTTATCAGACTTGACGGTCAGTAAGACCCCGCCTCTAGATTCTGAGTACAATAAAAGGGATCAACTGCTTGTAAAGCTCCGAAATAATGAACATAGACTAAACGCCTACGGCAAAGTCTGCGTGACCAGCATACTGTGGCCGCGGGCTTTCCATCAGTGGGGGATGAAAGACCCCCCACTGATGAAGTTTCACTTTATTCTTCTTCCTCTTCGTCTGTGTTGAGGGTGATCTTTTTACAGCCAATATAAAGACAAGAATAGACTTCGATCCCCGGCTTTGCCTTCGATAGGCCTTTTATATAAGGGGTTACAATATCTTTAAAGTCAGCCCCAACTTCCTCATCTTCCAATATTCCATACACATACATCTTTTTTTCATCAAATAAAAATGCAACATTTCCAAGCGCCTTGTCTTTTGAATCAACGATATTTAAGACGTGAAATTCTGGTGTAATGACCTCGGGTGAAAAATAAACAGGCATTGGGAATCCTCTCTCCTTCTAAGTAAGTTGTAATTTATCAAATAACGTATCTTTTTTCTTATTGGGCTCGGGTGATTTTTCCTTTTTGCCTACCTGAATTAGGAAGATACAAAGGATTCCAACAAAAAGCGTTAAACCGGCTGTTGATAGAAACATTCCTGGTCGAGACCAATTCATAAGAGCGCTGTATACCGGTGGTCCAATTGCAACCCCTAAAAATCGAACAGAGCCGTACAAAGAAGTAACAAACCCACGTTGGTCCGTAGATACAGAGCCAGTAATAAAACTATTTATACAAGGCAAAGCAAGACCTGTCCCTATTGAGCTAATGACTAGAATGGAGAAAAAAGGAATTAATCCTTTAACAAGGATTAACGATGCAAATGAGATAGACATTAAAAATAACCCGAAAACAATTAATTTCTTCATGCGTTTCATCTTTTTTCCAATATTACTACCGGTTATATATGAAGTTGTCGTCATAAATAATAGTGGAATCGCTAAAATTGCTCCTTTTAAAACTCCGTCAATAGCATAGTCCACCTCGAGAATATCCGAAATATAAAATAAAATCCCAAATAAAGTAAAAAGGCAGGTTGCTCCAGCTAAATAGGCAACAAGCAGCCATCGTCCTTCTGTTTTAAAGACAGAAACGAGCCCTTTAACATATTCCCCTAGAGGTGTGCTTTCTTTGTTGGACTTTTTTTCCTTAATAAAGAATATGGCTAGCAGTATAGAGACTAAACAAAAAATTGGGAAAGCAAAAAACACTGCATACCAGACAAGAAGGGCAAGTAACGATCCAATAATTGGGCTCACCACTTTTCCGAATCCATTAGATGCTTCTACAAGACCCAATACTTTACTTTGTTCTCCTCCTTTGAATAAATCACCTGTTAAAGCCATAGCCATGGAGGTTGTTCCTGCAGCCCCAATCCCTTGCATGATTCGGCCAGCAAGAATCCAAGTATAAGCACTGTCAAACCATGCGGCTGCAGCCCCAGCTAAGATTCCGCCACATCCATACAAAATAAGAGCTGGAATCACGATTGCTTTTCGAGAAAATCGATCTGATAGATACCCTAAGATTGGAATCATGATCGCAGCACTAATGGAAAAAACGGAAATCAGTAAGCTAGTCTGAAATTGAGTAATGCCTAATTCGCTTTTCATTTTTGGCAAAATTGGGATTAACATGGAGTTTCCTAGTACAAGAATAAGCGGAATTGATCCAATTGCGGCTATGGTCATGCCTTTATTTTTTTGCTTTGGCACTGATGACACCTCTGATCCTTTTTAATCTAAAAATGATAAAAGTGAAAATCCTATCGATGGAAGTTTCATTATATTGTTTGATGGGGGTTCGACGATTATTCATAAACAATTTTTCAAATTTTTTTGGTTTCTGATCCAAAATCTACACAATCACCCAATTCTTGAATAATCTATTTTAGGGTATGTAGAGGAGGGTAATTGATGGATTTTTTAGTATTGCCAAAAAGGATAACAGGGACAAGGGAATATGGTCTCACTTCAATTATTGATTTAGGAATTTCTGTTGGAGAGTTAAGAAGTATTTTACATGATTATCATACATTTATAGATATTGCCAAATTAGGAATTGGCTCAGCTTATATTACGCCGAATCTAAAAGAAAAAATCCAATTATATCAGGAATATGGTATTAAAACTTACTGTGGTGGTACTTTGTTTGAAAAATCATACATGCAAAACAAAGTGGAAGAATATTTACGATGGTTAAAAACGCTAGGGTTCCAATGGGTAGAAATTTCAAACGGTACATTCCCTATTTCGTTAGAAGAACGATGTGAAATTATCTCTAAGGTTAAACAAGATTTTAATGTTTTAGCTGAAGTAGGATCAAAGGATACAGAATCTGAGATGTCTCTTTCTCAATGGAAAAATGAGATGTGCCAATTATTTGAAGCTGGAAGCAAATATGTGATTACAGAAGGAAGAGATTCAGGGACATCAGGAATTTATCAAAAAAATGGAAGCATTAAGAAGAATTTAATTCGAGAACTCTTAAATGGATTGGACGTAAATAAAATTATCTTTGAAGCACCAACGTCTCAACAACAAATGTATTTTATTAATGAAATAGGAGCAAATGTGAATTTAGGAAATGTCAAAATTCAAGATGTGTTACAATTAGAAGTTCAGCGTTACGGTTTAAGAAGTGAGACACTATATTTGGAGGAAGATGGATGCAAATTACCTTTATAAGACATCTCCCAACAGAATGGAATGCCAAGACTTGGTTACAAGGACGGCAAGATATTGATATTATTCCTGTGAATAAAGAAGTCCAAAGGAAAATTAATAATAATAAACAACAATTAGAAAAGCTAGCTCCTTTCGAGTTAATATTAGCTAGTACATTAAAGAGAACTCATCAAACGGCAGAACAATATGGATTAGAAGTATTGACTGAGCCATTGTTAGATGAGTTGAATTTTGGACCTTATGAAGGACGACCGAAGGCGGAACTAATCAATGACAAGGGTGAAGACTGGCTCGAACATCCGAAAGATTTAATTCTGGGGGAAAGTTTAGTTCACTTTGAAAACCGGATTCTTAAGTTTTTGGAGAAATATAAAGACAGCCATCAAATACTTGTGTTTGGTCACGGATCATGGATTCGAGCATGTATTTCTATTGTACAGGACGGCAATATTAATGGAATGAATCAACTAGTAGTTGAAAATAATGAATGTATAACATTGAATATTGATACGCATGCCATACTATAAAGAAGAGGCACACTCCATAATAAAAATGGTGGGTGCCTCTTGTTTTAACGATCAGGATCTTTTGGGTTCAGTATTCGTGGACGCCTGTTTTTCAAAGGGATCGGAGCGCGAATGAGTACATCACGAAATGAACGGAAGTTAAACGGAATGAACGGCCATAGATAAGGGACACCGAAAGATTCCATTCTGGATAGGAAAATAATGAATAAAGCAGTACCAATCACATATCCAGGGGTATGGAAGATTGCGGTTAGTATCAATAAGAAAATTCTTACAAGTCGGTTTGCAAGCCCGAGTTCATAACTTGGTGTTGCAAATGTCCCGATGGCTGCAAGGGCGAAATACAAGATGACTTCATTCGTAAACAAACCAACTTCAACCGCGATTTGCCCAATCATTAGAGCGGCAACTAGCCCGAGAGCTGTGGCTAAAGATGTTGGTGTGTGAATCGCAGCCATTCGCAGCATATCAAGACCCATTTCTATTAGTAGGAACTGGAGAATTAGAGGGATCGTACCCTCTTTATTTGGACCAATGAATTCCAAACCCGCTGGTAATAGTTGTGGATCTATTACGAATAAATACCATAGCGGTAATAAAAAGATCGATGCAAAGACAGCTAAATATCGGACAAAACGTAAGTAAGCACCTGAAATCGGATTGTTTCGATATTCCTCAGCATGCGACAAATGGTGCCAATAGGTCACAGGTGTAATCATAGCAGAAGGTGAGCCATCTACAAAAATAATGACATGCCCTTCAAAAAGATGAGTGGCAGCTGTATCAGGTCTTTCCGTAAACCGAACGACAGGAAAAGGATTCCAATAACTACCTGAAATATATTCTTCAATCGTTTTATCGGCCATCGGAAGACCATCTGTATCAATTTTTGAGATTGTATCTTCTAAATTTTTGACCATACTTTCGTCGGCAATATCCTCTAAATAACAAAGCACAACATCTGTTTTGGACCTGCGCCCAACTTGCATAAACTTCATTCGTAAAGAGCGGTCTCGAACCCTTCTCCTTGTTAAAGCCGTATTAAACACAATTGTTTCAACGAAACCATCTCGAGAACCACGAACAACTCTTTCTGTATCTGGCTCTTCAGGACCTCGAACCGGATATGTCCGAGCGTCAATTAAAATAGCTTCATCGATTCCATCAATGATGAGCGCAGTAGGTCCAGCTAAAACCCCACTAACGACTTCGCTTAAGTCATCTGTTGTGCTAATTTCGATATAAGGAATATAAGTTCTAAGAAGTTTTTTTAGTAAATCCTTTTCGAGCTCTTCCTTTTTTACCTTGGCTAAAAATTTCATTAGTAGATGGAGAAGATCGTCTTTTACTAATCCATCTACTAAAAACATTGCCATCTTATGTTCTGCATACTCCACATCTAAATGGATAATATCAAAACTCTTTCCGACTCCGAGTTCTTCACGTAAATAGTCGACGTTATCTTCAATATTATTCTTAACGAGTATTTTTTTCTCTTTTTTCTGTTCCATAATTCACCTTCACCATATATCCATTATTTTCATTAGGCTATCCCCATAATAGACACAAGGAGGAAAAAACATACATTAAAGGAAATTGTTTTCTTTTTTAGAGGGTGAGGTGAAGGAAGAGGGAGAATCAATAATAAATAGGTTGTCTGTATAATGGGTAAAAACCAAACAGACAACCTTATCGTTTTCTCCAACTAGGAGATAAAAAGTTATATTTATGAAATTTAAATTTATGAATTAGATCAATTATATTTGTTGAGATAAATTGGCAAATAACCGCATAGGCCACAATTTTATAATCAATGACAACGGAAGTTAACAAAAATATAAATAGATTGATAACCATCATAACTTGTCCTGGTCGCCAGTTTCGATAAGAGGAAATCATTAGGGCTGGAATCACCATGCCCCCACTTGAAGCTCCTTTTCGAATAAGTAGACCGACACCGATTCCGAAACCAAGGCCGCCAATTAATAGCTCTATAAGGATATGAAAATGAAAATGTGGGATCAAAGGTGTGATAATACTGACTGTTGTGGAAGTAACGGCTACAGAAAATAAAGTTCTAAATGTCCATGTAAAACCAAAATAATTGAGAGCAAATACTAAAAAGACGGCATTTGCGATCCACAGGGCAAAACCGAGTGGCAAATGAAAGAAATGATTCATTAGAATGGCTAGTCCTGCTCCTCCGCCAGATGGGATAGAATGTGGGAATAGAAATAATGACATTGACATGCCTTGTAAAATCGCACCAAAAATTAAGAAGAAATATGTTTCAAGAATTTTCATAGATGGCTATAACCTTTTCCACATAAGTCAGATCCCCCTTAAAAAGCTTTCTATCCCTTGTCCATTTTATGTTAGAGGCGAGGGCAATATGACCGGTGGATTTTATAAATGATAATAGTTAAAAAAAGTTCTTGAAAATAATTTATTAACCTGTTGACAAAGTGTTTAAAGTATACTATATTAGTATTTGTCTGATACAAGATAATATTAAATTTGATTTTGTGATTCGGGCGGGAGAACGATCCCTTGACAGGGAATACAATAGAATCTTAATATGGGGCATTAGCTCAGCGGGAGAGCACTTGGTCGACAACCAAGGGGTCACTGGTTCGATCCCAGTATGCCCCATCCATATTTTGATCTTTAGTAAAAAGAGACTATTTAAAAGTAATACTTTTAAATAGTCTCTTTTTTTATTTGCTCAATAAAGAAAAACAGTTATAATCTCTTTAGCAGTATAATAAAGTTCGACATCAATTGAAAAGCGACACTCGCTACAAAGGAGAAATTATAAATGGTGCTTCAAAAAAATAAAAAAGTCACCTTAACTATTTTATTAGGCAATTTATTTCTTGCCTTTTTAGGAATCGGTCTTGTAATTCCGGTTATGCCGACGCTCATGCATGAACTTCATATTAGCGGTTCGACTATGGGGTACTTAGTTGCCATGTTTGCGTTATTTCAATTAATTGTTTCTCCGTTGGCTGGTAAATGGGTGGATCAATATGGTCGTAAAATCATTATCATTATTGGGTTAATCATTTTTGGGATATCCGAATTTATTTTTGGAGTCGGTGAAAGTGTTCCTGTTTTATTCTTTTCTCGAGCTCTAGGTGGAATTAGTGCGGCATTTATTATGCCAGCGGTAACGGCCTTTCTTGCTGATATTACAACGAGAAATGAAAGATCAAAAGCTCTTGGTTATATGTCTGCGGCCATTAATACTGGATTTATTATTGGTCCAGGGATTGGCGGTTTTTTAGCTGAAGTCCATACACGGCTTCCTTTTTTTGTAGCCGCGATCCTCGGGGTTGTAGGCGCGATCCTTTCTTTTCTGTTATTAAAAGAGCCGGAAAGAGTTCAACACAAAGAAACCCAACTATCCAAGCGTTTGGAGAAAAAGGATACAGTTAAAAAGGTTTTTCAACCCTTATATTTCATTCCTTTTATCTTAATTTTGATTTCGAGTTTTGGGCTCGCTGCTTTTGAATCTCTAGTTAGTTTATTTGTCGATGTAAAATTTGCATTTACTCCAAAAGATATTGCCATTGTTGTTATGGGGGGTGGCCTGTTTGGTGCTATTGCCCAATTGTTTTTATTTGATCGAATGGCTAGGAAATTTGGAGAAATCTCAGTTGTCCTTTATTGTCTTATTTTATCTTCAGCCCTCACTTTTATTATGACAATGGTTCAATCGTATTGGGGCGTTGTTTTAGCGACGTTTATTTTGTTTGTGGGATTTGATTTATTTCGACCGGCGATTACAACCTATTTATCAAAAATTGCCGGTAATGAGCAGGGGTTTGTCGGTGGAATGAATTCGATGTTTACTAGTATAGGAAATATTTTCGGTCCCATTTTAGGTGGAGCTTTATTTGATATAAATGTGAATTATCCCTATTATTTTGCTACAGCGGTCCTAGTTTTAGGAATCTTTATCGCACTTTATTGGAAAAAAAGGTCCACAACCAACCCGTTCAATGTAAGTATAAATGAAGCATAAATAACTTTCTGGAAGTGCCTAGCATTCGCTTGTTATATAAGGTGATGCTAGGCATTTTTTGTCCAGAAAAACTCTTTTTTTGATCTAATTAAAACTTTTACTAACTTTTTAAAACTATGTTTTTCTATTAGTTATTAAGATAGAGTGATGGATAAAAATATTAGCAGGATAAAGGGCAAATAAGTAAAAAAACAGAAAGCCTTAATTCATAAATGGAGGTTTCACTTTATTTTAATTAAAACGAATTGGCAATATAAAGGAAAATGGTTGATGATAAGAGAATTAATAGTAGGAGACTTTATAAAATAGGAGGTTAGTGAAGATGAGATTGATTCAATTTAAATTAGAGGATGAAATTCGCTTAGGGATTAAAACAGAAAAAGGTGTGATCGATGTTAAACAAGCAGCAACCTTATTGTCAATAAACGCACCTTCTAGAATCGAGGAAGTCATTGCAGAAGGGGAAAAGGCTCTTTTACAATTAAAAGAATTAGCAGCGAAAGAGGTTTCATATCTATCGGAAGATGAAATCATTTATGCTCCATGTTTAACACAGCCTGAAAAAATTATTTGTGTTGGTTTAAACTATGTGGATCATGCGAGAGAATCCAATATGGAGATTCCGAGTTCACCTGTTTTATTTAGTAAATTTAACAATGCTTTGTCAGCTCATAATCAAACGATCGCACTTCCTAAAAATGCAGAAAAGTTTGATTATGAAGCGGAATTAGTGATTGTCATTGGAAAAGAAGCAGTGAATGTTTCAAAAGAAGAAGCATTGTCTTATGTTTTTGGTTATACAGTCGGGAATGACTTATCTGCCCGTGATTTGCAGTTCCGTACAGGACAGTGGTTACTCGGAAAAACATGTGACGAATTTGCACCAATTGGCCCAGAGTTGGTGACGGCTGATGAACTAGATCCTACAAATTTGGATATTCAATGCAGAGTCAATGGAGAAATACGTCAATCTGCGAACACAAGTGATATGATTTTCGATTGTGCAACGATTATTAGTTATTTATCCCAACATCTTACGTTAAAGCCGGGTGATATCATTTTCTCAGGCACACCTGATGGAGTGATTTTAGGTAATCCAGAAGATCAACAGGTTTGGCTGAAATCAGGGGATGAGGTTCAAGTTTATATTGAAGAGATCGGTACTTTAGTGAATGTTTTAGAATAAACACAATGAAAAAGCTGTCTTTTGAAAAGTCTTATAAGACAGCTTTTATATTTTAGAGGATTTTTCTACTGGCTTACAATAGTCATTATTTATTAATATTAGTCACGTTTAAATATTTTCAGCCTTCACGACGATGATTTTTTCACTTAATAGGGAAGACACTAGGTGTTTTGCAAACTCTAAAGCGTGTTGACCATCTCCATGTATACAGATGGTGTCCGCATTTATGGGTATATCTATGCCTTGTTGAGAATAGACTTTCCCCTCTTTAATCATCGTAATGACCTGGTGTACAGCTTCCTCTAGTTTGTTTATTAATGCATTTGAATTTGTTCTTGGAGTCAATGTGCCATCCTTTTGATAAGTGCGATCCGCAAACACTTCATTGGCACAACGCAAACCAACTTCTTCGCCAGCTTTAATGAGTTCACTTCCAGCTAAACCAAAGAGAATGAGTTCTGGATCAATATGATAGACGGCCTTTGCAATGGAAAGTGACAATTGATAATCTTTAGCGGCCATATTATATAAGGCACCGTGAGGTTTAACGTGCTGAAGTTTTCCCCCATCTGCTTTAACAAAGCCAGATAAAGCACCTATTTGATAAAGAACAAGGTCATACGCTTCATCTGGTGTAATCTGCATATTCCTCCTGCCAAACCCTGCAAGATCCGGTAATCCAGGGTGGGCGCCGATGGCCACATTTTTTTCTAAAGCCATCCTAACTGTTTTTCTCATAGTAGTTGGATCTCCTGCATGGAAACCACAAGCAATATTAGCAGAAGTAATAAAATTTAAGATCTCCTCGTCGTTTCCTAGTTGGTAGGTGCCAAAGCTTTCGCCCATATCACAGTTTAAATCGATTTTGTACATATTTAAGCTTCCTCTCGATACTTTTGTATAATTCCTTGTTTGATGGATCGAAGGTTTTGCTCCCTATTTAAATAGAGGAGCTGTGAGTCTTGATGACTAATTTCTAAAAAGGACAAAGAATCACCCGGTTTAGTTTGAGCAATTAAAGGTAGATCGACAGTTGCAACTTCCCCAATAATCGGGTATCCACCCGTTGTTTGTCGATCAGCCATGAGGATAATTGGATTGCCCTCAGACGGAACTTGAATACTTCCAAATGTAACTGCTGCTGAAATCATTTCTTGTAGTTTATCTAATTTTAATAAAGGCCCAAGTAAGCGATAGCCCATTCGATCAGAATTGGGCGTGATCGAAAAGGGTTGGTGAAATAATTGGTATTGAGATTCTTTAGTAAAAAAATGATAATCACGCCCTTTGACGATTCGAATGACTGGATGAGAGCTGAAATTAGGAATGTATTTAGTTGAAATGGACCATTTTGCTTCAATGAAGGCCCGGTTTAGTAAGTTTTGACGCGCATATTCCATAAATGGAATCACATGTTGTTTCGGTGGATAAATAGATAGTTGATCCCCCGCTTTTAAGGGTCTTCCTTTAAAACCTCCAATATTAGCACGAAGGTAGGTTGAAGTACTTCCCAACACCTCTGGAACGACAAAACCTCCTCCGATTGCTAAATAAGCTCTGCAGCCTGTCTGTGCTTTAGAAAACGTTAATTCAGTCCCTTTTTTAACAAAAATCGCCTTCCAAAGCGGAATGAGAGTTTGGTCAATCATCGGAGATAGATCTCCTCCTGTAATAGCAATTAATGAATCATGTTCAAATCGAATATGAGGTCCTTGTATCGTCATTTCTAGAACAGGTTGATTTTCTTCATTTCCAACTAACAAGTTTGCTAGTCTTAGTGAGATAGAATCCATGGCTCCGCTCGTAATCACACCGTATTTTTGATACCCGTATCGACCTATGTCCTGTATGGTTGTTAGAAACCCTTGCTTAAGAATAGTAATCATACTTGCAGCTTATCCTCCCATTGGTGAAATTCCTCTTTACTTATCGATTTAAAGATGATTTGATCTCCCGCTTTTAATAGGCACGGTGGATCTTCCATTGGGCGGAATAGTTGAAGAGGTGTATTCCCAATAATTTGCCAACCGCCAGGAGTTTCGAGGGGATAAATGCCTGTTTGGTTGCCGGCAATTCCAACAGATCCTGCGGGAATGGCTAGTCTTGGCGATGACTTTCTAGGTGTCGCTAATTCCTTGGGTAATCCTCCAAGATAGGGAAAACCTGGTGCAAAACCAATCATATAGACTTGATAACGTGTAGATGTATGAATCCGAATAACCTCTTCAACAGATAGATGATTCCTACTTGCAACAATTTCAATATCGGGCCCCCATTCACCGCCATAGCAAACAGGTACCTCAATGATGCTAGGTGTTACTCTTGCATATGATTGTAATAGGTTTAGCATCTTACTAACCTGTTTTTTTACATAATCAAATGGCAGTGTATGTGGACTATGATGCAAAAGTATGGTTTTCGGGTCATAATAAATGGTAACCGTTGTAAAAGCAGGTACATATTCAATCATCCATTGAAAAGGCTGTTCTTCTAGGTAGGTAGAAATAACTTGAACATGTGAAAAGGTCTCAGTATTGATTTCTTGGCCTAGTTCTATAATAATTCCATGATCACTTAATGGTGTTAAATGATAATTCATAAAACCCCTCCATTTTCACTATTATAATCATACTGAAAATTCCGCTATAGATAAAGCGATGAAAGCTTGCCACGTCATAACAGGCAGTAAGACCCCAAACTTAAGGCTTGGAGTATAATGAATAACGGTAGGATAGGAGATAACTGCCTGTAATGCCCTGATTGGTTCAACTAACCATCAGTGGAAACCCCCACTGATAGAAGTTTCACTTTATGTTGGATTTTATCGGTTAATCACATGTATAATTGAATACATACGAATTAAAACAACAAGATTAATGTTGACATAAAGGAGTATAATAGATTTACTCCCCCCTTATTATGGGATGAGCATGGATTAAATGGATGAATCATGAAGGATATAATTTTTAGGAGAGAATAAATTTTTATGAAAAAAAGAGTCGTAATAACTGGTATTGGAGCGTTAACTCCATTAGGAAATAACACTGAGTCAACGTGGGAAAACATTAAAAAAGGGGTTTCAGGAATCGGAATTGCTGAGTCCCTTGATTTAGATAAAGTAGATGTGAAGTTGGCTGGAGAGGTAAAGGGCTTTAAACCTGAAGAATATCTTGACCGTAAAGAAGCGCGAAGAATGGGACGGTTTAGCCAATTAGCGGTTGCTGCTAGTAAAATGGCAGTTGCCGATGCAGGCCTGCAAATTGGTGAAAATATCCCCCCTGAACGAGTAGGGGTTTGGATTGGTTCAGGAATTGGTGGATTAGGAGAATTTGAAGAGCAGCATAAGAAGTTTTTAGAAAAAGGGCAGAGAAGGGTTAACCCTTTTACGATTCCAATGCTTATACCAGATATGGCTGCTGGAAGAGTATCCATTGAGCTGGGAGCAAAGGGAATTAACAACGCTTCTGTGACGGCATGTGCGTCAGGGGCTAACTCTATTGGCGATGCATTCCGTGCAATTCAATATGGGAATGCCGATGCAATTATTGCGGGAGGTGCGGAAGCAACGATTACAGAAATGACCATCGCAGGATTTTCGAATATGACGGCTCTTTCTACAAATCCTGATCCCGAAACTGCATGTCGTCCTTTTGATAAGAATCGAGACGGATTTGTGATTGCTGAAGGTTCTGGAATTTTAATCTTGGAAGAATTAGAACATGCGAAGGCCCGTGGTGCTAAGATTTACGGTGAAATAATTGGTTACGGAGCAACAGGTGATGCTTATCATATTACTTCTCCGGCACCAGATGGTGATGGCGCTGCACGTGCAATGCAAGAGGCATTAACAGATGCTGGAATTGATCCAACCGAAGTCGATTACATTAATGCCCACGGCACATCCACTCCATTAAATGATTTATATGAAACAATGGCGATTAAAACGGTTTTCAAAGAACATGCTTATCAATTAGCGGTAAGTTCAACCAAATCAATGACTGGCCATATGTTAGGTGCAGCGGGAGCCGTTGAGGCGATCTTTTCGATCCTAACAATTCGAGATTCGATGATCCCTCCAACGATTCATTATGAAACACTTGATGAAGAATTGGATTTGGATTATGTACCGAATGTAGCAAAAGAGAAACAAGTCAATGTTGTCGTTTCGAATTCATTAGGATTTGGCGGACATAATGCGACATTGGTGTTTAGAAGATTTTCTGAGTGAGTTTTTATAAAAAAATAAACAAGAATGAAGAGAAAACAAGGTTTACGTTATTGTAATCCTTGTTTTCTTTTTTTAAAAAAAAATAAGGAAGTATTTTTCCGAAATTTCATGAATTAGAAAGTTGTTTTTTTGAATGAAGTATAATAAAATAACCAATAAAACATATTAATTTAATGGGAATTGGTTAGGTTGGAAAAGGGGGGGCATGGTATGTCTAACAATATGATTGAAGTAACGAATGTAGATAAGAAATATATAAATGGAAAAGAGTCCAATCATGTACTTGATCAGGTTTCTTTTCATGTTAAAAAAGGCGAAATCGTTACGCTGTTGGGAAAAAGTGGATGTGGAAAAAGTACTTTATTAAATATGGTAGGCGGCTTTGAAAAGGCAGATGTTGGAAGTGTTATGCTTGATGGCCAAGAGGTGACACGCCCGACGAGGAAATGTATAATGCTGTTTCAGCAAATCAACCTTCTTCCATGGCGAACTGTATTAAAGAATGTGGAACTGGGACTTGAAGGAGAAAAAATGGGGGAAGAAGAAAAAAATAAACGTGTCATGGATGCGTTAAAGCTTGTGTCTCTTGAAGAACATCTTCACAAATTTCCGCATGAATTGTCTGGTGGAATGCAGCAGCGTGTCTCGATCGCAAGGGCTTTAGCCATGCAACCAGATGTGATTTTGATGGATGAACCCTTTGCGGCGCTAGATACTTTTAATCGCTACCTTTTGCAGGATGAGCTTTTGCGAATCCAGGAAAAGATGAAGACGACGATTTTAATTGTAACCCATGATATTGATGAAGCGGTCTATCTGTCTGACAGAATCCTAATTATGAGTTCTCATCCAGGGAGAATTTTTAAAGACATTTCTATTAAGCTAGCCAAACCTAGAGATAGGGCTGGGGAAGATTATCATTATTACCGAAAAAGAATATTACAAGATTTCGAGTTAAGCGGAAATCGTCAAGAACCTGAATATACGATATAAGGGGAAATGAAAGTTGGGGGAAAAGAGAGCAAGGTTGCTTATATTATTGATTATTTTTGTGATGACAATAGCGGCATGTGGGCAGCCTGTACACCAAACGGCAGAAAAGCCAACCGTTAAAATCGGTTACCTTCCTATTACTCATGCAGGGCCACTGTACCTGGATGCCCATGTTTATGGGGGTCAATTTGAGGATTATCAAATTGAGATGGTTAAATTTAACTCATGGCCGGATTTAATGGATGCCTTAAATACAGGAAGAATTGATGGTGCTTCTGTTTTGATTCAACTTGCCATGAAGGCAGTAGAAAAAGGAATTGATTTAAAAGCCGTAGCACTTGGTCATAAAGATGGAAATGTATTAATTTCATCACAAGAGATTGATCATGCTAGAGAATTAAAGGGAGAGACATTTGCAATTCCTCATAAATTTTCAACTCATAATTTATTATTATATGAAACATTGAAAAAAGAGGGTTTAACTTATAAGGATGTAAATGTGGTCGAAATGCCACCTGCAGAAATGCCTGCTGGTTTAGCGGCCGGGCAAATTAGTGGGTTTGTGGTGGCCGAACCATTTGGTGCGTTAGCAGTTAAACTCGACAAAGGACATGTTCTCCATCATTCAGATGATATTTGGCCTAATTCCTATTGTTGTGTTCTTATATTAAGAAATGATTTTATTCAAAATCATCAACAGGCTACACAATCCATGGTCACGCAATATGTTAAATCAGGTGAGATTGCGAATCAAAAAGGCGAGGAATTATATGCTTCATATGATCAATTTATGAATGTGGAGAAAGAGGTCTTGGATTTATCTCTTGAATGGATTTCTTTTGATGGATTGCGAATTGAAAAGCCAGAATACGAAAAGTTACGTGACCTTGTCATTGAGATGGGGTTAATGGAGAACCCTCCAGAGTATGAGGAGTTTGTAGATAATACATTTATAGATAAAGCGATGTGAGTATGTTGAAGATAGGAAACAAGTTGTTAAATTTTTTCATTGGTATGATCATTCTCGTAATCATTTGGCAAATTGTAATATGGGTAGGTAACTATCCGGAAGCGCTTCTTCCGTCTCCCTATAGTGTTGGGAAGGCAATTCTCACTTTGGTTGTAGAAGGAACTCTGTTTGAACATTTAAAGGTGAGTCTAGGTAGATTTGTTGCCGGCTACTTTTCAGCGATTATTCCGGCCATTCTTTTAGGAATGGTTTTGGCTAGGCTTCCATTAGTATGGCAAGTGATTGATCCGATCGTACAAGTGTTAAGACCAGTATCGCCAGTAGCTTGGTCCCCTTTTATCGTTTTGTGGTTCGGGATTGGCAATATGCCCGCGATTGTGATTATTTTTATAGCTTCCTTTTTTCCAGTTTTATTAACTACCGTTGCAGGTGTCAATAAAATTGATCGTTCTTACCTGAAAATAGCGGAGAACCTTGAAATAAAGAAACTGCCGTTTATGTATAAATTTATTTTTCCAGCCGCCTTTCCATCGATTGTAAGTGGTTTAAGGCTAGCGGTAGGAACGGCTTGGATTTTTCTTGTTGCTGGAGAGATGGTTGGGGCTCAGTCAGGCCTTGGATTTTTAATTGTTGATGCTAGAAATACGTTAAATCTCGATTACGTCCTGGCTGGTATTATTTTTATCGGTGTCAGTGGATTTATATTGGATCGTTTAATTGGAATATTTGAAAGATGGGTTGGAAAGCATTGGGGAATGGTAAAATCAACCTAAAAAAGCTGGAGGTTATTGATCTCCAGCTTTTTCTAATACTTCTATTGGAACCACTTCAATGTGTTCGACAAGCTCACCTGTTTTTTTATTATAGTAGGCAATTTCCACTTCGTCACCTGTTTCGCTATCGATTAACTTTTTATAACATTTTTGCAAGTTCCTACTTCCCCATAGGACCAAGGTATTAAAAACATGTTCTAATTCTTGTCCGCTTTTTGTTAATGTATATCGATAACGGGGAGGATGTTCAGAATAAAGATCTGTTTTAATCACCCCTTCTTCTTCTAAATAACGCAGTCGCTCAGATAGGAGATTAGAAGAAATTCCAGGAAGTGCTTTTTTTATTTCGTTAAATTGATGATTTCCGTTCATTATTTCATGGACAACTAATAAGGTCCAGCGATCGCCAATAATATTGAGGGATTGCGCAATATTGCATGGCAAATTATACGTTGATTTCATACGTTTCGTCCTTTCAGTGTTTTCCCCATTTTACCATAAAAAAATAAAAGTAAATAAATTGAGTTGATTTTTTGAACTGAGTATAATAAAATAACCTTAATTAATAAATTAATAATATCATATAAAGCGAGGGAATCTCATGTCATTATATTTAATCGAATCATCATTAAAAGAAGTGGTTTCAACAAAAGAAGAATTCGACGCTAAGGTTTCTGCACTTCAGTCAAAATTAAATGAAAATAATTCAGGTTTAATTGAAGTTCAAGCAGCAAAAGACTTTTCACGTGTTTTCTTTATTGTTGAGGGTGAAGATCAAAACACGGCTTCTGAGACAGTAAAAGGGGCAGGAGTACCAGTTGAATTAGTTAAAGAAGTTCGTCTTGTTGGTAAAGAGTTAGACGAAGTGAAGAAAAATAATGATGGAGTAAACTACTTAGTTGAGTGGAATATCCCATCTGAAATTACAATGGATCAATACTTAGCTCGTAAACAGAAAAACTCAGTTCATTATGCGGAAGTTCCAGAGGTAGCTTTCTCTAGAACTTATGTATGTGAAGATATGACAAAATGCCTTTGCTTCTATGATGCTCCAGACGAAGCAGCTGTTAAACGTGCACGTGAAGCAGTTCAAACACCAATCGATTCCATTACAGAATTAGCTGGTGAGTAATTCAATAATCGTTAAAAGAGACTAAATCAAAAGAGTTTAGTCTCTTTTTTTACACTTTTTTAAAAAGTTTAAATTGTAGTTGATATTTTATACAAAGTATAATAAAATAACTCATAACCAAGTAAACGAATTGGATTAACTAAAATAATGAGATTAAATAACTTATAGAATAATGATCTGTTAATATCATAGACGAATGGGGAAAAAGGGAGTGGGGAGCGGTGAGTGTAGTGACTGAAAATCGAACAGCTGTACTTCAAACAATTATTGAAAAGGAATTAAAGCCCTATGTTAGAAAAATTGATACAGAAGCTTTCTATGCGGAGAGCTATTTAAGAAAACTAGGGGAGGAAGGCTTTTTTTCTTCTGAAAATAAATCTGTAACACAATATATTGTGAATGAAATGGAACTCGTTGGGGAAACAGCTAAAGTATGTATGACTACTGCATTTTGCGTATGGTGTCATCTCGCTGCTTTAACTTATGTACGGAATACAAAAAATGCTGGATTGAAAAATAAATTATTGCCTTCATTAGAAAAGGGAGAAATCTTAGCTGGAACAGGTTTATCTAATCCAATGAAATACTATGCTGGATTTGAGAAGCTACACTTAAGTGCAAAGCCAACCGATGGGGGATATATCGTTTCAGGTGTTTTACCATCTGTGTCAAATTTGGGTGAAGATCATTGGTTTGGTTTTGTTGCGGGAATCAATGAAACGGAGCAAATTATGTGTATTGTACCTTGTAATGCCGAGGGGTTAAAGCTAAAGGAAAGAGTCGATTATCTTGGCCTGAATGGAAGTGCGACTTATGCATGTTCCTTTACAGATGTATTTATATCGAATGAATGGGTAGTTTCTGAAGATGCAAAAGGTTTTATCGAAGAAATCCGACCGGCATTTTTATCTTATCAAATCCCACTTGGCCTTGGTGTGACTCAAGCTTCTGTTACGTCCATTGAAAAGGTTTGTCAAAGACAAAATGGCTGTAATCAATATTTAACTAAGCAACCTGAAGATTTAAAAGAAAAGGAGCAACTTATTCAGAAAAAATTAGATTCCATCTATAGTAGTGACCGTTTGAACTGGAAAGACATTGCGGCTGTTAAACTTGAAACATCCTATTTAACACTTGATGCGGCCCAAGCAAGCATGCTTCATAATGGAAGTGCAGGATATATACAAGATAGTCCACCATCAAGAAGACTTCGTGAAGCTTATTTCTTTGCTAACTTGACGCCGACAATTAAACACCTAGAGAAAATTTTAAATGGATAAGAACACTAACTGAGATCCTAGAATCGTACTGGGATCTTTTTTGTTGACAAAACGGAAGGAAATATGATAATTAAATTCATGTTGGTTAGCACTCGTGTTGAGAGAGTGCTAATGATTTGGTATACTAATCATGCTAAATAAGAAAGGAGAAACGATATGGAAAAGAAACAATTCCAAGCAGAATCAAAAAGATTGTTAGATCTGATGATTAACTCTATTTATACGCACAAGGAAGTATTTTTAAGGGAATTAATCTCCAACGCAAGTGATGCGATTGATAAAATCTATTATAAAGCATTAACTGATGACAATTTACAATTTAATCAAGATGATTATTACATAAAGGTCATTCCGAATAAAGATGATCGGACATTACGAATAATCGACACAGGTATCGGAATGACGAAAGAAGAGCTGGAAAACAATCTAGGAACGATTGCCAAAAGTGGTTCTCTTGCTTTTAAAAACGAAAATGAAATCAAGGATGGCTATGATATCATTGGTCAGTTCGGAGTCGGATTTTATGCGGCCTTTATGGTGGCGGATAATGTGACAGTAATCAGTAAGGCGCTAGGTAGTGATGAAGCTCATAAATGGGAATCCGAAGGTGCGGAAGGGTATACAATTGAGCAAGCGGAAAAGGTTTCCGTCGGTACTGAAATTATTTTAAAAATAAAAGAAAACACTGAAGACGAAAATTATGAAGAGTTTTTAGAAGAATACCGATTAAGGTCGATCATTAAAAAGTATTCTGACTTTATTCGTTATCCAATTAAAATGGATGTAACGAAAAGCAGACCAAAAGAAGATAATGAAAATGAATTTGAACAGTATAGCGAAGAAGAAACCATTAATAGCATGGTTCCAATTTGGAAGAAAAATAAAAATGAACTTACAGACGAGGATTATGAAAAGTTCTATCAAGAAAAACGCTATGGTTTTGATAAACCATTAAAACATATTCATACGAGTGTTGATGGGGCGATTCGCTATCATGCAATTCTTTACATTCCTGAAAATATGCCATTTGATTATTATTCTAAGGAATATGAAAAAGGATTGGAGCTATATTCAAATGGTGTACTCATCATGGAAAAATGTGCAGATCTTTTACCGGACTACTTTAGTTTTGTTAAAGGATTAGTAGACTCGGAAGATTTATCGCTAAATATTTCCAGAGAAATGCTTCAGCATGACCGTCAATTACAACGAATTGCTAAAAATATTAATAAAAAAATTAAGAGCGAATTACAAAGTTTGTTGAAAAATGAACGTGAAAAATATGAGAAGTTTTATGATGTCTTTGGCAGACAATTAAAATATGGTGTCTATAGTGACTTTGGACAACATAAAGATGTGTTACAAGATTTATTAATGTTCTATTCTTCTAAAGAGAAAAAACTTGTCACATTAGATGAATATGTATCGAGAATGCCGGAAGAGCAAAAGTATATTTATTATGCAACAGGTGAGTCAAATGAGCGGATTGATAAATTACCGCAAACGGAATTAGTAGCAGATAAAGGGTATGAAATTTTATACTTTACAGATGAAATTGATGAATTTGCGATTAAAATGCTGATGTCCTATAAAGAGAAAGAATTTAAATCAGTCTCTAGCGGTGACCTTGGCATTGAGGCGGAAGATGAAAAGGAAGCAGAAGAGGAAAATAAGGAAAATAAAGAACTTTTCGAAGCGATGAATGACATTTTAGCTGGAAAAGTAAAAGATGTACGTATATCTAAACGACTTAAAAATCATCCAGTCTGTTTAACTGCTGATGGAGAGATTTCGATTGAAATGGAAAAAGTGTTAAATGCAATGCCGAATAATCAAGAGGTTAAGGCCGATAAAGTCTTAGAAATCAATGCTAATCATGAAGTATTCCAAGCGTTGAAACAGGCACATGATGCTGATAAAGACAAATTAAGTTTATTTACGAACCTTCTTTACAACCAAGCATTGCTGATTGAAGGATTGCCACTACAAGATCCTGTAGAGTTTACGAATGATATTTGTAAGGTGATGACTTCTTAAAAAGTTCTAAGGGCTAATTGGTGAGTTACTTATAACTCATCAGTTGGCCTTTTTTTAGTAGAGCAAAAAAATAGTGATTTCACTAATGATATGTTAATGTATGGAAAGAAAATAACCGTTGAAATGAAGGAGTGTTCATCATGACTGTTAAACAGTTACATAGCATTGAAGAACTGCATGAATTTGTGGGACAACCCGGCAAGCAATTCTTATTTAAGCATAGTACTACATGCCCGATTAGCGCGAAAGCATTTGAGGAGTTTAAAGGATTTCTGAGTGAAAATCCTACTTCGTCAGCAATCGTTCATGTTATAGAGGATCGACCTGTATCCAATCAAATTGCTGAAGAATTTGGAATTAAGCACGAATCACCACAAATTTTCTTAATTGAAAATGGGGAAGTACTATGGAACACCTCGCACTGGAAAATTAAAAAGGACGCGATTAAGGAGGCTTTAGCCAATGAGTAATCCGGTAATCGTTTATTCAACAGCAGATTGTGTAGAATGCGACATGGTTAAAAAGATGCTAACTGAAGAAGGGATTCCTTTTGAAGTCCGCGATGTACTAAAGAACGAAGAGTATCAAGAAGAAGTAGAAAAGTTTGGCTTTCTAGGTGTACCTGTTACAGTTGTAGGAGAACGCGCAGTTAAAGGGTTTAATCCTGAAGTGATCGAATTCATTCAGTCTTTAAAAAAATAGGGAACACGCCTGGCTATGTCTGGGCGTGTTTTTTTTATGTAATAAATAGTTTATGAAGTTTTTTTCATAAACTATTAATAAAAACCTCTAAATTCATAGTAAACTAAAAGGGAGATACATGCATAATAAATATTTTCAATTTTTAAAAATATGCGTCTGATCCTGGAGGAGTTACGATGAAAAAAATGACAGCATCTGAACGAGGCTGGGCTTTCTACGATTGGGCAAATTCGGCCTATACGCTGATTGTAGTAACAGCCATTTTGCCATTATATTTTAAAGCTTCAGCAGCAGAAGCTGGAATCGATGCAGCAACATCAACCGCGTTTTGGGGTTATGCGAATTCATTTTCCACTTTGATTGTATCCATTTTAGCACCAATATTAGGAACGATTGCAGATTTCAAGGGCTTTAAAAAGAGGTTTTTCATTATTTTTGCCGCTTTAGGAATTGTTTTTACACTCTTGCTTGCTGTCGTACCAAGCGGTCAATGGATGACATTGCTGATTTGTTTTGTTATTACGTCGATTGGCTTTACAGGTGCGAATATTTTCTATGATGCGTTTCTTGTTGATGTAACCTCAGAGGAGCGGATGGAGAAAATTTCTGCAAATGGCTTTGCTTTAGGGTATGTAGGAAGTATTATCCCCTTTGTTATCTCGATTGGACTAATCATGACATCTCAATTAAACATCCTTCCATTATCTGTATCAATTGCAAGTCAAATTGCTTTTGTCATAACTGCTCTATGGTGGGGATTATTTACCATTCCAATGCTGAAAAACGTAGAGCAAAAGTATTATGTTGAGCGTGTTCCAAATCCAGTTTCAACTAGTTTTAAAAAGTTATATAAAACCTTTAAAAATATTAAAGAATATAAAACGATCTTTTTGTTCTTGCTTGCATATTTTTTCTATATTGATGGTGTCCACACAGTAATTAATATGTCGACGGCCTTTGGTACAGATTTAGGAATTTCATCTACGACTTTATTAATTGTTTTATTTGTGACACAAGTAATCGCCGCGCCATTTACCATTTTATTTGGAAAGCTAGCGGGTAAATTTAATGAAAAGACGATGATTATGATGGGGATCATTGTGTATATTATCGTATGCATTTATGCTTATTTTCTCGATTCTGCTTTGGATTTCTGGATTTTAGCGATGTTGGTTGGTTCTTCACAAGGTGGAATTCAAGCGATGAGCCGTTCTTATTTTGCAAAAATAGTCCCGAAAGAATCATCGAATGAATTTTTTGGATTTTACAGTGTGTTTGGAAAGTTTGCCGCCATCCTTGGTCCGTTGCTTGTCGGGGTGACAGCTCAGTTTACTGGAAGCACAAATAGCGGAGTATTTAGTCTAGTGGTTCTGTTTATTATTGGTGGCATCCTATTATTGCGAGTTCCAACTAACGAACGTTCTGTCTCAGCAGCAAAGTAATTTGTCTTTGGACAGTTTAAAGAGAAATAGATAGGAAGAGTCCGAAACAACTAGTGGTTTCAGACTCTTTCTCTCCTTCATGATATCAAAATTAAATCTTACTCTGGGAACAGATCAGATGATAAATAACGCTCACCTGTGTCTGGCGCTAGACATAGAACTCTTGCAGTTGAAGGCAGATCTTTTGCGACTTTAATAGCAAAATGAGCAGATGCGGCTCCAGAAGCTCCTACGAAAATACCTTCTTTTGCTGCAAGTTGACGTGCCATGACTTGGGCATCTTCATCTTCAATGTGAAGGATCTCATTATATACTTCTTGGTTTAAAATACTTGGAATAAATCCCGGACCTGTACCAGGAATTTTATGCGGTCCCGGCTTTCCTCCTGATAGAACAGGGGAGCCTGCTGGTTCAACCACATAAATTTTTAGATCGGGGATATGCTTTTTCAATTCTTCACCTGTACCTGTCACCGTACCGCCTGTCCCAGCTGTAAGGACAAGTGCGTCTAACTTCCCATCAAATGCCTCCATAATTTCAACAGCGGTCGTTTCCCTGTGTGCATCAGCATTTGCTGAGTTTTCAAATTGCATTGGAATAAAGCTATTTGGTGTTTTTTCTGCAATCCGATTTGCTTCATCAATTGCCCCTTGCATCCGTAAGCTTCCAGGCGTCAGGATGACTTCGGCACCGTAAGCCTTCATAATTTTAACACGTTCTTTTGTAGCGTTATCAGGCATTGTAATAATACATCGGTATCCTTTGACTGCACTAACCATACAAATTCCAATCCCTGTGTTCCCGGAAGTCGGCTCAATAATCGTACTTTGACCAGGAATTAATTTTCCTTCTTTTTCCGCTTGTTCAATCATATTTAGCGCAGCTCGATCTTTAACACTGCCTCCTGGATTAAAGGATTCAAGCTTCATAAAAACCTCTGCTCCATTTTTTTCGGGTAATTTATTTAGCTTGACAATTGGTGTTTTTCCAATTAAATCAATGATGGATTGATAAATTTTCATGATGATTCACCTCTTCATATACCTTTAAAGATAATTTTTTTTAGATTCAATGAATCTATATAAAGTGAAACTTCCATCATTGGGGGGTTCTATTATCCCCCAATGATGGTTAGTCACGCAGAGCCTGATTGATTTATCTAAGGGCTTAAGCCCAAAGATAAATCTTATTTCACCAATCGGAGCTTTACGGGCAGTTGATCTCCCCACCTATCTTCTTTTATTATACTTAGACTCATGAGGTGGAGGTCTTACTGCCCGTTAAGCCTGATAAAAATAATAGGATTTGTATTATTTAAAATCATTTTAAACCATTTAACACAAGATCACAATTGTAGCTTATCTAATTTGATTTTTGTAAAAAAGATAATTGACATTTTAGATAATAAATATATAATTAATTGTAATTAATCCTATTAAACAACTATGTTTTATGTAAATAATAAAGGTGGGGAGAGTCTTGTTTCTATCAATTAAAAATGTCCAAAAGAGTTTCGCTAACCGAGGAAAAACGGAACAAGTCTTAAAAGATATAGATTTAGATATAAAAGAAGGAGAATTTGTTTCTCTTTTAGGTCCATCTGGATGTGGAAAATCAACACTACTAAATATTGTTGCGGGGTTGTTAACTCCGAGTGAGGGTAGGCTTATATTAGATCAACAACCGATCACAAAGCCAGGGAAAGACCGTGGGATGGTATTTCAACAAGCAGCTTTATTTCCTTGGTTATCTGTCGAAGAGAATGTAATGTTTCCTTTAAAAAAAGAAATGTCAAAAAAGAAAGCGCGAGAGGTGGCACAAAGATACTTACAACTTGTGCAATTAAGTCCAT
Source organism: Niallia sp. XMNu-256 (assembly GCF_036670015.1). Taxonomy (NCBI): domain Bacteria; kingdom Bacillati; phylum Bacillota; class Bacilli; order Caryophanales; family Bacillaceae; genus Niallia; species Niallia sp. XMNu-256. Next base: position 1,109,714 of record NZ_CP137636.1, read on the forward strand.
ATGCAAAGCATTCTCCACATGAACTTTCTGGAGGAATGCAGCAAAGAGTTGCAATTGCAAGAGCTTTAGCGATGAATCCAAGAGTATTGTTAATGGACGAACCCTTTGGAGCTCTGGATGAACAAACGAGAATTCGCCTTCATGGTGAACTTGAAAAAATATGGATGGAAACTAAAAAGACGATTTTATTTGTGACACACAGCATTCAAGAAGCGATTAAGTTATCAGATCGAATTATCGTCATGGGTACTCACCCAGGCACGATATTAAAAGATATTAAGGTAAATATAGCAAGACCACGGGAAAATCATATTCATGAAATAGCTCAGTATGAAGAATTGATTATGGAGTTGCTAAAGTCAGAGATTGATAAAGTCGCAGAAGAGGAATTACAATATGCAGTTAGCTATTAAGCGAATCGTCTTCTATTTATTGTTAATTGGCCTTTGGGATTTATCAATTCGAATTTTTGATATTCCTAAAGTGATCTTGCCATCACCAACCGATGTTGTACTGAGCCTACAGGAAAGTCTGGCTGATGGATCCCTATTAGTTGATTTAGGAGCAAGTTTTACAAGATTAATGGTTGGTTTAGTCATTGCCTTAATCATTGGGGTTTTGCTAGGTGTTTTATTAGCAAAAGTAAAAATTGTTGATGAGACACTGGGTTCACTCATTATAGCCTTACAAAGTATTCCGAGTATTGTCTGGCTGCCACTCGCAATCATGTGGTTTGGATTAAATGAGAAATCAGTTATCTTTATCATTGTTTTAGGTGCAGCGATTGTAATGACGATTAATATGCGCACAGGGATTAAAAATGTAATGCCGCTCTATATAAAAGCTGCACAGACCATGGGTTCGGGGGGAATTGATTTGTTTTTCCGAGTGATTATGCCTTCTTCGATCCCATATGCAGTCACTGGTGTTCGATTGGCATGGGCTTTTGCTTGGCGCGCATTAATGGCCGGTGAACTTCTAAGTGCAGGCCCTGGACTAGGCTATACACTAAAATATGCATCTGATTTTGGGCGCATGGATATGGTTATAGCGATTATGATTGTAATTGGTGCGATTGGTGTGATTGTCGACATTCTTATTTTCCAGCGAATTGAAAAACGAGTCATGATTAAATGGGGACTTGAACAAAAAGAAGCAGCATAAAGAATAGGGGGAAAAGATGATGAAGAAGTGGCTTTTATCAATAACATTCGTATTAGTAATTGGTATTTTAGCAGCTTGTGGCGGAAGCTCTGAAGAAGCATCAGGAGAAACTGCAAAGGATAAAGTGGTCATTGGATACTTTCCAAATATTGACCATGCTCCTGCAATGGTAGCGCGTGAAAAAGGGTATTATGAAGAAGCCTTAGGAGAAAATGTGGAGATTGAATATAAAACATTCCCTGATGGCGGAACATTCATGACAGCTCTTAAGTCTGGAGAAATTGATGCCGGTCTAGTAGGACCTGGACCAGTGTTAAATAACTATTCAAATGGTGCAGATGTAAAAATCATAGGTGGTGCTTCTTCAGGCGGTACCGTTGTCGTTGCTAGTGAGCAAAGCGGAATTGACAGTTTAGAAGATATGACAGGGAAAACGTTCATTACCCCAGGAATTGGTTGTACACATGATGTACAGTTTGAAGCGTTTCTTATGGAACAGGGAATTGAAGAATTATCTTCAGCTCGAATCGGTGGATCGCTGAAACATGTAACTGGAAATCCTGCTACTTATCAAGGAATGTTTGAAACAGGGAAGGTTGATATGGCGGCAGTTCCTGAGCCGTGGGCATCAATCTTAGTAGAAAATGGTGCTAAAGTGGTAGTAAGCACGGAAGAAATTGCCTATGGTGAAACTCTGCCGAATGTTGTGTTAGTTGCAAATGGCTCATTAGTAGAGGAAAAGAAAGATATCGCTCAAGGCCTTGTTAATGCACAACAAAAATCAGTAGATTTTATTAACAATAATAAAGAAGAAGCTGTCGACATCGCGATTAAAGCAATTAAAGATTTAACAAAACAAGAAATGGACAAGAATATTGTCGCAAAGGCGATGGACCGGATGACATACACAACAGAAATCGATGAAGAAGTACTAAAAGAATTTGGCCAAGCTTCTTTTGAATTAGAGTTTCTTAAAGAAGAACCTAATTTTGATGGCTTAGTTCAAGCGTCATTATAAAAAATAACTCTGTAATAATGGCTGTCCATAAGGTATAAGCAACCTTGTGGGACAGCTTTTTTTGTTTTAAAATGTGGGATGTTATAAGATAGATTCATATATCAATGAGGAAGTGGATGAATTGAACGATCAAGATTATGATTTATCTCTTAATATTAAAACGGGGGAAGATTTTTTGCATGCCCATGATTCTATTCACTACCATCCATATGAGCCAACGCCTTATCATGGGTTGGAGATTTTATTTAATGAGTATGAGGTAAATAAGCAGGATTGTGTAGTCGATTTTGGATGTGGGAAAGGGCGATTGAACTTTTATGTCCATCATCGTTTTCAAGCAAAAGTCGTTGGCATTGAAATGAACAAACGCTTTTATCAACAGGCTATCAAAAACCTTCAATCCTATAGAAAGAAACGCAAGGTAAAACAAGGGGATGTCACCTTTCATTGTTGTTTGGCAGAAGAATATCCGATTGAAGTGGAGGATAATAAATTTTATTTCTTTAATCCATTTTCAATTAAGATTTTTCGAAGAGTGATAAATCATATTTTAATGTCAAAGGAGAAGGTAGATCGAGAAATCGATTTGATTATGTATTACGGAGCAGATGAATACATTGACTTTTTAGAGAGGGAGACGCTATTTCAATTACATCAGGAAATTATCATCCCAGGTTTTTACCCACGTAATCCATATGAAAGATTTTTAATCTATCGCTTAAAATGAAAAAAGAGAAGAAATGATCAACATTTCCTCTCTCTCTCTCTTCTTTCATTAACCGATGTGAGCAATGATTCCTTCGTTATCATCTAAAACCAATTCAATGCCAGTATAGGGATCCCTATTTAGATACTCTTCTAACCATAATCTTATGGCTTCGATCATATTGACCATGACCAACACTTGCTTGCGGTCATTCCAATAGGCTTCAGCAGAAAATCCATAATCATCGTCATACATTAATTCAATTTCTACTTCTTCAGGCTTAATCTGCTTTTTTCGAGCAATATAAACACAAAGAGCGTTAATAATGTCTTGTTCTAGAAGTGTTAATTTCCCCATGGATTCGCTTCCTCTTTTTTCTTTTTCTTAAAGAATTGGAAGATTCTACGGATCAAGGCGATTACGAAAATAATAGCTAGTACATTAATGAACAACCCTAAAATTTGTCCTAAAAATCCCATGTTGGCAAATAACCCACCGAATAATAGACCAGCAAGTCCCCCAAGCATAAGCCCTTTCATTAAACCGCCAGAGAAAAATCCGCCATTTTTCTTCGTTGCAGCAGACTTATTAGTATTTGTCGAGTTGTCTTGTTTCTTTTGGAAAAATGAATTGTTATTATTTGTACTGCTATTGTTGTTGTTATTGAAACCCCTCTTGACTGATTTGTACCCTTTAGCCTCTACCGTTGTTGGTTGATCTTGAAATACAACACTTCCCACTGGTGTGAAAAGAAGGACAGCAGTTAGAACGGCTGTTAAAATTTTCTTCATGAACTAATTCCCCCTGAAATAAAATAGATTTTAGTGTGTAAAGTTCAATTTACACAATCTCTAGTATACTGGATATTAACTACGAAGGAAAACGAAAAAGGTTTCACTTTTAAATGAATTTCTCTGGTATAGTATAATTAAAATTTACTAATTTAATCTTTAAATAATAGAAATATTCTAAGGGAGGAAGCATCCTTGAAATCATATATTGATCAGGAAAATGGAATTTTTCCATCTGTATGCTCGTTAGATTGCCCAGATCAATGCGGTTTGTTGGTGCATAAAAAGGATGGAAAAATTGTCAAAGTAGAAGGCGATCCGGAGCATCCGGTTACACAAGGGAGTATTTGTAATAAAGTTCGTAATATGCCAGCTCGAATTTATGATGCAAATCGCCTCAAATATCCATTAAAAAGGATTGGAGCTAAAGGTGAAGGGAAATTCACTAGAATTAGTTGGGATGAGGCCATCGAGACCATCACCTTAAAATGGAACCAACTAATTCAATCCCATGGAGCGGAAAGTATTCTACCTTATAGTTTTTACGGGAATATGGGGAATTTGGCGGCGGAAAGTATGGACCTTCGATTTTTCAATCGATTAGGTTCCTCCCAACTAGATCGCACGATTTGCACTGCTGCTGGTAAAGTTGGATACAAATATACAATGGGAGCGAATGTTGGGACAGATCCTGAAGATACGATTTATTCAAAACTATTCATTTTTTGGGGGATAAATGCAGTAAGTACGAATATGCATCAAATTGCACTCGCTCAAAAAGCACGTAAAAATGGAGCGAAAATTATTGTCATTGATGTACATAAAAATCAAACCGGTCGATTTGCAGATTGGTTCATTCCGATCTTGCCTGGGACAGACAGTGCATTGGCCTTAGGAATGATGCATATTTTATTTGCAGAGAACATGGTAGATTATGAATTTCTGCGAGAGTATACCATTGGATATGAAGAATTAAGAGAGCATGTGAAAGCCTATGACCCAGAAACTGTTTCAAGGGTAACAGGAGTTCCGGTTGAAGATATTTATAAGCTTGCTCGTATGTATGGGGAAACTTCTCCGACTTTTATACGGATCGGAAACGGCCCGCAGCATCATGATAATGGTGGAATGTTTGTTCGAACAATTTCATGTCTTCCTGCCTTAACTGGCCAATGGTTAGTAAAAGGTGGCGGAGCGATAAAGGGGAATTCAGATTATTTAGCTCATCATGCTGGCCGATTACAACGACCTGATCTATTAAAAGACAAAGGGACACGTGTCATTAATATGAACGTAATAGGAGAGGCTTTATTGTCAATGGAACCTCCGATTAAGTCCATGTTTATTTATAGTTCCAATCCAGTAGTTGTAGCACCGAATGCAAATAAAGTTAAAAAAGGATTTTTAAGAGAGGACTTATTTACCGTTGTCCATGATTTATTTTTAACCGAAACAGCCAAATATGCAGATATTGTATTGCCCGCTACTTCTGCTTTTGAGAATACGGACTTTTATGCTTCTTTTTGGCACCTCTATATGCAAATTCAACAGCCGGTTATCAAACCCTATGGAGAGTCCAAATCAAATGTGGAAGTATTCAGACTGTTAGCGGAAGCCATGGGATTTGAGGAAGACACCTTTAAAGAAACCGAGGAGGAAATGATTGCTGATGCGCTTCAAAATCCAACGAATCCTTATTTAGAAGGGATTACATTAGAAAGGTTACAAGAGAAGCAGTATTTGAAAGCGAAGGCTAAGCCTTTATTGCCTGGTAAGTTAAAAACACCAAGCGGTAAAATTGAGTTATATTCCATAAAAATGAAGGATGAAGGACATCCGCCATTGCCAACCTATATTCCGCTAAAAGAGGATGGCGACTATCCACTTCAGTTTATTCCAGCTCCAAACCATAACTTTTTAAATTCTACCTTTGCCAATAATGAAAAACATCAATCACTTGAAAAAGAGCCGAGTCTCTCTATGAATAAAAAGGATGCACTAGAAAGAGGAATAACAGATGGTGAGATGGTAAAGGTATGGAACGATCGTGGTGAATGCATGTTGAAAGTAGTGGTTGGTGAACAAGTTCTTCCTAGTGTTGTTGCTACTCAGGGCCTTTGGGAGGATCCAAATGGAAAGCAGCAATTGGTGAACTGTTTAACCCCGGATCGTCTTGCTGATATGGGCGGAGGAGCTACCTTCTTTTCTGGCCGAGTAGCAGTAGAAAAGGCATATAAATGAGCAAAAAAAGAAGGAAATTATAACAAATTTGTGAACTGATTAAAAAGAATTTTTTTATTATAATAGAAGTTTAACATGAAAGACAATATTTAGTGTTAGAGATGAGATCATAACACTAAATATTGTTTTTTATTAATTTGATAGAATTCCAGTCAACATAGCAATTAAAATTAAAAATTAGAATTATGGTAAAATAAAATTATAGGAATAAATAAAATGCTTTGATAACTGCCCGGTGGTTAAGGATGAATTTGTTATATAAAGGGGTGCAATTCAAATGTCAGAAGAGCGTTTGATTATTAAAGTACTTAATAATGAGTTCAGTATAAAAAAAGCGCAAAAAGAAGCAATCAAGGCTAAGAAAAAGGGATTGCAATATGCATTTGACTTAAGGGATATCAAAGATCGTGAAATTAAAGAAAACTTTTATATGTATTTATAATTATTGATAATCCTGGTAACTTTCAGTAAGAACACCAGGATTTTTATTTTACCCAGGTAAGCTAATGTCCTTACTTAATTAAATAGTTAATAAAAAGGTTTACTTTCTTTTTATCTTCCATAATTGGGGAATAGACAAAGGATAAAGTTCTAGAAAAAGAAAGGTCTTTAACCGGTATGGTAGTAAGATTCCCATGTCTAATATCTCGACGGATCACACTTTCTGATAAAAGGCTTAACCCATAGCCATTCATTAGGGTTTCCTTAATTCCTTGGTTGCTGCTGATGGATAGCAGTGATTTCAGCTTCAGTCCATTGGCGCTAATGACATGATTAAAATATTCCCTTGTACCTGAGCCGTCTTCTCTTGTTATCCATATTTGATTTTGAAGGTCCGAAATCATTACCTTATCTTTTTGCGCCAGCGGATGTTCTGGTGAGGCTACGATAAACAATTCATCATTCATGAAGGCTTTAACAGAAATATCCTTTACATTTGTTTGTCCCTCAATTAATCCGATATCCACTTCCAATAACCTTACCAATCCGACAATTTCTTCAGTATTCCCAATCACCACATGGATCTCCAATTCAGGAAAATCAGTTTGTAGTTTGATTAAAATGGCAGGGAGGATATATTCCCCAATTGTAAAGCTGGCTCCAATGTTTAACTCACCTTTAATGATTTGATGGTGCTCAAGGATCTCTTGTTTGGTTTGCTCATAAATCGTAATGATTTGCTTGGCTCTGTCGTATAGTAAATCGCCAGTTGGCGTAATTTTAATAAATTTGGGAGATCGCTCAATTAATGTTGTTTGAAACTCTTTTTCTAAGTTTTTAATATGTAAACTAACATTTGGTTGTGACATGTTTAATATTTCAGCTGTCTTTGTAAAGTTTTTAACCTCAACAAGGGTTACAAATGTTTGAAGGGCATCATAATTCACATTATCTCTCCTCTAGACTATGTTAACTATTAGAAATCCTGATGATAATGATAAGTAATATATATTTTACTAATGTTTACACGTTTGGTAAAGTGTAAATAGTTATAATTTATAAAAATAAAAATCTGTTAATCCCTACTTGACTTATATGATTAGTAAAACTATTATTATAGTAACTTATTTTTTCATTATGTTTTGAACAAAATTTAAATAAATACTACAACAATTAGTATTCCTTTGAGAGGTGGATATCGGTGCAACTTCAAGTAATGAACAGTCCGTTTAATCAAGAACAGGCAGATCTTTTAAATCGTTTACTGCCAACCTTGACAGAAACACAAAAAATTTGGCTTTGCGGATTTTTAGCTTCAGCGAAAGTAGAATCCCCTGCTGCATCCCTTTCTGCGGTTGCTTTAGAAACAAAAGCGGCTCCAGTCCAGCAGAACGTAGTTCAACAAGCAATTTCAAAAGACTTAACCATTTTATATGGTTCACAAACTGGTAATGCACAAGGCATTGCAGAAAAAGCAAAAAAGACATTAGAAGGTCAAGGCTTTAAGGTTACTGTGGCATCCATGAGCGATTTCAAACCAAACAATTTGAAAAAGCTTCAAAATATTTTGATTGTCGTTAGTACGCACGGAGAAGGGGAGCCACCAGATAATGCAATAACTTTCCATGAATTTCTTCATGGTAAACGTGCACCAAAACTTGATGGGTTGCGTTATTCCGTCCTATCTCTAGGCGATAGTTCTTATGAATTTTTCTGTCAAACAGGAAAAGACTTCGATAAGCGACTTGAAGAACTAGGGGGAAATCGAATATATCCACGTGTTGATTGTGATCTTGACTTTGATGAGCCGGCAGCTAGTTGGGTAGATGGAGTGATCCAATCCTATCTGGGAGCGGGAGAAGAGAATTCCGCTTCTGAATTGACATCAACAGAAAACGTTGCAGCAGCTTTAGTTGGTTCAGAAATTGAATATACTCGAAATAATCCTTTTTACGCGGAAGTATTTGAAAATATTAATCTCAATGGTCGGGGTTCAAATAAGGAAACTCGTCATCTTGAAATTTCGCTTGAAGGGTCTGGTATTAACTATCAACCAGGTGATGCCCTTGGAATTATCCCAACGAATGATCTTGAACTAGTTGGTGAGCTTCTAAAGGAATTGGCATGGAATCCAGATGAAAGTGTAGTCGTTGATAAAGATGGTCAGAATTTATCTTTTAAAGAATCACTTACATCTTATTTTGAAATTACATTGTTGACAAAGGGGCTAGTGGAGAAGGCAGCTCAACTTTCAACAAACAAGGATTTTCAAGAATTAATTCAGGATGAAAGTAAATTAAAAGAATACGTGAATGGCAGAGATTTGCTTGATTTAGTCCGTGATTTTGGAACGTGGGGAAATTCTCCGCAAGAGTTTGTTTCGGTTCTTAGAAAAATTCCAACTCGTTTATACTCCATTGCAAGTAGTATAGAGGCAAATCCAGAAGAAGTTCATTTAACGGTGGGTGTGGTAAATTATGAGGCCCACGGTCGTGAACGTAAAGGAGTTTGCTCTAACTTAGCGGCAGCACTCGAGTCTGGAGATAAAGTTCCTGTCTATGTTCATCGCAATCCTAACTTTAGGTTGCCGGAAAATCCGGATGCACCAATTATAATGGTTGGACCTGGAACGGGTGTTGCCCCTTTCCGTGCGTTTATGCAAGAACGTGAAGAAATAGGCACAACAGGAAAGTCTTGGATGTTCTTCGGTGATCAACATTTCGTAACTGATTTTCTGTACCAAACCGAATGGCAAAGTTGGTTAAAAGATGGCGTTCTAACGAAAATGGATGTTGCTTTCTCGCGTGATACCGATCAAAAAGTGTATGTGCAGCATCGCATGCTCGAACATAGCAAGGAGTTATATGAATGGCTTCAAGAAGGTGCTTATTTCTATGTTTGTGGAGATAAGGACCATATGGCAAAAGATGTCCAAAATACATTAATTGAGATTATTGAAAAAGAAGGCAATTTAACTCGTGATCAAGCGGAAGAGTACCTAGCAAACTTAAGACAAGAAAAGCGTTATTTACGAGATATATATTAATTAGCACGTATTGGGAAGGGAGTTCGATGAAACAATGGTGACTAAAATTTTAACAGCCCCTGAAGGCCCACCAAGTGATGTTGAACGAATAAAGGAAGAAAGTGATTATTTACGCGGCACGTTAAAAGAATCAATGGAAGAGAAACTAAGCTCAGGAATTCCAGATGATGACAATCGTTTAATGAAGCACCATGGCAGCTATTTACAGGATGATCGTGATCTTCGTAATGAGCGTCAAAAACAAAAATTAGAACCAGCCTATCAATTCATGTTACGTGTTCGTCTCCCTGGAGGAGTAGCTACTTCAGAGCAATGGCTAACTTTAGATGAGCTAGCTGATACTTACGGAAACGGAACATTGAAATTAACAACACGTGAAACTTGGCAGATGCACGGGATTCTCAAATGGAATATGAAAAATGCAATCCAAGCTTTAGATAAGGCGATGCTTGATACTATCGCTGCTTGTGGGGATGTGAACCGTAACGTCATGTGTTCATCAAACCCACATCAATCGGAAGTACACGCAGAAATCTATGAATGGTCAAAGAAAATAAGTGAACATTTATTGCCTCGTTCAAGAGCGTATTATGAAATTTGGCTTGATGAAGAAAGAGTAGCAGGAACACCTGAAGAAGTTGAACCTATCTATGGACATCTTTATTTACCGCGTAAATTCAAAATTGGAATTGCTGTTCCACCAAATAATGAAATTGATGTTTTTTCACAGGATTTGGGTTTTATTGCGATTATTGAGGATGAAAAGTTAATTGGCTTTAATGTGACAATTGGTGGTGGAATGGGAAGCACTCATGGCGATAAAGCGACATATCCACAACTTGGAAAAGTCATTGGCTTTGTTACACCAGATCAAATTCTCGATCTTTCTGAAAAGGTTATTACGATTCAGCGGGATTATGGAAACCGCTCTGTTCGTAAATATGCTCGTTTCAAATACACCGTTGACCGTCTTGGTCTTGAAAATGTGAAAGAAGAATTAGAGCGCCGCTTAGGTTGGAAATTAGATGAAGCAAAACCATTTCATTTTGACACGAATAATGATCGTTATGGCTGGGTAGAAGGATCAGAAGGCAAATGGAATTTCACGTTATATATTCAAAACGGTCGTATAGCTGACTTTGATGATTACAAGTTAAAAACAGGATTGAGAGAAATTGCTAAGGTTCATACAGGCGAATTCCGTATGACTGGAAATCAAAATGTGATGATTGCAAATGTCTCTAGTCAGGAAAAGAAACAAATCGAAGCGATTATTGAACAATACGGATTAACGGATGGCGCACATTATAGTGCAATTCGTCGCAGTTCTTTAGCTTGTGTTGCTTTGCCAACCTGTGGATTAGCCATGGCTGAAGCGGAGAGATATTTACCATCTCTTCTTGATAAAATTGAAGAAATTATTGATGAAACAGGACTTCGCGATAAGGAAATTAATATTCGTATGACTGGTTGTCCAAATGGATGTGCCCGTCCAGGTTTAGGAGAAATTGGATTTATTGGTAAAGCCCCTGGTAAATATAACATGTACTTAGGTGCAGCTCATAATGGCACACGTCTCAATAAAATGTATCGTGAAAATATCGGAGAAGAAGAGATCCTAAAGGAATTGAAAGTGATTCTTCCGCGATATGCAAAAGAACGTGAAGAAGGCGAACATTTTGGAGACTATGTTATACGAGCTGGTATCATAAAAGCAACGACAGACGGTACAAATTTCCATGATTAATAACTAGAAGTAAGCGAAACGCACATAGCTGAATGTGCGTTTTTCTTTATTGTTGGCCAGTAGGATAACTAATAGATGTCCATTCGTTTAGGGTAGCGTAACATGATATAATACTCAGAGTTTGAATACAAAAGAAAAGAGGAGTCAGCGATGGATTACAAAATTGTGTTTTTGGATATAGATGGAACGATATTAATGCCTGACCATACATACACAGAGTCAACGAAAGAAGCGATTGGCCAACTAAAAGATCAAGGGATAGAGGTATTTATTGCAACAGGAAGACCTATTCATGAAATAAAAGAGTTAGCAGAAGAATTAAAGGTTACCTCCTTTATTGGTTATAATGGAGCGCTAGCCATACATAACAATAAACCAGTCGTTGATGAACCAATGAAACGAAGTCTTGTACTTAAGTTATTAGAAACTGCTAGGGAACTTCATAGTGAAATGCTTTTATATACTTCTGGGAAAAATTACTTTACGAATCTGGAACATCCAGATCTTCAGAACTTTGCTGATACGTTTCAATTCAAAAATAACTATTTATTAACGGATGAGGTATTAGATCAAATATTAGGGATATCGATTATAAATGTGAAGCCGTCTGAAATCGCTCATTTTGAAATCGATGATACGCTGCGTTTATCGGAAATCAATGTAGAAGGGATTGAGGATGCGGTTGACGTGATTCGTACCCATGTAAATAAAGGAGAGGCAATAAAGAAAATATTGCATCGATTAAATATAAACAGAGAGCAATCAATTGCATTTGGAGATGGAATGAATGATAAGGAAATGATCGAGGTAGTAGGTGAAGGGTTTGCTATGGGCAATTCGCATCCCGACCTATTTCAGTATGCTAAACATACGACAACAAGTGTAAGCGATTCAGGTATTTATAACGGCTTGAAAAAATTAGGAATAGTTAACTGAACAGGAGGGAAAGGTGTGGGCACCATCTGAAATTTGGATGGAGTCCACACTTTTCTTTTTTATATTGTCAAACGAAGAGTGGGCGGGGAGGACAGGAACCCATCTATATTAGGATCCATAAGATAAAGTGAAAAATAGGAAACTTTTGACATAAAAAAGGTGGTTGAGGTTAATTAGATATTTTTTATAAAATATAGTTGACTACTCGGAATAGTTTGGATTAAAATAAATAATAATTACAAAAATATATCCAGATTAGCACTGATCGGTCAACCGAAGGTCTATCTCTGTCATAAACGAACGTTTGTTTACTAATGATTTAGTCTTAGGAGGTTTCCCGTGAAAAGGTTGTTGGTTTTTGCGTTTATTGGCTTTTTAGCTCAGTTGATCGATGGTGCATTAGGAATGGCATATGGAGTTACATCCTCTTCATTATTACTCACATTCGGGATTGCTCCAGCCGTTGCCTCAGCTTCTGTTCATTTATCTGAAGTTGTGACAACCGCGGCATCAGGTGTATCCCATGTGAAATTCGGTAATGTAGATAAAAAATTAGTTTATCAACTCATTATCCCAGGTTCAATTGGTGCATTTTTGGGAGCTACTTTCCTAAGTAATATTCCAGGAGAATTAGCTAGACCCTATGTATCTATTTTTCTTTTATTATTAGGAATCTATGTTTTAGTACGATTTTTATTTAATTTTAAGCCTGTGGTAGAAAATAAAACGATGAATGTGCCTAAAAAACAATCGATTCCGTTAGGTTTTTTTGCAGGGTTTATGGATGCTACGGGCGGAGGTGGATGGGGACCAATTGCAACACCTGTATTAATGAGTAAAAAAGGGATGAGTGCAAGGAAAGTAGTCGGAACAGTTGACACCAGTGAGTTTGCGATTGCCGTATCCGCTTCTTTAGGATTCTTTATCTCGCTTGGGTGGTCACAAGTCAATTGGCTATGGGTGTCTGCTCTCATCATTGGTGGTGTGGTCGCAGCTCCGATTGCCGCATGGCTTGTCCAAAAACTACATCCCCAGTTAATGGGTGTTTTAGTCGGTGGTTTTATAATCTTAGTTAATTCAAGGACTTTATTTACTACATGGATCGATAACTCCTCAATCTATCCTTATCTATATGTATCCATTTTTGTAGGCTGGTTTGCAGCCATTGCCTTTACAGTTAGTAAATTGTATCGTGTTTCTGCGAAAGGGATTAAACAGACCAGACGAATATGATATAGATTGATATTGAGTGATATGGTCTCATTTGGTTTGAAATCTTGAAGTGATCTTGAAACGAAAAAAGTGGTGTGTTAACCAATTGAACAAACTGGGACAAAAATGTCCCAGTTATATTTCTTTAGAGGTGAAGGGCAAAAATAATTTGATGCCGCGTTTGTTGAATGGGAATACTTTCATATCAAACACTAAATGACTAATATAGCCAGCTAGGCAAGCATAGTAAACGCCATTGATACCAAGAGACTCTTCAAATCTAACGGCAATGAATCCATAGAAAATGATCCCTAATATGGAATGAGTATAGCTACGATGAGAAACAAACGAGGCGATAATCATATAGATACCAAGAAGGATTAACCAACTTTCATGTAATGAAAACCCACCAATGATTACTCCCCCACCTGTAATGACTAGCATATGTCTTTGTTTAATAAATGAGCTTAGCAGAAACATGATCACACCCACAGCTATGCCCATCCATTTCTCAGAACCAACTCCCCTTAAAAAACTATATAGTATTAACAAAATGCTAATCAGTTGTGCTGCATATTTTATGACTTTATGGGACAAAGTGATTTTATTTCTGAGCTTTCCGTCTACATCTAAGTCTGGAATAAGCCCTGAAATTCCCCCAATCCCTATAAGTAAAATGGAAGTAGGTAGGTCTGTTTGGTATGTATTTGCGACAATAAATCCGGCAGCAGCTCCAACTGCAGCATGTGCGGTTCCGTTCATTTTAATCTCCTTTCAAAAGAAGTAATATTTTTCCAATATAATAAAAAGGGTATGTAGAACTTTATTGTACATTAAAACATTTGTTCTGTTTAGTGAAAAGCTAATATTAATCTTAAAAAATTAATATCGCTTCAGGTAGATAAAATTGACAGATTGGAGATGTTATTGTACTATAGAAATAATTTAATAAGGCCTCACTTTAGATGGTGAGGTAGAGGTGCGATATTTAACAGTCTTTAGTGGAGCTTGAGGAATGCTATGAAACTATTGAGAAGGAAATTTCGCCGAAGCTTGTAATACCCCTCATTATTACTTGCTGGGCCTGCGGTTAATAGCTGTAGGACTGTCTCAGTAAGCTCCCCAGGCTTGTTGAGTTGTGCTATCTCATTCGGGATAAAGAGAGGGATATCGGATACCTACATATATTAGGGCCTGAGACCATCTCAGGTCCTTTTTTGACTTTTGCAATAATATGAATTATTCGTGTTAGGTATTTTTTTCGAAAATATAAAAACAAAGGGGAGACAGGTAGAAATGAAAGGAAAATTACTTTTATTTGTTGCAATGGCTTTGACAGCTATGATTCTATTAGCTGCATGTGGCTCAGATAACTCTACAGAAAATGGGAAAGGTTCAACTGGTGGGGACAATACATTTAAAGTAGGTCTTGAAGCGGGGTATCCTCCATTTAACTGGACGCAAATGGACGGTTCAAATGATGCTGTGAAAATTGAAGGTCAAGCAGAATATGCCGGTGGATATGATGTTGAAATTGCTAAGAAAATAGCTGACGGTTTAGGAAAAGAATTAGTGATTGTCAAAACAGAATGGGATGGACTTGTACCAGCTTTAACATCTGGTAAAATAGATGCGATTATTGCGGGGATGTCACCAACTGCTGAACGCAAGAAAACCATTGATTTCACGGATAATTATTATAAATCCGATCTTGTTATGGTTGTTAAAAAAGGTGGAAAATATGAAAATGCCACATCAATCCAAGACTTTAAAGGTGCGAAAATTTCAGCTCAATTAAATACGTTCCATTATTCGGTTATTGATCAAATTGAAGGGGTACAAAAACAACCAGCAATGGATAACTTTACAGCTATGAGGGTTGCTCTTGAGTCAGGAGTTATTGATGGATATGTTTCTGAACGTCCAGAAGCAGTAAGTGCCTCTGCGGCAAATGAAAACTACGCGATGGTTGAATTTACAGAAGGCTTCCAAACATCTGATGATGATACTGCTATAGCGGTTGGAGTTGAAAAAGGCAGTGAGTTAACAGACAAGATCAATGAAATCCTCGCTGGAATTTCAGAGGAAGAACAAACTCAAATTATGGATCGAGCCATTCTAAATCAACCTGCAGCAAAATAATAGATGAATCATGTTAGACCGATTGTACTTATATAGTACAGTCGGTCTTGTAATTTAAAGGAATAAGCTGAAAATTAAAATTAAAGGAGTCGTAAATATGAGTTTTGAGTGGTTAGTTACTATCGTAACAGAAAACTGGCCAATGTTCTTGCGTGGGGCAGGAATGACACTTCTAATATCGATCATTGGTACAGTAGTTGGGTCGATCATAGGGTTGTTAGTGGGAGTAATACGAACCATTCCATTACCAGAAAAAGGGACAAAAAGAAGGTTCTTAAAAGTGATTAATGCACTCCTATCAATCTATATAGAATTTTTCCGTGGCACCCCAATGATTGTACAAGCAATGGTTATCTATTATGGGTCGGCAATGGCGTTTGGGATGGATTTGGATCGTACGATTGCAGCCATCTTCATTGTTTCGATTAATACAGGAGCATATATGTCTGAAATTGTCCGTGGTGGGATTGTTTCCATTGATAAAGGTCAATTTGAAGCCGCGCAAGCCATTGGTATGAATCATTTTCAAACAATGATCAATGTCGTGTTACCACAGGCAATCCGTAATATTCTACCAGCAACAGGGAATGAATTTGTCATCAATATTAAAGATACATCTGTATTAAATGTGATCTCTGTGTCTGAACTGTTTTTCCAAACAAAATCAATTGCCGGAAACAATTTCCGTTATTTTGAATCCTTCTTTGTAGCGAGTGTCCTCTATTTAATTATGACATTTACGGTCACTAGGATTTTACGATACGTTGAGAGAAAAATGGACGGTCCAGATAATTACGATATGATTATGATGGGAAATCAAATGCAAGTGGAAACACCGGATGATATTGCCAAAAAACAGGGACATCACCGATAAAGAGGGAGGAGAAAGGAATGGATACGGTAATAGAGGTACAACATCTAAGCAAATCTTTTGGTCCGCGTGAAGTGTTAAGGGACATTGATTTTTCTGTTAAAAAAGGAGAAGTTGTCTGCATCATCGGTTCCTCTGGTTCTGGTAAATCAACTCTTCTTCGCTGTATTAATTTATTGGAGAAGCCCAGTGGTGGTCAAATCATTTATCATGGTGAAAATATTTTAGATGATCAACATGATGCGAATGCTTACCGAACAAAGTTAGGAATGGTGTTTCAGCAGTTTAACTTATTCAACAATCATAATGTTTTAAATAATTGTGTCGTTGGGCAAGTGAAAGTATTAAAACGCTCAAAAGAAGAGGCTGAGAAGATTGCGATGAAGTATTTAAAAGTCGTGGGCATGGATCAATTTATTAACGCTAAGCCTAAACAGTTATCAGGTGGTCAAAAGCAGCGTGTTGCAATAGCCCGAGCTTTATCAATGGAACCAGATGTCATGTTGTTTGATGAACCGACTTCTGCACTTGACCCAGAAATGGTTGAAGAAGTATTAAAAGTCATGAAAGAGTTGGTACAGTCAGGACTTACGATGTTAATTGTGACTCATGAAATGGAATTTGCCAAGGAAGTATCAGACCGTGTTGTGTTTATGGATAAAGGAGTAATTGCTGAGGAAGGAACACCTCAGCAGATTTTTGAGAATCCTATACAGGAACGGACGAGAGAATTTCTGAAACGGACATTAAAACATATTTAACTTTTGATAGGTCCCCTAGATAGCTTCTAGGGGACCTTAACTAGTTTCTGGTGATTAATTTTGTTAAACTTATTGGGAAAGCCTATGTCTATAAGAAAAATATGAGGTGACATAAATGAAATACAATTTTGATGAAATGGTGAATCGCAGGAATACCTATTCTGTGAAATGGGATGGTGGACAATACATAAAAGCAGCTGGAATTACGGAACGATATGATGAAGAAACACTTCCTTTATTTACCGCTGATATGGACCTGCCTGTACCTCAACCCGTTATTGATGCCTTACATAGAACCGTTGACAACCGCATTTTTGGCTATTCTGTCTTTCCAGACGAGTATTATGAAGCCATTCAAAATTGGTTTAAGAGAAGACATAATTGGGACATCCAAAAGGAAGAAATTATTTATTGTCCTGGAACCGTTTATGCTACAGATGTTGCGATTAGAGCGTTTACAGCCCCTGGAGACGGTGTAATCATTCAACGTCCCGTCTATCCGCCCTTTACAAGATCGATCATCGAAAGTGGACGGAAGGTAATTAATAATCCTTTACGGTATGATGAAAATGGGTATTATTCCATTGATTTTGAAGACTTTGAAGAAAAAGCAAAAGATGAAAATACAAAAATGTTTATTTTATGTAATCCTCATAACCCAACAGGAAGAATTTTTAAAACGGAGGAACTGAAAAAAATATCGCAAATCTGTGCCGATCATAATGTTCTTATTGTTGCTGATGAAATTCATGGGGATTTAATAAGACGGGAACAAACCTTTGTTCCGATTGCAAAGGTGGCAGAACAAAATGATCATATTATTACGTTCACAGCTATAAATAAAACATTTAATTTGGCTGGACTCCATACAACCAATGTGGTCATTTCAAATCCAGAACTTCGAAAAACGTTCAGTAACCATATCGATATCAAGTCACCTACCCCTTTTGCCATTTCAGCTCTTATAGCTGCTTATAATGAAGGAGAAGACTGGTTGGAACAATTATTAGATTATTTAGATGGAACGATGGAATGGGTTGTTCAATTTTTAGCTGAAAAGATGCCTAAAGTTAAAGTTCGGATTCCAGAAGGAACGTATGTCATGTGGATGGATTTTAGTGGATATGGGATTTCTCCGAAGGAAGTTCATGATCGGATTTACAACCGTGCCAATGTTTTATTACAAGACGGTCGGATGTTTGGAGATGAAGGTAGAGATTTTCAACGAATCTGTATCCCTTCGCCTAGACCAATGATTCAAGAGGCTTTCGAAAGGATCGTTAGGGAATTTGAAGATCTTCAATAAGAAACTTCAAAATTTCACCTTCTACCCTTTTCTCATTTTTGGGAAAAGGTTTTTTTATTTTTGATTTATCAGGTTTAACGGGCAGCCAATTAAGAAGCACAGCTTTATCAACAAGGATGAAAATGGGTTGGTTTATTTGTCCATACTGATGCTACGGCTGGGAGAGGAAGGTCGACTTACTGTGATACTTTGAGTCAATCGGGCTTCTGACACCAACGACCAAGGGCACCAAAAATTATCGCTAATTTTCATGGGAGGAAGACCCTCATCAAGATTCAGAGTAAAATAAAACAAGATAGGTGGGGGGAACTGCTCGTAAAACTCCGGAAGTTGAACACGACTAAATACGCCTAAGGCAATGTCTACGTGACCAGCATGCTGTGGCCTAAAGCTTTCCATCAGTGGGAGATGAAAGAAAACCCCCACTAATGGAGGTTTCACTTTATTAGAGTTGAACTGAAGGTATAAAAGCCTAAACAATTAATATAGAGACTAAACAATGATGTTTAAATGTTTATTTGTTGCCAAAGTTGAACCGAGGGTATAAAATAAATTTTGCTGCACGAAATTGGAGTGCAATAGGAATACTACGGAAATACAGATTGTATCTTTACTATATAAGGGGAGATGGATAGATGGAACAGTCGATAAAAAAAACCAATCGACCGCCATACGGGGTTATTTCCATTTTAATGATCGGTGCGTTTATTTCGTTTTTAAATAATACGCTAATGAATGTTGCGTTGCCCTCTATTATGAGGGATTTAAACGTAGGGCCATCAACTGTACAATGGTTGACAACCGGATTTATGTTAGTGAGCGGTATTTTAATTCCAACAACCGCTTATTTAATTCAAAAATATTCAGTGCGTCATCTGTTCTTAGTGGCTATTGGTATGTTCACAGTAGGTACGATTCTGTCAGGAATAGCTCCTACTTTTTCTGTTTTATTAGCTGGACGTTTATTACAAGCGGCAGGTACAGCGGTTTTATCTCCACTGTTGATGAATGTGATGTTAGTCAGCTTTCCCATTGAAAAAAGAGGATCTGTTATGGGGATTTTTGGCTTAATTTTAATGTTCGCTCCTGCCATTGGACCGACTTTATCTGGCTGGATTGTAGAGCATTATAATTGGAGAATGCTTTTCTATTTTGTTGCTCCGATAGCGATCTTAGTATTCTTAATAGGTTTCTTTTTACTGAAGGATAAGAAAGACAAAGTTGAAATGAAATTGGACGTCGTATCCCTTATCCTGTCAAGCTTAGGTTTTGGAGGGATCCTTTACGGTTTCAGTTCAGCAGGAAATGCCGGTTGGGATAGCCCGATCGTGTATGGAACGATTATCATAGGGCTTATTTGCTTGACAACTTTTATTTTGCGTCAGTTTAAGAGTGAAGAGCCATTATTAAATTTTAATGTATATCAATATCCGATGTTTGTGCTCTCGTCAGTCATTTCTATGGTTGTAAACATGGCGCTGTTTTCAGGGATGATTCTTTTACCAATTTATGTTCAAGACATTCGTGGGATCTCTCCAATGGATGCGGGATTACTAATGCTTCCAGGGGCGATTTTAATGGCGTTTATGTCCCCATTAACGGGTAGGCTGTTTGACAAGTTTGGTGGCCGTGCTCTTGCGATTACTGGTCTAACGATAACGGTTGTCACAACTTTTGCTTTCAGTCAACTTAGACTGGATACCCCATATATGTATCTTTTATTGATTTATTCGGTCCGTTCGATAGGAATGTCCATGGTCTTTATGCCCGTATCAACAAATGGTTTAAATCAATTACCAAGAAGTCTTTATCCACATGGTACAGCAATGAATAACACATTAAACCAAGTGGCAGGTGCAATTGGAACCGCATTGATGGTTACAATTATGACAACGTATTCTGCCTCACGAGCTAAAGAATTGGGTGCGACTGTCATGCAGAATTTGACTGCTCAACCGTCAGAAGCGGCATTAGCTCAAATTCAAGAGCAAGTAATGACACAAGCAACATTGGATGGAATTAATTTCTCCTTTCTATTTGCGACAGGGATATCTTTTGTTGCGCTAGTTTTAGCTTTCTTTATTAAAAGAGCGACACCAATGGAGGAAAAACCAGCTAAAGTGAACGTAGTAAAAAAGGTAGCAACAGGACATTAATACGAGCTAACAATGGAGTTTCCTATGGATTCTCCATTTTTTTACGCCTTTTTTACTTTTCGTAGGACAAGCACCGTCCCGTATTTTCTCTTCTTACATAAATATGTAGGAAAAGTTGAGAAAGGAAGGGATTAAATTGTTTGGTTTTTCAATGGTTCAAATGGTGCGTAGTCATTCAGATAAGCTAGATCGTCATTTACGAGACATAATCTTGAATCAGTATAAACCTTTAAAATGGACACCGTGCTTTTTGCATAATGTTTTTGAAAAAACGATTAAAGCAACGAAAAAGTTATCTGTAATCATTGAGTTTAAGGAAGGTTATTATGAGACTGGTTGTAATGAGGTTCATCATGTAACGAAGAAACATATGAGAAATAAGGTTCACCATTATTTTGATAGAGTGTCTTGCTGCAGTGCAGATCTAACTCCCAAAGGGTTAGATGATCTGTTAACAAATTGTACACATATTAAACGAGTCTATCTAAATAGAGAAGTGAAAGCTTTACTTAATGTCGCTGTTCCCTCAGCAAAAGCTCATCAAGTTGTTAGAAATGACATAAATTTAACAGGAAAAGGTGTAAAAATCGCCATTGTTGATACAGGGATTTATCCTCATAAGGATCTTGCTGGGAGAATTACCGACTTTGTCGACTTTATCAGTAATCAGACAGACCCGTATGATGATAATGGTCATGGAACTCATTGTGCGGGAGATGCTGCTTCTGCCTCTTTAAAGTATATGGGACCTGCCCCGGAAGCAAGTCTTGTAGGGGTTAAAGTATTAAATAAGATGGGGGCAGGATCTTTGAATACGATTATGCAAGGCGTGGAATGGTGCATAAAATATAATGAAGCGAACCCAGAGAAAAAAATTGATATTATTAGCATGTCACTAGGTGCACCTGCACAAAACTATGCAGATGAAAATGATGATCCGATGGTTCAAATTGTAGAAAAAGCATGGGATGCTGGAATTGTTGTTTGTATAGCTGCTGGGAATGAAGGTCCGAATAAAGGGACGATTTCTAGCCCTGGGATAAGTGATAGGGTAATCACCGTTGGGGCATCAGATGATAGAGACACCGCCGACACACGAGAAGATGATGATGTCGCTGAATTTTCAAGCAGAGGGCCAACTAAATATAGCGATAAGGGTGGAACGCCTGTTATCAAACCAGATCTATTAGCACCAGGGGTAAATATTATTTCTTTAAGATCTCCAAATTCATATATAGACAAGCTACAAAAATCCGCTCGGGTGGATAATGATTATTTTGTTATGTCGGGTACATCAATGGCTACTCCGATTTGTGCAGGAGTAGTAGCTTTAATGAAACAATATGATCCCAACTTAACTCCTGACCAAATAAAAACGATGTTAAAGAGCGGTACAGATTTATGGAAAGATGATAAGGTATATGATCCGAATACGTATGGTAGTGGCTACTTAAATGCCGAAAGTAGTATTCCCAACTAACTAATAGCATAAAAAAAGTCTTCTGTGATCGTACAGGAGACTTTTTTATGTTTGGTTTTGGAAATAAATTGCAAAGGAATAGAGATTTGAAATAAGGTTTCTACTATTTAGCTAAGATAACAGTTTGGTTAAGATAAAATGAATATTTTGTAAATCGACAATTATTGCAAAAAAGCTTGTATATAATAGCCGTAGCCTTGAAGAAAGGAGTTGAACTTTTAGTCAACTAAATTTCTGTATAACTACTAAACATTTTAGGGAGGAATCACAATGAAATTTAAAAAACTAGCGAAATGGTCAGCACCAGTATTGGCTCTATTGCTTGCAACAGCTTGTAGTGGTGAACAAGATGAAGTAATTCCTGATGAAGAAGTGAATACGGATGTAAATGTAGAAGAACCAGTAAACGGTAGTGTTGAAACTGAGGATCCAGAAGATGAGGAATTAGAAACCGAAGATCCGGCAAGTGGTGAAATGGAAACCGAAGATTCCTTAGGTGATGAACCAACTGAAGAGGACTTAGAAAGCAGTGAATCAACAAGTGAAGACCCTGAAGCAGAGGAAAGTGAAATACAAGAATAATTTTTCACATAATTCGTTAGGAGCCTAATACTTAAGTAAAAAAGGTACAATTTATCAGCCTTACCAGGCAGCAGTCCCCCTATCCTACTATTCTGAATGTAATAACAGAAGAAAGGATGGGGGATCAACAGCATTTAAAGTATCGAAAGTTGAATGCAGTATATACCTACGGCAACGTCTCTGTGATCACCTATTGCTTTCAATCAGTGGGGATGAAAGAAAACTTCCAATGATGGAAGTTTCATTATTGTATAAAATTTGGAAGGATGATCAAGCGAGTTGAAAAGCATAATCAAACAGGTCATTATTAAGAATATCGGAAGAATACAGCGAATCTTTTGGATCGTAAAAAAGTCTATAAATTAAGATGAACGGTCTCCGATTTTCATAAAATGATAAAAAGAGTCTTGAGTGATAAGGCTCTTTTTATCATTTTATTAATTACTAACAATCTTCAACCATTTGAGATCGGATGACATAATACTTTTTGAAAAACTTAATTGCTGCTTGTGCTGAATTAATGTTGTGTTTTTTACATAGGGAAGCTAATTTTAATAATTTCTGAGTACCCAATCTTTTTTTGCTTGTCGCTAAAACGTAATAAATTAACGTGTTTTTGACTGATTGAGGTAATTTTAATTGATTTAATTTGTAAAAAGCATGTGATTGGGTACGAAGGGATGGGATATGCTTTTGAACCTCAATAAACACTTCTTCAGTTGTCGAGGATTCTAAATAGTTGGCTAATTTTCGTTCCTTTTCCTCTAAAACAATTGTTTCTAGATGCAAATTATCTTCTCCTTTCTTACCAAATGATGTATGTAGAACAAGTGATACTTGTTCGAATCTCCTCCATTTTTATAAAGGTTACTACCCATTCTTACTGTAAAAACTGATCAAATGCAAGATCAATTAGCCATAAGGAACTAACAGCAACTGTTACATAAATTCCTATGGTAATTAAAGTATCCATTATTATTCCTCTTTCTGTTAAATTTTATCAGGCTTAACGGGCAGTAAGGTCCCCACCTAAAGATTCTAAATAAATAAAGAAAATAGGTTCGGGGGTCAACTGCCCGTAAAGCTCCAATTGGTTTAACTAACTCAGGGGGGAAGAAAAAAAACCACTGATAGAAGTTTCACTTTATCAGGCTCTGTTAGATATTATAGTTAATGTAGTTAACAATTTGTGTCGAAAAAGAGAAAAAAACATTTTTTAATGTAATTGTAAAGTTTAATTAATAAAGGAAATATGCATTGATTTGATCGTAAACGAGGGCAGTCTTAATTTTTTTTCGATTAGGCCTTTTGACTAGCAGGATTCTTGTGATATGATATAGAATTCTCAATATCTATAGTATAACTGTCTCCTAGTATAGGAGAATGAATTATTTTGTTATATCACCTAAAACTGTTTAACCACCAAAAGGGGAAAAGTGGAGCAATACGATTTTCGATTAATTATTGCAATAGAGGAAGCAAGGTGACTTATATAGATATAGGAGGGATTTTTTTGTTTGATTACTCATTAGAGATCGATCAAAATGCCAGAATTAAGGTCATTGGAGTTGGGGGCGGCGGAAATAATGCAGTCAACCGGATGATTGAGGAAGGAATCGAAGGCGTTGATTTTATTGCTGTAAATACAGACGCTCAATCATTAAGACTATCAAACGCGGGGATTACCATGCAAATTGGGTCGGATTTGACAAGAGGATTAGGAGCGGGAGCTAATCCGGAAGTAGGTCGCCAAGCAGTTGCAGAAAGTCAAAATCAAATTAGAGAGGTATTACAAGGTTCAGATATGGTATTTGTTACAGCCGGTATGGGGGGAGGAACAGGTACTGGTGCAGCCCCTGCCATCGCGCAAATTGCTCGTGAATTAGGGATTTTAACAATAGGGATTGTCACGCGTCCGTTTTCTTTTGAAGGTCGCAAGCGTGCAAAAAATGCAGAAGTGGGCATCGAAGCAATGAGACAAGCCGTTGACACATTAATTATTATTCCTAATGATCGTTTATTAGGTGTCGTTGGTAAAAAGACACCTATGCTTGAAGCGTTCCGAGAAGCAGATAACGTTCTTCGTCAAGGGGTACAAGGTATTTCTGACTTAATTGCCGTTCCGGGATTAATTAATCTCGATTTTGCTGATGTCAAAACAATTATGTCTAATCAAGGGACTGCATTAATGGGAATCGGGGTTGCTGAAGGAGAAGGACGTGCTGTAGAGGCAGTAAAACAAGCCATTTCTAGTCCGTTATTAGAAACCTCCATCTCTGGAGCAAAAGGGGTTCTAATGAACATTACGGGTGGAAATGATCTAAGTTTATTTGAAGTTCAAGAGGCAGCTGATATTGTTGCATCCTCTTCTGATGAAGATTTAAATATGATCTTTGGTTCGATTATTAATGAGAGTTTAAAAAATAAAATCGTTGTCACAGTTGTAGCAACAGGATTTGATGAAGCGAATGTACCATCACTTGAGCAAGTAAAAGCACCCGTATCAGAACGGATTCTAAATCGTAGAAAAGAAGAAGAAAAAACCTATCAACAAATTTCATCACAACGTGAACGGGAAGAAGTCAACCCATATCGTGGTTTTAATCGTCCGTCAGAGGATTCATTGGACACACCTGCATTTTTAAGAAACCGGAGAAGGCGATATTAGAAGAAAGAGACTGATAGATAAAGTCGTACATGGAATGACTTTTCATTATCAGTCTCTTTCTTTTTTGTGTGAAGTTACCGTTTGATCTTTTTTCGGATCAAATCATAATCAGCCTTTATGTACTGAAATAATTTAGCGTTACCACCACGGTCTGGGTGGGATAATCTTAATAGTTCTTTATAAGTTGATAAAACCTCTTGATTACTAGCTATCTTTGAGAGTCCCAATTTTTGTTTTTCTTCAATAGACAAGGATGTAGGATCCGATTTTTGAGTATGATTACTTTCTCCTAATTTAATGATCCGATCCCTTAACGATATATTTTCCTTTAATAAATCGATTATTTCTTGTTGTAATTTTTGATTTTCCCTTTTTAATAGGAGTATTTCTTTATTTAACTGTTCTTTTTGTTTAAAATAATGTTGAGTTGTGGATTCATGAAGGGCTTCTATCCCTGTTATGTGGTTATTTTGCATGTGAATTTTGGCTTTTAATTGGTTAATGATGATATCTTTGTCTGGGTTCTTGAAATCTTTTATAAACTTTTCTAAGGAATGATCATCGATGAAGATTCCTCCGATCGATTTTATCCTGCCCTCACTTACCCATTTTCTAAAGGTGTCAATATTGTCAGTTATACCGGCTTCTTGTAAAAGCGCAAATGCTTTGTCGGATCTCAATTAATTTCACCCCTTACATATGGAAGAAACCAGCAATATACTGGGTTGATTCTTTTGTTTTTTAAAAAAAGATTAATATTAGCATGATGATATTACTTTATGTTGGGTATTTCTACTATTCTTGTTATGATTTAATCAAATGGTAAAATAAGTAATCATTCTAATTTTCTATTAACATGATTGAAATAAAACGAGGTTTCTTAGGTGATCGTATGATTAAGATAAAAGAAGTCAAAATTGATGGGGAATCTATTTTTGTATTTAATAGTGCGATTTATATTTTTGAGTCCAGTGAAGGCTGTACGTTAGAGTTGGATCTCATCGTTAGTGAAGTAGCGATTAGAAAGTATCAAAAGGAAGAAACATTAATTGTTGAAATTGAATTGGAAGATAATCGTTTGATCAGTTCCATCATGCATGTGAAAGTGGTGCCAGGAAAATTACCGATTATAAATTTATCTTATGAGATAGACAATCCCGATGAATTTCCTGATCTTCTGTGTGTTAATGAATATGATTCTAATTTTCCAAGAATTGATGAAAGGATTACAATAGAAGAAATACGAAAAATTGAAATGCCCAACGAAAAAATAAGTTTAAGGCTGAATCTTCCGATTGATCAAGTGGAGTGGTTGAGAGAGCAAAAAGGCAAAGATTTAAATCAAATTTTTAAAGATTTAATTTACGAGTATTGGGTAAAACAAAATTAGGAACAGTAAAGTAAATGATTCATGACAATTGTACATAGACACTATGTTTGATGAATGAATGTCCAAAAAAATAGGCATGCTTATGTAGTATAAGGCTGTATGAGTAAGGAGGAAAAGATATGTCTGAAGAACAAGTAGATGAAGTGAAGAAGCCAACTATGAAAAAAGCGATGGAAGGAGATATGATTGTAGTAAAAAAAGGTACTCAAGCTGGAAAAAAGGGAAAAGTGGTTGTTTCGCGTGAAAATTCAGTTATTATTGAGGTAGGCATTAATTCTAATACAGGAGAACCTATAAAAACCGTCGTTAATCATAAAAACTATAAGATTGTATCGTAAAATAAATTTTGACAAAATAAGGAACTATGTTTAGCAATCGAACATTAATTAGTAAGGAAATTTGCTTTCTTCATAACTTATTGGTATGATGGACATGAAATTATTTTTGTTCAATCAATAGATTAGATTAGTGACACATAAAGTTTTTCGTCTAAATCATCGAACAAGGATAGTAATAAAAAAGTGTTTAATACGCATTAGGAGGCAACAATTAATGGAACAAGGTAAAGTAAAATGGTTTAACTCAGAAAAAGGTTTTGGATTTATTGAACGCGAAGGTGCAGATGATGTATTTGTACACTTTTCAGCTATCCAAGGCGATGGATTCAAAACATTAGACGAAGGCCAAAGCGTAACATTTGAAGTTGAACAAGGTCAACGTGGACCACAAGCAGCTAACGTTCAAAAAGCTTAATAAAAGAGTGGCAGGCACCTTCCAATGGAATGTGCCTGTTTAGTTTTTAATTATTTATCTTTTTAAAAAACTCCCAAATGATACTTGAGGCATCGGGGCCAAGCGGGTCACAAAATTGGCCTTTTTTTCCCCCAGACCAAGCATGCCCCATTTCGTGAATTTCCCAATATTCAATGAATGTATTCCCTTGTGAATCTTGGTAAAGATGGTGCGTGTAGTTTCTTCCGTTCTTGGAACGATCCATTTTTACTTGTGAAGGGATGACATTGACTCTCCCTTGACCTTTTTCTAATAAATGATGCATTTGTGCCCATTGAATCACGAGCTGTTCACTATTAATGGGATTTACGGTCGTGTCATTCATTCCATGAAAAATAATAATTGGAAGTTTTTTTCTGATATTTGTTCGTGAAAGGGCTTTCTTCATTTCGAGAAAAGCTCTTTTGCCTGACTCATAAGGATCTTTTACCCCTTTTTTCATAACATGTTCGGCTTCTCGATTCCACGGGTCTTTCCACAAGTTAGTATTTGCAGCATCATAAGGTAAGCCGGCAAAAACAGCAATCCCCCTAAAGGTTTCAGGATACGTAACCCCTAAAATAGCAGCCATGGCTCCTCCTGCCGAAAAGCCGGCAACATAAACTTTCTTTCGATCGAGGTTAATGTTGTGTCTTTTTATTAATATTTTTTCAACTGCCGAAATCATATCCGTAATAACTTTCGGAAGTCCGGTGTCACGATGCTGGTTCTCATCTAAAAACCAGTTCCAACATCCAGCAAGATTGGATTTATGAGGCTCATCAAAAAGGGGATTAAAAAAGCGATTCATCGTGGGATAGAGGCAAATAAATTGCTCTTTCTCAGCAAGTTCGTTCATTCTTGTTTCCTCAGCAAATTGATCTGAATCTTGTTCACACCCATGTAGCATCACTACCATAGGTAAGGGGTTTTCTTTAGATGAAACATTCGGTATATAAAGTTTATACATAAACCCTTCAAATACCGATTCTTTAAACATTCCCATTCTCCACCCTCCTTATCCATTCGATCAAACATACTATTAAGGAGTAGGTTGTTGTACGGCAGGTAAATCTTTTAACATGTTATTATAACTTATGTTTAAGGTAGGCGTTTTGCCACACTTATCTGAAATTTAAACATAAATAGAAAATAGATATAGACAATAAATTCTGTTCTAACCAATCATTCCAACCCGTAATTATTTTATAAGGGGAACATAGCATCTTTACGTTTTACGTGGATTCCCATAGGAGGGATTAAAATGTGTGCTAATCGATTCCATTATCCGGATTTTGTTACGGTTTGTGAAGTAGGTCCACGAGATGGTTTACAAAATGAGAGGATATTTGTTTCTAGCGAAGATAAGATCGCATGGATCAATCAGCTATCGCATAGCGGGTTAAAGTATATAGAAATCACTTCATTTGTAAATCCTAAATGGATCCCTGCCTTGAAAGATGCGGAAGTAGTGGCGAAAGGAATCGAAAGGGTTTCAGGAGTAACATATTCTGCTCTAGTTCCAAACTTGAATGGCTTAGAAAAGGCAATTGAAACAAATATTGATGAAATTGCACTTTTTATTTCTGCGTCAGAAACCCATAATCGAAAAAATCTAAATAAGTCAATTGAGGATACTTTACCTCTAATAGAGGAAGTAGCAAAAGAAACAATATCAAATGGAAAGACCATTCGAGGGTATATTTCAACTGTATTTGGCTGTCCTTATGAAGGTAAGGTTGCAATGGATAAAATCATCAGAATTGCTGACACTTTATTTGAGATGGGAATTAGGGAATTATCGATTGGAGACACGGTTGGAATTGCTACACCATTACAAGTCGAAGAGGTTCTTGATGCTTTACTAAGAAGATTTCCTGCTGAGAAGGTGGCGATGCATTTTCATGATACAAGAGGGATGGCAATCGCCAATGTCCTGAAATCATTGGAAATGGGTATCACAAAATTCGATAGTTCGCTTGGAGGACTTGGTGGTTGTCCATACGCTCCAGGGGCTTCCGGTAACTTGGCAACCGATGATTTACTTTATTTGCTTGAGGGAATGGGCATAAAAACAAGTGTAGACTATGACAAAATGATAGAGGCAGCTAAATACATTCAAGATAAATTAAAAAAGTCTTTATCGAGTCACACAATACAAGCATTGTCAGCAGGAATGGGTAAATAAAAAAGCGAATAGCTTTTACGCCATTCGCTTCTGAGTTAAGTATAATTTAAAGAGTTTCTTTCCTTGCGGCTTTAGTTGAATGAGATCTCCCCAAATCACATATCGACTAAATTAGCATATTCTTCAACAATTTCCTGGTACGTACCAGTAGTAGTAATAAATCCTTCATTGTCGTCGTAGCAAGCTTCATGTGTTACTTTACTGAAGATATCTAGTACGACTTGATCCTCTTCCGTGAATTTTTGTTGACATTTTGCGCAAACATTTTCCATTTTAATTTCTCCTTCCCATTATTAAGAATTCACCTATATTCTACCATGTAAGCGTTGACAAAATATTTCAAACTGTGAACTTTTTGTGATTTTTTTAGAATCTTTGTAATAATATATCTATTTAATGTAAAAAATGTCTAATAAGTAAAAAAAAGACCCATTGAATAAGGTGGCAACCTCAAAACGTTAGAGTAACAATTCTAACTTTGGAGGTCGCCACCTTATGGGTCTATCATGTATGGTTCATGTTATCGGTTAACCTTTATTTCGATTTGTTGGCAACTTTGAACTTGGATCGTTATTGCCTTGTCGCTTGCGATTTTGTTCATCTTTCTTTTGCTTTTCATGTAATTTTTGAACAAACTCATTTGTGTTATCCATGCTAACTCCTCCTCATGATGTACTGCTTTTACTTTCTCCATTTTACTGAAAAACATGCAGGAATATGAGTGTATTCCTACTATGAGTTAGTTGGTTTATTTATAATAGCCATAATTGATATGGCTTCACCCGTTTTTTGATTTTCTTGTGTCATCGTTGTCGATAAATAAGAGATAAAACTCCCAAACTTTTGCACTTTTGCTTCTATTTCGACCAGTCCAAGCTGTAAAGGTTGATGAAAGGTGGTAGCAATATTAATAGATGAAAAGGTTTGGTTTTCGTTTATTAGAGTGGTAATGGCATAAGACATCATAATATCTACTGTTGCGGTTATAAACCCACCTATCACAATCCCGTTTGCATTCAGGAGATGTTCTTCAATTTTCCAATGTCCAATGGCCTGACCGTCTTTAGCCTCAATTAGACTTATTCCAAGCAATCTGTCACATTTTGGTGGTTCTATCTCTTTTGAGATCACTTTATGTAAATTAATCAAATTTACGATCATTCCCTTCTTTTCTTTAGAAAATTGAATGCTCTCAAAAAAGAGTCGAGACAATGGTTTTAATGTTCAAATCACATCTTACCTTATAGAAATTAAATTTGGTAGAATTTTGTGTTAATTACTATTATCTGAAAATTAACTGACAGGTAAGCTCCGAAAGTTTCACTTCATCTTAACAAATGATGAATTCTAATGAAATACCAATTGTCATGGGAGGGGAATCTTAGTAGAAAGGCTGAATTGTTCTGTATATATATTAATAGTTATTAGTTAATATCAATCTAATCGTTTTATTTTGTGTCTCTCCTAAAAGTACAATAGTTCACCCTGGGTAAAAAATATATTGAAAATTACTATTTTTGCAGTATAATGAACCTCATATCTTTTTTAAAAAGCATAGGGGGATTGCAAATGAAAGCTTTAGAGAGAGCAAGTACGTTTGCGGGTAACACGTTTGCCTATTGGGTAATTTTGTTTGCCGCATTAGCATTATTATTTCCAGGGGGATTTACTTGGATTGGATCTTATATTAGTTTATTGTTAGGAATTATTATGTTCGGAATGGGGATGACATTATCAGCTTCTGATTTTAAGGAAGTTATAAGTGCTCCTAAAAAAGTTCTCGTTGGGGTTTTGGCTCAATTTACTATTATGCCTTTTACTGCTTTTGGTCTCGCTTATCTCCTTGGGTTACCGCCTGAAATTGCTGTAGGGGTTATCCTAGTTGGTTCGTGTCCAGGAGGTACATCTTCCAATGTAATGACATTTTTGGCAAGAGGGAATACTGCATTATCCGTTACGATTACATCCTGTACGACTCTTTTAGCACCGTTAGTCACGCCTGCCCTTACTTTAATGTTGGCAAGTCAGTGGTTACCAGTCTCAGCAGGTGCGATGTTTAAATCGGTTGTAACCATTGTTCTGTTGCCAATCATCCTTGGTTTAATTGCAAAGTCTTTATTCAGCAAGCAGGTTGAAAAAGGTGCTAAAGCTTTACCTTTAGTTTCAGTTATTGGGATCGTTGCGATTGTGGCAGCTGTTGTAAGTGGAAGCAAGGAAAAAATTCTTGAAAGTGGTTTGCTTATTTTAGCGGTCGTTATTTTGCACAATGCACTTGGATACCTACTTGGGTTTTTCGCTGCAAAACTATTAAAAATGAATTATGCTGATCAAAAGGCTGTATCAATTGAAGTTGGAATGCAAAACTCTGGTCTTGCTACAGCGCTTGCGATGGCTCACTTCTCACCACTTGCTGCCGTACCAGGTGCTATTTTTAGCGTTTGGCATAATGTATCTGGCTCTCTATTAGCTAACTATTGGGGCAAAAAAGCTAAGAAGATGGAAGAAGAACAAAATACAACTTCTCCTTGAGATTCAATAAAGACTTAGTAATATCGTTTTTTTAAATCATGTTTGAAAGTCTGTCATTTCGTTCATAAAGGTAATAGAGAATTCCATTTACTTAAAGGAAGTGCCTTATGAACGATTGGTTGTCAGGACTAGCAAATTCCAATGAGCAGTTGGTTGGACTTGTGTTAACGATAGTAGCGATCGTTTTCTTAGTATCGATTTTACGTTCTGTTTTCCGCATGCTGATGCCTGTGTTGGTTATTGGATTAGTGATGGTAGTGTTTCTAGGGTTTACTCCCGCTCAAGTGATTCATAAAGGGAAGCAAACGGTCATGGACGGAGGCCAGTTCCTTTTAAATGGAATAGCTTCTTTTTTTGAACCAGATGTCAGTGGACCGGATATCTATGAGAAAAAAGATGGACTAGAAATCCCTCCTGAACATGATCCATTCAAGGACGGAGAAGAGATTCCAAGTGGAA
The DNA here is from genome assembly GCF_036670015.1 of Niallia sp. XMNu-256. NCBI lineage: Bacteria > Bacillati > Bacillota > Bacilli > Caryophanales > Bacillaceae > Niallia > Niallia sp. XMNu-256. The sequence continues at coordinate 1,142,319 of NZ_CP137636.1, forward strand.
AAGAAACAGATATCGATATTTTTCGAAGCCAAGAGGATGAGGATTTAGTCAATAAGCTATAGCGATTCAAACGAAAAGCCGGTTTTTCACTTAGTGAAAACCGGCTTTTCGTTTTACTTTTTTAGTAACTAATCAATTCGCGGACCGCGTAGGCAAATCCATTCTCATTGTTTGTCATTGTAATGACATCTGCTTCTTGTTTAACTTGAAATGGGGCATTTTCCATAGCTACTGATGTAGTAGCGACTTTAAATTGTTCCACATCGTTTCCGCCATCCCCAAAAGCAAAGATCTCTTCGAAAGGTTCTTCGGCTAATTCTTGATAACGTAGTAAAGCTGCTCCTTTATTCGCTTCAATCGAAGTAAATTCGACATTATTTGGATGAGAGGAAGCCATAGATAACTCTAGCTTTCCATGGATTGCTTCTTTAGCAGCATCTATTTTTTCTAATTGATCTTTGCGTGAGACAGCCATAACTTTGTAAATTTTAATGCCTTCATTTTCAAGAATTTGATCATAATTGTAATTGGCAAAAATCGGCTCAATTTCCTCAGGGCTCTTATCTTGAATTTCTGGATTCCGACAAGGGAAACCACCTTGATTCGTATAGACCATGACCCATAATCCCAAATCTAGTAAAATTGGAAGCAACTTTTTGTACATATCTACTGGTAAGGAAGCTTCAAAAAGCACCTCTCTGTTGCTTGAGTAGATAACCGTTCCATTAATGCTGATAATGGGTGTTTGTAACTGTTGGATTTCAGAAAATTTAATCACATCTTCGATAGCGCGTCCAGTATTAATAATAATTCGGTGTCCTTGAGCTTTTAATTCTTGAAGAACTTGAAAGTTTTCTTCAGGAATTTGATGGTTTGTGTTTAATAAAGTACCGTCTAAATCAATTGAGAAGCATTTCATTGTATGTAAGTTCCTTTCAGTGATGCCAGTTTGTAATTTTGATTAAGTGTTTTATTTTATTTCTTTCCACCAGGAAATTTTTGTTGCTCAAGCATATCTGCTGTTTCATGGTAGTAGGATTGATTAAAGAAAGTTGCAACAAATTCTGTCCAAGTACCTGAACGGTTATTTCCGGATCTTTCTTGTAAGTATTTTGCATAGATTTCGTTATATTCCTCTAAAATAGGGAGCAATTCATGTTGATAGGCTTCCTCATGATAAACAGACTGCTTAGGCAGACGTGGTTTTAGCCCGGGATCTTGAGCAGGATGTCCAATGCAAAGGCCTGAAACCGGAATGACATATGGAGGAAGATTTAGTTCTTCAATAACCTGAAGTGCATTTCTGCGAATCCCTCCGATCGCTACTGTACCAAGACCGAATGATTCAGCAGCAGCAACCGCGGTTCCAAGTGCAATGCCAACATCAGTAACTCCAACAATAAGGGAGTCGATATCATGAATTGCTTCCATTGATTTATTTTCCATTTGGCTTGCTAAATATGTACGATAAAAATCAGCGCAGAACACAAAGAAAACAGGTGCTTCCTCAATATGTTTTTGATTTCCACAAAGCTGAGCTAACCTTTTCTTCCGTTCCGGATCTTTAACAGCAACAATAGAGAATTGTTGTCCATTAATCCAATTTGGCGCAGCTTGGACAGTCTGAACAATTTGTTCCAACTGCTCGTCTTCTACAGGTTTATCTTCATAGGCCCGAATTGAACGGTGGGATAATAATGATTTAATTACTTCGTTCACAAAGATAGACCTCCTTAATAATTAATTCTATTGTAGATTCTATCATAAACAACTGGAGTTTTCACAAAACCAACCTCATTAGATGAAGGACAAATCATTAAAGAGGATGAAACATATAGTTTCACCCTCTACTGGAAGCTACCTTCCATTATTATTGTACACAGTCCAGCCTGTCCCATTAATTTGTTGGGATGAGTGAATGATTTTTTCCATTACCCGGTCCGCATCACCCCCGTTTAGTGGGACAGGTTGATAATTATTTCTATCGGAAACAGAGGAAATTGAAAAGGGAATAACAGTAATATTTTTTTCAGTTGTTAGATTATCATCAGTAAAATGAAAGGTTTGTTGGAAGACAAACGTGTCTTTATCACTAGGATTTCGGTTTCCTCCAAACATAAAGTTTCCTAGGCTATAGACAATAAATTTTCCCTCGTATTCTTCTATACCTTGAATAACGTGTGGGTGGTGACCAAGGATTAGATCTGCACCAGCATCAACCGTAAATCTGGCCAATGATTTCTGAGATTCGGTTGGAACATATTGCCGTTCAACACCCCAATGATAATGGACTAGAACGATTTGCACACCCTGATCTCTTAATAATTTTATATCTTTCTCTATTTGACTGCGAATCTCAGGAGTGTCATACCATCCTTCATAACCTAATGCTCCAATCTTAATCCCTTTTATTGTGGTGACGTATCTGTGTTCGTAACCGAAGTAACCGATTTGATGTTTTTTCAATACAGAAAGAGTATCTTTGTAACCTGTTTCTGAATAGTCATGAATATGATTATTTGCTAGATTGACTGCTTCAATTCCGCCTAACTGTAAGATTTCAGCATAGGAGGGATCGCCTTTAAATCTAAACTTTTTCTGAGCCTTTTTAGTAGACGTGGTCAAAGTGGTTTCAAGGTTGACCGTCGTAAAGTCATCCTTTAGAAAAATATCTTTAACCCCTTTAACAAAATAAGAGTAACCATTATTATCAGCTTCTTCAACGAAAGAACCTGAATAACCAAAGGATTCATCTGTGCCAATTGTAAAATCACCTGCTGCACTTATTGTAATGCTTGTTTCCTGCTTGATTGGTGGTTTATTATAAGACTGATTATCGTTACTAGCAGGTAGTTCCTTTGAATGAAAATCGATATAAAAAATAATCCCTAATCCAATAATGAGCGGAAGTCCGGTCCCTAATAGAATAAAGCTAAATCGTTTTAATCTTTTGTGCCTGTACTTGTTTTTCCTCGATAATTGATCATTTGCCACTAATATCTCCACCTCTTACAGAATGAATATAAAGCTATCAACCGAGCAATCGTCAAAAAAATGTTTTCATCCTACGATATGAAGGGAAGATAACGAACATGCTATATAGAATGAAATAACTCGGATAGATGCACAACCAAAAGGGGGAGGATCCATTATTTTTTTGCAAAATGGACTTTTTTGGTGTAGAATAGTTCTGTAACGAACAGTTCAAAAATGAACAGTGTAAAATATACAGAATATTCAGGTTGGATATTGTAATGGAAAATAACTTAGAAATATTGTTAAGTGGTAAGCATTTTAAAAAATTGTATGAAAAAAAATACTTTCCTATTTTCAAGAAGTATGACATCACAAAAATTGAAATTGAAATATTATTATTCTTGCAACATAACCGATCCTATGATACGGCTAGAGACATTGTTGAGTTAAAATCTTATACGAAATCACACGTTTCTAAGGCAATCGATTCTTTAATTAAGAATGGCTATTTAATAGGAAAGCTAGATGAACATGACAGAAGGAGTATTCATTTAGAAATTCCTCCTAGAGCGCAACCGATTGTCCAAGAGGCGTTGCAATTACGTAACAGTCTTTTAGACATTCTATTTAAAAATATGAGCAATGAGGAAAAATTATTTTTAGATCAAATTGCTAGAAAAATAGATTGCAATATTAAAGAAGCCTTAGAAAACGAAAAAATTAATTAAAAAATTCAACCATTTTATTTAAAGGTATTTTTTTACAAGAGAAGAAATATACACTATAGACAAACATAGACTTAGGACAAAGAGAATCAATAAAGAGGACGAAAGGGAGGAAAAAGATCTGATGAGTAAAGAGGAAATGATTGAGAATTACACAAAAAAGTATAGTGAAATTACGACTGAACATAGCTCCATCGAGAGTCAGCTGTATGATGACTTTGGAGTAAAAAGGGGACTGAGAGATAAAAACGGAAAAGGGGTACTTGCTGGATTAACGAAAATTTCTGACATTCGTTCGAATGAGGAAGTTGATGGCAAGCTAGTTCCATGTGAAGGACAACTCTATTATCGTGGATATAATATTTATGATTTAGTTAGTGGATTTGAATCACATCGCAGATATGGATTTGAGGAAATTACTTACTTGCTATTATTTGGCGAACTTCCAACACAAGATCAACTAAAAGAATTTTCACAAATTCTTTTAGAAAGCAGCCATCTGCCTAGAAATTTCACTAGAGACGTTATTATGAAAGCCCCAAGTAAAGATATTATGAATTCTTTAACAAAGAGTATATTGACACTAGCTTCTTATGATAAACAGGTAGATGATTTGTCTTTAGATAATGTATTAAGACAATGCTTAAAGTTAATTAGTACGTTCCCAAGATTATCTGTATATGGTTATCACGCTTATCGCCATTTTGATTGTGATGATAGTCTTTATATCCATAGACCAGATCCGAACTTATCAATGGCGGAAAATATTTTGCGCATGTTACGACCTGATATGAAATTCACAGATCTTGAAGCACGTGTGCTTGATATTGCTTTAGTCTTACATATGGAGCATGGTGGTGGAAATAACTCTACATTTACAACAAGAGTCGTGTCTTCAGCAGGTTCGGATACTTATTCGGTCATTGCAGCAGCATTATCTTCATTAAAAGGTCCAAAACATGGCGGAGCTAATATCAAAGTAGTTGAAATGATGGCAGACATTAAAGCCAACGTGAAAGACATTAATGATGAAGATGAAGTTAGAAATTATTTAACGAGAATGTTAAACAAAGAGGTATTTGACAAACGTGGTTTAATTTACGGAATGGGACACGCAGTTTATTCGATTTCTGATCCACGAGCTCAAGTGTTTAAAGGATTTGTTGAAAAATTAGCACTTGAAAAACACCGCGATAATGATTTCGGACTATACTCGATGGTTGCAAAATTAGCGCCAGAAGTGATTGGTGAAAAGCGTCGTATTTATAAAGGAGTTAGTGCAAACGTTGACTTTTACAGTGGTCTTGTCTACAGCATGTTAAATATCCCAGTTGAGCTCTACACACCAATTTTTGCGATGGCAAGAATTGTCGGCTGGAGTGCACACCGTTTAGAAGAATTGATCAATGTAGACAAAATTATTCGCCCAGCCTATAAAAGCATTATGGAAGAAAAAGAATATAAGGATGTTAGCGAACGCTAATAAATGTAGTGCCAATTACCATTCAATTTGGATGGTAATTGGCACTTTTTATATGAAAAAATTGCTATATTAGACAAGTAAAGGTTCCCTCAAAAGTGTTAAAATGATAATATATTACACAGTTTGGTAAAAAATAAATAACATATTTTTGTTTATGTCAAAAAGAATTGAGGGATTTATGTATGAAATGGGGCAAGCTTTTTTATTGGCTACTACTACTAGTAGCGGTTTTGATGCTTTCTGCTTGTGGTTCTTCTTTAAAAAGTCAAGAAGAAAAAGAGCAAAATAATGGAGGCCAACAGGAAGTAAAGAAGTCGAATACAGAAGAACCATCTAAAGTAGAAACCACTCCACCTGAACCAATAGTGCAAACGATACAATTATCAGCAGTCGGTGATATTTTAATTCATGAAGATCTTTACAATGCAGCAAGTGTAGGGAATAACCAGTATGATTTTACCCCTATGTTTGAACTAGTAAAGCCGTATATGGAAGGCGCTGATATTACGTTTGCAAATCAGGAAACGATGATTGGGGGAGTAGAGCTCGGCTTATCAACCTATCCTGCCTTTAATAGCCCAGTTGAAATCGGAGATGCCTTAAAGAATTCAGGGGTTGATATTGTTTCAATTGCCAACAATCACACTTTAGATAGGAGAGAACAGGCCGTACTAAACTCAATCGATCATTGGAATAAAATTGGTATGCTTTATACAGGTGCCTATTCTTCTTTTGAAGACCAAAAATCTATTCGTGTAATCGAAAAAGATGGGATCAAGGTTGCATTTATCGCGTATACATATGGCACAAATGGGATCCCGGTACCAGAGGGGAAAGAATATCTTGTAAATCTTATTGATAAACAAAGAATAAAAGACGAAATTGACAGGGCAGAAGAAATTGCAGATGTTGTAGCGGTAAGTCTTCATTTCGGCAATGAATATGAAAGAATGCCGAATGAAGCTCAGAAGGAATTGGTGCAATTTTCCGTTGATGAAGGAGCGGATCTTATTATTGGAACACATCCGCACGTTTTACAACCTTTCTCATGGGTTCAAGGAAAAGATGGAAATAGAGCTTATGTCATGTATTCGCTCGGGAATTTCTTTTCTGGTCAAATCGGTGAATATAAGCAAATGGGTGGCATTGCTTCCATAGAAATTGAAAAAGTAATCGATGGAGAACAAATAGATATTACATTAAAAAATCCAAAGTTTTTACCAACCTATGTAAGACGGCAGAAAGATTTTAAAATTATCCCGATGCACTTATTAACGAATGATGATGTTAAAAATCCACAAGGATTACTTGAAGATTTAAAAAGACACATGTCACAAGAGGTTCCAGAGTTGGAGTTTGTTAGTTAAATTCCCTAATTTTTTCCTACAATAAGACACTATCTGTCCTAAATCTTTATTGATATTAAAAGGTTTTTCATCAAAATGATGCAAGAAGCTAATATTTCAAAAATTTCTAGAGGAAGATTTCTGAAGATATGGTCATAATAAAGTTGTTCACATTGAAAAGGGGGATTTGGGATGAATATAGAATGGTTTGACAGAGTTTGTGGAGAATTACAGGACAGTCTTGAGTCCATTTGTGATAAATACGATGAAAATGGCGGAATGACTGTAGAGCGAGGAGCAAAACATCCTAGAATCGACTTTTTTATTGATAGCGAAGAGACAGAAAGAGAGTATTTTTGTTCGCTTTATTTTGATCCGCGAAATGAAGAATTCTATATGGAGTCTGTAGATCCAGAGCTAGGCTTTTCCAGTAAAGTGATTTTAGATGACATAGATGATATTATTGATGCTGTTCACGAAAGCTTCCATTTTTATATTGAGGAAGACGATGAAGAAGATTTAAACGTTGATGATTACGACTCAGTATATGATGATATAGAAGACGAAGAGGATGACTTGATTTTAGAAGAAGTTGATGTTGAATGGGAGACTTCTGAAGTAACTGCTTATTACAAGGAGGATGAAGTCGAAGTTACTTATCAGTTCGGAATTGTTCAAGAAACAGGCGATGGTGTCCTAAAACGGATAAATCGAATACGTACTGAAGATGATGAATTGTTACTAGACGAAACCAACTTTATCTTTGGTCGAGAAGAAGCAGGTACCATCATTTCATTAATTGCTAGCCATATATAAGGAGAGAGGGAGGTTTATTATGGTTAAACCAAAAGAGCCTCCCTCTATAAATGAATTTTTACAATAAAGAACTATTTCTCAAATATTTTTTGCCAATTTCCTTTAAGTTTTTTATCCTCTAACTTGCTAGAGATATTAACTACTTTTTCTTCGATATATAGCAAGCTTTTATAAACATTAGTAAACGAATGATATTCTCTTTCGTACTTCTCATCTTGCTCCTGTTTTATTTCATTTAAAGTTTGCTTTATTCCATTTATTTCATTTAAAAGCTGCTCGTTTTGTTCTTTCATATTTTTTTGCTGCAGTCGTGATTGTTCGTTTTGCTGAACTAAAAAGCTAAGGAGCTTTTTGATGTCAGTTAGTTCATGATCGATGGATTGGAGTGATCGATGATCTTCACTAAAACCTTCAAAGGTATTAGGAATTCGCATATCTATTTCATGCTGTTTTTTTCCGTCCGAATTCTTTTTAACAGAAATAGATGTGGAGATTCGCTTTAATTTCTGTTTATCCAAAGCATTTATTTTATATCGATTACCTTTCTTTTTAAGTTTTAAGTACTTACGACGTTTATGAAGAACCCTTTTTAAACGATTCACAGAATTAAGGCTTATTTCCCTATCTATCGTTAAATACTGATTCATCATGTTTCAGCACCTTTCTTTATAATAAACAATTCGAACTAACAACAAAAAACTAATATATTTTATTATCTTATCAGTAATTTATATTTTAACATAATTCAGAAATTATTTGATAACTTGTGTAATATTTTATAAAACAAATATTCAAAAAAGTAAATGTGGAATTTAGAAAAGCACTAAAAAAGCAACCTTACAATAGGTTGCTTTTTTAGTTATTCCTGTGTTGTTCCACTCTTTTTCTTTATTTCCGGTTGATGATTTACAAGATTTTTGTTTACGATGGGCTGAACATTGTGAGTTCTAGTTTCCCAAATACTGTACTTAATGCTACCGGACCTATTATGATCGTTACGATCCAATTTATATTCGCCACCTTTATGAATAAAATGAAAGACGATGTAAGGCTAACTATCTAGTTATGAACTCTTAGCTTGTTCTAGGGCATGCTGGATATCAATTAATCCACTGCCAAAATCAATATCCTTTCCAGGTCTGCCAAGATCGTAGGCTGTATTTTCAATAATATCCATGACCTCTCGGTTCGTTAAATCAGGATTTACAGCCAATAAAAGCCCAGCTAAACCTGCTACATGAGGTGATGCCATTGAGGTACCAGATAAGGCTGCGTATTGTTGGTTAAAGTAAGTGCTTGCTATGATATCACCAGGAGCACTGACATCAATGTAATCTCCGAAATTAGAAAATGAAGCTCGATTTCCTGTATAATCAATCGCTGCAACACTCAATACTTGAGGATAAGAAGCAGGGTAACTAGGTCGACTCGTATTTTCATTTCCCGCTGCAGCAATTAAAACAACATTTTGGTCGTACGCATAATTGATCGCCTCTTTTAACAGAGAAGATGATTGGTAGTTCCCCAAACTCATGTTAATCACATCAGCTCCATGATCAACTGCCCAGATGATTCCTTTGGCGATATCAAAGGAAGTGCCATACCCTTCAGCACCGATTGCCTTAATTGGCATAACTTTGTTATACCAAGTTAATCCAGCAACACCTTCACGGTTGTTTGTCTCAGAGGCAATGATTCCAGCCACATGGGTACCGTGTCCATTGTCATCATCAGCAAAATCATTGTTTTCTACTACATTGTATCCTTTTGTTAACCGGCCCTTTAAATCAGGATGATTCAGATCCACTCCTGTGTCTATTACGGCAATAATGACATCTTCTTTTCCTTTTGAAATGCCCCAGCCTTCCTCTGTACGAATAACAGGAAAATTCCATTGATATTGTTCCTGATACAACAAATCGTTCGGGAGGTCAATTTGGTTTTGCATATACAAATAATGGGGCTCTGCATATTCTACATTTGCTTGCTTCGTAAAGTATGCCATTAAATCCGCGGTTGAAAGGGTATCGGATTGAAAGGTAATGATTGAATTTAACTTATTTACTTTTTTTCCACGGATCTCATTTGAGAGGTTTTCTAGTTCCTGCTCCGTAGGTTCAACCTTAAATTTAACAATGACTTCATTCTCTTGATAGTGGCTCTCCGTTTTTTCATCATGTTTAATTAGATAAACGGAAGGATCATTTCTTAAATGATTCTTGATCGTTTCTCCCATAGCAAGACTATTCACTTGTAGAATATGTTTGTCATTGTTTTTTAATTGGACCGGGCTAGCCATTGGGGTAACTGATCTATCGCCAATAGGCTCACTGGCCTCCTGGTTTGATGATCTGTTTTGAAAAAGTAATATAGATGCTACTGATAAAAGAACAATAAATGAAATGAGATAAAGTAAGGGTTTCGAATTTTTCATAACATTCCCCTAACATATTATTTTAAAATTTAAAAGTTTCTTCTTAGATAGTCTCAACTAAAAAATAATTAATATTCCATGTAAGTTTTTTAATAAAAAGGAGGAGATGATTGTTCAATTTTTTGTGTAGAACACAAAATACTTTTTCAAAGGAAGGGGATTCTAATTTTAACCATATTGTTTTTTAGTAAAGGAGGGGTTTTTATGGAAATGGAACATATAGAAAAGGTTTCTTTTCATATGGAGAATGTAAAAGGAGAACTTATTGTAAAAGGAGAAATTAGCGGTAAAAGTAACTTCCCATTTCACGATGATTTAAAGTTTAAGGGGATTATTGCATTGCTAAATTCCATTGATAAAAAAAACTTCAAAGAAACAAATAATGGGTCAAAATTTAATTCCTACATAAAGGAAATCGAAGAAACGATTGATGAAATGAAAAAGTTTGAACAGTTTCAAGGAGAGGTAATTGAATAAAAAAAGGAGATGTCCGCTTTATTAGACGGACATCTTTCCTTTGCGTCATACCTAACGTCGATGTTGGATTAAGTCAATTGTACCGAGGACAACATGGGCTAAACCGAAACCAAAGACCGTGTTTGCCACCATTTTGTTGGAACCACGTTTTTGTTTTAGCGCATAGCCGGTTGTAGTAACGACAGAACCTAATACAGTTGGAATCATACCTTCACGAATATTCATGAGTATCCCTCCACATCTAAGTTAGTGGGTGCATATACACCGATTATTATCGTTTCCAAAACGACAGAATCTATGTAACATCTATAAACCTTTAAGGAAGGTATTTAAATATTGAAGGGCTTTTTCGCGACTTCCTATATAGGTTTGTTCTCGAATTTCGTCTTTTTTTAGTTTTTCTAAAGTGGCTTTCAGAATTTCTTCTTCCCTGCCTTTTGGAATGACAATGACTCCGTCTTCATCTCCTATAATTAGGTCACCTGGGCTTACGCTTACACCACCGCAGGAGATAGTTACCTGTAATTCCCCTCTTGCTCCTTTTGCGCTTGCTGAGACCGTAGCAGCACGACAAAAGACTGGAAAATCTAGGTCTCGAATTCCTTGGATATCACGGATGGCACCGTCAATAATAATTCCTTGCAAACCTAAGGATTTGATTAGGGCGATGACAAAATCCCCTGCAACGGCCCGTTCTGTAAAACCTTTCCCGTCTACAACCAATACGTCCCCCGGCTTCGCTTCTCTCATGCCCCTTAAAATACCTGTATTATCTCCTGGTGGAATATTAACAGTAAATGCCCTGCCAGCTATTTTAGAGTTACTTTTTAACGGCTTAATTCCAGTATCCATATGGTTATAACCTTTTAGTGCATCTGAAATTCCTGTTGTTGGTAAAGTTGAAAAAAGTTTTTCAATCGATGTCATCCTTGTATCTCCTTCCGAAAATTAATTCTATTCTTATTTATAATCTTAAGAAATGGGGGATATGACAAGTTGATCAATGTTTATCCCAAAATTAACCCAAGTAAGACTGGCCCAAAAGTTGGACATAGACTTAATCCACTACTGAAAATGTCTGGGGTGACCAGCATGCTCCTGGAATCAGTAAGCCTCGACCAAGGAAGCTTCGGTTATGTAATGTATGTTTCATCATTATTAACAAATAATAAGAAAAGTGAGAAAGGAGAGTTGGAATGGCACAAAACAGAAAAAATGCTGATCTTGTTGAACCATCTATTATGTCAACAGATGAACATGAACCTAGAAATGAAAAAGATACGAAAAATGAAAAACTAGCAAGTAAACCAAAAGTAGAAGGCGGAATTCTCGGGGACGACGGAATTACCGGTCGAATTCGATAAAAAAACTTAGGAGATGAACCATGTGGCAAACAAAGATAAATTTAAAGAGGGCGCACAAGTAACGGCAGATAATCAAATTTATGGAACACCCAATAGTAAAAGCAAAAACGGAACAGGCGATTCGCCAAATGATAATGTAGGTAAGTTTCAATCCCAACGAAAACTATAAAAGACATATACGTTCGATCATGGATGGTTCTTTCGTTTACAAACGGAAGAACTGTCCGTATTTTTAAGCTGTGTTAACCATGAAAACAGCGACTTGCTCCAAGCGGCTATAGAAAAGTCTCCAACATTGGGCTCGTGTGGGTGTTATTTTAAAGGGAAGGTGTCTTTGTCTCGTGGCAGGTGGTCCAAGTTCCTTATCTATCCTTTATAGCTTAACGGGCAGTAAAGCTCCGATTGGTGAAATAAGATTAATCTTTGGGCTTTAGCCCTTAGATAAATCAATCAGGCTCCGCGTGACTAACCATCAATGGGAAAAAGCCTCCACTGAAGGAAGTTTCACTTTATCAGGCTTAACGGGCAGTAAGCTCCCCAACTCAAGGTTCTGATTAAAATAAAAAAAGGTAGTTGTGGATCAACTGCCCGTAAAGCTAAAGCCCCCACTGAAGGAAGTTTCACTTTATTGTTCAGTTAGGTTTGTAACTGGTACACTTTGTTTTTGGTTCGGGTCATTAAGGGGATGGATGGTTGCCACTCCATTTCCTTGGTCCACATGCTCAATATATATACTTTTTCCATTATACGTTACATTTATCATCTGTTGTGAAGAAACAATTTCTTGAGCTCGCTTTGCGTCCATATGTTTCACCTCCTAGTTATGTTCCAAACATAATATTTACCGTAGGAACGTTAGTTATACTAATCCAAAAGGAAGTTAGCATTAAATTAAATAAATGCTATAATTAATGCTAATAATCATAGAGAAACAGGTAAACTAGTTTTTCGGATTATATAAAGTGTTTTAGAAAAATAACATATTCATATTTTAAATGATATAATGCGTGTATCCTTATAATTAAATAGAAAATTACTCATATTCTGCAATAATGAATATATTTATAGTAGAAGCCAAGTTTAAACCGTAAAATCTATCAATATTTGATTTTAATTGTGAATCTCACATGTTATACTTATAAAATGAATAAGTTTACTAGGTTTTAATTCATTGTTAAAACTACAGCTTAAGAGGAATAGATGATGAAAAAAACAGGACAAGTTAGTGCATTCATAATAGTGATAATTTTTACCTTCTTTCATATATTTCCGTTTAAAGGAATTTCTCTATGGAATTTCATTATTTCCTTGACAATTGTTACGACCATTGCTTGGATGATTGGAAGGCAATATGACAAGATTAAATTTTACATGGTACGAATGAATGAAAGTGAAAAGAATTATAGACAATTAATTGATACAATGCCAAATGCTATTCTCATTTACTATAAGGAGAGAATCCTTTATGTAAACAATTCAGCTATATCATTGCTTGGGGCAGTCGATCAAGAACAAATTCTTGGTCAATCGGTTTATCGCTTCATTCATCCAAATTATAGAGAAAAGGCAAAGGAACGATTAAGTAAGCTTCGTAAAAAACATGAGGTAACGAATCATGCTGATCAAAAAGTTGTGAGACTTGACAATAAAACCATATATTTAGAAGTTTCAAGCCGATTAATAAATTATGAAGGAAAAGAAGCTATCCTTTCTGTATTTGAAGATGTTACCCATAAAAAAGAGGAAACTGAAGGATTATTACAAAAGTCAGATAAGCTAGCAGTTGTTGGCCAAATGGCTGCAGGGATAGCCCATGAGATTCGAAATCCATTGACTTCAATTAGAGGGTTTATTCAATTATTTGAATCAAAGTATAAAGATGATCAGCCATACTTTCAACTTGTTTTATCGGAATTAGATCGAATTAATCTGATTGTCGGCGAGTTTCTAGTGTTAGCCAAACCAACTGCTGTTGAGTTTAAGGAAAAAGAAGTGAATAATCTTATAAAAGAGGTTGTCACTCTAATCAATACACAAGCGATTATGAATAATATTCAAATCTCTGTAGAATATGAGCAAAACTCACCCATTATTGTTTGTGAGGAAAGTCAATTAAAACAAGTATTTATTAATTTATTAAAAAATGCAATTGAAGCTATGCCAAATGGGGGCTTAATAGAAGTTAGAGTAAAGGAACAGACAAAAGGGTCAGTTTCGATTTATATTTCAGATCAAGGGGTTGGTATTCCTGAAGGTCGGATTCCTAAGCTAGGAGAGCCTTTCTATACTACGAAGGAAAAAGGTACTGGGTTAGGTTTAATGATTAGTTATAAAATTATAGAGAGTCATAATGGTGAAATTAACATTTCAAGTGAAATAAATAAAGGTACTACAATAGAGGTTACTTTACCTACTAAAACTTAAGGGGACAGTTCTTTGCAGTTTTATTGCTGCAAAAGGACTGTCCTTTTTAAACTGTAAAGAAACCGAATTTCCAAGAATATATTATTTTTTTAAACAAAAAATAGAAAGGAGAATTTTTTCCTGAGGAGAATATCGAATGGGATTTGTTAAAGATACATTGCTTGTATATGGAAGAATTATTACCATTTTACCGCTAGTTCTATTTATAATGCTTTTTATGGGAAAGCGTTTCGATGGAGAACTACCTGTTTTTGATTTTTTAACGGATTTCCAAAAGAAGTCTCCCATCCTTAAGGAACGACAAGTGAGTAGGTGGGAGATGAATTTCGGTTAGGCGTTAGCCTAAAGGTTCTCGACATATTGGCAATTATTATTGTGATAGAAAATCTCGCAATCCTTCAGATTGATCTGTTTGTATGACTTACCAGGATACAGATCCTACGATTCTTCATTAGCAGGATGTCTTTTTCTAATATGTATGATCTTGGCTAGAAAAACAGAAAATCATGAAACACGGAAGAAACGCTTCTTATCTTTTTACTATGAAAACGGAAATCCTGCTCATAGTAAATAATAGAAGAAACGTTTCTAAATGGCTAGTTATCCTGATCCTTAGGGTCTTCTCCATAATGTTCATTCAAATATGGATTTTCAGCAGTAGCAAAGTTCACGGATAATAAACTCTCGTCAGGATTTAATCCATATAAGCCTTTAAAGAGATCGTTTACTAATTCACCACTTTCAAACATCGGTTCTTTTTCCTTTGACATCGGCAACACCTCCAATAGTTATTGTTAATTAGGAGAATTCCCGATGTTAAAGAAAAAAATGTATAGTAATGAATTTAATTTGGTCGTTCCTAATCTCAGAGACGTTGAGAGCCTTTTTGCTTCATGGCTTGATTTGTAAGTTCAAGATTTTCAAGTCCCTTTTCACTAAAGGCGTTGTCACTTTCTAACTGACCTGGAACTGGACCTCCGTCAATGTCTTTTCCATCAATACGCTCTTTATTATTTTCTTTTGCCATTATACTTACCTCCTTTATCATTCATTGCGCTTATTATTTGTTGTTTTATTTTTCCTATTCTAAAACAAAGTTTGTTTAAGAGCTTCGACAATTGACCAAGAACTTGATAGTCTATCTGTCCTATATACATTTTGCTAATATAATTTCTTTATGGTAGAATCATAGAAATATTCTGTCCCAAAGAGTAGACAACGAATGTAAAAATATATATTTTAAGACAACATAGGAGGAAATGATAGATGAGGACGAATTTTATGGAATGGCGAAGTGGGGTAAAACATGGGATCCCCATTGCACTTGGTTATATGGCCGTTTCCTTTACGTTTGGAATCATTGCGAAACAATATGGACTAAATCCTTTTGAGGCTGTTTTTATGTCCATTACTAACTTTACTTCAGCTGGACAATTTGCTGGTCTTACATTAATAGCTGCTTCAGCTGCTTTTATGGAAATTGCTCTTACCCAGCTAATTATTAATTCAAGGTATTTCTTAATGTCTGCTGCTCTTTCACAAAAAATAGACCCAAATGCGTCATTGCTTCAAAGGTTAATTATGGCGGCTGGAATATCAGATGAGGTCTTTGGTTTATCCATGACGGTCAAGGGGAAATTAAATCCTTATTATACATATGGGATCATCAGTATGGCAATGCCTGGCTGGGCTTTAGGAACGCTACTCGGAATCATTTCGGGAAATATATTACCAGATAGGCTGGTAAGTGCACTGAGTATCGCTCTCTATGGGATGTTATTGGCGGTTATTATTCCTCCTGCTAAAGGAAATAGGATTTTAACTGGACTTATTTTAATTTCGATGTTGGCAAGTTTGTTATTTGCACAACTGCCATACTTAAATATGATTTCATCAGGAGTGAAAATCATCTTATTAACTATTGTGATAGCCGGGATTGCGGCTGTTCTATTTCCTGTAAAGGAGGAAGCAGAGCATGGAGCTTAAGGTCTTTTTATATATAATGGTCATGGCAATTGTTACATACCTCATTCGAGTGTTACCACTGACCCTCATTAGAAAGGAAATAAATAATTCATTTATAAAGTCCTTTTTATATTATGTGCCTTATGTAACATTGGCAGTTATGATCTTTCCGGCTATTTTGGACAGCACAGCATCACCTTGGTCTGCTTTAGTTGGCTTCATCGTTGCCATTATTATTTCCTATATTGGCGGGAGCTTGATCACAGTTTCTCTGCTAGCATGTTTAGCTGTTTTTGTTGTGGAGTTAGTCATTTGAAACTAAGATGTAGGTTTTTGATGGATCGGAGAAGGGATAGAAAAACTCCCTCCTCCTCTAAACAAATTATTTATCTTCGCGTAATAAATAAGTATTCCCATCCTGATCCTTGAATTTGAACATATTACCATACGGCATCCTTAATAAGTCTTCAACTTCTACACCATTTTGTTTCATTTTTTCATAAGCAGCATCAATATCATTTGTACTAAAAAGAATGGTTGGATGTGCAACTGCAGATGGATTTTGCTTTTCCATTAGAGCTTTATTATATATAACTAATGTTGTGAACTCATCTTCACTTGGTCCCACTTCGAGCCAAGTAGCGTCTGGACCCATTGGATATTCACCTTTAACAACAAACCCGAGTTTATTTACCCAGAAATCTTTTGCTTGTTCTTGGTTATGTACGTATATTGTGATTTTTCCAATTGTATTAATCATAAACTAATCTCCTTTTTGTTATATTAGACCTCGTTTTAATTTTAACCGTTTAGGTAGTAAAAACAAAGTAGGAATGAAGAAAACGCCATGACTCATTCATGACGTTCTGTAAATAGGGGGAATTGGGATAATAATGGATGCCTATATGATTTGCATATATTAGACCGCTTGTAGAAATTCTGGTTCGCCTAATTTTTCATTAAATTTAACAACTAGATCTTTATTATCAAAATACCATGTATCGCAATCTTCAATATAGAAGGTAATTCCATCTTTTTCAATTTTTGTATGTGATTGTTCAGGTAAATCTTTATTCATCCCTAATGAGAAGCCTTTTACAAAAGAGTTAAAACCACCATATCTGATATAAAAACGAATGCAATCTCCTCGATTTAAAGCTAGCTCTTCTTTGTACCATTGAAATACTTTATCAGACATTTCTATTTTCATGATGATTCACCTCATAATTAATTTTGTGAAACAATTCACAATTAATTTCATGGCTTTAGTATAACACGAATTCATTATTAAAAAAATGAATAGATTGTGAATGATTTATAAACAAATTAATAATTATTTGTTGGAAGCCTTGTTTGAGATTATTTATATGAAGAAATGATAAGATAAAAGACAGAGATACTTACATAATTCAAACAAGTTAACCATTTAAGGGGGGATTTCCAATGGAAATTGGAATTAGTACATTTGTCGAAACAACTCCAGATGTTCATACAGGAAAAGTCATTAGTCATGCTGAAAGAATAAGGGAAGTGGTTGAGGAAATCGTGCTAGCGGACGAAGTAGGGTTAGATGTTTTTGGTGTTGGAGAGCATCATCGTGAAGATTATGCCTGTTCATCCCCAGCAGTTTTACTAGCTGCAGCAGCTTCACAAACTAAAAGAATTCGACTATCCAGTGCCGTAACCGTCCTATCTTCAGACGATCCTGTCCGTGTTTTTCAGGACTTTGCAACCGTTGATGCCATTTCCAATGGACGAGCAGAAATAATGGCAGGAAGGGGTTCTTTTATTGAGTCGTTTCCATTATTTGGCTATGATTTGAAAGATTATGACGAGCTTTATAATGAAAAGCTTGATTTATTGTTACAAATTTGTCAATCAGAAGTAGTTAATTGGAGTGGAAAGCATCGTCCTGCCATTCATAATCGAGGGGTTTATCCAAGACCTGTTCAAGATCCATTACCGGTTTGGATTGCCAGTGGTGGGACCCCTGATTCAACTGCTCGAGCAGGACACTTAGGTTTACCATTAGTGCTAGCGATTATTGGCGGAAGTCCTTTACATTTTGAGCCGTTAGTTAGACTTTATAAAAGGACAGCTGCTCGAGCTGGTCATGATCCAGCAAAATTAACCGTTGCTTCACACTCGCATGGGTTTGTAGCTGAAAGTGATGATGTGGCAGCAGAGAAGTTTTTTCCACCTACTCAATATGCGATGAACAAATTAGGTCGTGAACGTGGCTGGGGTCCTTATACACGTGAAACGTTTGATGCTGCTAGCAGATTAGAAGGGGCTCTTTATGTTGGTTCTCCTAAGACAGTAGCCGAAAAAATCATTTATCTTCGTAAAAATGTCGGGATTACCCGTTTCATGCTACATTGTCCTGTTGGCACAATGTCACATGAAGATGTGATGAAATCAATCGAATTACTTGGTAAAGAAGTTGCGCCTATCGTACGAGAAGAAGTGGCGAAATGGGAAAGCAGTCAAGAAGGAATATAAAAAGGTTAAAAGCGGTTTCTTCTACAATCGGAGAAACCGTTTTTAATTTTTAGAAATATTGTAAGCTTTGGGATCAGAAATTGGCAAGGATAATAGGTTGGAAACGCTTTATTGTCACGTAAACTGTTAATTGTTACAAATTATTGAAAAATAGTTCTTGACTCATATAAATTTTTTTTGATAAAGTAACAACTAGACCGCTTAGTACGTGGAGGTATGCTAAGGGATGAAAGAACTAGCGTTACATCATAACGCACGCTTTCAATAAAACGGATAATAAGTTTTATAAAAATAAAGAGATGCTTTGTGTTTGAATATATTATCTGTATGAATACAAGGCACTTTAGCAGTTGTATTAGCTTTATCTATACTGATAGAAGTTAACTTATACGAAAAACTGTTATTGATTTATACTAAAATAAATATGAAAAGGGAGTTTTTTGATCTAAATGAGTACACAAACTAAAGTAAAAAGTCCAAAAATAATGGCAGCAATCTTAATGCTAGGTGCCTTTATCGGGTTGTTCGGTGAAACGGCATTAAATATGGCATTAACAAATATTATGGATCAATATTCAATTGAAGCATCTACTGCACAGTGGTTGACAACAGGGTATTTATTAACATTAGCTATTTTAGTTCCTATTTCTGCTTTATTAATGAAATGGTTTTCGACAAGACAATTAGTGATCGGTGGACTCATTATTTCACTGGCAGGAGCACTGCTGGCAGCCGCTTCACCAAGTTTTGCTTTATTGCAAACTGGACGTGTTGTTCAAGCGATAGGTACAGGTATTCTCATGCCTGTTATGGTAAGCGTACTTTTAGTTATTTTCCCTGTCCATAAACGTGGGGTTGTTATGGGGGTTATGGGGCTTGTTATTACACTAGGTCCAGCACTAGGGCCGACTCTTTCGGGGGTTGTTATTAGTGCTTTAAGTTGGAACTATATTTTCTGGTTTAGCGCTATTTTTTATGTGTTCTTGACTTTAGCAGCTTTCGCTAAAATTGAAAACGTTGGAGAAATTACAAAGCCTAAAATTGATGGGTTATCAATTGTTTTATCTACAGTAGGATTTGGTGGGTTAATTTATGGATTAGCTTCTCTGGCTGGTGCTTCTTTTACAGCTCCGATCGTATGGATACCATTACTAGTAGGAGTTATCGCTCTTGTATTATTTGGACTTCGTCAAGATTCAATGGATAAACCAATGATCAATTTAAGTGTATTTAAACAGCCGATGTTTTCATTAGGTACAGCGATGATGTTCTTAAGTATTTTAGTGATTTTATCAACTGGTATTTTATTACCTATGTATTTAAAAGGATCATTATTATTTAGTGCGGCGGTAGCTGGTCTATTATTACTTCCAGGTAATGCTGTAAACGTAATAATGTCACCGATTGTAGGATCACTATTTGATAAAATTGGACCGAAGAAATTAGCCTTTACTGGATCGATCATTGTATTAATTGGAAATATTATATTTGTTACATCAATTTCAGCAACAACGCCAGCTTGGCAAATTGTTGTAGCGTTTATGGTTTTATTCTTTGGGTTAACAATGGTAACCATTCCAGCACAAACCAATGGACTAAATGCGTTGCCTCGTGAGTTATATGCAGATGGATCAGCAGCTATGAATACATTAAACCAAGTAGCTGGTGCTGCAGGTACAGCCATAGCCATTACATTGCTTACAGCTGGTTCTACTAGTTTTGCAGCAAGTAAACCTGGTGTTATGGAAGGTGAAATTTTAGCTGCTGGTGTCAAACATGCCTTCTACTTTGTTACAGGTATTTCAGTTGTTGCATTAATCTTGTCTTCATTTATGAAAAAACCGAGGACAGTACAGGAGAAAGCTCCGATAACAGTGAAAGCAGCAGAACCTGTACGCGTGCGAAATTAATTCTTTATACGTAAAAAAACCGTTAGAGCTCATTCGTGAAATATATATTTCCGAATGAGTTCTTTTGAATTTAGATCATTTTAGGGTAGCCTTCTTTATTACGGGAAATAATGATTTTTGAAATGCTGTCGATAATATCTCCTCGGCTAAGAACCCCAACTACACGGCCTGCTCGATTAATTACGGGAAGTTTTTTGTAATGGTGTCTAGAAAGGGAGCGGAGTGCTGTTTCAAAGTCATCATCAGGTGAGACAGAAAGGATGTTTTTCTTAGTCATAATTTCTTTTACAGGCGTATCCAACTTTTCTATTATGACATCCTCCAATTCTCCATCCTCCATGATATATACGAGAGCTGCAAAACCAAGTGGCTTTGGAGATAAATAGCGTAATACATCTCCATCTGACACCATTCCAACTAAATTCCCTTTAACATCAACAACTGGAACACCGCCAATTCGATTGCTATTAAGAACTTTTAATAATTCTTCAACTGTATTTGTAGCTTTAACAGTAAATACTTTGTGAATCATGAAGTCTCTTACCTTCATCATGTATCCCTCACTTCATGTGTGTAACCGCATACATTTGTTTTCTTTTAATTTTAACATAATTGGCTCTGTTATTTCATACGAAATCTTTCTTCCAAATTTCTCTTTCTGTAAAAAAATAGTGAATATCGAGTATTACTATTTCTCGTTCGTAACAGTATAATCATGGGTAGGAGTTGAAGTAAATGAATAAAAAGGACATCGCAAATATCCGCAAAGAATTTAAATTAGATAATTATCGCATGAGGATTTTGGAAATTTTCAATGTTTATGTACAGAAAGAATCTGGGGAAATCTACCATCATGTGGGTCAACCCTTTCAAATGTTAGAGCAGGAAACCCAAGAATTGTTTTTGACGAATTTTAAAAAGGTTTTGACGGGTAATCTTGACTCAAAGCTTTTTGAATTGAAATTTAAGTCAGATGTGGAAGACAGTACGCAAACCATTCTTTTTAATGGATTACATGTGGCATCAACCGATTGGAGAGAACTTATGCTCCAAATCGTTGAAAAGATGTTTGCTCATTCAGTCTATGAGTTTGATACGGTCGTGACCTTTATACGCGGGGAATATCGGCAAGCAACGAAGAAGCGAGATTTAGAATCAGAAGACGGTGGAGATGATGAGGTTTCTTCTAATCATTTTATTCTCTGTAGTCTCAATAAAACTGACCAGCCAAAAAAGACATTGTTATTTGATTATGTGGAGAAGGAATTCAAACCGAATCATGCGGTGGATCCCATTATTAATTTAGCCTCACCGTTGACAGGGTTTCTGTTTCCTACTTTTAGTAATCATGCAGCAGATGTAAACCATATTCTTTACTGTGCAGGAAAGCCAAATCAACCCGACATAACCTTTATTGAAGAGGTCCTGAATTGTGAAGATACGATGACCGCAGTGGAAGATAAGGATAGCTTTGAATTGATATTAAAAAATGTCATTGGGGATGAAGTAGATTCTCAAGTAATTTCAAATGTTTACGAAGAGATTGATAAGCTGGTTCAAGAAAATAACGAGGATAAAGAAAGTGAAATTGAATCCCCAATGTTGGATTATCGTGATGTTGAACGCATCTTAACTGTTAGTGGTGTGGAGGACGTGAACAGTGATCGAGTGGAGCATGCCTTTAAAGCCGTTGTTGCCGATGAAACTCATGAATTCAAAGCAAGCAGTATTGTTCCGAAAACCATTAAAATTGAAACAAAGATAGCTACTGTATCAATTGATCCGAAAGAGTTGAGAAACGTTAAATATGTCAATTTCAATGGAAAGAAATGCTTGCTGTTGGAAGTGAATGAAGACATCATCGTAGAAGGATTCAAATTAGAAGAATCCGAAACTTTTTAATAGAGGATTATTGTTTAATTAAGGACAGGTTCAATTAAATGAATGTAGTCTTTAAAAAAGAAACTCGGGACCAATATAAGTTCCGAGTTATTTTTTAAGATTTGAAATATTTCATATTACTATAGGCAAAAACCATCTAGGCTTCTGAGGCCTAATAAGGGTTATTAAATGTTTATCAGGCTTAACGGGCAGTAAGACCCCCACCTCAATATTCTGAGTACATAAAAGAAGATAGGTAGGGGATCAACTGCCCATAAAGCTCCGAAATAATGAACACAGACTAAATACGCCTCCGGCAACGTCTGCGTGACCAGCAAGTCTGCTGGCCTCAACTAACCATCAGTGGGGGATAAAGCCCCCCACTGATGGAAGTTTCACTTTATATAAGAGCCTCATTATACATTCAGTAATTCTTCTTCACTCATGATCTGGTTACAATAGTCTGGCTTTTTTAATGTAATTCTTCTTTGATGGGCTACATCGAAAATAAGACCTAATTCATCATACAGACTTTTTGTTAATATCTCATTTTCAATTTTCTTCATAATTTCTGTATAAAATGCAATTAATAAGTCATCTGGAAGCTTACTATAAAAATTCATATAAACCCCTCTCTGAGAATTATATTTGCCGTTATTCCTTTACACCCACTTCTCTACTCCCCATATGATATACAAATGATAATAAAAAAACTGTCGATTCATCATGTTTATTAGGTTTTAATGAAAATGTTAAGTAACAGTAATGTAATCGTAATATTATGAGATAAGATTAAATACATACTGATTCATCCCTATTAAGGATAACGTAACCAAAAAAGTAAATAATAAAAAGAGAAGAAAATCATAAATGAAAGGTAGATATTTATAATGAAAAAGGAAACTGAAAAAAAGGATCAGCCCACGATCGCTACTGGCTTGGATGATCAAGAAGAGTTAGAGAAGAATGCAACAAACGAAGAGGTTCGAAAAGGGGAGTATACACAAGTATATACTCTTTCATATGATGAGGTGGATCCCAGTTAAGCGAGGTTCCGTTTTAAAAAAGAGATTGGATAGACCAATCTCTTTTTTCAAAGAATAAAAATGTTATCCTACGATATTGTAACCAGAGTCCACGTAAATCACTTCTCCAGTGACACCACGTGCAAGGTTACTCAATATCGCTAATGTCATGTCGCCAACATCATCTTGAGTGACATTTCGCTGTAATGGGGCCTTTTCTTCAATTGTTCTTAAAATATCATTAAATCCAGAAACCCCTTTTGCAGCAAGTGTCCGAATCGGACCAGCTGAAATGGCATTCACACGAATATTATTTTTACCTAAATCAAGAGCTAAGTACCTTACACTCGCCTCTAGTGCAGCTTTGGCAACCCCCATCACTCGATACGTTTCAATCGCTCGTTCTGCGCCTAAGTAACTCATCGTAACGATTGAGCCGCCTTCTGTCATAAATGGTGATGCTTCTCTTGCTACAGCAACTAGGGAATAGGCACTTGTATCATGGGCAAATGAAAATCCTTCACGTGATGTTTGAAGAAATGGATTTTTTAAATCTTCCGCATGAGCAAAGGCAACGGAATGTACAATCCCATGAATAACATCGAACTTTTCACCGATTGCTGTAAAAGCTTGTTTAATACTTTCATCATTATTAACGTCACATTGGAAAATATTTTCAGTCGAAAGGTTATCTCCTTCTAAAAGCTTAGTCAATTTTCCTAAAGAGCGCTCTAAACGGTATGTATAAATGACATTAGCTCCAGCTTTATAAAGAGATTTAGCCACTCCCCATGCGAGGCTTCTCTCGTTTGCTACCCCCATGACGACAATATTTTTTCCTTTTAATTTTAATAAATCTTCCATTTCGTCCTCCCAAAAATCTTTTTTACTAATACTATCATATATTATAACATTCTATTTGGAAATCCTACTTTCCTCTAACAACAAGCGGGCTAAATTTTCACTTTTAAGGGCTAAAAAGGTAATATAGAAAATAGAATAGGAGAAGGAGTGAGCGATAGTGAAATATAATGATACGTGGGATTTAGATATGATTTTTCCCGGCGGCACGAAGTCACCACAATTACAAGCTAAATTACATATGATAAAAGAAGAAATCGAGCAATTTCAGAACGTTATTAAAAATTGGAATGCAGTTGAATCTCAGTCGGCTAAGGCCTTAAATGATATTTTAATTAAACAAGATAGCATTGAGAATGGGATCGGGCAGTGTCGAACATTTGTGCAAATGTGGCATGATGCTTACATGGATGACGAATATGCGAGTGTTGTTATGGGGCAAGTAATGGATTTATCAAGTGAATTAGAAAATCTATCGACCATATTTACAAAAAAGCTCGTTTCCATTTCGGAAGAGGGATGGAAAAGCCTCTTGGAGGATTCAGAACTAAAGGAAGTATCATTTGCCTTAAATGAAATGCGTGATCAAGGGAATCGCTTGTTATCAGAGGCAGAAGAAAAGATTATTACTGATTTAAATAAGGACGGGCTAGCAGGCTGGAGTCAATTGTATGATACAACTGTTTCAGTTATGACGATTCCATTTACCGATAAAGAAGGGAAGACGACCCATTATTCAGTTGGTCAGGCCATGAATCGTATGTACTCTGATTCAGATCCATGGGTCCGAAAACAACTTTTTGAAAAATGGGAGGAGGCGTGGACGAAATTTGCTCCTATTTTTGCGGATACATTAAATCACTTAGATGGATATCGGATTACGCTGCAAAAAGCCCATGGCCGTGAAGATTTTATGGAAGAACCGTTAGAGTATAATCGTATGTCGCAAGAAACGCTTGATGCGATGTGGTCAGCTGTTTCTAAACGTAAACAGCCGTTTATTGATTTTTTAAATCAAAAAGCGAAAATTTTAGGAATGGAAAAGTTAGGATGGCAAGATGTTGATGCTCCTGTTACATTTGGGGATGCAAAGCCGCCTCAATATACGTATGATGAGGCTTGTGACTTTGTTATTGACCATTTTTCCAGTTTTGGGTCTAAACTAGCTTCTTTCGCTAAACATGTTTTGGAGAATCGCTGGGTTGAAGCAGAGGACCGCGCAAACAAACGGCCAGGTGGGTATTGTGAGGAACTTCCAGAGTTCAAAGAGTCACGAATTTTTATGACGTTTTCAGGTTCTTCTTCAGATGTTGGAACACTGGCACATGAATTAGGGCATGCGTATCATAGTTATGTGATGAGGGATTTACCGGCGCTTAATCGTCAGTATGCAATGAATGTAGCCGAAACAGCCAGCACATTTGCTGAAAATATTATTGGGAATGCAACTGTAACGAATGCGAAAACAAAAGAGGAAAAGGTAACTTTATTAAATGCAAAAATGGAAAATGCAACAGCGATGTTTTTAAATATCCATGCACGGTATCTATTTGAGAAAGCGTTTTATGAAGAGCGGTCGAAAGGAATTGTTTCCGAGCAGAGAATCAGTGAATTAATGCTTCAGGCTCAGAAGGAGGCTTATGGTGAATCGTTATCAAGCTATCACCCGCACTTCTGGTGCAGCAAACTGCATTTTTTCATTGATGACGTGCCATTTTATAATTTTCCATACACATTTGGTTACTTATTCAGTTTGAGCATTTATGCCGAATATTTAAAGGAGCCGACTGGTTTCGAAGATAAATATATTTCTTTACTTCGAGATACAGGATCCATGTTAGTCGAAGAGTTGGCAAACAAACATTTAGGTGTGGATATAACAAAGCCAGCCTTTTGGGAAGCTGGGATTAAATTAATGGAAAAGGATGCTGAAGAATTTATTGAATTAACCAATGACATGTTGAAATAGCTCATAATTTGATGATGGTTCATGGAATAGTATGTGAACCATCTTTTTTTGGGTGCTTATAGCCTATTGTTGAAACTATTTATTCTAATTTTAAAAAATTCTAATAAAATACATAAATTCGACAGTAAAAGCGCTTACAAAACGGGTATGATAGAGTTAAATAGATTTGGGGGTGCTTTTAAATGTATAAATTAGAAATTTATAATGCTCTTACCAATGAACTTTTTCGCACAAAATATTTTAAGAAACCTGATTTAATTATGAGTTTAATTCAATCCGCACAAAAAGGACAAACATGCTACCTTTTTGATGAAGAAGGTCGGACATACACTGGAAATTATGTAACACATGCAACTTATCCAGAAACATCGGATTCGCGGGTGTATAAAATGTTTTTTCAAATAAACTTTTCAGAGATTCAAGCTCGATTAGTAGCTAATTAATCTAAGTAAGAAAGCGGTTGGTTCGACCCGTTAGGTATTGGACCAACCGTATTTTTAATAAAACATACTTGACTTATAGGAATTATGAGTTTAAAATAAAGACAACTAGATTAGGAAAACTTATTGATTCCAAACATGAGAACTTACGTTAAAATACAAACTTACTTTTGATAAGGGGTGTTTTGAATGAGAAATAGCATGGAACAAAGACGCCAAAAGTTAATTAATAAATTAGTAGCCTTAAATGTCTATAAAGAAGAAGATGCAAGGTTAATTCAATCTTCGTTTTCAAAATTACAATATGAATATCAACAATTTAAAGCACAATATCATCCACATGGTGAAGTGGGATCCATTCATTGGACATAAGTATTGATCGATCAAAAAAATTTTCCCTAAGTCCTAAAAGATAGAAATGGACTATTTTTTTAATTATAATTCATACTTAACTAATATGAATTAGAGGGATTGCTCGCTAGTCCAACTTTAAGGCTCTCTATATCAGGATGAAATTTTAATCCTGAATGGGGAGCTTTTTGTTGGATCGAGTGGTTTATAAAGGAGAAATGGTAGTGGACAGGAACGACCTTGAAAAGACAGAAAAGAAAAAAGGGGAGCTTATTGAAAAGTTAATTAGCCGTGGAGTGTATAAAATAGACCGAATTCATTTGTTTGAATTAAATTTAACAGAGTTAGAGAAACTATATCAAAAGGTTTGCATGGGACATGAATGCTGGAATATAGCTAAAGACTAAAAATCTTAATGAGAATATATTTTGGTGATAGTTCCTTTCCTGTCAAATGCATGAATCCCTTTATTTATGGTAATAAAATAATAATGAATCAAACAGTAACCTAAAAGGAGAGGATTAAATATTGAATAAGATTGAAGTTGGCGAAGTCTTTACCATTAATGATGAAGAGGGTCAAGAACAAGAGGTTGAAGTATTAGCAGTTGTATCCATCGAAGAAAATGATTATGTAGCAGTGGCTTTTGCGGAAGATGTAAAAGAAGATACAGAAGACGACATTGATATCTTCTTTTTAAAAGTCGATCAAGACGGGGACTTTGAAGCCATTGAAAGTGATGAGGAATTTGATAGAGTTTCCGCAGTGTTTGATGACATGATGGAAGATGATTAACTTACTTATTTTGCCGAATAGATTAGAGACGCTTTCTTTAGGAACAGCGTCTTTTTATATTTTAAAAACATGTCTATGCACCTTAATTCTTGACAAGTGACACGGTGTCATATATTATAGAAATTACCAGGTGACATTGTGTCGCTTTAGTGTAACTTGGAGGAAGTTAAATGCCCAAACAAACGTTTTTTAACCTGCCTGATGTAAAGAGGCAGAATTTGATTGAAGCTGCTAAAAAGGAGTTTTCGCAAGTTCCATTAATGAAAGCGTCAGTAGCCCATATTATTAAGATGGCTGGAATTCCGAGAGGTAGTTTTTATCAGTATTTTGAAAACTTAGAGGATCTATATAGCTATTTACTTGAACAGGAGACCAAAAAGAGAAAGGAAGACTTCATCTCCTTATTGAGAACAAAAAATGGTGATCTCATTGAAACGGTAACGGTAATGTACCATCATTTTCTCGTTGAAATGCCAGATGAAGAAGAGCGAACATTTCTAAAAAATGCTCTGCTTAATGTCACAAATCGGGATGGATTTTCTCTTACAGATGTGTTTGATATGGAACAAGGGAAAGAACATGAAAAAGAAGTCCTGAAATTAATTGATCGTGATCGTTTGAATATTAAGGATGATCGAGAATTACTTCATATTTTACAAATTATTTCAGCCGTACTGTTTCGCAATTTTATCGAAAAACTATTAAAAGGGCTTTCTGACAAAGAGGCAATTGATAACTTTACAATTGAGATGAATATATTAAAACGCGGTATTTACATAAGTGAAACAGAAAACCACAAATAACAAAAAATGATCCAACTAGGATGGAAAAATATAAATTCAAAGGAGAATGATAGATGACAGCAACAATAATGACAGGATCTTCTTGTTTATCAACAAAGAAGGCGAAACAATGGTTTGATAAACATAAATTTCCCTATAACGAACGAAATATTGTAAAAGAACCGATTACATTAAGTGAATTATTAAATATTCTTCAAATGACCGAAAATGGTACGGATGAAATCCTATCAAAACGATCAAAAGTATATAAAGAATTACAAGTGAATTTGGATGAACTTCCTTTAACAGAGTTGCTTGAATTATTTCAACAAAATCCCGGACTGATTAAAACTCCTATTATTATGGATGAAAAAAGACTTCAAATTGGTTATCACGAGGATGAAATTCGCCAGTTTATCCCAAGAAAAGAACGGAAAAACCAGTGGTTAAAATGGCGCTTAAATAACTTTAGTTTTGTTGAAGGTTAAAAAAATTTTTAAAAAATCATCTCTTAAAAATTAGGAGATGATTTTTTTGCTTTATTTTTTAACGACTTTCAGATCATATCTTTTTACTTCCTGACTAACAATGTAATCTGGTTTCGGTTTTCCAAGATTTGCTTTGTGGCCTGCGATATGGGCATCGCTTTTTTCCCATTGTTTCCAGTGTTCTTCTGATTCCCAACGAACGATGACAACGATTTCCTTTTCACCTTTACGAGTTTTTTCTTCTATCACTGAAAGATCAATAAAGCCCTCTTGTTTCTCTAGTAAACCTTCCTTTTGGAATCTTGCCAGAATCTGCTCTTCACTTCCCGCTTTGATCACCATTTTACGTAAGATTACTAACATTCGTTTCTCTCCATCCCTGATAGTTTTGTTTCCATTATCATTAGTTTAATTGATAATAATTATCAATGTCAATTAAAATGAATGAATTGCAAGAGTAGTGAATTATTTATTTACAGTGAAATGGTTGATTTTAAAAAATACAATAAAAAGTTGTCATGGATACTCTAGACGATCCGTACATGTAAGACAGGCAATACAGCATATACATGAATGAACTTAATCATGGGGAGTGGGTATATCGATGGTGATAAGATATGCGAACAATTGGATTCCAACTAAATCGCTTAGTGAGATGTCAGAAACTGAATATGATGTTCTTATCGTAGGGTCAGGTCCAGGAGGGGGCGCTGTTCTACAAAGACTTTGTCAGCTATGGAAGACCAGAGGGGCGAAAAAGATTGCAATTTTGGAAAGAGGAGATAAATTATTTCATTCCCATGCTCAGAATATCCCTACACAAAATGTAAATACATCACGTGACCAACTCGTGCCGTTCAATTCCACTCCTTTAGGAAAGCGTCTTCCGCAATTTTCAGGGGCAACAATGGTATATGCGCTAGGAGGAAGATCATTGTTTTGGAATGCGGCAACACCGAGACCGATTGCTGAAGAATTTAGTAATTGGCCGATAAATCGCCGAGAATTAGATGTTTATTATCGGATGGCAGAAAGGTTACTGCATGTAACAACGGATTGGGCAAAAGGTTCATCGTTACAAGAGCGGATGTTAAGACGGCTCCATGGTGCAGGAATTTTAGAAGCGCAAGATATGCCACTTGCCCTTGATTTAACCCCATCAAGGCAGGGGGAGGTCCATTCCAATGCTTGGTATAGTTCCATCAATGCCTTGGCTGCAGCGCTGTTTGATCGCCCCTATGATCTAGCTGTAGATGCCTATGTTTATCGAGTTAGAACACAGGGAGATAGAGTATCTGGTGTGGATGTTTATGATGCGAATAAGAAATCACATCGGATTCGGGCCAAAAATGTGATTTTATCTGCAAGCACTTTAGAAACTCCGCGTATCTTACTTAATTCCAACATTAAAGGAGAAGCAATTGGCCGTTATTTAACAGGCCATGTATCGATGATCGGAATCGGAACGGTAAGTCGTAGACAGTTTTCTGATCGACTTGGGAATGTATCCATATTGAAATTTGAAACGGGAGAGGATCCTTATCAAATTCAGATTCTTGGTCCTGACCAATATTGGTCTTACCAGCAATTCGAAGATAAAGAGTTGAAAGACCAGTTGATGATTGTTTATGCATCCTTTGGAAGAGTAGAACCTCGACGGGAAAATCGGGTATATATTGAACAAAATCGAAAAGACGATTATGGTGTACCAATGCAGCAAGTGCAATATTCATTAAGTGAAAAAGACAGACAAACAGCCCAACAAGTGGAACAAGGAATTAGAGAATCAGCGAGAGCGATGGGGGTGACTCTTGATGAGTCATCACTCGTACTTCGACCTCCAGGTGCTGATATGCATGAATCTTGTACATGTAGAATGGGAGATGATCCTGCAACCTCAGCAACAAACCGTAATGGTCAAATTCATGGAGTCCAGGGCCTATTTGTTGCCGACAACAGTGTTTTACCTACTTTAACAGCAGCTGGTCCCGTTCTATCAAACACTGCACTAGCGATTCGCTTAGCTGATCATATTTTCCGTCAATCACAATGATGTTTGCATAATAGTTATATTCTATTTTTCAAGATGATTTATGATCATTTAAAAAGGTATAGGAAGAGAATTGGTTAATAAACTGATTCTCTATTTTTATATTTAAATAATATAAAAGCGCGTAATGGTCAGCATGAAGTTAAGAGATGCACGAAAATATCTTTAATTCGAGATATTTTACTTGCGTTATTATCACTTGTGGTGTAAAGTGATAGTAACGAAGGGAAATGAGTCAAATGAAAAAAAATACACTTGGTTCACTAATATGGTTGCGTATTGCTCGATTTACACATCAAAGTAATTTATTATCAAATGATTTCTTAAAACAGTTTGAGATCACAACGGCACAGTTTGATGTATTAAACCAGGTTTCGACTTATCAGCCGATCACACAAAGTCATCTTGCCACAAAAGTAACCGTGTCAGAGGGTGGAATCTCCCGAATGCTCACTCGATTGGAACAAGATGGTTATATACAACGTAAGCAGGAATGGAAAACCAAATGGAAAACCCTTACTTCAAAAGGGGAAAATAAGATGAATGAGGTTTTTGAACATCAACTTTTTTTCCAAACGTCTATTGTCAATGAGTCACTGACAGAAGAAGAACAGCGAACATTATATAAGCTCATGACTAAGTTACAAAAACATACTGAAAGTAAAATGGAAAATTAAAATCCGATTACTAGTGGCAAATTGATGCTACTAATTTTTTAGACTTATCACTTGACTTGTTAACTGAATGGAGGAGTGACTATGTATAGAATTCCAGGACATCATCACATATCGATGATTACTAAAAACGCCAGTGAAAATAATCATTTTTACCGAAATGTCCTTGGTTTACGCCGTGTGAAAGTCACGGTGAACCAAGATGATCCATCAATGTATCACCTGTTTTATGGAGATAAAACAGGTAGCCCAGGGACTGAACTTTCCTTTTTTGAAATTCCAGTAGTTGGACATACACACCGCGGAACGAATGCTATCACAAAAATTGGTTTGCTCGTCCCTTCAGTAGAAAGTCTGTCTTATTGGAAATCCCGATTTGAGGAACATGACGTAGAGCATAGTGAACTAACAACCTATGCTAATCATCCAGCTCTCCATTTTGAGGACTCCGAAGGATTACGTCTGGTACTTCTAGTCTCAAACGGTGCAAAAGTTGAACACTGGGAAACTTGGGAAAAATCCGATGTCCCTGCTGAGCATCAAATCCAAGGCATGGGCTCTGTGGAAATAACAGTTAGAAGACTTGATAAACTAGCAAGCACACTGATAGACATGTTTGGCTATACAGAAATAAGCCGTAGTGAGGATGAAGCAATCTTTCAATCCATCAAAGGTGAGGTATTTGGAGAAATCGTTGTGAAATATTTAGACGGCCCGCGGGAAAGACCTGGTCGAGGCAGTATTCATCACTTAGCGATTCGTGTAAAAAACGATGAAGAGCTTGAATTTTGGGATAAGCAAGTACGAACACGTGGGTTTCACTCATCTGGTATCGTGGATCGTTTCTACTTTAAGAGCCTTTATTTTCGTGAATCAAACGGCATATTGTTTGAAATAGCAACAGATGGACCAGGTTTCACGGTCGATGGAGATATTGAAACACTTGGTGAAAAATTAGATTTACCCCCATTTTTGGAAAGCCGTAGAGCAGAAATTGAAGAAAAACTAAAACCTATTGAGGAGTTCTAATAAACTAGCAGAATACAGTGATCAAACTAAATTTACGACTAAATATCAATTTCTAGGAGGAAATATAATGAACGAATTAAAAGGAATTCATCACGTAACAGCAATTACTAGCAGTGCAGAAAAGAACTATGAGTTTTTCACTTATGTTTTGGGGATGCGTTTAGTTAAAAAGACAGTCAATCAAGATGATATTCAAACGTATCATTTATTCTTTGCAGATGATAAAGGAAGCGCAGGGACAGACATGACCTTCTTTGATTTTCCAGGCGTTCCAAAAGGGGTACACGGTACAAATGAAATTTCAAAGACCTCTTTCCGTGTACCAAGTGATGCAGCATTAGAATATTGGGTGCAACGTTTTGATCGTTTAGAAGTCAAGCACATGGGAATTAAAGAGCAATTTGGCAAGAAAACTCTCTCTTTCGTCGATTTTGATGATCAACAATATCAATTGATTTCAGATGAATTTAATAAAGGCGTGGAATCTGGTACACCTTGGCAAAAGGGACCAATCCCACTAGAACACGCGATTACGGGTTTAGGTCCTGTCTTTGTTCGTATTTCAATGTTTGATTATTTTAAAGAAGTGCTGGAAAAAGTTCTCTTATTTAAAGAGACAGCCCAAGAAGGATCTTTCCATCTATTTGAAGTAGGGGAAGGCGGTAATGGTGCCTCAGTAATTGTCGAACATAATACCATTCTTCCTCAAGCACGACAAGGATATGGAACAGTTCACCATGCCGCATTCCGAGTAGAAGACCGTTCCGTATTAGAAGAATGGATTAAACGCTTGGATCAATTTGGATTCCCTACATCTGGTTACGTTGATCGTCACTTTTTTGAATCTTTATATGCGAGAGTGACACCACATATTTTATTTGAGTTTGCGACAGATGGTCCTGGCTTTATGGGAGATGAACCTTACGAAACACTAGGAGAAAAATTATCATTACCCCCATTCTTAGAGCCTAAACGTGAGAAAATTGAAAAATTAGTTCGTCCAATTGATACTGTGAGAAGCAACAAAGTATTTATCAAAGAATAAAGAAAATAAAGGAACAGATTCCTCGCCCTAGGTTATAAAAAGTTTTTGTTTCAACTTCTACTTAACTAGAATCTGTAACGAGGAGTCTGATCTCTGCCTTTGACTATTAATAAATTAATAGACGCTAGCAAACTAGCGGAACAAACTTAATGATTTAAAAGGATAAAAATAAAACAAAAAAGGAGTTATCACAAATGATGGATTTAGGAATATTACTTATTAGAATTATGATTGGAATTGTCTTTATCTTTTATGGAACACAAAAATTATTTGGCTGGTTCGGAGGCTTTGGAATTAAAGGAACAGGTGGCTGGTTTGAGTCCATTGGGATTAAACCAGGGAATCTAGTTGCAGCTGTTAGTGGCATCGCTGAGTTAGTTGCTGGAATTCTATTCATTCTTGGGATTTTATTACCTCTAGGAGCAGTTCTCATTACAATGATCATGCTTGGTGCCATCGTAAAAGTTCACGGTTCAAAAGGGTTCTCAAATACAGCAGGCGGATATGAATACAATTTAGTCCTTATCGTTGTTTCCATAGGGTTAGCCTTAATAGGCCCTGGAGTTTACTCGCTTTAAGCATAGTTTCAATTGAACTTAATAAACGGTAATTAAGAATTTATATTCATATGAGTGAAAATGATTGGCTGAACTTAGTTTAATAGTTTCTTAATTACTACTAAAGGAATTTTACATTAGTTTCTAAGTAACAAAAAGCTGAAGGAATTCGACTTCAGCTTTTTGTGTTAACTTGTACTCTATCTAATTTTTCATTATTAAAGTGAGTGGTCGAATTCACACTGCGAGGTTTATCTATTAAATAATAGAAGGTACTATTCGTTTTAAGTTTGTAATGCAAAAGCTATCGTTCGGATTTTTTAGTATTAATAGGAAAATGGGAAGGATACTATTAAAGCTATGGTGAGCTAGACCAGTATGTTAATACTAAAAGATGTAGGTGTGATTAAAATTATTAGAGTTGTATGTAAAGCCAAATTAAAATCAGATGTAAAGGTTGAAGAATATTTAAAAATAGCTAGGGAAGTTGTTTTGGAAACAAGGAAAGAAAAGGGTTGTATCATGTACACACTTCATGAAGATATTAATGATCCGTCTATCCTTACTACAATTGAGGAATGGACGGATGAGGACTCATTAAATCAACATAATAAAAGTGAGCATATTATAAAAATGGTTCCAGAACTTAGAAAAAAGCGAGAAAGTACCGAAATTAATATTTACAAAGAAATTAAGTTCATGTAACACGTTAAAAGGAGAAAAATTACAATGAAATTTGAAAAGGTTCGTTGGGGAATTATTGGATGTGGGGATGTGACGGAAGTGAAAAGTGGACCAGCTTTTCAAAAAATAGAAAACTCTGAGTTGGTCGCTGTTATGCGGAGAACGGGGGAGTTGGCGAAAGACTATGCCGAAAGACATGGTGTGGCTAAATGGTACGATGATGGCGATGCGCTTATTAAGGATCCTGACGTTGATGCGATCTATATTGCGACACCTCCTGGTTCTCACAAAGAATATACGATCAAAGCAGCTCAGGCTGGGAAACCCGTTTATGTGGAAAAGCCAATGGCACGTAATTTTGCTGAATGCCAAGAAATGGTTAATGCTTGTAAAGAGGCAGGAGTGCCTTTGTATGTAGCCTATTACCGAAGGGCAATGCCTCGATTTATGAAAATAAAAAAACTTTTAGAACAAAAAGCAATTGGTGATGTCCGGTTTATATCAACGATTCAGTATCAAAAAGCTTCAGCGGACGTAAAGGATCACAACAAACTTCCGTGGCGGGTTGAACCTGAATTAGCAGGCGGAGGACTGTTTTTTGATTTAGCTAGTCATACCCTTGATCTGTTTGACTTTTTACTTGGCCCAATTAAGGAGGTAAAGGGTTTTGCCTCTAATCAAGGCGGCTACTATCGTGCGGAAGATATCGTTACTGGTACATATTTATTTCAGTCTGGTATTCACGGTGTAGGGAGTTGGTGTTTTTCTGCTTTTGAAAATGTCGATGTGAATGAAATTGTAGGAAGCCAAGGGAAAATTACCTTTTCAACCTTCGGGAATGAGCCAGTGGTTTTGACAACAGCCAATGGCACCGAACAATGGAGTTTTGAACCGCCACAGCATGTCCATCAACCCCTAATAGAAACCATTATGGCTGACTTAACTGGAAAAGAAGCCCATTACTTGAGTACAGGAATGAGCGGGGCAAGAACGAACTGGGTGATGGATGAAATGGTGAAGAATTATTATTGACTTCTGATTAGTAACTGTACACAAAGCCATTAATGGAAGAGAAGAGAATCAGGTTGTCTACTGGTTCTCTTTTTATATGATAAATGAGTCTGGGGCTATTGAATCATGGAATGCATTTTTATTATTAATTAAAATGCGAACAAATTTATCAGTAGTTATAATAATTTAAAAAGTATTAATCGGATAGAATTTTCCGTTTAATGCGAAGGATATCTTACCCGTCTCTTCTGATACGATGAGGACAAGGGCATCACTTTGTTCCGATAATCCTAATGCAGCACGATGTCGAGAACCTAGCTTCTTTCCGCTTATTACTTTAGAGGTAAGTGGTAGGAAATTTGCCGCAGAAACGATTTGATTAGCTCGAATAAGCACCGCTCCATCATGAAGTGGATTACCAGGATAAAAGATCGTTTCTAACAATGCAGGAGTTAAAAGGGCATTTATAGCCGTTCCTTTTTGGATTAAAGATTCAAGAGGGTCACCTCGTTCTACTGCTATTAATGCACCATAACGATTTTTAGATAACCATTGAACCGATGTGGATAGGTCCTCATATTTATCTGTAAAAGCGGATAAATAACAGTTTAAATAAAAGGAAGACGCGATTGATTCCATGACAATAAACTTTTCCTTAATCGACTCTAAGTTGCCTAAAAGGCAATAGTTATCATTTCCTAATACCTCTAAACTATGATTAAGTTCATTTGTAATTTCCTTGATTCTAGATGACAATTGTTCTTTCATGGGTGAAAAATCGCAATTAGCATCGTTCATATCATTCATCACCTTATTAGTTAATTTTTTAAATTAAATGAAGGGACCTTTCCCATATATTTATTAATCTTATGTTGAACATTAAATAGGAAATCATTCTTTATAAAAACAAAAAGATAGTCTCGTCTAATTAATTATGAAGAAACAGAAGATAATAAGCTTAGTTAGACATTATGATCGGATCGCTACAATCGATTGCTGAGGGTTAATTTAGCTAAAATGAAAAGCTTATAAAAAATAAATGAGGGGGAGCTCTATGAGGGTCGTTAAAGTAGGCATTATCGGTATGGGGAATATAGGAAA
This sequence comes from Niallia sp. XMNu-256, assembly GCF_036670015.1. Taxonomy (NCBI): domain Bacteria; kingdom Bacillati; phylum Bacillota; class Bacilli; order Caryophanales; family Bacillaceae; genus Niallia; species Niallia sp. XMNu-256. The sequence continues at coordinate 1,179,484 of NZ_CP137636.1, forward strand.
ATCACATAGTATTCCATTAGACAAAGGTCTTGTAAAAGGAGCTATATTAACAGCCGTATGCGGTCGAGAACATCAATTAAATTGGATAAAAGAAAATCTGTCCGAGCAAGTGCAATTTTATCAAAATGAGGAAGCTTTTTTACAAGAATCAAATATTGATGCAGTGATTATTGCAACACCACACTTCAGTCATCCAGAATTAGCTATTAAATCGTTTCATAATGGGTTGCACGTTTTACTAGAAAAACCGGCTGGCGTCTTTACGAAGAATGTAATAGAAATGAATGATGTCGCTAAATCTAGTGGAAAAGTGTTTTCAATAATGTTTAACCAACGTACAAACCCTTTATTTCAAAAACTACGTCAGCTAATTCAATCAGGTAAACTTGGCGAGATTAAACGAACAAACTGGGTAATTACAGATTGGTATCGCCCGCAAAGTTATTACGATTCGGGGAAGTGGAGAGCGACTTGGAAAGGGGAGGGTGGCGGTGTTTTATTAAATCAAGCGCCTCATCAATTAGATTTATGGCAATGGATAACAGGATTGATGCCAAAGCGTGTACATGCCTTTTGTCATACTGGGAAATACCACAAGATTGAAGTAGAAGATGATGTCACCGCCTATGTTGAATATGAAAATGGAGCGACAGGGGTATTTATAACATCAACAGGAGAAGCGCCTGGGACCAATCGTTTTGAAATTGCAGGTGATCTAGGGAAAATAGTGGTTGAGAATGAAACGCTGATCTTTTATCAGCTAACGCAATCAGAACGGGAGTTTAATTCAACCTTTACAGGTGGATTTGGAGCACCTGAATGGATCAAAAGGGAGATTCAGATAGAAGGTGAATCCACAGGACATGTTGGAGTCATGCAAAACTGGATTGATGCTATTACACAAGGAACACCGTTATTGGCTCCAGGGGAAGAAGGATTGAAAGGAGTAGAATTGGCTAATGCCATGTACTTATCTACATGGTTGAATCAAACAGTTGAACTGCCGATTGATGCAGGTCTTTATTTAGAGAAATTACAGGAAAAAATTAATCTGTCAACAACCTAAAACCTTTTAATCAATAAAAGATCAGACCTATTCCCATGTTAGTACTGTAGAGATCTAATTTTTATAAAGATTAGACCTTTTAATAGTAAAGTTCATTAGTATTTGATATGTCCTAAAATTAATTAAATTCATCAGTAGATTAGAACTAGTAGGGGAACATTATTTAGAGTAATAAAATTTTTTAGGAGGACTTACACTTATGACAAAAGACTTTTTCGCAGCTTTGCAAGACAGACGTTCTATTTATGGAATCAATAAAGAGGTGAAGGTTTCTGATGAAAGAATAAAAGAAATTGTTGAATTCGCTGTAAAATATACACCTTCTGCTTTTAATTCTCAAACTGCTCGACTTGTTGTTTTAACTGGAGAAGCACATGATAAATTATGGGATATTACAACTGAAACATTAAGAAAAGTTGTTGGTGAGGGTGACTTCTCAGGTACTCAACAAAAAATGGAATCTTTTAAAGCTGGATATGGTACCATATTATTCTTTGAAGATGAAGCCATCGTTAAGTCTCTACAAGAACAATTTGCATTATACGCTGAAAATTTCCCAATTTGGTCCCAACAAGCGTCTGGTATGCACCAACTAGTAGTATGGACTGCATTAGAAGCAGAAGGGTTAGGAGCATCACTACAACATTATAATCCACTAATTGATGATGAAGTAAAAAATGAATGGGATATTCCAGGTAGTTGGAAATTGATTGCCCAAATGCCATTCGGTAATCCAACTGCACCAGCTGGAGATAAAGAGTTTAAACCATTGGAAGATCGTGTTAAGTTTTATAAATAATAATGTAAGTAGGAAAAGAATCGGACCAAATTAACTCTTTCTAATTCAAAAAGTCTTGTTAAGGATATTGCTAACCAGACTTTTTGGTATTCATAATATACCGGATAAAAGGGCGTTGAGGAATGCCTTCTCATAATATAAAAAGGGACTATACATTTGAAAAGGGCTGCAAACGTTCTGTTGGCAGCCCTTTTTTTCTAATAATATAGTTTCATAGTAGGGGCTGCTTTTTACACCCCTATACTGCTTTAGCTTCCTGATGCACGGAACTTTCAAAGCGGCCTACTCTTTTTTCGACCCGTGTAAAGATAATTTCAAAGAACCAGCTTAGCAACCAGTAGAGTAGAGAAGCAACCAAATACATTTCTAAAAAACGGTAACCGTCATTTGCTATGATTCTAGAAATAGCTAGGATTTCTACAACCTTTACTGCAAAGGCTACAGAGGTACCTTTAAGTAAATTAATAAAAGTATTTCCTAGATCAGGTAAGGCAACCTTAAAGGCTTGAGGAAGAATAATTCGATATAAGCCTTGTGCAGTGGTCATTCCTACAGAGTGAGCCGCCTCCATTTGTCCTGCTGATATTGCATTTATCGAACCTCGTACAATTTCAGCCTGATAGGCTGATGTATTGATGGTATAAGCGACAAATGCAATTAGTAGCGGATGAATGCTATCGGCATTCAAATTCCAGCCGAACTGAGGATTTAGAAAATCAAATAAAACGGGAAGTCCATAAAATAGAACATATAATTGAACAATCAACGGAGTCCCGCGGATAAATGAAATATAAAGAATTGATAGTTGATTTAGAACAGGCGTCTTATAAATCCTGCATAAAGCGATAAGCAGTCCAAAAAACAACCCGAATACCATGGCTACAAATGCAATGGCAAGAGTGGCAGGCACTCCTTTTAACACTTCTGGTAAATGTTCTAAAGCAAAAGAAAAATCGATGATAGCCACAAGTGATCACAGTCCTTAACCATTTACTATAAACTTACGCGTCCTTTTTTGAACGACTTTTCAGCATATCCTATGAGTATTTCTATTAGGATACATGTTACCCAATAGACAATTGAAATCACAATATAAACTTCAAATATACCAATGCCATAATTGTTACCAAGAATAATCCTGACCTGTCCCATAATATCTATAATTCCGATTGTAAAGGCGAGGGATGTATCCTTTAATAATTCAATGGTATTATTACCAATATTAGGGAGAGCAATGACAAATGCTTGTGGTAGGATAATTCTTCGTAGAGCTTGTGTGTAACTCATCCCTACACTATAGGCTGCTTCTAATTGATCTTTCCCAACCGCTATGTAAGCAGAACGGATAATCTCTGCTAAATAGGAACCAGTATGAAGAGAAAAGGCCATGATGGCAAAGAATAGTCGATTCCAATGATTAATATCAATTTGAAAGATGAGCAATAGTTGTGGAAGCCCAAAATAGATTAGGAAAATTTGCACTAACAACGGAGTTGAGCGTGTAAATGATAAATAAAAAGTTGCCAAGGCCGATAACACTGGTATTTTTTGAATACGAATAATCGCAATCAAAACAGCTAAAATTAGTGCAAAGAATAAGGATGTAATCATCATAAATAATGTTACTGGAAGTTTATCTATGACCTTAGTAAAAATATCCAGCCAATAATTGACGTCGGTATTCATTGAATTCACCACCTAATAACTAATGGACAAAAAAAGATATAAGATACCGTATTGGAATTTAAACTCCAATACGGATTTAGATTGTTTTGCTTATTGCTGATGTTCAAACCCTTTTTCATTTATATAATCAAGGTCTTGGAAAATGTCGGTTCCAAACCATTTCTCTGATAGCCTGGAAAGTGTTCCATCTTCAATTAATTCTGTTGTAGCTTGATCAAATTGTTGGGCTAATTCGGTATGTTCCTTTTTAAATACTACAAAGATCGGTTCCTTTGAAACCACTCCGCCCACCTTTAAATCTAAGTTCAGTTGCTCTTGAACTGCATCAAAAGTTGTTTTGTTCAAGAAAACAGCATCTGCCTTTCCTTCAGCTACACGTTTTAAGTTATCTGCATTCGATGGATGGTCAATACTTTCAATGGCGACAGGATTATCAGGGTGCTGTTCATTATAGGCATTTAAAATGGCTCTTAATCCACCACTTGGTGACATAGGGGCAAGTTTTTTATCAACCATATCATCTAATGATTGAATATCATTGCGATCTGATTTAGTAATTAGAGCGGTAAGAGAATATCCGTATTCTTTTTCTGGGTAAAGAAACTTTTCTTCTCTCTCAGGGTTTTTGAAAAACCAGTTGATGGCAAGATCAAATTTTCCTGTATCTACCCCAACTAAATTGGTTTCTTCTTCTCCCCACACATATTCAAAGTGATAATCTGGTAACTTCTTTTCTATTTCTTTTAAATAGTCCATATCATAACCAATGGGATTATTTTGATCATCCGCATGTAAGAAAGGTGGATTCACTTCATCACTTAATGCTACTTTAATGATTTTTTTTCCATCCGAAGTTTCATTAGTAGTCGTATTAGAGCAACCTGCGATAATAAAAATAGAAACTAGTGCTAATAGTGCTGTTAACCATAAACGTTTCATATTTTGTTTCCTCCTATTAAATTGTATACTCTGGTTCATGTACTAATCTTCTTAAAAACTGTTTCGTACGTTCTTGTGTAGGATGAACTAACACTTCTTTAGGTGTTCCTTGTTCAACAATCACTCCGCCATCCATAAAAACAACACGGTTGGCTACCTCTCTAGCAAAATCAATTTCATGGGTAACGATCACCATGGTAATTCCTTCTTTGGCAATATCTTTTATAATTGCTAACACTTCACCGACCATCTCAGGGTCAAGTGCAGAGGTGGGTTCATCAAATAAGATGACCGAAGGATTTAAAGCAAGTGCCCTTGCAATGCCAACCCGTTGTTGTTGCCCACCGGATAGTTGGGCTGGATATTCATTTAACTTTTCCTCTAACCCAACTTTTTTTAGTAATCCAGTACTAATCTCTTTTGCCTCAGTTTTATTCATTTTTTTGGAGACAATAAGTCCTTCCATGACGTTTTCCAGAACTGTTTTATTTTTGAATAAATTATAATGCTGGAAAACCATCGCAGACATCCTTCTTAATGTGAGGATATCTTTTTTTGAGGCATGTTTGCCATCAACAGAAAATCCGTCAATTGAAACGATCCCCTGATCTGGTTTCTCTAAATAATTCATACAGCGTAGAAGGGTTGTTTTCCCTGAACCACTAGGGCCGATAATCACTAAAACATCGCCTTTATTCACTTCCAGGTCAACGCCCTTTAGGACTGTATTATTCTTAAAACTTTTATGAATGTTTTTGAGTACAATCATGATAACACCTCGCTTTTTTACTATATTTATAATGTAAATATGAATAACAACACATTAGCACACAGTAATCCTACTTGTCTAGTAAGATTTTTGCTGGTATAATAAAAATTATTAAATTGCGGAAATATTATTCTATAATATTAATTTAAATTGAAAAAAGCCATTCAAATGGATTGGAAAGCAATAAAAGAAGGAAGTGTATGCATGTCAAAATCATTATTTCTAAAAACTAATACCCAAAAACAATGGGTGGATAAATTGTTATCCCATAAGGAATCTTTTCAAAGCTATTCAAATGAAGTGGATAAAAAATCACGGTTTCCAAAAGAAAATGTAAAAGCTCTCGTTGAAATGGGTTACACAAAGCTAACTCTACCAAAAGAATATGGTGGCGAAGGGATTACTGTAACGGATATGGTTTTATTCCAAGAGACGATCGCCAGTTTTGATGGTTCAACAGGGTTAGCAATTGGTTGGCACCAAGGGGTTGTCGGAGAATTATACGAACAAAAGCTCTGGAAAGAAGAACAAATGAAAGCCTTTGCAAAGGAAATCGTTAATGGGGCTCTTGTAAACAGAGCGGTTAGTGAGGCAATTACAGGAAGCCCTACTCGCGGTGGTCGTCCAGGAACAAATGCTGCTAAACAAAATGGAAAGTGGGTGATTACAGGTCAAAAGACGTTTACAACCATGTCACCCGCTTTAACTCATTTTCTTGTATCTGCATGGGTAGAAGAGAAGGAAGGAATTGGCTTTTTCTTAATTGATCGTGAAGCAGATGGGTTATCGATCAAAGAGACATGGGATGTTATTGGCATGCGTGGAACGGAAAGTCATGACCTCGTTCTTGATAAAGTTGAGGTAGAAGAAGAGAATTTTGTTGAGTTAAATAAGGGGCCAAGAGGAAACAAAGTGAATGGCTGGATTTTACATATTCCGGCATGTTATTTAGGTATTGCCCAGGCTGCCCGTGATTATGCAGTCGACTATGCGACACAATATTCGCCAAATAGTATTCAAGGAACCATTAGTGAATTGCCAAATGTCCAAAATTTAATTGGTCAAATCGATTTGGAATTAATGAAAGCACGCCATTTTCTTTATAGTGTAGCAGAGTCATATGATGATGAGGCACGCCGTCCCTACATTATTAATGAATTAAGTGCTGCGAAACATATTGTCACAAACTCAGCGATTTCCATTGTCGATAAATCCATGAGAATCGTAGGAGCGAAGAGTTTACAGTTGTCTAATCCACTACAAAGATATTACCGTGATGTTCGCGCAGGCCTTCATAATCCACCAATGGATGATATGACCATCTCAAAAATAGCTCAAACGGCTATAAATGAGTTTAAACAATAATAGCTAATAAAAGTAATTTCATCATTTAGTAGAATAGGTAGATAAATCAATATAAATTTGATAACCTTTAAAATATTGGTTTATAGTGATAAGGAACATTTTCCAACTTGAAAGGGGCAAATGAAAGATGGCAATAAAATTACCATTGAAAGCAGATCATGTGGGAAGCTTTTTAAGAACCGAACCGATTAAAGAGGCGAGAAAGGCTTTTGCAAACGGGGAAATTGATCAAGCAGCATTAAAAGCGGTTGAGGATCAAGAAATTACAAAACTGGTTCAAAAAGAAATTGAGGTTGGACTTAAAGCGATAACAGACGGGGAGTTTAGACGTAGTTGGTGGCATCTAGACTTCTTATCAGGATTAGACGGTGTAGAATTTTTTGAAACAGAATATGTCAGCAACTTTAAAGGGGCAAAAACGAAGAATAATGCGATAAAAGTAACGGGAAAAGTAGATTTTAATAATCATTATATGATCGAACATTTCCAGTTTTTAAAAGAAGCGGTTGAACAATATGGTGATGGAACACAAGTAGCGAAATTCGCGATTCCAAGTCCAAATATGCTTGCAACAAGAATGCAAGGTGATGAATACTATAACGGCGATAAAGAGGCACTATTAAACGATACAGTTACAGCTTATCAAAAGGCAATTCAAGCATTCTACGATGCAGGCTGTCGTTATTTACAATTAGACGATACTTCTTGGATCGATTTTGTTTCAGAAGACCGTATTAAAGCGGTTGAGGAAAAAGAAGGCAAGAAAGTCGATGAGATCATCAATGACCGAGTGCGTTGTTTAAATGAAGCAATTGCAAACAAGCCTGAAGATATGCTTATCACCATGCATATTTGTCGTGGAAACTTCCGCTCTACTTATATCGCTAGCGGCGGTTATGATCAAATATCCGATGCGATTTTTGATCAATTAAATGTGGACGGGCTTTTCCTTGAATATGACGATAAACGCTCAGGTGATTTTGAACCATTAAAAAGCTTTGGTCAAAATAATAAAGTCGTTGTTCTAGGATTAATTACGTCTAAATTCCCTGAACTAGAAGATCCAGAAAATATTAAAACGAGAATAAAAGAAGCAAGTCAATATATTCCATTAGAAAATCTAGCGTTAAGTCCTCAATGTGGATTCTCTAGTACAGAAGAAGGAAACGTATTAACGGAAGAGGACCAATGGAATAAAATTAAACATGTGATCAAGATTGCCGAAAGCGTGTGGGCATAATTAAATAAACCATTGGATTTTTAAACCTAACCAAAACGATTATATTTGGTTAGGTTTTTCTTGTTTTAAAATTCATTAGTATGGCAAATATGGAAAAATGACTTCTATATTAAATGAATCTTAATTCACTAGAAGGGTTAAATACTTTAAATCCTTATAAAAATTGTGCATAATGATATATATAATACTATATTCAATTCAAGATAATTTAAGTGAAGGGTAATAACAACTTTTTTTAGTGAAAATTTTAGAATAACAAAATCAATGGTTTGAGAAGTGAATGGTTATAAAACTACAAAGGACCGGAATCAAGTTCGGATCCAATTGCTCGAGCCAAGAGTTGAGTCAATTTATTATTGCAGCAAAGAAGCCGGGAAAAAGAGCTATGTAATATGATATTAGTGGAGGGTCAAGAATATGGGGAATAAGAAGATCATTCAAATACAAAATTTAGGTTTTCAATGGCAAGCTGAGAGTCCATTCCTTTTCAGTGTGCATCATAAGGATGCCTATCCAGCTGGGAATGATGAACAAGGGCCGGATGTTTCATTAGCAGGCAGGAATCTAGGAGAAGACTTTGCCATAAAAGACGGTTTCAGAATGTATCATGGAAAAACAGTGCCAGGCTTTCCTTATCATCCACATCGCGGATTCGAAACCGTTACCGTTGTCTTGGAAGGCTTTGTTGATCACTTTGATTCAACTGGAGCAGTGGGGCGCTATGGGAATGGAGATGTACAGTGGATGACAACAGGGAAAGGGTGCCTACACTCAGAAATGTTTCCCCTTGTACATGAAGACCGAGAGAATCCACTAGAACTCTTTCAAATTTGGTTGAACCTGGCTGCTGAGAATAAATTTTCCCAACCTGTATATAAGATGCTATGGTCTGAGGACATTCCAGTTATTGAAACGATAGCACATAATGAACGGAAATCAACGGTTAGGATCATTACAGGAAGTTGGGAAGGGAAGAAAAGTCTAGAGCCTAGCAATGTATCTTGGGCGAAGGATCGGAACCATCATGTTGGGATTTACCTTATTAAAATGGAGGCAGAGGCATCTATCACGTTGCCGTCTATCTCTAGTACTTTAAATCGAAACTTGTATTTCTATGAAGGGAAAGAAATTAACATTGATGATAGGACGATTGAGAGTTCTAATCGAATTAAACTTGCAGGTGACCAGGAAATTAAGATTAAAAATGGATCACAAGAAAGTCAACTACTCGTATTAGAAGGGGAGCCGATTCCAGAACCGATTGTCCAATATGGACCTTTTGTTATGAATTCTGAAGAGGAAATTCGCGAGGCCTATAAAGACTATCAAATGACACAGTTCGGTGGCTGGCCTTGGGGTCGACCAGATCCAGTAAACGAGCGTAACGCTGGAAGGTTTGCTAAACATGCGGATGGAACCGTTGAAAAAAGATAAGGTACTAAGGAAATCAGCAGGTACTTTTAATAATAAAGGTTTCTATAACTAATAAGGGCCCGAGCATTTATTGTCGGCAGCCCTTTAACTTTGATTTTTTCTTATTTTTGCAAATTCCGTTATTGTTCTCTTAAGTAAAACCATACCATATTTATAAATGTATTCACCTGTAATTCAATAGGGGTTCCTTTAAATACCTTTTGAAAAGGTTCTAATAAAGGTTTGATAACCACTTTACGAATGCGACTCAGCCCCAATTCCGATTGGATGGCATCATATAAATCTTGCTGTTCTTCATTAAAGACATATTGTTGTTTCAGTTGATGGAAGTGTTCCATGATCTCTACTATCGATATGTTTTTCCTTTCACCCTTTTGACGCAATAAATGGATGGCTGAATGATTTAGCATCGGGCTTCCGTTCTTAATCATTTGAGGAATAATTAGCTCTACATAGGTCAAAATGTTCGAGATTAAATCATGTAAGGAATAAGAACGATTCGTAATACGCAACGTAAAAAGCATATGTTGAAGCATGCCATAAAATAGGACAGTTCCTTCAAAAGCATAATCCCGAATTTCCTCCCCCATTAATTCAATTAACCTATTTTCCAGCCATTCCATTTCAATCACTCGGTGTTGCAGAACTAATTTTCTAAGTTCTTTCTCATTTGAATATAGAATTTCCTCAAATAGCGCATTCAGATTACGTTCTTCGTTTAAGCGAATTAAAATGGTAATTTGCTCAATGAACACTTCACGATCTTGTGCATTTTTACTTAATTGGACTTGGATTCGCTGTTGGCTTGCATCGTAACGAAGATATTCTAAAATGTCAGCAATACAATCATTTTTTGAAGTGAAATAATTATAAAAAGTCCCTTTTGAAATCGCTGCATTTTCTATAATCTCCTGTATAGATGTTCGAGCAATTCCTTTTTCTACAAATAATTTTAAAGCAATATCTGCTACTTTTCTTTTACGATGATTCATGTACTCCTCCTAACTTCCAGATGGTGTCTACTGCCTCATTAGACATTTCTTCAAACATAGTGTCGAGTTCTTCGATAAATAAAGAGAGATGGGTTTTGATTTATTTTCTTCCATGAAGCTAGAATGTCTACTTCATAATTGTACCCTTCAATGTTAATAAATGTGAGGGAAGGTGGTGGTGCGTAGGATTCAAAGTATTTTGGAAGCATCGTACTGCCCATTTCCGAATCAACCATCATCAACACAGCTTCGATGTGAGAGGCCGTATGGAAAATCTTTGGTGAAATCCCGTTATTCGAGCATGCGGCTAATAACAGATCAAAACCTAGTGAAGATTTGTCTCTTTCCAACATCACAAAAGATTCATCCATCAAATCCGAAACATGACCACTTGTCCGATTTGCTAGTGGGTGGTCACAATGCATGATAATGGAATGAAAATGTTTCCATAGCGACTTTAATTTCAGCCCACCAATACTATGTATTCCAAGGGAGAGGGTGAAGGTGATATCTAGTTCATCAACTCTAGCTTTTCTAATAACTGACCTACATGATGTAATTTAATTTAATGTCTACCTTTGGATATTTCTATCTAAATCTTCGTATTAATTTTCGGTAATAATTCCCGAACCGGGGTACTTAACAAACCAATATTAATTATACCGATGTATCCATCTTCAGCTTGTTGGACCTGTTCAAGAGACTCATCTAGCTTTTTTATAATTTCCCGTGCATCTTTTAAAAAAACAGTACCTGCATAGGTCAACTCAACAGAATGTTTCGTACGATTTAATAGTTTTGACCCCTAATTTTTTTCTCTAGTCTAGATAGGCAATTTGCTGGCTAAAGGCAGGTTGGGCAACATAGAGATCCCCCCATCCATTTACAGGTGATTTTTATGGTTATTATAATCTGAATGTTAAAAATAGACAATTGTTATAAGGGAATTCTTATTACTAATATGTTTTTTAGATATTTTCAAAAATATTAAAAACTATTTATCATATCTAAGGGCTTAACAAGGTTAAATAAAAGGGGTTTCTTACAGGTCTGGTTGATGGTACTAAATGAAAAATACAGCAAGAATGGCAGAGAATTAAATTTCAAATAGATGAAAAGTCTTACTAAATAAAGGGAGGAAAGGGTATGATTCAGTTGGCAAAAGCATTAACTCATGATGAAGCCGTCCAATGTGCAAAAGAGTTAGCAGCCAAAATTAAACCGTGTTTTAAGATAACAGAGGAAATAAGTTGACAACCTATGATCTTAAGAATCATCGGATTATAAATTCAAAATTACCAAGAATTACGTAAAGTCTGTTCGAAGCTCTATTTTACTGCTTATACACTTGTTTTTTGACGACAAGTTTACTGGCGATCATGACTGGGAAGACCAATTCTTTTTGTTTATAATAAGTTTTTCGCTTTTGTGATTGCGATATTTGGTTAACTGGCAGGGAAAAAAGAATGGAACGATGGCGATTCAAGCAACTAGTAGGGGGGGATTTGTTCTTATATTGGGATAATTTAAGTAATTTTAATGACAAGCAAGTGGAATCTGTCTATAATTAGTAATAAATACAATCTTATATTATGGTTTATACCAATAGTAATTGGTGCCATGGTGATAGGTTGGTTATTGAAAAGAAAAGACAGAATTTTGAAATAGGAGAGCAGCAGATTTTTAACGCAAAAAATGACTAAGGGGGAAATGTAACATGGCAAAAGAGAAAATTGAATTTGATTTTACCGAAATCTTTAAGAATGAGCGAATTGGATTTCTATCAACCATTCACGAGGAAACAGGGGCCATCCAACAAAATGCAGTATCATGGGTTCATGGGCACAAGCCAGATGTCCTTCGAATTGCGGTAGGAAGCAAGGCGCAAATTGTTACAAACATTGAAGCGAACCCAAATGTTAATTTTAGTTTTTTCTATAATAAATCAATTGTTTCTTTCCAAGCAAAGGCAAACGTTATTACGAAAAAAATTCCAGGTGTTCCATTCCCATTAACGTTAATCGAGCTAGAGACTGATGAACTGCATGATATTATGTTCTATGGAGCCGAAGTCACACAAGAGCCTGTATATGAAAAGACATATAATGTGAAAGCTGCAGAAAAATTAGATGTTCAAGTATACGAGGGAATGGCATTAGATTTTGAAGAAATTACTTCCAATTAATTAAACCGTCTGTTTTTGATGGATAATAATGGTTGAATCAACATGCTCGGGTTGGAATCCGTTCTATTTGAGAGAGGAGATTGGGGCATGGCTGTAAAGGTAAATGAAGGAATTCAGTTAATAGAATTGCATGACGTCATCAATGATGTAGAGATGGTATTTAGACCAACAATCATCTGGGATGATAAGGATGTCGTACTTATTGATACGGGTTATCCTGGGCACTTAGAGGATATTAAGACTAGTTTGGAGAAACTTCCAAATGGTAAATTAACGAAGATTATTATCACTCACCACGATTATGATCATTTAGGGAGCTTGTATGAAATCATTCAAGGCTTTGATCATAAAATTGAAGTGTATGCCCATGAATTAACGAAACCATATATACAAGGGGAAAAACCCCTTATTAAAACGGGGATTAATGTTCCAAAAACATTGGTTGATGTAACGGTTGAAGATGGGCAAGTTTTGCCATTTTGCGGGGGAATTACTGTTATATTCACACCAGGTCACACGCCAGATCACATAGGTTTATATCATCAAGATACCAAAACCTTGATCACAGGGGATGCAATGACTGCAGATCAAGGTCAATTGCAAATTCCGAATCCTAAATTTACATTAGACATGGACCAGGCTTTAGTGTCTTTAAATAAATTTTTGGATTTTGATATTGAAACGGCTATTTGTTATCATGGCGGGGTTTGTCGAGATGGAATTAAGGAGCGTATTTCTACTTTAGCAGCTGGAAAATAGTAGTTTCTAATCAATAGAGGGGGGTGATAACACTATTAAAATGTTGTCACTCCCCTCTATTATTCTAGTTAATTCGATATTTTAATTATTGCATGAACTCTTTCATGACAAGCGGTAAATGATTACTATTCGAAAGAACACTTAATAAATAGGTTTTGCTATAATTTTTTTTATGATCTACATAGGGAATGGCAATGATATCTCTATTTAACACTAACGGGTCATTTAAATAGAAGATTTGCATTGTGAATGGAGTTTTTCTAAACTCATTTATGGAATGATTAAAAATATGAGGGGGGAGCAGCAATGATTACAAAAAAGATTCGAATTCAATTTGTTGACACGGATGCGTCTGGAAGAATTCACTACAGTGCAATATTTCGTTATTTTGAGATTATGGATCATGATTTTTTTAGAAGAATTGGTTATTCCTACAAGAAGATTCTTCAACTAGGGTTAGATATGCCGAGAGTCCATGTGGATTGCAGTTATCTAGGGGAAATTAACTACGATGATGAGTTGGAAGCACAAGTTTCAATTTCTAAAGTAGGAAATTCATCCTATACACTGGCTTTTGGTTTTTACAAAGGAGAGACACCTGTGGCAAAGGGAAGTCTAACCAATGTATTTATTGATCGAAATACAGGTAAATCAGTTAAAATACCAGAATCAATTAGAACCGAATTAGCTAAACATCTTGAACCCGTATAAGCTCAGTAAGGAATAGAGATCTTTAGACAGATTTGCCATTTGAGGTTGTCCTTTAAAAACAAGGACAACCTCATTTTTAGCTTAAATTACAATCGGATAAACTCAAATTAGTAGTTATAATTATTCAACATTGTAAGTATTACTTAATATATATGTAAGTAATGTTAACTTTACTAACGAGAAGAATAGTTATAAAATTATGATAAGTTAAATAATTGAAAACGTTATCTTACTTATTTCTAGATTGGAGGATTTAAACATGGGCAAGATATTTGATTCCATACAAGATGCGATTCGCGATATCCATGAAGGCTCAACATTAGTCGTTGGTGGATTTGGAATATGTGGCATACCTGAAAATTTAATTATCGCACTTAGAGATCAAGGCACGAAAAATCTAACGGTCGTCAGTAATAACTGTGGAGTGGATGGCTGGGGCCTAGGGTTGCTGTTAGAAAATAAACAAATTAAAAAGATGATGGCCTCTTATGTAGGTGAGAATAAAACCTTTGAAGCTCAATATTTGAGTGGAGAGATCGAAGTAGAACTGATTCCTCAAGGAACTTTGGCAGAAAGAATTCGTGCTGGTGGTGCAGGAATCCCTGCTTTTTATACCGCAACAGGTGTGGGTACGCCGATTGCGGAAGGGAAAGAAATGAAAGAATTTGATGGTCGAAAGTATATTCTAGAAAGGGGAATTGTTGGTGATTTCGCCTTGGTGAAGGCGTGGAAAGCAGACCCATTTGGAAATCTTGTCTTTAGAAAAACATCACGTAACTTCAATCCATTAGCAGCTGCAGCAGGAAAAACCACGATCGTTGAAGTAGAAGAAATGGTTGGTATCGGTGAATTGGATCCAGATGAAATTCATACACCAGGTATCTATGTACAACGAATCGTCAAAGGACCTGTTTATGAAAAACGAATCGAACGTCTAATGGTTCAAAGTGCGAAAGGAGGAGAAGCAAGATGAGTAATAGCCGTTTAGCGATCGTAAAAAGGGCTGTGAAAGAAATTAAAGACGGAATGAATGTCAATCTTGGGATTGGAATGCCAACATTAATTGCAAATGAAATACCAAGTGAGTATAGTGTAATGCTGCAATCAGAAAATGGCTTGCTTGGAATCGGTCCTTATCCATACGTTGGGGAAGAGGATCCAGATCTTATCAATGCTGGTAAGGAAACAGTAACAGCCGTCCCTGGAGCCTCCTTTTTTGATAGTGCTGAATCTTTTTCCATGATTAGAGGTGGTCATATTGATTTAGCGATCTTGGGAGGAATGGAAGTTTCTGAAACTGGGGATTTAGCCAATTGGATGATCCCGGGAAAGATGGTTAAAGGAATGGGCGGTGCAATGGACTTGGTTCATGGTGCCAAGCGGGTCATCGTGATCATGGAACATACAAATAAACATGGAGAAACAAAAGTAAAACGTTCATGTACGTTGCCATTAACAGGTCAAGGAGTGGTTCATTGCTTGATTACAGACTTAGCTGTATTCGACTTTACCCCACAGGGAATGGAGCTTGTTGAGTTACAAGAAGGAGCAACCCTTCAAGAAGTTCGTGAAAAAACAGAGGCACATTATATTGTGAGTCCGAAACTTCTTGAAAATTTAAAGATAAAATAGATTAACAACTTCAAGTTAGAAGGATTTTTTCATTATGGGCAGTTTTTCTCCTACCATTTAAGGATGGAGCCTGACTGCCCCTAAAATCAAAAAGTGGCGAGAATATAAATAGTAAGAATTTGAACCAGAAAATGACAGGTGCTATGCATCTGTCATTTTTTTGCGAAATTAATAAAAGCATTTGTTAATTTAATAAAAAGGTATTTCCGTTTGACTAACTTTTTTTTATGAATATATCGATACTATAATTTTACTTGTTGTTTTTTTCTATTTAAATAATGCTAGACATTGTTCTAAAGTTGTTAGCTATAATTCTATTCGTCGCTTTCTAATAGGTCTATAAATATTGAGTAATATAATACTAATCTAAAATAGACAAAAGTATTTATTAGAAATAAATTATGTTAATAACTTTTTAATTTGTTCATTACGATAAAAATGTCATGCTGATTACGATAATGAAAGGCTTCTAAATAAGGATTTAATAGAAAAATTATAATTAGTATGTTCAATAAATATTAGGGTAACCATTTTTTAAAAATAACATTATAATAGTCTCTTAAAAGTTAATATAATTAATTTTCAGAAAATATTGACAAATATAATCTCCACGATTAATATTACAGTATGTTGTTGAAAGCGCTTCTAACAATGGGAACTAATCTATCTATAATGTGTTAGTAAAATTTTAGCTCGGGTTTAAGCCTTTATTTTTTGACGGCCAACAAAAAATAAAGGGGAAGGCCAAACAAAGCGATTGATCTTGATATGAGGGGGAAAAGGTTTGAGAAGAAGTGTTGGGAAAAAAATGCTTATGTTTCTGGTTGTCATAATCGCGTTTCAGGATGTAGCAGCAGGTGTAGCAGGTTCAATCATGGCTGATATCATTAATGCTTATCCAGATTATGATCCCACTATTGTCATGATGGTTGCTACGTTTCCTGGGTTAATTCAAATTATTCCAGCTCTATTTTATGGAAAACTATCAAATAGATTTAAAAAGAGAACATTGTTATTTACAGGTTTAACACTGTTTATTATCGGTGGTACACTTCCAACATTTATTGATAGCCTGCCGTTGATTATCGCAGCGCGGGGGATTTTAGGGCTTGGTGTTGGAATTACTATGCCGCTTTCTATTGATATCATCACGGATTTCTTTGAAGGAAGAGAGAAAGACTTTTTAATAGGGTTTGGAACTTCGACGGTTGCTTGTATTGGGGCCATTTTCTTCCAACTTGGAGGCGGAATGCTTGCCGATGCTTTCGGATGGCAATACGGCTTCCTAACATACCTATTTCCTATCTGGATTCTGGCTGTTACTATTCTTTATTTGCCTGAGCCTGAGAAGAAAGAACATGCTCATACAGCAAGTCTTGAAGGACAGAAAAAGGTTAAAATGCCAAAAGCGGTTTACTGGACTGTATTGGCTCAAGTTTTCTATTCTGCTTTAATCTTTGGTTACGTTACAAATATTTCTGTTGTAATCCAAATGGATAACCTTGGAAGTGCCACCGAAGCCGGTATGGCAATTTCGGTCTTTACATTTGGTACCTTACTTGCAGGATTTGTTTTTGGAAGATTTAAGCATATGCTGCCAAGAATGTATATGCCTGTTGGAATTTTAATGACGGGAATTGGAATGGCCATCTGCTATGTTTCACCGAATTTAACGCTTATTTTTATTGGAAGTATTATTGGGGGAGCTGGAATGGGAATTGGGCTTCCAGGAATCTTTGCAAGGGTTTCTGACCTTACTCCTGCCGCGGTTACATCTGCTGGTGTTGGATTAGTTGTTGCGGCTCAAGGGGTTGGCGGAATTATGGGACCATTTGGTTTCCAAGTTGTTCAAAATATCTTCAATCAGGGCATTGGTCGTTTCCCATTGGCTGTAAGTGCCATCGGTTTAATTTTATTGGCCATTGTTTGGGTAGTAAGTGGAACGAGAGCACCAAAGCAGGATTTAGAAGTTACGTTAAATTAATAGGATAGACTGATCGGTAAAGTGAGGATGTTGCCCATTGAGTTCTCTATTTAGTTTCAGATGAATCTTCCTTCATGACTAGGACTGAGTTGGTCTTTGATTGAGGAACAATAGCAGGTACAAAAATAGTCGAATAGAAAAACTATTTTATATAATTAGAATATTCAGTCTATTAAATGATAATAATTACAAGAACTGAGGGGGGTTAAAATGAGGTCTGTAAGAAAAAAACGGTCAATATTATTTATTGTAATGACTAGTCTAGTTTTATTTCTCGCTGCATGTGGAGGCTCAAACCAGAGTTCTTCTGAGGCAGGGGAAAAAGATGGGGATGTCATTGAATTAGTGGTAAATAGTTGGTTTTCAAGTGATGCTGACGTTCCAAACAATGTTTGGAAACCGTGGGCAAAATATGTGGAAGAAAAAACAGATGGACGAGTTAAAGTTAAGATTCATTATAATGGAGCTCTTGCTTCATCAAACGAAATTCTTGAAGGTGTACAAAGTGGACTATTTGATATGGGACTGGCATTAGCACTCTATTATGAAGACTCTCAATTGTTCCCACTATCAATTGGGGAGCTGCCATTTACGGCAAGCGGCGATCCTGATAAAGCAGCCCAGATTATGCAGGAATTCTCCGCTGAATATGAGGATGAGATTTGGGACGGTGTTGTTAAAGTTGGTGTAGGCTCGCCGCCGCCTAACTACATTTATTCAACAGAACCCATTGATAGTATCGACTACCTGAAAGGGAAATCTGCTCGTGTTTCTACAGAAATGGAGGCCTTGCTCGTTAAGAGTATGGGAGGGACACCTACACAAGTTACTTTTGAAGAACTTTATAACTCTCTTGATAAAGGAATGATCAACTCCTTCTTTAGTACTCACGATGTGTATTCAAATTTACAATTAGTAGAAGTCTCTCCACATTACCTAGGGGATCCAATGAAATTTGTTGTAGGAACAGCGATTATGAATGAAAACTTCTTTAATTCTTTGCCTGAAGATTTACAAACTCTATTTGTGGAAGATTTGAATCCAAAATGGGAAGAATTATTCGAAGGAAATGCTCGGAAAATCATGGAGAACGATCCTGGAATCGAAAAAATGGCTAAAGATACTGGTGGAAGTATGACAAAATTCTCTGATAAAGAATTACTAGAATTCCAACGCTATGCGAAACCGGTTTGGGAGCAGTGGGCGGAGAATGCTAATAAGAGAGGGTATCCAGGAGGTGAAATGCTAGAGCGTTATATTGAAATTTCTAAAAAACACGGTGTAGAATTAGAATTCCTTAAGTAAATAGCAAATGAAGGTGTATGTAAAATCGGTGCATACACCTTCTTCTAAATAATCGCAGTTCTTTTTCCGTCTAGCAAACTAATAGAAAAGGTGATCTAATGAACGTATTTTCTAAAGGCGTGTTCTATATTATGAACATTTTAAAGATCATTGGAATGATTTGTTTGGGGTTAGTGATGTTGATTGTCACGATTGGGGTTATTTCACGATTAGTGGGTTATCCACTATTAGGTGTGGTTGAGTTGGCTGAAATTATCCATTTTGTTGTCATCCTATTTGCTTTCGCGTATACGCAGTTTAACAAAGAGCATATTTCGATTGGCCTTTTAGTGGATCGATTTTCACCAAAGGTTCAGTTGATTTTTGACAATATTGCCCATGTATTAACCGTTTCTGTTTGTATGGTCATTAGTTACGTATTTTTTACAATTTCAATGGAAGAAACGAAAACGTCTTTATTGTTCGACTTTCCTTTTCAAATTTTAAAAATCATTGTTACGATCGGATTTTTTGTTTGGGGACTGGTTTCCCTGAGCCAAGTCCGCTTTAAAACTCCTCCAGAACAGAAGGGAGTGACATCAGATGTCTAGTACCATGATTGGAATTATTTTTATTATCGTCATGTTTGTGTTGTTGGCCATTCGGGTACCGGTCGCGATTGCAATGGCCATTCCAGGGATCGTGGGAATCTTGTACTTACGAGATTGGAATGTTTTAGTGAATGTCGTTGACCAAACCATTATGAATAACTCACTCAGTTATACGATGACGACTATCGCGAT
Organism: Niallia sp. XMNu-256; assembly: GCF_036670015.1. Taxonomy (NCBI): domain Bacteria; kingdom Bacillati; phylum Bacillota; class Bacilli; order Caryophanales; family Bacillaceae; genus Niallia; species Niallia sp. XMNu-256. The sequence continues at coordinate 1,199,132 of NZ_CP137636.1, forward strand.
GTTTGTTCTGATGGGTGAATTAATGAATTCCTCTGGGATCAGTAGTAATTTATTTAGTTCTTTTAAAATATGGTTTGGAAAAATTCGTGGTGGCTTGGCACTGGCAACCGTTACTGCGGGTGCGCTATTCGCGGCTTCTTCAGGATCCAGTATAGCAACAACAGCATCGCTTGGCACAGTTGCATCAAAAGAAATGATGAAAAGCAACTATAGTAAGCCGCTTACGAGTGGATCGATCATCGCAGGGGGGTCCTTAGGTATCCTGATTCCACCAAGCACCTTTATGGTCATGTATGGTGTGTTAGCGCAGCAGCATATTGGAAAGCTGTTAATGGCAGGACTCATGCCAGGACTTTTGTTGACGCTTCTCTATATTTTAACGGTCGTGATTTATGTAAAAATAAAACCAGAAGCAGCCGAAAAAGGGGAAGGTCATTCCTGGGCTAAACGCTTTAAGAGTTTATCAAGTACAGTTCCAATTGTAGTCCTTTTTGTGTTTGTGATTGGTGGTCTTTTCATCGGCCTATTTGGACCAACGGAAGCAGCAAGTATGGGTGCATTTGGTGCGGCCATCATTGCGATCGTTAGAAGAAAACTTACACTAAAAGTAATCGGTGAAGTATTGGAAAGAACATTGAAAACAGTCGGGACTTTGTTTGGAATTCTATTATCTGCGATGCTTTTAAATAGCTTCATTGTTCAATCAGGGTTGCCAACGTATCTTAATGATTTTTTAACAGGTTTAACATTAGCGCCGGTTTATATTTTTATTTTAATTATAATCATGTACATTATTTTAGGCGCCTTTATGGATTCGATGGCAGCGATGCTTGTGACGTTTCCCATTGTGTTGCCGTTAGTGGAAACTCTAGGATACGATCTGATCTGGTTTGGGGTGGTGATGTGTATTTTAATGGAATTGGCACTCATTACACCACCAATTGGAATGAGTTCGTTTGTATTAAACGGGGTCGCACCTGACTTAAAGTTAAGCAATATTTATAAGGGTGGATTGATCTTCTGCATCCCGATTCTAGCATTAATCGTTTTAATTTATGTGATCCCTGAAATTGTACTATTCTTGCCGAGCAATTTATAGAGAAGATTACTGAATGAATCGACTCTCTTTAGGAAGTCGTTCCCAAAACTAGATTCTATTAAATTGGTAGTCATTTAAACAGAGTCCTTAATCATAAGGAGGAAAGTATTTTGTCCTTAAGCAAAGAGATCGTACGTGCTGTTCGACAAAGGCAGAATCAAGGTTTGCCAGAGGAAATCCGCGATAAGGTGATTCTTCATATTACGGATACAATCGGGATTTCGTTAGCCGCTTATAAAGGTGCTCCGGTCGCATTTCGTGCAATAAAGGGGATTTCGGTTGGAGTTTCGGGTGGCACTGGGAGAGTGATCGGAAGTGAACATTGCTTGCCACCTGCTTATGCCGCCTTCGCAAACACCGCTTTAGCACATGCGTTAGATTATGATGATATCAATGATTTAGCAAGAATTCATCCTACTCCCGTAACTTTAGCCGCGGCTTTAGCAGCGGCAGACGCGGGGCCATCAAGAGGAACCGATTTAATCACGGCGGTTGGGTTAGGCAATGAGTTGTTGTGCCGGCTTGGGTATGCGATTGAGCCAAAGGGGACTGGTGCAGATTCTAAATGGTTTTTAAGTCAACTGTTTGGTTATTTGGGTGCAGCCATTACGGCTGGACTTGTTCTAGGGTTAGATGATGATGAATTGGTACATGTACTTGGACTAGCTTATATGCAGGCTGCAGGTGGGAAAGAGCCTGGAGTCGGGATTGGTTCTCAAGCAAGAGCGATTTATCCAGCCTTTGCCTCGATGGGAGGGGTGCAAGCTGCATTGTTGGCCAGTAAAGGGGTAACAGCACCTGCAAGTTGCTTAGATGGAAAAACGGGTTTTTTTAAGAACTATCTTGGTGAAAATTTATCGGAAGCACAGCGCAACGCATTCCTAGACACAGGAACATGGGCATTCGCTCATACATCAATCAAACTTTTCCCTAGTTGTCGTTACTCCCATCCTTTTATCCAATCAGCTTTAGAGCTTAGAGAGCAGTTTCGGTTGGACGAAATTGAGGAGGTTGTTATCGGGGTAAATCATACAGCGAATATGCTATGTCAGCCTCTTGAAAGTCGCTTGCACCCGACAACCATACAAGATGCCAAATTTAGCATTCCTTATTTGGTTGCCTTTTCTTTTATTCATGGAAGGGTGAATTTGAATAATTTGAGTGAAGAGTCCCTAAAGGATCCGCAAATTTTTGCGTTTACAAGTCGGATCAAAATTGAACAAACGCAAGAGGATACACCAGGAATTCCTTTAGGAGATCTTAAAGTAATTAGTATAAACGGAACAAAAAGAGAGATTAAACGAATCAATGCTGAAACATCCGTTCATGAAGTAAAACAGAAATTCATAGAATGCATGCAGTTTGGAAAAATAGGAGACCCAGTAGAGTATTGGGAATTATTAAGTAATCATTTACATTACGATATGATTAAAGAATTACCGATATTGGATTCAAGGGTGTGATGAACACTCTTATAAGTGTTTTCGTATGATTAGGATTGGGTAGAGTCATTCATCTATAAAATACTAAACTTTAGATAGTGGATCATGTTTTTAATGCGTATAGATTGTTAACTTGAGGAATTTTCTCAAAATATTGACTTTTACAAAAACAAATACTAGAATTATAGTTGTGTAATGATAACGTGAATATCAAGGAGTTTATTACGAAATACACGGAAAAAGTGACACAACTAAAATTTTAGTTAAAGAATCATTGGATATTAAATAAAAGTGAGGGATATGTGATGACAGGAATTAGTACTCTTAAAGTTCAAACAGGAAATTATCAAACATTCATTAATGAAGGCGGTGATCGCTCTTCTGAAACCATTATTTTTCTTCATGGAAGTGGCCCAGGGGTTAGTGCACAAACAAACTGGCGTCATATCTTGCCGCATTTCGAGGATAAATTTCGTGTCATAGCACCAGATATTTATGGGTTTGGGGACACAGACCATCCTGATGATCCTCCGAAAAACGGAGCGCAATGGATGAATGAAAGGGTCAAACAAATTCTAACCTTGATGGATAATTTAGAAATTGAAAAGGCCCATTTAGTAGGAAATTCACTTGGCGGAGTTATATCACTCTTTTTAATCATGTATGCACCAGAGCGCTTTGATCGAGTCGTACTTATGGGAGCAGGCGGGGGTTTAAAAGAACCAACACCAGAACTTGCTAAACTAGCAAACTTTCATAGAGACCCAGATCCGGTTAATTTTAAAAACTTGTTGAGATGGTTTGTAGCAGATGAAAGGATTGTAGAAAATGAACTTGATCAAATTGTTCAAGAAAGAATGGAAGCATTTAGTAGACCAGAAGTACGCAGATCATATGAAGCCAACTTCTCTGTGACCCATTTATCTGATATGCTCGTGCCACCATCTGCATTAAAGAGAATGGACAATCCATTTCTGCTCATTCATGGACATGAAGACCGTTTTGTTCCGCTGCAAAGCAGCCTTTATGTGATGGATTACCTGCCAAATGCACAGCTTCACGTGTTTAAAAACTGTGGACATTGGGCGCAGATTGAGCAAAAAGAAAGATTTCTAAAACTAACAAGAGATTTCTTCACCGGTGAAATTTAAGCTGATAAAACAGTAACATGTTTATGCACGGTTCGATTCTCTTATTGGCTTTTAGCGATAAGCTTCCATCTAGAAGTTTAAAAGTAACTATCATATGATTAGACTAGCAAAATAAGAGAATCGGGGTGCATATTGATGAAAAAGGAAAAGGCATATGCCTATATTAAAAGATTAATCATAGATGGAAAATGGGATGTGGAAGAGCCCATTAATGTTAATGAAATTACTGAACATCTTCAAATGAGCCGAACACCTGTTCATAAGGCTTTAACACAATTGCAACAAGAGGGGTTTCTAACGATCATTCCACAAGTCGGTGTTTTTGTTAAAAAACCGAAGAAATCTGAAGTCATGGAGCGCATTTTGGTGTGTTCCAATTTAGATGTTCTTTTAACAGAACAAGCTGTACCAAAAATAAGTGAAAAAACAATCGTTGATCTTGAAGAACTATTAAAAAAGATGGATGGCCTAGTATTGTCTTCAGAAGACTATTCAACGCTCAATATTGAATTTCATTCAATCATATATGCCGCTTCAGAACTTACATACACCATGGAATTAACGAGACAAATTTGGGATTATTTACAATATATTGGAGATCCAGACATTATTTTTTCAAGAGAGAAAAGAAAGCGTTCTCAGCGTGAGCATTGGATGATTTATCAGTCTATAAAGGACCGGGATAGTCATTTAGCTAAAATCCTTATGGAAAAACATGTCCGCCGTATTGCTGAGTCGGTTGAGGAAAGTTTCAGTAACTAGTAAAAGTATGGATTTCCTTATTCTCGAGGTGAAAAGGATGAAAATTCAAGACGTTGTAGCAGATAATAGTAAAAAGCTCTTATCAACGACCGATGCTTTTGGTGTTTTAAGAAGTGGATTAATAAGAAATTTAGGGAAAAGAAGAGCAACAGGTTTTTTACTGCGTTATGGGTGGAATTTAGGCGTAAATGATGCGACAGAAGCGATGAAAATAAGCTCCTCTCTTAATGACCTGATTGATCAAGCGTCCACATTTCATTTAAATACAGGATTTATATCAGATATCGAGTCTGAAAGACATACAGAAATAGACGATTCTGGAAAAGTAACCTATATTCGTGCGACAGGTAAATGGAAGAACTCCATTGAAGCACGGGAACATGTCAAGCATCTCGGCCAATCAGATACTCTGGAATGTCTTACATTAACAGGCTATGCCACGGGGTATATGACGACTGTTTGTCAAAGACCTGTCTTTGCAAAGGAAATTAGCTGCATTGCCAAAGGCGATCCCGAGTGTTGTTTTGAAGTGAGATTACAAGAGGATTGGGGAAAAGAAGTTCAAGACCACCTGAAGATGTATCATGAAATGAATATTATTGAAGAATTAGAGGGTACTTATGAGCAACTTTTAGAACAACGCAACTATGTAGAAAAGCTCTCAACTTTTCAAAAGAAATTGACGGATAGCATTTCAAACGGCAGTAATTTGCAAGATATTGCCGATACCACTTATAAATTTCTCCAGATTCCCATTGCGATCGAGGATTTGGGCTTTCAGAAAATCGTCATAGCAGGAATAACAGAGGAAGAATACTTTGAGCTCAATACCGAGATGGTAGAACATTGCACACGGGAAAATAAACACTTGTTACCGGACTACGACCAAACAACAAAATTAGTATCGGGCAATCAAGTTCGCTTAATCACCCCCATCACGGTTCAAAAGAAGATTATTGGATATTGTACATTTATTTACCACAACGATGAAGTGAATTATACAGACAATGACATGATGTTTATTGAAAGAGTGGCAAACGCAGCCTCCCTTAATCTATTGAATGAAAAGGTGAGTTATGAAGCGCTTGAAAGAATGAAGGGCGATTTTTTACAACTTATTTTAAGAGGCGAATTTAACTCAAAAGAAGAGATTATTAAACGCGGTAGTTTTATGGGGTATGATTTCCGATCTCCCTATCGAATCGCTGCTATTGAATATGTTAAAAAAGGTGCAAAGACCCAAAAGAAAGATTTTAAATTACAATTGTTAGAAACGATCACGAAGTATATGGATATTCAAGGCTATAAAGCGCTTTTTTGTACATATGAGGGACGAGTTATTTTCTATATTCCGTCAGTAGGGAGTCATACAGTAGATTTGGGAAAAATACTAAAGCACATTGAAAGTACAAACCCTTCCTACTCTTTTAAAATCGGAGTCAGTGATGAATCGGACGATATTGGGAATATATCCGAATATGTGGATGAATGTCTAATTTCATTACGAATGTCTACGGACAAAAAAATGATCCACTTTAGTGAATTAGGAATCGTTGGTGTTCTTATTAATTCTAAAAATATTAATGGAATCAAAAGAATGGTTAAACAAGAACTTGGTCCTTTATATCAATCTAATGATGCAAAAACGAAGGAACTGATTAAAACCTTATATGTATTTTTAAAAAATGGCGGGAAGCTGCATAAGACGATGGAGGATCTTGCTTTATCGATGAGCGGACTAACCTATCGAATCAATAAGCTAGAAAGTCTCCTAGAAAAAGATTTGCGAGACTCTTCCCAAAGCTACCAGTTGCTCCTTATTTTAGATTCAATGATCGCGATGGGTGAATTAAAAATATAGGCAATCCTTTAAGAGCATTCAATTCTTGGAATGCTCTTTTTTCTATGAAATTTAAATGACTGCGTTTATAAAAAGAGTTGGAAACTCTTGGTTTTTCTTTAAGAGTGTCAAAAAACCAATAAATATCATTTAAAATGAACTGAATAATCAAACAATTTTTCCTCTAGAATTAATAGCTTGAATTTTCTAAAATTTAATTATGAAAAGGTTTCCAAAGAAGAGTTTAAGAGAATACCAACTTTGGACTTAAAGGGAGGAGAAGATTTACAAATGGCTGAACTTACACAACAACTAATCAATACAGGGAAGTACGAAACATTTTTAAATCGTTCGGGTAAAGGAAATTCAGAAACTATTTTGTTTCTACATGGCTCTGGTCCAGGGGTATTTGCTTGGGCAAACTGGCGTTATGCGTTAGATGACTGTGGAGAGACATATGATTGCTTAGCTCCAGACTTGGCAGGGTTTGGAAAAAGTAGTCATCCTGATACATTGCCGAAAAATAGACAAGGGTGGATGGATCATTGGGTAGCTCAAATGATTGAACTTCTTGATGAACTAGGGATTCAAAAGGCCCACCTTGTAGGAAATTCACTAGGGTGCTCCATTGCACTAGAACTACTACTAGAGCATCCAGACCGGTTTGAAAAAGTGGTATTAATGGGACCTGGTGGAACACCAAACACAAAACTAAGTTTAGAGCTTGGTCGTGCCAAAGGCTTTTACGACAAACCTTCAGAAAAGAAGATGCGTCAAATTATGAGCTGGTTTGTCTATGATGATGAAAAGCTTGCACCGGAAATCGATGCATTGGCAGAAACTCGCTACGAAACAGCGATGCGCCCGGAAATTCAAGCTTCTAATAATTCTATATTTGCTACTGCAGCGGTTCCAGTTCCTGTAACAGCTCTTAAACGAATTAAGCAACCTGTACTGTTAATTCATGGACGTGACGATATGGTATGTTCGGTTGAGTCCAGTTATTACCTCTTGTCTCATCTGCAAAATGTTCAAATGCATGTATATGGACAATGCGGTCATTGGACCCAAATTGAAAACAAAGACAGTTTTAATTCATTGATCTTAAATTACTTTAACAATTCGATTTAACTTCATTGAGCAAAAGCCCTTTTACTATTTAAGTTAAGGGATGAATACAAAAGTAAGTTGGTTATTAGATAAAGCAGGACGAAAAAACGCGAATTTGATTTATAAACATACCTAAAAAGGAGTGGAGCATAAATGGCTGAAATCGTTGCGGGTGTGGCAATCTCTCATAGCCCATTAATTATGTCGAGTGAGGAACGGGGCGGAGAGAAGGGACAAAGGTTTTTACAAAAATCGAGGGAAATGAAGGAATGGTTAGAAGAGGTAGGAGCAGATGTATTAGTACTCATTTCGGATGACCACTTTAACGAATATTTCTATAATCATATGCCAACCTTTACGATTGGAATTGATCAATGCGATGGCTTAGGGGATTGGCTGCTGCCAAAATACAAAATTCCAGTTGAAAAGGATTTAGCCAAACATATTCTTCATACAGGGCTGAAGAATAATGTTGATTTTTCGTTTACGATGTCGATGAAAGTGGATCATGGTCATACACAAGGAATTTACTTTTTAAACCCAGATCTAGACATTCCAGTTGTACCAATTGCGATTAATACGGTTGCCCCGCCGCTGCCGACAATGGACCGTTGTTTCCAGTTAGGTGAGGTGTTACGAAAAGCAATCGGCTCGTGGGATGCTGATAAAAAGGTCGCGATTGCAGCTTCTGGGGGTCTGTCCCACTGGGTTCCCGTTCCGAAGGTGGATAGCGAAAAACCTGAAGAACAGGAAATGATTCATTTAATGAAAAATGGTCTAAGTGTTGTCGACATCCCAATAGAGGAATTCTATCAAGGTCGAATTGAACGAGTCACGAAAATTCAATCTGGACCTGTAAATGAGCAATGGGACCGCGAGTTCTTGGAGCTTATTAATAATCGTGATTTTGAAACATTGAGAAATTGGAGTTCAGAAGAAATTGAAGAAAATGGCGGAAATGGCGGACAGGAAATTCGAAACTGGATTGCATTGCTTGGAGCTGCACAAGACTTAGAAGCTAATGTTGTCTATTATGAACCAATTCCAGAGTGGGTAACAGGGATGGGAATTGTTCAGTTCAAGCAACCTGTCAAACTTAATAAACCTAAAAATGAGACTGCAACAGGGATAAACGGCTGAGAAAAAGATTGAAACGTGTATGAAAGGAGGATTTAGTTTGAGCAATCATTATGAAACCGACATCGTTGTTGTTGGGGCAGGTAATGCAGCGATGTGTGCGGCGATAGCCGCAAGGGAAAATGGGGCCAATGTAATCGTTTTAGAAAAATCCCCAGAAGCAGAAAAAGGTGGAAATAGTACGTATACACATGGGTCGATTCGTTTCGCCTATAACGGGGTTGAGGATTTAAAGCAAATTATGCCCGAATTGACTCAAGAAGAGCTAGATATGTCCGATTTTGGTTCTTACACAGAGGAAGACTTTTTTGAAGACATGTGCAAGCTGACTGATTATCGAACAGATCCAGAATTGGCTTCGATCTTAACGGGTAAAAGTTTTGAGACGATGAAATGGCTTCGAGATCATAAGGTAAGGTTTGTGCCGATTTATGGGCGACAAGCCTTCAAAATCGATGGAAAATTTAAATTTTGGGGTGGAATGATTGTTGAATCTGTTGGAGGCGGCTATGGTTTGATCGATTCCTTACACCAAGAAGCGAAAGATTTAGGTGTCATCGTATTATATGAAGCGATGGCGACTGAACTCATCCAAGATGATGAGGGTGTACATGGAGTGATTTTTAAGCATAAGGGCAAAACAACAGAAGTACATGCTAAATCCGTCATCCTTGCATCAGGTGGTTTTCATGCGAACACAGAAATGAGGACTCGCTATTTAGGTCCAAAGTGGGACTTGGCAAGACCAAGGGGGAGTCGCTATAACACGGGTGAAGGAATTCAAATGGCCTTAAATATAGGGGCCATGCCACATGGAAACTGGTCTGGTGCACATGCTGTCGGCGGTGACCGTTATGCTGAATCATTAGGGGAAGGGTTCCAAAAACTGAGCTATCCGTTTGGAATTATTGTCAATGGGGATGGACAACGATTCGTTGATGAAGGAGAAGATTTCCGGAATTACACGTATGCAAAATTAGGCAGATTGATCCTTGAGCAACCTAATCAATTTGCTTGGCAAATTTTTGATTCCAAGGTGACCCATTTATTACGTGAAGAGTACAAATTGAGAACGGTAACAAAGGTGAAAGCTAAAACACTGGAAGAGTTGGCCTCCAAATTAGATGGAGTTCAACCAGACAAGTTTTTACAAACGGTTAAAGAATACAATGAAGCCATTCGTAAAGATATCCCATTTAATCCAAATATTAAAGATGGTCGCAGAACAGATGGCTTAGCCATAAATAAGTCTAACTGGGCAAACCCGCTTGATGAAGGACCATTTGAGGCTTATGCCGTGACTTGCGGAATTACGTTTACTTTTGGTGGTTTAAAAATCAATACAGAAACGGAGGTCCAGGATTTAATTTCTCAATCGATCCCAGGTCTTTATGCAGCAGGTGAATTGGTTGGCGGATTATTCTATTTTAACTATCCTGGTGGCGCCGGATTAATGGCAGGATCTGTGTTTGGAAAAATTGCTGGAGAAAATGCAGCCCAATACGTAAAAAACACTTTAATTAATCAATAGTTTAATAATAATAAATGAAAACAAACTTTGGATGAAAAGGGAGAGATAAAAATGGCTAAAGTGGCTCAAGCAGAATCTGTATTTCTAGAAAAAGCCCGCGAGCTAGTCCCGAAATTATGGGAACGCGCACCAGAAACAGAAAAAATCCGCCGAATACCTGAGGCAACCATGAAGGAATTAAAAGAAGCAGGGTTGATTTCAATGCTTCGCCCCAAACAGTATGGTGGTTATGAAACAAATATGAGAACGTATACAGACGTTATTGTCGAGATTTCCAAGGGCTGTGCTTCTACCGGATGGATCTTGGCACTATGCAGTATCCGCGAATTAATGGTAGCTGAGTCATTTTCTGAAAAAGCCCATCAAGAAATTTTTGGCAGTGGAGAAGATGTTGTATTTGCTGGTGTATATGAGCCGAGAAAGTGTATTGCTCGGAAGGTGAATGGCGGCTATTTAATAGAAGAAGGATATTGGGGATTTTGTTCAGGTTCCTTACATGCCAGTTGGGGATATTTTGGGATGGCGATTGTGGATGAAGAAGGAAAACTTGTCGACCAGGCCTTAATGACCGTGCCGTTTGACGAGATGGAAATTCTCGACGATTGGCACACATTGGGACTACGAGGAACGGGTAGTAACAGTGTGAAAATGCATAATGTGTTTATCCCAGATCACCGGGTTGTATCATTTGATGAAGCTTTAAATGGAAACTTTCAATCCACTCATTTGCGCGATATTCCATTATACAATACGGCTCTTTTCCCAGCACTGATTTTATCGTTAGGTTTACCAGGTTTAGGAGTTGTAAAAGCGGCATTGTCGTTCTTTCAAGAGTTTCTTCCGAACAAAAGAGCCGCTCATATTGGGGTTGAGTATTTAAAGGATTCTCCAAGTTTACATGTACAACTCGCTGAAGCTGCTTTAAAGATTGATTCAGCCGAAATGCACTACTATCGAGTTGCTGATGAGCTTGACAAGTGGGCAGAAAGCGGCGAATACATGGATCGTCCTGCACGAGTTAAAGCTTTAGGGGATATTGGCTTTGCCAATCAACTGTGTAAAGAAGCGCTTGACATATTAATGCTTGCTAGTGGTTCAGGGTTCGCTTATGACGGCCATCCGCTTCAAAGAATATTCCGAGATTTTTGGACACTTTATTCTCACCGTTCACTATCACCATCAATTACGAAAGAAAATTACGGCAGAATTTTATCCGGTTTGCAATCAAATGCAATGAGGTATTAAGAGTTTCCTAGATATACATTTGAATCATATTTTAGCAAAGGGGGATTTACTATGAGTCAAAGCGTTTTGGAGATAAACAAGGAATTGGTGGACAGAGCGCGAACGATGATTCCTGCTTTACGTGAACGGGGAGAAGAAACAGAAAAATACAATCGTATACCTGAGGCGACGATACAAGAGCTAAAAGATAATGGTTTGTTAAAAGTATTGCGTCCGAAAATGTTTGGTGGGCACCAAACAAATATGCGTACCTACACAGAGGTTGTAACAGAAATTTCACGTGGAGATGGATCGGCTGGATGGTTCGTTTCACTTAGTAACATTCGAGATTATATGGTTTCCTACGCATTTGGTGAAAAAGCATTAAATGAGATCTATGAACCTGGCAAAGAAATTGTGCTAGCCGGTAATTTTAAGCCGATTAAATGTGAAATTCGAAAAGTAGAAGGCGGATATTATATTGACGAAGCTCAATGGCCGTTTGTTTCTGGTGGACCACATGCCCATTGGTGTTATTTTGGATTCCCTGTCGATGACGGCAATGGTGGAATGGAAATGGCCATCATGGTTGTTCCACAAGAAGATATCGAAATTCTTGATGATTGGCATGTAATGGGATTAAAAGGATCTGGCAGTAACAGTGTAAGAATTAAAGATGCATTTGTGCCAGAACATCGTGTTTCTTTGGACAGGCTGGCAACAAAAGGCCATTACATGATTGAACCTCTTCAATCGGTTCCGTTATATCAGACGCCATTTGTTCCATCACTGACGTTATCGATTGTCGGTCCGGCACTCGGGCTTGCACAAGCTGCCATGGATCTTCATATGGAACGAGTGAAACGAGCTGGCATTGGGAATACCTTCTATACAAAGATGAGTGAGGCACCTGTTACTCACTTACAAATTGCACAAGCTCAGTTAAAAATTGATTCTGCCGAACTTCATTTATATCGCGCAGTTGATAGACTTGATGCATTCTCAGAAGCAGGACACAAGATGACAATGGAAGAAATTGTCCAAATGAAAGCTGACTTTGGTTATGTAAACCAATTATGTAAAGAAGCCATTGAACTGTTATTAGCAGGAGCTGGATCTGTATTTACGTATGAAAACAACGCCTTCCAAAGAGTATATCGTGACTTCACAACGATGCACTTACATGGATTTATCACACCGTCTAGCTTAATTGAAACATACGGAAGAGTGCTGTGTGGTCAAGAGCCGAATACGTATTTTGTTTAAGAAAAAGAGGTAATGAACGATTGAATTTTCTTAATATTAAAAATTTTAATAGATGGAGGAGTATAAAATGATATTACCAGAAATCGCTAAATTAGGACACGTTGCATTGGTTACACCAGATCTTGAGAAGTCTTTATGGTTTTTTAAAGAATTAATTGGTTTAGAAGAAACTGAAACTGTAGATGGTACCGTCTATTTACGAGCTTGGGGAGACTTTGAACATCATACCCTATCCTTAACCGCAGGCGACAGGGCATATGTAGATCACATCGCATGGAGAACAAAACGCCCAGAAGATGTAGAAGGATTTGCGAAATTACTAGAAGAAGCAGGCACCGAAGTAGAATGGGTCGAAGCAGGAGTCGAAGCGGGTCAAGGGAGAGCGATTCGTTTCCATTTACCAAGTCAACACCGTTTTGAAATTTATTATGATATGGAAAAAACATTGGCGGATCCTGCAAGACGTTCTGTGTTAAAAAATCAAACGTATAAAGCATGGGCACGTGGGGTATCACCACGAAGAATTGATCACGTGAATGTGATGACATCAATGGATGTAAAGATCATTACTGATTTCTTACATGAAAAATTAGGATTTAAAATGCGTGAATATATTAAGGCACCTGATAATTCCTATTTAGCAGGATGGATGAGTGTGACGCCACTTGTGCACGATATTGCGGTTAGTGGGGATCCACATTCACCAACAACGCACCAGATCCACCACATTTCTTACTGGTTGGATAATGCGCAAGATTTACTTCGTGCAGCAGATATCCTAAAAGAACACGGTCTAACATTTAAAGGACCTGGTAAACATGGAATTTCCCAAGCGATGTATGTCTACGTTTGTGACCCAGGAAGCGGCCTACGTGTTGAGTTATTTACAAATGGCTATTTAATCTTTGAACCAGATTGGGAGCCAATTGAGTGGACAATTGATGAGATGGATGTGGGCTTTACATTCTGGGGTGATCAAACGGATACGAATCCAGAAAATAATCCAACTATTGACGCTTCAGGGGGAATTACTGAACCAAAAATAAAAATTTAAGGTTAGTTATTGAGTTAAGAAGTAATCAAGAACTTTTGCCTTACGTATCATCCGACCATCGAAGCCTGATGGGAATGAAACGAATAATAGTTTTTTAAATAAGCCATCAGTGGGGGATTGAAAAAGGCTAACATCGCGGAATTCGATGCGTAGTAAAGCCCCCTGCTGATGGAATTTCTATTTTTTGCTTGATTTAGATTTTGCTTCACATTGGAAAAAACTAAGGTGAATGATTGGATTAGTATCGCCACATTTGGCGGGGTGTTATTGTCAATCATACTTTTATTAGAGGCTGGGCTTATCGGAGTGCTTTTTGCCTTATTTTTGTTATCTCATGTGTGGGAGTTGTGAAAACCTCCGTTTTTTCCTTAGCGATGGAAAGTCAAGGGAAATCGGCAGGAAGTGCTGCAGACTATTTAGGACTCATGCCTTTCGTTTTAGGTGCAATGACAGCTCCATTAGAAGGCATAGGAAACGGACTTTTAGCCTGGCCAATGGCGTTCGTGATCTTTTTATGTGAAGTGATTGCTGTGATTTCCTATCTATCTCTTGTTAAAAAGGAAAATAATCAATGGTTTATAAGGTCTGCTATGTTTATGTGCATGAGGACCCTTTAATGTTTAAGGAGGAATGTAATTGAAAATTAGATCTCCCCCCTTTTTTCTTTTGGAGTTATGTTTTCGGAAATCTTATTACTAGGAGAGCGGAAAGATTTAAAGGTAAATCTTACTAGTAATACTAGAATAGAATGATGTCTAGTAACATTTCCATCTAAAATTGTAGAAATATTCACATAATTATGTTTCAGAAAGTTAGTTTAATAATCTTTATCCTATTTTAGGGAAAGAGGTGGAGTAAGTATGAAAGTTAATTCGTTAAGATTCTTCTTAATCCTGTTATTTTTGCCCGCATTCTTTCTAGGAGCATGTTCTCCAAAAACAGATCAGACGGTGGTCGAACAAAGAGGGGGTGAGGAAGATGGAGTCCCGCAAAAAGGGGGAGAAGCCACCTTTGCCTATGAAGCAGACGCAGGTAATTTTGACCCAATAAAAGCAAGTTCTGGCATAAATTTTCCTTTACTTCGTCCGGTGTATGATACATTGGTAGAATTTACCCCTGAGCTTGAACCTGTACCAGGACTTGCAGAGTCATGGGAATTTCAGGGTGAGAAAACATTGGTGCTTACATTGCGGAAAGGAGTTACGTTCCAAGATGGCACACCCTTTAATGCGGAATCCGTTAAATTTAATATCGAACGCGTCAATTCAACTGACTCTACTGTAACAGAATTAGCAAATGTTAAAAGTGTAGAAGTTGTGGATGAAACAACCGTGAAATTGCATTTGTCACAGCCGGATTCATCCCTGTTACTGGCGCTCTCCTACACCGGTGGGATGATGGTTTCTCCATCAGCTGTGAAAAAATATGGTGAGGACTTTTCCCAAAATCCAGTTGGTACGGGTCCGTTTAAGGTAGTTAACCACATTCCAAATGGAGAAATCGTTTATGAAGCAAATGAGAGTTATTGGAAAAATGGACAGCCTTTTTTAGATAAAATGACAATAAAAATTATGCCGGATGAAACGACTAGAATCAATGCTCTAAGATCAGGTGAGGTTGATTTTGCAGAAAATATATCGCCTGGGAATGTTGTGAGCTTGGAAAAAGATGAAAAAATCAATTTTGAAAAAATAACATCTGTTCCATTTAAAGTCATTTATCTTAATGCCCAGAAACCACCTCTTAATAACAAAGCGGTAAGGCAGGCCATTAACCACAGCATTGACCGTGAAGCCCTTGTTCACGCTATTAATTTTGGAAGTGGGGAGCCTGCATATCAGCCTTTTCCAAAGGGGTATTGGGCACACGATGAAACAGTAAAAATTGATTATGATCCAAAAAAGGCAAAGAAAATTCTCAAAGAAGCAAAAGTTGAAGATGCTTCATTTAAAATGATTCACCTTTCCAATGCCTATGATTCAAGGTTAGCAGAGGCAGTTAAGGGGCAACTTCAAGAGGTAGGTATTGAAGTTGAATTACAGCCTATGGAATACCAAGCAGCGATTTCGACTTTCTTCGCAGAAAGGAAAGAGACAAGCTATTTAAATCGCTGGTCAGGACGCCCTGATCCTCAATTAACAGCTGAAGGTGTATTTTCGATTGAGAGTTATTTTTCTTCCGGTCATTCAACCGATGAAATTGAAAATCTACTTTACAAAGCTGGTACTACCTTTGATCAAGAGGAGCGTAAAAAACTATACGCTGAACTTAACAGACAGGCCGTATTAGAAGAAGCGATCGTGATTCCGCTGTTTTTTACTCCAAGGACAGCTATTATGAATCATTCTTTAAAGGGGTATGAGCCAAATATGCTGGAAAGGCCAATGTTTTCAACTGTTTGGAAATCCCAATAACGACAATGATCGAGGGAGAGGATTAGAATGTTTTTAAAATTCTTACTGAGACGCTTTTTATATGTGATTCCGATGTTAGTGATTACAACCTTTATTGTTTTTTCGTTTATTCTTTTAATTCCAGGGGATCCTGTTCTGGCATTGTTAGGAGAAAATGCAACACCTGAAAAAATTGCACAATTACGGAAGGAATTAGGTCTTGATCAATCAGTCTTTTTTCAATACTTTGATTGGATAAAAAACGTGTCACAGGGGGATTTAGGGCGTTCATTACTTACAGGGGAATTAGTCCATGAAGCAGTGTTTGGACGATTAGCAGTCACATTTCAACTTGTGGTTGTCGCAATGATTATTTCGATTATAGGTGGAATGTTCTTTGCGATTACATCGGTATACTTTCCAAATAGTTGGATGGATTACACAGCCCGTTTTTTTGGAACGCTTGGGACAGCGATCCCAAATTTTTGGCTTGCGATGCTCCTGATTTTATTCTTCAGTCTTAAGCTCGGTTGGGTTCCTGCCACCGGTTTTACGAGTATTACGGAGGAGCCAGTTGCATTTTTAAAAGGAATTTTGCTGCCAGCTTTTTCACTAGGTGCAGCTGGTACGGCTCAAATTACGAGACATTTACGATCATCGCTAATAGAAGTGATGAGTACTGACTATGTGCGTACGGCTTACTCTAAAGGGGTTAATCGCATGCAGGCTATTTTCCAACACGGCATTCAGAATGCAATGCTGCCTGTTGTCACAACAATTGGTATTTTATTTGGGAATTTACTGGGAGCAACTGTTGTTGTTGAAACCATTTTTGCTATTCCTGGGGCAGGCCAGCTTGCAGTCCAATCCATCTTACAACGCGACTTCACGATGCTACAAGGTGTTGTATTGATTATGATTGTGATTGTCATCTTGATTAACTTTATTACGGATATATTATATGCCGCCTTAGATCCCCGTATTGAGTATTAAGGAAGGAGCTGAAAACATGCGTTTAAAATTTCTATTTAAACAATTAATGTCTGAACGACTTGCTTTTGTCAGCTTTCTCTTTTTACTGTGTCTTGCTGTTATTTCACTGATTGCTCCCTATATCGTTCCATATGATCCGTTAAAACAGGATTTAATGAATGTGATGGCAGCGCCCAGTATGCAGCATTGGTTAGGGACTGATGAACTTGGAAGGGATATTTTCAGCAGATTATTAATGGGGACGAAAGCAGCAATCCAAGCCGGTTTATTTGCAATTCTCATCCCCCTTTGTATTGGTGTGCCAATGGGGATTCTATCTGGTTACTTAGGTGGAGTCGTTGATGACATTTTTATGAGAGTCGTAGACGGAATTATTGCGATTCCGACTATTTTGCTTGCGTTAGGGATTACAGGTGCACTGGGTATTAGTTTGTGGAATGCGATGATCGCAATTGGTATTGTTTCAATCCCTCAGTTTGCGAGACTTGCAAGAGGACAAACCCTGCAGGTTCGTTCTGAGCCATATGTAGAAGCTTCGAAAATTTCCGGTGCAAATGCCGTCTGGATTATGTTCAGGCATATCATTCCGAATATCACGCCAATGATCATCGTACAAGCATCCTTTAATTTAAGTTATGCGATTCTTGTTGAAGCATCGCTAAGTTTTCTAGGCATGGGAGCGCAATCCCCTCAAATCAGCTGGGGAAATATGATTCAACAGTCTTATAGTTTGATTAATATTAATGCTTGGTTAATTGTTTATCCAGGATTGGCGATTATTCTAACAGTACTTGCCGGAAACTTCCTCGGGGACGGCCTGCGTACAGCGCTCGATCCGAAATATAAAAAGGCCTAAAAAAGGAGGGCGAGTAGTTATGAAGACAGATGATATTCCATTACTTGAGGTAAAGAATCTGGAGACTTTCATCCCAACACCAAAAGGGGAAATCAAACCTGTAGGCGGTGTCTCATTCTCGATAAAAAAGGGTGAAATTGTTGCATTAGTAGGAGAATCAGGAAGTGGAAAAAGTGTTTCCTCCCTCTCCATTATGGGGCTTAATTCAAGTGCGATTCAATATAAACCTGAAAGTGAAATTCTATTTGAAGGAAAGGACTTACTAAAGTTAAAGGAAAGGGACATGAGGAAAATACGAGGTAATGATATTTCAATGATTTTTCAAGATCCAATGTTCTCCCTTAATCCTGTTCATCCGATTGGTAAGCAAATTGCCGAAACCATTGTTCTGCATAAAAGAGTGAAATATAAAGAGGCGGAAAAAACAGCACTAGATTTATTAAACAAAGTCGGCATCCCCGATCCGAAGAGACGATTAAAAAATTATCCTCATCAGATGTCAGGAGGGATGAGACAAAGAGTGATGATCGCTATGGCGCTTGCCTGTAATCCTAAACTGATTATTGCCGATGAACCGACTACTGCACTTGATGTAACGATACAAGCTCAAATTCTTACTTTACTACGAAATTTGCAACAGGAGTTTGGGATTTCGATTTTGCTAATCACACATGACCTTGGAGTTGTAGCTGAAATAGCAGACCGTGTCCTTGTCATGTATTGCGGGAAAATAGTTGAAGAGGGAACGGTGGATGAAATCTTTGAACATCCGATGCATCCATATACAAAAGGGTTAATGGCAAGTGTTCCAGAGTTATATGGTCCGTCAAGAGAAAAATTAGAAACGATTCCGGGAACTGTACCGAACCCGCTAGAATTGCCGTCCGGATGTAACTTTGTTAATCGCTGTGAATATGCAATAGACAGATGCAGACAGGAAGAACCCTCTTTGATCCAGCACAAGTTAGGTAATCAAGTATCATGCTGGAATCCACTTAAATATGAAGGAGTGGGAGAACAAAATGACAAAACCTATAGTCTCTCTTAAAGGAGTTAAAAAATATTTTCCTGTCGGTAGCGGCCTTTTTGGAAAAAAAGATCAGTTTGTGAAGGCAGTGGATGGAGTAAGTTTAGATATTTATCCTGGAGAAACGGTTGGTTTGGTTGGAGAGTCTGGGAGTGGAAAGTCTACTACAGGAAGAATGGTTGTCGGGCTATCCAAGCCAACAGACGGTAAAATCTATTTCGAAGGTAAAAAAATAAGTGAATATCGAAATAAGAAAGAATTAGGGAAGCATTTACAAATGATTTTTCAAGATCCCTATTCCTCATTAAACCCTAGAATGACAGTAGCCGATATTATTGCGGAACCACTAGTCCTTCATAGAATAGGGTCAAAAAAAGAAATAAGGAAGAGAGTCGATGAACTGTTGGAAAGAGTCGGCCTCGCTTCGTATCATGGCAGTCGTTACCCAATTGAATTTTCCGGTGGGCAGAGACAAAGAATCGGTATTGCTCGAGCACTTGCATTAAAGCCTAAACTTATTGTTTGTGATGAACCTGTTTCCGCCTTAGACGTTTCTATTCAGGCTCAAATCTTGAATCTCTTAAAAGAAATTCAAGAAGAAATGGGGATATCATATCTTTTTATTGCGCATGGAATTCAAGCCGTAAAACATATAAGCGACAGAGTTGCTGTTATGTATCTTGGCAGAATGATTGAGGTAGCAGAAACAGAGGAATTATTTGCTAATCCACGTCACCCATATACAGAGGCGTTGTTGGCCGCTGTACCACTACCAGATCCGAACTTGAGGGAAAGGGAGAGGATCATTTTAAAGGGGGATCTGCCGAGTCCAACAAATCCACCGCAGGGTTGTCATTTTCATACACGCTGTCTAGCCGCGATGGAGAAATGTAAGAACATCCAGCCTATTTTAACACCTTTATCTCATCAAAATTTAACGGCTTGTTTATTGTACGAAGAATCTTTATTTCAGTAAAAATTGAATATATTTATTGACTTATGATCTCAGGTTAAGTAAAAACCAATAAAAATCATTGAAAATACAGAGAGAAGTTAAGGGTTTTTTCCTCTAGAAAAAATATACGGAATTTTCTAATATTTAGTTAAGGTCATGAAAAGGAAAAATAAAAAAGGAGGGCTGCAACTGCATGGAAACGATTTATCTGAACCAAGACAATCTCATGCTATGGCAGAAAAAGGCAGACCTGAGTGTCATGGCGTTAGGATTTTTTGATGGGGTTCATAAAGGTCACTTAAAAGTCATTGAGACCGCCTATCAAATAGCCAGAGAAAAAGAACAGCTACTGGCCGTGATGAGTTTTTTCCCTCATCCAAAATCCGTTTTATCTGACGGAAGAAAAACGATTGATTATTTAATGCCTCTTTCTTCAAAGGAGAAATTGCTGAGTGATTTAGGTGTGGACAGATTCTATATTGTTCAATTCACGAAAGAATTTGCAGCGCTTTCACCAGAAAGGTTTACAGCCCAATATTTATTGGGACTTGGTGTCACCCATGCAGTTGCAGGCTTCGATTATACGTATGGATCAAAGGGCATTGGCAATATGGACCGGCTGAAAGACGATTCCGGTGGTCTTCTAGAAGTAACAAAAGTTTCCAAAGTAGAGTGCCGAGGAGAAAAAATTAGTTCAACCTCTCTGCGTGAGAAATTAGCACAAGGAAAAGTGGAAGAGGTTAGTAAATTACTAGGACGGCCCTATGAAGTAGAGTGTGAATGGAACGGTGCTTCCCTTAAGGTTCAGCCTTACTATACGCTGCCTCGACCAGGTAGATATGCCATCACAATAAAAGGGGACCCCAGCAATCAAGAGGTCGAAGTGATCGTAAATGAACAAAAACGGTTAATCCCATTAAATCGTATGACTACATTTCTTACTAGTTATCGTGGCCCACTTACCATCAAATGGCATCAACAGATTTATGGAGAAACCGCCATGGTTGAAAAGAAATTGATTCATATTATCTAAGAATTTAAGCATACAGTCGAAATTAAAATTTTGTAAATAGGTGGCTATCAATCATGTCAAAAACGAAAGAATTTCAGAAGCTTTTAACAGAACCAGGTGCTTTTATCCTGCCAGGTGCCTATGATGCGATGTCAGCAAGATTAATCGAGGAAATTGGATTTAAGGCGATCTACGCGACAGGTGCAGGAATTTCAAATGCTCAATTAGGATGGGCGGATGTAGGTTTAACAAGCTTAAAAGAAGTAGTTGATATTGTTACTCGTATGGCAGACGTGACTTCCATTCCGATTGTAGTAGATGCGGATACGGGGTTTGGAAATGCCATTAATGTGATGAGAACAGTAAGAGAATTTGAAAGAGCAGGAGTCGCTGCGATTCAACTGGAAGATCAAGTTTCGCCGAAGAAATGTGGGCATTTCAATGGAAAAGACGTGATTTCAAAAGAAGAAATGGTCGGCAAAATTAAGGCTGCACTGGATACAAGACAGGATGAAAATTTGGCGATTATGGCTAGGACAGATGCTGTAGCCGTCCATGGAGTGGAAGAGGCAATTGAAAGGGCTCATGCTTATGCAGAAGCTGGAGCTGACATCATCTTTGTCGAAGCTCCAACCACACTTGAGCAGTTACGACAAATCACTAGTTCATTAAAAGGAATTCCACAAGTTCTTAATTTAGTAGAAGGTGGAAAAACTCCACTTGTTTCATTAAATGAAGCGGAAGAGTTGGGATTTAAGATTATGTTATGTGCAAATACAGCCCTTCGCTCAGCTATTAAAGGAATTACTGATTCTTTAAGAGTGTTAAAAGAAGAGGGATCTCATGATAATGTATTGGACTTTATTTGTACTTGGGAAGAAAGACAGTCCCTTTTCAAGCTAGATCAAATAAAGCAATGGGAAAAAGAGTATTCACACAGTTAAGAAGTCGTTTCTAATGACTGGATATAAGGTGGTTAAATAAAAATGGAAAAGGTGGTAAAACGAATGGAAAACATCGTAACAACAGTTGAATCGAAAAGTATTAGTCTTGATTTAGCCAATAAAATGATTGAAGCAGCCGTAGCAAAAGGAAAAGAACTTGGAATGCCATTTAGCATTACAATTGTTGATAAACCAGGAAATTTAAGAGCATTTGCAGCAATGGATGGTGCTCTTCCATTAAGTATCGAAGTCGCTCAAAATAAAGCCTTCTCTGCAGCTGTATATAACCGAGCAACGCATGAATGGTATGACAGAATTAAGGATGATCCGCCATTGCTACACGGAATTGTTCATACAGAAAGATTGGTCATCTTTGGCGGAGGCTACCCAATTAAAATCAATGGAGAGCTAATCGGAGGCATCGGCGTTAGCGGCGGTCACTACACACATGATATGCAAGTATGTGAAGCGGCATTAGAAGTGTTAAAAAACCTAGAATAAGGAAGATGAGAGATTATGGAAACTTTTGACTTAATCATATTGGGTGGCGGATTAGCTGGAATGTGTGCAGCTGTTGAGGCAGGAGAAGAAGGCGCAAGCGTCCTTCTTCTCGAAAAACAGGATGAGCTTGGCGGCAGCACCGTTCTTAGTTCGGGATATATGGCGTTTTCTGGTACAGATATGCAAGAGAATGCTGGAATTACAGATTCAGTTGAATCACTAATGAGCGATTTGATTGAGGTTGGCGGGGGCGTCAATAACCCTGAGTTAATTAAAACTTATGGTCAGTATCAATTTGAAACGTATCAATGGCTTAAAGACCATGGAGTCGAATTCCGAACACTGCAAGCCGTAAGCGGACATAGTGTACCGCGCGGGCATACGATTGATCCGCATCAAGGAATTCAGGCGTTATATAAACGAGTGAAGGAGCTTCCAAATGTAACGATCCGCTTTAATTCTCCTGCAAAGAGGCTTTTAAAGAACAAAGAAAACATCATTGATCGTGTTTTATACGAAACAGAAGCTGAAAGCGTTATTGTTGCGGCAACAAAAGGAGTTTTACTATCTTCTGGTGGATTTGCGAATAGTGAAGAACTACTCCAAAAGTTTGCGCCCCATCTTGATGGCGCATTAAGAATAAGCGGGGAAGGAAATGTTGGAGAAGGGTTAAAGATGGCATGGGAACATGGAGCCACGATCCTTGACCGTCAATACTTAAGCGGAACATACGGATTTCACCCATCGGCCAGCAGCGCAGTCAAGTCGCAAGGACTAGCTTTTTATAAGGGCGGGATTATCGTCAATCAAGATGGAAAGCGCTTTATCGATGAATCCCTTTCTTATAAATTATTAGGAAATGCCGCGCTGAAGCAGGCTGAAGGGATTACTTATCAAATCTGGGATCAGAATGTGATGGATCAAGCGGTCCATGATGATCCGTTGTATGATTTTCAATTATTAAAACGCCGTCGTCTTCTTTACCAAGTCGATACATTAGAGGAACTAGCAGACTGCATTGATGTACCAGTTGAGGTGTTATCAAAAACCATAACTACTTATAATAACGGCGTTCGAAACGGGGCAGAACCTGAATTTGGCCGTAAATCCCTTACACATAATTATGGAATGCCAACTCCGATCGAAAAAGCGCCATTTTACGCGTTTGAATCAACCGTTGCGATGTTGGCCACTTATGCTGGAGTAGCTGTAAATTCCGATGGACAAGTTCTCAACGCTTTCAATGAGCCGATTTTAGGGCTTTACGCAGCGGGAGAAGTAACAGGTGGATTCCATGGTGCTGGTTATGTAACGGGTTCATCCCTTGGCAAATGTGCTGTATTCGGAAGACTGGCTGTTCGTAACGCATTAAAAAAGGAAATCAAAGTTTGATTGAAAGTTATAGGGCAGTTCGTTTATATAAAAATTTGAAATAATGATATAGAGGAGGGAAAATGTTGAAAATTTGGCATCAAAGCTTAACAAGTATTGAAGAAGTAGTTGCATACCGAGAGGCTGTCATCAATCATATTGATCGGGTAGCACGTCCTGGGGTAGAGGTTGTTCTACATGGAATGTCAAAAGGTACGTATCCTAGCCAATATCCTGGTCACTTTATTACGTATTCCTATCTACAAAATCTTCACCGCGAGCAATTTGTTCGTGCCGCGTTAATGGCTGAAAGCGCAGGATATGATGCCATGTTTATCGGAACAATCCCGGATGTCGGGCTGCTTGAAGCACGTACACTTGTCGATATTCCGGTTGTGGGATATGGTCAGGCTTCTTTTCATATGGCATCCATGCTTGGGGACACCATTGGGGTTGTCAATTTCTTGGCCCCGCTCGCTGATGAACTCCGCCAAAATGCCGAACGCTATGGTCTCGGTGGAAAATTAGGACCGATTGTTCAAACAGAAGTTGGTTTTAATGATATTCTAGGTGGATTCCAAAACCCAGAACCGATTATCGAGGCGTTTAAAAAGGCAGCGGAGAAGGCCATTTCCCAAGGAGCTGATGTCATCGTTCCAGGGGAAGGACCGATGAATGTATTCTTGGCCACACATGGGGTGTCAAGAATTGAAGATGTTCCAATTGTTGACTCGTTTGCGTCAGGAATCAAAATGTGTGAAGCCTTAGTTGATTTGAAAGAAAACTCTGGGGTCTATATGACACGTAAGGGATACTATAATGCCAAGCCGCCTGCAGAAGCAGTTGCAAGGCTTCGAGAATTGTACGGATTAGAACCTGTACCAGATCCGAAAAATGATCAAGGCCTTCCAGTTAGAGGAGAACAAAAAGCATCCATATAGTTATAGTTCGCCTTTAAAAATTTGAAATATTCCTAATTTAAACACATATGTGAGAGGTGAATCATACATGCATATCGTTGTATGTTTAAAGCAGGTCGTTGATCCGGAGATCCCACCGCGTTATTTCAAAATCGATCCTGCAACGAACCGGCCTGAGGAAGGAAGCGGAGATATGGTAATGGATTCCTACGCTGAAAATGCTCTAGAAGCTGCGATTCAACTCAGAGACAAGATCGATGGAGCAACGGTGACAGCCCTTTGTCTTGGGGATGAAGAATCAGATGATGTACTCCGCAGAGCATTAGCCTTTACTGCTGATCAAGCGGTTCGTATTTGGGATGATGAATGGGAAAATTTAGACGGACAAGCAGTCGGGTATATCCTTTCTCAGGCGATTAAAAAATTAGGTGATGTGGATTTGGTTTTGACTGGTTACCAAGCAAGTGACATAGAAGAGGGTCTAGTTGGAACGGTAATTGCAGAGGAGCTGAACATTCCAAGTGTAACACTTTCCTCCCAATTTGAGACAGACGGTACCAGAATTCAAGCAGTTTGTGAGACAGAAACGAGCCATGCAATAAAGGATGTTCCAATGCCTGCAGTGATTACGATCGTTAGCTCTGAAAACAATGTACCACGCCTTCCAAAGGTAAAGGATATTCGTTTAGCGAGAAGTAAACCAATTAACGAACTTGGAATCGATGATTTAGATGGCTTGAATTTTGAACTTTGTCAGCCAGCGGTTTTACTACAAAAGGTTTTTGTTCCCGATCGGGAAGTGAATTGTGAAATCCTAACTGGCAGTGATGACTCTCAAATCGCTAATAGCCTAACACATAAGCTACTAGAATTAAAAGTTTTATAGGAGGTGATCTAGATGGTCAAAGTGCTCATTTATGCAGCCCAAAAAGAGGGAAAATTGGACTCCAATGCAATCGAGGCGTTATCCTTTGGCACACGCTTGGCTGAAGCCGCTTCAATTGAAATGGAGGCGGTTCTTGTTGGTACAGGTGCAAAGGAAGGTGCGAAAGAAGCCATAACCTACGGAGCACAGCAAGCTTATACAATCGATAATCCTTTATTAGATGAGTATCAGACTGAATTGTATTCCCATGCAATTACTTCCGCTTTTCAACAGGCTGAAGCTGATATATTCATTCTTCCTTTTGATAAAAAAGGTAAGGATTTGCTCGGACGGGTTGCAACACGTGTTTCGGCAGCTGCCATAACCGAAGTGGTTGATTTTAAAGCAGAGGCTGACGAAATAAACTGGATTCGTCCAATTTATGGGGATAAAGCTTACGGAGAATATACGGTTAATCGTAAAAAAGTCGTAGTTGGCCTTCGTCCGAAGTCCTGCGAAAAAATCGAAGCGGATGATAATAGAACAGGAACGATCACTGCTATTGATTGTGAATTATCCCAAGAGATG
This sequence comes from Niallia sp. XMNu-256, assembly GCF_036670015.1. NCBI lineage: Bacteria > Bacillati > Bacillota > Bacilli > Caryophanales > Bacillaceae > Niallia > Niallia sp. XMNu-256. The sequence continues at coordinate 1,225,173 of NZ_CP137636.1, forward strand.
GTTGTGACAAAGCTGGTTGAAAAAATTGAATCCAGTTTATCTGGAATTCGCCTAGAAGATGCACGTGTCATTGTTTCCGGTGGAAGAGGACTTGGCAGCTCCGAAGCTTTTGATGAAATCCAAGAGTTAGCAGATGTTTTAAATGGTGCAGTTGGTGCATCAAGAGCAGCCTGTGATGCAGGATGGGTGCCATCCCAATATCAAGTCGGCCAAACAGGAGCGGTTGTCGCACCAGATCTATATATTGCGATTGGAATATCAGGGGCAAGTCAACACCTTTCAGGAATTACGAATGCGAAAACGGTAGTAGCCATCAACAATGACGCTGAAGCTCCTATTTTCAAAAGAGCAAACTTCGGGATCGTGGCTGATTATAAGACGGTCATCCCTGCTCTAACGGAAGCACTAAAGCAGAAGATCGGCTAAATTCGTTTATCCTATAATGCTAGATTTTAAGATAACTACATTTCAGCAGAAGTCTGCTCATTTAAAGCTAATGGCTGAATGTAAAATATTCTTCCGATTCAATGGGGGGTCAAACCAGGCTGAATGTAGTTAAGCCTCCGGCGGATGCCACGGATTTTTTAAAGGTATTTATCGAGCAAGCTCGACGACGGACAGGACGTCCTAGTCAGGCGAAAGCCACAGAATGTGGCGTTTTGAAGCGTGATAAAAATCCGGGCGCAAATTCGGCGGGGCGAATTTGATCATTTTATAAAAAACGGAGGTTATATATATGGGAAGAGAAGTGGATTATGACATTGTTGTAATCGGTTGTGGGGTTGCAGGGACGTCAGCAGCGTTATCTGCAGCAGAAACAGCTAAAAAGCAAGGAAAAAAATTAAAAATTGCCATTTTAGAACGGTCTGATTTTGATCATAGAGGCGGAAATTCCAGATGGACAGCGTCCTACATGAGAATGAAGAATATTGATGAAATTGCTGATAATTTTGTGGATGATATGATGGCTTTCTCGGATAACTATTCGGATCGAAAGTATATTGAGACACTCGCTGAGAACGCAGGAAGCACGCTTCGCTGGGTAGAAGAAAAAGGGGTCGCATTCGACTATTTACCAACGATGTTTTTAACTTCTAATCGTCCGCGTTTGCTGCCAGTTGGTGGAGGCCGTGCCATCATTGACACATTATCTCAACGTGCAGCAGGTCTTGGAGTTGAAATTATCTATGAAGCAACAGCGTGGAAAATCCTTCTCGATGATGAAGGGGTTGTGGACGGACTCATGATTCGAGTAAAAGGAGGAACCTCTGTTCAATTAAAAGTTGGCGCTGTAGTCTTAGCTTCAGGTGGTTTCCAAGGAAATCAAGAGATGATGGCTCAATATATTGGCAGGGACGCCCACAAAATTCGCACAGTTTGTGAAGGCGGACTATTTAACAAAGGAGAAGCGATTCGAATGGCATTGAATATCGGAGCGAAACCGGCTGGTCAATTTGATGCCTTTCATGCTGAACCAGTAGATCCAAGAAGTAATCGCGAAGAAGCAGCTGTCATGACCTATCCATATGGAATTCTTGTTGATAAAAATGGCAAGCGTTTCGTTGATGAAGGGAAATCTACTGTAGACGAGCAATATGAAGAAGTGGCCCGAAAGATTTTCTACGATCTTCCAGATCATATTGCGTATATGATTAGTGATCAGAAAATGTATGACATTCCGAATTATGAACAGGCGTTGGAAACGGATAAACCTGCGATTACGGCTGATACTCTTGAAGAATTAGCAGAGAAAATTGGCGTGCCGGCACAGCAACTTGTGGCAACTGTTCAAGAATTCAATGCTGCCGTACAACCGGGAGAATTCCAAGCACATAAAAAAGACGGCAAACAAGCGGTTGGAATTACACCGCCAAAATCCAATTGGGCGATTACCATTGATCAAGGTCCATTTATTGCTTACCCAATTGTTTGCTCAAATGTTTTTACAAATGGCGGGTTAGCAACAGATACAAATGGCTCTGTCCTTTCACAGGATGATGACGTGATCCCTGGATTATATGCTGCTGGTGAGGCAGCTGGTCTTTATTATGGCAAATATCCTGGTGGGACATCTGTTTTAAGAGGCCTTGTATTTGGGCGTCAAGCGGGTGAACATGCGGTTTCATATGTTGCCAACGTTGAGAAAATGGGTGTGTAAAGACAGTTGATATCACCACAAAATAGATAGAATAACGTACATGAAAAGGCAAAAGTGAAAGAGTTTCTCTCCCATTTTTGCTTTTTCATAAAATGTAAGTTTAGCCTCCGGTGGATGCCTCGGATTTTTTAGGGGAAGTTTATCGAGCGAACTCGACGACGGACAGGGATGTCCTAGTCAGGCGAAAGCCACAGGATGTGGCCCTTTGAAGCGTGATAAAAATCCGAGCGCAAATTCGATAGGCGAATTTGATTAGAAGAAAAGGGTGATTTAAGTGGATTTACAAGGGAAAGTGGCTTTCGTAACAGGCGGTGGCAGAGGAATTGGCCGTGAGACTTGTATATTATTAGCCAAACATGGCGCAAAAGTGGCGGTTTTCTCTCGCAGTCAAGCTGAAGTCGCGGAGACTGCTAACTATATCATTGAAGAATTAGGTGGAGAAGCCATTTACGCAACAGGGGATGCGTGTGTAGAAGAGGATGTAAAAAGAGCGATTCAACAGACGAGATACATGTTAGGAAACATTGATATTCTCGTAAACAATGCAGGCACCATGCTTCTAAAGCCATTTGATGAAACCACCATCGAAGAATGGGACTTTGTTCAAAACATTAATAGCCGTGCGCCTTTTCTTTTTGCTCGTGAGGTTGTTCCAAATATGAAGGAAAAACTAGATGGGGTCATCATCAACATTTCATCGATTTGGGGAACAAAAGGAGGACCAGACCGGAGTGCCTATATCACATCAAAATATGCGGTAATGGGCTTTACAAAAGCGTTGGGTGAAGAGCTCAAACCTTATCGCGTAAGAGTGAATGCAGTATGTCCGGGTCCTGTCGACACGAAAATGACCGATGATTTAGGACCGAATGTGAATAAGGAAGGCTGGCTGAAGCCAATTGATATCGCAAACATCATTGTTGATTTATGCTTGCCTAAATCCGTTGCGATCACAGCAACTGCGATCGAAGCATTTGGAAGTGGCAGACCTGTTAATACGTGAAAAACATAAGTGTGACCTGCTAGAACGGGAATTTATTTGATAGAAAACTAGAGTAGGTTCTTTTTCCATAGAAAATAGCGAAGGAGAAAAGCGATGAATATTATTGTTTTATTAAAACAAACCTTTGATACAGAAGAAAAAATCGTTATAGAAAACGGTCAAATTGTAGAAGATGGTCCAGAGTATGTAATTAATCCTTATGATGAGTATGCAGTCGAAGAGGCCGTTAAGTTGAAGGAAGATCAAGGTGCCCAAGTTACGGTCGTCACATTTGGCCCATCGCGTGCAGAAAGTGCGTTACGTACGGCTCTTGCCATGGGTGCAGACAAAGCGGTCTTAATTGAAGATGACGATTCACTTACGTTTGATGAATATTCGATTTCCAAAATATTAACTGCTGCAATTAAGGATCGTGACTACGACCTTATTTTAACAGGCAGCATGTCGGTCGATAACGGCGCCAGTCAAGTGGCTGTAAGAGTGGCAGAAGAACTAAATCTGGCTCATGTGGCCACAGCCGTTGAATTAACAATCGATTCAGATAAGGTTACCGTTGTTAAGGATGTAGAAGGGAATTCAGAAGTGATTGAAGCATCTCTGCCTTTACTAGTAACGGCACAGCAAGGCTTGAATGAGCCTCGCTATCCTTCTCTCCCTGGGATTATGAAGGCGAAAAAGAAACCAATTGAGCGTGTAAGTATCGAAGACCTTGAGGTAAATCTAGAAGAAAGTGCTGCAAAGTCAGTCAATCTAGATCAATTCCTTCCTCCTAAGAAGGAAGCCGGAAAAGTATTGTCAGGGGAATTGTCCCAGCAAGCACAAGAATTAGTACAGCTGCTTCATCAAGATGCCAAAGTCATATAAGGGAGGAATGGAAGATGAAAAGAACATTAGTGTTAGTAGAAGTAAGAGATGATCAAATTAGAAACGTATCTTTTGAAGCATTGTCTGCAGCTCAGAAAATAGATAGCGCTGAAATTACCGCCGTTGTTCTAGGAAGCTCAGAACCTCATTTTGTTACCTCTTTGGCTGAGTATGGTGCCGATAAAGTCTACATGGTTCCGGATGAAAGACTGAAACAGTATACTCCGGATGGATATCTTCAAGCGTTATTCCAATTAGTAGATCAGGTGAAGCCGGATGTCATTTTGATGGGGCATACAGCAATTGGGAAGGATGTGTCTCCTCGCTTAGCAACAAAGCTTGGAGTTGGCTTGATTTCGGATGTTACCCGTATCGAGCTAGAAGAAAACGAGATTATTTTTACCCGCCCAATCTATGCCGGTAAAGCGTTCCAAAAGAAGAAAATCGTATCTGGTACAATATTTGCTACGATTCGTCCAAATAATATTCCATTAGTAGAAGCAGATTCTAGTCGAACTGCTGAATCTATCCCTTTTAATCCAACCATTAAAGATATTCGAACCGTCGTAAAAGAGATTGTTCAAAAGTCTGTTGGCGGAGTCGATCTGACTGAAGCAAAAGTAATCGTTTCCGGCGGAAGAGGAGTGAAAAATGAAGAAGGATTTAAGCTGCTTGATGAACTGGCTAAAGTGTTAGGTGGTGCAGTTGGGGCATCTCGGGGCGCATGTGATGCAGGGTACTGTGATTATTCCATGCAGGTGGGGCAAACAGGAAAAGTAGTGACCCCAGATCTATACATTGCCTGTGGAATTTCCGGTGCGATTCAACACTTGGCAGGGATGTCCAATTCAAAGGTCATTGTAGCGATTAATAAAGACCCAGAAGCCCCAATTTTCTCGATAGCTGATTATGGAATTGTCGGTGATCTGTTCGAAGTCGTGCCATTGTTAACAGAAGAATTTAAGCAATTGACGGTTGCAACAGGCGTCTAGTGAAGACAATGGGAGGAATTTAATTTCTCCCATTTCGTTTTAACTTGCATAAAGACCCATTGCTTGAATGGGAGTTTGCTAGGGGGCAATCGGCAGTAAAGCTATAAAAATTGAACACAGACTATAGTGCTTACAGCAATGTCTGTATGACCAGCATCTCGCTGGCCTCAACGTAAGAATCAACAAGGGAGGTTGAAGAAAGATGATGACATTACTGAATTTATTGGCTTTTCTAGCTGTAGCTGGATATGCGGCTTATTTGTTTATTAATCTAGTATATACGCGCTATTTGTTTATCAAACTTGGGAAAAAAAGTGAGTTTCAGCCAAACTTAAAGGAACGAATTACTACAGTTGCTAGTAATGCTTTAGGTCATAAAAAATTATTTAAAGATAAGAAAAGCGGTCTTATGCATTTAGTCTTATTTTATACCTTCTTCATCATTCAAATAGGACTTATCGAATTAATCATTAAAGGTTTTATTAGAGGATATGAATATCCTTTAGGGGACACCCATAAATACTTTAGTCTTTTACAGGAGTGGGCAACATTTCTCATGTTTTTAGCGGTTGTATATGGTTTTTATCGTCGTTATGGTGAAAAATTAAAGCGATTGCAATGGAAACGTGATGGGAAAGCAGCTTTTGTTTATATCGCTTTAAGTACGCTTACTTTATCGATTTTAATTACATTAGGTTTTGAAACCATTATGGTTGGTCGCGAACCAAATCTCGTTTATGCTCCGTTCTCTAGTATGATTGCTTTATTATTTTCTGGTATCGGAACAACCGCAGGAACGGTCTTGTTTTACGTATTTTGGTGGGTTCATATGCTCGTCGTATTTTCTTTTCTTGTATTTGTTCCACAATCCAAACAATTTCATGAACTATTTGCGATGGTCAATATCTTTTTCAAAAAACAGGGCCCTGTTGGGAAACTAAGTAAAATCGATTTTGAGGATGAAGAAGCAGAAGAGTTTGGTGTAGGAAAAATTGAGGATTTCACTCAGCATCAATTAATTGATTTATACGCTTGTGCCGAATGTGGACGTTGTACGAATATGTGTCCAGCATCAGGAACGGGTAAAACTCTTTCGCCAATGGATCTAATCGTCAAGATGAGAGATCACCTCACAGAAAAAGGGGCAAGTGTAACATCACGAAGTCCTTGGCTGCCTGCTAATGTTTTTGGATCATCTGCTTTAGCGGTAGATGTGGCACAAAAAGAATCAGCAGCTACGGTTGAATTGCCTAGTTTAATTGGCGATGTCATTACAGAAGAGGAGCTTTGGGCTTGTACAACATGCCGAAATTGTGAAGATCAATGTCCAGTAGGAAATGAGCATGTCGATAAAATCATTGATTTAAGACGTTATTTAGTAATGACTGAAGGCAATATCCCAAGTGATGCGACTCGTTACTTTCAAAACATTGAAAGACAAAGCAACCCATGGGGAATTAACCGTAAAGAAAGAATTAAGTGGCGTGAAGAGCGTGAAGATATCACGGTTAAGACGGTAAAAGAAACAGATGAATTTGAGTACTTATTATGGGTAGGTTCGATGGGATCTTTTGATAAACGCAGCCAAAAGGTTGTCCAATCTCTCTCTAAAATTATGAATCTAGCAGGAATCGAATTTGCAATACTTGGCAATGAAGAGCGCAATTCTGGTGATACTGCTCGCAGAATGGGGAATGAATTCTTATTCCAACAGCTTTGTGAAAAAAATATTGCTAATTTTCAAAAATATAACGTCAAGAAAATTGTGACGATTGATCCACATGCCTACAATACCTTTAAACACGAATATCCTGAATTTGGATTGGAAGCTGAAGTGTATCATCATACAGAGTTAATTTGGAAATGGATTCAAGAAGGCCGAATTAAGCCGTCGAAAGATGTTTCAGAGTCGATTGCTTATCATGATTCTTGTTATATCGGACGTTATAACGATATTTACGATATTCCACGCCAAATTCTTAAGTCGATTCCAGGTGTGAACGTGTTAGAAATGGAACGAAATAAATCGGATTCGATGTGCTGTGGCGCTGGTGGCGGGATGATGTGGATGGAAGAAACGCAAGGGAAACGGATTAATGTGGAACGAACAGAACAAGCTCTTCAACTTAATCCAACGATGCTTGGAAGCAATTGTCCGTACTGTTTAACAATGTTAAGTGATGGAACGAAAGCGAAGGAAGTTGAAGATACGGTGGCAACGATGGATATCGTAGAGATCGTTGAGCGTTCATTGGTTGGATAATCGTTTTTAAAGTGAGGTTAGAGATTTAGTAGGATAAGGTGTGATGTCTTTTCTAACAAGAATGTTTATTCTCATAAATGGGGTTTCAAAAGGTTGTTTTTATTATTAAAAATGGAGGAATGTAATCAATGAAAAAAAGAAATTTAGTCGTAATAGTATCTATATTCATCTTCCTCATTACCGCGAGCATTGTAGGAGCTAAGGCGAAGTATGAAACAAAACCTGTTCCAAAAGGAGAAAGGCATAACATTTCAGAAATCATTCATGCTAACGCCAAATGGGAAAAGGTGGTTGTAAGTGAAGGTGACACGGGTAGATTTATGGAGGGAATTAACTTCGATCGAAAAGGGAATATTTGGATGGTCAGCCCTATGTCAGGAGAACTTCTTACTATTGAAAAGGACAAGGTGGTTTCAGTTGTAGAAGAAGGTATAGTGCCTGTTGGAGCAAAAATTCACAAAGATGGACGCATTTTTATGACGGATCTAAATGGAAAAATTATTGCTTATGACCCAATAGCAAAGAAAACAGAAACGGTTGTCAATACCTATGAAGGGAAACCGTTAAATGGATTGAATGATTTAGTATTTGATGAAAAAGGCGGGTTGTACTTTACAGAGCCAATGGGATCGAGTGCGACTCATCCAGTTGGTCGGGTTTTCTACTTGCCAGCCGATAGTACTGAACCTGAACTATTCGCTGAGAATATTGCTTATCCAAATGGAGTTGTAATCTCCGCAGATGGGCAGCGTGTGTACATTTCTGAATTTGACAAAAACCGATTACTTTCTATTCCTTCTAAGAAAGCAGAAAAATCACCTGAAACGCCATTTGTTTTCGGTTCCTTTGAAGGAGGAATTGGTCCTGATGGATTAGCGGTCGATACGGATGGGAATGTATATGTCGCCCATTTCCAAGCAGGAGAAATTGTGGTTCTTGATGCGAATGGGTTTAAATACGGAACTATTCGTCTGCCAGAAGATGCTGGAACCTTTACAACCAACCTAGCGTTTAACGATGGATACTTGTATATTACCGAGTCCTCAAAAAATGAGGTATGGCGCATTAAAGTGAAAAAAGAAGGATTAACTCCATACGGTTTGCAGTAGAAAATGAAGAAATAATACACATTTAGTAAAGGGGTGTTGCGTATGGTAGCAGATAACATCAGGATCCAATCAGAAAAAATGGATAAGAAAAAATATAAAATATTCTTTGGAGCCTATATCGGCTGGATCTTTGACTATTATGAAGTTTTTTTATTAAGCTTCTTAGTCATTCCAATGGCAGCTGCCCTTTCACTATCAACTGCACTAGTAGCCTCCGTCTTCTCAGTACAATTGGCCTTTTTAGCCATTGGTGGAGTTGTATTTGGCTATTTAGGTGACAAGATTGGGAGAAAGAAAATCCTCATTGCTACATTAGTAATCTTTTGTTTAGCTACTTTCATGCGTGCCTTCACTTTTGATTATGAATGGCTCATCTTTTGGACGGCGATAGCTGGTTTCGGTTTAGGGGGAGAGTATGGTGCTGCACAAGCATTAGTTAGTGAAACTGTTCCATCCAAACAAAGAGGATTTTGGAGCTCTATGCTATATGGAGGCGCTTATGTGGGAATTTTTATAGGTGCGACTGTAGGAGGCTTTATTTTACCGTTAATCGGTTGGCGCTGGACATTTGTCATTTCGTCCCTGCCTGTTCTATTTGCTCTCTATCTCCGAAAAGATGTTGAAGAATCAAAGGTTTGGGAAAAAGAAATAGGCAAAACCGCAAAGGTAAAAGTAAATGTCCGTGAAAAATACGGATTGAGACGATTTTGGAAGCCTTTTACCATTGCGTTAATTGCGGCGGTACTACAATATTTCGCTTACTACGGAATTACAAATTTCTTGCCTACGTATTTAGTCAAGTACGAAGGGTTTGAAATGGGAACAGCGGGTTGGTGGTTATTTTTTACGGCTTTTGCTGGGTTAGTAGGTTCGTTTATTGCTGGATATACTGCAGATAAATGGGGAAGAAGAATTACGCTTTCTTATTTAGGGTTTGTGGCTGCAATAGGTGGAATTGCCCTTTTCTTCACTTGGTCAAGTTTAATCGATTCGTTGTGGATCTTATTACCGATGTTTTTCTTATACTTCGGCTCAAATGGGGCCTCTGTGTTCGGATCGTTATTTAGTGAAATTTTCCCGACAGATGTTCGTTCAACGGGAATTTCATGGTCCTTACAAATTGGTCGTGGATTATCTGCATTTCCTCCGCTCATAACAGCTGCTGTATTCCCAGTATATGGGTACAGTCCAATTATTTTAGGAGGAGCGGCCTTATTTTTGATGTTAGCCATATGGGCATGGGTATTCCCAGAAACAAAGAATGTACGATTAGATAATGTTTCTAGTACACTATCTAAACCAAATAATGAAGAAGCGACCATAACAAATGTTTCTACAGACTTAAGTTAATGGGGAAAAAAGGTAAAATATCCCATGTTGGCGGATATGATTCGACTGTCTGAAGATGCTGGAACATTCACGATAAATTGCTTTTAATGGTCAGTTGTATGTGTCAGAATCGATCAGTATTCCTCTATTTCCTTCACAGCTAAAAAATGATTTGCTTTCATACAGAAAACAATTAAAGGCCTAATTCAACATCAGATTAATTAGGCCTTTAATTTCTATTTTTCTATTCATTTTAATGCCTCATTATATAACTCTGTTTCTGGGAGGAAGCATCGTTTTGGCCGTTTCCAAGCGTATTTGTGATTATTCCTAATAATCCCGACAGGTGTGACTTCTGTTTATTATAGGGTTATGTTTTTCCAATTATATAACGATCTGTATAAACCTTAAGTATGAATTCCTCTATCCAAAATAATGAGAAAATTTAACCTAATTTATTGAACGTTAAGTACATATTTGGTATAGTAGACCGGCCGGTATGAGGAGGTCACTGCCAATATGGATACGAAAACTTTAATCATTGAAACTGCGACCACTCTTTTTCAACAAAAAGGCTTCAAGAGTGTCGGTTTAAATGAAATATTGAATGCTTGTAAAATTACAAAAGGATCTATGTATCATCATTTTCCAAATGGAAAAGAAGAATTGCTCATTGCTTGTCTCCGCTTGATGAATGAGGCGATTACAGATGACATGCAATCGATTTATTCTCAATATCCTACGACATTAGAGGCGACACGTGCCATGATTGATATCTTAATGGAAAGGTTTGAAAAGGATGGTACAATCACAGGTTATACGTTTACGAGCATTGTCCGGGAAATGGAATCATTGAGTGAACCGGTTCGAAATGCGAGTAATTTATTATATCGACAAATAATAAAGATCTGTTCAGATAAACTAGTAGCAGATGGAATTCCAGAGGATAAAGCTTATTCCACTGCACTTATGATTACAGCTTCAATCGAAGGGGGAATTTTGCTTAGTTTATCTAAAAACGATACGATCCCGCTTCAAACCGTCTCTCAATTTTTACCTAATATATTGAAGGAAATCTAACTGCTCTCAGGGGCAGTATTTTTTTGTTTAAGGGTGATAAACATATTAACCCGCTTTGTTATTAGACCTTGTAAACCATTCTTTTGTTTCAGTGGTTTGATCAAGGAATATAGTGAATCTAACATTATACGTCCTATCTAAATCAACTTTATTATTTTATAATAAAGAACGGTTTACAATTTTACCTAACGGAGGAACTAACTTTGATACTTGATAAATTGTCAAATGCAAAAATGTATGATCAGCTACATCCCAGATTAAAGAAGGGACTTCATTTTCTGCTTGAAAATGATCTAAATTCACTTGAAGTAGGTACATATCCTATTGAAGAGGATAAAGTGTTTGTGATGATACAAGAATATGATACAAAATTACCCGAAGTTTGTCGCTTTGAAGCCCATTATCGTTATGCTGATATTCAATATGTTATTCAAGGGCAGGAGAAAATGGAGTACACTCACATCGGAGAGGCACAGGTCATTGAAGCGCATCAAGAGAAGGATTTAATGTTCCTTGATGCAGAAGGAGAGAGCTTTGTAGTAAAAGAAAGTTACTTTGCCGTCTTCACCCCAAAAGATGCACATAGACCAGGTATGTGTGTCAATAATCCCGAGCCGATTCGAAAAGCAGTCGTCAAGGTGCTGTGGGATTAATCTTTAACCTTGATTTTAATATTTTTATGTCAGCCCTTCAGATGATGAAGGGTTTTTTGCGGTTATGTCAATTTCCTTATTAAGTTAATAAGAATTTAGTATTTCAATAATTATCTGAAAATATTTTAAAATAGATATATATAGGCTACGTAAATAAATGTGTAAACGTTATCAATATAATAGGAGGGTTAACAATGGCGATTACAGGCGTGATCATTAATAGTGATGGTGGATTGGTGTAAGAGGGTTTGATCGGATATCGGGCGGAGACCATTTATAAAAAACGGGATAAGGTTTTTCCTTATCCCGTTTGATTAGCAGAATGTGTCTTTTGAGCTTGGATTTTTCAGCCCGAATAATGGGCGAATAAAGAGGGCTAAGAAGGTTCCAAGTAAAGCCATAATTGCCCAGACCCATCCGTGAAGACTGAAGGACGAAATTCCTCCAAAATAAGCTCCAATATTACAGCCGAAAGCAAGCCGTGATCCGTATCCCATTAGGAGACCGCCAAAAATGGAAGCTCCGGCAATGCCAGGTTTTATTTTCTTTGGTTTAAACGTACCTTGGAAAGAGGAGGCAATAAAGGCTCCTAACATAATTCCAAAGTTCAGTACGCTTGTAGAATCTGCTAACACTGAGTTTTTCAAAGCTTCACCATTTGGACCGGTAAAATATCCCCAGCTTGCAACATCGATTCCAACTGTATTGAGGAATTTTCCTCCCCATAGAGCAAAGGCCGATGTAATTCCCCATGGTGTCCCTCTAACGGTTAAAGTTAAAGCGTTTAGGAGAGCTAAAACAATCGCCGCAACGAATAATGGCCAGGAACCGCGTAATACTTTTCTCCAACCCGTCGTTGTTGCTAGCGGCTTCATCATTGGAGGATTTTTCTTTTTCCCAATTTGAATCGTTATGAAGTAAATCACGGCAAATAAAGCCATTTGAATTGCCCAAGCTCCAAAGTAACCCAGTCCTGTAGAAGTTGCCAATGATATCGGCGGAAGCGTTGGGGTTTCTTCCATCCAAAAGTTGAGATGATAGGCACCAAGAGTAGAACCGGCAATAAAGGAAATAAGGGTTAACACCATGGAAGAAGAGCCCCCACCTAAGTTATACAAAGTTCCTGATGCACAACCATTTCCAAGCTGCATGCCAATCCCGAACAGAAAAGCACCGAAAAGAACGGGAATTCCTACAGGTGAGACATAACCTGCTGGCGTTACACCTGTAAAACTAAATCCTGTACTCAAAATAATTGCAAATAGAGTAGTAGAAACGGCAAACATGAGCATATGGGCTTGGAGTCCCTGCACGTTACCTACGGATACAAGCCTGCGAAAGGCAGATGTAAAACCAAATCGAGCATAAAGCAATGTCGCTCCCAAAGCTAATCCGATGATAAAAAGGGTTCCCTGTACCCAACCAGCCGTATTGACAATTGTCATCAGCAAAATAAGGGAAATAATTAGACCAGCTGAAACATATCCCTTTTGCATCGGGTTAAGATTTGTGACAAACGTAGTCGGGTTCTTAACTAAGGATTTATATTTAAGCTTAGACGTTGATTCTAAAGTTGTATGTGACAATCCATTCACCTCTTAATCTTATGAAGATAGTATGATTTATTTAACATACTATTATAGTAATAGTGAAAAGTAAAGTAGTTTTTGGATTTTCATCCTGTTACATCCGGGAGTACACCGTTTTTTTGAGTTCTAATATCTGGCTTAACGGGAAGTAAGACTCTCACTGATGGTAGTTTCACTTTATAGTATGTTGATGTTGTTAAATCCCTCCTGTTCTATTATAATGTAATTGTTTCAAATTTCTGGAAAAAAGAGAGAGTTAAACGATAAATTAATTTAATACTACGGGAGGATCGTTTATGCCAAACTGGTTACATAACACCATTAATGTTATTTTATTAATCGTTAGTATGGGATGTGTTGCAAGTGGAATTAAGTGGAAGACGAATAAAAGAACGGAAACAAACTAAACAAGAGGACGGATCTTTTAAAATACAAGATCCGTCTCTTGTTTAATAATTAATAAATAAAGAGATTTAATATTTTGAAAGTAACTTTTATATAATAGAGTAAGGTTAGAGGACTATTGTTTATCCTATAATTGACAAATGTTTAATAAAAAGGAAGTGATACATTCGATGTCAAATGAAAATGAGGTTCTATTTAATACTGAGAAAGACAAAGAGCCCAAAATGAAGGTTGAAAGAAAAGAAGGCGAGCCAACATCAGCTTTTAAAGGGGCTTCTTGGGCAGCGTTTATTATAGGTGTTGGGGCATATTTGATTGGCTTGTTTAACGCAATGATGGAACTAAACGAAAAAGGCTATTACTTTGCCGTGTTAGTATTTGGTTTATATGCAGCGGTCTCTTTACAAAAGGCAGTAAGGGATAAGGAAGAAGGGATACCGGTTACGGGAATATATTATGGAATTAGTTGGTTTGCACTCATTGTTTCAATATCACTTATGGCGATCGGTTTATACAATGCAGGGAGTATTGTTTTAAGCGAAAAGGGATTTTATGGGATGGCCTATGTTCTTAGTTTATTTGCAGCCATAACGGTTCAAAAAAATATTAGAGATACAAAGAATGCACGAGAAAGGGAATAATATCTAAACGGATTTATGTGTTACATCTTCCTGAATTATGGAGTTTCTTATAATTGAATTTTCAAAAAGGGGAGTGCTAACTTTCCTTTTTTTTTTGTTTTAGCAAGAATGAGGTATAATTGAAAAATAATCTAAATGACTAAAAAGGAAGTGGCATAGTGGTCGGTGTAGAAATCGATATGGTTGTTACAGACAGCTTGAAAGCATTAGAATTATACGAAAAGGTATTTGAGATTGATCATATTGAGGTTACAAATTTCCCTAAAGGCGAAAATGAGGTTGTTTTCAACTTATATGGAGTTCGCTTTCACATGTTAGATGAAAATCCAAAATTCCATTTAATCGCACCAAGTGAAGAGGATCCTAAAACCATCTGGTTTAATATCACAGTTCCAGATATTAAGGAAACATATTCAAAAGCGATGAGCCTTGGCTGCACGGAAGTACAAGCGGTTACTGAAATGATGGATTTTGGGGTATCAAATGCCATGTTTAGCGATCCTTACGGTTATATTTGGATGTTGCATCAAGTTCATAGAGAAGTGAGTTTTGAAGAACGAGTACAACTGTGGGAAGAGAATAGAGAAAAATAAATGAGATAGGCACGATTCCAGTTCTGGATGGTGTCTTATCATTATTCCTATGTTTAATGGTTTCAATTTTGATTTACATACTGCGAATATGAAACTAGATACGATCATACAAAAAGCGGCATGTTGAGCAGCCTAGATTGCATAACATGCCGCTTTTTGTGGAAAACATTAACACTTTTAGAAACTAATGGAAATTATATAGATAGCTGAGATCAGTTTAATGCTTGTGTTACTTCTTCTGCGGCTTGTTGTACTCGTTTGATTAGCTTTGGAGTTGTTAGCTTGTTGATTCTTTGAACCGGTCCAGCAATTCACAGGGTCGACTCCAGCTGGACGTCATGTAGGAGCGGTCGCTGGCAAGAATTTGAAGCGTGTTGCACTTGAACTCGGAGGCAATAACCCGTTTGTTGTTCTAAAAGATGCAGATGTTAATCAAACTGTTAACGCTGCGGCTTTTGGTGCTTACTTACACCAAGGCCAAATATGTATGAGTATCAATCGAATTTTAGTTGATCAATTAATTTATGATGCATTTGTTACAAAGTTTGCTGCTAAGGTTTCCAAGCTCGAATATGAAGACCCGAAAAATCCAAATGTGATTATAGGACCCATTATTAATGAAAAGCACATAAATAAAATATTAGAGCTCATAGAAACAGCCAAAAAAGAAGGAGCTACGGTTGCTCTTCAAGGGCAACGAGTCGGTAATGTGTTAACGCCTTTTGTGTTGGCTGACGTAACAAATGAAATGACAATTGCTCAAAGCGAAATTTTTGGGCCTGTCGTGTCGATTATTCCATTTAAATCTGAGGACGAAGCAATTGAAATGGCTAATCATACAGAATTTGGTTTAAGCTCATCTGTGTTTACTAGAAATTTAGACAGAGGGATAGAATTTGCTCAACAGATTGAAAGTGGCATGACACATGTCAATGATCAAACGGTCAATGATGAAGCAAATGTCCCTTTTGGTGGAGAAAAAAGTTCGGGTCTAGGTCGTTATAACGGAGAATGGGCATTAGAAGAGTTTACTACTATGAAGTGGATTTCAGTTCAAAAGGAAAACAGGAAATATCCTCTTTAATTCATACAATTATAGGAATAGAATAATTGTCTGTTTGGAGATAAAGTCTATTAAAATGAAACGGCAGGTATTTCAAATATGAAGTACCTGCCTTTCTATTTGCTTTTGAGATGATCAACAAATATCCTATTTTCTGATGACCCTATTCCCATTTCGCTGTATTGAATAAAGAATGCTAGTTTTCAGAATTTGATATTTCTGGTACATTTAATCATAGGAAAACGTCTTCAACTTTGACAAAATATTTTATTTTTGGCATATGTCATGGTAGACTGTATTTTTGAGTTATCCATTATGGGAGATTAGATCTCTTGGGCGAGGTGGTACAAGGATCCTATAGAATCGTTAAATTTAATTTAAAATTGAATCTATAGATATATGAATAGAAGAATGTTTATGCTAGGATGGAGTTTTAATTGGAGTGAGGGTATATATGAATAAAATATTTCAAAAAGGACAGGGGATGCTTAATAAATACGTTGTCTTTTTCTTTATAACGGTTCTTTTTCTATGGATGAAAACGTATTTCATTCAGTTGACACAGTTTAATTTAGGTGTAGAAAGTTCATTCCAGGAGTTTCTATTATTTTTAAACCCTTTAGGTTCAGCGATGATCTTTTTAGGATTTGCTAGCTTTTTAAACGGAAGGAAGAAATACATAGGGCTGATTATTATTGATTTCCTTCTAACTTTTTTGTTATATGCAAATGTGTTATATTATCGTTTCTTTAATGATTTCCTTACCTTACCTACCATTTTTCAGACACAGAATTTTGGGGATGTAAGCAGTAGTATAGTATCACTATTGAGATCATATGACATTTTGTTCTTTGTCGATATCATATTGTTAATCGGCTTGTTGGCTTTTCGGGTTGTTAAAATCGAAGGTAAGAACATGAAACATCGAATGGCTGCGGCTTTGATCCTATTGGGTTTAGGAATTTCAAGTTTAAATTTGGCTTTAGCAGAATCCGATCGACCTCAATTATTAACTAGGGGATTTGATCGTAACTATATAGTGAAATATTTAGGCATGTATAATTACACGGTTTATGATGCTGTTCAAAGTACAAAAGCTTCGGCCCAGCGAGCGTTGGCAGATGGCAGTGACCTAACTGAGGTTATTAACTATACACAATCTAACTATGCTGAACCGAATCCAAAATATTTTGGCGCCGCAAAAGGCATGAATGTGATCTATATTCACCTTGAATCCATACAAAACTTTTTAATCGATTTCGAACTGCACGGTGAACAAGTGACACCATTTTTAAACTCTTTTATAAGAGATGAGAACACGATTTATTTTGATAACTTTTTCCATCAAACAGCACAAGGCAAGACAGCTGATGCGGAATTTCTATTAGAAAACTCCTTATATGGCTTAGCACAAGGTTCCGCCTTCACCATGAAAGGATTAAACACCTATCATGCGGTTCCAGCCATTTTAAGACAACAAGGGTATACTTCAGCTGTGTTCCATCCAAATACAGGAACATTTTGGAATCGGAATGAAATTTATAAATCATTCGGATATGATCGATTCTATGATTCTAGTTATTATGAAATGAACCCGGAAGACCTTGCTGATTATGGGCTGATGGACAAACCATTTTTTGAGCAGTCGATTCCAAAGTTAGAATCATTGCCACAACCTTTTTATTCAAAGTTTATTACAGTAACACATCATTATCCCTATAAGCTTAAAGAAGAAGATGCGACGATTGCGCCTCATACAACGAATAGTAAATCAGTGAATCGCTACTTTCAAACCGCTCGCTATGCAGATGAAGCGCTTGAGCAATTTTTTGGCTATCTGAAGGAGTCCGGTTTATACGATAACTCGATCATTATTATGTACGGAGATCATTATGGAATTTCACAAAATCATAATAAAGCGATGGGACAAGTTCTAGGAAAAGAAATTACTCCATTTGAAAGCACTGGTTTACAACGGGTTCCATTGATGATTCGTGTGCCAGGAATCGAGGGTGGAGTGAATCATGAATATGGGGGGCAAATCGATTTGATGCCAACCCTTCTTCATTTATTAGGAATCGACACAAAGAACTTCATCGTGTTTGGAACCGATTTATTATCAGAAGAACATGATGATATTATTCCTTTCCGTAATGGTGATTTTGTTAGTTCAACCATTACGTCTATTTCGGGTAAATACTATGATTCTCAAACAGGGCTTTTACTAGAAGCAGAGAGATTACCCGAAGCAAGAAATTATCAAGAAAACGCCATGCAAAAATTAGCACTTTCAGACCGGGTGGTCAATGGCGATTTATTACGCTTTTATACACCAGACGGATTCCAACCAGTGGACCGATCAAAATATAACTACAGTAAACAAGAAACTGAAGAACCAAATGAAGAGGAAGCATCCTTTAATAACGAAAATTACTAACTTGCAGACAACCCCAATCTCACTTGAGATTGGGGTTTGTTTGTATTTAGAAACAGGAGCACGATTCTTATTTGAATGAATTAATACTTCGTCTCTCCCGCCTTGAGCAATCACCGCTTCTAGCTCTTTATTACCAGCCCTTTTGATTTTTTGCTTTAGATTTGAATATTTAATTTTCTTGGAGTAAACATGGGAAACGTTCGGTTTTCACATTTCGATTATAAACTCCATGATTGTCCATTTCTTAAACAGGTGTTTTAACATACTTTATATTAAAATCACAAGCTTGTTTAATAGGAGGCAGACATGTCAAATCAAATTAAAATTTATAATCTGATTGTTAACGGTATTGCACAAAATGCCAATGTTGATATTGGTAGAACGGTACAAAATAGTCATACTGCAAATGTAAAATTATATGGAGCAAATTTTTCAATGGGAGATTTTTCGCCTACACATTCTGTAATTGTTACAAAAGTCAAAGATCCCGATTATAGTGATCAAGGTCAAACAGAGAACCCCTCTTCAGCTGACAACAGTCAATAGATATTTATTTTAGATTAAATGGACCGAGAATGGTTTATTCAATGAAGAGCATCATTTTTTGGATCAATGTATAGTGTACCGTCCTTTTGAATTTCAGCATAAAAGACATCCGTTATAGAATTTATACCGTGATCTTTTAATTGGTTCTCTAACCATTGTCGATTTAGGTTTAATTTTTCTAAGTTCTCTTCCTTAATTTTACCATCGGAAATGACAGATGTAGAAATAGGGAATACATGGGCATTTTTCTGGTTTATATTTAAATCACCCTTTGTCAAAGGCTGCTTAGATTCTTTTTTCATAACTGAAAGAGTTCCATCTGTTTCAAAAATGGCATAATTGACTTCTGATAGGGAAAATACGTTTTTCTTTCGTAATAAAGTATTTAAAGCGTCTATGTCTAAACGAACTTTACGGAGTTCATCTTCCATAATTTTTCCCTTTTTCACAAGAATTCTAGGCTCACCTTCAATAGCTACTCGTAACTTTTGAGATTTTAGATCTAAGATGCTTATAAAAATGGTAAAAGCAGTCCAAGCGATAAGCGCTAGTAATCCATTAGTGATAGTGAGGGAAGCATCAATGGCAAGAGAGCCCCCTATATGTCCTATTGAGATTGCAGAGATAAAATTAAAAAAGGTCATTTGGGATATTTCTTTTCTGCCCATAAGTCTGGTTAAAAATAATAAAGTTACGAAAGCAATTGCAAGTCTTAGGATTAATTCTGGAATCGTCATTTTATTAACTCCTTATAGTAAAAAGATACCTACTCCTATCATATTGTTCGCCCCTTTAAATTTAAAATGTATTTTTTCTAATAAAAAAACGTAGACAAACTAAAACAGAAGACAGTTTAGTTTGTCTACGTTTTAATGCACTACCCTTCAATTTCACGCAAAAAAATCCCCCGATTTTGATGAGGTTTTTATCAAATTGGGGATTGTTTATTATTTATGATGTTCTTGACTACAAATATATTATCGAATCTAGAAAGAATTTTATATGACACTGTTTTTAATGGCATTACTATCACTAGCATCGGGGTCAATGACGGCGGCTGCTTGGACCGCTACTGGGGAAAGGTCTCCGTTTTGTTCTCCAAACGCTTGATTTCGCTTATATGTCACAAGTTGATCGATTAATTGCAGAGTCCCCATATTCGCTACGGCACCATTATCAATTGTATTTACTTTGAATCCAAGTATATTAAAGACCATTGGTGAAACAAAAACCATATTTCAACACATCCCTGTCTTTATGTTATTCATAGCCAAACGTACCATCGTCTTAAGCTTGCACTATACAATGCTTGCTTTGATGGAGTTGCTGTCAGAGATATCCGGGTCCAATACCAGAGAGTTTGGCAGTACCGTAGGGGATAAATCTCCATTTTGTTCTCCAAACCCTTGATTTCGTTTATACGAAACAAACTGATCCAGGTGTTGACTAGGGCCGAGATTTACGATTGCCCCATTGTCAATGGCATTAATCTTAATTCCTAAGATATTTATTGATACAGGTGCAAATGGCATGTTATAACTCCTTATGGGTTAGCCGTTTCAAAAGAGGAGTTAGAATCAATTTGGTCTCGGTCATCGACAGCGCTCTTTGTAGCGACAAAATTGGTCCCATCTCCCATGTTTTGGCCTAACCCTTGGTTTTTTTTATCAGAATTATGCCATTCCGCTAATAAATTTTGTCCTACATTTATTGCGGAAGCATTCTCGAATGAATTTACCTTAATGATATTAATATTGATATTAATGTATGGAACAGGACCTCCCATTTAAATCCTCCTAAATAATACGTATTCAGTTACTTTTTTGAATTAGAAAATCCTCGACGTCATGATCAAAAGTCGCGCTTGTTGTGTTGATTCTGAAACACCCGTCAGCTAACTGCTGGCCAAAGCCTTGATTTTTCTTTGCTGATACATTTCTGTTTTGTATTATGGTAGAACTAAAAGATATTGAACTGCAATGATCGATATTATTTAGTTTTATTTCGGTAATATTTACCTTTGTCGGTATAAAGAACATGGGTCATTATCCTTTCTGTGCTTTTATTACGGGTACTTAACTATATGATGGTTATAAATGAAATATGTTTTCAGTTAGTGTGGACGAGCTAAATGGAATGATCGATTTTAAGTTTTAATTTTAGCAGTGAGTGTACATTTTTTTATGAATGATTTAATAAATCGTAAATATCATTATAAATGAGGGCATGTAACGGGATTCATATCGAGCGTTACAAGGGGGTGGATCCATCATGGATATGAATAAGATCTTACAGTGGATGGATTTGGCAAAAAAATACCAAACCGGTGATTTTTGGGATGGGATATTTGATCAATCCTCCTTTGAGGAATTTATGAAAAGCAATGTTGATGGAAATCATTCAGGTGAAACTGCTATGAAAAAAGGGCAGGGAAGAAATTTTCCACAAACAGATATTTACATAACGGATGAGGACGTTTTATTAATAATGGAATTAGCGGGTTACGTAAAAGAAAATATTCAATTATCTGTGTCAGGAACAAGCCTATTAATCAAAGGGAACAATCATGAAATGATCACCGGAGAGCCAGTACAGCAAGAACGATATCATGGCCCCTTTGAACGTGTGATCCAGCTTCCTGAGCCGACATATCCGAATCGAATTCGTGCTAAATTTAATAATGGACTCTTATTTATTTCATATAAACGACAGTTTTTAAAAGAAGAGCGAGTAAATATTGAATAACCGAACGAGTGGAATCATTGGGTTAATAATTTTACTAAGCGTGGGGAGACATGATGTCTATAAAAGGGATGTTCAATCAAAAAGGTCAAAAGAAAAACGAAATTGAGTGGGAAAAACAAATTTTAAGAATCAATGCACTTGAGGTTCAAATTAAAGGCTTATTAGAGTTTGAGAAAAAGTTTCGAACATCAATGTCTATGGACAGAATTGCAGAAAAAAAAGAGCAGAGCCGAGTAAAGAATCAGGGGAAGGAAGCTCAAGTAAAAAGCTTAGAGGATACCCAGAAATTTAAGGAGATCAATAAAAGATTAGCGGAACTAGGACAAAGAGTCTACCAGTTGGAAAACGATAAGGAAGAAAAAGGAACATTGCTCATAAATCCTCTTCCGCAAGAAGAAGAACATAAAGATGATGAACGTTTAATCCATTTAATTCAACAGCTCATTTTAGAAAAGGATACCTTTCATCTCCAAAGGGAAAAAGAATTGATTGAAAAAATCCAGGCTTTAGAAAATCAAATTTCGATAATCAAACTTAAAGTAGAACAATCCAAAATAGATTATAATCAGACACCACCTGAAAATATTGCAACAGTTCAACGTACAAATGAAAAAAGAGACGAGAATGAAGTTTTTTATACGCAGTTGGAAAGGAGAGTACAGATCTTAGAACACAATTTGTTATTGGTTAATGAAGTTCAGGTCAGTTTGTTGAAACGGATGGAGGAACTAATTGAAACAAGCAATGAATTACTGAAACAAATGGACGAAACAGAAGCTTCAATACAGCAGGAAGACCCCATTTGTAAAACATTGTATGTCGATAAACTATATTTAGAAAAATATGAACAAAATAATAACTTCGCACAGCTTGGCATCAAAAATCTTAATGGAGCTTTAAATATTGGTGCAACATATGGGAAAGAAACCATACCGCAGAAAATCACTGAGCAAATAAAAGGGGATATGGCAAAAATGAAGGAAATGAAAGAGGAAATGGAAAATAGTCAATCTAGTATGGACAAGCCAGATGACATGCAGGTTGATGAATCTTCCACCTCAGAGCAAGCCGTCAATCCAACTGAAGAAAATCCTCAATATACTGATATCGTTATTGAGGATGAAGAGACTTAATAGGGCTTCTAAATCCCTGAAGCCCTATTTTTTACCGTATACTTTTGCGATAAGAGTAAAACAATTTGTAACATTAAATTTAGTTAAGGTTGTACATATTTAATCTATAAGGAGTTGTAAATAAACTGAGTTTTGTCTTACCACCAGAAAAATGGGAGCAAAGCTAATCCTACGATTGCCCCTAAAGCGATTCCCCAGCCAAACCCCCCACCACCGTAATAACCATAACCAAAGCCACCTAGATTTCTTCTAGATCTTAGCGGTTGCAGAAATACTCTGTTTGGAGAAACACGATGAATAATTCCTCTATGAACTCTCCCGTCGCGGGTTCTGATCTCAACAGCTCTACCTCTATGTTTGTTACATAAACCATGATAATAACCGAGTGACATAAGTTTCCCTCCATTCTAATTAGTACAAGATATCCTATGCTATTTATTAGAAGTGGTTAAGGACAAACATCCTAGGTTTATAGTGGAAGTGTGTTGTAACTTTATTAATTGATGAGATTAGACAAATGTTTAGGAAACATTTAATTGGTTTCTTACATCATGATCTGTATTTAGACATTTATGCATTGGATTTATTTTTGGGTAGCTCGAGTCAGGCATTAAATGACTCTTTAAAGGGGCTTGTGGATAGGGTGACTTTAGGTTATAGCCCAAAAGTTAAAAAATACGATTTTATCCAATCAAAAAATCGTGTAATGACATAGTCTATTTTATATCGCTTGGAGGTGATTGTATATGAGTGGAGCTGGATACGGATCCGGATCTGGATTTGCTTTGTTAGTAGTGTTATTTATTCTGCTGGTTATTATTGGAGCCTCTTGGTGGGGCTACTAAGACACTAAAAAATCAATAAACACGTTAGGAGCGTTATTATGTTTGGTTGTGGTGGAGTTGGAGGCTATGGATACGGCGGCTATGGCTATGGTGGAGGTTTTAGAGGAGGATTCGCGTTAATAGTAGTTTTATTTATCCTTCTCATTATTGTTGGAGCTACTTTATGGTGTTAAAATAGTCAGAAAGAAAAAAAGATGTCGGGAGTACCGGCATCTTTTTTATGCTTTCTGTTTAATAAATTTTGAGATTATATATAGTGGGAGTTTTGAAAAGATGGGATCTATACGTAACCTTCAAAGAGAAAACTGATTAGAATCGGTGGATAGTAAACCATTTGCAGTGGAATGATTTTTTTCTATATAGTTTTTAACTAAAAAGTAGCCAACAGCGTATCCCGCCAATTTAGGGTATAAAGGGGATCCGTATAATAGCTCGTGGTGTTTAGGGTTTGATTTTAAAATCATTCGGTTCGGAACAATTAAATTTTCCCACATGTGAAGCAACTCTTTGTCCGTATAAAAAGATATCCAAGGGGATAAAAATTCTTCCCCAACCCTTTCACGTACGGTATTTTCAGCTAACCCTTCTAAAATCATCGTATCTAATAATGTGTAGATGCCTTCATGCTTTGGAAAATACGTTAAGCGACAAACATGGTTGTATTCATGTGTTAGCAACGATCTTATTTCCGCCTCGTTATTCTCCTCTGAAATAAACAGAAATAATTTATCCTTAAAGGCTAAACCAGATTTTCCGTTAAACTCAATCTTCATTGTTTCGTTACTTGTATCGGATGGAAAAATAAAAATGGGGATATCTGGACCATTCCACAACCGTTGAAGGTCCTGTGCTTCGTTCTGAACAATCTCCCATACTTGATTATTTTGTAGCTTAATGATTTGATCTTTTCCGTTTGTAAGAGGGGAATACATCCCATGTAGTAATAAATAATCATAAATTTCAGAGGCATAAGCACCATCAAAAAGTCCTCTAACCTTTTCGCACATTTCAACAGGTTGATTATATTCTTCTTGAAGCCAATAATCTGTCCTAATTACTTTCATGCCAATCCCTCCAATTCTTCCTCAATGTAATAAAATATGAAAAGAACAAAAGGGAAGTACCATCTTAATACTAAAAATAAAAAATGAAGTCCAGAGAATATACATAATAAAACATTTAATCAATCCGCCCAAATGCAGGCGGAAGCCCTAACCCAAACCTACTTTTTGAATAGGATATAGCATTAAATAAAGGAGGTATCAATCATGTTTCAGGGGAGACCTAGACGCCCATATCCACCACCACATATGCATCATAGGCGGATCCATCCACGTCAGCAACCAAAAAGACTAAATATTTTGTCCCAGTTTTATGATGCGGAAGGGAAACTAGATATAGAGAAAATGACAAAAACGGCTGAAGATATAAAACAAATTTATAGTCAAATCAGCCCGATCTTTAGCAAGTTGGTTAAAAAGTAAAAACGCATTGTATAGGTGAACTAAACCTTTTTATATAAAAAAATTTACAAGGGTTGGGAGAAAAGGTGAATTACACATATCTAGATTGTTTGGCTTTATTTGGAGTCGGCGGCGCCCATCCAGGTGGTCTGCAATTGACCAAAAAACTTTTATCAAGAGAAAAAATAAATGAACAAACCATTGTACTGGATGTTGGATGTGGTACAGGACAAACTTCTGCCTATATGGCTGAAAAGTATAATTGTAAAATAATCGGTTTAGATAACAATGAAATGATGTTGGAAAAAGCAAGGAAAAGGTTTCAATCTAAAAATCATCCTATTGAAACTAGACTTGGACGTGTCGAAAGTTTGCCGTTTGGTGAGGAATCCTTTGATTTGGTTCTATCTGAATCGGTCGCTGCATTTACAGATGTCTCCAAAACCCTCCCAGAGTTTAGGCGAGTATTGAAAGCGGATGGTGTTTTATTGGCGATTGAAATGGTTCTAGAGGAACAACTACCAGAGGAAGAATTATTCCCAATAACGGAGTTTTATGGAGTTCCTTTGATTCTGACGGAACCGCAGTGGCGTTCCTTTTTTCAAAAGGCAGGTTTCCAGGAAATAAATATAGAGAAATTTCATTTGACAGCCCATGAACCTGACCTTGACAATACTACGGATTTTTCACTTTCTGAGCAGTTGGATGAAGAATTATATAACATCCTGGACCAGCATGAGCAATTCTCAAAAAGATATCAAAATGTACTAAGTTTCCGTGTGTTTAGATGCTGTGTTTGAAGTTCAACGTTCAATTACGTTAAACCATAGCTTTTTTCGAAGTTTAATCCATAAAGGGGTTGAAGCGGAGGATGACAATTAGAAAAGCTACCTACGAAGAGACCCAAGAGATCCTTACCTATTCCCTGGACGTGTTCAAGGAATCCACCATGGGATTAATTGATCTATTGGAAAATCAAGAGCTCACACTGATGGCCTTTTTGGAAGACGGTGGTTATTACCTTGTTTATTCAGAGAATAACGTCTTAAAGGGGTGGATCGGTATTGCCGGTACATGGAGCCACTATAATGGTGAAAGAGTGGGGATGATTTCAGAAGTTTATGTTATTCCCGAATTTCGTAGGGATGGAATCGGGAGACAGTTGTGTTTGGAAGGGATTAATAGGTTGCAAGAACAGGGACTTAATAAAGTACAATTAAATGTATTTGCAGGTAATAAAGCCCGGCAACTTTATCAACAGCTTGGATTCCAAGAAGTTACAACATTAATGGAAAAAAAGTGAATCTGGAGATTACCTTCACCAAAGCAATGGTTAACTTGATCGAGGAAGCGGTTTTTTACTGAATATAGATTTTAACAAATACTGGTAACACAAAAACTTGTCTATGAATAATGTGAAAGGGTAGTAAATTAGAGGAGGGTACGTCATGCAACCATATATGAATCAGAATCCTATTTATGACGAAAGGGACCATGACCATCATCATAAGTGCAAAAAGCATTTATATCAATTTATTCAAGTAGAGTTAAAAGATGGTACCATTTATCAGGGGATTCTTCACAGCTATGATAGAGATAAAATGTATATTCTTATGCCTAAAATGCATCATCAACTTCACCAACACCATCAACACCATCAACATCATCACGAGTCCATTCATATGGAAGATGAGAGCAGCAGCAGACAGTTCTTTCCTTTCTTTGGACCATTTGGATTGTTTGGCTTTCCATTCTTTGGAGTTAGAAGATTTGGCCCGTTTTTCCCGTTTTTTATTTAAATATAACCAAAAAGACTTGCAGAGATTCTGCAAGTCTTTTTGGTTGAGCTGAATGAATATCATAAAATAAATTTAACTAAAGAAAAAAGAGCTTCAAACTTGAGCCCTTTAATCGTCCATAGTTTATAAGTAACTATTTCGTACAGGAAAATACCCGATAGTCCAAAGTTCCATGGTATTTTGCCATAATATAAACATGTTGATTCATAATGGTGTACAGTTCAGGTTTAATATCATTTGAATAAAAGAATTCTGGCGTCACATTCTGTTGGGAGATTGGTTGTACTTGCTTATGGATGTTTATCCCTTTAAACCCAGTCTGTTGTAACAAAGTAATCCAATCACTTTCTAGCAAAAGGGAATCTATTCCGTAAAATTGAGTAATTTCCTTCTCATTACTTGGGTGAACACGTTGATTTATAGTAAGTTCATTAGCAATAAAACGGCCGCCATATTTTAATAATCGGTAAATTTCAGTTAATGATCTTGGTTTATTGACAAATGAAAGAACAGATTCAGAAATGATCATATCAAATGTGTCGTCTTTTAAAGGACAATTATCGATCGACCCTTGAATGATTTCAACCGGTAATTGGTATCTTGCCATTCTCTTTCTAGCTTTTTCGACCATGACAGGGTTAATGTCTATCCCGGTTACAATGGCTCCGTATTGGGCAGCTAAGTAGGCTGCAGTTTGACCAGTACCACAACCAACATCTAAAATGCGAGTAGTGGGGGTGACTTTCTCAGACTTGAATATTTCTAACGTCAGCTCAATTCCCCCTGGATGGGCCCCACCAACACCAAACTTAGACAAGAAATCTAAATAGATTGAGGTCTCAATTCTAACCACCTACTCCCATTTGATTTTAATGAGAAAATTAAATATAATGTCGAAATTAATTTGGTTCTTGCCTTTTTTCCTTTTTATCGGCTTCAAATGAATCGACCATATGCCTCATCCATTTTTCATAAATCTTAGCCTTATGATCGATGATTTGATTAAAGGAACTTTGGTCAGGTAGAAGGGAAAACAAATATGGATCAGGAGCCCCTTGTGTGTCATCTGTATTTACTTCTATAATCCACAGGTTTCCAAGATGGTCCAATCCAAAATCAATTCCTACTTCAGTGAAAAAATGGTATTGATCAAGCATTTGACAAATTTCCATGGATACTGTCTTTAATTTTTCTGTTGAAAATGTATGGTTTGAAGTAGGGAATACGGTAGAAATCACTTCATGGGTTGGTTTAACGGAACCATTACTAATTTCAATATTGGATACGATGGATCCTTTTCCACCAATTCTTATTAAATCACCCGCATAGACCCAGGAACCGTTCATCTCTTTATATAAATGAGACCTGATATCAAATGGTTGATCTTTAAAACGGACTGTTGGAATTCCTCTCTGTATGATGGTGCTTTTATCTTGATAAAATTGCTGGATTTGATGATAGATCTCATTAAAGTCATGAAGAATGATTGCTTCCTGTCCTTGAATCGTCCAAATATAGGAATTTCCGTCTTGTTGAAAGGTACTGATATCTTTTCCACCCCAGGAGTCAATTGGCTTTATATAAAGAAGGGGATATTGGATCAGCATGGAGGACAATGATTCTCTTGAAAATAATTGGGTATCAGGGATTTGGACGTTATTTATGGAGTGACATAATAATAATTTATACATTTCCCATTTGTTAATAAACTCTCTGTTTGGATCCAAAATAGGTGACATGCCATTAATCCCCCCATGATTCCATCAAAGGATTCTCTACAACCTTTGTTATATTATTTTGACTATCTACATAGGCCACCTTCGTTTTTAAATATTTGATTTCTACCTCGGTAAATATTCCTGTGCTTAAAATGATCACAATGTCTCCCTTCGAAAAAAGGTGAGCTGGCGGGCCGTTTAAACAGATAACACCTGAATGTGCCTCTCCAGGAATGGCATAGGTTTTCCAGCGAGTTGCATTGCGGAGATTGGTAATTTGTACGATCTCATATGGCAAGATATCGGCTGCTTTCATGAGTTCTTTATCGATTGTAATGCTTCCAGGATAATTTAAATCGGCCTCTGTTACAGTAGCTCTATGGATTTTGCCTTTACACATATAACGTTGCATCTTAATCCTCCAAAATATAAACTTTTTAACATCTGTATATGAAGTTTCAAAATACAATGTGCCTAGAATGGAAGGAAATCGAAAAATAAATTATTAAAAATTTATAAAATCGGAGGAAGGAATTTTATTAAAAATCTTAGTAATCTATACAAAGAGAGGATTCTAAATAGATATTAGAATCCCCTCAACGTGTGCTGTTTTTTCAAAAAATTAGTACCCGCTCATAAATTGAGTACCAACAATAACCAACAGAATAAAGAGAACGACAATTAAAGCAAAACTAGAACCCTTGCTGTAACCACCGCCGTATCCGCCATCTGACATAATATCTAACCTCCATTTATGAAAGATAACATATTGTATGCAAATTTGATTATGGTGAAATGGACAAGCATGTAATAGGTGAAGCGAAGAGTTAACAAGAATTATCCGACCGTACTTTCAACTTGTTTAAGAAATTGCGGAACAGGTCTATCAAAAAAGGTTGAATTCTATGAAAGGAATTGAAGAATACAGGAAGTAAATTAAATACCCAGAATAGGGTGAAAATTCTGTCGGTAAGAGACTTTCATCCCCCATTGATGGTTAGATGAAGATAGCAGCATGCTGGTCACACAGACGTTGCCGTAGGTGTATTTAGTCTGTATTCAACGTGCTTTTTATTAAGCGCATGGGTCTTTAACATCATTCATGCTATTGCAAAATACGTTCGTAAAAAAATAATTCAAGGATAGGGCTTGTCCAAAAATGGAAAGCAGCAAAATAGAAATGAATCATGGGAAAAAGACTGGATGTGGATTCTGTTTAAGTGTTCGAATCAAATGCTGTGTATGCCAAATGGCAGGAATATTAAAATTTAGGTTTAAAACAGTTTCAATAAAGTGAACTTCTGGAATCTCTTTTTCTTCATTCCAATTACGAAGTGATGTTTCTAATAAGGAAAAATTTTGCGTCCATGCTTTCTTGTCCTCTTTTGTAAATGTGCCAGATTTACTCCATTCATCGATAATCGTATATAAAAAATAAATATCGTTGCCCACTCCATTCAATGTTTTGACAAGGGTTTCACCATCTTGGAGTTGAGATTGGCTTTTGTGTGCAAAGGGGTTAAATTTCAAACTTAATTTTGCTTTTTGAATTTGTTTTTCTGACTCCTGTAATTCTTGATGTATGTAATTGAATTGTTGTTTAAAATAGTTTTGTTGTAAGGCTCCTGCATCAATCCAAGCTGCCAAGGATTTGAGACTTTTCGCTAATAGGTTTGGTAATCCATCCACATGATGAATGGCTTTTTTTGTAAAATTTGGTGGATATACATATTGTAGGATTAGGGCTACCACTACTCCAATAATTGAGTCTCGGACGCGATCTAATCCATAGCCGGATAGTTTATGTTCAAATTCTAGAACAAGCAAAACACTTAGCGCAATTTGATGAAGCGTAGTGCCATTTGCTCTTAAGAAAAAAGGGAAGATAAGACTGACCAACATAATGAGCGCAATTGATAAACCGTTGGCATGTAAAGAGGATGCGAGAATATATACCGATACTCCTCCAATGATCGTTCCTAAAATTCTAGCCACACCGAAACGAATCGATTTAAAAATAGTCGCCTGTAAACAGAGAATAAGTGATATGGGTCCTAAATAGGGATATTTCGAGCCAAAGAAAATAGATAATTCCCATGAAATAGCCGAACCTATTACTATTTTAAGAATGAGGATCCATTTCTCAGGACCAGTTAGTTTTATTTTATTCACGATAATCCTCCTGCTAAAAATCATCCACCATTAGTTTTCATTTTGTTATGTTTTTTATACAAAATTAGGATTAAAGTTAGCTATTTAAATGAAGTCAAAAAAAAGCCGAACGCTAATGGTATCGGCTTTGATTCTATTCTGGTGAAGCTGATTTAGAAATATGTTGTTTTATAGATTAGTAAAATCCGCCGCCACAAAAACTGGCGCCAATGATGATTAAAAGGATAAACAATACGATTAATAAGGCGAAACCTCCGCCTGCGAAACCAACTGCTCCAGACATAAAATCACCTCCTCAGGATTTAGGAGGTATGTGTATGGGTCCATACATACTATGTGCTAAATAGGCAGTTGACACTTTGTATTAATAAAAGTTTTCGAATACCTAGGCAAATTTGAAAAAAGCTTTCGTGAAAAAGGCATTATAGAGGCTTTCATTCAGTGGTTTTTTTGAGATGAACGTTTTCAACAGACCCATTAGATAAGTGATGTTCATTTTCTACAAATTGTTGGACTAAAATAGGGAGTTGTTCCTTTAACGTTTTTTCAAGTTCCCCAACAGTAACGGGTTTTGCATGTCTCATTAACTCATATCCCAGCTGTCCGGTAATCTCAATGGAAGCATTTTTAACATCTGAAGTTGATGAAATGCCTTTTTCTCGTAACTTGGCTTCCAGCTGATCAATGGTTATACGCAACTTTTTCAGGTTGTGGGTTATAACTTTACCCTCCTGAATAACAGGAGTTGGTTTCCCGATGAATAATCTTTCAACCTTTTTGGATTGAGTGGTTAAAAATTGAATAATGAGCAGTAATGATACAAGCGAACATAAAGTTAATATCGTTTTGATTAATCCGGTTTCAGAAATAGCATGGCCTGTTGTTGAGGCAATGGCTAAAATTGTGATAATCTCTAATCCTGACATTTCACTTACTGTTTTTTTTCCTGCAATGCGCAACAAACAAAAACCGATGAATAGTATCGTGATTGCTTCCCAAATGTAGTTCATAGCAGCCCTCAATTTATTTCTTAATGTCTTGATCTTAAATTTCCCTTATTTTTCTTATCTATACTCCTTTGAAGTACTTTTAAAAAGCTTTGTTTTAGGACAAAGACGGATGAAAAGGATTCTATAGTTCGATTAAAATGGAACCTTAATAAGCATTCAAACATAGTGTAATTTATAACTACATTCTATTATGAGTAAGGATTGAGCACAATTGAACCGAAAAAGTACCATTAATCAATTTCAATTAAGTCAAATTACAGTAAATACGATTGATACCGCCTCTGGAATTTTTATTGGGACAAATTATGCACAAAATTGGTCCTCTAAACGAAAAAATAATTATGGTTTTGGGTCGGTAAGTCAATCTAAAGTGTCAAATAATATTAGTTATGTTATCGATGAGGATTGGGTAGATACCCCAATCGAAAATAAACCGTCTATTTTATATGATGGAGATCGAGCGGGAAATGCAAATGAAATTGAGATTGGTGAAATAAACGTCAATGTTTTAGATACAGGTGCTGCTGTTTCAGTGGGAGAAAATGATTTAAATGCATGGAGTGCTCACAGTAAGCGGAATGCAGGTCAAGGAAGGTTCGCGGGAGAAATACAAAATACACAAAACTCTTCTCTTATTTTAGATAGTGATGTAATGGACGCTCAAATGAATGATTATAAAGGACTATTATAAGGCAAAAAAGGAGGAGGATTTATGTGGCCATTGCTTTTACATTAGGTGCAATTAATGTAAATTCCCAACAGACAAATGCAGTCGTCACAGTTGGGGAAAATCAATTACCAGGATGGGCCGCTCACAGGAAGGTAAATAATGGGTATGGTTTCTTTGCTGGAAATGTATTAAACGCGGGGAATATGGCTTCCGTTATCGATCCTGACGGTGTGGATGGAATGATGAATAACCAAAATATTGCTCCGGGAGTACAAAGTCAAGCTCTTTAATGATAGGGCTTGATTTTTTATATGGAATAAGCGGAATGAAAGTTACTAGCTACTAAAACATTAGCATACGAAATGATTAAATTCATATAGATAAATAAAGAGGTTCTTATAGAATGAAAAAAGAATTTCAGTCCTGTAAGGGAGGTTGCAAGAGTGGTAAAACCTCATTTTCACTCTAATCTAAAAGAGACGTTAGGAGAGGACTTTAACGAATTATTATATGAAATTGCCCCTTTTATGGAGCCTCGAATAGATATCTATGAGTCAGATTTATATTTCAACATTTCTGTAGATTTGGCTGGTGCACGTAAAGAAGATCTTTCATTAAAATGTTGTAACAACATGTTGTTGATTGAGGGAATGATCCAAACTGACCACAAGATAGCATCTTATAAAAAAATTCAAAAAGAACGGTTTTATGGTTCTTTTAAAAGAGAAGTTTTACTTCCTAAAAACTGTGAACTTCAACATATACAAGCTATTTTTGAAAATGGAGTTTTATCAATTACCATTCCGTTATTAGAGGGAACAATGAAAAATAAAGATACGAGGTAAAGGAGATTATTGATGACTTCTATTAAACATGGATTTTTAAAAATTGATACTATAACAGCTTCATCAGGATTATTTATTGGAACAAATATTCATCAAGGCCGGACAAGCAAATCCTCTATCAACGAAGGGTTTGGAAAGATAAAAGGAAAGCGAAATAACGTTAAAGGGAATACCGCGATGATCAAGAAAAAAATTTAAAAAGGAATTGGAATGATGGATGAAGAGAAGATGATGAATAAAATTGAAGAATTGGTTGAAAAAATAAAACTACTTGAAACAGCCATTGATAATAAAAGGAATCCCCCTATTATAGTAAAAGTCGATGTTAAGGACCTTCATCTCAACAAATTAACTTTGGAAGAACTAGCCTTTCATCTTGATAAGTTAGATATCAAAGAAATTAGTGGAATGCTCAATCTCGGAAATACTTTTTCTCCTCGAATCCATCCTAAATCAAAAGATAAACAGCCATCATCCAAAGAAAATCGAGAACCTCAAGAAGAGGAGGAAAGAAATGATTTCAATGAAATTCAAGTCACGATTAATTATCAATCAGTGCCTTATACAATAACGGAGGGAAAGGATGAATAAATTTGAAACGATTTTCCCCTTCTTTTTTTATTGGTTCTATTTCGATTGGGACGGTTGAAGGAGCCTCCTGTGTGAACTTTGGGAATAATCTCCCTAGTGGCTTTGTGAATTATAAAAAACATAATCAAGGTTTTGGGTCGATTTCTGGTGATAACAATGATATTTACGACATATTAGCGACACTAGAGGAAAAGGATATCCATGATACGTTCCATTACGATGGATTTAAAGACGAAACATACTCACAGGCTTTACAAGAAATCGAAAACGAAATGTTGAACACAGAAGTAGAAATTGAAGGACAAGAAGAGTCGATGGAAATGGATAATGAAATTGATGAAAGTCCTCGAACTAAGGATCGATGAATTCATAACCATGCATTTTATGGATAGCTCTATTAAATATGAACAGACTAACTCTATATTATTCTTAATAAGGTTTGTTTCATAAAAGGAGCTGGAATACAAGTTGAAAAAGAGGCTATTTATTGCTTTACTATCTGTCATCATGATTTGCTTCACAACCTTAGCAAATCCGATTTATGCCCAAAAAGAGATCACATCGATAAGTAGAGCCGTAGAGAATCAAAATGATCCTGGAATCGTGACCATTTATCTTGTTCGCCATGGTCAAACCATTTTGAATCATACGAACCGTGCTCAAGGTTGGGCGGATGGGCCACTAACTCCTTCTGGTGAAGATTTGATCAAAAGAGTGGGAAAAGGTTTGGCAGACGTTCCGTTTGTTGCAGCTCATTCAAGTGATAGTGGGCGAGCCATACAAACAGCAAAACTGATTTTAGCGGAAAATCAAACGAAGGCAAAGGATTTGCAGCTTAATGAAAATAAAGGATTGCGCGAGGTTTATTTCGGAAAATTTGAAGGAGAAAAAATGAATGTACTTTGGAAACTAGCCGCTACTCATTCGGAGCTAAGGAATGGACGAGAATTTTTCATAAGAAGTGTCAATCCATATAAAGAATTAATCAATATTCTTTCAGAATTGGATGAATCAGGTGAAGCGGAGAGTTATCAGGAATTATCAGACCGTACTTTTAAAGCGTTTAAACAAATTGCGAGTCAAGCCTATCAAAATGGAGGTGGCAATATTTTAGTGGTTTCCCATGGAATCACAATAAATGCCATACTTGAAAAAATGGATGAGAGTAAAGTACCGAAAGAGATTTGTAAAAACGGCAGTGTGACAAAAGTTGAATTTAATGGGAATAATTGGAGAATTCAGGAAGTAAATGAAATGAAATACGCAGAAAATTGACCCGCACTTCTGATGTGCAAGGGTCTTTTGTGTTTTTGTTTTTACTGTATAAAAAATAACTCATGTCGACATAAAAAAAAGCCGAACGCTAAGAGTGTCGGCTTTGATTTTATTCTGGTGGAGCTAATTAATGTAAAAAGATAAATGATCGATTATTAGTAAAACCCTCCGCCACAAAAACTTGCGCCGATGATGATCAATAGAATAAACAATACGATTAATAAGGCGAAACCTCCGCCACACGAACCAGCTGCTCCAGACATAAAATCACCTCCTTCAAAGTTAGGAGGTAAAAGTATGGGTCCATCTATACTATGTGCTACATAGGTATTTGACACTGATTTTTTATAAGTTATGAAGCTTTAAATTATTTGATGTGAATGTCATTACTTGAATAGAAAGGGTGGGTTTATTAAGTTAAAGTGGTAAATATTAGGAAGGGGCAATGCCCCTTCCTGTTATTATTTTTCCACTTCTAAAACTTCTTCAGTTTTAGCGTCGATTTTTATTTCTATATCGGATTCATTATTTCTTTCATATTCAATGGTGTACGTTTGTTTTCCATCATCCGCTTCAAGTTTCCATCCTGTTGGAGAAAGCCCCTCAACTTCAGAACTTCTTGAGGCAATTTCAATTGCTTTTTCCGGATCGATAATAGCTGAAAAATCTAATGAATCATCCCTATTTTTTTCTTTTTCAACGTCATTTTCCTTTATTTCTTTTGTCGTTGCATCAATTTCTGTGTCATATTCATTTGTTGAATCAAAACCATCGATATCATAATGTAATCGACCATCATCGTTATCCAAGTCAATGGATTCGATTTTAGCGTCTGGATGAGCATCATTAAAGATGTTAACGGCCTCCTCTAAAGAGACAGTGGGGTTTGTTATGTCAACGGTTGTGGTTTGGTTTTCCGTATTTGGATTGCTGGAATCTTTAGCTGTATTTGATTCCTTATTTGTATTGTTTGTTGTACTAGCTTCATTCGTAGTATTTGGCTGATTTGCTGTACTCGTATTTTCTTCTGGTTTATCTTGACCACAAGCCGTTAATAACAGTAAAGTGCCTCCAGTTATCATTAGTTTTTTGAACATATTCGATCGCTCCCATTCTTTGATTAATAATTATTCCTATTCTCATTATGTAAAATACCCTTTAATCATACAAAATACGCATTAAAAAATGGTGAGAAACGAATAGGATTTACATTAATTTAACAAATGAATCTATAGATGTTATGAATAAGTACAGCGATAACTGTCTGAATTTTTACAAACGTTAATGGTGGACAACCTATGAAAATCCATTTAATATATCTATAGGTAATAAAATTTTGAAAATTTAAAAAAGAGGAGGATGTTCATTGTTAAAAAAAACAACATTATCAATTTTGCTTGCAGCTAGCCTTTCTGTAGGGGCCACTCCGGCATGGGCTGCACCCGAAGCAAATCTGCCATCCGATCAAGCGTTTGACAATAAAATTGTGAAACGGATTAAAGTAGACAACATTTATAACCATATTGCTAAGCTTTCAGAGAAACCACGTGTTGCCGGAACACCAGGTGAGGACGTCGCGGTGGAATACATAAAAAGTCAATTTGAGTCTTATGGATATGACACGGAAGTGCAACCATTCGAGATTTATAGTTACACAACTCCTAGTTTAATAGAATTAGAAGTTGATGGGATAACCTTTGAACCAGCACCACTCGACTTTAGCTATGGTGTTGATGGAGAGGTTACAGCCGAACTCGTTTATGCGGGTAAAGGAGCACCAAGTGATTTTGAGGGAAAAGATGTACAAGGGAAGATTGCATTAATTGAGCGTGGTGACTTTAGTTTTGCAGTGAAAATCTTAAACGCTGCTAATGCAGGAGCAGCAGGTGTCATTATTTATAACAATGCGACTGGTGTCCTTAATGGAACACTTGGTGAACCTAATGATGATTATGTTCCCGCTGTAGCGATCACAAAAGATCAAGGAGTTGCATTAAAGGAACGTTTGGATAAAGGTGAAACCATAGAAGCCACTTTAAAATTAGAAGGAGCTAAAACAGACCGAGCTATTTCTCATAACGTAGTCGCAACGAAAGAAGCCACTCACAAATCTACCGGTGAAATGATTCTAGTTGGGGCCCATCATGATTCTGTAGATGGAGCACCAGGGGCCAATGATGATGCATCCGGTACAGCGACGGTCCTTGAATTGGCACGTGTATTTGCGAATGCACCAACCGATACGGATATACGTTTTGTCACTTTTGGTGCTGAGGAGAATGGATTATTAGGATCCTATGAATTTGTGGAAAGAATGACAGAAGAAGACTATGAACGCACAGTTGGTATGTTTCAAATGGATATGGTTGGAAGTAAGGGTGCCGGCGACTTAATTATGTACACAAATGATGGTGAGAAAAATATT
The DNA here is from genome assembly GCF_036670015.1 of Niallia sp. XMNu-256. Taxonomy (NCBI): domain Bacteria; kingdom Bacillati; phylum Bacillota; class Bacilli; order Caryophanales; family Bacillaceae; genus Niallia; species Niallia sp. XMNu-256. The sequence goes on from NZ_CP137636.1 coordinate 1,262,589, forward strand.
GTGACGGATTTAGGAGCAGCAGCGGGTGCACGTTTATCCAAGACGGGAGAAGCCACTTCTTATGGAATGGAAGGACGAAGTGACCATGTTCCATTCGCGGAAATTGGACTTCCTGCTGCGTTATTTATCCATGCACCAGTTGAACCATGGTATCATACTCCAGAGGATACGTTAGACAAAATTAGTAAAGAGAAATTAAAGGAAGTATCTAATATTGTTGGCGCTGCTGTTTACCAAGTGGCTCGCCCAGATACTCCAGCATTAGAAAACGCAAAAGTTGCACCAAAAAACGTCGATTATAATTTTGAGGAAAGAGAACTTTAACGATCCCTTGTAGCCCTGCGGTTTTCCAGCAGGGTTTTTTGTATTTAATGGAATAATACATAAGTGAACCCTGTGTCAGTTAGTTGTGGCTGGAAAGGGAGGTGGATTTTATTAAAGCGTAGGGAATTGCATACAGTTTGAGATATACTTTTTCTTATTAAGTAAAAGTTAGACTAGTATGATACAATAGTTTAATGTAATTAACAATTTAAACAGAGGTTTTTAGCTACCCTCTATAAAAAACTAAGGAGGAACAGTTCTGCGCTTCTTTAGTAGAACTGTTTTTTCTATTTTTAAAGGAGTGTTTTTTAATAAAAAATATAAGAACGAATAGATTTCTAGAACAAAAGAGTGATGGTTTTTCTACTTATTTAATATACTTCATTGGTGTGGATAAAATTAAGATACAGAAGTTCGACGAAAAAATTATTTGAAGGAAAGGGGTTGCAGATATGTCTGGATTTCGTATTGTTGAAAAACTCCAAAAGTTTGGTGAAGATATCAAACAGGATCAGCTAAAGTACCATCATAAACGAGTATTGGTCAGTAAAGAATTTACATTTGATGCGGCCCATCATCTTCATGCGTATGAAGGGAAATGTAAAAATTTACATGGACATACTTATAAAGTTGTGTTTGGTATTAGCGGATTTGTTGATGAAATTGGTCTGGTAATAGATTTTGGGGATATCAAGGAGATCTGGAAAGAGGAAATTGAAATATTTCTCGACCATCGTTATCTGAATGAAACGTTGCCGAAAATGAATACTACAGCTGAAAACATGGTTGTTTGGATTTATGAAAAGATGGCAGAATCGTTGAATAATAAGTTAGAAGAATATCAGAGTGCTCGAGTAGAATTTGTACGATTATATGAAACGCCAACAAGCTATGCAGAAGCACGAAGGGAATGGATGGAAGTTGAGTAAAATCCCTGTTATGGAAATATTTGGACCAACTATTCAAGGAGAAGGGATGGTGATCGGGCAAAAAACCATGTTTGTTCGAACAGCCGGTTGTGATTATTCATGTTCCTGGTGTGATTCTAAGTTTACTTGGGATGGTTCGGGCAAAGATTTAATCAAACAAATGGAAGCAGAAGAAATCTGGCAGGAACTTCAATCACTGGCTGGTGACGGTTTTTCCTTTGTAACCATATCTGGCGGAAACCCTGCCTTATTAAAAAACCTAAGTTATTTGGTCGAGCTATTAAAAGAAAAGCGTATAAATATCGGTTTAGAAACCCAGGGAAGCAAGTGGCAGGATTGGTTCTTAGAAATTGATGAGTTAACGATTTCTCCTAAACCACCTAGCTCTGGGATGATTACTGATTTTGATGCTCTTGATCACATTATCGATAAGCTAAATGCAGAGAACCCGAGACAAAATACGAGTTTGAAGGTCGTTGTGTTTGATGATCAAGATTACCACTATGCGAAAAATATGCATCTTCGTTATCCGCAAATCCCATTTTTTCTGCAGGCAGGTAATAGCGATATTCAAACAACGGACAATACCGAACTATTATTGCAATTAATCCAGAAATATGAGTGGTTAATTAATAAAACGATGTTAGATAACGAGCTAAGAAATGTGAAAGTCTTACCTCAGCTTCACACTTATGTTTGGGGAAATAAGCAGGGTGTTTAATGAAATAGGGGACGTTCCCATGATCCATTAAATTGTGATGAAGATGACCACACGATCATTAGCATTTGCTTACGCAATTATTTTACCTTTACTAAGTATTAGGAGAATAGAAAAACCGTCCCTTAGTAGGAGACGGTTTTTGTGTTCCAAAACGGTGTTAACGGGGTAGAGAAGAACGGTCCTCATGTTATGTGTTAATCGAAGTATCTTATACTAAACGCTCATCTTTAACTTTTTTCTAATTCTAAAAGGCTAAGATCACGGGATAATCTTTTACTTTTCTTCAAGAGTTTTTTATTTTGTGCAACTAATTCTTTTAATTCCTTATTAAGTTGAGAAAGTTCATTATTGATCGAATCAAGTTTCTCGTATAAAGAGGCTGACTCGGTACTATCTACTCGTAATAAAGATGTGTTTTCAGTCGTATTTTCTTGTTTTTGAGAGGTTTGAGGTGCTGTTTCTTCTAGTATTTGGTGTGATATAGGTGCCGCATTTTCTTGTTTCTCAGCATCTGGAGAAATAAGATTTTTAGAACTCCGATCAACCGCAGCCGGTTCTGTTACAGAATTAAGCAAAGATTCATTTTTTAGTAAATTTGTTAATAAACTGCTAGCCAAATCATTGAAAATATTATTGTCTAAATTAATATTGCTATTGTTTACATTCTTTTCATTGTTGTTCTCATTCATTAAGATAACCACCTTTTTATTTAAATAAACAAGTTCAGAACTCCTATTAACTTATGTCCATTAAATAAAAAAGTAGTGTGCTAATACCCTATGTAAAGAGTATTTTTTCGTTTATCAAGAAATGTACCATTTTGAATAATAAAACCTAGAAGATGTTAAGAAAGGACAAGCATGGACAAATGGTATATAAAAATTCAAAATGGGTTGTCCGATTTAAAGAAATTTGTGAAGGATGAGATATTGGAATATTAAAAAATCCACAGGGATGACAGCGAAGTAGTTAATATTTTGTTTAGAAGACGGTACAATTCCATCAACACTAATTTGACACATGTTATTTTTAAATTATTTTAATTGATGGGATGGGAGAGGTAAAAGATATATTGAATAATCTTATTCAACATGTAGACAATCCCCAATCTTTTATAAGATTGGGGACGTCTATACACACCGAGGGAGCGGTTCTTGTCTGCGTTTTTTAATCTCTCATGGATCCTGCTTCCCGAGAAGTCATCGCACCTTGTCCTTCGTTTACATCTTTTTGGATTTCTTGTTTTACTTTTTGTGGATCTGTTCCGGCAAACCCTGGTTCCATAATAGAGCTTAGATTTTCTTTTGCGTTTTGATCACGCTGCATATAAACCCTCCTTTATTTCTTGTTTCATTGTTATTATTTACAAGCTCACATTAATTATGTTTTAGATTTGGACCGGTCGGTAAAACACAAATGATCCTAAATTATTACAGCCAATATAAACCACACGATCATAATCAATTGGATCAATACTTTAGCTATACTCCCGCCTAAAAAGCCAATGATCGTAGCAAAACCAATTTTTATAGCCTTTATGCCGTCTTTCTGAAGAATAAATTCTGTAACAAAAACTGACAAAAATGGAACGAGAATAATCCCAAAAGGAGGGAAGATAAATGAACCAACAATGGTAGCTATCGCTGCAAGTCTCTCCGAGGTTTTTGAACCACCATATCTTTTCACGAAATAACTGTTGGCAATGATGTCTGACCCAATTAAAACTGCACTTAAAACCACCATACTGATCCAGAACCATAGAGATAACTCATTCGGATTAATGAGAAATTGATAAACAATAAATCCGCCCCAAATGGTTACAATCGAAGGAATCAATGGATAGATGATCCCTACAAAACTTAAGACAAATAAGACGATTATTAATCCCCACCATAATAATTCCATTGGCAAAAACTCGCTTTCTATATAAAATTTTATCAATTATGCCAGTTGTTAATCCTCCTTTTTCCAAAACTTTGAAAGAAAGGAGTAGGTTTGATCCATAAACTCATCAAAGGGAGCGGAATGAATGCTCCTATGATTATATGTTTTTCGAATTGTTTCAATTATAAGGTGTGGCACAGGTTTCCCCTTAATAAAAGGGTAATACAGATCATATGCCTTTTTCAAATGCTCCCATCTCATATCATTTCCCGGCTTCACATATTCGGAAACATCAATGATTTTTGCTCTGCCATTTTGCAGTAAAATATTTTTCAAGTGGATGTCCCGTGGGTTTAACCCTTTTTGACGTACATATTCCCTTGCTTGATCGACATCTTCAATTACTTCATTTGGAATCGGAATGCCTTGCAGTAAACAATCATATAAATTGATTCCTTCTTCAAAGCTTAGAACAAGATAATTATCTTTATAGCCAAAGCAGGTTGAAAAATAGGGGGAGTCCCCTAACTTTTCATAGACTTCTGTCTCGATTTGAACCTTTTGGACTCTATCATTTGCATACATTTTAAATGCGTAATCTGGAACATCAATGGACTGAAATACAGCTGCGTCCGTACCAATACCAATACACCTTAAATGATCTGACGTTCCATGGACGGATACAGGTTCGTTATTTGGATTTGATGAAACTGAAATTTTCGACAAGTGTTTATCAGCAAATATCCACTCCTCTCTCATTAGACACATCTCCTTTATAAAAGTTGTCACTTAATCCCGTTAATTACATTCCTTTTGTTTTCTTTTCTATCTCTTTTGTAGATTGATATATATTTTTATTATAAAAATATATAATTTCTAGGAAACTAATACATAAAATGAGCCAAAAACCTCCAGCCATGTAGCCTGCGATGACATCAGTAGGATAATGTACCCCTAAGTAAATACGACTCATTCCGATTAATAAGATAATGATACTAAAAAAAGTGGCCAAGCCTATCTTTGAAAGAGGATGGAACTTACTGCGTATCACTAAATAGATCAAAAATCCGTAATAAGTCATGCTGCCCATGGAATGACCACTAGGAAAACTGAATCCGTCCGCCTCGATGATTCGATTGATCGTTGGACGTTCTCGTTCAAAAAAGTTCTTTAATGATAGATTTAATAGACCACCTCCAGCCACAGTAATGAAGTAAAATAGCATTCCCCATTGATTTTTACGGTTTAGCCAAATCATACTAATCATGAGAAGAAGACCTAGCATTAACTTGGATCCCAATTCTGTTATAAAAATCATGAAAGTATCCATTGCTGGCGATGCATACAATCTGATGGTCTCAATCACTCTTTGATCAAATAAAAATGACCCTTTTTCCATTAGATCATAGGATAAAAGAATAAATGTGTATAAACAAGCAATGGAAAATAACATGCCCGTCATTCCCAAAATTGTAGGGGAGAGAGCGAATCCCTTTAAACGTTTTCGAAGCAATGTAGATTAAACCTCCTAACTATCTTTACAAATATTAATGACTTCATGAAAGTGAAAAAGACCTTTACTTTTAGTAGTAAAGGTCTTTAAAAAAATAAAAGACCCTTACCAACTATACTGGTAAAGGTCTCGCTAACAATGGACATTGCTAACAAAGCCGAGGACTCTCGTCCCGGAATGACGACTTTGTTATTAAAGCTACTCCCCTTTGGAGGATTATAGATAAATATATTACTTTTATTATAACGGTGTTTTATTTAAAAATCAAAAAAAATTAAGAGGAGAGAGGTACCATGTTTCGGTGCGTATGTTAATCTCCTCCGCAACCACCGCCATCCCCACCACTGTCACTACTACCAGAATGGTCATTGCAAGAATCACCTGTATTTGATGCACCAAGAAACCACCAGCTACTAGTATGGTCCGATGAGGTGTCATGATTATTTTTCATGGTTTTTTTATCTTTACGAGAGACTGCAATAATTACGATGATGGATAAAAGAATTAAAAAAGCAAGGAAGAAAATCCATTCCATTGACAACATCCTTTCCAATTCTCATTATACAATGAATTTTCAAAATGGAATGTAAATATTTGGTTAATGACTTTATACGACTCTTAATTTATATTTATCAACCTAAACAATCGGCTATAGCTTCAGCGTGTTAAAGTAAAAAGGTTTTAATATTCCTAGTTTTCCTATATTATATACTATAGATATAGTGGAAACCTATTGTTAATGAGGAAGTAAGAGGAGAGACATATGAATAGTTTGGAAAAATCAAATACTGAGATTAAGAGTCGTTCTTTTGAAGGTGTATCAAATTATTTAAATAAAATGAAGGGTGAATCGAGAAGTGAAGTGAAGTTTGATTATATCGATTCACTCATTTCTGCGACAGGTGTTTTTCTAGCTGTTAGTATCATCTGTTTGTTAGCTGTTTACTTCAATTATCCGATGGTCATTGGTCCTTTAGGGGCAAGTTGTGTTCTTGTCTTTATTGCACATAGCGGCCCTTTATCTCAGCCAAGGCAAGTAATTGGAGGACATATCCTTTCCACTATTACAGGTTTACTCATTTGGAGTATATTCGGAAAAAGCTTATTTATTATTATGATATCTTTAGTGGTTGTTTTAATTCTGATGTCACTCACAAATACCATTCATCCACCTGCAGCAGCAAGTGCTCTCGTAGCGATCAACTTTGAAACAGGCTGGGGATACCTCATCCCCATTATCATTGGAGTTCTCTTCCTTGTTTTACTAGCTATACTTTATAATAATCTATTTCATAATAGACAATATCCAAAATATTGGTTATAACCCCGTAATCGGGGCGTCACTGTGACCGCGCAAAATTCGGGGCGTACAGTGACTACGGAGTGGGGACCGCGGAGTTACCGCGCAATCAAATTTGTTTTTCAAACAGGACAAAGCGATCATTGTATTTCATGATTCGTTGGAGGAGGATCACATTGATGATTAAGATTACGAGTGAGATGATTAGAGTTACTTGTGCTCCTACGATGAATAATCCACTTGTTTGACCAATAAGCATGGCAATGACAGGTAGGATGATGATGCCACTGATATTCTGGGCTTCTTGATACGTTTTGACACGGGAGGAAATAAAAATATTGATTAAAACTGTCATCAACGTAACCATCGGAGAGAGGCATATAATCAATGCCAGCCAATTCGTTGATGGAAAAATCATCGCTCCAAATATTGGATAACCCATTGAGTTGATTAGAATTCCACTAAAGATGAAGCTCACAATCGAAACGAGAAACGAAGGAATAAATGAAGCAATCATTTTACTAACGAAAAGGGTTTTAATCGATACGGGTGAAAGGAGCAAACTTTCAAGCGTTCTTCGTTCTTTTTCACCAACGAAGCTATTTGCAGCAACCGTACTTGCCGTAATAATTGGGACTAATAAGAACAATGATGGTAATAAATAATTAATAAACAAGTAAAGGAATTGCTGCTCAATTGAATCAAAGGGAAGGGCGCTCCCATTCATTTGCCCTAAAAAGGATTCAACTAATTTTGAAGCGTCGGCACCGGCAACTTTTTCTAAATCGAATAGTAAGGCACTTCCTAATAGAATAGCAGGGAAGATGACGGAAAAAACAATCGGAATCACGATCAATGTAGAAAATAAATTCTTACTGCGATAAATGTCTCTTAGATCCTTTTTGACAATGGCTTTCATCATTCGATTATTCATGGATTTTTTCCCTCACTTTGAAATAAATTGATTCAAGGCCATTATTCATAATGGTAACAGAGTAAATGTCATTGCTTTTTAGTATTTCCCTAAGTAAAAATGGAATTTGACCCTTCGAGGGGAGAGTAAAGGTAACTGTATGATCATCCTGTTGTTTACATGGCAACCCTAAGAATGTTTTTTCTATTGATTTAAAATTCGTAAGAACGTTGATCACAACATCTTTAATATACTTTTCCTCCAGTTGTATCAATGAACCTTGCTCAACAACGGTTTGATTTTCAAGAAAAGCGAAGGAGTCACAAATCGGTTCTAATTGGTGCAGGACGTGTGAACAAATAATGATGGTTGTGTCATTTTCCTCGTTATATTTTTTCAAATAAGATAAAACCATCTGAATTCCATCTGGGTCCAGCCCGTTAGTTGGTTCATCTAAAAACAGCAATTGAGGTTCATGCAACAACGCTTTCCCGAGTGCTAGTCTTTTTTTCATCCCAGTACTATAAGTGCCCACCGCTTTATCCTTATGCTCTTCTAAATCAAAGAGCTGTAATAATTCACTGATTTTATTTTTATCTTGGACATCATATAATTCGGAAAAGAAGGCTAAATTTTCTTCTCCACTCATTTGATGATACAATCCCGCGCTTTCTGTTACGATTCCGGATGCTTTTCGGATGTCGTCTCCAACCTTTATAGGGTTGAATCCGAGAATGGATATCGATCCGTTGTCAGGCTTCAGAACCCCATTTAAAATCCGAATAAACGTTGTTTTTCCTGCTCCATTTGGCCCTAATAAACCAACGATCTCTCCTTTATTTACAGTGAAATTTATATCGCGTAAAACCATCTGATCGCCAAATGATTTTGTTACACCTTTAACCTTAATGACTGGCTCCATAGACTTCCCACCTTAATAAAATATAGGATAAAATAATAATTGTACCGAAATGTGAGCAAACATATGTGCAAAAATGGCATATTCCAGTCCTTTTTTCCAGTACAAATAGCCAAAAAAGAGACCGCCAATTCCATTTAATAAGAGACTACGGAATATAATGGTACTGTTTAACTCACCGAAGTACATAATAGTTGCCGGAAAATGGCCTACAGCAAATAATAATGCGGCGATGACAATCGATACCCCATAAACCCAGTTTGGAATTGAATCTATTCCACGTGTAATCACCTTATTGATGATCCATACGAACAAACTCATTATGAAAAGTCGCATCAAAACCTCTTCAAAAACCCCGCCATAAAAGATCCCGGCAAACATACCTGTAATCGAGGTTTCAGGGGTGACGCTTGCTAATTGAGGGATGTTTTGTTGGAAATAAAACTTATCAGCCCCGACAAGGATGAATCCTGTTATAGCTCCAAACAGTAGCGATAACGCTAATGAATGACGATTGATTATTACTTTTTTGCCTTTTTCAAAAATAGTTTCAAAAAAGGCAAATGAAAATCCCGATTTTCGACCGATTTTTAATCCTAAAAATGCGATAATAAAACTCATAATAAAAATTTGAATCGAGCTAATGACGGTTAAGACAGGTATGGAAAATGGCATTTCTTCCATTAACTTCGCATAATCGCTAGGGTTCAAATACAATTGAAGTGTTTCCATCTGATTAGGTACGAGGATCAATGTACCTACAACGCAAATGGCAGAGAGCAATAAAGCGATTTTGACATCGATTTTCTTCATTTTGCTTCCCCCTTAAGGTTACTTTTTTGCATCTGGAATAATAATTGTTGCGATATTTCGTGCTCTTCGTTCAAATGTTGGTTCATTTTTTAACGCGGATTGGATCAGCATTCCGATCCCTTGCACTAATTCCATAAATTCTTCGTCAGATAGGTAAAGATTTGCCATTGTATAACTAACGCCATCTTTAACTAAATCGAATTCATCTTGATTTAAGTAATTTTCATACAAACTCATTAACTGGGCGGTAAAGGTTAAAAATAACTCAAGATGTTCTTCTTTAGTTAATTTTAAAAAGTCTTTCTGTGACTGGACGTCTGGTTCTTTTAAGGCATAAACCTTTTCAATCGTACCTCTCACAGGATTTTCCTGTACCACTTTGATAAATCCCGCATCTAACAGTTTGTTTAAATGGCGATATAAAGTGGCCTGTGGGACATCCTCTGCCCATTTTGACAATTCTTGAGCCGTCATTTCCTTTCCGTTAATTAATGCTTGAATAATCTTCATTCTCACAGGATGGAGAATCACCTTCATCTTAGAAGTATTCATGAAATCACCTTCCATTACATTATATTGTTATCATTATCAAAGATGATAACAATCAACCAAAAAAATATGGATTATTTTTTAATATTATCATTATCGATAATGATAATATAATCTATGTTTAATGTCAATGTGAATTTACTTAGTATGTTAAGAAGTTGAGGGATGAATTTTTTAATAAATAATTTATTCATTGTTCGGGGCGTCACTCTGTACCTGTCTCTTGGGAATTACCCTTTTATTTGGCAAAATTTTCTGTTAAACAATATACTTACTTATAAGCCATATTTTTTTAGAAAACAGAGAGGGTGATTGGTATGGCCTCCGCGAAGGTTGCTTCGATTTGGAGATATCCTGTTAAGTCGATGATAGGAGAGGAATTAAATGCCTGTGAGATTACCGATAAAGGATTATTAGGTGATAGAGCTTATGGGGTCATCGATCATGAAACTGGTAAACTAGCCAATGCGAAAAATCCAAAGAAATGGCCAAACATGTTTCAGTATCGTGCCAACTTTATTGATCCTCTCATAAAAGGAGCAAGTATTCCACCGGTAAGAATTACGTTTCCAAGTGGTCGCTCAATTATTAGTACAGATAAGAACAAAAACGAATTACTATCAAACAGTCTTAATCGAAAGGTTCATTTGTCAATCCCATCCACAATCGATAGACAGTTTGAAGGATATATACCAGAAGAAATTGAGGAACTTGATAACAAAGGATCTATTTTTACAAAAACTTCTCCTGAAGGTACTTTTTTTGATATTGATATGGTCCATATTATTACAACCTCAACGATTAATTACTTAAGAAAACTAGCACCAGAAAGCAGAATTGAGCCACGACGCTTCAGGCCCAATTTGATTATTGAAGTTCCGGATACAGATGCCTTTATAGAAAACGAATGGGTAGGGAAAACCTTAACGATTGGAAATGTACAGCTCAAAGTCTCTCAAGAAACAAAGAGGTGTGTCATGACAACGTTGGCTCAAGGTGACCTAACTAAAGATCCAAATGTACTTAGATCGATTGTAAGAAATAATGCAGGAAGCTTTGGTGTTTATGCTTCTGTTGTGAAACCTGGAAGGGTAAACATTGGGGACACGATTGAGATTAGTCCAAATTTTTAAAGTGGGGGAAGATTCGCAAGGTTCCAAAGTACCTATACAAGGGTTGGCGGACAAAATCACAATATTTTCCTCCGATTTTCGTTGGAATTGCGTTTGAGAGCTACGTCGGTATTTAGTGCGAATCAGTCGTATTGAATGTACTTCGTTTATAAAGCGTAAAATTAGTGGGATGGGCATGATCCGATCCAATGGGATGACTGCACCATTTTATGAAGGGATGATTGAAATTGGCAAAAGAAGCTTTATTAATTGTGGATATGAGTAATGACTTTGTAGCGGATGAGGGTACATTAACGGTTGGTAAACCAGCACAGGAAATCGTACCTTATATTAAGGATTTGGCGTCAAAATTTTTAGCAGAGGGAAATATAGTAGTTGTTTCAATGGATGCACACCAACCAAATGACCCGCATTTTGAATTATGGCCGCCCCATAATATTGTCGGTACAGAAGGGCAACAATTATATGGAGAGCTATATGATTGGTATGAAAATAATAAAGCTCATGAAAATGTCATGTATTCAGCGAAACCAAACTACAATGCATTCTTTCAAACAGATTTGGCTGAAACGTTTAGAAATTTAGGAGTAGATACGGTTCATGTTGTTGGGGTTACGACAGATATATGTGACTTTTTAACCATTGCCGGAGCGGATGCAGAAGGGTTTAAAACAGCGATTCATAAACGAGGAGTAGCCACATTTACAGATCTTGGAGACACGATGATCAACCATATGAACCGTTGCTTCCATACGGAAATCATTGAATAAAATGAAGCGGGGTAGGCGAAAAAATGAAGGATATGTTACAAAAAATTAATAATTTAGCTAAAAAGCAACGTGAACAAGGCTTAACAAATGCAGAAAAAGTTGAGCAGCAAGTGCTTCGAGAAGATTATTTGCGTGCCATACGTGGTCAAGTTCTTACTACCTTTTCAGGTATGAAGGTACTGGATCCACTTGGAAATGATGTAACCCCACAAAAGGTTCGAAATTTAAAAACAATCCATTGAATCGAATGGAATAATATGAATGGTAATAACTTAGTTCATTTGAACTGAGTTATTTTTTTACCCAAAAACACAGAAAATGGATTTTTTATATACGATTTTCACTTATATTCAAAAACTAAGCGCGCCAGAGAGTTTGATTTGTTTCAAAATGTTATAGTTGGAATATATGGTTTATATAACGTAAATGGAGGTTAGTTAAGGTGGAAAAATTTATGGAACGGGCAGTACAATTAGCATTAGAAAATGTTCGTGAAGGAGGACAACCTTTTGGGGCAGTTCTTGTAAAGGATAAACAGATTGTCTCTGAAGGGGTGAATGAGTTACATAAAAAGTATGATGTAAGTGGTCATGCGGAATTACTTGCGATTCGTCGGGCGCAGGAGCAATTTCAAACAAATGATCTTTCAGGTTATACAATGATTGCGAGTGGGGAACCTTGTCCGATGTGCCTTTCCGCTATGTATTTTGCAGGGATCGAAACCGTGTATTATTGTACAACTGTCGAGGAGGCGGTTGACGCAGGATTAGGGACATCAAAAATGATCTATGAGGATTTGCAAAGACCAAAAGCAGAACGAACGCTTTCGATGGTACATATGCCATTAAATAAGGGACGAGAAAACCCAATGGAGCTTTGGAAGAAACAATCGTAGGCTCCTTTTATGAGGTTTTCTAATATTCGAGGGTTTTTTATAGAATAAATGACGTGGGATGAACACACGTCATTTATTGTTTATTACGAAAAACAGACGTTATAGAGTTCTAGTTTTCTTTATTTGTCTGACTTTATATTTTTCTCCTACTTTAAAAATAAACGGTGTTCCAACAATAGTTGGTAAAAACCAAAAGAAAAGAACGGGAAATTCATTTAACACAGGGATCTTTGGAATGTTGACAACAATGGTTGCGGTAACAATCCCAATATAGGAACCTAACATACCGCCAATGTGGCTACTTAACCAATTTTTCCATCTGAATTTTGCAGATAAATAGCCTAGTAGGGCGAGTGCGTATGAAAAGACTCCAACATAGAAAAGATAAGCACTATCTTCCCAATGAATGATAGACATTACGACTGCGGAAATGAATACGAATACATAGGAGCCATGATAAATCTCACCCGCAATTGTATGTTTTCCATTCTTCTTCTTATATGACATTGCGAATATTCCACTTATTAAGCAAATAAAGCCAGTGCTAATATGAGTTATTAAAAATAGATTAAACAAGTAAACCACCTCGAATTGTAATTGAATGATTCAGTAATTAAAGGCTAATCAGTTATGTTAAAGGTCTCTTTCTTAAGTTCCCTTAATATGAGTAGCACACTAATTCCATATATGAGTGAGATGGCTAAAGGAACAATGATAAAGGCATAATCAACAAAAAATCCACCAATGATTAAAGAGGAAAAACAGACACCAAGAGTAACGAATAAATACGCTTTACTTCGATAAATCCACATATATGGTAGAAAATGAGAGCCGCCTAATAAACCAATCGTAAAAGGTAAATAGGATGGCATATGCATATAAACGATAATAAATACGGGAATATAAAAAGCTTGTGGAGCTGCGATAATTCCACCTAAAGTTCCTAAAGGGTTTCCAGTAGTTAGAATATTTACTTTGAGTAGTTTGCTTAATAACAAACCGAGAGGAAAAATAACACTCAATCCAAAAATCCAAATTAAATAAACAGTATCCATTGAGAATAAGGTAGGTAAAAAGGCGAAGATTAAAAAGACAATACATCCAGAAAGTAGAATAGGATATCCTTTTTTTGCTTCTTTAATAATATTGGATTGTAATAGATCTAGTGTTTTGGTCACGAATACACCCCTTTTTAAATCATTCAAATTTCTTAAATAATATAACAGAAAAAGGTAAAATATTCCATAAAAATGGTGCTTTGCCCCTCTTTCACAACGGATACACATTAAATGATAAGCATAATCATCAATAAAGAGATGAACGACAGACATTGTCTTGATTCCGATAACAACAGATGATATAACTTTGTTAATGAAATATATATTTAGTAAAATGCAATATATATATTGTAAAATGAATAATATATCATATAATAAAGTAAAACAGGAGGTGGATTATACATGAGTTTTTTTAAAAAAGGGTTCGATGAACGTGTAGAAAATGTTCGCAATAAGATTTATAAGGAAACACTCCGAATTGTTTTAGTAATTAGTTTAGTCAGTTTATTTTTTAAAAACTTCATATTCGATGTAGAAATAGTAGGGGTGATAACGGAATTAGTCATTCTGTTAGTAAGTGGGATTTATTATTTAGCCCGTTCAATTTTCCTAGGGGTACACTGGGATGAAGTGGAGTTGCATGATCGGAACAGTAAAATGCCGATGAGCAAAAAAACCATATTCGGTAGTATTGGTGCTTCTTTATTAATTGCTATACTTATGGGAATAAATAGCGCTGTTAACTATGCAGATAGTACTTCACAAGGGGTATGGTATTTTATATTGGTCTTGCTTGTTTCGATCCTAATTTATTTACCTATCTTGTTTCTCCTTTTTGGTGGGGTATACTTTTTAGCGAGAAAAATTGGTTTGAAGAACAACAGAGAATAAATGTAGGTGAATTCCTTGAAAAATATAAGATTAAAACTTGCAAGAGTAGAGAAGGACTTATCACAGGAAGAGTTGGCTAAGATTGTCGGGGTTTCTAGGAACACGATCGGTTTAATCGAGGCTGGAAAATATAACCCTTCTTTAAATCTATGCGTATCTATTTGTAAGGCTCTTTCTCGAACATTAGATGATTTATTTTGGGAGGGAGAACAATAAAGTGAAACTTCTAATAATAAAAACAGGTACCCGGGCAATTTCCAGGTTGGAAGGATGCCCGGTACCTGTTACTTTTTAGAAACAAAATTTAGCATGTATTTTCTATTTGATATGTCTGACAAAAGTTGGGACCAGCCAAAAATACGTTTTTCCTTGATGGCGCGATGCCAAACTATTGATAGGCTGCCAACCATGAATTTTGGAATTTCTGTCAAACATTTTAATGCCTTTCCTTCACCCGTTTCCAAGACGATAACTTCGGTTCTAATCGAACCGATCTGATTTTTTAAGGTGACCTCATAATAGCCAGGAGCAGGGAGTGTATAGTAGGGGGTAGGCTTTAGTGTGTTTTCGTCCCATATACATTCCACTTCATACGGGTGTCCTAACAGGGTTGGAATTTCATCCACTCTCCCTTTTAACAGCCTTTCTCGAATGCAAGTGGAACTGACTTTTTCTCCATGGATTTCTAGCTTTTCGACTTTCGTGATATCAATAAGGCCACCAGAATCAGCTTTTAAACGATCCATATTTCCTGCACCCCGAAAGCCGTATGTGTAATCAAAACCTGCGACTGCATGGATTACACCTAGATTGAGTAAGTATTGGGCCACAAATTGTTCAGGTGGAAGTGAGGCAAACTCTTTATTAAATTCGACGATATAGAAAATGTCGACACCAAGCTCGCGTAGCTTTTCCTTTTTTTCAGAAAGGGGCATCAAATAGTGAACCTTTCCATTGGATATCACGGTTTTGGGATGAGGAAAGAAACTCATCACTGCTAGTGAAAGACTTTTATCCCTAGCAATTTTTGCTGCTGTGTTGATCACTTCGCAATGACCTTTATGAACGCCATCAAAAAAACCTAAAGCCATCACATTCGGCTTTGCCTTTTCCTGCCAATACGCCAACTTGTCCAGGTTTAAATAAATCGTTTCCATACAGTCTCCTTTCAGGTTTTATCAGGCTTAACGGGTAATAAGACTCCCAACAAAAGAAGATAGGGGGATATGCCCGTATAGCTCCGAAAGTTGAACACTGAGTATAATAATACGCCTACGGCAACGTTTGCGTGACCAGTCTTGTGGCCTCGGGCTTTCCAACAGTGGGGGTGAAAGAACCCCCACTGTTGGAAGATTCATTTTATTGAGTAACAGCTGATTGTTCTTCTACTAAGGAGCGATAACGTCCACTGTAAAAAATAAGCGGTTCTGCATCCTCTAAGTGAATATCTGTTACTTTGCCAATAAACAATGTATGATCGCCTTCAACATGTACGGCTGATACTTCACAAGCAATTTGTGCAACAGCTCCAGGTACAACTGGTTTGCCATCTAGTCGATCAAACTCAACTTCCCGGTCTTTTAGTTGTCCGGCAAAAATCATTGAAACTTCTTGTTGATCGGCTGCTAGAATATTAACTGAAAAGGTATTGCTTTCTTTTATTAAATTTAGCATTCTAGCCTTTTCACCTATCGAAATGACAACCAGTTTAGGATCAAGTGATACGGACATGAACGCATTAGCCGTCATACCATGTACTCCATCCTCTACTTCTGTTGCGATTACGGTTACTCCTGTAGCAAATTTCCCCATTGCATTTCGAAATTGACGATCATCCATTTTTTCTCCTCCAAATTCTTTTATTAAAATTAATTTTTATATATTTTAAAGGGTGTTTCAGATCAACTAGCAATCTGAAACATCACTAAAATATTAACCTTTTACAACTTTTGTCGAGTAGCCAAAGAGATTTTGTCCATAAGCATCGATGGCATCTTCATATAATGAAGTCGTCATATGGGGTTCAATCGTCAAAATATCTCCCTATTATTTAAATATTCGGTATCTTAATTGTTATATTTTATAAATTATGAATTTGAAGCGCTTTCAGTAACTTAATAATATTGAATTTTCCGCTCACATAATAGACACAAAGTATTTCGAATTTTAATGTCTTTTTCATCAAAATTAGTATTTTCTATACTAAATTCTATTAGAAAGTTGGAAAAGTGATGGAGAAGTTCAAGTAAATGAAAGATAGGGAGGGTTTTTTTTGTTTGAGCAAAAATATGTCAGCTGACATTAGAAGGAGTAAGGAAAAAGGAGGATGTTCTTTCACTTGTTTTTAAAAAGGGACGATTCCCGGCTTCCCTAGAAATACAACAGGGAAACGGGGAATCGTCCCGCTATTTACCTTTTTCTTTTCAATCCAGTGACTGTTGTTCGAAGAATCCAAGCGCACATTTAATGGCTTCTTCTACATTATTCGTTTCATAACCAGCTAAATCTTCATGAGTTATTTCCAACTTAGTACGGGAGAGGGAATAACCGCTGTCAAGGTTAACGTCAAGCATTACCTCATAACCGAGTGGGGTGGGGTTAATGTCAATGATGTCATAATCACGAATCATCGTTCCTGTTTCATAATCTACTGGTTCTAATTTTGACATTTCATAGCTCCTTTTTAATAAATTTTGTAATGTAGATAGGGAATTGAAAACAGGGCTACTAAAAAGATGATGCCTTCTTTTTAATAATGAACAATTATATTATTTACAATGTTAGTAAAAATATTTGGTCGGATCGATGTGGAGTAGTGTTTTTCGTTTTATTAAATAAGGTGCTAGGCATGATCCAAGTTGGATTTTACCTAGCACCTAGTAAAAAGTATAGAGAAACAAAAGGACTCCATGTTTTACCTTGTTGACACAATCGATTTTCTTTTATAGAACAAGGAGCCAAGAATGAAGGTAATAGCACCCCAAATGATCATATTGCCTATTCCGAACCAAATGGAACTAGTGAAAATGCTTGTATCATAGACCATGCTGTTCCGTAAACCTTCGGCAAAATAAGTAAGTGGAAGAATATTGGATACGGGTTGAAGCCAGTCTGGCATGGAATCAATCGGAAAAAATACACCGCTTAGAAACATCATAATAAAGCTTGTAATATTAGCTACTCCCATATATGCCTCTGTTGTCTTGCTCAAAGAAGAAATAAAATATCCTAAGGCATTAAAGGAGAGTGCACCTACGAGAAAGACAACCATTAAACTTAGGAAATTGAGATAGAGGCTCGCCCCAAAAACAAATACACCGATTAGGGACAAGAGAATAAGCTGAATAATGCTAAATAGCAGCCGCATAATCATATCGCTTAATCCAAAGATCCCCATATTGGCAGGTGTCATGCGTAGCCTTTTAATTAACCCTTTTCTCCGCATTTCCACAAGGTCTACCATTCCAAACATACCACCTTGCGCAATCGATAAGGCAATCATTCCCGTTAGGAGAAAATCGGTGTAGTCCAGTGCAGCATTTCCAGCTGTAATCGAAGTAAATTGGAGCTCGTAGATGGGGGTAGCTCCAGCTTCCTGTAAATTGGCTTGTTGCACAAATTGATCTAAGATTCCGGCGATAATTTGTGTAGTCATACTTTGTTCATTTTCTTTATTAACGATCAGTTCGATTGATCTTGCATTCTCCAAATCAGGCAATACAATCGCAGCATCGACTTCTTGTTCTTCTACCCATTGGGTAGCAATCTCTTCATCAACGGGTTGTTCTGATCTAATCTCGATTCCAGGTATTTGTTCGAGTTGGGCTAATAGGTTATCAGAGGTTTCGCTCGGATTTTGTTTGACAATTGCAACGCTTGTTTCAAATTCCTCGTTTGATTCTCCCGTGAAAATAACCATGAATATCGACATTAAAATAACAGGAAAGAAGATTCCCCAAAACCAGGCTTGTTTTTCACGAAGGGTTAGTTTTAATTGAGTGAGAAACATTTGTTTAAACTGTTTCACCTTAGTCCCTCCATTCCTTTCCGGTTAAGGAGATAAAGACATCTTCTAAGCTTTTCTCACGGATGGAAATCTGTTCGACTTCATATTCGTTTTCTTTCGTAAATTTGAACAAATCATAAAGGGTATCCTCAGGGTGTAGGGTCCAAATCTTTAATAAAGTATCATTTCGCTCTGTTCTTGTAACAGAAGCGAGTTCTTGTAAAAATAATTCTCCCTCGATAGCTGCTTTTTGACTTTCAATAAAAGATAACCGAATTTCTCTTTCTTTCGTTAACCCCTCAATAAGAGCGGTTGGCGAATCAATGGCTACGATGAGACCCTGGTCAATGATACAAACGCGGTCGCTTAATATCTCAGCTTCTTCCATATAATGGGTGGTTAAAATGATGGTTTTCCCGAGATGCTTTAATTCTAAAATAATGTCCCAGATATTTCGTCGTGCTTGAGGATCCAATCCTGTTGTAGGTTCATCTAGAAAGAGAATGTCAGGATCACTGATCATTGCTAGGCCAATCGCAAGCCGTTGCCGCTGACCGCCAGAAAGTTTCTTCACATGGTTATTCCGATGGTCGTTTAGATTGATTAATTCCAGTATTTCTTCTGTTGGTCTTGACTGGTTATAAAACGTAGCAAACAGATTTAAATTTTCTTTAGGTGTTAATAAGTCAAACATTGCGCTTGATTGTGGCTGTACTCCAATCATCTTTTTTATTGTCGCTCCGTTACGAATCCAGTTCAATTCCCCATAGTTGATCTCGCCCTGATCAGGTGTAACCAATCCTTCAATCATTTCAAGGGTGGTTGTTTTTCCTGCACCATTCGGTCCAATGATGGTAAATACCTCACCACCATCAACCGAAAAACTAATGTCCTGAACAGCACGAATGGTACCGAAAGACTTTTGCAAATGTTTGACTTCTAGAACAGACATAATAAACCTCACTTTCATAACCATTTTTTTAGCAGGGAATATTGACTTTTAGTAAAATAGGATGTTGCAATACTAATGTTGGGTTTTCTAGAAATGATGGTATTCGATAAAAGACTGTTTCAAAGTGTAAAAGTTTACAAATAGGAAATTAGCTATATATCTTTCTATCCATCAATCATTGTATTACTGGGGGAATGGATTCATCCCTGTTTTTTGTAAAAGATGCTATGTACCATCCCAACTTGTATGGCAATATAATTTCCTTGTGAGAAGAGTCGTATAATTTAATAATCCTCGTATGCACTAAAACTCTCTTTCAGCCAACTTCAAGAGTGATATTCATCACAATTAGATGCGTTAAAAAATCTTATACTAATAATAGAGGAGTAGACGTTTGTCCTCATGATTTTATGAACGATGGGGTGATAAGGATGTTTCAAAGATTTAAATTGCCCATTTTTATATTATTTTGGGTCGTGATTATAATTGTTTTAATAGTTTTGGGAATCGATGAGAAACGAGCAACGGTTGTGGCCCAATCAGGAATCATTCCCGAACATCAAGAATTAAATCAGAAGCCTGTACCTCTGGAGATGAAGCGGACTGGAAGTGACGTTTATGTCAAAATGAATGCACAAATTACAGATATTGAGATTAACGATGGGGTTCCTTACAAAGCTTGGACCTTTAATGGCGAGGCACCAGGACCGGTGATTGTCGTAAATGAAGGGGATACCATTCATTTTACGCTTGAAAATATGGATCCGGCTATGGATCACAGCATGGATTTTCATGCCGTACATGCAGCGCCAGACAAGAAGTTTTCTGATGTGAAACCAAATGAAACTGGAACCTTTGTCTACCAAGCTTCAAGTCCTGGTGTGTTTATGTACCATTGCGGAACGGCTCCAGTTCTTTTGCATGTTGCAAACGGAATGCACGGGGTCATCATTGTAAAGCCTAATGATGGTTATCCGACGGATGATGAAGTTGACCGCGAGTTTGTAGTCATTCAAAACAAATGGTATCAGTACAATGATATTGACAATATGACAAATGAAGAGCCCACAGCGGTTGTATTTTCAACAAAAGCTTTACATGAGGAACAAAACAATACGAATGGAACAGTGGGAGCCATAGTGAATGAGCCATTCCAAGTAAAAACGGGGGAGAAAATTCGTTTCTATTTAGCCAATGTCGGACCTAATGAGTTATCAAGTTTTCATGTAATCGGATCGATATTTGATGATGTTTATATTGATGGAAACCCAGCGAATCATTTACAAGGAATGCAGACAGTTCAGCTTCCAGCAAGCGGTGGAGCGGTCGTTGAATTTACGTTAAAAGAAGAGGGCGAATATAAATTCATTACACACCAACTGAAACATGCACAAAAAGGGGCAAGCGGAAAAATCATCGCCTATTCAGGTGAAATTTCAGAAAAACCGGTTCAAACGGAAGCCGAGACAAGCAATCGCTTGAAGGTAAAAGGAACAAATTTTGATTACAATGAAAAGGAATATGTTGTGAAAGCAGGAGAGGAAGTAACGATTTCTTTCTCAAGTACAGAAGGATACCATGAATTATCAATTGATGAATTTGATGTAAACATTCAGGGACAGGGGAAAGCAACATTTATTCCCGACAAGCCTGGTAAATATAACATTCATTGCAATGTATACTGTGGCCATGGTCATCAACAAATGACTGCAACTTTGGTTGTTATATAAAAAATAAAAAAACGCTCGGTTTTGAACTGGGCGTTTTTAAGTATATACTCTATTACCTATTATTGAAGAATAGATTAGCCCAGATCTGTGTTCTCCCTTTTAGTGAATAGTATGGATGGTAAAGTAAGTAAACACACCTGTCAGTATACCAGTACCAAACAATATACTACCTATAATGACGAAGTTGTTAATAAAAGTTTTAACAATCATGTTGTATTTACTTGTATCAGCCATACCGCCTTCTAGATTCAGTAACCAAGAATCCCCTAGTAAAGTACCAAAGGAAACACTTGAGAACATGAATACGAGTCCTGCGATTGTTAATATGGCAGAAAAAATGCTTAATCCCTTAATATGTTCTTTTCCCAAATAAACTCCTCCTAATCTTTAATACTTTTTTTAAGCGTTAATGCTTGGTTGTTATAAAAATATTATTTAACTATCTGCAAATTAATTTTAACATATAATTCTCACAAAAGCTCCTTTACCTTGTGATAGGATAATATAAAAGGATATTTATCAGGCTTAACGGACAGTAAGGTTCATTACTAATGGAAGTTTCACTTTATATAAGGAGGAGAAAAATGTTAGTTAAAATGAAAGCATTACCTGAAAAGGTGGCATTTATAATAGGTTTATCTTTAATATTAGGTAGTGGTTTATTGTTATTCTTGTTATCACTGGTGTTCTCGATTGATAATTGGATTACGATGGCTGTAGGAGGTATGATTTGGGGGATTGCTTTTATATTTATTGCTATAGCGGCCGATAAAAGACATTCACGCATTGATAAGAAATAAAAGAGTAACTCTTATTTATCAAAGGGATACATGTTAATAACATACGAGTAAAAATATGAATAAACCTGTGTTAAACTAATTTGGGATTATTTGGAAAAGTAAAGCTAGGAGGGATTCATCAATCGATATTTCAGTGTTAAAAATTCTTTGACAGAACGAGAGTAATTAGAAAGGGAACCAACATGAAAGACGTTTTTACCATTGGGGAAGTATCGAGACTGTTTCGTATAAAAAGCAGTGCGATTCGTTATTATTGCGACATTGGTTTACTGAAACCGACTTATGTAGATCCCGAGACAGGCTACCGATACTTTTCAACTGCACACTTTGAACAGCTCAATACGATTAAATATTTACAGACACTTGGCCTTTCACTACAGGAAATTCAAACCTTTGTTGACAATCGTGATCCCGTTTATTTATTAGAACAACTACAAGCTCAACGGGAAATTACACGTCATAAAATTAGAGAATTAGAAGAAATTGAACAGAAAATCAATAATCGGATCCTTCAAATTGAGGATGCACTTACGCCACAGCATATCGGTGTCATTCAAGAGAAATTCTTCTCATCTCGAGAAATCGTTGTATTACGAGAAACCATTCCAAGTGGCGCAGATTTAGAACTGTTTATTCGGATGCTAGAAAATAGTTCGAAATTACAATCAGCAGTGTTTTTAGGAAAAATTGGCATGTCGATTTCACAGCAAAAAATGGAGCAATACCAATTCGACTCTTATGATGCCATCTTTTTATTAGTAGAAAATGAGGTGGCCGAAGAATCTGTAAAAGAAGAAATCCCAGAGGGGCTTTATGTTACCTTGCGCTTTCAGGGGACACATGTGGATGCCAGTACGTATTATGAACAGCTTATTCAATATATCAAGCAAAAGCATTATGGAATCATAGGTGACTCAGTTGAAGTAACGTACATTGATTATGGTTTATCCACTAATGCGAATGAATTTGTCACCGAAATCCAAATTCCTGTAAAAAATTCTTGACCTTCAAGTTACTTGAAGGTTTAAAGTGTTTGGAAGAGGAAGTGAGGTGACAACATGATTGGCACAATAGTAAATACATTAGCGATTATAATTGGAAGTGCAGTGGGTGCCTTTTTAAAGAAAGGGATTAAAGAAGAGTATCAATCTGCTTTATTTACAGCGATGGGGTTTGCGGCTGTTGCGCTCGGAGTTAACGCGGTTGTGCAAAACATGCCAAACAGTGTATATCCAGTACTTTTTATTGTAAGTTTGGCGATTGGTGGCTTAGTGGGAACCATTGTTGATATCGATGCCCAATTTCAAAAACTAGTAAGTCTATTTTCACAATCTGATTTAAGTAAAGGATTATCAACCGGGATTTTACTGTTTTGTATTGGGACTTTATCGATCTTAGGTCCGGTAGAAAGTGCACTCAATAATAATCATACATATTTGTTTACAAATGCCACATTAGACTTGGTGACATCAATGGCATTAGCAGCAACTTATGGTTTTGGAATTGCCTTTGCAGCTGTTGTGTTATTTGTTTGGCAGACGTCGATATATTTGTGCGCTCAATACGTAGAACCATTTCTAACGAATGCGTTAATGACGGAAGTATCGATTGTTGGTGGAATTTTAATTTTAAGTTCAGGATTATCAATTTTAGGAATTAAAGATACGAAATCCTTAAATATGTTACCAGCGTTACTTATCCCTGTGCTTTGGTTTATTGGGGTAGCTTTGTTTGGCTAAGAATCGGTATGTATATATAGGAAAATAAAAAAACGTCAAATCTCTCGGTTCGAAGAGGAATTTGACGTTTTTAGCATTGTAACTCCATATTTTTACCACAACAATTCTTTTGCATGGTCACTCATTTTACTAGGATCCCATTGAGGTTCCCATACGATTTTGACTTCAACATTTTCAACTTCATCAATAAATCGAACGCGGTTTTCCACCCCCGTGCTAATACTGTCGTGCATCGGGCAGCCAGGTGTTGTCAGTGTCATTGTGACAACTACATTTTTATCCTCATCGATATCAATGTCGTATACAAGACCCAAGTCCATAATATTAATCCCTAGTTCAGGATCGTATACTTCATATAAAGCTCCTGAAACTTGTTCTTTTAATGTCATGATCAAAAGTCACTTCCTTTTTATTTTAATAACACGCGAATAATTGAAATTGCAAAGATAATGGATGCGAGCGCTTGGACCCCTAAGAAAATATATAAAGCAATGCCACTTGCGAAGGCTACACTGACGATCATCCCAAAAATGCTGATCGTGAAAAGGACGATAAAGAACAGCGCCTAATTTTTCATTCATCATTTCTTTTAACGTGGGTACCTTTTCTTTTCCAACTTTTTCAGAGTATTTATGTGTCCAATAGAGAAATGGAACAATTTTATATAAATAGCCCAACATGCTGAAAATAATCCATGTCATCATATAAAGATAGATAATCCATCCCCAGACATTTTCCGAATTCAAATTGGATATTCCAGCAAGCAAAGCAACAAAGTGCATGATTAAGCCATTCCAAATCGCTGTGATTGAAAATGAAAACGGTTTGTCTAATTTTTTCTTCACCAGTTTCGATAAAACTTCCTTCATGTCAAGGGCAAAGAAACCGTATCCTAAAAATAATAGGAGAAGACCGACCGCACGAAGGCTTGGGATAGTAACCCAATAAGAAATAATCGTAACCGCCAACCCTGTTAAATAGGTGTAAAAAGCCGGATCGGCCCATTTGTTGGTAAACCCATGTGACAGACTGAACATGGGAACCATTTTATAAGAAAGGCCCATGATTAATAAGGTAAACCAACCGGCAAGCCCGAGTGTCATATGAGACAGTAATATTGATACATGATCAAATAATTCACCAAAGGCCAAATTCCATGCGAGCAAGAAGCCGGCTGTAATGGTAAGAAGTAAACAAGCCAATGCAGAAATCACAAATGCAGCCATTGTGCTTGCTTTTTCTAACTTCGCTATCGTCTTGGCCATTTGAAAAATAAAGATCAAGATGCCAATAACGACTAGGGCACCGCCATAAACAGCGATATTCGTGCGATATCCTAACAAGATTGCAAACGAAGTCAATCCAATTGCTGTAATAAAAAACTGAACAAAACCAAGTCTTTGGTTCCAAATGGAGGTTAAAAAGGTAACTGGAATTAATTGATACATTGCGCCCATTGCCGTCATGACTGCAAACCCTAATAATAAGAAGTGAGCAGACATCCAAACCTTCGGAATGCGGAACATTCCTTCTAGTAATTCACTGCTGTTGAAAAATAGAATGATTTGCGAGGCCGCGAAGGCAATTAGGGCAAATACGATAAAGCTTAAAGGCAGTTTAACGTTTGTATCACTTTTCATATTTGAACCAGGCATGATTAATCACCTGTCTTTGTAATTGTAATTTTGAAGCTGCCATCCTCTTGAGCTTCCGTTTCATGGGAATACCCCATTTCGTCCAGTTCTTCATATAAAAACATCGGACGACGGTCATTAATGATGGCTAATTGTTCTCCCTTTTCCATGCTTTCTAGGCTTTTGAGTGTGCGCATCATCGGATGTGGAGGTTCTAGACCTCGATTATCTAAAATTTTCATCGGTTAAGCCTCCTTTGGTGAGTAAGTTACTTTCCAATGCTTGCTGTCAATTTGTTCTACTGTATTCGTATAACCCTTACGTTCCATGACTTTGTGTAATGGTGCGGGATTGAAGAGGGCATGAAGGACAAGTCGCTGCCCATCTTGTAGCTCTTTAACAGCAGCCATGATTTTATCAAAAGGATCGACTTTCTGTGCTAAAATTTCCCTAACATCTAATTCAATAAATTTTTGGTTTTCCATATAGATCGCCTCTTTTTATCTAGGATTTAACTTAATGATAAACATTATCAACCCCTTTCGTTGTGAGATTTATCACTTTAAAAATAGAATATAAAAATGCCAGGCACCATGGTGGCGTCTAGCATCTAATCTGTTGTTCTGCTTGGTAGTTTAATCTTGAAGACCACGTGAGTGAGCATTCTTTCTAAATTGTAAAATTTGCATGATCGCTTCCGCTAAAACGAGTCCAACAGCAATGGAACCTGCGGTCATGATGGCTTTTACGGCAAACTGAATTCCAACGTTGTAATGATTTTCAACAAAATTGATTGTTGCATCAAAGGCTAAGCCACCAGGTACTAGTGGAATGATACCTGGAATGCTAAAAACTATGACAGGAGTCTTAAAGATCTTCGAGAATATCTGGCTAATTACGCCAATGGAAATTGAGGCGATTAAGGTAGCTTGCACAGTATCATAACCATGGTTCATCAACGAACTGTGTAAAAGTCTGCCTACCATACCAACAATGCAACATGGCAGGATTTTCTTTTCCGGTACATTAAATATTACGGCAAAGGCCCCTGAAACAAAGAAAGTAGTCAATAGATGTATAATCATATCCATGTATTCCTCGATCTATTTAAAAAGTAAAATAATTATTGCTACGCCAGCTCCAATGGCAAATGCGGTCAAGGCTGCCTCTGCACCTTTGGCTAATCCAGAAACAAGATGCCCGGCCATTAAATCCCTTACGGCGTTCGTAATCAGAAGACCAGGTACTAGCGGCATAATACTTGCGACAATGATATTAGAAAGGTCATCTCCAGAACCAATATAATTGAAAATACAGGACATTAACGCCACGACTAGAGCCGCTAAAAATTCGGTAAAAAATTTAATATCTACTAAACGATCAATATAACTCACACATAAAAAACCTGCACCACCGGAGAGGAATGCGGGAATAAAGTCATTCCATTCCCCATTAAACATGGCGAGGGAGAAGCCGCTCACAATGGAAGCCGCAATAATCTTTACATATTGGGGGTACTTTAGATTTCTTTTCTCAATTTTTCTTAGAGTGAAGTAGGCCTCCTCTGCTGAGATTTCTCCATTACTAATTTTCCTGGAAATACTATTTACGATAATAACCTTGTATAAATCCGTAGACCGTTTTGTTATTTCTGCTAATTTAGTTTGTTCCGTTCCACATAATGAAAATATTATTCCAGTCGGTGTGACATAACTGTTCGGGGAGTTAATCCCAAAAGAACCTGCAATTCTTTTCATGGTATCTTGAACTCGGTATGTCTCTGCTCCGCTTTCTAACATAATTTTTCCGGCAAGTAAACACAATTCTCCTAATTCATCCGTATTCAATCCTTTGTCCAAATGATACCCACTCCATTTAATAACATAAGAATATTCTTATCCTTTAACTTATTTGGGATAATATACATGTTTAGAATATAAAAAATATAGACTATTTCCGTTAGGGTAAGGGAACTAGATGAGATTCAAGAAGGGAAGGATTTTCTTGCTTTTGATGGATCGACCTACATTTAGTGAAAGAGAGAATTATAAATGATTAATTAGAAGAAAATTTACTACGACCAATTACCTTGTTCCTAGTAGGCATCATTGTTGTATCTTTGACTACTTTGAAAAAAGTGCTAGACCTCATCCATTTGGATGAAGCCTAGCACTTTTGGGAATCGAAATTTCTATTATTTTTATTTTTTTAATTCTTTTATTTCCTCTTCTATGCGATTGAGGCGTTCAATAATTGGCTGTAAGGATTCTTGAAGCAATGGTTTTAGACGATCGGATTTTTTATTATCCATTTTTTGTAACCCCCTAATAATATCATTTTACTATTATTATATTAGATATAGTTTTTTTAGCAGTGAAATACTTCACAATTCACAAAATCATAGGCCTATAGGTCTTTCTATAAAAATTTTGTTATGAGCCTGATTTCCAAAAATCTCTTTCCTTTTTTGGATAAATTTTTCTTGATAAAGAGATAGTAAAGTAGTAAAAGAAAAATTTTATTAAAAATGGAAAGGAAGGAAATGATGACTTTTAGACGAAAGAGGAGGATAGTTTCTGTTTTAGCTGTACTTCTAACCTTCTCACTGTTTGTTCCCCCAGCTAACGCGCAAACGGGGGCCAACCCTGTTCCACCATTAGAATTTCGAGTCAAAGAAAAAATAACAGTAGATGGAAAGGAATTCAAAGATTTAAATGGCAATGGAAAGCTCGATGCTTATGAAAATTGGCAGTTATCAGATGAAGAACGTGTAAAGGATCTAGTTTTACAAATGACACTTAAGGAAAAGGCAGGCTTGCTGGTGATTCCTGAATTTCCACAGTTTAAAGAAGGCAAATTAGTTCTTCCGAATAAGATGATCGATCAGAACACTCGCTATTTTATCTTTCGTGAAATGCTAAGTGCGGATGTGATTGCCAGCTACAATAACCAACTTCAAGAAGTGGCAGAAGATACGCGATTAGGTATTCCGGTTGTTATTATTTCGAATCCACGTAACCATCCAGCATCTATGACTATACCAGCAGGCACTGATCCAGAGGCGCCGGGGCAATTTTCATATTGGCCAGATCCATTGGGTCTAACGGCTACGAGAGATTTAGAGCTCATTTCAAATTTTGCACAAATCGCATCAAAAGAGTATCGTGCGGTGGGGATTCGTAAACTTTATGGCTATTCTGCAGATGTCTCAACAGATCCACTGTGGCCTAGAATTGATGAAACATTTGGGGAAGACCCACAAATCATTTCAGACATTATTTGGAGAATTGTCAAAGGCTTCCAAGGTGATATTTTAAATGAAAACAGTGTTACGATGACGGTCAGACATTTCCCAGGAGGAGGAGCACGAAAGAAAGGGCAGGATCCTCATTTTGAAGAAGGTCAATATAATCTTTATCCGACAGAAGGCAGTTTAGTGAAATACCATATCCCGCCATTTCGCGCAGCGATTGATGCTGATGCCACATCGATTATGCCTTATTATGCGTATCCTAGCAATCAAAGTGCGGAACAAGGCTTGCCACATTTTAGCCCTGAACAACAATTTGAAGAGGTAGGTTTTGCTTTAAATAAACCATTCATCGATGATTATTTGCGAAAAGAATTAGGCTTCCTTGGTTATGTTAACTCGGATACAAGCGCTGTAATAGATAAAGCTTGGGGAGCATTAGATTTGCCTGTAGAAGAAAGGTTTGCAAAAGCTTTAAATGCAGGAACGAATATTTTCTCGGGAGTGGCCAATCCAGATCCGATCATTAAAGCTGTGAATCAAGGTTTAGTAAAAGAAGAAAGAATCGACCGTTCGGTTACTTATTTACTAACCGAAATGATGAAACTAGGTTTATTTGAAAACCCTTACGTAGACCCAAAAACAGCACTTGAGGTCGTGAATAATCCAACTTCCCAAGAGCGTGCAGATGAAGCTCATCGTAAGTCCATTGTATTATTACGTAATGACAATGATTTATTGCCTTTAACTGATGAAAAATTAGCAGAAGTTAAGCTTTTTGTTGACGTGTTTCCTAGAGGAAAGAATGGAGAAAATACACAAAAGTTAAAAGAAAAAATTCGAATTCATGATGCTGCCATCCCGATAGTAGATAATCTGGAAGAAGCAACTCATGCATTGATATTAGTTAGGCCAAAGCAAAGTTTATTAAAAAGATTCCCTCAGCTGTTAATTGGACCCGAAACTGAAATAGCGGAAATAGACCTGATCAATAGGATCCAACAAACGGTTCCAACGATTACAGCAATCAATTTGAGAAGTCCATTTTTACTAAATAATATTGAACCAAACGCAGCTGCTGTGGTTGCTACTTTTGGGACGAAACCAGAAGCATTAATCGATATGATTCGTGGAAAATTTAACCCTACAGGAAAACTGCCGTTCACATTGCCTGCTAGTCAAGAGGCCATTGATAAAGAGGCTGGGGACGTTCCAGGATTCAGAGAAGATCCTTCCTATGTCTATCGTAATAAAAATGGAGATGCCTTTGCTTATAAGTTCGGACTCTCTTACGGAAATGAATCAGCTGAACGATCAGGCATTCTAGATAAAATGAAAAAATGGTTCAATTTTGGTGATCAATAAGTAGTTCCGATATGATGGAGAAGTATTATAAATAAAAATGCAATAGCATATCAATTAGCATCAAAATTGGTATGCTATTTTTTTATATAATAATGTTTTCACTTAGAATATATATAAATTAGCATGGTAAAAAGATAGAAAATAACTGAGTGGTAATAAATATTGTCACCTTGTGGGTTTGGTGCTAATAATACTAATAGCCACGTCAATCTAAATATTAATTCAATTTTGGAAGGATAAAATGATGGACAAAAACAAAGTGAAATTTCAAACAGTGGATGAATACATTGAGCAGTTTCCCGTCGAACTTCAAGATGTACTTCAAAAATTAAGAGTGATGATAAAAGAGGCCGCACCCGAAGCTGAAGAAAAGATAAGCTATCAAATGCCAGCGTATTCATTAAATGGAGCTTTAGTATATTTTGCCGCTTGGAAGAACCATATAGGGTTCTATCCAACTCCCAGCGGGATCCATGCTTTTAAAGAAGAATTGTTACAGTATAAAGGAACGAAAAGTTCAATCCATTTTCCTTTAACAGAGCCTTTGCCCAATGAACTAATTACTAAGATCGTGAAATTCAGAGTTGCAGAGAATAAAAAGAAGGCACAGGGAAGATAGAGTGAAACTCATCAGTGGGGGTATACTGTCCGTTAAGCCTGATAAAATAGTTCTTCAACGAACACCAATGGCCGGAATAAGTTGTTGGGAAATATTAAGACCCGCTAAATATAGTTGGTCTTTTTCTTGTTGATTATTCTATTACTCAGTGTGCGAAAACGGTTTAGATTATTGTTTTCACTATTAATCCGCGTTATCAAAACTACTTATTACTTGTTTTCCATTTTTTCTATTTGCTAAAAAAACTCAATCCATTAGAAAAACAGTAAGGTATAATAAAAAAAGTAGAAATCAAAGAATGAAGGGGACGACTTTGTTGAATCCAAAAGAAAAGGCCAAACTACTTCCCTCAACCCCTGGTGTGTATTTAATGAAAGATTCCCACGGTAATATCATCTATGTCGGGAAATCTAAAAATCTAAAAAGCCGAGTAAGCTCGTACTTTCAACAATCCATTCAACATTCAAATAAAGTGATCAAGCTTGTTCATCATTTAAAAGATTTCGAAATTATTCAAAC
This sequence comes from Niallia sp. XMNu-256, assembly GCF_036670015.1. Lineage (NCBI taxonomy): Bacteria > Bacillati > Bacillota > Bacilli > Caryophanales > Bacillaceae > Niallia > Niallia sp. XMNu-256. The sequence continues at coordinate 1,293,815 of NZ_CP137636.1, forward strand.
GGACACAGAATTTGAAGCCTTTATGCTAGAGTGCAAGCTAATTAAAGAGATTCAACCTCTTTATAATCGATTAATGAAGAATCCTCTGTCTTATACTTATATTAAAATCAAAATGGATAAAAGTTGCCACCGAATCGAGTTAGTCAATGATATTGAGCAGGGGGATAGCAATCTGTACTTTGGCCCTTTTTCAAGTAAAGGGGGTACAGAAAAAGCGATTCAAGGACTTAAAGAGATGTTTAAACTAGAGTGCAACCATAAAACTTCCAAGAACAGTCCATGTTTAAATTACTCATTAGGCTTGTGCATGGGAATGTGTTTTGACACGAACGCTCTGGAAGAATACCATCATACCATTGACAAAATCATAGGCTTGCTTCAGGGAACGGATAAAAGCATTCTTGATGATATGAATGAAAAAATGATTCAGGCTTCCAATCGGTTTGATTTTGAAGAGGCAGCTAAAATAAGGGATCGAATGGAAAGTGTCCAATTTTTATTAAAAAGAGAAAAAGCGATCCAATTTACCGAGAAAAATAATAATATCGTGATGGTGGAATCGATTGGTGACAACGGAGTGAAGCTTTTTCTCATTAGACGAAATCGAGTTCTATTTTCGAAAGTTTATGAAATAGACGATCCGAAGAGGGTAGTTAATCAAATGGGACCAGAGATTATGACTTATTTTTCCATAAATGAACAGTGTCCTAAGATGATTGGGAAAGAAGAAATCGACGAGGCCAACATTATATATCGCTATATTAACAGCCATGCTAGTGACTGTTTCATAATACCTGACCAATGGATCAAGACTAAAAGGATAGACAAGATTGAGCAGGTTGTATTCAATCTCATCTGTTCTGTGTAGATAAGGGGTCCGGCATCCTTGTCATTCCTTTGGCATATAGAAAAATGACCTATTTTTATTAACATAAACTTTAACTTTCTAACCTTTTTAATTAACACGATTAATATATTGTTAAATTAATAGGTTAGGAGGTTATAAGTATGATACATATGAAGAAAATCATTCCAGCTTGTGTTTTATCCCTATCCCTTATTGGGACAACTGTTTCTGCTGCACCCCCAGAACATGCAAACTATGAGAATAGGTATATTCCGGTTCAGTTATTAGCGATTAATGACTTTCATGGACAATTGGATGTCTACCGGACAGTTGGGGGAAAACAAGTAGGTGGAGCGGAGTATTTAGCAGCTTATTTGAAAAAGCATGAACAGGATAATAAAAATACATTACTTGTTACTGTCGGGGATGCGGTCGGGGCGAGTGCACCTGTTTCTTCTCTCCTCCAAGATGAGCCAACCATTGAGTTTTTCAATAAGTTAGGTGTTGATGTAGGTGGACTCGGAAACCATGAATTTGATGAAGGAGTAGACGAATTAAACCGTCTATTACATGGGGGAGAACATGACAAGACTGGTTTTTTCGAAGGCGCTGATTTTCCTTTTACCGCAGCAAATGTGGTTGATAAAGAAACCGGTAACCCGGTCTTACCCCCATATGTAATTAAAAAAGTAAATGGGATGCCAATCGGTTTTATTGGGGTTGTGACAACGGAAACGAAGAATATTGTGCTTCCAAGCGGGATTGAAAGTGTTGAGTTTATTGATGAAGTCGAAGCGATTAATCAAACAGCCCAGGAATTAAAGGAACAAGGTGTCCAGTCTATTGTTGTATTGGCTCACAACCCAGCTTCTTCTAATCAAGATGGCTCCAATCCCTCTGGAGATGTCGTAGAAATCGCAAATCACGTGGATGATGAAATTGATGTCATTTATGGAGCTCATAATCACGGCTATGCTAATACAGTTGTTGATAATAAGCTAATCGTTCAATCTTATGCAAACGGAACGGCTTTCTCTGATGTCGATTTATTGATCGATCCAAAAACAAAGGATATTGTGAAAAAGGAAGCTGAAATTGTAACTACCTATCATGAAGGAATTCAACCAGATCAAGAGATCAAAGAAATGGTCGATTCATATAGTGAGCAAGTTGCTCCTTTAGTGAATGAAGTGATTGGACAAGCTTCTAATCCATTAACGAGAGCTCAAGATGAAAGCGGTGAATCTACACTTGGTAATGTGATCGCAGATTCCCAACGTGCCATAATGGGGACTGATTTTGCTTTCATGAATCCAGGAGGAATTCGCGCAGACTTGGATCAAGGTGATATTACTTGGGGTGAAGCTTATACGGTTCAACCTTTTGGAAACAGCCTTGTGACGATGAACTTGACTGGTCAACAAATTAAGGATGTATTGGAACAACAATGGAGTGGAAGCTATCCAAGAATGCTGCCAATTTCAGGCTTTAGCTACATATGGGATCAAGACGCTCCAATCGGCCAACGGATTGTTGAAATCACAGATAGTAATGGAAATGAGTTAAATCTTGAGAAACTCTACAGTGTGACCGTGAATAATTATTTAGCCACTGGCGGAGACGGGTTCACCGTGTTTAAAGAAGGGACCAATGTGGTGACGGGTCCAACAGATCTAGATGCTTTGGTTGAGTATATTAAAAATTATGAAGGAGCCATTTCTCAACCGGAATTGAATCGTATTGAAGTAAGATAGATAGATAGCCAATCAATGAAATGGTTGATTGGCTTTTCTATTATAAACGAATCTTCCATTTCTACAATGATTACCAATTCAATTGCTGTCTGTGCACGTTGAACATATTAAGTTTCAATGGAAATGGTTTTTCTATTATAATAAAATTTAACGTAGTTCTCTGATTTATTTTGTTTAGATTTGTCATTACTTACAAATTTGTGACTACACCTATTTTTAATATTCTTTCGAAAACTCTTATGTTATAGTTAAAAAGAACACACCTCTACATGATTTCTACCATAAATAAAAATGTTAGTTTATTCTCCAGTTCATCCTACTCACCTCGAGGGAGGCTGCAATCTAATAAAACCAATATGTTTAAACAACTCTTCTTCAATCCTTCGTTGAAAATCCATTTTCTTTCTCTTTTCCAATACGTTCTGTTTTGACTCTTCACGTTAAACTTCATTACTCCCTTATTTTTTCATGATTTCCAATCTTAATAATATTAGTGGAGCGACAAACTCAATAAAGTTTTTGATTTTTGTGTCTAAAAGTTCTATAAATCATTATTTAAACTTGAAGGAGGATAATAATGGGTCACGATATTTTAGGTTATAATATGTCAGGAAAAGAAATTGCTTATGCACGTTTTAACATGGGGAATTATAATGCCACCATCCTTTATGATTTATTTGATGCCAATGACTATTATACCGGAGTCAGTGGTACAGGGGACAGCTCTACTTTTTCATTAGAACAATGTGAAATGGCTATGAATAAATTTAGTCATTTATACAATCGTTATATTACCAACTATTCAAATAACAGCGCTTTAATTCCGTGGGATTTAAAACAAATCCAGACTTTCGTGAATAACTGTTTAGCAACAGCTATAAAGGAAGGAAATGTAAAAGTGTTTTTTGGCTAATATCTTTATTGAAATATGTAGAGCCGTTCAAAAAGGTTATCGAATATACAACAGCGATCGATTAAAGAAGGGAAGATTTTTAATGATAGATTTACAAAAAAAGAAAGCTGTATCGTTTTTACAATTAGTTGCAACAGGTGAAGTACGTGAAGCATTCGATAAGTACATTGCTCCTGATTTCCGTCATCATAATCCCTATTTCCGCGGAGATGCTCAGTCTCTAATGCTTGCAATGGAGGAAAGCGCCGTCATGAATCCTCACAAAGTTTTTGAAGTAAAAAGAGTGATTGGGGAGGGGGACGTTGTTGCGGTTCACTCCCATGTAAAGCAAAGTCAGGATGATCATGGCGGAGCCGTTGTCCATATTTTCCGCTTTCATAACGACATGATCGACGAATTATGGGATGTCGGTCAGCAAATACCAGATGATTCTCCCAATGAAAATGGCGTGTTCTGAAATAGAAGATTTGTTAAATAGGGATCGTCAAGTTATTAATAAGGCATTAGTGAGAATGTTCCTCTTACTAATGCCATTTGTTTTTTCCTTCTATCGCTGATTTAAGTTCTTATTTTTTCCCTTTATTTCTACTGTGTGGAGTAGTAGGATTTCCTTTTACATCTACATCCTTTTCATTTTCCAATCCTGCATATTGCTTATAACCTTCTGGTTGGTATGCTTTATTTTTAGCCAATGATAACACCCCCTTCTCTTTTAAAATATCCACATCAAATATGAATATGTATTGAAATAATCGTTTAATTCCTCTATAGAAGTGTATAAATTTCAAATGTTTCAAACGACTACTTTACGCATGCTCTTTGAAAGAGCCAATAGAAATAAGAAAAAGGTTCATAAAAGGTCTTTCAACAACTAATTCGAGCACGCAACACTCAAAGAGGTCTATTAGAATCCTTCTCACTGACTTCGATCCTATTTTTCTAAATGAATTAAACTATTTGACCTCACTTTCAGAATAAATTTAAAAGTGGTAAGCTTATTGTTTTTAAAGAGAGGTGAAACAGGAAATCGTAGTACATATGTTAAAAATAGCCTCATATAATGATTGAATAAAAGCTTAATGTTTAGGTAATGGGTGGGTGGGATGTAAATTTATTGATTTTTTTAACTTCATTCAGCGAATGCTTTTGTACCGAGTCTTGCGACGGTTGATTGGAGGGGAACCAGGAACGCCAGCTCCAAACACAGATGTGCGAAGGGTCATTGAATATGCGCTTCAGAAGCTCCCTCGTGGGAAGGTTATTTTAGGAATGCCGCTTTATGGATATAATTGGACCATACCTCACCAACCTGGAACAATTGCGACAGCCCACTCCAATCAAAGTGCAGTGGAAGGAGCAATGAGATTTCAAACTCCCATTCATTATTCAACCGAATTCTAAGCACCTTATTTCCAATATCGGGATGAACGAGGTCAATCCCATGTCGTTTGGTTTGAAGATGTACGAAGCATCGGGGAGAAAATGCAACTCGTTCGTGAGTATGGTTTAAGAGGTCTCGGATTCTGGCAACTTACCCTCGGCTTCACACAAGGCCCATGGCTTCTAACCAAGTTCTTCACCATTCGAAATATTTAGAAGGGATACAATTCCAAAAACAGACTAAATACGTCTACGGCAACGTTTACATGACCAGTATACTGCTGACATCAACTAACCATCAGTGGGGGAGAAAACTCCACTGATGGAAGCTTCACTTAATAGGTTAAAATTCCCTGCATTAAAGTGCAGAATCATTGTAATGTATATAATGAAACACTTAAAATCGATCGTTTGCTATAGCTCTAAACTATAATTGAGCTTGTTCTTCGGCAATCGATTCTTTTAAATATTGGATATACACTTTTGCTAATGGACTGTTTGTGATATTTTTGTGTGTAATATAGCCAACCGTGATTTCCTCATCGATTTGTAGTGGAACAGCCACAATGTTTTCCCCATTCAGTTCTTTACTGATAACTCCAGTTGAAATTGTATAGCCATTAAGGCCAATTAAAAGATTAAATAATGTGGCCCGGTCGGTGACACGGATATTTTTCGGCCTTGAGATCGTACTTAATATTTCTTCTGAAAAATAAAAAGAGTTATATTCACCTTGTTCAAACGAAAGATAAGGATAAGGCAGTAAATCAGTTAACGTGACAAAATCCTTTTTCGCAAGCGGGTTTGTCGAGCTAATAAATACATATGGGGTTGCAACAAACAATTTGTGAAACTGCAAATTTCCTTCCCGTAAAAACTTATTAATGACCTTTTGATTGAACTCATTAATGTATAAAATTCCAATTTCACTCCGCAAGTTTTGTACATCGTCAATGATTTCATACGTTTTTGTTTCCCGTAAAGCAAATTCATATTCTTCGCGATGGTAATCTTTGAGTAAACGAACAAAAGCACTGACTGCAAAAGCATAATGTTGAGCTGATACAGAGAAGTGGTGTTGAGGTTCTTGGGTACCTGTATAGCGATTTTCAAGCAGTTCGGCCTGCTCGACAACTTGTCTTGCATATCCTAAAAACTCCGATCCTTCCGGAGTAATGATGATCCCTTTATTCGTACGTGAAAAAATTGTAATTCCCATTTCTTTCTCTAACTCTTTTAGTGCATTGGATAGACTCGGCTGACTAATAAACAAATTCTGAGCTGCCTGACTAATCGAATGACACCTCGCCACCTCAATCACATACCTTAATTGTTGTAACGTCATCTATTCTCTTCCTTTCCCGAGATGTTTCTGTGTTCCCTCTATTTTACTACGAAAATAGTGAAAAAGTCTTCGACATGTTTTAAATGGTAGTGGATTTTGAAATGATTAAATAATACAGCGTTCGAAGAGTGAACGGGTTATTGTTAATTAGTTGTGAAAAAAGAGACTGGCAATTCTTGAAATCTATTAATAAATATTATTCATATAAACAGGCGTTTTTTATGGTCGAGAAAGAAACCTATTACTTTTTTTTCAAGGATAGAGTCCATAGTGGGCGGTGTAGTGAGTGAGGACTCCCGTCCAAGAGTGTAATTGGAATGGACAATATTAAATGATTTTTAACTAATTATAGGCTCTGACATCAGGAACAACAACCTATAAGGAATCATACTTTGTTGTTGAGAGTATATCGAATATTTGATTATTTCAGTTCGAAACCTGATATCATCATTTTTTCATTCTCTCATGTCCGAAAAAAATAAAATGTGAATCAAGAGGAGGATAAAAATGCAAAATTTTCAATATGAGTTACAAAATTTAGAAATGGATCCTTACCAAGTGGGTGAGTTAACACAGGTATCTTATCAGGACGATCCGCGCGTGTTTGGTGGTGTTGGTGTCGGGTTTGGCGGAGGCGGCTTTTTTCGTTGTGGCGGGTTTAACTGTTTTAGATGCTCCAGTTGCTTCTTTAATTGCTTCAGCTGCTCCAACTGCTTTAGATGCCATAACTGTTTTAGATGTCATAACTGTCACCGTTGTTGGGGTTAATCGTTCTTTAAAAAATAAGTCATTTTATAATAAAAAGTGTCCCTGCATGACTGAATGCGGGGGCATTCTTTTTTGTTAAACATAAGGGACAAATAAAACGACATAGAATGATAGTGATTAATTGACGATGAAAAATATAGGAGGGGCGAAATGATAAAACTTGACTCGTCCATGCGTCTGAAAGTAAAAAGGGATACATTTTATTTACCGGATCCAGAAGGTGGGGTGTATGTTAGAAATAACGAAAACTCATTCCGCATGAAAGGAGGCACCATTTATCAGTGGATTGAAAAACTGATGCCCATGTTCAACGGAGAGCAAACAATGGAAGAATTAACAATGGGGTTAACCGCCCCCTATCGGAAAAGAGTATATGAGATTGGAGAAACGTTGTTACAGAATGGCTTTGTACGAGATGTAACTCAAGACAAACCTCATGAATTAAATGAAGCGACCCTTGAAAAGTACGCAGCTCAAATTGAATTTATTGAAAACTTTCTCCATTCTGGAGCTTATCATTTTCAAGAATATCGAAAGGCTAAAGCTCTAGTCGTTGGATCAGGTCCAATTCTCGTTTCAATGATTCATGCACTAATTGAATCGGGACTTCCAACATTCCATTTCATGGTGACGGAATCCCTACCGACTAATCGGCAACGGATTTATGAGTTCATACAGAATGCCCGTAAAACGGACGCTGAGGTGGCAGTAAGGGAGGTGCCGATTGAAAAAGAAGATCATAAAACATTGTGGAAACAAGCTATAGGGGCCTATGATTGCATACTTTATGTCTCGCAGGATGGGAATGTAAACGAACTAAGGGAGCTCAATTTCGTTTGCAAAGAGGAAAGAAAGATATTTATACCGGCGATTTGTTTAGATCAAGTAGGGTTATCAGGTCCAGTTGTTCATCCTGATGAGGATGGATGTTGGGAGTCTGCATGGCGTAGGCTCCATCAATCTGCCATAGTAACTGAACATAAATCGAACACGGTGTCTTCTACAACTGGAGCCCTTCTCGCAAATGTCACTGTATTTGAACTTTTCAAAAGGATGACAGGAATTGCAAGATCAACGAATCAAATTTACCTTCTTGATGTTGAAACATTGGAAGGGAAATGGTTATCATTCATTCCACATCCATTGGTTACATCTGCAAGTATTGCCCCTAGACTGGTTGAAGATGTGGATGTAAGGATGAAACAGGATGGAAAAAGAAACAACCCACCTCATAAACTTTTGGAATACTTTAGTGGACTAACCTCTGAAGAGATCGGAATTTTCCATACATGGGAAGAACGAAATTTGTCACAACTTCCCCTTACACAGTGTTTAGTTCAAGCTGTTAACCCCGTATCCGAGGGACCAGCAGAACTGCTTCCGGAAGTTATTTGTACTGGTTTAACCCATGAGGAAGCAAAAAGAAATGCCGGTCTAAGGGGCATTGAAATGTATGTGTCAGAATGGATTGAATCTTTGATCCGAAATCAGGAGGGGCCTACAGACCCTATATTTACGGAGGGGATAATAGGCATCGGTGCAGGAGAAACCATTGAAGAGGCGATATGTAGGGGGATACAAGTTTATTTAGATGAAAAATTAAGTAACCGAAAGGATGCTGGGCAAACCGGCAACTTTAATGTGCAGCTAGAATCTATCGAAGATCAGCGATGCAGAGTCTATCTAGATGCCCTAACTACCCTAAACGGTCCACCGATGATTAATTTAAAGGAGAATCTATTGGGTTTCCCTGTCATCGAGGTAAGATCAAATGGTCAAAGGTTTACTCGTGCCGGATTAAATATCACGATGGCACTAAGAAATGCGTTACAACAAGCACTTTTAGTGATGCAAAATGACCAAATAAATCCCATGGTAGTGGATGAAGAAAGGGAGCCGGTGAACTTTCGTGAAACTAACCAAATCAAACTCGATATACCCTCATGTAATTCCATGCCAAGATTGGAGCTATTACAATCCACTATTGAGCTCTTACACCAAAATGGCAAACGATTATTCGTCTATGATCTTGCGTTCGAACCTTTTTTAAACGAGGAACTTGCAGGGGTGTTTGGAGTACAGGTTCGAGAGGAGGGATGTTAGTGGCAGTGCAAATTCTACTGGATGGAAAGGGTTTATTAGCTGATTTGGTCGATTATCAATTATCATCACAAAACTATTTTCTAAAGCGTCAAAGTATATTAGATGAGGTGCCCGAAGAAATTGAATTCGTCCTCGTGCTTCACGATGCCTGGCATCCATCCTATTATCCAAAAGCAGAAACAAGAATCAGGGCCTTAAGTGTACCATGGCTTCGAGGGTTCGTTTCATTTGGAGAGGGAATCATTGGGCCATTCGTACGACCAAATGCCACGGGATGTTCCTGTTGTGCGGACATGCGGCGAATCATGGCGGGCCCTGATCGTCAAGAAATTTGGAGGTTTCAGGAAAATATGACGGAAGAGAATATTGGACTGCGGGATGCCTGGGTTACCCATTCGGGACTCTTTCAAATGGCAACATTGATCACGAATGAAGTCATGAGGGTGCTTCAAGGTCAATCTAGCAAATTAGAAGAAAAAATGTTCATGATCAATTTAAGAACGCTATCGACCTCCAGTCACTCTTTCCTACCTGACCCAACATGCCCGATGTGCAGCTCAATCCCTAATGATACAGCAGAATTAGCTCAAATTAACTTACAATCTAGTCTTAAATTAAATGGGGATTATCGCAGTCTTTCAATAGAAGAATTAAAAACAGAGCTAGCCAAAGGGTTCCTCGATTCTCGTACGGGGCTCATGAATGGGAAAATGCAGGATTTGCGACTGCCGTTTGCGGATGTTTTGGTGAACATGCCACTCTTTGGAGGAGATGAAGGGGTAGCAGGACGGACGAATTCTTATGAAGTAAGTGAGTTGACTGCGATTTTGGAAGGCTTGGAGCGATATTGCGGGATCAAGCCTCGTGGAAAAAGGACCGTTGTTCATGACAGTTATAATCAATTACAACATATCGCCTTAAATCCTAAAAGTGTAGGGGTTCATGAAAATGATCAATATGAAAAACCTGATTTTCCGTTTAATAAGTTTCATCCTGAAGCCCCAATGGACTGGGTCTGGGGATACTCGTTTTTACAAGAACGTCCGATTTTAGTTCCAGAGTTGCTTGCCTATTATAGTGTAAGTTGTGGGGAGGGCTTTGTCTACGAAACCTCAAATGGATGTGCATTAGGAGGAAGTTTAGAGGAAGCCATTTTCCATGCGATTATGGAGGTCGTTGAACGAGATTCGTTTTTGTTAACCTGGTATGCTAAACTTCCACTTCCACGGCTTGATCTTACTTCTGCTAACGATAAAGAATTGCAATTGATGGTGGACCGAATTCGTGATGTGGCCGGCTATGACCTTTATTTTTACAATTCGACAATGGAACATGGAATTCCAAGTGTTTGGGCCGTGGCAAAAAACAGAAGATCCAAGGGTGTCAACCTTATTTGTGCAGCGGGGGCAAACCCAGATCCGATCAAGGCTGTTAAAAGTACGATTTTCGAGTTAGCGGGAATGATGTTTAGGGATGATGAAAAATTAGAGTCCAACCGGCATGAATATGAAAAGATGCTACGCAATCCGTTTGCAGTCCGTAATATGGAGGACCATGGCATGTTATACGGTTTACGAGAAGCAGAGGAACGACTGGATTTTATCTTAAAGGAACATGGTCCATTGCGTACGTTTGCACAGGAGTTCAAACAACCTCCATCTCATACTGACTTTAAAGATGATCTTCAAGATATTCTTCAGAGGTTCCGCCGTTTAAACCTTGATGTCATTGTGGTTGACCAGTCTTCACCGATAACCAAACGGAATGGATTATTCTGTGTAAAGGTTTTAATTCCGGGCATGTTACCGATGACATTTGGGCATCATCTTACTCGTGTGAAAGGGTTGGAAAGGGTGCTTACGGTTCCGATGCAGTTAGGGTTTGCGAAGGAACCGTTAACATATGAAGAGCTAAATCCATATCCCCATCCGTTCCCATAACCTGAAGAATAGGAGGAAAGTGATATGGATTTTGATTCGTTTCTCTATCAACTTCATTTTGACACGGATAACATCTATCCACCAAATTGGCAGGTTGATTGGGAAGATGCACCACTTCCTTATAAACGATACAGCGACTTGCGAGCGGTCCCCCTTTCCATAGAAGTACCATTAACGCTCAAAAGGCAAGAAGCTCATCTAAACCCTAGCTTAGAAGAACTAGGTCATTTTTTATGGTATATATACGGGCTCTCTCAATACTCTCAAACTGCCATAATGGATGAATCAGTTGAAAAAAACGTGAGATTTACTGGGTCGTTACGGAGATTTGTTCCCTCTGGAGGGGCACTATATCCTAATGAATTATATGTATATGTTAAGCTCGATGATGTTCCGAACGGGATTTACCATTATGATGTGGCACATCATCGTCTTGTTTTGTTACGTGAAGGTAATTTCGATTCCTATTTATCTAGAAGTCTGGCAAATGATCGTTCTGTTTCCGACTGTTTTTGTACCGTGTTTGTCACGACTGTTTTTTGGAAAAATTTTTACAAGTACAATAACTTTTCCTACAGGCTTCAAGGGTTAGATGCAGGTGTGCTTATTGGGCAAACATTAGAAGTGGCCAACACGCTGGGGTACTCTACAAAGGTATGTTATCAATTTCTTGATCGGTCGATTAATCATTTACTTGGGTTATCACAGCAGAAGGAAAGTGTTTATGCCGTGATCCCAATCAGTATGAAACCATCCATTACTCAAGATGATTATCTTCAAAGAAAAGAAGAAACGGTATCTGCCTCCCAGTTGTGTCGAGAAATTCCAGAGTTGAATCATGTTTCTTATAATCGTTCAAAGAAAGTACTTGATTACCCGATGCTAAGAAAATTAAATGAAGCATCGATGATTGAAACAACAAAGTCATTTGTAAAAATAATGAAAAAGGCTGAACAGAAGCCTCTTTTAAATACGGAAATGGTCTTGTTGCCATTTACGGAGCGTTCTTCATATGATCTCGCAGATGTTTGCCAAAAGCGGTATTCACCTGATATTGATTTTATGTTAGGAAAAGTAAGCCAAACACAATTAAGTACTTTGTTGAAAGAGATCTATTCTTTCCCGTATCAAAATGACCTTGACGATACAGAGGGGCAGATCGGGAATCGGCTTTCTTTATATGGAAGTTTTTATAATATAGAGGGAGTTCCAAATGGTGCTTATTCTTATGACAATAGGACCCATGCCATTCGGAGACTAACCAAAGGAGACCATCGGGAGTATTTACAATCTGGATTAACCATGCCCAATGTAAATTTGTATCAAGTTCCACTCTGTATGCATGTAGTTGGAGATCGGGATCATCTTATAGAAAAATTAGGGTATAGAGGATATCGCATTCAACAGATGGAAGCGGGTATCCTCGTGCAACGTATGCTCTTAGTGGCGTGTGCATTAGGGATGGGAGGGCATCCACTATTGGGATTTGATGCGAACCAATGCGATGAGCTTTATAGAATCAATTCGAAAGGTAAAACCAGTTTGATTCAAGTTCCGGTCGGACCCTACCGTCCGCGCGCTTGGTTAAGGGGGAGTTTGCTCAGTTAGGTAAGAGGGATGTAGTGGTTATTTTATATACGGTTTTAATATAAGGTATCAAAAGTAGTAAATTTGATCGAAATCATAAATATAGGAAAATACCTCCTTTATGCCGTTGTTAACCCTGCATTGCATAAAGGAGGTAAGATTAACTAGAGTCACTTATGAATAACCACTCTAGTACCAATCGAAACTCTTGATGATAATTCTAGAACATCTTTATTATGCATTCGAATACATCCATGGGAAACATTTCTTCCGATTGATGCAGGATTATTTGTACCGTGTATCCCATAATGAGGTTTGGATAAGCCCATCCAAAGGACTCCAAAAGGACCTCCAGGGTGAAGCTGTTTATTAATAATGGTATATGTCCCAGAAGGGGTTGGTGATAATATTTTTCCAACAGCGATGGGATACGTTCTCAAAAGTCTGTTTCCATCAAAAAGTTTTAATTGATGTTTTGATGTAGATACGTCAATCCATCTCACCATATAAATCAACTCCGCTTTTTGAATAGTTTATGAAGTAAAATCCATTAGGTACCAGAATCACCTCAACGTAATTTTCTTACACAAATTGTAACGTATCAAAAAAGGGAAAATGTTTTAAGGATGGAAGTTCATTAAGATTGCTATCAAGCCTTTGGAACAATAGGAGAAAATTGAGATGGTTCATATTGGACTCATAAATGTATGTGTCAGACATCAATGTACCAAAGAATGTAAGTAAGCTGAGGAATACTATTTTCTCCGGCTTTTTTGTTATTTCTCATTTGAAAGGCTATCTTGTCCCCCTAGTCTCTGATTTATTAGGAACAGTCAATAATATCAGAGAAAAAAGCAGCTTTCGAACACTTCATAAGCTTCGATAATATTATCTAATTCAGACGATGTGCAATTAATACTTCAGTATGGATATATCCTGATTTGGCTATATCAATATCAATCAAGGTTCTTGCTATTTCAAATTGGGACGGTTAGTCTATACTACTAATGAAAGGAGCGAACACGTGGTTATGATGAATCAACAAACACCAGTAAGCGAATTACCTAAAATAAGCAAGCCAGCGAATCGTGCTCTTCATCAAGCTGGGTTTTATCGATTGGAGCAATTTACGCAAGTAACGGAATCTGAAATTATAAAACTCCATGGGGTTGGACCGAAAGCGGTGAGAATCCTCAATGAAGCATTAAAGGAAAAAGGACTATCCTTTGCCAAAAATCATAAGAAGGCAGGAGAATGATGGAAACAATCATCATTAAAGATCATATTAAGGTTTATTATGAAAGAGCAAAATCATTTCCAGAAGGGATTTTAACGGCCCATCAAACATTACATTCAATCATTCCTTTTTCACAACACAGAAGATATTTTGGTATATCGCGTCCTGAAGGGAAAGATGGTGTGATTGTGTATAAAGCAGCTGCTGAACAATTGGAAGAGGACCAAATTAAAAATTTTCCCCTTGATACTTTTATGATTGCTAAGGGGACATACCAATGCATAACTGTCCTTAATTATGCCAACGATCCACAAAACATTTCAAAGGCATTTGAAGAATTAACGGCTTTATCTACGATTGACCCGAAAGGCTATTGCATAGAATGGTATTGCAATGATCGTGATGTGAGATGCATGGTGAGGACTATTGAATAATGCAAGTGCCAGACGCCATCTAAAAGGCAATTGTCTGGCACTATTTTGTTTTATCATAATCAACAATTCCCTGTGACTTGTCGAAAGTGACTAAATCTGAAACTGGAAGTTCATCCCAGGTGGTTTTGAAATAAAAAAATTTATTATCTAACAATAATATGCTAGTTTATAATTAAGAGATGTTTGATCGTTAGATATATTCTATCACTCTAAGAAAGTTAAAGCAGGTGAGTACAATCGATGTCATTGAAACAAGGGTAAGAGGATTTATTGAAGACATTCAACACCCTAAGCAAAAAAGGAAAATGAATATAAATGACTTAGAATTGCAGTTACGGAAGCTTACCGACGATTATTTTGAAATGGATGGGTATTCGTTATTTTATCAAGCCATTCAAGGGTTGGAAGAGGAAGGAAGGCTGACACCGATTCAAAATCATCAATACAATGCAAAAACGCCGGCCCTTCCTTTATTTTACTGGGTTAATATAAAAGCCCAGGAAGTGAAATGGGATCGGCTCGAGATGATGAAATTAAGTGATGTGTTTGACTTCTCCTATTATGAAAGGCATCCAGAATGGCAAACAAAAGAGGAATGGGAGCGTATCGAGAAGGTCTACGCGTTTCTAAAGTCTAGTGGGGAACGGGAAAACGTGTCTATTGAAGAAAGAAGTCTGGAGTTGTTTGGTCATGAAAAGTTTCTGATCGACGGGGACGAATTTCCAGAGGGAAAGGGTTTTCTCGCACGAATTGGTATCACTCAAGACGAGCTTAAAATGATGCATTATGGAGAGCCTTTTGTCTTTTGGTTGAAGCAAGGAAAAGAGATTAAGGATGTTCAGCGCGTATTGATCGTTGAGAATCTCTCATTCTTTCATACTTCCATTAAATTATTGGAAATGGATGGGCTTGATTATGAACCTGAGTTAATTATTTATGGGGAAGGGACGAAAATCGAAGAGAGTTTTGCCTTTTTCTTTCAAATGTTTCCACAAAAAAACTATTTATTCTATTATGCAGGGGATCTTGATGCTGCGGGCTATGGAATCCTAAAGCGATTGATCGATAAATACTCCGATTGCTGTATCCAGCCTGCATTAAAAATATATCGAAAAATGCTTCAATGTCTGGAACAAAGCAATGAGCAAAAGTTAGGTCAAACCCAAAACTTAAATGAAGTGCTCCAATCCCGTGATGCATTCTTTCAATGGTTTACGGAAGAGGAGAAAGAGCTGTTACAGCAACTATGGCAGGAAAATAAACGGATTCCCCAAGAGGTCTTAACAATTGAAACATGGAGGAATTGGATGTGAATGAATCATGGGAAGGATTCGCCGAGCGAATGCAACGATTAAATCCACTGTTCGAGCTTGGGAGAGGAATGGAAGTAGGCGAGCTGAAGCCCCATCTGCAAACCATTCTCATGCAAGTGCTTCTCACGATCTTCTACAGGGAACTAAATGATGATGACCATCGAAGAAAGTCAGATATTCGTTACGTCGTAGAAGATACGATCAAACAAATGAAGCTTTTAGGAGACGAGAAGCAAATTGAACGGATTACAAGCGGGCTTCTTTATCAGGGCAAGGAAGAGTATAGTAAACCGTTTGAAGCCTTGTATTTTGATGAAATGAAACAATCCTGGGAGACGCAAGTGTTTCGCTATGTGACGATGGATGAATTATATACCAATTTAGAGCTGGGCGGTTCGATTGTCTATAAACTGACAGATGTTGCCCAGGAAATGATTTTTATGAGCAGGGAAATGGCGGAGGAGTTCTCCATTACGATTGAACAGCTTTATAGCATGCAGTTGATTAAAAACGGTAATTTTAGAAAAGCTACTCGAAACCTCGATAACCTCATTTCACGAGTCAACCGCTTAATGGCAAAGGAATTTACTTTTCAAAAAGAAATGATTAACAACCCCAAAATCTTATTAATAGAAGAAGAATGGCAAAGGGCTGACAATCGTGCTGAAATTGAAAACCAATTTGAAGAAGAAAAAAATCATTTCCGCACAATTACAAGCATGATTGAGAAAACGAAACGAAGAAATGAAGAAGAGGATGAAATTCAGAAGGAATTGATGCTCCTTCAGGAAAAGATTGGTCATACACGGCAGCTTCATGACCGATTTGCGAAGCTGGTGATTCAAAATATCTCCTATGAGATGAAACTGAAAGCGGAGAACCCTTCCTTGTTTTGGGAAACAAGCCTTGTTTCGTTTCGAGAGCATATTTATGAAAATTGGTTCATTAAGGAAGGGGTTCAGCGCTTTGAGATGGTTGAACAGGTCCTTTCACCTTTGTTTTCACCTAAGAATGAATTCATTCTGCCATTAGATTGGATTTGGGGGGAACAAGAATTTGATGAAAAGCCACAAGAGGATCCTGTTATTGAGGAAGAGGTAGAAGAGGCAGTTACTCGGAAGCGGGTGACAAACTGGGATTCTGTGATTCAGGCATGGAGCTATGTGTTTCAATACTTACAAACATACGGGGAGTTCTCCTTGGTGAATTTAGAGACGTTGCCAGTAGAAGTGCAGGATTTGTGGATGGAAGAGTCCGAAACGATCGATTTATGGATGATGTTTGATAAAAAGCCGTTAAAGATCCAAGTCCTACATCGGTTAGAAGAAACATTAAGTGATGAGCGGGAAATTCTCCTTTTTAAATTAATGAAGGAATACCCGCAGTTTCAAATGTTTGAGGGCTTGAAAATTTATACGAAATTTGATCCGAAAGCAGAGCCTTTCCAATGGCAGCAAATGAAAATCACCCCATTTAAGATCTGTTTAGAGGGAGGAGAAGCAAAGTGAATGCGGATAGTATCAAAAAAGCATCAGCCGTCTATTTTACACTATTAAAAGAAAAGGTCATCGATGAAACGAGCGAACACTTTCAAACGTATTTTGATCCTGAAGTGAGACAGACCGTTCTTTTAATGGCCGATGAATCAGGGACCTTTATCATTGAGTCGCCGAAGCGGATCCATTTGGTCGTCCAGCCAACAGGCTCCGTGTTTGCGACGAATTTTACCCATATGAAAGAAAAGCATAAGCAAGTTGAAACGAAAAAACACTTTCATCTCATGAGCGTCGTTATCATGTCTTTTTTAGCAGCTATTGACCAAAACCAGGCGGCTAAAATTCGTACGAAACGGGAAGGAATCAGTTATTATGCATTGGAACGACAGGTGAACGAATTAGTGAGGAATTGGGACTCGATTCTGAAAAATAATCCTTCCTTTGGGGAAGAGGAAAAGATTGATATGAAGGACGTTGTCACCACTTGGAAATACATGGAAGTGGATACAGAGGATTATGGAATGAAAAAAGGCAATCGACGGACTCGAATTGGCTTGATTGCGAGCGCCATGCGTTTATTAGAAACGGAGGGGCTAATTGTTGTTCTTGATCGTGAGGATATTCCTAAGGCGATTCCAAAACAAGAGCTGTTTGAACGGGTTGAATATTTATATCATGATTATGATCGTTATGAAATGTTTAAAAAACTGATGACTATAGAGGAGGGGGAGCATGCCGAAAATCCATCGAATTAGAATTGTCGGCCTGAAGTATGATGGCATGCAAAAGCAGTATAAGGATACGACGTTTAATTTCCATAATGAAGAGACCTCCACAAATGGTTTAATTTCCATGATGAATGGGGGAGGTAAGGGTGTTTTTCTTCAAACCATCTTCCAAATCCTTAAGCCGGGGACTGCGTGGGGAAAGCAAAACAATCGGTATTACCAACAGTTCTTTTTTAATCATAAAGAGCAATTTATCCCTTATACCTTTCATGTCGTTATTCAATGGGAATTAGATGGTAGTGATCACAGACATTTAGTAACCGGTGGCATGTTTTCAGCTGAACAACGGATTTCTATGAATGAAGAAGGCATTCCGGAAGGGAAAACATTGGAGCAGGAAGCGAAGATCTTGCCGAATATTTCTTTTTATACGAGAGAATTCGAAAGTAGAGAAGAGGCCGCGCTTGAGCATCTTCCTCTCTATGAAAATGATGAGGTTGCCGATACGGAAAACTTAAAGGACTATCTTAAATGGAACGGTTATGATGTGTACCGGGATACGAAGAAGCATTATCGGATTTTGGATACGTACGGAATTAATCGTAAAGACTGGGATATTATGAAAGATATCAATAAGGATGAGGGCGGAGTCGGAAAGTATTTTGAAGGCGCTGAGGATGACCATTCTCTTTTTCAAAAACGAATCATTCCGACAATCAGTCAAGTTCTATATCGAACAGAACATCAAAAGAACGACCTCGTTGAAATTTTTAAAAGTCAGGCAAGCATTGCGAAGGACCTTCCAATTCTTTTAAAAAGAGAGCAAGCCCATAAGGAATTTTTAGAAGATATTGTTCCATTTGAAGAGCATGTCGCAAACGGTGTACAGCATAAAGATATTGTGGATGAAAGTATAAAGACTGGCAGACAGCTCTTAGGGGCTTTAGAGCATTTGAAGCAAACAGAGGAGGAAACACTTCTAACGTTAGAAAAAGAACTGGAAAAATTAATGCTCAAACAAGCGGATTTACGCTTTCAAAAAGACAATTTAGAATTTGCGAAGGCACATAGAGAAGTCCTAGATTGGGAGAAGAAATTAGGAGAAGAACGAGAGAAATATGCGTCTCTACAAGAGATTTTGAAGGAAAAGCAAGAGCAAAAAGATGAGCTCTCCTTTCAACTCTTATTAAAAGAGTGGCATGAAAACGAACAAACGATACGTGCTCTTTCTGGGCAGATTGCAACATTGGAGCAAAACAGCGGGTTAGAGCAAACCAATCAGCGAATGGATGAAATTAGGAAAGAGGCAAAAGAGCAGTGGGAACAATCTTCACAATCGATAGCAGAAGCCGTTAAAAAATATTCAGGCTACCAATTATCTTTAAAGAAAAAGGCAGCTGGATTGGCGCAGCAAGATAAACAAAAGACAACCGAAATTGCCCAGCTTCGAACGGAAATTGATGCTCTTTATACGGGAATTCATCATTTTGAGACGAAGGAAGCCGCTCTGATTAAGGAATTTGGCGACCGGTTAACCTATGATTTCACGGGCTTTACGAACAGTCTTTCTAAAGGGATTGAAGAGAAAAAGGCTGGTTTGGATGAGCTGCAGGTAAAAATGAAGGACTCAAATGAGCGCCAAAATGGTCTAGCTACCTCACAAGGTACGATTAATCAAGCGATTCAATTTTCAGAAGAGAAGTGTGAAGAGTTAAAGGCAGCCATTAAGGTTCAAAAGCAAAAAGAAGCTAAACTATTAGACCGGCTTCAGGGGATCTTAGATGACGTGACAGAGACGTTCACACATGCCATTCTATCGAAATATGCGATGGAAATGGAAGAATTATTAGTCAAAAATAGAGAGTCAGCCGAACAAATCAAAAAAGAGCTTTGGGAACTTCAGTTGGATCATTCTTTGAACGATGAGCCCTTCTGGATTGCCAATAAAGATGTGAAGGAATTAAAGGAATGGATTGATGAGAAGACCGGGATTGATGTGTTCTATGGGTCCCAATTTTTACAATCTTTACCAGCAGGAGAAATGGCGAAGTCCTTACAGGAAAATCCGCTTCTTCCTTATGGCTTAGTTGTGAGCGCGCAGCAATGGCAAAGAGTGAATCAACAATTCCTTTCCGGAAGATTGTTTAATAGCCCTGTTCCGATTTTTCTACGTGAAGAAATGAACAGTGACCATCATCCAGCCACCTTTGTAATCCTGAATGGAACGGAAAAAGGCTTGTTAACCAATCGAAGTCAATTCACCGATTGGAAAATAGAGATTGCAAAACAAATTGATGAAAAGCAAGAGACGCTGATCGAAATAGAAAAAACGGAAACGTCCTACCGCCGAATGTTAAAAGAAATCGACCGATTCCTCTCAAGCGAGCTTTCCAGTGAACTAGAGAAGGCTTTAGATCAGGAACAGACGTCGCTGCTATCTAAAAAAGCGGAATTACAGGAAGTTGTAACCGGGCAGGATAAGGAAAAGGAATTACAGCTTCTGTTTAAGGAACAGCAGGAAAAGACAAAGCGTAAAATTGGCGAGCTAAAAAAGGATCTTGAAACATTAGAAGAGTATGAACGTGAAAAGACGCTTCATCAAGAAAATGTACGGGTGAAAGGGGAGAAAGAGAAACAGAAAGAAGCCTTGGAAGAACAGCAGAAGGAAATTGCCAAAGAGCATGGATCGATGATTGAATTGCAGAATGAATGGAATCAGACGTATGTCGAATGGAAAGTGTCGATCGAACAAAATTTGAAGGAGATTGCTCTTTTCATTGAAGAAGCGGTATTTCCAGCTGACGAAAAGGCAGAGCTTAGTGAAGAGATTCCGCGTTTATCGTCTTATTTATTAGAAGAGATGAATGGAAAAATGGAAGAGTTAAAACAGCTTCAGAAGTCAAAAGAAGAACAATCAGGAGAATTGCTTGCTTTAGAAGCGGAAAGAAAATCGGAACAAAAGCAGCAAACGAAATTAGAAAAAAAATTAAAAACGCATGACAAGGAATGGAAAGAGGCATCAGAGCCGGATGAACCGATAAGTATTTTAGAAAATATGCTGCAAACGGCACAAAAGGAACTGAAAAGTGCTGAGAAAGTGGAACGGGAACAAGATAAAGCCATCACTGCTGCTGAAACCTCTTTGCAACATAGTATCGATCAACGAGATAAGTCAGCAAAAAAGGTGGCCAAGCATGAAAAGCAGCCTGAGGAATGGGCAGATTTTGATTTAGAAATAAAGGAAGTTGAGATTAAAGACCAAACGAAAATGACAAAAGACGAGATCAAGAAGACGGAAAAACGTCAGAAGGAAACCGAGTCGAACATTAACGGATTTGAAGGGGATCTGTTAACGTTATCCGTTATTTTAAAAGAGGAAGCGGCCGCTTTTACAGATGAAGATTTGGAGAAAATTAAGAGCCAAGGCAAAGCCTGTATTTTATCTTGGTGTGAAAAACATCAAGCAATTGAAGAAGAAGGCAAAGAAAAGCATGCGAAAATCGAGCAATCATTACGAAATTTAAAGCTCACAATTGAAGGAAAGGATTGGGAGCTTCGTTTTAAAAATGAAGTGTTAACAACGCTCGACCATATGGATACGAGGCATTATAGCCATATAGGAAGCATTGTAAAAAATATGAAGCGATTTTCACAGAGTGGTTTGGAACAATTAGAACGTGATAAAGAATGGGCTGAGAAAGCGCAGAATTTCTGGGCCAGCCGTGCCAGTATGAAAGTTATGAGCATTTCAGAGGCGATTCGCTCAATGATTGCGAAAATGAAGCTGAAAAATGAACGTGGTGCCTTCCCGCTCGTCCAGCTTAAAGATGACATTCTGCCTAAAAGGGCAGAAGAGGTAGAGCCGCTCTTAAAGCAGCATTTCGTAGCATCCATCAACAAAATTACAAAACAATTTGATATGATTGACGATCAAAATCGAACGTTAGATGAAGAAATCAAAAAACTAATCAGTGATGAGCAAATTTTATTTGTCGCTCTTCGAAATCGTTATCCGGAACTGCTCGTCTATAATATGAGAACGGATAATGCCTTTATGTATGGGAAACCGCAAAGAGAGCATTATTCTACATGGCAGACGATTAATCAAGGATCAAAGACGAAATCCGATGGAAGTGGTGGACAGAAATTATCCGCACGCATGGTCATGATGATGATGTTATTATCGGTAAAAAGCGAAACCGATCAAAGTTGGGTTCCGTTAGTTTGTGATAATCCATTTGGACAAGCGGCTTCAGCCCATGTTCTTGATCCGATCTTCGCAGTCGCTGAAAAGCTGAAGTTCCAATTCATCGTCGTCACTCCGCCTGAATTGGTTAAAACCGAAATCAGCCAGCGATTCCAAGCCTATTACAAACTAGACTTTGTTCGTGAAAAGGGCAAAGAAATCGTGTCAGACACCATCGTGCCAGCATTTCGGATCTATCAGGGAGAAGAAATCATCACGTCGTAAATTCCGTCGTCACTCTCTTAATTCGGGTCGTCACAGTGACGACCCGAATTTTTTGGGGACTTACCCATCCCCAAGTTTTTTGAATTTCATCTAGATATGGCACCGGGTACTTTTTCCAACCACTCATGGTCAATAAGAAATCGCGTGATTTTTTCTGAGAATGCTCCAGCTTTACTGATTTGGGTAGAATAGGATGCAACTAATTCATGATTCATTATGGTGCCAAGTGAAAAACCGTACTGGGACAAAAGTGTACCGAATAAACCAGCGATATGGTTAACCATGATTCGATCGGAAAACAGTCTCGTTTTTGAACCGGATATTTCGGCTGCATAACTAGGTGGAATGGGAAGTTCATCTTGCTTAAGAATTTCTCCTAAAGCTTCATATTGTTTTTTAGCAACTGAAGCACCCTTCTGGAATAATTCAACAACCTCTTCAGAATCTGATGTTTGAGCAAAGCCGATAGAAAGTGCTTCGATGATTAATAGAGTATCTACTATCAGGTAAAGATTAGCGATTTCCATGCTATTTACCGGACGAGTATCTCCAACCCATCCATTTAAATAACTCGATTTTTGTACTACTTCCATCGTTGAGGGTGCCGGCAAGGAAGGGGGTCTCCAGTAGACTCCTTTATCTAGAAGAAGATTCACGACCCTTTCATAGATGCTGATGGCGGAATATAGACAATCCCCATGATATTTTCGGATGTCTTCCCTAGTACTAGAGCGAGTGATCGTGAATGAAATTCTAGACCCAGTCGTGCTCCCATATGGAGGTAGTATAATAAGAATCGATCGGAAAACAAAGCGGATGAGTGTTTATTGATATCCTTCTCTGAAAAGCCAGCTGGAATCGGATACCCCTCATCACTGAGAAGCTTTTTTCGTGTATTGACAATTTCCGTATTCTTCTGTAACACAAATGAATATAGGTTTTGAATCTCTTCGTCTTTCGTTTGCTCACAAAATGCGGTTAAATACCAGATTGACATTTCATTAATGGAATATCCGGTCCAAAGAAAACCGAGTTCAGAAGCAGTAAGAGAAATGTGCTCTTCATTCGTCATTATGAGGTGACTCCTTTTTTCATTTTTATATAAGGGCGAAGTAAATAACTTGCCACTTTTAATGGGTTAATGGTTTTAGTTTGGAATAACTTTTCTCCCCAGTACCCTTGAAGGGATCGTATAATACGGTCAATTCCTTCATTTGATAGCTGTTCCATTGCTCTCCTTAACACAAGCGAGTTTTCATAACTTTGGCGCAGCGGTTCCATTAATTCTTCATATTTTCCTAAATCACACAGATCATAGGCGGCATAGACTCCACTTAATAGGGCAGTATATTGACCAAATCCCATAAAAGGCATCATACTTCCAAAACAATTTCCTACATAAAACGTATTTCCAATTCGAGCAGAACGACAAATTCCAATAGGATAGTTTGTAATTTGAAATCCGTCCGTGATTGGCAAATCTTGTTTCAATTTATTACGAACCTTTTTATAAAAAATATCCCATAAGTCATTAATCGATCGGTTGTTATCGGGGTTGTCTGGAATGGCTATGGAAATATTTGCTTCTTTTTCTGAAAAGGGAATTAAAAAGCCATATCCATCTGGAGCGATATCATAATTGATCCAACTCATGACCGTATATCGATCAAAATGTCCTTTCACTGTCGACCCTTTTATGGAAACGGTTAAATCTTCCCTGAAATTTGTAACCATTTTTTCCAATTATGTGGGAGTGGAAGGTTCATTCATTCATTCATTCGATAGAGGATAGAGAACGTTTTATTTTCGAATGTAACTACTTACATTTAATGAAAACCAATTTAAGTATAGGGAATCAAAGCCAAAGGCAAGTTTTTAATAATAATAATCTCCTTAGTATTTGGGAACATCTCCATATGCTAAGGAGATTTTTTTGTTTGGATTGGATAGAGGGTCAACATAAGACAGTATTAAGAGGAGCGTGAATAACTATGTTTGACTAACTTTTGAAACCTACAGAGAGAAAATTATATAGCTTTTGAAGCTAGTTTAAGTTTTACTTATTCTAAATAAAGACAACTTAAATCGAACAATATGAGTGGTGAAAAGATAGCAAGAAAGCAATTTTTACTGCTCGAAAAAAATAAAAAAAGAAATGAACGATCTGGCAGTTTCAAACGTCTAATAATTAATCGGATAGAAAGGGGGAGCGTATGGAACATGAGCAAGATAGGATCTTAGTTGAAAAAGCACGATCCGGAGATCAAGATGCATTCACTGTGCTTTTCGAGAGCTATTATTCATTCTTATATAAATATTTGTTAAAACTCACTCTTGATGAGGAAGTGAGTGCAGATCTTGCCCAAGACACGATGTTCAAGTGCTATACGAATCTTTCCTCTTTTAAAGGAGAAGGAAAGTTTTCGACTTGGATGATTTCAATTTCAACAAGGTTGTATTTGGATTTTCTTCGCAAGAAAAAACGTGAAAAGAATTGGCTAGGTCAGTTCAAACAGACCCTTTCTCGTCAGCTATCTTGGCAAGCGAATGCAAAAGGGATGGAATGGAGCGATGCGTTAGCAGATTTTAACCAATTGGAGGTTGAAGTGAGAGTCCCGATTCTTTTACATCATTATTACGGGTATTCGTATGAAGAAGTCGGACAAATGATGGGGATTCGTCCAGGTACAGTCAAGTCAAGGGTTCATAATGGGTTAAAACGATTACGAAAGGGGTGAGTTGATGAAGAAAGGTGAAGAACAAACTCCAATTCAGAAGTTACAACAGGATTGGAAGCAGCTTGATGAATTAGCTGGGAATCCGTCAATTTCAGCGATCGAAATGAAACGGCAGATCGCTGAATACAAGGAGAAACAGAAGAAACGACTTTATAAAGAATTAATGATTTTTTACGTAACAGCACTCTGTATTTTAGGATTTTTCATCACTAGTTTTTTGAGAGCTCCTGGCCTTTTTATTGCGATTGAAATACTCGCAATGATTATAGGGCCAATTGTCTATTATATTTTGGTAAAAAGAAAGAAGAAGGAAAGGAATATTCTCGGATGAAAACTTGGGAACTTTACTTAATTCCAGTTCTTGTTGTGATCTTACTTGTTCAAAGTACGCTGCTGTTTATTGATGCGAAAAAGAAAAACGGGTTTGCATGGTTTTGGGGGCTTTGGGGATTGATTCAATTTCCAATGCCAACTTTGTTTTATCTCTTATTTGTCATTTTACCTTATAAAAGAAAACAGAAACATCATGAAACGGGGGAATAAATATGAACACAATCGTTGATGTAAATTGGGCGCTTGTCGCACCACCTTTGGTTTTGCAACTTATTCTAATGATCTTTGCGCTTGTGAACTGTGTAAAACAAGAGGAGACGAAGGGACCGAAATGGATGTGGTTTGTTATCATCATCTTCGTGAATATTGTGGGGCCGGTCATTTACTTTCTATTCGGTCGAAAAAAAAGTTAAGGGGGGAAGGAACATGCTCGTAACCGTCAAAAATTTATCAAAGAAATATAAAAGGCATACCGCCGTCCATCCACTTTCCTTCTCAATTCGAAAGGGGCGTTGCATCGCCTTGCTTGGTCCGAACGGCGCTGGGAAAACAACGACCTTGCAAATTCTCGCAGGGTTGTTGACACCGACGACAGGAAAAATTGAGTTTGCAGAAAACAAGCAAAAAGATGTGCGGTCAAGGATTGGTTTTCTTCCGCAACACCCTTCATTTTTCAACTGGATGACCGCAGCGGAGTTTCTTCAATTTGCTGGAGAATTGTCCCAAGTTCCAAAAAAAAATTTGACCGTTCGGATGGAAGAGATACTGGCATTTGTTCAACTTGAGGAAGTAAAAAACAAGAACATCGGTGGGTTTTCAGGAGGGATGAAGCAGCGGTTAGGGCTTGCGCAGGCATTGTTGCATGAACCGGAATTGCTTATTCTTGATGAACCAGTTTCAGCTCTTGATCCGACTGGCAGAAGAGATGTGCTCCAGTTAATACAGCGACTAAAAAGCGAGATGACCATTCTGTTTTCAACACATATTTTACATGATGCTGAGCAAGTGTGTGAGGATATCCTCATGCTGAAAGATGGAAGCTTAAAATGGGATGGGACGTTAGAGGCTTTAAAAAAAGAATATAATTCGCTCACCATTAAGCTGCAAACAAGAGAGCCGTTAGAAGGGGCGCTCGAACAGTTGGGTTTTATTCGAAAGGTCGAGTATTTTGATCCTTGCACGGCTAAGATTGGGATGGATTTAGCTTATTCTAATCAATTAATTGAGACAGTTTTGCAGCAACAGCGAACGCTAAGTCATTTTGAAGTTTTGCAAGATTCATTGGAAGACGTATATATGAAGGTGATGGAGCGATGAGAATTTTTATGGTTTTATTTAAAAAAGAAATGATGGATAGCGTGCGCAGTGGGAAATGGATATGGCTGCCAATCGTGCTCATGGTGATTGGCATTTCGCAACCACTGACAAGCTATTATATGCCGCAAATTCTTGAGATGGCGGGAAATCTTCCTGAAGGAGCTGTTATTGATATCCCAATGCCGTCGGGAGCGGAAGTGTTAATGGGGACGTTGTCTCAATATGGAACCATTGGAACATTATTGTTCGTTCTGGCGTTGATGAATGTAATTTCCCAAGAGCGACAATTCGGTTCATTATCATTTGTGATGATGAGGCCTGTGAGTGCAACACAGTATATGGCAAGTAAATATGTGGCACAGCTTTGCATTTTGCTTGTCGCATTGACAGCAAGTTACCTCTTAACTTGGTATTATACAAATATCTTATTTGATCAGGTGCCATGGACCCTGATGCTCGCAAGCTTAGCTGTTTATAGTCTTTGGCTTGTTTTCCTTACTGCGGTTACACTTTTTTTGGGAACTCTGTTACGGAATAGTGGAGGAATTGCAGGAGCCAGTGTGATGTTTTTAGCTGCTATGAGTCTTCTTACAACTTTATTGCCGAAATATATGGAATGGAATCCAGCTAATTTGCGCGCAGAAGCTTCAATTATTTTATTAGAGGGAGAATGGCAACGATCGACATCTCTTCTATCCATCAGTACCTTGGCCTTATCGTTCCTATTTTTTGGATTAGCAGTGTATGCCTTTAGAAAGCTTGAAAGGTTTTGATACATCGGTTTCTGTGTTTCACCAATTATTACTATTTATTTAAAAATGGAAAGTATTATTCGGGTGGTCACTGTGGAAGAACCTAATAAATGAACACCGTAAAAATTCGAAAAAATTGCTACTTTTTTGTGGTTCACAAGCATTCCTTTGGAAGTAAAATATTTAGCAATTCGTTTGGCTCCGTATGTACCTTTATGAAGAGTAAAAGCCCTTTTTATCTTAGTTAGTAATTTACCGTCTTCAACGGATGCTTGTGATTTTGGTCTTTTAAGATAGGCATAATAACCACTTTTAGAGATTCCAAATATGGGACAAAGAAGGCCTACTAAATAAATCTTCCCCAAGTACGAAATAGCTTCAAATTTCGTGCTTATTCGTTCTCCTTGAGAAAGGCCTGGAATTTTTTTAATATCTCATTATCCAATTCTACTTCCTTTTGCTTTTTTCTAAATCTCTAACCTTTTGACTACCTTTTTTCGATTGGGGGATTATGAGCGGAATGATTTTTAAAGCCGTTTTGTCCCTTTTCTTTCTATGCAATAACCCAACGATTAACAGTATCGCGATGTAGATTTAAACTGTCCGCCTTCTTTCTAACTGATTTCTTACCATCTAAAATCTGACGTACAGCCTCCCACTTAACTTCGACACTTGCTTCCTTTTTGCCATTCTAGTTTTGCCCCTGAAATGTAGATATGTCGTATTTTCATCTATACTATATATCCCTTATAAGGGGCAACTACTGTGATTTGTCGAAAAAGATTGAAAGTTATTTTTATTTTACATATAATTAACGGATAAAAATTAATTTGATGTGATTATTATCGGTTCGTGAGTATTTTGATTATTTGGAAACGAAACGAGAAGAGGGGGATGAGACGGTTACTCAAATTAAGAACTTAATTTTAAACAAGGGGGTTATAAACATGCAAAAGATCCATCCAATGAATATCATTAATGAAAGTCGTTTTCATTCCTTTCATATGATTCTCGTATTCTGGCTGTTTGTAATTATTGCTTTTGATGGGTACGATGTTGTTATTTATGGAGCGGTCGTTCCATCACTTATACAGGAATGGGGGATATCTGGGGTAACAGCAGGTGCAATTGGAAGTTATACAGTCATTGGAACAGCGACTGGAGCGGTTGTTTTTGGTATTCTCTCAGACAAGATCGGTCGTAAGAAGATTATCATATTCACCACTTTTTTATTTAGTTTTTTCACATTTATATCTGGTTTCGCGGATGGCCCTGTTCTATTTACGATATTTCGTGTAATTGCGGGGATCGGTCTTGGAGGGGTTATGCCGAATGTAATTGCTCTAGCAACCGAATTTTCTCCTAAGCGTATCCGTACGGCAATTGTATCTTTCATTTTTTGTGGATATTCCGTGGGAGCCATGGCTGCTGCCCTTACAGGTCGCTCTTTAATCACGACGGTTGGTTGGGAATCTGTGTTTTGGCTTGCAGGAATTCCAATTTTATTTATTCCTTTTTTAATAAAGAGTCTTCCAGAGTCGATCGACTTTTTACTACAGAAAGGAAAGTTAGAGGAAACGAGAAAGACACTTGGTAGAATTGATTCACACCTAAACCAATCATCTGAAGTTCAGTTTGTGAAACCAGCTGTTAGAGAAGCAGGCTCGCCTGTTGTTAAGCTTTTCGGGGACAAGCGAGGAATTAGTACGCTTATGTTCTGGATTTCTTGCTTTAGTGCTTTCGTCTTAATCTATTCCATGAATACATGGTTACCTTCTCTTATGATGGAAGTCGGTTATGATCTAAGTTCAAGTCTTGCTTTAACAGCAGTCACACAATTGGGGGCGATTGTAGGTACAATCATCTTTGGTCCAATAGTGGATAAGATTGGATTTAAAAAAGTGCTTGTTCCTTTATTCTTTAGCGGGGCTATTGCTTTATCCTTAATTGGCTTCTCGAAAAATATCTTTATTGTTATTGCGCTCCTTTCCGTTGTTGGTGCTGCATCAGTGGGATTACAAAATTTATCGAATGCGTTCGTTTCACAATATTATCCAGGCAATATGCGTTCAACAGCGATTGGGAGTACGATGGCATTTGGACGTTTGGGCGGAATTGTGGCCCCAATATTTGTAGGGATTTTACTATCATTAAGTCTCGCGCCACAGTATAATTTCGCCGCGATTGCAAGTGCTGCCGTTCTTGGTGGTGTGGCAATCCTATTTGTACAAGATAAATATGCGTATTTTAATGAGAATGAGCTAGAACTACAAGGAAAAGTGGTTTCAAACCCAAAAGGAGAAGTGATCGTGGTAGAGTAGCAAAATATGAAATGAACAAACCTGGGAAAGTTGTCCGGGATTTGTTTGTTTGAGGAAGTATTTAGCTTGCTCAATTGCCAATCATAACAAAAAACCCCCCATTCATTGAAAGTGGGGGGTTTTTGCGATCTATTTTAAGATATTAAAATTTAAAATCAACAACAATGATGTCTTCTACACCAAGTTCTTGCAAGTGTTGTTTAATTTCTATATGTTTTGGATGGGAGTCATAGTTTTCAAGCGCGATTTGATTTTCAAAACGAACGGTGAGTCCAATCTCGTAACCTTTGCTTCGATTGGAAAAGTCCCGTCCTTGCTGAATATCAATGATCCCTGGAATAAAATCTTTTAAAGCCATCGTTCTTTCAATGAGTCCATTGAGCTGTTCATCTGATAGTTGATTTTTAAATTTGATTAAGACGATATGTTCAATCATTTACGGCCGTACCTACTTTCTGTTTAATGTTTGGCGGTCAAAACCGGCAATTTTTTTATATTTGTTTGCAATATCCTCTAACTCTTGTTGAGTGATAACATCGTGTAAATGGTTAAAGCCATTTGGTGCACGATCTTCGACAATTTGCATGACACTTTCCGGTCCATTTTGTCGGTTGCTCATTACGATTGAGGCTGTTGGCTCCATTCTTGCATCAGCATAGGCTTTTAAAGCAAGATCAACCGTAGGCTGCGATTCAAATGCTTGTCCAAGTGCATCCGCATCCAAGATGGCTTGTGAGGCTCCATTTGAACCGATCGGGTACATAGGGTGGGCTGCATCACCTAATAAAGTGACTCTTCCGAATGTCCACCGTGGAAGTGGGTCACGGTCAACCATAGGAAATTCATAAACGGTTTCGGTTTCTTCAATTAATTTTGGAACATTTAACCAGCCGAAATCCCAATTGGAGAAAGCAGGTGCAAAAACTTCTTTATCCACTTTCCGGTTCCAATCACTGCGAGGAGGAACATCGCCTTGTACGGAAAGTTCCGCAATCCAGTTAACTAAGGAACGGCCTTTTGCAGCAGTCTCCGGACAAACAGGGTAAGCCACAAATTTTTGATCTTGGAACCCAGACATAATCATTGATTTTCCTGTCAAAAATGGAGTAGATTCAGTGATCCCACGCCATAAAATCCTACCGCTAAACTTCGGAAGCCCTTCATTTGGATAAAAATGTTTCCGAACGACGGAATGAATTCCGTCTGCTGCGATGAGGAAATCCCCACGGTATGTGCCAACGATTTCTCCAGTCTTTTTATTTTCAAAGGTGGCTTCAACCCCGTCATCAAATGTTTGAAATGATTTTAGATGATGGCCAGTAACAATCATGTTTTCACCGAGTTGTTCTTTTACAGCGTCTAACAAAATCATGTGCAGACGGCCACGGTGAATGGAATATTGTGGCCATTTATAACCAGCATCTAAACCTCTTGGTTCATGCCATATTTGTTGACCAAATTTGTTATAGTAATTTAATTCAGCCGTAGGGATACCTTGTCTCTTAAGCTCGTCTTTTAATCCCAGCTCAGTTAAAATTCGTACAGCATGTGGAAGTAAATTAATACCTACCCCTAAAGCCTTTATATTTTCTACACTTTCGAATACACGCACTGATACGCCAACGTGGTGAAGTTTAAGGGCGGTAACGAGTCCGCCGATACCACCACCGACAATAATCGCCTTATTTTCTTTTGTCAATTGTTTCTCCCCCATACCATTATCTAAAAATAGTTGTTTATATATCTTTTAATTTTAGCATTACTTTTGCAGCAAATAAACATGGATAACCTCCCTAAGATAAATAATTCTTTATTTTTGATAAATTTTATCAAATTTCGGATGTGCGTGCCCACTCTAACTAGGTATTAGAAATGTACCTTAGGAAGAGCCCATTTGAATAAGAATAAAGAACGATTTAGTAGTAGTTGGGAAGGACGTGTGGCGTTATTATTCAGCTATTGCTGCTGAGGTAAAAGATGCTGATTTTTTTCTGGTTCGTTCGGGGCGTCACAGCGACGACCCGTAACTTTTTGTTTGGATAATATTTGTAAATTAGCAGAAAATAGGGCAGAGAAAGGAGGGATGGGAATGTTACTGAAAAAGTACGTCGTTGGATTGGTTTTATTGTTTGGATTGTTAACGATTGGTTCACTAGAGGGATTCGCTCAGTCTAGTACCGAAAATCAACCTATAGAGACGGCAAAAGCGTTAGAAGTGGAGTTAAGGGATGACTCTTTTAATCCAAATACGATCACGCTTCCTAAAGGTGAATCGACAACGTTGCTGTTGAAAAACACAGGCAATAAAGAACACACTTTCACAGTAGAAAAGCTCAGAATTGATGTTGAAGTTGAGCCGAAAAGTGAAAAAACCATTACTGTGAAACCGGATCAGCCTGGTACATATGAATTGATTTGTCGCTATCATGTCCAAGAAGGCATGGTTGGAAAAGTCATTGTCCAATAATGGTCACTGAGAAACTTTTTAGACAAGAGCCGGTTCCTAAATATTGATAAACTGCTGCACCTCAATTGTTAGACATAACGGATGATTGAGGTGCAGTTTTTGCTTGGGAAATCCCCGCTCAATTTTGATCTTATTCAATATTCACCGTACAAGTTGATATTGTATATTTTTTTGGGTATGTTATAATGCTCGGAATCTAGCTGGAAATAATTGAATAAGAACGATTATTCTAGAGTCCAAGTTGGAAAAAAGAGTTTGATAGAGAAAATGGTCAGATAAGTTCGCTGAAAAATGAAATTAAAAATTTTTAGAAGCAAATTTGTCTGTTGTGAAATTACCTCAAGCGGAACCAATACGTATGTGGGCTTTAAACTCCAATGTTTTTTCAATGACCCAAACAGAAGAGGAACTGTCTATTGTGTGTTCTTCCCAATGCTTTACCAACAAATCAATCTTTTAAAGAGGTTGAAAACAATTGGAAATGTATAAAAGTAGAGGGAATGTAGTACTTCAGCCTTACTGGAATATTAGCTTCATTAGCCAATCCATTAACCGAAAATAAAATCAGCATTTATGCTATTTCAACCTTTTAATACCGATTACTTATTGATTAAAAGCGATTCCATCAAAAAGACAAAATCATATTAGAGAATGAAGGACATAATTTTTAACATTTTTAAAATTGTTTAATCCCACGATGAGATGCGTTAAACAATGAAGGATTATCGCTTTTTTGGTGAAACTATTAAACGAAAGAGCAGATTTAATATCGTATAGTAGGAATAGAACAATAGGATGTGAATAAATGTCTTACTAAAAATCGGAAGATGGGATTGATCTTTTTTATGAGTGTTATGGTGAAGGAGAGCCACTCGTTTTTATACATGGATTAGGTGCTTCTTCTGCGATGTTTGAACCGCAAGTTGAATATTTTCAAAAATTTTTCAAAGTCGTTCTAATCGATTTAAGGGGAAATGGAAAATCAGGGAAATTAGACTGCTTGCCAGAAAAGGTTTTGGATACACAAATAGAAGATATTAAAGAAGTCTTACAACGTTTGCAGATCGATCAGCCGATCTTTGTTGGGGTTTCGTATGGTGGAGTTTTAATTCAAAAGTTAGCCATCACTCATCCCGATCTTGTTAAAGCATTAGTTATATCTAATAGTTTTTGTGATACAACCGTTGATTCTTATCTAAAACGATTAGCCATGATCTTTGCTAAGCAAACGTGGATATTAAATATGCCTTCGAAGTGGTTGGCAGAGTTAACAAAATTATCATATAAAAGATGGTCATTAGCTAGTAAAGAGATGGAACAAGTTATGCTAAAGTTGAGGAAAGATGAAGTTAAAATACAAAGGAACGCAATCAATAAAATTAACTTTAATGTGGATTTACCGCATTTAAATATTCCTACACTCTGTTTAGTAGGAGATCATACAAAACTAGGAGTTCAAATGATGAAGCAAGTGAATCGTTTAATCCCACATTCAGAATTGCAGATCATTGAAGATTCTTTTGACCCAAGCAACCTTTGTCAGCCCAAGGTATTCAACGAAAAAGTACATACGTTTTTATGTAAAACATTCGGGTCGTCACTGTGACGATCCGAAGTTAGGTTATGAGAAAGGCAGGTTAGATGATGGTACATAAAGGTCGTGGAGAGGCTCGCCAAACTGCTTTATTGCAGAGCTACATCCATTCTTCAGAAAAACAAAAAACGTTATATAGGCGTACATTATTGGTTGTCAGCATTTCCCAAATTTTTGGCGGCGCAGGATTAGCTGCCGGCATTACAGTTGGAGCGCTTCTTGCACAGCAAATGCTTGGAACGGATGCCTATGCTGGAATTCCTACCGCTTTATTTACGCTAGGATCAGCGGCAGCCGCTTTATTGGTTGGGAGGCTATCTCAACGTTATGGACGACGGACAGGCCTTACAGCAGGTTTTATGCTCGGTGGGCTTGGAGCGATCGGTGTCATCCTTGCAGCCATTATAAATAGTGTTTTCCTGTTATTTTCCTCCCTGCTCATTTATGGGGCTGGGACAGCAACAAATTTGCAAGCACGTTATGCAGGGACGGACTTAGCGAGTAGTAAACAACGAGCCACAGCAGTTAGTATGACGATGGTTTTTACTACCTTTGGGGCTGTAGCAGGTCCAAACTTGGTAAATGTGATGGGAAATTTCGCTCAATCGATTGGTGTTCCATCACTAGCTGGACCTTTCATTTTAGCTGCAGCAGCTTATATCTTAGCAGGTGTTGTTCTTTTTATCATGCTTCGTCCGGATCCATTCATTATTGCTAAAATGATAGAAGAAACCAACCAAGAACCAAGGAATAAAGGAGATTTGGCAGCAACTCAGCCTGTAGAAAACAAGAAAGGTATTTTCGTTGGGGCAACCATTATGGTTCTTACGCAAATAGTCATGGTAGCGATTATGACGATGACACCCGTTCATATGAGAAATCATGGGCATGACTTGGGGGCAGTCGGGCTTGTAATTGGTTTTCATATTGGTGCTATGTATCTGCCTTCCCTATTTACAGGGGTTCTTGTGGATAAGCTGGGTCGTACAATGATGGCGATTGCTGCTGGTACTACATTGCTCTTAGCAGGTTTAATCGCAGCCTTTGCACCAGGAGATTCAATGGTTCTCTTAATTATTGCACTTTCCTTGCTGGGATTAGGATGGAACTTTGGGTTGATTAGTGGCACGGCACTGATTGTTGATTCAACAGACATTTCCACACGGGCTAAAACACAGGGTGCAGTGGATGTATTGATTGCGTTGTCAGGGGCTGCTGGTGGAGTATTGTCCGGAATAGTTGTAGCAGGTTCAAGTTATTTAACCTTATCCATTGCTGGAGGGATTTTATCATTATTGCTCATTCCAGTCGTGATATGGGCTGGTAGAGTTAAAAAGTAGGCCACACCAACGCCGTCACAGTGACGCCCCGAATAATAACTGACAAGCATGCATGAATGTAAGGGTTAATAAGCAAAATAAGGTTAGATCAGAGAAGGAGGATCAGCCAGATGAGTTTTCACCAACCGCAGAGAATTGCGGAAATTGCTGTTGAATCAGGGATGAGAAAAGCCCATTTACCTCTTGTGAACATGCTTGTTTTAGGTTTCTTGGGTGGTGCTTTTATTGCTTTCGGCTACCTGCTTGATATACGGGTAGTAGCTGGATTGCCGCCTGAATGGGGGACCTTAGCTAGTTTATTAGGAGCGGCTGTGTTTCCACTTGGTCTTATTTTGCTCATTATTGCAGGTGGAGAGTTGTTAACTGGAAATATGATGGCTGTATCGATTGCTTGGTTCTCCCGAAAAGTAACAACAAGACTTCTTATAAAAAATTGGTTTTGGATTACAATTAGTAATTTCCTTGGCTCTATTTTTGTCGCATATTTATTTGGGCATGTAGCTGGATTCACGGAGACCGAGCCTTATTTATCCTCAACCATTGCTTTTGCACAAGGCAAGATAAGCCCTGGCTTTTGGGGGAGTTTAATATCTGGAATAGGTTGTAATTGGTTAGTTGGCCTAGCGGTTTGGCTCTCTTATGGAGCGGATGATATTGGCGGAAAAATCTTGGCTATATGGTTTCCTGTGATGGGCTTTGTTGCGATTGGTTTTCAACACGTCGTTGCGAATATGTTCGTAATCCCTGCTGCCATCTTTGCCGGTTATTTCGATTGGACTGATTTTATTTTAAATTTTATTGCCGTGTTTATTGGAAATGCCATTGGCGGTGCGATCTTTGTCGGAATGGTTTATTGGATTCCATATATTTGGAACACCAAATCTAAAGTTGTTGGTGAAGGTCAAGTTTTTCAATTCAAACAATTAAAAACGAAGCAATAGAATAGAGAAAGTTATTAAAATGTGCTCGGCACCATGCTTGATGATCAACCCTGTCTAAATAGATTTACTTATAGATTAAAATTAACGAAATTAAATGGAGGATCGAATACATGTGGGTGATAACGGCCTATACAGAAGGCGATATATTAAAATGTATGAATTTGAAACAGAAGAAGAGGCAAGAGAATCATTCAATCGTATTGAAGGTTACAAGATTCTTTCTGAAATCGCCTATTACAATGACCCTTCTGTTAAGCTAAGAAAAATTGTTTCGAATGCTGTTCGAGTATAGAACAGTGGGATCAATAGTCACCCCAATCACTTCTACCTATTGTTCGCCATGCAATGATCAAATTGTATGGTTTTTTTGTGCATGTTATGATGGGTGAGAATTGGCCGAATAGTAAAATAATCACCCGCGCTGTCACAGTGACGACCCTAATAAGTGAACGTTTTAGATTACTGGTAAAATTTATTTGGAGGAGGTGCTCTTTTGGATGTAAAATCGTTACAGATATTTTTTGGACTTATTTATATGTCTACTATATTTGCAATCGGTTGGATTCTGTGGAAAAAGGGGATATTACGCTTTCGTATCGGGACTTATATAGGATATTCTTACTTTCATAAGCAGCGTTCTTGTCGTGCTACCTAACATTTATTTAATGGAGTTAGACAATATCACTTTCGGCTTCAACAAGGGACTGCTGTTAAGTTAAAGTATTCAGTTAAGGTAGAGGAAGGCACGATTTCAATTCAACTGCGGAATAAAGCAGGTGAATTATTTAGAAAATCATTTTCTGAAGACGAAGAAGGAGAGTTTGCGTTCGTTACAGAATTTAAGTGGTACTCCATCCAATTTGCTGGTAGCAAAACAAAAGGGAGTTACTACGCTGAGTTTTTAGTTGATAAAGGTTCCACGTCGTCACAGTAACGTTCTCAAAGAGTTGGAAGGGTCCTATTCGTTCTACCTGGCGATGATACATAACCTGGTTGTATTGAAATAAACTTTTTGGAAAGAGGGGCTTACAAGATGGAAGTAATGCTAACAAGTATTTTTTCAGCTATCATTATACTAATTACTGTCTTTTCTATGATGAAGGTATTTATTATCGCATATAAAAGGAGTGAAATTTCACTCCTTAAATGTATTGTTTTTTCAACAACTTCCATTGTAATTGGTATAATAGTCGCCTCCATATTGCCATTTAGTTATCAAAAACTATTTAATTACCTTTACTAAAAAGCATTTTAAGTAGGCCTTCCTCACCGAAGGTCTTTTATTTTTTCAGTCGCTATTACCAGTCGCAGTCACAGTGACGCCCCGAATTGTGACGCCTCAAACTTAAGGAACCAACTTTTTAAAATGATAGACGAGGTCCTCTAAAAAGCTATGGTAATATATATCAACAAAGGATTCGAAATTTCTTGATACATGTTTTATTTTCATTGGTACTTGAAATTTTATTGTAAAAAAAACGGTAGAATATAAAGATAAAAACAACGTAAGGAATGGCCTTTTCGTAAATAATAAACTGTATGTAAACATCATTGTATAAATTAGGCCGGTCCAATAAATATTCCAACCATGAGCATAAATGATTAACTTTTGCTTGTGTACGAAATATTCAATTATACATGAGGTTATAACCCATTTAATTGTATAAATGATCTGTTTAATAAGTGTATGTGGAAATTTAGATAAAAATGTAAGCACCAGTAAAGGAGTAATGATGACTACATGTACAAATCGAATAAGCCCCCAATTCATACCTATTGGTGAAAACTCCCATAGAAGGTGTCTTCTACACAAAACATAATAGAGGATATTAAATAAACTAACATAACCAATGTTTTTGTAATATTTAGGGATGTCACGCCAAGAGTTACGGCTTAATAATAAGATGCCTAGTATTAAGGTGATGTGCTTCATCCTCATTTTTTGCTTTTGATTCATTGTTAACCTCTTTGAATATTTATTAATCTTGATATCATTATTCCCTAATTTTTTTGAAAAAAAACTAAACAAAACTTAATGAAATAAAAAGGCTGTACCTTCTTTGTTTCTACATATACTAACGCAGTCACGGTGGTACCCTGAATAAGATCTTTTTTTTATCTTCTTTTATAAAAAAATTAAAGGAATTTTAAGTAGGATATCGAAAAGAAAATACAGAAGTAACAACATTTAAAGATTAGTCGGATTAATGAAGACTTATTTTGTGATGGATCCCATCCGAATTTAAATTTATGTAATTGAGGTGAGGCAGATGTTCAAAATCATGATTCAACTTGGTTTAAGTTTTATGGTTTTTTTAGTGTCTACGATCGTGGCATGGTATGAAGGAAGTAATCTTTTGCAAGATACTCACGAATGGAAATCTACAGCGATTTTCTCTCAGTGGCTGAATGGAGAAGTGATCCATTCCGGTGATATTTTACTCGTTGATTTTTTTATTTATGCTGCAAAGTTTTTCCCGACATTTCCTATCCTCATGTTATTAAGCGGCACACATCTGTTGGTCTTAATCGGCTATCTTTTGTTTAGACGAAGTCAAAAAGGATATGCTGGTTACCTCTCTTTCTTTGGAATTTTGTTTTTAGGCATAAGTGGAATTGTTGCGAACTCTCCATCACATGATTTACATACTTTTTTTAACATATTTTTCATCATTGGCATATTTTTAACGGTTGCAGCATTGGTTAGGATTTTTCGTAGCAATCGAGCAAAAGAACCGATTAATATTTAAAAAAAACTAGTAGGATAGGGGGCATGCATACAATAGTACCGCAACACTACTTTCAGATACAGGTTTAACAAATAAAAGTGGCAATATTTGGAGTCTTGCAATCTGTAAAAAAGCATCAAGTCTGTTATACTAAATCTATCAACTTAATAGTTTATCAAGAGTGGCTGAGAGATCTGGCTCAATGACGTCACAGCAACCTGCGTAAGTAAGGTGCTCCAACCAGCAAAGCAATGGCTTTGGATGATAAAACGGTGAAAACCCCCTTTTGCTTCCACAGCAGGAGGGGGTTTTTGCATGGGAGCTCTAGTAGTAAAATTTGCAGGAAGCCTTGATAACTCTACATCAATAGGAGAGATGAAGGATGAATATAAACGGATTTGCGAGAGGTTTAATGGCAAAAAATGATAGCGAAGAGAAATTTCTAAAACATGTAGCCAGCTTGGTTGAGAGACAGTTGAAGGAATGGGATGAACAGTATGAGGTAATGGTTATGAAGCTCACACATTATGAATTTGTGGTCAATCATAATGATCATTTTTATCATTTACAATTAACAATCCATGACATTCACAAACTTCAACAAAAAAGTCCTTATGCATTAGATCGGAAAATTTGGAAGGAGTTAGAAAAACAAGGATTGACGATAAAGCGGGATAAAGGCAATTATATTGCGGTTATGTTCGACAAGTCCCTGTGACTTGTCAAATATCTAAACGGTTCTATTGATCTCATTAGACAATATTATAAATAGTGAAATGAGGTGAATAAATGAATCGTAAACAGAACATCCCATTTTTAACAACAAGAAGTTTACATCCAGAAAATCAAGAGTCACCAATACATTTTCTGAATGAGTGGCTAACATCAATCAAATATTTTTATCGTAGAAATCATTTTTCCTACCCTCTATTGTCACAACGTCATTTTTGGATTCATATTGATGGGATGGTGCACAAGCCACGTTTTTTTCACTACGACGAGATCTTATCAATGCCATCAAAATCA
Source organism: Niallia sp. XMNu-256 (assembly GCF_036670015.1). Taxonomy (NCBI): domain Bacteria; kingdom Bacillati; phylum Bacillota; class Bacilli; order Caryophanales; family Bacillaceae; genus Niallia; species Niallia sp. XMNu-256. The sequence continues at coordinate 1,333,689 of NZ_CP137636.1, forward strand.
ATTATCGTACCTTTAGAGTGTGCCGGAAACCAAAGAGCAAATTTTAAACCTAAAGTTTACGGGGAACAATGGGAAGAAGGAGCGATCAGCCAAGGAAAATGGACTGGGGTCCCTTTGAGGGACATTCTTGAAAAAGTGGGATTTTCACAAAATGCACAGGAAATTGTCTTTGTGGGAGCTGATTCTGGTAAAAAACCAGGGGTTCATGAAAATATTCCCTATACAAGAAGTCTTCCTTTAGAAAAGGCAATGCATCCTGATACCCTCATCGCTTTTCAATATAATGATAAGCCCATTAACTATAAACATGGTTATCCTTTTCGATTAATCGTTCCCAATTGGTATGCTATGGCTTCTGTTAAATGGTTAAACACAATAAAAGTCATTGATTACAGTTATAAAGGTCCATTCCAAACGGATGATTATGTATATTATCCTTATAAGGATAATGACAAAGATAAATTTCCCGTTACCACTTTAAATGTTAATTCTATTATCCAACAACCCCTTCATTTATCCATTTTAAATACGGGTGTGCATGAAATTAATGGAATGGCTTGGAGCGGAAGAGGAAGAATTAAAGAATTACAAGTAAGTTTTGATAAAGGGAAGAGCTGGAAAAATGCAACTGTGCACCAATTATCTAATCAAGACTATGCGTGGTCAAGATGGTCCTATATATGGAAGGTAGAGGAAAAAGGGGAATACACCATCTATGCTAGAGCAAAGGATTCATCAGGCCAAATTCAACCCCATACTCCATTCTGGAATCGAAAAGGTTATGGGTATAATGCAGTGGCAAGAATTACGGTAAAAGTTGAATGATTTGGTTTCAGGCCTTTGTCGTCACAGGGACGCCCCGAATTATATCTGCAAGTCTTTGACAAGGCGTATAGATTTAATTTTTGTAACAAATTAAACCAGAATGGGCTTCCACTCTGGTTTTTTCAACTGATTATTTTTCCTTTCTCTGTCATAAGGCAATTGCTTTTACTCTATTTTATGAAAAAATTTTTGAACGATTTGTCTTTCCTCACATTTCTTCCTTTATTTATTCCCTGGAGCTGGTTGGTCAACTCCTTTTACGTGATGCCGATGCCCGTTATCCTCTGACGTATAGAAGTCATAATAGTGTACATGCATGCCGTTTCCGACTGGAATGGCAGGGCCCGAATAGGCTTTATAGTAATGAACATGTCCATCCTCAAAAACAACATATCCTTCCGTATGGTGAACATGACTTCCATCTTGAGTTATAATCGGTGGAGAGGTCACATCTAAACACTGATGAACATGACCATCTGCTATACCCGTATAATCAACTGAACCGTGATTATGGTGTGGCACAAACCCCTTTACAAATGAATCCTTACCTACTCTATCCATATCGTCACCCCTAATGATCAGTTACTATGAAAAAAAATACGATCTTATAGAGGGTATGTTGAAGAAAATCAAAACATTCTATAAAAATACTGTTGCCTATTTTAAATAATCTGCTCCCTTAAACATTCATAATCTTAAAAAATATACATCAGTAATCCTAGATCATTTGGCCTGTAAAAGAAAAAAACTAGTCATAGTTTAAAACTATATCAATGGATAGATATTTTGTGTTACGCTATATCGTTTTTCCATGTTACACTAATGTTAAATAATTAGTAATTGAGGGAATTGTCAGCCGATAGAAATTGTTTATGTTTTTATGAGAATAAGAGGATGGGTTTCTGGATTTAATTTAATATGAAGGTTTTTTATTCATATCCGAGGAGTGGGATGAGAATGGCGGGGTTACTTGAAGCTCTAAAAACGCAAGTGTTGACAGCAGATGGTGGGATAGGAACGCTATTGTATTCATATGGACTAGAATCTTGTCACGAAGAAATGAACGTTGTTAGACCGGAGATCATCGAAAAGATTCATCGCGAATATATTGCTGCTGGTGCAGATGTGATTCAAACAAATACGTATGGTGCAAATGCAATTAAACTTGCTCGATATGGCAATGAATCTTGTGTGGTTAAATTTAATGAAGAAGCAGTGAAATTAGCAAAAAAAGCAGCAGCGGATGGAGGACAATACGTTCTAGGGACGATTGGAGGAATTAGAGGCGTTCGAATAACAGATGTGACGCTAGAAGAGATATTAGCAGCAATACGTGAACAAGCACAAGTTTTAATCAAAGGGGGCTTAGATGGGCTCCTGCTTGAAACGTATTATGACTTAGAAGAGTTAAAAGAAACATTAAAAATGTTACGTCAAATGACAGATATGCCCATTATCGCACAAGTATCCATGCATGAACCGGGTGTCTTGCAAAACGGGATGTCATTAAATAATGCCCTCCATGAACTAGCAAGCTTAGGTGCAGATATTGTGGGCGTCAATTGCCGCTTAGGTCCCTATCATACGATTCAGGCGTTTCAAGGAGTAGAATTGCCTAAGAAAGCCATGTTATCAGCCTATCCGAATGCATCATTATTAGATATTGAAGAAGGCCGAATTGTTTATGTATCAGAATATGATTATTTTGCGCGGGCGGCAGTTCAATTAAGAGATCAAGGGGTTCGCTTAATTGGCGGATGCTGTGGGACGACACCAAAACATATAGCAGCAGTGAAGAAACACCTAGCTAACCTTAAACCGATCGAGAAAAAAGAAGAAATCACCCGCCCGACAATCGAGATTTCGGAACCAGAACCAAGCCAGTTAAAGCCACTACATGAAAAAGTAAAGTCCGAACGTTCCATTATCGTAGAATTAGACACGCCTCGTCACTTAGAAATTGATGCTTTTGTTAAAGGGGCCAAAACCCTTTATCAAGAAGGTGCAGATATTGTCATGATGGCGGATAATTCACTAGCATCTCCAAGAGTGAGCAATTTAGCGATGGGATCGATTTTAAAGCTTCAGCATGATGTTCGTGTAATGCCGCATATTACCTGTCGGGATCGAAATTTAATTGGATTACAATCGCATTTAATGGGATTGAATGCATTAGGTCTTCATGATATTTTAGCGATAACAGGGGACCCAACAAAAGTTGGCGATTTCCCAGGTGCAACGAGTGTATATGACGTATCCTCAATGGAGTTAATTTCGCTCATTAAGCAGCTTAATGAAGGAATTTCTTTTTCTGGAAAAGCCTTGCGTAAAAAAGCGAATTTCTCGGTTGCTGCGGCCTTTAACCCTAACGTTCGTGCGCTAGACCGTGCTGTTAGTCGACTTGAAAAGAAAATCGAGCATGGGGCCGATTACTTTATTTCTCAACCTGTTTACTCAAAAGAAAAAATTGTTGACATTTACGAAGCCACAAAACATTTAAAAGCACCGATCTATATTGGTATAATGCCTTTAGTTAGTTTTAGAGGTTCAGAGTTTATCCATTACGAAGTTCCAGGAATAAAGCTTTCAGATGAAGTGCTCGAACGAATGAAGGCTTGCCAAGGAGATAAAGAGAGAGAAGCGAAAGAAGGCGTTTCAATCGCAAGAGAGTTGCTTGATACGGCAGTGAAGTACTTCAATGGCATTTATTTAATTACCCCTTTCTTACGTTACGAAATGACCGTGGAACTCTTGCAATATATTAAACAACTTGATAAGCAGAATAAAGGAGTACAAGTGAATGCGTAATCATCTTATAGAAGAACAATTACAGAAAAAGATCGTAATTTTTGATGGTGCAATGGGGACCATGCTTCAAAATGAGAATTTAACAGCAGATGACTTCGGTGGGGAAGAATTAGACGGCTGTAATGAAAATCTAGTGTTAACTCGACCAGATGTTATTTCGAAAATTCATCGTCAGTATTTAGAAGCGGGTGCTGACATTATTAGTACAAATACATTTGGTGGAACTCCTCTTGTATTAAATGAATACGGCCTAGGTGATAAAGCAGAGGAAATTAATAAACGTGCCGTGCAGTTAGCGGTTGAGGCAGCCTCAGAATATTCAACTTCAGATTGGCCTCGTTTCGTAGCAGGTGCGATCGGTCCAACAACTAAAACGTTATCAGTGACTGGTGGAATTGCATTTGATGAACTGTCTGAAAATTTTTACATCCAAGCAAAAGCTCTAATTGAGGGTGGTGCCGATTTACTTTTACTGGAAACGAGCCAAGATATGCTCAATGTAAAAGCGGCAACACTTGGTGTCAATCGAGCCTTTAATGAAACAGGCAAAGAGTTGCCAATCATGGTTTCAGCAACAATTGAGCCGATGGGAACGACGCTTGCAGGACAGACGATTGAAGCATTCTATATTTCCATTGAACATATTAATCCGATCTCAATTGGTTTAAACTGTGCGACAGGTCCCGAGTTTATGACGGATCATATTCGTTCATTGGCTGAACTGTCAACAAGCTATATTAGCTGTTACCCAAATGCTGGTTTACCAGATGAAGAAGGTCATTACCATGAATCGCCCCAATCTTTATCGATAAAGTTAAAAGGTTTTGCTGAAAAAGGGTGGTTAAATATTGTCGGCGGCTGTTGCGGTACGACACCAGAACATATTAAAGCCATCCATGATGCAGTAAAAGATTTTGAACCGAGAAAACGTCTAGAACATCCACATGGGCATGTCGTAGCAGGAATCGATCCATTGCTATATGACGACTCTATGCGTCCGTTATTTATTGGCGAACGTACAAATGTGATTGGTTCACGCAAATTTAAACAATTAATTATCGATGGGAAGTTCGAAGAAGCGGCTGAAATTGCTAGAGCCCAAGTAAAAAATGGAGCTCATGTCATTGACATTTGCTTAGCCAATCCAGACCGCGACGAATTGGAAGATATGCGCAACTTTATGCAAGAAGTCGTGAAAAAGGTAAAAGTGCCACTTGTTATTGATTCAACCGATGAACGTGTGATTGAAGAAGCGCTTAAATTTTCACAAGGGAAGGCCATTATCAACTCAATTAACTTAGAAGATGGGGAAGAACGTTTCGATGCGGTTATGCCCATTGTAAAAAAATACGGCGCAGCGGTCGTTGTTGGAACCATTGATGAAGTAGGGATGGCGGTGGATCGAGAACGTAAATTACAAGTTGCTGAGCGTTCCTATCAGTTGTTAACTGAAAAATGGGGGCTGGCTCCAGAGGATATTATTTTCGACCCATTAGTATTCCCTGTTGGAACAGGGGATGAACAATATATTGGTGCTGCTGAAGAAACGATTGAGGGAATCCGGTTGATTAAAGAAAGATTCCCCAATGCGTTAACCGTATTAGGTGTTAGTAACGTTTCATTCGGTCTACCTCCGGTCGGTCGAGAAGTGTTAAATGCCGTCTATTTATATCACTGTACGCAAGCAGGTTTAGACTATGCGATTGTCAATACGGAAAAGTTAGAACGTTATGCTTCAATTCCTGAAGAAGAAATTAAATTGGCAAATGATTTAATTTTTAATACAAATGATGACACCCTTGCGAAATTTACCGACTTTTATCGAGGTAAGAAAAAAGAAAAGAAAGTGGCGAATATCCCGGCAACGGTTGAAGAACGATTGGCCTATTACATTGTGGAAGGAACTAAAGAAGGGTTAATTCCTGATTTGGAAGAGGCAAGAAAGATCTTTGACACACCGTTAGATATTATTAATGGTCCATTAATGGCTGGGATGTCTGAAGTAGGCCGCCTATTCAATAATAATGAATTAATTGTAGCAGAAGTATTGCAAAGTGCAGGCGTGATGAAAGCAGCAGTTGCCCATTTAGAACAATTCATGGAAAAAAAGGATGATAGTGCTGGGAAAGGGAAAATGGTCCTTGCAACCGTCAAAGGGGATGTTCATGATATTGGGAAAAACTTGGTGGACATTATTTTAAGCAATAATGGCTATAAAGTCGTGGATTTAGGGATTAAAGTTACACCAGCCCAATTAATTGAAGCAGTAAGAGCGGAAAAGCCTGATTTTGTTGGATTGTCGGGTTTACTTGTAAAATCTGCCCAACAAATGGTGTTAACTGCACAAGATTTCAAAGAGGCAAACATTGATGTTCCTATTCTAGTAGGCGGAGCTGCTTTATCAAAACGTTTTACCGAGACGAAAATTGCGGCAGAATACGATGGACCGGTTATTTATTCGAAAGATGCCATGCAAGGTTTAGACCAGGCCAATCGTTTAATGGATCCAAATGAACGTGGAGTACTACTGCAAGAACTTCAAGATGCAAGAGAACAACGCTTGCTTAATGCTGAAAAAATTGCAGCGCTACCAAATAAACCCGTCAGTAAAAAGAAAGCTCGCACTCTTTCAGACGCACCTGTGTTTATTCCGAAAGATTTAAAAATGCATGTATTAAAAAATTATTCCGTGGCCCATCTACAACCTTATGTGAATATGCGTACTTTAATTGGTCACCATTTAGGGTTAAGAGGAAACGTTGAAAAACTACTGGCAGAGGGTGACGTTCGTGCTACCGAATTGTATGATTTGGTCACGAGTTTCTTAGAGTCAAAAGTGTTAAAACCATCTGGTATGTACCGATTCTTTCCAGCGCAAGCCCATGGGGATGATGTGATCATCTATGATCCGGAAGATGCGAAAACAGAAATTGAGAGATTCCATTTCCCTCGTCAACAAGACGCACCGTTTTTATGTTTAGCTGACTTTTTAAAGCCAGTAGAAAGCGGAGAGATGGATTATGTCGCCTTAATGGTTGTAACAGCAGGGCATGGGGCGAGGGAAATTTCAGATCAATATAAAAATAAAGGCCAGTTTTTAGAAAGCCATGCAATACTATCAACCGCATTAGAGCTTGCAGAAGGATTTGCTGAACGAATCCATCAGGAAATTCGCGATGCATGGGGATTCCCTGATGCGACCGATTTTACGATGCGCGATCGCTTCGCGGCTAAATATCAAGGACAACGCTTCTCATTTGGCTATCCGGCTTGTCCAAATTTAGAAGATCAAGAAAAACTATTTAAATTATTAAACCCAGAACAAATCGGTGTCAATCTAACAGAGGGATTTATGATGGAACCTGAAGCTAGTGTATCAGCCATTGTTTTTGCACACCCAGATGCTAGATACTTTAATGTATAATAACGTCGAACCGCCGTCACTGTGACACCCCGAAGTATCTTGTTCCACTGAATGTATCACGAATGCCAATCGATTACTTTCACTGTCACAGTGGCTCTCCAAATAAGTAGTACATTAAGGCGTGCCCTTTAAAGGTGCGAACACTAGTAGAATACTGAGAATAACATAATCATTCATATAAAATAGCAGAAACAAATTTTTTACTCAAATTTGTTTCTGCTATTTTGTTTTGTCATAGTTGATTTAGATAAAAGCATGATCCAAGGAAGGGGAAAATATCGTGTAGAGAATTTGAGAATAAAAAAGTTCAACATAAATTTAAAGGCTTAAATAATAGCGCTAAATAGAAATAGAACACCATCTAACCGAAATCTACATTTTTTGATAAAATATTCAAAATTCTTTAATTTGTTATTGACATTGGGTATATAGGGTAGTAAAATAAAAATATCAATTGAGAGTGATTCTCAATATCATCGAATTGAAAATGAGAAGGGGGAGAAAAAATGAATCTATCAAAATTATTTAAGCCTTTACTAGTTAGTGCCGCACTTACGATTGGTTTAGCCGGTTGTGGTGCTGCAAACGAAAATAATTCAGAAGGGAAAGAGGCAACATCTAAACCGAAAACAACTGAAAATCAAGAAGTAAATATCTACACGGCAAGACATTATGAAGCAGATGAAGAAATCTTTAATAAGTTTACAGAAGAAACAGGCATTAAAGTTAATGTGGTAAAAGGGGAAGCTGAAGAGCTTATTGAAAGAATTAAACGTGAAGGCGAAAGCACACAAGCCGATTTATTTATAACCGTCGATGGTGGAGTTCTTGCTAACGCAAAGCAAAATGGTATTTTACAACCGGCTAAATCAGATATTATTAATGAAAATGTTCCTGAAAACTTCCGTGATGCTGATAATCAGTGGATTGGATTGGCAACAAGAGCACGTATCATTGCTTATTCTAAGGACAGAGTAAAACCTGAGGACCTTTCTACATATGAGGATTTAGCAAGCGATAAATGGAAAGGTAAAGTACTTGTTCGTTCTTCAACAAGTTTATATAATCAATCATTACTTGCTTCTTTTATTGAATTAAATGGGGAAGATAAAGCAGAACAATGGGCACAAGGAATCGTAAATAATTTTGCCCGCCAGCCAGATGGTGGTGACCGTGACCAAGCAAAAGCAATCGCTGCCGGTACTGGTGATGTGGCTATTATGAATACTTATTATGTGGGACTTTTAGCAAATTCGGAAGATCCTGAAGAAAGAAAAGTGGCAGATCAAATTGGAGTCTTTTTCCCGAACCAAGAAACAAATGGTACCCATGTAAATATTAGCGGAATCGGTTTAACGAAACACAGTAAAAATCAAGAAAATGCGATTAAGCTTATTGAGTATATGACAAGTGTCCCTGCACAAGAATTCTTATCAGCTACGAATTATGAGTTTCCAGTAAACCCTAAGGCAGCTAAACCAGAATTGCTAGAAAACTGGGGAGACTTCAAAATGCAAGAACTAAACTTTGATACTTTAGGAGAACACAATCAAAAGGCGATTGAGATCTTTAATAAAACAGGCTGGAAGTAATAGAAGGTGAATTATATCAAACGTACGATAAAAAAAGAGTTTAATGGTTGGTGGATCATTAGTTTAGTTGGGGCAGTAGTTATTCTACTGCCTATCCTTTTTGTTTTCTCCTCTATTTTTCAAGAGCCTAATGAAAATTGGCTGCAAATTCGTCAGTATTTGCTGAAACATTATGTGTTTAATACCGTGATGCTTGTAGGTTTAACAGGGATTTTTACAGCCCTTTTGGGAGTGACCTTGGCATGGTTAATTGCAGCATATGATTTTCCTTTTAAACGATTTTTCCGTTGGGGATTAATGCTGCCACTAACGATTCCAACGTTTATAGCTGCTTATACGTATCGAACGATGTTAGGGTATACGGGAGTCGTTCAAACAACGTTAAGGAATCACTTTGATTATCAGATCGATCCGGAGTGGTTAACAGTTTCAGGGATAAGTGGAGCGGTTTTTATTTTTACTCTATTTTTATTTCCTTATGTGTATTTGATTACAAGAGCCTTTCTTGAAAGCCAAAGTACATCCTATATAGAAAACGCTAGGTTGTTAGGGAGAAAACCGCTTGCTGTATTTTTTAAGGTTGTTCTACCACTTTCTAGACCGGCGATTATCGGTGGTACCGTTTTAGTCATTTATGAAGTATTAGGAGATTATGGGCTTACGAGCTATTTAGGTATTCATACGATTTCAACGGCTATTTTCCAAACATGGTTCAGAATGTACGATGTCGATTCTGCTATGAGACTTGCTGCTTGGCTGATGCTGGTGATTGTTGGAATCTTTTTGTTAGAAAAACTGCTGAGACAGGGGCGGCGGTATTCGGTAAACAATAAATCAAGGCCGCTTGTACCTGTAAAGTTAAAAGGAATCGCTGGGTTAGCTGCTTTTATGTATTGCGGAGTTGTATTTTTAATCGGGTTTCTTATTCCATTTATTCAATTGATCGTCTGGGCAAAAATGACGTTTCATAAAGTTTGGGATCCTTCCTTTTTTACATTGCTTTACCAAACGGTCTATGTTGCCGTTATATCTACAGTGATCATCTTGATCCTTGCTGTGATTGTTGCGAACGTAAGTCGATCTCATACTACTTTTTCTTTTATCCTATCGAAGTGCGTTACTTCAGGCTATTCGATTCCAGGTCCGATCATCGCTATTGGTGTACTTGCCATGTTTATATCGCTTGATAAATGGCTGGCTCCTGTTTACTCTTATATGGGACTAGGAGAAGCACCACTTATTTTAAGTTTATCGTTAGTGATGTTAATCTCAGGTTATTTCATTCGATTTATGGCACCAGCCTTTAATGCGACTGAGGTAGGTTTTGAGAAAATAGGAACGAAATATCTAGAAGCCTCAAGACTTCTAGGACATGGTGTGACAAAAACATTCTTTAAAGTGGATCTTCCTTTAATCAAAGGATCTTTAATTAGTGGATTTATTTTAACATTTGTTGAAATTTGCAAGGAGTTGCCATTGGCTTTATTATTAAGACCATTTAATTTTGAAACACTAGCAACAAAGACTTTCCAATATGCCAATGATGAGCAAATTTATGAAGCTTCTATATCATCCCTATTAATTATCGCAATTAGTATTTTATCTGTAGTGATTATTCAACTAATTGGCAAGAAGGTGAAACAATGAGTATCGTTGAAATTGAAGGCCTTACTTTTTCATTTTCTCGAAAAGAGGAACCAGTCATTAACGATTTTTCTTTTTCCATGGAAAGAGGAGAAATTGTCGGCATTTTAGGACAAAGTGGCAGTGGGAAAAGTACGTTACTACGCTTAATATCAGGATTAGAAATGCCAACAAAAGGAACGATTAAAATTGATGGTATGAGCGTTGTTGGTGAAAAGATATTCATTCATCCAGAAGAAAGAGGAGTAGGGATGGTTTTTCAAGACTATGCTCTATTTCCTCATATGACGGTGAGAGATAATATACTATTTGGTTTATCTCGTATGCCTCGAAAGGACCGGAAGCAACGTGTAGATGAGATGTTAGAGCTTGTCCATATGGAGAGTTTCGGAGATCGATATCCACATGAATTAAGTGGGGGGCAGCAACAAAGGGTTGCTCTTGCTCGAGCTCTTGCTCCTAAGCCGAAATTGCTGCTAATGGATGAACCATTTAGTAACTTAGATGCTGATTTAAAGGAATCGATTCGGGAAGAGCTTGGACTGATTTTGAAAAAAGCGAACATGTCCTGTATTATCGTCACACATGATCGAAATGATGTGAAAGCCATATGTGATTATAGTGTTATTATTGGTGAATCTCATGTTACTAATCTAGAAAATGAAAAAAAGTATCAGAACATATAATCGTTTATCATAGAGAAAGGATAACTTTTTCGTAAATCAGCCATCTTTTTTGATTTGATACGAACTTTTAAGATTTGTTGTACAAGTGTTACTCCTCAACTTGTTTGATTATATGCTGTTTATCCTTGTTTCTTCTATGGACACAGCTTAGCATATACACGGAAAGATCTTGGTTTTATAAAAAACCAAGATCTTTTTGATGGATTAGGATATACCTCAGTTTTTTTTGCTGTTAAGGAATAAGAGTTTTCTTATAATTAAGAACTAATCATTGCAACAAGTATCGTCATCCTTCATATGACCGGATCGATTAATTTTTGTTTCAAGGTACTTTTCATTAAATTCGGATACATCACCCCATAATGGTTCTCTTCCTAATACTGGCAAGCCAGAGTTTTTTAACGCATCCAATTTTTTCGGGTTGTTGGTAATAAGGGTAACGGGCTTGCGTCGCAATGCTTTTAATACTTGGATCGCATCACTATAATTTCTTGAATCATCAACAAAGCCAAGCGCTTGATTGGCATCCACTGTGTCATAACCATTTTCCTGTAAGATATAAGCTAAAGCTTTACTAAATAAGCCAATGCCTCTGCCTTCATGGTTGGCTAAATAAAATAAGGCACCGATCCCATGTTCTTTAATCATTTTCATTGATTGTTTTAATTGAAATCCACAGTCACACCGCTTGCTTCCAAATATGTCCCCTGTATGACAAATTGAATGCATTCGAATAATCGCATCATCACCGTATTCAAAATCCCCGTAAGCAAGAACACTAGACTGTTGCAATTCAGCTAAATTCACAGAGGCTAACTTAAGAATAATTTTTTCAAAATCCTCTGTGACTTCATCGCAATTTAACCAGCAATACCACTTGAATTCAACCGTTTCACCGTACAAATGAACAGGGAGCCGAATCGGACCCACTAAATAAATGGCCCCCTTTGCAGTTCGAATCAGTTGAATTTTATCTTCTAAGATAGAAAGGACCTTTGAATCGAATTTAACTTCTACCACCATATCACTCACTCCTTTTGTTTTTATTTTGTGCAATATCCGGATTTTAAAAAATGATTTTCAAATAATAATGATGGAAACAGGGGACGGTTCATGTGTGTCATAGGTAATGTCTATAAAGTGCCAGAATAAAAAAGCGCCGTCTCTGTGACCACCCGACTCACCAAAAAAGGAAAAAAGCGATTTATCTGCTTTTTTCCTTTTTTGGTGGGCCATTCAAATTAACAATTGAGTAGGGAGTTATTTTTCTTGCTTCAACTCATATACAGCCATAGAATCAATTCTTTCTGTAATCCTTGGATGCGTTCCGAGAAAGAAGTGAATGAGTGTTGGTTCATAACCGGTTGACTTTATATTTTTTGTCAAGGTTTGAAATGCGGAGACAGCTGCATCTTTATTTTGTGTCAATTCAATCGCGTATTGGTCTGCTTCTCTCTCTTGATAACGAATTTCGTAATTCATCATTGGTGAGATTATAAAAGAGAGCAAGCTCATAGTTAAAAGTAATAACGGCATGGCTGCAATATCTTGCTGGCCCTCGATTCCCCATAGCTTGCCAAATCTTTTTATCAAGAAATTATATAAAAGATATCCCCCTAAAATGACAAAGAACATGATCACCAGACTAATGGCTAATCCGACATAGATATGGTTTAACTTGTAGTGGCCGATTTCGTGCGCCATGACAAATTTAATTTCTTCTATCTCCATTTCCTTGATCGCTGTGTCGCCTATCACAATTTGCATATTGCTTCCAATGCCGGTTACCATTGCATTGATGGTGTTCGTTTGTTTAGACATATTCATTTCAAGAATCTTTGCATTTGAAATCCCCGCTTCATCGGCTAGTTCTTGAATTTCTGCTTTTAATTGCTCGTTTTCGAGCGGCTTATATTCGTTGTATAGAGGCAGAATAAGTACGGGAATGAGAAACATGGCAATAACCATGAGCGGAACAGATGCACCCCAAGTAACCAGCCACCATTTCTTCGGAAACTTTTTCATTACCCAATAGAAAAGCCACAGAAGAGGAACGATAAGGATAATATGCAAAATAAATGAGATTCCCATGTCACCTAGTGCTGAAAGAAGGCTCTGACTTGATAAACCATATTGATGGGATAGATAGAAAAAGAACAAGTTCAGAGGTAAATATAACAAGGTCATTAGTATACTAAAAATAAGATAATAGTAACCAAGCTGCCAAAAAGACTTTTTAAAAACAGTTTTTGCTTTATCTCTTAATTTTGTAGAAAAGGCCATGAGCAAAATCAGAAGCAGAAAATCCAAAGGTGTTTGTAAAAAGAAGGTGAAATAATAAATGAGGTTTAAATGATGAGCTTCAGTAATTTGATTCATTGTCATAAAAGTGGTTGGATCCGCAACAGTCCCTTTGGATGAATCTGGAACAAAACCAGGTTCTAAATTAAATAAATACAGGCTTATGATGATTGCGTAGATCAAATAAAAAATGGTAAACCCAATATAAAATCTTTTGAACGTCATGGAGTCCCCCTTGATTGATTGAAAATTTTTATCTATCTTGCAAAAAAACAGAGGTAAATTAGGACGTTTAGACGGTGATGAATATTCAAATATATTCATATATATTTAGAAGTTGCTGAAACTATTCAGTAATTTTTTGTATATGGCTGGGAAAATTTCCGTCAGAGAGGCCAGACGATCAGCTCTGTCAGTATCGGAGTGAGTTTGAGTTAATATACAGCATTATGTATACTTGTTGTGTAATAAGGTTTTTGAGAGCGAGGGGCAGAATAATCATTGTTAACGTTTCTTTCGTATTTTATTTCTCTTATTGCCATTGTGATTTCGGTATTTGTAACACTTATTTTCAAGAATGAATTGGAGCAAATGTTTGACGAAAAAAAGACCGTTGTTCCTTTTCATGTATGTAATGTACTCATTGTTTTAATGGTATCGATTGCGGTATATGCGGTCATGTCGATTTATGTTTTAGGACATGAATTTAATTTCATCTTACACTCGGGGATTTTGTTATTTATTGTTTTACCTATTTATTTTTTGGGAAACTTTGCTTTTGAAAAATATAAATCGATCCATCAAAAATACATGATTACTGAGAACGAGAAAGTGATTGTACTCAACGAAAAATACTTAAAAAAGAGAAAGAGGTTTTCAAAGTTAAAAAAATATAATTCCTTTTTTAGGGAAAAATGAGTACCAAAATATTCCTCTGTAGATAAAAGATGGTTCGAATGTGACAGTTGTATGGGTAATACGTCATATTTCGACCCTAGTTGTAATGTTATACATGAAACTCTAAAGAAATGTAATCTAATCGTTCTTTAAAATGTATACAAGCCCGTGATAGTGTTATAGCATCCGAGTTAGCTAGGAGGTTATAACACACATGAAAAACAACAGCATGAAAAAATTCATTACGGCTTGTGCAGCTGTGATTGCATTTATAGGGGTAAATCATCCGACGGCTGAGGCCATTATCAACTATCAGGTTGTTAAAGGAGATACGCTTTGGGACCTTAGTCAGCAATACGATGTAACCGTAGAGAGCATTCAAGCAGAGAATGATCTTTCAGGCGATCTAATTCTTATTGATGAAATTCTGCAAATTCCAGAACCGCCAATAGGTGTTTTACCATTGTCAGCATCGATGTTGGGTGAAGATCCAACGGTAGAGCCGAAAGAAGAAGTAGTTGAAGAAGAACCAGCTGAACCGGCGATCTCTCTTTCAGATGAAGAAAAAGATTTGTTTGCGAGATTAGTAGAAGCGGAAGCAAAAGGTGAATCTTATGAAGGAAAAGTAGCCGTTGCCACGGTTGTCTTAAACCGTGTGGAGTCTCCTGAGTTTCCAGATACGGTGACAGATGTCATTCACGAAGTGGTAGGCACTGCTTATGCCTTTTCACCTGTACAAAACGGTTCAATCAATAAACCAGCTTCAGATGAGTCTAAACAAGCAGTGGAAGAAGCGTTAACGAGAAAAGATCGTTTAGAAGACTGCATTTTCTTCTATAACCCAGAGATTGCAACAGATACTTGGATTCGCAGCCGTGAAATTGTAACTACGATCGGAAACCACGTCTTCGCGAAATAAGGCCTAGGGGACCGTTCGAGATCACTGAAAGTCCACTGTTTTCAATGTTCCCGAATCGTTTCCTTCTCCTATAAGCTGTATAAAAAAGTTGGTTTTCTATTTAATGTAGAAAACCAACTTCTTTTTGTATAGGCAGGTGTTTTCATTGGGTTTGAAGCAGTATACCTGTTCCAAATGTATTCCTATTAATCGTTTAAACTTCTAACCATCTCTTCTACCGTTGCCATCCGAGCAAACACAAATTCAAAGTTTTTGAAAGCTCCTTTTTCAGCTTCTTATAAATGAAGCGGTTCGTAAGATTGTCACATTGCATCCGTCTGTTCAAACTCCTTTTAAAAATCTTTTCTATGGCAGTAGGAAAGCGACTGATAGTATAATAGACATGGTGTTTCGGCGGAGGATCTTCCTCCATGTTTGTTAATAAGATTTTGATTGAGGGTGTATTTTGGATTTGAAACAATCAGAGAACAATATACTTAAACAGCCATTTTTTGCAAAATTTTGGATTTCAAGAATTTTATCTTCTACTTCATTTCAAATGTTGTCTGTTGCCATCGGTTGGCAAATGTATGAGTTGACACAAGATGCTTTTAGTCTTGGAATGGTAGGGCTTGCACAGTTTATCCCCATGCTTTTATTAACCTTGTTTGTCGGGCAAATTGCGGATCGCTATGACCGCAGAAGAATCGTATACATAAGTTTAGTCATTGAAGCTTTGACCGCTGCTTTTCTTTTGCTCGGCAGTATGGGTGGTTGGCTAGGACCTGGTCAAATTCTAATTTCGGCAGCTTTAATTGGAGCATGTCGTGCTTTTGAAGGACCAACGGCGAATGCCTTATTGCCGCAAATCGTCTCGAAGAACATTTTGCCGCGTGCGATTTCTATGAGTACAACTGCGATTCAGACGGCTCTCATCCTCGGACCCACGATTGGTGGAGTGCTATTAGCCTTTGGTGCGTCAACTGTTTACTTTTTGGCAGCAGTTGCTTTAATGGTTTCAGCGCTTTTTACTTATTTAGTAAAAGTCGAGCAAGTAAAGAATCGAAAGGGAGCAACTGTATCACTACGTTCATTCTTTCTTGGTTTAGAATATGTGAAAAGTAAACCCGTCATTTTAGGAACGATTTCAATGGATCTTTTTGTTGTCCTTCTTGGAGGGGTCACAGCACTATTGCCGATATTTGTACAGGATATTTTACAAACGGGGCCATGGGGACTAGGACTGCTGAGGGCTGCACCTGCTGTTGGCGCGATAATTGTTTCAGTTGTATTGGCATATTATCCTTTGAAAAAGTCGGTTGGAATGATTTTATTTGGAGCTATAGCGGTGTACGGACTGGCAACGATGGTTTTTGCAATCTCAACGAACTTAGTTTTATCCTTGCTTGCTTTAATGGTTGTCGGTGGATCTGACGTTATTAGTATGGTGATCAGGTCTTCGCTTGTACAATTACAAACACCGGATGAATTACGGGGCCGAGTAAATGCAGTGAACTCGCTATTTACTGGGACATCCTTTCAAATGGGGGAATTTCGAGCAGGCGTGATGGCAAGTTTTATCGGAACGGTTCCAACCGTATTTATTGGCGGCATCGGATCCATCCTTGTTGCGGGACTATGGATGTATTTATTCCCTTCAATAAGAAAACTAGAGTCTTTATCTAAAAATTAATAATAAGAAAAGTATTCACTTTGAACAAAAATGAGAAGAATCATGAATACACATTGAAAAAAGACGTTGATCCAACTACATAGGAGATCAACGTCTTTTTCCTTTAGTGAGGTTTCTCACTTAACCTGGACGGGTATTTTGTTACAATAAGGCAAGTTTATTCTAAAGTTTACCTTCGTTATACAACGATAGAAATAGAAAATGATGGAAGGTACAATTATTATTTGGAGGAATTTGGCGGTGTCAATATTAGTAACAGGGGGAGCGGGCTATATTGGTAGCCATACATGCCTAGAGCTATTAAATGCAGGGTATAAAGTTGTAGTGGTTGATAACTTAAATAATAGTAAAGTTGAGTCTTTGTCCCGAATTAAGGAAATAACAGGAAAAGAGCTCTCTTTTTATAAAGTCGAACTTCTCGACAAGAACGAGGTAGAAAGGGTTTTTGCTGAAAACAAAATTGAGGCAGTGGTTCATTTTGCTGGCCTTAAAGCAGTCGGAGAATCCGTCCGAATTCCGTTGTATTATTATTATAATAATATAGCGGGTACATTGATTCTTTGCGAGATTATGAATAAGTTTGGAATCCATAAAATGGTGTTTAGTTCATCTGCTGCTGTTTATGGAGAGCCGCAAAGTGTTCCCATTTCGGAGAATGTTCCTTTGGGACCTGCGAATCCATATGGCCGGACCAAATTAATGATTGAAGAAATACTTCAGGATCTCTATATTTCGAGTCCGAACTGGAGTATTGCTTTATTACGTTATTTTAACCCAATCGGAGCTCATCCTAGTGGAAAGATTGGCGAAGATCCGAGTGGGATCCCAAATAATCTGATGCCCTATATTACACAAGTAGCAGCTGGAAAATTAAAGGAGCTCCATATATTTGGTAATGATTATCCAACCAGTGATGGAACAGGGGTAAGGGATTATATTCATGTAGTCGATATAGCAAAGGGACATTTGAAAGCAGTAGAAAAGATTTTGACACAAACAGGTGTAGGAGCCTATAATCTTGGCACTGGAAAAGGCTATAGTGTACTAGAAATGGTTAATGCGTTTGATAGAGCAACGGGAGAGAAGATTCCTTATAAGATGGTTGCTCCAAGACCTGGTGATGTAGCAAGTTGTTATGCAGATCCAACAAAGGCAATAGAAGAGTTAGACTGGATCGCTGAAAAAGGAATGGAAGAAATGTGTCTAGATGCTTGGAGATGGCAAAAGAACAATCCGAATGGCAACGGGGATTAATTCGTTTAAGGCTATATCTAGGATTATAAGTGTCTTGCGAGGGGGAAAGCACATGATAATGGAAGTTTTAGATTTTAAAAGAATTATATATGAAAAAGGAAGAAATGAATGAGAATTTTACATACTCTAGCACAGCTGCCAAGTAAAACAGGTAGTGGGGTCTATTTTACAAATATGATTAAAGGACTTGAAGGCCGCGCCCAACAAGCTTGCCTATATGGGTGCTATTCAGATTTCGAATGGAATATATTACCGGAGGATATGCAATACCAAGTACTCTTTCCAAATGAATATTGCAATTTTCCGCTTCCGGGAATGAGTGATGTGATGCCATATGAAAGCTTGATTTATGGAGAAATGACGCCTGAAATGATTAAGAATTGGAAAAAAGCTTTTAAACCGGTAGTCCGCCAAGCGGTAGTTGATTTAAAACCGGATCTCATTATTTCCCATCATTTATGGTTTTTAACTGACTTCATCCGTCAATGGTTCCCACATATAAAAGTCGCAGCAGTTAGTCATGGAACGGATTTGCGTCAGGCAAAAAAGCATCCTCGTTTAGCGGAACAGTATACGAAACATATTCAAGATTTAGATATTATTTTTACACTGAGTGCAGAGCATATTCCCTCTATTAAAAAAATCTATGGTGCCTCTGAAAAACAAATTCACATATTAGGAAGCGGGTTTAACGAAAATAATTTTTATCCTGTTGAAAAAAATAAAGATAAAAATCTTACCATTGTCTATGCAGGAAAGATTGCCGAAAGTAAAGGTGTTTTTCAATTAGTTGACACATTTAAAACTCATCTTAAACATGAGAAACATGTAAACTTGGAGTTATATGGAACTGGAGATAAAGAAGCCCTAGACCGGTTAAAAGAAGCAATAGAACCGGATCCACGCATCATTTATTACGGAGCTGTCACTCAAGATGTATTGGGAGATATCTTCCGGAGACACGAAGTTTTTGTCTTGCCATCTTATTATGAAGGTCTTCCATTGGTTGTTTTGGAGAGTCTAGCCTGCGGGATGCGTGTCGTTGTGAATGATTTTCCTGCTTTAAGAGAGTTTTTAAGTGGAACGATTAATGAGAGCGGATGGATCGAATATGTAAAACAGCCTCGCTTAGAAAACATTGATCAGCCTGTTGTAGAGGATCTGTCTTCTTATTGTGACCGTCTTGCAGAAACATTAAAAAGACAAATGGAGCAGGCCAATGAAAGCACAGACCTTCCAGAGAAACTTCATGAAAGTATTAAAAGGTACTCTTGGACAGGCCTCGTTGAACGTCTATGGCAGACGATTCATGGAGGAATAGGTACTATATCCAAATAAGGCAGGGTCATCCTAAAGCTATCGTAATAAAATAACTTTGCTGAAATCGAAGGAATTTATCCGGCTTATGAAATTAATTGTATTTACCCGTCATCTGTAGGCCAAGGGAGCGACAAGCTCTCCATGGCCTGCAAGGGGATTCGTAATCACAAAGCAAAATCCAGATAAATCAGTGTTGCATCGTCATGGGTTTTCAGTCTGCCTATGTTTTTCAAGTCTCTGTCTGTCTTCTCCAGATTTCTCAGTTCTTTAATAAGTTCTTTGGCACCTTTTTCTCGAAACCGATCAAGAAGGCTCTTTTTTGTATACTTCATACTTAAGGGTGCCAATCCATCCGTCGCAAGCAGGCATCTTTCAACAGATTCAACGGGGAATGTTTTGTATCTCCCCATATCAACCGCTTCTTTGCTGTGACTCAATATAAAATAGCCTCCGGGCTCGTTCATTTTAGATCTGTTTCTTCTAAGAATATCAAGTTCCTCTTGCGTAAAATCCTTGAAAACAACCTGGTCCTTTCTTTTTTCGTTTCTGCCCATCATCCGTATAACCTGGTCATCAAGATTCTTAATGGAGGGGTCGGTAATAGCGATAAACTCTCCTTCACCGTTCTCAATGGTAATTTCTACATCCCCCAACACATAAGATTCCAGAAACTCTTCACTTTCTCTAACGATGGCAATTCCTGCTGACAGTTGCTCATAGGGCTTAAGTGTTGAAAGGTCAACAAATTTTTCATAATCGTTATTAAAACAGTCGATACCTTCCTTTAAAAGCTCACGAATGGAATACAATGTATTATCGAGGTTCTCTTCCAAATATTTTTTCCACCAATTAACCATCCAGTTTACATCGTTTCCAGATGGGGTGTAGTTTTTGTTTGTAAGGGCTGATGCACCATCGATGACAAACGCACCAAACCTTGTAATTCCGAAAATGTCTTCATTGCTTTTCTTTACAGTATCTGTACAAAATTCGATTTTCATATTGCACCTCACTTATTCCACTTAAGTTTTCATGATTCCATGCTCATTTGGATGGCAATGGACTATCTGGAAGGGCAAAGAGTAGCATTAAGAAAAGTTCTAATCTAGGTATTAACCTTCTTTATATCTTTGTAGTTATATGCTGTAGGTTTTGCAAAAAGTATTTTAAAAATTAACAAGGAAATTAATTATTAATATTCTAATATAGTATACTAATAATCAGCCTTAAAGCATATTCGAAATACCGTGAAAGCGTTCTCGATCCTATCGGTTTTTTGAATTGACTTTTTGACAAGTCACAGGGACTTGTCGAATCAAGAGGATAAGTATTACTATTTATCAAAATAAAAATTTGCTAAACACTAACTCTATTTTTGCTAAGGGAATACGACTTTTGTGGCATAATAAAATTAGGTTACATAATACTCCAATCTAGTATAGAGAGTGAAAATGAACACTAGCTTAAATGAAGGGGAGGAAAATATATGGACATAACGGAAACGAATCGAGCCCAATCGACAGAAGGTTTACAAAATGACGCGTTTATTCAAAAAGTAAAGATGTTGCATCCTCATTCAAGGTCAACGT
This sequence comes from Niallia sp. XMNu-256, assembly GCF_036670015.1. Lineage (NCBI taxonomy): Bacteria > Bacillati > Bacillota > Bacilli > Caryophanales > Bacillaceae > Niallia > Niallia sp. XMNu-256. Next base: position 1,354,620 of record NZ_CP137636.1, read on the forward strand.
TAATGGCCGAAATAGCCTCATTGGAGAAAGATAAAAACGCAAATGAAAAGGCTAAGCAATATTTAAAGTGGATTCTTAAACAAACCGAGTTCAACTTTTATTTGGCGCTGCTTCCAAAAGGTCAAGGATTAATGCTATTGAAGCAAAATTCAAAAGCGGTACTCGTGATTGGATTGAATCGGCCCCAACAGGAGTTAAAGCCAATTGTTGAGGGACATGAGTTTGTTATAGAAATATTGAATATTCATTCGCTTCAAAAAGGAGAAGGCTACAAGATCATGCAAAAGGTGATGGGATTATCGAACCAACTTCACACACCGATCTGTCTGGTTGTAGAAACAGAAGAACAACAGAAGTACTTTGGACGCTATGGATTCAAAGACTATGGTGCTTTAGAGAAGGATAATGAACGGATGATGATTTATCTGGCTTAAGTAAGGCTATGAACTTTGCAACAATTGTTGAATGAACAGGTTTAAGTGAAGAAGAGGTAGGCAAATTATCAATTTTCATACAGGGACGTCATAGCGACCATTGTAAGATTAAGTATGGCCACCTTAAATGATTGCGATGACATACTCTGTAGCATAAAAATATTTTCATCATACTATCATTATTGTTCTAAAAATTGGGAATTTTTAAGTAGTAGTTGAGGGATCCATCCTTAAATCGGGAGATACGATTAAACTCAAAGAGGCTGTCTTATAGAATTGTCCCTGAGACAGTCTCTGCATAATGATTATAAACTATTTCTTCGTTTCAGTGACTTTTTGTTTAAATAATTCTTTTTCCTCGTCAGAAAATAACTTTTCAGCCATCGGATAAAGGAATTGCTCTTCTTTTATAAAATGATCTACTAGCGTGTGATAAGCGTCTTTAATAAGAAGTGTATATTAAATGATGTTCCTCATTCGATTTTGAAGCATTTTCGGCATTGGATAAAAAGGAGCTGATCAATCCATTAGCTTGTTCATGTTCATATTCCATAACCGCAATCGGACCTCCGTTTTTGCCGATATATATACTTCCATCATTCGGAATAAGATCTCCTCTTCCCGAATCGAGTGAAATTTAAGGTTTTTTTCAAAATCTATGACTTCTTTCCTTAATTCCTCATAAACAGCTGCTTTGTCTTCAGTCATTTCAACTTGATTGCATAAAGAAAATAAAGCTATTAATTGCTTCCGGAAAGGGCCGTGTTCACCCACTAATAGAGATAATCCTTCTTAAAGAGTTACAGGTTCATTGCCAATTAAACTACTAGGACATCCTTGCATTGAAAAATCTCCCTTCGGTGATGTTTTAATCCTAGTATAGTAGTCTTTTTTCTCTTTTATTGTGATATAAATCATCCTTTTGAAAAATAGACGGCAGTGAAGGGATAATATCGAGTTATTGATATGTGAAAAATGTTACGGTTTACTAAAAATAATTTTTGCAGTATAATGATGAAAGGTTTCTGCCATTTTGCTTAATCTTATTTTTAAGAGCGGGGGACCCAATATATACCGCGGAATTTCCGCGTGGGGTGAATCCTTGTTAGAGGAAGGGCTGACTGTTTCCCTATGTCCTAACCCGAAAGCTAACCTCGTAAGCGTTTTAAGGGATCAAATGAATAAAGGATAACGTGCGAATTGACACAAGCTGTGTCTTTTTTTGTGGGTCAATTTCGGATTCCATATTAAATTCGACTCATCCGTCAAAGACTTAGCTTCATTCAGAAGTTAAATCACCTTTGTTTCCCTTGCCTAAACATATTTATATACAACAAGAAGGTAGGGTAATTGATGAAGAAATTTAGATTAAGTTTAGCAAGTCAAATATTTATTGGTCTAATTTTAGGGATTGTTGTCGGTGGTCTTTTCTACGGCAACGAAACAGCACAAAGTATTTTACAGCCATTTGGTGATCTATTTATCCGTTTAATTAAAATGATTGTGGTTCCTATTGTACTGTCTACTATTATCGTTGCCATTGCTGGGGTTGGTGATTTAAAGTCTGTTGGTAAACTTGGCGGCAAATCGCTAGCTTATTTTATTGCTATGACTTTTATTGCGATTGCGGTTGGTCTTATTTCCGCTAATATTTTCCAACCTGGTGCGGGACTAAACATGGACAGCCTACAGCAAAGTGATATTTCAGGTTATGTCCAAACATCGGAAGAGCAAGAAGGCAAATCGATTGCTGACACCTTACTACATATTGTACCTACAAACCCGATCCAAGCGATGGTAGAGGGCGATATGTTAGCGATCATCTTCTTTGCTGTTGTATTTGGTCTTGGAGTCGCAGCCATTGGTGATAAAGGAAAACCAGTCCTTAGATTCTTTGAAGGTACAGCAAATGCTATGTTCTATGTGACTAATCTCTTTATGAAGTATGCACCTATTGGTGTGTTTGCGTTACTCGGTGTCACTATTTCTAAGTATGGGTTTGCATCACTAATTCCATTAGGAAAGTTAGCCCTTACGGTATATGGAACGATGATTTTCTTTGTTTTTATCGTGTTAGGTTTGATGGCCAAAATGGTTGGATTTAGTATCTTTAAATTATTAAAGATGATTAAAGAAGAATTAATTTTGGCGTTTTCAACCTCAAGTTCGGAAACGGTGCTTCCGAGAATTATGGACAAAATGGAGAAAGCAGGAAGTCCGAAACACATTGCTTCTTTCGTTATTCCAACAGGTTACTCATTTAACCTCGATGGGTCTGTTTTATATCAAGCGATTGCATCGTTATTTGTTGCGCAAATGTTTGGGATCGAACTAAGCATTTGGCAACAAATTACATTAATGTTAGTGTTGATGGTTACATCGAAAGGGATGGCTGGAGTACCAGGCGTATCCTTTGTCGTGTTACTCGCTACATTTAGTACGATTGGATTACCTGCAGAAGGGTTAGCGTTCATTGCTGGGATTGACCGTATTCTTGATATGGGACGTACCGCTGTTAACGTTGTGGGGAACTCACTAGCAGCCATTGTTGTTGCTAAATGGGAAGGTCAATTCAACCCTCCAATCGAAGAAGAAGAAGAAGAATTGGTTGAACGGGTTTCATAATATAATAGGGGAAACATTAATAGCACAGACCAAGTGTATGGTTTGTGCTATTATTTTTTAATCATAAATCGGGTCGTCGCTGTGACTTCGGTTATAAGAATATGTTAAGAATATTTCAAAACATAGAATAATTATGTGTTTTATATTAATCTATTAATAGTTTGGTAAAAAATGCTTAACAAAAGGAGGAGGAAGATGAAGACTGTTTTAGTAAAGACTTTGCTTGCCGTGACATTGGGGTTAGGTTTAGTTGCAGGAGGTGCGACATCAAGTTTAGCTGTTAATAATCAATCAACGGAAACAAAGGGAAAAAACTTGTATGTGGTTGCATTTAAAAAAGAGTTGCCAAAGGATTATGCAGAAATAATCGAACAAGCAGGTGGACAAGTGGTAAAAGTACTCCCAGAAGTGGGGGGGATCCAAGCACAGTCCAATGATCCTGCCTTTCTAAATAATCTCAAAAAGCTAAAGTCGATTGAGGTTGCCAGTAAAGAAATGCCACTTGCATTAAATCAACCATCAACCATTTCAAATCTAGCACAAACAGCTTCCATCAATGAGCAAGAAAGTTTATGGGATGCCCAATGGGATATTCAAAGAGTGACGAATAATGGGAAATCGTATGAAATAGAAACGGGTGGATATGTAAATGATCAGGGAGAAACGGTACATAAAGCAGTAGTTGGGGTTATTGATACAGGGATTGACCCTGCACATCCAGATCTACAGAAAAATAATCTTGGAGGAAGGAATCTTGTTCCAGCTGGAATGGATGAAACGGAAACGGGAGACCCAAATGATATCATAGACCGAAATGGACATGGTACGCATGTGTCTGGAATCATTGCAGCAAATGGGAAACTGAAAGGGGTAGGACCAGACCTCGGGATTCGTACTTATCGAGTATTCTTTTCAGAAGACGCTCTTACTCTACCATCCGTGATCATAGATGGCATTATTGCTGCCACAGATGATGAGGTAGACGTCATCAATATGTCTCTAAGACTTTATAACACTTCGAAAACAATCATTGAAGGAGAGACCTATAAAACAACAGCCGATACGCTGCTATGGAAGCGAGCGGTCCAATACGCACTGAAGAATGGCGTAACGGTAGTAGGGGGAAGTGGGAATGAGAGCTTGAACTTGGATGACAAAAAAGGGGTAACTGCTTATTTAAACACGCTATATGAACCATTTGGTATCACCCTCAAGGGACCGTCAACGGTTGTACCGGCACAAATGCCAGGAGTGATCAATGTATCTGCTTCAAACAAATGGTCGAAACAGGAGCTGGCCTTTTTCTCCAATTATGGAAATAGTGCAATTGATGTGGCAGCTCCGGGGGGAGATCTTGGAGCCAAATATGCTGAAACATATGATCCAGCTACAGCTGATATGACTAGCATGATTCTTAGTACATGGCCTACTTACTTGGGAACGCCTTATGTTTATAACGCGGGAACATCGATGGCTGCTCCTCAAGTAGCTGGAATTGCAGGGGTTATTAAAGCAGCAAATCCTGATTTAAAACCAGCACAAGTATCAGCTATTATTAATCAAACTGCGATTGACTACGGAAAACCAGGACAAGATGCCTTATTTGGTTCAGGAGAAGCCAACGCGTATCGGGCGTTGATGAATATAAAGAAATAGGTAACAAAAACTTTATTTTTATAAACGTGATTAAGGGGCAGTCTCCCAATGTTTAAGCAAACCACGGCAGGGGACTGACCTGTTTTTTTGTTGAAACCATTCGGGTCGTCACTGTGACTCCGACTAAAATAGATATGAAAGGAGCGACCGGTTTGAAATTGAGTTATCAAGAGTATGGAGATAAGAACGCTCCATTAATTGTGTTTTTGCATGGTGGTGGGGTTAGTAGTTGGATGTGGGATAAACAAATCCAATACTTCCGTCATTATCATTGCATTGCAATCGATTTACCAGAACAAGGAGAAAGTAAAAATACCGAAAACTTTTCTATTCAATTAAGTGCAGAAAAAGTAAATCAATTAATTGAAAATATAGCGGATGGTAAAGAAGTTATAGTAATAGGGTTCTCTAAAGGTGTCCAAGTAACGATTCAAATGTTAAGCCTTCACCGTAATTTAATTCATTATGCGATTATAAACAGTGCATTAGTAAAACCTAATCCATTTATTAGAAAAATGATAAGTCCTTCTGTAAAGTTATTTTTTCCAATCGTTAAAAATAAATCCTTTTCACAACTACAAGCTAAAACACTTTATATTGATGATGAATACTTTGTTACGTATTATAAGGAAACTTCTCAAATGAAGTCTGAGACTTTTATAAGAATATTAGAGGAAAACATGTCATTTGAAATTCCTAACGGTTTTAATAGAGCAGCAGGCAAGATATTAGTGACTGTTGGTGAAAAGGAAAAAGCAGTAATGAAAAAATCAGCGATAGATGTAGTATTAAGTAATCCGAATTGTACAGGGATAATAATCCCAAACGTTGGTCACGGAATACCATTGGGAAACCCTCATTACTTTAACGAGATGGTAGAAAAATGGTTGCAGGAAGGCTCTTTACCACAAAACGTGGAAATAATTGATTAATAGAGGAGAGCAAATTTGTTACCTCTATTTTTTGTGAAGTTCTCTATAGTAAAGATCTACCTTTATAAAGGAATTGATAAGTCCAGTCCAGTGGCATAATAAATCCGAATAAGTATATCCTATTGAGTGTTATCTATTTTTTTTAGAAGGAAGGGATTACTTAGTGGAAGAAAAACCTACTAATAAATTGGAGTTTGGAAATTCAGATATGATGTCTAATAATAGAATCAATGAAGACTCACAGATTACAAAAGGAAAAAAACAACATAGTCAACGAAATCATGTAACCGAAGCACAGAAACAGATTTCTTCTCAAAAAACAGTGGGGATACCGCCTGAAGATTTGACCTCTCGATAAAGTGAAATTTCCATAATTGGTGGAGGCTTCATTCCTCACTACTTCATTAAAATATACTCAAAAACTTGAGAAGAGGCTTCTGCTCCTTGAAAGAGTGGGATAATCCAATTTTTCAATTGTCTTTTCCTGAACGGGAATAGTGCCAGGCGCGTCCAAGCTGGATAAGCCGGGCATTTTTAATAAATTATCCGTTTAAGCCGTAAACCTACAATTTGGGTAATTGTTGCAACCTCGAAAATTTCCATATTTTCCTTTCCTTGACACAAGTTGACCACCGCACTGTGGACAAATGTTTGAGATAACTTTATGATTCTGTTTATTTATATTTTGTTTAATTATGGTCACGTGTTCTATTTTCTGAGCTTTTTTCTCCTTTTTATCCATTATATAGGTGGACGAAAGCAACTGATGGATTTTTTTCCTAGTGGAAGAGGAAATCGTATGATCACTTGATATGTACTTTATTACAGATAATAAATCACGTATTTTAATGACATTCACACCATAAAACGGTTTGTTAAATTTCAAAGTAGCTTGTTTGCCGAAAACGATAAGGGAGTAAATCGGAATGTCACTGAATGCATCTCCGAGAAAATGTCGTAATTCTTTTATATGTCCAGAATTTTGCCAAATGGGATTGTAGAATTTTTCTTTACGTTTATATATTACTTGTGTCCAATACTTACTGTTCTGCGAGCCGAAAATCCATCCATTATAATTCTTCGTTTCAATCACAAACAATCCTTTGTCGGAAATAAGGACATGGTCGATTTGAGTGGTGGTTCCATCTTGTTTTGGAATATATAAATCATTTAGAAGAGTATTATGATTAAGGTCTAAAGATCGTAGGAGTTTAGAAACCTGCTTTTCACCGTAAGCCCCTTTTAAACTAGCGAAATTAGCTCCAACCCAAATAGTAAGAATCGTCATAATCAATAAAAAGAGTAATGAAAATACAAGAAAAATCATAGGAAATACCTCCTGTGTTAAAATACCTAAATATAGAATAACATAATTTGCCATTTTGGGTAGGTGGTGATACGTTAATACTATAAATCAATTTAAATCACTTTTATTTCTATGTTAGTAAGGTTAGTGCATTAGTAAAAATCATAATGTTTAAATTTGTTACAGTTTCTTCTCATCCATGAACAAGCTTCTTAGAGGATAAAAATAAGGAGTTGGATGGAATGGAGTTTATCAGGCTTAACGGGCAGTAAGACCCCCACCTCAAGATTCTAAGAATGGTAAAAGAAGATAGGTGGGGGATCAACTGCCCGTAAAGCTCCGATTGGTTCAACTAACCATCAGTGGGGGATGAAAGAAAACCCCCACTAATGGAAGTTTCACTTTATTAAGGCTGAACAATTAAAAGTTAACTTTGAAGTTCAAGCGAGTTTTTATAACGTAGAAATAGGTGGGCAGGTTTTTGAATGTCGAAATTATGCGCAAGTGTATCGAAAGGACAGTAAACAACAAGAGCATTATGATGCGATCTTTGTATTAGTGAACCCGGGTTTATGTACGCCGAAGCAATCAACTTATCAAATTCCACACGTAACGATAGGTGAGGGGCCAATTAATTTTATTCCTGCTAAAACAGACAACACTCAGTATCAAGTTATGCGCTTTATGGAATTGAAGCAATGGAAAAAGGTATTGTTACTAAACCTTTCAGACATTCGATCCGGAAACCTATCCGAATTTAAAGAAAAACTAGATGATGCAAATAGACTAGGTTTTGAAAGTCATACCATTTTTTCACCTTTAAGAACAAGGGAGTTAAAGCTAGTATTGCTTAAATGTCTGGGATCAGTTATTTTGGCTTGGGGTACAGACTCAAAAGTGAAAAGTTTAGCAAAATTAGCATTGAATACTTTTCCACATGCAAAAATTGTAGGGCTGGAATATAAACAAACACCGTATTATTATCATGCTAGTCCACTTCGATTAGATGGGAAAATAAGGTGGTTAGAAAATATGAACGATCGAATTTCTTGAGGATAGAAACAGTAATCGACAAGTCGTGTGACTTGTCGATTGCTGTTTAGTATATTTCGCGGAATACATGATCGAGATCTTCAAATTCTTTCAGATCTTTTTCCTGCGGATTGTCTGATTCTACCGTCCACTTCTGATCAATAGGGATTAACCCGCCATTATTATCTTTATGAAAAGGAAGGTGGACATGGTAAGTTTTGCCATCTTTCTGAGTGGTATATCCAATATAGTAGCACTCATCTTGTCCTTCTTCTTCAAAAATACCGATCCTTTCAAGGCCGTACTTATTTAAGTAGGGTTCAAAGGATTGCTGCAAACCATTCACAATTTGTTCGCGTGATTGATAATCCACAAAAATTCTCCCTTCTATGTCGTTCTCCCCTTAATATGTCATACTTACGTTCAATTTAATCTTGTTTTCGCAAACGGCTTCGTCACAGTGACGCCCCGAAAAAATTAATCTAATTCATAAAACCCACAAACGACATAACCTACTGCTTTGGCTGCTACTAGTAGGGCGTCTTCATCAATGTCAAATTTAGGGTTATGGTTAAAATATGGTTTTTCGACTCCTTTGGGCGTACAAGCAATGTAAAAGAAGCAAGAAGGGAATTTTTCAGCATAGTAAGCAAAATCTTCAGATGGAGGCAATGCAGGAAATTCTTTCACTTCTTGAATATCCTTATCATTGGCTTCTTTTAGAAATTGGGCTACTTTTTCGGTTACTTCCGGATCATTGTATACCGGTGGATAATCATTCTCGTACGTGAGGTCACAGGTAACACCAAATTCTTCTTCCAATCCTTTTGCGAGTCGTTTGATTTCTTTTGCAATGAGTTCTCTTGTTTCAATCGTCATATATCGGATATCGCCTTCAAGCTCGACGCTATCTTTTATGACATTAAAGGTTCCTTTTCCATCGAAAGAACCAATGGTAATGACACCCACATCAAAAGGATTTAAGCGTCGACTAATGATGGTTTGAGTGGCTGTCACAAAATGAGCACCCGCTACAATCGCATCATTCGCTAAATGTGGGGAAGAACCATGCCCGCCTCTGCCTTGAATCACTAACTTCATGTAAGCTCGTCCGTTGAAAGAATATCCAGCGTGATATCCCACAACTCCGGCTGGGCCCATTGGTAACAAGTGGATGCCAAATACATGATCTAAATCATCGAGTACGCCTGATTCGACAATGCTTTTTGCACCGCCCGGAGGAACTTCTTCCGCATGCTGATGAATAATTTTAATGGTCCCTGGTATTTCATCTTTTAATTGAATGAGACAGTCGGCTAAGACTAACAAATAGGCAGTATGACCATCATGACCACAAGCATGCATGACGCCTTCGTTTTTTGACTTATAAGGTACATCTGTTTCTTCTACGATTGGGAGTGCATCGAAATCAGCGCGCAAGCCAATGTTTTTTCCAGGTTTTCCACCTTTAATAGTCACAATGATTCCATATCCATTTCCTACATTTGACTGAACGTCTACATCTTTGCCTTTATAAAAATCTACAATATATTGAGCTGTTTTTTCCTCTTTAAAGGAAAGTTCTGGATTTTCATGGAGATGTCTGCGAATTTCAATCATTTCATCTTTACGTGATTCTAACATTTCCATTAATTTACTTCTCATATCTTGTCATCCCCCTTAAATTTTAGTGAAATGCAAAGAGGTGTCTTGCGTTTCACTAATTAGTTTTATTCCTAACAAACCGTTTATTCTGTAACAGGCTTTCGGATATTTCTTCTTTGTGGTTTCTGAGGAGCAGAAGAGGTTTTTCCCGCATCGCCTGGTACTAAGAAGATCACCGATATGACTGAAAGAGCACCGAAAATGACATTTACAATAATACCAGCGGAAGCTGCCGCCTCAAGGTTACCATTCGCGGCAATGGCGCCATATACGGTTGCTGAAATCGCGACACCAAATGCACCTCCAAGTGAGCTTGCCATTTTATAAACACCAGCGGCTTCCCCAACTTTGTCAGAAGGAGCATTTGATACAGATGTATCTGTAGAAGGGGTTGCATAAAGCCCGAGGCCTAGTCCGAATAAGGCAAAGCCAATAAATACGACAACAGTATAAGTAAAGCCTGGTAAGAATGTTAGGCCCATCATTGCCACACCAATGGTTGTAATAATACCGCCCCAAACCATCGGTAATTTTGCGCCAACCCTTTGTAGAATTTTCTCACCTACACGTATCATTGATAGTACAACGACTAAATAACCTAAAGATAACATACCTGATTGTAATGAATTGAAGCCTCGTCCTACTTGTACGTACGTATTAATTACGATCAGAGCACCAGCAATCGCATTGAGTAGAAAGTTGGAAATGGTTGCACCGGAATAGGCTTTATTTTTAAATACGGCAAAATCGACTAATACAACTTCTCTATTTTTTTCAAATTTAACAAAGACAATTAAGCCAATAATGGTAATAGCAAGAGCGGTAATCGACTTAATATCTGTCCAACCCCAGTCCGCTCCATACGTAATAAATAAGTTTAAAGCAATCATTGTAACAATAAAAATAGCTAAACCTGTATAATCAAATTTAAACGTACCTGTTGATTGTTGCTTGCTTTCTGGTGTATCTTTCAATAAAAATAATCCGATTACTGCAAAGATAATGGAGAAAATGAAGATCCATCTCCAGCCGAGTGATGTAGCAATGGCACCGCCTGCGAATGAAGCGAAGCCTGAGCCGCCCCAAGAACCAATGGACCAGAAGCTTAAAGCACGTTGACGTTCGGCTCCTTCAAAATACGCTTTGATTAACGCGATGGTGGATGGCATAATAAACGCAGCCGAAATCCCTTGAATAATCCGTCCGATAATTAACAATGCTGCACCTTGAGCAAATACTAGACAAAGGGAACCGATAATACTCAATATAAATCCAATGACGGCAATTTTTTTGCGTCCCACTTTATCGGCAAGACCACCTGCCGCGACAATAAATAACCCGGAGAATAACGCAGCTAAACTAATAGCGACATTTAAAGTTCCTAGTGAAACACCTAAATCTGCTTGAACAGCAGGGACCACATTGACCATAGCTTGTGCAAATAACCAGAATGTAATGACACCAAATACAATCCCTATGATCATTTTATCTGTACCTTTATAACTTGTTTCCAAAACTAAAACCTCCTGAATATTATTAAAAGACAACTGTTTTACTGCTTATTATTATTGTCATTTTCTTTTTTAATCATTTACATTATCTAAATATAGTTTAATTTGTCATTTGGGCTTCTAGATCACCATCCTTTTTATCGTTTCCTACCCTATATAACCTGAGTTAAACTAGCATTAGCATTTTTTACAAACTGATTATAGTACAGCTACTTTAAAATAGTGAGTCACTATTTTATCAACTTATTATGATAAAAAAGAAAAAAATTTCACTAACGAGGTTGAATGTCAAAAAAACGAAGATATATGTTTTACAAAAAAGGATAGAGGCTAATTTAGGGGATTTGTACGCGCCCTATTTTTTAGTCAGTGCTGCCTTTTTAGATAACTTTTTATTTAACAGGCTTAACGGGCAGTAAGACCTCGCCTCAAGATTCTAAGTATAGTAAAAGAAGATAGGTGGGGGATGAGCGTCCGTAATGCTTCAATTGATTAAACTACAAACTACCATCAGTGGGGGATGAAAGAAACCCCACAGATGGTAGTTTCACTTTATGATGGCTATCATTGTATGGGCAATCGTAGCAATGAGAGATGACTTATTTCCTTTTTTTATAATAAACTATCTTTTTGTGTCATAGTTTCTTCCATAGATCAAATTAAATGGTTACAATGTTATTTCATTATGAACGGCGGTTTTCAACCCATGTTGGAACGCCATCATCCTCATCGAATTCAATGATGATATGAGTAATCCCTTTTAATTCGAGTAGTTTGCCTCTAATGCGATCTTTTATATCATCTGCTTCGGCGACAGTAAGAGAAGGGTCGATTTCAAGTTTCATTTCAATATGAAAGTCTTCGCCTTCTTTCACGGCAAAGAGAGTTTGTATGTCTTTAATCTCTGGATTTTGGTAGATATATCGGGCAATCTCTGCTTCAAAGTCATCGTCTGCTTCACCTAGCACCCCTCTGGCATTATCCAAAAATACTCTTCCTACTACATAAAACATCATGATTCCAATAATAATCGAAGCAATTCCTTCTGCAGCATGCCAACCAGCAAAATAGGAAATCAATATTCCGATAATTGCAATGATGCCACCTAAGGTAGCGACTAAGTCCTCCATAAAAACAAGTTTTGTCGCTGGTTTTGCCCGATGTAAGCCACTGAAACTTTTTCTCACAATGGCAAAACCTTTAGCCTCGACATGAGTTTCATGGAGAACTTCCTTCATCGCTTTAAACAGAACATATGCCTCCAAAAGGACTGCAGCGGTCAAAACGGACAGATTGATGAAAAGTCCCGTTGATTCTGTTGGATGAATAATATGAAGATAGCCTTCTTTTATCGTCTCATAACTCATAATCCCGACAATAATGACCGCTCCTAGTAAAACTAAATTAACGAGGCGCCCGAATCCGTTGGGAAAACGGTCTGTCGGTGCTTTTTTACTAAGAGCACTTCCTATGAAAACAAAAAATTGATTCGCTGCATCTCCCAAGGAGTGCATAGTTTCAGCAAACATAGCGACATTTCCGGTGAAAAAATAAGCACTCCCTTTTATGATGGCAATAATGGTATTGACAAGCGCTGAGATAAGAGATGATTTATTCCCTTTTTTTAATAAACTACCCTTTTGTTTCATCGTTTCCTCCATAGGTCATATTGAATGATTTCAATTCTTGTTTTCGTAGTATTTACCTTTTTAACTCATTTATGAAACATCCTACAAATAGTCCAGATGACATGTCGAATAAATGATTAGTTTTTTCTTATATGTGATTTACGTCACCATGGACACTAGAAGATTCATATATGATGAAAGCATAGTTAAGAACTTTAGAGGAGGAATACGAAATGACTGTTCCATTTACAACTGATAGTTTAGTGAGAGATATCGTTAATGAAGCACCAAAAACGAGTGATATATTTAAAAAATATAGAATTGATTTTTGCTGTGGAGGCAATACCCCATTATCAACGGCTGTTAATGGCAAACGTGTTGAATTAAATGAATTGATGGAAGAATTAACGACTGTTTATGAAAGTTCAGAGCAAAGCGATGATATGGCTATCTGGACGAACAGTTCTTCCGAAGATATTATTCAACATATTATTGAACGATACCATCGTCCATTAGATGAAGAGCTGCATTCATTGAGTCCCTATGTAACAAAAGTTGCCAGAGTACACGGGGAGAATCATTCGGAACTATTGAATGTCTTCCAATTATTTAATGAACTTAAAAAAGAATTATTAGAGCATACCGAAAAAGAAGAAGCTACAAGCCTTCCGCTGCTTCTGTCATTAGAGGATCCGCAAACGGAGAATAGAGAAGAGATCATTGCAACCATTCGTGAGCTTGAAAAAGAACATGATCATGCGGGAGATATTTTAAAGCAACTTCGTGAAATCACGAACGATTTTACCCCACCAGCAGATGCTTGCGGCACCTATCGTCTTGTTTATAAGCGATTAGAAATGTTAGAAGGGGATACATTTATGCACGTCCATTTGGAAAATAATATATTATTCCCTCGTTATATTTAAATTTAAGCAAAAGTAAATAAGTGCTTGTGATTGTCCAAGGTAAGTTCCCGGTTGAAGTAAAGTGTTACTTGATTGGGGGCTTACCTTTTTTATCATAGCGAATGTTTTGTTAAGAGTGGTAATCAGGCTATTCCTTATTGGGCATATTATCCGTGTCTCTATCATTAATTTATCTGCAAAGGGAGAAGGTAAAATGGAATTTTTTCATGGTCAAGAAACACTTACGGCCATCCAATGGGGTTTAAGGGCAGTAGTGGGCTATTTTTTTATGCTAATTATGGCAAAATTAATGGGACAGCGATCTATTTCGCAGCTAAATTTGCTCGATTTTACGATTGCCGTTGTCATTGGCAACATTGTCGCGCATCCTTTGTCAGACGAAGGTTTAGGCTTAAAAGGATCGATGATTACGATGGGGGTACTCGTTATTTTGTATGTATCAAGTGTTTTCATCGTATTAAAATCAAAATCTTTAAGGAAATTCGTTTTGCCTAATCCACTCCCGCTAGTTAAAAATGGGCAATTTATTTATAAAAATTTATCGAAAGCAAGAATTTCAGTGGATTACATATTGTCAGAGGCTAGAAAAGAAAAGATTGATGATCTAAAAAAACTTTCGTTAGCCTTATGGGAACCGGATGGAACCATTTCGTTTTTTGTCAGCCCTAATTATCAAGCGGTTACCCGAGGTGATTTAAATATGGTGACAGAACCGTTTGATTTTCCAAAAATTGTTGTAAGAGAGGGGGATATAGAAAAGTCCATCCTGCAGCAAGTAGGAAAAGAGGAAAGCTGGCTTCGATCTACCTTAAAAACGTATCATAATGTGGTACTGGAAGACGTATTATTAGCCACAATCGATAAGAGCGATCAGTTAAAAATCTTCTTATATAGATGAAGAAGATTGAACCTTCAATTAAATAGGGGTCCCTCTAAGAAATCGGGGGACAGATATATTTTTTTCTGCTGTCCCTGCTGATAACAGGACAAAATACTTTTCATCACACCCTCAACATACTCTGTATAGAACATCCTCCTATTCAATCCCGTTCCTTACATCGATCCTTATTTTCTGTAAGATAGAGAAGAAGTCATGAGCAGATATCTCGAAGGGCCTTAAGTTTTGATTTGCTACATGAAAATTATATATGATATAAGTGATCGCATACTAGCTTGATAATGGACGAGGGCCATTTAAATGAATTTTTTTGAGGAGGTTTTTTTAATGGAAAGTAAATTCAGAGAAATTATTAATCCTAGTAAGATTCATGATCCGATTGGGTTTTCCCATGTTGTTATTCCTAAAGGGAAAAAGATTGCTTTTCTATCAGGTCAATTAGCATGGGATAAAGACTTCCAAGTTGTCGGGGTCAACGATCTTGCTAAACAGACAAATATGGTCTACCAAAATATTCAACATACGCTGAACGAAATCGGGGCTACCTGGGATCATGTTGTCAAAACCACTATATTTACAACCCGTCCCCATGATTATGGAATCATTGGAGCGGTGACAGCAGAGTTTTTTGGTGATGTTCCTCCTCCAGCGCAAACCTTGATTGGAGTAACAGGCCTGGCTTCACCTGAGTTTTTAATAGAAATTGAAGCAACCGTGGTTATGGATGAATAATGAACAAAAGGAGCATCTGTTTTATGATTAAACAGATGCTCCAAAAAAAATCCGAACTTATCCTTCTATAAGGATGATGGAAGGGAAGGGACAAGTGTTGGACCATTCTAAATGCTAAAAATACGAGATTTCCACTTAATGACCCTTCTTAGTTACTTTACTTTTGCTACACCTAAAGCGAAGTGTTTAAACAAAATGTTCTCAACCACTTCTCCTTGAGACTCCTCACAATCGACAATAACAATAATTTCAGAATGGCAACCTTTTAACCGCCTACGTTTCTTTTTTCCAACTTTTTCAGTCAAAAGGCGAATGACAAGTCCAATGATAAATCCTACAGCTGCACCGATTAACCCCCAATAGATTGGCCCTAATGCCAGCTTAAATCCAATACTCGCTAAACGGGAATATAAATTAATAACCATCTAGTATCCAAAATGTCTTTGGCTTTTTCAATTTCTCCTTGAAATGAATAAATCATGGCTAAATTAACATTTGATTGTAAGTTAATGACGACTTCCCAAATAAACAATACAAAGCCTCGTATATATTTGGATAGGGGGAGGTGTCCAAAACCAGGGAAAGCAGCACTCCACCAAGCAATAATATAGGGATTTCGAAGATGAATTTGGGTGGTCCCAAGGGTGCTAACGTGAGCTCGATACCTTCTTGCTGTATTGTCATTACTATAATTGTTCATTATGTTTCACCTGATAGAAAATCCGTTTTTCGTATCTTTCCTTAATAACCATCTTTTATACTTATTCGGGGCGTCACTGTGACGAGGTCAGGTCATCTAAAGTTACGCCATTTTGCTCTAATAAGTTAGCGAGAATAACGGAGTTTTCTTGATCGGCCTCCCACTGAACGACATCATCATACTCAAACAGGGAGAGATGATCAGGGAATTGTTCTTTCATAAATTGAACGAAGGCCTCTGCACTCCCATTTCTCCCTCGACGAAACTCCATCATGATGGCTCGAAACCTATGTGGAGGCAAGTCGCTTTGAATATGGTATGACTGAGAAAAGCCCATCTGTTCACTACTGTATAAATTATAAATGTAAGGCAATGATTGAACCCTCTTTCCTTTATTGTTCTTCTTATAATTACCATAATGTTATGACGTAAACATGGAATTTATTAAAATCAAAAAACGGTGAAGAGGGGTGTCTTTGAAAGCTCTGAATGTGAGTACAGGCTAAATAAGCCAGTGTGACCAGCATCTATGGCCTTAAGCTTTCCTCAGTGGGGTTGAAGAACTCCTACTGATGGAAGTCTGGCTTTATTGGCTATCATAAACACCCTAAAGGATAGAGGATGGGCGGAGAAAGCTAATGAACCTCATGTCATTTGAGCAGAGGAGAATTTATTGTTTTAAGAGATTTCATTTTGTTTTCCAAAACAGCTAAACGAATTAGTTTTAACTTGATCTCCTTGCTAAGTAAAATCCATTCAGATTTATAAATTCTCATTTTAATCGTCCCCCAATCGATTATTGATTCAAAAATATGCATGTATACACTATTTTCCAAGGTAACTTAATTTAATCTTCTGTAGTTTGTCTTCCCCGTTTATTTTAATTATTAACATAGATTTCATTTCCATTTTATTTAATTTTTCTACATATTTTCCCAAGAGTAATGGAGAAAAAGCTGGAGGATTTAGCTTTCGTTGTCAGAAAATGAATGAATGTTGCATAGAGTTTTTTAGAAAAGGGATTTGATTTATAAAAGACGATATCCAAATTAATTCATTTATTCTTCTAATAAGACAGATCAACCTCATCTTCGTATCAGGTTTTTATATTCCGCAGAAAGGGTATTTACGTAAAAGATTGATTGCCATTCTAACTACTCCACCTTCGTTTCTAAAAAAAGTGAAGATGAAGACCTTGCGAAAACCGAGTTTCCATCCGTTATTTAGCAGGTAGTGGAGAGGATAGATTTGGAAAGATATTAAAAGGATGTGAATAATTATGTTGTCTACAAATCAGCTTGATACATTAAAAAAGAGACTGAAGGAAGATAAACAGGCAATTAAAGGCCAATTAAATCTGAACAGTAAATACAATGATAACGATGAAAGCCTAAGAGAAACAGTCGATGAATTATCGGCATATGACAATCATCCTGCTGACCTTGGAACAGAATTATTTGATCGGGAACGAGAAATTACATTAGATGAACACCAGGATAAAGAGCTTACAAAAATAAATCAGGCATTGGATGCCATTGAAAAGGGAACCTATGGAAAGTGTCAGGTTTGTGAAGAAGAAATTCCTTTTGAACGGCTAGAGGTTCTACCTTCAACTTTGCATTGTGTAAATCACGCTCCACAAACATCAGATGCAGATCTTGGTCCAATTGAGGAAGGTCCTTTAATGGGAACGCAGTCTAATTCCTTTAGGCAGGATTCTCAACATGGGGTTATCGACCCTCATGATAGTTTTGAGGAAGTCGCCAGGTTTGGTACCTCTGAAACTCCATCAGATCTCGTTGGGGATTATGGCAGCTATAATGAACTCTATAATGTAGGCAAAAACGAAGAATCTTATACGGAGGATTATGAAAGTTATTCTGCTACAGACATCACTGGACAGGAAAAGGTCGTTCTGCCGTCCAGAAAAATGGAAGAATACGAGGAATTGCTAGATAACGAAGGGATTGAATCGAAACTTGGAGATATCCCATATAAAAGGAGAGACAGCTATTTAGAAGATAAAGTAGAGGATAAGAATACAAATACTGAATAATTTGGTTAGGGTTCGGATTTTTGTTGCAAAACGGAATTTTTATTAAACATGTAAAATTCATATCAAAAAGCACTGCTATCTGCGGTGCTTTTTGTTTTTAAAAGCTTTTTTTTACGATAAAAAGGATTTTCAAACGGGGAAGAAATATATTCAACCACTAGCAAAATTTTAATATAAAAAACGTTTTGTTGGTTTATTTACAAGAATAATAGGGTATATCAAGACTACAATTCGATTATTTCTATATTTAGAAAAGGAGGATATGAATGGGCTTACATGAATATTGTGGAAGGACGGAATACTCAATTATTCGATTTACCTTTAAGGTTACAGCTGATATTAAAGAAAAAATGATGCAGAATAAGCTGCTCCATAAAGATGATATTGTCCAATACTTACACCGACAAATGGATCGCTATTTCAAAAAGTTTAATATGAAACCGGCTTTGTTGCAAACATACAAAAATGAGGTTTTAAACAGTGTGATGTTTAAACTGAAAGTATCAAGGATTTAAAGAGGAAACGGATGAAAAAGAATGAATGTTTAAATCCGGTAGTAGCTGCAGCAAACATGGAACTAAATGAAAAAAGCCGCCAACAGTTACGATCGCTCTTACAGGTTAATAGTCTAACAAAAGGATATCAATCATTTCTATACGGTTAAATAACACCCGCACACTTATGACTTCAGTCGTGAGTTCGGGTGTTATTTTTCTGAAAAATAAGTTTTATCTATATACGAACACATGTACTATATATTAAAGTATACCTAACGAATAAAGGAGGGATCCTTGTATAGAATCCCGTAACTTTAGTAGCTTGTACTTCATAGGTTCCTAATTGTTAGAAGAGCTTCAAACTAGTTATTTTTCGATTTCTTTTACTCTACCTACGATTCCGTTTTCTAACATGACCTTAATTCCATGATGATGATTAGGCGATTTGGTTAATATTTTTGCTACTGTTCCTTCTGTTAATTTTCCTGTTCGCTGGTCTTGTTTTTGGACGACCTTTACTTTCATACCTAGTTTAATATTCTCTCTAATCGTTCCTGACATTGTATGCGCATCCCTTCAAACTCATTTTGTTTTCTTTGGTAACTGCTTAACATATTCACGATTCTAGCGAATTCCTCTCATGTTTGCAAAGATGAGGAAAAATATTGAGGCTAATTGGGAATAGGTTATAAAGAAGAATAAGAGAGAGTATTGCTAAATAATTAATCATGCTTATTAAAAGGGATTTCATGTTGTTTTTCTGTCCCAATCTTTTCAGTTAAAGGACGGTTTTTCGATGCAGATTTTGCTAGCGAGAAGTCGTCTTTATATAGATTTGGTATTTTGGATAAACTAACAGAACAAATTGAATAGGAGTGATCATCCATGTTGTTAACGGGGAATATTATTTCGGGAGAGTTTGATGAACATATGAACGAATTTTCCTTACAAAAGTAAAATCTTTCACCGCACAATCAACGATAAGTGACAGTCAGTTCAAGAGTCTTTATGATTATTTAATAAAACATCGGGATGACATAGATGGTCAAGTTAACACTTTATATGATCAATTGCTCGTACGGTTGAGTCAAGAGGAAGTTAGCCTCTTACTAAATGACCTTGAAAAAATTCAATTCATGTATTGCCAATAAAGGCAATAAAAATAAGATTTCATATAAAACAACAAATGGATAGAGGAAGTTAGACGCTAAAGGGGAACTTTATAAATTGCAAGAATAAGTTAAGTAGTAAGCACCATTAAGTGCTTACTTTACTAAACTCGTTTAGATATATGAATCTATGCTGTAACTCTTGATTCCAATTTAGAAAACCGATAACAAATTGCTCATCTTCTGTAATTGTCGCATATCTAAAATGTTCATCCTTGTTAATAAGGAATACTGTTTCTTTTCTTGCCTCCATCTTTGCAAAGACGTCTTCTGTGTAATCAAGTGGCAGAACATCATCCAATCCTTCTGTTGGTTGTCCAATCCATTGAAATAGGAAGTCTTTGATTAGATATTGCTCATACATGGATAATTTTTTCTTGAATTTTAGTTTATTTACGGTTACTGTTTTCACTTATTCCACTCCTCAAATTGTGAATATAGTTTATCCTTTAAAATAACGGACTGCAACCGTATTGTTGTTACATAATATTTACATTTTGATTTCATGCAAAAAATTGATAATTTTTTGCCTCTACCTTTCTAAAGATTGGTATATTTTCGAGTTAATAAAGGGATTCGTTGTTCTGCTTACAATGAAAATTGTGGATTACCCGTTTTCTTGAATTCTAATTCTCCGCTCTCAGCCATCATCAAGTTGTTCTTATAGGCAGCCACCGCCAATTCATATCGCACTTTTTTACTTGCTTCCGTGAAGTCCGCTTCCTTCACAAGACCTGTTAATGAATACCGGTGACCCTTAAAGTCCACATTCAGTTCGGTGATTTGGTTGAATTTGAAGCTTTCTACGGGAACGCCTTTCCCATCCTTTAACAGGTATTCCCCATATTTCTCGTTACATGTTTGTGCCACTTCCTCCATTACCTTAAAGGCATCGTCCGGATTTTGCCTATAGTTGAGAACGAGGCTTTCGTTTACCCGGCGCATTCCCCGGTTTCCGTTCTGAAATTCCGTGATGCTACTATAGGAAATCGTATAAAGGTAGCCGTCATATTGACGAATCTTTAGGTGGCGCATGCTGATTTCTTCTATTTTTCCTTGACGGTTTCCATTGATTATGACTTCATCCCCGTGATGGATTTGGCGCTCAAACAAGTAGGTCAGGCCCATAATATAATCCCTAATGATGTGCTGGAAGATTAATGCTAAGGCACCTGCTAACACAACAGAACCAGTAATAAACTTTTCTAGTTCGAAAAAATGGCTAAGCATATAGATCAAAAAGGATGCAAGTCCCAATACCTTTGTCACCTGGTTGGTGAAATGCATCAATGTCTCTTCCCGATTTTCATCCAAGAAGCTCGTTTTATCAAAGAAAATCTTGATGGACTTACGGATCAAATAAACCGTAAGTAAAATCAGTAGTGCTACGGTTAAAATTTTTAAAGGCAACTCCTGAAACATTTCCGAGAAAAACATCTACTATCAACTCCCACTTTTTTCAGATACAATCGGAACGATAAATAAGGAAAAAATCTTCCTTTTACCAACAATCTTAAGGTTCTCTTAAAACAAGAGGCTCTCTCCGTGTTTCTTGAGGTATGCAATTATATTTCAAATCATGTGTTTTTCGCTGCTGAATGAATATTAAAAGATATAAAGAGAAAGGTCAATGAGGAAATTTAGTCACAGCTTCTTGTTGAAAGGCGCCATACTCATACGATTTTTGAATAGGTAATGACTCTAGAAATACAAAACATGCTACTTTATCAGGCTTAACGGGCAGTAAGACCTCCACCTCAAATTTCTATAATTAAAGAAGACAGGTGAGGGATCTAACGGCCCGTAAAGCTCGATTTGTGAAATAAGATTTATCTTTGGGCTTTAGCCCTTAGATAAATCAATCTGGCTCTGCGTGACTAACCATCAGTTGGAGATGAAAGAAAACGCCCACAGTTGGAAGCTTCACTTTATATATATGTCTTGACTGTTTTGGCTTACTTCTATGTTAAAAGGATTTCCCAATTATAAAATGAAATCCGTAGTTTTATCTTTAAAATAAAGCAAGCATCAAACATCACTTCATTTGGAAAGTTTTCACTTAAATGAACGACAAGCTAGTTCAATGATAGATGGTATAATAGAAGAAATGGATTTTTAAAAATAGTAGACATAGAGAAATTGAAACAAAGATAGATCAAAAGGTTAAGATGAGATAATGGAAAAATAAAATGATTTGGCGATAAAAAAATAGATCGATTCACTAAAATAATAAGCGATGAAAAGGAAGTGGAGAAAAGGCATGAAGTTTTTTCATACGGCTGATTGGCATTTAGGTAAATTGGTTCAAGGGATTTATATGACAGAAGATCAACGCTATATTCTTCAGGAATTTATAAAAGCGGTCGAAGAAGAAAAGCCTGATGCTGTTATTATTGCGGGCGATTTATATGATCGCGGAGTCCCGCCAACAGAAGCGGTCAATTTACTAGATGAAGTGCTAGAAACGATCATTCTCAAACTGAAGACACCGGTTTTAGCGATAGCAGGGAACCATGACAGTCCGAGTCGTCTAGATTTTGGCAGCAAGATCATGAAAGCGAATGGGTATCATATCATTGGAAATCTATCAAAAAATCAAAAGCCAGTCGTATTGGAAGATGAGTTTGGAGAAGTTCACTTTCATTTAATCCCGTTTGCTGATCCAAGTGTAGTTCGTCATATATTGGAAGATGAGGAAATTCGAACACATAATGATGCGATGAGAAAAGTGATTGAAAAGATAGAATCTGAAATGGATCCGAATGCTCGACATGTCTTTGTTGGACATGCTTTTGTCACTCCTTATGGAGAAGAACAGGAAAATACAAGTGATTCTGAACGTCCCATCGCGATTGGTGGTTCGGAATATGTGGAAGCCAATGTTTTTAATAAATTCCATTATACGGCACTTGGACACTTGCACCAAGCTCATTTCGTACTAAATGAAACGATCCGGTATGCAGGCTCGCCACTTAAATACTCCATTTCAGAGGAAAAACATAAAAAAGGCTATTATGTCGTGAATTTAGATAAACATGGAACGGCAACGATTGAAAAGAAATTGTTAACTCCTATTCGTGACATGAGAAGAGTGGAGGCAACGATGGATGACCTTTTAAAACATCCGATTAATGAAGATTATGTCTTCGTTCGACTGTTAGATGAAACACCGATTTTGTCTCCGATGGAAAAGGTCCGTACCGTATATCCAAATGCGATGCATGTTGAGAGAAATATCGTGTTACCAACTGAAAACAAAGAAGTCTCCGGAGAAAAAGTAGCTCGGCAAAAAATGGATGATCTATCATTGTTCAGAGCCTTCTATCAAGAAGTCAAAAATACTCCTGTAACCGAAGAAACGGAAATGATCTTTAAAGAAGTGCTTCAGGAATTATTGGTTGATGAACATGAGGAATTAAAAAAGTCAGTTAAAGAAGTAGCAGCAACAAAACAATAGGGCAAAGAAAGGAATGAAAGTATGAGACCGATAAAATTGACGATGACCGCTTTTGGACCATATAAAGATGTTGAAGTCATTGATTTTAGAGAGCTAGAAGATAATACGTTATTTGTGATTTCTGGAAATACTGGTGCCGGAAAAACAACCATTTTTGATGCCATTTGCTTTGCCCTATATGGAACGGCTAGTGGGGAAGACCGCAGTGAGACGAAGGGTTTACGAAGTGACTTTGCGGATGATGATAGACATACTTCAGTCGAGTTAGTGTTTGAACTTCGTAAACACCATTATCGTATTAAGAGGCAGCTTTCTCATGTAAAAAAGGGAAATAAAACGGCAACTGGGGAGCAATATGAGTTTTATGAAATCAAGGATGATTACGAAGTTCCATGTGTAGACAGACAGATTGTGTCAGAAATTAATAAAAAAGTAGAAGAGTTAGTGGGATTAACGAAAGATCAGTTTATTCAGATCGTGATGCTTCCACAAGGGGAGTTCCGCAAACTATTAACCTCACAGACGGAAAATAAAGAAGAGATTCTGCGTAAAATCTTTAAAACGGAGCGCTATACGCTAATTAGTCAGCAATTAAAACAAAAGAAACAACATGCTGAGGACGCCTGTAAAGCAGAAAAAAATGCGCGGGATCGTTATATTGCTGATATTGAAGCAACTCTTCCAACGCGAGAGGATTCTAAGTTATTTAAGACTCTGCTTCAAGAAAACTATAATCCTTATCAAGTTTTAACTGGACTAGAAGAAGAGGCACTTTTTTACGAAAAAGCGATTGAGGATCATAAGAAAAAAGAAGAATCGGCTGGGACAGCTTATAATCAGAAACTTGAAGAATTTCACAAGGCTGAAAGTGTCAATGCAGAATTTAAAAAGCTAGAGGAAAAAGAGAATCTATTAACTGTACTTGCAAACGAGAAAGCATTTTTTAAAGAGAAAGAAATAAAGCTTGAAAATGCGGAACGGGCAAGTAAAATTGAATCATTTGAAATACAGGTGAATGATTGGCGGAAGGATGTCAAAGAGAAGGAAGCGAAGGTAGAAAACGCTAAAACGGCGTATGGTCAATCAGTAACACAACTACAAAATGCAGAAGCCCATTATCAAAAGGAAGAGAGTCGTGGCGTTGAACGGGAAAAGGTTGGGAAACAGCTCGACAAATACCACGAGCTTTTACCACTAGTTCAAGAGTTGGATCAGAAAGAAACCGAACTAAAAAACGAAAGTGTTCAATTGAAAAAACGAGCAAAAGAACTTGAAGGAATTCAAAAAAATAAACAAATACAGAAAGATGCGCTTTTGAAGCTTAACCTAGATATTAAAGAGATTGATAAAAAAGTGGACGAATTGCCATCTAAACAACAGAAACTAATAGAGTTACGGGATCAAGTAAAGGTTTTACAAGATTACTTGAAAACGAATGAAATGCTCGTTCAAATGGAGCAGGATGCCAAAGAGAAAAAAGCGGAATATCTAAAAGTGAAGGAACAGTATGAGGCATTGGAGTCTGCATGGATAAATAGCCAGGCGACTATTCTTGCTGCACACTTGCATGATGGAAAACCGTGTCCGGTTTGTGGGAGCGAGGAACATCCGAATAAAGCTCAAAGTCATGAAACGGTTCCAACGAAAGAAGACCTGGAAACCGCAAAACGTACTTTTAACGAAAAAGAAGATGACTACCGGAAAGTGGCTGCAAAATATGAAACGAATAAAGAACAGCTGGAAATGAAATTAGCAGAAGTGGTTGAACTAGGTGTATCCCAGGAGGAAGCTCCCAATGCCTACCAGCTAATTGTTTCACAAGGGAAACGTTTAAAGAGTGAAGTAGATTCGTTAAATATAGAAAAAGAAAAACTTGCCGAGTTGAAAGGGGATCTTGAAAACAAACAATCCGAACTTGAGCAAGTTGAAAAGCAATATGAGGAAAAAATGAATGACTATCAAAAGCGGAATACAGCTTTTGAAGCAAATAAGGCTGTTTATCTAGCCCAGATTGACCGGATCCCAGAGGAATTAAGAAAGTTAACGATAATCCAAGAAGAGATAAGAGCATTACAAGCGACTAAAGATGCATTGGAAAGGGCTTGGAAAGCAGCTCAAGAACAGTTACAGACTGCCAAAAATGAAGAAACAAAGACAAAAGCAAACTTGGAAAATGCGAAGTCACAGCTTAGTGAAAATAGGACGAAAAAGGACAAAGCTGAGCTACAATTTGTAGATGCTTTGCTACAAGCTCAATTTTCAGATGAGGACAGTTACCGCCAAGCAAAAATGACGGAAGACCTCCAGAGTCAATTAAAGGCGGAAATTGAAGGTTATCATCAACAGGTTGCAACGTTAACCCAACAGATTAAAGAGCTTATAGAAAGTTTGCAGGATAAAAATAAGGTAGATTTGGAAGCATTACAAGCTGAACTTGTTGGTTTGAAAAATGATTATGAAAAAGCTCAAGAAGGATTGAGACAATGCCAACAATGTTTACAGACAATAGCAACATTATTAGAGAAAATAAACGATGCCAATGATCGTGTTACCCAATTGGAAAATCGTCTAAATGTAGTAACCGATTTACATGATGTGATTCGAGGTCAGAACCAGTGTAAAATTTCCTTTGAACGGTATTTACAAATTGAATTTCTCGAGCAAATTATCGTAGCAGCTAATGAAAGACTGAAACGATTATCAAACGGTCAATTTTTACTGCAACGTAGTGAACGTCAAGAGACGAGAGGGAAACAAAGCGGCCTTGGCCTAGATGTGTATGATTCCTACACAGGGCAAACACGTGACGTAAAAACATTATCTGGCGGAGAGAAGTTCAATGCTTCTTTATCCCTTGCGCTAGGAATGGCAGATGTCATTCAAAGTTTCCAAGGGGGAGTATCCATTGAAACGATGTTTATTGATGAAGGATTTGGTTCCTTAGATGAGGAGTCCTTAGCAAAGGCGATCGATACGTTAATCGATTTACAAAAATCTGGGCGGATGATTGGGATTATTTCCCATGTTCAAGAATTAAAGAACGCCATTCCTGCTATTTTAGAAGTGAACAAGATGAAGGAAGGATTTAGTAAATCAAAATTTTTTATTAAATAACGTTATGCCTTCATTTTTACAAAAAAACGAAGTGTAATATAACTTCGTTTTTTTGTTTGCCTTAATTAGTAAGGGTCCGCTTCGTCACAGTG
Organism: Niallia sp. XMNu-256; assembly: GCF_036670015.1. NCBI lineage: Bacteria > Bacillati > Bacillota > Bacilli > Caryophanales > Bacillaceae > Niallia > Niallia sp. XMNu-256. Next base: position 1,381,050 of record NZ_CP137636.1, read on the forward strand.
ACGCCCCGAATGAATAACTTTATAGAAAAAATTAATGGAATGTTTTTTTTGACATTATTTTTCACTAAACATTCATAAACCAATGCTTGTAATCAGTATATAAGTATAATAATATATAAGCGAATGATTATATAAGCGAGATACGATGTCTAATACTTAGTTGAATCTAGGAGGTGTTTTGGTGCAATTATCGACAATTGAATTGGAAAATGCGGCAACAATCTTAAAATTATTAGGTGAAAAAACAAGATTAACCATGATAAAAATGTTGGACACCAATGATTATTGTGTTTGTGATTTTGTTGGACTCTTTAAAATGAGTCAACCTTCTATTAGTCAACATCTTCGAAAGTTGAAAGATGCTGGATTAGTCCAAGAAACAAAAAAAGGACAATGGGTCATCTATTCATTGAATAGGGATAACGACTACTATCCTTTAGTCCATAGCTTGTTGCAATATATTCCTAACCAAGACTTTAAAGTAAAAGAACTAGAAGAACAGGGATTACGCATCTCGTGTGATTAATGGAGGTTAGTACAGTGACAACCGCAATACTCGCATCAGTTATATTTTTAGCAACACTTATTTTAGTAATCTGGCAGCCGAGGGGATTGAACATTGGTTGGTCCGCAATTGGCGGAGCGGTTCTTGCCCTTATCGTAGGAGTTGTCGGATTTAGTGATGTCATAGAGGTAATCGACATTACGTGGAACGCAACCTTATCGTTTGTTGCGATTATTCTTATTTCCTTAATATTAGATGAGATAGGATTATTCGAGTGGGCTGCCCTCCATATGGCTCGGGCTGCTAAAGGCAATGGGATTAAAATGTTTGTTTATGTAAGTATTTTAGGAGCCATTGTGGCAGCTCTATTTGCCAATGATGGGGCAGCTCTTATTTTGACACCAATTGTACTTGCAATGGTTCGGAACTTAAATTTTAAAGACAAAATGATCTTTCCTTTTATTATGGCAAGTGGATTTATTGCAGATACTACTTCATTACCATTCATAGTAAGTAATTTAGTTAACATTGTATCTGCTGATTTCTTTGGGATTGGATTTGTAGAATATGCTTCGAGAATGATCATCCCAAACCTATTTTCATTGATAGCAACCATTACCGTATTGTTACTATATTTCAATAAGAATATCCCGAAAACATACGATTTATCTAAATTAAAGAAGCCATCAGAAGCCATCAGGGATCTGAAAATGTTTCGTCTTTCATGGTTTGTTCTTGGAATCCTCTTAATCGGTTATTTTACTAGTGAATTCATGAACCTTCCTGTATCAATTGTTGCAGGAACGGTGGCGATCTTCTTTTTAATCATGGCCAAAAAAAGTCATGCTGTTAACACAAAAACAGTGATTAAAGGGGCACCATGGAATATTGTATTTTTCTCAATCGGAATGTATGTAGTGGTATACGGATTAGGAAATGCATGGTTGACACATTCGTTAGCTAGTGTCATCCAAGCAGCTGCCGAACAAGGGTTATTCATTGCAACCATATCAATGGGTTTTATTGCAGCATTTTTATCATCCTTGATGAACAATATGCCTACTGTAATGATAGATGCTTTAGCGATTGCAGAAACGAGTACATCCGGCACGATCCGAGAAGCGCTCATATATGCCAATGTCATTGGATCTGACTTGGGTCCAAAAATTACCCCAATCGGTTCATTGGCTACGTTAGTGTGGCTCCATGTTTTATCTCAAAAAGGGGTTAAAATCTCATGGGGAACCTATTTCAAAACAGGGATTGTTTTAACCATCCCAATTCTATTTATTACATTGCTAGGTCTATACCTAACCTTATTACTATACTAAAAGGAGAAATATCCCATGTCTAAAAAAACAATTTATTTTTTATGTACAGGCAACTCTTGCAGAAGCCAAATGGCAGAAGGTTGGGCAAAGAAATATCTAGGAAATGAATGGGAAGTAAAAAGTGCCGGCATTGAGGCACATGGATTAAATCCGAATGCGGTAAAGGCTATGGAGGAAGCTGGGGTTGATATATCCCATCAAACATCCGATATCATTGATCCTGAGATCTTTAACAATGCCACTTTAGTTGTTACTTTATGCGGGGATGCTGCCGACAAATGTCCGATGACACCACCTCACGTGAAACGTGAACACTGGGGATTCGATGATCCAGCAAAAGCCGAAGGAACAGAAGAAGAAAAGTGGGCATTCTTCCAACGTGTTCGTGATGAAATTGGTGATAGAATTAAACGTTTTGCCGAAACAGGAGAATAAATCAAATTTAATAGCCAAGAGGGTTTCTTCTTGGTTTTCTTTATCCGAAATAAATAAGTGAAAACTTATTTAATAATAAATAGGAGGTTTTAACATGACCAAAGTAGAGATTTTCGATCCTGCAATGTGTTGTTCAACAGGAGTATGTGGACCAAGTGTGGATCCGGAGTTAGTAAGAGTAGCAACTGCTATTTATTCCTTAGAAAAAAAAGGCTTTAATGTTAAACGATATCAACTAACAAGTGAACCTGATAAATTTGCTGAAAGCGATGAAATCACTCGTGTTTTCCAAGAAAAAGGACCTGATGCATTACCCGTTGTTTTATTAAATGAAAAAACAGTAAAAGTAGGAAGCTATCCAACGAATGAAGAATTTGCAGAATGGTTTGGTGTAAAAGTAGAGGAATTAAATGAAAAACCAAAAGCCCGAGTTTCATTCAATTTAAATGAGCTTAAATAATTTGGAAAGAAGGAAAAAGCATGTATCCATCATTCGATCCAACTCATATTAGTACACAATTCTTATTTTTAACAGGTAAAGGCGGGGTAGGAAAAACATCGACAGCTTGTGCAGCAGCGATGGCATTAGCAGATCGTGGGAAAAAAGTTTTGCTGATTAGTACAGACCCTGCCTCCAATCTACAAGATGTATTTGGAATGGAGTTAACAAGTGCGCCAAAAGGGGTTCCGACCGTTGAGAATTTATTTGTAAGTAACATTGACCCTGAAGCTTCCGCAAAAGCCTACCGTGAAAGTGTTGTTGGTCCATACCGGGGGAAGTTTCCAGAAGCAGTAGTAGCCACAATGGAAGAACAATTATCAGGTGCTTGTACAGTCGAAATAGCCGCATTCGATGAATTTACAGGGTTTCTCACAAATCGTGAAATCGTTAATCAATACGACCATATTATTTTTGATACAGCCCCAACTGGGCATACGTTAAGACTGTTACAACTTCCAACGGCTTGGAATGGATTTTTAGAAGAGAGTACGCACGGTGCATCCTGTTTAGGACCTTTATCTGGGCTGGCAGATAAAAAAGAGCTTTATTCTAGTGCGGTATCTGCCCTTTCGGATCCAACTAAAACGACACTCCTATTAGTAACTAGACCAGATACTTCGGCTCTTTTGGAGGCAAATCGTGCTGCAATAGAGCTCAAAGAAATTGGGATAAAAAACCAAATGCTTATTATTAATGGTCTTCTACAAAATCATAATGAAGATGATGAAATTTCATCTGCTTTTTATCAACGTCAGAGAGATGCATTGGAGCGGATTCCTGACCATTTAAGAGAGGCCCTTACGTACTCATTACCGTATGTTTCATACTCTTTAACAGGTGTGGAAAATCTTCGGAATTTGTTTAAACCATGTGAAATTTCAACTAGTGCGTCAGATACGGAAAATCAGCCAGTGAATCTTCCAGGATTAAAGGATGTCATCGAGGATTTCTCGAGCAGTGGTTCAAAGCTAATCTTCACGATGGGGAAAGGTGGGGTAGGAAAGACAACAGTTGCATCTGCTATTGCGGTAGGGCTAGCCGAAAAAGGACATCGTGTTCATTTAACCACAACCGACCCTGCGGCACATTTAGAGTATCAATTTCAAAATGATCAACAGAATCAAAATCTAACCATTAGTAGAATTAATCCAAAGATAGAAGTTGAAAAATATAAAGCTGATGTGATCGCTAAATCAAGCAAAGACTTAGATGAAGCTGGTCTGTCCTACTTGAAAGAGGATTTGGAATCCCCTTGTACAGAGGAAATTGCCATTTTTCAAGCCTTTGCAGAAGTAGTAGCAAAATCAGAAAATGAAATTGTTGTCATTGATACAGCACCGACAGGGCATACCTTACTATTGTTAGATGCATCAGAGTCATATAGTAGAGAAATCGAAAGGTCAACAGGAGAAGTACCTGAGAGTGCTAAAAATCTATTGCCGCAACTTCGTAATCCAAAAGAAACATCTGTAGTGATTGTCACACTTGCAGAAGCTACACCTGTTTTAGAAGCATCGAGATTACAAGATGATTTAAGACGGGCGGCTATAAATCCAAAATGGTGGGTAATTAATCAAAGTTTATCTGCTACAAATACAAACGATCCGATCTTAAAAGGAAAAGCGTTAGCGGAAAAGGAATGGATCCAAGAAGTCAATGAAAACAAGGCTAAGAAGTGTGCGATTATTCCTTGGTTACCGGAAGAAAAGGTCGGATATAACAAGCTAAAAGACTATATTCAATAAAAGGGTGAGAAATTCAATGATCATTACAGACAATGCGAAACAACTTCTAGAAAATTTCTTAAAGGAAAAAGGAAAAGAAGGAATTCGTCTTACTTCTATTGCTGGCTGTTGTGGATCGGAATTTACGATTAATTTAAGTTCACCGATGGAAACGGATAAGATTGAGATTATTAATGGAATTAAAGTGGCATTTGATTCACAAGTGACAGGCACCGAAGAATTAACCTTAGATATAGAAGAAGGCAAAAATGGTTCAAGATTAGTTTTAATTGGTGGAAGTAGCTGTTGTTAAAAACAATAAATAAGATCAAATTCTAGAGGATTAAAAATGATCTTTTACATGTGAAATGGTTCACTTAAATGTCTTTAAGACAACAAATGTAAAGAAAGCTTTGTAAGAGAAATAAAACGAAGCGTTGAATGGCTTCGATTTTATTTTTGCCGATTCGACGCAGTGACGCACCTAAGACATCGTAGCACAAAACAAGGCGGTTTTAGTTCGCTCAAGTTTCACAAATAAAGAAGTCTAATAGGCTTCTTTTCTTTGTTTGACTTTATAATTCAGTGATAAGTCGATTTAGTAGTCTATTATATGTATTTTTTCATCGAAAGAAATATGAATGTTATTGAGATGGAAAACTCTATAGTTTTTCACTTATCCAACATTCACCCATAAACTAAATGGGGGTGATGATTATGTTTCGACGAAGTCAAACAGATAAAACGGCCTATCATCAAAAATATTTCCGTCCATCTTGCTCACTAGCTTTGAATTTAAGGTTCGATACCTGGGAGTTCTTTTCTCCTTATTATGATAAAACGCATGATCGAATCCAAATACCACCGAATTGACTAATTCAGCAGAAGATACCCTTTTGAACTATTTTAGCATTTTGCGAGAAGCCGAAAATCTGAGTGGGCGAAGTTGTGGATCAGTTGGTCAAGCACATATTCCCTTCCCAATTTCCTATAACTTTTTGTCTAAAGACTATCAAAATAAATTAAGCTATGAAGACTATATTCAATCGTTTGCAGGAATCGGACATACGAGTTTGATAAAGCTTTGTCGAGTGCCTAATCGAAAAGGTGAAGTTAGGTTTTTTTATGAAATTGAAACGATTGAAGGATTTGAGGGAAAAAGAGCTGAGTATTTTGGATATTATTTCGGATTTATTCAACTTGTTTACGAAAAAAACGGGTATCGAATATCAAATTTAAGTAAAATGGAAGAGGACTTTCTATGCGCCCCTTACCACGGGTGGAGTCATGATGGTGAAGCGGTTGTAGAGATTAAATATGGAGAATGGTGCAAGTTAATTCAGAAAAGATACCCAACCATAACAAATAGGTATGTAAAAAACATTTATTTTTATGGAAATGATGGGGCTGATTATTGTTTCGTATTTTTTACATTAACAAATGGAACGGATATTGAAATTGCCCAATTTCGGAAAGTAGCAAATGAGAACTGGAAACTAATAAATATAAAGCCTGAAGAAGAGTGTTTAACGGATAATAAAACGCGGTCACAGTGACGCCTCGAATAATGGTAAAATAAGTAGTGAAGAATGGGTTTTGCAGTGGGGTGGGTGTAATGAAGAAGTTAGAAACGGTTGAGATAAATGGTTCTGAACAGTGGATTTATGTTCGAACGAAAAATGAGGATAACCCGATTCTATTATTTTTACATGGAGGGCCGGGAGCAGCACAAATATATTGTGTGGATCGTTATTTTGAGAAATTAGAAGATGATTTCATTGTGGTTGATTGGGACCAAAGAGGTTCAGGAAAAAGCTACAATAAAAAATTCTCGAAAAGGAATTTGACGATCCATCAATATGTTGAAGATATTAAGGTGTTATCTCAACGATTAATCGAACGCTTTAATAAAAAGAAAATCTTCTTAGTTGGCCACTCTTGGGGCACCATTATTGGACTTTTGGCAGTAGAAAAATATCCAGAGCTATTTCAATATTATATGGGAATCGGCCAGGTCGTTCATATGATAGAGGGAGAAATAAGAGGATATGAATTTGCACTTAAACAAGCAAAGTTCCATCATCATCGTTCCAATTATCAAACACTGTTAAGGCTCGGTTCTCCACCTTATTCTTCCCTTTATAAAACAGCCCAGTTTAGAAAGGTCCTTGACCAATATGGCGGATTCCGTTATCAAAAAACGACGAGTGTATGGGATGACATCAAGGAAATGATAGCGTCTGAGCACTATAGAGTGATAGATATTTATCGTTGGCTGAAAGGGATTAATGACTTGACGAAACATTTTAGAAACGAAATAGTAAAAATAAACTTAAAAGAGCAAGTAAAAAAAGTAGAAATCCCTGTTTATTTTGTTATGGGAAAATATGATTACATCACCCCCTGCTCTTTAGCTGAAGAATACATTGACGTAATCGACAGTCCCTATAAAAAATTGATTGTGGTCGAAAACACCGCTCATGACGTTCATTTCGAAAAGCCCGAAACATTTAGGGAAATTTGTATGAACATTAAATTCGGGGCGTCCCTGTGACGACGAATATAAATGGAAGAGGCTGTCTTATTGGATTGTTCCAAGGGACAGCCTCTGTATAAGTGAATGTAAGGAATGGCCTTTTTCAAGGCTAACATTCTAGTCTAAATTTCAGAGCTTGTTGGGCGAATTACTAACTCACTGACCGCTACATCATCGGGTTGTTCAATAGCAAAGGCAATGGCACGGGCGATATTGTCTGCTTCGATTGCACCCTGATAAACTTTTTCAAATATTGCTTTAAGGTTTGTGTCTGTAATGGTTTCCGTTAATTCGGTATCGACAGCTCCCGGGGAAACAATGGTTGTTCGAATGTTATTTCTAAGCTCTTCTTTTCGAAGGCCTTCCATAATTGCACGTACTGCAAATTTAGTCGCACTATAGACTGAACTTGCCGGCCATACACCGTATCCTGCAAGAGATGATAGGGAAATAATGTGGCCTGATTGTTGTTCTCTCATATATGGAAGGACAGCTGCAATTCCGTACAGGACACCCTTAATATTAACATCAATCATTCTGTCCCACTCATCAATTTTTTTCTTATATAGCTTTGATTGCGGCATGATCCCAGCGTTATTAATCAGTACGTCAATTCTTCCGTACTCTTTAAGTGCTGCCTCAGCAAGTTCCTCCATTTGAATCGGAGAAGTCACGTCTGTCATTTTATAAATTGCTTGTCCGTTATTTCTATTAATTTCATTCTGTAATTTTATTAATCGTTCTTCACGCCGGGCAGCCAGCACCACCTTAGCCCCTTTAGATGCAAGATCCTTCGCAACCGCTTCGCCAATTCCACTAGAGGCTCCAGTAATAATTACAACTTTATTTTGAATCGTAGACATTTACACAACCATCCTTATCTGAAATATTTTCTATCACAATAGCCGACTTAAGTTTCATACCTAAGTGACCAAGGGACAAGAAGTTTTGAAAAAAGATATTTTGATTTTGAAAATAGAAAAAATTAACAACCTTTTATATATTACGGTACAAAGAAATGAAGAAAAATGCAAAAGATATGGCATTTGAGAATCATTCGCATGAGGAAACGAGGATGAGTGGATTTCAGATTCGGGTCGTCACTATGAGACACAGGCTTAAGGTTTATATAACTGTTTAATAAATGAAACTATTTATAGTGTTTTTCGTATTTAACTAGAATTATAATTTTAGAAAAATTACATATTTGTTTTAATAGGGGATATAACATGGAAATGGTTACTTCATTAGGGGTATCAGTAATAACGGGACTATTAAGTATTATGGCTTTCTATTATTCATTTTCAAAAAGGGCAGAAGGATATTACGAGGAAACAAATGAAGGGTTAGATTCCACAGGCTATTTTATCGTTGTCGGTTGGATTTTGATGGGGCTTCACAAGCTATATAAAATAACTTTCAGAAGTTATCATATATCAGCTCTAAGAATAACGTTGTTTATCTTTGGAACTTTATTTATGGGGATGTGTATCGGTATTTGGTTTTTAATTTAATATAAAGTTGTAATAAAATGCGAAAATGTACACTTTAAGTAACGGGGCCTTTCACATAAAAATTGAGATCGTCCTGTTGACATCATATTTGACGAATGAACGGTTTAGATAACAAGAATCATTACATAATAATATCGGAGGTGTTGTGATGATTACAGTTAAGAATGCCGAAAGTTATCTTAGAAGCAAAATTGGTGACGATACCGATGATATAAATAAGGTTTGGCAAACATTTAAGGCTTTTTGCAAAGAGCCGGTTGAGGGAGAAGAAGATAGAGAAATCCTATTTCAATGTGGCGTTTATAATTTTACAGGTGAAGAACTATTTCACCTTGATTTTGTACGTCAGTTTACTGTATATGAAGAAAATGGATATTCTCGAATGGAACAACTTCACTGCGAATTTTTATTTAATCCAACAGATGAATTGAGGAAGTTAGAAACTGGAGAATGGTCAATGGATTATGATGATATAGAGGATTTTTTTACTCATATAGAAAACCTTCAGGAGTTTAAAATCCCTTTAACTTCAAAGCCGATAAAATCAGAGGTCTATCAAGAAGAAGTTTAAATCTAATTCGGGTTGTCACTGTGACTCAGACAAAAATAAAAGCCTAAGTTTGTAGGCTTTTATTTAGCTGTCTGGGAATGTTTTATTGATTGGCACGATTCGAATTTGTATCTTCTGTTACATGAGTAGGATCTACTTTTTCAGCATTCTCACGTCTCTCTGCATTATGTTGCACAAGTTCAAAAGCAGCTTGATCATCGTTTTGAATACTGTCTAATATACTTTTTTCACTATGTACGTTTTTATTATCGTCCCTAGCCATAGAATTTCACCTCCTGACCAGCAATAGGATATGTACTCTGTCATTATTTATTCAAACTGTATTCTCTCGCTTACTTTTTCATAATTATCCTTTTAAAAGGAAGTGATTGTAATGAAGTATCAATATAAAGATTTCAATATGGAATTAAAGGAAAAGATTAAAAGGATGGAATCGGTATTAAAAGAACATGTTGAAAGACGATTACAAGAAAATAAATCTGTTTTCGCTGAGAAAAACTTAGATTTGGATGCTGGTTTTGATCAAGAAGGCGATGATCCTTTTAAGCCTGGATACCGTTCTTCTGTTTCAGTAGGGGTTACTGATAAAAGCAGCGGGGAGATGATTGATTTTTATATGATTAAAATATGGGTATGCGAACGTTCCTTATTTGGTATGCCGATTTCAAAACCCATCCCTGGAAGCAAGATTATCGGTGAATTGCTTGATGAATCAGTGGAGGAAGTAAAAGAGGAATTACAGGATTATATTGAAGAAGTCTTAAATGCTGGAATTTGAAAGTTCATCTTTTTACGGGCAATGGTAAAAGTAGGGGCTGTACGGTTTAACTTTTTACAATATAAAAGGAGATTTTGACGAAAAAGCTGTTTCAGGGAGGTACTAATTGAATGCGTTGTTTTTGTGAACAAAAAGAAACCTATAAATTAAAGGTTGAAGGGGATGTTGGGACAGATCCTTTTTGGTGTAATCAATGCAGTTGTAACTTTGAATTAGAAGATATCCCGATTTCAAATGGTTTGAAAAGCGAATTAACGGAATGGGCAAATAAATATGGGCAATGGATCGATTGGGATCAAGATCAATTAATACCAAATGGAATAGAATTGGAAGAAGAACATAATAAACAAGGTGCTAAATTAACAGAAAAAGTACAAAAAGAACTTAGAGGGAAATATACTCTAACATTTTCAACTTCAACAATGGCAAGAATGTATGCAAATAAGAAATAGTTCAACTAGAATAAATGGTGCTCGTGCCGTTGGTGAAACGCATATCTTACCCTCGGACAAATAAGACGCATGTGAGCGTTTTGAAATAGAGCGGACACTTTTTACTCTATTAATCTATGTTTGAAGAGGGGGGAGAAACGTGAAAGGATTAGCTACGATTTTAATGACATTTTATTTATTCGTTACAGTATTTTGGATAGCAAATTCACCGTATTTATTTTCATACGGAGGCATAATGATTTGGATGATCTCGATTGTGTTAGGGTTTATCGTATATAAAAAAATGACAGGAAGAAACATGATTAGGAACCTGATGTTGTACTCCAATTCCTTTATGTTGTTTTTGCTTATCGTAACAGGTTTGATCCACTGGACTGTAACTTCAATGCCATAATCTCATTCTAATTCGGGTTGTCACTGTGACGCGGGCCTAAAAATCTGCCCCTTTATTAGCCAGATTAATCTGTCTAAAGGGGCGAATATACTGTTACTTATTCCTTTATGCGTTCAGGCAAGCTTTGAATCGATTGGACGACCACATCCAGTTTTGCTTCAATCCGATAGAGCAAATAAAGGGTGACGGCAATCGGGAAACCGACTTCGCTGATCACAGGAATTAGTTGATCCAATAAAAACACCTCATTTTTCATGCATTATAGAAAGAGACTGCCAAGGAGCGAGCAGCCTTATAAAGTTAAACTAATTCATATTCAGTCACATTATGCTCAACAAGACGGGCTTCTTTCGGGCTTATTAACGTTCCGGATTGTCCACCAAAGATAGTAGCGGCAATAATTGTTTCCATGACACTCTTCACTTTAACGGGATCAATCGGTTCAATTGGATTATCCACCGTTAATTTCGTTACCTTGCCAAGACTACTATTAAAATGCAATTCAATTGTTTTCGCCATTACATTCATCCTTTCCTATTATAAAGTCAGGTAAATGCGCCTTACTGAATGAAATTAAATCACTTCATGAAGTTCGCTCTGCTGGATCCCGCTTAGTGGATCGTTCGACAAGGAAGCTAAGGCTTGTGCCACTTGCTGCAGCTGATTCGCTGTTACCCCTTCTACGATATTGCCATACGACTTCGCTTTGTAAATCGGTTTTCCACCCTCACCAATCCCTGTTTCATAAACCAACCGTAACTTTGAATCCATCGCCACCAAAATTGCCATTCTTCATCCTCTCCTTTCATGATTGTTATACTGATAAAAGGGAGAATTGTGCACCATCACTTTTTAAAATGGTGAATGGCATGATTAAAAATCGACAGCATAAAATGTCTATGGATAAAATATGGGGAGGAGGATGCAAGATGTCGCGAAATATTGGGCCGAAGAGACTTAAAAAATACCGTATAGAAAAAGGAATTTCTATCTATGATTTAGCAGAAATTGTCAGGGCTGATCCTTCTACTATCTCATACTGGGAAAATGGGAAGAAATATCCTAGACATGAAAAAATCATTGCTCTAGAAGATTACTTCGAAAGACATTATCGTGATTTATTTACAGACCTAACGGATCATGAAATTAAAGTCCTAGAAAATCTTGAAAAACTAAAAAGGCTTAATAAATGAACAGGCAAGGTCAATGGTTTTAGAAAACTCTTTTGGAATAGAAAAGTGGGAAAATAAATAAATATTAAATCAATAGATTAATTTGCAATATTTTAGTCTGTTTTTTGTTGTTTACTAAATACTTTTATATAAATTCGTTTAAATTAGTACAAAATCAGCAAATGAATGAAGTTGGATAATAACTTTGGTCTTTCTCGATTAAAATGCTAATTCTACGGTTAAAAATAATAGATTAAACATCAACGAAATAGTTTAAGATAGTTGAAGGATTCACTTGGAAAATACTGTATAATAATGAAACCATAGGTAATGGAACTAATAGGTTAATTTAGTAAAAGGTAAACGTTATAAAAAAGGGGATTGATCTATGAAGAGCAAGATTGTACTTGTTTTATTAATAATAAGTTTAGGATTAAATATATATTTATTCGGAAAACAAACGATTGAACAAGCTTATGAGCCTTCCGCAGAGGAAAAGGTTATTTTAAGTGAAATGGTCCAAAAAACAGTAGAGAGTGATGATTATAAAAAGCTAGCTAAAAAAGAGAATATCATCGCTATTGATTCAAATATGGATAAAAATAAAGGTGGTGCATTCCCTTACTACTTTGGAGTAAGTGTCCGCACTGATAAGCAGACCTACATTTTTTCTTGTAACAATGACCAATGTTCTCAAATGGAAAATGAAGAATGGACATACTCTATTTATAGAGATGAAAACCCACGGCTTCCATTTGATAAATAGAGAAAAACAAACAGTATTTTAGCTAGAAACGAAGCTCGTTCGTGGGAGAAGATTGTTGAGGAGAATGGTTTAATTCGTAACCAGAATTTAACAATATGATCTAATAGGTATTCATTTAATAATGATAAAGAGCACAAACCATATGCTCTTTATTTGTTATTTTATGGTGCCAGTTTAGATGGTAATTTTGATGCGGCTTTATAAAACTGGTTTCCCTCTAAAACAGAACCTGTGAGTAGTATTTTGTTCTTTATTTTTTAAGGCAAATGATTATAATGGAAAAACGAAGAATTAATAGATAATAGGGAAGATAAAAACAATAATCATAGAGTTGATTTGAATCACAGTTTACATGTATGATTTATAATAAAATACGCATATCAAGGGAAGTCACTCTAATAGAGAGATGTGGTGAATCCCTCTTTGTTAGAAAGGTTTTTTTTATGATCAAATTAACTCGTGTTTCGAAAAGTTTCTCGCAGTTTCAGGCGATTAAATCGGTCACATTGACCATTCATAAGGGAGAAATCCATGGCATTATTGGGGCTAGTGGAGCGGGTAAATCAACCTTGCTGCGGTTAATGAATTTGTTAGAATTCCCTGATGAAGGGAAAGTCGAAGTAAATGGTCAAACATTAACAGCACTAAATAATAAGGCGCTTCGGGAAGCAAGAAAATCAATGGGGATGATTTTTCAACATTTTAATCTCGTAGCGAATAAAACCGTGTATGACAATGTCGTTGTACCGTTAGAACTAACTCATTTTCCAAAGAATGAGCGTAGGGAACGTGTGATGGAGTGTCTTCAATTTGTTGGGTTAGAAAGTTATATAGATAAATATCCTGCGCAATTAAGTGGAGGACAAAAGCAGCGTGTAGCCATCGCAAGGGCATTAGCAAACCAACCGAAAGTTTTGTTATGTGATGAACCGACTTCTTCACTTGATCCTCATACTACGAGTGATATTTTACGGGTTTTGGAAAATATTAATAAAAGTCTTGGCGTTACCATTGTCATGGTTAGTCATGAAATGGACGTGATTTCAAGTATTTGTAATCGAGTTACGGTCATGGCGGATGGAGAAATCTATGACACGGTGTCCATTGATCCGAAAGGGATTACGACTAAAGATCCTCGTCCACAATACTTTATAGAACAACTGACAAAGGCTGGTGAGATGGACCATGCTTGATGTTTTAGTTCAATATGAAGCTGAAATTTGGCGGTCTATTGGAGAAACCTTTGTTATGGTCGGTGTATCGATATTAGCCGCGGTTGTAATTGGAATTCCTGTTGGGACGTTGCTTTATCTTTATCGAAAAGGGAATATGCTCGAGAATCGGTATGTTTTCTCGACACTCAATTTATTAGTCAATATTATCCGTTCTTTCCCGTTCCTATTATTAGTAGTTTTTTTAATCCCATTTACTAGACTCGTCATTGGTACTGCGATTGGTACAACGGCTGCAACTATTCCGATGTCGATCATCGCGATTGCGCATTATTCGCGACTCGTTGAGCAATCGTTATTGGACGTCCCAAAAGGGGTGACAGAGGCGGCGATTTCAATGGGGGCTTCTGTTAAGGAAGTGATGTTCAAATTCGTTTATGTTGAAGCTCGTTCTGGACTCGTCCTCGGGTTAACAACGTCCATCATTAGCTTTATATCGTATTCAACCATCATGGGAGTGGTTGGAGGCGGGGGTATTGGAGATTTTGCCATTCGGTATGGGTATCAACAATTTAAAACAGATTTAATGATCTATGTGATTATCATCATGATCATTCTTGTACAGCTCATTCAATTTATTGGAACCACGGTATCAAGAGTGATTGATAAAAGATAGAACCATCTTAGGAGGAAAATGATGAAGAAAATTTTATTTTTGATTGTAATGTCTTTATTTATTTTAGCGGCATGTGGCCAGAATAATAAGGATACGAATGAAACGAAAGAACAGGAAAATGCTCAAGATCAGGAGAAAGTCACCTTAAAAGTAGCTTCGTTAATTCCGCCTATGACGGAAATTCTGGATCTCGTGAAACCGAGACTTGCTGAAGAAGGGATTAATTTGGAAGTCGTTGTTTTAGGAGATAACGTTCAGCCGAACAGCTCTCTTGCAGCAAAAGAGGTAGATGCAAACTTCTTCCAACATGTGCCGTATATGGAAGAATTTAACCGAAACAAAGGTACCGAGCTTGTTCCAATTGTGCCGATTTATTTTGCGAATTATGGCGTGTATTCAAAAGAATACGATTCAATTGAGGATTTGCCAGATGGATCCGTTGTAGCGATTGCGAATGATATTTCAAATATTGATCGCTCCTTATCCTTGTTAGCCCAACATGATGTTATTACCTTAAAAGAAAAAACAGATATTTATTATACAAAAGCAGATATTGTGGACAATCCGAAAAACCTGAAGTTTGAAGAAGTAGATTTATTAATGCTCGCAAGAATGTACGATGATGCAGATGCAGTCGTGATGACGCCAGCTTATGCAGCCCCACTTGGGTTAACACCAAAAAGTGATGCTCTTCTAACAGAAGGAGTTGACAATGATTTTGCGATTACACTTGTCGCACGTAAAGATAATGCTGAATCTGAACCAATTCAAAAGCTAGCTGAAGCCATGACAAGCCCAGAGGTAAGAGAATTTTTAGAAGAAAATTATGATGAAACAGCGATTCCTGCATTTTAAATGGACAGGGACTCGCGTTCGTTAAATAAGCGGATCTTAACAAACAGGGTCAGTTCCCCATCAATTTGATGGGGGACTGACCCTTCTATTTGTTCGTGTCAAGAAAGAATATTATTGCCACATTGAATGATAGTGGGCTATCTGTAACGTGACACCTCGAAAAGTATCTATATTTTTCCCCTTGGTTGTTTATAATAAAAAGACCGAAATTATGGTCGGAAGCTACTAGGTACGGGACGGGAGAGGCAAATGGAAGATACACCTACTTCAAATCTAGATCAAAATGGGCTTACACCTGAATACATTGAATGGCTTCATCAGTTAAGGGAAAAATTCCTCCATGGAATTCAATTGGGTGACCGGGATTTTATTACGAAAATGGAAAAAGACATGGCACAGAAATTTGGAGATAAACAATTAAAGATTCTGAACAGAGTCCAAAATGATAAAATCAGATCTTATAAAAATATTTTGTTATCGCATAATACCCTCTATAGCTATGTTGCTGAAAAAGGGGGCCTGAGTGCTTGGCAAAGCCATTTCATATCAGAAAAATATGCGATTATGGTCGAGCATGCTGTAACCATTTCTGAGTTAGACAAGATTCATGCAAATATGGTGACAGAGTATTCTGATCCAACTATTCGAAAATCGAAAAGTGGCAACTTATCCATTGTTGAGAAGGCAGTCAACTATATAGAGATGAACTTTACGGAGGATATTTCTGTGGAGGAAATAGCGAGTAATCTACATGTTCATCCTTCACATTTAATGCGTTCGTTTAAGAAGGAAAAAGGGATCACCATTAGCCATTATCGAAATGTAAGAAGGATCAAAGAAGCGAAAGAATTGATCTCATTTTCCAATCTTTCCATGACCGAAATTGCTATTATGGTAGGATTTGGCAATCCGCAATATTTTTCAAAGGTTTTTAAAGAGGAGGAAGGATTCACGCCTGTAGAGTATAAAAAGAAGATCCAAAAATAACAACTAGCGGGCGACAATAATGAAATACGGGTGATTAGAATTAGTTAAGGGTGTATGAGCAATCATGCACCTATTTGTGGCCTCTATAAATATATCCTTTTATTTGGTTAATAAAGGATGCAATTTTATGACAAAAAACATGCAATTATAGTGAAAAATTCTCTTGGTGTTTGGGTGTATACTTGTATTCAAGAACAAGGAAAAACGCTTACAAAATAAGAAATCATTATTAGTCTTTTTGTTAAAAGCTTAAAGAAACACAGGAATATTATATTTTTTTATCCTAAATGTAAGCGTTTAAATGGGTGTATTTGAAGGAGGGTAAATCATGAAAAAGTTTGGAGTCAGAGATCAAGTTGGCTATATGTTAGGAGATGTTGGTGGAAGTTTTGTAAACCTTTACATCGCTAGCTTTTTTATCATTTTCTGTACGTATGTGTTAGGGGTAAGTCCTTATTTCATGGGGACTATGTTTTTAGTAGGGAAGATTTTTGATGCATTTATTACAGCAATTATGGGAACGCTTCCAGACCGTTTTAAAATTGGAAAATCAGGTGATAAGTTCAAACCATGGATTAACTTTTCTAAATGGCTATTAGCGGCATCCTGTTTATTAGCTTTGCTGACGTGTCTAGTTGGCATTCTACAGCGATTCATATTTGGGTTGTAGCGGTTTATTTATTCTTCTGTGTTGCTTATACAGCGGATGCAATTCCTTATGGTTCATTAGCATCGGTTATTACAAATGAGCCGGTTGAACGGACAAAATTATCCCGTGCACGCTCCATTGGTGGCATGATTGTTTCAGTTGGGTTCTTATCGTTTGTCCCTACTTTTATCTATGATAAATCAGGAAATGTTGTTTCAGAGGCATTCTTCTATATTGCAATTGTATTTAGTATTCTCTCACTCGTGTCTTATACGTTGTTATTAAAAATGACAACTGAACGAGTTCGCGATGATCAAGCATTTGGTCAAAAGCCTGAATATAGTTTTAAAGATGCATTTAAAGCAGCCTTTACGAATCGACCGTTAATCGGCATGATGGTTGCTACTCTTGGGTCGATGCTTATTGTATCTGGAGTTGCTACGTTAGCTCCAATCGTGTTTGCTGAGTATTATGATGCACCGAGTGCATTTGCAATCAATCAATTCATTTCGATGGGTGTCATATTGGTATTATTCGTATTTATTCCTAGATTGGTAGCTAAATTTAATAAGCGAAATTTAATTATTGTCTCATCCACATTCAGTTTATTGGCATCCGCGTTTTTGACTTTTACTACCATTGGAAACGTATATGTCTTTGCGACTCTATATAATATTGCAACCATTGGATCATTCGTATTCATTATGCTTGTTTGGGCACTCGTCACAGACTGTATTGATTACACAGAATACAAAACTGGCAAGCACTACGAAGGAACCCTTTATTCTTTATATTCTTTTGTTCGAAAAGTAGGCATGGGAGTAGGAGCGGCATTTGGAAGTTACGCTTTAGGTTGGGTTGGATTCGTATCTGGAGCTAAATCTCAAACACAAGAAGTGGCAGAAGGTGTATTGAAAATGTATACAGCCTTGCCAATTGCTGCATTCATTTTAATCTTGATCGGTGTAGGTTTAATCTTTCATTTAAACACGAAGAGAACGAATGAAATGTACTCCGTTTTAAGAGAAAGAAGAGCCTCTTAATTCGGGTGCAAAGTGATTTAATTGAGGATTTTCTAGCAAAGAGAATCCTCATTCAACATGTTAGGAGATGGTAACGATGACAGACATGCGTACTCGCTTTTTATCTAAATTAACAAATGGTGAAGTGGAAGAATATTTACAAAAAAACGATTTGATTTTTGTTCCTGTAGGAGTAACAGAAACACATGGTGCCTTACCCCTCGATGCTGAAACAGTATTAGCAGAGGCGATTGCATTGAAAATGGCTGAGGCTTCAGATGGGCTTGTTTTGCATAACCTTCCTTATTTCTTTGCAGGCGGAACCATTATGGCAAGAGGAACGGTTCAAATGAGTGTGAAAGATGGAATGACATACTTGTATCAAATTGCCAAGTCACTATTAAACCAAGGATTTAGACGTCAGGTGTATATCACGAGCCATGGTCCAGCTTATATAACTGTAAGTGGAATGGTGAGAGATTTCTTTGATGAAACGAAAGTACCCATTCTCTATATGGATATACTAAAGGCATCAGAAGCAGTCCAATTCAACTTGATGGAGAAGTTCCATGATATGAATATCGGAGCCTATAAAATATTAGGTAGATTAGAAGATGTACCATTGAATGTTCCGGAATCACATTCAGTCACTTATGATGTTCAACATATGTTAGCAGGAATGAGTAAAAATCCAGGTAATTCACTCGGGAAATACGCTTATCAATCTGGGGCAGTAGGTTCCTATTTTTACGAGCCATCTGATCATATGGCAACACCCCTTTTAAAAACATTTGAAGAGAGAGAAGCTCACGCGAATGCAGGAGTTCAAGCAATTAATGAACTTGTAAAGGCATTGGATATGCCAGGAATTGTTGAGAATCTTCGACAAGTAGATTTCTATACAAAAGATACGATTCTTCCGAAATATGGAGAATATTTGCCGAAGTAAAGAACAAATAACAGGATGAGGTGCTAGGTACTTTCCGGAAACTGAGGAGACTTTGCACCTTTTTCCGTTGGAGGTCTAATTTTTTAAAAAATAAACGCACAGACGTCTTCGCTGGGAATGGGAAACTTTGTTGTATTAATTTTTCAGCTAGAACCGCTGCTACAATTATGTTGAAAAAGGGGATATGATCGATGATAAATGTTTTACACGTAGGAAAAACAGAAAAGAAAAAAGTCGTGACAATGGGTGAAATCATGTTGCGATTGGCACCTCCAAACTATCAAATGATCGAACAAGCACAAAGCATGGAAGTTGTTTATGGCGGGGGAGAAGCCAATGTTGCTGTATCTTTATCTAAACTTGGGTTAAAGAGCTCATTTGTTAGTAAACTGCCAAATAACCCGATAGGATTAAGTGCAGAACATCATTTAAACCAATTCGGAGTTTCAACGGAACATATGATTTATGGCGGAGATCGTCTGGGAATCTATTTTTTAGAGAAAGGCTTTTCGGTTCGACCCTCCAAGATCATTTATGATCGAAACAACTCTTCCTTTGCAATGTCAACCATTGATGAATATGATTTTGAAGAGACTTTTTCCGATGCTGATTGGTTCCATATAAGCGGAATTACACCTGCACTGAATAAGAAATTATTTCAAATTGCAAAACAAGCGCTAATCATTGCAAAAGAAAAAGGATTAACAACAAGTTGTGATTTAAATTATCGTAGTTCATTATGGTCATTTGATAAGGCACGAGAAAAAATGGCTGAATTAATGGAATATGTAGATGTTTGTATCGGCGTTGAACCGCTGCAATTGCTTGGAGAAAATGGAAACGATTTAAAAGATCAATTACCTAAAAATCCAAGTGTAGAAGATTATAAAGAAATTATTTTTGAAATCCAACAACGCTTTGACATTAAATACTTAGCAATGACATTTAGAGAGAGTCTCTCAGTAAATCGGAACCGTTTACAGGCGATTCTTTCGGATGGTAAGACCATTTATCAATCTTCGAAACTCGAAGTAGAAATTGTCGATCGTGTGGGAACTGGAGATTCTTTCTCAGCTGGTTTAATTTATTCATTGATTAATCATTTTGAGCCTGAAGTGGCGATCGAATTTGCTACAGGTTGTTTTGCACTAAAACATACAATTGAAGGAGATATGAATTTACTAACTGCTTCTGAAGTAGAACAATTTATAAAACAGAAAGATTCATTTTCCATTAGAAGATAACCGATGTGAAACGCTGCTATAATTTTAGGATCAGAAGTTACTGCTTCAATATAAGGGTGTAATTCTTCATTGAGGAAATTGCGCTCTATCTATTGTGCTAAAATCGTTGTAATCCCCTTAAAGAACGGAAAGGTTTCTTCGAGGGGATTTTATTATTATTAGAGGCCATTACTTGCTAAATAAATCCTAGATAAAACACATTAAGCAGTTCCATTATATCTTCGTTTAATTTGCTCCTTTATGTAAAAACTTACGGTTTTGTTCTAGAAGCGATCCCGTGATTTAAAAAGCTAAAAAATCTTTGTGTACACCGTATTTAAGGTGAAAGTTCATCCCGTGTCTAAAGTCGGGAATGACCCTAACAGGGGCTCTTTTTTTATTGGGAGATCTTGATTTCTTTAGCGGTCCTTAATTCTCTTAACATTTCTTTGATAAACTCTAATTGTTCTTCTGTAATAGTAAAATCCGTAAGACGATCTTCAAAATGAGAAATACGTTTATTTAACTCCTCTAAAGTAAGATTAAGAGCATTCTTCATATACAAACCCTACAACTCCTTTTGCAATAATTAATCTCTATGTATTGCATCAATGTAGCAGCAATTTTCTAGCTTACTAATTTTGACTGGAACAATCTAACCAGGACGGTATAATAGACTTTATTGTTTACCCGAACATATAAAAAGCGAAAACCATCAAATTAGCAGTATTCAATGATTTTTTCTAAGATTTCAAGCTCATCAACTGACACTAATTCAACTTCTCCTAATCCATCTATCCTCTGAATTTCACAATTTCCATTATCATATAGCCATCTAATCGAATAAATTTTTCCATTAAATATCACGTTTGTACCAATCTTCATTTGTTTCACTCCATCAAGTATATTTAAATATATGAATATGTTAAAACAATTTTGAGAATTAGGTATGTAACATTTGTCACTAAAAACTAAAGAAATCAGATTATTATAAAACTTCATACCTTTAGCGCAGGACGTTGTATCCGTTATTTAAAAAATGCTTTAGTTAGGATAGTTCCATTTACCTAAGAGAATGATGGACTTCAAAACCATAAAGTTTATAAAGTGGACATAACTATTTCGTTTATAGGGACACCCCGAATGATTGAACTATATCTTTGAAAAATGGAAAAAGGAATAATGTGATTGTAAAAGAAGGATTAGTAGTAATTCATTTAAAAAATAAATAAAATGTAACATAACACTAATTTCTATTTGAAATCAAAAGGAGATACTATGACAATTATCAATAAATTAAACCTTACGAAATACAAAAATCTTGCTGTTTTGAATGAGCCTGATGATTACAATTTCTTTCACGGATATCAGACGGAGTTATTAGGGAATCATGATGCAATTTTTATTTTTATCAAGACGGTTGACGATATGGTGAAGTTTACAAAAAAAGTGATTGAAGAACAGTTGTTACTTGAAAAAGGATATTTGTTCTTTGCCTATCCGAAAAAGGGGAATAAAAGGTATGTAAGTTATATCCATCGAGATGAAATCTTTCCCACATTGAAAGTGGGGGAAGAAGGATATGTGGAAGACAGCGATTTAAAGTTTTCAAGAATGGTGGGAATGGATGATGTTTTTACGGTAGTGGGATTAAAGCGGGAAAAAAAGAAGATGAAAAAATCAACGGCTTCAAGCCAATGTGTAGCGGATTACGAAGATCAAATTCAGGATGTCAAGAACTTATTAGCGGATCATCCAAATGAGCTTAAGCTCTATCAAGAGTTGACACCAGGGTATAGGAGAGATTGGGCCCGTTATATCTTTTCCGCAAAGCAACAAGCCACACGGGATAAGCGGCGATCACAAATGGTGGATGTATTGTCACAAGGGTACAAAACCATGGATTTGTATCGTTTAAAGAAAAAATAATGATTATTAAGATATATCTCCTAATAGAACCCTTATAAATAGAAATTGCAAAACATGATTACAACTGTTTTTCAATAAGAAAAACGCTAAAGATTTGAGTTAGTTGAAAAAATTTATTTGAAAGGTAGAGGATCTGCTTCTTTTTTTGTAAAACCATTTAACTGAAATCTCAATGCCTAAAATCAATAAGTCCCTGTAATTTGTCAAATGATCGTTGCCAGAAAAAAGCACTGTAAAAATAGTTTTTGTAGGCAACTTCATACACATAAAAAAGAAAATATATGATATAATATCATATCCACTTTAAGGAACGGGTACAAAAGTCCCGAAAAACAGAAACTGGTGATAAGAATGGAACGTGAAAAGGCAATAGGGATTTCTTCTATAGTAGGTGCCTATATTTTGTGGGGGATTCTACCAATTTATTGGAAATTTTTAGGTGGTGTTCCCGCTCTTGAAATATTAGCTCATCGAGTGATTTGGTCCTTTGTATTTGTATTTATTATCGTTGCTTTTTTTAAAAGAAAACAATTTAAAAATTTCTTCCGGGTTCAAATGAGTAAGAAGAAAGCGTGGATCGGCCTGATTCTAGCCTCTATTTTGATCAGTATTAACTGGCTGACTTACATATTTGCAGTGAATACGAATCACATTGTGGAGGCAAGCTTGGGTTACTATATTAATCCACTTGTATCGGTTTTGTTAGGTGTTTTTGTTTTGCGTGAAAAGATTAATAAGTTGCAGACGTTTTCGTTTATGTTGGCTGGAATCGGAGTAATCTATATGACTCTATCCCTTGGAAAGCTTCCATGGATGTCGCTTGCATTAGCTTTATCTTTTGGTTTTTATGGATTGGCAAAAAAATTAATAAAGGTTGATTCCACTCTAGGTTTGTTGTTGGAAACTTTATTTGTTTTCCCTCTTTCTCTGCTATATTTAACTTATTTAGGGTTAAATGGTCAGAACCATTTTGGGACAGGGTTACTTGAAAATGATCTATTATTAATCGGGTCAGGTATCGCCACAGCGATCCCGCTTCTATTGTTTGGACTTGGGGCGCAAAAGATTCCCCTAAATATGCTTGGCTTCTTACAATATATAGCGCCAACCATTGGTTTAATTCTAGGTGTGCTTATGTATGGGGAGCCTTTTACGAAGGATCATCTTGTGACGTTTGCATGCATCTGGGGAGCCATTGCTCTCTTTAGCTACTCAAATATACAGCAGATGATGAAGAAAAGAACCGTAACAACTATAGAGTCTAAGGTGAAAAGTGGTTAATAAAAGCTAATCGATTGGTCAAAAAAGAGTCACAAGTTTCTTCTAAAACGGAAGACGCTTGGGGCTCTTTTTTATTAAACTATTATTTTAAAAAGTCTAGAAAAGTGTGTCCATTGGTTTGAATATGAAGAGAACCGTTCTGTTGTTCACTTACATGTGAGATAGAGAACGGCCTCAAATGCCTCTTATTTTAATGTACTTCTCCAACAATCCTAGCCCCTCCGGTTTGCTTACCCGTTTGGTAAAAGTGTTATTGACTAACCGACAGTTCACTGTGACTTGTCGATACATTAATGTGGAGATAGAATTCGAATATCCTGTTTGCTGTACTCCTCAACTACATTAGAGGGCAATGAGCTGTCTGTAACAATGAGATCAATGTTCTTTAGTGGACAGACATTAATGTAAGAAGATGTCTCAAACTTTGTTGAATCCGCCACTACTACTTTATATTTGGTCCGTGAAATCATCGCTTGAATCACACCGACTTCATGCATTCGAAAGTCGGTTAAACCATGTTGGAGAGATAATCCGTTCACCGTGATAAAGGCAAAATCAATATTAAAATGGGAAAGGATTTCTTCACATTGTTTCCCGTATAATGTATATTCCTCTGGATTAAAAAAACCACCGGTAAGAATGACATTAAACCCCTTATTCGCTCCAAGAATGGATAAAATTCGAAGATCATTCGTAATAATAGTTAGTCTCTTAAACATATTAACCAATGCTTTCGCTACTTCGATTGTCGTTGTCCCACCATTTAAAGCAATGGCCTGGCCTTCTTCAACTAATTCAACGGCTAATGAAGCAACTTCTTGTTTTTTCTCTAGGTTTTTAACTTCTCTCTCACTAAAAAGCTTGTTAAGCGTATTATCACTGTTTTGAATTAAAACGGCTCCCCCGTGGACTCTCTTCAGGGTTCCTTTTTTCTCTAAAGTCTCTAAATCTCTTCGTACAGTATCAATTGAGATATCTAATAAAGTAGCAAGCTCAGATGCCTTTACAGCTTTTTGCTGTTTTAAAAAGGATTCAATCATTTGATGTCTTTGCTCTTGTAACATCATATTGCTCTCTCCTATTCCTTTAAATAACTAGTATAAAAAGCATAGCATATCTAACAAAAATGCAAAACAAAGCATAAAAACGCAATTTGTAAAGTAAATATTTTATTTAAACTAGGAAAATAGTGTAAATGTTGTGTAATGAATGCGTAAAACCCATTGTAAAACCGCAAAAAACCGATTAATCTTGCATTGTGAAGCAAAACAAAGAAACGAACAAGAAAGGAACGAACATAATGGGGAATTACTTTAATCCAGTCAAAATTAAAATAGATACGATCGATGTCATCGAGGATATATTAAGTACCCTCCATTCTCAACCAAGGAAGATACTCCTTTTGCATCGAGGTGGTGATTTTTCGGAATCTGATGCTGGACAAGGACTTTTTAAAAGTCTTGGAGATTTCGAAGTCAAACCATTAGAAGTGAACATATCCAATCCTGATGTGGAAGACTTGTTTCATTTTTATAAACAAATTGAAAGCTTTGATTACCAATGCATCGTAGGAATTGGGGGTGGCAGTGTTTTAGATCTTTCGAAATCGTTAGCTGCCATAAAGGGCATGGAAATAGATTCTATCTCTACTTTACGCTCTGTAATTAAACAAAAACTATACATAA
The DNA here is from genome assembly GCF_036670015.1 of Niallia sp. XMNu-256. Taxonomy (NCBI): domain Bacteria; kingdom Bacillati; phylum Bacillota; class Bacilli; order Caryophanales; family Bacillaceae; genus Niallia; species Niallia sp. XMNu-256. The sequence continues at coordinate 1,406,158 of NZ_CP137636.1, forward strand.
AAAATAAAAAATTTGTACCATGGATTGGCATTCCTACAACCTCAGGTACGGGTTCTGAAGTTACATGTTGGGCAACGATTTGGGATCGAGCGAACGGAGTGAAAATGTCCGTTGATAGTGAACACTTATATGCGCACACAGCTATTGTTGACCCAGCTCTAACAACATCCTTACCGAAGAGATTAACGGCATCAACTGCTTTAGATGCATTATGTCATGCAACAGAGGCTTACTGGTCAAAAAGCTCCAATGAAATTTCAAGAATCTATTCATTAGAAGCGATCAAACGAATTGTAAAAAACTTTGAAAAGGTATTAAATCAGCCGAATGACATTCTTTTAAGAAAAGAAATTGCTTTAGGGAGCTTGTATGCCGGTCTAGCCTTTAGCAATACAAGGACAACGGCATGCCACTCCATATCCTATCCTCTGACATTGGAGCTTGGAATGGTTCATGGAATCGCAGCAAGCATTACACTGGCAAAGGTAATGGAAATTAATTTTGACTCGATTATTGAAAACGATAAGCTGCTCGATGCATTTGGTGTTAGCAGCTGCAGTGAAATACAAGAACTTATTGAACATTTTCATGAGCAATCAGGCTTCTCTAGCAAACTCAGAGATTACGGAGCTAATGAAGAAATCATCGAAACAATTACGTCGAAAGCTTTTACAAAGGGTCGGATGGATAATAACCCCGTTGCATTAACGAAGGAAGATGTTGTACAAATTTTACGATCAATCTATTAAGGAGAGAAGAAAATGAAAACTAAATGGATGTTGACAATGCTTTTACTATTTTCTGTTTTATTAACAGCATGCGGTGGAGGTACTACTAACGGTGCCGTGAAAGTTGATGATGTAATTAAAATTGTTTGGTATCCGAACGAGTCTGGTCAGGATTTAAAATCCTCCCGTGATGAAATTGGACGACTTATTTCAGAAGCGACAGGTAAAAAGGTGGAACATCAATTAACAACAGACTATGCGATTGCGATCGAAACGCTAGTAAACAACAATGCGGACCTCGCATTTATGGGTGCACAAGGCTATGTTGAAGCAAATAATAGAAATGATGCGATTCAAACAATCGCTGTAAAATCAGGTGAATCTGGAACGTTGGAAGATGCTAAATATTATAGCTGGTTAGCAGTAAATGTAGATGAACAAGATAAATATAAAGAAAACGGTGAATTTTCACTTGATACGATTGCCGATACAAAGTTTTCATTCGTTTCAAACAGCTCAACATCAGGATTTAAAGTTCCTGCAGCTAGTATTATTGAACATTTCTCTCAACAAAAAGAGTATGCAGACTTAACGGAAGAAGATTTAATGGAAAGCGGATCCTTATTCTCGCAAGTATTATTTGGAAACTCTCATCAAGGCTCAGCTGTCAATTTATTGGCGGGAAATGCAGATGTTGCGGCATTTTGTGATACATGTGTGGAAGAATATGTGGAGATTGCCAAAGGAGAAGAAAATACCGTTGGTGCAGTTTATCGTGTAAAAGATGGTGCAGCAGAACCTTTTAATACCGTTCAAGGCAAGGAATTTACAATCATGAGTGCGACACCTGTCTTAAATGAACCATTTGTTGTGAATATCGATACCTTGGGTCAAGAAGATTTTGATACGATTCAAAAACTATTAACTTCAGATGACGTAGCCAATAATGAAAAAATCTTTGCTCCTAAAGATTCAGAACAGAGTGCTTTATTTTCAAAAAGCGATAAAGAAAGGCTAGTGGCTGTGGAAGATGAATGGTATGATCCAATCCGTGAATCTTCAAAGTAGTAAGTGATAAATAATTATTTAGGGAGAAGAGTGTGCATTTACGTCTACTCGTTCATAAGCACTCTTGCCCACTTTTATTAAGAAAAAGGAGATAAAGCCTATGTCATTGTTAAAGGTAAAAGGCCTCGGTAAATCTTATACAGCAGATAAACAAATATTAAAGAATATTGATTTTGAAATTAAAGCAGGCGAATTTGTATCCATCATTGGTCCGTCCGGTGCTGGTAAATCGACGATGCTGCGTTGTATTAATCGAATGGTTGATTTTAATGAGGGAAAAATTATTTTTAACCATCAGGATGTAGGAAGTTTAAATAAAAAAGAATTACGTCAATTACGAACAAATATTGGGATGGTGTTTCAGCATTATAATCTTGTGCCTCGTTTGACGGTGATTGAGAATGTGCTGCATGGCCGATTTGGTTATAAAACAACGCTGCAAGGCTTGTTAGGCAGATACACAGAAGAAGAAAAAGAACGTGCCTTTTATTTACTGGAACAGCTCGGAATTCATGAACATGCTTATAAGCGGTGTGACCAATTAAGTGGTGGCCAGCAACAGCGTGTAGGAATATGCAGAGCACTTATTCAAGAACCGAAACTAATTCTTTGTGATGAACCGATTGCTTCGCTGGATCCAAATTCATCTAAAGTGATTATGGATCATTTAAAATCGATTAGTACGGAAATGGGTATTACTTGTTTAGTAAATTTACACCAGGTAGATGTGGCACAACACTATTCAGATCGCATTATTGGGTTGAATAAAGGTGAAGTAGTATTTAATGGAAAAAGCCGTGATCTTTGTGACGAACAAATTCAAACCATTTACGGGACGAAAATGAAAGATTTAATAACAGCGTAAGGAGAAATGACAGTGAATGAAAAAGAGATGCGAAAAAGCAGATGGCAGACAGGTATTTTTCTTCTTATCATCATCGTTCTTACCCATTTATCATCAGCGCTTACAAGCTTTAACTTTGTAGAGGGAGTCGCGACGATCCCTACAGCGATTGGCTGGATCTTTTCTAATTTATTAGTGACACAGGAATCGCTTGATAAATTGCCAAAGATCCTGGAGAAATTAGCTGAAACCGTCTTTATGTCGATTGCGGCAACAACGATCGCGGCTGTTGTTTCTCTTTTCTTAGGGGTAGTGGGGTCCAAAACAACAAAAGTGAATAACTTTTTTAGTGTATTTGCCCGATTTATCGCTTCGGTTTCAAGAAATATCCCTGTTGTTGCGTGGTCATTGGTTTTGCTTATTTCTTTTGGACAAAATTCGGTAACCGGCTTTCTTGCTCTATTTGTTGGGACGGTAGGGTTTTTAACAAGAGCTTTTATCGAATCGATTGATGAAGCGAGCCAAAGTTCTGTGGAGGCCTTAACGGCAACAGGAGCAACTTATTTCCAAATTGTCGGTAAGGCGGTTATTCCACAATGCTTACCGCAAATGATTAGCTGGGTATTATTTATGGTGGAAACGAATATTAGAAATGCCACCTTGGTAGGAATTTTAACAGGAACGGGAATTGGTTACACCTTTGATATGTATTACAAAATGTTAAATTATGAAGTCGTAGCACTTGTAACCTTATGTATTGTTATTACCGTTATTATGGTGGATCTCATTTCGAATAATGTACGGAGAGTGATTTTATAATGGAAGCAACCGTAACCTATATCAAAAGAAAGAAAGACGGGCGAATTCATATAAAGTCGAGGAACAAAGGGAATTTAGCCGTAAGATGGACGTTAATCGTTCTGACCGTTTTGACCGTTGCTGCTTTTCTATTTTTTAACTATGAAGGGCTGGAATTAGGCTCGGCGATAACAGAAACTGCTTATAACTTGAAAGTGATGTTTTTCCAGCCGGCTTTGACTCATTTTGATTTAGGAGAAGCGGTCTATCAAGTGGGAGTGACAATTGGTTTAGCGTTCTTAGCTACGATTATTGGTGCCGTTATTGCCTTTTTCGTTTCATTGATGGCGGCAACGAATTTAGCTCCCCTATGGGTATCAAGAATCGTTCGTGTTTTTGTTGCCATTATTCGGGCTGTTCCGACCGTACTGTGGGTGTTAATCTTTGCGATTGCCGCTGGGTTGGGAAGTGAAGCGGCCGTTCTTGGGATGTTATTTCATTCAATTGCTTATTTAGTTAAAGCATTTTCTGAGGCATTTGAAGAAGTGGATAAGGGAATCTTTGAAGCACTGCAATCAACGGGGGCAAATTGGTGGCATATTGTCAGAAGCGGTGTTGTACCTTCTACTTTTACTTATTTATTATCATGGGTTTTCTTACGGTTTGAAATTAACTTCGGTGTAGCTGTAGCCATGGGAGCTGCAGCAGGAGCCGGCGGAATTGGATTTGAGCTTTTTATGGCCTCTGGCTTTTACTTTGATCTGCGTGAAGTTGGCTTTATTACGTATGCCATTTTCATTATAGCTTTTCTATTGGAGATCATTTCAACTCGTTTGAAAAAACGTTACTTTCCAGCAACTTCTGACTAAATAAAGGAGAGATAGAGAACGATGAATCACTACAAACTTCTAACCCCTGGGCCTCTGACGACGACAAGCAGTGTGAAAGAGGAAATGCTGATGGACCGTTGCACATGGGACAATGACTATAAAATCATTACGCAAAAAATTCGAAGTCAGCTTCTTGATTTGGCAGGGGCGTCTAAAGAAGAATATACAGCTGTACTCATGCAAGGAAGTGGTACGTTTGCTGTTGAGGCGGTAATGAATTCAACGATTTCGAATCGGGATAAGGCCTTAATTATAACGAACGGTGCCTATGGAGATAGAATTGTAAAAATCGCCCAATCTATTGGACTAGCTTTTTACCAATATGCTGTAGCTTATGATCAATATCCAAATGAGGAAGAAATAAGGAATATTTTAATAGAGGAACCCGACATTACACATATCGTCATGGTTCATTGTGAAACAACAACAGGGATCTTAAATCCCATTGAAATGATTTCAAATCTATCAAAGGAATTTGGGAGAACGTTAATCATTGATGCAATGAGTAGTTTTGGTGGCATAGAGATCGATGTTCCTGGACTAGGGATTGATTATTTAATCAGCAGTGCTAATAAATGTATTCAGGGGGTTCCTGGTTTTGGTTTTGTCATTGCTAAAATCGAGAAACTACTAGCTTGTGAGGGAATTTCTCGCAGTTTGTCACTCGATTTATTTGATCAATGGAAGGAAATGGACAAGGATGGGAAATGGCGTTTCACATCACCAACCCATGTAGTGGCTGCGTTTTCGAAGGCTCTTGATGAATTAGAGGAAGAAGGGGGCATTCCAGCGAGGTTTTCCCGTTATCAAAAGAATAATCATATTTTAAGAGAAAGACTCAAGAAAGTAGGGTTTGAAGCCTATTTACCGGAAGAAAAACAATCTCCGATTATTACAACCTTCCGTTATCCTAGTGACGATTTTCACTTTGAACATTTTTATACCTTTGTGAAGGAGAAAGGCTACGTCCTCTATCCGGGGAAATTGACGAATGAAAGGACCTTTCGGATCGGAAATATTGGGGAGATTTATGAAGAAGATATTGAAGAATTATGCGATATTATCGAAACTTACATAGGAGTGGTGAAAAAATGAACAGAGTAGAAGGTGTTATTTTTGATTGGGCTGGTACAACCGTTGATTTCGGTTGCTTTGCCCCGGTAAAAGTATTTATTGATATTTTTAAACAGGCAGGGATTGAAGTGACGATGGCAGAGGCAAGAGAACCGATGGGCATGTTGAAAATTGACCATATCCGTGCGATGCTATCGATGCCTAGAATCTCGGCATTATGGGAGGAAATCTACAAAAGACCCTTTAATGAACAGGATGTAGAGAAATTATATGCAGAATTTGAACCGGCCCTTATGTCTTCTTTAAGCGAGTATACAGAACCGATTCCAGAAGTTGTTGAGACAGTACAAATATTAAGAGAACAAGGGCTTAAAATTGGTTCCACAACCGGATATACACAAACCATGATGGATGTGGTAGTTCCGAATGCTTTAGAAAAGGGCTATCATCCAGATTTTTATATCACTCCTGATGGAACGAATTCGTTGGGAAGACCGTATCCTTATATGATTTACCGAAATATGGAAGCACTACAATTATCTGCATCATGGAAGGTAGTAAAAGTTGGAGATACCGTATCAGATATAAAAGAGGCAGTGAATGCAGGGGTTTGGGCAGTCGGTGTGGTTATTGGCAGCTCTGAAATGGGATTAAGTCAAGATGATTTTCATGCTCTAACGAAAGAGGAGCAAGAGAAAGTGATTGCTAGAACAGAAGAATCGTTTATCCAAAACGGAGCGGATTTTACAATCAAATCAATGAGCGAACTGCCAGCATTAATCGGAAAAATCAATTTCCTTATTTCAAACGGAAAAGTGAAACACGGGGAGGGTGTTTCTGCGAATATTTATAATTCTTATAAACGGTAAATATTGGGAGTGGTGTGGGGAACAATCCCCATGTTTCACTATTTAACAACTTCAATTAGAACCAGGTTCACGGCAGTATTTATGGTGGTACAAGGCTGAGTAGGACACGTAGCTGTTCACCTTTATCAACACCAAAAAAGACCCAAATTGCGGTAGAAATTGGAGCCGATGTTACTACTTTTCGAGAAGATATTCTATCTTTGCTGAAATCGCTGAAGCACATGAATATGATGGAGCTAATAGAGCAGTTGAAAAAAATAATTTTTATAAATGAAAATAACCATTGCTTAAATTAAATACCACCCGAAATTTGTTATCGGTGGAGAGGCTCTTTTAGTAGAAGTGAAATCCGTTGCACAAGTTATTTTAACAATAACTTCCCACAAGAAAGTATGGTTTTAAAGGATTATAGCCTATAACTATCCCGCATGTTAATGATAATCTAAATTGTGTTATGAAAAGCACATTATTTTGTCTCCTCTGGTTACATTATTGAAGAAAGAGGTGGATTAAGTGGATAAGAATAAAGAAGAAAAAATTAACGTAAAATTGGGCGGAATGGGTCTTTATGGGACAACTTCCAATACTGAAGTCGGCGGTTATGAAGCTTCAGGTGATATTGAGAATGCGGGAAGATTAGATAAAGGATTTCGAAAAGTTGAAGAAGACGATCTCGCGGCTACTGCATCACTAAAAGAAGAGGGTCAAGAGGAGTATTAGAAATCGTATTTTAAAGGATTGTTAGGTTTTATGGTTCGGGTTGTACTCTGACCTAGACTCAGGGCTTGGTGCGTAAAAAAAGTGCGGATCTAACCAACAGGGTTAGTTCCCATCGAGTAAGCATTAACTTGATGGGAACTGACCCTTTTATTCGTTCGATCCCTTAATTTTCAGAAGTGAGAATCGTTGCTTCTAATTCAATTTCCACATTGCCTTGGATGGCGCGGCTGATCATACATGAAGTTTCAGCTTTTTCAGCAAGCCTTTGTACGACTTTTTTATCTCGGTCAGAAGCACTTGGCTTTAATACGATTTTCGGACGGTGGATAATTTTTTTATATGTAATGATCCCATTTGTCTCGTCAACAATTGCCTCAGATTCCATTGTGAGCGCATCTTTCTCGATCTTACTGCGTTCCATCATCGCTGCTAGTGTAATAATATAACATGTTGCAGCTGCCCCGAGCAGCATTTCGTCGGGATTTGTACCGATCCCCGGCCCGTCCATTTCTTTAGGAATAGAGATTTTTGTCACTAAATTTCCAGCATCAATGGTCCCGACATCGTTACGCAATCCAGGCCAATCTGCTTTTAAATGGAAATGATGTTCTGCCATTTTCATTCCTCCTTTTTTCGAATCATTTACTAAGTGTATCACGAAATTTATAAAAAGTAGAAAATCAAAATGAAGGATAAGGGGGAACGAAATTTATCGAATGGGCAGCGACAATGATATTAAGGAGAACCATACGAATGGTTAATAAGGTAATAATAAAAAAGTTTCCATAGAGGATGTCGAATATTTCAATTTTAGACCAATAAATGTGTTTATTTATCACAATCGATTTAAAGATTTAAAACGAATATCGTCTAGGATTATTTCAAATGGAGACTTTAAGATTTAAGGTCATCAATTATTTTTTTAAAAAAATATATTGTATTATTATACATCATTAGTTATAATTATAAATAATCATTCATTGACATATAGGAGAGCAGACATGAAAAGAAAAAATATTATTATTATAGGCGCAGCGGGAAGAGATTTTCACAACTTTAATACGTACTACCGAAACAATGAAGAATATAATGTAGTTGCTTTTACAGCAACACAAATTCCAGATATAGATGGACGTAAATATCCAAGTGAATTAGCCGGTGAACTTTATCCGGAAGGCATACCAATTTTTTCACAAGATCAATTACCTGAATTGATAAAGGAATTACAAGTGGACGAATGTGTTTTTGCATATAGTGATGTGAATTATGAAGATGTTATGAGGGTTAGCGCCATCGTGAATGCAGCGGGAGCTAACTTCAAACTACTAGGGCCAAACAGTACGATGTTAAAAAGTAATAAGCCTGTCATTTCTGTATGTGCGGTACGTACAGGAACAGGGAAAAGTCAAACGTCTCGAAAAGTGATCGAAACACTTCTTGACCAAGGTTTAAAAGTAATTGCGGTGAGACATCCGATGCCTTATGGCGATTTAAATGCACAGCGTGTTCAGCGCTTTGCTACAGTAGAGGATCTTAAGAAACATCATTGTACGATTGAAGAAATGGAAGAATATGAGCCGCATGTGGCCCGTGGAAATATCGTGTATGCCGGTGTAGATTATGCAGATATTTTGGCAGCAGCTGAAAAGGATCCAGATGGATGTGACGTGATTTTATGGGACGGAGGAAATAATGACTTCTCTTTCTTCAAGCCCGATTTAGCGATTACTGTTTTGGATCCACATCGCCCAGGACATGAACTGAAATACTATCCTGGTGAAGTGTGTTTAAGAACAACCGATGTGGCCATCATTAACAAAGTGGATAGTGCAACAGAGGAAAATGTTCAAATTGTAGAAAATAATATAAAATTTGCAAGTCCAAACAGCACGATTATTAAGGCTGAATCAAAGATTACAGTCGAACATCCAGAAAAAATTGCTGGAAAACGCGTGTTAGTTGTAGAAGATGGTCCAACGTTAACACACGGAGAGATGAAACTTGGCGCGGGTACAGTTGCAGCTGAACGTATGGGTGCGAAGGAAATCGTTGATCCACGTCCATTTGCGGTTGGGACACTAACGGAAACATTTAACAAATACCAACATATTGGAAATGTCCTTCCAGCGATGGGATACGGCGAGCAACAATTAAAAGACTTAGAAGCAACGATTAATAATACAGACTGTGATGCAGTCATCATTGGAACACCGATCGACTTAACACGCGTCATCTCAATTAATAAACCATGCACACGTGTACACTATGATCTAGACGAAATCAGCAATCCCAACCTAGTCGATACATTAAAAGACTTTATCCAAGAACATAAACTTGTGAAATAAACCAAATGGAAAAACTAGCAGCAGATCCTGTTGCTAGTTTTTTGTGCAACATGGGGACGGTTCTCGCGTTTCATTTTCAATTTTACTTGTCGTTTCTATCAACTTCGTAAAAAAGCATAAATATGCGTCCCAAACTCGCATGAAAAATCGTTTTTTCTTAGAAACATTCCGTTTATTTTAGAGGACTGTCATTTTTGCAGATAAATTAGATGTTCCTTTTTATAATAGGAAAAGTGTACCTTATTTGAGTTGTTTTAGTTTAGTGCTTAAACAATTCTCTAATAGCGTATACTTTTTAACATGAATCTATCGTCGGTCTAGTTGGTGACTTCGTTCTTCCATCCCTCACTCATTTTAACCTCAGAGGAAATATTCAACACCCATTCCAATGAAAATTTTCCCCCGTATTTTGCTATGTATCATCCTTTCAGGTATCTATTTTCATATCAATCTATTAAAAATAAATGAAAAGTTGCTAGTTTAATGTTTTAAACTTAGAAGTTTGGGGTAGTGTACAAGCAGGTAGGGAAAAGACTTTGGAATAAATGGAAAGGTGGTGCCATTTAAATAAACACGATTAAGAAGGGAAGGTGAAAAAATATAACTTATCTTTAAAAAGATCAATCAATATTTTATCAAAACCTAATAAAATATTTGGAACAGAAATGTTTTTTAAAAAGATTGATCAGCTTAATACATAGGGAGCTAATTTTATTCCATTAAGGAAATTAAGTAACACTTAAATAAGGGAGGAAAATAACATGAAATTAAAAGGATTAATCGTACCAACAGTACTTGTAGGACTTCTAGCAGCGTGTGGATCAGAGGAGACAGCCGAACCTGTAGAGACAGAGGAAACACCGGCTGAACAAGCTGCAGTAGAGACAGAAGAAAAACCAGCTGAAGAAGCAGCAGTAGAGACTGAAGAAGAAAAGTCAGCTGAAGAAGCTGCAAAAGAAACGGAAGAAACAGAAACAGATGCGGTTTCAACAGCATCTATCACAGCTGATCCAGAAGAGTTTAAACAAGCTTTAAGTAAAGAAGGTACTTGGATTGTTGCAGCAACAGATGATATTACTCTTGATGAAGAGTTAGTTGTAGAAGGTGAGTTTCATGATAAAGGGGATGAGGCAAACCCGATCTATCGTAAATTAGGTCTATATACACAAGATGACCAACGTAATGTGACTGATACTTTCACACTTACAGTACCAAGCATGCTTGTACAAAGTGAGAATTTTAAAATTCAAAATGGTACAGTGAAAGGCGATGTCATCGTTGCAGCAAAAGGCTTTACTTTAGCTGAAGACACTACGATTGATGGAAACCTATTATTTGCAAGTGAAGAAGTGAAAGAAAGTGCCCAGATTGATGGGGAAGTGACAGGGAAACAAGAACTACAATAAAGTGAAACTTTACATTAGTGGGGTGTTCTTTTTGCCCCACTAATTTTTGTTGTACTCACAATCTTGAGGTGGAGTCTTATTGCCCGTTAAGTCCGAAATAATAGAGTTTAATATTAAAGTGCCTTAAGCATTATGTAAAGTTACGTAAAAAATTAGGATCCTATTTTTTAAAAAAAGGATTAAAAACAGAGCGAATTTCGTATTCATACGCTCTGTTTTTTTATTTTTGCTGTCGGGATCACAGTGAAAATGAAACGCGAGAACCGTCCCCATGTTTCAAAGTGCGAGAAACACCTCATGTTTTAAATTTTGAGAAACGGGAAGATCTCTATTGAGTTTGAAGGAGGTAGATTGTAGATGAAAGCTGTTACTTATCAAGGGGCAAAAGATGTTAAGGTAAAAGAAGTTGAAAATGCAAAAATTGAAAAGGCCGATGATATTGTTGTTCGGATAACGACGACTGCGATTTGCGGATCGGATTTGCATATTTACCGAGGTGCATTGCCTACGAGAAAAGATTATGTCATTGGTCATGAACCGATGGGAATCGTTGAAGAAGTCGGGCCGGCCGTAACAAAAGTTAAAAAAGGCGACAGGGTCATAATCCCATTCAATATTTCTTGTGGGGAATGTTATTATTGCCAACATGACATGGAAAGTCAATGCGACAATTCCAACCAAAACCCTGATATAGATACGGGCGGATATTTCGGATTTACAGAACGTTATGGCGACCACCCTGGTGGACAAGCAGAATTGATGCGTGTCCCATATGGTAATTTCCTTCCGTTTAAAATCCCGGAATCTTGCGAGTTGGAGGATGAATCCCTATTATTCCTTTCGGATGTTTTGCCAACAGCTTACTGGAGTGTTGAAAATGCGGGTGTTAAAAAAGGCGATACAGTCGCCGTTCTCGGCTCCGGGCCAATCGGTCTGATCACTCAAAAATTTGCATGGATGAAAGGAGCTAGCCGTGTCATTGCGGTTGACCCTGTGGAGTATCGACTTGAGCATGCGAAAAGAACCAATAACGTAGAAATCTACAATCCGGATGAAATTGATAATTTGGGATTATATCTCCGTGAACTTACAAGAGGCGGAGTAGATGTGGTCATTGACTGTGTTGGCATGGATGGAAAGATGAACGTGAGAGAGAAAGTGGAACAAAAACTTAAATTATCCGGTGGTACGACAAGTGCAATCGAAATCGGCATAGATGCTGTGAAAAAGTACGGTACGATTCAATTAACAGGTATATATGGGATGCAATACAATATGTTCCCGCTTGGAAATATGTTCGAACGCAACATTTCAGTGAAAATGGGCCAAGCCCCAGTCGTTCACTATATGCCAATGTTGTATGACATGATTGTGAAAGGAGACATTGACCCGACAGATATCATTACCCATAGAATGTCTCTTGATGATGCAAGCGAAGCTTATAAATTATTCCATGATTTTGAAGATAATAGCATTAAATTTGTCTTAAAACCATAAGAAAACTCTCCCATTACTTAATAAAAAACAGAGCGAATACTGCATTCATTCGCTCTGTTCTTTATTTTTTTAATCATATGCGTCACAGTGAAAATGAAACGCGAGAACCGTCCCCATGTTTCATTTATTGAAAAATGGGGAATTCCATTTACATAGATAAATAAATTCATTTTGGTTAAGGAGGAAGTTATTATGTCACAAAATATTTTGCCTATGGAGTCAACTACTAATGATTATGCTAGAAGTGGAGAAGGTAATTTAACGGAAGGTTCTGTGAGTGGAAGTTTGAATCCTACGATGAGTCGTTCTTCAAGTAGTAATAACAGTAAGCTAATGAAGGGAATGGTTATTGGCGGGATCGTTGGAGGACTTGTTGCGATGCTTGATTCCAATACAAGAAATACAGTCAAAGATAAAGCTTTAACGGTTAAAGATTCCTCAATGAACTTGATTACCGAGGTAAAGAATAACCCTTCTGAAGTTAAAGAACAAATGGTAGAGTCTTTCAAAGAGGCTTCTCAAGTAATGAAGGAAGCAATTAGTCATGCTCAGGATTTATACAATCAGTTAAATGAGAATTTAATTGGCAATGTCAGTGAAGTAAAGGATATAACGAATCAGACATTAAATACAGCCAAGGAAGCAAAAGGGGAGATTGCTGAGATTGGAACGAAGGTCAAAGAGGCAGGCTCCACGGTGATGGACAATCCTGTAGTAAATGCCGCGTCCCCGTCTGGATCAGCTTCAACAAAATAAAGAACCTGACAAGTAATTTTTATTTACAATCTATAAAATTTCTAAAACTGCATCGAATGGGATCCATTTGGTGCAGTTTTTAATTTTATAAACGATGTTTGAAAAAAAGTAGAAAGGGTATAAAACAATTAGATAACTTGTTTAGGAGATTAATAGTAAACAATACATGCGGACAGGAGAGAATGATAAATGAAAAAGAAAGTTCTTTTTATATCTGATCATGGGGATCCACTTGCAGGACTTGGAGGAAAGCAGTCAGGCGGACAAAATAATTATGTAAAACAACTTGCACTAGCCTTAGATGAATTGGGTTTAAGTGTAGATGTAGCGACTCATTGGAGTAATCCAAATGCACCTCAAGTAGAAGTGTTTGGCGAGAGTTGCCGTGTGATTCGAATTGCTGCTGGAAAAAAAGGGTATATGAATAAAAGCGAAATGTACAACATACTACCTGAATTTTATAGAGAAATGCAAAATATTATTCCATTAGATACATACGACGTTGTACACTCTCATTACTGGTTATCAGGCCTGCTTGGGCTTGTAATAAAAAATACTTATGACATTCCTCTCGTTCATACTTCACATTCATTAGCCATTGCTAAATATAGAGGTACAGGTAAAAAAGAAACGAAACGATTACATGCGGAAAAAGATATTCTAAGAAAAGCGGATGTCGTTATCGCTACTACAACAAATGAAAAAGATTTAATTAAAAGCTTTGCTGGCCCGCAAGCGAATGTGGTTGTATCTTCCATTGGGGTGGATCGAGATGTTTTCTATCCAAACAAACGGAAGAAAAATCAAAGTGTACCCGTGTTCTCTTTCGCTGGCCGTTTACAGGAAACAAAGGGAATTTTGACGCTGCTTAACGCTTTTAATAAATTGAATAATCGAATTAATCACGATATTAAATTAATTATCGCTGGTGGCGATAAAGAGGATGTAGACCTTGCTACTTTCAAGCCTAAGAAGAAGGAGTTACAAGAGGCTATACGTGGAATAGAGGATAAAGTGAAGTTTGTTGGACCTAAAACTCAAGAAGAACTTGCCGATCTTTTTAATACCTCCACTGCGGTCGTTGTGCCATCTTATTATGAATCATTCGGTATGGTTGCCGCAGAGGCACAAGCTTGCGGAACACCCGTTATTGCTTCTGGGGTTGGGGGATTGCAAAACGTAGTTTCCGATGGGTTTACAGGAATCCATGTCGAACCGAAAAATTCAGACCACATAGTTAAAGCGATGGCTTTATTAGCAAAGGATATCTATTTGGCAAAAGAGCTAGGCAAACAAGCAGCTGAATATTCCCGCAAAGCTTTTAATTGGGAGAAGATTGCAAAACAAATGAACATGACATATGAAGGGCTGATCACAACAAATGAAAAAGTATATGCTAGCTACTGATTTGGACGGAACTTTAGTAGGGGATGGAGATGCCTTAAAAGAATTACTGGAATTCTTTGAATCACTGCCCTATAAAGTAGACTTAGTTTATATTACAGGAAGACACTATGATTCTGCATTATCTCTTATTGACAGTGAACGATTGCCTATTCCTTCTATTTTAGTAACAGATGTAGGTACGAGTATTTATAGCGGTCGTGAATTATTACGAGACCCGAAGTGGGAGCAAAAGGTTAGGGAAAACTGGAACCCACATAGGATTCGAGAGATCGCGTTACAATTACCTGGAATTAGGCTTCAGACTTTACCGCATGAGCGTAGAGTATCCTTCTTCGTTAACGATAGTGAGGGCGCAAGCAATTTAAGGCAAAAGTTAAAAGAATCCGGTATTCCTCACACCTTCGTTTTTAGTTCAGGAAGAGATGTGGATGTATTGCCAGAAAGTGCAGGAAAAGGGAAAGCACTTCAATATATAGTAGAGGAATATGCTGGTGAAGAGGCAAATATCCTTGTTGCAGGAGATTCTGGCAATGATTTGGACATGCTTACACTTGGCTATCCAGCCGTAATCGTAGGAAATGCTCAAAAGGAACTTCTTGATGTAAAGAGTGATCATATATTCACTGCAACGAAAGCATGTGCAGGTGGGATTCAACAAGCTTGGGATCATTACTATGGAGCTAAGATATAACGATGTAGAAGCAGCACTGTTTCAATGATGAGTGGAAATGGTGCTTCTTCTTTCTTACATAAATGGCAGTCAAAAATACTCTATATCCCGTAGTGGATACAATTATTAGTCTGTCTACATTCAACTGATCAATCAGAAATAACCTCGCAAAAAGGAGTTCATTATGTTAGTAAATATTTTAATCATTTTTACCCTTCAACTTGTGTTTGTCCCTATTATGACACTGCGAACGATTTTTTTAGTCAAGAATATGAGTTTAGCAGCCTCATTACTTGGTGTAGTCGAAACGTTAATCTCGATCTTCAGCTTATCCATTATCTTTTCCGGTGATCAGAGTCTCCTTGAAAAGGTTGTTTATGCGGTGGGATTCGGTGTAGGGCTCTTCATAGGAACTCGCATTGAAAATAAATTAGCCATTGGATACACTACATTATATGTTAATTTATTAGAGGAAAATGAAGAGTTAGTTGAAGCGTTAAGAAACAAAGGTCTAGGCGTCACGATGTATGAAGGGAAAGGTCGTGACAGCAAAAGGTATCGATTAGAGATTTTGACAAGACGAAATGTTGAAACCGAAGTCATGGCTTTCATCGAACAATACGACCCAAAAGCCTTCATCATTTCATACGAACCCCGAAGATTTAAAGGTGGCTTCCTAGTCAAAGCAATGAAAAAGAACATGAGAAACACTTAATGAAACGGCGGGACGGTTCTCGCGTTTCAAAAAAACATTAGGTTCAGTTCGGTATTAGTTTTCCAAATTTCGATTTTTAAACAGTCAATAGCATAATAAAATAATCATGAAAAGTCAGGATCGTCCTGGCTTTTCTTTTGTGCAGAGGAGGACGTAAGAGGGACAGGTTCCATTACCCACTAATCAAATTCATCTGTGTGAACCCCCTTGTGGATTAAGAGGTTTCGGGAAGTGACAGGCGCAATTCCTGTAAATACTACCTATTCAAGTTATAATAATGGCAGGAGGCTGATTACATGAAAGCAATTCAAGTGTCACAGTTTGGCGGACCTGAAAAG
The DNA here is from genome assembly GCF_036670015.1 of Niallia sp. XMNu-256. Taxonomy (NCBI): domain Bacteria; kingdom Bacillati; phylum Bacillota; class Bacilli; order Caryophanales; family Bacillaceae; genus Niallia; species Niallia sp. XMNu-256. The sequence goes on from NZ_CP137636.1 coordinate 1,422,283, forward strand.
TTATTTTATACGGATGTTGAGGATGTAAGACCAGGTAAGGGACAGGTATGTGTTCGTTTATATGCAGCGGGTGTGAATCCGGCTGATGCCTATACCTTAACAGGAACATATTCGACGATCCCACAGTTGCCTTATACGCCAGGGGTAGACGGAGCAGGGACTGTGGAAGCGGTTGGAGAGGAAGTCTCAAATGTACGTGTCGGTGATCGCGTATTTATCGCAACCTTAGATGGAAGTTACAGCACGGGCACATTTGCTCAAAAAGTAGTATGTGACCAAACGAACGTTCATCCATTACCAGATCATGTATCTTATGAACAAGGGGCGGCATTAGGAATACCAGCATTGACTGCCTATCGTGCATTATTTCAACGGGCAAACTTGAAACCTGGTCAAACCGTTCTTATTCATGGAGCGAGTGGCGGGGTTGGATTACAGGCAGTCCAAATGGCAAAAGCCCATGGTGCGAAAGTGATTGGAACAGCAAGTAAACCAGAAGGTAAGAAAATGGTTAAGGAAGCTGGCGCAGATGTTGTCATTGATCATGTGTCAGAAGCAACAATTAATGATGTGCTAGCCGTAACAGATGGCAAGGGACCTGATGTGATTATTGAATTTTCATCCCATGTTAATTTAGAAACAGATTTAAAGCTGATTTCACGTTTTGGTAAAATTATCATTATTGGAAATCGTGGTTCAATCGAAATAAATCCCCGACTTGCCATGCAAAAGGAATGTGATATTTTAGGAATGGCCCTCTGGAACGCACGACAAGATGAACGTGAACAAATCATTCACGGTGTAATAGATATGCTCTCAAGTGGTGCACTTCGTCCGATGATTGGCACATATTTTCCTTTACAACAAGCATCACAGGCCTTTGAACAGCTAGCAGAAGGGACTGGAAATGGTAAAATTGTTTTAAGTATTGACTAATGTGGGGCAGAGGGACATGTCCCTTGATCCACACAGGAAATGATGTATAAGGAAAAATACTTTTTCTTATACCTACTATAAAATCCCCCACTTAACTCAATTGGGAAACAATCGAATTACGAAAAAAAAAAGAAATGGCAAATGGACCGCTTTATCAAATACCAAAAGGTCATCCAATACAATCTCTAGATGAGAGAACTTGTGATTAAAAATTACAACTTACATAAAAAGTTATCAATAGGGTTTATTAAAGTTATAAGAAGCGGAAGATCATACGTTGATTGAATGAGTCGCTTAAAATATAATCGACAAAATATTTTTATGATTTATAGAACTTTTTATGAAAATCATTCGGACGGGGGAAATGAATTCTTTTCTTTGACAATCCCTATAATAAAATAATGAAAACGAATTCATTCCCTTAATGAGTGAAGAAGCGCATTTTGTCGCATAGCAGTATTAGAATTTTTAGATTTCCTGTTCTTGTCAAATCCTGTCGATGGCGCTATTATTATAGAGGATAGATGAAGGTAAGTGGCGCAGAAGATGTCGAAAAAGCGAGTGTCTTCATTGAAAACATAAGCATTATTTACCAAATAAAATAAATTTTTTGGAGGGAACCATTGATGTCGCAACATAACATTAGCCCAGAACAAATTGAAAAAGAACAGTTATACAAGGAAATGGGATTATCAGATGAAGAGTATCAACTAGCGAAAGATCTATTAAAACGTCTTCCGAACTATACGGAAACAGGCATTTTCTCTGCTATGTGGTCTGAGCATTGTAGCTACAAATCATCAAAACCATTACTTAGAAGGTTCCCTACGAAAGGAAGTCATGTTTTACAAGGACCTGGTGAAGGTGCCGGGGTTGTTGATATTGGAGATAATCAAGCTGTTGTTTTTAAAATTGAAAGTCATAATAGTCCATCGTTTGTCGAGCCTTTTGAAGGTTCAGCAACAGGTGTTGGAGGAATCTTGCGTGATGTCTTTTCAATGGGAGCGAAACCAATTGCATCCCTAAATTCATTACGTTTTGGAGATCTAGATAATGACCATACAAAAATGTTATTTTCCGAAGTGGTCCGTGGGATTGCAAGTTATGGAAATGTGGTTGATGTTCCAACGGTTGGTGGCGAGATCCAATTTGATGCACAATATGAAGAAAATCCATTAGTCAACGCAATGGTTGTTGGACTTGTTGATCATAACGATGTACAAAAAGGTCTTGCTGCTGGTGTAGGGAATGTCGTCATTTATGCCGGTGGGGATACAGGTAGAGACGGAGTTGGTGGTGCATCGTTTTCTTCAGATGTGGTCGAAGCTGGAAGCGAAGAGAATACATCTGCAGTTGCAATCGGTAATCCACAAATAGGTAAAAAATTAATGAATGCGTGCCTAGAAGTCATTCATTCGGATGCATTAGTTGGGATTCAAGATATGGGTGCGGCAGGATTAACATCATCTGGAAGTGAAATGGCTGCTAAAGCAGGTACGGGAATTGAGATGAACCTTGACCTTGTTCCACAGCGTGAAGAAGGGATGAATGCCTATGAAATCATGCTGTCTGAATCACAGGAGCGGATGTTATTAGTCGTGAAAAAAGGTCAAGAGCAAGAAATTCTTGATATTTTTGCGAAACATGAAGTAGATGCGGCCGTGATCGGTGAGGTTATCGAGGAAAAAATCTTCCGTATTAAGCAGCATGGGGAGATTGTCGCAGATATTCCTGTTGATATTTTAGCGGATGAAGCACCTGTCTATCATTTGCCAACAAAAGAAGCGGCATATTACCAAGAATTCCAAGCGATGGAAAATGAAGTTCCAGCAGTCGACGATCATGGTGCGATGTTAAGACAACTTTTACAACAGCCGACAATTGCTAGTAAGGAATGGGCATACAAGCAATATGACACAGAAGCACAAGGAAACACCATTGCGGGACCTGGATCTGATGCAGCTGTCGTGAAAATTGAAGGAACAGATAAAGCAATTGCGATTACGACAGACTGTAATTCTCGTTATATTTATTTGGATCCAAAAGTGGGCGGACAAATTGCCGTGGCTGAAGCAGCACGTAACCTTGTTTGTTCGGGTGCAAAACCACTTGCAATTACTGACGGCTTGAACTACGGAAACCCAAATGATCCAGAAGTATTTTGGCAAATGGCAGAGAGCATTGATGGAATCGGTGAGGCATGTCTTGCTCTTGAAACACCAGTTATTAGTGGAAATGTTTCCATGTATAATACATCAAAAGGTGAAGCGATTCTTCCAACACCGATCATTGGGATGGTTGGACTTATCGAAAATACAAAATATGTAACACCAAGCCACTTCCAAAATAATGGGGACCTTGTTTATTTAATTGGTGAAACACTCCCTGAATTCGGTGGCAGTGAATTACAAAATGTGATTGCTGGAAAATATTCAGGAAAAGCGCCAGCGATTGATTTACAAGTAGAGGCGAAACGTCAAAGCTCACTTGCGACTGCTATTAAAGAAGGTCTTGTTGTATCTGCACATGATTTATCTGAAGGCGGACTTGCAGTTGGCTTAGCGGAAAGTCTTTTTAAAGGACAAGGTCTAGGTGCCGAAGTGAACGTAACTGGAGACGCAACCGTAGCGTTATTCAGTGAATCACAATCAAGATTCCTAGTAACAGTAAAAGCAGAAAACAAAGAACAATTTGAGAATCTATGGACAGAAGCGGTCCAAATCGGTTCAGTCACGAACGACGGAAAACTAAAAGTGTCTGTAAACGGTGAAGCAGTGATTGAAGATACGGTTGATGAACTACAAAAACTATGGAGTGAAGCAATTCCTAAGTTAGTTGCAGCGAAGTAAATTCGTTCGAGGAAAATCGAAGTAAGAATGAAAGAGAATGTGTTAAATAACCTTTTGGTAGAGCACGGAACCCTGTGAATGGGCCGTGCTCTACCTATGAATCCATAGATACTCATCAGAAGGACAAAATTATTTAAATACAATGAAAAAAGAGAGAGGCAGGGTGATTCATATCCTGCCTTTTTGATGTGTTTGAATATTTTAGAGAAGTATAGCAAGCCCAAAAAGTGATTCGGGGAATGAAGCATTTAAAATTTTAAAATTGGTTTTTTTATTACGTAGAGAACGGATTTTGTTATATATCATTTAATTTGAATTTTCAAAAATCTAATTGACTTTAATTGCATCGGAATGTAAAATTATAGTTGGCTAAGGGGATGTATATTTCTGCAGAATATTCTATAAAAAGCTATAAAAATCCTGAGACTAAAATTTTAGTTAGGAATGAAAGATAGTAAGTATGTTAACTATAATGAATAACACTTGTTAATGGGAATTTTTTGCTTTAATTACAACTAACTTTATCGAAAATGGAGGTAGATATTAAGTTGGACAAAGGATTAAAGGTATTAAGTAAATCACCCTTACAAAAGTTGACGATTTTTGCTTCAGCATTGGCTTTACTATCTGGCTGTTCAGGAACAAAATTTACAGGATCCGAGGTAAAAGCAGAGACTGTAAAGACGACAGATAAAAATCAAACGAAAGGAACCAATTCACAAAATGGGGATTCTGAAAAGCCTAATATTGTTTATATTGTTTTAGATGATTCAGGGTTTTCAGATTTGGCAAGTTATGGATCTGAAATTAAAACCCCTAACTTAGACTCTTTAGCGGAAAATGGACTTCGCTACAATAACTCCCATGTGACGCCGGTTTGTTCACCGACCCGTGCGGCGTTATTGACTGGGAGAAATCCGCATGCTGTTGGGATGGCAACTGTCGCAAACTTTGATATGGGACCTGATTACCCAAATAAACGGGGGCGTATCAATCCGGAGGCAGGTACGACTGCCGAAGTATTGAAGGAAAACGGATATAATACATATGCACTTGGAAAATGGCATTTGTCTCCGTCCCATCATGCCACACCTGCAGGACCCTATGAAAACTGGCCGCTTGGAAAAGGGTTTGACCGTTTTTACGGTTTCCTTGAAGATTCTAGTGACCAATATAAACCCGAACTCGTCCGGGATAATAGTTTTATAGAAACACCTGATGATGAAAACTATCATTTTTCAGAGGATATCGTAAATCAGGCAAATCAATATGTTACAGATCAAGCCTCGATTGACCCTGATAAACCATTTTTCTTATATATGGCTTTCGGGGCCCAACATCAGCCTGTTCAAGTTCCAGAAAGTTATAAAAAACTGTACGAAGGCGTATATGATAAAGGCTGGGATGAAATTCGCAAAGAAAGATTTGAAAGACAAAAAGAACTGGGAATTATTCCAGAAAATACGGAGTTAGCCCCATTAAATCCTGGAGTGAAGCCTTGGGATGAATTGACGGAAGAGGAGAAAGAGACGTTTATTACTTTCCAGGAAACTTATGCAGGCTTTTTGACACATACAGATGAACAAATTGGCCGATTTGTAGAAAACTTAAAAGCTGTTGGTGAATTTGAAGATACGATGATTGTTTTTCTATCTGATAATGGAGCGAGCCCAATGGGGAAAGGAACTGGTTCCATCAATCATACATTAGCTTATAACGACATTCCCGAAAAATGGGATGATATTGTCAATCATGCAGATCAAATTGGAAGCAATCAAACAAAGTCTGAATTTCCGGCAGGTTGGGCACAAGTAAGTGGGACACCATTTAAGATGTTCAAATCGACAATGTATGCAGCAGGCATTAAATCGCCATTAATTGTGCATTATCCAAAAGGGATCCAAGCGAAAGGTGAAATTCGTAATCAATTTGTACATGCAATTGACATCACACCAACGGTTTATGATGTAGCAGGTATTGAGCTGCCAAAAAAGATTAATGGAGTTAAGCAAATGTCGTTACATGGTGAAAGTTTTGCCAACACATTCAATAGCGCGTCTAAACCGACTCGAACCACCCAATTCTATGAAAACAATGGGCAAAGAGCTATTTATCACGACGGTTGGAAAGCGATTGCTAAGCATGTACCAGGCACGCCTCATGAAAAGGATCAGTGGGAACTTTATCATGTAGCGAAAGATGCATCTGAAATGAATGATCTTGCAAAAGAAAATCCGAAGAAGTTAAAAGAACTGTTAAAACTATTTGACAAAGAAGCTAAAAAGTATAATGTGTTCCCAATGTCGGACGTTATGGGTGATGGGTTTTTAGCAATACCAGAGGATTCCTTGCGTGCACGAAACTCATTTACATTCTATCCTGGAATGTCACGTTTGCCGGAAGGAGCGTCACCATTTATTATTAACCGCTCTTATACGATTACATTGCCTGTTAATCGTGAAAGTACAAAGGATGAAGGGGTACTCGTGGCTCTAGGAAGCTCTGAAAGCGGCTATACGCTTTATATTAAAGATAATAAGTTAGTTTATGAGTATAATAGAGGAAATGAGGTTTACACCATTGTGTCTGATCAAACCGTTCCTGTAGGAGAGTCTATTCTTAACTATGAATTTGACCTGACTGGAACAAATGAGAATGGAACCCATCAAGGAATCGGCAGCCTTTATATTAATGATCAAAAGGTTGGGGAAGCCGTTATTCAAGAAACACATAAATTTAAACTAAGCTTCGAAGGGTTAGATATTGGCAGAGATACGAACTATCCTGTAAGCAAGGCATATGCTGACCAAGGGGACTTTGAGTTTACTGGAAAGATTCAAAAAGTAGACTATCAAATAAAGGAAGCGCAAGTTGTGAAAAATTAACAGGGGGTTAAGCCAGTGATGCTTACACATCACTGGCTTAACCTTTATACATAGAGAGGAAGTAGAAAATGGGAGAGACTGTCGTTAAAACAAACGGGTTCCATATGTTAGCTAAACCATCAGGACCAATCTGCAATCTCGATTGTCACTATTGTTTTTATACGGAAAAAGAAGGACTTTTTTCTGGTACGCCTTCATTTCGAATGTCAGATGAAACGCTCGAGAAATTCATCAAACAATATATTGAGGCGCAAGTTTCACACGAGATTCCATTTGTATGGCAAGGTGGAGAACCGACGTTAATGGGTCTAGATTTTTATAAAAAAGTGATTGCGTTTCAGCGTAAATATGGGAAAGGAAAGAAAATCACCAATTCATTGCAGACCAATGGTACGTTATTAACCGAGGAATGGTGTCAGTTTTTGGCTCAGCATGAATTTCTTGTTGGATTAAGCTTGGACGGTCCGGAGTGGATACATGATCACTTTCGTGTCGATCGTGGGGGAAAACCAACCTTCCATAAAGTATTAAAAGCATTGCATATGTTAAAAAAATATAAGGTTTCATTTAATATTTTGGCCTGTGTCACGAAATTCTCTTCCCAATACCCTTTGGAAATATACCGCTTTTTCAAGGAACAAGGTGTTGAATACATTCAATTTATCCCGATTGTTGAACGGATGCCTGACCAGAATGCTCTTCAATTAGGACTCCGTCATGCGACACCACCTTCTATTACAGAAAAAGACGTACAGAAAAGTGTTTCCTCTTGGACGGTTGAAGCTGAAAAATATGGGGACTTTTTAATTGCGGTTTTTGATGAGTGGGTGCGAAATGATGTTGGCAGGATTCATGTGATGAATTTTGAACATGCGTTAACAGCGTGGCTTGGCCTTCCGGCAACATCTTGTATATTTGCTGAAACATGTGGACGAGCTGGGATTGTGGAGCATAATGGTGATGTCTATTCATGTGATCATTACATGTATCCTGATTATCGGCTGGGTAATATTCATCAAGACCCTTTTGCGGAAATGATGGATTCGGAACAACAACGACAATTCGGGGAAAATAAGAAAAAGTCTTTGCCGCAACATTGTCAAACATGTGAGGTGAGATTTGCTTGTAATGGAGAATGTCCCAAGCATCGTTTCCTTATGACCCCTGATGGAGAACCAGGTCTTAATTATTTATGTGAAGGGTATAAAAAATACTTTTTTCATATTCACAAATATATGAAAGTCATGGTTCAATTGATAGAAAATGGTTTACCTGTAGAAGAAATCATGGGTGTCATCAAACGCCCATTAGTAATAAAAAAATAACGGACCCTATATCCAATAAAAACGATGTTGGCAAATGGCAGAGAGCATTGATGGAATCAGTGAGGCATGTCTTGCTCTTGAAACACCAGTTATCAGTGGAAATGTTTCTATGTATAATACATCAAAAGGCGGAGCGATTCTTCCAATGCCAATCATTGGAATGGTTGGACTGGTCGAAAATACAAAATATGTGACACCAAGCCACTTCCAAATAGTGGAGACTTTGTTTACTCAATTGGTGAAATATTCCCTGAGTTTGGTGGCAGTGAACTGCAAAATGTGATTGCAGGAAAATATCGGGAAAATCTCCAGCGGTTGATTTACAAGTTGAAGCGAACCGTCAAAACCTACTTTCAGCTGCTATTAGAGAAGGTCTTGTCGTATCTGCACATGATTTATCAGAAGGTGGACTTGCTATGGGCTTAGCGAAAAGTATAATTATAGGACAAGGTTTAGGTGCCGAAGTGAACCATAACTGGAGACGCAACGGTAGCGTTATTCAGTGAATCACAATCAAGATTTTTAGTAACAGTAAAAGCTGAAAACAGAGAACAATTTGAAAATCTTTGGACAGAAGCGGTTCAAATCGGTTCAGCCACGAACGTAGGAAAATTAAAAGTATCTGTAAACGGTGAAGCAGTGATTGAAGATACGGTTGATGAACTAAAAAACTTTGGAGTGAAGCGATTCTGAAGTTAGTTGCAGCGAAGTAAATTGTTTCTGAGTAACTCAATGATATGTTTATAAACCAAAAAGGTTATGTACACATGCTTTTTAATTGTACATAACCTTTTTTGTGTGCTATTCGTAACAACAATTACTCGACTATGCTATGAAAATAGATGTTTGTTATAATGAAAAGGAATGAGGAAATAAACGGGTTCCTTTTAGAAATGCTTAATTTGGGTCTTCCTTGTGACTCGGTCTAGCTGAACACAAAAAAGACGCCTGTAAAAACAGGCGTCTTCGCGTTTGCGGCAATGGTCCGAACGACCACATTCGTTCGTTTAGCACAAAGCATAACCATTGACTTATGCAAATTAGCTCATCGCTTTTTTAATATAGCATTTTTTTGCTATTAATGCAAGTTGGTAGCCAAAATTTTGTGGCGTATCATTTAGTTTTTTGATTTCATTGCCACCATGCGAGTCCAACTTAAAAGGAAAGAGAAAATTCGGGTCGTCACTGTGACTTGTTCTGAAGAAGAGAACTTACGCCAGTTAATAATAGAAAAAATAAATGGGGTGATTGGATGGTTTATGTATTTGTGTATGGCACGTTAAGGAAAGGGGAATCCAATGCTTATTTGCTGAAAAATGCAATTTGTATCGCTGAACAGGCTTGGACAAATGGAGAGATGTATGACACGGGTAATGGATATCCTGCGATAAAACCATCCTTAACTTTACGAGTATACGGGGAGCTGTATCTCGTAACGGAAAGTGAGTTGGAACGTTTAGACCAACTTGAAGGATATACGTCAGGAAGCACTAACAATCTATATGAAAGAATTGAACAGACTGTGTATACAGATAGGGGTGAAAAAGAGGCCTTTGTATATGTAGAAGGGAATGCTAGCATATGTAAAGAAGAGATTCACAGAGGTGACTGGAAGGAGTACCGACTGCTGAATAAGCAAAAAAAACCAAATCATAAGATTCTTTACTTTGCCTATGGAAGCTGCATGGATGACAAACGTTTTAAAATGGCCGGTGTGGAGCATTATTTTCAAAATGTAATCGGTGTTGGTTTATTAACCAATTATTCGCTACGTTTTACTTATTGCTCCAAAATTGATGGAATGGGGCGTGCAGATATTGTGGAAGAAGGGGGACACGTTGAAGGAAAGGTTTATGAAATTCCTATTCATGCCTTAGAGGATTATTTGTACATCCGCGAAGGCGTCCCCTATGCTTACCGTCCCACTTTTGTAACGGTTGAACTGAACGGTAAGAAAGTTGAGGTACTCACCTTTGTCGTTGCCCAAAAGGCGGAAGAAACACCCCCACCAGATTGGTATGCGGAAGAGATCCTACGCGGTGCAAGTGGATATTTAACAGAAGATTATATTGCTAGATTAACAGAACACATCCATTTTTTAAAATAAAGGTACAAACCCCTTCGGAAGATGATGAGCCGGAGGGGTTTTTAGTGAGACGTTTTCTCGTTTTATAAGATAATAACCCGAATTTTTTGAATTAATTATTCATGAATAGTAAAATAAAGAAGATGCTTCCTCACACCGGTAACAGGTTACCTCTTAGGTAAGGGAGCCTACAAATGCAGATATCATTTAACAATGTAAACAAATTTGAAAGTTGTTGAACACGTTTTTCGGTGAAACACCTTTATCAAAATGGTGAATTAAATGGTCAACCTGACTACATGATTAGAACTTGGCTTTACCTATCGTTTTTTTAATAAAGACTTAACCTAGCTAACTAGTAGAAATGAGAGATGTCTAAATGAAAAATTGGCGTAATAGCCGGGGACTATTATTATCAGCAGTGGCGACCGGGGCGATGTTGAATCCTCTTAATTCCTCTATGATTGCACTAGCACTCTATAATATTCAGAAAGATTTTGGTCTATCTTATTTGACGGTTTCTTGGTTGATATCCTCCTTTTATTTAGCGAGTGCGGTGACACAGCCAGTAGCCGGAAAACTTGGTGATCTGATCGGAAGAAGAAAAATGTTTCTCGGTGGGCTCCTATTAGTGGCCATATCTGCAATTGGTGCACCTTTCGCGCCAGCATTTGCCGTGTTAATTATCATGCGCTTATTTCAAGCAGTCGGCAGTGGGTCTATTTATCCTTCGGGAATTGGGATCGTGCGTGATCAGATTCATGATAGACAAGGATCAGCGCTTGGTTTCATTTCTCAAGTTATGACGGCGATGGCAGCCTTAGGACCTACAATTGGAGGGCTACTGATTGCCTGGGGAGATTGGCCGGCGATCTTTTTAGTCAATATCCCTGTTCTAGTCGTATGCTTTATACTGGGGTGGTTTGTATTACCGAAAGATGAAACTAGAAAAAAAATGAAACTGCCTGAATTGATTCAAAAAATGGATTTGTTAGGCATCCTATTATTTTCGGTAGGAGTGGTCGGTCTTCTTTTGTTTTTATTATCTTTTAAAACAACTGTGAATTATGGTGCAGGGATCATTGGTGTTATTTTCCTATTTTTGTTTGTCTGGCATGAATTAAGAACCAAAATTCCATTCATTGATATTCGTTTGTTTCGATCGAACCAGAAATTATCTTTAGTGTATTTACAATATATCATCCTGAACTTTATTTACTATAGTTTATTTTTTGGATTGCCAGGTTACTTTCAAGATGGTTTGAATTTAAGTGTGAGTTACAGTGGAGTGTTGATGCTTTTTGTGACGGGAATGGGAATAATCACCGCACCGTTAATTGGTCGTTGGATTGATAAAGCAGGTGTGAATCTACCCATTTTGCTGGGGAATATGTTAATTGTGATCGGTTCCTTATTACTTTGGATTTTCTTTGATCATGTTTCCGTTATGGTCATGGTGTTAATCATCTCTCTTATTGGGGCTGGATGCAGTTTTGGAAATGTTACATTACAAGTCGCCATGCTTAGGGCAAGTCCAGCCAACATTGTTGGGGTGTCGACAGGATTGTATCAAACATGCCGGCATTTAGGCTCCGTTTTCTCAGCTGTATCACTTGGATTAATATTTGGTGATCATTTTAATCCGGAGAATTTTAAAACACTGATCAATGTATTTATTGTGTCAGGTATTGTTGTTGTATTACTAGGGGTAAGATATTCAAGACTGAACCCCGCATCGGCAAAGGCCTGATCGGTCAAGTCACAGGGACTTGTCGATTACGTTATTTTTGTATCAAAGGTTGAATACATATATTTACTAGATGAAAAACGAAAGGTGGATTTAAAATGGATATATTTGAGGCGATCTTTAATAGGAGAACAGTCGGCAAGGTGAAACCCGATCCAATTGAGAAAGAAAAAATTGAAAAATTACTTGAAGCGGCGATTTGGGCTCCAAATCATTATCATACAGAACCTTGGAAATTCTTTGTCTTAACTGGGGAGGGGAGACGCTCATTAGGTAGAGCATTAGCTGAGATTGCCAAAGAGAATATGGATGATCCAGAAACAAAGGAAAATCAAGAGAAATTAAAAAGAGAGGAGGAAAAACCATTTCGGGCACCTGTTATTATAACAGTAGCCGTAACTCCATCTGACAACCCGAAGGTTATAGAAATCGAAGAGGTAGGGGCAGTAAGTGCTGCGATTCAAAATATGCTATTGGCTGCTCACGCTCTCGGACTCGGTGCGATTTGGCGTACAGGAAAGCCTACCTACCATTCAAAAATGAAACAATTATTCGGATTAAGAGAGCAGGATGAGGTGTTAGGATTTATTTACATCGGTTATCCAGACATGCCTCAACGAGAGGGAAAAAGAATTTCATTTGAAGAAAAGACGAAGTGGATTGAAGAATGAAACGGCGGGACGGTTCTCGCGTTTCATACAAAGTTTCTATTAATTTTAAAAACTTAAATTTACATCCCGTTACTACTTGAAATAAATTTTTCAGTGGAAACGATTACGATTGGTTGGGGGATTAGAGTTAAATAAGATAAAACTTCCATCAGTGAGGGGCTACTAGCCCTAAGCTTGATAAATTTTGGCGGGATAACAGGGAGCACTCTATCGTCTCATAACATAAAAAATGTGTACTTTAATTGGTTGTTTGGTCTAGCACATAAACAAACCATAATAAAGTACACTTTTTTAAAAATAATGTTCAAGAACTGTGAAAAGTAACGTAATTAACGCGTTGGGACGGTTCTCATGTTTCAAAAAGACCATAAGAACCGATTTTTCATGCGCTCTGATTCCCATAAATCTTGTGAAAGTGAAACGCGAGATCCGTCCCCATGTTTCAATTATAGCATTTTGTTAAAGGACACTACATCATCAATAGGAAGGCGTGTAGTTGGGTGTCCCGGTTCTGTTGCTTTTCCAATAGCAATGAGCATTACTGGCACATACTGGTCGGATATTCCGAAAGTTTCAGCTAATTTTTTGGGGTCGTATCCTCCCATTGGAACGGTGTCGTACCCTTTAGAGCGGGCAATAAGCATGAGTTGCATGGAGACAAGGCCACCATCTGTATATACGATTTGACGAGCTGCTTCAGGTGAAAGGCTTGAGTACATAGCAACATTTCGCTCAATGAATGATTTAGCTGTATCCTCTTGCATAAATCCAGCTTCAACTGCCTGGCCATAAATTTGTTCAGCTTTTTCATAGCTTTTTACATCGCCAAGAACAACAATAACAGCAGAAGCCTCAACGACCTGTTTTTGATTATAGGCAATAGGTAGAAGTTTTTGTTTTAATTCAGGCTTATCAATTACAAGGAAACGCCATGGCTGTAGGTTCGAGGACGAAGGGGCTAATGTTGCTAACTCAAGTATTTCAGTCATTTCCTCGTTTGAGATTTGCACGGTTGAGTCATACTTGCGAACAGACCGACGTTCCTTAATTACATCCAAGAACATTTTTGATTGAAGCTTATCTATGGTTTGTGAGTTTGTCATAATAATTCCTCCTGATCATATTCTAGTTGATTGATTAATATGATAATGATCTCATCTAAAAAAATGCCCTATTCAATAGAATAGCATAATTTGGAGGAAATAGGTTAACAGAAGCTAGGGAAGGGTTCCTCAACCACAGTTTCCAATTCTTCATTCGCTCTGATTCCCATAAATCTTGTGAAAGTGAAACGCGAGATCCGTCCCCATGTTTCAAACGCGAAGGCTGTCGTCTTTTCGATTATTAACAATTGTTACATAAACTTAACAAGAATTTTCTTACTTTTACGTTTATAATAGAAGGGTAAATATTTTTCTAACTAGAAGGGGGGAGATTAGTAGTGTTTGAAGAGAATAAGCCATCAGCACCTCACTTAGATGAAAAATTAAAAAATAATCATCAAAAGGACAAAAATGAAATCCACCTAGATATAAAGGAAACGATAGCTAAAAATAAAGAAATAATCGAGAAAAATCGGGAAATCTTAAAGAAAGAATAAAACTTTTAATCCTTTTATTAATGTGATTATTTTGGGATGGTTAGAAACAGAATAAGCCTTGTTATTTCAATTACTTCAACGATAGGATGAATATGAAGAAAATAAGCTGTCATTACGACAGCTATTTGTCGTTTCACTAACAAAGTAATTTGCATTCTTATTGTTCATTTAAAGGGAGACCTCTTTTGCTTATTTCTTTTTCTATTAACCTTATAAAATCTTCTGTTACTTCTCCTTTTTTATTAAGTTGTTTAGCTTCTCGGTATACACGAAATAGGGATCTATCTGTTAATTGTTCCATTTTATCATTTCCTCCTAGACGGTTAAGTGAGTTAATTAACCGGTATATACCCTTAATAGGATTGAGGTAAACCTATTTTCAGACAGTTTTGTTTTGGTAAAATAATATAATGGTAGATTTGTTGGTAAATGAAGTTCCTTCTATATACTTAAACAACAAGGTTAGTATGGAATTTATATTGAACTACTCATTTTAAATGCTGAAATCCAAACTACTCCAATAATGTAATGAGAGTTTATAAGGTGGTTAAAAATAATATTGGAGGCGAGAAAATGAAGCGAAAGTTGAATTGGTTGTTTCAATCTTTAATATTGTTGGGGGAGTTTCATATACATTGGGATTTTTTAATATTGGAGAAATTTTTTTTGATAGATATTATAATTGGTTGTGAAAAGAAACAAGACAAAGAGGACGCTTTATTGCCTTAAAAGGGGCTTTAACGGAATAGGAACACTCCTAAGCGGGGCACGTTTGTGTATGAAGAAAGGAGAGAGTTTTCTTGGAAAAAGTGAAAACCCATCCATTAACCATGTTAGCCTTAATATTAAGTTCTATCTCGATGGCACTATATGCATATCGAAGCTATACTAATCAGGAAATAGGCTATGGTATAGTATTTACAGTCTTATTTATTCTTCTAATGGGCATGGTCATTCATAGTATGATAAGGAATAAAAAAATAAATCGTGAAAATACAAAATGAATTTAATCTTGTTGTTTTAACGGGGGGCGAAGCTTCAATTAGGAAGGATCGCTATTTTTTATTGTAGGAGCTGGCAGGTTGGTTCCATAGTTATCATAGAGAAATTTGTATTTATAATAAAATTAAACTAGCAATCGTTTTTATTTAGGGAGGGGGATTATGTTGAGCGGTTTCAATCTGGGAGATGCACTGTTTCAACTATTTTCATTTGCATTTATTATTCTAATTATCTTGTTCGTCGTGTAATTGTTTCGTGATAACAAGAAGCGAAACAATCAACTTGATAGAATTGAACAGAAAATAGATGAAATAAACCAACGAATAAAAAACGGTGATGAGTAAGATTTTTTAAATTTAATGGAAGAGGATCTTTATTTCATCAGGGAGAAAAGCCTTTTTTATTCTAGTAACGGAGAAGTTCAGTTCATGTTAAAATTACTAAATGGATGACTCAACAAACGAGGCTAGTTTAATAGATAGGACATTTCATATTATATTAGTCATGCAAATGATGTAATTTCCTTTAAAACTTATCGTTGTTAATAAGGGCATGTGATTAAAGGTGCAGAAGTAGGGTAAATAAAGAAAAAGTATGGATAGCAATAAAGTAGAAAGTGCACCGATACATTATGGATTGAACCCTAGAAATCAATTTACACCTTCAAATCTAACTATTCCAAAATTCAACGTTTACATTATGGGACAAGGGTTAGAACTTTTCCCCGTTGGCCCCAATTATTAAGGATTTTAATGAGCTTTTGACTAGTATGTTTAGGACTGGGTGCCTCACCCGTATGTTCTATTCCGTCAAAGAGACCATAAATTATGTGAAAATGAAACGCGAGAACCGTCCCCATGTTTCGTTAAGAAGGAGTGGCTAACAACTATGAAGAAAGTGCTGAGATTATTGCTGTTATTCCTTTTTGCATTTGTGGCCTATGAATCTTTCTTATCTATGAAGGATTATCCTGGTTCTTCGGAGCAGGTTGATTATGAATTAAATGCAGAGACTCTGCCAACTGAATTGCATCCTATTGTAGCTGAGAACGTGGAGGTTTTAAAACAAAAAACTGCAGCAAAAGGGATTACGATTGTGATTACAGATGAATACCGCTCGTTTGAAGAGCAAGACAAGCTTTATGATAAAGGCAGAAGAACTCCTGGAAGAGTCGTTACTCATTCGGAGGGGGGCGAATCTTATCACAACTTTGGCCTTGCAGTCGATTTTGCTCTTCAGCTTGAGAATGGGGATGTCATCTGGGATATCGAATATGATGGGAACGGAAATGGCCAATCAGACTGGTTTGAGGTTGCAGAAATTGCGAAGGATCTGGGCTTTGAATGGGGAGGAGACTGGCACAGGTTTAAAGATTATCCTCATCTCCAGATGGACTTTGGGTTAACCATAAACGATTTGCAAGAAGGAAAACGTCCAAAACACTCAAGCTAAAGGCAAAAGCATGAACAAAACGTTCAGTTTTTAAGAATCTAAAATAGCTATATTATGGCGATGTAGCACCTGTATTTCAAAATTAAAGGATAACGTATTTGTCTTTGCTGCAAAAATATAGAACTAGAATCATAGAACCTGAGAAAACAATAATATAGTTTTATAAGCATATAACAAAAGTAGAACGCGAGAACAATGAAGACGTTCCTTTTGAATCAAACAATGTAATAAAGTATGTAATTAACAGAAGAAATAGCATGGCTATTAACATGATAGCCATGCTATTTCTAAAAAACTTCCACCTCATTAACTTTCTTAAAAAATAAACGTTACCTTAATAACCCCTTAAATTTGGCTGGTTTTTTCACATAACCTTCGATAATAAATCCACATTCCATACAAATAATGTGTTCAACTTTCAGACCCAATGCTCACTTTATTATCTGGATAAATAACTCCTGTGCCACTATGTTTGCCTCTTCCTAACTCTTTTTCGCACATTTTGGACATTCATTTATATTTTCTCTAGATCGTTTCATATAAAAGCCTCCTTTAAATATAATTTAAACATTCTTAATACTATTCCTGCCCCAATAGTTTTTTCCTACTGATGAAGTGTTACTTTTCATGTTATATTAATGAGAGGATTCTCAAAATTTTGATTAATGTTGGAGCAAAAGAGGGATAACGTGACGAATAGTAGAAGTGATAATTCAAAATGGATCAAGTTTATTGGCATAGGCATCGTACTTCTAGTGGTGATCGGATTAATCACTTGGCAGTCGGTTGACAGACACAAAGAAGTTCAACAAATCGAGTTGAAACTGGGAACTGATATTAAAGTGGTAGATAGACAATCACATGGGGCATGGTGGGCAGCCACGAGAACGTATCTAGTGAAACCTTTAGAAGATGGCAAGGAAAGCAATATGGAATACCTTTTATACTTGAACAATGAGAACAAAATTGAACATTGGGCGAAAGTTAGAAATGGAAAGACAATCAATCAAAATATCACAGAAAAAGAGTAGAGGATGTTAAACAGTTAATAGTTTCATAACTTAACAGAGCTAGATGGTTTAATAAATTCTACTATGACAGAAGGTGTTTATTTGAAAAATAATGAACGAAGTGTGCCAAGAAATCACAGTCTACTTAGTTATATTTCTCTTCTCATAGGTGTGATTTGTTTTTTTATTGTTTTTGTAACACCTACAAGAATAGCCAACGTTGGGAATTTAATTGGGGATTATATAACATTCGCGCTTACCGTTACGGGTATTATATTATCAATTATTGGACTTGTGAAAAAAACGGAGAATAATATAATTCCTGTGATATCTTTGATTCTTTCCTCGTCCTTCTTTATTTTTTGGATTATTGTGGTTTTCTTATTATTTACTGGTCAAATGGACTTTGCTCCATAGTTGTGCAATCGGGCGCAAATCTTGCATAAACAAGCGCCCATTCTTCATTATAACAACGATGAACCTTTTCGGAAAAGACCCTTATGCTGCCTTTTCGGTGGACGGGCAAAAACAACACCATATGCTTTTCTATTCCATAACGCTTAGGTCTCTTTCATCGATAAAGATAACCTCTTTCTTTTCCTTATCGAAATAATAAACCTTCATGTATTGATATACACCATCCTGATCGCTTGCAAGCACACCAAAATATCCATCGCCTAATTCAACCATATTCGAATTAATTAGATTTGAATTCCAGTAGTTTGGATCGTGATCGACTGTAACTGTTTTGCTTCCAGCCCCAAATAAAATAATAATGGCAATGACAATTAGTGTAATCCGGATTCTTCTTAGCTCTTGATTCGTCCCGTCCAACATGAACACCTCCTCCTTTTCTATTAAACTCTTTTTCGAAAATAAAAGATAGTAAATATATTTGCACACTTAGCGGATCATGAAGTAAAAATCTTAGAAATCTTAAAAAATTGAATAAAGTGAGGTGAATGGTTCTATAAAAATTATCAAAGTTGTTGCACAGAATAAAAGAAGGCAGAAGGATATCGTTCCTTCTTGAAATTGTTTTGTTATAGATCGTTGTAACCTTAATCATACGAATTAAAGAATAAAAAATTGCGTGGATCACATGTTTATTTCTATATTCGGCTCGCCCTGCGGTTCCAACTAATGAGGAAAGGCATTGAGGAATTAATCATATATTCGGTACAAGAGTCTCATATTCGTTGGAGAATGAGGGTTTTATCAATTGAGCAAACAAAGAAAAGTACTATACATGAAGCAAAATTAAATGTATATAAACAAATAAAAAAGACCCCTATTGTTTTTTGAACAAGAGAAGTCATAAATTGATTAAATCTTAATTAAAAATCATCTTCTTCATCATCAACAATGCAGCTCTCCATGTGAAACCATAATTGTTGCTAAAGTTCCCACATTCTGTAAGTTCCGCTAACGGAGCCACCTGCGATCCATACGAATTTACTATTTTCTTAATGTCGCACAAGTGGCATTGAACAACATCGGAATGACCCACCTGATTTAATAATTTCCGAAAAATCTACCTCCAACACTTGATATCCACGCTGTCTAAGTTGAAGATTAACGTTATGATTTATTGGCAAACTAAACACTTGATTATGACCAATAGACAACACATTTGTACCCATTGAGAACTGCTCCCTTTCGCTCACTTCGATTAAATGATACATGTTCGATAAAACTTTCGCGACTTTTGGATCGAACGCATTCGGATAAATCAACGCATCTTTTGGGGAAAGAATATTGAACACACAATCTAGATGCAAATATTTTGGATTAAAAGGAATAGGGAGAATCGCGAAATCTGGTAAATCTCTTTGCAAAGCTTGAACGGCATTTATACTTGTACGATGGCTAATTCCAATGAATACACGATTGCCATCCACAATTACATCGCCACCTTCAATCGGATGTGTTGAAAGCTTCTTATACGGAATGTCATATTCATTTAACCAATGAGATAATACTTTCTCTTCCCCTTGACGAATCGGATTCGCCATTTCAGAAATAAATAAGTGATTGCCCAAAGTAAAACCGATATCTCTAGTGAAGACTTGCTCAGGGTGGTCTTTACTTGGTTTTAGTTTAATCACTTCCACACCCGCATTCCGTAAAGATTGTTCAAATATTTGATGCTGCGCAATGGCAAGTGAACGGTCAATATTATTTTTTATATACTTTTTTTGCACATCATTAATCACTTCTTTAATTTCCATGTATTGAGGTTTACATAAAACGACTTTTTTAAGTGTTCCATATTCACTTTGACAATGTATTTGAGATCGATCTAGAACTGTTTTTACCATAAGTATCCTCCGGTTTCTTCATTAATTATTGTTCTATACCCTTAATGTTTCATTTCAAAACCTATTTGTGAAAATTATTTTCATCTATCATCGTTGTTTAAGGAATTAGAGGATGGGGTAGAGATTAGTAATAAAGAAATATGTGAGTAAGTTAGTGGAGGAGATCGTATGATTACGAAGGAAAAAGCTTTATTAACAAAAGAAGATTTTCATACTAGAACAGACTTGCCGAGTTGGCTCTATAAAGAATACGAAACTTTTCATAACACGGTAACGGATAAGACGTTTCCATGTTTTTTTGGTATGAGTGCCGAACTGAAAGGAGAGCTTCGTTATGCATATATCAATCAAGGCGACTGGAGTAATCTACCGTCTGCATTAAAAGGCTTTCTAGATTTATTTAAATTACCAAACTATAAGAGACACGGTCTCTTTGTATTTGTAGAGCCTTTTGAGCAAGAGGGTTCTCTCGAAGATTACCGAAAGCAATTTTGGGATATCCTTCAATACTTACATAATGTAGATGAGGTTGAATGGCCGGAAGACAGTCCTCGCGACCCCGAGCACTATTTATGGGATTTTCGGTTCAATGGAGAGCCAATCTTCGTATTTGGAAATGCTCCTGCCTATAAGAGACGAAAGACACGTAATCTAGGAAATGCGATGGTACTAGGATTCCAGCCTCGTAAGATATTTGAGGGATTAGAAGGAACTGAACAAGGTGGAATCATGTCACGTGAAAAAGTTCGTAAACGTGTAGAAGCTTGGGATCAGCTGCCTAAGCATCCAGATATTGGCCACTACGGCGACCCGACGCATAATGAATGGAAGCAATTTTTTATTGGGGATGATATTGAGCCCAATCAAGGCAAATGTCCATTCCACCATAAATCACAAGCATAAACTCAAGTCTCCATTTTCATAGGGATATTATTTGTGAAAAAATGAATTAAAAAGAATGAGGTTACGCTGCAGAATTTCATTCAAAGAGGCAAACGGATAAACTTCATCGACTGTTGGTTAAACACAAACTTCACGGAGTATAGAGGCCAGATCTTTATTAATTAGAAGTAGTAAGAATCAAGGAATAGTCTTGGAAGAGGGGGAAACTAATAGTTTGTCTTTTTATAAAAATTGGAGAATTTCGCTTAAAACAAACGAGTAGCGTTTGGGATTAAAGCTATGTTTTTAGCTAATCTATTAAAAGGACGCCTTTATTCAAACGGGAATGACAAACCCTATAAAATTTTATATAGGATGATAGTATTAATCATAGAAAAGCGTGTTTTGATCATTTTCAAAACACGCTTTTTTTATTGCACTTTTATAAAGTGAAACGCGAGAACCGTCCCCTGTTTCCTTATAAAATACCTTCAACTAAAAATGTTTTATTTAAAAATGACGGGGTAATAACAGTGTGAGAGTGTAGGAGAGGATTTCTCCTAATCTTGGCCTCAAGTCTTTGTACATATAGTGAAGGATGTTGTCCAAAGTAGAAATTATATCCTGATTGCTGCTGATGCAAATGAATAACCACATAAGAAAGGGTGTGATTCTGTGTGATTAGTATTCTTATTGGCTTAGTGATGTTGATGGCATTAGCCTATCTTGGCTGGTCCATTATTTGGGTGGCACCTTTAGCCGCTGGAGTTGTTGCATTACTTAGCGGGTTAGATGTGTTTGATACTTATACAGGACCTTATATGGAAGGGTTGGTCGAGTTCGTTAAGAGCTGGTTCCCGATCTTCTTATTGGGTGCAGTATTTGGAAAATTAATGGAAAAGACAGGGGCTGCAAAATCTGTCGCTAAAAAAGTAACACAATTAATTGGGAAAAAACGAGCCGTTCTAGGTGTTTTAATCGCTGCTGCAGTACTTACTTATGGTGGCGTAAGTTTGTTCGTAGTTGTATTTGCAATCTATCCGATTGCGCTTGAATTATTCCGTGAAGAAAATATTTCAAGGAAATTGCTTGTACCGACATTTGCACTTGGCGCCTTTACATTCACGATGACTTCTGTTCCAGGTACACCGCAAATTCAAAACTTGATTCCGATGGAACATTTTGACACAACTCCAATGGCAGCTCCGATCATCGGGATTGTTACGACCTTAATCATGGCAGTTGGTGGTTATTTCTGGTTAGCATACCGAACAAAAAAACTTTCTGCGAGAGGTGACGTTTTTACAGAACCTACAGAAGATGAAGCAACTACCGAGGATACAACAGATGAAAAGGTTCCGCATTGGGTTCTGTCTCTACTTCCCCTTCTCGTTGTGGTCGTCTTGCTTAACGTTGTAAAGATGGAAGCGCTATGGTCACTTTTAATTGGGGTTCTGAGCATTATGGTGTTGAATGCAAAGGATTATAAAAAATTTATTCCTTCGATCAATGCCGGGTCAAAAGGTTCAGTAATGGCCATTCTCAATACGAGTGCTGCCGTCGGTTTCGGTGCCGTTATCGCCATTGTCCCAGCTTTTGAAGATATAACATCTTGGCTGCTTAATGTATCCGATAACCCGTTAGTTGCTGAAGGTCTTGCCGTTCAAATCATGGCCATCATTACTGGCTCTGCTTCAGGAGGTATGGGCATTGCCTTAGGTACACTTGGTGATACGTTCGTTAAACTTTCGCAAACCACTGGGATTAGTCCTGAAGTATTCCATAGAATAGCAGCAGTTGCTTCGGGTGCATCCATTTTTCCTAATAACGGGGCCTTATTAACACTCGTTTCTGTAACTGGATTAAGTCTTAGGGAAACTTATAAAGATGTGTTTATTGTTGCATTCATCATTCCAACCATCGCATTACTTGTAGGAATTATGATGGGAGCAATCGGTTTAGTATAAAACCAATAAACTAAAAATTAAAAATTGGAGGAATTTAAAATGGTTGAAAATAAAGTTGTGATCATTACAGGTTCTGCTCGTGGGATTGGATTTGAAATTGGTAAACATTTTGCTCAAGAAGGGGCGAAGGTGGTTCTTTCCGATATAAACGAAGAAGGTGTACAAGCATCTGCTGAAGAACTTAAAAAACTTGGATTAGAAGCAATAGGTATTAAAGCTGACGTGACAAGCGAAACCGATCTACAAAACTTAGTAAAAGAAACGAAAGATACTTACGGTTCGGTAGATATTCTTATTAACAACGCAGGTCTACAACACGTATCACCTATTGAAGATTTTCCAACAGAGAAATTTGAATTAATGCAAAAAATCATGTTGACAGCCCCTTTCATTCTTACAAAAATAGTCTTTCCTATTATGAAAGAACAAGGGTGGGGACGGATTATCAACGTCGCTTCAATTAATGGATTGATTGGGTTTGCAGGCAAAGCAGCTTACAACAGTGCAAAACATGGTGTGATTGGCTTAACAAAAGTTGCCGCTTTAGAAGGTGCTCGCCATGGGATTACAGTCAACGCAATTGCACCAGGATATGTGGATACTCCCCTTGTACGAGGACAAATTTCTGACTTAGCAGAAACACGCAACATTCCTGAGGAAAGGGCGCTTGAAGACGTAATTCTTGCTCAAGTCCCGCAAAAGAAATTATTAGACGTGAGCGAAATCGCAGACTACGTATTATTTTTAGCAAGTGATAAAGCGAAAAGCGTTACAGGACAAGCAGTCGTGATTGATGGCGGTTATACTGCACAATAGTTTAGTAGAGAAACTATAACTTAGGTAATCCCATGCCTATAAAGACGCTTAAATTCAAACGGGAATGACAAAACTATAAAATTTTATATAGGATGATAGGATTAATCATAGAAAAGCGTGTTTTGATTATTTTTTCAAAACACGCTTTTTATTGTTTTTTTATAAAGGTTTATATGTTAATCTATCAAACGTACTTACACATATTATTTTCATGCCGCAAAGGATCGGAGGAAATTTATTTTTTTTGGTAATGTTGATTCAATGATAAAGTCTTACTGTGGCATGATTTCTGATCTATCTGGTGATTGGAAAATAGACTAAAAATAGTAAGAGCCTTGATTATTTTTTTATCATAATAAACCGAGTTTATTACAGATTCTTTAAAAAAAGATTACATTATATTAGTAGTAACTTCTAAACGACTTTATTATTTCTGAACATGATATAATATAGCAATCCAGGTATGCATTACTAACAAGAGTATCAACGGAATTGGGGGATTTTTCATGCTGGAATTTGAAACAGGTATAGATTCATCTGCAATAATAAAAGTTATTGGTGTTGGCGGTGGGGGAAATAACACGGTCAATCGTATGGTAGAGCATGGAGTGCAAGGGATTGAATTTATCGTTGTCAATACGGATGCACAAGCTTTAAATCTGTCAAAAGCGGAAGTGAAAATACAAATTGGAGAAAAATCAGCACGAGGTTTAGGGGCAGGAGCGAATCCTGAAGTAGGGAAAAATGCTGCTGAGGAAAGTAAAGATCAAATTAAGGCTGCCTTGCATGGTGCCGATATGGTTTTTGTTACTGCTGGAATGGGCGGTGGAACAGGAACAGGTGCTGCACCCGTTATCGCACAAATTGCAAGAGATTTAGGGGCTTTAACGGTAGGGGTTGTAACAAGACCCTTTTCTTTTGAAGGGAGAAAAAGAGCAACACAGGCAACCGGTGGAATAACAGCCATGAAGAAATCGGTTGATACATTAATTGTCGTTCCAAATGATCGACTGCTCGAAATTGTTGATAAAAGTACTCCAATGCTTGAAGCATTTAGAGAAGCGGATAATGTGCTCCGTCAAGGGATACAAGGGATTTCTGACTTAATCGCTGTTCCTGGTTTAATTAACCTTGATTTTGCTGATGTGAAGACCATTATGGCCAATAAAGGTTCCGCACTGATGGGGATTGGAATGGCTTCAGGAGAAAATCGTGCAGCAGAAGCCGCCAAAAAGGCAGTATCCTCACCATTATTAGAGACTCCAATTAATGGGGCGCAAGGTGTATTGCTTAATATTACTGGTGGTTCAAATTTAAGTTTGTTCGAGGTTCAGGAGGCTGCTGATATTGTCGCAAGCGCTTCGGATTCAGATTTGAATATGATTTTTGGATCCGTTATTAACGAAAATTTAAAAGATGAAATTTTTGTTACGGTTATTGCCACTGGCTTTAATGAAGAAATCGCACAAACAAAAACAACCAGCCCTTCATATGAAGCACAACAGCAGAGAACAGTAGCAGAAGTGCCTAATAGAGAGCCTAGGAGAGAATTCATAAGAGAAGAAGTACCACTAGAACAACCTCCACTAGAACAACCTAGAACGTATAATACACAACAAGAAGAGGATATTTTAGATATACCAGCTTTCTTAAGAAACCGAAATAGAAGATAATTCTGAAACATGGGGACGGTTCTGGCGTTTCATTTTATGTATACACATTATGCAGGCTGAGATGTCCGTTCAGAAACAATGGTGTCCTGCGTATTTCTAGGGAAATCAGAGTTGAACATGGTCAAAGAAATTGAACATTTTTTTACTATGACAAAAGATCTTTACGTCTTTTAATGCTTGGAAATAATCTGTATTGTACGATTGCTTGTCACACAAAAAAGGTGCACTCAAAGAGTGCACCTTTTCAATTCTCTTAAGAAACTGTTTGAACACCGATTAAGACCAAGTCACAGGGACTTGTCGAATCGGCTCAAGTGTGGAAGCTGCTGCTAGAGTCAATCATCTGCCTTCATATAACCTACTAAACAGCTTTTAATATAATTTAACTATTCAGCATATTAAAAATAAAAACCGTTTGGTACAATGAAATGGAGCTGTATTGAAAAAAATATGGTACCAAGGAGGGGTTCTTGATGTATATCCTCATTGATAAAAAGATGCCTGGTCCCATCTATAAACATATTTACGAACAGATAAAAAGCTTGATTCTATCCCGACATTTAAAGGCGCACACGAAGTTACCTTCCAAACGGGATTTAGCCAAAACATTAGATGTGAGCCTTAATACCGTCATCAATGCGTTCGAGCAGTTACTTGCGGAGGGTTATCTTTACAGCATAGAACGGCAGGGATATTTTGTGGAGGGAATCCCTGAATATGAATTTACCCATATTAAAGCGACCAAGACCATTCCAGAAAATCTTAGAGAGAAACTTGAGGATCGGACAGGGTGGATTTCTCTCTCTCACATGAGTGCGAATACTGAAAACTTCCCGTTTAAATTATGGCAAAAGTGCCAAGGAGAAGTGATTGAAAAATACGGAGATGAGCTGAGCAACATGCCTCATCCGCAAGGCCCTTATCTCCTTAGGGAAACGATTGCCGATTTGATTCGATCAACGAGAGGGGTTGTCTGTGCTCCCGAGCAAATCATTATTCATTCATCCAGCCATATTTTATTAGAGCAGTTTTTAGTCCTTCAGAATTCAGAATCTAGTCGATTTGCGATGGAAAATCCTGGTTATGCACGCTATTACAACCTGTTTCAGCAATATCGTTTTGATGTTCAACTCCTTCCTGTCGACGGGCATGGGGTAAAGATTGATAAAATAGATGAAAAGTGTAATTTTTTACTGATCACTCCTTCACACCAGTTCCCAACCGGTGTAATCATGCCGATTTCAAGAAGAATCGAGTGCTTGAATTGGGCGTTGGCAAGAGAGGACCGCTACATTATTGAGGACGACTATGACAGCGAATTTAAATACAAAACGGATATTATTCCCTCCCTGCATAGTTTTAATTTCAACGAGAAAGTCATATACATGGGTACTTTTTCAAAGACGATGTTTCCCGGGTTACGAATTAGTTATATGGTACTTCCAGTTAAGTTGTTGGAAAAGTACAGATCTCATTTTCACGGACTGATCCAATCTAGCAATGCCTTGGCCACCTATACGTTACACAAATTTATTCAAGACGGACACTATTTGAGGCATGTCAAGAAAATGAACAACCACTATGAAATGATCCGTGAAAAATTGATTGACCAATTAACATCCCACTTCAACGATCAAGTACATGTTTCCTCGGTTCCTGCTGGCCTACATTTTTTAGCCTACTTTAAGACTAAATTATCGTATGAAGCAATAGAAGAGAAAGCTAAACAGTTAAAACTTGAAGTCTATACTTTACGCAGATTTACTCTATCTCCTATAAATGAAACACAAAATGATGTGAAAGGAATCTTAATTGGTTTTGCAAATATCAGGGAGCAGGAATTGGTAGAAGCGATTCTAAGACTTAAGCAGTGCTTATCACTTTAGCGTAAGAGTCTCTGGAAAAACAGCTCTTTTTGAACAAGATAATTCCACTTCTTCTAAGGGGGATGAAGGTGAAATCAAATCAGGCGTGTCTTCGGATACGTGAATGATTTGATTTTTTTTATTTTAAGCGGAATCATTTATTAATTAAAGGAAGATTTTTTCTTCCCTCCCATATCCCTTCCTTTTTTCCTCCACAAAATTTGTAGATAAATAAGATGATCTTTAACATCTGGTACCATCAATTCTAATCATTTGGTTCTTTTTGTTATACCAAAAAGATGGCAAAATGTTATTAAATTCAAACAATTAAAATGTAAGGAACAGAACGAGGGGGAGAAAGATGAAGGCGACGACTTTTTTAACCACAAAAGAATTACAAGAAAAAAGACAAAAATATGTTGCTAGAGGGGTAAGCAATGGAAATCTAAATTTTGCTCAAAAGGCTTCAGGAGCAACAGTGATTGATATGGATGGAAATGAATGGATTGATTTCGCCGGTGCGATTGGTACGTTGAATGTGGGCCATAGCCACCCTAAAGTAACAGCCGCAGTGAAAGACCAAGTGGATAGGTTTTTGCATCCTGGGTTTAATGTCATTATGTATGATAGCTACATCCATCTTGCTGAAAAGTTATGCCAGATCACACCTGGTGATTATGAAAAGCAGGCCATATTCTTTAACTCAGGTGCCGAAGCGGTTGAAAATGCGATTAAGATGTCTCGCCGTTATACTGGACGTCAAGCGGTTGTTTCATTTATTCGTGGCTATCATGGAAGAACAAATTTGACAATGGGAATGACAAGTAAGGTTAAACCATACAAGTTTGGATTTGGTCCATTCGCTCCTGAAATTTATCAAGCCCCACTCCCTTACATGTATCATAAGCCTGAGGGCATGGCAGATGAAGCGTATATTGACATGAAAATTGAAGAGTTTAAAGACTTTTTCATTGCGACAGTAGCTCCTGAAACCGTTGCTTGCGTCGTGATGGAGCCGATTCAAGGGGAAGGTGGATTTATCATCCCACCGAAAAAATTCGTTCAAGCGGTAAGCGATTTTTGTATAGAGCATGGCATTGTCTTTGTTGCAGATGAAATCCAAACAGGGTTTGGTCGTACAGGAAGACTATTTGCCATCGACCATTTTAACGTAACCCCTGATTTAATCACTGTTTCGAAATCATTAGCAGCAGGACTGCCATTGAGCGGAGTTGTAGGTAGAAAAGAAATCCTTGATGTTGCTGACCCCGGTGAACTAGGTGGAACTTATGCGGGAAGCCCGGTTGCTTGTGCTGCTGCTTTGGCTGTCATTGACATCGTGGAAGAAGAGAATTTGGTTGAGAAATCTGAAACTCTTGGACAAAAAATGGAAGTTAAACTTAAAGAATTAGCAGAAAAACATGATTACATCGGTGATATTCGTCGATTAGGAGCCATGGTTGCAGTGGAACTTGTTGAGGGTCGCCTAAGCAAAAAGCCGAATAAAACCAAAACAGCTGAAATTGTTAAATATGCAAATCATAACGGTTTATTGCTCCTGTCTGCCGGACTGAAAGGCAATGTGATTCGATTTTTAGCCCCACTAGTGATTACAGATGAAGAACTTTCAAAAGGATTGGCTATATTAGAAAAAGCCTTTCAATAAGGGATAAAGAGGGGGGGATCACAAAATGAGCAAAGAAATTATTGTAAAAAATCCGGCTACGGGTGAGATTGTTAAAGAGGTAAAAATCAATTCAGAAGAAGAAATCAATGAAGCGATAAAGCAAGGGCAT
Organism: Niallia sp. XMNu-256; assembly: GCF_036670015.1. NCBI lineage: Bacteria > Bacillati > Bacillota > Bacilli > Caryophanales > Bacillaceae > Niallia > Niallia sp. XMNu-256. The sequence continues at coordinate 1,451,166 of NZ_CP137636.1, forward strand.
GATAGTTTTAAAAAATGGTCAAAAGTGAATGCACATGAACGCTCCCGGTTATTATCAAACTGGTCGCGCATCATTCAAGAGCATAAAGAAGAAATCGCGGAAATGATGACTTTAGAAAACGGTAAGCCTTTGTCAGAATCACGTGGAGAAGTGGATTATGCAACAAGCTACATCGATTGGTATGCAGAGGAAGCGAAAAGAATTTATGGTCGCACGGTTCCAGCCTCGACCGAAACAAAGCGAATCATAGTCAGTAAACAACCGATTGGGTTAGTAGCAGCGATCACGCCGTGGAATTTTCCGGCAGCGATGATGACGAGAAAAGCTGCCCCTGCTTTAGCCGCCGGCTGTCCATTTATCGTAAAACCAGCTGTAGAGACCCCATTAACTACGATGAGATTAGTAGAGCTTGCCCATGAAGCAGGAATTCCGACGGATGTGATTCAGTATGTAAATGGATCTGGGTCTGTTGTTGGGCGAATTTTTACAAGCAGTGAATATATTAGAAAAATTACGTTTACAGGCTCAACACCGGTCGGAAAGCAATTAATAAAGGAAAGTGCGGAAACGGTAAAGCATGTAACAATGGAATTGGGAGGCCATGCTCCTCTTATCGTAGCGGAGGATGCTGATCTCGACTTTGCTATTAAACAAACGATGGCAACGAAGTTTAGAAACGCCGGCCAGACATGTGTATGTGCAAACCGCATCATTGTTCATGAAAATATTGCTGATGCGTTTTCTAAAAAATTAGCGGAGGAAGCAAGTAAATTAAAAGTAGGAAATGGATTTGATCAAGATACACAAGTAGGGCCCATTATTAATGAAAAAGGTTTTTCAAAAATTGTTGCTCAAATTGAAGATGCGATTGAGAAAGGAGCAGAAGTGCTGGCAGGAAACCAATACAAGGCCGATAAGGAAGCAGGTTATTTCTTTATCCATCCTACCGTATTGATAAATGTTAACCTTGACATGGTGATCATGCAGGAAGAAACGTTTGGTCCTGTTGCTCCAATCATTACTTTTAAGACGTTGGAGGAAGCGGTAGAAATTGCAAATAATACTCCATTTGGTCTTGCCGCTTATTTCTTCACAAACAACTATAAAACCGGAACGTACTTGCATGATCATTTAGATTACGGAATTATTGGCTGGAATGATGGGGCTCCTTCAGGTGCTCATATCCCATTTGGAGGAATGAAAGAAAGTGGATTAGGTCGTGAAGGCGGCGTTGAAGGGATTGAGCCATACCTAGAAACAAAGTACTTATCTGTTGGTAATTTATAATTAGAAACGCCTGACTCTAATAATGATCAAGGGGTGCATGAAGTGGTTAAAATAGCTGATAGTAAAGTAGCCGTTCAAGCAGAAGAAAAGCCGTTAGACTTATTGACTTCCACACAAATTATTATTAAAGAAGCGTTAACAAAACTAGAATACTAAACTACGATCTTTTCCAGCATGTAAATCATTCTTAATTTCTGACAGCCCTTGTAAAGAGAAAGTGAGAAGATAAAACACTCACACAACTGTTGATATTTCAATATGAAATTGCCCCAAAAGGTTAGATACAATTTTTTAGCTGCCTGTAAGGCATGAATCCGGTATTGAACAGGACTCATGCCTTTTAGTTTTACCTTCATTCGTTTGTGATTGTTAACTTTACTATATTTTTCCAATTGTATTATAAAGTTTTCCTTCCTCTTAAACTCTTTCAAATAATACTTCATAAAAGTTTACCTTATTTTTCGTAGTAATTTTATGTCGAGGGGAAATCTAGGTATAGTTTAAAGCTATATATAGCGATAGAGTTTAAGTGTTACGCTATAATATTTTTCTTGTGTATACTTAAATCACATTTAACTATCAATAAATTTAAAAACATTAGAATAGGGAAAACTATTTAACTTTTCCAATGGGAGGAATCATCAATGATAGCTTTGAAACCAGAAACTTTATTATTACATGGGGGACAACAGCCTGGTCCAGTGTATCTATACAAATAAAGTAGAGAAATAAGAAATATCAGGAAAAGGAACTAAGGAGGAGCTAACAACATGAAAAAAAAGAGAATCTATTTAAATGCATTTGATATGAATTGTGCGGTCCTTTATTCACCGGGATTATGGACGCATCCTACTGATAAGTCCTCAACTTATAAAGATGCCGAATATTGGACACATTTGGCTAAAGTATTAGAAAAGGGTCGATTTGATGCTATTTTTCTAGCAGATGTTTTAGGGATATATGATGTTTATCAAGGATCACGTAATGCGGCAGTTCAACAAGGAGCCCAAGTTCCAGTTAATGACCCTGCCTTTGTAGTTCCTATTATGGCTCAGGTGACAAAACATTTAGGTTTTGGTTTAACAGCTTCTACAAGTTATGAACATCCATACATTTTTGCAAGACGTATGTCGACACTAGACCATTTAACGAAAGGTCGAATCGGTTGGAATGTGGTTACCTCTTATTTAAACAGTGCTGCTGTAAATATCGGTTTAGATCAGCAAATTAGTCATTCGGAACGTTATGAAATGGCAGATGAATATATGGAAGTAGTTTATAAATTATGGGAGGGGAGTTGGGAGGAAGACGCGGTTCTCGTAGATAAGGAAAGAAAAATATATGCCGATCCCGAAAAAGTACATGGCATTAGACATGAAGGAAAATACTTTAATGTTCCTGGAGCGCATTTAAGTGAGCCTTCGCCACAAAGAACACCGGTTATTTTTCAGGCTGGAGCTTCAAGCCGTGGGAGGAAGTTTGCTGCGAAACATGCTGAGCTTGTATTTATTAGTGCTCCTACAGCAGAAATTACGAAAAAAACCGTAGATTCTATAAGAGAAGAAGCAAAACGTGCGGGACGTAATCCAAATGAAATTAAAATCCTTTCATCACTTACACCGATATTAGGTCGTACACAGAAAGAAGCGGAAGAAAAATATGAGGACTACCAAAAACATATAAGTTACGAAGGTGCCATGGCACTGTTAGGTGGCTGGACTGGTATTGATTTTTCAGCATATGACCCAGATGACAAAATTGAATATGTAGATAGTGATGCAATGAGGTCTGTCGTTGAAAACTTTACAAAAGTTGATCCGAATAAACAATGGACAGTAAGAGAATTAGCAAATTTTGTAGGGATTGGTTCTGTCGGTCATGTTGAAGTAGGTACGCCAGAAAAAGTCGCAGATACAATGGAAAAGTGGATCGATGAAGTGGGGATTGATGGGTTTAATATTTCTTATGCAGTCACACCAGGAACCTTTGAAGAATTTGTGGATGGCGTCGTTCCTATTCTGCAAGAGCGTGGCCTCGTTAGAAAAGAGTACGAAGAAGGTACTTTCCGTAACAATCTGTTTGGATATGACCGTTTACCAGACGATCATACTGGAGCTCAATATCGTAAGATTCACTCGAAATTAGAAGTATAAGAATGTAATAGAGAATAGAATAGGCGGTTTATTAAGGGTATAGATGAAAAGAGGGGGGGATTAACCCCCTCTTAAATAAATCTATTATCGTAAGTATATGATTATCTCGGAGGATTATTTACATGCACAATATGATAAGGAAGAGAAAGAATATTATATTTTTAATTTACTACTCTTTAATAACGATTTGCATGACGTTCCCAGGAGTATTTGATTGGGCTAATAAAATTGAGCCGTGGATACTCGGATTACCGTTTGCAATTTTTTATCTTTTTTTATGTATTGCTCTTTTAGGTACTGGGTTATGCATACAATTTTTTATTGAGAGTAAATTAGGTGAACTAGATATTGAAGTGACGCCGATAGATAGTAGAAACATGACTGGTGGTGAAAAACGTTGAACATTATTCCGTTATTAATGATTTTTCTTTTCTTTGCAGTGATGCTATTCATCATACGGAAAAATTTAGGTGTTCGTTCTTTTGAAGATTATGCAACAGCAAACAGGTCTTTTGGTTTTTTTGCTTTAACCTTTTCCGTTTTAGCAACATGGATTGTTGGAGCAATGTATACGGCTTGGGCGGGCATGGCTATCACTTATGGATATACCGCTTTATATTGTGCAGCTTACGCAATCATAACCATGATTGTCATGTATTATTTAGCTCCAAAAACATATATATGGGGTGCCAAGTATGGAATTAAAACTCAATCTGAATTATTAGGATTTAGGTATCAAAGTAAGACTGTACGAATGCTAACTGGGATTTGGGGTATAGTATTTACGATTCCTTGGTTAATCGTTGAAATTGTAACTCAGGGATATGTTTTTGCATATGCTACCGGTGGTCTGATTAGTCAGTTTTGGGGTATGGTCATAGGAATAATTGTGGTTGCTGTATTTGTTTCGCTAGGAGGTATGAGGTCTGTAATAACAGCGAATGTTTTTCAGGGTTTAATACTAATATTTGGCGGCACTGCCCTGATGATTTACTTTGTATATAAATATTTTGGTGGCTTTGCGTCAGGATTTGAAATGGTCGTTAATGAGTATCCTGAGATGCTTACATATCCCGGTCCCGGTTGGAACCCACCAACTCCATATTGGACATCTATTGTGATTTTAAGTGGCATAGGTGGATTTTTGTGGCCATGGGCATACAATAAGTTGTTTGCAAGTGATAGCATACGGACAATAAAGATTTCTGCTTTGCTCGCACCCATTATATACGTAATTTTCTTTTCTATTTTTGTCTTTACTGCTATATTTATTCATTCATACGATGAAACTCTTGCTGATGTGCAAGGTGCTTTTTTATGGATAGCCAGTGAATCCGGTCCGATAGCACTCGGAATTCTAGGTGTAGTTATTATGGCAAGTAGTGTTGGAACCGTTAGTGGGATCCTACAGGCAATTAGTACAACTGTTTCAAGAGATATAGCACAAGTGATAAAAAGGAATATTTCAGATAAAAAAGCGGTAAATATAGCAAGGATATCCGTGGTTTTTATTTCGCTTATTTCTTTACTTTTCGGTACCGCTGATTTAGGATTAATGGTTTTTCTTGCGTTATTTACTTATGATGGAATAACCTTGCTATTTCCTGTTGTTATTTTAGGCTTGTTTTGGAAACGGGCCAATAAAGAAGGAGCCATAATAGGCTTGATTGCAGGTACGGCATTATCTATGTTCCTTCGCTTCTTTAATCCTAACTTCATTGATAGTTGGGGTTGGCAGCCGGGTGTTTATGGCTTAATTCTAAGCTTTATCATAATGATCGTTGCCGGATATATGAAAAAACCAAGTGTATTTGCGGAAAAACTATGGGAAGATACAGAGGACACTTACACACAAAATGTAAGCGAGCCTTCATCCAATCCAAAATCCGCTATTTTATAGAATAACAAACCTATTTCAAAATTAGAGGTTATAATAAAAAAATTATGTTAGTTTCAATCAATTTTTTATAGAAATGTCATGGGACAGGATGCCTGTCCTCTTGACCCTGCATTGTTTATTGGGAAATAGAATGATGATGTAGCCTGGATAACGTAAAAAGAGTTTAAAGTCGGAACCAACTCCATGGCTTTACTTTTCATGTATTACTCGATCCTGATAAGCCTTTGTCGCAAGGAGGGCTGTCATTAGGCCGAGTTCTCCTAGATTATGTATGGCATTTGTTTTTATGAAAAAATGGGTAAGGGGGGTGATTCCCATGAACAAGATTCCTAAGAAGTACCATGGCCACTTTTGCTTCCACCACAATATCAAGGACGTGATGAGTAACGAGGCGGAAACACCCATGATCATGAGGGGAGAGCCGTCCGCTGTTTTTTCATAGCTTAAGACACCGTAGTCCCACGTTGGTTTTAAGGAAATGTCCCATACTACTGTAACAAGTTCAATGATCATCAAGCTAAGCATATAAATGACGACAAGCCATTGGATGATTTTTTTCTTTGCCCATTGTAGATTGGCATTCACTAACGTTTTCCAAGCAAATAAGATTAGTAATGGAGTGATAAGTGCATGCAACCAGTAACGTGCCTCGTTTAACCCTTTGAGGACACCTCCTTCTCCTATATATTTTCCGAATGCAAGAATGCCGTTATCATAAAATAAAGCGAGAATGACAAGCAGCAAAACATTTCCAATATCCATCCACCGAAACTTCTTCGCCATAAGGATTCCCATGATGAAAAGAATAAGATAAGCGCTAGCAAGGATCATATAGAGAACGGTATCCATCAAACATTGCTCCTTTGTGAAACGGCGGGACGGTTCTCGCGTTTCATTTCATCTAAACATTAAAACCTAAATTTCCCTGTCCGTAACCAGATGCAAAGTCTTTACCCGACACATTACAGCAGGTAGGGGCACTAAAGGGGAAACACGGAGCATATTAAAAATATCTCCGTGTTTCATTTGAGTGTGTACCCCTTCAATTGTAGATTTAACATAAATAGATAATTTATTAACCATTGAGTCTACCTATTTGTTTTAGCTAAGGTTCAAGGTTTGTTAAAAGTCGGAGTAGTTATTTCGTACTGCCAGTGTTTTATTTGTCGATTTCAACAAGAGTGAAACACCAGAACCGTCCCCATGTATCATTTTGTTAAACCTAAGATTAGTTCTTTATAGATGTCGAAGAATGCGAAGTAGTATTTTTTGTAGACGTATTCGTCTGTTTTGTGGGCCATTTTTGTTTCGCCTGGGCCGAACATCATGAATGGGAAGTTTTCATCTTTTCCTCGTAATAAGTTGGATGCGTCCGTTACCCCTGGCGAACCTTTAACAGAAATCTCTAAACCTAGATGTTTTTTGCCGAGTTCTTTCGTAAGGTCAACCATATCAGACTGTCCTGTAGTGAAAACACTTGGTAATGACATGGTCACTTCAACATTGATTTTAGAGCCTTCTTCTTTATTGTATTTGTCAGCGGTTGTGTTGAATAATTCAATCACTTCATCGTTATCAAATTCTGAAATCGTCCGCACGTTGATTTGGGCTTCTGCCTTTTCTGGAACGGAGTTGACTTGGTTTCCTGCATTAAAAATCGTCGTACTCATCACCAATTTACCGAGAACTTCATTTTTACGCTCATCGCCATTCAATTTTTCGTCCATTTCTAATAAATATTTCATCAATGGATTAATGGCGTTATACCCTTGGTCAGGCATTGAACTGTGCGCTGCTTCACCAATGGACGTTACACGCAGGTTAAGTGATCCTTTGTGCGAGTAAATGATTGTGTCATGAGAAGGTTCGGCTACCCATAGATAATCAACATCCTCCATATAGCCTTCCTCGTATAATTTTTTAGAACCTGCGCCGCCGACTTCTTCTCCAGTCGTTGCCATAAAACGGACCGTACCCTTTGTTAGTTCATTATTTTCTTTGAGTTCGATCATCACTAAAGCAAGGTTGATTAAGCCTGCTTTCATGTCATTGGTGCCACGTCCGTATAATTTTCCGTCTCTTTCTGTCATAGTGAACGGATCTGAAGTCCACTCACTTTCATTACCAGGAGACACGACATCCATATGTCCAGAAATGCCTATGACTGGACTTCCGCTTCCAATTTCAGCTACTAAGTTAACGCGAGTGTCTGTAACGGGAACAATTTTAGAATCAATGCCATATTGGGAAAATAAATCTTTCAAGTAATTGGCTACTTCGATTTCGTTTTCATTCACAGATTTCATCGCGATAATATCCGATAAAATCTTTATCTTTTCTTCTTCTGTAAACTGTTTCATGTTCTATTCCTCCAAATTATTTTCAGGCTATCCTCAATGAGAACTTAACAGTATATTACCCAAAAGTTCATTAACTTAGGCAATTGTTAACAAGTTGCTGTGGCTTTGTGTGTCTAATGGAGAGTAGAGGCATTTATCTTGATTATATGCTCCACCGCAACCTGTTCATGTAACAAAAGCGGACGCAATGGCTGCGGAAGAAGGGAATAACCAAGGCAGTGGAAAACAAGTATTTGGTAGAACTCCAGACGAGTGGAACAGTATACGGAATTTTCGTTAAATGAAGGATTGGAGGATGCTAGAAGAGGAATTAACGCCTTACACATTCTTCAAGAATTTATTCTAATGGGTGTACTAGTAGGGAAAGGATATTCTCCTGAAAGAGCCTATGAAACAGTAGAAGCATGGGAGCGCACAGAAGAATCTAAACTTCTTCAGCAAAGCAAAAATATGTAGAAAATGAAGCAAATGCATCTAGGTAAGGAAATTGCTTATTGAACGAGCGGGTAGCATTCCTTAAACAAGGGATTTTGTTTTTTAAATGAAGGAAAGTTGCGGGTTAACGCAATAAATCCAAATAGTACGCTAACTGCAATACAACAAGAGCCGTCCATTATAGGAAATGAAAGGCTCTTGTTGTTTCAAAGGAAGTGGGTATTGCTAGGGGGAACCCTATGATTTACTTGTATATCCTATTTTGTCCGTCTATCCTTGTTAACTAGGATTGCTTCACTAAACGGACAAGCATATGAGCCAGTTTATGCTGCTCTTCCTCAGTCCCGACTTTCCAAAGTTCCTGTAATAAACGCTCCTCTGAATTTTTAGGCGGCACCTTATCCGCAAGGTAATCGGCTACTTTTTGAGCCGACTTGGCTAGCTGCTCTTCGTCCATCCCTAGATTTTCTCCTAAATTCACTTTTCCACTAAGATATTCTTTGAACTCATCAAAGCTTGATAAGACTTCTTCGTTTTTATTAACTTGATTTTCAATCTTCTGCGCATCTAACTGTTTTTCCATAAATATCACTCCATTCCTATTTGATTCACATCAAAGGTTTAATGTGACTGACCTGTACATTCCCTGAATTTTCCAAAATAAAACTTAATAAATAAATATTTTTTAAGTGGAGGCGTTTTAAGCCAACCTCGAGATAGAGCGATTATATGATTTCTCGTCATACAAAAAGGCTCACTAAAAAAGTGCGCCTCATTAAACCTTTAATCTTGAGAGAAAAGAGGTTTTTTCATTTTCATTTATTTCTATAACACATAATTAAACATGCTGAGCGTTTAATCATGAATGCAAATGGGACGTTAAGGGAACTGGAACGTTTGCTTGGGCTGATGAAAATTCAGAACTGCCATTTTTTCATTGACTTAAGGGAAGAAAAGGCGGATTTACACAACGTAGGAACCGAACATTTTAATTTGGCTTCTTTCAACTAAAGCACCTTATAGTTGAAGAAAATGCTTATTCTGTTCCTCGTTTTCTCACAAAATTTAGAGGTTGAAGGATTTAATATTATCGTATAAGTTTACTATTTTGCTCAATTATTCCTTTGTTTGTTTCTATTATGTCTTTATTTGTAGCTATTATTTCTTTATTTAAAGCAATCGTATCTTTTATGACTAAATGCATTTTATTCTTGTTCGTTAGGTTTTCATATAAGTGAAATACTGATGACTTATTCTCATTATCTATTACAATTCCTCCTATAGTATAGACATTAACCCCCTCCTCTCAGTATAACCGAAAGAATGCGATATAGATATTAAAATTACGTAAATTATTGAAATATTCCAACATTAATACACTATTAAAAATATTTGAGATATTTCAGAATGGGGAGGAAAGGAAACTGTAGTCATTTCTATGATGGCGAACGTTTGCAATATATAAATGCATTTATTAAGATGATGGAAAGGAGTGAAGTATATATGAAAAAGTTTATTAATGCGAATATATACGGAGATCCAGAATCTCATGAATTATTAGTGGAAAACGGTCAATTTAAAGCAATAGGTAATGATTTATTCGACGCAGATGAAGTGATTGATTTGAAAGGCAATTTGGTGTTGCCGCCTTATGTTGACCCTCATTTACACTTAGATTACATCTTTTCAGGGCTAGGCGAAGGAAATGCAAATGTTTCAGGAACGTTATTTGAAGGGATCCAGCGTTGGAGTGATAATAAAAAATCATTGACTGAAGAAACAGTACGTGAACGTGCGATTAAAGGAATTCAAAAAGAAATGAGCCATGGGGTTCAATTTATTCGCACACATGTAGATATTACGGATCCTAATCTAACAGGGATGAAGGCTTTAATTAAGTTGCGTGAAGAATTGAAAGATATTGTTACATTACAACTTGTAGCATTCCCTCAAGAGGGATTCTTTAGATATAGAGGTGCCGAACAGTTAATGGAAGAGGCACTTAAAATGGGTGCTGACGTAGCTGGTGGAATTCCTCACTTTGAAATTTCATATGAACATGGGGTTGAGTCATTAAAACGGATTGTAGATATGGCAATAAATTTTAACGTCATGATTGATATTCATTGTGATGAGAACGATGATCCAAATAGTCGATTTTTAGAAGTGTTAAATGCGCTTGTAATGGAAAAAGACTATGGTCCATACACAACAGCAAGCCATACATGCAGTTTTGGTTCGGTAGAAAACAGTTATGCAAATAAAATGCTAGGTTTATTTAAAGAGTCACAAATTAACTTTATTTCTTGCCCAACTGAAAACGCCCACTTACAAGGACGGGGCGATACTTATCCGAAACGCCGGGGCTTAACACGGGTAAAAGAGTTGTTGAATAATGGAAATAATGTCGCTTTTGCCCAGGATTCGATTGCAGATTACTGGTATCCCTTAGGTAATGGAAATATGATGAACATTTTAGACAATGGGATTCATTTAGCACATTATACACATATTGATGAAATCAACAAGGCGTTCGACTTAATTACATACAACGGCGCAAACATTATGAGAGTTAACGATGAGTATGGCATCGAAGCCGGAAAGCCAGCCAACTTTATCGTTTTAGATGCAAAAGATGCATATGAAGCCATTCGTGAGCGTGCAGAAGTGCTTGCATCCATTCGTAATGGTGAATATCTGTTTAAACGTGAGCCACGGAGAAATGAAATTGAGATAGATTTCTTGAAACAATCATAAGTTTCATGAATCAACCCCAAATGGTTAATCCCCCTAAAGAGTAGGGGGGATTTTTATTTAGGATCGTTTCCATACATCCTTTTTAGATATGACAGATTATCCAAAAAGAAAGCCCATGCAGGACCCTTTGGCCCGTCTTTAGATATGGGATGAATTTTTCGGTTAGCTTTAGCTAACGTGATTGATCATTCGATTTCACGTGTATTTAATACCGCCTCAGATGTTTGGCTCCCCCAAAATTGAATAACTCGATAATGATAGTGATCAGTTGATTCCAATACAACCGTAGATTGGCTGCCATTAGCCGATTTTTCAACTTCTTGTAGGAATTCTAGTAAATTCCCTAACCCTTTAAGGTCACGCTTAGTGCAGCTTTTTTGATAAGGCTTACCTTTATCTAAAAAGGCTTGAATCTGACTTTCCCCTTTTGAAACATCCAGAGCAATGTCTGGATTCATAATCTATCTCCTCCTAGAATATTAAATTAGTCGGTATCCCCTAAGGCTTCTTGTAATGTCATAGGTTGTTTGTTAAACGGGATCACAAGGTCCCGACCAGCCTGGATCATGTTCATACAAGTAGGAGCTAAACAGTTTAGCTGATGGAATCAAGTCCCACGGATGCGACGTTCGACCCGATTACCGTAAACATATGACCATATGTAAAAAGGTCAGCCAGAAAAAATCTGGCTAACCTTATATCACGAACGGGTGCTTTAATTAGGGATATGGATCACATACATAAATTATTTCGCAAAATGTTCCCTTTTAAAGGTAATCAAATGTTAATTCATAAAAAGCCCTCTCAATCGAGCAGGGCTTCTTACAGCACTTTATAACATACACTCAAGATTTTTTATCGGAAATTTGAATGCTTATTTTATAAAAAAGTTTATTCGCCTTTATCTGTATTAATTAATTCTATTTATGTGTAAAAGTTACAAACAGACACTTATTTTAAGTGGACAGACACACATTTTATCTAATTGGGTCAGTAGCCGGTGCTACGAATCTCATTTTACATAATATATCACTATAAAAAAGAAAGGGGGTAATTACATTGCCTTGCTTGAACAATGTAAGAAGGGTAACGGTATGTGCTGTTTTTCGAATCGATGTTAATAACGGCGGAGTAACAACGGAAGTTAATTGCAATGCTTGTACGGGTCCTGAATTTAATTTCAACCCTAATACTGGCATCCTTACGATTCGCCAAACTCTCACTTTTGTTTTCGATATTGACATTCGGGACAACTTTAGAGTAACTTGTAGACTTACTGATATCACCACCCCATAGTCTGAATCTGAACGCATCTGAAAAAAACGAATTCTAGTAAAAACCAGGGGCTATCTTCCCCTGGTTTTTACCAATTCAGAGATCTAAGATTTAAGCATTAAGTTATAAATAAGAACCTTAATACTTCGTGCATTCTATTTTTCTGCCCAATTACGTTTGTTTAATTATGCATTTCAAAAAAGTTTGTAAACTATTCTACTTAAAAAAACGAGTGCGATTGCCAAAAGGGTAGTCGCTTTTTGTGCTGCTTGAGGGTTAGTGGAAGAGTAAAATGCTATATTGTTGGCTAAAAAACAATGTCAATTTTAATTTAGTCATTGTGTAAAAAACTACAAATTTTTTTTACTAAGAAGCTAATCCAAGATTAGTAGTGGGTTTGAAGAGGGTAATAGATCTGAAGCCGTTTAAAGAAAATAATTACAGGGTATGCAAAAAGTGTAACAGGGTGTAGTTGGTGCAATCACGCAAGGTGTTAATTTTTTTTGTGATCCTTAACATCTAAGAATCTATGAAGATAGGAGATGAATTTTGATGCCAAACCGACATTTAATTGACCCACGTAAGAAATTTTACACGGACAACTTCCCGGATCAAGAACAGGATACTCCAGCGTTACAGAATGAAATGAGTCCAAAACCTGACTGTGGAGAAGAATCATATAAAGGCTATAATCGTCTGGAGGGACGCAATGCCTTAATTACCGGTGGCGATTCCGGGATTGGACGTGCCGCCGCCATTGCTTATGCCCGAGAAGGCGCGAATGTAGCCATCCAATTTTTCCCTGGTGAAGAGGAAGATGCCAACGAAGTTAAAGCATTGATTGAAAAAGAAGGCAGAAAAGCATTGTTGCTGCCGTATGATTTGCGAGAAGACGGTGCAGCAGCGGAAATTGTTACTCAAACAGTGTTAGCTTTTGGAGGACTGGATACGTTAGTATTGAATGCCGCGCAACAAATTGCACAGCCATCCTTGAGTGACTTAAGCATGTTGCAAGTGCATGACACCTTCAAAGTAAACATCATCAGCATGTTTGAGACCGTAAAAGCGGCCGAAGAACATCTGGAACCAGGAAGCGCGATTATCACTACTACATCGGTTCAGTCTTTCGATCCGAGCACATCTTTAATCGATTATGCCGCTACAAACGGTGCGATCAGCAACTTCACGGTTACCCTGTCCTCGTACTTTGCTTCAAAGGGGGTACGTGTCAATGGGGTCGCACCAGGGCCAATTTGGACGCCGTTACAGTTGGATAACGGAAAACTGGATGGACAAATTCCTGAGTTTGGCCAAAGCTACCCATTAGGACGTGCAGGACAGCCAGTAGAGCTTGCGCCCGTGTATGTTCTTCTAGCCTCTGATGAAGGAAGTTATATTACCGGTCAGATTTATGGAGTAACAGGCGGAAAGCCGATAGACTTGTAATCTTAAATGTGAGACAAACCAATAAAAATACCCTTAAATCCAGTCATGTCTACTGAATCCTACGTTATTAGTGAAACGCCGGGACGGTTCTGATGTTTCAAAAAATATTTTTTGATTAGGAAAAAATCGAAAGGAATTAATAACCTTTTTGTAGAATAATAAAAAAATATTTCTATAGAAACAGGGGCTGATGAATGGAAGATGGTTGTTAAAGATGCACAAGTTAGGGAAGTAACGATATTTAGCCATAATGGGAATAAAATTAAAACAGAGGACAGAGAAATTAATATCATTGCTAGATACGAAGAGCCGTTAGTTGTTGTTTTAGGATCTGTACTTGACGATGAGGAATGTGAATCGCTTATTCAGTTGTCAATAGACTGCCTTCAGCGTTCAAAAATCGGAAGTACAAAAGAGGTCAGTGATATACGAACAAGTAGCGGTGCATTTTTAACAGACGTCAATAATCCTATTCTCGAGAGGGTAGAAAAAAGAGTTTCGGCCATTATGGGCATTCCTAAAGAACATGGAGAGGGACTTCATATTCTGAACTACAAACCTGGTCAAGAGTACAAAGAACATGTAGATTATTTTGCTTCTACAAGCAAAGCGGCGAAGAACAATCGAATCAGCACGCTTGTATTATACTTGAATGATGTGGATGAGGGAGGTACTACCTTTTTCCCGAAACTAAATTTAACGGTTTATCCGCAAAAGGGCATGGCCGTTTACTTTGAATATTTTTATCATGATGCACTAGTAAACGAATTAACACTACACGCAGGAACTCCTGTGGTTAAAGGAGAAAAGTGGATAGCGACTCAATGGATGAGAAGGCAGAAATTTATTTAAATCGATTAAATGAAACTTCATTTCCACGTGTCATTTCTTATGAAAAATAAATACGAATCGTTCTTTAAAATATAGAAAGCTGCCGCAATCACTTTGCGAGCAGCTTTTATGTTCCAAACTAATAGGGGATTAAGCTAAGAAGGAGGATTATAAATACCGAAACAGACACTAGTGTAAAAATTTTAAATCTGTCTATTTTGAAACGGATAGGATGATTTAAACCAAGATTTGGTGCCTGTGAACGATGTCCGGCAAATTAAAATGAAACGCGAGAACCGTCCCCATGTTTCACCATCTATAATTTGTTGTTTAATATGTTCAGCATTAACTTCAAAGATTTTTTTTCTATTTATTTTAGTTGTTTTCATATTTTTAGCTCCTCTGATAGATTATATTATTTATTTTAAAATAATAAAATATTCAGAAAACATATAGACAAATTAAAAATCATCTGTTAGTATAATCATTGGAAACGCTTTCCTAAAATTGGAATAACGACTCATCTGATAACCTAATATCAAGATTATACAAAAAGATTTTCTTAAGAAACTCTCGAATTTAAGTTAAATTTCCAGAAAAATCAAAATTAATTTATCCAAAGTATACTAATCTATTCATTTATAAGGAGGAAAAATCATGGCAAGAATTTTAAGAATGGGACGTGTAGAATTAAAAGTATTAGATTTAGAAAGGTCTGTTGACTATTATACAAACGTAATTGGTTTAGTAGAAACAGGACGTGTAGGAGACAGCGTTTTCTTCAAAGCTTGGGATGAATATGATCACCATAGTGTCATTATTACAAAATCAAATACGGCAGGACTTGCGCATATGGCATTTAAAGTAGAAAATGCAGACGACTTAGCCTATTACGAAAAGAAAGTGGAAGAATTTGGATGCACCACATCTCGTGTATCTAAGGGAACGAGATTAGCTGAAGGAGAAGCCGTACGTTTTATTTTACCAACTGGACATGCTTGTGAACTGTATTATGAAATCGATGTATTAGGTACAGCAGTAGGCACTAGAAATCCTCATCCATGGCCGTTAAATACAAAAGGAATCGCACCGCACCGCTTGGATCATTTATTATTGACAGGTGATGATTTGAATACGGTTACAAGATTCTTTGTTGAAGCACTAAACTTTAGACAGAGCGAGAGAGTGGTCGTTGAAGAAAATGAAGAATTAATTGGTAGTTTCCTATTTTCGTCAAATAAGGCACATGATATTGCTTTCGTAAAAGGACCTGATGCAAAACTTCATCATGCCGGATTCCATGTTGATTCTCTACAAGATGTATTTAGAGCAGCGGATTTATTATCCATGCATGAAGTGCCGATTGAGATTACTCCGACACGACACGGGATTACAAGAGGACAAACGGTTTATTTCTGGGATCCTTCTGGAAATCGTAATGAGGCGTTTGCAGGCGGATATATGGCTTTCCCAGATATGCCAACGATTACATGGGATGCGTCGAAAATTGGTCAAGGGATTTTCTACCATGCTAGAGAATTAACGGAATCGTTCAACGTTGCATTAACTTAAGTTGAAAAATAGAATTGTCTGAGTTAGATAAAATAAAATGTAGAAGAGAGGAGAGGTCGGATGTATAAGATAAAACTTAAAGCAAGAGGACAGCAATTTGATTATACTTGTCCAACTACTGCAACACCTTTAAAAGCAGCACGCGACCTCTTTATTCCCATTCCTACTGGATGTGTTCGAGGCGGTTGTGGGGTGTGTAAAGTGAAGGTGCTAAGTGGTGAGTATAATCAGGAATTAATTCGTTCACATGATGCTTTGTCTGATGAAGAGTTGGCAGAAGGTTATGCATTAGCTTGTTGTATGACCCCAGATTCTGATTTGGAACTGATGACAGTAGAGGATTATGAGAAACGTAAGGAGCTTGAATCTTCTTACTCAAGTAATTAACGTATTGAAAAGATGTCTGTTAACCAGACATTTTTTTTATCTAACATGTCTCCACTAGAAATAAAAGTCATTTTGAATTTCGAGTGATGATATCATTTGATTTGAAGCGATTTGGGCGAATTTCCAAATCGCTTATTTCATGTCATTTATTAAATTTGAAACAACCTTGTTGAATGAGGTGGAAAGCGGGATTGTCCGTCTTTATATTCGGCAAGTCGCTGTAACTTGTCCCTCGGGGCGTAACAGAAACGAATAATGACTTGAAAATAAAGGCAATCTAATGTATTTTTGGTAAGGCTAGTATGCTTAAAGAGCAATTATAAAATAGGGTGTGAAGAGCTTGATAAAAATTGAAATACCGAATCCTGATGTTGTCATTACGAAAAAAAGGGAATTAGGAGAAAAAGTAGAGGCTGTGATTAGCAGCGAATATGGCTTTACAGATTACCATCGAATTCCTCGTGATAAAGGTGGGATCATTTTGTTTTACAACGTGGAGGGTGAAATGTTGTTTGTGGGCAAAGCCCGTAAATTACGTCCTAGAATAAAGAAACACTTTGAAGATAATGTTTCCCCAATTAAGTTGCATCGAGATGAGGTTTACAAAATTGCGGTCTTAATTGTTGAAGATCCAATGGATAGAGAAATTTACGAAACGTACATTATTAATACACAACACGCAAAATATAATATAGATAAAGTATTTTATAAGTAATATGTAAGGGTAGGGACGTTGGGGATCAGACACCGCGTCCCAGTTCGACGTGGTTTAATGGTACGGGGAAACATCGGGACGGTTCTGGTGTTTCAAAAAGACCATAAAAACTGAAGTTTTTTATTAGTTTTTTTATGATTCGAGCTCTGATATCCATGGTAACCTACATTATATTTATGTAAAAAAGAAACGCGAGAACCGTCCACGCGTATATTCGTGTTCATTAACAGTAACCTTTTGTCTGTTCTATTATTGTTTATGAAGAATTTTTCCCGTCTTACCCGGTAGTAAGATCCCTGCCTCAAGATAGATTGTTAGAGGATAATGGGATATTTGGAAATAAATTTGCAAACGATATAGAAGACCTTATATGAGGAGGGATTGTTATGAATGATGAAAAAGATGACCTTGAAGACGTTCTAAAAGATTCCATTGAAACGGAGGAGGAATTAATGCGTACCTATCTTATAAGTGCTGAGAGAGTCCAAGATGATGATGAGTTAAAAGAACGCCTTGAGAATTTTGCACAGGGAAATGCGAAGCGGACAAAGCAGCTTATCGATGAGTTAGAAGAAATGAAAGATGAATAAGAAAACACGGTTACATAGGGGGATTCGAGACCACTGAAATAGTCAACTTTTCAGTGGTTTTAAATGTTCATGGACATATGGACGGGCTTACTGTCCCTAACAGCCTTTGCGTTTGGATTCAGATTTAATGCGGTTCAGGAAAAAATTAAAAAACCGGATGCATTATTTCCCTTGGGACACAAGGAACCTGTCCCTGCATCCCAGCTTGTATGTGACATTTGTCACACCGCGGATATGACGCTTGCTACTAACATGTTAGGTTTTTTTCCTTTATTATTGGAATTACGATAAAACAGGGAAGGGAATTCAAAATATGACCTTACAAAATACAAAAAGTTTGAAAAAACAAGTGGCTCCGTTTGAAAAGTCAACGTCAAAAGAAAGCATATGGCAGATCATCAACACCGTTGTGCCTTTTATAACATTATGGTTCTTGGCTTATATAAGCCTCTCCGTTTCCTATTGGTTAGCGTTAGTACCTATTGTAATGGCTGCTGGATTCTTGGTTAGAATTTTTATTATTTTTCATGATTGCACGCACAATTCATTTTTCAAAAGCCGACGTGCCAACCGAGCTGTTGGAACCGCGATGGGCGTCTTAACTTCATTTCCTTTTGATCGCTGGGGAAATGAGCATGCGATTCATCACGCAACAAGCGGGAACTTAGATAAGCGTGGCACGGGTGATATTTGGACGCTTACTGTAGATGAATATAAAGCAGCACCTCTGAAACTTCGGTTAGCCTACCGTTTTTACCGTAATCCAGTAGTGATGTTTGGGTTAGGGCCGATTTATCAATTTGGACTTAACAATCGATTTAACCGTAAAGGGGCTAAAAAGAAGGAACGTATGAACACGTATTTGACAAATGTTCTAATTGTTGCTTTGAGCGCATTGCTTTGTTGGGCAATCGGCTGGCAGGCATTTCTTCTTATCCACGGGTCGATTTTCATGATAGCCGGTTCAGCAGGCATTTGGTTGTTTTATGTACAGCATACGTTTGAGGATTCTTATTTCGAAGAAGATCAAGAGTGGGAGTATGTGAAAGCAGCTGTAGAAGGAAGTTCTTTCTATAAGCTTCCAAAGGTATTCCAATTCATAACAGGCAATATTGGCTTTCACCATGTTCATCATTTAAGTCCAAGAGTTCCCAATTATAAATTAGAAGAAGCACACAACACGACACCACCTTTACAAAACGTGCCAACGATTACACTTGCGACAAGCTTAAAGTCGCTTCGCTTCCGCCTATGGGACGAGAAAAGTAAGAATTTCGTGAGTTTTAGAGAGGTTAAAGCAATAGCGAAAAAAAGAGTGTCGGTAAAGGTAAAAACCGAATCGTAATATTCCCATTTATGTGACTCCCCGTTATGTATGGGGAGTTTCTATATGGAACAGCTTCCAAAAAAGGAGAGAATGTGTATGATTACCATTGTCATTGCTGAAGATCAAGAGATGCTCTTAGGGGTCATCGGTTCCCTTCTTAATTTGGAAGAGGATATGAAAGTGGTGGGGCAAGCAAGTAATGGAAAAGAAGCCCTAGAACTCGTACATGAATTTCAGCCTGATGTTTGTTTAATGGATATCGAAATGCCTGAAATGAACGGACTTGATGCTGCACAGGCTTTAATGACGACAGAATGCAAGGTCATTATCTTAACCACTTTTCCAAGAAAGGGTTATTTTGAACGTGCGATTAAAGCAGGGGTAAGAGGTTTTTTATTAAAAGACAGCCCAAGTAAAGAGCTCGTTTACTGTATTCGAAAAATTATGAATGGAGAGAAAATCTATTCGCCCGAATTAATCGATGATGATTCGCTCGACCCTCTCATTCATCATAAAACCGCTAAGCATCATAAAAAAGGAATGAGAACGGTTAAAAACTATTTTTCAATCTTTATAGATAAACTGAAGTTACGAACCGGATAGGTTTACACTCTACTGAAAATAGATTCATTCAAATCATCCCCTAGGCTGATGTTCGAGAAACTTCCATCATAACATGCAACTAAAACTCTTTCTCGATGGGGAAGGAGTTTTTTAATACAGTAATAAAATGAAAGAATGGGGAAAGGTTCCTTGCCCAGTTAGAGATGTTGTGTACGGGTTAAAGATTGAAAATGAATCGCCCTTTATTTGTTTTTCGACACGATTCCCGATGTTCTAACTTTTTCTAATTATTAAAGAAAAAGTAGTTGACATTAAAAGCTAGATTATGTTATTATTATAAATTTGATTAAAAATAATATATATGTTAAGGTTAAGAAGGTTACCATATATGGAGGTGGATTATTTGTTTCAAATTGGCGATAACATTGTTTATCCAGTGCACGGAGTAGGTATTATTAAATCCATAGAAGAAAAGGAAATCTCAGGGACGAAACAACAGTATTATGTCATAAAAATGTTAATCAGTAATATGCAAGTCATGATTCCTACGGGTAAGATATTGAGTTTAAATATACGCCCTGTTACGGACATAAAGGCAATAAAAAACATCATACACATTTTTCAGCATGGGGAATCAGATCGATTACTGCCGTGGAAACAAAGGTATAAAGTGAACATGGACAAAATAAAAACGGGTAAAATACTAGAAGGTGCTGAAGTTGTACGTGATTTAATGCGTATGAAGAAAGAGAAAGCACTTAATACAAGCGAAAAGAAAATGTTAGATAACGCACATGAATTTTTGATTAGTGAACTGAAATTAGTTGAAGGGATCACTGAGAATCAAATAAATAGTTTCTGTTAAGATTAATGATAGGTAATGTATGACGCTCTCTCAAAAATATCCTGAATTTTTTGGAAGAAATGATGATTATAAAAAATATATCATTTCAAAGGCAATCAACTTCTTCAACTCACTTGTGGAGCATAAACCTCTTTAGTTATTTCTACAATCTCCATCCATTTATATTTCTTAAATTCTTTTTACGTACGTTTGAGGCTTTAACAATTACTTATAAAATAGTCACTTGACTTTTGCTTTTGCAATCCTGATTCACACTGGCGCGGTCTAGGAGCCGTAAGGATGAAAGAGAGGTAGGGCTTTCATTGTTTTAGGTATACAAATATTTTGTCAAAATCATCATTTCTAGAAGGAATAAACAATCAAACTCCCCTCTATTTTAAGAATAGAATTATCTACTGAGAAGGTGAATAGTACTTGGATCCGTTCAGGTAGAGGATTTAAAATTGGAAGGTGGCCGATAAGACAATGGCCAGAGAGATGGCTATTCCTTCTCCTTGTGAAAGGACTCAAAAGGTACCATTTTGAGCATCAAGTAATTCGGGAGGACTACAGGGGTAAGGTGTGTTAGGTTATAGGAGAAGACTATAAGCGCAAGTACAAAGGATGTTCGTGAAGGTACCCAACCTTACACCTGATTTTACCTGTACTTTAGGGGCATATATTTCTGTTCCACTTGGTCTTTTTTATAGATAAGTTTTTTCTGTGCATTAAAAGTTTAAGACAATGCACGCGAAATCATTCCTGTATTAAAGGGAAGATAAAACATGTGTAAGCTATTTCTGAAAGGAAGTGGTTTGATATGAAAAATAAGTTACGTGTAAAACCAGACACCAAAATAACTGGAACAGATCAAACTATATTAGATTTTTGGCAGTGTGGTTCTCGAATATACTTACTAACTCATTATGAGGTGTATTTTCGGAATTTATGGTAAGTGCAGCTATTTGGCGCACTTAACAGAACCAGAATTGAATGGGATGCTTACGACCTTCAATACAAATAAAAAAAGAAGTTAAATCAGGAGCTTACATTCAGTCTTAGTATAGTGGAAAACCGTCAAAAATTATTTTTAATATAGGGAGCAAAAAGAGAGTATAACTATAGATCAATGCTTTATGAAACGCCGGGACGGTTCTAATGTTTCAAAAAACCATAAGTTATTTTTATGATTCGAGCTCTGATTTTCATAAATGATGTGAAAGTGAAACGCGAGAACCGTCCCGATGTTTCAGAACACGAAAAAAGGGTATAAAAATAAAGAATCAATTGCAATGTGCAATGTGTAAGGAGGAAACAATTATGGAACAAGGTAAAGTTAAGTGGTTTAATGCAGAAAAAGGTTTTGGATTCATCGAGCGTGAAGAGGGAGATGACGTATTCGTACATTTCTCAGCAATTCAAAGTGAAGGTTTCAAATCTTTAGACGAAGGACAAGAGGTCACGTTTGAAATCGAAGAAGGCTCACGTGGTCCACAAGCGACTAATGTTCAAAAAGTTTAATAATAGCAGAAAACAGACCCTAAATTAAA
Source organism: Niallia sp. XMNu-256 (assembly GCF_036670015.1). Taxonomy (NCBI): domain Bacteria; kingdom Bacillati; phylum Bacillota; class Bacilli; order Caryophanales; family Bacillaceae; genus Niallia; species Niallia sp. XMNu-256. The sequence continues at coordinate 1,473,159 of NZ_CP137636.1, forward strand.
GGGTCTGTTTTTGATTTGCGGGAATGGCTTTGTTGGACTGGATTGTTTATTAAGAAAATTAGATAGAGCTTTGTAATGGGTTTGGGACTTGGTGGGATTCCAACCCACAAGATACTCAACAGTTTACGTTTGAACTGCTGGTTGCTCTAAGCATTGAGCTACAAGTCCCTAATTGTAGTATAGGTAGTTTTTTCGTTGTTATACATTAAAATGTAATTATTTAAGTTAAAAAGGGAGCGATCGAATAAATGAAATACTTTTTTCAATATATACTGCAAAAAAAGAAGGCTGCTATCTACAAAAAAGTAGGTGAATCCTTCTTTTTTATCATGAACGATTTCGATATTCTCGTGCTTGTCCCACGTCCTTTCATAGATATCACCTTTAAAATATAAAAAAAGAAGTTATTTTCATAATATTTGTAAAATATGTAATAGTGTTACAATAGCATATCAAAAGGAGAGGAACCTATGAAGGTATTGGTATCATTTTTTAACCGCATCATGCAGAGGTATTTGCCTGACCCATTTATATTCGTCATCATTTTAACGTTTGTTGTATTTGGATTAGGCCTAATTTTCACTGATAATGGTCCTTATCAAATGGTCCAGCATTGGGGCAATGGATTTTGGGGTCTTCTTTCCTTTACGATGCAGATGGTCCTTGTCTTATTAACAGGCCATGTCTTGGCAAGCAGCTATATTTTTAAAAAAGGGTTAGGAGCTCTTGCTTCATACGCCAAGACACCAGGACAGGCGATTGTCATCGTCACGATTGTATCGATGATTGCCAGCCTCATTAACTGGGGATTCGGGCTTGTCATTGGGGCTTTGTTTGCAAAGGAATTGGCGAAGAGAGTAAAAAATGTTGATTACAGGCTCCTTATTGCAAGCGCTTACTCAGGGTTTCTTGTGTGGCATGGTGGAATTTCAGGATCTGTCCCATTGACCATTGCCACCCCTGGACATTTTACAGAAAATCTCATTGGGGTTGTACCAACAAGTGAAACCATTTTTTCAACCTATAATATTGTGATTGTATTAGGGTTGATTATAATCATTCCGATTATCAACCGCTTAAGTATGCCATCAAAGGAACAAACAATAACGGTTGATCCTGCACTGTTACAGGATGATATCCAGGCAGCGACCATTGAAAAGGCAGCCCTGACACCTGCCGATAAACTAGAAAACAGCAAATTGATTTCTCTTTTAATCGGATTGCTTGGGCTCGTTTTCCTGTTCTATTATTTTGCCAATAATGGATTTAAGCTAAATTTGGATATTGTCAATTTCTTATTTTTATTCCTTGGCATTCTATTTCATGGCACGCCAAAGCAATTCTTGGACGCTGTGTTGAATGCAGTCAAAGGAACGAGCGGTATTATCGTTCAATTTCCATTCTACGCTGGATTAATGGGAATGATGACTACCTCAGGGTTAGCTATGGTGATATCTGACGCGTTTATTGCCATTTCAAATGACTTTACGTTCCCAATGCTTACCTTTATAAGTGCCGGGATTGTTAATTTCTTCGTTCCTTCTGGTGGAGGGCAATGGGCTGTTCAAGGTCCAATTATGCTGGAGGCAGCCACACAAATAGGTGCATCCCTTCCAAAAACCGCGATGGCCGTAGCATGGGGGGACGCCTGGACGAACATGATCCAGCCATTCTGGGCCCTTCCAGCACTGGCAATCGCTGGGCTAAAGGCGAAGGACATTATGGGGTACCTTGTGATGGTCCTCATTGTAAGCGGTATCGTCATCTCACTAGGCTTCTTATTCTTCTAACAAAAGAAAGGATGATTCGGAAAGAAAGAATCATCCTTTCTTTTTATGTTGAGTATAGATCTTCTAACAATGAAGTTTTTCATTGCTTTTTGGAATTATAAGTGGCTATCATGATGTTTAATTGCATATTTTTTTTAAAAAAATTTAATTCAGGGAGAGGGATGTCCCATAAGATTTTTAGATCATGCTTTGGCACAGGAAATGGTTGATCGAACGATGAAAATTATCAATCGAAATATTAACGTGATGAATGAAAAAGGGGTGATTATCGGTTCAGGGGATTCAACAAGGATTGATTCCATCCATGAAGGAGCAGTTAGGGTAATAACGACCGAGTCCGGTTTTGAAATTAGAGAATCCGACGCCAAACAACTTCATGGGGTGAAGACGGGAATTAATTTGCCCATTAACTATCAGGATCAAGTCGTGGGTGTCATTGGGATTACGGGACCACCTGAAGAAATTCGAAACTATGGAGAATTGGTTAAAATGGCCGCAGAAATGATTCTTCAGCAAGCGATCCTCACTGAGGAAATGCAGTGGGATGAACGATTAAAGGAAGAATTAACGATGCAGTTGCTGCAAGATCCACAGGATTTAAATTCAATGTATTTCGAAAGAGTCAAAAGACTGGGGATGGACTTACATATCCCAAGGGTGGCGATCTTATTAAAGCCTGAAAACCAATCAAGAGGCTATCAATGGTTTCGAGATAAACGGGAAAAAGACGACTTATTTGTGATGCATTCCGATCATATCATTCTATTGAAAAAAGTGGATTTAAAAAACGGTGAATGGCAAGATCTCAAATCCTTAAACCAAATCGAAAATTGGGCCATTGAATTGGAAAATGATCAACAGGTACATAGTAAAATGGCGGTTGGAAGTTACCACCCTGGATTACAAGGGGTTTCAACGTCTTATCGAGAAGTTGTTTATACGTTAAATGTAGGGGAAAAGCTGGATCCACATAAAATGATTTATTTTTATAGCGATTATAAACTGCCTGTTTTTCTTGCACAAGCTAATCGATATGGAATTGGTGAGGGAATGGGTCCTTATTTCGAACAAATCAAGCAGCATGATAAGAAAGGGGAACTTTTGGAAACATTGTTGATTTATATCCAGGAAAATGGAGATATGAATAGAACAGCGGGAAAGCTGTTTATTCACCGAAACACCCTCAGATATCGTTTGGACCGGATTACGGATCTAACAAATAAGGATCCCCGTAAAGTGAAAGAATTACTTGAGCTGTATTTATCGATCTTGCAAAACCAAATTAAATAGTTGTGCAAATGCACAAAAAGGCGAGGGGAACCTTAGCCTTTTTTTTAATGGAATGAACAATGTAAACCATTCAGGAAACGCTTACAATGGATGTACAAACAAAAGGAGGTACAGATCAATGGATCCACAAATTCAGGTAAGCGCTTTAGGCGCCATTGTTGCATTAGTTGTTGCCATTATTCTAATTTTAAAGAAAGTCTCTCCTGCCTATGGAATGATTGCCGGTGCTTTGGTCGGCGGTCTCGTTGGCGGGGTAGACATCGCCAATACAGTGAACTTAATGATGGAAGGGGCTAAAGGCATTATTCCAGCTATGCTGAGAATTTTGGCAGCCGGTGTTTTAGCGGGTGTGCTGATCGAGTCAGGTGCTGCCGCTGCCATTGCTGAAACCATTGTGAAAAAACTAGGTGAAACGAGAGCGTTGCTTGCTTTAGCCATCGCTACGATGATTTTAACAGCGGTTGGTGTTTTCGTCGATGTTGCAGTCATTACGGTTGCCCCGATCGCCCTTGCGATTGCGCAACGAGCTGGAATTTCAAGATTTGCTATTTTATTAGCGATGATCGGTGGAGGGAAAGCTGGGAACCTTATGTCCCCAAACCCGAATGCCATTGCTGCTTCTGATGCGTTTAATGTTCCTTTAACATCCATTATGGCTGCGGGAATCATTCCAGCGATTTTCGGACTGGCCGTTACGTATATTCTTGCTAAAAAACTAGTAAAAAAAGGAACGGCTATTCAAGAACAAGAAATTCAAACCGATCACGGCGGAACATTGCCTTCTTTTTTGCCTGCGATGGTTGCACCACTTGTAGCGATTTTCTTATTGGCCTTAAGGCCGTTGTTTGATATTAGTATTGATCCAATGATTGCCTTGCCAATCGGTGGGATTGTGGGAGCTTTCGTCATGGGCAGAGGCAAGAAAGTAAATGAGTATGCGATTTCAGGTTTAGGAAAAATGACTGGCGTAGCGGTTATGTTGCTTGGAACAGGTACACTAGCGGGAATTATTGCAAACTCTGGATTAAAAGATCTATTAATAAATGGATTAGATGCACTTGGACTTCCTGCGTATGTACTGGCACCCATTTCAGGGATCTTTATGTCCGCGGCAACAGCTTCAACTACAGCAGGAACAGCTGTGGCTAGCCAAGTATTCAGTTCAACTATTTTAGAAATGGGTGTTTCTGCGATTGCTGGAGCCGCGATGATTCATGCAGGTGCAACGGTGCTCGATCACTTACCTCACGGAAGCTTTTTCCATGCAACAGGCGGAAGTGTCAACATGGAAATGAAAGAACGTTTAAAACTAATGCCATATGAAACATTAGTCGGTTTAACATTAGCGGTTATTTCTACCTTAATATATGGCGTATTTAAAATATTTGGATAAGGGAAGATCCAATAGACAGGGAGGGAAAAAAGTGAAAATCGTAATTGCACCAGATTCATTCAAAGAAAGTTTATCCGCCTTAGAGGTGGCGGAATCGATCGAAAGAGGGTTTAAACAGGTAATATCAGATGCCCAATATGTAAAAGTTCCAATGGCTGATGGGGGAGAAGGGACGGTCCAGTCGTTAGTGGATGCGACGGGTGGGGAGATTATTTCGAAATCTGTCACCGGACCACTGGGAAAACCAGTAGATGCCTTCTTTGGAATCCTTGGAAATCAAACAACGGCCGTCATTGAAATGGCTGCGGCTTCCGGTTTGCATCATGTACCAGTTGGGGAAAGAAATCCCCTTGTAACAACTACTATAGGAACGGGTGAATTAATTGCAGCGGCTCTTGATTACGGGGTGAATCACTTAATTATTGGTATTGGCGGAAGTGCCACAAATGACGGGGGTGCAGGAATGGCCAAAGCCCTCGGAGCCCGTCTACTTGATAAGGATGGAATTGAAATTGGAGAAGGCGGAGATGCACTTGGCCGCCTTGCTTCGATCGATCTATCAAACTTGGATCCGCGTCTAGCTCATGTAAAGATTGAGGTTGCGTGTGATGTAGATAATCCGCTTACAGGGGAAAAAGGAGCCTCCGCCATTTTTGGACCGCAAAAAGGGGCAACTCCGGAAATGGTTGCCCAACTGGATCAGAATCTGAGTCATTACGCTTCGATTATTGAACGGGACTTAGGTAAAAAAATAAATGATATTCCTGGTGCAGGTGCGGCCGGCGGGCTAGGAGGCGGAATTTTGGCTTTCTTTCCTTCTGAGTTGAAGCGGGGCGTTGAAATTGTGGTTGAAGCAACGGGTCTTTCTGAAATCACAGCAAATGCCGATTTGGTGATTACTGGCGAAGGGAAAATTGACAGCCAAACCATCTATGGGAAGACACCCATTGGGGTTGCGAAAACCGCTAAAAAATATGGAATTCCTGTCATAGGGATAGCTGGAAATGTGTCTAATGACAGCCACGTTGTATACGAACACGGGATTGATGCCATATTCAGTATCGTTCCTGGTGTGGTTTCACTAGAAGACGCTTTTAAACATGCTGCAGAAAACGTAGAAAGAACCGCTGTAAATATAGCTACGATTTGGAAAATGAAACGTGGGGACGGTTCTCGCGTTGCATTTGTTAATTTAAAGCAATGAAATTGATGAAACATCAGAACCGTCCCGGTGTTTCTATTCATGGTTCTGGGATAAGCATTTTCAATAATTTGGTATGGACAAGGAACCTGAACCCTTGTCCATACTTGTAGCTAAGTCTATTAAAAAACACTTAGAAGTTCAGATAAATTAATTAATGTAATAATGATTGCGATCATTGCTAAAATGAGAGCTGGCAATGCTTTGCTAATTGGATCTTTTGCTTTAATATGTGTTGCGAAACCACCAAGCATAGTCATTGCGGACCATAATCCAGCTAATGCGGCTATACTTGGATACCAAATGCCAATCACTAAACCAACTGCACCTATTAATTGTACCAAACCCGTCACTATTCGGAACCATTGCGGTAAATTGAGATGTTCAAATTGTTCAATTTGCTGCTTGTTACCAGAAACGGACATAAATCCAGTCATCGAAAAAATGAGAGCTAATAAGACTTGAAGAATAATAGATAAAATAGACAAAACTTCCACTCCTAATTTATATATTCCTAACAACGAACTAACGTCATTAGTGATTCCTTCGGACATACACAGATGCGTAATGATTAATTGAAAAAGTGATGGTGTTGTAAACGTCTTTTTCTGAAGGAATGTATGTAGTTAGTATAGTCCCATAATGTTAGTTTTGATAAGTACGCACTTTAAGGTGGCATAGTTTCTAAAAAGATACTTATATTGCTACACGGCAGAGAGCATAATATTATAACAATGCTAAATGGTGATGTAGATTAAATGTAGAGGTTTCCGAAGAATATCTAAATCTATTTAGAACCTTATATATGAGAAAAAGCAATGACTGTAGAAAGCTCTATCAGTCATTGCTTTTTTCATTAAAAGTTATATTATGGTTGCTTTTTTTGACTTTTGTTTATGCAGAAGATGTGCCAGACCCCATTCATGCATGACTTCAAGAACAGGTTCAATGCTTTGACCATATTCCGTAATCGAATACTCTACTTTCGGTGGTACTTGTGGATAAACCTCACGATGAATGAGATCCTCTTCCTCTAACTCACGTAATTGCTGTGTGAGCATTTTTTGGGTAATCCCTGGCATCTTTCTTTTTAATTCATTAAAGCGTAACGTTCCATGTTCGAAGAGATGAAGAAGTATAATCGGTTTCCACTTACCCACAAGAATATTGAGTGCATCTCCAACACGGCATTCCTCCGCTTTTTTCTCCATATGAGATCCCTCCTGTAGTATCATTTTTGATACTATAACACTTTTAAGTGCGTACTTACAAATTAAATGTTATTCATTTATGATGGTCTTAACAATAAAGAAGGAGCTGTTAACATGAAAAAGGAAAATATGAAACACCGTGAAATCAAAAAAATTTGGACGGTCAACGAACAAAAAATCAGTCCGATTCATACTGCAGGTCCTGTACTTCCACCGGGGGCCTGGAAGAATTATGATCCGTTTTTATTATTAATGGAAGATAAATTTGAAAAAGGGGCATTTGACGTACATCCGCATCGTGGAATGGAGACTCTTACATTTGTTATTGATGGAACGATCAATCATTATGATAGTGCGACTGGAGATGGGGGAACGCTCGTAAAAGGAGATTTACAATTTATGACTGCCGGCAAAGGGGTTGTTCACAATGAATCCCCGGCTGATGGTGAGAAAGTTCATCTTCTTCAACTATGGGTAAATCTTCCTCGTAAATATAAAATGGTCAATCCGCGTTACCAAAACATGCATGCAAAAGATATGCCTGTTCGTGAAGAGGATGGTGCTTTCATTCGTGTATATTCAGGTTCGTCGGGGGATGTCGTATCAAATACCTTGAATTATACACCTGTTACATTTGTTGAAATGGTGTTGGAAAGTGGATCTTCGATAGTTCAAGATCTTCCGGGCAGCTATAACGGCTTTATTTATGTGTTAGAAGGAAGTGGGACGTTCGGTGAAAATAAAGTCGAAGCGGAAAAAGGGCAAGCGATGTGGTTAGGTTCCACAGATGAAGAGAGTAGAAGTGAAATTCAAGTTTCTGCAAACGAAAAATTACGCCTTGTTCTTTTTGCTGGTGAGCCACTAAGAGAACCAGTAGTTGCACGTGGACCGTTTGTCATGAATACAGAAGAAGAAATAAGACAGGCTTATCGTGATTATCAGGAAGGGAAATTTTTAGATCCAACAAATTAAAGAATAATGTTTATGGGGAAAACAGATTCATAATTAATGGACATTAGTTTGTTAAGATAAAATCAATAGAGAGAGGCACTCTATCCTCTTACATTCATGTTTTACATTGTCAAAATGTATAGACATTGAGCTTAGCTTTTAGAAAAATCAATCAGGATCCACGTGATTAACCATCAGTGGGGGAGATGAAAGATACCCCCATTGATAAAGTTTCAATTTATCATACATACCTTCCGTAAGCAGGTTTGGCAATTTCATCAAAATTTTCAACCAACTTTTCTAAACTCTTTGTTAGTAATTCACCGTACATAGGTGATCCATGTCCAGTAACCGCGATCGTTGGGTTTAATGCCGCTAACTTGATGATAGATTCTTTAGCGGATTTCCAATCCGACGTTAAATATCTTGGAGGGCCACTAATTTCATGTTTTTGTGTTAACACTCGATATAGATATTCTTGTTTCACAGTAACAAAAGCATCGCCTGCGATTAAAACCCTGTCTTTTTCTCTGAACAAAGAAACATGCCCTGGAGTATGTCCAGGAGTGTGAATCCACTTAAACTCTGGCATATGAGGTACAGATCCATTAGAAGGTAATGGGTTTACATTTTTTCCTAAGTTAATAGGTTTATTAGGAAACATGGATGACATTTTAGCGACCATCCCGCCCTCTACAGTTGGATCTGGTTTTGGATAACTTATTTCTCCTGTTAGGAAAGGCATTTCTAATTCATGTGCGTAGACAGGAATGTCCCAGCGTTTTACTAACTCAATAACAGCTCCAATATGATCAAAATGTCCGTGGGTTAAGATAATTGCCTTGGGATAACAGTTCTTGCCAAAAAAGCTTTCAATAACTGAGATAATCTCCTTTGCTGAATTAGGCATTCCTGCATCAACTAATACAAAATCTCTTGTTTTTGGATCACCAACCAAATAAATATTTACGATTTGGGTCGTATAGCTAAAAAGGTCTGGTAATACTCCAATACCCGTACCACTACCAATAGAGGTCACTGGTATATATTTATAATCACTACCGTAATTCATTTGCTTGACCACAAAAATCCCCCTTAAAATACATTATATATAAATTTACCCTTAATTTTAATTTAGAAACTAATAGAAACGATGCCGTAAAAATCTAGTTATAACTTGACGCTAATTTCTTGAACGGTATTAGGTACTAATATTTATAAAGACCTTGTTACGCTATGCTTATGGACAATCGGCTATATTGTTAAGAAAAGTAACTCTTATTTATAATGCATCCAAGGTTGTTAAGGATTAAACTGAACCTAAAAGCAGGATAATTTTAGAGGAAAAAAGAGATATAAGTCAGGGGGAGGTAATAGCATGGACAAAAGAGAAGTAGGAATTATATTAGGTATTTCATCCATATTGCCAGCCATAATTAGTATCCTTATTTTCTTTATAACGAGAGGTCCAGATGCTGATATTTATTTTGATATAACCATTTATGGCACCTTATCAATTATTGGTATTTTACTAGCTATATTCTCTTGGACAATGTCCAAACGCATAATTCTTTTAATGATCGGCCTAATAGGAAACGGATTCGTTTTGTTTTGCACATTTTTATTGTTACTAGCAATGGGAATTAGTGAACCATAGAACTATTCTTTAACCATTAGACTCTTTTGTTTAATGTTCAAAATTAGACGGATTTTTATTAATTTTTTGTATATTCTTAGCCTTTATGTTCAAAAAATATGCTACCATAAACAATATCTTCTGAATGCCGAATACCATTTCTTAGGAGGGATTATGAATACATTTAGTTTATGGTCAATAGTCTTTATCGTTTTAGGATTATGTTCATTTGGATTAAGCGGGATAATGGAAGGTTATTTTGAACCTATTGTCCTTTTGGGATCTATTTTTTTATTCATAGGGGCCATATTAAGTTTTATAGCTATCTCTAAAAAGGAAAAAGGTAGAATAAAATTCATATCACTCGCATCTTTTTTTATGATCCTATTTTTAGTTACTTGGTTTGAACCATTCCAAGTTATTCGAGTAATGATATGGCTTAAAAATATTGTTTGACTCACAGGTGTTTGTGTTCAATAAGGACAACCCTGTTTTAACCATAAACTCCAAGTAAGCAGGTGCGATTATCGGTTGATAGAATACATTCAGAATACGTGTAAAAGAATAGTTGTTTTAAAATATAATAATCTACAGGAATATAAGAGTTGAATAATGGGGGTATAGTGGGGGGGAAATATGGTCTATCATTTGATTCCTCAAAGACTACCAGTTTTAAGCACTATCTTTATAGTGATACTAGGGAATATAATAAATGATTATTTTGGTTCGTCTTTTTCTATTTATTTAATTCTTTTACTATTGGTAGTAATTGTATGTCCGATTCGGTTTAAGTTTAAAATTAACGAGGATCATCTAGTTTATCAAATCTTTTATTTCAAAAAATCTATTTTAAGAAAAAATATCTTTCCTAACCAAATTAAACAGATTAAATTTATACGAGTTGGTTGGGCAAAAAAAGGTGCAACTATTAAAGTACATAATGGATTTAATTTCAGACTTTCTATTCTACAGCCCCAAACAGCCTATGACGATTTAATTAAATTCTCAAATAAACACGATATAACAGTATTAAAAACAAAGGACTATATCCTACTAGAGAAATACTACTCTAACTAACCGATCAATCCTAAATAATAAATGTTCTTTTTGAAACGCCGAAACGGTTCTAATGTTTCAAAAGACACAATAATTGTTGGTTAGTATTTATCCTTTTATTACTTTCACTTTCGATTGTTTGTAATTTTGTCAATATTTATATATTTAACTCGTCATATATTGCTTTCTATGGGCTTAACATAATGGGCTCGATGATTGGTTTTATAGGCTGGAAACTTCTGAAATTAGAAATAGAAGTTTCAGTGACTAAAATCGTAGGGAAAATTGGTTTTCACGGTAATTTGGCAATGGTAATTTTATTTTTCCCTCCCATTTATCATATTTGGGGAACATTGATTTTTGGTCCATAACAGTATTGTTGCGGATGTGATTGCGGAAAAAGAAGAAGCTGCACTTATTGCTAGTGAGCAGGGGTGGGTTGGTTAGAAAGGAAGTGACATTCTTGTTGAAAAATCTTCGTTATGTGTTATCAGTAATAACCTTTTTATTTGCTTCTTATGGACTAATTACTGGGGATTTTAAATATGGGGGTATTATGATTTTTTTCTTAGGCCTAACTATGTTGGTAATGGGGCTAGAAGAAATACGAAATGAACGAAAAGTAGTTGGGTGGTTACTAATTATTGTTTTTCTATTTTCAATATATGTATCAATTGAAGGGTTCTTATTAAGCTAAAGGGTCCTTTCTGTTATGGGGGAAACGTGGGGACGGTTCTTGCGTTTCACTCGTTCATTAAGAAATGACATTGATGAAACATCAGAACCGTCCCGCTGTTTCTTTTGATATAAAAATAAAATGTTGATATACTTAGCTTGCTAATTAATAATGACAAGGAGAAATCCATATGATTGAAGATGAAATTCGAGAACTTCTTGATAGAATATCAGCTCAAATGCGCCGAGACTATAATCATTTGTTACAAGATGTAAATCTTCATGTTGGACAGGATAATTTATTATGCAAGCTTTGGACAAAGGATGGGGTTACACAAGTTGAATTATGTGAACAGTTAAAGTGTGAACCACCTACTGTAACGAACATGGTAAAAGCACTTGAACAAAAAGGGTTGGTTTATCGTCAAAAAGATGAAAAAGATAAAAGAGTAACGAGAATTTATTTAACGACTGAAGGGTTGAATTTGAAAGATCCCGTTCATGAAAGATGGAGAAAACAACAAGATAAGTTGTTAGCAGGTATATTGCCAGGGGAGCGTTTGTTATTAAGAAGACTCATGAAACAGATGGAGGAGAATCTTTTTTAACCTCTTCTCTTCAATGTTTAATTAGCAGGCTAACTAAATGGACCAAATAGTTTTTACACACTTAAATGTTTAGCAAGCTAACTAAATAAAAATTTTAATAGAAATTAAAGGAGGGCTATGAGATATGTCGGTTAACGATAAAGAGATTAAACTTTCCATTTTGGATATTGGTACAAAGTTACAAGGAAATGATGCCAGTCAGACATTGAAAGATTCTACGGAACGGATTCAATTGGCAGACGAATTAGGCTATACACGTTATTGGTTTGCCGAACATCATAATACAGCAAACCAAGTGAGTACAGCTCCAGAATTAATGATTGCTCATGCGGCTGCTCATACAAAGCGGATTCGAGTTGGAGCTGGCGGGATTATGATGCCGAATCATAGTCCGTTAAAAGTCGTTGAAAACTTTTCATTATTAGAAGCGCTACATCCAAATAGAATTGATTTAGGAATCGGCAGAGCAACTGGAACAGACAATTTAACTGCTTATGCGTTAAGACGATCGAGAGAAGCGGTATTGTCGTATAATTTCCCAGAACAATTTAATGAATTATTATCCTTTTTTCAACGGAATTTTCCTGCGGAACACCCTTATAGTAAGATCATTCCTATTCCGAATGAACAAGATCAGTCATTAATACCAAATATTTATATGTTAGGATCGAGTACCGGGGGAGTCGAATTTGCGATAAATGAAGGCCTTGGCTTCGCGTTTGCTTCTCATTTAGCACCGCAGCTAGCAATCCCAGTATTACGTGCTTATCGAAATAACTTTAAACCATCGACCTTATTGTCAGAGCCAAAAAGTATTTTAACGACCATATTAATAACGGCTGAGACAGATGAAGAGGCAGAGTATTTAGCGGGTCCGGTTGAATTATTTTGGGCGAGACTACATACCGGTGATATTTATTCCCCATTCCCGACATTGGTAGAAGCAAGTAAGCATAGATACTCAGCGAATGAAAACGCGGCAAGGGTGCAAAATAAAGATCGTTTTATTATCGGTGGTATTCGGACGGTTGCAGAAAAATTAAGAAATTTAGTAAAAGAAACAATGGTAGATGAAGTCATGATTATGGAATATTACGCTGACAAAGAAGCGAGTCAAAATGCTTATCGAATGCTCGCAAAAGAATTCAATTTAAGAGGAAGCAATAGATAGAGGGGTTAATAGAAATGGAAAACAAACCAAAAATGCAATTAGTGATGCAAATAGGTTCTGGTTATGGGTTAGATCAAGGTGCTTGGCGAATGCCTAATGCAGATCCAGCGGCTTATATGAATGTCGATGTGCAGGTTGAGCTAGCAAAAATAGCGGAGCGTGGAAAAATACAAATGATTTTCTTCGCTGATACACCGGGTTTAGCGACCGATATTAGCAACCAACCACCTCAGTCTCCGATGGATCCCATCGTTTTATTGACAGCGTTGGCTAGAGAGACCGACCGAATTGGTTTGCTTACGACAATATCAACAACTTACAACCATCCATATAATGTTGCACGCCAGCTTAAAGCATTGGATGTTGTCAGTAAGGGTCGGATCGGGGTGAACTTTGTGACGACTTCCAACCCTGTAGCAGCTATGAACTTTGGAGAGAACGTACCTAGTCGCCAAGAAAGATACGAAAGGGCACATGAATTTATTCAAATTGTCCAGGCTTTGTGGGGGAGCTGGGGTGAAGATGCACTTCTACTTGATGTTGAAAATGGTAAATTTGCTGATGTAAGCAAAATTCAACCAGTTAACATGGCCGGAAGTTATGTCCAGTCCAGAGGGCCTTTACCAATTCCGCCTTCAAAGCAAGGTCAACCTGTTATTTTTACTGCAGGAGGTTCTGAAGAAACACTTAAAATCCTTGGACGATACGGAAATGGTCTGTATACAAACCCATATGATAGGAAGACAGCAAGTGTGTACAGAGAAATATTTCGGGAAGGGGCCAAAAGATTCGGAAGAGACCCAAATGAAATAAAGGTGTTTCCGGGTATTATTCCTTCCATTGCACCTACGAAAGAAGAAGCGTTAGAACGTCGAAGACAACTCGATCGAAAGATGGATTTAAGAGGAAGATTACAATACTTGGGGTCAATGATCGGCATTCCTTTATCGTACGATCAAATCGATCAACCCGTTCCAGTGGAAATGCTTGAACATGCTTTTGCGAATCCACAAGATCCACGTTCTGATTATGCATTAAAACTTGTAAAAACAGGTATGCCGATTCGCGATGTGTTGGCCCATGGTGTCATTAACTATCACCCGGTTATAGTTGGGACAGCTGAAGATGTTGCTGATTTTATGGAAGAATGGTTTGTGAACGGTGCGTGTGATGGGTTTGCCATTCAACCAGACGTAAGTTTTGATGGCATAAGAGATTTTGTTGACCAAGTAATTCCGATTTTACAAGAACGCGGACTGTTTCATGAGGAATACGAAGGCACGACGTTAAGAGAACATATGGGTATACCTTACCAATATGGAAGCATGGAGAAGCCTTTAACTGCACGTAATTTTCAAGACTAATATATATTAAATTTATTCTAGATAGTAGCGGATAAAAAACTCTTACCGTACTAGGCATATATAAAATGTCTTGTACGGGATTTTTTTATTTTTTTCGAAAGTGTCTTCTAATTTTATTTCCTAGTTTTTTCCATGCAAAAGTCGTGTTTAATATTGTAAAAAAGATATAGTTTAGAACTCTTGGCAATTAACATAACGTTCTTCATTAATTGGGCACAATTATCGAAATGGATTGCGCCTATTTCATGTTGGGGCCTTTCAGTGAAATAAGACCACCAAATAAAAGTAAGAGTGTTTTTTTAATGGAGAAAAAAGAGGAGAAATGGCGCTTCTAATCGAATGATTTTCCTATAATTTTTTTAAAAGGCAGGTTAATCATGAAAAATCTAATAGAATTGCTTCCAACAAGAAAGCCGGGAGTCGATGAAATACATATAAAAGCAGCAGAAGAGAAATTAGGTGCACGGTTTCCAGAAGAATATATAGAACTTTTTATGTTGGTAAATAATCCTGAGATTGGCGAGTGGATTCTCTATCCGATTATGGATAGCACAAATTTGAAAAAAACGTGGGACGATATCGTAAGACAAAACCTAGAACAAAGAGAAGATGCTTTTTCAAACGATTTAATCGTGATCGGTGATAATGGAACAGGAGATAAATTATGCTTTCGTGTTAGAGGAAAGTTCATGCAAAGTCAGGTATATATCTGGGATCATGAAACAACCAGGGCTAGGGTTGTATCCTTATCATTGAAAGAGTTTATTGAACGCGAGGCTGCTAAGTATAAAAATGAAACCATCTCTCTAGGGACATTCCAAGTGACGAGTGGCAAGTTGATTATAAGCGATCCTTGCTATGGTTACGATGAGGAAGACAGTGAAGAATTGCAGGTTCTTTTACAGCCAGCTAAACGAGGGGACTGGTCAGCTACCGTTTCTTTTGATGAGGAAGAAGTGGTTCATCAACTGGTAGTCTTTTGGGGAAGTACAGAGCCTAAAGGGGAATGGATTCCAATTGATCAGTTGATCGCGGTCGATTCTGCTCAAGCTGGGATTTTTGATTTCACCTTTTTTGACGACGATGAAAAAATAATTGATGAGGTAGAAAATGTGTATGGTTTTGAGATGGATGACGATGTATCCAAATACTATATTGCATGCTGTGATGCAGTTGCTTCAGAACAGCAAGGTGGGATTGTCCCCGGTGGTGCGGTAGCAATGTCAGGATATGGGGATGGCTTATATCAAGTTTATATTAAACAGGATGCCTCTGGTGAAGTTGTTTCTGCTATGATTGACTTCTTGGAAAGCGATGAGGAGGAATAAATATTTATAGTTAATAGAAGGTTAATCTTTCTTTTTATTGCTTCATTGATATTTGTCATTTGATTCAGAACCTTTTTTATAAAAGCGATTTTTTTTAAAAAAATATTTATTTTGAAAGGAATCCTGTTAGATAAAGTCGAATAACTGTCTTAATTTATTAGAAAAAAGAGGGTGAATATATTGGGAGATAAGGAATTTTGGAGATTAATTGAAAAGTCCAGAGAATTTGATCAAGCGGAATGGTTAACAGAGGAATTAGCTCGAAAGGGAATAGAAGAAGTATTAGACTTTGAATTTATATTTCAAGAATTAATGAATGCTAGTTATCAATCTCGATTATGGGGAGCGGCATTTGTTCTGATGGGCGGCTGTTCTGACGATGCTTTTGACTATTTTAGAGGATGGCTGATTGGACAAGGAGAAGAAATCTATAACAGGGTATTGAGAGATCCCGAATTTTTAGCGGAATATATAAATGAAGATAATCTTGATGAAGAAGGATTCCCGGTAAATGAAGAATTGCTTTCGGTTGGAATAGATGCCTATACGCTTCTAAAGACGGGTGATATTGAGTGGGATGACGATGTGCATAATGAGTTTTTAGACGCTCTTGAAAAGAAGGGAATACAATATGTAACTGACATAGAATTTGATTGGGAAGAAGAGGATTTGGAAAATCTATTTCCTGTTCTATGGGAGAGATTTGGAGAAGAACCACTAGGTTAAAAGAAACCAACTGAATTAAATAGTTATCCTTATAAAAGAAAAGAAATTAGAATCTAATCTTCAAGTTATTGGGCTAAGGATGGTTCACCATAATTTAGTCATTAAAAGTTAAAATATCGATTATTCGACAAACGGGCCACCATATTATGGAGCAAGACCTTTAAAGAAGTAATGGATCTATATGTTACTCTATTATTAAGATTGTGGAATCTTGTACTTAAAGTAACTGGCAGTTTACTACAATAACACAATTTAGTATTAATTTAATAGAAATAAATGTAAAATTTAAAATAATATATTTATTATTCTGAATTATAGAGGAGTGATTTGTTTGAAGGCACAAGTGATCCGTTCTTTTGGGGAAGCGTCTGTTTTTCAATTAGAAGAAATTCCAGTTCCAGAAGTGAAACCAATGCATGTTTTAATTCAGGTAAAGGCTACAAGTTTAAATCCTCTTGATACAAAAATACGCAGTGGAGTTTTTGCTAAATTTGCTCCTGAATTTCCAGCTGTTTTACATGGCGATGTAGCTGGTATTATCACAGAAGTCGGAGAAGGAGTTACTGATTTTAAAGTTGGTGATGAGGTATACGGTTTTGCAGGTGGTGTTAAAGGTACGAGTGGTGCTTTAGCGGAATACATGGCAGCAGATGCTAGATTACTTGCTCATAAGCCAAAAAACCTATCATTTGCTGAAGCAGCAGCCCTTCCAGTTGTCGCAATCACTGCTTGGGAAGCTCTAGTTAAACGTGCCAATATTGGAGCTGGAGACGAGATTCTAATTCATGGTGGTGCAGGCGGAGTAGGGCATGTTGCTATTCAGTTGGCAAAATGGGTAGGTGCAAAGGTATATACAACCGTCTCTTCACCAGAAAAAGCTCAAATTGCGGAAGAGTTTGGAGCCGATGTTGTCATCAATTATAAAGAAATGTCCGTACAAGACTATGTGAATATGTATACGGATGGTAAAGGGTTTAAATATATTTTCGATACCATCGACCGTAAAAACCTTGAGAATTCAATTGAGGCTGCTTCTTTATATGGAACAATTGTAGCGATTGCTGTAAGTCAAGACTATAACCTTAGTCCATTTCTTTTAAAATCATTGAATTTCCATGTTGTATTCACAGAGATTCCTATTCTTCATGAAGAATTTCGTCATATAAACGGAGATGTATTGAAGAACATTACACCTGTTATTGAGGAAGGAAAACTTCGACCATTACTTGCTCAAAGACAATTTACCTTTGACGAAATAGCCCAAGCACATGAATATTATGAGGCTAATAAAGCAGTTGGTAAAATTGTTTTAGTAAACAACTGGTGAAAATTAGAAGTTACATTAAGAATATGTAACAAAGGCGATCTTTCCTTAGGATTTTAATTATTGTGTAGTTAGAAGAGATTGTGATGTTTCTACTTAAACAAACGGGTGCGATAGCTGAACAAGGCTGTCGCTTCTTCAACTATTGGGCAGGATTGTTGAGTAAAAAGTAGGTATTTTTTTGAATCGTTTTAAAGCACTTAATTAAACAAAGGAGGTAATCCAATAGATAAAAAAATAAGTCTGATTTTAGGGTCGTTATTCATTTTAACTAGTGGACTAATTTTTACGATCGAAAGGTTAAGTAGATACGTTTATTGGTCAGCACAAATAAATACTGGAGAGTATGTAACTAATCCAGAAACAATGCCATTATTCGAAAACCTTTTTATAGCGTTATTTTTCCTTATTGGAATTGTCTTTATTATTGTGTCTTTCAAGAAGGAGAGGTAATTAAACAAACGGGTGCCATACTTCAAGAAGGAAGTATGGCTATTCTTATTGAAGTAAAGGGGTCAATTGAAGAAAGTATGATTGTAACTGAGCAAGCTAAACAAACCCAAATATAATTTAGGGTGATGAAATTGGATAAAAGTAAACTTCTTCTATTGGTTTTATTTAGTATACTAATTTGTGGGTTATATTATGGAACAACAGTAAATGCAAAAACGAACGATACACCTTCTTCCTTTGAGGAAAAATTTACTGAAGGCAACCAACTCACTCCTTTAGAAATCCAGTTAATGTCTTTTATGAATGGTTTGATGGTAGGCGAACCAAAACAAGCCGTTGAATTGTG
Source organism: Niallia sp. XMNu-256 (assembly GCF_036670015.1). Lineage (NCBI taxonomy): Bacteria > Bacillati > Bacillota > Bacilli > Caryophanales > Bacillaceae > Niallia > Niallia sp. XMNu-256. The sequence continues at coordinate 1,491,682 of NZ_CP137636.1, forward strand.
GATATTAGGCGTAAATAATCGAAGTGGAGCTGTTAAACAATAACAACGAAATATAATCAATGGGAAGCATTTACTCCAGCCGAGACAGTTATAAATTTGAGCATTGCAGTTAACAATCAAATAAAGAGCAAAGTTTGTGAATAAAAGACATTAACTAGTGGGCGCGGAATTTGAACAAATGATGGATTGTTTGAGCAATTCATTTTTTTTGTCCTTAATTCGTTAAAAAGGTAATTTAGTTACATAACTTAAATTGGGAAATTTATGGTAGTATTAAGAGAAAATGTTAAAGTAGGTCATTGTATTTTGGAACTCTTCTCAGAAAAATTAATACTGATATCACTGTTTATATTTATTATTCATTCCATCGAAACACTTGCATATGCGGTCAGATTATCTGGCGCAAGAGTAAGATTGCTAGCTTCGGCTTTGTCCTTATTTAACTTAATGGTGATAGTTTCTCGAATGGCTAATATGATGCAACAACCGTTTACAGGCAGCCTTATTGATAATGCTCCAAAAGTAAATACCCTAGAATTTGTAGAAAACCAATATAGAGTCTTAATTGGCTCATCAACACTAGGAACCATAATGGGAATTCTTTTACTACCCACTTTTATTGCACTATTTTCAAGAGCTATTATTCATTTATCTGAGGAAAGAGGCTCAATTCCATCTTTGATAAAAAAGGGATTTACTGCTGAATACATAAGGCGTGGATTTAAGCATATTCATTTGCCGAGACTATCTTATTTAAAGGATATTAGGCTTAAAGATATTCCAATAAGGTTGTTCGTAATTAATATGCTAATAACAGCAATATATACCATTGGAGTATTATCTGCTTTATATGCAGCCTTAATAGCTCCAGAAAGAGCATCAACATCTATTATGGCATCGGGTCTTATAAATGGAGTAGCTACGATTTTACTTACTATTTTTATTGACCCCAAAATATCCATTCTTGCGGATGATGTAATTAATCAAAGGGGAAATTACCTTAGTCTCAAAGGCGTATCCCTTATGATGGTTACTTCCCGATTATTAGGAACCATACTTGCTCAAGTGTTGTTTATTCCGGGTGCTGAATATATTGCGTGGTTTACTAAATTTATTGTTTAATAGATTAACGGGCGCTTATCTAGAGAAAGGATAGCGTCTTGTTGAATTTACCAGAGTATTCATTTAATTTTTTTATTTTATAAATGTTTTCTTACTATGCGTTAATATAAGGAGAATATAATGGAACTTTTGATATTTATTATAATTCTTTTCATTTTGTTTTTTTTATTGGAAAAAATAGTGAATAAACTACTTGGAGTAAAAAAGCAAAAGATTTCAGAAACTCCAGGGAAAAAAATTGACCGATGGGGAAGAGGAATTATCGCGGTCGTCCATATTTGTATAGCTATCCCATATTTTGTTATAAATAATAATATTTCATTGAAGTGGTATTTTATAATTTTATTAATATTTACAATTGGTTTTCAGGCTATTTTGGAGTGGAAGTATATAAAAAATTCAAGGCAATATGCCAGTACACTAATTATTTTGATTGTAGGTCTAATCTTTATGTTTAATATTGAGTTTTTTATTCGTGTTTTTAGTTTGTGAATTTCTATTAGACATTTAATGTGAAAAATTGTACTTAAAGTATTGGTTGGATTAGTTTAGAAGCAGGAAGTGATAAAATTGAGCCTATATTTTTATAAGTATTTAGATGTGTTTAAAAGGAACTTTATGTTGGTTGTTATGGCAATAGTATTATTAGCTGTAACCTTCTTTATATGGGCTAGAGTTCCATTTTTTATAATCGGAAATCTAGCGGCAGACTTAACTTCTAATTTTGTAATTATTTATTTATGCATTTCACTATCAGGCGGATTTCTTATTTCCTTTTATTTTGTCCCATTCAATTTAAAACTTGCTAAAAATATAGCCAGCATAAAAGATACTAGTAAAGCGAAATCTTTTATATATTTACAAACAATATTGATAATAGGATGTTCTCTTATTTTTGCTATAGTGTTGATTTTGATGAATGTTCTTCAACTATAAGGTGCGTTACTTTAAGAAGCATTAAGTGGTTTTTAGGACGAATGCTATATGTTAGTTATGCCATTAAAGGGCTATATTATTGAGTCATATTGAGATTGTGAAACTTTACACTTAAACTAGGTGGCAGTTTAGTGGAACAAGTAATAGGTAAAAACTTTATTTACTGTAGTTTTTCGGATCAATATATAATTCATCACTGTCGTTCAAGACAAAGTCAAATTTTTGACCAAAAATTTTAATTAAGCCTTTTTCGATTTTTGTATGAGTTTCGGGGTTTACATCTTGTACATAAAAGTGATGGTACCATCGTTATCAATAGTTATTGCTTCAATACCTAATTTAAGTAATCTATCAGCTTCGTATGAAATACCGTATCTTAATATGTCGTCTTTTCTTAAATCTTTTATTGAATTAGGAACTTCTGAACAGGCACTCAGTAAAGTTGTTGTTATCAAAATGATAAATATTCTTTTTTTCATTCAAAACACCTCTAAATATTAAGGTGCCAGTAATATGTAATCCTATTCAATGGGTACGCTGCATTTATAAGGAATCGTTTTTCTTTGTTAGAATAACTCGCAGGTTTGTTCAATAAAAAGTCACAACAGAATTAGGAATTTACTGTAAAATTAAATTAGAGTTAAAGAAAGTAAGTTTAAAAGTAAAGTAAAATTCTGGAGTGAAATCATTGAGTTTAACAAAAAAAATCAAGCCTTATGAAAGCTTTTTATATTTTATGTTTATCACACTTATTCTAAGACTCGTACCCCTACTAACAGATGTAATAACGGAACTTTATATACAAATAGCATTTGTATTAATAATCGTATTTATTGTGAATTTTGTCATCAAAAAGGTAGCCAACGACTTTGCTAATTTTTGCCTACGTTTTAAAATAAAAGCTTTATATCTATATATCGTTTACATAATTTTATACTTTATTATTTTTCTGTTTTTGAACTAATAAGTGCATTACGGGAACAGCAGTAATGCTGTTTCTTCTTTAAGTAACAGTGCAGATTAATTGAGAAAGACGTTGTGTGAAAATAAATATTGATATTTTCAAAGTTATATTTAAGATAAGTTGCTTTAATAAGAATATTGTATTGATGAAAGGGATTTTTCAATGACAGCTCATTATTTTATCGCAACATCAAAACCTATTCCAGAATATCACACACGTGGAAATAATTATGCATTTCTAAATGGTGAAGCGTATAAGGAAAATTTGCCATTTACCCTCCCTTATGTTTATGAACTTGGAGGTGAAGATGTTGAGTTTATTACATTCTTGGACTCATTTATGGAAATAGGGGACGTTGTAGAGCTATATATATATGAGGAAGGACGACTGGGATATCGCTTATCACATAATTATCCAAAAGAGTCCAGAACAATTAATCTTTTTAAAAAAACTTACAAAGATGAATACGGTGAATATCAATTAGACTCAAAGAAATGGAAAGAAGAGCTTACCAGACGAACTATTGCATCAAAACGAAGCGTTACTACATTCGTTAAATATTAGTGACCTGCTGTTCTCAAGGTGTTATTGAACTAACTGGTGCGTTAGTGAAAATAGAAGAAATTATTGATTTTAAGATTGAGGTCATATTTTAGTTATTCCATAAAGGGCGCAATTCTACTACAAGGAATTGTGTCTTTTAGCTATCAACCTGAACAATGTGTTTGGGCTTATTTGACCAAAAAAGCGACATTAGGGGTGAAAAAATGACTGACAACGAAAATATCTTATTAAAAAAGCTTGAAAATGAAAATATGGAAACTCTAATTAAAAGGGGTAGAGGTGCAGAGTTAGAGCAATATTGTTCTTGGATAGGTAAATCCATACATGGAACAGCAAGAGAAAAAGCGTGTAGCCTTTTGAGTTGGTATGACTCGAAGACATACAGGGAAAGACTTAAAAAATATGAAAATCTAAAACTAAAAATAGATATTAAAAAAGGACCTCATGGTAAAACTGTTAGGGGAAGCATTTCACAGTATTTAGGGTTAAAGAAAATCAGACCTGTGATCTTATCTAAGTTTAACTATAAATGTTCTATATGCGGTTTTGAACCAGAAGAAAGCGAAAGAAAAAAACTTCACGTTCATGAGATAGAAGAATATGACTTTGATACGAGTATATGTGAATTGAAAGGGTTAGTATTAATCTGCTCATCCTGCCATAGTTTCCATCATTTATATAGGACGTATAGTATTGCTACTGAAGCACAGATGGATGAATTAATTTCTCATTTTACAAGGGTGAACGGAATTGAAAGTGAAGATTATCACGAGTATTTTAGATTATTACGATACTCTTGGAGAAATGAGAGCATGAAAAGTTTAGATGAAATGATAAATAGAAGTGTTATCTCTGATCGTGAAGAGAAAGTAACGTTTAGGATCAGTTTTGACATGCCGTATAAGGAAGAGGTCATAAAACTATTAAAGGAAAAAGATTTATATGTTAGAAACTAAATAGATTCCCAATTCGCTTTAAATTACATGTTAGTTTATTCAGGGATAGGGCGCGATTTTATAATAAGATTTAGCGCTCGTTTTCATTAAAGATTGTAAAACAATGTATTTAAAATAGCGATCGGAGTTTATTAATAATTTATGAGGTGTTTTGTGAGTAGGTTTTACGATATTTTTATTTCTTTATCTATTAATCCTTTCGAAACTATAAAAATTGAAAATAGGTGATTGATTGAAAAGGAAACTTCGAAATACATATTTTTGGTTAGTGTTCTCCTTCTATTACTTTCACTTTCAATAGCATGCAATTTTCTTGATATTTCTGTATTTGACTCACCGTACCTTGCTTTTTATGGGCTTAGCATTTTGGGTTCAATTATTGGTTTTGTAGGTTGGAAACTTCAGAAAGCGGAAATAAAAGGTTTACTGACTAAAATTGTAGGGAAAATTGGATTTTACGTAATTTAGCATTGATTATATTATTTTTTCCACCCATTTATCATATTTGGGGAACATTGATTTTTGATCTATAACAACTTTATTGCGGGTGCGATTGCGGGACAAGAAGCAGTCGCACTTTTTATTAACGGTGCAGTTTTGTTCAATAGAAGTATTTGAAAAATATAGTGTATAGAAGAGAAGAAGAAAGGAAAAAGCCAATTTGTGCATTCTATTTTCTATTTTTTTGAATGCAACCTGAAACTTTCTTTCACTTAAATCCGTATAATTTTATCATTATAACAAGGAGGGCTATATTATGTATGATGTTTGGGGTAATGGGGATTGGTTATTCGCATTCGGCCCAATATTTATAGGAATCATTTTTGTTATCATTTTTATAGGAATAATAGTCAGTTTATTCAGTGGACTTAGACAATGGAAAAAGAATGAAGATTCTCCTCGTTTATCTGTTCCAGCCATCGTAAAAATTAAACGAACAAATGTTACGAGACATAGTCATCATCAAGATAACAATTCCCACTCGCACAGCTCCTCTACGACTTACTTTATTACATTTGAATTCGAAAGTGGCGACCGTTCAGAATTTCATGTTTCAGGCAAGGCATACGGTATGCTTGCAGAAGGAGATATCGGCACTTTAACTTTTCAAGGAACAAGATATATTGATTTTACTAGAACAAAACTCCCTCAAATTCATCATGAATGAAATACCTAATGAACGGTTAGATCGATATTGTTCCATTAATGTACAGTAAAACCGTTATTCAGCAAAGGGGCAGGATATTTCATTTAAGAACGTTAAAATCGTTAAAGGATTAGGGGAGGTTCGAATCGGTTGAGATGGCTTTTTGCTATTCCATTTGTTATTCTGGGATCTTTTTTATTTACATTAACCATTGATGATATTGGAATAATAGGTCAAATAATCAAGATACTTATAGGAATCGGTTGTTTTTTTATTGCGGTTGTTTTTGTGAGAGGAAAGAGAGCATAAAACAATGCATCATCTTCAACTAACGGTAGAATATTTGAACTAGTATGTAACTTTAAAACATGTGAAACGATCCAGGTATTAAGTAAAAGTACCTAGATAAATAATGTTATAGACGGGGAATGAATTGGAATAGCTATTATGAGATAAAAAATAAATTTATATTGTACTAATGGACAGATTAGTGAAACAGGGAATTATGGTATAATATATTTACGAAACATTCTAAAAAGGAGGAGTGGTTTTTGAAAAAGTATTTTGTATTTATAATAAGTCTTATATTGCTTTATACAGCATATCAAATATTATCGGGCATGATTTTAACTGCCTTCTATACTCCAGATTTTTCTTTAATAGAGGGTAATCTTAATCAGAGTGTAGACTTTGGTGAGGTTACTTCAATACCATTATTTGTAACATTGTTTATTTCGATATTTGCTTATTTTCTATCTCAAAAAGTATTTAAAATTGAAAAAGTTGATTTAATTGCATAAAAAGGCTGTCTAATTACTCGTGGCAGCCTTTTTAAATTTATACGAAGAAGAAGAAAAAGGCTAATTTAGGTATAGGGGGAACTAGTAATCTAGTTCTTGAACCAAATCAAGAAGGAGAATATACTTTTGATTTAAAAAAATCCTGAAATTAGAATTGCACCTTCCTCCGACCAATTAGATAAGCTAAAAAATAGTATGTTTTATTTTCTGTTACCATTAGAGGGCGGAACAGGAAAGGCGGTTATATCTTGAAACAACATAAGGAGTTTTATCCAATCATTTTAACCTTAGCTTTGTTCTTAGTGGCACTTTTTGTATTCTTTTTCTTTAATGGCCGGATATTTCCAAATATGAACTTATGGATACCCATTATTTTATATTTATTAATTGACATTGGTTTTATTGTTTCGTTAATTTTAGGAATCAGATCTAAAAATATAAGTGTAAAGATATTCAGTATTCTATCTAATTTTACATTTATGATACCGTTATCAATCTGGTTATTTCTATTGTTATTGGCAAATGGAATTTCAGAACCATAGAAAATAGATCTTCTTTTTCTTATTTGACTAACGAGGTGCGATTGCTCAATAGGAGCAGTCGCTTTTTCACTAACAGGCAGGTTTATTCAATAAGAAGTCATAACATGAATGTATAACTACTGTAAAATATACTTAGATGTAATAAAGAGTCTGGATGAACGAGGGAGAATGTTAAATGGATAGTAGTTTTTTTATAATACTTATGGGCCTTTTTATTGTTGTTGCAAATGTTATTGCGTTTATATCTTATAGAAAAAAGAAGAATCTATACTTTGCTGCTTTTACAATATTATTATCAGCCGTTTTATTTGGGGCAATCGGTGGTGGATTAGCATTATTTATTATTCGTGATGCTTTTGCAATATTTTATGGAATGCAAGTAGCACAATATTTATTATTCAATAGTATCATCGTTTTTATTATTGCAATTTTAGCAACTGTAATAAAAAGATATCGTTCGGAAAAATAGAAATATAAAACAAACAGGGCCAAATTGCTAGTTAGAATGGGGATTGTGAGGTGTTGTGTTTGTTAAAAACAAATGCATGGTTGTTTTCAGTCATAAGTATCATATTTGTATTAATTTATTTTATCTTATTTTTATCAACTGGCTTAGCTAAGATAGTGACGTATAATCCTTGGTTCGCATTTTTTTTATGTGTTCTCCTTTCTGTTGGGGGATTTATTTTATCGGTTTCATCAATTATTTTATCAATTATCGGAAAAAGAACACATATTGTTCCTTACTTTACAGTATTTTTCTCATTTATATTAATTCTTTTTTACTATTTTTGTATTTCTACTACCCGAAGCAGGGATTCCACCTGTTATACCATTATTTTTTGATAGATAAGTAAAAAATATTTGTTCAGCTATTGGCGCAAAAAAATCTAACAACTTTGTGCTGCTATTTAGCAGTCCATAGTTGTTGCTCTCTAATCAATGAAAAGGCAGGATTTGTGTTAACGGGTGCTTTTCTTCCATAAAAGGACTGTCTAAAAACCTCTGGCAGTTTCTTTATATTTATACAACGATTAGTACTTCCATTCTTTCTTCCACTAAAGGGTAAGATGTGCGAATAGATGGTATTATGTTTATATTAGGAAGATATTGTAAAGCGATTTACTTAGATTAGCGTGCAGTTTAATTATATAAAAATATAATAATCCCATTATCGAAATTTATGTAAAATGTTCCGTATTATATTTAAAGGATAATAAATTCGACAGTTGCAATAGATATCTATTTTCATGCGGGTCAATAATTTTTTTATAATCTTCAACAATCGTGCGCAATAATGGCATAAAAGTCTGCACCTTTTTTACATATAAGGGCCAGGCCAGTTAAGGTAATAACTTCTTGTAAAGGGAGGATCTGTATGAAGTATGTAGTGGGTTTGTATATGGTTATGGCAGTAATGGTATTTGTTAATGGGGCAAGTGTATTTATTTTTAAAGACGAGTTTTCTGCCATTGCAAGCTGGCTTACAGTTATGTTATTTCTTTTGGGGACTATATTTTTCGTTAATGCGAGATATTATCTATCCAAGAAATAGCTTTTGGGGTTCTTGAGGAAAGAGGCCCTACTCCAGAATCGGGCAGTATTTTATATTCCGGTCGGAAGCTAAAAAAATTATATGAATGAAGAGGGGAATCGGGACTATGTTTTTATCGTATCTATTTGTATTTATTTTGGCAGCGATTCCGCTATTTGAACTAGTTGCGGTGATTCCATTAGCTGTCATCGGAGGACTGTCTCCGGTACTGACGGCGGTACTTGCCTTTTTAGGAAATGCACTAACTGTGGTTCTGCTAATTGTTTATGTGGATCACGTAAAGAAATGGATGAGAAAGCGAAAACAAAAGCGTATGCAAGGTGTTTTACAAGATGAGGGTATGGCGGAAGAAGCTGATGTGGAAGGAACGGAGGATTCGAAAAAAAGCAAACGCGCAAGGGCGCTATTTAATAAGTATGGCCTGCCTGGCTTAGCGATTATCGGTCCTTTTTTCGTAGGATCCCATATCTCCGCGTTTATGGGGATGAGCTTCGGTTCGAAAAGGAGGATGGTAACTATCTGGATGATGACAAGTTTAGTTCTATGGACAGTAATTATATCTGTCGCTTCAAGCTATGGAGTCACCTTTTTTATTCCTCATGTAGAAGAAGATGGTTTCTTAATTCGCCTGTTCAGCAACTAATTTTCCATTAGAGACTTAACCTTTAAGATAATATCCTGATACTAATTATTCAGAAATCGTGCGCTTTAATTGAGCGATAAACAAGCCTTATTTCTTCGCATTACATGGAGAAATGAGGCTTGTTATATTTATGCAGACATTACTACGTAAAATAGCATTTTTTTACGTATAGATTCCCTTTCTTGTTAAGCTAAATGGCAGATTAGCTCAACAAGCAATTAACGATATGTAGTAAGCTATGTTAAAGGGGAAATGGAGAAATGTGAAAAAGAATTATACTGTTTTGTTGAACTGCCCTCTATACTCCAGACTTTTCTGTAATAGAGGGTAATCTGAGTCAGAGTGTAGCTTTTGGTGAGGTTAATTCAATACCATTACTTGTAACATTGTTTATTGCGACATCTGCTTATTTTCTCTCTCAAAAAGTATTTGAAATTAAAAAAAGTTGAATTGATTAATACTGATTGAATTGCATAAAAAGGCTGTCTAATTACTTGTGGCAGCCTTTTTAAATTTATACACCAAAAACTAGTTAAAAGCGTATTTTCACGTTATGTCTCCGTTTGATCCTTCAACTAAAGGGGCAGGTGGTGTAAACGTGTTGAAATGAGACCTTTACAAATTAGATTATAATGATTTTGATAGGGTGGATATGATGCTAAATGGAGATGGAAAACAAAGAGGTTTACTATGATAATCGCATTTCTATTGCTTATATTATTTGTTGTCGTCATAGTAACTAAAAAATGGAAGGCTTTTATTATTTTTGTTGTTTGTCTTACGGTAGTTATTTTATCCGTATTCAAGATTCCGGTGTTATTTCAAAAGAGCATTGAATTATTAGGTGAGGGTTTAGATCAAGTAAAAGTCGGCTACTTGATTGATAAGGACGATACATCTCCGATAAAAGATAATGTAATTTACCTTGCTTTGAAGCATAATCCTGGAATTTTAGTGTATGTGGAAGAAGATATAATTAAGGAATTAACCTTAGTTACCGAACCTATAAATACATCGATATCTACAATGAAAGGAATTAATATGAAAAGTACATTCGCCAGGTCGTTCAGAATCTTATAGAAATCTAAGATTTGTAGAGATATATGGCGTTGGAATAGAGTACAGGTATAAAAAACTAGAATCATCATTCAATTCTTTTTTGATGATGATGAACCGGATAGTCAGGTACGCAATATAGAGATTATAAAGAAATAAATTTTATTAGTGGCAATACTTTTTTGACGTTAACAAATGTAAATAAGAATTTAATAGCAATTTAGTCGCAGCGTATCTCTCAAAGAGGGGACACGCTTTTTATTGCTTAAGGTTCACATTAAGCAATAAAAGGTCACAATATTAAATAATCAATAAGTAGATAAAGTGTGCTATAGTGATAGAAACAAATAAGTTAAAAATTGGAAATAGGTGATTGATTGAAAAGGATACTTCGAAATACATATTGTTGGTTAATATTCATCCTTCTATTCCTTTCACTTTCGATTGCTTGCAATTTTCTTGATGTTTTTGTATTTAACTCAACTTACATTGCTTTTTATGGGCTTAGCATTTTAGGATCGATTATTGGTCTTGCAGGTAGGAAACTTCAGATATTGGAAAAAGAAGTTTCGGTGACTAATATAGTAGGGAACATTGGGTTTCACGGTAATTTAGCCATGGTCATTTTGTTTTTCCCTCCCATTTATCAAATTTGGGGAACATTGATTTTTGGTCCATAACAATATGGTTGCAGAATAAGAAGTGGTCGCACTTAGTAATAATGAGCAGGTTGGTTTGGGTAGAAAGAAGGTGACAATCTTGTTGAAGACTCTTCGTTATGTATTATCAATAATAACCTTTTTATTTGCTTCTAATGGATTAATTACTGGAGATTTTAAATTCGGAAGTATGATGATTTTTTTCTTAGGTTTGACTATGTTGGTGATGGGGTTAGAAGAATTACGCAATAACCGAAAAGCAATAGGATGGTTTTTAATTATTGTTTTTTTATTTTCTGTATTTGTATAATTAGAAGGATTCATTTTAAGTTAATGGGTACCTACTATTTTTGGTGTAATATTCCAAAAGGAAACGTGGGGCCGGTTCTCGCGTTTCATTTGTAAATCTAAAGAAATGACATTGATGAAACATCAGAACCGTCCCGGTGTTTCTACCAACTTTTTTTCCCTCTTTTAATTTTAAAATACCAAAATAAATGTGTTGACAACATTAGTTATCTTGTGTTAAAATTGATTATTTGACTAAAGTGCGTAAAGGTGATATGATTAAGGTAAGAAAATATGGAGGCGATACATTGTATCAAGTAGGCGATCACATTTTTTATCCAATGCATGGAGCTGGTAAAATAAAAGCGATAGAAGAAAAGGAAATTGCAGGGGAAACACAACCGTATTATATTATCAATATGTTGATTGGTAATTTGAAAGTGATGATTCCCAAGAAAAGAATTTCAAAGTCAAATATACGCCCTGTTAACGACTTAGATGCAGTGAAGGAAATTGCAACGATGCTTGAGACTCGAGAATCAGATAAAACTTTAACATGGAAAAAAAGGTACAATGCGAACATGGACAAAATAAAATCGGGCAAACTACAAGCGTGTGTTGAAGTTGTATATGGTCTATTATGCATGCAGAGGGAAGCTAAACTAAATTCTAGTGAAAAAAGAATGTTAAAACGAGCGAAAAAGCTTTTAATGAGCGAACTGAAAGTAGTTGAAGGAATGAATAAAAACATCAAGGAAAAATTTCTGTCAATGTTGACGGAGAGTCATACATCTATTTCCTAAAATATATTTCGAACCTTTTGCGAATAAATCTCAAGGAAGTAACCCTATTAAAGAAATCTATCTGCTTTCACTCTCTTTAAGAGTATGAACCTCTTTTCACTTCCCGCATGATAAGTCCTCCCATAAGGAAAATCCACGATTCTCGCAGATTCAAAGAAAAATCCCCACAGCTCTTGTTAATTAGAGTTGTGGGGATTTTGCGCGTATTCATTTCAGTTTTTCAGATATTGAAGGGTCGCTCTTAATCTTCTACAAAAGGGTGCGAGATTTGTGCATATGATCTGAGGGAAACGTGGGGACGGTTCTCGCGTTTCATTTGTTAATCTAAAGAAATGACATTGATGAACTATCAGAACCGTCCCGGTGTTTCGCTCCTAAAGAAAAATTGCGAAAGTGGTTATCAAATATAGGGAGTGAATAAATCTTGACTACATAAAAATACATCTTTCTAACCAACAATTGGATATTTTTCTCAAAGAAGTCTACTAATTTTAGGACAAATTAGTTACAGGATATAACATCCAGTACAAGTATGAATAGAATGATCTCAATTTTAGGCAAATAGAAAACTGAAAATCATCAATAATATTTATAAATTGGAAGCCCATCTTTAAACCACTTAAATGGATGGCTTAAGGTTGAGAATAAATGAAATCTATTCTAAAATAAGCGATACTGTTGTTTAACAGTAATCACAGGTTCGGTTCGTTTTAAACCTATCGAAATTCTAAATAAAGGAGAGGTTTTTTGTTGGTTAATCATTCTTTTCAAGAAGTTCTACGCAGTCGACGGTCTTTCCGTCAATTTCTTCCTACACCAGTTGAAAAGAAAGTTCTTCATGAAGTTCTAGAAGATGCACAGTATACTCCGTCCAACTGTAATACCCAGCCTTGGGATGTACATATCGTTTCAGGTGCCAAGAAAGAGGAGCTAAGCAAGGCCATCCTCCAGGCGATTGAAAAACCATCACCTGACTTTACTTTTGATTTCGATCATTATTATGGTCGTTATGCTGAACGACAAAAAGAACAAGGGAAAACCCATTATGAGGCAGTGGGCATTGCTCGCGAGGATCATGAAGGCCGTCAAAAGGAAATTTTACGAAATTTTACATTTTTCGATGCACCGCATGTTGCGTTCCTATTCATGCCTTCCTTTGGAGATAATGTACGTGTCGCGTCTGATATTGGTATGTATGCCCAGTCGTTCCTTCTGTCACTAGCTGCACGAGGAATTGGCAGTATACCTCAAACATCAGTAGCCATGTATGCTGACACGATACGCCAAGTACTGGGTGTATCTGATGACATGAAGTTATTGTTTGTAGTTTCCTTTGGTTATCCAGATAAAGAAGCTAAAGTAAACAGTATTCGTATGGGCCGTGACCCAATCGACTCCAGTGTGACGTTTCACGAATAATCTAACGCAAGGAAGGACGGAATCCCAATAAATGGATTCCGTCTTTTTATTTTTGTTGATTTGTGAGCTACAGGGCCAGTCCATAGATCTGCTAAAGCATTAATGTAGTGGGGCCCCGGTTTTCGGGTTTATTTGCTTTATCCAATCGTCGCAAAGCTTGATGTGGTTGTGGAATCGATACAGATTGTTGAAGTCCCCTTAAGGAAATGAGTTGATCTTATCGTTAAAATCAAGTTTTTTTGGAGGATGATATGGAAGGATCTTAGATTCGGCAAATAAATAATCTGTTTGTGATAATAGGAGGATCATATGAGCTTGATAGCGCAACAACCTTATATAAAAACAGAAAGAAAAGTGACAAGTATTGAACAGTTCGAAATCGACCATGATCGAATCATTTACTTGTATAATGATAAGGTCGTTACACAAAATAGAGAGTTTCCAATTAAGGATGTGATGGATTTTTCTTATCGGGAAATTGCAAATCAAGGTGGCATTCTCTATTTACATACGCTACAAGGTGTATATACGTATATCGTAAAATCTTCACCAGAAGCTTTTATCAAAGCATATAGAGCATATTTCAAGTAGAAACGTGGGGAAACGTGGGGACGGTTCTCGCGTTTCATTAGTTAATTTAAAGAAATGACATCGATGAAACATCAGAACCGTCCCGGTGTTTCATTCACCCTAATTCGCCTCGAATTGGGGTATTTTCTTGTGCGAATTGATAGATTTCACGGTCAATTGCATCTTTTTACGAATTCGGCAAAAGGTCTCTTTGCTGAGAAGTTTGAAGTCACTACTGATCATATATTCATTCGACAAGTCACTGTGACTTGTCAGTAATCACTCCCCGAGAAGTAAAAAAGAAGTTACTGAAAAGGCTTCGTTAGTCATTTTTTCGGGGATTTAGGACATCCTCTTAGTATGCAAATTGTTAAGGAGGAAAGACAATGAAGAGTGACTAGAAGTTAAGATTTTTGAAGTGAACAATAATTGATTCAATCAGTCAATAAATACATAGTGAAATGGTTGCTTTTACAGTCTAGTTAAAAACACAGTAAAAAGCACTCGGAATGGAGGCAGAAAATGAAGCAATTTCTATTTATGTTTTTATCTGTAATTTGTATTGCCATATTAGCAGCTTGTGGCGGGCAAACAAATGAAACAGATAATGCAGCAGATCATGCAGTTCAACAAAATGGTAAAGGTGAAGCAACGAATATAAATGATCCCACTCCAATTCATAATACAACAGATCAATATGAAATGAAGTCGCAAATGGCCAAATTGGATTTCAGTGAAATTGATTTAGAGGTAACTTACCCAGAGCAAAAAGAGTATGAGGCTGAGATTAATTACGATAACTCAGGTGCTATAGGAGGAGAAGTTGATGATGATTTAAATAATCAACGCCTAAGGGGAAAAGATGCATTCGACAATATTTATCAAAAGGTTAAAAACTTGGCTATTTCTAAAAACACGAACGAAAGGGATGCTATCGATCAAGTTTTATCGTCATTTGACCTTCCTGCAGACTATACTGAATTCGATTTGGACATCGTCTTCAACGATGGTACTAAATTGGAATTTGTAGAGTTAAAATAGGACAGTTGAAGAAAAAGGTTCTTGGTTTGTTTTATTTTTCTAGAGATTAGACCTACTTGAATATCATTTAAGCATTGCTTTTCAACAATTCTGCGCATTTCTTAGAAGGAATGCGTTATTTTATTTGCCCTACACATAAAGGAATTAGATATTGATAGGTTAATGGTATAAAGATAGATGTTCGACAATTCACGGTGACTTGTCAGTTTAGTTCACCAAATTGACTTAATTTTATAGGGCCAATTTTGCCTTTTAATTTGTATGTCAATGGTGAAGGTCCTTCTTCCTATTTTTGTAAAAAAGAAGTTAGAGAATGGTAGGACTAAATAGGTTAAAGGGATTTCAATAACTCAGCGAAAGGATCGTGAAGCTTTGAATTATTCAACTTTTACATCAAACCAATTAAAACAGATCGCCCCATTTCAAACGGAAGAAGAATTTCAGAATCACATCGAGAAGTGGTTAATGGAGGTTAAACAGGAGTTTACGAATAGTGAGTTGGTTGGCCTCAATCAATTGGTTCGGACGAGCCTGTATCCTGGGGTCACTTACACTACCATTTCGAATGTGCTACAAGGGATCCAAAGTTCCATTGAATGCAGGGGAATATCGAGTAGAACGTTTAAACGAATGCTCATCAAAGCAAAGGCGATAGGACTTCTCATCGTGTATCCAAAAGTGAGTGTAGATGGGTTAATTCCTCGTAATCTCTATATCTTTCAACCTTTTTCAATGAAACAATCTTTATGAGGTATGCATCATGAGTAAACTATTAATTCAAGAAAATCCGATGATGATCCTGCCGTCATTAGCACAGAAAATCGGTTTAAATCAAGCCATTGTACTTCAGCAGTTTCATTATTGGCTCAAATCCAGCAAACATACCATCGACGGGAGAAAATGGATTTATAACTCATATAAAGAGTGGGAGCGGCAGTTTACGTTTTGGTCTGCGAAAACCATTGAACGGACGATCCGTTCTCTTGAAGAACAGGGGTACTTACAATCAGCCAATTATAATCGAACCAGGCATGATAAAACAAAGTGGTATAGTATCAACTATGAAAAATTAGCAGAGTTAGAGGAAGGTTTAGCTGGCAATCTGTCACCTAGAAATACGCGAAGTGTTGATAGAAGAGAGACGAATTGTACGATGGAGATCGTCGAGTTGGTAGACGGAACAGAACAAAATGGGGAAGCCCATGAGACAAATTGTCTAACTCCATCCGTCAGTTTGTACCAACCATTACCAGAGATTTTTTTTAGATTTGGTGGGTTAGACAGAGGTCGTTAGAAACGAGACTACTGTGTGAAAGGGATATGCCAATGAACGAGTATAGTTATAAACCAGATCAAGTGAAGAGTATTTTGGTTAAAGAGAAATCAAATGACAATGATTTAGAGTTGGTAAAAGTCATTAAGGTTATTGATGGGGATACCATTGTCGTTTCTGATGGAAGGAGCGTAAGGTTGATCGGAGTCAATACCCCGGAGTGCTCCTTTTATAAGATTGAACCGTATGGAATCCAAGCGAAAAAATATACAACCTACAAACTGCTGGGGAAATCGGTGTGGCTGCAAAGGGATGTATCAGAGGTGGATCGTTATCATCGTTCTTTGCGAATTGTGTGGTTGGAGAAACCGGTAAAACGAATGGATATAGATGAAATTCGGGAGAAGATGTTTAATGCTCAGCTTGTGTTGGATGGTGTGGCAGAGGCTGTGAGTTATTATCCTGATGTTACATATGGGCACTGTTTGGGTTGGTTGATGGGGGAGGCTAAAGGACGGGGGATGGGGATGTGGGGGTAGATAATGCCAAAAATATAAATTTGTTAAATTAGTAGAAAGATTATCATAAGTCATACAGAGGAAATAAAGGAAAACAGTGCCGAATATCTTGTGTGTAAAAAATGAATCTTCATATAACCGTTCGACTAGAGGAGTGTAATAAAAGGGGGATAACTAGGGGAAACAATTTTCTGACGAGATTAAGAGAAATTTTGGTTTGAATTTTTTTAAAAAAGGATTCAAGTTTGATCGTTATCATTGACCAATTTACCGATTGCTATTGTTGGAACTAAAAAAAGCCTTTTTCGGTGGTTACCCCCAAAAGTTAGATTTATTACTCTAATTTTTGGGGGTCGGTACCTTCTCAAAGGGCTTTTTTTAATGGCGGTGGATCTGCTTTGCTTGTTGTATGGTTTATTTTATTAATTATGGTTGAAACGGCTACTGTATTGTATGAAGAATTCTAATAATTGTTATCGAATATTTAAATTTTTAAAAATAATTTTGAAATGGATTATAAAAATTTTAGAAATTTTACATTTGTAGCCAAAAGAAGCGGGCTTTAGCGATTCATGTTGGTTGTATTGCCAAATAGGAAAAAGTCAAGCCTATTCACATTTATTTTTTTTGCATACTTTATATCAGAGAAACGAAAGGAGGAGAAAAGATGAGTGCAGTTGCAGGAGGTTTCGGCGGTGGATTTGCTTTACTGATCGTATTGTTTATCCTACTGATTATTATAGGTTGTAGTTGCTGGGGTGGATATTAAAATAAACTAATTCCTGGATTTCATGATCCAGTTGAATACGAAAAGTTTTAACCAAAAGAAAAAGGGTCTCCTTGCCAATTAGAGATCCCTTTTTCTTTTAACTTTCATTATCAAAAAAGGAGGATTTATTTATGGGTTTCGGATATGGATATGGTGGTTGTGGTTATGGCGGCTACGGTTATGGGGGCTCTGGTTGTAACTGGTTCGCTTTAATCTTAATCTTGTTTATTCTGTTGGTTATTATCGGTTGTTATTGTTGGAATTAGAAAAGTACTTTTTAGTGGTTACCTCTAAAAGTTAGAGTTTGTATTATGCAACTATTGGCTGGATTTGAGTTCTATATTCGACCGGACTTAGTCCAGTCAATTTTACTTTGGATCGTTCATTGTTTTACCAGTAGATACATAATCTTCCTCTAGTTTTTCCACATAATACAATTCTTAATTTAAAATGCCAAAGAAATTCTACATCGAAGCATTGTCTTCGCAGGTTGCTTTACGTGATATGCTTTGCATTGTTTCGTAGGACTTCGAATTGAAACCATCTTATTATGAAGGCAATATAGCTGATGGGATAACCATAAAGGTTTCAAAATAAAATCATATAAGCACGATAATGGGAGTTGTAAATCCACCATTATCGTGCTTTTTAATTGTTAGTCATAATCTCCCGGTTTAGAAGTTCTGATTGAATCCAAGTGTGAACTGTAATTGCAAATTTATCTGAATGAAAAATTGTATAAATGTCGAAGTTTAATGAATATGGGATAAATTCAATCTATCTGCTACAATTATACTAAGTATATAGTATTGGTTTATAAATTTAAGGAGGAATATAAAGATGAAAATTCAAACGCAAGACTTATTTCATGGTGCTGTACTCACACAAATTACAGAGCATCCTTCATTTAAGGCTTTAAATAAAGCGGATACATTATATGGGCATTACCTAGTAAACCATGATACTCGATTATTTGTGAAATATTTGTCTAAGGAAACATCACCATGGAATTTTAAATTCAGTGTTACCGAGATGCAATCTATTCAAAGTGATATGAAATTAACTAAGAATGTTTTCTTATGCTTAGTTTGTGGACAGGAAACCATTTGTGCTCTAAACATTCAGGAGTTTACTAATTTAATTGATCTAACATCATCTGAAAGTCAATCTATTATTGTAGAGATTCCACCTGGAGGCTCAATGCATGTTAAAGGAACAGCAGGGGATTTAGATAGAACTTTAAGACATAATTCTTTTCCTGAAAAATTGTTTGTAGAAGAGGTTGAAACGGTAAGATGATATTTAATCAAAGTGTCAAATGGTACTTATAGGGAATGAAAAAGTGGAAAAACAGAACAAAAGATTATTATTTTTATATAAATACAACTACTAGGAGTGTTTAGCAATGAAGAAATTACTTTTAACATTTTTTTAGTCTCAGCAATGTTAACTTTAGTAGGTTGTGGACAAAAGCCGACTAGTATAGTAGAAGACTTTTTTAAATCATTTCAAAGTAGTAATTTAGAAAAGGCAAGTAGTTACGTACAAGGTGGATTAGATGATATTAAAACAGAAGAATTAGGAATCAATGAAGCTACAGCAGATGAAATAATTAAAGGGATCGTAAAAGATTTCAAATATGAAGATGTAAAAGAAGTATCCGTAAGCGATGAAAAAGCAGAAGTTGAAGCAAAGGTAACATCAGTAGACGTAAATGCTTTATTTACAGAAACGATTGGTGAAGTGATGCCACAATTGTTTGGAATTGCATTCACAAATCCAGAAGGTGGCGAGGATGTTGCTACAGATATGATATTTGACGCATTAAAGAATAATCTAAATGAAGAGGATGTAAAATTAGTTACTCGTACTGTTACTTTGAATCTTGAAAAGGATACAGAAGGCGACTATAAAATTATTAATGATGAAAAATTACAGGAAGCTATCTTTGCTAACTCTTCTAAAATGGAGGATAAATCATTTGGAGATATGATCGATGAAGAATCGGGAGAAGAGGAAGTGAGTGAAGAACCGCATACGAGTAAAGTGATCAAAACAATAGATGAAAATAAACAATATGATGCTAAACCGATGGTATTAAACATTCAAGAGATTTCATTTAAAAAAGCTTCAAATGTATCCACTGATGAACAAGACCGTATAAATTGGATTACAGAAAAAGAAATTGGAACTGAATTTGAATACCTATATATTAAATTTAATGCAGAAAATACATCAGATGAAGATGTTGATTTCCAAGCGATTCAAGAGGTAACCGTTTTTGCTAATGGAAAACAAGAAACGGTAGACTCGCTTAATTATGATTTCATTGATTATGATGAATATGCAGATGGGGCAGCTTTTTATGGAAAGGTTAATAAAGATGGAGAAATAGGTTTGACTTTTGATACAAAACTTCAAGATGTGGAAAAAATTAGATTACAAATATCTCCAGTTTTAAATTCAGAAACATATGAAAGCTATGCAGATAGCCAAGTTGTAGAGATGGAAATAAGTAAATAATATAAAAACAATGATAATCCGAGGATATAAAGGACATAGGGACGGGCACTTCGTTCTGTTAATCGTAATATCGCTCGTTCCTGTTTTACATTGTTAACTTATATAAGGTTATTAGATTCTGAATGAGCATTGCCGATGGTTTGGTTATGGGAAAGAAATGAATTGCATCCCCAATTGTCAGACACAATAACAATTGGAGATGCAGTTTTTTTATGGCTTAAAAGTACCGGGAAGGTTCTAATGAATAGACCATAAAACCGGTCTTTCACTAGTTATTTTTATGATTCAACCCCTGAATTTTTTGTGAAAATGAAACGCGAGAACCGTCCCCATGTTTCATTCATAAATCATTTTTCTTGTCATGCCGCCATCGATAATTAAGTTAATGCCTGTGACAAAGTCGTTTTCTTTTGAAGTTAAGTAGAGACAAGCTTGGGCGATGTCTTCGGGTTTGCCTACACGATTGGAAAAATGTTGTTGATGATCCCGTGTGCTTAATTGTGAATAGTCTCCCGTTTCAATCCAACCGGGTGAAATACAATTAACCGTAATGTTGTCTGGACTAAACGAAGCTGCAAGAGCATGTGTAATGGACACAATTCCTCCTTTTGTAGCTGCATATGTTTCTGAATGGGGCTCAGACATCGTGGATCTTGTTGAGGCCATATTGACAATTGAGCCGCCTTCATTATTTTTACGCATGTATTTCGCTGCTTCTCGTGACGCTAGAAAAACACTTCTTAAATTGGTGTGAATGATATCATCCCATTCTTCAACTGAAACTTCATAAGGGGATTTAAATAAAGCTTTGCCTGCATTATTAATTAAAATATCGATTCTTCCGTATTTTTCATAGGCTCTTTCCATTAATGTGATGATGTCGTTTTCCTTTCTCACATCGACTTTAACAAAAAAAGCTTCTCCGCCCTGTAATTGAATTTCCTCCACCGTTTTCTTCCCAAGATGTTCATCTAACTCCGCTACAACGACGTTCGCTCGGTTTTGTGAAAAAAGAGCTGCAACTCCTTTTCCAATTCCTTTTCCTGCTCCTGTGACAATCACGGTTTGAGATGAAAAATCCACCATTTCATCCTTCCTTCCATTCGTAAAATGCACTCATCTTTTTATTTTGCAAAAATCTACCAAGTTATAATATAAATTTAACATTGGCAAATATTGAATAGCAATTATCTACATCCACTTTATAAAACCTGTACAAAAGGGCAGTCTCTTGTTGCTGTAAACACTAGGACGGTTTACAATGCTATCCTTCCTTTTTACAATAAAAAAGGAGTTATCATGATACGATTAAATCATTTATTTTGAATTACCTTATAAAAAGGTGATAAGCTAAAACTTGGGCACATTGTTTACGGGAGTAGTATGATGAAACTAATACATAGATAGTAGGAGAGTGTTGAAGATGACAAAATATGAATTACCAAATGTTTGGCAGTGGGAAGAAGAGAATTCGAATAGGGGTGCCAATCGTCCGACAGCCGGTGAACGTTTCGAACAAAAACTACCAGTCGGAGAAGCGCCTTTCCAACTCTATTCATTGGGAACGCCGAATGGGATTAAAGTGACAATTATGCTAGAAGAATTAAAAGAGTTGGGTGTCGATGGTGCAGACTATGATTTGTATAAGATCCATATTGGAGAAGGCGACCAATTTGGTTCGGACTTTGTCAAGATCAATCCTAATTCCAAGATCCCAGCCCTGGTCGATCAAAGTCAAAATCCACGAGTAGACATTTTTGAATCAGGGTCGATTCTGCTTTACTTGGCTGAGAAATTTAATAAG
The DNA here is from genome assembly GCF_036670015.1 of Niallia sp. XMNu-256. Taxonomy (NCBI): domain Bacteria; kingdom Bacillati; phylum Bacillota; class Bacilli; order Caryophanales; family Bacillaceae; genus Niallia; species Niallia sp. XMNu-256. The sequence goes on from NZ_CP137636.1 coordinate 1,513,634, forward strand.
CTGATCCCGACAGATATTCATGGACGGACTGAAACCCTTAATTGGCTATTCTGGCAAATTGGGTCAGGCCCTTATGTTGGTGGAGGGTTTGGTCACTTCTTCGCTTATGCGCCAGAGCCTATGAAATATCCTATTGATCGTTTTACTATGGAAACGAAACGTCAATTAGACTTACTTGATAAAACATTAGCTCAGCGTTCATATATCGCCGGTGATACCTATACGATCGCAGATATTGCTATATGGTCTTGGTACGGGCGTTTAGCTTTAGGAAAATTGTATAAAGGTTCTTCTGAATTTTTAAACGTGGGTGAATATACTCATCTCTTGGAATGGGCTCAACGTATTGCGGAACGCCCAGGTGTTCAAAAAGGTTTGGCAGCTAAGTATCAATCGCTTGCAGAGTAGTTCAAAAAAATGAAACTTCCATCAGTGGGGGGTCTTTCATCTCTCACTGTTGGAAAGCCCGAGGCTAACAGGCTTGCTGGTCACGCAAGTGTATTTAGTCAAATAGATAGGGTTCTTCCTGAGAAAGGAAGTACTCTCATTCTTGAATAGCATAGGCTAGTTATTTTATTTAACGTGAACCATATCACAAGCAAATGAGGTTTTTGAATTTCTTATAAATTGTAAAAATGAATACGATTACAAGGGCATCTTTCTTGAGCTATAATAAAATAAATGGGTAAAATTTGAAATCCTTTGAAATACATAGTGAACCAATCTGACCTCAATACAAATGGACAGGAAGAACGGCTATGAGTGATATAGAAATCGTGCATCGTCAAAATTCAATTTTATTTATATTAATAAGTATTTATTATTTTATACATATAACCATTAATAGTTTAATGGAAGGAATAGCAAGTATTTTTCCCCCAGCTTTTCTATTTATATTATTCGCTATCATTCTGATATTACTTATTTACAGTAGAGTAAATCCAAAGATAACCATGTATGTCATAATCAGCTGTATCTATATCTATTTTTATTTCTTACTTAAAGATTCTCCGTATTTAGTAAACTATTTTTTCATGTGGCTGGCTCTCCCTTTAAGTGCCATCTATCAAAATAAACAAGTGGTAGCCGTAGCAGGCACTGCTTCAATTATTCTTACATTTTACTCTTTTTTCTACCTTCACTCTGAAATTTTCCCGAATGTTGTCAGGGAAGACTTTACCTATTTGGTTTTGTTTGGTGTATTCAACACCATTTTCATATTTACATTTATTCACAAGTTAAGAGCGACAAACGCGAAGCTGAAGGAATTAGCGTTTCATGATCCTTTAACTGGAGCGGCGAATCGGTTGTTACTCAAGGAAAAGTTTCATTTGCTGAAACGTACAAAGGTCCATTCGATCGCACTATTTTTTATTGACATGAATGGTTTCAAAAAAATAAATGATACGTATGGCCATGATGCAGGAGATCAACTATTGACGGAAATGGTATCAAGGGTAAATGATGTACTAAGAAATACAGATTTGCTTTGTCGGTTAGGTGGAGATGAATTTGTCATCTTATTTTCCAATATCGATCGTCAGATACTAGAAACGATTCCGAAGAGAATTCAACTTGCATTGGAAAAGCCAGTGGTTTTGAACCATCAATCCATCCATCTTTCTGCAAGTATTGGGTGGTCCTACACAGAGGAAGTTTCACATGCAGATTTGGAAAAGATGATAAAAGAAGCGGACAGAGCGATGTACAGAGAAAAGAAGGGGTGTATGGATAGCCGATGCCCCGGACAAATTTTAAGCTAGCAACTTGAAAACATTCTTGGTTTGATAACGAGATTAATCAACTGATCCTTGTCCCTGTTAGATTTGGTGGGGAAGACGTTTTAATTGGAATAGGTTATTTAATCCAGCAAGTGGGTTGAACGGCTCCTCAACTAGTGACTTTTTTAAAGTGTTCACTAGTTGGGAGTTAGTTCAACCCTCTTTTTTTATTCCCATAATTTTTTGAAAAATGGGTATTGACAAAAGTTGTTGTCCGCCATTAAAGTTGCCTTAAGGAAACTTTTTAAGTTAAGATAAAGAAATATTTACTTTTCCAAAATTAAAGAGGGTTAGATTTATATCTGCTGCCCATCTTGATGTACAGCATGCTTTAATGGGAGAGATCGCGTTTGACCCTTGGAATACAATGGGCTTGCCAATTGTTGGTGAGGTTCCCATCGCTACCTTTATGTTGATTCTCGTGTTGATCGTTATCGTTGTAATCATTGGCGCCTTTTATAAAGAGTGGAAATTAACAACCTTTGATTCAGCACTTGCAGTGAGCTTAGGGATTCCTGTCATGGTCTTGCACTATTTATTTATGACGCTTGTTTCAATCACAACGGTGGCAGGATTTGATGCAGTGGGAGCAATAATGGTCGTTGCTATGATGATTGCCCCGGCAGCTTCAGCTTATCTTTGGATCGATCGATTATCGATGATGATGATTTTAATTGCCGAATTTAGTGTCTTATCCGCTGTGATTGGTTAATATTTTGCCCTATGGGTCGATACAAGCATTTCTGGTTCCATGGCTCTGGCGATGGGTGTGACTTTCTTCATTTGCTTTATTTTTTCTCCTCGCCATAGACTGCTCTCCAATTGGTTACGGCCAGTACGATCCATTGAGGGAGAAAAGATGAAAAGTGATAGAGAAAGGAGAGGAAATCCTCATGAATCAGAGTCATAGAACCCGCGTGCGGATGATTAAGTACGCAGTCATTTTTAAAGCCATTGGGATTCTAAATGAAGACGATTATCAGAAAATCGTTAGACCGATCATCCACAATGAACGGGTATATAAATAATTTTTAAATTGAAAAACAAAGGGTTCCCACTTTATTTGAAAAAGGGGGACTCTTTATTTTTCTTTCTAAACTTCCCTTAAATGAAACTATTTGATGAATTGATTATTTGATGAATTTTTCTTTGCCGACATGAAAAAGTCTTAAATTTAAACGACGATTGGATAGGAAAGTAGAAGCTGTATACCTGGAAATTTTGCTAGGCCTTTTTGTTTATAAAATTATGAAAATAACCTACAATTAGATTCATGTATCTGTAGGTTTGTTTCAGAATGATGCGAATGTAATGAATAGGGATATGGTTTAATCTACATAACTACAAATCTAAACAAAGGATAGAAATACATAGGAAAGCGTACAATTTTTGGTCATACGGTTATCAAACTCTAGGTAAGGAATGCCTAATGCAAAGAAATTTTCTAAAGCTTTAACAGGAAGACAGTTTTCTGATGAGCCCAACCTGTATTTAGCAATTAATTGATGGATGTTTTGACAATATGTTTTATTAATCGTTTTAAAATCATTTACTCAGTGATGGATTATATAAAGGTGGCTACTATACATATTTGTAAAGCTGTACTTATTTCAAACGGGGCAGAAGAGTTGAAGAAAATACTTAGGGGGAAGAAAGATGATAAAGAAAATATTTGGCTTTAATGATAGAAACCCTTTAGAAAATATTACTTTGAATAACATTCAAGACAAGTTGTATGAAATAGGTTTTAATAAGGAATTTGCTGAAGAAATAATGATTATTTTAGAAAAGAGAATTAACAAGTATGGTAAAAAAGAATTCCAAGAATGGTTTAACGGATTAAATTATAGTGTACCAGAAGAATTTAAAGATGAATTACTAGCTATTAGAATATATGAAGAACATTCGTTCTTAATTGAGGAACAAGTGAAAGAGTTAGAAAAAGAAACAAAATTGTCCTGGGAAATACAAGCTGAAGATTTAAAGAATATAAATGAAAGAGCAAGAAAAGTTCAGTTAGTAATAAGAGATAGGCTCTCAGGTATTGCTTTAGACTTGTTAATTTAAAGGGTAGCGTTAGCGTAGTTCAAGGCTGTCATTTCGGCAGCTCTTTTTATTGAATTAAAGTGGAACAAGAAAGAATGGTAAGATTCAAAAAAAATCGAGGTGATATCGTGAAATATACTTGTCCTTGTTGTGGTTATAAAACATTAGACGAAGAACCACCAAACACCTATGACATTTGTGAAATTTGTTTTTGGGAAGATGACGGCTTTCAATATAGATATCCAGATGAAACTGGTGCTAATTATGTTTCCTATAGAGAAGCACAGCAAAACTTTATGAAATTTGGTGCTAAAGGTAAAAGAAGTTTGAAATTTGTAAGACCTCCAAATAAGTCCGATATAAAAGACCCTAATTGGAAACCGTTATAAGTAATTCGTCTAAACTAACGGTAGCTTTAAAAATAAGGAAAATTAAAGAGCCTAAAATATGTAAGGTTTTATGTACTGCTTGTATATTTAGACTTCATTCTATTCAAACATACTGCCATAAACAGCATTTCTAGTTGCCAAATATACCAAGACAGCATTTTAATGAAGCAACAAAGAATAAATGGTAGAACAAATAAAATAAATTGTAAAGAAGTAGCTGTTCTTGATAAAGATAAAAAATTTGATTAATAAATTTGAAGTTAAATTTAGAGTAGGAATTTACCTAAATGAATTTGGTAATGGCAAACATTCAAGAGCCATTCAACGGAAGATCAATAAATACTTCCGCAAAAGATAGCTAAAAGGCATGAGTCCAATACAATACCGGATTCACGCCCTACAAGCACCTTAAAATTCGTGTCTACCTTTCTGAAGCAAGCTCATTCTCGCGTTTTAGTTGTTAGGTAAAAGGAATAACATGGATGAAACATCAGAACCGTCCCCGCGTTTCATCGTTGGCTTGCTCGAAATCCTGCTTGTTCAGCTTCTTTTTGACTGCAGAAGTATTGTTCTCCTTTGGAGAGATCGATTTGTGTCACTTCATAATATTGCTGACCTGGCATGTGATAGATCTTCTCGCCACTTGATGAAATATTTCCTTTTATATCACAAGTTTTTGATGGAGAAGGAGAGGTTTGACGGTTCTTTTCGGAACTAGAATTTGTAGATTTTTGAGTTCCTTCTGCCACTTCTTTATAAAAACCGTCTTCTCTGGCATAGTTTTCAATACTCCAAATGCCTACACCTTTCTTTTGAGCTTCTTTCTGAATGGCGTAGTATTGGTCCACATACTTAGTATTCGGAGCATATACATAGGCAACTCTAGCCAATCCATTTCGCAATAATTCTTCCTGAACGCTCTTTCCATCTATATAGAGGTAATACAGAAGGCGGCCATACTTATCGCGATCACCGACATCCTTTTCAAGCTGAACCGTTCTTCCTTCTAACAGTTGCTTAACAAAGTCTTTTGCTTCTTGGCCAAAAGGTTGTTCTCCAAAACGAGGATGATTGGTCTCCGGTGTATCTACTAATAAAAATCTGACTGATTCAACGCTCCCATTGATTCTAACTTTAATCGTATCGCCGTCAGTAACAGATACTACTTCCGCATCAAATGTATGTTTGTCTGATGACTGTTCTGGTTTCGTTGATTCATTTTCTTGTTTTTCTGGTTCCGTTTCAATTGGATCCGTTAAAGCTTCCTCTTGTTGCACCGTATCGTTCTTTGTTTCTTCTTGTTGTCCGGTGGTTAAATCCTCACTTTCGCATCCAAACAATATGGTAATCGTTAGAAGTAAAAATAATGGTAATTTGACACTTTTCAAACGAGCGCTCCCCCTTGTTTTACAAATAGTAGTAAGGGTTTACTGATTGCTATGATCATAACCCCTAAAACCTATTTCTATGAAATTTAATTTTCACCCGTATCTATTCTACTATTTTTTCAGATTGCAGTAAAATCATGAAACGGCCCCAGTGTTTCATGGTTTATATTTGAGCGCATACACAGAGTGATTTGGTTTCCATTCAGCATAGATAACTGCTTTATAATCTGTAATATTTTGCTTAGCTAATTGCTGCTTTAACCATTGTTCATTCAGGCCATATTCTTTCAAATTTTCATAAACAACCTCACCGTCAAGGATTAACGTGATTGGTAAGTCGACAGGCTTTTCAGGCAAATTAAGATCGCTTACCTTTGGTGTGTCATATTTCGATTTCGGGAGCACACTGATCATTCCGTTTGTTTCTAATATGGCGTATTCCACCTCCTGAATCGAAAAGTAGCCTTGTTGTCTTATTTGGCTTTTCAATTGATTGAGATCCATCTTATTTTTCTTTAATGATTCATAGTTTATATTTCCTTTATGGATGATAATACTAGGCTCACCTTCCAGAAGTTTTCTCGTACGTTTAAATTTTTGAGTAATCAGTTCAATTACATAAATAATGAACCCCCACACTAATACAGCAAATAAAATTTCACGAAGTTTTGTCTCATGATCATACACCGCATTTCCGACTAATTCACCTAATATGAGTGCGGAAATAAAGTCAAAGGGAGTCAATTGAGAAAATTGGGTTTTCCCTAATACTTTCATAATGAAAAATAATACAACTAACCCTGCAAATAACTCTATTACAACAGATAAATAATGATTTATATGGTACAGCCCCTCTCTTTTTCATCATTTCCATTATGGAATAAAGGATTTGTATGTATACATAGATGGACAGTTAAAAAAAGCCATAAATTTATGTGAAACGGCCCCAGTGTTTTTGAAAATAATCATAAACGATGCAAAAGAGTCTTGCATATATTGAATGAAGAATAAACAGTGTAAGGGGTGAAACAAATGATCACAGGAAAAATTGGCGGTAAAACCTTTCGATTCCCAGAAACCCTTGAAGAATATTTTCAACCTTTTCGTTCTCGTGTGATTGGCTTGAACCAGGAATTTGATACCCCTTATGGAAAACAGGAAATCATATACGCCGATTGGACAGCAAGCGGGCGGTTATATGAGCCGATCGAAAAGAAAATAACTGAGGACTTCGGACCTTTTATGGCGAATACCCATACAGAGTCGAATATAACGAGTTTAATGATGACGGGGCTATATAAGCAGTCAAAAAACATGATTAAAGAACATGTTCATGCAGATCAACATGATGTAGTTATCTTAGATGGTTTTGGGATGACTTCGGTCGTCAATAAACTACAACGAATTTTGGGACTAAGAGTACCAGAGGTTTGGCGAAATCGTCTGCAATTATCAGAAAAAGAAAGACCAGTTATTTTCACGACCCATATGGAGCATCATTCCAATCAAACCTCTTGGCTCGAAACAATTGGGGAAGTCATCTTGATCAAACCAAATCGGGAAGGAAACGTGGACCTCAATCATTTAGAACATCTGCTGAATGTTTATAAGGATCGCCCATTAAAAATAGGTTCCTTTACAGCGTGCTCCAATGTAACAGGAATTCAAACTCCTTATCACAAGCTTGCGAAGCTTATGCATCAACATGGAGGACTTTGTTTTGTCGACTTTGCTGCATCGGCCCCATATGTCGAGATCAACATGCATCCCGAAGACCCGCTTGAGAAACTGGATGCGATCTTTTTCTCGCCACATAAGTTTTTAGGCGGTCCGGGAACAAGTGGAGTATTGGTGTTTGATTCGAGAATTTACAAGAATACTGTCCCTGATCATCCGGGTGGCGGAACGGTGTTATGGACCGATCCGTGGGGAGAACACAAATATTTAGAAGATATCGAGATGCGTGAAGATGGGGGGACTCCGGGGATTCTCCAATCCATTCGGACCGCGCTTTGTTTGAATTTGAAAAGTCAAATGGGAATCGATCATATGTTAAAAAGAGAAAAAGAACAGCTCAACCTTTTATTTTCCCAGTTGGAGAAGATCCCAGAGGTCCACATATTAGCTGGAAACATGAAGGATCGAATTGGGATCGTCTCGTTTTATATTGAAAACATTCATTATAATTTAATCGTTCGGCTACTAAACGACAGATATGGGATTCAGGTAAGAGGGGGATGTTCATGTGCAGGAACATACGGTCATTATCTCTTAAATATCGATAAAAGTACTTCGAAACAACTTGTTGAAAAGATTTCGCATGGAGATCTATCTGTCAAACCTGGGTGGGTACGATTTTCGCTGCATCCCATCATGACAGATGAAGAAATCCTCACTTTTATTGGAGCGATCAGAGAAATAATAGAGAACATGGATGAGTGGAAAAAGGACTACGTTTATGATCCAGCAAGCAATGACTATTTTTATGTCCACCACCTTCGTGAAGATCTGTCAGCTTTTTTTCGCTTTAAATGATTAATCCAACAAACAGATGTTTTACTTTTAATAAGATTTTTGTAGATTTATTGTCGAATGAGAACAAGGTATTTCAAATCAATCGGCTAAGAGCATCATACATTGTGGACAATGCAAGGTGGAACGATTGGTGGAGCGTATGGAACACGAACAGACGGAGAAGAAAGTATATTTATAGAAAGGAACTTCAAATAAGCCTAGTTTATAGCCTAGCGCTTATTTTTTTTGCCTTTTTGATAATAAAAACTAAATTTTATTAGGCTTCATGGGCTTAGATAAATCAATCAGGCTCTGGGCGTGACTAACCTTCAGGGGGGGATAAAAGAAAGCCCCTACTGATTCGCCCCTGGCCGTCGATGTCAGCATTATGCACACAAATAGTTTTACATGATAAGAGAAAGTTGTAACTTCAAGTATTTAGATGTTTGAAAACTTTGTTAATTTTGAAAGTTTAGGCAGGATTTAAGTACTATGGTATAGAAAGGTAATAGTAAATAGGTTATAAGTATTCAGAAAATTACGCAATCTATTAAGTGTCATAGATTGTATAAATAAAAGGAGGGAAAGACAATGAGAAAATGGGTTCTTCTTTTTGCCATGGCACTATTGACGTTTTTTTGTGTAGAGATATCTTCCGTTTCTGCAGCAGGAAGCCAATTTATTATCATTAATAAATCAAACAATCAGCTTGCTTATTATGAAAACAGTCAACTGAAAAAAGTATTTTCGGTAGGGACAGGGAAAAGTCAATCACTAACACCAGAAGGAACCTTTAAAATTGTGAACAAGATCAAGAATCGGCCTTATTATACAGATAATATTCCAGGTGGCGATCCACGCAACCCACTAGGTAATCGATGGCTTGGAATAAATGCCAAGGGAACATGGGGGACAACCTATGCGATTCACGGGAACAACAACCCTGATTCAATAGGTGGTTATGTAAGCGCCGGTTGTGTGAGAATGCATAACAGCGAGGTTGAATGGCTGTATAATCAAGTTCCTGTCAATACACCAGTTATTATCACGACTTCAGGGAATTCATTTGATTCAATCGCAGCTTCACACGGGTATAAAGTAGCATCTAGCCCCGTTTCTACTGTGGAAAATGGATCCATTCTTAAAAAAGGAAGTAGGGGTTCTGCTGTTAAGGAGCTTCAGCAAAAGCTTACTACTTTAGGTTTTAGCACAAAGGGAATTGACGGGTCATTTGGGCCAAATACAGAACAGGCAGTCCGCCAATTCCAAAAGGCCCGTGGTCTAACTGTAAGTGGTATTGTTGATAACGCAACGAGAAATGCACTTGGAAATACAACAACAACTAACCCACCTTCTCCTTCTACATCAGGATCTCTAAATAACAGTGGTGCTCTTAAAAAAGGAAGTACAGGTGCAGCCGTAGCAGAGCTTCAACGTCTCCTAACTGCGAAAGGATATAATACAAACGGAGTGGACGGATCATTTGGCCCAGCTACGGATCGGGCAGTCCGCCAATTCCAAAAGGCAAATGGTCTAGTTGTAGATGGTAGTGTTGGGAACGCAACGAAAAAAGCACTTGGAAACACAACAACAACTAAGCCACCATCTCCTTCTACATCAGGATCTCTAAATAACAGCGGTCCCCTTAAAAAAGGAAGTAAAGGTGCTGCTGTAACAGAGCTTCAACGTCTTCTAACTGCGAAAGGATATAATACAAACGGAGTGGACGGATCATTTGGCCCAGCTACGGATCGGGCAGTCCGCCAATTCCAAAAGGCAAATGGTCTAGTTGTAGATGGTAGTGTTGGCAACGCTACGAAAAAAGCACTTGGAGTTTAAATGAGACAATATTTCTTCATTTCCAATAGAGTTGATGCAGTTCATCTAAAGCTTGCTTATAAGCTTTAGATGGACGTTTTTATGATGAGGGTGTTAAGTTTATGATTAAAAATATGTGAAGTTGTACTTAAATCATGGGTGCAATCGCTAAAAAGAGCAACGCTGATACAATCTGCGATGCTTATTACATTTTTAATAATACTTTCTATCAAAACTCTTGTCGTAGTCTACCTCGTGAATGGAGGTTAAAGGTAAAATTAAAATATGTTAATAATCTAACGTGGCAGTTTAAAAAGAGTATAGTTAGTCCTAGTGGGATAAGGTATACACCTCCTATTTGTTCGAATTAATGTAAGTAAAAAATTGATTATAAGGAAGGGGAAAAATGAGAAGTATTGATGCTCTAAAAAAACGTTTGGTTCAGAATAAATTACTAGTTCAACTAGAGGATGGTCATTTAGAAGAAGTAACTTTTCATTTTAATCCTCCTGCTTCGGAAAATGAATTGAACAAGCTTCCATGGTATACCCCTAAAGATTTAGAAGAATTTATTAAACAACATAATGGTGCAACAATATTCAACAATACATTGTTCTCAGTAGACGAAATATTGAAATATATGATTATTTGGGATTGCCCAAAATTTTGTATACCAATAGGACTAGCTTGGGACGGACAATGGATTGCTTGTCAATACGAAGTAAAAACAGGAGAAAATAAAATGTGGTTAGGAGAATTTTTTAACTTTGAGGAAGAATTTGAGAAGTATCCTATCGATTTTTCCACTTGGTTAGATTACTTGATTGTAGCTCAAGGCAGTTCTTATTGGTTATGGTTGAGATAAAAGGCAAAAGCCAATTAAGAATCGATTAGTCTTTCAGACCAAAAACTTTATTTGATATTCAATTAACTGGCAGTTTGATTTAAGGGTGTTTCGTTTAAAGTATTAGAAATTAATAAAGAATTGCATAAATGGTGAGGAGATAAAATGAAAAATAAAGAGGTAGGTCATTTTTTTCTCGCGGCATTAAACTACTTCCAAATAGTTGAAGGTTTAAACTCCAACAAAGGGAAAAACGATTTAAATAATCTCCTAGTTTCGCTTTTAGATTTGTATTCAAAAGCCTTGTATCTACCTGATGTTGAACCAGAGAAGGATGTAGTTTCCGACATTAAACTATCTGTTCCTCAAATTCTTTTCGATGAATACGACCATTATTGGCAGGTCTTTAACCCATACCACTTAGATGACCCCGTGGGTGCAAGTTTATCTGATGATATTTTGGATATTTATAAAGATGTTAAAAAAGGCATACTTTTTTATACAAGAGAAATAAATCTTCGGAATTTTGAAATTGATTGGGGTAATCATGCTGTTAATGCAATTCGTGCTCTACACTCAGCAAAATGAATATAATTCCTTATAACCTAACGTGGCAGGGTGGTTCAATACAATAAAGGAAAGCCTGGTATGAACTCAAAATTAAGCTACTGTATGGAATCGGTGGAGGATACGAGGTAACGCTAAGAGTATTATCCTTATTATCGTGCTCATATGAGTTATGGAGACGAAATTGTTGTAGATACAAATGGTAAATTAATAAGCTATAAGCACATAAAAGCTTATCGTTGAAATTCAATTTATGGGTGCCATACTTCGAGAGGGAAGTATGGCTATTCTTATTGAAGTAGAGGGGCAGACTAGCGGAAGAAGGAAATAGAAAATAAAGGTAGAATTGATTTATTGGATTGAAAAGGTTATTACGAGTCAGAGTAGTTAAACAACGATTAATTAATTGGGAGTTAGAAGATGAAAAATAAAAAAAGAAAAAGAGACGGCTTTTTTAAAGATATCCTAGAAGAGTTCATATTTGAATTGGTTTGGAACATCTTAATGTTTATACCAAGAGTTATCATTCGCTTAATAAAGAACATTTGGTGAAGTAGTTAGTAAAAATAGGGCTAACGAGAGCAATTGCAAATAAGAGCTGTCATTTTATTACGAAAAGACAGCAATCCTTTAACAAATGAACTGCAAAATGGATAATTTTGTGAACAAGCCCACTTAATATAAAATTGACTTTCATTCACATTTCCTTCAGCCGGGATGGGATTCTCTTTTAACAACCGGGCAAAAATCGTTCTCTCTCCCGTTTGCCTCAATTATATCCCTTAAAGTAGATTCCTAAGTGCTATAATGATTTTAAGAATATGGAATCGAGACATTTTTGGTACTACTCCTTTCGGATGTAATAGGGGAGAAAATATTATTGAATGATGAGAGGATGAAAGCAAATGACAGAGGTAAAGGCAAAAGACAAAAATGAGATTTGGGAATGGATTAAGGCACTCTTGATTGCAATTTTCTTAGCTTTTATTATCCGTACCTTTTTAATTACTCCAATTGTAGTTGAAGGCTCTTCGATGGACCCTACTTTGCAAGACCAAGACCGAATGATTGTAACCAAAATAGGTGAACCGAAAAGATTTGATATAGTTGTATTTCACGCATCAGAGAGTAAAGATTACATAAAGCGTGTGATTGGATTACCGGGAGATCGCATTGAGTATAGAGATGATACATTGTATATAAATGGGACACCATATGATGAACCGTATTTGGACGAATTTAAACAAGAAATGTTGGATAGACCTCTAACAGGCTCGTTTACATTAAAAGAAACTCCTGTAAGCAGTGAAGTAGTTCCAGAAGGGCATTTGTTCGTTATGGGTGATAATAGGCGAAATAGTACGGACAGTCGTCATATCGGGGCGATTCCCATGGAAGAGGTAATCGGAACAACAAACATTGTTTATTTTCCTATTAACGAAATAAAGATAATCAGTAAGTAGAGTCATATTTAACATCAGTGGGAAAATTCTACTAACAGGTGCGTTAATCACAGGTGGATTAGCGCATTTTTTTATTGAAGTTGAATGTAATAACTTGCAGGTTCATGGTGAAAGAAATAATTTATATAAAGGAGGATTATATATGGATAAGGTACAACAATTTTGGAAAGATTTTTGTGTAGCCAATAATAAGAAAGGGATTAAGTATAGAGATGCTTTTCAATTTGGAGCTTCTGCTGAGTGGTTAGCTGAATTAGTTGTTGAAGGAAAGAAGACAGCGACAACTACAGGTTTTGTATTTTATGAGTTAGAAAAAGAAGCCATACCTCAAGTTGGTGAATACTATATAGTTTTAGACGGTCATGAAGAGCCAGTCTCAGTTATTCAAATTCAATCTGTTGAAGTTCTTCCGATGAATGAGGTAACAGAGGAATTCGCTTTAGCAGAAGGTGAAGGAGATTATCGGTTTTGGTGGAATGCACACGAAGAGTTCTTTACCGAATTATTAAAAGAATATGATAGAGAATTTTCACCAAATATGTTAGTTGTATGTGAACGGTTTAGAAAAGTATATCCAAAATAAAATAGTTAACTAACTTTAAAGTCTTTGGGTGGAGTAGTGTGTGCTAGATAGATATGACAGGGGAAAAATAGATGAAAACGTTAATAACTGAAAGGTTATTATTAAGAGAATGGAAAGAAACAGACAGCAAGGATTTATATGAATATGCTAAAAGTGAGTTAGTAGGTCCCAATGCTGGTTGGCCACCACATATAAATGAAGCAGAAAGTAAAGATATTATAAAAATGTTTATAAGAAATAATGATACATATGCTGTTGTTTTAAAGGCAGAAAATAAAGTTATTGGTAGTATAGGGCTTCACGATAGAAAGCCAGATGATAGTCTTGTCGAATTAAAGCAGAAGGAAGTAGGGTATGTTTTAAATCCTAAATACTGGGGAAGAGGAATTATTCCCGAAGCAGTAAATTGTTTAATTAATTATGGTTTTAATGAACTAAATTTAGATTTAATTTGGTGTGGTCATTTTAATTTTAATAATAACTCAAAAAGAGTAAACGAGAAATGTGGATTTAAATATCGATTTCAAAAAAATGAAAAATTAAAGCTGTTAAATAATAAGGAAGTTACTACTTTATATTATTGTATGTTTAAAAGTGATTATATTGAGCGTAACTATTAAGTTAATCATTAGGACACAATATTCTAATTATCTTTATTGCCGAAAACATTTAAATCCTGAATGAGTTAAAATAGGATTTTTTGCCCTCGTGTGAAACGGCACCATTCATCCTTCATCTGAAAAAATGAATGCCTTGTGGTTTTCCATGATTGATAGGTAAAAAGGAGTGGGATCATTATCCTTTTCTTTAAAATCAGTAGTAGATTGTAAAGAAACTTGAGGAGAAAGGTCGAATTTTGTTAACAGAAATCCTAATAAACCTTAAACAAAATCACATACTTGATCAACATCCCTATCCGAGAATAATAGTTGGATATACATATTATAGATAGGGAGATGAAGAGGATGAACAAAAAGTTAATAGTAGGGGCAGGATTAGCATTCTCGCTGTTATTCAACCCGTTCAGTCAGGCGTTTGCAGCAGAACCAACAGGGGGGGAAAGAAAACAGGTGGATAATGTAGCACACCGTGGTGCCACAGCTTATGCACCTGAAAATACGATTGCTGGGTTTGATCTAGCCGTGGATATGAAAGCCGATTATATTGAAATTGATGTGCAAAGAAGCAAAGATGGACAATTAGTATTGATCCATGATACAACGGTAGATCGAACAACAGATGGAACAGGAAAAGTAGGGGATTTGACGTTTGAACAGCTTAGAAGCCTTGATGCGGGTAGCTGGAAGGGAGAACAATTTGCAGGTGAACAAATTCCAACGTTCGAAGAGATTCTAGATCGTTACCATGGAAAAATCGGGATTTTAATAGAATTAAAGGCTCCAGAACTTTATCCTGGGATGGAAGAGCAAGTGGCAGAAGCATTAAAAGAACGAAATTTACATAAACCACAAAATGAAAAGATCATTATTCAGTCTTTTAACTTTGAATCGATGAAAAAAATGAATGAGCTTCTTCCTAAAACGCCAATTGGTGTGTTAACTTCAAATCGTGCACATACAACTCCAGAAGCTTTACAAGAATTCGCTACATATGCTGACTGGTTTAACCCAAGTTATAAAATTGTCACAAAAGAATTAGTGGATGATGTTCATTCTTTCGGTATGAAAATTGGCTCATGGACCGTACGTAGTCAAGCAGCAGCCGACTTCTTATTCGATATGGGAGTCGACGCCATTATTTCAGATTAT
This sequence comes from Niallia sp. XMNu-256, assembly GCF_036670015.1. Taxonomy (NCBI): domain Bacteria; kingdom Bacillati; phylum Bacillota; class Bacilli; order Caryophanales; family Bacillaceae; genus Niallia; species Niallia sp. XMNu-256. The sequence goes on from NZ_CP137636.1 coordinate 1,528,796, forward strand.
CCGGATTATGTAGATCCGAGAAACTAATTACATTGCAACGCGGGGACGGTTCTCGCGTTGCATTTTTGTATTAAAAGTAGGGATCATGACAGACGGTCTCTGGATTTCGAGTTAGGTTGGGATTTGTAGAATCTTGAAAGTGATTTGTCAGCACAGCTTCTTTTTTTGTCTGTCACTACCAGAATGGACCCAAAGTTTATTGAAGTTTGTAGACCCCTTGAATGTGTAAGAAAGTTGCCATAGCAATGATTTGATTTGCCTTCACGAATAGACGTAGGACAGTGAACTGTACCCCTAATTGTTAGACATAACTAACAATTAGGGGTACAGTTTTTATCACTTGAAGTGCCAGGAAGGTTTAAATGATAAAGACCATAAAAACTGAACTCTTCACTGGGAGTTCTTATTCCCATAAATGGTGTGAAAATGAAACGCGAGAACCGTCCCCAATGTTCTCAGGAGGTGTATAAGCATGAGGGAGACATTAATTACAATAGTAACTATGGTAAATATTCGGAATATTAATACAAATATGTATTACATAAAATACTATATTTATTTATCATAGTTTGTAACCACCATATAAGAAGGAATATTAACTGGCAAAGGATACCACTAAAAAGGTGAAAAACGGTAAATTCATAGATTTGCTGTAAAGGTGGGGATAACCAAAAAAGGTAGCCATAACATTTAAGGGGCAAGGTTTTCTTAAACAAAGTCTGATTTTTTCGTAAAGTTTGTTGTTAAAATTTAAAGGCCAATTTTAACGTGGACATGCTTTTTGCCTGGCTTTGAATTTATTTTGCAGCTCTTGTCTCTGATAAACCTTGATATACAGTAAAAAACTAGGTTTTCATACTATAAGCAACAATGTCTGAGAAAAGAGCCTAGACAAAAAAATAATAATGGAGAGGGCGAACATAATGAAAGTAAAGTTACGAGATGAGCAAATCTATATGAAGCTGATGGAAAGTGCCAAAAGAATTGGTCAGTTGGCTGAAGAAGAAGCATTACAGGCGGACCAGGATAGGACCATTTCTCAAAATGTTGTAGATGTCATTATAGAAGAAGGAATCAATAAGTTAATCCTACCTAAAGAGTATGGCTATCCGCAAATTGATTTTAAAACCTTTGCAGATATGGTTAAAACTGTTGGTTACTATAACTTATCAGCTGCATGGCTAACTTATTTCTATTCGCTCCATAATTCATGGATATCATTTTTACCTAAACATCGAATGGACGAGATTGTTGCTGATGGTGGTTTAATAGCTGATATCTTTGCACCGGTTGGTAAAGTGGAACGATGTGAAGGTGGTTATTATTTATCAGGGAAATGGAATTATGTAAGCGGTGTCAATTATTCTGAATGGATTGGGTTGGCTGCTGTGTACCAATTTGAAGGGGAAGATCAGCCAGACCGTTTGGGATTATGCTGTAGGGTTTCAGATTTAACCGTTTTAAATGATTGGGACACATTAGGTCTTAGAGGCTCAGGCAGTAACTCCGTTATAGCAGACAACCTTTTTGTTCCTGAAGATATGACTTTTCGTTTTTCAGACATGATTGTAAATCGAAAACCGCGCAAATTAGAGATTGATGAAGATTACTTGTATTATAATGTTCCATTTTTTGCTGCCTTTTATATTGGCTTTCCAGCTATGGCTATGGGAGCTGCGGAAAGAGTACTAGATGAATATAAAGAACGAACAAGTAAAAGAACTCGGATATATGGTAACTTAGAGAGTGCGTCACCCGTTGGTCAGCGTATCATGGCTGAGTTATCTGTAAAGCACAAAGCCTCTATTGGATTAATGAAAGAATACATCAATATGTTAGAGAATGATAACGGAGAGTATAACGCTGGTGAATATAACGCCATTCGTGTAACCATTATCCAGAACTGTATCGATATTGCTGTAAAAGCCACATTGGCAATTGGGGCTACAGGAATAAAAAAAGGCATTCCGTTTGAAATAATTACCCGGGATTTAATTGCAATAGGAACACATATTACTTCATTATACGATGATGGCATTGAAGCGTATGGGAAATCTATATTTGGGTTTGACCATATGGCACTAGGTTGATTAGAAACAGAACAGACAATGATAGTTCTTGAAGAATTAAATAGACTAAATGAAATGATTAATCTACTAAGACAAGAATTGATTCAGATTGGTTGTTGAAAATGGCTTAAATGGTCATAAAACAATTGAATGCAGTCAAAAACTAGATCAACTAATTTGGGGATTATTTTTCAGATTAACTTGGGTGTTACCAACACGCATTCCTATTTCCGAGTGCCGGGTTAGCTAGGTTTAAATCCCGAGTGTCTTGCCAAATATAAAAATAATAGGAATCTCAACCGCACGGTGATTTTATTACTCGTGCGGTTTTTTTCGCTTTTTAAATGTTCAATCGAATTTTATCTCACCAACAAGAATAAGTGATTCAATCAATAACAATAAATAAGAGACTATTTTAAAGTCATTTAGATTTTTTTGGATAATGTTTTCGATTTTACGTATACGATATTGAACTCCCCCCATTGAAAGCGATAAATCTTGCCTTGTTTTTTCCAGTTTACCGCCATTACCTAGGAAGGTATATAAAGTGAAAAGAAGTTCTTTATTTTTTTCATTTGATTCTAACAGTTTTCCAAGTTCTTTTTTTGCCATCTGCTTTAAATTTTCTACATTTGATCCTTGAAGTAGTTCACCTAAAACTCCCAGTTCTTCAAATTGAATGATTGTTTGTTGACGAGGCAAATTTACTGCTTGTTCCGCCTGTTTTAAATAAATGTCAAATTCATTCAAATCATGATAGAGTTGACTAACACCTATTTTATAATCAATATCTCTATTTATTTTTCCCATATGAGACAATACATGCTTTATTTTATTTATTAGTGTACTAGATTTCTCGGAGGTAAATAATAAAATAATAATATTGTCTTTGTATTGGCTTAATAAACACTCTAAATGGTATGTTTTTAATAGTTTAGACCATTGCAGTAATTGGTCATATATATCTATATATGATTGGTTTACTTTATTTGGATTGCATTTTATGGAGAGCGTTACAAATTGTTCATGATGGTTTGATGTAACGTATTTTAATTGGGAGTTAATCTCCTTAATTGTACTGTATTGCTTGTTAATTAATTGATCTAATATTGAAAATTTCAAATGTTCAGTCGTTTCAAAACTGATTTTTTCATTTAGAAAGCATAAAGTTGCGATGGTTGACAACCTTTCTAAAAATAAATAATCATTCTCATCTGATTTTTGAGAATTCAAATAAATAAAGGAACAAAAGGCAAAAATTTTATTATCTAGGTAGATAGGAGTGGTTAACAAAGCAGTTTGTCCGATTTTCTTATATGTCGTTTTCCTGTTTGTATTCATTGTTTTTTTTCTATTTTTATTTCTCATAATGAGTTCTTGGTAAGTGTCAAGTTCCATTCCAGTTAGCATGATAATATTTTCAGATAAATCTTCGATTACGATAGGGATATTGACTATCTGAGAAGCAGTTTGTACGACATGCTCTATGTCATTTTTCTCAGCTACACAATCTGTCAACTGGCTATGATAATAGGCAATCTTATCCAATAGTACTTTTTGAGAAAGTAATTTATCGTAAGTTACTTCCAATTCATTTATAATGGTTTGATCATCGTAAATAGCTAGGTCGTCACTAGGCTGTTCCAGCCAAAATTCTTTTGTGTTTATTTTAAAAGAGCATTCATCATCTCCTTTTGCTCGACAGGAGACTTCTTTCACAAAGATATCTTTATTGAGAATGGTAGATAAATATCCACTAGCATATCCACTTAGTGTATGACATGAACATTCTTCTGCTATACCATGGTGTTCTAAATGTAAGTTTGCTTCAAAGGAATTAATCCAATTGCCATATACTTCATCTTCAAATAGGTAATTTCCATTTTCTATTACTAGAGGATGTCCGTTGTGTTCAACATCGGATACATGTCCAAGGCTTATATGAAGAAGGGGTGCAATATTCAACAAACTTTCCAGTGATGGATTATATTTCATTAATTCCATAGCTTTATTGCTTCCTAGTTCTTTACCAAAACGCAATAAAAACGCCTTTGCTTTTTTTGACCCCATATTTTCATAGATTCCTTTACGTAATAGACCAAAAGCTTGTGATGTAATAATTAAATCAGAAGGAGTAACTTTATATATATCTTTTAGTTTATTCATACTCTATCAGCCTCCTTTGAAAACGCTTCCTTACAATTAGCTATTTTAAAGGATATAAAGGCTAATTGCAATATAAAGTATTGTAAAATTCGGAAAATTCAATATATTATTACCTTAAAAATGTCTACGGTTTTCAATATTATAGAATTAGAAACAATAAAAGGAGGTTTTTACATGGCAAAATATTCAACAAAGAAAGTAAACACTGGGAAGTTTAATAGTTTTTATTGTGAGGGAGGGGAAACGAATAAGGATACAATCATCTTTTTACATGGATCAGGTCCAGGTGCCAATGCTGAGTCAAATTGGAGTAAAACACTTGATAAACTTAGTGACAGGTTTCATGTCATAGCCCCGGATATGATTGGCTTCGGAAATACAGATTTACCTGAAAATTGTGATATGACTTTTTGGCAATGGACAACCGCACGTGTTCAGCAAATCTTAGAAATTATGGACTATAATCATATCGAAAAAGCCCACTTAGTAGGGAATTCCATGGGTGGAGTTGTTTCATTAAATGCAGTAATGTACGATTCTAGCCGATTTGAAAAAATTGTTTTAATGGGAAGTGGCGGGTCAGTTCCAAAAGGAAATGCAGGGCCACCACCCGAAATTATTCGAATGAAAGATTTCTTTAAGGATCCGACAATTCAAGCGTTCCGTAATCTAGTTTCGTGGTTTTTATATGATGAATCCGTTCTTGGAGATGAGCTAGAAAATATTATCCAAACAAGGTATGAATTTATTATGAGGCCTGAAATACGTGAGCTATATCCAAAACTATTTAACTTTACACCATATGAAATCGCTATTCCTCCAAGTGCGCTAAGACGTATTCAGCAGCCAGTCTTATTAATTCATGGATATGAGGATCAATTTGTTCCAAAAGAAGGCAGTTTGGCTTTAATGGAGCACATTCCTAATGCTGAATTAGTTCTATTAAAGCAATGCGGACATTGGGCGCAAATAGAGAAAAATGAACGATTTATTGAATTAATAGATCAGTTTTTTTTAGTAAAAGAAGCTGTACAAACTAGCAATTAAATGATGAAAGATGTAAATAGATCTATTGGCTATTAGCACACACATCTTCGCTTTTTGAAGATCCACTTTTAGGACATGGACAATATTTATTTATCGTTTTTGAAAAAGGTTTCTTTGCTTGCGAAATTAGAAAAACATAAACAGAAGTTAATTATCCTTCATCGTCTTAAAAAAGAGAGGCTTTTAATGGGCTAACAAAAGAAAGGATGATGATCATGGCGATTAAAGAATTAGGTTATTTAGGTTTTTCAGTAAAAGACGTTCCTGCATGGAGTAATCTATTAACGAATGGATTGGGATTGCAAGAAGTCGAAAGCAACCGTGAAACCGCCCTATTTCGTTTAGACTCAAGAGCCTGGAGAATTGCAGTTGACTATGGGGAAGAGGATGATCTCTCCTATGCAGGCTTTGAAGTAGCGAATGCTCAGAGTTTTGAACAAATGACGGAGAAGTTGATTCATGCAGGAATTGAAGTAAAGTCAGGGGACATTGAACTAGCGAAACGACGTGGAGTGCTTGATATCATTTCGCTTACAGATCCATTTGGCTTACCGCTTGAAATTTACTACGGTGCAACCGAAGCTTTCAATAAACCATTTGTATCCCCAACAGGAGTTTCAGGTTTCCTTACTAACGAACAAGGATTAGGACATATCGTGCGCAATGTTCCTGATGTACAGAAGGCAATGACATTCTATACAGATCTACTAGGGTTTAAACTATCAGATATTATCGAAATGAGACTGGGACCTGAAATGGTGATCCCGCTTTATTTCTTTCACTGTAACGGTCGACATCATTCACTTGCTCTAGCAAGTTTGCCGATACCTAAGAAGATTCAGCATTTCATGTTCGAAGTGAAATCCCTTGACGATGTAGGACGTGCCTACGATCGACTTGCAGATGATATTACGCTTTCACTTGGAAAACATAGCAATGATCATATGATCTCTTTTTATGCAATGACACCATCTGGAATTGAAGTCGAATATGGTTGGGATGGCAGAACTGTTGATGCTAACTGGAGTGTAGTAAGACATGATACCACCAGCGCATGGGGCCATAAACCCGTTAAACAACCCTTAAACGCTTAACCTCAAAAAGTGATATATTCAAAAACATATTAACTTCCATCAGTTGGGTGAGGAAACCTCAACTGATGGAAGTTTTACTATTCAATGACTCTCTCTAATAATAGACCTATATCTTAGTTATTAAGATTAGCTCTACAAGGTAAGTGGAGTCAGTGAGTGTTTCATTTTAATTATAAGCAGGCATTGTTAACGGCAAAGTTAGCCTCGAAGGAAGATGGAAATTATTTGGGGGTCTACCGCAACTATGCGCCCATGCAAATGTTTCTTGCGTTGGCAGAAACGGATTCACCAGAGGCATATATTCATCCTGTTCTTGATCAGATACGTCAATATGACCATCTTCATAAAACGGAATACTACAAAACGTTACGACTATTTTGCCTGACGATGCAAAATAAAGACTCTACATCTATACAGCTAGCGATCCATCGTAACACTCTTCTTTATCGATTGAACCGAATGAGGGATTTATTTAATGTAACGTATGAAGACGAACAAACGGCCCTTCATTTACTAGTTAGTTTCCTTTTAATAGATATAATGGAGAGGTTTAGCTAGTTCCAGTCTATTTATATAGATGATCAATGGTCGATACGACGCGGAGACGGTTCTCGCGTTGCATTTTTGTATTTAAGATAGGGATCATGACAGACCGTCTCTGGATTACGAGTTAAGTTGGGATTTGTAGAATCTTAAAAGTGATTTGTCAGCGTAGTTTTTTTTTTTGTCTGGTCACTACCAGAATGGACCCAAAGTTTATTGAAGTTTGTAGACCCCTTGAATGTGTAAGAAAGTCGCCATAGAAATGGTTATAGTTTGTCCCCATACAGGGAGGGACATAGGACAGTGAACTGCACCCCCAATTGTTAGACACAACTAACAATTGGGGGTGCAGTTATTATGGCGTAGAAGTGCGGGGAAGGTTCTAATGATGAAGACCATAAAAGCTGTTCTCTTCACTAGGAGTTCTGGTTCCATAAATGGTGTGAAAATGAAACGCGAGAACCGTCCCCAATGTTTCATGTTCATTCATTAATCGAATAGTATATAAGGAAGATGATGTTTTTTTGGGGGGGATTAGTGGTGCCAATTGCTTGGAATGAGGAGAGCGGAACTCTCCATTTATACAATAATCGAATGAGTTATCTTATTCAATTGGTTCATGGCAAGTATCCTGCCCATTTATACTGGGGAAAACGGGTTCAGACACTGCAGCCTTCTTCCATCTTACAATTTAAAGGGAGAGCATTTTCACCATCAACTGAACCAGGGGATCCAGCATTTTCTTTAAACACACTGCCACAGGAATATCCAGCGTTTGGAAATGGGGATTTCCGGTCTCCTGCCTATCAACTTCGCTCTAAAGATGGGTCGACTGTTACGGAGTTTGTCTATGATTCCCATGAAATTATGAAGGGAAAGCCCCTTTTGAAGGGCCTGCCTGCTTCCTATGTTGAAGCTGATTCAGAAGCGGAAACACTAGTGATTACCATGGTCGATTCCATGCTGGGCATGGGGATGAATCTCTTTTATACGATTTACCATGATCTAGATGTTATTGCAAGATCCGTTTCCTTTGAAAACAGGGGCAGCCAAAATGTTGTGTTAGAAAAATGTATGAGCATGTCCGTTGATTTTCATCATTCTAATTGGGATTGGCTTCACCTTCATGGAACTTGGGCACGTGAGCGTCATATCGAACGGAAACCTTTACACCATGGGACTCAGTCGATCTCCTCCTCAAGGGGAGCAAGCAGCCATCAACAGAACCCTTTTCTAGCTCTCCTTTCTCAACATGCAAACGAAGAGGATGGGGAGGTTTACGGGTTTAGCTTGGTTTACAGCGGAAATTTCCAAGCAGATATAGAGGTAAATTCTTTTCAAACAACAAGAATCTCCATGGGAATCAATCCATTTAATTTTAGCTGGCTACTAAAGCCGGGAGAACAATTTCAGACACCAGAGACGTTAATGGTCTATTCTTCAGATGGACTTGGCGGAATGTCGAGAACCTACCATAAACTATTGAGGGAAAGGATCTGCCGAGGGGTTTATCGTGACAAAGCACGTCCCATTCTTATTAATAACTGGGAGGCAACCCGTTTTCATTTTAATGAAAAAAAATTAAAGGAAATCGCCGATGCTGGAAAAGATCTTGGGATTGAACTATTTGTACTGGATGACGGCTGGTTTGGGCATCGTGAAAATGATAAAAGTTCTCTTGGTGATTGGTTTGTTAATAAGAAAAAACTCCCAAACGGTCTTGATGGATTGGCAGATTATGTAAGAAAAAAAGGCATGCAGTTTGGATTATGGGTTGAGCCGGAAATGGTTTCGCCTGACAGTGATTTATATAGGAAGCATCCAGATTGGTGTATCCATGTACCTGGTCGGAGCCGAACGCTATCAAGAAATCAGTTAATTCTTGATCTAAGCAGGGAAGAGGTATGTGATTATATCATTGGAATCCTCACTGAGCTTTTTAAAAGTACTACGATCTCCTATGTGAAGTGGGATATGAACCGAAATATGACCGAAGTGGGATCTGCCGCACTTCCCCCTGAAAGGCAAAAGGAAACCGCACACCGCTATATGCTTGGTTTGTATCGAATTTTAGAAACGTTGACAGGAAGATTTCCACAAATTTTATTTGAAAGCTGTTCAGGAGGAGGAGGGCGCTTTGACCCTGGCATGCTTTATTACATGCCGCAAACTTGGACGAGTGATAATACAGATGCGGTCGAAAGGTTGAAAATCCAATATGGAACGAGCATCGTTTATCCTGCGATAACGATGGGGGCTCATGTTTCTGATGTTCCAAATCATCAGGTGGGAAGAACAACACCTCTTTTGATGAGATGTCATGTTGCAATGGCCGCAAATTTGGGATTTGAATTGAATATAGATAAACTAAGTACCGATGATAAAAAAGTGGTAAAGGAGCAAATTCATCTCTATCATCGGATAAAGGAACTGGTTTTCTTTGGGAACCTTTATAGGCTGTTAAGTCCTTTTGATGGAATGGATGCGGCTTGGATGTATGTGGCACAGAATCAGGAAAGAGCGGTTGTTTTTTATTTTAAAACCTTAGCCACTCCCAACCCGCCATTTCTCCGTCTTAAACTACAAGGACTAAATCCTTTGGAGAGGTACAGAATTAACGATGGCAAGTTAGAATACTTCGGTGACGAACTCATGAAAATGGGGTTAAATCTTCCACTGATCAAAAAGGATTTTTTTTCTTTTATTTTTTTGATTGAAGCTAAATCCCGTGCCTGTCACCACCCGAAAGAAGGAGTGCCGGGGAGATAAAAATAAAAAAGACCATAAAAATTGGTCTCTTCACTAGTTGTTTTCATATTTAGAGTTTTGATTTCAATAAATAATGTGAAAATGAAACGCGAACCGTCCCCAATGTTTCCTTAACGAATGGTGCATGACCGAATTTCAGTCATGCTCATTTGCCATTTAAAGGGAAAGGTTTTTAGTAAAAATAGTGATGCTGAAAATGAACAAAGAGGGCACTTATCCAGCGTAAGATTGAGAGTGCAGATGAGCATTCATCGGATTTTTTAAATGAATCCATTGTTTCATTACTTGTTCTTTTGCGATTTTATATACTTCCTCTTCTGATTGATTTTTGTTAGCTATGACATTGGTTTGATAAATTTTATCTTGTAACGATACGTAAATTGTATATTGAACCATATTGATTCCTCTCCTTTTTTTAAGATGTTTTATTAATTTAATGATATAGGACGCATTTTGTGTGCTGATGGATTTTATGTAAAGGTTTAATAAAGTTCCTCTCCTTCTGTAAAGGAACTTTTCCCTATGCCTCTACTTTTTGAAATTCGCTGCCTTTCACCACCCGAAGTGATCCAAAGTTTGTTGAAATATGTAGATCTCTGGAACCTGTGAGAAAGTTGCTTTATGATACAAGTTCTAATTCCCGTAAATGATTTGAAGATGAAACGAGAGAACCGTCTCCCAATGTATCTACCCATTGTTTCTAGTTCTTAAACTACTGAATTTCTAAATAAGCATTTTAGAAAGTTTGTACTTCCTCAGGCACAATTTAGTATAGACACCGTTTTTTTCTTGCCGCTATCCGTTTATTTTAATTTTGTTCTAGATTGTGACTGCTTTGGGAATAGTTTTCTTGAAGGTGTTAGGTTTATCTTTTTTCTCTCCTATTTCCGCACTAGCCACCGTTTCAGGAGGAAATAATCCAATAGCACCTGTGACACCGAAAACAGCATCAGCACCTCCGATTTCTGCGAGACATACCAGTTGTCTCCTAAAACATAAACAAACCCCCTCTTATAAGGCTACTTTTTTAACTTTGACGCCATAGTACCTTTTCTTCTCCTTTTATTAGGTTTTTGGATTTTTATGTTAAATAGTATTCAAAAGGATCATGAAAAATAATAAAGACGTCATTAGTAGTTCAAGACAATCAAATGGATATAATTTTAATATTCATTAAATTAAAAATATAATAATAATAGTTTAAGTGATTAATCTATTTTTTTTCAATATTTAATCAACTAAAAACAGAGAAAGGCATTAATTATGCCAAGTAAAACTTTTTGTACAAAATCATTTCAAGGAAATAAAGTAATTATAAAGAGGTACAGGTTTGTCCATTCTTCTTCAGGCACAACACAATGTAGTAATAGACATCTTTTTCTCACTAAGATGTTCCTCTAACCCCGCAACAACAAAAAAGCTACGTTCTTCCTGCGCTTCCCTTGTTTCTACGAAAAATTAGTTGTAATTTTGCAAATTGGCTTCACAATTATGCGAATATTATTACTTTTGCAACATTAAGCGATCATTCGATCCCTTAATTACAAAGAATTAATGTTGGCATGATTCTTGCAAATATATTAAGTGAGAGGGAGAGTGATTCGTTTACTATACTCCCTTAGTCAATTTTAATTTAAATAGACAGTATAAAAAGAAAAAAGGAGAGACGAAAATGAACATCTACGTAATTATGAAACGTACATTTGATACGGAAGAAAAGATTGTGATTGAAAATGGAAACATCAAAAGCGATGGTGCGGAGTTTATTATTAATCCTTATGACGAGTACGCCATCGAGGAAGCGATATCTTTAAAGGAGAAGCACGGCGGCGAAGTAACAATCGTAACCTTTGGAGACGAAGAAGCGGAAAAAGAGCTTCGTACCGCTCTTGCCATGGGGGCTGATCAAGCGGCATTGATTGATGCTGAGGATCTTGAAGAAGCCGATCAATATACAACCGCTACGATTCTAGCAACCTATTTAAAAGATAAAAATCCAGATATTATTCTAGCAGGTAACGTAGCGGTTGACGGGGGTTCAGGTCAAGTAGGACCACGTGTAGCTGAGATTTTAGGGATTCCTCAAGTGACCGCAATTACGAGCCTAACGATTGAAGATGGAAAAGCGTCGATGGTTCATGATGTGGAAGGAGACGAAGAAACGATTGAAGTGCCCCTTCCAGTTCTAGTAACGACTCAACAAGGGTTGAATGAACCGCGTTATCCATCGTTGCCAGGGATCATGAAAGCGAAGAAAAAACCACTAACAACCCTTGAATTAGACGACTTAGATTTAGAAGAAGAGGATGTAGAAGCCAAAACCGAAAAGGTTGCCATCTTCCTGCCAGCTAAGAAACAACAAGGAAAAGTACTGCAGGGGGAAGTAAACCAACAAGTCCAAGAGCTTGTGTCTTTATTAAAATCAGAAGCAAAAGTCATTTAAGGGAGGAGACTTAATATGGGGAAAAAAGTATTGGTTTTAGGTGATATTCGAGATGGAGCTGTAAGAAATGTCTCATTTGAAGCGATTGCCGCTGCGAAATTAATTGCAGATGGTGAAGAGGTGGTGGCAGCTTTATTTGGAGAATCAATCGGTGAAGAAACCGCAAGCCTTTTCCACTATGGTGCAGATCGTGTGGTGAAGGTAGAACATCCAGATTTGAAAGGGTATACGACGGATGCTTACCAACAAGCGTTACTCCAAGTCATTGAAACTGAAAAGCCAGAGGGGTTAATTATGGGACATACCGCTCAAGGGAAAGATTTATCTCCAAGAATTGCGACAAAATTAAATGCCGGACTCGTTTCCGATGCTGTCGATATAGAAATTGAAGCTGGAGAAGCGAATTTCACCCGGCCGATTTATTCAGGAAAGGCGTTTGAAAAAGTTAAAATCAAGGATGGCCTGATTATGGTTACCATCCGTCCTAACAACATTCCAGCACTTGAAAAAGATGAAACACGTTCAGGTGAGGTAAGCAAGATCGCAGTGGAGATTAGAGATCTTCGTACAACGATTAAAGATATTGTCAAAAAAGCAACAGGTGGGATTGATTTATCTGAAGCGAAAATTATAGTTTCAGGTGGCCGCGGGATGAAGGATGCGGAGAATTTTCAACTATTAGAAGATCTAGCCAATGTGTTAGGAGCGGCAGTGGGTGCGTCACGTGGGGCTTGTGATGCCGGATATTGCGACTATTCATTACAAATTGGCCAAACTGGAAAAGTTGTGACTCCAGACTTATATATTGCCGTTGGGATTTCTGGGGCAATTCAACATCTAGCAGGGATGTCGAATTCAAAAGTGATTGTGGCAATTAATAAGGATCCGGAAGCACCGATCTTTGATGTCGCTGATTATGGAATTGTGGGCGATTTATTTGAAGTAGTTCCTTTGTTGATTGAAGAAATGAAAGCTGTAGCAGTTGGTTGAGTTAGGTAGTTGAATCAATAGATTTTAAAAGTATCAGTTGATGAGGTTTAGCTATCAGCGGATACCTCGGATATTTTAAAGGTATTTATCGAGCAAGTGCAGGGATTATACCCAGGTGCAAATTTGACAGGCGAATTTGATGATCAATAAAAAAATTGGAGGAATTTTTGATGATGAATTTTGAATTAACTGAAGAACAACAAAGTGTACAAAAAATGGTGAGAAAGTTCGTGGATAAGGAAATTATCCCGTACATTCAGGAATGGGATCGCAAAGGGGAATTTCAACCTTCTATTTTGAAAAGATTAGCAGACTTACAGTTAATGGGGGTTTGTATCCCAGAGGAATATGGCGGTGCAGGCATGGATTATAATACACTTGCGATTGTTTGTGCCGAATTAGAGCGAGGGGATACAGCGTATCGTACTGCCGTTTCGGTTCATACAGGTTTAAACAGTATGACGTTACTACAATGGGGGAATGAAGAACAAAAACAAAAGTACTTGGTACCTCAAGCAAAAGGTGAAAAGATTGGTGCGTTTGGTCTAACTGAACCAGATGCCGGAAGTGATGTAGCTGCCATGAAATCAACAGCACGAAGGGACGGAGACTCATATATTCTTAATGGTTCGAAAACGTGGATTTCCTTATGTGACTATGCTGATCATTTTATCATTTTTGCTAAAACGGATTTTGATGCTGCACATAGAGGAATTACCGCTTTTATCGTAGAACGCGACTTTCCAGGCGTATCAACAAGAGGCTTCACAGGCAAATTAGGAATACGTGCAGGTAATACAGGCGAAGTCTTTTTAAGTGATGTAAGAGTACCTGTAGAAAATCGACTTGGTGAAGAAGGCGAAGGGTTTAAAATTGCCATGGCTGCTCTGGATAATGGTCGTTTTACGGTTGCAGCAGGGGCTGTAGGGTTAATCGAAGCGAGCCTTGAGGCGAGTGTAAAATATTGTCATGAAAGAAAAACATTTGGAAAAGAAATTGGAAAACACCAGCTTGTTCAACAAATGATTGCGAAAATGAGTGCTGATCTTGAAATTTCTAGCTTGCTTGTTTATAAGGCAGGTTGGTTGAAAAATCAAGGAAAACGTAACACAAGAGAAACGTCATTAGCAAAATGGATTACATGTAATGCTGCGTTTGAAGCTGCGAATGATGCTGTTCAAATCCATGGTGCTTATGGTTACTCTGATGAATATCCAGTTGAACGTTTCCTTCGAAATTCTAAAGCGCCGGTGATTTATGAGGGAACAAGAGAAGTTCATACGGTGATGCAAGGAGAATATGCACTTGGTTACCGTGAAGATAAACCGCTTAGAAAAATGTTGCCTGCATGGCCATTTGAAGAAGTTTCTTTACAAAAGTAGTTTACGAAGACAAACACATATGAAAAAAGACCATATCCGTGTGATATGGTCTTTTTTTGCCGCTTTTTAGCAGGGGCTTACATATTTTTTGTTTAAAACAATGAAAAAAATCATTTGCTGTTGAAATTGTGAACATTTTCTTTTATTTATTTGATTATTTGTTATATACTAATAATTAAGAAAATTTAGTAAAAAGGATTTGTTTATTAAGGGGGATCCATATGAGCTTACCTAGTTATGAATTATTTATTGGGCAAAGTGCTCGATTGCAGCGGATCTTTACAGAAGTTGACATAAAACACTGTAAGGAATTAACAAAAGACTATAATCCGCTCTATCAGCAAAACGATATTGCTCTAAAGAATGAGGATAATAGGCCCATCGTTCCTGCGCTATTAGTAGAGGGGTTGGTCTCTCAAGTGATCACTGATAAACTTCCGGGAATTGCTTGTGTCTTATTACAAAAAGAATTGATCTATTATCATCCTGTCTATATTGGGGATGAGATAACCGCAGAATTAACAATTATTGATATTGATCATGATAGAGAATGGGTGACGCAAAAGGTGAAATGTATAAATCAAAACGGAACCGAGGTTATTAAGGGACAAGTTGTCATTTATGTTACCGGGAAGGTGATTTAAATGGAGAAATTGATTCATGTAATTGACGATTGGGGATTTTTTGAAACAGATGCCAATGGAAGGTTGATTGACGTTAGCCCAGACTTTTGCGAGAATTTTTCAATCGATAAACACGATCTTTTAGGTCGTTCTTTTTATGATGTAGTACATGGGCTGTATGGACGAAGGCGTAAGAAAGTTTTTTTTGGTGTGATCTCCGGAATCAATTGTATCATCCGAGTGACACAAAAAGGGGATCGAGAAGTATATCGAGTCATTGTTCGTGATGGCGATATCGAACATTATGAAATGGTATCTTTCATGAATACCATTGATTTACAAAAAATGAACAAAAAAAAGCCGCACCAAAATAAATATGAAATCGATGAAATCATTGGGAATAGTGAGGCCATGAAAAATGCAAAAGAATTAGCAACCCGAATCGCAACAAGTAGTTCAACTGTACTTTTGACAGGTGAAAGTGGAACAGGTAAGGAATTATTTGCTCAGGCGATTCATGGAATGAGTAAAAGGAAAAATAATCCCTTTGTCGCAGTAAACTGTGCCGCTATTCCTGGGGAATTATTTGAATCTGAGCTATTCGGCTATGAACCAGGAGCATTTAGTGGAGCCAGAAAGGACGGAAAACCTGGGAAAATTGAATTAGCCATGAATGGAACCCTTTTCTTAGATGAGATTTCAGAACTTCCATATGATGCACAAGGAAAGCTACTTCGTGTCTTGCAGGAAAAAGAGGTTGAGCGCGTCGGAGGAACAGCTAGTAAACACATTGATGTTCGTATTATCGCTGCGACAAATCGTGATTTGGGCAAACTCGTTGAAGAAGGGAAATTTAGACAGGATTTATATTATCGCCTCTATGTTTTTGATTTAACCATCCCTTCTCTTCGTGAAAGACATGACGACATTTTGCCATTAGCTTATTATTTTATCGATTATTTTAATGATCGGTTTGATCTTGAAGTGAAGTATATTGACAGAAAGCTTCAAAAGTGGATGTTGAACTATGATTGGCCTGGAAACGTCCGTGAATTAAGAGCTGTTATTGAACGGGGAATGAATATTGTCGAAGACGATACACTTTCGATGAGTGATCTTTATCTTACATCTCAGGCGCCGAATACCCCAACACACAAGAGAACCGTGTCTCTGCAAAGTTTAGAGGAAGAAGTAAGAGCGGCAGAGATCAGTGCCATTCAACGAGCTCTACAAGAGGCTAATGGGGACCGATCTTTAGCTGCTCAAAAATTAAAAATTCATATTGCAAGCTTGTATCGTAAAATAGCCAAGTACAACTTGAAATAATGGTAGCACACTACTTAGTAGTGTGTTTTTTTTGTCAATTTTTAAATCTATACGAAGGTCTCTTCGTTATGTAACCATCAGCGATAGTTATTTGCATTAAGGATTCTTAATTTTGCAAAAATTCTTAAATTTGCGAGATACATAAGAAAATAGTGCTTATATTACGAGGGATTTAGGTTGGCACAGAACTTGCAATATTAGAGAAGTGAAAGGGGGAAGGATAACCAAGCTGTGAGAAATGTACAAGGTAGCCTGATTGTATTAAAAATAACGGAAATCTTACAAGAAAAACAACAATGAAAATGGAGGAATGAAAAATGGAATTAACGGAAGTGTTGTATGAAAAAACAAATGGAATGGCAAAGATCACGATTAACCGTCCGCAGGCCTATAATGCTTTTACAGGACGTACGATTAGAGAATTAATTTGGGCCTTCCGCGATGCCTGGGATGATAACCGAATTGGTGTAGTCATTTTAACAGGTGCTGGAGAGAAGGCATTTTGTACAGGTGGCGATCAAAAGGAAAAAGGGGATGAGGGTGGCTACGATTATAACGGAGGATTAGGAGGCGGCATTGGACTTGAACTTGAAACCTTACACCAAACAATCCGAAACATTCCAAAGCCTGTCATTGCAGCGGTAAATGGTTATGCCATAGGAGGCGGACATGTTTTACATGTTATTTGTGATTTGACGATTGCTTCTGAAACAGCCAAATTTGGACAAGCGGGTCCAAAAGTTGGAAGCTATGATGCTGGATTTGGATCAACTTATTTAGCAAGAGTAGTTGGGGAAAAGAAAGCGAGAGAAATTTGGTATTTATGTGAACAGTATACGGCACAGGAAGCAAAAGAAATGGGACTTGTAAACAAAGTAGTTCCAGCAGAAGAGCTTCAAGGAGCAGCGGAAGAATGGGCTGAGAAGATTTTAGCAAAAAGTCCGACAGCGATTAAAATGCTTAAATATTCATTTAATGCTGATAGTGCCCACATGCAAGGGATTTCCCAACTTGCAATGGGCAGCCTAGCGATGTTCTACAACACAGACGAGTCTGCTGAAGGAATGAATGCGTTTATTGAAAAAAGATCTGCAGATTTTAGCAAGTTTAGAAAATAACTAGGAGATGAGAGGCCTGTGAAATTTGAAACGATTTTAAGTTCTGAATATTTAGATAAATATCAGTCTGTTTGGCCAAATAAAACCATCCTTGATTATTTAAATGATGCAATTGAAAAGAATCCAGATAAAGTTGCCATTATCGATAGAAAGAGTCGGTATACGTATCGTGAACTTGGAAAGATGGTCGATCGTGTTGCGTTAGGGATGCTGGAATTAGGCTTAGGTAGAGGGGATGTTATTTCGATTCAGCTACCAAACTGGAATGAATTTATTATTCTCCATTATGCGGCCACAAGAATAGGTGCCGTTACGAATCCATTGATTCCGATTTATCGTGATCGTGAAATTGGTTATATGGTCGGAATGGCTGAGTCGAAAATGATCGTCATTCCAGATGAATTTCGCGGCTATGATTATCCAGCCATGATTGATCGATTGTCACATCAATGGCCAGCGCTTCAACATGTATTTGTGATAGGCGACCATGTGCCAACCCATATGAAGCCACTGGCATCATTGTTCGATATCCCATGGGAAGAAATTCGCGATCCTGCTGAGTTAAATGAAATTAACCATGATCCAAACGATGTAACTGAACTTATTTTCACCTCTGGAACAACAGGAAATCCAAAGGGAGTCATGCATACGCATAATACCATTTGCGTCTCAACCAATTATTGGATTGAGCATTTGCAATTAACCTCTGATGATGTGATGTTCATGGCTTCGACCTTTGCTCACCAAACTGGTTTTGGTTATGGGGTAAGGCTCCCAACTACGATAGGCGGAACTGGGGTTTATCAAGATATTTGGAATCCATTAGAGTTCATTGAATTAATTGAGGAGGAAGGGATTACGTTTACAGCTGGAGCGACACCATTCTTGCAAGATACGATTCAAATAGAAGGTCTTAATAGACGTAATATTGATTCACTACGGGTTTTCGCAGCTATGGGTGCACCGATTCCAATGGCATTGGTAAAAGAGGCTTCCAAAAAAGTGAATTTTGCCATTCTTTCCGGTTGGGGTTCAACAGAATGTGGTCTCGTTACGTTGACAAAGCTTGACGATACGGAAGAGAAGCTGACAGGTACTGACGGTGTAGCGCTTGATAGTATGGAAGTAAAGGTAATTGATGCGGACGGAAACCTTTGTCCACCAAACAAAGAAGGCGATCTCCTCAGTAGAGGACCGGCCATATTTGTAGGCTATTTGAAAAATCTTGAAGGTACTTTGGCTGATTTTCACGATGGCTGGTTTTTCACGGGAGATCGTGCGTACATGGATGAAGACGGTTACATCCGAATTACAGGAAGAAATAAAGATATTATCATTCGCGGTGGTGAAAATATCCCTGTTGCTTATATTGAAAATATCTTGTATGAACACGAGAACATCTTGGATGCGCAGCTTATCGCACTGCCTGATCCAAGACTACAAGAGAGGGCTTGCGCTGTTATTAGTATGAAACCTGGAAAAGCGCCTCTTAGCTTTATAGAGATGCAAGATTTCCTTAAACAAAAAGGAGTCGCTAAACAATATTGGCCAGAGTATCTAGAAGTGGTTAAGGAATTCCCTAGAACGGCCAGTGGAAAAATTCAAAAGTTCCTCTTGAGAGAAAAGGTTCTCCTTAGATTAAGTGAAGGGAAATTAAATTAATAGATTAATAGAAACAGTTGGAATTTTAATCATTTTACTAAAAAATGGAGGGAAATAAAGATGACAAAAAAAGTGGCTTTTATTACTGGAGCAGGACGTGGAATTGGAAGAGAGATTGCTAAAACATTAGCTTCGCGAGGAATGGACATTATTGTAACCGATGTCAATATTGATAATGCAAATGAAACGGTTTCCATTGTCGAAAAGGAAGGTGGAAAAGCAGTAGCGGTTTATTGTGACGTTACAAAGCTTGAAAGTGTTCAGGAGGCAGTAGGGGCTTCTCTTGCACATTTCGGAAAAATTGATGTACTTGTGAACAATGCAGGATGGGATAAGGTTGAACCGTTTTTGAAAAGTGAACCAAGTACATGGAAGCTTATTGTTGAAATTAACATGATGGGGCAAATTCATACATGCAAAGAAATTCTACCGATTATGATTGAAAATGGTTCCGGCAAGGTGATCAATATTGCTTCCGATTCTGGAAGAGTGGGTTCAAGTGGTGAGGCTGTTTATTCAGCGGCTAAAGGAGGAATCATTGCTTTCACGAAAACGATGGCACGTGAAATGGCGAGACATAAGATCAATGTGAATTGTGTTTCACCAGGACCAAGCAATACCCCGCTTTTCGAAGAAATTGGTTCTTATAATGAAGGAATTGCAGCAGCACTTGAAAAAGCCATCCCATTCAGACGTTTAGCACAACCAAGTGATATCGCTAATGGGGTAGCATTCTTAGCATCGGAAGAAGCTGATTATATTACAGGTCAAACGCTTTCAGTCAATGGCGGATTAGCGATGGTTTAATTTTGAAATTCAGGAATTATATTCGGTTATATGATTAATTGGGGAAAATTCATTTGTCCCTCTTTTCACAAGCTGCATGTGCTAGCTTACTTCTATGGATTGAAAAGGCTACCATGCAGCTTATATCAAAGAAGTCAACCCCTATCCCACAATCAAACAAAATAGTAATCAAGGAGGAGTTCATCATGAACTATGTAAATCTTATTGTTAAAAAAGGAAATGGCATTGGCTTTATTACAATCAATCGACCAGAAGTAAGAAATGCCTTAAATAATGAAACGGTAACCGAAATCTTATCCGCTTTTGAAGAGTTAGAGAATGACCAAGACATCGGTGTGATTGTATTTACTGGAGCTGGTGAAAAGGCATTTGCAGCAGGAGCCGATATTAACCAGCTCACTACAAGAAAGGCTATTGAAGCCTTAAAAACAGGAAGTATGGGTGATGTGTATCGCCGCATTGAAAATAGTAAAAAGGCAACCATTGCCGCGATTAATGGATTTGCTCTTGGTGGTGGAAGTGAGCTGGCCATGAGTTGTGATATTCGAATGGCGTCAGATAATGCAAAATTTGGGTTACCTGAATTGAATTTATCGGTGATTCCTGGTGCCGGTGGAACACAACGCTTAACACGTATCCTCGGTAAGGGTCGTGCCATGAATATGATTTTAACAGGGGAAATGATCTCTGCGAGTGAGGCAAAAGCGATCGGTTTAGTGACAGATGTCGTCCCATTAGAAGGATTAATGGATGCTGTGCTCGAAAAAGCTGAAAAAATCTTAGCCAAAGGACCTCTTGCTGTTGCGATGGCCAAGCTTGTGGTCAATCGCGGCTTTGAAGTAGACATGGATACGGGACTACTAATTGAAAGTTTAGCCCAAGCTTTCCTTTATACAACAGAAGATAAGGTAGAGGGAACAAAAGCTTTCCTAGAAAAAAGACAGCCATCGTTTTCAGGAAATTGAAGAAGAAACTGATTTCTTATGAAAGTAGAGTGGAAGAGCGATAGAGTAGAGTAAAAAAATCGTTCACAGTTTAGCTTCTATGCTTACGCCTTTCTTTCTAGGAAATCAGTATCGGCCCATTTACAGGAGGTAAAAATAGATGGAACTTGATTTGAAAGGAAAAAACGTCTTAATTACGGGTGGTTCAAAAGGGATTGGTCGCGGAATTGCCTTAGCAGCTGCCGGTGAGGGGGCGAATATTGCTTTACACTATCTTAGTTCTGAGGAGGAAGCTGTACATACAGCTGAACAAATCAATCGTGTTTATGGAGTGAACGTTCAGCTTGTCAAAGGGGATCTTGCTAACATTGAAGATGTCATAAGGATTAAGAAGGAGCTAGATCAAGGGCTGGGGGACATTAATGGGATTGTAAACAATGCAGGCCTTGGGCAGATGAAATCGTTCTTTCAATATCAACCAGATGAATGGAAACGCGAAGTTGATGTTTGCTTTTATGGAGTTTTGAATTTAGTCCATACGTTTATGCCCCAAATGATGGAAAAGAAGCAAGGGAAGTTTATTAATATTGTTGGTGATTCTGCTCGGACTGGGGACAAACATTTTATTCTATCTGCAGCTGCTAGAAGTGGTGCGAATGGTTTCATCAAATCATTAGCCCAAGATGTAGGGAAAAACAATGTTCAATGTAACACCGTAGCACTTGGATTGGTTGACAGCGGTTCCCTTCAATTTAACGACGCAACATTAGAAAAAATTGCGAAACAATATCCTTTGAAGCGAATTGGAAAAGTGGATGATGTAACAGGAATGATTTTATTTTTACTATCGAATCAGGCTGACTGGATTACGGGACAAGTGTTCTCGGTAAACGGAGGGCATAGTATGCTTGGGTAACCATGTTTCCGAACAGTCGTCCAATAAAAAGTCTCAATATGGATCAATAGAAGGGGATGCTGATAAATGGAAATAAGGGTGATAAGAAAAGAGCGTATGTACGAGGAAATACAAATAGGGGATACGGATTCCTTTACGAAAACGATTACGGATTATGATATTGTTCAATTTGCCAGGTTAACGGGTGATTTCAATCCCGTACATCTTGATTCAGAGTATGCGAAGAATACGCCTTTTAAAGAAAGGATTGCTCATGGGATTTTATCTGGAAGTATTATTTCGACTGTACTTGGAATGAAGCTTCCCGGGACGAACACGATCTATTTGTCTCAAAACTTCAGGTTTCTTGTACCTGTTAAAATTGGCGATACCATCGAGGCAAATGTCGAGGTAGTAGAAAAATGGGATGATAAAAGAATTATTAAGCTTAAGACACAGGTGAAGAATCAGCATGATGAAACGGTGGTAGATGGGGAAGCGGTTGTGATGAAACGATAGAAGTAAGGGGGCTTATATTTGCAAGAACGATTCGCAATATTGCAAAATATTATTATTTTTGCGAGATAATGAAGACGGCAATCTATACAGAGCAACATTATTAGTTGGCACGAAACTTGCTTAATATTAAAGTATAGATTCTGAAAATTCTATTATTTACGCATGACTTGTTTGGTGAACCCTATTTCCGTCTCATTAATGGATAAAAATAATACGAAAAAGGAGAGACAAAAATGAACATCTACGTGATTATGAAGCGCACATTTGATACGGAAGAAAAGATTGCGATTGAAAATGGAAACATCAAAAGCGATGGTGCGGAGTTTATTATTAATCCTTATGACGAGTACGCCATTGAGGAAGGGATTGCTTTAAAAGAAAAGCACGGCGGCGAAGTAACAGTCGTTACTTTTGGAGACGAAGAAGCGGAAAAAGAACTTCGCACCGCTCTTGCCATGGGAGCGGATCAAGCAGTGTTGATTGATGCAGAGGATCTTGACGGAGCCGATCAATATACAACAGCTACGATTATAGCAACCTATTTAAAAGATAAAAATCCAGATATCATCCTTGCGGGTAATGTAGCGGTTGATGGGGGTTCTGGTCAAGTAGGTCCGCGTGTAGCTGAGGTTCTAGAAATTCCTCAAGTAACAGCCATTACTAGTCTGACGATTGAAGATGGAAAAGCAACGATGATTCATGATGTAGAAGGCGACGAAGAAACGATTGAAGTGCCCCTTCCAGTTCTTGTAACCACTCAACAGGGGTTGAATGAACCGCGTTATCCATCGTTGCCAGGGATCATGAAAGCGAAGAAAAAACCACTAACAACCCTTGAATTAGACGACTTAGATTTAGAAGAAGAGGATGTAGAAGCTAAAACCGAAAAGGTTGCCATCTTCCTTCCGGCTAAGAAACAACAAGGAAAAGTGTTACAAGGGGAAGTAAATCAACAAGTTCAAGAGCTTGTGTCTTTATTAAAATCAGAAGCAAAAGTCATTTAAAGGAGGAGACAATATGAGTAAAAAAGTATTGGTTTTAGGTGATATTCGTGATGGAGCTGTAAGAAATGTCTCATTTGAGGCGATTGCCGCTGCGAAATTAATTGCAGATGGTGGAGAGGTGGTGGCAGCTTTATTTGGAGAATCAATCGGTGAGGAAACCGCAAGCCTCTTACACTATGGAGCAGATCGTGTGGTAAAGGTAGAACATCCAGATTTAAAAGGGTATACGACGGATGCTTACCAACAAGCGTTACTCCAAGTTATTGAAACTGAAAAGCCAGATGGGTTAATCATGGGACACACCGCTCAAGGGAGAGATTTATCCCCAAGAATTGCGACAAAATTAAATGCCGGACTCGTTTCCGATGCTGTCGATATCGAAATTGAAGTTGGAGAAGCGATTTTCACCCGGCCGATCTATTCAGGAAAAGCGTTTGAAAAAGTTAAAATCAAGGATGGCTTGATCATGGTTACCATCCGTCCTAACAACATTCCAGCACTTGAAAAAGACGAATCACGTTCAGGTGAAGTAAACAAGATTGCAGTGGAGATTAGAGATCTACGTACAACGATTAAAGACATTGTCAAAAAAGCAACAGGTGGAATCGATCTATCTGAAGCCAAAGTCATTGTATCTGGTGGTCGTGGTCTAAAGGATGCGGAAAACTTTCAACTATTAGAAGAACTTGCCAATGTGTTAGGGGCGGCAGTGGGTGCTTCACGCGGAGCTTGTGATGCAGGATATTGCGATTATTCGTTACAAATTGGCCAAACTGGAAAAGTTGTGACTCCAGACTTATATATTGCGGTTGGGATTTCTGGGGCGATTCAACATTTAGCAGGGATGTCGAATTCAAAAGTGATTGTGGCGATTAATAAGGATCCAGAAGCACCGATCTTTGATGTCGCTGATTATGGAATTGTGGGTGATTTATTTGAAGTGGTGCCGCTGTTGACAGAGGAATTCAAAAAAGTACTTGTTGGTGCAGGGGTCTAACGTAGATGATTATGAGGAGTGCAGCTCCTCCCGCTATTCAAAAAAGTTTGCCACGTCATAACGGGCAGTAAGACCCCGTTCAAGACATAAAGTATAACGAGTATGGATAGGTAAGGGATCAACTGCCCGTAAAGACCTGAGATAATGAACACAGACTAAGTACGCCTGCGGCAACGTCTGCGTGACCAGCATGCTGCTGGCCTCAACTAACTATCAGTGTGGGATGGGAAAAATCCCCACCGATAGAAGTTTCACTTTATCATCGAAGGGGGATGGAAGAAATGTTCTCATTACTGAATTTGCTTGTTTTTCTAGGCGTAGTTGGATATGCACTATATTTATTTATTAATCTTCTATACACTCGCTATTTATTTATAAAACTCGGTAAAAAAGCAGAATTTGAACCAAATCTAAAAGAGCGAATCAATTCAATCTTGATCAATGGGTTCGGCCAAAAGAAATTATTCAAAGATAAGAAAAGTGGTGTGATGCATTTAGTCTTA
Organism: Niallia sp. XMNu-256; assembly: GCF_036670015.1. NCBI lineage: Bacteria > Bacillati > Bacillota > Bacilli > Caryophanales > Bacillaceae > Niallia > Niallia sp. XMNu-256. Next base: position 1,553,697 of record NZ_CP137636.1, read on the forward strand.
TTTTATACCTTTTTTATCATTCAAATAGGTCTTATCGAACTCATCATTAAAGGATTTATTAGAGGGTATGAGTTTCCTTTCGGTGAAGGGCATAAATATTTCAGTCTTATCCAGGAATGGGCAACATTCCTTATGATGCTGGCTGTCGTATATGGATTTTATCGCCGTTATGGTGAAAAGTTAAAACGGTTGCAATGGAAACGGGATGGCAAAGCGGCTTTTGTATATATCGCCTTATTCACTCTCACTTCATCCATCTTAATTACATTAGGATTCGAAACGATTATGCTTGGAGCCGAACCAAACCTTGTATATGCTCCATTCTCAGGTAGTATTGCGTTACTGTTCGGAGGGATCGGAGTAACCGCTGGAACCATCTTGTTTAACGTATTTTGGTGGGTTCATATGGCAGTAGTTTTCACCTTCATGGTCTTCGTGCCACAGTCTAAGCAATTTCATGAACTCTTTGCCATGATTAACATCTTCTTTAAAAAACAAGGCCCGGTTGGGAAGTTAAGAAAGATTGATTTTGAGGACGAAGAGGCGGAATCCTTTGGTGTAGGGAAAATTGAAGATTTTACCCAGCATCAGTTGATCGATCTCTACGCCTGTGCTGAATGTGGTCGCTGTACCAATATGTGTCCGGCTTCAGGAACGGGTAAAGAGTTATCTCCGATGGACCTTATTGTGAAAATGAGGGATCATTTGACAGAAAAAGGAGCAGCTGTGACTTCTAGACAGCCATGGCTACCTGCCTTTGCCTTTAAAAATTCAAAGGGAAATCAATTGGCTCTAGCAGGTCAAGGCGCTCAAGAATCTGCTGTAGCAGTGGAAGAAGTTAGTTTAATTGGCGATGTTATCACAGAAGAAGAAATTTGGGCATGTACTACTTGCCGAAACTGTGAAGACCAATGTCCGGTCATGAATGAGCATGTCGATAAAATTATCGATTTACGCCGTTATCTCGTATTAACAGAAGGAAAAATGAATCCCGATGCCCAGCGTGCGATGACAAATATCGAACGTCAAGGAAACCCTTGGGGCATTAATAAAAAAGAGCGTGAAAAATGGCGTGAGGCCCGTGAAGATATTCAAGTGCCAACGGTGAAAGAAGTGGAAAAGTCCGAACAGGAATTTGAGTACTTATTCTTTGTAGGTTCGATGGGTTCTTATGATAATCGTAGCCAAAAGATTGCCCAGTCATTTGCCCGTATCATGAATGTAGCAGGAATCAAATTTGCCATTCTTGGGAACAAAGAGAAAAATTCAGGTGATACACCACGTCGAATTGGAAATGAGTTTTTATTCCAGGAGTTAGCAACAGCGAATATTGACACTTTTCAAAAGCATAACGTCAAAAGAATCGTCACGATTGATCCACACGCTTATAACTCGTTTAAAAATGAATATCCAGAATTTGGCCTTGAGGCTGAAGTCTATCACCATACCGAATTACTGTATCAATGGATCAAAGAAGGCAGACTCACCTTTACAAAAGAATTAAATGAAGTGATCACTTATCATGACTCTTGTTATTTAGGCCGCTATAATAACGTCTATGATCCACCACGTGAAATTTTGAAAGCAATCCCAGGCGTAAAACTAGTTGAAGCCGAGCGTAACCGTGCAGACGGCATGTGCTGCGGAGCTGGAGGCGGGATGATGTGGACAGAGGAGACGGTGGGGACAAGAGTTAATGTAGCAAGAACAGAACAGCTTCTTGAAGCAAAACCAACGATGATTGGAACAGGATGTCCTTATTGCTTAACGATGATCAGTGATGGGGTAAAGGCGAAAGAATTAGAAGAGAGTATTGGAAACTTTGATATCGTAGAAATTGTTGAAAAAGCATTGTGATAAGAAAATAGTTGTACTCGATTTTGTCAATGGATTCTCATTTATGCTAAAAATTCCTAATTTTCGCATAAATAATTCGTAACTTTGCAAAAAAATGATCAATTCCGTGAGAATAATAGATTTTATGCTCTGAATAGCTAGGTTATAAGTTGGCACAAAACTTGCTTAATAAATATGTATAAATAACTTTTATAAATCATTAACAGGAGGAATTAATATGTTAAATTTTTCATTCACAGAGGAACAAGAGTTTTTTCGTAAGATGTTAAAGGACTTTGCTACTGAGGAACTGTTACCAAACTATACGAGATGGGAAAGAGAAGGGATCACCCCAAGACATTTATGGAAGAAGTTAGGTGAATTAGGTGTAAATGGACTTCGTATTCCCGTTGAGTATGGCGGTAGTGGAGCGGATTGTGTAACAACTGGGATTGCAGCCGAGGAAATCGGACGCGGTGATTTCAATCTTACGTATGCGGTTATGTTGAATGGTTTAATCGGTGAAATCATTAATAATCATGCTTCTGAAGAATTAAAACAAGAGTGGCTTCCAAAAATCGCGAGCGGGGACAGCATCGTAGGGATTGCCATTACAGAGCCTACTGCTGGAACAGATGCTGGTGGAATTAAAGCAACAGCCGTTCGTCAAGAGAATGGTTATGTATTAAACGGAGAAAAGTCTGGAATTAGTGTGGCAACAGTTGCTGATGCATTTCTAATATTTGCTAAAACGAACCCCGAATTAGGCGGCCGTGGGATCAGTTGCTTTATCGTACCGTCTGATCTGCCAGGAGTAGAATGTAAGGGTTACGAGGATATGGGAAATATTCCAATTGGTCGTGGTTCGGTGTATCTAACAGATGTAGTAGTACCTGAGGAGAACATGATTGGCCTTGAAAATAAAGGGTTTTCCCAGGTGATGAATGGGTTTGATCTTAGCCGTCTATTAATCGGCCTTCAATGTGTAGGAGCTGCTTCCCAAAGTATTGATGAGACGATTGAACACGTTAAAATGCGAACTTCCTTTGGCAAACCTTTAGCAACCTATCAAGGGGTTCAATTCCCAATTGTTACTCACTATACACAATTAGAGTTTGTTAAATGGCAGTCATATCGTGGTTTATGGCTTCGTGACCAAGGATTACCACATTCCAAGGAATCTGCATCGGTCAAATGGTTAGGACCTAAATATGGAGTGGAAGCGATTCACCAATGTTTATTGTTTAATGGACATTATGGTTACACGAAGGAAATGGCTCATGAGCAACGTTTACGTGATGTCATTGGATTGGAAATTGGCGATGGTACAGCAGAAGCAAATATGATGGTAATTGCGAAGGATATCATCGGTAAAGAATTTAAATCTACGAATCATCAATTAGTCACATCTAAAAATTAAAATTGTATGTATTCATTGATTAATAGATTCAAAATAAGCATTTAAATCCATGAATAGATAGGAGGGGCTCATGGCTCCTTAAATCTATTTACTTCTATAGGAGGAGCCTATGAAACAAGTATATGTAGTTGAGTCCGTTCGAACGGCTATTGGAAAAATGGGCGGCACATTAAAAGATGTGCAACCCGATTTCCTCGTAGCAAAGGTGATTGAAGAAGTTATTAGTAGAGCAAACATAGACAAAAGTGCAGTAGGAGAAGTAATTCTTGGTCAGACGAAACAAACATCAGACCAGCCAAATATTGGACGACTTGCTGCGCTCCGGGCAGGACTTCCTGTTGAGGTTCCAGGATACACGGTTCATAGACAGTGCGGATCGTCCCTTCAAGCAATCAATAATGGAGCATTACAAATCGCCGGTGGTGTAAACGAGGTCATTATTGCAGGTGGTGTTGAATCAATGAGTTTAGCGCCATTTTATATTCGGAACGCCCGTTATGGAATCGGTACAGGAAATAATGTTCTCGTTGATTCGAATACGGAAAGCCAATTACGTTCTCAACCGATTGAAGAATATGGAAATTTAACGATGGGTTTAACAGCGGAAAATTTGGCTGAAGCATATGTGATTTCTCGAGAAGAGCAGGATGAGTTTGCGATGAGAAGTCAACAACTTGCACATGATGCGATTTCTTCTGGCAGATTTGAAAAAGAGATCGTTCCTTATGAAGTTCGAGAGCGTAAGAGCGTAAAAACATTTGCGGTAGATGAGCATCCACGTCTATCAAGCTTAGAAAAGCTGGGAAGTTTAAAACCCGTTTTTAAGGAAAATGGAAGCGTTACAGCCGGAAATAGCAGCGGCCGTAATGATGGGGCATCAGCCGTTATATTGATGTCTGAAGAGGCTGTGAAACAATATGGAGTACAACCAAAAGCAAAGATCGTTTCACAAGCGGTTTCAGGTGTGTCCCCTGAAATGATGGGAATTGGACCGGTTACATCCACAAAGCTTGCCTTACAAAGAGCAGGGTTAACACTAGGAGACATTGGATTAATTGAGTTAAATGAGGCCTTTGCTGCACAGTCAATTGCCGTTATAAAAGAACTTAATCTGGATCTAGATAAATTGAATGTTAACGGTGGAGCGATTGCACTCGGTCATCCATTGGGAGCAACAGGATCTATTCTTACAACCAAACTACTTCATGAAATGGAACGTAGAGGCGTGAAGTATGGATTGGTGACATTGTGTATTGGCGGTGGACAAGGAATTACAACTATTTTTGAAAATTGTCAGGTATAGATGGGAGAGAAAAACATGGAAGTAAAAAAGATTGCGGTCATTGGCAGTGGCACAATGGGACGCGGAATCGCCTATACGGCAGCATTATCAGGCTTTGACGTCACCCTTCAGGATATTTCCGAAGAAGCACTTGGGAAGGCAAAAGATTATAATGGTTCACTCGCTGCTTCCAGTGCGGAAAAAGGATATATCACAAATGAACAACGGGGCTTTGTCCAACAAAACATCCTTTACACAACTGAACTTAGCGAAGCAGTAAAGGATGCCGATTTAGTCATTGAAGCGATCCTTGAAATCATGGAGTTAAAGATTGAAACCTTTAAAAAGGTCGAGGAGTTTGCTCCAGATCATGCCATTTTAGCTACCAACACATCGACCATGAGTCCAACGGAAATTGGCCATGCAACGAAAAGACCAGATCAATTTGTGGCCATGCACTTCTTCAATCCCGTTCATCGGATGAAATTAATTGAAATTATTCGCGGATTGGATACTTCTGATCAAACGGTCGAGGTGATTCGTCAAGTTTCTGAAAAAATGGGTAAGGAAACAGTTGAAGTCAATGAATTCCCTGGATTTGTCACAAGTCGGATGAATTGCATAATAGGAAATGAAGCAATGAATATGCTGATGGAAGGAGTAGCCTCAGCTGAGGATATTGATAAAGCCATTAAACTTGGCTTAAATCATCCAATGGGGCCACTTGAAATGGCAGATCTCGTAGGTTTAGATAGTCGTCTTCGGAACATGGAATATCTATACAACGCCCTTGGTGAAAAATATCGTCCATCCCCATTGCTAGTGAAATATGTGAAGGCTGGAAGATTAGGGCGGAAATCAGGTCAAGGATTTTATACTTATCAATAAAAAGAAGAGTAGATATAAAACAAAAACACGATTGGATAGAAAGGAACGTGAATAGAATGGAACAAGTTCTAACAAAGGACATTCAACAATTAAAAGAGGGAATTCGCGATTTTATTGATAATGAAGTAGAACCACATGCAAATTTAATTGAAGAAACGGATGAAATCCCACAAAGTATTTTGGATAAATCGAAGGAAATGGGCTTGTTTGCACTTAGTATTCCAGAAGAGTATGGCGGTCTTGGGATTGGAATGCTTGGAAAATGTGCAGTTCTAGAGGAAGTAGGTAGAACCATTAACGGATATACAACAGTCATTGGTGGTCATACCGGAATTGGAAGCGTCGGAATTGTAGAATTGGCAAACGAAGAACAAAAACAAAAGTATCTCCCAAAAATGGCAACCGGTGAATATATTGGTGCTTTTGCCTTAACAGAGCCAAGTGCCGGATCTCATGCGTACAATTTAAAAACAACAGCGGTCAAAAAAGGGGATCGTTATATTCTTAATGGCTCTAAGTGCTATATTACCAATGCAGGACTTGCAGATGTGTTCACAGTAATGGCGGTTACAGATCCGTCAAAAGGGCCAAAAGGAATCACATCTTTTATTGTTGAGAAGAATTTCCCAGGATTTATATTAGGAAATAAAGAAAAGAAAATGGGTCTTCATGGTTCACACACATATGAGATTTTCTTCGAGGATTGCGAGGTTCCAGAAGAGAACGTGTTAGGAGAAGAAGGACAAGGATATGTAAACGCATTGAAAATTTTAGCTAACGGCCGTGCAGCCATGGCGGCAAGAAATCTCGGATCTGCTGATAAATTATTAGAGATGTCCCTCGACTATGCTCATCTGCGTGTACAGTTTGGAAAGCCCATTTTCGAACAACAAATTATCCAACATTATTTAGCAGAAATGGCAACAGAAATTGAAGCACTTCGGGCATTTACTTATCATGTAGCGAACCTTGTAGATCAAGGAAAGAATGTGATTAAAGAAGCAGCAATGGTTAAATTGCTTGGTTCTGAAACCTATAATCGTGTCGCAGATAAAGCAGTCCAAATTCATGGGGGGATGGGATATATTTCTGAGTATCCGATCGAACGTTATTACCGTGATGCCCGCATTACTAGAATTTATGAAGGTACTTCTGAAATCCAAAAGAATATTATTGCCGCTCAATTACACCGAAAATATCAATAAAGGAAGGTCACTAGACTCATCATACTTTCCCTCAGTGGGGAGAAAGAAAACCCCCACTGATGGAAGTTTCACTTTATTAAACGATTAAACAAGTAGGGGGAATTCATTTGCGGCTTAAAGATAAAGTAGCTTTCGTTACTGGTGCTGGCGGCCCAATGGGAGAAGCGATTGCTTTGCGGTTTGCCGAAGAGGGTGCCAAATTAGTCATTACCGATATTTCTGAGAATCGATTAAATCGAACGAGAGAAAAACTGCTAGAATTATTGGATGCTGATCGGTTGGTAGCCATAAGAGCAAGTGTGCTAGATTTTGACGAGGTTAAAGAGGTTGTTGAAGAAGCAAATAAAAAATTCGATAAAATTGATATTTTAGTAAATGTCGTGGGCGGGATTCGCGATACGACCATGATCAAATCCCTTTTTGAAATTGATGGGGAACGCTGGGATCAAACGATGGAACTTAATTTAAAGGGAACATTGCATTGCACAAAATTAGTTGCTCCGATCATGCTCCAGCAAGGTTATGGAAAAATGATCAACATTTCTACCATTCATTTTGAAGGGGAAAAAGGGTACGCAGATTATGGAGCAGCAAAGGCGGGAGTAGCCTCCTTTACGAAAACAGCTGCAAAGGAATTAAGTCCAACGATTAATGTGAATTGTATTGCGCCAGGGTTAATTCAAACTTCGATTGTAGACCGTATGGACAGTGATACTCTAGAAGAATATCGTAGGAAGACTTTATTAGGTAGATTAGGAGATCCAAAGGATATTGCCAATGCGGCACTATTTTTAGCAAGTGATGAGTCCGCCTATATAACTGGACATATCATGCCTGTTTCAGGTGGGATTTGGCCGCATCTATAAAAGAATGGAGGGAAATGCTCATGTATGATTTTGCAATCATTGGGGGAGGGATTGTAGGTCTTTCAACGGGAATGGCGATTTATGAAAAGTTCCCAAATGCGAAGGTCGTTGTCATTGAAAAAGAATCATCGGTTGCGAATCATCAAACAGGCCATAATAGCGGAGTGATTCATTCGGGAATCTATTATAAACCAGGTAGTTTTAAGGCGCGGTTTGCTCGAGCGGGAAGTCAATCGATGCGAGAATTTTGTCAAACCTACGGAATCCAGCACGAGATTTGTGGGAAAGTCATTGTTGCCACGAAAGCGGAAGAACTCCCTCTTTTAGAGGATTTATATCAACGTGGGCTAAAAAATGGGTTAAACATTTATAGAATCGTACCGGAAGAATTAAAAGAAATTGAACCCCATGTAAAAGGATTTGGAGCCATTCGTGTGCCAATGGCCGGGATTGTAAATTACCGTCAAGTAAGTGAAAAATTTGCAGAACTTATTATGGAAAACGGTGGTGAGATTAGGTTAAACACAAAGGTCGAGAAAATACATGAGGCATCGGATCAAGTTACCATTGAAACGAACAGAGGTACGTTCAAAGCTCATATGATCATCAACTGTGCTGGATTGCATAGCGATCGTGTGGCAGCCTCAGCAGGCTATCAGACAGATCTGAAAATTGTGCCGTTTCGTGGTGAGTACTATAAATTGAGGCCTGAAAAACGGCATCTTGTGAAACATTTGATCTATCCTGTACCAAATCCTAAATTTCCATTCTTAGGTGTTCATTTTACCCGAATGGTCAGTGGCGAAGTGGATGCGGGTCCGAATGCGGTTATGGCCTTTAAGCGAGAAGGGTATAAAAAGACAGATTTTAGCTTTAAAGATGTAATGGACTCTTTAAGCTTCCCTGGATTATGGAAAATGGCTGGTAAATTTGCGAAGGAAGGACTTGATGAATATGTTCGGTCTTTTAGCAAAAAGCAATTTACGAAAAGTCTTCAAGAATTAATACCTGACATTCAGGAAGACGATTTAATCCCGGCACCAGCGGGAGTTCGAGCACAAGCGTTGAAATTTGATGGAAATATGGTTGACGATTTTCATATTATTATGGGAAAACGTTCGGTTCATGTGTGTAATGCACCATCTCCTGCAGCAACTGCATCCATTGAAATTGGGAAAGAAGTGGTAAGACGGATTCCTGTTCAATCCAATTTAACAAATCGCATCAGTACGATTGTTTAAATGATTTGTTTATATGATTTCTAATAAGGGGGGTCGATTTGATGTTTAACGAAAGAACGATGTTTATCGCCGGACACGCACGTTTACCTCAGGGAATGGCAGCCAAAAGTGTCTATGAAACATTGACGATTACAGCTGAAATCGATAGAAAGTATGGAGTGGTACTTGAAGCCTCTTGTACTTTAGCTACCGGACATGGACGTCAGTTTATTGGACAGCTCTTGAAGGGATTTAGTATCCGTGATGGAGTAGATGAAGCGATTGAAGCGATCCAAAACCATTATCATGGGAAGGGAGCCAATGCATTGGTTGCTGCATTGAAGGATCTTGCTCTGCATTATCAGCAATTAAAACCAGTTGCTAGTAGTAAGTGAGTAATTATTATTCATATAAACATAAGGAATGGTCAAGTTTAATTTTCTGACTCTGCTATAGAAAATGAACGTGACCATTTTCATTTTTCCATTCATTTTGTCATTTTGCATTCGTGTTTCGCATTCTTGCGAAGATTTATCACCATTAAGAATATAAATTCCATAGAGCTTACGTTTTAAGGAACAAAAAGTTGGCATGAAAATTGCAATTATACTAATAAGAAAATCTCTGTTAATTTGTGGTCTTCTTTTTCAGTAGGACAGAAAGGAGAGCGAGTTGAACTAGAAAAATATAAATAGGATTCAAGTACAAGGTTAATAAAAGAAAAACATTCGTTATTAGGTATTAAAAAGGAGGCGTAAAACATGAATGCAAAGTATTGTAAAGAATCAAGAGTGATTCAAACCAATCGTGTCTTTCAAAATGATGTGAATAGTCATGGGACGTTATTTGGAGGGCGAATCATGAGGGATATGGATGAAGTAGCTTCGATTTCTGCGTTACGTCATTGTCGTGCAAATTGTGTGACAGCTTCAACGGATTGTGTTGAATTTTTAGCACCAATCCGAACGACAGATGCCGTCAGTTATGAATCTTATGTTACTTGGGCAGGTTCATCATCAATGGAAATCGTTGTAAAGGTGATGGCTGAGGATTTAAAAAACGGAGAGCGTAAACTAGCCGCGACTGCAATCTTAACCTTTGTCGGATTGGATGAAAATAAACGTCCCGTAAGAGTTCCTGATGTTATTCCTGAAACAGAGGAAGAAATAAGATTAAATGAAACCGCACCGGACCGGGCTAAACTTCGAATGGAAAGGAAAGAAAAAAGTAAAGAATGGTTTGAGTATAGTTCGACGGTAATTCCTGGGGAGGTTATGATAGAAAGTTGTAATTAGTAGATCAGTACTTTTACACGAAATACGACTGGAAGGTGATTAACTGAAGGGCATCATCCTCGTGTTCGTTATCCATTCGTGATATTTTATATGAAGAGGAGTTGGAAAATTTTGAATAAAGATTGGGGGTTATTGGATGGATAGCAGAGGCTATAGATGGAGCAATGATCAAATTAGAAAACAAGTAGAGGTACTTGATGAAGTGATACATCCGCATATGATCCTCAAAAATGCCACCTATTTAAATTCGTATTTACAACAATGGCTAGTGGCCAATATTTGGATCTATGAAGATCGGATTGTTTATGTAGGAGAGAAGCTTCCTGAACAATTAGATGGGTGTGAGGTCATTGCTTGTCACGGTCAATTTTTAGTTCCCGGATATATAGAACCGCATACTCACCCCTGCCAGCTATATAATCCTCTTACATTAGCAGAACATAGTGGGCAATTTGGAACAACCACGTTAATTAGCGATAATTTAACCTTTTTCCTTCAGCTCACGAATGAATCCGCTTTCCAATTATTAAATGATTTAAATAACCTCCCATCAAGCATGTACTGGTGGTGCCGGTTTGATGCAAATACTGAGCTTGATCATCTTCAAGAGATGTTCAATCATGAAGATATTATGCAATGGATCCAACATCCATCTGTACTGCAAGGCGGAGAGCTGACAGAGTGGCCGAGATTAGTCAACGGTGACAACCAAATGCTAACTTGGTTACAAGAGACAAAGAAATTAAATAAGAAAGTCGAAGGGCATTTTCCAGGTGCTTCAGAACGGACGTTAGCCAAACTAATGGTTATGGGTGCAGATTGTGACCATGAAGCCATGACAGGTCAGGAAGCACTTACCCGGCTCATGCAGGGCTATGTGGTATCTCTCAGACATTCTTCGATTAGACCTGATTTGGATCATCTTTTAAAGGAATTAATACAGTTAGGTGTTCAAAAATTTGACAGATTTTTCTTTACTACAGATGGATCCCATCCATCCTTTTATGAAAACGGAATGACAGACGAGCTAATTAAAAAAGCCATTGATCATGGAATTCCATTCATCGATGCTTATCACATGGCAAGTTATAATATTGCCCGCTACTATAATTTGGAACATCTACATGGATCCATTGCTACAGGAAGAATTGCGAATATTAATGTATTAGAGAGCATAGAAAACCCTACGCCGATAAGTGTAATGGCTAAAGGGAAATGGATTAAAAAAGATGGTCACAATCAATACGATGCACCCGTTGTCGATTGGAATCAATATCAACTATCCCCACTTGACTTAAAATGGACTTTACAAGAAGAAGATATGACCTTTACGACGACAACAGGCATTCGCTTACGAAATAATGTAATTACCATCCCGTATGAAAGTAACATAGATATAAATAGTGATAAATTATCCTTTGACCATGATGAATGTTTCTTGATGATGGTGGGAAGAGACGGAACATGGAGAGTCAATACATTATTGAAAGGCTTTGCCCAACACTTGGATGGATTTGCCAGTTCTTATTGTAGTTCAGGCGACATGATCATAATAGGTAAAAATAAAGCAGATATGATCAAAGCTTTCGAACGTATGCAAGCAATCGGTGGGGGAACGGTGTTAGTGGAAGATCATCGGGTTCTCCATGAAATTCCTTTGACTCTAAGCGGAATCATGTCTGATCAAGATATGGGCTTATTAATCGAGAAAGAGAAAAGAATGATTCAGTTATTAAAAGAAAGAGGCTATAAATACAACGATCCCGCTTTCACGATATTATTTCTCCCGGGAACACATTTACCCTTTATCCGGTTGACTCCAAAAGGTGTGTATGATGTAAAAAATAGAAAAGTGTTAGTGCCTCCAACCAAAAGAAGAAATGGTTGCCGGGACATCCTTTCTTTTTGAAGGGCAGATGTACCTTTTAGCACCTTCTTAGTCCGAAAACGGACAAGAAGGTGCTAATTTTTCTATAGGAGTGATATTTATAAATAAAAGGTAAGTTTTTCAGTTCTCTTGTGCAATACAGAGATCCTCTTCTTAAACTGTCCTTTACAAACGGTACCCTTTCATTTCTCTTGCTTAATTTCTTTTTTCGTCTAGGGAGCCCGAAGATAAAATTCCTTTATGAAGGACAGCTACACGTTTTGGTAAACGTGCCACCGTTTCAGCTGAACAGCTTGCTTGGACTAGTACAGCTGTAGCCTCATCTCCTACTTTAGGCCATATTTGCTTACCGGACTCGTTTAATGGTGTAATTCCACCAGTAGCAAGGGAAAGGGCACGTGACAGACTGTATTCATGTTTCCACCCATACAACTGTGCGGCCAGGTGGGCCTTCTGTAACGTATCACCAATCCCGAATGGATCCCAGTGATCAGTAATACTATCATTACCAAGCATCACGTTAACTTTATGATTTTGAAGAGTTGGAATCGGCATTACTCCTTCACCAATCGGAACAGAAGATGCGATAGATATCCCTAAAGATGCAAGGCGATTGGCTATTTCTCCAACTTCATCAGGAGTTAACGATGCTAGCGCATATGCGTGGCTTATTGTTACTTTTCCCTGTAAACCTGCCTCTTCAGTCAGATCTGCCAATCTGTGAATAGCCTTTAAGCCCGTTTCGCCACCTTCATGCAGATGAATATCAATTCCTGCATTATAATCCACTGCGATTTGCACCATCGTATGTAATGATTTTTCCATATCCGTATCAAACACGGTTGGATCGATTCCACCTACGTGTGAAACGCCAAGCTGCATGGCTTCACGCATTAAACCCTCTACATTTGAACGAAGTAAGCCGTGTTGGGGGAAGGCAACAATTTCATGAGAAATCTTGTCTGAGTAATTTCCTAAGGCAAGCTTAAGTTTCTCGAGATTTTTCAAACCTACAACCGGATCAATGTTGCAATGGGTTCTCACATATGTGGATCCAAAGCCAAGAATCAGTTCAATTAACTTCTCAGCTCGTTCCTGAGCAGTTGGTAATAGCTCAAGAAGTAGGGTCTCTTCCAATTCAATTAAATCGAATCTACCATTTTTCCTCATACCCGCTGCTTTCCAGTGGCCACCATAATAAGTTTTATCTAAATGAATGTGCATTTCCCTAAAAGATGGCAGTAGTAGCAATCCTTTTGCATCATAGCAATCGATCCCCTTATTATAGGGTTTACTAGTATCTAGTATTTTAGAAATCTTTCCTTTTTTGATTTCAATATTCCGTAATACCGTTTCAGTTGCGACAACATCGCCATTTTCATAAGTGTAACCACTTTCTAATCGAACATTTAAAAGCATATAGGAACTGCCTTTTTGTGGTTTCTTTTTATTAGTTTTATCTTTTTTCTCTCCTGTATCCGCACTAGCCACCGTTTCAGGAGGAAGTAATCCAATAGCACCTGTGACACCGAAAACAGCAGAAGCGCCCCCGATTTTACAAGCATCACCGATAAACTTTCTGCGAGACATACCAGTTGTCTCCTGAACCATAAAAAAACCTCCTCTTATAAGACTTTCTTTAGCTTTGAAGCCATAGTACCTTTTTTTCTCCTTTTATTAGGTTTTTGGATTTTTATGTTAAATAGTATTCAAAAGGATTATGAAAAATAATAAAGACGTCATTAGTAGTTCAAGACAATCATATAAATATAAATTTAATATTCACTAAATTTTAAAAAATATAATAATAATAGTTTAAGTGATTAATCTCTTTTTTTCAATATTTAATCAACTGAAAACAGAGATAGGCATTAGTTATGCCAAATAAAACTTTTTGTAAAAAATCATTTCAAGGAAATAAAGTAATTACAAAGAGAATAAGACAAATAGAATAGACATTAGACAATTAAGCTCTTCCTCAATTAATTACGTCGAATTACCAAGATGTACACAGGCTAATAAAATAAGTCTGTACCAATAAATTTTCGTACAGACATAATAAATTGGTGCCGCCACCACCGAAATGACCCGAAGTTTGTTGAAGTTTGGAAACCTCTTGAACCTGTGAGAAAGTTGCCATAAAAATGGTTATAGTTGCCCCCCTCAGGGACATAGGATAGTGAACTGGCCCCCAATTGTTAGTTGTGTCTAACAATTGGGGGGGCATTTTTTGTGGCTTAGAAGTGCAGGGAAGATTTTAATGAAAAAGACCATAAAAAATGGTCTATTCACTAGTAATTTTTAAGATTCGAGTTCTGATTCCCATAAATTATATTAAAAATGAAACGCGAGAACCGTTCCTCCTGTGTTTCATAGTCTAAATAGATTAGATATTGTCACATTCATTATTAAAAGCTCTTAATGGTTTGGTAATAGGACAAGAAACCTGTCCTCATGTCTCAAGTTACACAAAACAGCTGATAACTCAGCTGTTTTTTTAACAGCAAAAATAAACCTAGAACCATTAAAAAGCGAGATTAAAAGTTAATAGAAGAGGCTTCAACTGTATAGGGAGAAAGAGGTCATGGAGTTTTAGGGTTTCTGATGCGAGAATATTTGTTAGAGAAGTCAACCGTGATTTTTAAGGGTTTTTAAATAAAAATCTAACAAGTAAAATTTATAACAGTGTTATTTGTAATGTAAGCTCTCAATTAAAGTTTTATTTCATCAGAATACAAGGAGAATAGTGTCGAAAAATTGCGTTAAAAATGTTGATTTTAATAGAATTAAATATTAATATAGAATAAATAGAATAATATGTATATGGAGGGATTTACTTGAAAAAGAAGTGGTTTGCATCCATTGCAGCATCATTATTGCTAGCAACATCAATTTCAACAGTTGCTTCAGCAGATGAAAGTAATGACAAGGATTGTGGTGATTTTGGATCATATGATGAGGTAGTAGCCTATTGGAATAAAATGGGGTATACAGCTACTAATGATCCTGAAAATTTAGATGGTAGAGGAAAGTCAGTTGATGATGGTATTCCATGTGAAGCACCGAGTGGCTATGATACATCTAAAATTAATGGATTAGCTGTTAAAGAAGAAGAGCCTGCTGAACAACCTGCACCAGTCGAGGAAAAAGCTGAGGAAAAAACTGAAGAAAAAACTACTGAATCCTCTATAGAAGAATCAGTTTCTTCAACAGATGATCAAGATAAGTCAACATCTGAAGAAAATAAATCTTCTCAAGAAGAAGGAGAGGCTTTACCAGACACAGCTTCTAACGGACCATTAATGCTATTAGTAAGTGTGGTTGTCGCTGGTTTAGGTTTAGTCATGGCTTTAGCTCCTAAAAAGAGAAGAATATAATGGTTTAAAAAGACGGGAATAATCCTGTCTTTTTTTTATAAGGGGTGTTTAATATGAGAAGAATGATCGGTGTTGTTATTTTTCTTGTTGGTATTGGTTTGACATGGTTTTATTATGACGTTTGGAACGACTCTAAAAGTTCCGCAGAAACAATTTCTACTGACATCATCGAAAAATATGAGGTTCAATTAAATGAAGGGGAAACTGAAACAATTGCACCCGCATACGCTGCGGATACTTCTGAAAACAATAAGTCCGCCGATGATCAATCTATTGTAGAAGAAGTTAATTATGAAATAGGTCAAGAAGTAGCTAAATTAATCATTCCAGATTTGAAAATGCAATATTCCGTTTACTGGGGAACAGATTCAAATGTTTTAATGCAAGGGGTTGGGATGTTCATTAGTGATTCTACGACTACTCCAAAAGGAATGAAACATACTGTTTTAAGCGGTCATAGAGATACCGTTTTTACTAGACTAGGCGAATTAGAAATTGGCGATAGAATCATTGTTGAATATGACGGTTCTTTATATGAATACAGAATCAATAAAACATGGATTACTCACTCGGATGATCGAACGGTCATTGTATCTAAAGATTCCCCAACCTTAACTTTGACCACTTGTTACCCTTTCGAATTTATAGGTGATGCTCCAGATCGCTATATTATTCAAGCAGACTTAATATCAACAACCTAAAGTATTTTCTAAAAGTAAGGGTCAAATAGGATCCACCTTTGAACACAATTAGGGATATAAGGAAAGGCACTCGTCCCGTTAATATCGTAGTGACCCCGCTGAGTGAGAAATTAGGATTGTAGATAGTAAGGATGGACATGAATTTAAATAACTCCTTCCTTAAAATTCGGTGTCTGACACCACCCGAAGTGACCCGGAGTTTGTTGAAGAGACCAATTTTCATAATCTTTTCATTAGAACCTACCCGGGACTTCTAAACCAAAAAACTGCAACACAGGGACAGTTAACTGCACCCCAATTGTTATACACAACTAACAATTGGGGTATTCCTATGGCAACACTAGTTATATCTATAATTCCAGTTCTGATCCCATTAATTATGTGAAAATGAAACGCGAGAACCGTCCCCAATGTTTCACCCAATGTTTCACATATGCGGTTGCACCAGCCTTTTTAACCGCGAACGAACCGCATTTCTAGTTTTATAAAAAATTCTTAGGGAAAAGAAATAGTATTACCATGACCTAAGGAGATGTGGCAATGAGCATTAAAGCACTAGTTTTAAATTGTAGTTTGACAGACAGTACACAGCAATCCAATACCCGCGCGCTGATTAACGAGATTGTAAAATTTTTTGATGAAAACAAAGTGGAGACGGAAGTGCTCAGAGTGGCTGATTATAATATCGGCTTTGGAATTACCCATGAGGCAGTGAATGATAGCGATCAATGGCCAGAGATTTTTGAAAAAGTGAAGCAGGCGGATATCCTTTTGCTTGGCTCGCCGATTTGGCTTGGCGAACAGAGCAGCCTGGCCACTTTAGTTGTAGAAAGACTGTATGGTGGAAGTAGTCTTACGAACGAAAAAGGCCAGTACATTTACTATAACAAAGTGGGCGGAGCGGTTGTGACCGGGAATGAAGACGGTGCGAAAAACGTCTCAAGCTACCTAATTTACGCCTTGTCGCATATTGGGTTTACGATTCCTCCGAATGTGGATACCTATTGGGTAGGGGAAGCGGGCCCTGGCCCATCCTTCATTGAGGCAAACGGGAGAGAGAACGATTTTACGATGCAGCATGCAAAAATAACTGCTAACAATTTAATGCATTTTGCCCGGTTGTTGAAAGAGCATCCGATTCCGGCAGAAGGAAATGTGATTGAAAGTGAATAGTAAGGTGGCTTGATTTGAATTTAAATTCAAATAACGAGTGGAAATATAAATTACGTGGCGAAGAGAAAAGTTATTTTGTGAGTTTCATAGACGAAAATTGCTATGCTATTTTTAAAACATTACCATTACGTTAGTAGAAAATAGCTCAGTATTCCTTAAAAGTGAACTGCACCCCAATTGTTATACACAACTAACAATTGGGGTGCAGTTTTTTGGCATAGAAGTGTCGGGTAGGTTCTAATGAAAATATTTTAAAACTAGTCTCTTCACTAGTTATATCTATCATTCCAGTTCTGATTCCCATTAATTATGTAAAAATGAAACGCGAGAACCGTCCCCATGTTTCAAGTGTGCCTTAAGTGTCTGTGACAGTTTTGTTCGTTCTTCTTCTGGGACAATGTAGTAGTAGACTCCGTTTTCTTCTTTGCCGCTTCCGTTTATTTGGATTTGTTCAAGATTGTGACGGGTTTGGGCATAGTTTTCTTGAATGAGTTTCATTTCTTCAAATGTTAAATTTGTTTTGAGATTCTTGCCGATGGCCTCTAATATGCTTCTATAGTTGGTGAGTGTTTCAACTTGTAAAGCTTTGTCGAAAAAACCTTTAATGATTTTACGTTGACGTTCTTGTCGTCCAAAGTCACCTTGGGGATCAAGAGCACGCATACGTGAATACTTCAGGGCTTCTTCCCCGTTTAATTCCAGTTTCCCAACAGGAAAGTCGCTCCCATCATAAGAAAAATCCAAGGTGTTATCCACCGTTACACCGCCAACTGCATCGACAAGATCTTTAAAACCAGCCATATTGACTTGTACATAATAGTCGATCGGGACATCGAGGAAATTTTCAACCGTTTTAATGGACATGTCAACTCCACCGTATGTATAGGAATGGTTGATTTTATCCTTTATTCCTTTTCCGGCTATTTCCGTATAAGTATCACGAGGAATACTGACCATTTTAATCGATTGATCGCTAGGATTTGCCGTTAATAGAATTAATGAATCTGGGCGTCCACGGTCTCCATCACGCTCGTCCACTCCGAATAATAATAAGGAAATGGGGTCTCCTTTTGATAGATCAATAACCCGCTGCTCCGATTCGGATCGTTCTAGTGGTTTATGTGTTTTTTCGATTGTGCCGGCAATCGAGTTATATACGGAAAAAGCGTATGTACCTGCACCTAATAAAAGAAGGAATATAACTCCAAGTGTAATTTTAAAGCCCAGCCGCTTTCTTTTAGGGGATGGAGATTTTTGCTCTTGTTCCATTTCTTCACATCCTTTCAGTAATCTAGGATAATTTTAGCATCTAATAAAATATACAGGTATTCGACAAAATCACTAGGAAAATGACAAAATGACATTATTTTACTCAAATTAGAAGATTATTCCTAGGCAGGAGGTCCTCTCTTTTGTTAATAAAACTTTACGAAAATATTAAAGATTTATTCAAAATGTTTACAAATATTTATTTTCCTGATTCAGCGGCTCTGTTTCCATAATGATTTGCTATCTTAAAAGGAATAAAAAAGAGGGTTTCCAAAGAGGAGGGAAACAAAAGATTTAGGCGAAAAAGGAAAAAACATTGCTTTTAGGTAATTATGCATAGGTAAAATCTATGAAAATGGCTTATGGATGTTAAAATTGGATATTACAGTCTATTTCTTCTAGTAAATCCTATTGATACTCTTATAAATAGATTGAAAAAAATAGTAAAATTTGACAGTTGTTGTCGAATTTCTTCAGAGATGAGCGACTTACGCTATTTTTGGAAACTAAGAACTTGTAGATTGTTTATATGCAAGGATAGGAGATAGGTAACAAAATGAAAAAAAGAATCTTCCGTGGCAGAAATAAAAAAATACCACAATCCCACCCTAAAACCGGTCCAAATGATTTTATTTTTGAGAGTGAATCAAGTCATCGGTGGAACCTTTTGATTATTTTCTTTGCTCTTTTAGCGGTGCTATTGTGTCTTGTGCTCTTTTTTTCTGGATTAGGCCTTTATATGAATCCTCGTCTTCCTGAATTGAAGACGGAGGTAACGGATGAATATGCACACATCAGTCCATCAGAAACGATGACTTCGACACGTGTATCGTCATCTAATACCGATACGACTGAGAAATTTCTCCACCAGAACATGGCCTATAAGGATGATGTGTACGCATTCTATGTGAATTGGGACAGTAACAGTGAACAATCATTAAGGGAAAATATTGAGACAATCGATGTTCTGATCCCTCAATGGTTAAGTTTAAATGAAGATATGGAGCTGGAAAGTGATATTGACCCCAAAATCGTGGAGCTTGCGAAAAAGAATGATGTTGAAATTGTCCCTTTAATTCACAACATACAGAATCGCAAGTGGGATCAGGACATGCTTCATCAGCTATTAAACTCTCCTGAAAAACAAACAAAGTTAATCAATCAACTACATGAACTAATTAAAGGGCATGGTTTTGACGGGATTAATATTGACTTTGAGAATCTAAATAGGAACGATCGGGAACGATTAACCCAGTTTATGAAGAAATTGTACACGACTTTTCACGCTGACGGTTTATCAGTGTCCATCGATGTACCGGCTGCCAATCAGGCGTATGATTATAAAGAGTTGGAAGAGTATGTGGATCAGATGATTGTGATGACATACGATGAGAATGTGGACAACCCTGGTCCCATTGCTTCTTCATCATGGTTTAAAGAGGTGCTTTCAAAATTACCGAAGGAAAAGCTAATTGTGGGGCTTGGGAATTATGGATACGACTGGGATTGGGACAGCCAGGAGCCGGGAGAAGTTGTTTCCTTTGATGACGTCACAAGGCTTGCCGAAAAAGCAAACTTGAATATCCAATGGGATGATATGAGCAAAACCCCTTACCTTAAATATATAGAGAACAACAAAGTCCATGAAATATGGTTTCTAGACAGTGCAACTTTTTACAATCAATTGAAAATGTCTACCGAGGCTGGCGCACAGGGAGTAGCACTCTGGAGGCTAGGGTCGGAGGATCCATCGGTTTGGGATATTCTCAAAGGTAATAAAATGGAAGAACTGCTTGCTGTTAAGAATGGGGGAAATATTTACAGTACAGGAGATGGGAATATTTATCGAGGGTCAGAGAGTCGGAAAGAGGGGGAACGTAGTCTTCAATTTGATGACTCTGGCTATATAACAAATGAAACCTATATTTCCAATCCTAAATCATCTGAGTTTGAGCGTTTAAGCCAACCAGGGGAGAAAGAGATTGTCCTAACTTTTGATGATGGACCTGATCCTAAGTATACGGAACAAATATTGGATATTTTGAAACAATACCAAGTGAAAGCTTCATTTTTTATCATTGGGAATAAGGCGATCCATAATCAAGAGATTATTGAACGGATGGATCGGGAAGGTCATGAGATTGGCAACCATACCTTTTCTCACCCGAAAAAAATTGGAACGTCCGATAAACAGTTAAAACTGGAACTTAATGGTACACAACGTATTATCCAGGGAATTACTGGACAAACGACCTCTTTGTATCGGTCTCCATATGGAGATGAAGAGGCAAAGTATATGCTATCTCATTTTCAAAAATTACAGGATGTCACACAAATGGGGTACATCACCGTCAATTATGATATTGATTCAAAAGACTGGAAACTACGTGACAGCGAGGCCATTGTCGAGAATGTTTTGAACCAGGCATCAAGCGGAGATATTATTTTGCTTCACGACGGCGGAGGAGACCGGCAGGCGACCGTTGAGGCGCTTCCTGAAATCATCGAACAGCTACAGAATCAAGGATATACATTTGTGACGGTCAATGAATTAATGAAACAAAGCAAAAGCAATATTATGGCTCCTGTTACAAAGGCGGAAAATCCGATTGTACAAAGCAACAAATTGCTGCTGTTCAATATAGCAAACTTTAAAGCGGGCATTTCTATTTTGCTTGTCGGCGCGATTTTCATTATAGTATTGCGAATTTTAATTTTAGGCAGTTTAGCTCTCGTACATAAAAAACGCGTCCGTCCTCCTATGGGACAGTCTACTCCGTTTGTAAGTGTGATTATTCCAGCCTACAACGAAGAGAAGGTCATTGGAAGAACCATTGAGTCCATTCTGAAAAGCAATTACCCAAACCTAGAGATGATTGTTGTCGATGATGGTTCCAACGATCAGACTTCCTTAGTAGTAAACAATAAATACAAAGGCAGTGATAAGGTTCATCTTTTTCAAAAGAGGAATGAAGGAAAAGCTTCAGCTCTCAATCTAGGAGTACAAAAGGCAAAGGGAGAGATCCTTGTCGCTATTGATGCGGACACCGTTGTTCCTCCTAATTCGATTTCCATGCTTGTTCGGCACTTTGCTGATGAAAATATTGCGGCAGTATCTGGAAACGTGAGGGTTGGAAACAGGGAAAATCTATTAACCTCCTGGCAGCATATTGAGTATGTAACTGGATTCAACTTGGAGAAGCGCGGCTTTGCCACTCTAAATTGTATTCCAGTCGTCCCAGGTGCTATCGGGGCGTGGCGCAAACAGGTGGTAGAAGAGCTAGACTATTTTTCGAATGATACTCTTGCAGAAGATACCGACATGACATTAAAAATCCTCCGCAAAGGCTATAAAGTGGTGATTGATGAACAGGCCTATGCTTATACCGAGGCACCTAAAACGGTGAGAGATTTCTTAAAACAGCGATTCAGATGGACATTTGGAACTTTACAATGTTTTTGGAAACATAAAAAAGCGTTTGGGGGAACAAAACATAAATCACTAGGGTTCATTGCCCTCCCAAATATCCTTTTATTTCAATTTATCGTTCCTTTGTTTGCTCCACTTATCGATTTGTTGTTTATAGTAGGAATCCTGTCAGGGAATGCTCAAACATCACTATTGATTTTTGCTAGTTACCTATTGGTCGATTTCCTTGTTTGTCTTGTTGCTTTCAGGATGGAGAAACTAAGCCTTAAACCGCTTATATCCCTGATCCTGCAAAGAATGATCTACCGCTATCTATTACTATGGGTAACATGGAAATCTATATTTACTGCACTAAAAGGAACCCGGGTAGGATGGGGGAAATTAAAAAGAGCAGGGAATATGACGGTAGAGGCACGACTGGAGGAAAAGCATATCATTTAAATTGCAACGCGGGGACGGTTCTCGCGTTGCATTTTTGTATTTAAGAATGGCATCCACCGTCACTGCATTCAGAGTTATGTTAAGGTTTGTAGAATCTCGAATTGATTTGTCAGCGCACCTTATTTTTTGTGCCTGTGACCACCCGAAATGACCCCAAGTATGTTGAGATTTGTAGGCCTCCTGGATCTGTGAGAAAGTTGCCATAGGAATGGTTGTAGTTTGCCTCCACAAAGAGACATAGGGCCAGTGAACTGCACCCCAATTTTTATACACAACTAACTATTGAAGGTGTTTTATGGCTTAGAAGTGCAGGGAAGGTTCTAATGAAAAAGACCATAAAAACTGGTCTCTTTACCAGTTATTTTTATGATTCGAGTTCTGATTCCCATAAATGATGTGAGAATGAAACGCGAGAACCGTCCCCAATGTTTCTAATAAACTAGCTAAACCTTCAAGATTATGTTGTACTTTAAAACTCTTTTTATATGGTTTCTTTTTATCCAAGTATGCTTGAACCTGACTTTCACCTTTTGCTACATCCAGACCAATGACTGGACTCATTGAAATTCCTCCTCCAAAAATAATTACCGGTACCCCTAAATTCTCCTTGTAGTGTCATAGCTTCGCTTGTTATACGAGATCTTAGTCCCAACCAGCCTCAAACATGTTTCTACAAGTAGGGGGTGAACTGTTTTGCGGACGGGATCATGGTCCCACGGGCCATACGTTCTACCCCGGCTACAGTAATCATATATCGATATAAAAAATGCTCAACCAGAAATATCTGGCTAAGCTTATAATACGAACGTGCCATTTAGTTGAGCAAAACATTTAAAGTAAATTGAGCATCTGTGTTAAAGTTTAGAAAAATCAAGAAAGGAAAATATATTATGATCGTAAAAGTCGAATTTATGTACGATAAGGATACTGAATATATAAGTTGTCCTGCAAAAGTAGGGAGAAATATTCGTCAATTACAAAGAGATTTTGATAAATGGTTATATAACAGAGAAAATAATCATCCTTATTGGGTGGCAGCTGCCGAAGATGAGGAAGGCAATAAAATCTATGGAGTTTGTTTTAATGCAGAGGCTTTCGTATTTTGGCTTAATAACGTAAGGTTTAACAAAGGTAAAAAAGTTGCAAAGTTAATAGAAACTCCAAATAAACTAGTTAAAAAAGAAAATTAGGATTTAAACTAAAACACTTAATAGAAACTACTCTGACTATTTCATTATAGGGCGAAATTCAAGAATTGGATATTAGTTTAGAATGAATTCGAATTAAACGAGAAAATTTTATTCTAGGAGGGATCAACATGGAGGTTTTTGAAAAATATTTAGCAGGAATCGACAACCCTGACCACCGTGACAGAACAGAGGAGATTTTGGTGTGGGTTGCAAGTAAATTCCCGAATTTGGAACCGATATTCAAATGGAATACGCCAATGTTTTCCGACCATGGCACATTTATCATAGGCTTTTCTACAGCCAAGCTGCATTTGAGTGTTTCGCCAGAGGTAGCAGGCATTTCGCATTTTGCCGATGACATTGCAAAAGCTGGCTACAGCTCTACCAAAGGCTTATTTCGTATTCCGTGGAATGAGCAGGTAAATTACGAATTACTAGAAAATATTATTGAATTTAATATCATGGATAAGGCGGACTATACGAATTTTTGGCGGAAATAAAGCATCACGCCTTATCAAAAACGCTTTGTTCAGTTAATAGTGTTGGATATTTAAGGTAGTTTACCTTCAGCACTAAATGAATTTTTGAAGTGTGTTCGTTTAACGGATTTTAAGATGGGGATCATGTTTGAGTTAGTCCATTATAGGGCGCAATTCTTGAAGAGGAATGTGCCTTTTTTCAGTAATAGGGCCAGATTGTTGAATTAACAAGAATAAGACAAGGGAGTGAAATAAGTGAGGAAATTATTTTTAATAATGTTTTTAGTTCTAGCAACCTTATCAGCGTGTACGCAGCAAAAATTAAGTTTTGGCGAGGTGGATAAGGTTCCGAAAAAAGTAACTGAAGTAATAGATCCTGATGCTCAACTTCAAGTGATTAACAGAAGCGGCAAAATATATTATATTGTTTTTCATTCTCAAGAAGAAGTTGAAGCCAGTTTGGAAACGGTGGATACGATAGCACTTGTTAAGTTAGATGAAATGGATTCAAAAGATGATGAAGTAAGGCAATATATATATTCTTTAACAACTGATCAGTATCATGACACAATAGATATTAAGGTTAATGGTGAGTCCAAGTCTTATCTAGTGACTATTATAGACTAACGGGCGCAATTCTTGAAGAAGAATTGTGCCTTTTTCAGTAATAGGGCCAGATTCTTGAACAACAGCGTAAAAGAAAATTGGTTATCTATGTAAAAGTTTAGAGAGTGTGTGAAGGTTTTAAAGTAACGTGGCAGAATACTTTAAGAAACATTCAAAAAAATAAAATAGGAAAAGGTCTTTCGAGGATGGTGATAAATTATGAACGATTTAGAAGATAGTGGTAAATTTACCGAAAACGAGATAAAGAAAAAAGCTTTTTGGTCAAGAAAAAAAGGTTTGGACTCTTTCTTTAATTTTCTACCTGATTTTTCTTGTTTATATGTTTCTGATTAAGAAGGAAAGTGAATTTATTTTCTTATACAATATTCCTGAAAATATGTGGTTCCCTATATTTAATGTCCTGTTTATTGGATTTATATATAAATATGACCAAAAATATTTGAACTACAAGAGTGGCAGTTTCAGGAAAGAAAAAGAAGGTATTATCGTATTTCTTATTATTTTTATCTGTTTGGGAATATTCTTTTATAACTACGTGTTTCATCAATCTGAATACTATAAATTAAAGGATAATAACTTATCAAGCCAAATGATTGCTGGAATAAAATATCAATATCCTTCTTCTGGAATGAATCAAATTACTTTTTATAAGAAAGTAGGTGCAACGCGGGGACGGTTCTCGCGTTGCATTTTTGTATTTAAGAATGGCATCATCGTCTCTGCATTCAGAGTTATGTTGAGGTTTGTAGAATCTCGAATTGATTTGTCAGTGCCCCTTATTTTTTTGTGCCTGTCACCACCCGAAATGACCCCAAGTATGTTGAAATTTGTAGGCCTCTTGAATCTGTGAGAAAGTTGCCATAGGAATGGTTGTAGTATGCCTCCACAAAGGGACATAGGGCCAGTGAACTGCACCCCAATTTTTATACACAACTAACCATTGAAGGTGTTTTATGGCTTAGAAGTGCAGGGAAGGTTCTAATGAAAAAGACCATAAAAACTGGTCTCCTTACCAGTTATCCAAATTTCTAATTTACTTTGATATATAAGGCTTTTTTTCTGTTTATTTTGCAAAAGTGAATCCTACAAAGATACCCATTTACCAAAATATCAAGCAAAGGTGGAAGATATCGAAAGCCAAATAATATGTACCTATTATTCTTTATTCATAGGTACATTAAACAGGCAACCACTACTGAAACAACATATTAATAGTATAGAAAGGAGGAAGATTAATGAGTTCTTATAAAAAAAGCAGATGTGAAATATGTAATTGGGACAAATATTGTTGTGAATGTGAATGTTGTTGTGAATGTGACGAATGTTGTTATGAATGTGACTGCCCACCAGGCAAACCAGGCCCACCAGGCCCACGGGGAAGAGCAGGAAGACCAGGAAGACCAGGACCAGTCGGACCAGCCGGAGCACCAGGGCCAGCCGGACCAGCAGGTGCTGATGGAGCAGCGGGAGCAACAGGTCCAGCCGGACCAGCAGGTGCTGATGGAGCAGCGGGAGCAACAGGTCCAGCGGGAGCAACCGGACCAGCGGGAGCAACCGGAGCAGCCGGTCCAGCGGGAGCAACCGGAGCAACAGGTCCAGCGGGAGCAGCGGGAGCAACAGGTCCAGCCGGACCAGCAGGTGCTGATGGAGCAGCGGGAGCAACAGGTCCAGCGGGAGCAACCGGACCAGCGGGAGCAACCGGAGCAGCCGGTCCAGCGGGAGCAACCGGAGCAACAGGTCCAGCGGGAGCAACGGGAGGAACGGGACCAGCGGGAGCAACCGGAGCAACGGGAGAAACGGGACCAGCGGGAGCAACCGGAGCAACGGGAGAAACGGGACCAGCCGGAGCAACCGGAGCAACGGGAGGAACGGGACCAGCGGGAGCAACCGGAGCAACGGGAGAAACGGGACCAGCCGGAGCAACCGGAGCAACGGGAGAAACGGGACCAGCCGGAGCGACCGGAGCAACAGGGGCAACGGGAGAAACGGGACCAGCCGGAGCGACCGGAGCAACAGGGGCAACAGGAGAAACGGGACCAGCCGGAGCAACCGGAGCAACGGGAGCAACGGGACCAGCCGGAGCGACCGGAGCAACAGGGGCAACGGGAGAAACGGGACCAGCCGGAGCAACAGGGGCAACGGGAGAAATGGGACCAGCCGGAGCGACCGGAGCAACAGGGGCAACGGGAGAAACGGGACCAGCGGGAGCAACCGGAGCAACCGGAGCAACGGGAGAAACGGGACCAGCCGGAGCGACCGGAGCAACAGGGGCAACGGGAGAAACGGGACCAGCCGGAGCGACCGGAGCAACAGGGGCAACAGGAGAAACGGGACCAGCCGGAGCGACCGGAGCAACAGGGGCAACAGGAGAAACGGGACCAGCGGGAGCGACCGGAGCAACCGGTCCAGCGGGAGCAGCAGGAGGATTATCCCAATACGGTTATATTTACAATCTCGGTGCTCGGGTTGTGCCTATAGAGGCTGATGTCATTTTTGATTCAAATGGAATAATTACTCCTGGAATTACGCATGCCCCTGGAACCTCTCAAATTTTAGTTACCACTCCTGGAGACTACGAGGTTACTTTCTCTGTGTCGGGTGTACAACGAAACCAATTCGCACTATTTTTAAATGGTGCACTTGTTGCAGGAACCGTCTATGGTTCAGGGGCCGGAACTCAGCAAAACAACGGTCAGGCTATAATCGCCGTAGCAGCAGGAGATGTTCTTACCCTTCGAAATCATAGTTCTTCTGCAGCAGTTACCCTTGAGACTTTAGCTGGAGGCACACAAACAAACGTAAACGCTTCTATTGTAATTAAAAAATTAAATTAGTTTTGAATGGATAAGAACCCTCATAAAATGAGTGTGAATTTGTACAAAGCTTGCGCCAAGTGTTCCAGGAGGACAGGGAGTAACATTTGGAGAAAAAACTTGTGGTTCACAGGGCACTAAAGGAATTTAATATTTGTATACCGAACAACTTTCAATCAATTGCGCCCTCAATTTTATGTACAGCATGAAATTGAGGGCGCAATTGGTTTTTTTATATAACCAATTACCAAGATTGTACACACCATAAATTGTCTTTTTACGTAACTTAAAAATAGGAAAATCGTGGGGTTAAAGGAGCTGATTAAACATGATTACAATTAGTCTTTGCATGATTGTAAAAAATGAAGAGGACACTATCGCAAGATGTCTTGATTCGGTAAAAGACCTTGTAGATGAAATCATTATAGTAGACACAGGTTCAACAGATAAAACGAAAGAAATTGTATCTCAATATACGGATCATATTCTCGACTTCCAATGGATTGAAGACTTTGCTGCAGCCCGTAATTTCGCTTTTAAAAACGCCAAAATGGATTACATTTTTTGGTTAGATGCGGATGATGTTTTAATGGAAGATGATTACAGAAAATTTTCAAAGTTGAAGGAGACACTTGACCCTACTATTGATTCAGTCACCATGCATTATAATCTGAACATAGATGAAAAAGGAAAAGTCATTACGAGCCTGCGGCGTAATCGCCTTGTAAAAAGGAAAAATAACTTCCAATGGTATGGGGCGGTGCACGAGTACTTGGAAGTTTGGGGAAATATTCTACACAGCGAGGTTGCTGTTACCCATTGCAGCATACATCACGACTCTGACCGTAATCTCCTTATCTATGAAAACCGTCTAAAACGCGGAGAAAAATTCTCTCCCAGAGACTTATTTTACTATGCAAACGAACTGTTTGAACACGATAAGCTTGAGGATGCTATCAAGTACTATAAACAATTTTTAGCAACAAATAATGGATGGGTAGAAGATTACATTTCTGCATGTGGCAGGCTTGCCGATTGTTATTATGCAAAAGGTGATCATGAAAACGAGCTTCATTTTATATTAAAATCTTTTGAATACGACTCACCTCGAGCTGATTTTTGCTGCAGATTAGGGTACAGATTCCTTCATAATAATCACCCCTATCAAGCTCTTTTTTGGTACAAACTAGCCACCCAACTCGAAAAGCCCACAGACAATTTGGGGATGATTAACCATGCTTGCTGGACTTGGCTTCCGCATTTACAATTATGCGTTTGTTACTCACAAATAGGGAACCACGAACTAGCCTATGCACATAACGAAATCGCCCGGCAATACCTTCCTGATCATCCAAGTATTCTTCATAATAAGCATTATTTAGAACATCTATTACAATAAAGTGGTTCCGTTTTTAATAAACAAAAGACAATTTGGGAATGATTAATCATGCTTGCTGGACTTGGCTTCCGCGTTTTCTTGGCAAAATAAAAGAAGCTGCAGCAGTGGATTACCAATGGCTTATGTTTTATCCTTGTTTTTATTTGTTTGCTATGTATGATGCCTATAAATTTGTGGAAGGGGAAAATCCTCGCTTATCGTTTTTTCCATTTGCTTTTGGAGCGTATTTTGTCACAATAGGTCTCATGTACTCGCCAAAAATCATTTTAGGAATATCATTTGGTCCTATTTGGCTTCCAATGTTGTCTTTAATTCCTCGATTAGGAATTGGATTTTTTATTCGTTATATATTAATAAAAATAGCTTCTAACCCAAACTATAGTGAAAGACATTCATAGTATCAAAAAGGAAATAGCGCAAGTCGCCTTTAGAAAATCGCGATCCAAGCATAAATTTATCTATAATTTTCAGTATAAAATGAATCGTTAATGGTTGCTACGGCGACCCTTTTTTAGTTTAAAAAGAAAGATTGTGAAATAATGCGCTTAAACTATAGGGTGCTTGAGTTGAAGAAGGATTGTTTGCTGAAGAGGAAAAGCCCCAATCAATTGAGAAGGGCTTTATATATACTTATTAGTCCTCTTTTGTCCTCCTATTTGTCCTCCAATGCTTTATATCGTATTTAAAACATTTAAGTAAACTATTTTGAAACGTTGATTTAAAGGCTTTTTTTATATACCATTTCTTTCTATTATATATGCAAATGAATGGGCGGCATGATGTAATCTTTGACCGCTTTTGACCACCAAACATATATATTGCTCCCAGTTTCTTCATATTTAATATATAAAAAATTAAAAGAGAGCAAAAAATACGTTCTAAAAGGTGCAGTTTGTCCATGAGTCAGGGATGGGTTAATTATTTCATCTCTCATACAGTACCATCACACGTCTGCTGTTTGGTTTGGCTTTTTGACCTTTCATTAATATAGGTATGGGCTGAAAAATTTGTGAGAAAAGAGCCACAGATTGTTGTCTGTGGGTTCTGTTTTTACCATCTTTCATAAGTGCTGATGTTGTATTTTGAAATCCTGAAAAACCATTATTTATGGGCTTCAGCAATTGCCGGCACTGTGCCGATTTCGTGCCGAAATGAATTTATTTTGTATTTTAAGCTATTTAAAAGAATGGCTTTATATCAAGATTCAGCCGCTTTTTTTATATCATTTTATGCCGTTTTAAGCAAAATTAATCAAGTTTGAATTAGAAGGTAAGGTCTTTAACACTACCTTATATGGTTGTGGTATTTAACTAATGTATTTTACGCAGTATGTTTATCAATATTTTTGAATCATTTTTCCAAAACGAACTGTATAAACACTTATATTTATACATAACTTTTGAAGTTGCACTTATTCAATAAACGGGCCATATTGTTGAGAAGACAGGAGAAGTAAGAATCCTCATAAAAGATTGTTTGTTAAGCATTTAGTGAGGCAACGGGTTGCAAGAGTGGAAAAACTGTGAGTTGTTTTGACAACTCATTTTTTATTGAAGAATTGGGCAGGGGTTTCTTTTTTCTAAATGAATAAAGTAGAAATTCACTTTCTGAAAAATAAATGATTGTCCACCTTGGTTGGGATCATGGGTTAGATTAAAATCTTCGCAACGGATCAGATTCTGACAATTTCGATTTTAAACTGTGCTGAATATAGTAGTTGAGGGATTTAGGTAAGTTCTCAAATTGCAAAAGTGTGAAAGCGGTAAGGGGCGAATAAAATTGTAAACGCTTCTAAACACGAACGTTATACTGTTAATTAAAGAAAAATATTCGTTATTTAGTTGACGGAACCCTAAATTATTGCTATTATAAATACGAATTGAATGTCGAATACGTCGTATAATATTGGGGATATGGCCCAAGAGTTTCTACCAAGCCACCGTAAAGGGCTTGACTACGAGGTAAGTGTTAAATGAAAGAAGGATTAATTCTTCCTTTTGTATTTACCATGCCCTAGTCAACGCTCCGGTAGCTATCGGAGCGTTTTTTATTTTTTATAAGCTATCATGCGAAGCGGGAAGTCAGGCACATTTCGATGGCTCTTAGTACGGAACAAGTGCGACGTTATTCGAGTATTCCAACAAGAAAACAGTTGGATGAATCCCAAACAATTTATAAAAATTCACCATGAAGGGATCGAGAAAATAATGAAAAAGAAAATTTACTTTAATCATGATGGCGGAGTTGATGACCTGGTTTCGCTATTTTTATTACTAAAAATGGATACGGTTGAACTCACAGGTGTTTCAGTCATTCCAGCAGATTGTTATTTAGAACCAGCAATGTTTGCGAGCCGAAAAATTATTGATCGCTTTGGTTATGGTGGTCTTGAAGTAGCAGAGTCAAATTCTCGTGGGAAAAATCCTTTTCCAAAAGACTGGCGTATGCATGCATTTTATGTTGATGCCCTACCGATTTTAAATGAATCTGGAAAAGTTGTAACACCAGTGGCGGATAAACCAGCACATCTCCATTTAATAGATACGGTTTTAGCAACTGAAGAAAAAACAACTTTATTATTTACAGGTCCGCTAACTGATCTTGCTCGTGCATTAGATGAAGCTCCTGAAATTGAAGCGAAAATTGAAAGACTTGTTTGGATGGGTGGTACATTCTGTGAAGCAGGAAACGTACATGAACCTGAACATGATGGAACAGCGGAATGGAACGTATTTTGGGATCCTGAAGCAGCTGCTCGTGTATGGGAAACCGGCATAGAAATTGATTTAGTGGCGCTTGAAAGTACAAACCAAGTACCGTTAACCTTAGATGTACGTGAGCGTTGGGCAAAGGAACGCCAAAATATTGGTGTAGATTTTCTTGGCCAATGTTATGCGATGGTACCACCACTTGTTCACTTTTCAACGAATTCCACATATTATTTGTGGGATGTGTTAACAACCGCATTTGTTGGTAATCGTGATCTTGTGAAAGTACAAACCATTAACAGCATTGTTCACACAGACGGTCCAAGCCAAGGCCGTACAGTTGAAACCTCTGATGGCCGACCTGTGAATGTCGTTTATGATGTGAATCGCGATGCATTCTTCGATTATATGACTGAATTAGCTAAAAAAGCTTGATGACTAGAATAGTACAACTTAGACATTAACAACTTAGAAAGAGGAGAACAATGACAATTAAATCTCGACTTAAAATTATGATCTTTCTCCAGTTTTTCATTTGGGGATGTTGGCTAATTACACTTGGCTCGTATATGATCAATACATTGCATTTTTCTGGCTCACAAGTTGGAGCGGTTTATGGCGCATCTGGACTTGCTTCTCTTATAATGCCAAGCTTTATAGGAATAATCGCTGACCGATGGATGAAAGCGAATAGATTGTACGGAACTTTACATTTTCTCGGAGCGATTTGTTTATTTATAGCAGCACAAGCTTCTGACCCAACCGTTATGTTTTGGGTAATGTTTTTTAACGCTATGGTTTTCATACCGACAATTTCATTATCTTATACTATTTCCTATATTGGTTTAGAAAAAGAAGGACTTGATACGACGAAAGAATTCCCGTCTGTTCGTGTATATGGAACTGTTAGTTTTATTCTTGCCATGTGGCTCATTAGTGTTGGTGGATTTGAGTTAAGCAATATCCAGTTATACATTGCATCGGGGGCTGCCATCTTACTGGCACTATTTTCAGTTGTGCTGCCTGATTGTCCAACAGCAACTGTTAATAAAGAGAAGTCGTGGGTAAGCCACTTAGGACTCGACGCTTTTGTCCTATTTAAACAAAAGAAAATGGCCATCTTTTTCGTGTTTGCAATGCTGATCGGTGCTGCACTGCAAATTAATTTGGCATTTGCAGACCCATACCTTCATGATTTTGCGCTAAATCCTGATTATAAAGATAGTCTTGCTGTGAAATATCCAGCTATTTTATTATCAATTGGACAAATTTCTGAAGTAGTCTTTATTCTTGCCATACCATTTTTCTTACGTAAATTTGGGATTAAAACGGTTATGCTATTGAGTATGGCGGCTTGGACGTTGCGATTCGGTTTATTAGCTTTTGGAGACCCAACCGGATTAGGGTTCATCTTATTACTATTATCCATGATAGTGTACGGTGCAGCGTTTGACTTCTTTAATATTTCTGGATCGATGTTTGTAGATAAAGAAGTGGATCACCGAATTCGTGGGAGTGCACAGGGCTTATTCATGACAATGGTGAACGGACTGGGAGCTTATTTAGGTGCTGTGATTAGTGGGAAAATAGTGGATTATTTAACGGTTGACGGCATAAAAGACTGGCAGAATATCTGGTTAGTTTTTGCTGCCTATACCATCGTTCTTGGAATCGTTTTTGCGGTAACTTTTAAATACAAACACAGCCAGGATACAGGAACCATGTAAATCAAGCTACTTGATCTGTATGATTTAAAGTCAAGTTAGGATATGAACGATTAAATTAGCAGCCAATTTTTCCTTTTTTTGGGGAAATGCTGCTTTTTTTAATTTTAGAAGCGTGGAAAAAGGTCTTGTGTAAACACAGAACAAGCTTATGAAAAGAGGCGGTGATTGGGCTGAAGGCAAAATGCTACAAGGAAGAAAATGAAAAGCTTTCTAAACAGAGCCATGGTTACCTCCTAAACTCAAATTCTTATGCTTATTCCATTTTAATTTTAATTGGAGTTCGATTCCATTATGCAGTAGCTTATTTAAGAATCGAGCGCTATTCTTGAAGAAGGTATTCTCTTTGTATCGGACCATTTTCTTCAGGTAACGTTTGATAAAGAAATATCTTCATTAGAAATGAGGTCTATACCATTTGCTATTTTATGGTATGTGTGCTATTCTTAGGAAGAATTATTTTTGTTCTTTTTTCAGCGAGAATTGATTTTGTTTTTCGTCTAAGGTATTTGAGCAAGGATAGTAACACAATGTGTGGAGACCCACACGAGGAGGCAACATTTATGGAACAAGGTAAAGTTAAGTGGTTTAATGCAGAAAAAGGTTTTGGATTCATCGAGCGTGAAGCAGGAGAAGACGTATTTGTACATTTCTCAGCAATCCAAAGCGAAGGTTTCAAATCTTTAGACGAAGGTCAAAGTGTAACTTTTGGAATTGAACAAGGCCAACGTGGCCCACAAGCGACAAACGTTCAAAAAGCTTAATAATAGCAGCTGACAGACCCTAAATGGAGGGTCTGTTTTTTATTTGCTTTGGACATGTTGGTATTTTCATTGAGATGGAGAGTTTATGGGAGCATAGTCGTCTACGCGATGTTGATAAGACCTGGAAGTTAATGGAGAGGAGTATTTAACGGACGTGTTAAGAGAATATGAGGTTTAAATGAACCCCTAATCGAATTGATTAGGGTTAATTTAGTATAAATAAAGATTACTCGTTGTTCAGCTAGAAGAATAGTAGTACCATTAAATATTCCATTATTCCTGTTTATATAAAATTCGAATGATACATACTTTCTACACATGTTGGAGGATTAAATGTCAGCTTAGTTATTCCAATAGAAGTGTTTAAGTCAGCCATCTTAAATAACCCCGTATCCATCATTTTAAGCCATCAACATCCAAGCAAGTGGGGATACATATCCAAGCAGAAGAGGATATAGGTGTAACCAAAAGATTAGTAGAATGCGTAAAATCCTAGGGATTGAGGTATAGGATTACATCATTCTGATCAAGAGAGGGAGAGCAATCTCCCTTTTTTACGTGCGCCCGGCATGGGTGCAATCTCTAGGGTGCAAGTCCCGAACTGTGAAGGCAGAAGTAGCAGTTAGCCTAACGCAAGGGTGTCTGTAGTGATGCGGAATCTGAAGGAAGCGGGCGGCAAACTTCCGGTCTGAGGAACACGAACTTCATATAAGGCTAGTTATCGTTGGATGAGTTTGCGTAACGAAACAAAGTCCTTTTCTGCCAAAGCTGATACAGAGTAAATGAAGGAGATAGATGGAAGGAAAGACTGTACTCTTACCGGGGAGGTCTGATGGATATGTGAAGCACCCTTCATAACCTACTTAGTGATAAGTAGCTGAACCATCAGAAATAAGCAGAGGTCGTAGTACGAATCGGTCTGGGACGATTCGGAAGGACTGAACAATTAATAAAGAGAATAACAAATGCCTATATTATAGTAAACCCCCATTTTACTGGCACCGTACTCTAGTTATAAATATTGTTATTTAATTAATATCTTTTCATTTATGATCTGTACATAACGTACTAAAGATGAGTCAATCCTATAATTCCCTTTTTGATGGTTTTTTACAATAAAGTATCTGTTATTATCCATCTTTTCAATTACTTCTTGTTCAACCTCTTCTCTTGTAACATCTAATTCTTTTATTATTTTTTCGGTTATGATTTCATGATCAAACGTATAGCAAACTGTAAATTCCTTCAAACTAATTTTCCTTTCTATCATTGATGGTGGTTAAGAACTTCACCTTTGCAACAGTACATCTGTAAATTCATATATTGAAAGAATGGAGTTTACCTTTCAAAGACCTTGCACACGAAATAGGTATTCCTGCCATTTCATGACGATACCGATGTTTCTGGTTTATAACTATTTCATATGTACCATAGAAAAAACCTAAACAAATGAAGTCAAAACCATGTATAGAAATCTTCATAATCTTTATTCCTTGCCTAGCCTATAGTTGAAATAAGATAGGCGGGTAATATGCCCTCGTTTTCAGTAGGTAGAAGCAGCACCCTAGGATATTATTTCTTCTCCACTTTGACTACTGTTTTACCTAAACTATTCCTTTCGAGATAGACTATTACCTCATCCTGAACTTGTATCTTATCACCTGAAAGGATGTTTTCATCAGAAAAACGAATCTCGGTCCCGTCCTCACTTTTTCCATAATATTGATCACCATCAATCTTGGTAATCGTGTATTCGAGCACAGTTTTATTATTTATATTGTTAACAGGAGTAGCTGTTTGACCTCCTACTAATAATAATGCTAATAAAATGGATGACAGCGCCACAAGGATGATTACTCTTTTGAACATGTTTCTACCTCCTTCTTTGTATTGTAAAAGATAAAAGAGGAAAGTAAATCCTTCTAATTTCCTTTCTACCAATTTCAGGAACCAACCACAATGCCAAGTCTGCAACATATCTCGCAATGGACTATGCGTTTTCTGTATTAAATATGTATAAATTATATTTAATCGTTGATAGAGCTAATGAAAAAGCCATTCATATTTATAAAAAACTTGGTTTTCAGTTTGAAGGAGAATGAATCGATGAGTATTTTGTTGACGGTGAATATCATTATGCAATAAGAATATGTATGTTTCAACATCAATATTTTAGTAGGGGTTCGTTCTTGAGATTGTACCAGTATCCACCAATGCTTATATGATTGTTTTAAGAAGAACACATCATTATCAATTTGTGGAATCCTTTAAAACATTCATGGAAGACATTGTAGGGATATAATGGTTTCGTTGGGGTTTAATACAAGTTGCAACGGGAGATGCTTACTTTCTTACACCCAGCCCATTCATTATTGAATACTTTTTAGCCTTTGCTTTTGTTGGCTTTGCTGGCCTTTTTTATAAAATTATTAAAAGACATTTTCAAAATGGGGATAAGAAAAAAGCATTATATTGGATAGTTTTAGCAACATTTGTAGGAAGTCTAGCTCGTTATTTTTGGCATTTTGTTGCTGGGGTTATCTTCTGGGGGGAATATGCGCCAAAGAAATGTCACCCGTTATCTATTCACTTATCGTTAATGGTGGAACGATGCTAGGAGCCTTTGTCTTATGCTCGGCGGTACTAGTCCTTTTATTAGGTAGAGCATCAAGAATCATTCATCGAAAAGGCTCAGCCACAACAACTCGCTAAAATAGCGCATCATAATAGGAGACCATAATATTTTGAAAAATCAGTAACACCTTTTTCAATAACGTCTTTAAAGCGTTTGTTCAACAAGAGACGGACCATCGTTAACTTATTATAAAAAGCTAATCAAAAACATTCGCTTTTATGACAGATTGATTTTGAAATAAGTTCAGATTGAAAAAAGTACAAAAAAGAGGTGAACTATACCTCTTTTTAATTTATCTCAAAAACCATGGTTTTCGAGAATGGTAATACATCTATTCATTGATGGTAATTAAGCTAAGAAAGACACTGAATCTCAAAAGAGAAGATGAATAGGTACTAATTTTTTATACATATTATGGAATTGAGTTTACTGCACAAAAGGAGCAAGTTAGTTCATTACAGATTTTGTTCTAATTTAAAGAAAGGAGCCGTCTATTTTAAAATGTCCTTTACAAGGGGTACACTTTAAAAATTGGCTAACCCTACGGGTGTGTTTCTTCAATAAGTAGAAACGAATTCTCTTATTGAAATCAGTGTAGTAGTAGTAGTCCACCTCACTTTGTAAACCCATTAAATCCATTTGGGGAATTAAATGGTAAAAGGAACCATATAAAATTATGGAGGGGGGGAATCATAAAATGCAGTTGACCAGCAACTATGTTCATACGAGTATGGTTTACATTATGACTAATATGGAAGCAATGAATACAGTCATTGCCTTTAATAGGGATATGAATGGAATGCTTACTTTTGTCGGGTCATACCCAACATATGGAAAAGGTACCGGTGCAAAGGAGGTCTCAACTGCAACACCAAACGATGGTATCGATCCCCTTATGTCAGAAGGCTCACTAACTTTGTCCCCCGATGGCCGTTTCCTATTTGCCGTTAATACAGGCAGTAATAGTATAAGTAGTTTCATTGTTTCTGACAGAGGAAAACTTATTCTCGTGGATGTGAAGCCATCGGGAGGCACTCAGCCCAATAGCATAGGTGTGTTCGGTAATCTTCTCTATGTTTCCAATGTGGGAGATCCCGCTAATCAATTTACATCTAATATTTCGGGTTTTCGAATAGAGGATAGTGGGCACCTTACTCATATCCCAGGATCTATTCATTCTCTAAGTACCATTAATGCTCAGCCTGTGCAAATTCTCTTCACTCGGGATGGCAGTAAAATGGTTGTACCCGAGCTTACTACAAACCATCTCAGTGTATTCCATGTTAATAAAAATGGTACTCTTAATGGACCAATTATTAATGAATCTAATGGTATGACACCGTTTGGCTCTTCTATCCTTTCCTCAGGAGTGCTTTTGGTTTCGGAGGCAGGTTCTAATGCACTATCATCATATTCGTTAAGTGACAACGGGATAATTAATGTAATCAGTGGCTCTATACCGACCGGCCAAAAAGCGACCTGCTGGGTTACTACATCGAGGAACGAGCAATTTGCTTACGCTATCAACACCTTAAGCGGCACAATAACGATCTATCGGATTGATCGTAACGGTGCACTAACAGTTGTCGGGCATACTACTAGTACACCGGCAGGGACAGCAACTGGCTTGCCAATGAATGTTGGAGTGAGTAAGGATGGCCGAAATCTTTACACTTTAAACGGGAATCAGGGTACAGTATCAGTATTTAATATCAATGATGATGGTAGTCTAGTAAGAATACAAGTTGCTAAATGGACTGAATTTCCTTATTTTGGATCGCAAGGTTTAGCTATTCTTTGATTGGATCGGGTTCAGCATACCGGGTACAATAGAAAAATTCAAAAGTTACTAAAACGCCTGCCGACATACTGGTAGATTTTGTTATGAGAAACATAATACCTAAGCAAGATTGTAAAGAAATGTACCTAAACGAACGGGTGCTTTTGTTGAATATCCATAGGTATACTGCCATAAACGACATCTTCTG
Source organism: Niallia sp. XMNu-256 (assembly GCF_036670015.1). NCBI lineage: Bacteria > Bacillati > Bacillota > Bacilli > Caryophanales > Bacillaceae > Niallia > Niallia sp. XMNu-256. The sequence continues at coordinate 1,592,315 of NZ_CP137636.1, forward strand.
AATGCCGAATACAGTTTAGATAATAATATAGATGAACATTAAACGAATGGAAGATGTAATGGTGATCATGAAAAAATTAGAAATCATTTTTTATAATTATTAAGAGAAATTTGTACCTCTGTTCGTTTTACGGACAGGGGTATCTTATTTTGAACTGTAGTTAGTTAGTCAGAAGGCATCGAAACATGAATCCGTTGGCTATAATTTTGTTTTCCAATAAAAATTCGGTGCCTGTCACCAGCCGAAGGGAACCGAAGTTTGTTTAAATTTGTAAACCTCTTGATGTGTGAGAAAGTTGCCATAGGAACGGTTGTAGTTTGCCTCCACAAAGGGATATAGGACCAGTAAACAGCACCCCAACAACTAACATTTGAAGGTGTCGTATTATGGTTTAGAAGTGCAGGGAAGGTTCTAATGAAAAAGACCCTAAAAAACTGGTCTCTTCACTAGTTACTATTATGATTACAGTTCTGATTCCCATAAAAGATGTGAAAATGAAACACGAGAACCGTCCCCAGTGTTTCCACTAGCCACGCTTATTGGCCGTATAAGCAAACTCTCTTTCGTAAACTTTCTAAGACTTCTTCTGGCACTTCCCTAAACTTGATATCGTCACCTAGGAAAAGAAGCCAATTGGTTATATCCGTCAATTCTTCGGGCATATTAATATTGATAAAAGTCTTTAAGATAGCTGTGGCTTGGTAAGGATTTGTATACGAAATTGAATATTTAAAAGGATGGTATTTTCTAAACTGGGCAATTGCTTTTGGACCTAATTCGATGACAAGATTGTTTACTTCTTCCTGCTTACTTAGTTTTTCTAAATCCTTTTTATTATTTACTCTTTTTTTCGTAGGGTATGGTTTTACATTGGTGAGCTGGTCGACAGGAAAAGTCCTCTTTTTTTCTTCCTTTAAGTCAAATCCTTCAATTTGCCATAGGCTTTTTTCGCGGTAAAGATGCAAGAGATAAACGGGATAAGACTTTATAACCTCACCTACTTTGATGGTAATCAATAAATGGCGATCCATAAGAATGAGTTGGATGAGCTCTTCTAACATAGGATGAGGGAGGTCTGACAGATCAAGTAAATCAGGATTATTGGGATTCGTCCCTTCGAAAAGCAAGATTTGATTTAATAACACTAGAGTCTCTTGTTGGTATTCTGGGATGAGGCCTAGTAATTTTTCAGCTAAAGACTGTCGACTTTTTAAATAGGGAAGTTGTTGATTTCTTGAGGCCATAAAGGCAATAAAAAGTGCTTTAACCTCATTATCGGTAAAGTTAATAGAAGGCAGGACAGAGTTGTTCATGACAGAATACCCGCCATCTCTTCCAACTTCAGCTTCAAGAGGCATCCCCATCGCTTCAATTTCTCTAATATCTCTAATAGCAGTCGAACGAGAGATGTTAAATTCCCGCATAATTTCAGAAATGGTAAAGTAGGAGCGATTGTTGATATACCGCATGATGGTATTAATCCGTTCAACTTTTTTCATTGGGTCCTCCTAAACAGTATCATTTTTTGACATGATTCAATGCTATTATAAATCCAGTAAGTATAAAAATAAATCTTTTGTCTAATTTAAAAGGAGGAATTTTGAAGTGGCAACTTATACGTTAGAAGAAAAGGACAGCTTTACTGTTTTAGGGATTGGAACGGAGCTAAAGAGTGATTACACAGACTATGCTGGGATTCATAAGGAAAAAGCAGACTTTTGGCAAGCTATTAATCAAGATGGAACGCTTGAGAAGTTAAAAGCTGTCGCAACAAATGACTATATTTTTATCGTAAACGAAGCAGTAAATAACAAGATGATGCATTACGCGGGTGTAATGACGGAGGAGTCCTTGCCAGAAGCAACTAGAATGATCGAATTTCCTAAAGGGGAATACATCGTTGTTAAAGGGGAAGCCAATACAGATGAAGAGTTGAGTAACAAGCTTACTGGTATTGCCTTTGGTGAAGTCTTGATGGAAGTAACGGAGGTATCCTATGTTGGTGGTCCAAATGCAGCGGTTTTGATGGGACAGCAAGACGGCTTAGTATACGGTGAAATGTGGATCCCTGTTGTTAGAAATTAAGAAATAAAAGCCAGAATGGAAACCTCCTGTATTAAAAGGGTGGTTTAAAATAGACAACACAAAACAGATCACTGTTGCCAATCAGTGATCTGTTTTGTCCTTTTAAAATTTTTAATAGAGGAGATAAGAAATGAGTTTTTTTCAAGATACATTATCTATATTTAAAAAAAGAGATTTATTATTTTTACAAAGCTATAAAGAGTCAGAAGGTGTTTATTCCTTCCTATTTAAAAAAGAAGAAGATTTAACTTGGAAAGCAGGACAACATGGGTTGTTTAGCATTACTCATAAGAAAATAAAAAATCCTACAAAACCATTTACTCTTGTCTCTGCTCCCACTGAGAATGTTGTGAGACTAACAATGGCTATTGGTGAGAATCCAAGCGATTTTAAGAAGGCGATGTTGGAATTAAAACAGGGCATGAAAATTAGAATGGCCGGGCCAGTAGGGAGTTTTTATTTGAAAGATAACAATCCTTCCCTTTTCATAGCTGGTGGAATTGGAATCACACCATTTCGTTCCATATTAAAACAAGTAGAGGCAGAGGGGAATGGAGTCGAAAAACAAATCCAACTTCACTATATAGATAGCAAAAAGTTATATCTATTTAAAGAAGAACTGGACGAAATTGCTAACAAAACTTCAATAAGTGTAACTTACCTTGATTCAAGGGAAAACTTACATCATGAAATAAATAAGTTTGCCACCTTGAATAAGAATAATGGTAACTATTTTATTGCAGGATCGAGGTCAATGGTAGGTTCTATTTCTACTTATCTACAAAAAAATAACGTTTCAAAACGAAATATTAAAAAAGATGCCTTTTATGGGTATTAGGATAGAATGAATACCAATAAATAATGATGAGCTTATAGTTGGAAAGCCATCGGCTCCCTAAACTTTATTTATACTATTGAACCATTTGAACCGATCATGGCACATATATGAGCGCCTTTAGTGTAGCCAAACAAAATTTTTCCGATGAAATGGTGCAGGCTGGCTATAAACATACCAACTTAAAATAGTTTTTATTGTGAAGGGTTGTATTTTGTAAAATGATCCAATATTAGATATACTAACTGTTTGAAATGGCCGCTGTCGTTTTAAAAGAACCCTGTTTCAAGTAGTTAAAATAGAATAAATATGATTGAAGAGGATGGTTTGCATGACAAAAACATCAATAACAACCCTTAATATGAAACGCGAATTTGATGTTCCAGCAGAAAAAGTGTTTGACGCGTGGACGAACGTAGAAATGATTAAAAAATGGATGTTCACCATGGAACACACAAATAAAGTGGCGAAGAGTGAACCTCGTGTTGGCGGAACCTGGGAAATTGTGGATCACCGAGATGGGAAAGATTATCGAGCAATTGGAGAATACAAAGTGGTTGAACCACCAACGAAACTTGTTTTCACATTCCAAATGCCACAATTTAGTGATTTAGAAGACGACATTACAGTGGAGATCCAACCGCTTGAATCAGGCTGTGAAATGAGCTTCACGCAAGAAATTACCGTGATCCATGAAGAAGGCTGGGCCGAAGAAGATATTGAAAAAGCACATGAAGAATGGAAAAAAGAAACCGAACAAGGTTGGCATTATATGTTTTTAGGATTGAAGCAATTAGTAGAAACAGGAAAAATAATCTATCCATCATTTTAATAGGAAGGTAACAAAGGTTTTCCTTAAAAGGATAAAGCATTTCATCGATAAAAGATGTCTTTGATCAATTGAACGAGGATTAAATTTTATTCAGCAAAAGGGCGCATCTCCGGAATAAAGGATCTGCGCTTTTTTTACATAAAAGGCCATATTGTGAAACAAGAAATAATGAGAAAAGAGAGGTTATAGATGAAGACTGTTAGTCAAGAAACCCAAGATTTGTCTATTAGATCCTTGGAGTCGACTTATAATAAACTAACCAATGCTTACAATAGCATGACCGAAAAAGGATCAAATACAACTCTTGTCCTAAAGAGAAGAGATGCCGTAAAAATCGGTTTAGACAGCTTAACTAACACTTGGAAGGGCACAGATTTTTCCTATGATAAAGAAAGGATTTTGACGGCTAAAGAGATACTACAAGGTCTCCTTCCGTCTATCGAAAAGCAGACTACAAAAGCAAAAGAAGGGAGTTCTCAAAAGACATTAAATGAGCGGCGCTTAACCGCACTAATACTGGCCATCGAATCTTTGGAGAACCGTCTTAAATAATACTGTTTTGCGATTTTAAGTATTCCAGAAACTGTTCTCGGGGTATAAAGGATTATATTTGATCGAAGGGCCGATTAACAAAACTTGAAAAATATTTAAGAGGCTATGGCCAATATCCATAACAAGTAAGGATTAATGATCATTAAGGAGGAATAGAAAACATGAATGATTCATTTCAAGATGAAATACAAATTTTATATCAAAAACTAATAGATGCGTGGAACAAACGCGATGCTCACGGAATGGCTTCCCTCTTCGCAGAACAGGGAGTCCAAATTGGTTTTGATGGAAGTAAGGTAAAAGGACGAGAGGAGATCTTATCGCACCTGGCACCGATATTTGAAGACCATCCGACGCCTCCTTTTGTGACTAAAGTTAAAGATATCCGGCTTTTAGGAACGGATGCTGCAATCTTACACGCAATTGCAGGGATGATTCCACCTGGAAAAACAGATATTGAGCCAGCGATAAATGCCCATCAAACGCTAGTTGCAGTGAAGAAAGATCATGAATGGCAAATTGAGCTTTTTCAAAATACTCCGGCTCAGTTTCATGGCAGACCAGAGTTAGTTGAGGAAATGACAGAAGAGTTAAGGCAATTAATTAATAACTGAACGTTGTAACCACGTTTCAATGTATGCATAAGACCAACTGTCACCCCAAGATCTCCGCTTTACAAAAGAATAATTTCTAACCAAATTCTCACTAACTCCCCTAAAAAACACGCAATTCTCCCCGAATTGCGTGTTTTTTGCTGTACCTGTCACTCCTAATAAAACAAAGAATAAGCAAAGCTCACTCTGTGAGAATAATAAACAAAACCGTTTTGACGTAAATGGGTCTCAAATGAATCAACAGTCCATGGAATATACCCATTCTCCAAACACTCATGCAGAGAAGAAACAGGACAGAAATGTAGAAGAGAACCTAACGCTATTCTAAACCGTCATGCTCGACACCATAAAACAGCATGGCATGAACTAGACTCAAGCTTCTAACCGGATTATGTTCATGAAGATTTTATAAAAGCAGCCAAGCCTTTCTTTCCCATTGACGACATTTACAACCTTTGGTCCAAAGTTCATCTTGCTTGTCATAAATTAAACCTGTCCATCTCTTTAGATGGTGTTATCGAATTCATTGTCATGGACTTTAAACAAACGATTTTCAAATACAAGAGGGCAAAAATTCATACAACCTTTGAAGGGTACTTTTACAGGGGGTGTATAGCAGGCTCTGGCATGTGAAAAAAAATGAGCATATTCAGTTCTGGTATAACAATCTATAAAACATTTATTTGGATACTATTTGCAAGGAGTGAAAACTTCCTATCTGGAATTGAAATTTTGGGTATCCCGTTCCTTTAATTTGATAATTTTTCCATTATTAATCTTCTTATTTTTGTGTAAAAAGGCGAGAAATATTCTTGTGGTTTTACTTCATTGCTTCATAAACTTGTTCCTGTGACGCCCCGATAAATCTTGTTTCAGATCACAGCGCCTGACCCCAAATTTGATATAGCATTACCGTACCTGGGGTCAGGCCTCTTTTTACAAATAGGAGACGCATCCATGGAAATACAACATAAATAATCAAATATCACTCTGTAAATACTAAGCAATATGCTATAGTAAATAAGCCTTTGAACAAACAAACGGGCATTATATAAGAAAAGAGACGTGATGAGCCTTGCTAGATTTTTTACAACTTGGTATTCGAAAAGAGATTAACCATACATTAAAGTCATTAGGTATAGAAGTGCCTACTTCCATACAAGAACGGACGATACCATCAGTACTTGAGGGGAAGGATGTTATTGCAAAAGCACAAACTGGAACAGGAAAGACATTGGCTTTTGTTCTTCCCATTCTCGAAAAGATTGATGTGCACAAGTCGGATGTTCAAGCACTTATTTTAACTCCAACAAGAGAATTGGCTCAGCAAATTTCAAAAGAAATTAAGAAAATGATTGAGAACTTAGATGGTGTCAATGTATTAGCTGTATATGGTGGTCAGGATGTTGAGCATCAACTAAAGAAGTTAAAAGGGGCTCAACATATTGTCGTTGCAACGCCAGGTCGGTTATTAGATCATATACGACGTGCCACCATTGATCTTTCAACGATTAGGATGCTTGTGTTAGATGAAGCGGACCAAATGTTACTTATGGGATTTCTTCCAGAGGTGGAAGACATTATTTATGAAACCCTTTCTTCTAGACAAACGATGCTGTTCTCCGCAACCATGCCTAACGAAATTCACTCTCTTGCAAAAAAATATATGGTAGAGCCAGAATTTATCGAAGTGAAAGCAAAAAAAGTAACCGTTGATGAGGTTAAACAAGTTGTGATTGAAACAACGGACCGGAGAAAACAAGCAACTTTATTCCATTTAATCCAAGAACATCGTCCTTTTTTAGCGATTATCTTCTGTCGTACAAAAATTCGTGCTAAAAAGCTTCATGATGCATTAATTGCCAATGGGTATGAATCAGACGAGTTGCATGGTGATTTATCACAGTCCAAACGTGAAAAAGCGATGAAACGATTTCGTGATGCGAAAACTCAGTTTTTAGTTGCAACAGACGTTGCTGCAAGGGGACTTGATGTAGAAGGGGTAACCCATGTCTATAACTATGATATTCCCCAAGATGTGGAAAGCTATGTTCACCGGATTGGACGAACGGGCCGAGCAGGTGGCGATGGGATGGCCATTACTTTAGTGGATCCTAAGGATCTGGAGTTCCTACGAATGATTGAAAAAGGGATTCATCAAAAATTGGAGATACAAGTGATTCCAGGGGTTAGTATCCCTGACCGCGAGGATTATCAAAAGGAAAGAAGCGAGCAAATTAACAAAGCAAGACGCCCTAATGGTAGTGGAAAAAGGAGAATCAAAGGGAGAGAGTTTTCTTCTAGAAGAAAACCGAATGATAGTCGACCAACAAACAAATCAGGTACAGCTTCGAGAGGCAGAGGAAGTACTCGATAAAGGTTGAACAGTGCTAGATGTGATAGACCTTTTGTAGCATTTTGATTTTTTCGAGGAAGTTTTTTGCTATGAATGTGATATTCATCCCAATCAGAGGGTCAAAGGGACAGCTCCCTTGACCCACGGAAATCCCAAAAATGAGTCAGGAACCTGTCCCCTTGACTCACCGCTTTTTAATTTCTTCCGTCACGATAAAAGCAAGGTCATCGTTTCCGAACAAGGATAATACTTCCAGCAAGGTTTGATCCTTTACTTCACCTGCTTCTTCTTTGGGAACAGTTAATTCTAACGCCTCTCTTAAAGTTTGGTTAGCTTGTTGATCGGGGTAAGCACGTAGGTAGACTTTTTCAGGAACAAGATCATTATTGATGCACCACTGGGCAAAGATGAGAATCATCATCTTCTCCTCACTTTGGTAGTTTTCGATGATTTTATCCTGCAACTGTTTTTGATCCAATTGAACCCTCCTCAAATTTTAATATTAAAATTCTGTATTATAAAATAAGGGGTTCGATTCGACTCCCCTTGAAACATTTCTGTGAAAAGCATGGATATTTATATTTCTAAACTATACTCTACTAAATCCTTCCTCATGTAGATATTCTGCAGCTTCACCATAAGAGTTGAAAGCTCCATCTAAATTGTTGCCTGCGTATACACTCCACATATCCTCTTCTTGCACAAGAATCAAGGTCTGATGATCTTGGTTAATCCATTTTTCTCTAGGTGCTTTAGTGGATATCTTTGGAGTTAACGAGAGAATTGATTTTTGAATAATGGTTCGAAGCTCATCAGCAGAAAAATCACGGATGTTGACCATCCCTTTATCATTTTTTTTATAACCATTTAATTCTGCTCCATATACAAAACCATTCCCATTAGAATGTAAATGATAGACTACATTCTTTTTATCTGATGCACTGGCTTCATAATGAAAATTAATTCTCCCCATAGACACATTTTTTCTCTCCAGTTCTGGGAAAGACTCAATAATCGATAGTTTTTCTTCGAAAGTAAGCATAGGACCTCCAAGTATTTTAATTAAATAATTATATCATACCACCTGTTTTCTCAAAACTCCGTATGACTACTGTTAATGATTCATTTTTGCCATGATTTGGATTCCCTTGTTCGTGTCATTTCTATCTGCATTTCGTTTATGGTTAAAAAAATGTTAGCATTTTTGCGAGGCTGTCAGTTACGCTTCCTCAAACAAAATGTGATTACTACCAACCATATGTTAAACTCGATAACCCAATAGATGGTAAGGATATAGTGGTAATTGGTAAGCGAAAACCATTCTTGAATTCATCTACTGACAAAAAAAGCTACAAAAGTACGAAGAAAAGTTTAGATTGCGTCAAGAAATCTATACACATTATTACAAAAAATAAAACTAAAGGTAGCAATCATAACGATTATTTTGCTCTTCCGCAATGGACGATTTACTGTCCCACTATACACGAATTAAATGACAAAATAGACAAATCCGTTAAGGTTTAAAAAGTAAAAATCAATTATTAAAAACCGCACTTAGATACGTCACGTAGAACCGTATCATAAATGATGATAAAAGAGTGCAGATTTCTGCACTCTTTTTGTTATCTTATTATTCTATATATTTAATCCGATAGAGCTTCGTTCTTTTGTTAAAAATAGTGGGACCGTCTAGAACTAACTTTTCATCTACTCGCCCCAGAATGCTTGGGCGATCTCTTGGCCTTGTTTGATTTTATTCCACTGTTGTTCGTGAGTAAGGTCATTTCCGCCGTCACATGATGCGAAACCACACTGGTGTGAGAGGTATAGTTTGTCTTTAGGGATGTATTTTGCTGCTTCTTCAAGCTCTGCCAAAACCGCATCTTTATCAGCTAGAACAGATTTTTTCGATGATAAGAACCCAATAACTACTTCTGTTTCAGGTTTATCTTTGAAAGATTCTAAGGCTACTAAGTTGCCTGCACGGTCATCGTCCCACTCTAGGTAGAAACGGTCATAGTTTTGATTAGCTAAGAAGTAGTTAGCAACATGTTCATAAGAACCACCCATAGCATAACGAGAGCCGTAGTTACCACGACAGTTATGAGTATATACTTTTAAGCCTTTTTCATGGGCATAGTCAACTACTGCATTGTTTAAGGAAACAAGCTTTTCTGCTTGTGCTTTAACAGTTTCGTCTGTAGCTCCAACTTGAGTATAGTAGCCAATTGGGTTGTCTTTTGAGAAGAGTGTCCAAGTACAGTCATCAAACTGAAGTATTTCACCACCCACAACTGTATACTCGTCTACGAATTCTTTCCAAGCTTGAACTAAGCCTTCACCAAGATCATCTGTCGTTGGGTAAACATCGTTTGAATAACCGTTCTCGTTAGACATTGAACGCACAAATTCGTTATAAATTTGAGCAGGTGATGGAATGGTTAATTTAACTGAGTGATCCCCAGCTTCTTCACGAACACGTTTATAGTGATCGATGAAAGTATGGTTGTTAGAGTGAAGAGGAGCTACGACTTTGACGTCGATATCTTTACGAGTTTCAAATGTTCCTTCTTCAAAACCATCCGTATCATTTTGGAACTTCCAACCTGAATCACCGATTGAACGCTCCACACCATCCAATCCCCAGACAAAGTCCAAGTGCCAAATAGAACGTTGGTATTCTCCATCCGTTACTTCTGGAATACCGGCTTCGATTTGCTTTTTGACAACTTCTGTAACGGCTTTTCCCTCTGTTTCTGCGTAGCCTTCTAAGTCATCATAGAATGGATAAGTTATATCATCTCGACTTTCAATTTCGCGATTATAAGTTTGTAATTCATCTGGTCGTAAGAGCGAACCAACAAGTAAAAAACGTTCTGACCATGACATTTAATCAACTTCCTTTCCCTTAAATCTTTTGTTATATAAACACTAACATAACAACGAATTCATAGCGTAACACTTAAAAACTACCGTTTGTCATAGCTTTTATCTATATCATTCTAAGCTAACTTCTTTCTTTTTTCGATGGATTCTTTTTGGGACTGGTTATTTATATTACTAGTTTTTATATGCCTTTCGGAGTTTTACAGAATAACTTTAAAATTTAAATAATTTAATATGAATTAAAGCTTTGTTCCCTTCGTATACATTAAAACGTATGGACATACTCTCGATTCTGTTTCTTAAAGTTACATGGAATTTTTTTGGTGGGTATAATTTTATGATTTGTTAATAAGAATAGGGGGATTTGGAATGAATGGGGATCACAACTTATTACATGCTGATACGGGTGTTACATCTGGAAGGTTTGTTGAGCGATCATTAAATGAGATTCGTTTTTGGTCTAGAATCATGAAAGAACATTCTTTATTTCTTCGGTTAGGTTTTAGGGCAGAAGATACTCAATTAATTCAAGAGGCCAACCATTTTTACCGAGTATTTGAACAGATAGAACAAGTTGCACATACTTACACCAATCAAACCGATCCTGAACAAATAAGAAGATTTAATTCAGAAGTTCAACAAGCAGCAACTAATATTTTCGCATTTAAACGAAAAGTACTAGGACTAATTCTCGCATGTAAATTGCCAGGAGCCAATAATTTCCCACTACTGGTTGACCATATAAGTAGAGAGGCAAATTATTTTAGAAAACGATTAATTGAATTAAACGAAGGAAAATTAAAACCACTACCAGATGCAATTATCAAGGAAAATGTTTTCTTTTTAAGAATTATGGCTGACCATGCGAAATTTATCGGACACCTTCTTGATCCATCAGAGAGAAAGCTTATTGATGTGGCTCGAAACTTTAGTAATGATTTTGATGAATTGGTCTTTCAAGCTAGGGATTTAGAGGGGATGAGACCTCAATCTCAGACAATACCTCTTTTGGATCAATTCCTTGATCAGAATAGAGTGTCTGTAGCTTCTCTTAGAGATTTCAAAAAAACGGCACGTGATTTAATTGAACAATGTAAAATAAAGAGTATCATTCATCCACTGTTAGCAGACCATGTTTTCCGTGAAGCAGATCGGTTCCTTGAAATTATTGATATGTTTGATGCTCATTTGACAAGTAATAACTCAAAAAAATTTAGAATAGAAGAGGATTTAGAGCAGTAAATGTAAAGGTTCTTCTTCAAGTAAAAAAGTGTTATTTCAAGAATTAAGTGACTTTAGGAATAAGTATATTTTCTAGTTATTCCATAATAGGGTGCTTTAATGAAGTAATGAAACAAGCCTAATTTCTTACTTTTATGTTAAGAAATTAGGTTTGTTATATTTATACAACCCTTACTGGTAAAATCGGAAATTTTGTATGCTAAGATTTTGGACGGACTATAAAAAATTTTATCTATTTGGACACGAAAATCAAATGTCGGGTTAAATTCAGGAACTACACGAAGGCCGGGTTATTTAGGGTTCCAACTTTTGTTCAATATATATCTTAAAGTTTATTAATGTGGATAGGCTTTTTTCATTTGATTATCTTTAGTAGAGATCGGGTATACGGCAAGCCTTCATACCGACCGATCCGATAATCTTTAAGGTCAAAGGCTAGGAAGACGGGTTTTCTAGATTCCTTTTACCATACTAACCTAACTCTTTATATAGATTAAATAAGGGGTGATTGAAGTCGATAAGCATTTGCAACAAACAATTGATATTAAATATTTGAAAATTAGTTCGATTATCAATGACGGAGTGTTGCAAATTGGTTGGGGATCTGGTCAAGATCAACGAGTCCCTCCTACTATAGTTGGAACTCCATTAGTTCTTCAAAGGGTCCCGCCAAAAACGCCAAAAACATACGCTGAGGAGCTGTTCAGAAATCCTTAAGTTCTAATATCTTTATAAATAAATGGTTTATGAGATTTACCATAGCTATGATGTTGAATAACCAATCACTTATCCATGTTCAGTAAATAGGTTGAAGATAAGTTTCTGTACATTTTTAAATGGCTAAGCCTATAGAAAATGCATTTTTTCTATGTCAAAATGTGCTTAGCGTATATTTTCCGCGAAATGTTGGCTATACCTCTAATAATCTCTATAACGCAACAGACCAATCCTTACAGAAAAACGAGTATCCTTCAGCTTTGGATGATACCTTACCCTCAGGGCTGAATCATGATACGGAACGATCACCAAAAAATACGGGCTGATTGAAACCTTCTTTTTGTGATAGTGCCAGAAAATAGGTAACCCTAAACCATATTTGGGAGGCAAATCTCGAGGGTTCTAAATATACTACGAGTAAGCCTCCGATAATGATTAATAAAATAAACAACATAACGAGTAAAAACCATGCTGTCATTGAAAAAAGCCCTTTTAAGGGCTTTTTTTTTAACACCAGCAAACTGCACCAATGATAATTAACAAGATAAACAATACGATAATCAAAGCGAATCCACTGCCAAAGCCACAACCACCATATCCATAACCGCCATAACCGCAACCACCATATCCAAACATGGAAGAAAGTCCTCCCTTCATCGAGAAATTTATTTATTTTTTAATAAAATCCGCCATAACCACCACAGAAACTAGACCCGATAATGATTAGGAGAATAAACAATACAATAAGTAAAGCAAATCCACTGCCAAAGCCAGCGCATCCAACTCCGCCATCTACAACTGCTCCCATACTCTTCTCCTCCTTTCTCTAACCCTTATTAAAATATGCAAAAAGGAAAAATGTGTAAGGGCTTGACTACGTCACAGAATTTGAATTTCAAAACGAATCATGTAGGAAGGTGACCCATTTAAATAGCAATATATAAAACTATACGATTATTTTTTAGGTGGAAAGGACTGGGAGGGGGGCGAAAAACCGACGCTGAATCTGCTCAGCGGAATTCTATGTAAGCGAACACTTATCACTGTTTGTGCGAATTGTTTAGTCTCTCCCGAACAAAGAAAGGAGGGAGGGACAAAATCAAAACAGTTTATTGAATTTTAAGAATCAAAAAGGTGGATGGGGAAGAGAAGTTTATTGTTCGTTCACCGGGAAATGCAGCGAAAATTGCTTCAGAGTTTATCGGCGATAAGAACAGAGAGGTATTTTAGGTGATGTGTCTGAATTCCAAAAATAGAGTAGTTTCCGTTCACAGTTGCCATGTTGGGGGATTGAATGTGAGCTTAGTGATTCCAAAAGAAGTGTTTAAGTCTGCAAACTTAAATAATTCTGCATCCATTATTTTTCACCAACATCTAAGTTGAGATTCATATCCGAGCAGACAGAATATAGATGTAACCAAAAGATTAGCAGAATGCGGTAAGATCCTAGGGATTGATGTATTGGACCATGTTATTGTAAATGCTAGGCTGGGTATTATAGTATGAAAGAAAAGGGATACATCTGAATAGGAGGGAGAGCAATCTCCCTTTTTTTTACTCATTTTTATATAAATAATAATGCTAATGATTATTAGATGTTAGGGAATTGTGCCATTTATGCAGTGAATCCAAGCCTTAGCGTTATTAACTACATTTCGTTTCCTGCCGACCCCTAATAGAAATAAAAAGCCCACTTAGTCGGACAACTAAGAGGGCAATTAGTCAATATTAGGAACTCTGTCCTGGTTACCATTCTATCACAATCGGATCTTTCCTACAAAGCAATCGAAACCGCTCTTTTTTTACCCGTTTTAGGTCAGTTGAATAAAAGAAGGGGGAAAGACGTTTGCTGCTAATGACCATATGGCATCCTGTGAACGTGTTGGATAAAAATCTGCCAAAACCTTGATGAATCAACGATGTATAAAGGTATGCATAGAACCTAAAAGGCTCCGAAATGTTTGAACTCTCCATATGCATGATTTCCTCGTTCTACATTACTGAATAAAATTAAATTTTGTATATGATCCTGACTATATTGCAGGCGTATAAAAAAATCACCTTAAATAAGAGAGATTCATTACTTTTTATTTAATTGGCTAATTCTTCCAAAAAATGTACTTCTTCTTTTTTTACTAATTCAACATCAGGATTTATAGGTATTGAATTTTCTTTTTTGATTTCTATTTGTCCATTCCCATATTCATATATAACCGTATAGATTTCATGATTATAGACCACCTTTTTACCTTGCATAAAGCACACCCCTAACGTTCGGCTTTTCCTAATGTTATTGTAATAAAATTTAATTCATTGTTAGTATCTACCCGTGAAAAAATAAAGTGAAACTTTCTCTTGGAGAAAACAAACCAATAGTAGTATTCAAAGTAATCTCTACATAAGTGGAAAAAGGCACCTCCATTATTAGTAGGAAAGTGCCTTTAATGTAGAGGAACACATAAGCATTTTATGGTTTGCATACAGGTTAGCAACATTTATTTTTCCCATTTCAGCAGATGTCAATTTAATCCGATCTTGACGATTCTCCATTAACACACCCTCCTATTCAATATAGATAACGTTTCCAGAATAGAGGAAAAATATAATTTAACATCCGACTATATATCTGCTGGTGTAATAAACATTAGTAAAGGCTCCTTTTAGGTAAAATATGCTACTAGTAGGTATTTTCCATGTAATAAAGTTGGTAAAAACACAAAAAAACTTTCATTGAACCATCGAAAGGATCTATTGTTGAAAAACATTATATAAACTTTATTTAAATTAAAAACTTGCCTTAATATGTCTAGTATAATGACATTTGTTTATATTTACTGTAAAATGGTTCCTATAAATTTATTTTATATATTATTATTTAAATATTTATATATTATTAACTATAGATGAATTTTTAAAGTTGATGATAGTGAAATCATTCTGCTTTTGAGTAAGGTTTATTAGAAAAAACAATCTATGTTAAGAATTACAGGAAACAATTATTAACTATTATCTATTAAATAACGCACATAGACTTGTTTTATTTTGACTTAGATTACAAGGATCAATAGCTTTCAGAACTCGCTTTAGAAATTGATCCAAATACTCAAATGTTGAATTTAACAGTCTTTGCGGCAGGCTTTGAACGAATCATTGTACTAGTTTGATTCGGTGTTTATAACTTAAGGAGTTGGATATTATGGATCTTGAACTACAAGAATTTAAGGCAGAGTTTTTTAAGGCGCTTTCTCATCCCCTTCGTATTAAAATTCTAGAAGAACTTTCCAAAGGCGAATTGGGTGTGAATGAACTTCAGAATGCTATTGGCAGTGACAGTTCTTCTACGGTGTCTCAACAACTTATGGTTTTAAGAAACAAAAATATTGTTGTTGGTACTAAAGAGGGTAATCGTGTTATTTATTCATTACGCGATCCTTTAATAAATGATTTGCTTTCTACTGCGAGGAAAATTTTTAATAATCATTTAGCAGAGACCATTAACATACTTGATAAGTCGAGATAATGAAGAGCCAAGAATTTCAGTAATTGGTGAAGCGTTAAATTTTCTATTAAATTAATTTAAACTCACCACATAATGTACAGTAAAGTTTCATCATGATTTTTATTGCACGTTCAGGTATCTCCCTCGTAACTATACTGGTTCATCTAAATAGTCGGTTTTTACATCTCCAGGCAGCATCATTTGCATCTGCAATAAACCTAGGACGCAAGCCATCCCCTAAAAAATGAAATGTCATATGATTTATTTCGACCGTAAAATCTAAGTATGTATCAACGATGTACAATAGAATTAGGAAAAATTATAAAAGGAGTCCACATCCTATAGGGATTCAGCTTTGTCCCTTGCCATTAGTCTAAAGCCATAAAATTGCTAATGGAATATATAGCATTCTGTTTAAACGGAATGCTAAAATATCCTGTATTTGATGACTTATCTTCCATATTCCAAGAATTACGCTTATGATTGACTCAAAACTAGATTATCACAAAAATAAAGTTGATTAAAAAAATCAACTCTCTCCCTAAACTTACAATTCCCTGAGGGATGATTATATATTTTCCGAAGGTTTTTTATGGTGTGATGAACAATACCATAATGGGGGGAGTAAAGTAACCATGGTTTTTGTCTATCTGTGAATATTTTGTGACAATAATAAAAGAAAGGTTTTTTTGCTTTTTGCGAAAGCCTTTCAGTATTTCTGTCATGAACCTATATGCTGAAAAATCTTTAATATGGGGATTTTGGAGTCAGTTGGCAAGGACCAATCTTGAATACTTAAGGGGAATATAAAGTTTTAATTAATGAATGCAGTGATCATTAGCAAAAAAAAAATGAAAACGTTTTCCAGTTTTTTATTGACATTTTTACAATTAAAAATTATTCTGAATATATAGAAAAAGCAAGCACTATAACGATACAGTACTTGCAAGTATGTATAACGAATCACTTTTGTAAGCGTTATCTAACCTTTTACTGTGTCGTAAGCTTTAGAAATTATTTTAATTCTATGGATAATATGGTGGATGATAGTTGCAGGAGAGCGTTTTTTGTAAGCCGCCGAAGGAGCAAACTTCAACAAAGACCCTTGAAGTGAATCTCTCAGGTAGAAAAAACTGTAACTGGACACGACTCTGAAGAGTACGTATGTATAGATACGTCACCGACGGGGAAGGGCTCTATTGAGCTAAACTCTCAGGTAAAAAGACAGAGAAGGGCAGAGAAACACATTATACTTGTGTTTTCTCTGTCCTTTTTGCGTTGTGTTTTTTAGCTTATAGATCATCATCATGGGGAAACATAGTTAGTTCGATGGATAGTTAACCAAAAAAGGGAGAGGTTTACCATGGAAACAAGCTATAAGGGTAATAACAAAATGTTAACAGGGATCGTATTTGGGGTTCTAACGTATTGGCTTTTCTCACAAACATTATTAAATGTGATGCCCGCAGTTCAAGCAGATATGGGAATTTCATTAGGAGCTCTAAATACAGCAATTAGTTTAACTGGATTATTTTCAGGGATGTTTATTGTAGCTGCTGGAGGAATATCTGATCGACTTGGACATAAGAAAATCGCTACGATTGGTTTAATATTAAATATAATTGGTTCACTTTGTCTTATCTTTACACAAGGAACTGTTCTCTTAATTATTGGACGTGTCATTCAAGGATTCTCAGCAGCATGTATCATGCCTGCGACAATTGCTTTGGTAAAAAATTACTTTGAAGGTCCTGATCGTCAAAGAGCCTTAAGTTACTGGTCTTTTGGATCTTGGGGCGGCGGAGGTATTACCTCATTTGCCGGAGGTTTAATTGCTACTACTTTAGGATGGCGTTATATTTTCGTCTTTTCTATCGTCTTCACTTTATTATCTTTATTTTTGATTAAAGATGTACCAGAGAGTAAAACCCAAAAAAGCAAGTCTTCAAAATTTGATTATCTTGGATTTGTTGTCTTTATCTTAGTAATGGTTGCTTTAAATGTTGTGATTACACGCGGAGCAGATTTCGGTTGGACAAGCCCGATTTCGTTATCGTTAATGGCTGTTACTGTCATTGGCGGTTGGGTATTCTTAAAAATTGTAACAAGCAAATCGAATGGATTTATTGATATTTCTATATTTAAGAATAAATATTTTACTGGTTGTACGGTATCGAACTTTTTATTAAATGCAGTAGCTGGAGCACTTATTGTTGCGAATACGTACGTCCAAGTGGGAAGAGGGTTTAGTTCCTTCCAATCTGGGATGTTATCACTAGGCTATCTCATTTGTGTATTAGCAATGATTCGCGTGGGTGAGAAATTATTACAAAAGAGCGGTCCAAGAAAGCCGATGGTTATCGCTTGTATTTTAGTAATTGCTGGGATTATATTAATGACTTTAACATTCTTACCAAATTTATTATATACGATTGTCGTTATTATTGGTTTTACGGTATATGGAATTGGACTTGGCCTTTATGCGACACCATCTACTGATACTGCAATAGACAATGTTCCGGCATCGAAGGCTGGAGAGGCAGCTGGTATTTATAAAATGTCAAGTACACTTGGTGGTTCATTCGGTTTAGCCATATCTGTTGCTGTATATAGTGGAGTTCAAGGGTTCGGAAATGTAGAAGCAGCTGCAAGCGCAGGGTTGACAGCAAATATTATCTTTGCTGCACTGGCTCTAGTGGCGATTTTAACTACGGTTCCAAAAGGTTTTGTTGTTAAAGAAGTAAAAGGAAAGGCCATAGAACTAGTAAGAGCGAAAAAAGCTCTTTAAGCCACTTTTAATAAAAATGATTTTGATCAATGTATGGAAAAAGTAAACGTGTGGCATTCCACTCATAGATGTATGTTAGAAAGATAAGTTGGACTTACTTATAACTAGGGATGAGGGGAACATGCAGCCGAAGGTAGCCTTTAAACTACTCTAAAACATCCATGTTTTGTTAGGTGAGGGATTATTTGTTTGAATTTCTGGATAAAAAGTTTTCGGACCCTTTCATAGGGTATTGATTGAAACAGAATACGATTATGCTATATGCTATCTTTGTAGTTCCTATAGATCAATTTTAAAAATAGAGGTGTATAAGAATGAATAAAACAGAATTGGTAAAAGCTGTGGCAACACAAGCTGAATTGACACAGAAAGATGCAACAAAAGCAGTTGATGCGTTATTTGATACGATCTCTAACACACTTGCTGAAGGAGAAAAGCTCCAATTAGTAGGATTTGGAACGTTTGAAGTACGTGAACGGTCAGCTCGTAAAGGTCGTAATCCACAAACCGGTGAGGAAATAGAGATTGCAGCTTCTAAAGTTCCGGCTTTTAAACCAGGAAAAGAATTAAAAGAAGCCGTTAAATAAGAAATATAAACTAATATTGAAAATACTCTGGATATTCAAATCCAGGGTATTTTTTTATTTTATTTTATAAGTTCAATAAAGTACACTTTTATAGACTAATTGAAAAATATAAAATTCAAGTCTAAAATCACATATAAATTACCTTATAGACGTTCATAAAAGATCAAATACTTTTATGGAAATATTTATACAGGAATGATCAAACAAAGGATGCATGATTTTAAGGTGAGGGAAAACCTAAAGGAAGTATCGAAGGATTATATTGCTAAAAAGCTTGCTAAAGTCGGTTTCGATATGGAAAAATCTTAACATTGAATGAAACGATCAATATGTTAAAGTAAATGTATAGTTTTTTCCCATCCTTCTTGATGGGTGCTGATCTCGGAAAAGATCGGATATTTACGTTTACGTTGTTACGTTGAAAAGGCCATCCTGTTACGAAGATGGCCTTTTGTATGCCATTTTTAGATTCTAAATAAAATTAACCTTAAAAAAGGCGATGCTAGACAATATAAAATTTTGTGCGATCTGATTTATTCATAATCTCAATCTGTCACCTGCTATTCTTTTAATTTGACGGATATTTCCCCAGTGAACTCTAAATAGCGGACTTGAAGAAATGGAAAAACACCTTGCAGCCGTAATTTAGCCTTTAATTCATCAATGAAAATCTTCTTTTGTTAAATCTTACTTTATCCAATCGACCATCTTTGATTAAAAGAATCGGTTCTCCTACCACAAGTTGTTGTTCTACCTTTTTCAATTTATTTGTGAGCACGTTTGAAAGAATTATATGAGCAAATGTCTGCTATTCAAGCAGAATTCGATCAAATCGAAGCGGCAAAATCGGAAGCAGATGTGGAGAAAAAAGTGATTATTAAGGATCCGGGGGCTCCGATCACAAATCGTCAGCTATATGCTGTACACCTCCTAACAAAGCTCGAAACAAGGGATTTACAGATCTCAAAAGATGAAGCCAGTCCTTTAATTGACCAGGCTAATCAGGGTGTGTCGCTCACGTTGTCCGCAAAGCAAAAAAAAGGGAGGAAAAAAAATTAGGATCCAGTGAATATAAATAATTATGCAAGTGAGAACCAGCTTAAAAGGCTTAAAGGCACACTGTATTATAAAAAACAGCAATTGTTATATCGTGAGCAAGTTTAGAAATAGATGATAAAAGTTATGAGCTTCTTGAAATGGAATTATCCAAAGAGGAAATTGAGCATTAAAAAACTATAAAACAACAAAGGAGAATTTACATCATGGAAAACATCACAAAAAAAATAGTAGCAAGTATTTTATCAATAGGAATTTTATTTACAGGTATTGCAAACGTACAAGCGGCGAAAGGAAACGCATATGGTCACGATAAAGACAAAGCGCAAGGGAATGCATATGGTCACGATAAAGACAAAGCACAAGGGAACGCATACGGTCACGATAAAGGCAAAGCACAAGGGAAGGCAGTCGGACACCACAAGTCGGAAGCAGTAGTCGAAGAACCTGTAACCCCTGAAACAGAAGCGCAAGTCAAAGAAGCAGGGGTACAAATTGGGGACATCATTTATTTTAGAGAATTAAGAGAACCATACTACCCTATGCCATATTGGCAATATATTTTTATTGGCGATGCGGGTTCTATCGATGGTCGTATGGAACTTCGCACAGGCGAATATTACATCGTCGGAAAAGATATTACCATTACCGAAGCGGAAAGGATGTTAGCGCGTCCACAATATAATGAAGACGGCGTATTGGAACTTGTGGACGAAATTCCTGCAGGAGCAAAACCAAACGACCAAGCAGGTATTCTAGAAGGCGACAAGATTGTTTTTAAATCATGGGACGGACTGCAACCGTGGGAACTATCAGGACATGTTTTCCACTTTAAAAAGGACGATGGAACATACATGGATTTACAGGTTGGCAGAAATCTTTATGTAGGAACAGAAATCACAGTCGCAGAAGCAGAACGACTAATTGGATACACGACATGGACTTTTGAAGAAGTTATGGGCGAATGGGGAACGAAATAATTATTGAAGTTGATGGCGGTGATTTGTCTGGATATCGTGAACCTACGTAGTCGTTGACATTGTTATGGGAACCGTGAATATTGGGCACTTACTAATGAATACGGGCAACTAGTACGTGTCAATGCTGACTTCTCCAGCTAAAGGGTGCGATTGTTCAATAAGAACAGTCGCTTCTTGCACTACCATGAAAATAAACTTCTGTAATTTACTAAAAAAGGCAATACTTAATAAAACGCAGCTCATTCATTTTTTTAAAAAGTGGGAGTGCGCCTAATCCGTTGATCTACTGTAAGAAAATGGACTGGATTGATTAAGATGCTTCAGGTTCTTGTAACGTAACTGTGTAGCCTAAACTTTCAAGTCTTCGTAGTGAATGTCGTACAATGGATTGCTCTCTCTGCTTATCAAAGTAGTCTTCGCCTAAGTCTACATACATTTCTTTTCGAGTTAAGAGGTAATAAGCTATTCTCAACATGGCATGAGCGACAACTATTCCAGCTCGTTTCCTGCCTTTACGTGAAGCTGTACGTCTATACAGTGCACCGAGATAGTTTTTAGATCCTCTTACTGAATGAGCTGCTTCTGTTAATGCTGACCTTAAATACTTATTTCCTTTTTTTGTTTTGGCTGATTTCCTTTTTCCAGCACTTTCATTTTGTCCAGGAACTAAACCTGCCCAGGAACACATATGAGCTGCACTTGGAAATTGTTTTTTAACATCAGTCCCGATTTCAGATAATATTTGTTCAGCCATTCTTGTAGCTATACCAGGAATAGAGTCTAGTCGTTCGACATCTTCCTGATGTGAACTTACTCTTTCAGCTACTTCTTTATCTAACATATCGATTTGCTCAGTCAAAAAATCAATATGCTTTAAAATGGTTTTCAACATAAGACGTTGGTGCGAATTGATATAACCTCTAAGGGCGAGCTCCAGTTCATCTTTCTTCTTTTTCATTGTACGTCGAGCGAAGTTTGCTAGTTTTTCAGGATCGTCTTCTCCATCGGCAATAGCGTTAAGCATATCCCGAGCTGAAACACCCATAACATCTGAAACCACAGAGCCCAGCTTAATGTTTGCACCCTCTAACACTTTTTGAATGCGATTATGTTGTCTAGCGCGTTCTTCAATGATACTCCGACGATACCGAACTAGTTCACGGAGTTCCCGTTGATTCCGGTCTGGAATGTAACTGGCTTTTAAAAGTCCATGACGAAGAAGTTTTGCAATCCATTCTGCATCTTTGACATCTGTTTTACGTCCTGGAACTGCCTTCATATGTTGGGCATTGACAACCAAAAACTCAATATCTTCAGCCTCAAGTAAATTCACAATAGGTTTCCAGTAAACACTCGTGCTCTCCATGGCAACATGGGTACAATTATGCTGTTTAATCCAGTCAACCAACTGTAATAGAAATACAGTTTTAGTAGAAAACGTTTGAATCTCCTTTCCTTCTGGTGTCATAATACATGCAGTAATATTGTCCTTATGAACATCCATACCACATGCTCTTTCAATGACTACATCCATTGAAAACATCCTTTCTACGGCTTGTATTATTATTGGAGGCTGGTGCAGCAACCAGAATGGGATTAATCTACCATGTGTGCTTCCCGTAAGGGAGCGACAGTCAGTGGTGCACCGTGGTCGTTGGAGTCAGACTAACGGATGGGCTCTCACGCACCATAGTGTATCGACCTTCCTCTCCCAGCCGTAGAATCAGTATTGACGGTTTATAACCATTTTCATTCTCTGTGGTGAAGCGCTGATTTTTGCGCTTCATGGACGGGGCAGGAATGTTTAATAAAAACTAAATAAAAAATCATTCATTTTTAACCACATAGATTCTGTTAAAATAGTCATTAATAACAACTTAATAAAATTTAGAAAGAGGAATTTTTTATGCTGTACTATTTATTATTACTTGTTTCAATCTTATTCGAGGTAATAGGTGTAGTGTTTCTCAATTTAGCAAAAGGATTTACTGTATTGACACCAACTCTTTTAGCTATTTTCTTTTATTGTTCAGCCATAGCTATTTATATTTTATTAACTTCCAATCGTGAATTAGGTGTTGTAAATGCTGTTTTTGCTGGAATGGGTACTGCTTTAGTAAGTATTATCGGTATTCTATTTTTCAACGAATCAGTATCGGTTTTAAAATTAGTAGGTATTGGATTAATTATTTGTGGGGCAATTTCCATAAATTTAAAATCTAAAGATGAACGAAGCCCAAAAAAGGAGATTGCATAATGGGATACATCTTTTTAGTCTTAAGTATTATCTTGGGTGTTTCAGGACAAATGTGCGTAAAAATGTCAAATGGATTTAAAGTAAAACTACCAACTATAAGTGCATTTGTACTATTTATTTCTTGTATCTATTTCGTTTCATTATCTATAAACTTTTTTGAAACTGGAATTGTATTTGCTATTTGGGCAGGGTTAACAATTGTTTGTACGACATTACTTGGAATTTTTATATTTAATGAATCTAAAAGTAGAAGAAAAATCTTTTCAATTCTATTTATTATGATAGGGGTAATTTTACTCGAATTGGTATGAACTGTTGAACTAACGGGTGTTTTTCTGTAATAAGGAAAGCGTCTTTCTTCATGAAACGGGTGTACTTTTATAGTAAACGGAAAAAACCCGGGTTCCCATCAACCAGGTTTTTTCTCTTCTTTCAGTTTTTCAAGTTAGAATTTATATGTTTAGGCAGATGGATGATGGCTTTAAATAAATCGCCGTCAACGTGGATATTGAATTGGCCTTTTTGAATTTCAATGAGGTTTTTTGCAATCGAAATTCCTAATCCGCTGCCTTGACTGTTTCTAGATTCATCACCTCTTTTAAAGCGCTCCATTAATTCGTCTGCAGAGATATTTAACTCATAAGCAGAGATGTTTTTAAAGCTGATTCGTACTTCATTGCCTACATCCTCTATGTCAATATAAACCCGTGAGCGTTTAAGTGCATATTTAAAGATATTCGATAATAAGTTCTCGATCGATCTCCATAATAATTTTCCATCGGCGGTTACATACACCTTTTCTTGTGGATGATTGAGCCTGATTTCTAAACCATTTGCTTCAATTTTGTCATTCAATTCCCCAAGCCCTTGGGTAATTAAAGACACGATCGCAATTTTCTCTAAAGAAACGGGAATATTTCCGCTCGAGGCCTTCGAGGCTTCGAATAAATCATCTGTTAAAAGTTTGAGCCTCTGTGCTTTTTGATCAAGTACTTCGATATATTCGCCCGTTTTGGTTTGGTCTTTTTCATTTTTCAATAGATCTACATAGGTGATAATCGAAGTCAGAGGATTTCTAATATCATGTGAGACATTGGTTATCAGCTCCGTTTTTAACCGCTCGCTTTTTAATTCACTATCGACTGCTTTTTTCAAGCCATCGGTTATGCTGTTCACATTCGCAGAAAGCTTTGCGAATTCTCCATTTCCTCCAACTTCAATCCGATGATGAAGATTTCCTTCTTTAATGATTTCAATTCCTTCCTGAATGTTTTGAAAGGCCTTGACCTTTTTAAAAGCAAACCAAGCTGCGATTCCAACCGTGATCGGGAACATGAAAAACGTTAAAGCAATCAGTACCGGGTAGCCGATGACGATGAGTACTGTCTTTACGGCAACATTTCCGCTTTTATATACCTCGCCAATAAATTTCACGAACTTGTAGATCAATGTAAAAATCAAAGTATGTTTAATAAGCGTTCTATTTTTTATATGCTTCACAAGGATTAGAATCAGGGTGAGTTCTAAGGTGGCAAACAGAAGCGTGAAGGCTAGGATTATTGCTGTCATTCCTTCAAACACATCATCTATTAATACAATCCATAGCGGAAACAGAAGCATACATAATGCTAGATTGATGTCATTGTATAATTTTTCTACCGGACGGAAGTGTAACTCTTGATCATGAAATGATTTTCTGCCAACGACAATTACCAGATAAATAAACGAAAGAATAAATCCTGCAAAATATCTTAGTATTTGATATAAATTTGTTGTGGCTATGGCTTTTCCTGCTTGCCATTCTTCCATTTTTTGATTTAAAAATACTTCCGGAAACGCGACAAAAATAACGGTGTTTTCTAGGTCTAATCCATCCATTTGTTCTGTAATCCAATGCAAATGTTCATTTTCTTCTGTTTCTTTTGGGTAAAACTCTCGTTTGTATTCCTCAAATATCAAATAGGCAGGGGAGGTTTCGAACTGTTCCTTTTTAGTCTTTGTACTGTTCGCAAACTCATGGGTTCCATCACTGGCATAAAACAATGGCTCGTATTTTTCGAGATTTTGTACGAGGACATGAAACTCTTTCAAATCTTCCTTGATCCTCTGTTCTTTTGCTTGTGTGAGTTCGTTTTTATATTCTTCTTTAAAAATTTCGAAATTCTTTTTTTCGCTTAGCTCATGCTGGTAACTTTCAGAATGCTGAAACTCTGAATAAAATAAGTTATTTTCAACCTCTTCCCATTCATCCTCACTAATGCTTTTGCCATCTAAAATATGTTCCTCACTTTTATACTTCCCTAATAATCTCGTGAGGTCGCTGATTAGATACTGACTTTCCTGTACGTAGGCCTCGCTCTCGAAGTAATGATCTTCGGTGACGCTGCCAAAGTTTCCATCATTGACAATCTCCACCTCAACAAAAGCTTGAACCATTCCCGTCACACACAAGATGGCAATGATAAAAACAATGATTTTCGTTAGGATGGAATGACTATAACTTTTCCACTTTGTATCCAACTCCCCACACCACCTTCAAATATTTTGGTTCTGACGGATTGATTTCTATTTTCTCTCTGATTTTTCTAATATGAACGGTTACGGTATTTTCCGGGTTAAAGGACGGTTCTTTCCATACCTTTTCATAAATCTCCTCAATCGTGAAGACTTTTCCAGCGTTTGCCGTTAGAAGCTTTACGATCTTATATTGAACCGGTGTAAGATGGACTTCCTCACCATCGACGGTGACCGTTCTACTATCATCATCGATCACAAGGCCCCCAGATTGATATAGGTTGCTCTTCGTTTCAAGGGCACCTAATGTTGTATATCTTCTTAGCTGGGATTTGACCCTTGCGATCAACTCCAACGGGTTAAAAGGCTTCACGATATAGTCATCTGCGCCAATATTTAATCCGAGAATTTTGTCATAATCCTCGGATTTAGCAGAAAGGATGATTAACGGAATATTATTTTCTTTTCTAATTTCCATCGTCGCACTGATCCCATCCATCTCCGGCATCATAATGTCGATGATAATCAAATAAATGTCATGTTCTTTGATTACTTCGATTGCTTCAAGCCCATTAAAAGCCTTGAAAACGGTGTAGCCTTCGTTCTCTAAGTAAATTCCAATCGCATTAACAATCGCTTTGTCATCATCACAAACCAATATATTCATAACCGTTCACCCCTAAATGTACTGTTCAACAATCCTATCACTTCCTTTAGTATTTGCTATAAAGGAATGATACCAATAATATCTTAACAAACACCGCATGCAATTCTTAAGATTTTCTTAGTGTTTTGGAAATACAATCATATCAATTGTATAGAGCCCATGAAGATTAATTTTAATTATTTAAGTAACAAGTACTTTCCTTTACAAGAGGGGTCGTCATTGTGATTGTTCCTGTTTCCTTTTATTTATGTTTTTTATTCAACAAACGGGTGCTAGAGTTTAATGAAGCAACGATGGTTAATTGGACCTCGTTGCTCTTATTGGTTTATTAGAAATACTTCTGATAAAATTCCTTCCTAAGTTGACCACTTAAATCAGCATATATTCGAGTTGTTTCACTTTTCTCATGTCCCATTAAACTTTGTATTACTTCAATGGGGGCACCATTATTTAATAAATGAGTTGCGTAGCTGTGTCCCAATTGGTGAGGATAGATTTCTTTATTAATACCTGCTCGTTTGGATATACGTTTAATGATATATCTCATTTGTGCTTTGCTCATTCGATGAGAATGCCTTTCTGTTACAAAGATTGCTGCATCATTATCATCCCGACTTTCTATATATCGTTTAAGCCAAATATCGCATCGAATATTAAAATAAACTTCTCTTTCCTTGTCACCTTTACCCCTAACTATGGCAGAATGATTAGACCAATTTATGTTATTCTTATCAAGTATTACTATCTCTCCATTCCTACATCCTGTCGAAAACATGAACTCAAATAGAGTTTTTTCCAGAGGTGTAAAACAGGCTTCACGAAGATGTTCAATCTCCCTTTCTGTCAAAAACTTTGGAATTCGTTTCTCTGTCTTTGGCTCTTTAATCTTAGCAGCAGGGTTTATACTGATATGACCTTCCTCATATGACCAGCGAAGAAGTGATTTTATTGAACGGACACGATGAGCTAATGATGATAGTTTTAATGCTTTACTAGATTCAGATAAATATACTTTTAATTGTTCTGTTGTTAGTGAATTGATTTCTACATCTCCAAAATTACGAATAAGTAAGGTAACTTGGAGTTGATATGCTTTTAATGTTTGTGGTGAGAATCCTTCTATTCGTTTATCCGATTCATACGTTTCCCATGCTTGTGATAATAACAAAATACATCTCTCCCTTAAAATTTCTTTTAAAGGAATTATTGACTTGACTATAGAAATTGAAACAGAAGAGACTATTCAACTATCGGAGCAGGTTGGCAATAGGATATCAGTCTTTTATGGTAAGATTATAGAATGAGACAAGATAAGTTATGGGGGGAATAGGTTGAAAATAATCATTTATATACTTTATTTATTATCATTGTTCTCATTAATAACATTAATTTACTCTATCAAAGAAAATTCGTTTGATTGGAAGAGTGTAATTTATACAAGTGCATTATTATATTCTGCAATTACTTTACAACAACAACTGAAGAAGAATAATAATTAGAAAAAGGGTTTATTGAGATATTCTACTAAAGGGGGCAATTGAATTATTAGGTGCTTATCGTGGCAACTTAGTGAAGGATAAGGAGGAAAAGCAATGTTTGAGTTCATTATATATAATTCCCCTTTTAACATTATTAATCGGATTAGAATTATACTTTGTAGGTGGTTCGAGGAAAGAAAATAAACTTAAAGGTGTTGGAATTGGATTTATAGCCTGTCTAATTCCCCTTGAATCACCAAATTTTATTCAAGGATTTGTCGAAGGGTTTGCTAATGGATACATTGACTAATTATAACGTTTATGAATTTTCGCTTTTCAAACTAACGGATGCGTTGATCTAGGAAGTATTAACGCATTTTTTATTGAAATTATTGAACTAACGGGGTAGGTTAATTTAGGTGTAATGATTCACAATCTGTATTTTTTTAATGTCCTTTTCCTCCACTTAAAAAGGCTTTCACCACATGAAAAAGGAGAATGATTTCATATGAAATCATCCCCTCAAATAGTTTGAAAATGCTTATACTGGTATTACTCATCAATGACTCGCTAAACGTTTTTCAAAATCCGCCTTAAACAACAGAATAGCATCAATATTTACAGCAAAATCGTGGTCACTGATATTAAAATTAGTTATAAACTCGTCAGATCTCTCTCGAACCATAATTGTCGGTCGGATATTGTCTCCAATAGCGTCCTGAGTTACAGCACTTCCATAGAAATACCAGTTAGTTTCTGTGGGCACATTAACTGCATTCGTAGATAAGTCATTTTTTATGATTTCGCATAAATTATCCATAAAATCTTCAGTAAGCTTAATGGATTTTCCATACATACCATCAACAGATATATCAGCATATCCATACCAAATATTCCTGCTTTTTCGCTTTCCGTCATTTGAAGTGAATGTTTCATCAAACAAAATCTTCATTTTCATTACCCTCCGTAAAAAAATTCTTCTTAACAATATTTTACACCAATTAGAAATTATATAATAGCTTGCTGTTAGTCTCACTAACTCGTATGAGTTAGGCGGCGTTGAAACGAAGGATTAACGCTTTTTTGTTGAAAGTTATTTAAGTATCGGGCAATTTAATTGAAGTAGGCATCTCACATCTACCTCATCTTATTAACAATGATAGGAGCAAGGTGAGAGTTAGTTGACCATTAGGCGTGACTACCTAAAGTTAAAAATGTATTTTTTTATCGCAGAGTTTGTCCTATCCAAAAAGGTCTCAAACGAATAGATTAATAAAGAGATTTTAAAATATTTTTTAAATCTATTATTAATAGAAGGGAGTTTTTTTAGAATGAAACGACATGACTATCTTTACATTGGTGATGGCTTCGACAACACTGTGAAGACATTTGATGCAGAATCGGGCAGGTTCCTTGGAAATTTTGTTCCATCAGGTGACAACGGCTTAAATGGTCCCCGGGGACTTATCTTCGATCATAATGGTAATCTCCTTGTTACTAACCAAAACGTACTGCCTCCTCCTCCTCCAGCACCTCAAAATGGAAGCATTTTAAAGTACGACGCACACACTGGACAGTTTCAAGGATTTCTCGTTAGTCCCAATGACCCTAACGCCCCGTTCGCCCCACGCGGTATTGTGCTCTCGAAACAAAATATTCTGTTTGTGGCAGACACTATTGTAGAGACCGAACTGAACGGAGAAGTGCGGACATATGACGGTACCACTGGGATGTTTCAGGGGAATCTTGAACACCCACCAGGAGTACAGTTTTTTCCCCGAAGTGTAGTAATTGGTCAAGACGGCTTGTTATATGTGTCCGTCCGTAACAACCCTACTACTGCAGAAGGTCAGCTTGGTGGACGGGTAGTGCGCTATAATTCGAAAACCCGGGAATTCATTGATGTGTTCATTGAGGGCGATTCCATCCCCGATTTTAACCGCCCGGAAGGTTTGGTCTTCGGTCCTGATGGCAACCTCTATATCACCAGTTTCAGAAGGAACGCGAATGACACGGACAAAATTCTTATCTTTGATGGGCGTAAGGGAAGGCTTCTAGATAAGATTGATCTCGATGTCGTCGGACAGCCCCGTGCCTTTGCACAGGCAATTCTGTTTGGTCCTAATGGCAAACTGTTTGTACCTATTACAGGACAGGGTCCCGCCGTTACTGGCGATCCTTTGGGACCTGATACAGGTTCTGTACGTCGCTACAACGTTAAGACCAAAAAATTTGAGGTGTTTGTGCGTCCGGCTCTTTTGGGAGGACCTTTAACGGAGCCGTGGTATCTGACATTTGGCAAAACGGACCCCGCAACACTAGCTTACGGGCATGACAAGGAAGGAAGAAAGCGCAGCGACCATGATCAACCCCATGATGATGAAAGCAGTGACTAGAATAGTAGTTAACATTTGAATATATAAGGAAAGACCGCCACTTGTGTTTAGATAGCGGTCTTTCTTTGGACAAGGTGTAACTTTTCTAAAGGATCCTTGACTTGTTTTAAAATATTCCTTACAGCTAGGTGAGTTCGCCAAGTTTCTAACATCGCACAGGTCAAGGTGGTTCTCTCGATACAGGTATTACGTCTTTATTTTCTTCATAGAGAGTGTGAAGAAATGCACTTGCGCTAACGGGTAGCTTTAGTTGAATAAGAAATCAAAATAAAATCACACATTTTAGATATGGCTATTATGTGTGGTTCTATTAATATCAAGCATTGTACTCCTCTAACCTAAATATAACATTGGTTATACCCATATATGGACGATCGTGATGGGGACTGCATGGTAGTTGAGTAAGCCCCTAGAACTTTGAGGCAAAGTAAAAGAACGAAAGAACATTTTCCTCATTGGATGATTAATTACAATTTGAAAATGGGTGTCTGTACAGGAACAAATGAAGTTAATGGTCATATCATCTATAAAATTTGAACGATAAAAATATAATTATTTTTCACGAACGGGAGCTTTAGTACAATAATAATTTTAAAGTCGTTTCCATTGGGGAGCGGCTTTTTTTATTGCTATAAAAATTTTAATAGTGTCAGAAACTATTGGTTTTGAAATTGAAATATAAATCCAATAAAAAAATAAAGGATAGATAGGTGTCATAATTAAGGTTCATAAATGACAGGTGAAAAAATTTAATAAAATAAAGTTGTGATGAATATCAACTTTGCATAAAGCTTTACAAGCTCAGCTACAGGCATTAGTAGGTGGAAAATGCCATTCTATAAAAAGAAATAATTTTTAACCAAATTCTCACTAACTCCTCTAAAAAACATCCAATTCGGGATGAATTGATGTCAATTCGCCCCCAATTGGGTGTTTTTTGAGCGACTTCCTCATTAATTGGTAATTGTACAAAAAACGACTCCTTTTATACAGTGGAATTAGAAAGCGCGGGAAGATCCCGTACTTGGCACAAGGAGGATTCCCAATGGAAAAGCTAAACTACGAAACAATTAAACATTATCAATCTTTTGCTTCTATTGGCGAAATAGATCTGGCTGTACGTGGGTTTTTAGATAAATTCAAATCATCTCTTTCTGGGGAGTCATCAAGGTGTTCAATTTCTTGTGAAGATATTCAGTGAAGGTTGTTGGAGTGTCATTTGCGAAATATGAAAGGGATTTCATGCGATCTCCATTTTATATGTTTCTAAAATAGAAATTTCGAAATGTGTGGTTGTGGAAAACCACACTAAAACTTAATGAAAGGATCGTGAAACATTGAATTATTCTACTTTTACATCAAACCAATTAAAACAGATCGCAGCTTTCCAAACGGAGAAAGAATTTCAGGAACAAATTGAAAAGTGGTTACACATGGTTAAACAGGAGTTTACGAATAGTGAATTAGTTGGTCTGAATCAATTGATTCGCTCCAGTATGTATCCTGGTGTCACGTATACAACGATTACCCACTTGCTGCAAGGCATCCAAAGCTCCATCGATTGCAGGGGAATTTCAAGTCGAACATTTAAACGAATGCTCATCAAAGCAAAGGCAGCGGGGCTTCTCATCGTGTATCCAAAAGTAAGTGTGGATGGACTGATTCCTCGTAATCTCTATATCTTTCAACCTTTTCTAACAAAAAAATCTAGGAGGTATGCAACATGAGTAAACTATTAATCCAAGAAAACCCGATGGTGATTCTGCCGTCATTAGCAGAGAAAATCGGCTTAAATCAAGCCATTGTGATTCAGCAATTTCATTATTGGCTTCAATCGAGCAAACATACCATTGACGGGAGAAAATGGATTTATAACTCGTACAAGAAGTGGGAAAGCCAGTTTACATTTTGGTCAGGGAGAACGATCGAGCGAGCGATTCGTTCTCTTGAAGAACAGGGCCTTTTACTATCAGCCAATCATAATCGATCCAAACAGGACAAAACCAAATGGTATAGCATCAACTATGAAAAATTAGAAGAGTTAGAGCAAGGTTTTGATGGCAATCTGTCACCTTCCACAAACCAAAAGGATGAACCGGAAGAGTCGAATGGGATAGCCGCGATAGACAATCTGGTAGATGCAACAACACAGATTGACGAACCGGGAGACACAGATTGTGTAATTGAGACAGCCAATATGGATGCTTCAATCCGACAAACTGACGAACGGCATCCGACAAAATGTGTAACCGCATCCGTCAATTTGTACCAACCATTACCAGAGATTACTACAGAGACTATCTCAGAGATAAACTCAAAGACTAACTCAGAGAGAAAAAAATCTTCTCTCCCTTTTGCCGAAATCATTACATGCTTGAACAACCAAACCAATTCCCGCTACAAGGTGAATTCAAGAAAAACGAAGGAGTTGATTCAGGCTCGCTTCAACGAAGGCTTTCAAATGGACGATTTTAAAAGAGTCATAGAGATCAAAACGGAAGAGTGGAGGAACGACCCGGTTTGGTGTAAATATCTACGACCCGAAACCTTATTTGGAACGAAGTTTGAATCGTATCTTAATCAAAAGAACGGAAAGAAAACCTATCGTGAGGAGGATTTTAATCTAGATGACTAAACGTGAAGTCTTTCAATTACTAAAGCTGATTTCGGTTTATTATGATTCCTTTGAGCTCGATCAAGAAAAGGTGGATCAATGGCATGCCGTGTTAAGAGGGGAAACGTATAAAAATTTGGAAATGAACTTGTGGAAGCATGCGGCAAGTTCTCCTTACCCGCCGCGGATTTCAGAGTTGGTATGTAAACCCGTGAATGGCTCCCGAGTGATACCAGATGGCGATGAAACAAAGTACATCATTTACGTAAAGGAAAAACCAGCCAGCAAAGAAGTAGTGGAACGGTCACTCGCAGGGATTCGAGAAATTTTAGGCATCAAAAGAGGGGAAGACTGATGGAACGGAATCCTTATTTTCATATTGAGGTCGAACAAGCGGTCATTGGGGCGTTATTTTTAGAGGGAGAATTGATCAAGGAATGTACGTTACGACCTGAGCATTTTTACTCTTCAAAGTTAAGAAACATTTACATCTTGATGCAGCAATTAGCGGAAAAAGGCAAACCGATTGATGTAGTATCTGTTGCAGAAGAAGCAGGTCCAGATCACTTTTCCGAAATAGGAGGCTGGGATCTTTTACCCTCTCTAGCCGACTGTGCACCTTCGACAGCCAATTTCCAGTATCACCAAGAAATTGTCAAAAAGTATGCTCATAAAAGAAATACGGTACTGATTGCCAATAAGATCCAAAAAGCCACGAAAGAAGGGGAGCTAGACCAGATCATACGTGATGGAATCCAAGATTTACAGTCGGTAGAAGACCTGCTAAACGAAGAAAATCTCGGGGATATTCAACAAGGGTTAATGGATTTGTATGTGGATTGTGAACAAGATCTTGGAGACATTAGTGGTGTTCCATCAGGATTCAAGGATCTTGACGGACTAACAGGGGGATTTCAAGAATCGGACCTTGTCGTCATTGGGGCCCGTCCAAGTGTAGGGAAAACAGCCTTTGCTTTGAACATTGCCTTACAAGCAGCCCAAGAAGACGTATCGATTATTTTTTCTTTGGAGATGTCGAAGAAACAATTACTCAAAAGAGCTGTCGGTCAAATGGGGAATGTCAGTTCTATCAAATTAAGAAATCCGAATCGCCTTTTTGATGAAAAGGATTGGAACCGCCTTCAACATGCATTGGGAATGATCTCGAAGATGAGTTTGCATATTTATGATCAAGGCGGAATGGATGTCCCATACATCTGGTCACATGTGAGAAAACTGCGGCAACATTATGGGGAGGAAAAAAGATTGCTCGTGTTCATTGATTATTTGCAATTAATTAACGGAGATCCACGTTTAAAAGGAAATCGGCAGGCAGAGATCAGTGAAATCAGCCGGGCACTGAAGCAAATGGCGAAGGAGTTGAACGTGGTAGTCGTTGCCCTTTCGCAACTGAGCCGGGCCGTTGAAAGCAGACAAGACAAGCGTCCGATGTTATCGGATCTACGTGACAGCGGACAAATTGAACAAGATTCTGATTTAATTGCCTTTTTATATCGCGAGGATTATTATGACCGAGAGTCCAAGTTCAAAGATCGGATTGAAATTATTTTGGCCAAGCATCGGAATGGGCCTGTGGGAACCGTGAAACTGGCGTTTTTGAAAGAGTATGGGAAGTTTTTGGATATGGTGGGCTAGAGGAGTGAGAGTAATATCCACCTTATTCTTTAGAAACGATGCTACTAATAGAAAAGGGACGTGTCCTATGAACGATTATACTCGTAAACCCATAAAGATAAGAGTATTTTGATTGAAGAAAAAACGAATGATTTGGAACTTGTTATTGTTATTAAGGTCATAGATGGGGATACCATTGTCGTTTCTGATGGCAGAAGAGTAAGGTTGGTCGGAGTAAATACCCCGGAGGCCTCGTATTACAAGAAGGAACCGTATGGAATCCAGGCGAAAAATTATACAACCTATAAATTACTGGGGAAATCGGTTTGGCTGCAAAGAGATGTCTCCGATGTAGACATTTATAATCGTTCTTTGCGAATCGTGTGGTTGGAGAAACCGGTAAAATCTATGGATATAGTTGAAATTCGTGAAAAGATGTTTAATGCCCAGCTTGTGTTAGAGGGTCTTGCGGAGGCCAAGGCTTATATTCCTGATGTTACATATAACCGCTTTTTGATTAGGTTTATGGGCGAGGCTAAGGAAACGAGGAGGGGGATGTGGGGGAGTAAAATAATAGAAATGTATTCTTTTTCATTAGACAAATAGAGAAATAGACGACTTAATTGGTGTGCTGGAATTGGGCAGACACGCATGACTTAACATCGTGTTCCTTCTAAAGTGTAAGTTTATTCCCGACTACCGGTATCATTAGAACAAAGCACGTATATTTTATTAATTACTCATAAATGTTGATAAAACAAGGTTTGGGGTCGGTACCAAGGATTAAGACCACAAATACAATTGCTAAAAGCCCTGACTTTAATATCCTAGTTCGGGCTATATGTTATTCTATTGGCAAAGAGCTCAATTCAAGAAGTTCATTCTGATCCTGGAAACTTCCTTTATCAACAACATTTAAACGTAGGTTTGTTTCATCATAGTCCAAAATAATAGGTTGTATACGCTTCGAGACTTGTAATGATGCAGTTAATTTCAGAGACTGAGTCAAGTTACCTGTATTCAATTCAGAACCTCTAGGGTGTTTACTCTGAATTTCTTTCCGTTTTTCAGAATACTTTACTCCAGCTTCAAGTTTATTAACATCGGTTTTAATGAGAGGATAGAGTATCCATTTATACATTTCTAATATAGTACTCTGGAAACCATCTGAAAAGTTTATTAGAAAAGAGTTATATCTGCCAGATTGCTGATCAACAATTTGTTTTACCAATAATTTTACATTTATATCATTGCCTATAATTATTTTTGTAGTTTGTGTTTCTAAGATACTATTCTTCATACATACCTGATAACATGCTTCCTGTACTAAATGAACACTGTCAAAGCAATATTCTAATAAATCTGCTTTGAAATTATCAGTAAAACAAATAAATATGAGATTAATTAAGCCCTAAGTGTAGCTTTAAATAGAGTTTGAACAAGAATCCTGTGTGGTGCAGGGTTCTTTCTTATTAAGCGATTTGGGCCATTTAATGGAGTACACGGGGGAAGTCGAAGTTGTTTTATCGAATAGCAACTAAGGTATCGAATTTTTGAAACTATTTGAACGTGATGGCATTCAAGAAATAAGGTTCCCGATATTCCAATAGCAGAGGGTTTACGAAGTGTTGTTTGTTAACAAGATGTTGTATGACATCCCCGAAAATCCAATTTCACAATTTCCTATACTGTGACTTTTCTTTGTTATCATGAACTGTAACAAGGTGTTTTTTGTATGGAAGGAATTTGTAATTTTTGAATATAATAATTATGAAGATGATCAGGTAATAAACTTTTACACATAAGGAGATAAAACTATGGCAAAAAACAAATTACTAAGAATGGACAATGTCGGCATCGTTGTAGAATCCCTTGATAACGCAATCTCTTTCTTCGAGGAGATTGGCTTGAACCTTGAAGGGAGAGCCACTGTCGAAGGTGAATGGGCTGGTCGCGTAACCGGACTGGGTTCTCAGTGCGTAGAGATTGCTATGATGGTTACCCCAGATGGCCACAGCCGACTTGAACTTTCGCGATTTCTCACCCCACCTACTATATCAGATCACCGGACTGCCCCTGTAAACACCCTCGGTTATCTACGCGTCATGTTCACCGTTGAAGACATTGACGAAATGGTATCCAGACTCACTAAGTATGGTGCTCAGCTCGTTGGCGAAGTGGTTCAGTACGAGGACTCGTATCGGCTCTGCTACATTCGTGGAACCGAAGGACTTCTAATCGGTTTGGCGGAACAACTCGGTAACAAATAAGTAAGTGACGTTTTATAAAAAGCCTTTACTGAAATATATATTACTGAAGTAAAAATTGAAACAGAAAAGCTGAGTGAAAGTAACTCGAAAAAGTCGGGTACGTCATATAACACAGCATTCACGCTGCGGGACTCTCCGAGCCCCTAGGTCGTCAGGAGAAGAAGCAAGGAAGCAGATTCAGGCGACACCCCCCGAGAGCCTAAGAACTTCGTTCTAAGACTCCCGGGTTCGTGAATACGAAAACGTTATATGCCAATACGTCTCGATTTGAAGAAAATTCTTATTCAATAAAAGGACGCTATTCTTGAAGAAGGTGTTCTCTTTGGATCGGACCATTTTCTTCAGGTAACGTTTATAAAGAAATAACTTCATTAGAATAAGAGTTATACTATTGCTATTTTTTGGTATATCTGTTACTCTTAGGAAGAATTATTTTTGTTCTTTTTTCAGATAGATTTTTGTTTTTCGTCTAAGGTATTTGAGCAAGGATAGTAACACAAAGTGTGGAGATCCACACGAGGAGGCAACAATAATGGAACAAGGTAAAGTTAAGTGGTTTAATGCAGAAAAAGGTTTTGGATTCATCGAGCGTGAAGCAGGAGAAGACGTATTCGTACATTTCTCAGCAATCCAAAGCGACGGTTTCAAATCTTTAGACGAAGGTCAAAGTGTAACTTTTGAAATTGAACAAGGCCAACGTGGCGCACAAGCTACAAACGTTCAAAAAGCTTAATCCTAGCAGATGGCAGACCCTAAATGAAGGGTCTGTTTTTTTATTTACTTTGGACGTACTAGTATTTACATAGGGATGGAGAGTTTATAGGAGCACAGTCGTCTACGGGATGCTGATATGTCACCAGGAAGTTATTGGTCAGGAGTTTTTAACGGACGTGTTAAGAGAATATGAGATTTAAATTAAGCCCTAATTGTAGCTTTAGAACAGAGTTTGATAAGTTTTAAAGGTTAATCGTTTATAAAAAAATTGATCAAGAATCCTGTGTTGTGCAGGGTTCTTTCTCATTTTAAGCAATCGTGCCGGATTGTTGAAGAAGGACATTACTGAATTTACAGATATCTATGAAGGAAGTTTTTTTCATTCCGCAAAGCTATCTATATCATAGCAACGCAAAAATGGAAGAACAAAAGAAACCTATACATGCCCTAGTTTTCTATAAATAGTTTTTCTACCATTTTGATAATTTGTCCAATCCTCTTTCCTTACTCTGAATAAACTGAAGTTAGAGAAGTTCACTTTTATCAAAGAAAGAGAGTGATTAATGATGTCAAGATTTATTTCAGGATTTGAAGAACTCTGTGAGAAACTAGCGAGGATTCTTAAAGGTACACCTTTTCATGAAGATGGTGAATGTACGATTATGATTGAAAGAGACCTTGATGTAGAAATACTTGGAAAACCATACAAAACGGAGCATGAGATTACTGTCCAATCATTAGAACATGGAGAATCTCTAAATACAGGTGAACTAGTTGTTTTGCAAAAAGAAGTAAATCCTTTACTCGTAGCTTTAAAAAAGCAAGGCTTTTTAGTCACAGCAATACACAACCATTGGCTTTTTGACAAACCAAAACTTATGTACATTCACATTGAATCAGTGGACGAGCCTGTTGAATTTGCTAAAAAACTAAGAGATGCTTTAAGTGTTTTAGATTAAAAGATATGGCGGTCAAATAAATTTGACTGCCATATCTTTTTATAATAGCTTTTTTATCTTTTCGTCAAGAAAATATTTACGTTTACATTTATGTTTTTATCATTGATTGCATATAACAGGTTAGATAAACCTTGCACTTTTTCTATATTGAGCCGATTCATTCACTCAATCGACAGAGAAAGCCGCGTTCAAAAATAAACCGCAAAGGGTGATTCTTTCATGGCGAGAAGAGTCGCAAAAAATGGTCGTGGTAAACGGGATCGACGCAAAAGAACTGTTTAACAAGGTCAAATAAGAAAAAATGAGTGAAGAAAAAACCAATAATACCATGTACACCTTAATATACTCTAGATACATTTGTCCCCCACATTTTTTTGGGCTTTTTTCATTGCTTCAAAGGCTTGCTATTTCTTCAGAGATAGGAACCCGATGAGTTTTATCCTTGATCTTACGCTGCTCTCCAACAACCCACCAACCAAATCGCAAAAAGCAAGAGCCGTTCCATATGAAATATAAGGCTCTTGTTTTATTTGTAACGGATTCGGTTGACGGTTCAATTAATAATAGACTAATTGGAAACACAATTCACATATGCTTGTTGAATGCCTTAGTTTAAAACAAGGAAAAATCACCAAAAAAGACAAAGCACTAGTAGTCTATGAGTTAAGGCATAAATACCTGGTGAAGGAACTCTTAAAGCTCGCTGATTTTCCGCATTAGCACATATTATGATTTTGTGAAGAGAATGAATCGATCAGATCCAGATAGTGACTTGAAAGCTGAAATTAAGGATATCTATAAGGAACATGAAGTTTGTTACGGTTACCGACGTATACGTGATGAGCCAGCGAATCGTAGGCAAAAAATGGATCACAAAAAAACCCAACGTGTCATGAGACTAATTATGTAGTTTATTTTCCTGTAAGTAAATATTTTTATTATATATAGAAGTAGTTCTCCTATAGATTTATTTTAAAAATAAGCATAACCACTTTATCAAAGTTATACCTTATCTCACCATAGAAAGGATGATTCAATGAACAACAAACTCAAGCATAAGCAATAAGAGCGCCATTAATCTATTGATTAACAGCACCTATCATTACTATTCTTTATAGTTCAGCTGATCTTCAATCTGACCGTCATCATTGTGGATGATAACCATTGTAGAAGTATCTTTTGCCATTTTCTTTGCTTCTTCTATAGCTTTGTCTTTCGATTCAGTAGTAAGTTCAGGGTCATCCTCACCTTCACGTTTTATGGCCCAGCCTTCTTCCTTGTGTGGTACAACGTGAAATCTTGCATCTTCTGTGCCTGCACGTTCCTCAAAGTATTCATTGCGGTTGTTGTTATTATTGTCTGCCATGAATTTACCTCCTCTAAAGAGTGTTGTTCTTCATTCTTTTTCTTCCCCGTATCTGTTTGATGGAAACATATTTCTGATTTGAATATGAAATATTAATAAAAAGTACTTTTCAGGGGCGAACTGAAATTATTACGCCAATGCCAATTACGAAAATCTCGAATTGCCAGCAATATGAAGAATAGAAGTTAAGTTTTAGAATTTGTTATATATAATAGGAAGAAACTCATCCAAAAAACAAGAGCTGTCCCAATATATGAAATATAATGGAGAAGGTAAGGAGATCAGCTGGTCATAGTAATATTACGACAACCAGTGGATACCTTAAGGATTCGTATAGTGATTTAGAGTTTAATTATTGAACTTAAAATTTTAGTCAATATTGATAATAAAACCCTAGCAAATTAGCTAGGGTTTTTAAGTTTCAATTACAAATCTTAAAACGTAGGCCGTCATAGACGAATTGTGCTCTAGTTGAATAACTAGATATACTTGAGAAGAAATAGTTTTTTCTTTTCCATTTTTCTCCTCTTTTTCCTTAACGCATAGCTAAGTAGATCTAAAGACATACGTTTGCTTGAGGCTGATTAAAATTCAAAACTGCCATTTTATAATTGGCTTGAGGAAAATTAATTACTAGAGAAAAGGACCGATATGGAAGGTGTTTAGATGGGTGATATTTATGGCGGGGTAGCGTCAGGAAAGGTAGATTTACAATGTTTAGGAATCGATTTTTAATTTGGCTTGTTCAACTAAAGTAGCCAATAGTCGAAGAAATGCTCATTCTGTTCCTTGTTTTCCAAAACCATCACTAAATTAAGAGGATGAAGGGTTTTATTTTTTCGTAAAAGTTTATAATTTTGCTCTATTATTTCTTTATTTTGATCTATCATATCCTTTATGATTCGATGCATTTCGTTCTCGCAAGTTTCATGATTATTTTTTAGGTTTTCATATAAGGGAGGTACTGATGGCTTATTCTTTTCATTATCTATTGAAAATCCCTCCTAGTGCAGATTAGACATTAACTTTACTCTCATTATAAACGAAAGAGTACGATATTTATATTAAAATTATATGAGTATTCAAAATAATAAAAAACGGGTAATATATATGAAGATTAAGAATTCTATTCCTTACTTTAGGGGAAGGCGCAGGATTGAGTGAATTGATAGAATCAAGAGGATCTGGCTGAGGTGATTCTATCAACTCCTAATTGTGAGAAGTACGTATAATTATCGGCAAAGGAGGTTAAATGGCTAGAAAAAATGATAAAAGGCAAGCTAGTTCATACGAAAACAGTGTTAAAAAGAGTAATGATTACTCTATGGTAAAGTCGAATCAAGGATTTCACTTAATCAAATGCGGTTATTAGCCTACGCGATTAATTCAATGCAACAGAACGGCGAAACAGAGTTTCAGAAGGCTGATGAGGGCAGACGCCTTGGACTATCTCTCAGCCTTCGATTTAAAGGGACATAAAGGATTATTTCAATATAGACTATCATTTGTCATTTCATAAGAACTTTTGTCATATGTATTCCAATTATACGAATTTTTTGTATAATAAATCTTGTAAACTTGTATACTAATAAACAAGGAGACAGGTATATGTGTAGAGAGGTCGAAAAAATAGAACGAAGAATCAATCAAGTGAGAGACCGTTTGATCTTAATCGCAGTAGAAACAGGTTTAAATAGCGATGATACCATTTATTACAGTCAGAAGTTAGACAAGCTTATTACGAAGTATCAAAAATTAAAAATGAGTAACAGACAAAAGAATGGCAAGGAATCTAAAACTTCCTCAGGA
This sequence comes from Niallia sp. XMNu-256, assembly GCF_036670015.1. Lineage (NCBI taxonomy): Bacteria > Bacillati > Bacillota > Bacilli > Caryophanales > Bacillaceae > Niallia > Niallia sp. XMNu-256. The sequence continues at coordinate 1,634,023 of NZ_CP137636.1, forward strand.
TGAATAAGGAAGTTTTTCCTTTTTTGTGTCTCCATCACTTAAAGTCAATAAGATACTAAGACACATGCGCGCATTGAATAAAATCATTCAAAGTCTCTTGATCTACCATTTGTTCTAAATCGCATGGTTCCTCTAAGAGAATACTCCTTCGGTTTGCTACTGAAATAATTATACCTAATTCATAATACATGTTTTTCGTTAATATTCCTTCATTAATATTTTTTAAAATTTCATCATAAAAGGAAATTAAAATATCTGATGGTAATTTTTCATATAAAACCATTTTTACTCCACCTTATAAAATAATGTAGAAACTTTTTTACAATAATAGATTTTTAATCTAACCCCATTATAATGAATAGTTGTTATGATTCCGTGAAATTTACAAATACTTTAACAAAGTTTATTAATTTAATAGAAAAGGTTTAAGCATTATTTATTGAAGCTTTTCTGTAAATAATTGATAAATATACTATCTATTATTCTTGTATTGGCCCACTTACGCCAGATACTGTGACAGCCACACATACCATCCACCTATTATCATTATAATGGAAAACGCTTACATATACAAAAGCTAATATAAGACAAACTTCGACATTAAAAGGTGCACACTATTAAGTGATTGTGTCGATAAGTAGGTGAAGTTGGCCGGACCCACAACTATAAGAAGAGGAGATAATTAAACATCGTAACAAAAAGACGTAGGTCGTATAAAGCCTAAAAGGCAGTGGACGTTTTAATAATATTAAGTATGGTCGGAAGTGATTGTTATTTTGTATTTAGACGTTGATTTAATTTATATTTTATTGCCGATTTCCAGTACCGGAAGTTCCCCTCTTTGTAGCCTCCATTAGTTTTTATTGAAAAATCATATTGAACAAACATATCATCATTAATGGGACTATATATTGTTACTTTCTCTTTTCTTAATTGATCATTTACTTTTTTACGTTCTTTGAATTTATCACCTAATTTTTTTTCGAAAAAAGTAATTCGATCATTATCTTTCTTTTCATTAAGCTTATTTAATTTTGTATTTAAAATGTGTATCTCTAGATCTAGATATATTTTTTCATCGATTAAATCCTCTAATTCTTTAGGAATATTTGGCTTCATAAAGATACAACCACCTCTATTGTGAAACAAACGTATGTTCTTATAATTATATAAAATATTACTAAAGGAAACAAGTTTGAATTAATAGTAAAAAAAGGTAAACCACTTAGCAAAATCCCTTTTGGGGGCAGCACTACAGACTTTAAGAAGGGAAATGGCGCCCTTTCTAACAGTCTATACGTGATACGTGTCGCTTCGGCATTAAATAGATCGATAACCACGGTGTTTGTACGGCTATTGCCTACAATCCGTAGGTTCCTTTTCCATTTGCCACAAGCCGCCATACCGAGAGAGCCGAAAACCTTTTATTTTAATTTCAGGGATTATCAATACAGGATAAACCATTCTTCCTGCAATTTTCATAAATTACCTGGTATGATTTTGTGTAACGACTATTTGAGGTTCAAGAAATCGAAATAGACAATCTATGGATGCTCATTTCAAACAGGCGATGAAGTGGTATTAAATGCAGAACATATGGAAGGTATGAAAGGGGCAACTGCAACAATTGATTCAGCTGAACAAACAACAGTATATATAGTAGATTACACCAATACTGAAACAGGGGAAAAGGTAACGTATCATAAATGGGTAACAGAAAGTGAATTATCTCCAGTAGAATAAAAACGAGGAGGCGGTTCTCTTGTTTTACGAATACTACAAGAAAATCGAAACTTGCACGTTCCGTCGGTAGCAGGGGAAAAGCCGAAGATTACATCAAACACTTACCTATTGTGAATATTATGGAGCTAGAAGATAAACGAATTGGTAACACCATATGGTCAACTACAAAAATGGTTTCCAGACCAGGAAACCATTTTTAACTTTATTTACATAATATTGGTAAAGACTACTGGTGATGGTTTTAAATCCTTGGGTGAAGGGTAAAAGGACAATGTGGCTTTCAAGCAGAAAACGTTTCTAAAATTTAATTGATCTCCTACCCTTTGTGAATTCTGATCATACGGGGGCACCAAGCATAATCACCGCTTTGTAATTGAGTATACTTTCGTCATTTCCTTTTACTTCAATGGTTTCCCCGAATAATTTAAATTTCAATTCACACCGGCGCGGTCATTGGATCCGTAAGGATGAATGAGAAGTAGGGCTTTCATTGTATTGATATTTTTCGTGTTGATATTGCAAAGGCTTACAATATTATGCGTTCTATTTATACGTAAGTAATTCCTATTATACAGGGGTGCATGCCTTAACTTTCCTAATTAGTTAGTAAAAATCAATACATATGTGCATTCAATCAAGGAGTTTAGTCCAATATAAAAAATAGTAAACACATAGAAGGGGTTTTTGAGTATGACAACATTTCATGAAATGGGAATTAGTGAGCCCATTCAAAGAGCGATTACTGATATGGGATTTGAAGAAGCATCTCCTATTCAAGAGAAGGCCATTCCCGTAGCTTTGACGGGGAAAGATATTATTGGTCAAGCACAGACGGGTACAGGAAAGACGGCTGCCTTCGCCATACCGATCTTGGAGAAAGTGGATAAGAGCAAAAAATATATCCAGGCGATTGCAATTGCACCGACAAGAGAATTGGCTATTCAGGTTTCAGAAGAGATCAATCGGCTGGCAAAATATATGGGCATATCTTCTCTTCCTATTTATGGAGGGCAGTCTATAGATCGCCAAATCAAGGCATTAAAAAAGGGACCACACATTATTACAGGAACACCTGGAAGACTTTTGGACCACATTCAACGTAAAACGCTAAAGTTAGACCGCACCTCAGTGGTGGTTTTGGATGAAGCTGATGAAATGTTAGATATGGGTTTTCTGGAGGATATCGAACGAATTCTCAAAGAGACCCCTGAAGAAAAACAAACCTTGTTGTTCTCCGCAACCATGCCCAAACCGATTCAAAATCTTGCGGAAAGGTTTATGAGGGATCCAGAGTTAGTAAAGATGAAAGCGAAGGAAGTTACCTCTCCAACTGTAAAGCAAATTTATTATGAGGTTAATGAACGAGATAAATTTGAAGTGCTTTGCCGTCTACTAGATGTAGACAACCCAGAGTTAGCTGTTATTTTTGGAAGAACCAAAAGACGCGTGGATGAATTAAGTGATGCATTGAATAAAAGAGGGTATCTTGCTGGTGGGTTGCACGGAGATTTAAATCAACGACAGCGGGATGATGTGATGAATAAATTCCGTGGGGGAAAAATTGATATTTTAGTTGCGACCGATGTAGCTGCGAGGGGAATTGATGTTTCAGGGGTTACCCACGTCTACAATTTTGACATTCCTCAAGACCCAGAAAGTTATGTTCACCGAATCGGCAGAACGGGGCGAGCAGGTAAGACGGGGTTAGCAATTACATTGGCTACACCGAGGGAAAAGGGACAGATTCACAGTATTGAAAAAGCATCGAAAGGAAAGATCCAACGTAAATCAATACCGACGGTAGCAGAGGCAATGGAGTCTATACAGATAGCGGCATTAGAAAAGATGACTCAATTGGTTGAAGAGGAGGATTATAAACAGTTTAAGCAAGCTGCAAGCAAATTGCTCGATCAATATGATTCGATAGCGTTAGTTTCAATTGCCTTGAAATTGTTGTCTAAGGAGCAGAGGGATGTTCCCGTTCAGCTAACTTCCGAGACACCGCGATATGCCAATAGGTCTAAAATAAAGGTACAAGAGAAATCAAGGAGAAACTATAAAGGGAATATAGAATTTGGGGGAAAAAGGGGGAATGGTAAACCGAAAAACTCTCAAAATAAATGATTATGAAATGAATAAAAAGAGGATGATATCAGCTATCATCCTCTTTTTTGCCCCTTTTCCACCTCGGGATTTAGTTGTGTTGGAAACAATAAGCTTAAGAGGAAAAAATGGTGATTTTATGGTCTTCTCAATGTTCAATAATGAGCATAATAACTGATTTTTGTTTCAGTGATCCAATTAACTTATAATTAATTCAAGGAATAGGCTTGAATTCCTGCAAGAAAACAAAAATGCCAGACAGTTGTGGCATGCTCTTCAATTAAAACCATATTAAAAAATCCTCATGAAATATAACGCCAGAGTTACTTTATAAGTTTTTATTCATAAAATTGAGATGAAGGAAAACAAGGTCGTATTATCCACTTACCGTTTTTCTCCCCTTTTATGGTCAATTGAAGTAGTGACCAGTACTCTACACAAGTTGAATGCTTAACTCAATGGGTTCTGAAATAACAGAAAAATGCCTGTTGTATCTTATTGTCAAAATGAGGTCGGACAATATTTGGATGGAGGAGGTACTATATTTTATTTGTGAAACTTTTCGTCAGACAATATTGTTTGGGGGCGTACCAGACACCGAGGAAACTTTAGACACAGCATTACCCTTATTGGAAAAGAACTTACAACAGCAACAACCTAAGTTAGAAAAAGTAGTTGCTGTTGTTTATTATGCACTTGTTTTGTATTCAAAAATGGCGTTCATATATCATTCGCCTATATGAATCCTTATTTAATTTTTCCACTTATTAGCTTAACTCCTGCTTTCTGAGCCTTTTTTGTTCCTTCTTGGACCTTCTTAATTAATGCTTTATCTTTCTTCTTTTTATTCAACATATTAATCCGTCCTCTCCCAGATTCAATTATCAAAAGTATGTACAAGTCTAACTAGAAATATACAAATATAGGTTCTAAACTTGTCTTCCCTCTCCTATATATCTATTAGAAACGGAAAAGTGGAAAAGTGACCATGTGGTAATTATAAAAAATCAGAAAGGAGGGGAGAGAATGGGTTTTATTAATCCATTATTCAATGATTCTGATATAACAAATGGGAAAATATCTAAACCTAAATCAATAAAACCTACAAAGCAAATTCGATCAACACGCAGCGATAAAACACACAATATAAAATTCCCTGTTGATCCCATTGTCCAAATGAAATTAAAAAGTCTTTGCAAACAAGGTAAACGAATTTATCGACTTCAAGGAAAAGGGGATTTAAAGCAAACTAAATTTAACACTTTATTATTAACATATGGATTAAAACATAAAGAGCTTGTCCATTGGAATCATCATTACAAAGATACAAAAGTATATATGCATACTCAATTACTAGAAAATGAATATGAACTCCTAATCGGAGGTCCACATGGAATAGCTATACAAATGAATCTTTCAGAAAGAAAGGTGGTTTTTCAAATAATGATGTCCGTATTGAAATGGATAGAGGGAGGAAACAGTGACCTTGAGGAAATCATTTAGTCATTTAAATATTCTTCAAAAAAGGTTATCGGGAATTGAGGAAGCAAAAGGGTTCTTTAAATCGTTATTTGGTAGTTATAAGTATTTAGAAATAAATTTACCTTACTATGACTACATAAGAGCAACCATTTTTGTTCAGGATCTTCGAGATAACTTTGGAGAAGAAGTTCCATATCAATTTAATGAGGCTGTTCTGCTTTGGATTCTTTATGATGATTTCCTTAATCAAATTAAGAAAGGTGCTAAAATGAACAAATTGCCCAATATTTAAAATTAGGGAAAACCAAGTATTTTCAAGAGAAAATTAAACAAAAAAGAGTGTTAAAACCTTTTACCCATAGTACATTTCATTTTGAAAATGTAGAAGAAGCTATGGATTATACAGATTCCCAAGAGGAAAAAATTGCCTCGATTATCATTAGAATGCGTGAAACCGAAATATTGCGTGGGGAAGTACTTCTGTACGATTTATTTTCTAATGAAGAATTTGATATAACAGTAGAAGAAATCATTATTATTGTATTTTTGGACTTTTTCCAGCAAATCAAAAGTGATGGAAGTTCGTTGAAAGTACAAAAATCCATATTAAGTCATATAAAAAGGTGCTCATGAAGACTAAAAGACATTGCAGTCACTAATTTAAAGTGAAAAGCAAATGTCTTCAAAAACTGAATCTCTGTTTCTTCCGAGTTTTTTTTACCGAAGGAATTTATTATGTTATTAACGAATATGGTATTTACCCAAGAGAGTACGGTAAAAACGAATTTATAAACCTCTTCCACGATTCGAAGAATCAGAAGCATGATCCCCACGATCTTTTTTATGAAGAATCATTCATATCACCTCTGCAATGATAAAAGTGTTTGGTTATTTGATAGTTTGTCCAAAGAAAGGAGAAGTATACCCAGATGACAGAGGCAATTAATAATGAAAAGATAACTGTTCCCGTTCATTTAACACCAGCCACTATAGGACGTTTAGAAAAAAGTATCCAATTACGTGGCTTTTAAAGAAAAAAGAGAAGAAACAGTTGAAGACACCATAAAAGCAGCAATAGCCGATTATTTACAAGTCATGGAACCTTTACCTGCAGAAGAAGTAAATTCCTTAAGAAGCCTTATATTTCAACCTGGAATAGAAAAGCCATATGCCCTTAAAAATCGTTTTAAAGAAATTATGAAGCAAATAGGACTAAAAGCTGTGGATCTTCATCGGGATACCGATATAAGTGAAAGTAATTTATCTCAAATATTAAATAATAAAAATCAAAATATGAGTCTAGATTATTTTCTTAGAATTTGGTTTGCATTAGGTTGTCCGCCAATTGGTGAATGTTTGTATAGAGAAAATATATGATTAGGAGTATAAACAGCCGTTAGGATTGTTTCCAATGGTCTTTACTTTTTAAACTTTCTTAGATGTTAATGAAGTCTAGATATAAAACGTTTTTCCTATCTGTGTTAAAGCGACTCGTTAGCTGAAAAAGGAACTATACGAATCCATATAAAAATCACCTAAAAGTTGATTAGGTGTTGGTCAAAATGTGTCTGCTAAAACAAAAGAGTGTCAATTCAAAAAAGTTTAACATTATAATGTTAAACTAAGTTTTCTTAGTTTTATAAAGGGTAAAATATATTTGAATAATTTACCCGGCTATCTAGGAGGATTGCTAGAAAATGCAACAATTATCAGACAAACTACTACTCAGGGCATACCAAAAAGCTATACAGATGAATAAAGAAAAGAAGATGACCGAAGATTATATAGAGATAACAGAAGATTTTATAGAGGCTATAAAATCAGAAATAAGCAAAAGAGGTTTACTTTAAAAGATCGATAAGAAAGCATAAGTATAATGTGGTTAAATTTTTTCTTTGTTATAATTAAAATTGCTGTTTTATCAGCTCTAAAATAATTTCTAAGCTCTAATCCCGATAAAAAAATATATTCAAAAAGCCTTTTAAGCTAATTGTGTAATAAATAACAAAGGACTCTCGGAAATAAATGGACAAAAAAATGAACTCCGCAGTATTTCTTTCCATCTTCATAGCCCTTCGAAAGGTTGAATTATCAAGAATGTAAGAATAATGAATAATGAATAATGTTATTTTTTCGTAAATATGTGAATATCTGAAGCTTGATATTACAACATTCATGACCTTACAAAAATAAATTATTACGTAAAGGTTATACGTAGTAATCTATGTATAGGACTGTATATTACATGAAGATTCAATATTGGAATGAAATGGTTTTTCTTAGAAGATCCACTATGTCTTTTTGACATGTGTACGGTGTTCAAAACTAAAACCCTCCAAAAGATGGGCTTTAGCTTTAAACCGGGGAGGTGAACAATCTGTTTACGTTCAGAATATGTAAACTGCCTCACTTTGATTAGACCATTTCCTTGTGGGGTAGGAAAAATGCAGATTAGTTAAATCCTCAACCACATTTTTGAGAGGCAAATCTAAGCATTCTAAATATACTACCAGTAGGTAATTCCAGCAATGATTAACAAAATATACAACACAACAAGTAAAAGCAAACCTTCGCCGACAAAAAAGACCCTTTAAAAAGGGTTTTTTTAATTCCAGATAAATGCACCAGTGATAATTAACAAGATAAACAATACGATAATCAAAGCAAATCCGCCACCGAAACCTCCGCCGCCATAGCCACCATATCCAAACATGAATAATTCCTCCCTTTATCGAGGAATTCATTTATTTAATAACCATAACCGCCCACAAAACTAGCACCTATAATAACCAGCAGAATAAACAATACAACAAGTAAAGCAAATCCGCTGCCAAATCCATATCCACCTGCGCCATCCGCAACTGCTCCCATATTCTCTCCTCCTCTTTTTACATTATTAACATATGTAAAATGTCAAAAGGTGAAAGGGCTTGACTACGTGACCGAATTTTGAAGTTTATATCGAATGATGTAGTGAGTGAGGGGATTAATTTAAATAGCCATGTAAAAATCTATACAAGTAAAGCCACTATGGGGTGAGGTCAGGAAAATGCTTATCGTTGCTGTAAATCGATAGATGCATAACAGTACCTCAATCATTTATGTTGTAAAGTATGCATATTTATGTATAAATTAGGATGAAAATAGGAAAAAAGCGTGACAAACACACGCTGTAAATAAAGAGTTCCTAGTTTTATTTTTTGTAGTGTTTCATTAAATCTAAAGAATCAGTATCCTCCACTCATGAAGGATGCGCCAATAATAACTAATAGGATGAATAGAACAACAATCAATGCAAAACTGCTGCCCATTCCACCACCGCCATAACTTTGGCTCATAAATAACACCACCTTTTTTGGGGTTAATACAAGGTACGTCAAACTTGCTGTATTTGAAATGGACAAGCATGGATTTCTATTCAATTTGGGGTAAAGCTTCGAAAATGTGGATTTACAACATTACGGAATTCTAAAAAGAAAAAATGACTAACTTAACAACGAATAGCTTTGAAACAAGTCATAAGTGACATTATTAGCCCATATTTCACGTATTATTAACTTCATTCTAATTTGCGAATAAATGTACTTAAACTAGCGGTGCATTTATTTAATAACTCTAAAGTCATTCTATATTTATTAAAATAGGATGGCTTTAAAAAATGTTAAAAATAATTTTCCCAATAATCAATCCGATTACTAATCCAGGAATAACAAACAACATAGGGAGCCAAACTGGACCAAATAATACCCCAAATAACGTTAATTTTTGGGACAAAATCAATCCTGTGGTAACAAGGTAAGCAGTAAATACAAACGGAAGAAAAGAATATTTATCTTTTCCTCCACCAGCATCTTTCCAGGCATCCCACATCGCAAAGAAATACAGGCAGGGATAAAACATCAACCACTGATAATCCGTCTGTATAATTGCTTCTTGAATATTACCTTGAAAACTTAAAATAATCACTTGGTTAAAGTTAGCTTGAACGTTAATCAAGAACTCTAATATCAGCATAGCAGTACCTTTAAAATATTTTCCGTTTAAAAACTGCCCAAATCCAGGTAAAGCAATAGACCATAATAGTTTCTCAATCGGATTTTTATCACTCATATATCACTGTTTCTTTTTATTTTTTGCAATTTCAATATTATCAATCGAGGAAGGTGGCTTTTCCATCCAATTATGATCAATCATAATATTAGCTCCATCCTCTGCATATTGGAGAGCTTCTAATGTGATACGCATGAATTTTGAACCTAAATCACGCCTTGAAACTGTCCCTAAAGCTACACCGTAATATCCAAGAGACATTCCCGATAACGTCGATACCTGAAACATTATTAATTTATCGGAAAAAGCTGGTGTAGATGAGTTTAAAACGTCCGAATCCAAAGTTGGTGTTTCTGAAAGGTTCTCTTCAGATAAAATGTGAGCCATAAACTCCACGACTTTGCTAGCAATATTAGCTCCTCTCACCATATAATTGATTACTTCTTGTAAGCTAGCAGTTTGAGCAAAGCCTAATAATAATGCTTTACCAACGGCATTCCGTTCCATATTGTTATAAAAGTGCATAATTTCAATAGCATTCATCGGACGTCTTTCCCCGAACCACCCTGTTAAATATCCTTGTTTTTCAATAAATTCTACTTTCTCTGGTATCGGAATAGGTGCAGATCTTGAATATAACCCTTTTTCTAATGATACATTTAACGATTTGTTATATAACTGTCGTGTAAGGTCAATCGTAATAGAAAAGAGATCCTTCACATCAGTTCGTGCACACGCAGCGAAAGATGAAGCGTAGGAAGTCATCCCATGCCTTGCCATATTATGAACAAACCTTAAATGGAATGTATCAGAATATAACGCAGGTGCATTAAGATTTAAATCCTCATTCTCACTAAAACCAACAGGGATAGCGTGATTTTCTTTTTCGTAAATATCAGTGATATTTCTTAGCACCGTTTCACAAATTTCAATGGCAAAGTCTAATATCGCTTGAATTTCTGTATCTTGTGTTTTTTTCTCTAAAATACTTTAGCATACAATAAGACATACTATTATTCATATAAGCAGTCCAAAGTGAAGCAATTTCAGATGAAGTAAGACGAATATTATGTTCAGTTTGCATATATAACCCTCCAAAAAATTTTAAATTGACCTTAAATAATTTCCCCTAAAAAGTGAAAAATATATTTAAGAGAAAAGAGGGTTATATAAATATAAAAAAGCTTGGTATCGATCCAAGCTTTTTGTTTGTATAAAAGTATTGTTTATTTCATTGTTAAAATAACCATAGAGGTTATGAGGGAGTGTACTTAAAGTAACTGGCATTATATAAAGTATCCGATCCAAAACATTGATATGATGCACCCTTTATCATTGTTTCCATGTAACCATAGATAGGGCGATTAAGGACTTGACGTGGAGCCTCTGTGGGCATGATTGGTCTTGAAAGCCTGAAGCCGTTGTTTCATCAGGCAACCAAGCCTATCATACCCACCACTCCACGTAAAGTCCTATGTTTATTAACGTTAATAACTATAATTACTTACTATATATAATGCTTCTACAAAGATACAAATAGGGCATTTTTCGTATCTTTACTTACGTTGAATACGGTGGAAAATCATACCACATATAAGGTTAGCTTTAGTGAAAGAGGAAATAAGTATTTTTACTGAAATCATATTTTAGTTATTCTATTATAGGGCGCTTTAATTGAGCAACGAAAAAGCCTAATTTCTCAATTCAAACGGTGAGAAATTGGGCTTTTTATATTTACCTTTAGTGCAAAATAGCATTTAAAAAGTGTGCAATTTATCCCATAAAGTCACACACATCTTATAATGCCTTATTCAATACTGTTGAGTATTGACACTTTAACGTAAAAAAAAAGACCGTTAATTGACAGGCCTGTTCTTAAATTTCCGTATAATTTTACGATTTTTCTCTAATACTTCTTTATTTTTAGCTATTGTTTCTATTATGTTTAGAATTTCATTGCCGTTAGTTTCATGATTATTTATTAGTTTTTCATCTAAGTGAGTTACTGGTGGCTTATTATTTTTAGTATCCATTTAATTCTCCTTCTGGTATGACTTTACTCTTAATTATAAACAATAGACGAATACTTTACAATATAATTATTTTAATATTTTAAATATTACAAAATAAATCAACCAATCTTTCCGCAACCCTTGACTATTGATAGTGGGATTTATATCTTTTATAATTAATAAATTTTGTTACAATAATATTCAAAGATTTGAATATTAGAGGTGTACTTTATGAAAGGGCAAACAGTCGTCTATGGGGATGAAATCTATACGGTTATATATGATTACGAAAATGGACAATTAGAAATTGAAAAACACAATTCAAGGGCGTCTTATAAAATTGTCGAATTAGTAAAAAAAGAGGATGTACGTATTTTAGAAAACCAATGAATCGATCTTATCCAAGGCGGATTATTATATATGCATAACGGTATACCAAATGAAATGGAACTAGGTAATCCAGTAATAACGAAGGATGGTGGCTATCAATATAATGGTGAAGAAAATGTAGATTTAGTCATTCAACCTACTGAAGCAGGAGTCAGAAGTATTATTAGTATTAATAACGAGAATGCTCCTAAAAAATATGATTTTAAACTAGATTTACCGGAAGGTCATAAACTAGTATTCTCTTCTGATTATTTTGGAGAAGAACTAGCTCTGGAAGATGATGTCGAAGAAGTTTTTGTAGTTGATGAAAACAATATCATCCAAAGTATATTTGGAGAAGCCTGGACTAAGGATGCTAATGGTAATGATGTTGCAACTCATTATGAGATTGTAGATAATTCTTTAATACAAGTAGTTGAATTTAACGAAGACACAGCGTTTCCTGTATTAGCAGATCCCAATTGGGTTGCAATTGGGGCTTGTTCAGCAGCCTTAACATGGTTTGTAGGTTCTAATCTTTTTGTAGCAGCAAAGATTATTAAAGTGAAAAAATATATAAATGCATTGTGGTTTTAAAGAAACAGCAAAACTTATTACAAAAGCAACGACTTGGGAAGAAAAACTAAGAGTAGGTGGATCGGCTCTTAAGTCATTAGCCGCAGAAATAACTGGCGTTTCAGGGCTTTATGCATGTAATAAATTTATAAAAAGATAGTAACCGTCTAAAAAGCTTGTAATGTTAAACTCAACCTTGTATAAAAAAAGATCTTTTATTGAAGATCTTTTTTTATATGCCTATAATATCGATTTATATTAACTAGACTTGTATAACTTATTCATCCGATACTTTGGAGTTCGGAAAGGAAGTAAAGGTTATGGGTGGATTAGTATAGTTGCTTTTTTATTTGAATAAACGGTGTCGTAACTTACTGTCATAAAATTGATGTTAATAAAGGTTTTTTTGATATTTCGATACACAATGACTTTAAAAGCATCGACACGATGATTTTAAAGTCATTGAATAAATAAAAATAAGTTCCTTAATAGGTAAAACTTCTCCTTGAGTGCAGAAAGATCAACATCATGCTTTCACATAACTAATTTTAAAAACAAAAAAAGATTTACTGCCAACGCAAGGCAATAACTAATCTGCAGCAGTCTACATCATTTACTTTTGACCTAAGCTCTAATCGCAATTCATCGGGTGTAAAGTGAGTATTGATATCTGACTGAACTCCTATTGATTGAATTAATCTATTCACTTCTTTAGGATTTGAAGACTGCGCTGCATACATTATTTGGCGTCCAAATTCTTTCGATTTGGACAATCTATCAAGAACAATATTGGCATCTCTCATCAATTTTTTCGTTTGATTGGCTGATTTAGTTAGTAAGGTAGGATCAATTGGCGGAAGTTGACGGGATAGCCAATGTTCAGGTTGGTAATATCGATGGTGATAATAATTCGGATTATATAAATAATACATTTAAACCGTTCATCTCCTCACATAGCATACTACATAGTATATACACAACGGTTTGTTTCAGGGAATATTTTCTCGACTTGTATAGAGGTCCTTACTACCGATATGTGCCAGCGTTTTTCACTCACCTTTTCAAACTAATGACTTGACAGGGGGGGAGGTCGCTGGTTCGAGCCCAGTTGGAATCAAACTAAATAGAAACCCTTGATATCACGGGAATTGTGACTGTCAAGGATTTTTTCTTTATGCATTAAAAATTAAGTAGGTGTAGGGGTCCCCTTGTCAAAAAGGGTAGGAGTTCCTTTTAAAGTTGTTAAGGAGGATTTCTTAATGGCAAGAAAAGGTAAAAGAGGACAGGCAAAACAACAAAGGTAGCGAGTGTAGAAAATAATCAGTCGTTAGAAGAACTATTTAATATCTACATCTTTGTTAAAACAACAGAAGGTTTGGCAAAATCAACTCTCAAAATGATGATAGGGCATTGTGGCATTAGTGCACACATGGTAGCTGGTTTTAAAAATGTGTAGGATTTAAGCATTTCAAAGGGGTGAAAACTCTCTTCATAATCTTGCGAAACCTTAAATACATCAACATGTATAAAGGTATGTATAAAACCTCATAAATTTCGAAAAATGAAAGAAAAATACCCTTCCTAACATAAGTATAAGTTAAAATATAGTAATGTTTAATTAGAGGTGCATATGTGAAGATTTTCAGGAAGTACTCAAATATTATTTATTTTATTATATTGTATATAAGCCTTATCACCTTTGACTACTTTATCAATCATATTTTCAATTGGTTTGAGAACCTAATCCAATCAATTTTTTATGTTCTGTTCTTCCTGTTTTTTAATTGGGCATTAATTCATAAAGATAATAAAAAAGAAAAAAATGATGAAGTTCAAAAATAAGCATTCTTCAACGGTGCTTTATTTAAAATTATGATTTTTATCGCACTTTTTATAGATACTAATTCAAAAAGACATGATAGTATGAAAAATGGATTAAAGTAATTTTAAGTATGTTACTTGCACTTATTGTTATATTCATAATTTGTAATTTGTTCTGATTTACGAATTAAATTCAGACGTCCATAATCGGTGCGTTCCTCCGTCAAACTTAAAGGGGCAAATACCAAGTAAAAGAGCTTGCTGGTAACGGTTTTTATGGATCTGTTTTAATTTGCGTATAAAATACTATAATTAATCGGATTCTAATATTAGGACTAGCAACAAGCTTTGCAAGGTTTTTCCTTCCTTGGCCCCCTTACTGGGGGTTTTTAATTGAACCAAGGATTATAAACATGCAGCAATATTTTAAATTCTTTACATTGAGATAGCATTTTTAGCAAGTGTTATATCGTTTTGAAGAAGTTTATTTAAATTGTAAGAAGGATACAACCCGTTAGCATACAAATAAGAATAAATTCTTTCGTGACATTTAACGGCTAGATTTAACTGTTTTCTTAATACTGCCCTTAGAAAATTGAAAACTCTTTTTTAACATAAAGTGGTTAAGCGTTACTGTAGTTATTGCAACTTTTATAGTTATTTAACCTTAAAAAGTAGAATCGAAATAGCTATCATTGAATTAAATTATGTGAGTTGATTAATTAAAATGAAATGTTATGTTTAACAATCATTTTATAAAAGCGTTTTATTTATAAGATTATTGAATTTTTTTACCCACTGGGAGAATATTAACAATAATAAATTTTTAGGAGATGGATTATATGACATATCACAATAAGATTCGAAGTATCCTAGGCTTTGATGTACGTGCACGATATGATGATATAAATAATGAAAGTTATGATCCATTCAAAAGTCCCTTAATACATAAACAAATTAATGGAAAAGAGATCATTCCTCTCGATAGGACAAGACTATGGTGGAGGTAAGCTCTCCTTAATATTGGCTGGAGTTCCGTGTGAAATGGCTAAACGGAAGCCACATGTTGAAGAATTTCCATATGTTTTTTTATAGCCAACGCTCTCCCAAGTTTACGGTTCGTGGGATCCAGACAATGATCGAGGGCAGATTAGCTGGTCACAGTAATATTGCTACTACGAGCAAGTATTTAAAGGGTTCTTAAGTGATCTGGCGGATGCAATAGATGCATTGCCATGTTTTAAAAAGGAAGCTAGGTTAATTAGATTATACTAATATTTTCCGTTTCGATAAAGAATCTATTGATTAAGTTAAGCTATTAGATAACTAAGGAAGTCACTGATTTTTTAAGAACTTTTCCAGGCGCATTTTAAATGGGAATGCGCCTTTTAATTGGGTAGAGCTATGTGAAAACTTTTAAACGATAGGAATTTTATATATTAGCCATTGTTGTTATTGTTACGTTTATTTTGTTGTCCATTATTCTGATCGTCGCCTGTTAATGTGTCTACCATATTCTCAATGGTTTGGCCGACCTGATTCATAAATCCACCTTGATTGTTGTCCTGTTGATTATTATTTTGTTGACGATTATTTTGATTTTCCACCTTTATCACCTCCTGCATATAGAGTGTGTAAAATCAATAAATTCAAACCCTTAAAATAAAATTAGATAAAAATATTTTAAAATTTGAATATAATTTGGCTGTCCTTCCCCCTATAAATAGAAATTTTTCCTTGCGACCCCAATATTCTTAGTGCTTCCAACCCAAAAACAACGATTGAGGTAAATTATCAATTGATGGAAAGTGTGATAGTAAAACTAATTTCTTTGAAATAAATTAAAGTAAAAATAGTATAATAAGAAGTAATTTTTTTCATGTATTATCATACTCCTAAAATTAGGAGTATAGTTAAACATCAAGAAGGGGTGTAAGTAAAAATGAAACCAGATGGAACGGAGGACTTTATTTTACTCGATCTTATTGTGGTTACGGAAGATTTTTTAAATTCGCATCCTAGTGATGAAAAAACACAGAAAGTGTGGAATCATGTTAAACGGACAGGCTATTTAGATGAGCCTATTATGATTAATAGAGATACCAAGATTCTTACGGACGGATACACACGATATATAACGGCTAAGGATATGAAAATGAAGTTAGTCCCTATTGTTTATGAGAAACATAGTCAAAAATAGCAAGAACCATAAAAACTCCTTAAATTAAACATTTCAGGAGTTTTCTTCTTTGTATTTTATAATTCCGATATATCGAACAGGGATTTGTATTTAGACACCTGATATCGTAACAATATATTCCTAATTGTCAACAGAGGGTTAAAGATCACATATAACTTAACAAAAGGTGTTTCAAAGGTTAAGCGTTATCGCTGCTGTTACTACATTTCTTGCCATTAAGCCTGAAAAAGAAAAATGAAAATTAGGAGATTTTGATTCAATTTCATTTTACATTTTAGACTTTTAAAAACTTTGAAAACAAAGAGGTTATCTTATTTTTAAAATGTATGATTTTAGATAATAGGGAATCTTAGGAAAGGTAGCAATTTAATCCGGCTGTCTTTTTTGCATTTGAATAAAAGCACCGGTAACAAATCTGATCTAAATGGATGACATTGTATGGGCGGTGTTTAAGGACAAGGGCCTGATATAAAAGGAGGCTTTTTAAGAGAATAGTAATAAAGAAGTTTATTGTTTTTTCTTCGGGGTATAAGATAACAGAATAAAATACAAAGGAGGAATTTACCTTGGATCATGTAAAAGCCATCTTAATTAAATTTGTAATGATTGCAGTTGTATTAGGTATTGTTCTTACGGGGATTTATTCTGGTGAAATTGAAAACACGCTTCTAATTAGTGCCGTTCTCACAATTTTGGCTTATATCATCGGTGATTTGTTTATTTTCCGTAAAGGCGGTGATGATCGTGAACGTAAGGCAGACCATCGTAAAAGAAATATCATTGCTACCATTTCAGACGCCGCCCTAGCCCTTTTGGTAATCTGGTTTATGGGAGTAAATCTTTTTGCGGATGATAGTAATGTTTTAATGGCGTCAATTATTTCAGCAGTTATTATTGCAGCCGGTGAATGGTTTTTCCATAAATATCTCGACAAACACGTATTTAATGAGAAGCATTCCCATAACACAAGCGCTGTTGGCCATAATAACTGATCTTGAAAAGAGAGGACTTCCTTGGTTGTGTTTCCTATATGTTTAAGTTCTTTATTTTAAAATTTAATATTTAAAAAGGTAATTACTTCGTCCGGAGGTAATTACCTTTTTTATAATCTATGAGGACGTATCCTTGTCCAGTTAAGATAACTGTTGATGTCATCGGGGGGTAACATGAATTCAAGCGTTTTGACAGCAGTCACAATGGATCTTGTATTATTGTTGTTAAAAAACATTTGTTACATTTTCCGTTAAAAGGAATATTTGGGCGGCAGCACTACAGATTGATCAGAAAGCAAAGGACGCTTTCTGTCATTCTGTACGTGTCGCTTCGGTATTAAATGGCCCGATAACCACGGTCTGTACGGCTGGCGCCTACATTCCGTAGGTTCCTGTTCCATTTACGGCAAGCCGTCATACCGAACGAGCCGAAAACCTTTAAGATCAAAGGCGAAAAAGACGGATTTATAGGGGCATTGAACCCCATAAACCCGACTCTATTCGAGCTTCGCCTTAATACAGTTCGCTTCTAATTCTAAACTTGCTTTTAGCAGGTTTAGAATTATTTGCTTTATTATAATGGCTTCAGGGCATCGAGCCCTTTGCCATTAAGCGTCTACATCCCTTACGGTCTGTTTTTAGCCGCCGGGGTATGGTGGATGATCTCGTTCTTCTCATTGTAACAAGTTCGCTTATGACAATGAGAAGGGCGGTGCTCGGGGAAAGAAATCGGCAAAGCCAAGTAGGCTTAGTTAGAGTAAGCTTGCAAAAACGCAAGCTTACTCTAACTAAGTCATTGGGCTTCACTCGATTTCTAACGACAAAGCCCGAAAAGCAAGGGCTTTGTCTACCCCTCTCTTGCAAGTTCGCTTCTTCGTGAGCGAACCCTTCTCACTGTTTGCGCGAATTGTTCAGTCTCTCCTGAACAAAGAAAGGAGAGAGGAACAGATGAAAACCATTTATGAAATTTTAAGAATCAAACAGGTAATCAAAGAGGTAGAAGGGGACGAGAAGTTTATCATTCGTTCACCGGAGGATGCAGCGAAGATTGCGGCAGAGTTTATTGGCGATGAGGACAGAGAGGTATTTTTCGTGATGTGCCTAAATACCAAAAATAGAGTAGTAGCTGTTCACCGTTGCCATGTTGGAGGATTAAATGTAAGCTTAGTTATTCCAAGAGAAGTGTTTAAGTCTGCCATCTTAAATAACTCTGCATCCATTATTTTGAGCCATCAGCATCCAAGCGGGGATACATATCCAAGCAGAGAAGATATAGATGTAACTAAAAGATTAGTAGAATGCGGAAAGATCCTAGTGATTGATGTATTGGATCACTCTGCGCTGTGGTTAATCCTTGTTCCCTTTTGTAGCCCAATACCAAGACAGCAAAACGAAATCATTAATGAGGGTAATGAAGCGAATGAGCGGAATTATTGGAGGAAAGAAGAAATAAAGAAGTTTCTTACAATAACAAAACAGGATGAAGAAACCTAAGCTAATAAGAGAACAAAAACCCCCTGGTATGTCCAAAAGGGTATAATTCCATCAGGAAGCTACTAAACTTTCCCCTATATCATTATAATGGGGTTATACTTTTTAGTCTTATTTGGGACTATTTTACTATAAACCTTCTACTCTAATATCAAGGTGTTTCAATTTTCCTTTTGTACTCTGATAACAATTCATCTATTGATGTATCACTAACAATAGAAAACAAATCTTCAGTTGTTTTTTTCCGCTTCTTCCCTAATTAATTTTTCAGCCTCATCGTATAATTTGTATTCAAAATGAAAGGACTTTTAACTTGGTTAAACAAAAGGCCAGTATTTAGCTTTATAGTACCTAACCATTTCATGATTTCAAAAAACTAAGACCCTGCGTTTGGGTTTTAGTTTTTTATTCCAATATTTTAATCGAATGGGTATAAAATCCTTTTTTTTGGCGACATTATACCTGCAGATTGTGATTGTATTGAGTTAGATAAAGAGGAGGGGCAGTGATGCATAATAATGCCTTTACAAATTTGGAAAGGTCGATCTTCCGAGCGAATCCTGACTATGAGTTGGTATCGCTTGAAACTTTGCCGCCGGAAGAGAGAAAGAATCTCGAGTTCCTCACCAGTGACCCTAGTCACTACGGAATACTCAAACCACGCTCATCCGGACTAACTCCCAAGTCCATTAGCAAAGAGACCGCAAAATTATTGAACATACTCCAACAGCCTAATCACCTGCCCAACTTTGTCAAAGAAACGCTTCATGAACAATGCAATCAGTTGATTGCCAAGTTTGTATTGGATGGTATCCTGGAGGTTCTGATCGGTGAGTCTTTCGTATGCGGCGTGAATGCTTATGAGTTGCTCTATGGTGAAAATCAATTATCAGAGACTGTGGATAGCAGGATCCAACAACTCTCAAGGCATGCGCTCCAGTATGCACAGTTCCTAGAGATTGATGATGTGAATCAACTAACAGCACGCCTATATTCCTACAACCGAATTCCATTATCCTCCGAGTGGATGCGAATATATCCGACAACTGATGCGGTCTTTGAGCGGTTGGTTGCCCAATCAGGTCCCAACTTTAAAAAAATGTTGGACACAAATTGGACAAAAATCTCGGACGGAATCAATGGAGGATGGTTGAGCTGGAGTTTGAAGCAGTCAGGCCGAATAGACCGGTCCGCTTTTAATTATAAACTTTATATCAGCCCCAGACCCGAGCCTGAGGTTATGTGTGCGGCATTTCAAGAATGTACAGCCGTTTTTACCGATCTACAGGTACGGCATTTCAAAGTTGGAAAGGATGCTGTTGGCCTGTTGCGTCCTGATAAGATGGTTGCGTACTTTACCACTTTTGAAGAATGTGAGGAAACGGCCCGCCGTCTCCAACAAACACTGCAGGGTTGCCCGGCACAAGGAACACCATTTACAGCCGAATTTACAAAAGATGGTCTGCTCTCTTGGGGAATGGACCCTCCGCACTACACGCACCGGTCCGGCTGGCAGGATACTTCCAGCTGGCGCATCTGGGTGAGTTCCCGTTTAGCTACTGCCCTGCATGTGGCCAAAGCCACATCCTATAGCCGGATTGAACCGTGGCGATTCGCGTTGCAACGCCTCGATCTGGAGGGGGTAGACACCGACACATGGGCACCGAATAAAAAAATCTGGCAAAAATTGTAAGGAGGATTAACCGATGTCCAATCAAGATGCTTTCATTCTTCCAGAAGATGTGGTTTTAATCCCTGTAAGAGATATGCCCAAGCATATCCTGAAACAGGTGGAGTATGAGGAAACTGACTATGTAATCTCTCGCGTGTCGTCACGTCATAGATCCAGAATCATCGACGCAGAATTTGCGGACTTGATTCGCGAGTTCAAAACTGCCAAGACCATTGTTCAAGCGATTATCGGCTTTAGCAAGGCAAAAAAAATGGACCCGGAACAGACATTGGAAAACGGATTTCCAATGCTCCAGCGTTTTATTCATGCGGATATACTGGTACCGAAAAACTCTGAAAAATCCAAAACCATCACTTCTTCCTTTAAACCGGGTGTCCACATCGCGGAATATGAAGTGGTACAATGTATTAGCTATACGGAAGACACGGAGCTCTACCAAGTCAAGGATGTAAACGGTCATTTGGCCGCCCTGAAGATCGCCCGTCCCGAACGCAACGAGGAAATGAAAAACCTCTTGGTACGGGAGGCTGCTATCTTGAAACACTTGGATGGTCAGCATGTCCCGAAATTGTTGGATTCTGGAACTTTCCAAAATGCAGACTATCTCGTACTTGAATGGTTCGACGGTGCTACTCTGGCCGTATTTGTTCAAAATTTGCGGAATCTACGTGAAGGGAAAGATTGTAAAACACGCTTTCGCTTGTGTCGAAACATCCTTGTGGCATACGCTTACCTTCACAAGAAAGGTATCATTCATGGAGATATTCACGACAAGAACATCTTGGTAGATGATAATACAAACGTCAAAATCATTGATTTTGGCATTTCGTTAATGGATAGGAACGATTCCGATCTAACGGAAGCACATCGAGCAGGGTTTGCTTTTTATTTTGAACCAGAATTTGTAGAATCCTATTTGACCCGACAGTTGCCTCCCCGTGCAAACTATTTGTCAGATCAGTATTCGTTGGCTGCACTGCTGTATTACATCTTGACAGATTCTTATTACCTGGACTTATCTTATGACAAAAATGAATTGTTCAGACAAATAGCAAAGGATGACCCGCTGCCTTTCTCCAATCATGGTATCGAATGGCCCGAGGTAGAAAATGTGCTCAGAAAAGCTTTAAGCAAGACACCAGCCCAACGCTTTCCGTCTGTTTCCGAATTTTTGAAATGCTTCAGCAAAATTACAACGGAGCCGGTAATTACGCGGATGCAACCTGAAGAAACGGCAGAACCTGTCGACTTGAGCAATGCCCAGCGCTTGTTGGACGATGTGTTGGAAAGAATGGGTCATTTGTCAAGCCCTTTGCTGTCGGAAGATTATCCAACGGCTCCTACATGCTCTGTTAACTATGGAATGGCAGGCATTGCATATGGGTTGTATCGAATAGCTATGAATCGTAAGGATGCTGAATTACTTTCGGTTGCGGATGTTTGGTTGAGCAAAGCCGTTGCGCAAACCGAAGCCAAAGCTGAGCGGGCCTTTACCAATGTGCAGCTAGAGCTGACCGCGGAAACTGTAGGGCGTATCTCTCCGTACCACACGGCAAGCGGAGTTTATCTAGTGCAAGCCTTGATTAGCCGTGCACGGGGGGATTTCTTCGAACAACATTCGGCGATTGAAAAATTTATGGCTGCAACAAATGCATCATGTGAAAACTTAGACTTTAAAATTGACAAGTCGAGTGTACTACCTTGTGACAACTTAGACCTTACACTTGGCAAGTCGAGTGTACTTCTTGCATGTTCCATTTTGCTTGATTCCATCACTGACAACGAATTGGCGGACAAGAATTCGTTGCTTGCACTAGGGAATGAGTTGATGACAAGCATTTGGAATCAACTCAACCTGTTACCAACAATTCAAGAATGCCGGGGGCTTCCCCTTCTTGGCATTGCCCATGGCTGGGGCGGATTGCTGTATGCGGCCATGCGATGGTGTGAATCTTCAAGCCTCCCGATTCCGTCCCACATTGTCAATCGTCTGTACCAACTGGCTGAACTAGGCGATATAAAAGGAAATGGAA
Source organism: Niallia sp. XMNu-256 (assembly GCF_036670015.1). Taxonomy (NCBI): domain Bacteria; kingdom Bacillati; phylum Bacillota; class Bacilli; order Caryophanales; family Bacillaceae; genus Niallia; species Niallia sp. XMNu-256. The sequence continues at coordinate 1,656,588 of NZ_CP137636.1, forward strand.
TCGGTTGGCGAAGAGAGTATTCCAAGTACAAGCAACCTGATTATTTACCAGGCTGGTGCAATGGAAGTGCGGGTATGGTCTTCCTCTGGACTCTAGCTCATCAAATACTGAAGGATGAAAAATTCTTGGTTCTCGCCGAAAAAACAGCATGGAACGTTTGGGAAGAGCCTATATTCTCAGGTAACCTGTGCTGTGGGCTGGCAGGGCAAGCTTATGGAATGTTGCATCTGTACAAACACGCAGGGGATACCAATTGGTTGTACCGTGCACAAGAATTTGCTAAGCGGGCGTCAGTCAATATTAAGTCAAATCCGATAAACATATCGAACAGTCTCTACAAGGGAGAGGTTGGAGTAGCTGTATTACTTTCTGATTTGGCCAAACCTGAAGCCTCCTGCCTCCCACTGTTTGAAAAAGAGATGTTTTAATATTGTGATTGGCTTATTACCTTGAAGGAAACAACCATTCAGAATTGACCATTTTTATATTGTTTGGTTGTGAAGCATAATATCTCATATCTTTTCAAATAGTATAATCGAATAGGGAATCAATATTCTACTGCCATATCAATACAGAAAGGTTGCTGGTAAAATGTCTGACATCCAGTCACAGCTTAAACTTACTAGGATGAAACTTGAGTTACTAAACGCGTTAGCCAAAGTGGAGGCACAGGAGTCGGCCCATTCACAAAGAGACATGTTTAGGGCGGTGGACTTGGCGACAAACGTAGCATCCCCTAATAACATTGGTGCTGAAGGAGAATGCACATATACTTGTGGATCGACATGCTCAAGAACAGGTGCTGAACAGGTGGCGGGATATGCATCACCGGATTTACTTGCCGCAATGAAGGCAGAGTTGAAGAACGCGTTAGCCAAAGTGGAGGCACAGGAGTCGGCCCATCCACAAAGAGACATGTTTAGGACGGTGGACTTGGCGACAAACGTAGCATCCCGTAACGATTGTGATGATAGAACATGCGGATTCACATGTACAAGTACATGCCCACGAACAGTGGGTGACGAACAGGCGCGAAATGCATCACCAGATTTACTTGCCGCAATGAAGGCAGAGTTGAAGAACGCGTTGGCCAAAGTAGAGGCACAGGAGTCGGCTCATTCACAAAGAGACATGTTTAGGGCGGTGGACTTGGCGACAAACGTAGCATCCCCTAATAACATTGGTGCTGAAGGAGAATGCACATATACTTGTCAATCGACATGCTCAAGAACAGGTGCTGAACAGGTGGCGGGAAATGCATCACCGGATTTACTTGCCGCAATGAAGGCAGAGTTGAAGAACGCGTTAGCCAAAGTGGAGGCACAGGAGTCGACCCATGCACAAAGAGACATGTTTAGGACGGTGGACTTGGCGACAAACGTAGCATCCCGTAACGATTGTGATGATAGAACATGCGGATTCACATGTACAAGCACATGCCCACGAACAGTGGGTGACGAACAGGCGCGAAATGCATCACCAGATTTACTTGCCTCAATGAAGGCAGAGTTGAAGAACGCGTTGGCCAAAGTAGAGGCACAGGAGTCGGCTCTTCGAAAAGAAGACAAGGCTTAAGGTGAAAGACACAGAGGTGGGTTAATCTAACACACCATTTAATAATCCAAAAAATCTAAGACCCTGCGTTTGGGTTTTAGTTTTTTATTCCAATGTTTTAATCGAATGGGTATAAAATTCATTTTTTGACATGCTTATAAAATCAATTGTCAGAGACTGTGGATAGTTGGATCTCACAACTCTCATTATAATTCAATCTATAAGGGGATATAAAATATCGGAATTTTTAGATTATGGAGCAAGGGAAAGAGGGACTTGGTTTCTCATTTATCCACAAAATAAAAAGATAGAAGGGTTTGCACAACCTGAAGTAGTTTATTTAAACGTACCACCGGGTTCAATTAAAGCTGGACCAGAGGATGATAGAATGTATGTAGTCGATGCAAAAAATAAGAAACCCTATAGTTTTAAAGGTGAAGGTCCTGGTTATGTAGGTTCCCGTTTCCCGCCTGTACAACCCAATGCCCAAGGACATTTTGATCATATTAAACCCGATGAGCGTGCGTTTTCCTCTATGACTATGTTTGCCATGGTTAGACGTACCTTAGATATTTGGGAAGATTATTTCGGACATCGCATTAAGTGGCCTTTCAGTTTTCCTAAACTAGAGCTAATTCCTCGGGTAGAATGGGATAATGCACATTCGGGACCAGGGTTTATTGAATTTGGTTTTCCATGTGTAGAAAGGGAAAGAAAGTCTTTTAATTGTAAGACTTTAGACTATAGTAACCCTTATTGTGAGAACTTTGATGTTCTTGCCCATGAAATTGGTCATATAATCAAAAACGCTGTTATTAAACAGCCAGACTCAGAAGCCAAAGAAACCGAGGAGTATCAAGGACATCATGAAGCATTTGGGGATATAGTGGCTATTGTCGCTTCCTTGCACTTTAATTCAATAGTTGATCATCTCCTTAAAAATACAAAAGGAAATCTGTTTTCTGTTCATGAGTTATCGCGAGTGGGTGAATTAGATAAGACTCGTACAATTCGTATTGCTTTCAATGATAAAAAATTATCTGATATTAAGCCGATATTCGATGAGCGTCGAGGAAAGTGGGTAAGAGAGGAGCATCAACTCTCTGAGCCATTTACTGGCGGAGCTTTTGATGTGTTGGTGGAAGTTTTTCAACATAATCTAATTGAAAAAGGCCTTATCTCTGAAGAATTGTGAAAGCGTTCCTATCATGTTAATAAACCCGAGGAAGTACGAGATATTCAAAGGGAGTTTGAACAGTGTTATCATGGAAAGGAAGGAGAGTTCAAAGATGCATTACTTAAGGCACGCGACTATTTCGGTCAACTAATGGCAAAAGCTTGGAGTAAAACCTCTCCTAATGATTTATATTATTGGAAAGTATTGAACAATATGATTGTGGCTCACCAGGAATTAAGTAACGGCAAATATGAGCAAACAATCCGCGACAGCTTCAAATGGAGAGAAATTACTACCGATGTATTTTATAGACAAATTATCAAAACACACATTGTAGATGAATTAATTAATTTATCGACTGAAGATGAGATGGGATATATAAATTTTCAGAATAGTATAGAGAATAATATAAGTACAATATCGATTTATCAGTTTGTATTAGCCATGAAAGCAATTGCGGAAAACGATCTTTGGGACGACCTTGTATACTATTTCGAAGAAAAGGGACAAGACAAAATATCGTTTTCTTCTAACCATGTTACTTTGCTAAAAGAAATATTCATTGAAAAGATTAAAGAGGGTAAGCCATTAATAAGCGTGGACTTCTATTTTTAAGTAAGTGTAGCTGTGGTTGATTACAACAATAACTGGGTACTAACCGCGGTGAAGGTCTAACGATTTTTGGTCGACTTAGATGATAAAATATTTCTTCTAGCCTTTTACCATGTTGTAATACATCTAAAAAATGTTTCTAGTTTTATGTTTTTCTTATTTTTTTCTTTGGTGACAAGCACCCCCCTTTATATATTTCATTTGTACATATCTTTACTAAAAAACGCCTAAAATATTTAAAGATTTTGAAACAATTAGGAGGTTTAACTAAAAGTGCCTAAAGGATGCTCATTACATATTGGATTAAATTCAGTTGATCCACAACATTATTCAGGATGGAGTGGTGAATTAGGAGCCTGTGAAGCAGACGCAGAATCTATGGAATTAATTGCAAAATCATTAAATTATGAAAATATTTCTAAGCTCTTAACAAGCAATGCAACAATAGATAATGTGGTTAAAGAAATAACGAACGCCGCATCTTCTTTAGAAAGCGGTGATATTTTTTTTCTTACTTATTCTGGACACGGTGGACAGATTCCTGATCAAGATAATGATGAATCCGATGGTTTAGATGAAACTTGGTGTTTATATGATGGGCAATTAACAGACGATGAATTATACTCACTTTGGCATCTTTTTAAGGAAGATGTACGAGTTATAGTTTTATCAGATTCTTGTCATAGTGGAACAATAACTAGAGCTCATTATTACGGTTTAAGTGATTACTCGAATATTGATCCGTTTAATAATATATCATATAGATTTATGCCAATCGGTATAATTAATAGAACGTTCGAAAAGAATAGAAAATTTTATACTGAAAAAAAGAGTCTGCTTATTGAAAAAAATACAAGTGAAATTAAATGCTCTGTTAAATTAATATCGGGTTGTCAAGACAATCAACTTGCCGCAGATGGATCTTATAACGGATTGTTCACTGCAACTTTATTATCAGTATGGAAAAATGGAGAATTTGTAGGGAACTATAAAAAATTTCTAAAACAAATTGAAAAGTTAATGCCTCCTAAACAAACTCCAAACCTTCTAGATATTGGAAAAGGAAATTCGACTTTTGATAATCAAAAACCATTTGTAATTAATTTGAATCCTCAAGAGGAACAACATCCTGAAGAGGAACAACATCCTGAAGAGGAACAAAATCCTCAAGAGGAACAAAGCCAGATTCGCTCCGTCCTTAACCCCAACCCTAAATTATGTACTATATCCATTTATCGGTTTGTTTTAGCAATGAAAGCTGTTGCAGAAAATGATCTTTGGGACGACCTTGTATACTTTTTCGAAGAAAAGGGACAAGACAAAATATCGTTTTCTTCTGACCATGTTACTTTGCTAAAAGAAATATTCATTGAGAAGATTAAAGAGGGTAAGCCTATTAATAAGCGTGGACTTCTATTTTTAAGTAAGTGCAGCAGTATTAATTACACCAATAACAATGGCGACTAAGGCGGTTGAAGCCGCTACACTCCTCGTGCCCAAGAGATTTTATACAGCTTAATTTTAAGTAAGCAAAAATGCTATTCTTTCTAGCCTATAATTAGGAAGGGTGGCATTTTTTTAGTATCGAATCCTCTCCAAATAAAATGAAACAATTAGTTTGTCGTTTTTTGTCTAATATTGTAATTGTAAAAGCATTGGGATACAAAGTACATTACTAATTTTTGATAATTATCTTTTTTTAATTGCAAAAAAACTATATATAAATGTGAAAAATATTATTTAAAAATGACGAACAGGCAATATTATACAAATAGTGTTTAATTTGGAAAAAATATAATGTAAAATTTAACTTATAAAATATAGATATTGCAGTATAGAGAGGGGATTTATTCTTATGAATATTACACCACGTGGAATGAGTGTAATGAATTTATATCAGCTTTATCGGAACAAGTGTTTATTAGTCAATAGGAAATATCAGAGGAAACTTGTTTGGACCCGTGCTGAAAAAGAAGCACTAATTGATAGCGTCCTACAACAATACCCTATTCCGTTAATCTTACTTGCAGAGAAAGGTATTAATTTTGAAGGACAAACTACATTCGAAATAATAGATGGTATGCAAAGATTAAACGCCTTATTTAGTTTTATTGAAAATGAATTCACTGTTAATGGCTTTTATTTTGATGTTACTCAGCATCCCACAGCTAACACGCTGGCAAAGGATGGAGTATTTACTCCTGTTGAAGGAGAAGGAATTAAATTTCTTGATCAAAAAAAATGTGCTGCATTTTTAGAGTATCAACTTCCTATATCGACATTCCAAGGTTCAGAAAAAGAAGTTATAGAGGTATTTGGACGGATTAATTCCAATGGTAAGCATTTATCTCCTCAAGAGGTTAGACAAGCAGGTACAACTACTGTGTTTTCTGATTTGGTTAGGGAATTAAGTTCTGAAATTCGTGGGGATGTATCTAAAGAAGTATTATCATTAACCGAGATGCCAGAGATTAGTATTGATTCTAAAAATATTGCATTAGGGTATGGGGTAACAGCTGATGAAACATTCTGGTGTAATCAAGGGATTCTAAGGGTTTCTCATGTAAGGGACAGTGAGGATGAGCAACTAATTGCTGACATTATATTATCTGTTGCTTTAAAAGAGCCATTTTCTGCAAGTAAGGAAAACTTTGATAATTATTATCAAAATGATAAAAAGAAATTGGAGATAGAATCAGCCATAGCAACTTATGGTAGAGAAAATTTAAAAAACGATATTAAATTAGTGTTGGATAAAATACATAATTTAATTTCTTTTGGGTTTTCAGAAAGAAATTATTTGAAAAATATTTTAAACCCTAATGCTGGTAGTAATGCTGTAAAAGAACCTTTTTACACACTTTTTATGGCAATGTATCAGTTAGTGGTTGTTGAAAATAAGGAGCCATTTAATATTGAAAGTATTTTAGAAAGTTTAAAGGGACTTGCCTCTAGGTTAAAGTCAGCCAAAAGTATTTCTATTTCTAACAGAATTTCAAATATTAATTTGACCATTGGACTTATACAAAATTACTTCAAACAATCATCAAAATCACTTAGAAGTTTAGGATTATTAGCAATTGATTTCGAGAATTATCTACGGTTATCAAAGGTTGAGCCACCTTATTATGATTTTAAACAGGGTTTTTACACACTTGATGATAAAAGCAGGTTATTTGATGAGAATAGTTTTGAAAAAATTATTCACAATATTACTGCAATGGCTAATCTCGGAAAAGGAAAAAAAGGATGGCTCTTTATAGGTGTAACTGATCGTGAAGCCCATACAATACGAGTAGAAGATTTAGATGGAATCACTGCTCCAAGAGTTGGGGATTACGGTGTTGTAGGTCTTGAGAGAGAGGCTGTATTAAAAGGTGTAAGTTTAGACCAATATATAGCATTCATTACAACAAAAATAAATGATTCTGCACTCCCTGATAAGATTAAGGCTGATATCACATCAACAATGACCCCAATTAATTATAAAGGGAAAACTGTATTGATGCTGGAAATTGCATGTGGGGATGAACCGTGTTGGTATGGTGAGGAGATGTATATTAGGGATGGAGGAAGATGCAAAAAAATTAATGGGTCTGATGTAGCTCTGGTTTATTCTAGGTTTAGGTAATATAAATTTAGCCTACTGTTCATCTATGTCTCAACTCATGTATAAATCTGTACGTTGTTGACAAATGGGAATCGGAACATATAATTGGGTTACCAAACGAGCATTGGATCACCGTATAACAAAAAAACCATATTGTTCCCTACTCTTTATGCAGTAGGGAATTTTTTATGAAAAAGATTAATTTGTTTATAAAGGTATATTTTCAAAAGTGCAGAAATTCTGCAAGAAAATCTGCAAAGCTATGAAATACCGAAAGTTAAGAGATTGGATTGGGATATTCTCCCTGTTGGAAGTATGCCGTGGGAACATTTTAAACCAAAACTCACTCCACTTTTGGAAAAAGCATCAAAGGGTAAGAAAACGATTATCACGGAAAGATTAGAAACGGTTTCAAAGTATAAGCCTGACTTTCACGCTATCGGAACGAATGGATATCGAGGATATATTATTTTCGGATTTACTAAATTAAATCTATATATCTTCGAAACGGCTGAATACGGAAATGCAACTTATGTTTTTGAAGGAAATTGGGAAACCCTTTCTCAGATGACTAAAGCAGAAATTATTTCTGACAACTTGTACAAGCAACGATTTATTCATCTAGATGGATGGGCTAATCAAATAGACAGTCTTTTTCCAAGTAATTACAAAAAGATGATTTCTTAGTAACCAAAAAAGCAGTGGTAAACATTACTACTGCTTTTACTTCCTCAATACCATTTTCTAAAGTTAAAGTGGGACTTCAAACTCAATGAAATAGTAATTATAATTAAAAAATAGAATAGGAGAATGGAATATGCCTTATGTTGGAGCACGTGTATCAGAGGAAAATAAACTCGTAGAATGGTATAACTTAAAGCGATTAGGGATAATGTTATTAAATGGAATACATCATGTTGATGAATTACGTGCTCGTATATGGGAACATGAAGAATTACAGGGCATTGCAGATGAAATTCTTGCTTCAGGAACTTACAGTTTTGATTTTGAATTCTATGACGAAAGTAGTCCTGAACAAATTCTAAGATTGGATTATGTTTATCGAGGGGTTCAAAAAAGCATTAGTTATATATGGAAAGCAAAAAAAGACTGATAAAATCAGTCTTTTTTTATTGGCTGCTTTTCATATACATAGAGGTTCTTCATGTTGTCCGAAGGAAGTATTTGTTGATATTAAAGGAGATTAGTAAAAGGAAAAGTGAGTATATGGTATAGTTTGATTATTAAAAACTATGAATCTAGAAGTTTTCGTAATCATAGGAGGATAAGCCATGGGGGCTAAAGTGTGGACAGCAATAGTAGCATTTTTTACCAATTCTTGGATAGTCAGTATCATAACAGGGCTTTTCGTATATGTAGTAACTAAATGCTGGGAATCTTTTAGAAATAAAAGACAGTATATGCAGTCTGTTCAGCTAGCGAATAAAGAAGTTTTTGACACTTTTAAATTATGTGTAACAGAGGATAATCTGCCTGATATGTATATTTTTTGGGCTCTACATATATCTACAGCCAAAAAATTTGGTGTAAAACAAGAGGATATGGACAGCCTTAGGTTAATTATTTTTGATTTAATTAAGGAGATTATGGATTCAACCTTTCTTCCTTATGAAGTAAAAATCAAATATTGTAATCAACTCCTTGACTCTGCTGTATCTGAGCAGACGCTAGAAGCTCTTCTTGAAGAAGAAAAAGCGATGATTGAAACGCACAAATCAACTTTGGCTCCACTTAAGACAATGACAAGTTATCTATTAGCTTTTGCAGCTGCAATAATTACATTTGGTTTTTTAAATAGTAACAGCGTAGAGGCTCTGTTAAATGCATGGGATATGCTCAAATTAATGGATTTTGTATCAATAGCTGGGCTTTCTGTGATTTTAGTTGCTATTTTAGTTAGATACGATGAAAAGAAGAAAAAATAAGCTATTTTATATGTTTACTTTATTGTCAACAGGGATTAACTACATAGATAAAAAACGACCGTCAAATGAAGGTCGTTTTTTATCTATCTTATTCGCTCATATACTCAGCACTTACAGCGATACCAGCAAGACCAGTCCAAGTTGTTTCTGTTAACACGGATATAAGGAATTTTGGTTTTAGAAGACTAGGTAATTTTTTCATGGACATCTCTCCCGTCATTATTTTTAAGCTGATAATTCTTAATACAATTGCTAACAGGAGTAAGCCTAGTGCTACTGGTATAGATGGGGCTGCAGTTACACTTGTAAGTGCTCAGTATATGAGCTGTTTAATTGTAATTATTATATCACAAATATTCAGAAAAGTCCAGGTTGGTCAAATTACACTTTTAAATCTCACTAAAAAGAGAAGATTGTTTTATCAATCTTCCCCTGTTTTCCTTTATTAGCGATCCAATAAACGGTCTATAAATCCCTTTTTCTATTGTGCTTCTTTATCATCCTGGATAATTTTGAACATAATTTCATTTTTTTCTGTAAGGAACGCATTTTCTTCTCGTAATTTTTTTAGCTCTTCCATGATTTCTTTCATAGATGAAGCCGTTTTTTCAGAAGTTTTCCTGAATGTTTTTATCAAGTTTTTCATTAAATACTTGCTTTTCCTCCTGTTCCTTTTTCATTCTTCAGGCGTGTGGTGATTTGTATGATTTCATCCTAAACAAATAAAAATGCCTTAGATTCGATTCTCGTCCGTTAAATAAGCATGAACCAATTTTTTATTTATTTTTATGTTATTTCGTTATATATAAGGAATAACACGCTAATCACACCTAGCGTTATCTACGTTATTTATTCTCCAATTCTTTTTGTCCATTAATATGTTTTAATAGAAAGTTCTTTACCTCTACTATATCTTTCATCCTCATATCAAGTAGTTCGAACAAGCTACTAAAATAACTGTATGTATCCTTTTTGAATATTTCAAAATAAGGAACAGAAGGAGTTTTGAACAACTGAAAGATATTTCGAATTATGCTTTGACTCTCATAAAAGGGGTTGTAACCATCATATTCACCATCGAATTTAGGTTCAAAACCAAACCGTATAAGGTAAGAAACTAAATCATCTACATCTGTCACTTCTTGATGTTCATCATCATACAGATTTTTAAGTAAATCGTCTAAATGTTCTATGCAATGTATTAAAAACAAAGCATCAAGCTCGAAGTCATCCTTAAATGCCTGTATATAATCTTCTCCTTTTACTTCTCCTTGAACTATCAATTCAGTATGACGAGAAAATAAGTCTTCATATAACTTCTTTATAGATTCAATGGTATTCTCTAGGTCCGTATATAAATTAATAAAATATTCCCCAATCATAATCATCCTACTATCAATAGCAATTGACTTCTCATGATTAGTTAGTAATGGAATTAATTCATTAAAGATTTTCGCTACATATTCAGGGTTCTTTATAAGAACTCCTGCTTCAATACTTTCTTTACCATAGAAATTTCCTGAACCGATATAAGCTATATTTTCAGTCATAACAATTTTTAGATGAGCATTAAGATTAATATAATGAGCAATATTGTCTTTATCTTTTTTAAAAAGCTCCATATATTTTTGAATATTTCTTTGTGCTTTTTTAATTTCTTCATTAGATAATTTAGAGCGATGTTCTTCCTTAAAAACATTAGGTACACTTGTAATTAGAGTTACTTTTGCTTTAGCGTTCTTTATATGTTTAAGAAGTTCGTCTTTATATGTAATGCTGTAAGTAGTGATAAAGATTTCATTAGCGTTAGGAAAATCATTAAGTACATCTTGAAAATTATAATCTCCTTCTGAACAAATAAATTCAAAATCCCCTAGTGGAATCCTTGCTATCACTCCCATATTTTAAACCCCTTTCGTTTTATGATTTTAATTTTAATTGTAGTAGACTTTTTCTAAAAGATTTATATCAATAGTAATTTACAAATTAATCAAAAAGGGACGGAAAAAAGGACTAAAAAATAGCTTTGAAATCTGTACTATCAAGGGTTTAGAGCATCAAACTATCTTTATGTTATTTATTTTATATAATAGTACAAATTACTCGAATACCTTATAGTAAAAATAGAAGAATCAAAGGACGGTTAATATTATGAGTAAAAATACTGGAAGAAATAAATCATATGAAACAGTTCATTACGATAAAATTTGGTTTAAAAGTAAAGTAAAATTCCCTAATTCGGACTGTACCTATGTATTTAAAATTGTAGAAATCCAAAGTAAGTTTTACATTTACATAAACGAAAAAGAAGAAATATTTCTATACAACGGCAGAACCGGTCCCTTTAATTCATATGAAGAAGCTTTACAAGTGCTACAAGAGATTTAGGTAACAATTTTCCAACTTTCAAAAATAAATTCAAAAATACATTTTTAAACACTGATAGTCCAAGTGGCTGTTTGTTAGGTTGGTTATTTTATATAGTTTATCTAATTGTTAACATAGTTTGTTTTCTATTTATAAAAGGCGGACTAGAAGCAATAGGAATAGAAGATAAAAACTACACAGTAACTATAATCCTGATAGGCATTATAAACATCATAGCTATAAGTAAGATATCAAACAGAAAGGGAAAATAAACCACAGATAGCTGGCAAAGCCAAAATTAGAAGGGTATCTTGAGAGGTTTAACTAAACCAGCTAATAGTTTGTCAACATTTTTCAATAAATAGATTGATAATCTCGTGATATACTAAAAATACTCATGATAAATAACCTTCCTCTATATTGTAATTGGAAGGTTTTGTTGTATTTAGTTGGATATAGTTTTTAAGCTATATCTTGGAAAGTAGTTCTGTTTTTTAGTAAGGCGTAAATCCAATGTAAGGGCTTATTAACACATGCAATGACTGCGACTCTGAAGGGTTTTCCTTCTTCTCGTTTCTTATCATAAAACTCTCTTAGTCACGGTGAAGAATTAGTTGCGGGGGTAATTGATAACGAGTTCTTAGAAATATGTACAGAAAAAAGTTTAGGTACTTATCCAAAAGAGAATGGGTATAGATTGCGATAGATTCAAACTACTATGGTTTATGGGAAATCCTATAAAAATTTAAAGGTAAGGAAGGTGAACAAGAGGGAACCTTAGAATTTATTGAATTTAATAAACTCTTTTGTTTTATCGGCATACATAGTTAAAGTCTTCTCGATTAGAGAAGACTTTAACTATTTGTAGTTATTTGAAACGTTGTTTGCCATTTGATTGACTCATCATCCCAGCCAAGGGAATCATTTTTTCAAGTTGGCCACCACGACCAGTCATCATACTATAGACGGCAGTACCAATTCCAATAGAAGCAATAAGGGGTAAAAATTGAATGTTACCTTTTGGCATAAGTAATCACCTCCCTATGACTATTTTTAGAATCCACATGAATCCTTTATTTAAACCTAACAAAATAAACCTTCTTGGTAATGAATAGTTAAGGATACTTGAATAAAACCAGAGGCGAGAAAACAAAAAATACAATAACTTTTTATCCTCGCTTGCTAAAATGGCAATAAAATACTAATACTTCGAGTTATTTTGTGATTTAGAATTAACTTGAGGTGGTATGCATGTTTGTCTCACCAATGCTTTTACAAAAATCAGATCGTCCATTTACGGATGATGAATATATAACAGAATTAAAGTTGGATGGAATTAGACTCATCCTGTCTAAGTTTAACGGAACCATTAGGCTATACACACGACATCATAACGAGGTTACTTCTAAATTCCCGGAATTGTTACAGCTAGATATCCCTGATGGAACTGTCCTGGATGGTGAGATTATCGTAACGGATTTACAAGGAAAACCCGACTTTGAGGCGATGATGGAGAGGTTTCAATCTAGCAGGTCCGAACATAACATTCAATATTGCGTGTTTGATATTGTCTACTATGAAGGGGAAAAGATACGACTGTCGTTAGTCGAGAGAAAAAAAATACTCGATTTGGTTCTCCAAGTTACGGAAACTGTTGTAAAGGTTCAATGGCTATACGGAAATGGAGAAGCGTATTTTGATCTCTTACAGAAAAACAGTCTTGAGGGAATTGTTCTTAAGAAGGCTGATTCCATATATAAACCTGGAACTCGTTCACAGGATTGGTTGAAGGTGATTAACTATCAATATGCGGATGTTCTTGTCACCGGATTAAGAAAAGACAAATTCGGTCTGCTACTAGCAGTCGAAGAGCACGGGAAATTGAGGCCCGGCGGTGTTATGGAGTTTATGGGGCCGGATGCTAGGGAAGAATTTTACGAGCAATATCGAGATTACATTGTAGAGGAAGATAAGAAGTTTATCTTTCTAGCTCCGAAAATTAAGTGTCGGGTTAAATTTAGGAACTATACTAAAGCCGGGTTGTTGAGAATTCCCTCTTTCGTTGAATATATTTCTTAATTCTATCATTTATGCGGATAGGCTTTTTTATTTGATTATCTTTAGTAAAGATCGGGATTAGCTTATGATCAGTCAGAGAAATCTGGGTGACTATTTTTTTATATAATATAGAGTTAGAGTTAGGATAATGCGGATTTACAACAGTAAAGAGCAAAAATAAACAATTACTACGTAAAATCGGACTTTTACGTAATATTGGTTGATTTTTTATATTGGGTAATAAAATATATTGTAAATTTAAAAAAATTGAATTTTTATAACTTAAAACAAAACCTAATTATAGCTTTTCATTTGCCGTATTTCGAATTTTAACCCAATAGTCACATATAGGGATTAAAATGATTTTCCGAGGTGAATAAACAGTGTTATAAGGGGTTTAAAAGCTATATTGACATCGTTGTTTTTGTGTTTTAATCTTGTTTGTGCCGGCAAATAAGATATGGTAAAGGAATGTTGTAATGGAGTTTATTTTATATTTGGTTTTAATTCTTTTTCTAACAAAAATAGCAGGGGACATATCTGTCCGATTAGGACAACCGTCTGTATTAGGTAAACTTATCATTGGTATCATACTTGGTCCGGCAGTTCTAGGTTGGGTCAATCATAATGAATTTATTTATTATTTTTCTGAGATTGGTGTTCTTTTGTTAATGTTCTTAGCTGGATTAGAGACAGATTTAGAACAATTAAAAAAGAATTGGAAATCAGCATTTGCTGTAGCTGTTTTAGGAATTATCCTTCCACTTATTGGTGGATTTGGTATAGGAGAGTTGTTCGGACTAGGCACTACTTACTCATTATTTATTGGTGTTCTTTTGTCTGCAACTTCGGTCAGTATTACAGTTCAAGTGTTAAAGGATATGAAGAAGCTAAATTCCCCAGAGGGAAGCACGATACTTGGTGCAGCTGTAGTTGATGATGTACTAGTAGTGGTGTTATTAGCTGTTATGATCAGCTTTCTTGGAACAGGTGAAGACATTTCAATTGGACTACTAGTTGGTAAAAAAATCTTGTTCTTTATTGGTGTTTTCTTAGCTGGAATATTCCTAGTTCCTTTTTTAATGAAGTCACTTTCTAAACTAAAAGTAACAGAACCTGTTGTTTCCATAGCATTAGTGATCTGTTTCGTTTTTGTTTATTTTGCGGATTGGTTAGGAATGGCAGGCATTATTGGAGCTTTCGCAGCAGGATTAGCTATCTCTCAGACAGAGTTTAAACATAAAGTTGAAAGTAAAATAGAGCCTATTGCTTATGCTGTTTTTGTTCCAGTATTTTTTGTCAGTATCGGATTAAATGTTTCTTTTGATGGAATCGGAAATCAAATCCTGTTTATTGTTGCTTTATCGATCCTTGCTGTTCTCTCGAAATTATTAGGTGGTGCGCTAGGAGCAAAGTTTACAGGCTTTTCTTCACGTTCCTCATTTATTATAGGAGCTGGGATGGTATCAAGAGGAGAAGTAGCCTTAATTATCGCAGCAACTGGACTGCAAGAAGCTTTATTGCTTCCAGAATATTTCACTTCAGTGATTATTGTAATTATCGTTACAACCTTGATTGCACCTCCAATGTTAAAGTATTTAATACAAGGGGAATTAAAGAAGAGCAATTAATTATGTTCAATAGCAATCAAACAGCCTCATTTCTTGGTATCAAAGGAGAAATGAGGCTGTTTATATTTATACAACCATTACTACGTAAATGGGACTTTTACGTAATTAAGACCCTTCGATTTAGGGAAATCAAGGGTCTTACCTAATACATAAAAATTATCTAATTATGAGCCTTTTCAAGAAATAGTTTTATACCAAAACGACCAGTATTGTTCCTGTGATACCTTCAATAATATTTTGTGTTTTAGGCTTCTTCATAAAAGCACTAATATAATTAATTAAATAGACATAAACGATCGACCACATGGCAGTCATAATTGTATAGGTGGTACCCATTATAAGAAACGACAAAAATGTCTTACTTTCAGGGGCAACGAATTGAGGGAAAAAGGTTAAGAAAAGAAGAGCAACCTTGGGGTTTAGGATACTTGTTAAGAATCCCTGTTTAAAACAAGATGAGCTTGCAAACTTGCCTCTTGTGTTCATCTCAACGCTTGCAGCTTCTTCCTTTTTCTTCAAAGCCCATATTGTCTTAACACCCAGATAAATTAAGTAAATAGCGCCCACATATTTGATGACAGAAAACAATAACGCAGATTTCAAAATGATGGCTGAAAGTCCTAATATAGCAGCAGAAGTATGGATAAGAAGGGCACAACAAACACCTAAAACCGTTTTAAGACCCCCTACTTTCCCAGACGTAATAGTATTTTTTGTAATGATTGCAATATCGGGACCAGGTAAAATAACGAAAAAAATAGACATAAGGACAAATAGATAAAAATTCTCCATACAATACCCTCCTTTTTATTAAGCTAAGTTTATTAATTTGAACTCTCTAATCACCAAATAAATTGCAAAGGTATCACCTAATTTTGCTCAGAAGTTTATCATAAGGCATGACAATCGCAAATGCTATAATAGAATAATAAAAAAGCTACCACTACATAAACAAGAGTATGTCAAATATAAGGAGGAAGAACAATGTCATATGAAAATGTCAGGAAATATTTTGAAGAAGTCGGATTAGGAGAACGCGTCAAAGTGTTGGAGAATTCTAGTGCAACGGTTGAAATGGCTTCCCTTAAAAAAATTGTATAGACTGTCTAGCCAGCTATGACAGTCTTTTATATTTATACAAAATTACTACGTAAAAGCTTGTTTTTGCGTAGTATTAACGATTCAAAACCCTATTAAACTAGGATTTTGAATCCTTTGAAAATGATTTTGATATACTCAATTTTATACATGGTTGCTGGATCAAGATTTAGGAGGGCATCCGGATTAGTTCGCACCGTTTGACTTGTATAAAATCCTGTATATTTTTCTTCCTTATCATTGTAATCCGCATTTTCCTGACGATATTCCCATATATAGATTGATAGTAGCCAGGGGATAAAGGACGCAGCCATTGGACTGAATTTCGATAAAACGATCGATATATTTCTAGCACCTCGGGGAAACGAAGGCTAGAAAGCCTTAATAAAGTTGAGCCAAGCGAGGAACATTTATTCGAGTAACAGAGGGAGATAACAAATAAGCAAAGGTATAACGGAAAGGCTGGAGATATTTAACAGGTCTATCATATATGTAACGTATAGTGAAAACGTTTCCATAGTACGATTAAGTTAAAATCTTAGGAGTTGAAGCTGTGAACCAAAAAGTGCCCCTTATGTTAAAAAACGATTTTCTCGCGGACAATCAAATCGAAATAAATTTGATGTATGCTTACAACTATTCAGAGTCGATTTTAATTACTAGCCCCAAAAATGGGCGAAGGGATATTTCGTTATCATTTTATCGGCTTACATACGATCCAAATAAGCGTGCTTGTTTTATAGATTACAAGATTAGGGAGGTAAAGTTTACTAACCGTAGGGAGGTAGCACGTTTCATTCGGACAATGCACAAGGTCATTAAGTCCGGTACATAGGAAAAGAATCGACATATTTGGGCGGCAGCACTACAGATTGATCAGAAAGCAAAGGACGCTTTCTTTCATTCTGTACGTGTCGCTTCGGTATTAAATGGGCCGATAACCACGGTCTGTACGGCTAACGCCTACATTCCGTAGGTTCCTGTCCATTTACGGCAAGTCGCCATACCGAACGAGACGAAAACCTTTAAGATCAAAGGCAAGGAAGACGGGTTTATAGGAGCATTGAACCCCCATAAACCCGACTGTATACGGCTTCGCCTTAATACAGTTCGCTTTCTAATTCTAAATCTGCTTAAGGCAGGTTTAGAATTATTTGCTTTATTATAACGGCTTTAGGGCATCGAGCCCTTTGCCGTTAGGCGTCTACATCCCTTGCGGTCTGTTCCTAGCCGCCGGGGGTGTGGTGGATTATCTCCTTCCTTCGTTCTCCTCATTGTAACAATTTCGCTTATGACAGTGAGAAGGGCGGGCAATCGGGGAAAGAAATCGGCAAAGCCAAGTAGGCTAAATTAGAGTAACCTTGCAAAAAAACGCAAGCTAACTCTAACTAAGTCATTGGGCTTCACTCGATTTCTAACGACAAAGCCCGTGGGTCTTGGGCTTTGTCTACCCCTCTCTGGCAAGTTCGCTTCTTCGTTAGCGAACCCTTCTCACTGTTTGCGCGAATTGTTCAGTCTCTCCCGAACAAAGAAAGGAGAGAGGAAAAGATGAAAACAATTTATGAAATTTTAAAAATCAAACAGGTAATCAAAGAGGTAGAAGGGGACGAAAGGTTTATCATTCGTTCACCGGAGGATGCGGCAAAAATTGCAGCAGAGTTTATTGGCGATGAGGACAGAGAGGTATTTTTTGTGATGTGTCTGAATACCAAAAATAAAGTAGTTGCCGTTCACCGTTGCCATGTTGGGGGATTAAATGTGAGCTTAGTTATTCCAAGAGAAGTGTTTGAGTCTGCAATCTTAAATAACTCCGCATCCATTATTTTAAGCCATCAACATCCAAGTGGGGATACATATCCAAGCAGAGAAGATATAGATGTAACTAAAAGATTAGTAGAATGCGGAAAGATCCTAGGGATTGATGTATTGGATCACGTCATTGTTAATGCAGAGGCTGAATATTACAGCATGAAAGAAAAGGGATATATTTGAACTAGAGAGGGAGAGCAATCTCCCTATTTTTATTTTTAATTTAGAATGCGCTATCCAGAAAGGTATTACCAACTTTTTTTATTAAAATACTTCAATACCATTGACAATGATAATCATTATCATTTATTATGTTAATGGATAATGACTATTATTTATATTTGGATAATTAAGAACAAAAGCCCTCTATTATAAAGTATAGAATTTTCTATATAAAGTATTTGATAATACGAAAATATACGCGGAGGGAAGGAAATGATTAAAATTATAATTTGTGATTGGTGTGGCTTTACTGATGAGATGGATGTTATTAAGGAGCATTATAGCAACTATCATTGTATATGTTGTGGGGTTGATGACATAGAAATGACTGAAAATTAACTATTTTAGGCAAGGAGGGAATATTGGTGGGTTCGTTACTTATCGTAGGGGCAGATCATTTAGGTGTTATTCCAGATAAATTATCAACTGTAGGATTTGATGAAGTTTTACATATTAACGGAAGAAAGGTACAAATGGTTAAAAAAGATTTACCAGAAAATATAAGTTACATTCTTATATTAACGGATTACGTAAACCATAATTTGTCTTCGGTTATAAAGAAGCGAGCCAAAAATCGATCGATTCCAATTTACTATGCAAAGCGGTCTTGGTGTTCTATTTATAAAGCGCTTAAAGGGGTTCTATAGCTATTAGTCTTTTAAATTAAAGTAAGAATAATTCTATTTTGTATGGGAATCAATGGAAAACCTAATTTTAATATATTAGCTTGAGTGGTAATACAGAAATCATGACAGAAGCCGTTTTGGATGGTGTGCAAAAAGGAAAGAGAGGACTGGACTTATAAGTAACGGCCTTATGGATGTATCAAAAGCGGTAAATTAGAAGATTATGATGGGATTTTGTTAGGAGCTTATACATGGGAGATGGTGAACCTTATTAGATTTTTATGATGAAATGGAGAGCATTCATTTAACTGGAAGAAAGGCAACCGCAAACGGGTTGTGTGATTCAGCTTATCCACAAATCGGTGCAGCAGTAGACATTTTGATAGAAAAGCCTTAAAGTCACCGATTCGTTAAAGAAAAAGGAGGATTAACGAAATGACAAGTAGCCATCCAGTAATTTCTGTGAAAACGATGACTGATTATCACTTAGAGTCTTTTCTACGGTGTCCTTATAAATTTTATTATCAACATATTTTATCGATAAATTCCAACCAAGTAAAATGGAGACAGGCGGTCCAACTGATCATTAATCAGGTGGTCCAACGCTTTTATCAACTTCCACCGAATGCACAACACAAATTAAATTTATTAAAATTGATCGATAGGTCTTGGAAGAACGTGAGTCTACAGTTATTCGAATCGA
Organism: Niallia sp. XMNu-256; assembly: GCF_036670015.1. Taxonomy (NCBI): domain Bacteria; kingdom Bacillati; phylum Bacillota; class Bacilli; order Caryophanales; family Bacillaceae; genus Niallia; species Niallia sp. XMNu-256. The sequence continues at coordinate 1,676,001 of NZ_CP137636.1, forward strand.
AGGTAGACTACTACATGATCTTAGCAAAGACAACAGATCACTTACTTCAATTTTTATCGCCGAGGCAAGAACAGAAGCCCCCATTATTTTTAAAACAAAAATTGAATACTTACATTGAAGAATTGGAAACTCAGCTTTCATTAACATTTGAATTAGCAGAATGGTCAACCCATTCCTTTACTGTAAAAAAGTTCCTTGTAGAAGCAGACGAAGAAATGATCCAACTATATAATCACTTAATGGTTGTCTTCTCAAGTGAAGCATTTGGTAAGCTTCCTGACAGAATTGAAATTATCACTCTATTGGAAGGTGAAAAATATACTTTTTCACCGACAATGAACAATGTTACACAAGGAATTATGTATCTAAAGGATATGAAGAACCTGCTACAACATCCTAATGACTATTCAAAAACAAATTCACTGACAGAATGTAGGAGTTGTTCTTTTACACACAAATGTAAAGGTGGTCAAAACAATTTTATAGAGAATACTAGACCAAACAATGAATTTTTACACTGATCGTATAATAAACAGTATCCAGTGATTTTATTAAGAGGTCAAAATAGCATTGGTTTAATATGATACCGATAATGGGAAAGAAGATAATAATGACTTTTCCGTTCTATAATTTATCTTTGGGACGGTTTGTGAATTGACTAGGGTGATGTATTTTTTAAGAAACGGAAGATCATATGATCATATATCTCTTCATTAAGCAGTTCTAAGTAGGTTGTATAATGTAAGAAAACACAATGAGAGTTACGAATGTGTGAAAAAGAAAGGTGGCTTTAACATGGATTTATTTGAGGCAATATTCAAGAGAAGAACAATCGGAAAGGTGAAACCAGATCCAATCGAAAAAGAAAAAGTTGAAAAATTACTGGAAGCGGCTATTTGGGCTCCGAATCATCATCATACAGAACCTTGGAAATTTTTTGTCTTAACTGGAGAAGGGAGACGCCCTTTAGGTAGAACATTAGCTGAAATTGCAAAAGAGAATATGGTTGATCCAGAGACAGAGGAAAATCAAGAGAAGTTAAAAAAAGAGGAGGAAAAACCATTTCGGGCCCCTGTTATCATTACAGTAGCAGTAACTCCTTCTGATAACCCGAAAGTCATAGAGATAGAAGAGGTAGGGGCAGTTAATGCTGCAATTCAAAATATGCTTTTAGCTGCTCATGCTCTCGGACTTGGTGCTGTTTGGCGTACAGGAAAGCCTGCCTACCATGCAAAAATGAAACAATTATTTGGATTAAGAGAAAGGGATGAGGTGTTGGGCTTTATTTACATCGGTTATCCAGACATGCCTCAACGGGAGGGAAAGAGAATTTCTTTTACAGAAAAGACCAAGTGGATTGAAGTAGATACAACAGAATATTAAAGGACAACCATCACCCATAGTAACCTCTCTAGAGAGTTACTATGGTTTTTTTAATTGGCTACCGGCTTTCTCATAGTTAATTATTTTAAGGTAAAAAGGTTTAAAGAAGAGCTAGTAAAGAAGTTTATAAGTCTTTTGCAATCTTAATATTTTTATTTAATAGTACAGTTAAAGTTCAGTAAGGATCCAGTTGATTCCCATAAAAGCTAGTGCAAATACAGGGCTGATCGGGTCTAACATTATTAAGGGGCTAAGAGAAAGCAGCCCTGGATCCATCAATGATTATTATTCCGTAAGATGACTAGGGATAATTTTTAGAATAACCTAAAGTTATTAATGGTATTGAAAATAATAATGGTTTGAAATACCTCATAAATTATGGGTATAACATTATGAATATTCTATTTAAAAGAATCCTTTAATACTAGAATGCGTTTATTAACTCCAATAAATGGATATAAATGAGGTAATGAATATTTAAAGGGGGGAATAGCATGGAAGTGACTTTTAAGGAAATAGATACCATTTTTAATCGAACAAAAAATGCATTAATGGAATTTATGGAGATTATAACACCGGTCATTGAAAATGCGAAGGATGACCACGAGCGCCTTTATTGGCATCATATTTATGAAGAAGAAGAACATCGTTCCGATCGTTTGGATATTTTGCTACCAAAGATTCAAGCATTCCTAAAAGATGAACATAGTATAGCTAGTAACCAGCTTGAATTTATACACCTTTTACAAGACATAAGTTTAGAGAAGTTTGGCCTACATAATTTTTTAGAACACTTAGATTTATCTCTTTTTCAATTTAAAGGAACCGAACTTGAAGGAAAAATCCAAACATTAAGGGACTTTACTTATGATGATTATCAACAAATGAAAACTATCTTGGAAAAATTGAATCAAGAATTTCAAGGTGGTATTCAATTGGATACATCTATTCCAACCGATGAAAAAGAAGGAAAGAGTTCGAATGTAAAAATTGAGGCTTATTCACATGATCATTCACATGAGCGTAATCAATCAAAACAAACTTTGAGAAAAACGTTAACCGTTGGCAGTCTAAAACAAAGATAAAATAAAGGGAGAAGTGATAATTATGGATAAATCGGCTCAATTTCCTGAGTCTTCCTTAACAAGAGAGGAATGGCAGGAACTCGATCTAACTGTGTTTGAGAGTGTAAAAAAGCAGCTCATTGGTAGAAGATTTATAGACATATATGGACCACTTGGCGAAGGGGTTCAATCAGTGACAAATGATATATATGAAAATCCTGAACGAGGAGCCATCAGTTTTCATGGTGAAGACTTAGGACTATCTGTACCCTCAAAGAGAGTAACCCTTACAATTCCTATGTTATATAAAGATTTCATTTTATATTGGCGGGATATTCAGCAAGCTAAAACGCTTGGCAATCCAATTGACTTCTCAGCTTCAGCCAATGCGGCTCAGCAGTGTGCCTTATTAGAGGATGATCTCATTTTTAACGGATCAAAGGAATTTGATATCCAGGGAATCATGAATGTGAAAGGTAAATTATCACATATCCGCAGTGATTGGATGGAATCTGGAAATGCTTTTAGTGATGTAGTTGAAGCTAGAAATAAACTCCTAAGAATGGGTCATACAGGACCGTATGCTCTTGTTCTGTCTCCTGAATTGTATGCACTCGTACACCGTGTTCATCAAGGAACGCACGTATTGGAGATTGAACATATTCGAGAATTGATGACAGCCGGCGTTTTTCAATCCCCAATGATAAAAAGCGGTACAGGTAGGTGTTGTGCTAGATGCAGGGAAACAAAATATAGATTTGGCTATAGCCAGTGATTTTGACACGACATTTTTGGATCAAGATAATATGAATTATTATTTCCGTGTTTACGAAACTATTGTTCCGAGAGTTAAACGTCCTACAGCTATCTGTACATTAGAAGATTTCTCTGAATAAATTGCTGCTAAATTCGGTTAAAACAGTAGAATGATATCATCCTGCTGTTTAAATTAAGCAATGGAAAAGATTTTATTTTCCGAGTAGATCAGTCCGGTATTTATTTCTTTTGTGGCTGCATGGAGGCCAATATCTTCAATGATCAATTTTGCCTCATCATGGAAGATTGAATTGAAGCTGTCTTTATTGACTTCAAATAATCTTTTTAAGTATTTTATTTTTTGTTCAGTTTTAGTTTTTTTGTATGCTTTATTGTTTAATTCAACTATTTTTTTATGTTTAGGTTCTAGTAGTAAACTAAGTTCAGAGATATTAATAATAATGTTTTGATGATCTTCTGTCATGAATCCGATTGAATAAATAGAAGATCCTAATAAATCGATATGGGTGATTACAGCATTTGGATAAACTTCTCCAGTGCAAAGGCGGAGGGTGTTTACTTCAATCGCACCGCCAATTGTTCTTTCGTTGATTAGTAATTTATGGATATCCTTAAGACCTTTGATTTGATGTTTCATGTTGTAGCCTCCTTTGTAGTTAGAAGGAAAAAATCATTGAGAACAATTATCATTATCATCATTATACAAAGCAAATAGGCGGGCGGTCAAGATAATTTTCAATAAAATATTCAAAAAATTTGTTTTTTAAAAGGGGATACAATTGATGAAAAAATTAACAATAGGCTCCTTAAAGTATAATCACATGAAGCAAACGATTACGATAGATCAACCTATTTATATGAATAAACTGCCTGTCAATCAACCAAATAGGGTATTAGAAATTAAACAAAATCAACGTTATTTTCAAGTAGAAGTGAAAAAAGGCCAATCTATATTAGATGCAGCCCTCGAACAAAATGTATTTTTAGATTATAAATGTAAAAAGGGCACCTGCGGTAAATGTAGGGTGGAATTATTGAATGGGAGCACTTATCTCCAACCAGCAAATTATCTTGAGGAGAAGAAATTAAACGACTTAATACATAGAAGATTTCGTCTAGCCTGTCAGGCTATAGCCAGGTGATGATTGGTTGTAGTAATCTAGTTTACATCGATTCTATCTTCTTTTTCTTTAAAATATTATTTATGATGAGAGAAGAATATACCAACTATTATTAAGGTATTGTTTCGTTTTGCAAGTTAAGGTGTTGAGTAAAGATGTGTATAATTAAACCGCGTGTAAAAAGCAATAATATGTTTTCTTCCGAAATCCCTTATAATAACAATAAATTATTATGTAAACTATTAAAATATGTAAGTATAGTGTTTAAAAATGATTCCAATTCATTTTGAATAACAATTGCTTCAATAAAATATGGTAAAGAAGTTAGAGCTTCATTACCATATGAACTAATAACAGGAAATTTATAAAAAATAATTAAAAGCATCGATCCACTAGTGTAAGGAATCGATGCTTCTTTTTCCATATTTTACTTAAGGTATTTATCCTCTTACTTTAGAAATATTTTTTCAATGTCATCTAACATTAAGTGGGCAGCTTTTATACCGCCTGCTGTATTCCAAATGACGTCATCTACTTTGTGTACTTCGCCTTTTTTTGCTACTTCAAGGTTTTGGAATATAGGGTCCTCTAACCATTCTTTTTCAAGCTGAGAAGCAGTACCATCCCCAGTTTCATATGTAAAGTAGAAGAGAATATCTCCATCCATTAGAGGAATTTGTTCTTTCGTAGCTCCTTTTATCGCAAACTCGTCTACATTTTGACTTTCTGGTCTAGCAAATCCAAGCTGATCTAGAATTACTCCAGAAAAAGAATCTTTTTGATAAATACGAACATCTCCTGCCATAAAGCGAACCATAGAGATCGTCATATTTAATTTATCCCCAAGTTGTTCTTTTAGATTGGCGATACGAGCATCGTATTCCTCTATTACTTCTTTTCCTTTGTCTTCTTTATTAAGTGCTTTTGCATAAAGTTCAAAGTTGTGTTTCCAATTGCCTCGTAAGTCTTCTGCAAATACAGTAGGAGCAATAGCGCTTAGCTGCTCGTAAATAGCTTCTTGACGCATTTTATTTCCAATAATTAAGTCTGGCTGCAAGGCAGCAATGGCTTCTACATTTACTTCACTTTCTAATCCAACTACCTCAACGTCTTTCATTTCATCGGCAATATGATCATACCAAGGATCTCCTGTAAAAGATTGGACAGCACCAACAGGCGTGACACCAAGAGCTAAAAGGGCTTCCGTTCCTTCATTTGTTAGAATGACGACTTTTTCAGGTGTTTTTTCGATTGTCGTTGTGCCCATGGCATGCTCAACTGTATAGCTTGTATCTTCTGTTTTAGGACTGTTCCCTTTCTCTTCGGCATTGTTCACTTTATCATTGCCTCCGCATGCAGCTAAGATAAAGATCAGCATGATGGATAGAATGGATAATATGGTTCTCATAGATTTCATTTTTGTATTCTCCCCCTAAGTATAAGTGTAAATGATTATCATTTTCAGTTACTAGATATATTAAAACGATTCCATATCTTCTGTCAATAACTAAATGAAAATAATTATCATTATCATTGACAGATTTATAGTATTTAAAATAGACTAAATTTATTAATTAAATAAATAGTATCGGAAGGGTAATAGATATGTTTTTAAAGAATAATAGACAGAGATTAATAGCTCTTTTCATAACAATTATCTTATTAATATTGTTAATGTGTGCCAGCATTGTATATGGTTACACAGATACAAATTGGAAAATAGCATGGGATGCTTTTCAAAGTAATAATGGAACAAACGAACACCTCGTTATCACAACTGTTCGATTACCTAGGGCGCTCATAGCTGCAGCTGTAGGTAGCAGTTTAGCTATTGCGGGTGTACTTATGCAAACATTAACGAAAAATCCTCTTGCATCTCCGGATATCTTTGGTGTAAATGCTGGTGCGGGTTTCGCTGTTGTCATCGGGGTGACTGTATTCTCGATGGGAAATCTGCAAGCTATCACATGGGTAGCGTTTTTAGGTGCAGCCTTTGCCGCCATTGGAGTTTATCTAATAGGCTCTGTTGGAAGAGAAGGGTTGACACCGATCAAGCTTACACTGGCGGGGGCTGCGATGGCTGCTATGTTTTCAGCTTTTACCCAGGGATTTCTCGTAATAGATGAAGTGGCCCTTGAGCAGGTTTTGTTTTGGTTAGCAGGGTCTGTTCAGGGCAGGAAGCTCGAAATATTAACTTCCGTACTGCCCTATTTACTAGTTGGTTGGATAGGAGCGATAATTCTCTCTTCTAAGATGAATGTTTTATCAATGGGGGAGGATGTAGCAAAGGGATTAGGACTATATACAGGATTTCTAAAAATAGGAGCAGCAATAGTCATTATTCTTTTATCAGGTGGTTCGGTAGCCATTGCTGGACCGATTGGATTTATCGGAATTGTAGTTCCACACATCGCACGATCAATTATAGGAATCGACCATCGCTGGGTCATTCCATTTTCAGGTCTGCTCGGGGGCATTCTTCTACTAGCGGCGGATATTTTGGCACGCTATGTGATCATGCCGGAGGAAGTTCCTGTAGGAGTTATGACGGCCATTATTGGTACGCCATTCTTTATCTATATTGCAAGAAAGGGGTTTAATTCAAAATGAGTCCTTATAAAAGTGTCAGATGGTTTAAAGGAAAAATCTCCTTTCTTTTGGATAAACGGGCCGCAAAAGTATTAACCATTATGGTCATGGTGGCTGCATTCATTTTTATTATCAGTACGGGAATTGGTGAGATGAACATTAGCCCTCTCACGGTTTTACTAGTCTTTTTTGGTGGGGGTACGGAGATGGAACAACTCGTTGTAACGTCCTTTCGCTTACCAAGAATTATTATTGCACTTATGGTAGGGATTTCATTGGCTGTTGCAGGTGGAATCTTGCAAGGAATGATTCGAAACCCGTTAGCCTCTCCTGATATTTTAGGAATTACTGGCGGGGCAGCAGTAGCTGTTGTTGGGTTTTTGGCCTTTTTCAGTGATGAGAATAACGCTTTAACCGTAAGTATTAAATGGATGCCATTAGCTGCCTTTATAGGTGCTGGTGTCATTGCGATCCTAGTTTATTTGTTAGCATGGAAAAATGGAATAGCACCTATACGCCTTGTATTAATAGGGATTGGGATATCAGCGCTTATGCAAGCCCTCACGACTTTAATGATGATTTTAGGTCCGATTTATCGGGCAAGTCAGGCAAATATTTGGATTACCGGAACTGTACATGGGTCCACTTGGGATCATGTTAGTATTTTGCTTCCTTGTACGGTCATTCTTGTCACGGTCGCTTTGATGATGGTAAGAAACATGAATGTACAAGAACTTGGTGATGAGATTGCGACTGGGGTAGGGAGTCATGTTCAACGACAGCGTTTTTTCCTCATGATGATCAGTACGGCGCTCATAGGAAGTTCTGTTGCTTTTGCCGGGGGGATTGGGTTCGTTGGATTAATGGCACCGCATATGGCAAGAAGACTTGTAGGCTCTTCTTTTGGTGCTTTGTTACCTGTTTCAGCATTAATCGGAGGCATTCTTGTTATGCTGGCGGACTTGGTTGGTAGAACGTTATTTTCTCCATTAGAAATTCCTGCAGGGGTATTTACCTCGGCAATCGGAGCACCTTATTTTATATACTTATTGTTTAAAACTCGGAATTCATAGAAAAGTAGAATATAAAATTGCAAAAAGGAGTGAATCCAATGGCACAGGCAATTGAAACGAAAGGTCTAACTCTTTCATATGGAGATACCATCATTATTGATGAGTTAAATCTTAACATTCCAAAAGGTGAAATTACCGTTTTTATTGGCGGAAATGGCTGTGGAAAGTCTACGCTTCTTCGCTCAATAGCACGCTTATTAAAACCGAAAGCAGGGGCTGTTTTATTAGAAGGAAATGCAATTGCAAAAATGTCAACGAAGGAGGTTGCCAAGCAAATGGCTATTCTTCCTCAGTCATCCGTTGCACCCGAAGGTCTCAGTGTTCTACAGCTAGTTAAGCAAGGGCGCTATCCCCATCAAACATGGCTAAAGCAGTGGGCAAAGGAAGATGAGAAGAAAGTAAACAGGGCATTAGCTGCGACAGGAATAGAAGATTTAAAGGATCGGGCTGTTGATTCCTTATCTGGCGGGCAACGTCAAAGAGCATGGATTGCAATGACATTAGCACAGGATACGGATATTATCCTGCTTGATGAACCGACAACATACCTTGATATGACACATCAAATTGAAATATTGGATTTGTTATTTGATTTAAATGAAAATGAACAAAGAACGATTGTCATGGTTCTTCATGATTTAAATTTGGCATGTCGTTATGCCCATAATATTGTTGCAATCAAAGACCAAAAAATCTTTGCACAGGGAAAGCCGGAAAATGTTATTAATCGTAAACTAGTTAAGAGTGTATTTGGTATGGATTGTGAAATTACCTTTGACCCATTGTTTGGAACTCCACTTTGTATTCCACACGGAAAAGGAAGATATATTTACAAAGGGGCCGTATGAATGGAGAAGTATGTTCTCAAGAAGGTTAAATCAAAATTCAAAGTAAAAAGAAGAAAAATAAGCTAGTATGCATTCAATCGTAGATTTTTTTGAGGTATCATCATGTTTAAATCTTTTAAAACATAGAATTAGTTCTATATTTTAAGCATTCGGGCTGCCAAAAAACCATTATTTATATAACTGCACTCAATTGTTAAACATACTATCAATTTGGGTGCAGTTTTTTTTATAACTTTAATCATAAAATTTTATTCTATTAATAATTAAACGGTGTAGGCCTCTTATAAAGTTTCTTCTAAAAATCATCCAATATTTTTAGTACTTTAGTTAGATGACAATGATAATCATTATCACTTATTATAATATTCGTACAATATAATGATAATGATTATCATTGTCATAAAGGTGGTTTAAAAAAGTTTTTGGTAAAGGATGTGGAGAAATGGGTTCAATACAAATCGAATGCACTCGAGTAATCGAAAAAGAGGATTTTGATGTGGAAGAGTTAAAAACGTTAGCTTACATCAGGAGTAAAGAGCCTGTTTTGGAAGAATCGTTCCTGGCAAATCTAGAGGCAGGACGAAGGGGGATCTTTCAACGTCTATTTCAGGCACTTATACGAGAAAAGCTAATTGAAGAAGAGAGAGTCTCATGGATAGAAGGAGATGGGACAAGTATCTGCATTCAGCTGTCTAGTGGAAAAATACTGCAAGTTGAAGTTAAGAAGCGACATTCACTTGGAAGATTCGATGTGGGGGGTGATGCTGTAGTTTATGGTCATGAGTATTCTAGAGTACTTACACATCCTGTTGAACTTCTAGAGTTGCTGAGGCAAGAAGGATTATTAAACGAAGTACCGGAAGAGCAATTTCAACGATTTAAAATGGAGATTCAAAATGGAGTGGCCAATCTAACCTTAGCACTGGTAGGTGCTGCCCGAAGAAAAAGGGACTTAATTACAATTGCCAAATCAATAAATATACAGACCTCACTCGACTGGGTGATTAAACAGAGTAAGGACAATGAGAAATTTAGTCCATTGGCTTTTTATGAACAATGGGTCGTAGAAGGTCATTCTTTACACCCTGGGGCAAAGACAAAGTTTGGTCTTGATGTAGCAGATGTCATCCGGTATTCACCAGAATGGGGTGCCACTCCAGAAGTAGCTGTTGTGGCGGTTCTAAAAGATTACTGTCAAACCACTTCCATTGATGACTACACCGTAACCACTCGTCTATATCAAGAGTATGAAGGCTTACAATCATTTGTTGAAAATACATTACATAATCAGGGATTAAATCCTGCCCATTTCGAATTGATTCCTGTACATCCGTGGCAGTTTGATCATGCCGTATACTCCCTATACAAAAAAGAAATCGAACAGAAAATCATAGTTCCTATTTCAGACTTCCGTATTGCGACACAGTCATTAGTTTCTTTTCGTTCGTTAGCTCCCCTCCAAAAACTTGGACAGGGAAGGCATCATATAAAAACAGCCGTCAATATACAAACCACTAGTGCTGTACGTATTGTATCACCTAATTCTGTGGTAAATGGGCCAATCCTTTCAAAAATATTAGGTAACATTCAAGAAAGGGAAAATCACTTTTGGGGAAGCTTTGTTGTTCTTCAAGAACGTGCAGGTGTTTATTTCCAACCAATAAAACCAACATTGTCGGAGGAGGAGCGCTGGACACTACAGGCTAATTTGGCATCAATTATGCGGGAGAATCCGGAGAACTATGTTAAAAACGAAAAAGAAATTCCAATGGCTGCCGCAGCGCTAATAGCAGAGTCACCAATAAGTGGCAAACCTATAGCAATTGAATTAATTGAGGAGTTAGCTGGTTACTATGGTTTATCTGATGTCAGAGAGGCGGCAGTTTTATTTATTCAAAGATATGCGCAAGCATCGTTACCGGGCTTTTTAACCCTGATGGTACGATATGGAATTAGTTTAGAAGGTCACATGCAAAATAGTGTCTCTGTTTTTCGGAATGGAGAGTTAGTGCGTATTCTTTTGAGAGACTTCGGGGGTGCACGAATTTTACCAGAAAGATTGCAAAAACAAGGATTTCAAGCAGAGTTTTATCCTAGATCCTCCATTGTAACAGATAAGGTAGTTGAATTAAGAAATATTATTTCATACTCGGTTATGCAAAACCATTTTGCTGAATTGATCACATGCATTGTTCGTGCTCTAGGAATCGATGAAGAGAAGCTTTGGAAGCAGGTAGTTGCCGTATGTAAAGTTGTGTTTGAAGAACTTAAAAAAGACCCATCTATTGCAGAACAAGCTATAGCCGATGAACAGGCTCTTTTTCAACCTATGATTAACCTAAAGGCTCTTACGACGATGCGACTGCGAGGAGATATTACTGACTATTCATTTATAGAGGTTCCGAATCCTATGATGGAATGGAAAGGAGAGACTCAGTCATGAGGGCAAGTATACACCAACTTCTGGAGACCGATATTTTACGTACAGAATATACGAATTTCAGACAAGGGCTTATGTTGCAAGATGAAATAAAAATACTTACTTTTTTGAAAAATAATTACCCTGATATGGTATCTCCATATGTGTCAGCTCTCACAAAAGGGCGCCTTGGGATTTTACGTCGGTTAACAGAGTCCATGTTACGTGAGGATATTATGGGGCTTGCCACAAGTTCACATGATTTGTATGTTATTGACTCTATTCATGCTTTAAATGTTCAAGCCATTGATGAGTATTGGCAAATGATTATTGGAACCCTCCATACATACGGCTTAGAGAGTGGAAAAATATATAAGTTATATTCTCTTTCTGTGAAAGAGTGTCTCGTAATTCCTATAAGTCGAACCTATGCATTTAATCGAGTAGAAGTAAATGGAGCGATTTTACATGCTTCCAAAGATGGAGTTAGAACAATCGAACACTCGATTGAACTGCTCCAGTTGCTGCGTGAAAAGGAAGAGTTTCATCCTGAAAGGAAGGAAAGTGGTTGGGTGAAACTAGCGGAGGAATTAATAAATGGAAGTGCGAATTTGGCGCTTTCCTATGCTTATTGGGACGAGAAGAAAAAGAAGCTTCAGCAAAAAGCAAAAGAACAAGGAATCACCACAGCGATCGATTGGGTACTGTCCCAAAAGAGAGAAAATCGTACGTTTGATTCAAGTTTGTTTTTTGAACAATTATCCGTAGAAGGACATAACCTTCATCCAGGTACAAAAACGAAAATAGGCATGGAACCGGAAGATGTATTTCGTTACGCACCAGAATTCGATGGAGTAGCAGCTATAAAGTTTGTCGGAATTCGGAAGGATTATGCGGAGTGGAATGTTATCACCGAAAATAAAGAGGATGCCAATGCATTTCTTTTTAAACAGTATCCAGAATTACCAAAGGTGGTAGAACGAGAATTCACTGAACAAGGTCTTTGTATGAACGATTATTTGTTCGTTCCCGTGCATCCCTGGCAACTAGAAAAATCAATACCAGATATCTATGACTTAGAAATAAAGAATCAGATCGTGGTTCCTATACATGACTTCACCGTTTCAAGTGGGGCAACATCTTCTTTTAGAACTGTTGTACCTCTTGCGAAGGGGGAGATAACAAAATATGCCATCAAAGTAGCAGTAAACAGTCAGATGACTTCTACTGTTCGCTCCATATCTCCAAACACTACAAACAACGCAACTGTTTTTACTCGACTCATTCGTTCCATTATGCAAGAAGAACAAGGTCTTTTGAAAACGTTTGTACCTGTTTGTGAGTGTGCAGGATTTAATTTCAAAATGAAAGCAACAGAAGTAAATGAGCTAAAATGCAGAAATCTATCTGCTGTGATACGTGAGACTGTAGAAACATTTGTAGCTTTGGATGAAGTAGCGATCGTTGGAAGCTCACTTTTTGCTGAATCACCCATCACGGAGAAGCCTATTCTTATTGAATTAATTGAAAGGTCTGCTGAAAATAGGAAGGGAACGTCACTTCGTAAGGCGGCATTTCAGTTCTTCTCAGAATATGTTTCCATCGCACTTCCAGGTTTTCTTACCCTCATGGTAAAGTATGGGATTGGTTTAGAGGGTCACTTGCAAAACAGTGTGATGGTCTTTAAAGAGGGACGTCCTGTTCGTTTGCTGTTTCGTGATTGGGGAGGAACGAGAATTTATCGAAATAGGCTTCAAGCACATCAAGTTCAAGTACCATTTTATCCTGGTTCCGTTACGGTTACGGACAGTCTAAAGGAAATGCATAATAAGGTATTTTATACGGTATTCCAGAATCATTGCGGGGAGTTGACACTGCAAATATCCAAGCATTTTGGTTTGGGAGAAGGAGAGCTATGGCAGGAGATTTATCGGATTTGTGAAAAAGTATTTGATCAACTTGAATCCGACCCCCAATATGCAGAAAGTGTATGTTTAGACAGGGAAGCATTGTTCCAAGCTGAAGTCGATCACAAGGCACTGACTAAAATGCGCTTAGAACCTGAAGGGAAGGCATATTCCTATGCCATCGTCCCTAATCCTCTTCACGAATTTAGGAGGAAGGAATAAGAGGTCATGGCACAAATAGATGTTCAGATTCAAAAGTCTCCAAGCTTTGCCCTTCACTCAAGAACATTCAGAATTTTTATGACTGGAAGTTTGGTAACACGGGTAGGAGATTGGATGGATTTAGTCGCTTTAAATTGGGCGGTATTACAATTCACGAACTCACCAATTCATTTGGGGATTATCAATGCTTGCCGTTTAGTTCCTGCTTTTTTACTGAGTATACCGGCGGGTATTTTGGCTGATCGATATGATAGAAGAAAATTACTCATTTGGCTTCAGATAGGAATGATGTTGTTGACGTTTTGCCTTGGCTATCTTGTCGAGGCAGGACCGCCCTTTTGGGTTTTTGCGTTCGTTGTTACACTCCGATCCATGCTCGCAGCGATGGACCCGCCTATTCGGAATGCGTTAGTTCCCAATCTCGTGCCTCAAAGCTCTATGGCAAGTGCTATCGCAATTAATACGATGGTCATTAATCTTTCTCGTATTATTGGACCAGCGCTTGCAGGGGCATTAATTGCCATGATTGATATTGCTCAATTATTTTATATTAATGCGTGGGGGACGTTAGGTGTACTAGTCTCTTTACTGATGATTCGCACTTATAATTTTCCAATTTATGATAAAAAGAAAGGGAAGAAAACAACTCTTCGTGAGGCAGTAGATTATGTAAAAAGTCAGCCCTCTGTTCAATCCTTACTCATTTTAGCGATTGTTCCAATGGTATTTGGTTTTCCCTACACAACCATGTTACCGTTGTTTTCTAGAGATCTTTTAAACCTTGGACCTGGAGGTTTTGGAATACTTTTATCGGTTTCATCTGTCGGTGCAATAGTCGGTACGACATGGCTCTCTCTTGGTAAAGAGATCAAGGCAGCGGGAAAGTGGTTGATTTATTCCATTATAGGTTTTGGAATTTCTTTACTTCTCTTCATAGGAACTAGAAATTTGTTCGTAGCAGGTGCCGCAATGTTTTTTGTTGGATTAACGAGTCAAATCTACCGAACATTAAGCCGTATTACTTTACAGATGTATGTACCCGATCAACTACGTGGGAGGATTTTAAGCATTGCTTTAATGGATAGAGGTTTTATTCCTTTAGGAGCAATACTCATTGGGGTTGTTGCCACATGGGCTGGAACTCAATGGGCAGGTGTTGTAATGGGATTAGGTTGTATTGGCATAACCTTGGTTATTGTCATAATAAGGCGCCAGATTTTGAAATTGTAATTGTCATATATATATGGGAGTGAAAGAATATGATAGAAAAAATCGTCCAATCTCTCAGAATGGAACGAGAGGATCCTTTTTGTGCTTATTTATATGACTTATCGAAACTACGTCATCATGTAAATAATTTAGTGACAACTCTTCCGCCAAGTTGTAGTTTATTTTATGCCATTAAAGCAAACTCAGATGAAACTCTTCTTAAAACATTGGCTCCAATTGTACATGGGTTTGAAGTAGCTTCACTAGGAGAGATTGAGAAAGTTAGAACGGTGGATAAGAAAATCCCCATCCTGTTCGGCGGACCAGGGAAAACACAAGAGGAGATTAAAGAGGCAATTCGTTACGGAGTTACTTTACTCCATGTCGAGAGTTTACATGAATTACAGTTGGTGAATCATATTGCCAGTCAAATAGGAACAACAGTTTCTATTTTGCTGCGTGTCAATCTGCGTCGTTCCGTTCCGAACGCACAATTGAAAATGGCAGGCGTGCCGACACAATTTGGAATTGATGAGCAAGAAGTGCCCATTGCGATTGCTTTAGCAAAATCTTTCCCGAATGTGAAACTCCTTGGTTTCCATTTTCATGCCATGTCCAATAATATGGTTTCCAAAGCCCATGCTTACTTTGTTGATCATTGTTTCGAACTAGCAAAAATATGGAAAAAAGAGTGGGGTATAGACATCTCTTATGTTAATGTAGGCGGAGGTATTGGAATTAACTATCAAAAGATAGAAGAGCAGTTTGATTGGGACGACTTTACAATGGGTTTAAATAGAGTATTAGAAAAGCACAAAGATGCGAAATGGCGGACGTTTTTTGAATGTGGTCGTTACATTACTTCTTCATGTGGCTACTATGCAGCAGAGGTATTGGATATCAAACAAAATCATGATCAGTATTTTTGTGTACTTCGTGGGGGAAGTCATCACTTAAGACTCCCAGCAGCATGGAAACAAAGTCATCCTTTTACAATCGTACCAGTAGAAAAGTGGCCATATCCTTTCGAACGTCCTGAAGTAAGCAAGGCTATGATTACTGTAGCAGGGGAACTATGCACTCCTAACGATGTACTAGCAAGAGATGTATCTGTTTCACGGGTAAGAATTGGAGATATTCTTCTTTTCAGTTATGCAGGAGCCTATGGATGGGCAATTTCTCACCATGATTTTCTCAGTCATTCGCATCCGGAGCACTTCTACATAGAATCTGGATCCATTATTGATGGACCTGTTCTGGTACAAAAAATCTAGCAAACTCGAACATTATTTTTAAATTCTATTTTGTACTATCACTAAATATAAAAAGCCTAATTACCCAACATTAAAATTAAGAAATTAGGCTTTTTTCATTGTTTAATTAAAACGGTCTATTATTAGATAAAAATTACTTTTCGCTATACATAATCATTAGCTATAATCCATTGTTTGTTAATATAATGTTATTCCTAAATTGCCTTCGCAACATCTACAATAAACTTTAATTTTACCTGCACATTATTACAACCTGACTTTAGATACTCGTGGGAAGAATAATGAGTGTTTTCTAATAGTAGCCATTTCTATATATAAAACGTAGTTTATTTGATTATAAGTCAAATGTATTCATATAAGGGAAGGAAGTACCTGTTATGGGCACTTCCTTATCTGCTATTTTAAAGCCTTATTTAATGCTTCAAGGTTTTTTCTCATTAAGCTAAAATAATCTTCTCCATTTTGTCTATCTTCTTCTGTTAAAGATTCTAGGTTGTGTAAGTAAAGAGGTTCAGCATTAATTTCTTTTTGAATTATCTCAGCCACTCTTGGCGTTACATTTTGTTCAAAGAGAATGTATTTAATTTGTTTTTCATTTGCCATTTGAATAATTATCTCAAGCTCTTTTTGAGATGGTTCAACCGAAGGGGAAAGACCAGTTACTGGAATTTGATGAATACCATAAACGTCTTCCCAATATCCATAAGCAGCATGAGAGACAATCATCTCAGGGTTATCCTTAGATTCTGCTAATTGATGAAACTCTTCGTCTAGCTTTTGCAGTTCAGTTTTTAATGATTCAAAATTTTTTTCAAACTCTTCTTTTGCATCAGGTTTTAACTCAACAAGAGTATTTTTAATGTTTTCAGCGAGAGTAATAGAACGATAAGGATCTAGCCATACATGAGGGTCAAAGTCCCCGTGGTCATGCCCGTGTGGATTACTTTCCGAATGTTGTTCTTCTTCGTGTTCATGCGCCTCTTCTGAATGTAGTTCTTTGTAAGCGTGCGCTGCTTCCTCTGAATGTTCTTCACCATGAGCAATGGTTTTAATACCGTGGGTAGCTTCTACCATTTTCACTTTTTCGTTAACGAGAGCCTCCGCCATTTTTTCAGCAAAAGGTTCCATTCCCAAGCCATTATAAATAAAGGCATCTGCTTCTGCTATTGTCATCATTTGTCTTGTTGTTGGTTCAAAAGTGTGAGCATCAGTTCCAGCAGGCATAATACTTTCAACATCTACATACTTGCCGCCAATCTTATTCGTAAAATCCTCCAACGGATAAAGCGTTGTGTAAACCTTTAATGTCTCTGCTGCGTCCCGTTGTTTAGTTTCTGTTTCGTTTTCATTAGATGTAGTAGTCTGTTTAGTGTTACAGCTTACTAGAAAGATAGATAGGACTAAAATAAATCCAAATGATATGTATTTTAATTTCATTTTGAGTTGACCTCTCCCTCTTAAATATTAACTGTTCTCCATAATATCGTAATGATTACGAATTGTAAATAGTAATCATTATGATTTGCAAACCGAAATATCGCTAACGTCAGTAATAAAAGTTCCTTGTTGTTCAGCTATAATTCGTGAATTGATTGAGGACGAAGCTAACTTCTAAATGAGATTTGCTCTAAAGGGTGCTTTAATAATAGTTCATTTAGATACCATCTCTCTTAATGTTATATGTCAAAAATCATAACCGAAGTTTTTTTAAGTACTATTCCTCCAAAAATGAGAGTTTTTATTTTTGTATGATAAAATAATGGGCCCAATATAGGAATTTCTTGCTGACATAAAAATGGTGTTTTTATTACGTTGCTACTAACTAATTAAGGTATTAAAAGGTAGGGTACCCCTTATAAAAATTCTTCTTTATTTATACTTAAGGGGGAAGAATCCTGAAGGGAAGCTTCTAATTTAATAGTTTTTCAGTTATACTTATGTAAAAATAAACGAAATCACAAGGGGAGCTATTTGCTGAGAGTGAACAGTTTCGTTCTGACCCTTTGAACCTGTTAGATAATTCTAGAGCAGGGATGTGGAATACATGTGGATATTTTTCTATATGCGTATATACTCTCCTTGAGGTTTCTTATGTTAGAAAAGGGGAGATTTTTTTATGAAAAAATTAGGGTTATTGGCCATGATAGAGGCTGCTTTTTTCGCAGTATTTGCATTTATACTTGATCTATTACCTTCCATCAAACTTTCACCGTGGATATCAATTTCGTTTGCGATGGTACCTATTTTTATTCTGGCTTTTCGTTGGGGCGTTAAGGTAAGCCTCCTTTCTGGTTTTTTATGGGGGTTATTGCAAGTTGCAATGGGCGATACTTACTTTCTTACACCCATGCAATTCATTATTGAATACTTTTTAGCCTTTGCTTTTGTCGGACTGGCTGGACTTTTTTATAAAATTATTCAAAGACATTTTCAAAATGGTGATAAGAAAAAAGCAATATATTGGATAGTCTTAGCAACATTTGTAGGAAGTTTAGCTCGTTATTTTTGGCATTTTGTTGCAGGGGTTATTTTCTGGGGGGAATATGCACCAGAAGGAATGTCACCTGTTTTCTATTCACTTATCGTTAATGGAGGAACAATGTTAGGCGCCTTTATCTTATGCTCGGTGGTACTAGTCCTTTTATTAGGTAGAGCACCTAGAATCATTCATCGAAAAGGCTCAGCTATTACAACTCAACAAAAAAGCGCATTATAAAAGAAGAACAATATAATTTGGAAATTAGCAGTCCTTTTTTAATAAGGTCTACTAAGTTTTCATGCCATGCTAGTGTTTAAAGGGGTCTCGTTTCTTCGGTAGTTGCTCCGGCTTGGAACAATCAGAATTGATTATGAGAACAGGGATTCCAGCGTTACATTCACAGTAAAAGTCTGAGTCCCCTTTTCCAAAAAATAGGGTTAATCCCATTCCTGAAGCTCGTAAGCACGACAAGTGATTATCAATTGGATTATATTCAATTTGATTTACAAAGATAAACCACAATTACAAAGAAAGAGCATCTGTTTTGAATAAACAGTTGCTCTAAATGGGGAATACATTATTAGTTTTACCAGTTTAACAAATTTATATTCATATATTTCAATATTATTAATACTTTTAATCGAAACCCTTTTCGAAACTGACTTACTAATGGTTCTGAATGGGTTTTGAACCCTTTTTAAATAAAGTAGCAGTTTCATGGGTGATTTTACACTAGAGACCGTGTTAATTTATATGTTTCACCAATTAATTCCAGTTCAAAGGGTGATACTTCGTTACAAGGAAATAAGTTTGTTTTAATGACAGTTTTTCTAGAGGACAGGGATTTTAAATGAATTAAAGGTGTTTTAAAAAAGTTAGACGTATCATACCTTATCTAAGGGCATGTTTTTAGTTATTATTTTTATAGAACATGCCCTATCTATATGCCTTAAGGTAAGTTTGTTTCCTTTATTTTAATCTTCAGTAAAAAGTGATCAACGAAAATTTGTATCTTCTTCTGCATTAATACCTCCACAATCATTTACTCTTTCAAGAAATATTTTTGACCTTACTTATCTCCAGTCAAAATAACTTTCAAAAGCTTAAAGAAATAAATAACATTAAAGAAGTTTTCTTTTGTATAGGACAAGTTCAAGGTCTGGGAAGGATGAAGATAAGGGGGCGATGTAAAATAGAAACTTACGAAGTATTATCTTTGATGATTAGCTTTGGTATGTTTGTGATCGCCATTCTGAGTGTTAAGGATAAAGATAAAGATTCTTAAACACGTTAAAAAAATACGTGTTATTTTTTTGCTGATAAATCTGACAGTTAAGTGTAAAGGAATAAATTAAATAAAATAACCATTTCAACATCTTCCGTTAAAAGGAATATTAGGGCGGCAGCACTACAGATTGATCAGAAAGCCAAGGACGCTTTCTGTCATTCTGTACGTGTCGCTTCGGTATTAAATGGCCCGATAACCACGGTCTGTACAGCTGACGCCTACATTCCGTAGGTTTCTGTTCCATTTACGGCAAGCCGCCATACCGAACGAGCCGAGAACCTTTAAGGTCAAAGGCTAGGAAACCTTTAGCTACGGCTCGAACCACTAAAACACTCACTGCTCCAACTACTACGGCCCATCCAATAGTAATACTAAACCAACCTATTTATAAGTGTATCTTATCTCTTGTATCCAGGCTCGTGATATTTACTTTCTGGTTCTTTTTCTATGTCATCCATAAAAGACGGTACGGATGTATGACCTATGGCGTACCATCCCTGTTCAGGGTTCCATAGGTTGTATGATTGTGCTGCTGCTTTTAAAAATGCTTCGAACTCTGGTTTGTATTTTTCATAAGCGATATCTGGACTATGTTCATCTTTGAATTGTAACTCTTTTAGGTAAAATCTAACATCCCTAACCTCTCCGGATTCATACATTTGCTGTAATGCTTCTCCTGTAGCAGCATGATCAGGATGCTCATCTAGATATGATAGAACTCTGAATTTAATATCAGGGAATCGATTTAAAAAACCCCTAGCTACTCGCTTAACATCAACAACCTGTAATTTACCATCAGTATAGTTATATAGATGTATGTTACTCTCTTTGACTCCTAAATTTGTTGTACTCTGCTTAAACTCACGTCTTCTCGCTTCAGAGAATTCCTTTCTACTTAAAGGAGTTGATAGTTTACTATTCACGGTTTCTATTGACCCATCTGCACTCCCGTCTGTAAGCAATACTACGTGAACATCATAGCCTTCCCAAAGATGGCTCAATATACTAACTCCATATATTAGCAATTCATCATCTTCATGGGGCACTAAATATAATACCTTGTCTTTCATTAATCTTCTACTGCCTCCTTCAATACTAAACCAGCTTCCTTATAAAAAGTTGTATTACTTCTACATTAAATACATTCATAATCTTTTACCCTATAAGAATATTTTTAACCTTACTTATCCACAGTTAAAAATTTCCAAAAGCTTAACAGAAATAAATAACATTAAAAAGCGTTCTTCTGTATAGGACTATGGTATGTTTGTGATCGCCATTCTGAGTTTTAAAGATAAAGATTCTTGAACACGTTTAAAAATACGTGTTATTTTTGTTGCTAACAAACCTGACAGTAAAATGTATTGGTATAATTTAAATTAACTTTAATTCAAATTCATGTGAATCCTAGCAATTTATCTTAATTAAAAGAGTGAGTGTTAAAGGCAAGGAAGACGGTTTTATAGGGGCATTCAACGTAATGAACTGGAAATAAGTAGAGTAATTACTTGCAGGTTGAAAGGGGGTCTCTATTTTGCGTTCAATTCGAAAGTTATTTCAATTATTTGTAGACAAACCCATTAAAAAAGGAGTAGTTCTGAAGGATCGCTATGAGGTATTGAGCGTTATAGGAACTGGAAGCTATGGGATTGTTTATCTGTGCAAAGATTTAAAAACAAACGAGAATAGAGTGGTCAAACAGCTTCGTCCAAGCAAGCGTCATAAAGAGGTGGAGATGTTTGAACATGAAATCTCGGTTTTGCGTAAGCTTGACCACAAAAACATACCGAAGTTATTTGAATCCTTTTCAAATAACGGATCCTTATTTTATGTCATGAGTTTTATTGAAGGAGATAATCTAGAAGACCAAATCTTTTTTAGAAAAAATACTTTTAACGAGAAAGAGTCTTTACTAGTTGTTTCTCAACTGCTTGAATTAGTAAATTATCTTCACAAAAAAGATATTTACCATCAAGATTTACGTATTCCAAACATGTTACTAAATAACAAGGACCTTTTTTTGATCGATTTTGGTTTGTCAAAGCATAGAGTCACAGTTGATCCATTGCACTCACCTATTCATTCTTCACCTAACCAACAAGACGAAATTCTAGATATGAAACAGCAGGACTATTATGATTTAGGAGAAATCCTTTTATATTTACTTTATACGAACTACTCTTCCAAAAACAGAAAAGCCCTTCCTTGGACGGAAGAACTTTCTTTAGAAAATGAAACTGCTTATTTGTTAAAAAGACTACTACAAATTAAGGAACCTTACTCAAATACTAGTGAAATTTCAACTGACCTTCAGGCTGCCCTTAAAGCAACTGAAAAGTCAATTAATAATAGAAAAGAGGATTAGCTACTGCTTCGGCCTTTTCGTTTGTAGTAGTTACTTCCACTCATCGGAGATCGTTTATACCGTCGGTTACTACTACTACTGTCTCGGTGATAATAACGATTTCTTCTGTCACTACTGCTGCCTCTTCGATAACGGTCATGTCTTCGCTCGCTGCTACCTTGGGAAAGTTGCTTAATTTGTTTTATGATTTTTTTAAACATTTTTTACCTCTTTTCATTTTTTTAGCTTTTTGTTTAGTCTGATAAAAAATTAAAAATTAGTACTAGACTTGGCAAAGTCTGGCCTAACTATACTTGTCCAAAGTCTCATGAATTAAATCAGTTATCCACATAGAATCCAAGTATATATTTTATACGGATGCACTAAATATAAGATTCATCGTTTTTAATTTAATGAATAAACTCAATTTGATAATCTAAAAAGGGAAATTAGATAACTTGAATGATATCATGATCTGTACTTACTACTCCTTCGTTAAAAGTGAGCTTTGTTTTAAAATGGTAGGATATTTCTTGTGTTGAAGCTAGGGCATTAGCAGGTATCTGAAAGGAAAAAGGAATTTTTTTAAATTCTCCTGAATGAATAAGTGTTGATGTTAAAATAGTTGTTGCATCGATTACTTTTTCTTCATTTGTAGTTTGATCACTAACAACCAAATCACAGTCAATTCTTTTTAATTGTTGTTTAATTACACCACCTTTGATCAGGAAATACCCATGAACGGGATCACCAGGCTTATAATACGTTTCCTTTTGCAAGATAAGATTGATTTGTGCGGAACCTACTCCTAAAAGAGACATGTATTTTCTCAGTATCAACAGATACCCTCCTGAATTATTTTTACCATTATTTAATACTTAATTTAGACTTTATAAATTATTCATCAATAGGTTTTTCGATTCGTGCCTTATCTTTCAAAAATTAAATACTATCTATATTCCATACTTCCCTTCCTACCAAAATTGGCTAAATAAAAAAACCTTTACCAACAGGTAAAGGTTTTTTATACACATAAAGACCTTTATCTATTGGTAAAGGTCTTGCTAACAACGTTATGTTGCCAACAAAGCCGAGAGTGATAACACTCTGTAATGACGACTTTATTGTAAAAGCTACTCCCCTTTAGGAGAACTATTCAACCAATTAAAGCTAATATAATATATTCTCTATAAACATGTCAAATATTAACTTCAATTCTGGCAATTCGTGACCGCCTAAAATTATCGGAACGCTATCAAAAACAACCGTTTAAATTATTCTTCCCTATTAATATCAGATTTACTTTCATTCTAACATAATTTGCCATTTCCCTTATTCAAGATAACGGTTCCATCCCAAGCAAAGAAGATACTGATGTAACAGAACGCGGAAAGATTTTAGGAATAGAGGTACTAGATGTTATCGTTAATGCAGATGTTGGGTATTACTACAGCATGAAAGAAAAGGGATATATCTAAAACAGAAGGGGAGATTAAATGAAAAATACAACCAAGCGTATTGTTGAAAAGTTTTCGAGTTTAGAAGAAAAAGTGTTGGAGATGACTGGAAGTGGGCTAGTGGCAGGTGAAGATACACAATCTTTAGATTCGGTGGGGGGCGTCTTTTTACAATTAGCTTTGTTTTTTGAAGATCCAGATGAAGCTCATTTTGATTTAGCATGCCTTTATAAACATTTAGATAATGATTGGTTAGAATGGGCTCTAGAGTTGATCACTCAATTCTTCCGGGAGGAGACGTTTTTAATTCAAAATCCTTCCTTTGCGATTATTAAAAATGGCTCTGATTATCTGAATTTAACTCAATTTGCACAGTTTTTAACAGATCAAGGCTTAAGGTATGACAGGCAAAAGGTCAATTTATATTACGAGCGAGGAAAAATTCCTCAACCTGATTTGTTGATTGGTGGTACGAAATATTGGTCCCGAGCAACTGCTTTTAGATATATGGAACAGGAAAAAAGGCGTCTATAGAAGTTGTATTCAGGAATGAAGGGATTGTACTGAAGTGTAAGAATTCCTATTCTGAGGTAGGCAAGCTAAAGTCACTCATGGATTAAGGTTATTAATTATCAATATGATGGTGTGTTTATTACAGGTTTAAGAAAAGGGGTTTTCAAACATTAGCCGAAGCTATCGTTCAGGGATTCAAGAGAAGGGCATTGAACTTGAAAACGTTCAATTCTTCGAAGCCATTCCAGGATGGTGTGCTAGCAACGATTTCCGGTCCAGCTGTTGTCTTTTGAACACATAAACTTATTCAACAATTTGGTATTTATATACAATCCGTTCTCCCAGTGATGGAAGAAATACAGCGTAATGGCAAAACAGCGATGATTGCTGGATACCATTAAAGATACCTCTCGACAAGCTATTTGCCGTTTACAAGATAGGAAGTTTAATTAATTTATCTTTAATATAATCATCCTCTTTATTAAGACCTACATCATAGCTGTTTTCTAAATCTAATAAGTTAAAATTAAAATAGTAATTAACTTCATCACTTTATTTTTTTTCATAATAATGAGAAAGTGTTTTGCAAAATAAAAGTGCATAGTATTGCATAGAAAAAATTACACTGCAACTTTACATGGAGACGTGGGCATGCTAGCCTTTTTGGCATAGCTAAACCTTATGGCTACTGGCTTCTTGTCTAATAATGCATGCCTATGAGGCTCCATGTCAAGCGAAATTCTTCATTTGTAATTGCAACTTTGTGGATTTTTTCTCTGCAAAATACAACCCTATAGATGAAATGAGAATAGGCGGGTAATATGCCCTCGTTTTCAGTAGGCAAAAGCAGCACCTTGGGATATTATTTCTTCTCCACTTTGACTACTGTTTTACCTAAACTATTTTTTTCTAAATACCCTATTACGTCATCATGAACCTGTATATTATCACCCGAAAGGATGTTTTCATCAGAAAAACGAATCTCGGTCCCGTCCTCACTTTTTCCATAATAATGATCACCATCAATCTTGGTAATCGTGTATTCGATCATATTTTTATTAATTGTATTGTTGACAGGAGTAGCTGTATGACCTCTTACTAATAATAATAATAAAATGGATGACAGCGCCACAAGGATGATTATTCTTTTGAACATGTTTCTACCTCCTTCTTTTTATTGTAAAAGATAAAAGAGGAAAGTAAATACTTCTATTTTCCTTTTTCTTCACTACTATGCACAATGGAAACATCTTAAGTATTGAATTTTGAGTTAATGAGTAATTTTATTCTTAGAAGAGGTGTTTTGTTAATTTGTATGTATAAAAGAATAGTAGTTTGGAAAGAATATATAACGAGGTTAGCAGGGAGGGGAAAATAGATGTCTAAAGAAGGAAAATTAACTATATCAAATTTTGTTTGTAATGATCAATTTGAACTGAGTCCTTACCTATCCTATTTGTTTAATCAGTTATCTAATCAATCAGCATATAAAAGGTAGCCAAAGATCCAACACTTAGATCGACAACATGATAAATCCTTAATGACGTTCAAGTAACTATATTTGTAAATCCTGAAGTGTAATAAGAAGAGAGACTAACTTGTTTTCACAAAACGAAAAAGAGCCCTTAAAATTTCCAAGTTTTTATGTACATGTAAGGTTCATGAGAAGACGACTTTTACTTCGAATGGTTCTTACATGCCACCGAAGGTAGCCTGTAAATGGTTTTAACAAACAATTGTTTTGTTAGGTGAGGGATTATCTGTTAGAAATTGTGGATAAAGATTTTTGGAGCATTTCATAGGGTATTGATTGAAACAGAATACTATTCTACTATATGCTATATTTGTAGTTCTTACATATAAAAATAGAAAAATAGAGGTGTATAAGAATTAATAAACCAGATTTAGTAAAAGCTGTGGCAACACAAGCTGAACTGACACAGAAAGATGCAACAAAAGCAGTTGATGCGTTATTTGATACGATTTCTAACACACTTGCTCAAGAAGAAAAAATTCAATTAGTTGGATTTGGAACGTTTGAAGTACGTGACCGTTCTGCTAGAAAAGGACGTAATCCACAAACCGGTGAAGAAATTGAGATTGCAGCTTCTAAAGTTCCGGCTTTTAAACCAGGAAAAGAATTAAAAGAAGCCGTTAAATAAAATTTTGTAAAGTGAAGAATACTCTGGATTGAAATTGAGTCCAGAGTATTTTTATTATAACTATTTATTTCACTGATCCGAAAAGGTACAGGTTTTTATCCAATATATATTTTCGGCGTAATTTAACCAAAGAATTGAACAACCTAACAAAATATTTCTTGTAACAAAAATGGTCGTTTTTGTTACGTCTCTACTAACTGATTAGAGGGATTAGAAAAATAGCAATCTGGTTGTAACAAAAATTTATGTTCTCACGGCTCTTTTTGTTCGCTTTTTGATCCCCAAAAAACCGGCAGAACCGTCTCCATGGCCCTACGCTTGCTTGCTTTCTAGTCTGCGTGCTACTAGGGACAGGCAGTAGTTGACGATGAAGTACATGAGTGCGACAAGAATAAAGACCGGAATAATAAAGTTAACGTTTTGTGCATAGATGATTTGGGCATTGTGCATTAATTCCGGTAAGGCAATGATGACGCATAAGGAAGTGTCCTTCAATAACGAAATAAATTGGCTGACGATCGGAGGGATCATTCTCCGAAGGGCTTGTGGCATGACAATATGCCGTAATGTTTGGATGTAGGTCAATCCCGATGAACGTGCTGCTTCGATTTGACCTTTATCGATGGAATTCATGCCTCCCCGGACAATCTCCGCCAGCATCGCCGATTCAAACACCGTCAAAGCCGTGATCGCTGCAGCCGTCACGCTAAGCTTGAGCCCTACTTCCGGGAGTGCAAAAAAGGTAAAGAAAATAATCAGCAAAAGCGGCATATTCCGAATCGCCTCAATAAAGACGGCCACAACCCACGAGACAATCGGAATCTTGGCATACCGTAATGTCCCTAATAGAATCCCAATAATAAAACTTAATACAATCGAAATAAATGCAATGTATAATGTCACCCAAAAACCATCGACGAGGAATGTTAAATGATCGACTGAAAGAGCTCCTGCAATATCCATAAATTCCCCTCCTTACTAACTTCTCGCCAGGCGTTTTTCCAAATACCCAACGCCAAGACTTAATGGTATCGTCAACACAAGATAGAAGAGTCCGACAAAAATATACACATCAAATGTAACAAATGTTTGGGAGGAAACAATATCCCCAAAGTACATTAAATCCAACCCTGCAATGATTCCTAAGATAGATGAGTTTTTTACAAGATTAATAAACTGGTTGCCAATCGGCGGAATCACGATTTTCATAGCCTGCGGCAAAATAATCGTCTTCATTGCCTGGAGATAGCTAAGACCCGATGATCTGGCTGCCTCCATTTGCCCTTTCGGAACAGATTGTATTCCAGCCCGTATCGCTTCGGCAATAAAGGAAGCGGTATAAATGGAAAGGGCAATCGTACCTGCGACGAATCCGGTCAACGTGACTCCTACGGCAGGAAGACCAACATAGAAAAAGAAGGCGATGATAAGAAGAGGAATATTTCTAATAAACTCCACATATGCGGTACCAATCCAATTTAACGGTTTAATCGGGGCAATTCTCATAACGGCCACAATCACACCAATGACAAAACTCCCAACCAGACCAATGAGGCTGGCAAATATCGTATTTTTAAAACCTTCCAAATATGTATCGAGATTATCGATTAGTATTGAAAAATCAAGCATATAGATCTTCCCCTTTTTCGTAAGAAGTGGTCAGGATGAGCACACTCGCGCTCATCCTAATATCAACCGATGTTAGTTGGCTTTGATCCATTTTTTATGGATTTCATCGTACTTTCCGTTGTCTTTCATCTTCTTTAACGCATCATTGATGGCGTCGACTAATTCTTTATTTCCTTTTTTAACAGCAATTCCGTAAGGCTCGTCTGTAAAAGTTCCGCCAACCAATTGATAGTTAGAATCTTGATCTGCCATTCCGTAGAGGATGGAATCATCCGTTGTCAGGGCATCACCTTGACCGGATTTTAACGCAGTGAAAGCTTCTGTATAGTTTTCAAATTCCAAAACAGTTGTATCTGGCGCTTTTTCACGAATGTTCAGGGCAGAAGTGGAGCCTTTCACCGCAAGAACCTTAGTTCCCTTATTCAAATCCTCGATGCTTTTTATTGGGCTTCCTTTTTTGACAAGAAGGGATTGGCCGGCATCAAAGTAAACATCAGAGAAATCAACCTCTTTTTTACGTTCCTCTGAAATCGTCATGGTGGCCACAATCATATCGATATCGCCATTATTTAACATTGGAATACGAGTTTTGGAGGTAACCTCTTTAAATTCAATCTTTTTCTCATCACCAAGGATTTCTTTTGCCAACTCTTTAGAAATATCAATATCAAAACCTTCGACTTCTCCAGTAGAAGGATTCTTAAGTCCAAATAATCGTGTATCATATTTGACGCCGACAACAATTTTGTCTCTCTCTTTAATTTGGTCCAGCCCATTTGTGGCTGTACCTGACGTTTTTTCATCGCTTTTACCGCATGCCGCAAGCAGCATGGATGCCGATAATAAAAGAACACCGGCAAGTTTACTTGCTTTACTCTTAAACATGTGAATCCCCCTTATTTTTTAATGATTTAAAATACGGCTAAGAAATACACGAGCTCTTTCTTCTTTTGGATTCGTGTAAAAATCAGCTGGTTTCCCTTCTTCCAAAATTCTCCCTTGGTCCATAAAAATAATGCGGTCCGCCACTTCTTTGGCAAAGCCCATTTCATGGGTAACGACGACCATCGTCATCCCTTCCATTGCCAAGGTTTTCATAACATCCAGTACTTCACCAATCATCTCTGGGTCAAGTGCCGATGTAGGCTCATCAAACAACATAATTTCAGGCTTCATGGCCAATCCCCTGGCAATGGCCACCCGTTGCTGCTGACCCCCTGATAGCTGCGATGGATATGAACCTGCTTTATCAGGGATTCCCACTTTTTCAAGATAGTATCTGGCTGTTTTTTCCGCGTCCTCTTTTGACTGTTTTAACACCATGGTCGGTGCAATGGTGATGTTATCCAGAACTGTTTTATGAGGATATAAATTAAAATGTTGGAATACCATTCCAATATTTCGCCTCAGCTCATTGATGTTTGTTTTTTTGTCATTGACTTTTACACCATCAACAGACAATTCTCCATCAGTGATGGTTTCCAGGTGATTAATACAGCGAAGCAACGTACTTTTCCCTGATCCAGATGGACCGATGACCACGACCACTTCTCCCTTTTGAATTTCTAGATTAATATTTTTAAGAACATGAAAGTCTCCATAATACTTGTTTACGGAATCAAACTGAATCATGCCAAACCTCCTTCACGTTGTATTTACTATGTAAGAATCTGTCTAGATGTTGGAAAATGGAAATTATTAACTAAAATTAGAATATAAAAATAATTGACAAGATTATTAATATATTACAATTCATTCTTCATTAAGTAAATATCAAACTAGTTTTATTTTTATAATATTACCTTTATTCTATCAATTTCTTTGAGATCTGCCAGCGGTCCCGTTATCATGCTAACACCTTTTATATTTGCTTTTGAAGCCAAGCTTCTCTCTATCTATAACCTAATTCAAATCGGCCAACCAGATATATATTCTGGATGAACTTATAATACGAAGGACGCGATTGTTGCACAAATCATCAATTTAAACGACAGCGCGCATGTTTTATAGATTACAAGATTAGAGAGGAAAAGTTTGCCAACCGCAGGGAGGTCGCACGTTTCATTCGGTTAATGAATAGGGTTGTTAAGTCCAGTACATAGGAAAAGAATGGACATTGGGCGGCAGCACTACAGATTGATCAGAAAGCAAAGGACGCTTTCTGTCATTCTGTACGTGTCGCTTCGGTATTAAATGGCCCGATAACCACGGTCTGTACGGCTAACGCCTACATTCCGTAGGTTCCTGTTCCATTTACGGCAAGCCGCCATACCGAACGAGCCGAAAACCTTTAAGGTCAAAGGCAAGGAAGACGGGTTTATAGGGGCATTGAACCCCCATAAACCCGACTGTATACGGCTTCGCCTTAATACAGTTCGCTTCTAATTCTAAACTTGCTTTTAGCAGATTTAGAATTATTTGCTTTATTATAACGGCTTCAGGGCATCGAGCCCTTTACTTTAAACTACTCTAAAACCTCATTGTTTTGTTGGGGGTTATTAGAAGTTATGAATGAAAGTTTTCAGCCCTTTTGTTCTTACATATCAAAAAAATAGAGGTGTATAAGAATGAATAAAATAGATTTAGTAAAAGCTGTGGCAACACAAGCTGAACTGACACAGAAAGATGCTACAAAAGCAGTTGAGGCATTATTTGATACGATTTCTAACACACTTGCTGAAGGAGAAAAAACTCCAATTAGTTGGATTTGGAACGTTTGAAGTACGTGAACCCTCAACTCGAAAAGGTCGTAATCCACAAACCGGTGAAGAAATTGAGATTGCTGCTTCTAAAGTTCCGGCTTTTAAACCAGGAAAAGAATTAAAAGAAGCCGTTAAATAAAAAAAAATAAATTAATAATATAAAATATTCTGGGGATTCAAAGCCAGGGTATTTTTATTTTTAATTTATTTAATATGACTTGTTCATAATTGTTTCAATCTGTTTGACTAAACGGAAATGCCGGGGAGGAAAAGACAGTTTTTTCTTTGTTGCAGGAATAGGGATTACAAGTAATCAAGAAATTAATAGATGATTCGATATAGATAAGGAAGATTTGTACTTCGTATTGTAAAAAGGTTGTTTAATAAGTAACAATTGACTTTGGGATGCCTATATCTACTTTAAAAAGGGTAATAAAGTAATGTTCATGTCGGGATTTTATTTAATAGTGATAAATCCTATAATGACTTGCATCGGATAAACCTAACGCATTTATTTTTCTCAATTAAAATTGCAGTAAGGAAGGTGATTTATTTGAGTAAAGTAGACAACGAAGTAAAGATAGCAGAAAAAGTAAGGTTTTGGGAGGAACAAGATCAGATAAATAAAGAATTGATACCAAGGGTAGTTAAAAATCATGAATTGATTACAGACTTAACTTATCAATTTGAAAAAAATTTAACCACTATTGCCTCATTGCAATCAAATATGAATGCTATTTATAAACATTTTGAAAATAATATTAATAATTTGAAACAACTTAATTCAAAGGTTGAGAAGAAAATAGATAATCTATATGAAGAAATTATTAAATACGAAAAATATCAAAATTTGATTGGCGAGCAAGGCCATCAAATACAAGATGCAAAACTAAAGTTAAATAAGCTCCAGCGAGAAATCGAAGATACAAAAATTAAAATTGAAGAAGAGAACCATAACATAACTAAAAAAAGCAATAATAACTTATTAATTAGTATTGGAGTAGTAGGTGCAATTATCTTATCTATAATTGGAATCATAATATGAGGTGAACCTATGGAATCTTACAAAATGGTGGATTTCTTGAAACAAGTTCCTAAGTCAGAGTCTTATCAAAACAACATTTCTATTGAAGAAATGTTTTCAATGTTAGAGGAATTAAAGGACCGAGATGTAATGGTACAAGCCGGTATTTATTCATCAATTATTGGATACCAGATACTCGAAACAAGAAATATTCCAGATGAATTGTTTGAGGCCTATGCTTCTCAGTATCCACAAATGTTTAAAAGTGGGGTTTCATTATATGATAAGTATGCAGAGGTTTATAACAAGGGAGAAGGCTCTGTTTTAGGACTCGTGAACGGTGTTAAGGGTAAATTTTTTGAGTATCATGTTCAAGATAATTTAACTCAAAGATACCCAGATTATAACTTTACAATCTCGGAAATAGCTAATCAACCAGTATGGGATATTAAAGGGATTAATCCTGAAACGGGGGAAGAAATATTAGTACAAGTAAAAATGATGGCTTCTACTCAAGCAAATAACCTATCAAAAACTATGCAAGATAATCCAAATGTATATTATGCTACAAGTACAGAAATAAGAGAAAAAATTCTTGCTGAAAAGCCTGAATTGAAAGAACAATTTATACCGATTGTCATTTCTGATTATGAATTTACACAAGGAGTAAAAGATGGACTGGAAACATTGAGAGAAAATCTTGGAATAGATGTACCAGATGAAATTTTTGCCTTAGCACCATATTCAACAGAAATAATTTTGGGAATAAGATTGCTATTAGATCTTGCCACGGTAAACAGAGATTTTAAAAAAGTACAAACTACTGATAAGGCCCGTTTAGGTGCAGTAAAAGTGTTAATTCTATTTTCAAGATTTGGTGTAAATACTATTTTAGGTATAGCTGGGTCTTCGTTGGGAACGGCAGTTACCCCTGGGGTTGGTACAGCTATCGGGGGAATAAGTGGAGTAGTATTAGGAAGTATAATTAATAAGAAAATTGCACCTTACTCATTGAGTTTAGCATACAATCTACTAAGGCTTAGTGAAGAGGATATTTTCTATTTTAAAAATATGGAGAGAATCCATAACTTAGCTCTTGAATATAGAAAAGGCAACTTATATTTACAACAACTATAACCTTTTTCTATTAAGTCACTTTCGCAACTTAATTCTCGCTTTGTAATTCAATCTCAAACCTTCTTTAATAAGTAGGAATCCGAAATCTAGGAGCAAATATATTAAAATACACGAAAAATCGAGGAAAAAATCGAGGGGAAAAGCTCTACGCTGCTAGAGTAGAGGGTAAGATTTCCTCTAGTTTTCAACATTGTCCGTAAATGCCTTTATATCAAGGATTAAAGCGGATTTTTGAAATTTAAATGAACTGTGGTTTCCGGTAGTTTTCGATAGTGTGTGACCACGATGTGACCAGAGCGTGACCGGTATTTTGAGAGAAATCAATCGGTGTAATTAATGTAAATTAGTAAGATTTGAGATGTGATAGTATGCCAAATTTAATATAACAAAAAATAAGATAATGTATTTACTTTCGAGGAAATCAATATACATGTTTCCACAAACTACGCATGTGGAGTGCCACCCCTATCATGCAGCTCTCTCTCGATTGAATTGGAGACTTTTCCCGAAAATTGTTAATATAGACATACCTAATAGAGAGGGGAAATAACATATTAAGAGCATTTTTACCGTTTTTAAGGAAGAGCAAAGACAATCTAAAGAAAAACTTATACCTGAATTAATAGGATTTTTTAACCCTTACTTTTCTTCAGAGAAAGACACAAAAAGTTTTGTCCTTGAATGTGAGGATCATCCGAATCCAACACCTAAACGTATTCTGCACCAGACCCATCGTCACATCTCATTAGCAGATGAAATGGTGAATCTGGAAATTGGCTCTGTTAAGGACAGCCTTCAGATTTTTCTTTGGC
This sequence comes from Niallia sp. XMNu-256, assembly GCF_036670015.1. Taxonomy (NCBI): domain Bacteria; kingdom Bacillati; phylum Bacillota; class Bacilli; order Caryophanales; family Bacillaceae; genus Niallia; species Niallia sp. XMNu-256. Next base: position 1,709,434 of record NZ_CP137636.1, read on the forward strand.
TAGTTTGTATTGAGTCTATTTTCAAGGCCTCTACTGCTTATACAAAGAAACAGAAAGTAGAGGTAGTTCGTGAATTTTTCTCAATTTATTTGGAACAAAAAGACCAAGAGAAACTTGTTAAAAGTATTAGTAAAGATGTAAGGCCGTTCCAACATATGAATATTGAGTTAGTAGCAAATATGTTTAATACTGTAAGGAATATGGTTGCTCACGAAGGGATTTACTGGATGTTTACTTTTCCAACAAAAAAAGGGGATAGCTTAATAAATGTTATTCCAAAAGAAAAGACTTCATTTTTTATCAACTTATACAATGGGTGAAGAAAACCTTGATATTTAGAGACCCTCTAACAATCATTGTTCTTACTTCCTCTTTAGTAATTGATATTGTGTATGAGTAATTTGCACAACGTCCTCAAATTTATGCTGTTCCCAAGTGAAAGTAAAAAGAGCCAAGGAATGTATCTCCTCGACTCTTATAATCAAACATATTCTGTTTTAACTGGTTATTCTTCGTTTTCACAGTCACTTCAAAGCCATCACCAAGTTAACTATATTTTTGCTTGATTTCAGCAATCCACTCTGGAAGTTTCTCAGTTAGTGTCATATTATGCTTTAACACATTGCCAGCTGATTGATTGGTTGCCTTACTAAAATCAACACTTCTAATAAGATCAGTGATGTAAGGAACCACATCAGACTGTGAAGTAGAATATGAATTCACAGATTTTCGAAGCAATTCACTATCTAATGGGTCAATCACCAAACTCCTAAAACTATACAGACAATTCTAACGACCATATTTTAGCTCAAGGAAATGCTGATATGAAAAATGGACTTGTAGTATTATATTTCTTCTAATTCTTCAATTACACTACTTATAGTTTGTGAGTGTCGTGTCCTCCAGAACGAACAAAATGATAATCAAGCTTCCTTCGTATCCCTTTTTATTTGTTAACTAAATTAAAAAGATATTCCATTTTTGTGAAAAATGTAATATTGTTATTTAGAAACCTCCTCTGTGCATAAATAAAAAGGGGATTTCATACACATTATAAAAGAGGATGCTTGGGGAAAAAATGAAAAAAGTAAAAATTTGGTCATATACTGCATTAATATTTGTAATAATAGGCTTTAGTGTTTGGAGTACTTATTTTAATAAACCAGTACACCATTCATCTACACCTCCGAGTGTGATTTCGGATAAAACTTCTAAAGCAATAACCAATCCAAAAACAGCTTCAAATCCGAGTACCAAAAGTGCCACTTCAAGTCCGAAGTCTGAAAATGCTGAAAAAACAACAGATCAAAAGTTCACTTGGACTGATTACGTTATTAAACCAATAGTATCTGATCCATTAAATCAAGTTTTCTTTAAAGTATTATTTTACCTTCTTGCTTTAGTTAGTTTATTTTTGGTTATACCTGCTGGATTAGCTTCACTAAAAAGATTTAAGCTATTCAATTTTGAATTTGAATTAGAAAAGCAAGAAGTAAAAGAAACTATTGCTGAATTGATTAATGAATCTGAAGCTAAAGCTAATTATATAAAAGAGTTAACCAAAGATGACACATATCGGACGATTGCCAATCAATATGTCGATACAAGTGGCAATGTTGATTTTTTGGGGGCAATTAGTTGGTTTTTAAGTGATATGAAATTAAATTATAAAGAAAACTTTGATCAAAACATTAATTGGATATTAGCAGAGGTTGACTCAAGTAACCAATTAACTATAATTAAATAAGGAGGAAACAACAGGGGAATTTAAAATAAATAAAAATGGAAATCATTTAATTGAAAAAGCAATTTCTGAAAATAAAATTCAAAAGTACAATGATGATGCAAAATTTCGTAAGATTCATTATTTAGTTTTACCTTTTAAATTTGACCAAAAAATTTACGTTATTGTTTTAAACGATTATCAAATTGGCTTTGTAAACCTCGATGAAATAATTTTGGAGAGCTTATTTAGAATAGTTGGGTTAAGCAAAGAATCGCTTGAATATTTCATACTATCCAGGAAGTTACAAGCAATTCTTAGGAGTCATGGTTTGATTTAAATTTGTGTTTTGCATTACTTTTTCTTATAATAATTTAAAGGGGGTAATAATTATGCCTCATGATAATGATAAAATTAAATTAACGGAGCATGATATTAAATTACTAGCCAAGGCAGCAGACACGATTCTGATTAAAGATAATGGAGAACATCTGGTTGTAGAAGTAAAGCATCATGGCGGAGCCATTCAAAGAAAAAAACGAAATTTAAAAACAGAGCAAACTAAAGAGGATAATCTTGAAATTAGGCGTGCCTATTCAAAATTAGGAATTTAACCATATCTCAAGGAGATATGGTTTTTTTTTAACAAATTCTTAAATTATACATAAATTATTCCAGGAGGTGCTGAAAAGATTATGAGCCTTAAGGAAGTTTTGGACGATTACTTCAATGGTATTAGAACAGAACCGAAATTAAAAGTTAGGAACTTAATTAACCGCCCTAAAAATCTGGAGGATGTTAAAAATCAAACAATGGGATTTCCTATAATCAATAAAATACTCACTGATTATTATCGTAGCTTATGGGAAAAGGACAATAATAGTAAAGAATGACATAGGTACGGTTGTAAAAATAAAAGAGAAAATCATTCAAACGATGGAATTGCTTAAATAAATATTGAATTTAGCTACCCTTTACGTAATCTGGCTTTTTATATTTTATTGCTTAACCTTTTGAATCCTAGACCGTCGTATTTACCATTATACAAATACATTTTTTGCAAATCTGCTTCATAGAACTAACTCAAGTTTTATCGAGTTGCATCTTTAGTGAAAAGGCCATTTAAATGCAAGTTATTCTTATCTGCAATTAGAAATAATGGTCATATTCTAGTCACGTAACAGATAGAATTAAATATAATTTGGTTTCCGTTTTGCTAATTAAATATATTCACCCCTTGCTATTTCGGTAATATTTTATTTCCTATTACTTCTTATTTAAGTTGCAAATTAAAGGGCGTAAGAAATACGGCCTTAAAGCTGCCCGTCATGCACCAGAATTCTCAAAACGTTAATTTGTGGGCATTCAGAAGGCTCTCAACCATTTTTGTTGGGGGTCTTTTTTATGCCTGAAAACTACTTTTGGCCAAATTTAAACCACCAAAAAACTTTTTGACCAACATCGTATTAGGCAGGCTGTTTCCACTTTTCTTGATAAGACATTTATCCATCTTTTTATATTTAATTGGCTGTGTTAAAGGTATATGTTGATAATTGAAACCTCCCTGATTCCCTTATATTATTAATATAAGAACAAGTAGTCGGGGAGGTTATAAGAATGGACAAGGCGTTTAGCAATTTAATAAAGCACATTGATAAATTAGCCCTTACAAAAAAAGAACAAGTCTATCAATGGGTAAAACGCTATGTTGATCCTTCTTCCTCTGTCGGCGGACGTTTAATCAATGAAATGAGGGAAACTCGCTTTAAAGACGGGTTCGAGTGCCCTCACTTTAATTCAGAGCACGTTGTTCGATTCGGAAAATACAATGGTCGTCAACGTTATCGTTGTACATCTTGCAGGAAGACTTTTACAGACACAACAAATACCGTTTTGTTCCGCACTCGAAAAGGCGACGAATGGATTACATTTGTTGATTGCTTGTTTAAAGGCTATTCTCTACGAAAATCGGCTGAAATCGTAGGGGTTACTTGGGTTACGCTTTTTTATTGGAGGCACAAACTCTTGAACGCTCTTAAACAAATCGAATTTGAACAATTTGAGGGTATTGTTGAGGTCGATGAGACCTATTTCTTATACTCTCAAAAAGGTCAACGTGGCATTACTGACAGAAAACCCCGTAAACGCGGTGGCAGCTCTAAACACAGAGGAATCAGCCACGAGCAGGTTTGTGTTCTTGTTGCCAGAGATCGTACAAAAGAGACTGTTTCAAAAATAGTTTGTATGGGGCGTATTGTTAAGACGAAAGTTGAAAAAATGATTGGTTCAAAGTTGACACCCGAAAATGTACTTGTAACAGATGCTTGGAGAGCCTATAAAACGTATGCAAAAGAAAAAGGCATTGAGCATTACAGAATTAAAGCGAATGATGGTAAACACGTTATTAAGGGCTTATATCATATTCAAAACGTTAATGGTCTCCATTCCCGATTGAAACAATTTATAAACCGATTTAAAGGTGTAGCAACGAAGTACCTTGATAACTACCTAGCCTGGTTTTTGTTCGTTGATAGCCGCAGTAACGAAAACACAAAGCCAATATTAAAGATTTTCTATTATCATCATTTGTCTTTGAAATGACAGATACTTACGATAGTTACGCTTATCAAAATTCGCTGTATAGTGCTTATTTAACTATCGTGGCAGGAATTTGCAATAAGTTAATTGAATAATTCTGGAAGAGTACTTGATCTCAAGGAGGTATTAGATATGAAGATCAATAGAATAGATCATGTGAGTATAAACGTAAATGATCTTTCAGAGGCTAAAGCGTTTTTTCTTGATTTAGGACTTGAAGTGCAAGCGGAATGGGAATTGGATGGAGAACAGTTGGACAGAATAGTTGGGCTTAATGATGTTAAAACGGCATGTGTAGGATTGGGGATGCCAGATGGTCAAGCATGGATAGAACAGAACTAGTCAAATTTTATACGCCGTCAGATGAAAAAGATATTCAGCAACCTTTTGCAAATACGCTGGGTATTCGACATTGCTTTGCTGTTGAAGATATTGAAGCTATTATTGCAAAATTGAAAAAGAAGGGCACGGAAGTCTTTAGTGAGATACAGCAATATGAAGAAAGTTATAAGTTATGCTACGTTTGTGGTCCAGAGGGAATTATTTTAGAGTTGGCGGAGAAAATCAAATAAACAGACGATATTTTTACATCTATTGACGAAATGGATCTGGCGGTTCGTGGGTTCTTATATAAATTCAAATCATCTCTATCAGAGGGGGTAATCAAAGTGTTGAATTTCCTGTGGAGATATTCAGTGAAAGTGGTTGGGGTGTCCTTTGCGAAATATGATACCATTGCAAACGAAATCAGTTTGAGCTGCAGAACGGTCATTCGTGCGGTGAAGTTGTTAGAGGAACTTTCCTTTCTTAAAAAAATTCCGACGGCTCGAATGAATGGAAAGCAAGGAGTGAATCTATTAGTGATCCAGCCTTTTGAATCAATTGACTCCCTTTTACAACCTGTGTCACCCCATGATGTCACTCTACCTGTCACTCCTAATAAAGCAGAGAATAAACAAAGCTCACTCTGTGAGATTAATAAACAAAACCGTTTTGACGTAAAGGGGTCTAAAATTAATCAACAGTCCATGGAATCTACTAATTCTTCAAATACTTATACAGAGGAGAATCAGGATAGAAATTTAGAGGAGCACACTAACACTAATCAGAATCGTCATGCTGTAATCGATGCAACGGCATGGCATGAATTAGACTCAAGCTTCTTACCGGAATATGTTCATGAAGACTTTATAAAAGCAGCTAAGCCATTCTTTCCCGTTGACGGCATTTACAATCTTTGGTCCAAAGTCCATCTTGCTTGTCAAAAATTAAACCTATCCATCTCTTTAGATGGTGTGATCGAATCCATTGTCACGGACTTTAAACAAACCATCTTCAAGTATAAGAAGGGGAAAATTCATACAACCTTTGAAGGATACTTTTACAGAGTCGTGTATAGCAGGCTTTGGCATGTGAAAAAAAATGAACATATCCAGCATTGGTATAACAATCTATTAAGCTAATATTTTGGCTTAAGAATTCCAAAGAGTGAACACCTTCAAATCTTGGGTGATAATTTTGTTTAATGTGTTCCGCAGTAACTCCCTGTATTATAGCTACGATCATTTACTCAGCTTTACCGATCGTATAGTCTAAAATACCTAAAATGTTGAAAAGCAGACACACTTTAGAAAGAGTTCTTTTTAATCGGCAAAAAGCAATATTCTTATAAAATAGGTAACAAAGGTTCAATTTTGTCCTTGTTTTTAAAGAAAAATTAGGCTCCTGAGTTGTTAATAAAATCTAAACAAAAGAAAGTTTTGCCCTAGACCAACTTTTGACTGATGGGTCACGTTTATTTATTTTCTTATAAATTATGTAATAGTCTTAAAAGGAGAAATTCTTTTGATAGACTATAAAACTTTAGGAATAGGAACAGTAATTGAGAACTTAAGAAGGAGAAATGGACAGACGCAAGAGGAACTAGCAGATAATGCTAATCTTGAGCGCTCAACGATTAATTATATTGAAAGGGATCAAGGTATTCCAAATTTGTCGTCCATATTGAATATTGCGCTTGCCTTGAATATGACTCCCAGTGAGTTTTTTGCAGAAATTGAGAAACAAATCAAAATTCTAGATTATTATCAAGATTAGAAGTGATAATCAGCAATTGAGACAATGAATATATTTATTAAGTATAATTCATTGTCCTCTTATAAAATGTAAGCAGTTACAAAATAAGGGCACAAGTGTGGAATAAATTTAAGGAGGTGAGCTATTTATGTATTATAAATTTATATGATCTTTATCATATTAATATGTGAATAGTTACACAAATTTTTCTAAGAAAGAAGCGGCAAGTATGAATTTTATAACTTTACCGAAAATAGGAGGAACATAATGAACAATAAATACATCATTAATTTAGCAACATCTGCATTGATTTCTTATTTTGACAATGGATGTGAGTATACACAAGTAATTGAAGGGAAAGAGGTCTTTATCGTTCCCCAATCCCCTGAAGAAATTGTGAAAGACTCATTCTTACATTATGGAAAAAGTGTAGAGGGAGCTATCGAGGCGGCTCGATTAATCTTAAAAAAGAAATACATTCTGCCAATTGGATTGTCCATCCACCATAATATTTTCCTCATTCGATGCCACGCAAAAGGGAAAGCCGGAACTGTTTGGCTGGTCAGTTCTCATATCGCGGATATCATCGCAGATCCAACTAATGTAAAAAAGGCCATTATACATACGAAACATCGTCAATCGCTAACCATTGATATAAAATCAGCAATACTCCAATCAAAGCGAAGTGAAGCCTCTCTGCTGCATAGTGTCTTATTAGAACGCAAACAAATGATCCATACAAGGACCTTTGTATTAGAAAAAGATAAGGGCATCCATTTTGTTAAAGATCCCAAGCAATTAACCTATACTATCTTTCGTAGTGAGTAGTTGGTCAGAACAATATACTTAATAAGAATCAATAAAGAATAAATTTATCAAACTTCTAAAATGACTGATTGCCAGGTTAACTTGAGTCGATTCCAAGACAGTCCCTCCAAATAAGGACTTTTAACATTGAAATACATACGTCCTAACCACTGAAAAGCAGGAATTACAAACCTGTTAAGTTTCCCAGTGTGGTAATATATAACTATATAATATAAGACTATTGATATGGTGGAGTTAGGCGCATTAAAAATGTGACGATAACAGTACGGTTTTGATTGGAGGAGGTATAATGAACATGAAGCCAGGGCCTAAGGCAATATATGAATTTCTATTATCAAAAAAAGAAAAAAAAGCAAATGTCACTGAAATTATTGAACAATTACCTAAGCTTTATCTTAAAAAAGAAAAAATAGAACGGTTGGCGAATTTGCATTCCGATACTTTTATTCTGGATGAGGATCAATTATCGATATCGCAACAGGAGGTTGCAGTAACAGAAAATGAAGAAAACGCTGAGAAATCTAAAAATGTGGGCCCATATATAAAACGCCGTTCTCTCTTAGTGAATGACTTAGAAAAACTATTTGTTGGGCCATTAGAAGAAAATGAGATATTAGGAAAAAGAAAGCCACCTATGTCCTTCTATTTAACTGGAAAATTAGCTCCTTATGGTTCCACTTTTGAAGTTATAAATGAAGAAGAAAATGATATTAAAACAAAAGAACTTTTAAATACAGAAGGCATTGATGAAATGCTCTCAAATCGCAACCCATTCCGGCCTTCCTCAATGGGATTTAGTTTTCGAATGAAGAAGCTTGTGCTTATTACCGTCTCAACTTCATGGGGAACATATGATGATGAGGACCATAAGCGCACAAAGGTAGAAAAAGAATTTACGTTTATCCCAGAAACAAAAGAATTTCATCTGCAAGAACCTGGAGTTTTAAAGTGTAAAGTAAGAGAAAGAAATGGAATTTATCATGTGAGCTTATTTTTAATGAATGAGTATAAAAGGGATTCCTACCCACTTCAAAGTGAAGTTATGTTTCAAACAAAACTTTTGATTTCTTTCAACGCTGATGCGGCAGCTGCTTTTTCATCTAAAGCAGATAAATGGAATTATGAAGATGAACTCTTATACCGTCACGTAAAAGAGTATGCCATTGGTCATGGAGTTGGAGTTAACTATAAGATCAAATCAGGGGTTTGTACCATTCAATCTGATTGGTTGCCTTTATATGAATTACCATCAGTTGAACATCGAAGCATTGATGAGTTAAATGTGAAAATGATGGACTTAGCTTCAATGCCACCCAAAAAACTAAAAGAAAACTTGTTAATGATACCGGAAACTTATCGTAACTGGTTACAAAAGCAAAGAGATCAAGTGGGTGATTTACCGTTGCATTTGCAGGATGTAGCCAATGAAAATATTAAACAAGTTGAAAAAATAATCCGTCGAATCGAATCAGGCATTGATACGATTACTGATTTAGGAAATCCATTTGAATATAATGCCTTCCAATTTGCTAATAAAGTAATGGCGATGCAGCAAGCGCAATCTGGCGTGGCTCTACATTATCGTAATAAAAAAGAACGAATTGAGCCTTCTTATAAAGGAGAATGGCGTTTATTCCAGGTCGCGTTTTTTCTGATGAATATCAACGGAGTCAGTGACTTCGAGCACGAAGATCGTCAACTTGTTGATTTATTATGGTTCCCAACGGGTGGAGGAAAGACCGAGGCATATCTTGGAATCGCGGCATATCTAATGGGATTAAGACGTTTAAAAGGCTTTGCGGAGGAACCTGAATCATATGCTGGTGTGACCGTATTCATGCGCTATACGTTACGTTTATTAACAACTCAACAATTTCAGAGAGCAACGACCATGATTTGTGCGGCTGAAACCCTTCGAAGGGAAGATCCCGAAATATGGGGAACAGAACCATTTCGAATTGGCCTTTGGATTGGACAATCTTCCACACCAAATAAATTTGAAGAAGCTCAGGAAAAGTTAACAGAAATTTTGCAAGGGAATGAAGTGCAAGAAGGAAATCCGATGCAGCTGGAGCATTGCCCATGGTGCGGAACAGAGCTAACTGTATATGATTACCATGTGACATCTAATAAACAAATGATTGTATGCTCTAATCATCAATGTGAATTTTCAAAAGATGATGGTATCCCAGCTTTAACGATTGATGAAGGTATTTATAATTATGTTCCGACTATTGTCATCGGGACAGTCGATAAAATTGCACAAATCGCATGGAATAAACGATTGGGTGAGTTATTTGGAAAAAAGACACATTACAGCCCGATTGAAGGATTTGTCAATGATCTAAATTATAAACAAAGCCATCGAGTAAATGGACGAATGATTCGAACGAAGAGAATTCATAATCTTATCCCACCAGAGTTAATTATTCAAGACGAATTACATTTGATAAGTGGACCACTAGGCTCATTAACTGGATTGTATGAGATTGCTGTTGATTACTTATCTCAATATCAAGGAGCCGGACCTAAAATCATTGCATCTACAGCGACGATACGTGGAGCAAACGAACAAATTAAACGTTTATATGGTAGAGAAGTATCCCAGTTTCCACCTTCAGTGTTAGATGCTAGAGAGTCGTTTTTCTCTGAAGAAATCCCGGTGGAGAAAAAGCCGGGTCGTTTATATATAGGTGTTTGTGCACCTGGTGTCAGTGGTTCCATTCATACGATACATGCTTACTCGGCTTTATTAGCATCTATGAGAAAAGAAGAGCCAGACTTTTCATTTGACCCATACTGGACTGTCCTCGGTTATTTTAATACCGTAAAAGAATTATCAGGTACTACGACTAAATTGAAAGATGAAATTCCAATTCGATTAAAATTGATTAGTCAAACGAAGCGTGATTGGGATGATCTGCATACAGAAGAAATGATGAGTGGAAAGAAGGCAACCGAAATTCCAAAACTCTTGTCATTAATGGAACGAAGTTATGATGAAGAGGGAGCATTGGATGTAGTTTTAGCGACAAATATGATTTCCGTCGGTGTCGATGTAAACCGTCTAGGCGTAATGGTGATGCACAATCAGCCTAAAACAGCTTCGGAATATATACAAGCAACAAGCCGCGTCGGTCGTAAATACCCAGGATTAGTATTAACGTTATTTAATTCTCTACGTTCAAGAGATTTATCTCATTATGAAAGATTCCTATCATTTCACGAAGCGATGTATCGACATGTCGAATCAACGAGTGTGACATCTTTTGCACAAGGTAGTCGTGATCGAGGGATGGAAGGATTAGTTGTTGGGATGATTCGTCAAGCCCATGAAAACTTAGGAAATGAAACAAGTGCGATTCATTTTAAGAAAGACGCTGTGACAAATGAGATTCTGAACTTTATTTGTGAGCGAGCTCAAGCAACAGGTGAGATTAATCGTGATGAAATAAAAAGTGAAATCGAGGAAATCTATGATTGGTGGGAAAAACAAACACTGGAACATGAAAAGTTATCCTATCGTCAAAATCAATATCGTAAAGTGCATTTATTAAGAGACTTTAATGAAAAAACACCATATAAAGAAGCACGACCAGCTTTAAATTCATTAAGAAATGTTGAATCCGAAATTGAAGTAATTGAGGTGAGAAACTATGAATAAGGTTATTGGAAAGCTCCGTCCGTCTCAATTAATTCAATATCATGCTCCTGGAGCGATTGCCGATCTAATTGAAGATAGTGTCATGATTACAGCGGCAGATGATTGGAGAATTCCATATACTAATAAAATACATGAACAACGATTGGAAGGGTTTCTGGGTGTTTCTCATCTGAAGTTGATCAATGATCAAGAAGATAAAGTGAAAGTGACGGCAACTCCTTTTCCGAAATGGAGAATTTGTCCAACTTGTGGCATGATGGATCCTTATGCGAGTAAAACATGTTATTACTGTGAAAAACAAGATCATAAGGAGATTAAATTATATCCCGCAAGGTTTATTACCGTTTGTGAAAAAGGACATATCAGTGATTTTCCATGGGTTGAATGGGTTCATGAAGGGAAAGAATGTACAAGTGATAAACCAGTGTTAAAGTATGAATCGAAAGGTAATGCAGGTTCTTTATCTGATATTAAAGTCACTTGTGTTAAATGCTGGAAACCTAGAACATTAGGAAAAGTGATGAAAAAAGATGAGTTGCAAAAAGTTTTGCCTAACTGTACTGGAGACAGGCCATGGCTCAATGACCAAGAGGAATGTCATGAGGACATGCAAACTTCGATACGTAGTGCATCAAATATTTATACACCTACAATTACAAGTGCTTTATCAATTCCTTTAGAAGAAGGGATGGAAGATGAACTACAAGTAAAAGTAGAAGAATTTCGAGGTGGGATTACGAATTTAATCAGTAGTATTCCCGTTGAAGATGTGTTAAAACAAGCGATTTGTGGAATGTTGTCTATTCCGCTTCAACAATATGATCGTGCTATGAAATATTATCATCGTGAAGGACAATTTTTTACATTTGACTCGATTCGTAAACAGGAGTGGGGAACCTTTCTACGAAGAAATGTTGACGATCGCTACGAGACGGGCTTTCTATCAAAAGAAGTGCCTGTTCCTAAAGAGTTAGAGGAATATTTCCAATCCATTATTAGGGTAGATAAGCTTCGTGAGATTCGTGTTTTACGAGGATTTAATCGACTGTATTATCCAGATCCATTTTCAGAAGAAAAACATGACATATTGCCGATTATGAAGTCTAAACAAGACTGGTTGCCGGCTATTAATGTATTTGGGGAAGGAATTTTCTTTGAGTTTAACCTATCAAAGTTATTAGAATGGGAGAGTAACCCGTTGGTAGAAGGGGAAGCGGAGAAAATCATTGAACGATATAATCTCCAGAGAGAACAATTTGGATATAATTCAAGAGCTTTACAACCAAGGCATGTATTAATTCACTCTTTTTCACATATGATGCTGAAAGAATTTGCAGCCCACTCTGGTTATGCAACTACAGCACTAAGAGAGCGATTGTACTGTAGTGATGAGATGGCAGGAGTCCTGATTTATACGGCTTCCTCAGATTCTGAAGGTAGTTTAGGTGGATTGATTGAATTAACATCTTCTGAAAAGCTCGTTCCTATTTTTCTTCGTGCATTAGAGAAAATGGAGTATTGCTCTTCAGATCCACATTGTGCAGATGGTGATTTCAAGATGCAAACGGCTATTAATGGAGCAGCGTGTCATTCTTGCAGTTATGTCTCAGAAACATCCTGTGAATGGAATAATCAACTGTTAGATCGAAGAATGTTAACTCCACTAATTGATTATGAAGAATTAGCTTATTTTTATATTTGATCTGTTCCTATTTATAAAACTATAAAGTCATGATTCTTGTTATGCAAAGTTCAAGAATCATGACTTTATTATGAAAGATCCTCACTATGATAACCGTTTCTTTGAAAATATTCTTTTGCTGTTATTAAAGCTTTTTGTTCAATTTGTCTTATTCTTTCTCTCGTAACACCATATAGTTCACCAATTTGTTCAAGTGTATGTTCTTTTCTATGGTGGTTCATCCCAAACCGAAGCTTTATAACAGATGAAGGAGGAATGGATCTGTTTTTCTTGTCTAAATAAGTCCACAAACCAATCCAGAAATCTTTATCCCACGAGTCATAGATATCTTCAATCATTAAATTTGAAAAAGTTGTGTAATCTGGCTCGGACACGTCAATAAAATCTGAAGTAGCTTTCGACATTCGATAAGTCTCTAAGTCACTTGGTTTAGAAAAATAAGAGAAGATATACCCGCGAATGGAGTCATCCTCGCAGTTTTCGAATTGGCTTTCATATAAGTATAATTCTTCTAAGCTTATATAATTTGTTTTAAACAATGTATAGTCATCCATAATATTATTATCGATATGAACATATCCATCTAAAAGTAACTGCATCTCTGCTTCTTTATCAAATTTTTCCAGTTCTTCTATTCTATGAACGGGGATACGGATTAGATTTTTTTTGTTTTGCCTGTATCGTTTGAAGGCAGCACTTAAATATATTTTGAAATATCTATAAAAGCTATTTTTATTAGAAGGTTTATAGTTTTTATACGCTTTTTTCAATGCGAAATAAGCTTGTTGAATATAATCTTCCAGTGGAATTTCATTAGAAGCGTATTTTTTAGCGTATCGGTAAATATTATGAGCATAAATCGTCCAGGCCCGTTCTAGAAATGCTGTTTCATCCATATACATATACATATACATTTCGTTCGTTAAACGTCTTGGATTTTTTTGAGCTACGATAGCAAGATCCCTAAAATATTCCGCCATTGATTTAACTTTTTGAGGAATATGTTTTGTTGTTTTATATTTCTCTTGATTAATTGTTTGAATGGAATGAATCGCTTTTTCGATATTACCCTTTTTCCATTTTGCAGGATTGAATATCCAAAAACCCTTCTGTTGTGGTACTTTTTCAAAATATGGTTGCCCAGAAAGTGTTGCTGTAATACTATTTTCGGCATAAGGTACTTCTTTTTTTACTAATTTAATAATCTCGGAGACATGTAAACCAGAAGGATGATAGATTAATGTTTCCGTTACTATTTGTAATAGGGATTTTTCTGTTAGTTGATTTTCCTCTGCTAGCCTGGCAATGTCTAAATATCGTTCCTGTTCTTTTACCCGTGCTTCATTTACATGGCTAATTTTTAATGTTAATCGACCGTCTTCCATTTGAAAATGCAATTGTTGACCAGGAACGATGGCATAATCACTCATAAGATTTTCAAGATGTGTTCCATGAAGAATATTATGAGAACGATCATAAAAAAATGTAAGATTTAAAGTTTCGCTATTATCTATTAAATTGACGTGCAGTTCGTCAGCTGTTATCCAATCTTTAAAATAATGAGCGGCTATTGTTTCTTGAATCCGATCATAATATCTAACCGTATAAGAAAGAGATGTACGCGTTTGATTTTGTCTAGATGTTGCTACAGAAGTATTCGTAATCTCATCTACTGCGATAGGGGAAGGGAGTTTTTCAATCTTTTGATCGAGTAAGGATGTATCAGTTACACCCTGTAAGAGAGTTTTTTCTATAATCGTTACATCCTCGTTTTCGATAAACATAAAACTGTCACCATGTGATGTCAATCGAATAGAAGGAAATTGCTGTAAATGCTCCCTCACAGACAGAAAGTAAGCAGGAAACTTGGGATAATGTACCTCGATATTGAAGACAGCTTTAATCAATGAGCGAATTTTCACTTCTTCACCATATTGATTTTTTAAATAAGTAACTAATTTAGGTGTACTACGGGCAACTTCCTCCCGAATATAGCTTGTAACTTCTGTTGATAAAGAATGTAGGTTTGATTCATCATATGATTTGAGGGATACTTTCCCGTTACTTTTTACCGTAAATCGATTATCAAAGTGAGGAAAAAAGAATGCATTTGGATCAGAAATTTGATAATGTTCTTTAATCACTCGAACAGCCTCGAATATCGAAATATTTTCAATATGTTCTTTTATAAAAAGTTGTAGGGCTAAGTCGTTGATTAGATTCCATTCGCTTAAAAGAATATATTTTTCACTAGCTTCCGTTTCCATAATAGTAAAACGAGGATCCTTAAATAAATTACTTATTTGATATAAAGGATTTCTAAGCTGTTGTTTCATAGGAACTTTAGAATGGAAAAGTGTATCATATAATTCATCCAAATGGCTGCAATGGGACTGCTTCCTTTGATAATGCTGTTCCTCTACTTCTTCATAATAAAACCCAGCATTAAGCGCAACATCTAACACATATCTAGCATCTTTTTCACTTGTGCCAGCACCATGTGCCCAGTTTACTCGAAGGTAATCAACAATGAGTCTGTAATGTAGAGGACTTCCTTGTTCTAAAAAAGCCTTATTAATTAGGGAAATATTACTAATAACAGGGCCGTTTTTCACTAATGTCACTTCCTAAACAAATACATTTTAGTATAACTTCGACATAATCTCCAAAAAACCTTTGTTTTTCAGAGGAAATGGGGGATTTGATAAGAAGTAAAAATAAAATGTATCGATTTTTATATATCGATTGAACTAGTCATTTTTTACTATTTGATTCATAATAAATGTAAAAGTTAATTATTTCATTTATGATAGTAGTAAGAAACAAATAAATAAATTAATGATAAAAGGTTGTATCATAAATGGATTTTTCAAAGCTAAAAATTGAAATTCAAGAAATGAAAAGTCAATGGCACAAACTTCTCTTTTTATGCGATAATAGAGAGTTGATTAACTCATCATTAAGCATACATAACTATATAAAAGTATTGAATCTCAATCTATTGCTTAGTAAAGCATTGTTAGACATACCTAAGACGAAATATCCAATGTATGTAGAAGAGTTGGTTCGAGGGTTATTTCATGATCCATTAAAGATTTATCTCCTACAACATATTGAAATTTTATTTGATCCGGCTCTTCAAACACATCCCATTCGATTACTGGAGAATATTAGTAAACAAATTAAAATCATCGTGGTGTGGCCAGGTACATATGAAAATGGGAAATTAAACTATGCTGAAAGTGGCTATCCTGAATACTTTACTTGTGCTGACTTTGAAGGAAAAGTGATCTGGAATTAAGGGGGAAAGACGAGATGTTACGTTATCAAGATTTAGTTCAATTTGAAGCGGTTGAGCGAGTCATTCAACTAAAACAGGCCAATGATACAGATTATGCCATGTCTTTATTAAACCAATATGTTATATCGGAAAATATGGCTGAAAAACTAACAAATGAAATTATTGAAAACATTCAATTTGACCGAATGGTTGACAACAAAGGTTCACTAATAGTTGGAAACTACGGAACGGGTAAATCGCATTTAATGGCAGTCATTTCAACAATCGCCGAAATGCCTGGAGCAATTGAACATTTACGTAATCGTGATGTAGCAGAGAAAGCAAAAGAAATTGAAGGGAAATTTAAAGTCGTTCGTGCTGAATTTGGCGCTGTTACGATGCCACTGCGCGATATTATTTGCCGCGAGTTAGAACGAGGTCTCGAAAATATGGGAATTGATTATTCATTCCCTGCTGCTGATCAAGTGACAAACAATAAAGACATGTTTTATGAAATGATGGAATTGTTTCATGAGCAATATCCAAACAAAGGTTTACTGTTAGTCATTGATGAGTTGCTTGATTATTTGCGTGGTCGTAAAGAACAAGAATTAACACTAGATTTAGGGTTTTTACGAGAAGTAGGAGAAGTTGTGAGCAAATCTCGTTTCCGTTTTATTTCGGGTGTTCAGGAAATGTTATTTGATAACCCTAAGTTTAGCTTTGTAGCGGAATCGCTTCGTCGTGTAAAAGAACGTTTCAATGAAATTCGAATTGTTCGTGAAGACATTGCCTATGTTGTATCAGAACGTTTATTGAAAAAAAATGACGAACAAAAAGCGTTAATTCGTGAGCATTTAAGTAAGTTTACAAAGCTTTATAACGGCCTTGGAGAAGACATGGAGACATACGTTAATATGTTTCCAATCCATCCTGCTTACCTTGAAACCTTTGAACGAGTAAATATTGCCGAAAAACGTGTCGCTCTTCAAACCATTAGTAAGGAAATAGAGAAATTGCTAGCTCAAGATGTACCAGAAGAAGCAACAGGGATCATCTCTTTTGATCGTTACTGGCAGTACATTGTAGATGATTCTTCTCTACGTACAAAAGATAATGTAAAGCTTGTTATGAATAAAGTAGAAACATTAAAAGCGGCCATCCAAAATACGGTGAAACGCCCCTATAAAAGTATCGCAACTCAAGCAGTGAATGCACTGGCTGTGGATCGTTTGACGACGGATGATCTTAAAACACCAATTGGTCTGACATCAGAAGCATTGCGTGATCGCTTATTTATAAGCAGTCCGATGTTATTAGATTTGGATGACGAAGCCGCCGACATGTTGACAACGACGATTGAAGCGGCAATGAAAGATTTAATGACGGCTGTCAGCTATCAGTTCATTTCTTTAAATAAGAACAATGGTCAATATTATATCGATATTGAAAAAGTCACCGCTGTAGACGATCTTATTGGGCAGCGCGGTGAAGGATTGGCCGATAACCAATTAGATAGCTACTATTTCCAAGTCCTAAAACAAGCAACAGAAGTAGCAGACAACACCTATGTTTCAGGATATAAAATTTGGCTGCATGAAATTCCATGGTTTGATCGACGAGTAAAACGAAGAGGATATCTTTTCTTTGGAGCACCGAATGAGCGGTCCACTGCACAGCCTGAACGGGATTTTTATATTTATATGCTTCAACCATTTGAAGAACCGAAATTCAAAGATGAACAGAAAGAAGATGAAATTTTCTTTCGGTTAATTAAGAAAGATGACGATCTTATTCATTTATTGCGTTTATATGGTGGTGCATGTGAAATGTATAATGATACAACGACCAACCGCCATTTATATAAACCGAAGATGGATGATTATTTAAAGAAAATTGTCAAATGGTTAAAAGAAAACTTTGTGGATGTTTATGAAATTGTTTATCGAGGAAAACGTGCAAGTGTCATGGATCATGGCTTTTTCCTTCCAGATAACCCAGATACGTTAACACAAATAATCGATTCCGTATCACAGGATCTTCTATCTCAATGGTTTGAAGTTAAATACAGCGATTATCCAACGTTTAAAAAGCTTGAACGTTCTTTTGTGACAAGAGACAATATTCATACGTATGTAAAAGATGCCCTCGATTATTTAAATGGTAAAAAAACGAATCAAGGGGAAGCCATTTTAGATGGACTTTTGTTACTTGATCAAAACGGAAATCCAACAACAAGAAATTCAGGTTATGCAAAATGGGTAATCAATGAACTTAATCGAAAAGAGCACGGCCAGGTGTTAAATCAAAATGAGTTGATTGAAGTGATTTCGACCGTACATGGATCACCAGATCAACGACTAACAAAAGAATTTCTCATGGAACCTGAATTATTAGTCGTTGTATTGGCAGCATTAGTGCAAAGCGGAGAAATGGTTGTAACGGTTGGCGATAAAACGTATGAAGCCATGAATTTTGTTGAATTTACGCGATTGCCGATCAATGATTTAACTTATTTTAAACATATTAAAAAGCCAAGTGGAATCAATGTGCCTGCCGTACAAGCATTAATCTCGATGTTTGACGCACCAAAAGCTGACTTCACTGATCCAAGTTCTGTTGACTTTGCGATTAAGCAAATTATTTCCAGTGCAAAAGATGCAACAGCTAGAACAGTGGAAATGATTGCCAATGTAAAAAATAAATTTACGATTTGGGATGGACAGTTATTTTCGAAGCAAGAGAAGGCTGAAAAGTTGGCAGAGCTAGAGAGTTTGAGTGAGTTCTTACAAGGACTGCAAGTATATAATACACGTGCAAAAATGGTGAATTTAAAATATGATGTACAACGCATTGAAGCAGAGAAAGAACATTTAGATCTTGTTGCAAAACTAGAAGGGTTACAGCAAAAAATTAATGAATACACAAAAGTAGCGGATTATCTAACAAAAGCGAGATACATTGTTTCTCCAAGTCAAGATTGGAACAATGACGTAGATATTGCACTAGATAATTTAAGTTTAGCGCTTAAGAATGATGAAAGCTGTACAAAAGAAGTAGCAGAATTAGACCGGTTAAAGAAACAATATATTGATCATTATATGGATCTTCACCAAAAAGCGCGGTTAAATGCAACCGAGAATAAAAAGAAGGCTGATTTATTAAGAGACAGACGCTATGAAGCGTTAAGCACGTTGTCATCTAAGATTTCCTTTTTGCCAAGCCAAACGTTTGAAGATTGGCAGAAAAGTTTAAAGTCCCTAAAAGATTGTTACAGCTTAACAGCGGAAAAGTTGGATTATACACCAGAATGTCCTCATTGTCGCTTTAATCCGCGGGAAGAACAAAACAAAGTAAAACCATCTTTAGCGGAATTAGAGGATGGGCTAGGGGAATTACTCCATACATGGACGGATATGTTATTAACAAACTTTAAAGATCCAATGGTTAAAGAAAGTATTGAATTGTTGAACGAAGAACAAAGACAATTAATCAACGAGTTAATTTCAAGCAAAACATTTACATTGCCGATTTCATTAAACTTAATCAATGCGATTAACAATGTATTGAAGGGGATTCATAAAGAACCAATTGAAATGGAACACCTAATGAAAGCACTAGGAGATGGAAATCCGATTACGGTTGATGAAGCAAAGAAAAATTTCGAACTCTTATTAAAAGGGATTATTGGCAGTAATGATGCAAGTCGAATCCGTTTAACAATCAAGAAGTAACGAGGAGGAAGGAAGCTTGTCAAAAGATCCAAAGCAAATAACATTTATTCACGAGAGTACCCAAACAGACAACGGTCCCGTTGTCTGTTTGGGCATGACATTTGAAAATGATGAAGCAAGACGGGAATATTTTCGTAATGAATTAAGAAAGAAATTACCGGATTTAAAACAAATCGAGGGATTTCCGATTGGGGAAGATGAGGATATTATTACGTTATCCGATCCACCTTATTATACATTATGTCCAAATCCTTGGATGAATGATCTTATAGAGGAATGGGAGTCGAATAGAGGAGCAAAAAAGGAAGTAAATCAAGCACTAGCTATTGATGTAAGTGAAGGAAAAAATGATCCAATATATGTAGCACATACTTATCATACTAAAGTGCCTTATAGAGCTATTATGAGATATATGCTTTATTACACAAACCCAGGTGATATAGTTTATGATGGTTTTGCAGGAACTGGAATGACTGGTGTAGCAGCAGAAAAATGTCAAGATAGTGAACTCGTTAGAAAATTGATGGGCGATGATTATTCGGAAGAAATAGTTGGAAAACGAAATGCCGTATTGATTGATCTAGCACCTGCTGCTACTTTTATCGCTCAAAATCATTCAAAAAAAACCAAGTTGCCTGAAACACATGATATTCTGAGAAAGGTTATAAATGAATTAAAAACCGAGTACAATTGGTCAGTGTCTACTCTTGGATCAACTTTGGCGAAAGTCCCGGGTAAGAGTCTTAATGATACGTACACAATGTATACTTCTTATTTTGGTGAAATAAACTATGTTATTTGGAGTGAGCTTTATCAGTGCTCGTCATGTAATCAAGAGTTAAACTATTGGGACGCTACTGTTGAGGAGCAAGACGGAAAAGACGTAAACAAAGAATTGGTTTGCTATCATTGTGGTGCAAAATTAATAAAAAGAGATCTTGAAAAAATCTTTATTTCTCATTTTGACTATGTTGCAAATAAAATAGTAAGAGTTCCAAAGGTTGTTCCAGTAAGAATTAATTATTCATATAAAGGAAAAAGATTCAACAAGAAGCCCGATTGGTATGATCTTGAAGTCTTTAAGTGGTTTGAAAATTACTCGGGATATTCAAAAATCACAAAAATGAAGTTTATTGAAGGTGTAGAGACAAGTAGACCTGTCAGAAATGGATTATTCTATTTCCATCAAGTTTATACGTATAAAAACTTAAGTTTACTTGATAAATTTTTAGAGTTAAGTGATGGAACAGGTAAGGAGAATGAAGCTCAGTTTTTATTAGGCAGTGCAATATCTCGATTGTCTAAATTTAATCGATATATGCCTCAGCATAATCGACATGTTGGTCCAATGGCGAATGCATTATATCTTCCATCTTTATCTGTAGAAATCAATCCAATCTCGCAACTTGAATTGCAGTTAAATAAATTGTTAAATGCTTGGTCTGAAAATCAATATTCAGGAAATGTTTTATCTACTCAGAGTAGTACGAGTTTACCAATTAAGGATAATTCAATAGATTATATTTTTATAGACCCACCTTTTGGTGCAAATATTATGTATTCTGAATTGAATTTTATTAGAGAAGCTTGGTTGAAAGTGTTCACCAATAATAAAAAAGAAGCAATCGAAAATAAGGCTCAAGGAAAAACTTTAGGAGATTATACTGATTTAATGCTCGAATCCTTCCGGGAAGCATATAGGATACTAAAACCAAATAGTTGGATTACTGTAGAATTCTCAAATACTTCAGCTAGTGTTTGGAATGCTATTCAGTACGTAATTCAGAATGCTGGATTTGTTATAGCTAGTGTAGATGCTTTGGATAAAAAACGTGGTGGATTCCATGGGATTATAACAACAACAGGGGTAAAACAAGATTTAGTAATCTCAGCATATAAGCCTGCTGATGAAAGCATAATTCAAATGAAATCAGAAAGAAATACGGTCGCTTCGGCATGGACCTTTATTAATCAGCACTTGAAAAAGTTACCTGTATTTACAGGTGTTAAGGGAAATGCATCGATTATTTTAGAGAGAACACCAAGAATTTTATATGATAGAATGATTGCCTATCATGTCCAAACTGGCTTGCCTATACCTATAAATGCTTTAGATTTTCAAAAAGAGCTTGCACAACGTTACTCAATGCGTGATGGTATGGTGTTCTTGGAATCTCAAGTTGCTGAATATGATCGAAAAAGAATATTGGCAAAAGATTTTGTTCAACAAACTCTTTTTGTTTCAGATGAAACCAGTGCCATTGAATGGATTCGTCAACAGCTTCTAAAGAAGCCACAAACCCGTCAGGATATTCAACCAAACTTTATGATAGAAATTCAACATATTGCCAAACACGAATTACTCCCAGAATTAGATGATTTATTACATCAAAACTTTTTAAGATATGATGGTGATGGCAATGTTCCAGACCAAATCGTTTCCTATTTAAGAAGGAACTACAAAGATTTACGTGGTTTAGAGCCTGACGATCCGGCTGTAATAGATAAGGCAATAAATCGTTGGTATGTTCCAGATCCAAATAAACAAGCCGATTTAGAAAAACTTCGTGAAAAAGCCTTGTTACGTGAATTTGATGGGTATATCGAAGAGTTAGAAAAGAGCAAGAAAAAGCTAAAGCAATTCCGAACAGAGGCGATTCGAGCTGGGTTCAAAAAAGCTTACGGTGAGAAGGACTTTGAAAAAATTGTAAAAGTCGGGGATCGACTTCCTGAAAGCATTATTCAAGAAGATGATAAATTGCTAATGTATTACGACAATGCGTCTATTCGATTAGGATTATAAGTTGGTGATAATATGAGTAGTTGGCGCGAGGAAGTTTTAAAGAAATTTCAGAATTTGAACAGTGCTTTGGTTTTAGTATATGATATGGATTATTTGTTAAATGATGAGGAAATTGTCGATGTGTTAAAAGCATTGGGATATGAGATTTTTCGTTTTGAGGATAGTGTCTCATTTCGCTATCTATATGAGCAACATTATCGAAATCTAGAGGATCAATGGAAACTCATTGTTTATAGCAACGAGGACCTTGTATTTCCATATGAGTTTTTACAAAAAGGTTTTCTTCTTCATCTTCATATTGGTTCCATTTTTCCAAAGTTTTCTGCGCCAATCCTACGAAGTATGAATCGAGAGAATTTTGATGCCTTGTTTACTGTGCACACGCAGTATCAAGGCTCTTCTTCTGAAAGGGAAACGTTGGATTATATCGTAAAGCGGTTGTATAAGATCCCATATGAATTGATTGATAGTGAAGTTGAACTGTATAAATTATTGCTTTCTCTTCATTATGGTCAAAAGGAAATGCCTGAGGTCGTACAAACTTTTTTGTTTGAGAAGTTTGAAAAAATAGCCGTTTTTAAGGATTTACCGTTAAAGGAAATGATTTCTTCGTCAGCTTCATTCTATAGCTTTGTAGAAAAACAGTGGGCTTCTTTAGTAGCTGATACGATCGCGACACAAAATGGACAGGCTTTAGAAAAAAGAGAGGACTATCAGTCACATCCTTTTGCCAATCATGATATACGTCGTTTGATGAATGATTTATTTCTGGAAGGATTGTTAGCAAAAGCAAAAGATGTCCCGATAGAGCTCGTTCCAGATTGGATGAAAACGGGAATTGAAGAAAAGGGTACTTATGAAGAAATGGTTCAAAAACTGAAACATATCAGCGAAAAAATTGAGCATAAGCTTTCAACGATAAAATGGTATAAAGATTGGCTTGAATTGGCAGATTTAGTGGCCGAATATAGATATACGGTATTGGAAAGTGCGGATGCTGGATACAATCAAGAGACAGAAAAGTTGATGGTGAAAGTCAATAAACGTTTTCAAGAGTGGATGCTCCATCAGTATCACACGTTAACAAGCTTGCCCCCATTTCCAAAACCGAAAATGGTTCACCATATCCCGCACACCGTTCATGCTCATAAAGCTGATGGAGAGAAAGTAGCTCTACTCGTTTTAGATGGAATGAGTTTTGTGCAATGGAAACAAGTGAAAAACGATTTGAAGAAACATGGTTTTGCTTTTGAAGAAAGTGGAGTTTTTGCGTGGGTGCCTACACTTACATCTGTTTCACGACAGGCGATCTTTTCAGGAAATGTTCCTTACACCTTTGGTAATCGTATTAAAACCACTTCCTCTGAAGAGAAATATTGGAAGGCGTTTTGGGAAAGTAAAGGAATCTTAAAACAATATATAGCGTATCAGCGAGGATTAGGGAGAGAAGAATATAATCCCCAGCATATTCATGCGTTAAAGAGAAGTTCGGTAAAAGTATATGGTGCTGTAATTGATGTGATTGACCAATTTACACATCATGCCGTTCTTGGTGAAAAAAGTCTTGTTTCAAATTTAACTCTTTGGCTAGAAAGCGATTATTTAGTACAATTATTATTAGATTTAATGGCTGAAAAATTTACGATTTATATCACTTCAGATCACGGGAACACAAATGCAATAGGAATAGGCCGGATTTCCGAAGGTGTTTTAGTGGATCAAAAGGGAGAAAGAGTTCGGATTTATAGTGATCGTACACTATATGCTGATTCTTTGTCTAAAGTCGATGCTATTCCTTGGAGCAATATTGGCCTTCCTGATGATTATTATGTTCTCTTGTCCCAGTATGGTGAAGCTTTTGTATCAAAAGGAGAGAAAGTTGTGACCCATGGTGGAATAAGTCTTGAAGAAGTGATTGTACCCTTTGTTAAGGTGCAGCAGAAATAAGGAGAGGATACTTGATGAAAAAGCCTGTTGGATTCGATCAAAAGGTCTTATTACATCAATTAGATTTTACAGCACATCATACAAAGAAATCTTCTCGAAGTGAGATGTATGAACTTTTAGATGGATATTTACGTAATGATATTACAGGAGCAAAGTCAAGGAAAAATGCGATTACCATGTTAATGAAAATTTGGTATTTAGTCGATCCCGACATGGTGCCAGTTCGCGATAAAATGTTAGAGATATTCTCTTCCTTATCAAAAGAAGAACGACTTTTAGTTCATTGGGGAATGACTCTAGCTGCTTATCCCTTTGTTAAAGATTTAGCGTATGTATTTGGCAAGTTATTTCGCTTACAAGATGTAGTAGCTAGTGTAGAAGTTGGAAAGAGAATGAAGGAAGCGTATGGAGACCGGCGCCGGGTGGAAGTTGCGACAAGTGCTGTCTTGATGAGTATGAAATCATGGGAAGTCCTACTTCCAGAAAAAAAACGTTCTTATCGCTTACATTCAACCATTGCAATCCAACATCCTGACTTACAAGCTTTTATTATCCAAGTGCTATTACAAGTATTAGAAAACACATCTTTGCAGCTAGATATGATTCAAAATCATCCGCTGTTTTTTCCATTTTCGTATGATTTAAATGTGCTTGAATTACGTGAAAAAAGTGAATTCGCTTTTTATCGACAAGGAATAGATACGCTGGTCGTTGAGCGAAGTGTAGGATAAACGGAACCTTATTCAAAAAATGGATAAGGTTTTCTTTTTATAGACGGAGGGGTGCTTATGCTAGGAATAGGCGATATCATATCCAGCTCATATTTCCCAGAAAGTGTGGAAATTAAAAAATGTGAAGTTTTTGTAGATTATTACATCATTAAGGCAATTGGACAGGAAACAAATCAATATTACGAAATTATGTTAGAAAAAGAAAAAATACAAGATTTTACACGCTTGAATCGAGAAAAGGATTCTTTAACGATATCCTCAATCGACGTGCAAAAATACTTGCAATATTTACATATGAAAAATGAGATGAAGTTTTCAAAAACGAGAGCACTGGGCAATAAACAATTATTGCCATTGCCACATCAAATTGAAGCGGTTTATAGCCGAATGCTTCAAGTTCCTCAAGTTCGTTTTTTACTAGCTGATGATCCTGGAGCCGGGAAAACGATTATGGCGGGGATGTTGATAAAAGAATTAAAAGCAAGGTTGGGTATTGAGCGAGTTCTAATTCTTGTTCCACCGCTAGTACTAAAACAGTGGCAAGAGGAATTAGAACAAAAATTTGACGAGTATTTTCATATTATTAATCGAGCCACAATAAAGGAATATGGGGGGAAGAATCCCTTTATCGCGAATGGTTTTTGTCTCGCTTCTATGTATTGGGCTTCAAGAGAAGAGATAAAAGCTCTTATTCAAGAAGCCCAATTTGATCTAGTGATTGTTGACGAAGCACATAAGATGGCTGCTTATACACACGGTACAGTAAAAAGAAAAACGTTTCGAACAAAGTTATATCAATTGGGGGAATCATTGTTAAAAAAGACCCATCATTGCTTATTATTAACCGCGACACCGCATAAAGGAGATTCTGAAAACTTCCGACATTTAATGAGGTTAATTGATGAAGATATTTTTTCTAACAAGTCGAATGAAAGCTTAAAAGAAAAAACAAATCCATTTATTATTCGACGATTAAAAGAGAATCTCAAAAACTTTGATGGGTCTCCAATATTTCCAAGACGGACCACTAAAACAATTCAATACCAATTAACAGATGAAGAACTAGCACTTTATGAAGCTGTAACAGAGTATGTACAAAACTACTATAATCGAGCGATTAATAATGGCAGTCAAAGTACGGCTTTTGCGATGATGTTACTTCAGCGCCGGCTCAGCTCATCGATTGATGCTATCTATCTTTCGTTAAAGAGAAGGTACAAGAGGTTATATAAGCTTTATAAGCAAACGGAAGAAGAGCGTCAAAAGTTTATGCGAAAAATAAAATCGGTAGATACCGAGAATTATTTGGAAGAAGGAAGTGAGATTCAGGAACAACTTGAAAATCAATTTGAACAGTCCATTGATGTGATTGATCCAAAAGAGTTGAAAAAGGAATTATTGATATTGAAAAAGCTCATTCAACAGGCGGAAAATATTAAACTCTATGCTGTTGAAAGAAAGTATCAAGAACTAGAGGACACTCTATTTGGTCCAAGTGGACTTTTAAATCATAATGAAAAAATCCTTATCTTTACAGAAGCAGCTGATACGTTGAACTATTTAGAAGAAAAGTTGTTAAAACGGGTTTCCAGAGTGGCTAAAATCGTAGGAAGTTTTTCAATGGATCAACGTAGGAAACAAGTTGAATTATTTCGCAATGAATGTCAAATTATGATTGCAACAGACGCAGGTGGGGAGTCCATCAACCTTCAATTTTGTAACCAAATGATTAATTATGATATTCCATGGAATCCAAATAAACTGGAACAACGAATGGGGCGTATTCACCGGATTGGACAAAAAAATGAAGTCTTTGTTTTTAATTTAGTCGCGCAAAATACACGAGAGGGTAGTGTTATGACTAAGTTATTAGAAAAAATGGAATTAATGAAGTCTGATCTAGGTTCTGATGCTGTTTATGATTTTATAGGGGAAATATTAGAGGATCATTATGATAGTTTAGCTGATTTAATGCAACAAGCAATCCTACATCGTGAGAATTTAGATGACATTATAGCTGATATGGATAAAACATTGTCCCAGGAACATAGAAATCTTTTGAGAGTTATGGAAGAGGAGAAAATGATCGAAGATATTGTGGATCTTCCGGAACTAAGGCGTGAAAAGAATACTCTTTCAGTCCAAAGAATTCCTCCGAGGGCATACACGGATTTAACGACTTATGTCTTTGAAAAAAAACGTGTTCGAGTGTTGAAGTCCCAAGACGAAAAAGTGATGCGGATTGAGAGATTACCAAAATTTATCCGTGATTATCTTCCGGAACTACAGGATTATCAGGGAGAAAGCTATCGTTTTACGAATTCATTAGAATTTGAATCGGAAGAAGTTCCAATGATCAATGAAAGTCATCCATTATTTCAGGTGAGTCTCCAGTTGATGAAAAAAGAAAATGAAGGAAAGGATTGGCAACATTACACCGTTTCAGCTAATGTTCCGGAAAAGCTCCATGTAGAAGTTTATCATGTTCGTATTGTTGATGGGACAGGAAAAGAATTAGAAAATGAATATATTCATTTAGCTAAACGCAGTAATGGAGATGTGATTCCAATCGATCCATATTGGTTATTTGCCAATGAATTTCTGGATCAATCATTTAGCGTAGAAACGAGTGTAACGAATCAATGTACAAATGAGATCTTTAAAGAGTCTATTACGATTCGGGATAAAGTCTTATCCAAAAGAGAGAAGCAATTGGATAAGATGGTTGCGTTTTTAGAGAAGTCATTTAATCAACAGTATCGTGATACCCTGGAACGATTGGAAAAATACCAACAAGAAAACATCGATAATCGCAATAGTGCATTAATCAACCAAATGAATGCCCAACTGATTGATATAGATATGAAGAAAGAGCAACGACTGACGACGATCCAGCGTCAGAAAAATATTTCGATGAAACCTCCGAAGAAAATTATTTCTTTAGAAGTTCTTCCATCAGCTAACTGTGATCGGGTAATTGCTGTTGATTATTTTGATGTAGTATTGAACTATGAAAGGGAAAATGGTCGTTTAAATGTTAGGATGTTTAATAATTTAAGTTTAGTTGATTTTTATAGCGAGCGGTTTAATGGGGAAGAACGATATATCATCTTAACTGAAAACGAACAATTTATTCCAGGTGGGTTTTATTTGGAAGATTTACATGACATTTTAGAGAAGGTTTATATTTATGTCGTAAGGAACGGGGAGGTAGTTAGTGAGAAGGCGATGAAAGATGAAATCGTTTTTTGGAGATGACGGACGGCGAACAGTGTTTGAAATTGTTCGCCAAAGTTTCATAGGGATAATCGACAAGTCACTAGTGAGCTATGTTACAATGTAAAAAATGAAACGGAAATTAAAAATTATTGCCTTTCAGAAGTTATAATAAATCCTTAGTAATTCGTGAAAACATTTTATCCGAAGGAGAGAAGCGGCTAAATAAAATGCATATGTTTTTGGAAAAGTCGTTTACTCAACAATATTGTGAAACTTTAAAAATGTTAGATCAATAACAACAGGAGAATTTAGATAATCGTAATAGTACATTAATTAATCAGATGAATGTTAGGTTAATGGATATAGACATCAAAAAATTTTGGGTGCCTGGTTACAACATAAAACGACTCCAGTTTGTTGAAATTTGCAGAACACTTGAATTTGGAAAAGAGTTGCTTTAATAACCGCAGAGGTTTACCTCTACAGATCATTTAGCTATAGTAATTAATATTCATGAAACATATATGTTTCTCTGAAAATTACTGTCCATGTGTTTAATTTTGGGTTAAAGGAAGTAAATAAAGTACTTAAGTTGCTACCTATAAACTTGTGACAAAAGTTACAAAACTGGATCGTAATAGAAGTAGAGAACTTAATAAACAATTCTAAGTCTTGCGTATTTTAATGGTTATAGAGGTAATTCAGAAATCAGAGAGTATATATTATCTTATTTAGGCCTTTTATAAGGACGGGTTTTTATGTTTCAAAATAAAACATAGGAACCGTCCTTTTTGTGTTTTTACTTTTCTCTATTATCGTCAATAGGTATATTGTAGTATAATATAGAAAAATAGGAATATTAGGAGCGGATACTATGGCAATTACAGTCGCGGAATCGATTCGATCATCGGCTACGACGGGAGAAAGGTTATTGTTCCGCACGTTAAAAACCTTTCTACGAGATGATTATATCGTTTATTACGAACCTGATATTCTTGGAGAGAGACCGGATTTTGTTATTTTTGGTCCTGATTTAGGTCGGTTGTATTAGAAGTGAAAGATTTTACAAAGAATACATTATTTCAAATTAACTACGATGAATGGCATATTATTGCTTCCTCAGTCGAGCAAACCATTGTGAAAAGTCCATTGAAACAGGCAAGAGATTATACTTTTCACATTGTTGATGTTTTAAAAAAGGATAAAAACCTCGATCAATTGGATGGGAAATATAAGCTTCGGCTAAAATTCCCTTATGATACGGGGTGGTATTTACACGACTTTATTCAAAGGATTTTGTTAAAGATGGTCTTTATTCAGTCATTGATCCGGACCTTTGCTTAACAAGAGATGAGATTGATCCTGAGAAAGAGGAATTTTCTGAGGAAATACTCATGGAAAAGATATTAAATATGTTTGTTGTTCCTTTTCGACTAAAAGAACCTCTTTCATATGAAGATATTAATGCGATTCGTTATCACTATATCCTGAAGTGCGGATTAGTGCGGAATTTAAACCTCCTGTACCGTATCAAGACCAGTTATTATTGTCTCTTCATGATTATTAAAACAATGGATTTACATCAGGAAAATCTAGCAAAACAAATCGGTGATAAAAATCTGCTGATTCGAGGTGTTGCAGGCAGTGGGAAGACGCTGATTTTAGCAGGCCGAGCCAAAATGCTGTCAAAAGAACATCCAGATTGGAAAATCTTGATCCTATGTTACAATATTTCACTGGCCAATGGAATCCAACAAATGGTGACCCATATGTTGAATGAACCAGAGGATTTATTTGATTTTGATTTTACTAATAACTCTGTCGAGGTTCCAAAAGACAATAAAAATGTGATCGTACGAAACTTCCATTCCTGGCTGAAAAACGACTTAAAAATAAGAGAGCAGCAAATTCCAACAATGATCTCAAAACTAGAAAATAACGAGGCGATTTTTTTACCTAAATATGATGCGATCTTAATTGATGAAGGTCAAGATTTTGAATCCGATTGGCTCCGCTTGGTGAGTCTCCTTATTAATAAGGAAACCCAATCCTTTTTATTGGTGGAGGATCGAGCTCAAACCATTTACAAAAGAAAGCGTTCTTATACAAGATACCGGTTTAAACTTCAGGGGCAGGTCTCGAATTCTATCGATTAATTATCGGAATACAGCGCAGATTATTAAATTTGCTTGGGACTTTTACCAGAAGCATTCTATTTTTAAAAATAAAGTCGTGAATCGAGAATCGAAGGGGAGATCATTGCCCCTCAAAGTACAAGACGTAAGGGTCCAGAGCCAGGCATTATTAAAACGAACAACTTTAATACTGAAATTAAAATGGTGGCTAGGCAGATTCAAAAATTAAATGAGGAGAAGAAAGTTCCCTATCAAGAAATGTTGATTCTATATCGAGTCAAACGAACGCTGAAATACTCGGTCATCGATATGATCACAAATGCCTTGAAAGAATATGGGATTGACTATTATTGGATTACCGAAAATGATCAATCCAAACGATTGTTTGAAAAAGAGGATGGGAAAGTAAAAATTAGTACCATCGATAGTAGTAAGGTGTAAATTAGATGTGCATCATCCGAAAGACGTTGAAAAGTTTAAACGTTATTGTATTGACACAAAAGTTATAGAGAGTCCGTCCCAACCTTATGTAAAAATTGGAACGGTTTGTTTAGAATCAAATGCTAGGTATGACAATCAATCTCGCTTACATTTACTGTACAAGATTATTGAACAATCAATAGAAAAACTGGATCTACTATTGTTTCCAGCCGGATATTTTAGTACAGATCACTTGCCAGCTCGTTCCAAGTTGTTGTGGTTGGAACAAAAAATTAAAACGCATTTAAATAAATTAGATTCTGATCTTGTTGTTTGCTTAGGAATTGATGGAAACCAAGGAAGAGACCAATACGCAGTTACTTGTTCAAGAAAAGGAATTCAATCTATAGGGAGAAAGTTCCATCCGGCTCCAAATGAATATATGGATCCAGCAGAATCTTTTCTAAGTGAAGAAGAAGGGTTTAACCGGATTATCGAGATCAAAGGGAAAAAGTTTTATACAGCTGTTTGCTATGATTCATTTGGAATTAAGAATCATCAGATAAAAAATCCAGGTGTTGATGGAATTCTAAACTTGGTTCATCAGTTTTGGCCAAAAGGTGAAGGAAATTCAGGGGATGTCTTTTTTGCTAGACACGGATTTGCCGGTGCAGCAAAACAGTGGAATTGTCCAATATTCGGTGCAGCCGTTTTCTTTAACAGGGAAGTACCCGTGAATTGGCCCACAGGTGTAACGTGGTCATTAGATGATAAATTAACAACTAGATATTGGAAGTATGAAAATAATACATATACAAGCTATGATGAGTTCAAATTGATAGATAAAGAGAAGGCTATTGTAAAGTTTTATAAGCTTTAATAATAAAGATATTTGTAACTATCGATGGTGCAAGGAGTCGTAAACGGGGTGAATCCTATAGAAAAGGTACTTAAAGCCTATGTCGCTCAGAATCTTAAGCGAGTATCAGCAGATCTTGCATGGGAAGTATCCACACTGGACAAAGGCTATTATTTATTTAATCAATCTAAACAGTTTGCTTTGCGTCCTGACCTGGTGATGACACGAAAGGATCAAAGTAAAATTATACTGGATACAAAGTGGAAATCGCTCTGTAATCAACCTCAGCGAAATTACGGGATTTCACAAGCAGACATGTAGCTTTGAATCCTTTCTTAAGGACGATGGACTTGAAACGAGGGTCCGTTTATTTTTTGTAGATGTGACAAATGTTGATAGAAGTCTTGATGCATTACGTGAAAAGCTGTTAAAAAGTAATTACTAGAGACAGGTGGTCAAACAAGGCCACCCTCATTTAATTGTTTACTCTCGTAACACCTTCCTTTTGGTATCCCCTTATAAACCAGGTTCTTTCATTTATCATACATTAACCATTTTCAGAATCTATGAAATAAACATACCGAAATTCAAAAAGTTGGAGTGAGACCATTGTTAACCATTCAAATTAAACTAGGGAAAGTTTTTAATAACGAGGACATCACAAAGGTGTTTGGATGTGCACCCCAAGGCGGGATGCGGCGTTCCCATAAAACCAATACGCTCGTTCTAGTGTCTGATCATACAAAAGCATTATATGAAGATCGCTGGGAAGGTCCTATCCTTCTCTATACGGGGATGGGACGGGAAGGAGACCAAACATTAACCTCACAAAATTTGACATTAGCCCAATCTAATTCTAATGGTGTTGAGGTTCATTTATTTGAAGTATTTGAACCACAAAAATATGTGTACATGGGTATTGTTGAATTAGCTGGAGAGCCGTATCAAGAAAGGCAATTAGATACCTTAGGTCAAAATCGTCAAGTTTGGGTATTCTCATTGCAAGTAAAGGGGAAGAAACAGAATGTAGCGATCCCTGAAAAGTGGATAAAAAGCAAGCAAGAGCTTCGTAAGAAAAAGGCAAAGAAGCTCAATGATGAGGAATTAGCTGCTCGGGCAAAAACAATTGTCCATCATCATGTAAAAAGGAAAATTACTTCTATCACTTACGAACGAGATCCATTTGTAACCGAGTTTGCGAAGCGATGGGCCAATGGGGTTTGTCAACTGTGTGAAAAAACCGCGCCTTTTCTCAATAAAAATAGGGAACCACATCTTCATACCCACCATATCAAATGGTTATCTCGTGGAGGAGAGGATTCCATTGCCAATACGATCGCTCTGTGTCCGAACTGCCACGACAAAATGCATGTTGTTGATGATCCAATTGATGTCGAGAAATTAAAGAAAAAGGTGCATCAACATATCAACGAAGATAAAGAAGGCGGACATTTTTAATGGAACCAAAATATAAGATTGGGACCTTTTACAATTAACGGAAGTTCAATTTATTAGCGATCTCTATTGGCATAGGGAGAGAAGACGATATACAAGATTGGAAGAATGCCCGTAAGAGGATCAAAAAAAGATTATATCATGGATAGATAGTTTACGATTTTTGAAAAGATATTTCTCTGAAGCCAATCAGGGTCTCATACATGATGCCGACATCAGAATACCCTGTTTTACTTTAGCTAATATATTCAGAAATCTGTTAAAAGTGGCGTTAGTAATTTCGTTCTTCTAGTATTTCACTGCTCCTTCCCTCGGAGTAGAGATCTAACACTAATTTCAAGGAAAATGAAACGCGAGAAAAGTCCAGTCCCCGCGTTTCTTACCATAAATGAAGAAAATTGTGTTTGAAATTAGAGTGCATATTAAAGTACCGGAATACCAATATATTCAGTCAAAATTCTCCAAGTTTCGTCTAAACAAGTCTTCGGTGGAATATAAATAATAGTTCCATCTCTGCCCCTCGTTAAGATCACTCGGTATGAATTGAGTTTGATTTGAAACGGATCTTCTACACTCCTTTGGAGATGCTCGGCATTCCATTTCCAATCTTTTAAATACAGATCATTATCCCAGTGGACAATGGTCATGTCCAATTCTAACCCTTGTGTATGAAACTCTGTTGTAGAGTAGTTTAACTTTTTACAATAAAACTTTGAATCAGGGTAGTTAAAGTACTGAGCGACTTTAGAAGGTTTCTCGTATAGCGCATCTCTTGGGATAACTGGCACTTTCTTTTGACCATCTGCGCCGCTAGCACAAATAACCCCGGTTGTTTTAAAATCATCAATATAAAGTTTACTTACGACTGATCTTGCTCTATTTAAATCTCTTGTAATGAAAAGTGAATAGCGATCTTTTGAAAGCTTACCAACAAGCTCTTTTGTTAAGTCAAATTGTTCATCTAATAATGAGTTAACAATTGCATAATATTCTAAAGCTGCATGTGCGCGGAATGAGCAATTTAAGTGTAGATGGTTGTGTGTATTATATTGTCGCGCATTCGTAAATAATGAGCTATGATGTTTAGAGTGAACAATAATATTTTTGCCTGCTATCGCAGTATTCCAAAGTTTTAATCCGCCTTCTTCACCAGAATAAATTTCTTGACCTTCACCAATTAAACCAATTGTTACACTCCATGGTTTGTTTGAAGTAGCAATTTGCATAATGATATCTGGTTCACTTAAATGCATTAGAGGCCTGTTTCTTCTTTTTAGAGATTGATCTACTTTTCCTGAATCCCAGGCTCTTTGGGCCTCATCCAAAATAATGACTTGTTCAATCGGAATAATTCCTCTTTCAAGATAATCCATTTTATAACCATATAGACCTTGTACAAAGGTTCTATTTTTTAACGTATCTTGTAACACATCTACTAATGGTCCATTCCCTGATAAATAAACAGCATTATTCGTATTGTGTGCAATATTTAGACCTAGGTAAGTTTTACCTGCACCAGGTTCACCAGATACTAAAATTAAATGATGTGTTTTCGTTAATTGTGCTTGTTGAATAATTTGCAAAACGGTGTGTTGAACTTCTTCAAAATTGCTACTAGCAACAGCTTTAATGTTTGGTAAAGGTTCATTGTTTAATATGGATCTGGCAGCCTCTAACATGGAAGGAGAAGGTTCGTATACTCCATTTATTAATTGAGATAAGTCAAATGATCTAGAAGGTTTATTAATAATTCCGTTGATCAACTTATGAAAGCTATTAACCGTTGAAACGTATATTTGATGATCTGGATTTAAAATTAGACGTCCATCATGATGATTTGTGAGTAAAAGTGTACCAACGACTGTTGTATTTGTACTATGTATTTCAGAATGATAATGTTCCAGGTCACGGACATATAAGGAAGTTTGAATGTACTCAGAGGGAGAAAGTCTATTATAACTTTTACATTCAATTACAACGACATATCCATTTAAGATTAAAATAACATCAGGCCGACGTCCGCCACCACGTAATATTTCATACTCAAATATAAGTGAACCATCAAGAGTGTCATATTGCTGGAAAATCATTTGAAGTTTGTGGAAACTATCTTTCCATGCTTTTATTTGTGATGCTCTTTTTTGATGTTCCGTAGCTGTTTCTACCGTACTGTCTCCGTAGACGAATAATTCAATTTTATTGATGAAATCACCTAAATTAAGTTGCAAGAATTGTTGAATTGTTCCAGACCATCCATTATTCACTTTATACACCTCGTTTTAGTTTTAAATATAGTATAATTTTACTAGTAATTCCTATTATACAATACGGGCTTTGTATTGATAGAAATTTTTTCAATTCGAATGATAGAGTAATTGAGTTAGATTTAAACGAAAAAGTGTTAGTATATTACTGGTTTTGAAGAGGGAATATGAGTGAATAATTTATTAAGTATTTTTAGAAATGAATTAAAGAATGATGCTGCGGGCTATTTTATTATATATATAGGGAACAGTACAGGGGCATGGCGACGTTGATTTTACTGCTTATAATTGGTCAACTAGTAAATTTAATAGAACGTAGAGCGGTTCTAATGTTTCAAAAATACTATAAAAATTAAATTTCTCATTGGTTATTTTATGTTTCGAGCTCTGGCTCTTTAGTAGCCAAAATCAAATTTGGTAGGCTAAAACACGAAAACCGTCCCGGCGTTTCAGAATGAATAGTTTGGTATAAGGGTATGAGCAGTCAGTTCTCCAGTCTGTCAAAGCATAAATGCAGCGGGAGGATTGATCTTATTTTTTCTCTGTTTCACAAGTCAAAAATCTTCGTTCCTAATAAAGAATAAGAAGGTTTTTGTTTTTGCTATAATAAAATCAATCAATTACACGGAGGATTTTACATGGCGGTTCATAACAAATTAGTTCGTGATCATATGAAACAAATTATTTTAGATGCTGGAAGAAAGCCAATTATGAAGACGTTAAATCATGAAGAATATGTAACGGAACTTCGTAAAAAAAGCGAAGAAGAATTACAAGAATATTTGAATGCGGAGACGAATGAAGAAGCTTTAGAAGAGTTAGCGGATCTACTTGAAGTCATTCATGCATTGGCGGAAACTCATGGCTCATCCATTGATGAAGTAGAAAAACGACGAGTGGCTAAAGCCGAAAGCAGAGGCGGGTTTTCCGACAGGGTATTTTTAATAGAGGTAAAAGATGACTAAGGTTGAACTGATTACCAAACGATTAGTCGATCATCTCCTTAAAGAGATAGATCGTGCAAACAGTATTTACATTCTGACTTCCTTTGCGATGAAATCTGGAGTAGATATCCTGAGTGATTCATTAAAGCAAGCAGCTGAGCGGGGTGCGGATATAAAAATATGTACTGGAGATTATCTTTTTATTACGCAGCCAGAGGCATTAATGGCTTTAAAGGATATTCATCTTAGAATAGAGGTACGATTATGGCAAAGTAATGGAACTTCCTTTCATCCGAAGGCATATATTTTCCAATTTAATGATAGTGGAACGCTGATTGTCGGTTCCTCCAATCTTTCTCGTTCAGCATTGACATCAGGAGTGGAATGGAATCTTTCGATGGATAAAGATAGTGGACCTGAAACCTATGATTCGGCTGTGAAAATATTTTTAGAGGATATATTTCATAGTGATCAGACAATACCTGTGAATGAAGAGACGATAAAGAATTACCGTGATCATTATGCCCAGTATCATCAAAAGCATCATAACTTAGTCAAAACTTGGACAGAGTTAGAAGAAATTGAATTAATGTTGCCAGTTGATGATCATGATAATTCAGAAGCTGAGATTGTTAAAGAGGAAACTCCAGCTTATGGAGAAATCAGGCCACGCTTTGCTCAACCTGAAGCACTCCAACAATTGGAAACGACGCTAGAAGAGGGATATCATAGTGCCCTCGTTGTGATGGCTACTGGATTGGGGAAAACGTATTTGGCCGGTTTTTTTGCGAGGAAATTTAAACGGATTCTTTTTATTGCTCATCGTGAAGAGATTTTGTATCAAGCAAAGAAGTCTTTCAAGCAGATCATGCCCGAACGGACAGGTGGCATTTATAATGACAGGGTTAAGGATGCAGAAGCCCAGTGTATTTTTGCTTCAATTGCCACGTTAAGTATGAAGCAGCATCTAGAAATTTTTAAGTCTGATACATTTGATTTAATTATCATTGACGAGTTTCACCATGCTGCTGCAAATACTTATCAAAGGGTTTTGGATTATTTTAAACCTGAGTTTCTACTAGGGATTACAGCAACCCCTGATCGGAACGATAATAAAGATGTTTATGCTCTTTGTCATGGGAATGTTGCCTATCGAATTGACTTTTTGGAAGCGATTCAAAGGCAATGGCTGGCACCATTCCATTATGTAGGGGTATATGACGATACCGATTATTCGCAGTTAACTTGGCTTGGAACTCGCTATGCAGAGGATGATTTGTTAAAGGTCCAATTACGTGAAGAAATGGCACAAAACATTATAAAAGCATGGGAAACGAACAAACAAACACGGACGCTTGTTTTTTGTTCATCAATCCGTCAAGCTGTGTTTTTATCCAATTTTTTTAACAAG
The DNA here is from genome assembly GCF_036670015.1 of Niallia sp. XMNu-256. NCBI lineage: Bacteria > Bacillati > Bacillota > Bacilli > Caryophanales > Bacillaceae > Niallia > Niallia sp. XMNu-256. Next base: position 1,747,227 of record NZ_CP137636.1, read on the forward strand.
CAAGGGTACAAAACTGTTCCATTGCATTCGAAGCAAGTGGATGTGAGTCGGGATAAAGCAATTAAGATGTTAGAAAAAGGGGAACTAGATGCCATTTTCACAGTGGATCTTTTTAATGAAGGTGTCGATATTCCAGCGGTTGATACACTTCTTTTTGTAAGGCCAACGGAATCCTTAACCGTTTTTACCCAACAAATTGGTCGTGGACTGCGGCTGTATAACGATAAAGAAAAATGTGTCATTATTGATTTGATTGGAAACTATCGAAATGCGGATATTAAATTAAGTGTGTTTGATACAGATCCAGATACTAAAAAGAAAAAGAGGATGGTCGAGCCAACTGTTCCACAATTTTGTTCTGTTGATTTGGACGTAAAAGTTATTAACTTATTAAAAGAAATGGCTAGAAAAGGGCAACCACGAAAACAGAAACTGTACGATGATTATATGGCATTAAAGCAGGAACTGGGCAGAAGGCCTACGTATAAGGAATTGCATTTAAAGGGTGGCTCAGATTCTTCTATTTACAAACAGGAATTTAACTCCTATTTGGGCTTTCTATTGTGGGCGGGTGAACTAACAGAAATAGAACAAGAGGTTTTTAGACGATACGAACCTTGGATTGTACAAGTCGAAAAAACAGATATGAGTAAAAGTTATAAGATGGTTGTTCTCAAGGTCATGCTTAATCGGGGTGCTGATCATTGGTTTGAGCCCATTACACCAACAGAAGCAGCTCCTGGTTTTCATAAATTTTTAACGGAAGAAGAGTACCGTAAAAACACCGATCTATCTGATAAATCTGGCAAGCAGCTATGGAAATACAACGAGGCGAAGGTTAGTCGTTTAATATCAAGAATGCCCATGACTAAGTGGAGCGGTAGTTCGAAGGGATTAATTACATTTGAAAATAATGTTTTTCAACTAACTTTTGATATTTTAGAGGAAGATCGGGAGATGTTGTATCAATGGACATGGCAGATTTGTGAATATCGCCTTCATTGGTATTTTGAGCGGAGAGCGGGTAAATAAATTCAATGTATTGAGGGAATGGTTATGAATTGTATATTTTGTAAGATTAGTGATGTTGTATTAGAGAATGAACTTGCTCTAGCTTTTTATGATAAATATCCCGTTAATAAAGGACACCTGCTCATCATACCTAAAAGGCATGTTGAGCAGTATTTTGATTTGACGGAGCAAGAGAGGGTTGCGATCGATCAGCTGATTTTTCAAGGAAAGAAAGTGTTGGATGAGCAATTTGAACCGGATGGTTACAATATAGGAATTAATTGTGGGGAAGTTGCTGGTCAAACGATTTTTCATGTGCATGTTCATCTCATTCCTCGATATAGCGGTGATATGGAGGACCCGCGTGGTGGGGTGAGAGGGGTAATACCGGAAAAAAGGATATATTAAATAGTTAGAAAGAAAACTATTGTTTGTAAAGAAGAACCGTGTTTAAAGTGCTTTTACAGTTTATGTAATTTAAGGTGAATTAATGAAATTAGACAGTTCCAAGCCCATTTTATGGTAGGGGGTAGGTTAATATTAAAGAAGAGAAGGTATGTAGATGATTTAATTGGAGAGGTGTAAAAAATTGAATGAGAAGGATCTACAAATTAGATTATTAAAGGATTCATACATAGATATAACTTTTCAAAAATATTTAGCCTTTAAAAAGACAGAGCTTTATGATGAGTTCTATAAACAGGAAATATTAATGGGACTTAATGAATTTATAAAGGGACAAGAAATTAATGATTCAACGGTTGTTGACATCGTGAAAAAAATACAAAAAGAAAATCCAACTTCAGGTAGTTTTGTTCATTGGAGTAATACGGCAGATTTGGTGAAGTATGCTGAGGATGAACCGGTAGAAGTCGCACAGTTAATGAATCAATTATACGATTCAACATTACCGATTGAACAGCGAATTGAAGCCTTTCGTGAAAAAGGAAAACAGTATAATCCTAATATCTCTTTAGGTGCGCCTCTATTTGGTTATCTTTTTGCGGCTAAGGATTACAAGAGATATCCATTATATAAACAAGAAGTTTTTACGGATTTAAAAAAATCCTATGGGATCGATATGAAGTTAGGTACGGTAGGTAACAATTATGAAGCTTTTATACATATATGCCAGATTATTCTAGATTACTTTAAAAAGACTGATCCTGAATTATCGATGTTAGATATTCAAGATTTCTTTTTCTGCAGTACTCAATATAAACAAATATACGTGGAAAGTGCTGTTGTCTATTTATATCGATTAGCATCAGAATTGGCAGGTTATAAGGACCAACCGTCCAAGTTATTAGAAACTATAATGGAATTAGATCAAGAGCAATTGTTATCGCTTAGAGAAAGGTATCGGAAAACTGAAAAAATCAATCAGATTCGTTTTTTAGTAGTTGATAAGATCATTGAGACAGGTACGATTGATATAGATGAATTAGAAAAGATTAAAAATGAAGTAAAAGTAAGATATGAAACAAATATATTACAAGCATGGAATAATTTCTCTATCTTATTTGAGCTCTTTTATGCAGATAAAAAAGAGAAAGTACGTGAAGAACTTCGTAAAATTCATAGTGCGATTCGTAATATGAAAGAGTTTCAAGATTTTACCTTTGTAGAAGACAAAGTCTTGAATGGGTTTAACTGGAATCAGAATTTTGGTTGTTCAGAGAGTTGGATTGCTGTTTATCCTACAGAACATAGCAGTCACCGTACAGCTCCACAATTTTTTGTTACAATCGATGAAAAAGGAATTCGATATGGCTTGTTGTATGGAGATCAGCATCCTAATAATGGACAATCAGATTTAACGATTTATTCTAACGTAGAATCGTTTACATATAATGATTTTCATCAAAAGATGGTAGGCGTCTTAGATCAATTTAAGAGTTCCAACAATGTGAAAGAAACGACAAAACCTTACGAGCTAGAACATGAAATTAGCAAAGAAACCTGGATGGAGCTTCTTCAAAGAGATGACATCTTTCAACCATTTGATTTGGTTTATATCAATAAGATGTATGAACTAGGAGGGGAAGCCACTGCGACACAATTAGCGGAGGCATTGGACAAGCATTTTTCCTCTTTTAATTCTCCGGTTGTTCAGCTTGCTAAACGTATACTTCAAGCGACAAATCAAAATCCACCTAAACGGAATGATGGTGGAAATAGTTATTGGAGTGTGCTTTTTACTGGCGAAACAATTAATAACGGTCACTTTCTCTGGAAATTGAGATCCGAATTAAAAGCAGCCATTGAAGCAATTGATCCAACGACAATCGTTGAAACGTTTGAAACATACACAAAAGATGACTTTTTAAAAGAAGTATTTATGGATGAAACCCAATATGAAACCATTCTAAACCTACTGCATTATAAGAAAAATATTATTTTACAAGGACCGCCTGGAGTTGGAAAAACGTTTGTGGCCAAAAGGCTGGCTTATTCCTTGATGGGTGTAAAAGACACTAACCGAGTAGAAATCGTTCAGTTTCATCAAAACTATGCGTACGAAGATTTTGTTATGGGTTATCGACCTACTGAACAAGGCTTTATACTTCAAAATGGGATCTTCTATGACTTCTGTGAGGAGGCAATTAGGAATCCAGAGGAATCTTATTTCTTTGTGATTGATGAAATTAATCGCGGAAACTTATCCAAGATTTTTGGAGAATTGTTCATGTTAATTGAACGAGATAAACGCGATGAGTATGTCACAATGGGTTATTCTAAAGAGAAATTTACTGTACCGAGTAATGTGTACTTGATTGGAACGATGAATACGGCTGACCGTTCCTTAGCCCAAATAGAAGTGGCTCTTCGCCGTCGTTTTGCCTTTGTCACACTAGAACCTTCTTTTAATGAAAAATGGAGTCTTCATCTTCAAAAAATGGGAGTTTCGGATGAAATGATCCAGCGTATTCTATATGCAGTTGAGAGGATCAATACAGAAATCATTAAGGATTTTCAATTGGGTAGAGGCTATGCTATTGGTCATTCCTTTTTTACCACGAAGCCTGAAAATATGAGTGAACAAACATGGTATGAAGGAATCATAAATTATGAAATTAAGCCATTGTTAGAAGAGTATTTCTTTGATCGGCCAGAGATTGTTAAATCAATGATCGAGGGAATTTAAAATGGAAAAACAATTCAAAGTACCGATTCGGAATTTATTCTGTATGCTTAGCTATGTGAATGATAGCATTGAGCTAATTGAAAGTTTAAATGATGTGGATGAAGACTTGATTACGTATGATTTCATCGTGAATCAATTTCTAACAGAGGTAGTAAAACTAAACCGTCGTGGATTTGTAAAGGATTATGTAGCTTCTACTGAATCGACCAGTAGATTAGGTGGACGAGTAATGATGAGTGAGTCGATGCCCTATATCCTGGCGAGACAGCCCGTTGTTGTATGTGAAAAGGATCAATATACAGCCAATATTTTACTTAATCAAATCATGAAAAGCACTCTTCAAGGAATATGTAAAAATCGTTATGTTAAAGAAGAGACACGGATCAGAAGTTTTACTTATCTCGATTATCTTGCTGAAGTAGATACACCACCGTTAACGGCGGAAAGCTTCAGCAGTGTTTATTTCACAAGACATAATGTGCATTATCGAAGAATGATTCATCTTGCCCGATTATTGTATGATTTGACTTTGTTATCACACAAACAGGGGAATTGGAGTTTGTTTTCTGCAGTGCTGAATGAAAGCTCATTGAATTCGATCTTTGAAAAGTTTTTGTTGAACTTCTATCGTTTCGAGCAGCAGGAATATCGAGTATATTCAGAGGTGATTCAATGGAAACTGGATGGAGATCGAACACTCTTACCATCCATGAAAACAGACATCTCTTTACTACATAAAAACGGGAAACAAAAGATCATCATAGATGCTAAGTTTTATAAAAATGTTTTTCAAGAGCATTTTGGCAAGTCTTCGTTCCATAGTCACAATATGTACCAACTGTTTACTTATTTAATGCATCAGTCGAAAGAGTTAAATCTAAGAGGAATTTTGATTTATCCATTTAATGGGGTGGAGGTCAATGAAACCTATCAGTGGGAAGAACGGATGACGATGGAGGTGATTACTTTAAATTTGGGTGATTCTTGGAGGAAGATCTATAAGAGATTAATAACGTTGTTAGTTGAGCAATAGTGAATGATTTGGAAGGAGAAAATCAGCAGAAGACCTTTAGCCAATTTTAATTAGTGTAGGAAGTTTAACTTTTCAATTAAAATAAAGATGGAATTTATCAGTATAGCCTAAAAAGTGGGTAAAAGAATTAAGTCATAAAAATTTTTAACAGAATAGGAGTCACAACTATTATTAAATAATAATTAGGAACATTTTCAGAAGTATAGGGAAGCCTCAGTTTAAAAGGATTCCCTTTAAATATGTTCAATCACACGACTAAGATTTCTCAGAGCCTTCTTCCTAAATAGAATAATGATCTATTAGAAGACCTTCAAGTGTAATGAGATCTTTCGTTAGAAACCTATCTAACTCACTGTTGATTTTATCTTTAATGTCATTTATATCGTTTTGTTCAAAAAATGACTTTGAAATCAGTTCTTTTGCAAAGATTTGTGTGTATTGGTTAGCTAATTTATTTGATTTCCCTTTAAATTTGTCTTTTTGCTGATTACAGATCTCATAAAGGTGATTTCTAACTGTATTGTCTCCTGGACCAATGATTAGTTTTAAAACAACTTTATCATTTCTATTTTGGATTTCAAATAACAGGATTCTATTTGTATTTGTCCAACCGCTCCCTTTGGCAGGTATGACACCATCTAATTTTGTAGTAGTAAATCGAGTATAGGTTTTATTTGAAACATCTAGAATAATATTTGGAAATTGCTTTAACTTTTGCATTACAGTATCGGATGTTTCTGAATAAATATCAGGTTTGTATTCAAAAATTAAATCTAGCGCTTTTTGATGTTTAAAGTATATTTCTCTACATATTCTCTCTAATTCTTTATCTCCCACAATATACCTCCTCAAAATCTCTAAATAGTGATCGATAAATGTTCTTGCTTGAACACTGATATTATTACTTTTTAAAGAAATTGATTTTTGTAAAGCTTCTATTATGTAATGATAATCGATACTAATCCAGTTTTCTTCATCACTTTGGCCGGTCTCCATGTGGTGTTAAAAATAAAAAGATCCTATGATAGTCAGGAAATTCATCTTGGATAATTGTGTGGTATTTTTCTAACTGAGTTTTAGATTCTTTACTCCAGATTTTATTTTCAATAACAATAACCATTTTGTATTCTTCAGAGAAAATAAGTAAATCAATATTTCTCCATTCTCTGCGAACACGAAAACTGTGATAATCCATCAGTGAAATTTGGAACAAATCTATTTTTAAATTTTGTATATTATTACGGTGATTGTACAACACCTCTTGTAAAAACTTTTTGATAAAAACATCGTCTAATCCATGAGTTTCATTTGGAGTCATTAGCCATGCAATCACATTGCTATGCCTAATTTCAGCATTCACAATACCTAAGGTTTCAAAAATATTGAAGTTAGATATCTTAGCTTCTAGCCTGTCTAAAATATCAACATCCATGAGAAAATCTTCGATGGCTTTTCTATCCTCTTCTAGCATATCGTTCACTTCCTTTCGATAATAATTTTATCGTGCTTTAAATAACTTTTCCATATAAGCGGGACAACCGCTAAAACGCCAGGGAAAAATAATGTATAGATCTATGTAGTTATAACCCACTTTTTATTCTCAGTCTCCTCCTTCCAGAAGATGAAAATGCATTATTTTAAGGGAATTTTAGTATTATAGATACTTTTTACCCATTATATAAAAAACATGGAATATTATGGTAACATTGTACTGTGTCTAATGTTTGGTAATGAACACAAGACTTAAAGGTTAACAAAATTAGACTTTTATATACTTGACTAAAGGAGGAAAAAGCATGAGTTTACTAGACAAAGCAGTCTATCGTCTAATGAATGGCAAAAAGGCCATCACTAGGCCAATTTTCATAAAAGACTTTGAAAGAGAAAATCAACAATTAATGGACTTAATTGAACTTTCCGATAGAGTTAAATCAAATAAAAAGAAGTTAATTGATAAAGATATTGCTTTACTGAAATATGGTATGGATGGCGAGCAAAATGTTTATTATGAATTGAAAAATTCATTTATTCCTATGCTATGTTTGCATGATATAAGACTGGAATACAATGGTTATGCTGCTCAATTTGATTTTATTGTCATTACCAGTAAATATATCTATGTTATAGAAACAAAAAAGTTAAGTGGAGATGTTGAAATAAATTCGGATGGAGATTTTATTCGGATCTTAAAAAATGGTTATGGAAAAATCATTAAGAAAGAGGGGATGTATAGTCCCATTTCTCAAAATAAACGTCACGTAAATATATTAAAGGAAATTCTTATAAATGAAGGGGTTATTAGAACATTACCTATAGAATCTGCTGTTGTGATTGCCAATGCGAAAACAATTGTAAAGAAAGATAAGGCTCCCAAGGAAATTAGTAACGTTATATATAAGTATGATCAAATAGTCAATCTATTAAATAGAGAATTAAATGATAAAAATAACGAAAAGAACATGCTGGAAAAATATATGTATCAAATTGCTAATTTTCTAATGGACCATCATAAGCCGATTACCTATGACTATATGGCGAAATATTCTTTAACAGAAGGTGATTTTCAAAAAGAAGACCCTGTTATGAACTTACCTCCATCTGATTTATATAATGATTTAAAAGAATACCGGTTACGAAAGTCTAAAGAAGAGAATAAAAAGGCATTTATGGTTTTTACAAATGAAATGCTGGATACATTAACTAAGATGAAACCTAAGTCTAAAGATGAACTTCGGAAAATCAAGGGTTTTGGAGATAAAAAAGTGGAACAATATGGGGATGAAATTATTTCTATTATTAATCGATAAATTTATTGTAATAAAGTATAAGAATCTGCCGCCTAGCGAAAATATCTTCTTTGATCACATTTTGATCCACCGATATAAATTATTTTAGAAGTCGCTCAAATTGTTGAGCGGCTTCTTTTTGCATGTTTGGTAACAAATGAGTGTATGTGTCATAGCGATTCCAATTGTTAAATGACCTATTTGATTTCTATCCTAAATATAATTTTATATTTAAGTGCCAATAAGCTACTTCGATCATAGATATATATGTAAATCTTGATGAGATTTCAAAATTCAGAAAGAAAACTGTAGTAAATAGAATTTATAATCTATGGATTTATAAACATTTTTTGAGCGAATGCTTTTGTAAAGTGCAATATTTGGGCTGATAGGCAAGCTACCAAAACTAGCTTGGAGTAATAAGTTACATGTATAAGCCGAAGGGAGTGAGAACATGGGGAGACGAATAAAACATACTTCACGTGACGTTGAGGAGTTAGCGAGGCTCATGATGGCGGAAGCGCTCGGTGAAGGAGTCGAAGGGATGAACATGGTAGGTACAGTTGTGGCCAATCGGGTCGAGGCTGACTGTGCTCCTGACTTCAAAGGGTTGCGCAATATCAGACATGCGATCTATCAAACGATTCCAGGAACTGACATTCCTCACTTTGAGCCCGTTTTAAATGGATCATTATATACACAACGTCCTAAAGAAGATGACCTCCGGAGGGCTAGAAATTTGTTGCATGGCGATAGGGAACCTCGTTCCAGAATGAGTTTGTGGTTTTTTAACCCCAGTCCGGGGAGAGAGTACCGAGCTCCTTGTACCGCCACGATGCCAAGATCACCTATGACACAGTTTGTTTATGCACACAGGAATCATTGCTTCTATGTCGGTGTACCGGGCTACTGCCCAGAGTTTTATAGATAAATGAAAAAGGAGTGAATCTTCTCATGACTTGCGAAGACTGTAATTATTATCCAATGAATTATTATCCTGGTTATTATCCAAATTCAATGGTGCGAAGCACACAACAACCTGTTGGGGGCTTCCCGTCGACGATGCCCCCTGGAGCACAACCTGGAGGCTTCCCGATGACTATGCATTCTGGACCCTCGTTTGCCGTCCCAACGGTCCCGTTAGGAGGTGTGAGGCAAGAATCATTTATTGAAAATATCATACGCTTCAACAAAGGTAAGGTTGGTACATTCTACTTTACTTACCAAGGTAACAACAAATGGAATGCGATGGTTTACCACGGGCGCATAGAAACAGCTGGCCGTGACCACATCATCATCAGCGACCCGTCCAGCGGCAAACGCTACTTGCTACTGATGTCAAATCTCGACTGGGTAGAATTTGATGAACAAATAAACTATCCTCTGGCGGAAATTAGTCCGGAAGTTCAGTCGTCCCTGACGACATCGGAATGAGTTGATAGAACGTAAAAAACCCGCTTACTTCCTTTTAGAAAAATGAGCGGGTGGATTTAAGATTCATACAATCGGTTCTGCTTAAGCGACAGAAGACTTAAACGATTGACATTCTCGGGACAATTGGTGTTTATCGCAGGTAGCCCCGACTTATCGAAAATTCACCATTCCCTCTCGTCTTCCATTCATGAGGCTACTTTAGGTGCAGCCCTAGCAGTGCTTCCATTCAGGCGAGAAAAAACTTGGCATTTATTTCCAGGGGATTAATCCAAAGAGTTAAAAATGGAGCACTCCATCCGATGGTAAAAGAAGTGTTTCCCTGTGAAGAATTACCTGCTGATTTGAAGGAATATAAAGGATGTCATGTACGGGGAAAAATGATCCTTAGAATGCAAACATAATCACAGAAAACATTTCTATTTTCAATTACTTTGAAGAAGTCAAAGAGGAGGGGGCACTTTGTTCTAAACTGCACCCTGTCAAAAACACCGTGTAAATAATAAAAAGGTTCTAAGCTGCTTTAGCTCTGTATTCCATAGGGCTAAGGCAGCTTAGTCTTTTTGATAACGGTCATGATTATAAAAATGAATATATTCATCTATTGCTCTAGATAATTTTTAACTGATATTGGTGTAGAGGCTTCAGATCTGAATCTGACTTAAAAATGGTAGAGATGGTAGCTAAGTAAGCCGGACTTAGTGACGAGGTAATGAATGTACTTCTTGATTATATCCTTCGTAGAACGGATATGAAGTTAACAAAAAATTATTTTGAAAAGATTGCGAGGCACTGGTCTTGAATGAAAATCCAAAGAGCAATTGAAAGGATCCATTGTTAAATGCAAGTTACCCATACTTATTAGATAGATTAAAGAACAACACTCCATTTTAACAAATTGGAAAACTTATGGAAACGTAAGATATGAAACCGTCCCTTTGTTTCCGAAAGGGACAGTAACTGCAAATTACAGAGAAAGAACTGTTCTTATAGAGGAGTCAAGGACTAGCTTAGGATGAATCAATTAGTTCCATAAAGTTTTTTCCTAGTATAAATTCCTTTTTATAATCAGGAATTGAAAGTGAATCGATCCATTTTCTCTTTTCGCCATAATCATATTGATTAAATTGTTTCATCCCATAGGGTCCATCACAGCCAAAAAGAACTTTTCGATAGCCTAGAACTTTCACGGCCTCTTTTACAATAGAGGGGGTCAGATAATCACTTGAGGTATCAACATATACATTAGGTTGATTGGTTGCATATTTCCATAGTTTCCTCCAAAAAGGGAGACCGGCATGAGCATATATGACCTTCAGTTTAGGGTATTGTTCAGGTAAATATTTATATGAATCTCTTTCTGATGATAGATGAATGAGCAACGGAATGCCTTTTGCTTCACACATTGCTGCAACAGGATCAAGTGCCCTGATCGAATATTGATGCATAAATGGATGTGCTTTGACTCCAATAAAACCGGGTTGTTTGAGAAAGAGTTCAACTTCTTCCATGGATTCAGGAATCTTAGGATTTACGGCTGCCCATCCTAGAAAACGTTCTGGAAATCGGTCGATTGCCCGAGCTACAAGACTATTGTTCGGTTTTGCAAAGATTTTGTATGACTGGCCATAAAGGTGGAAAAATCCATCGCGAACCAGTCTATCATAAATACTGAATCCCATAGGAGGGACACGGAGGATGAGAAAACGAAATAGGTTTTGTACATGATGTTGAATGGTGCTATCTACATCAAACATCGTTTCATTCATGGGAGCAATCAAGGCCGTTTTCGCTATGTGATTTTGATCCATTCCTTCTATCATTTTTTCTAATGTCAACATCGTTTCATCTACATGAAAATGGCAATCAACGATCATATTCATCTTCTCCTTCGAATGAACCTAACCTTTTTTTTCAGGATGCTTCCACATATCAATAACTATAAAATTATATTAAATATGATATCAATAGATGATGGTTTTTAGGGAGGCAATTGGGAATCCAGCTCAGATGATTAAATTTATTTGAGATTTTTATCGGAAGCTTTCCATTTTAAAAAATAAAGTCGTGAATCGGGAAATCGATGGGGAGATCATTGCTCTTCAAAGTTCAAGACGGAAGGGATCTGAGCCTGGGCCTAATAGAGGAAACAACTTTGTATTTGGCATTTAGAAGATGTTTTTTAAGGCAGTATATGATTTGAATGTAAAAAGGCTGAATATAAAAAAGACCGTATAAATAACGGTCATAGGCATTTAATCTGTTAAAATATATTTGAATTTAACGAGATTTTCCGATTACTAATCTTTTGTCTTAATTAAGTGGAACAATCGTAAGAAAAAAATATCTCTCTAAACATCCTTTTGTTTCTTTTCCTCTTTTCTTTGTTTATCTTCTTCTTTTATGCGTTTCTTTTCTTCTTTTTTGAGTTTCTCTTCCTCTTTCTTGAGTTTCTTATCTTCCTTTTTGAGCTTCTCTTTATTTCCGCCATTTTTAGGATTCTTAGGTGGAACTTCTGCAGAATCATTTCCTTTTATATAAAGTTCATTGTTCACTTTGTAGACACTTTCTGGTTGCTGAAATTTTGCTGTATCCGTTCCGAGATTTTCCATCATTGCTTTAAACATTAACTGTGGTATTTTTGTCGTATTTCCACTCATATAGTTACCCTGTCCGTTTCGAGCGTAACCCGTCCAGACAGCCATGGTGTATTGAGGGTTGTATCCTGCAAACCAGCTATCATTTGTAGCAGAGCTTGGATATCCATATTTTGCTCGAGTTTTTTCATCGAAATTGGTTGTGCCTGTTTTCCCGGCAACATCCAGTCCGGGAACATTTGCAGTTTTTCCTGTCCCAGCATTTACGACTGTGCGTAACATATCAGTTACCATATAGGCCGTGTAATCTTGCATAACACGTTTTGGTTTCTCCTTAAAATTAACGACTGTGCCATCCGCAAGGACAACCTTTTGGACGAAATGCGGTTTATTGTATAAACCGTTGTTTCCAAAAGCACTGTAGCTTCCTGCCATGTCTAAAGGACTAACGGTATTGCTGCCGAGCGCGTAGGATTCGTATACTTCATTATTTTTAAACGTAATGCCTAGTTGTTCTGCAAAGTTCTTAGCCTTATCCAGCCCAACTTCTCTTAATGTAAGTAGTGCCGGGATATTGTATGAATATTGCAGTGCCGTCCGTATCGTCATCATTCCATGATGTTGATTATCCCAATTGGAAATAGGTTCACCCGATGAATAAGTTGTCTTCTGGTCATTAATCAAATGAGCAGTGGACCATTTTAAGTTTTCAATCGCCGGTCCATAATCAAAAATCGGCTTAAAGATGGATCCAGGTTGACGTTTAATATCGACCGCCATGTTGTGGCCTAAAAATTGAGCTTTATAGTCATTTCGACCACTCCCGATTGCCCTGACTTCACCCGTTTTGTTATCTAATAAAACGAATGCTCCCTGAATATTCGCATCCGGATAGGCAATGATTTCATTGGTATTCATCATTTTGTCTGCAAATTCCTGTGCTTGTGGGTCCAGCGTTGTATAAATCGACAATCCGTCCTCGCTGATGTCCACATCTTTCAGTTTTCCCTGAACCTCTTTCACAGCTGCATCCAAAAATGCCTCATATGGCATACTTTGCTGCGTATTTCTTGCTACAAGTCCCTCTGTTACAGGAACTTTTTCTGCTTCTTTCAATTGTTCTTCCGTAATATAGCCTTCTCGAAGCATCGAGCTTAATACAACGTGACGGCGGTTTGTGGCGGCTTCTTTGTTTTCCTGTATGGTTGGATCATAATTGTTCGGACTCTGTGTCAATCCAGCCAACATCGCCGCTTGCGCAAGCGTCATTTCTTTCAAATCATCGGGCTCTATACCGTAATAATACTTCGCTGCGGCAGCCACTCCGTAAGAGCGGTTTCCAAGGTAGATTTTATTTAAATACATCATTAAAATGTCCTGCTTGGAATATTTTTTTTCCAACTGATACGCTAAGTTCCATTCCTGCACTTTACGTTTAATCGTTTTCTCTGGCGACAGAAAAGAATTTTTAATGACTTGCTGTGTAATCGTGCTACCTCCCTGAGATCCGAAATCTCCGGTTATGTTCACGAAAATGGCCTTGGCCGTCCGTTTAAGGTCGATCCCAAAATGTTCGTAAAATCCGGAATCCTCAGTGGCAATAAAGGCTTGTTCCAACACTTTTGGCACTTGATCGTACGTAATTTTTGTCCGTTTTTCTTTCCCGTATTCATAAAGGAAGTTTCCGTCTTTATCATAAAATTTAGTAGAAAGCGGATCGATTAGCTTAGTAGAATCAAAGGTAGGTGTACCCTTAATCATTGAAGCTAACGTAATGGCTCCTACTCCTGTTGAAACAAGACCGAGTACTAAAAAGACAATGACTATTTTTTTAAACAACGATCCCTTTAACGGTTTACCTATACTTCTTTGTTTATATTTGTTTGCTTTTTCCGCTTTTTTTCGTTCCACACGAGACTGATACGATTCTTCTGACATTCCTATTCTCTCCCATTTAAAGACAATTAAAGTTAATATAAGATAAAAAGCTTGTGTAGATAGGAGAGTTTAATGTGATTTAATCTCAAGTCACCTTTTTCAAGAACTCCTATATAACGGTTTGAAGAACGAGTGGTACAATAAAGTATTGGCGCTGTTCAATCTTTTCTACCATTCCTTCTATAACTAGTTCCTACTTATATTTACCTCTTTCATTAATCTTCGCATTTAATATCATTCTAGCTATCACAAACGATAAATTCCCTCAACTAAAAGTTACAAAGTTGATCAAGCTCTACAAATCTACAGTTGGATGTTAAATTACTTGAGCCTATTTATATAGGGGCGTAAGAACTCTTAACTTTATCAGGCTAAACAGGCAGTTAGACCAACCTCAAGATTTTAAGTATTAAAAGAAGATAGGTGGGGGATCAACTGCCCGTAAAGCTCCGCAATAATAAACATAGACTAAATACGCCCGGCAACGTCTACGTGACCAGCAGTCTGCAGGCTTCGGGCTTTTCATCAGTGGGGGATGATAGAAACCCCCATTGAGGGAAGTTGGGGTTAACGGGGGATTATTTTAAACCAAAAATAAAAAAGAGCCGCCGCAGCAACTCATTCCACTCCAACAACCTGCCAGTTCGTAATAGCGACATCTCTCCTTAGTCCATCGCTATGATAAGTAAAATGCTTCACAATATATTTTTTGATGTAATTTCTTTCGTTCTAAATCGACTTTTTGGGTTATCAATGTCGAAACCCCAAAAGTAGAGTAGTTTGTTTCAACGTCTACATAGCTCTTCTTCTGTAATACTTTCTAGCAGATCAAGAATATTTCTGTGTTCAATTTCGTTATACAATAAACTTGTAAAAGAATGGTCTAATTGGATTTCGGTTGCTTTTAAATACGTATATATCAATAATTCATCGGATAAACTTTGAAGTTCCATATTTTCCACCTTTGTTAATTTAAGTTTTTTATATTTATCATACACGAGAAATACCATCTGGGGTTTTACAATGTGATCAAATGTTTATGACAAAATTTAAAAATATGTAATTTAATTTACATCATTTTTGCACATTATAATTTATTGTGTTTATTCAAACGCATTTAATTGTTGAATTAAAAAAACATTACAATGATCTCTTTTTGATTACAATGAAAGCTATAAATTTTTGACGGGGCAAGAGAGGGTTGCGATTGATCATCTCCCTTTGTCCCTACGAGGCAAGAGAAAACAAACGTAGTTGATATGAATGACCGTATGGCAAATGGTACGGGTTTTTAACAAATGAAGATGATTGTGGGGGAGGATCTGGACTTGATTGTAGAAATGACAGACCTTTCTGAGTAAGAATTAATAAAGTTAAAAAATGAAATAAGTGAATTTTGATAACAGGTTTCCTCTTAAGAGAATAGTACTAGGCACTGTTCGCTTAAGGACTTATATCTAGTGAAGTTAATTTTTGAGAAGTATAAACATATACAAACCTAAAAAAATCCCCGCCTTTTATAGGACAGGGCTTTTTTCTTTTCCTAGGTCAAAACAGTTTGGCTTGTGGAACTTGCTGAAACTTAATTATCATATCTAGAATCTTAATTTTTGAGGTCACAACACCTGTTGTTGCTCATAAAGCCTTCTTAATAGAAGAATTTCCCAAGGTTAATAAGATTACTGAGCATTCCGAGTCCGCCTATGGTGCCTTTTCCAAGGTTGAACAACCCCCCGAGCATACCTGGCTGACCTTGGCCGATATTATTCCCTAAGCCCATCCAGCCCATTGGATTTCCATAATTTCCCCAGCCTGGCGGCCCCCCAAGACCTCCTAGACCTCCAGGCCCTCCAAGCCCCATCAATTGTCCAAGAGGATTGAAACCCGTCTGATTTACTGGTGCCATCCAATTTGCATAACCTAGATTACCGAAGTTCCCTAAACCACCTGGATATCCTAAACTTTCTAGATTCCCTAAACCACTTGAATTCCACAAACCTGCTGGATTAACTAGCCCACTCCAGCTTTCTGGTCCTCCAAGACGATTTGTTTGGTTGAGTTGGGGCATGAATGGCGATGCCGAAATTTGGTTATGAAATGGCTGTCTTTGACTCCTTAATAATACAGGCCTATATTGGTACATACCCATATTCCCCCTTTTTTTAAAAAAGCACTGTGTTGGGATTAGGGTATGTCATTTGGGTTTTGTTGATTGGTTAGGTAACTAGAAAGACAGGCCGAAATTTTATCCTAAAGAAATTAAAGTTGAGAAGTTTGTTAGCACCCGAGTTGAATAGTGCTAATTCAATTAAAAATATATAAAAGTCGATTTAGAAATTTAAATAGTGTGAAAATTGTAAAAATATAGTCAAATCGGGTTTACTATTACATTTTTTAAGGTATATAAGAGCTAATATAAAAGAAAGGGGGTGTGTTGAATAATGTCGTTTGTTCATTTTGATGAGGTTTACGATATTTGCTGTGAAGCGTGTATAAACTCAGTTGAAAGGAGAGGGCCTATTGGAATCATTCCAATAAAAAAAGCAACTTATAGTAAGACCTTTCGGAACATAATCTATCCCAATTCTAACATTTCTCTCTTAGAAATTTGATGGTTTTCATCGCTTTTTTTCTGACAGAGGAGGTGTTTCACATTGGAAAAGTATGACTCTATATGTATTTATTGCGATGAACCACTTTCCAAATGGGAAAGAATTAGAAGTTATTGCTGGAATTGTAGTGAATTAACAGCATCTGAGTCTTATCAGGAAGAAGATAACTGTGATTAGTTTGAATCGTTCTTTTAATCGTTATCGTGAAACAAATAAACGAGTGAATGCCCCTTCAGAAGAATCTTGGATGAAAAACTTTTTTCAATAAAAGCAAAGCCACATAGATCTTAGGAAACAAAACACGAATCAAAAGATAAGTGGGGGTTTTCTAATAGTATTAAAACAGGTTTATGATTAAGGCTCCCACAACTTTTTTGATTACGTCTGTTGAAATCTAAGATAAGAGACCATAAGCAAAAATAGTAATGGTTGTATTGTTAAATATTCCTATTTGCTAATTTTTTAATATTTTGTATAGCAAAGAAAAGGGAGGAATCAATATAAGACTACTTTGTCTCCATTGAGAAGACCAAGGAAGTTAGGGAGTGGTAAGTGGGCTTTTTCAACGAAAATTTATTTGTGCCTGTCTTAAACTTTCAAGGGATGAGACACAATTTAAGTGTGTTCCAATAGCCTCTGTGACAAGGAAACGGTATATTACGTTAATAGTTTTCGTATTTTTT
This sequence comes from Niallia sp. XMNu-256, assembly GCF_036670015.1. Lineage (NCBI taxonomy): Bacteria > Bacillati > Bacillota > Bacilli > Caryophanales > Bacillaceae > Niallia > Niallia sp. XMNu-256. The sequence continues at coordinate 1,764,466 of NZ_CP137636.1, forward strand.
TGAAAATTAATGTAAATGTAATATAAATAACGTTTTCTATCGTTTATACTAAAGTAAAGTGAAGCTAGAGGGGGAAATGTAATGGATACTGAAAAGAATAAGCCATCAGTACCTCACTTAGTTGAAAGCCTTAAAAATAACTATGAAACTAACGGTAATGAGCTGCATCTGGCCATAAAGCAAATAATAGCTAAAAATCAAGAACTAATAGAGAAAAATCGTGAAATTTTACAAAGATAATCAAATTGTTCATTCTCTTAATGGAGTATCGTTTTGGAAAATAGGAACAGAGTAAGAATCTCTATTTTTCGAGGGGGAGTGATTATATATCGTATTTTCTATAACTCATAATCGGTCGTTATGATGAGTTTACAGGTAAAAGCCTAATTTCTCAGTTTTAATGTGTGAGGAATTGGGCTTTTTAGTAATTTTTCTAGCGTTGGTGGTATTTCCTAATAGGTTAATTTTCTTACGATTCTACTATTGAAGACCTTAAGCTATTAGGTAATAATGTTTTTTCCGTTCCTAAATAAGGTATTCCCAACTATTTTATGTTGTACTTTTTCTAAAAATGAAAGCATTCGTTAAACACTCTTTAGATTGGAGTGAAAGTAAGGAATGCCCTTTTCTTTAACTTTTTATTTTGTATGTAATTGGTAAAGTAAACGGTGCTTTCTTTTAATAACGATCCTCAACAATCGGGCCAGATTGTTTAGTAAAGCTAATGGATATTGTGAAGAAGTACACTTAAACTAAAGAGGCAGGTTAGCTCAAGAAGGATTTATAATTTCCCCACCGAATATGTACTGCACCATTTATTTTTGAGGAGGGTTTATGCGTAAAAACATTATTATGCTTATGTGGTTAGTTTTTATCCTAATTGGTTGTCAGAATGTACCCGAAATACCAGATAATTTAACTGTCAAACAGGTCCTAAAGCAAAATATAGAGGAATGGGATATATCTGTAATTCCCAGAAAAGAAACTGACAACTGGGTATATGACACACAATTAGAATTCCTCGGTGATACGCCTGTTAATGTCACTGTTATATATTATGATAAAACCAAAGTTACTTATAATGAACTTAAACCTTTGGAACCAATACTGACAACTGGAAGTGCTGATTATAAGGACAGCGTTTATTCGAAGGAAAATTCCCGACTTGAGTTTGAATTGGAATGGGAAAAGAAAGGTATCAAACATTACGGGAAAACAGTTTTTAAAGTTACGCCTAAATAATTATAATGATATATATCGCTGCTAATCTGGAGCTTTATTTGTTCAACTATCGGGGGCGATTGTTCAAGAGCAATCGTTTTTTTTTGTGCTAACGAAGCAGTTTAGTTTCACAAGGAGGTATTATTGGGAGAATGTCAAAGTGATTGTCTTATGAGGAATTCGACATAATACAGGAACAGAATAATGGGATATTGTAATGTTAATGGGAAGAATCTTTATGAATGGGGTGAAATGATGAAAAGAACTCATAGTCTATTAATGATAGTCGTTTTATTGTTGCTAAGTTCTTGTGGTCATGTCTCATCAACTTACTCAGCTTCACTGTTAGTTGTAACTGAAAAAGGTCATACAAGCGACAAAGAGTATTGGATTAAAGCATATGACCCGAACAATCAAACAAAAAAGGAAGCATTTAAGCTTTTCGTTGATAGTGAAGTTTTATGGGAAAACTTAGAGGTTGATGAAGAGTACGCTTCTAAATATGAGAAAAAAGACAATCAACCATGGAGATTGACGGAGATAAATTGAATATGCACAATCAACATTATGGTAAACAATACTGAGTAACATTGTTGAACTAACGGGTGCTTTACTTCAAGAAGGAGTGAAGCTTTTTTCTTCTTGAACTAAAGCGGCAGGTTAGTTTAAGAAGATTTTTAAGAAAGGGGATGAAAGATGAAAATATTTAATAACACTAATTTAGCAATTTTAACATCCTTGTTTATTCTAATTTCTGTTATTTACAGTTTCATTGTCAATGAACCAATATTTAAATTCACATCATTTTTACACACTGCTATTATGATAGTGTCTATCATTACATTAGGTATTCACTTTAATGCTTTAAAAGAGAATAAAGAGAAAAAGAAACTAATATTATTTAGTCTTGGAATACCAATTGCAGTGATAATATATTTTATAATTGGTATTACCTATTGGGTTACCATTGGAAACCCAATAGTGATTTAGAGATATATTTTCTTCTTCAACTAACGGGTGCTAGAGTTAAATAAGTGCGAGCCATCTTCAGTAGCCACTGATCTTCAACAAACGGGCGCATTTCCAGAGTATGGATCTGCGTTTTTCGCATGAAAGGGCCATATAATGAAGGAAGAATATCAAGAAAAATTAATTACTTAGGGTAATAATAGTATGGTGTTTGTGAATGATTCTACTTAAACTTTAGATGCAGGTTAGTGAAATAAATTTATCGGATAGGATATCGGGAATTATTTATAGAAAGGATACCACTCTAAAAATTGGACAGCATAACTTTATGATAAGTAGAACAAATTTAAGGGTGAATGTTAAAAATGAAAAAAACAAAAATAACTACATTATTAGAATTATTGAATGCTATTTCTGAGAATGTGCCGCAAATTTTGGAAGTACAAGGATCCATTCTTTCCCCTCATTCAATCACTATACCTGAAGGCTATCATTTAACTGGAAAAAATATTGAATCATGTATAGTAAGCTTCAATAATAGTGATGGTTTTGGAGTGACTCGCAACAATACCATCTCAAACCTAACTGTAATGACAAAACAAACAAACCGAGCCGTTTATACAGTGTGTGGCATTCCGGATATGGGGAATCTTGTCTTTGAAAATCTGCATATTACAGGTCAGGTTTCCGTTATTTCTAGGCAAGGAACGGACAGAATTAACCTTTATGGAAACAATATCCATATTACTTCTTGCGATTCAAGGCATTATAGTGAGCAACCTCAAAAGTATGGTGTTAATGTGTACCAAGGAGCAATGACTGTATACAATTTTAATTCAGATCCCAACAGTCAAATAGATTGTAAATTAACAAACATCTCCATAGGCATTAAAAATGGTCCTGTAATTGGCTCAGGTATTTTTGTTTGTGGATTTGGCGATGAAGGTGGGAAGGTTAATTTAGAATCACTAACTACAGGTGCTGTCTATTCAAATGGAATGCTGCCGTATGGGACAGCTGATATTATTACCGCGGCAGTATTCATTGTGTATGGCGTGGAAGCAAAAATAGTTGAACATCATGACGAGATTGTGACTTACGGTGTGAATGACATGGTGCTGGATACATGGGGAAAAGTTGAAAAATGGATTAGCCATCGTCCGGTCATATCTTATGGACCAAGCGGCATTGGATTTGTGAATTTTGGAACAGTAAAAGATTTCCTGGCGCAGGATATTATTACATATGGATTAGGATCGAGAGGGTTTAACCAATATGACGGTACAGTAGAAAATATTAAATTTAAATCCATCACAACCTATGGGGATGGTTCCATTGGAATACAAGTCAGTAAGCCCATTGGAAATATGATTATTGAAGAAAATGTCGCAACCTATGGGTCTGTTGGCAATTCCCTAGTTAAAGGCGTAATCATGGAACTTGCGGCAAATGCCGTAAGTATTAAATCAGGGGGGGAAATTAAAAGTTTGACCGTTAAAGGAGACATTATTACGTACGGTGATGGTGTTACAAGTTACGCACTGGAAGGCGGAGAAGTGAAGGAACTTAACGTTGGGGGTAAAATCATTGCTAATGGTAAAAATGCGAAAGAATTATTAAAGGACGAGGACCTTGATTAAAGTCAATTATTAATGTCCAAATCTTTTAGTAAATCATATCACATGTAGCTAATCCTTTTCCTTGTGGAACTAACGGGACGTTAGTTGAATAACGATCTTCAACAATCGGGCGCATTTCTTGAGTAGAGAAAGTGCCTTTCTTCTTGTCTATTAAGGGTTTTCACGTTTCGATAATTGGGTATTGTCTACGATTGTTGAATAACTTGCGTATAAAAAAGGCTCTCCTTGAACATAATAGTGTCTAGATTAATTGATTTATAACATAGGAGAGTGAAAGAATAATGTTATTATCAGAGGCTTGGAAAAAGTATCAACAAGATAAAAAAATTGAGGGATATTCACAACTTACATTAAAAACATATTGTTTTCAATATAATCTCTTGTTACGATTTTTTGGTGATATTGAAATGAGTCAAATTACTACTGAGAAACTAAAAGAATATCTAATACAGGTAGGAGATCACTTAAAGCCATCTAGTTTAGGGCATAGGGTTCGTTGCATTAAATCACTATTCAAATGGACACATGAAGAAGGTTATATCCCTAAAAATCCTGCTGCTAAATTAAAAGAGCCGAAATTAGGTAAAAGAATTCCAAAGTTCCTTTCAGAACTAGAGATAGAACATCTAAGAGAGGCTTGCCATACAACGATGGAGAATGCGCTGTTTGAGTTTATGTATTCTACTGGCTGCCGTATTGGGGAAGTTGTAAAATTAAATCGTGATGATATTAATTTCGCAATGAATTCAGTCATTGTACATGGGAAAGGTGATAAAGAAAGGGAAGTGTACTTTAATACTCGTTTCCATTTGGTTAAAAAGATACTTTGATGAACGAGATGATGAAGAACCTTGTTTATTCATTACGGAAAGAAGGACGAAAAGGCGTATGAGTATCGATAACTTAAGATATATAATCAAAAGAATATCGAATCGTGCTGGAATAAAAAAGTGTATTCATCCACATCAATTACGCCATAGCTATGCTACACATATGATTAATAACGGTGCACCTTTTGAAGTGATCCAGAGCTTGCTTGGTCATGAGAAGAGTGAGACCACAAGAATATATGCCCAGCTAAGTGGAAAATTGAGGCAAGATTTTTATAGTAAATATTTTTAAAATTTTAACCGAAATGGAGGCATGCATATGAAAAGGCATGCTTTTTTGTTATCGGGCCATAATCTTGAGGAAAGTAACCACTTATTTATTTATAATCCATTCAAGATTGTTAAGGATTACACTTAAACTAAATGGGAGTTTAGTTTAAGAATAACCAAAAATTAGTACCAACTACTAATATCAAGTGTTAAAGTTAAAAGGGGAACTTTCAGCAGTAGGAACGCTTTTTCACTAACATGGAATTATATCACTTCTTTAAATAAACGTGACCAATTGTTTAAAACGTTCCTCCACATCAGTACGAAGGAATATTTTTCTTCTGGATCGAGGACAAAAAACAAAATGTTAGTTAATAAATGATACGGTTGTCTTCATAGATCCGATTGGTGAATGAATCAGACTCTGCGTGATCAATTATCAGTGGGGTGAACCCCCACTGATGAAGATCTTGCTTTATCCTGGCTGTATACGCGGATGTTTTATGCTGGATAATTTCTTCTTTTTAGCTTCATCCGCTGCCGTTTTATTGCTACCCATGAGATACAATACCAAAATAATAATCATAAGAGCTGCAGAATAACTAAATGTCATGCCGTACCCAACGATGTTTGCTAAGAATCCAAGCCCCACTGATCCAATGGCCAAACCAAAATCTATAAAAATAAGCAGCATCGAATTGGCTGTTGCTTTTTTCTCAGGTGGAACAAGAGTTAATGCCCAAGCCTGGGAAATGGGGTGGATGATGCCGTAAGCAATTCCGAATAAGGCCCCTGAAATCCAAACCATCCACATACTAGTAGAAAATCCCAATAGGATTAACCCGCCTGCACCTGAAATAGCGGCTGGGATCATCAGTATTCTATGACCAAATCGATCGAAAATTTTACCAGAGAAAAATCGAACCAACACCATAGCAATCCCTTGTAATATAAAAAAATGTGAAATTCTTCCCCCAACTTGAATCTCTTTTCCAAACGCTCCCATAAAGTTGACAGTTCCTGCAATGGTCATATAATTTAGGGCTACCAAAATACATGGAAGAAGAACACGCTTATCGAACATGTACTTATAAAAAGGTTCATCCTTTGTCGTCTGTTTACTTTCCTTTTCGGTATTAACTGGATTTTTAGTGAACAAACTACATACAAATGCAAAAGCCATAAGACCTAAAGTTATCATCAGTAACGACTGGAATGAATAATTTGCAAGATAAGAAATGGCGATGAGTGGCCCAAGTGTTGTCCCAACGCTAGTAGACATTGCGAAAAAAACAATCCCTTCCCCTAACCTAGACTTGGGAACGATTTGACTGGACATGGTGAAAACTAAAGTGGTAAGCATGCTTAATCCAATCCCTTGTATAGCTCTAATGAAAATTAAATATACGATCGATTCGCTTACAAAAGTAAGAGCGATTGTGCCCAAAAAGTAAAGAAGAGCAATAATGAGCAGCCATTTCATATTCACTTTTTGGATAATAACACTGGCAAAGAAGCGCGTAATTAATGATGCTAACATTAAGGTCGTTGTCATGATTCCTGCAATCGCAGAATTGTCAGTCATGGTTGATACAAAAATGGGGAAACCTGCTGTAATCATATAAAAAGAAGCGAACATGACTAAAGACAATAAGATAATAATGACATATTGGTTTGTCCATAATTTCACTTTTACTTTACCCATTGTATAAGACCACCTTTTAAGGCTATTTCTAAAAATAGGGAATTCTACGTGAAGATTACTTTCTAATTCATGATAAATTTATTCTTTACTCATTTTTTAAAAATATTAGGTGGATTTCAATAAAAAAGATTTGAATGGTTCAAATTCCAAAATACTTAAGTCCTGTAGAAATTTTTGTGCCGTTAATGCATGGCTATTATGTAGTAGAAAATATAATTGTTATAGGTTCTATACAATAAAATGATTGTTGCATTTAAACTATCGGGTCCTTTAATGAAAGAAGAATTAATTGATTTTCAGATTGAATCCCTATCATAGGGGTATTCCATTAAAGGGCGCGATTGTGGAATAACATAGGCGGAAACTGATCCTAGTACCATAAACACTTAAATGACTTTGATCAAATCTTTTATAAATCAACAAATTACTGTGAATTTATATTAGGAAAATGGCATCCACCGTGGCATGCATTTGGCAACAAAATTAAATTAACAATCAATAATTAACAATTAATGAAAAAACAAAAAATCTAAAAAAACCTTGATGTATAAGGATTTGCAGATACTGTCGGTAACAATAAATTATTATAAATAATACAAGGCTCGTCCTTTACAGGCAAGGGGTCACTGGTTCAAATCCAGTACGGTTCATCCCAAAAAGCACTTTCGGTGGAAAGTGCTTTTTTCTTGTTTTGGCCACGGAATTGTCACGGAATAAATACTGTCTAATTTATATAAAAGGAATTATTAATGGATAAAGTAACCCCTTATATAGAAGATAGATATGTTACGTTTACAACATCATAATAAGTGGAAAACTAAAAAAGCTATGTTAGGGATTGTAATATTTTAAATTATGGAAAATAAATATGATATAATAGGGGGTGAAGGGGTGGTTTATTTATTAGCTGAACAAGTGGAAACTATTGCTAATGAAATCATAAATGATATTAATCCTCATAAATTAAAAAAGTTAAGCGACCTTGTAGGAGTACAAGAGTTTGAACAGGCTGTTTTAATCAGCTTCTTTAAAGAATATTTAAAACAAGTTGTACAGATTATCGAGTTAGATGACATAACAGTTGAAAACAAACAAGAAGTTATTTCATTCCTAAATGATATTGATAATTTATCAATTACTAATCAAATAAGAGTTGTACAAGATAAATCTAAAAAATTGTTTAAAAATCCTAAGTTTAGGTTAGCATTCCGAAATGATTATGAAGCTGGAACTAAAATTCTTTCTTTCTTAATTAAATCCGATGGAACACTTGAAGAAAACATTGCCTCTTTACATGCCCTTGACCAATATACTGAGTATGATAGCAATTTTATTGTTGATTTAGACCATACTTAATGTTTGATTTTAATGAGTATATTGTTTTAGCGGAGCAATTAATAAAAAATAGCGATGAAGCATCGAAACGATCCGCTGTTAGTAGAGCGTATTATGGGGCATTGATGAAGGCTAGAAAGCATCTGAAAGAAAAGGGCAAGCTACCAGATTTAAGTGGTGGAGAAACCCATAAAAAGATTTGGGATGCGTTGGCAAAATTAGGTGGTAAGAATTCTAAGGAAGAAAACATTTCCAAAAGAGGTAAGAGATTAAGAACGAAAAGAGAACAGGCAGATTACGAAATAGTTATCAGAGAAGATTATAAGAGAGTGAATGTTCCTTCTTGGGCTCAGCAAGGCTTGGCAGAAGCTAAATCCATTATATCTGCAATTGATGACTTAAATAATAGTAAATAAAAACATTAGCGATTTTAGCTAATGTTTTATATATATTTGAATTAGGATAATATATAACGAAATCCCAACTCTTAGTAATTTAAGTGATAAACAATCTAATTTTTTTATTGCTTCCTCCTGCATAGATGGCAATACATGTGAGTAGGTTTCTAGCGTAATCCTTATATTGCTGTGACCGAGCCTTTCACTGATTAATTTGATGTTTACTCCTTGTGATAATAGAAAGGTTGTGTGTGCCTCAAATCATGAAAGCGGATTTTCGGAACATCTGCCGACTTTATTAATCTATTAAACGTCCTTTTTAAATTTGCCGGATTAATTGGTGTCCCAACCTTAGAACATACAACCAAATCTTGTCCATTGTTAGAAATGTCAGTTATTCGGCAGACTATGGAAGAAACAAGTTTAAAAATTGAAGTTAGTAAGATTTTAGTTGCTAGAAGCAATTTTAAGTACAAGGACATCACACTCACTTTCTTACCAAACTAAAATATAATCTCACCTATTGCTCGGAAGTAAGGTTTACACTTTTCAACTACATCTCCTGCTCCGGATGTACCACCGAAAACAGGAGCATCTACTAAATGAAATGCCGCTTTTCAACTTTTTTATCTAACTTTCTCATAGTTGAAGGATCTAAAGTACACTTGTTATGATGGTCGGTCCTCGTTCTGTCCGCTGACGTAATCCCTTGTTCTTCTATAATAACACATTTGCCTGTTCTTCAGTTCGTATCATGGATATGACGGCTCTGTGGGGGTTCTCAGCCACTTCTTTTATTGTATCGTAAATGACAATACCATGTTGATTTGCTTTATTTAAGGCTTTTTCATTTTTCTCACGGGCATATACTTAGAAAATCCGAATTTTATAAATTCAACGCCATAGAAAGTCCTATTTCACCCAAGCTAATGTTCACGCTAAATAAGGAAAGCATTCTGTCCAACACAGAACACTTTCCGATTGGAAAGATTGAAAAATAAACCCATAAGGGGTAAATTTATTGAATTATTAGGCTTCAGATTTCTCTTTTTCCATAGCATCATATAATTGTGTAATCGAAGTTCGGCAAGTAGCCTCCAAACGGGATAAAAAGTGTAAAGAACAGAGAATCTATTTAAAAGTGTATTCTCAAACTTAGGCAACATTTGAATCATAAATTTTAGTTCCTTTGTGAACTATCGTGCACTTGAAACTTCCAAAACAGTTAGTATTTTTCGGATTACTTGTTCAGTTTTAATGCTGATCTTTGCCCCCTTATTTCACTAACAGGAGCTTTAACAAAAAACTGAGGAACTATTATGTAGCTTTCGTGTTTTTCAATATTCAAGAATCGGGCGCTTTTCTTCAGTTAACCTTTGAAACGATCTTCCGTAATCAGGCGCATTCTTGCAACAAAATTGCAATCTTTTAACAGAAAAAGCCATTGAATAGTCTTACATAATTTGAAATAATCATTTTTAAGTGAAAGGCTATTCATCTAGTAATGATCTGAAAATGAATATTGTATAAGCATCTGACAAAACGACAGATGCTTATTTTATTGTTAAAATGTCTCACCTTTATAATATATTTGATAAATTTGCGAATTTATTGTTACCTTTTTACTTTCGAATCAGGTTTTATTAGTAAAGGGAGGAGCAGATGAAGGAAAATTTTGATGACATTTATAAAATCTATTTTCATGAAATCTATCGCTTTCTCCTTTCTCTTTGTCATGACCACCATCTGGCTGAGGATCTAGTCCAAGAAACCTTCTCCGTGCTTATCTCTATATTGAGAATTACAATGGAGACAAGGTGAAAACAGGAAGGGTGAGAAAGGTGAACAATGAATTTAAAAGAAAACTGGAAGCCTATGAAAAAGGTGAATTATCTGATGGTGAATTAGAAGATTTCGAAAAAGAATTAGAAAAACTAGAATCCTATCAGGAGTTTCTTGAAGAAAATGGTACCCAGGTGAAAGATTCTAATATCAATGAAACGAAGCAGCAAAAGATATTAAGACGAAGTAAATGGAAGGCCAGACTGCAAACGGCCTTTACTGCTCTTGGAATCATCCTGCTATTTACTATTATTTCAACATTTCTAACTGCTGGGTACTATTCATGGGGGAAACCGGATCGTGCAGATGTGTTTAGGAACATTATTGATCAAACGCTGACTGTGACGAATCCTTATGGATATTTAGGGGGGACCAGTACGAATACAAGCCCGTTTTTTGGATTAGAAGCAGTAAGGGATTTAAATAAAACGATTGGGAATGAAACGGTAAAAGTAGGGGAAGTGAAGGCAAAGTTTTTTTTCTCAATGATGTCCTTCCCAGAACAGGAATATTTCGGAAATGTATCAAATAATACTCCGACCTTTTTATATCCTAGGGCAGGAGAGCGGAATTTATCAGATTGGAAGAGATTAGAGCAACTACCTGAAGGCACAGTCGTTTCAGCTTATTTGTCTTTTGCTGAATTAATTGATACAGAGAAAGTTTTTCAACTGTTTGATGGGAGAGATATGGATTTAATTTGGTTCGCTGTTGATACTGGTTTTGAAGGGAAGGATGGGGCAGTTATTCTTGAACCCATTGGTTTTCCAAGCTATCCCATTTGGCATGATGATGATATGATTCTAGATTCCAGAGAAGAGGAAGAGGGCCTATTTGGCAGCAGGATCATATCGGAAGGTCACTCATCGCCTGAATATACTGTAGGCGATCACGAGGTTCTCCATGAGCAATTTTTGAAAACATTAACCTTTTTACAAAATCATGAACGGAAAGCGAACAAACTTTTATTTGAGAAACTTGAACTTTCAAAGCGAATTCAATACATTGAAAATAACGGATTTCAGCATTATGGCGTCGTTATCACAGGCCCGACAAAGGAAGTCTTGAAGCTGCAAGAAGAAAAATGGGTTGGTGAATTAGTAGTTGATGAGGTAAGTTTTTGGAATTGGAGATAAGGAGATTTCAAAAACAAGGATTTAGTTAATTATTCCATAAAAGGGCGCGATTCCAGATTAATGATTGCGCTCTTTCTTGATAAGGGCTATTAAATTGAGTGACCTCTTATGAAAATGACGGTAATTTGAAATAATTGCTATTAAGCAAAAGGCAATTTAGTGAAATTAGCAATACTTGTAAATGAATTGTTAGATATGATATCAATTTTAGATTACATAGGTGATTAAAATTTAATCCATTATTTGAGTTGAGAAATGGTATGGGACAGTGAAACTAACTCTTACACAATCTAAAGAACACATTTTTTCTTAGGAGTGGTTATAATGGCACGTGTTTTATTTATTAATGCTGGATCAGAAGGACATGTCAATCCAACTATTGGAGTTGTGCAAGAGCTCATTTCGCGTGGAGAAGAGGTAGTATACTTTACGATAGAAGCTTTTCGAGAACGTATTGAGAAGACGGGAGCTACTGTACGAACAATTGACGGTGAAAAATTTATAAACGCTTTTATCTCAGGTGGAAGAAATTATTTACCCGAAAGAATCAACGGTCTTTTGCATACGGCAGATATCATGATACCTAGTGTTCTGGAGCAAATCGAAGGAGAACATTTTGATTATATCATTCACGATTCCATGTTTGGTTGTGGTCGTTTACTTGCACAAATACTTAAACTTCCGGCAATTAATTCTTGTACTTCTTTTGCACAGACAAAAGCATCATTTGATAAAATGTTGGAACATTCTACACAAAATATCCCAACAGAAATTGTTAAAACGATAAATGATGATTTTCAAAACCTAAAAACAAAAGTTAAAGAAAAATATGATGTTGAAATCCGTTCTCCTTATGAAGTTTTTTGTAACCCTGCACCACTTACAATCATTTATACAACTAGGGAGTTTCAACCCTTTGGAGAAACATTTGATCAAACTTACAAATTTGTAGGTCCATCCATCGCTTTACGATCAACCCAAGAAAACTTTGACCTTACCGGAATCAAGGGAAAAAGCCTAATTTACATTTCACTCGGTACTGTCTTTAACCAAGCAATTGATTTCTATAAGCTTTGTTTTAAGGCATTTGGGAACACTGTTCATACTGTTGTTATGTCTATTGGGGAAAAAGCTCAAATAGCTGATTTGGGGCAGATTCCTAAAAACTTCATTGTCAAAAATTATGTTCCACAAACTGAGGTGCTGAAATACGCTAAATTATTTATCACACATGGTGGAATGAACAGTACCCATGAAGGTCTCTATTACGGAGTACCTTTAATTGTAATCCCACAAAGCGCTGATCAGCCTATAATTGCTCAACAAGTTGCCAATATCGGAGCCGGTATTAAATTACAAATGCAAAACTTAACAGCAAATCAACTGCATGAAACCGCAGATCATGTGTTAAACCACTCAACTTTACATAAAACTGTTGTGAATATTAGGGAATCCTTTCGAAAATCGGGTGGATATCACCAAGCTGTTGATGAGATTTTTGAATTTAAAAGTGAATATGATATCTAAATACAAATACTTCTCAATTGCCATCATTGTTGACTTTTTCTTAGTGGACAGCAACTTCTTTTTTAATTGCAGTAATGCAACAATATCTAGATTGTGGAGTTATACACGGTAAAGTAACTAGGGCGTTCGTTCAACAAGTCATAGTAATTAAAATCTTCAACAAAACCATCAAACCACCAGTGGGAGGAATCGAAAAAAGACGAGCTAGTTTTTATCAAAGAAATGGATTTAGCCTTAATCAGTGGGGCTATGTTCAACAAACACTTGCAAAAAGAGCAAAGCCCAGTTTCACTTGTATAATGTCTTACCCGAAACCATTACAAGAACAAGAATATCAAACCTTTAAAAACTGGGTATTTAAACATGTCTATTCAAATATTAGATTTTTTATATAAACTTGTAGTTACAAAGCGTTACAATATAAAAAAAGCATGGTTTAATGTGAGTACAGGTTGCCGGATGATGTAAAAAGTAACCGCTCAAACGATTAAATAAGGCAGAATTTTATAAGATGGTAGAACGGAGTCACTGGGGCGCCCAGAATAAGTTTTTGGCCCAAACCAATATTGCCATAGTACAACCAGAGACAACGATTAAGCATCCAACTGCTCTTGCAATCCGCCGCCGATTAAATCATCAAATGCAATAAAAGCATTCGTTAAAGCCTCTTTAGAATGAAGTGAAAAACCTTTTCTTTCACTTTTATATTTTGAATGTAATGGTTAACGTAAACAGTGCTTTCTTTTAATAACGATACTCAACAAACGGGCCATTTAATTGAATAAAGTTTTGCTCAAATGATGGAACTTTGAAATAATACTATTGAGTTAAAGAGAAGGAATGGAGTTGAATATTCTTGAGTAATGATAACCCTTCAAAATCAGAAAAATAGCGAGCAAAACATGGGTGTTAGTTATTGCATTATGTTGTTTACTTAGTTTGATTAATAGCTGGGGTAATAATTGGATTCTTACAGGTATTTTAGGGTTAGGTGTATTAGTTTGTGGTACGATAGGAATTTTTGATATAAAGCGATCTATAACGAAAAAAAATTAAAAGTCGGGGACTTTTAATTAAATAATTGCACCTTATTTCATGTTTGGCCCATTTAATAGAATAATAGTATATTTACAATTAATTTTCATCCTTCATTTTTCGTAGAAGCAACCATTCGATTAATCCAGAGAGCACAATAGGCAAAACAATACCTAAAACGATAAAAGGTGTATTTTCACCATTTTGAAAAAAGTCCTTCGTTTGTGGAAATCTTAATAATAAACCAAAGGTTCCAATACCGAGAAGGAAAGTTAAACCGCCATAGAATTCTCGTTTCTTTTTGAAGGCAACATAAGAAATTGCCATGATTAATATAACTATAATGGCTATCCAATCAATAGGGGAAGCAATTTTTACAATACCTTGTTTCGGTGCGTAAAACTGAATAAGGAAAAATAAGCCAAATGGAATCATTACCAGGATCCATACTATGAGAAACTTGACGAACTTTGGTAATTGTATTTTTATATAAATACTCAGATGTAACAACTTAAGGACACCATAAACCATTGCAATTGATAAGATCCCCGACAACAAGATAGCAAATACGTTTATTTGTAATGTGGGTGCTGCGAAACTACTGACAATGATGTAAAAGGTACTGATTATAAAAATCATACCGCTTATTTTAAACATTGATTTCCAGGATGGTTTATCAAATTGCTTTGTTAGTTGATCGACCACTTCTTTCGGATTTTTACCGAAATACTCTTCTGCGGATTCACCATGATTTTGCGCTTCTAAAATATCTTGTAATATTGTCATTAACTGTTGTTCTGTTTCTAATTCTTCATAAAAAAATCCAAATGTCCGCATATACAGAAGAATATCTTCGTAGTACACTTTATTTTCCGGGGATAGGTATTCTCTAAGCTTGTTATTTTGCTCCACTAATTGTTTGGCTGTATTATTTTTCAACTCATTCACTCTCCGTTCTTTTCTAAAATCTGATTTACTTTTACCATCAACGAACTCCATTGTTCTTTAAAACCTTCTAATTGTTGTTCTCCTTCAGGCGTAATAAAGAAGTATTTTCTATTAGGTCCATCTGGTGAAGGAAGCTCCGTACTTTTAATTAGCCCTTGTTTTTCTAACTTTTGCAAGAGAGGATAAATCGTTCCACCTACAATGGTCGTAAATCCATAATTGCGCATCATTTGTACAAGTTCATAACCATATACTTGTTGTTTTTTAATAATAGATAATACACAGCCTTCAAGTACACCCTTTAATAATTGCGTTTCCTTCATTTAATCACCTCACTACTTTGCAATACATACTAGTTAATACAATGACTAGTATGTAAAACATATTAGTTAAATATACTGTATCATGCAATTACTAGTTTGTAAAACATATTAGTTAGATAAAAATTACCATTTGAATCATAATCATTCTGAAAATATTGTTTTTTAATAAATGTCCGGATTTTTTATTCAACAAAAGGGCGCTATTGTGGGATAAGAATCTGAGCCCTTTTTAACTATCAAGCCATATTGTGTTAAAAAAGAGGCATAGGATATAGGAAATAATTTTAGAAGAGGGTTGTTCTTTTGAATAATAGAAAAGTAAGTTATATATTAGGAGGACTATCTATTTTATCTACGATAATTAGTTTTATATTTTTTTATAATGAGAGGGCCAAATGCTGATATTTATTTTGGAAATACTATTTTCTGCAATTTATCAGTTCTTGGTATTCTATTAGCCATATTCTCTGTGGTGATATCCAAGCGCCTTGTTCTTTTTATAATCGGAATACTGGGAAACGGCTTTGTTTTGGTTTGTGCTATGCTCTTATTATTAGCAATGGGACTTAGCGAACCATAATCTTTATTCTATGCAATTATCAGGCGCATTAAGAAATACCAGGAGGGAGGAATGTGAAACGTGTGGACGGTTTTCACGTTTCGCTTTGCCCTAGGTGACCGATTTGATGTCTCTACAGTTGCAGTCAAATCTACAATTGAAGATCTTAAGCTATTAAGTAGTAATGTTTTTTTTCGTTCTACATAAAGTATCCCCAACTCTTTTATGATGTATTTTTCATAAAATCAAAGCATTCGTGAAACCCTCTTTAGAATAAAGTGAAGGATATTTAGAAGGTTTATAGAATTTGAAACTTTATAGTTTTTCCTACCGAATTAAAGTCAAGTTGATTATGAACGGAAGATAACAATTGATTTGGAAAGTGTGTTAGGAATGAACTATGAATATAAAGAGACAAAAAGGAAATATAAGTTATGTGTTTCGATTAGAGATCGAGGAGAGAATTCATTACTTGAGGTGGAAATAAAAGGAAATAACGTAAAGATCGTAACGAATGTTCGAAATGAAAAAACAACACATTTCGAAATTTGCAATAATTGTTGATTATAAACTATTTGATTTATCACGAAAAAAAGAAATAGTTCTTTATAGTAATGAAATAGCAGTCCCTTTGTTGGTCAGTATTGACTATATTTCAACTCTAAAGAAAAAATAAAAAATACATAACATTACTAACTTTAGATTATGGTTATTAATTGAGGATAAATAAGTAATGATTGTGAAACCGTATACTTAAATTAATGAGCGCTTTAGTTAAATAAAGACATTCAACAATCTGGTCATTTAGTCGAAGAAGGACATGGTAAGCTTAATTACAGATTAAATGGTTAAAAGGAAGAACCTAAATGACGATTGATAAAGCCCTTGAACAAAATATTGAAAGTACAAAGAAAAAAGCAAAATGGGGATGTCTTACTATTGCCGTACTTATATTAAGTCCAATCATTTTATTTATAGGCTGGTTTTCTTACGGTATGTATTTCAAGGAAGTTACACTTGTGAATAGTCATTCTCCAAACAATATTCATACGATTAGAGTTGTTCAAAAAGGTTCGGCTTTTTTCTTTGGTCCATCTTCCGTCAGAATTAAATACGGTTGGTGGAAACATTTAGATAAAAGTATTGCCAATGATGGAAAAAATCTCGATTCCTCAAACGTTTCAGTTAGTTGGAAAAGTGATAATGAAGCAACGATTACTTTATATGGCGAAGAACAAGAACCTGAAGTTGTGGAATTTAAAATACCGAATAAATTCAATGATTCTGCTGTTGATGATAAATCAGATTCAAAAACTTTTGAAGAAGTACAAGAAGAACTCGGTTCCTTCACTTTTAAAGCAAGTGAATCTCCAAATCTAATAAATATTATTGAGTTTAGAGAAATAACAAAATCCAAAGGACCAGAACCTAGCTCAACTGTAAGAATCTACTATGGGAAAAGGGGCAGCATATTAGAAAAATATAAAGAATTTACTCCTACACAAATGTATACACCTGACAACTTCAACGCTTATTGGAAAAATGATGAAAAAGTTACGATTGATGTAAAAAGGGAAAATGAAAAAGGAGAAATCTATATCGAGGACACCATAGAGATTGATTTGTCAAAGTAAATTAATTTCTTTACATGTTATAAAATAGAAAATAATCCAGGTATAAATATTATCAAAAAAGATGGATCGCCCGTCTTCTAGAATTTTATGATAATAAAATTGGTAATACTTACTAGTAGAAGAAAGAGGGGGAAATCATTGAAGCTATTAAAAGGATTCAGTATTTTATTATTTGGAGTTCTTCTGTTAAGTGCTTGCAGTTCAGAAAGTTCCGTAGAAAAGGCCGAAGAACCAAAGAAAGAGGGAGCTAAAAAAGAAGAAGTAAAAGTAGATTATGAGATTGTTTTAGATGAAAATTTTGAAAAAACAGAGCAAAGAGAAATCAGAGCTACAACAGAAGCAACCAAAGAGATTGAATTTGAAACAATAACGAAAGAAATTAAAGAAGAGTATAAGGATAAAGGCTTAGACTCAATCCATGTATACATACATGCTCCTGCTGGTAATTCGTTTGGGCAGCTAAAAGCACATTCTTTTATTGCTTATACGCAAAAAGGAGCCGCTCAAACGGGATTAGATAAGCCAGACTCTTATAAAATTGAAGTGGCGGAAGTAAAAGAAGAAGCCAGTAATGAGGATAGCAATGAACCATCCGATGAAGAATGGCAAGCTTCTTTCCAACGAATAGCAATATCTGAAGCTGGTAGATATGTAGAGTTAAAAGAAAAGGGAACACTTGCAGCTGACCGCCTAGAAGAGCATGCAGGAGTTGTCCAGCAGCAAGCCGATAAATTGACAGACCCAGCCAAGAAAGAACAGTTTACAAAGCTTGCTGCTCTTATAAAAGAGGACAAACTAGAGGAAGTAAAAGCATTAATTAGTGAATTACAATAAAGAAATCCCCAGCTTTAAAAGTGGGATATTGTATTGCATTATTGTTTGATCATTAGGTCTGCGTCACAGGGACACCCCGAATAATGCTTAGGCCACCAGGATTCAATACACTAGCAGTTCGTGTGTACTATGAAGCGTCGTAAGCAATCTATCAATTGGCTACACCTGTTATATTAATTATTATTCTAGTATCCGTTATTCCGTTAAGATATTTATTGAAAAAAACTTAACTATGTTCAAAACGAGCTGCTTCTTAGCAGTTCTTTTTTGTGTATAGAAAGCTAAAGTCATAATGCAAATCGTTCCTCGTATCTCTCATTTATGTTACAATAATGTAGAATTCCGAAAAGACAAAATAATACAAAAACGTTTATTCGCAATTAGGAGGCTAACAGATGAACATTAAAACAAAACAAACTTACTACAAGCTTTTCATTAATGGAGAATGGGTTGAGGCACAAGAGAGTGCAACATTTGAAGTGGTCGATCCAGCAACAAATGAAGTGATTGCTCATGTTGCAAAGGGAGAAGAAAAAGAAGCGACTTTAGCCGTTGATGCTGCTGCAGAAGCGTTCAAAACATGGTCAAAAACACCAGCAAGAAAAAGAGCAAACTTGATGTGGGATCTGTATGATAAAGTTCTTGAAAATGAAGAAGAACTTGCTCAATTGATTACAAAAGAGGCTGGAAAACCATTAAAACAAGCTCGTTTGGAAGTGAAAAATGGAGCAGAGTATATTCGCTGGAATGCGGAAGAAGCGCGTAGAGTTTACGGAACGACTGTTGAGTCAACATTCCCAAGTAAGCGACTTCATATAAAGAAAGAAGCTGTAGGACCGGTCGCTGCTATTACTCCTTGGAATTTTCCATTTAGCATGATTGCAAGAAAAATAAGTCCTGCAATTGCAGCAGGTTGTACGATTGTTTTAAAGCCAGCAGAACAAACGCCATTGTCAGCGATTAAATTCTTTGAAATTGCTGCGGAAGTTGGCTTTCCGAAAGGAGTGATGAACTTAGTAACAGGCACACCAAATGCGATTGGAGATACGTGGTTATCAGATAAACGCATTCGCAAAATCACATTTACTGGATCAACAGCCGTTGGGAAAATGCTGTATAAGAAAGCTGCCGATCAAATGAAGCGTGTATCAATGGAGCTTGGTGGACATGCACCTGTGATTGTGTTTGATGATTGTGATCTTGATGCCGCGGTGAAACAAATCGCGGGAAGTAAGTTCAACAACTGTGGACAAGCATGTATTAGTCCAAATCGCATTTACGTACAAGAGTCGATTATCGATGAATTCACAGAGAAGCTTGAGAAAATGGTTGCTCGGTTGAAAGTAGGACATGGATTGAACGACAATAGTGATGTTGGTCCGCTAATTAATGCTAGTGGATTAGAAAAAGTAAAGAGCCATGTAAACGATGCCGTTGAAAAAGGAGCGACTGTTGTAACGGGCGGTGAACCTTTTGCTGAAAACGGTTGTGAAAATGGATTCTTCTATATGCCTACGATTTTAAAGGATGTCAATGAAACAATGAAAATCGCTAATGAGGAAACGTTCGGCCCAGTAGCTCCGATTCTTTCATTTACGAGTGATGAAGAAGTGATCGAGAAAGCCAATGATACCGATTATGGACTCGCAGCGTATATCTTCACAACGAATTTATCTCGTTCACATAAAGTATCAGAAGCGCTTGAGTACGGAATGGTCGGGGTTAATGATACGCTGCTTGCTCAAGTAGAAGGAGCGTTTGGCGGTGTGAAAGAAAGTGGAATTGGTAGTGAAGGTGGACCAGAAACGTTACGAGATTTCTTAGAATCGAAATTTATTTCTACAACAATATAGGACTAAAAAGCCAACGGACTCGATAGGTCTGTTGGTTTTTTGCTATGTTAGCATTGTTAAAATGGTTAAAGATGTAGCTTTGAAAATAAGTCGTACCGTTTTGACTCTTTGGAATACAGAACTGCTCTATTTTTGATTCGAACTACAATTCTATCATTTTTAAAAAACTGGAAGGAGTTCCTCTGATTATAAAGAATATATAATTATGGATGAATATAAATCACCATGAATAAACATACAGATAAGGGGAAGAGGATTTTCATGAATGCAAAAATGGTAAAAAGGTCAATCATTGCAGGGGTATTTACGTTTTCAGCTTTATTTGCAGCTGGAAGTGTAACTGCAGCACCAAAGAAATTTGCCGGAGAATTGGCGTATCAGCATGTTCAGTATTTGACGGAGGAAATCGGACCGAGGGTTGCGGGCAGTGAAAATGAAACGAAAGCGCGCGAGTACATCATCGATGAGCTGGAAAAGTTGGACCTAAAGGTTGAAGAGCAAAAATTCAGTTATACAAAAGGGGAGTCCGCCAATGTCATTGCTGTAAAAGATAACAAGCATACAGACAAACAAATCATTGTTGGCGCGCACTATGATTCGGTTAGTAATGGAAAAGGCGCTGATGACAATGCTTCAAGTGTCGGGGTCATTCTCGAAACGGCAAAGGCACTGGAAAAGCGTAATCTCGCCTATGATATTAAATATGTCTTTTTTGGTGCAGAAGAAGTAGGGTTACGGGGATCAAACTATTATGCCAACAATATGTCTACAGAAGAAATCGATAACACCATCGGGATGATCAATCTTGATAGTTTACTAGCTGGCGACAAAGTCTATGTTTATGGTGGAGCTGGGGAAGATGGATGGATCCGTGACTTAGCACTTGATATTGCTAATAAAAAGAACATTCCTCTCGAAACGAATCCTGGAATAAATCCTGAATATCCTGAAGGAACCTCGGGAGATTGGAGCGACCATGCCCCATTCAAGGCAAAAGGAATCACGATTGCTTATTTTGAAGCAACCAACTGGGGACTTGGCGATCTGGATGGCTATACACAAACCGAGAAACACGGTGGTATTTGGCATACACAGAATGATCATCTTGAATTTTTAGATAGAGAATTCCCTGGCCGTGTTCAAGAACATCTTAATCATTTCACGAATATGCTTACTTGGGTTTTAGCTGACATTAAAAAGGAACTTTAAAAATAAAATACACCATCCAGTCTCATCTGGATGGTGCATTCATGTATAGCTAAAATTCTCCACTACGATGTAAAAAGGCTCAAAATAAAAAAATAAATGGATAAAAAACTGCGGTTGTAGATAGGTAAGTTAGGAGGATTAAGGCAATCCACGATTTCCGAAATACTACGTAGAGGATCGAAACACCCTAAAAAAGATACCATCACCAAATACTGCTTGTTTTCATTCGAATAGAATCGGGTACATATTATTATCACCTAAAACAAGGAGGTTATTGAAATGAAAAAAGAAAACAACAACTCTCTTGAGCAGGAAAGGAAAAAAGAACATAATATTGACATCGAACCTCAGCGTGAAGGGGCAAAAACAAAGCAGAAAGAGGAAAAGAAATAATTAGACAGGATAAAGCTTAAGTCCAGTAGGGGTTAACGATTGCTAGCAGATATACGAAAATTGTTAGATAAATACCTATAACGAACAAGTAGTATTTAAGCTTTTTCTATTTAAAATAGGGGTCCTACCAACAAAACGCGGAAAATATACGCTAAAGAATTTTCAGGTTAAAAAAGCTGATTTCTCCTACTATAAGGGAGTATCATCAGGTAAATACTGTAAGAAAATCCAAATATAAGAAAGCCTAATTTCTTGTTTTTAACACAGAGAAATTAGGCTTTGTTGCATTAGTAAAGCGCCTGTTTATGGAGGATGTTATTGAAGATTAGCACCTAATAGTTTAAGTGGAAGTCTTCATAATCTTTTCTTTCCCTTACAAAATCATTACAAAAAGACGCCCTCTTATGAAAGAAAAGCGCCCTTTCAAAATACTAACTACATTCCGCCTGTTACCCCAATTCTTTCACCTGTTATCGCTGCTGCACCATCTGAGGCAAATTTAATGAGATTGACCCTAATAATCTTAAGTTGAAAATATTGCGACTTGTTGAACCAGAAATAAATTGGACCAAAAATAACAGGACTCCTATCCATAAAATTTGTAAGTTTCCCCTGGTTTAGAAATAACCAGTCCTTTTAAGTCGCAAATGCAAGCTACCTTTGTTTAACTTTGCTTGTCCACGGGAACTAAAAGTACAAGAGTATGGGAGGAATTCAATGAAAAAAGTTCAGAAGAAATGGAACAGCTGGAGTCTCAGAAAAAAAGTTATAAGCGCTCTTATACTTCTTTTTATTTTGCTATATATAGGAGAAATGGTATGGCATACATATAATCCGTTGCCTGAAGGCATTTCCTATGAAGGAGACTTGCACAGAACAGACCATATTGAAATGCTAACGGATTTAACTTTTGCGCAAGACCAAAAAGGGACCAATCGGAAACATGAGAATCATATACTTGATGAAGTTTATACATTGATTGATGAAGCCGAACAGTTTGTGGTGGTGGATTTCTTTTTGATGGATGGGTATTTCGACGAAAAAGAAGATTTCCCGCCAATCGCGAATATCCTCTCTGACAAGCTTGCCGAGAAAAAGAAAAACAATCCCGATATGCCGGTTGTTTTCATCACCGATCCGCTAAATAAGGGCTATGGCTCCTATGAAACCCCGTGGTTCAAGAAGATGCGTGAAGCCGGGGTAGAAATTGTTTACACCGATTTAGAACGACTGCGGGATTCCACGCCGATTTATTCAGGCTTATACCGATTAATTTTTCAATGGTTCGACCACGACGACAAGGGATGGATTGCCAACGCCATGTCAAGCAAAGCCCCAAAAATGACCTTATCTTCCTATTTAGAACTGCTCAACGTGAAAGCCAACCATCGCAAAGCGGCCGTTTCGGAAAAGGAAGCGATTATCACATCATCAAACCCCCATGATGCAAGTGGCTTCCACGGAAATCTTGGTTTTAAAGTAACGGGGCCCGTCATAAATGATATTCTGGAGGCTGAAGAAGCGGTGTCGCTCATGTCGGATGGTCCGAAATTGCCGAGGGCTGATATGCCCCAGCAAGGTAACGGCCAGTATGCTGTACAATATTTGACCGAGAAGAAAATTTTGAACGCCTTGCTTGAAGATCTAGCGGCGACAAAAGCAGGAGATCAAATTTGGATTGGGATGTTCTTTATTGCCCAGCGTGACATTGTCAACAGCTTAACAGATGCAGTAAACCGGGGCGTGCAGGTGAATATGATTCTAGACCCAAATGAAAACTCATTCGGCCAGGAAAAGTCCGGTCTGCCGAATCGACCGGTTGTGAACGAGCTGCTTGAGGATACAAGCGAACAAATCAACATTCGCTGGTACAACACCGTAGTCGGCCAATACCATACAAAAGCCATCTGGATTCAAACAGCGAAACAAACAATCATTTCAAGCGGTTCTGCCAACTATACGGAACGAACATTGGAGAATTACAACCTGGAAAATAACATACGCATCCTCGCTCCAAATGATAGCGCGCTCGCCTTAGATATGGAACGATATTTTAAACGGCTTTGGAAGAATGAAGATGCCCTCTACACTG
Organism: Niallia sp. XMNu-256; assembly: GCF_036670015.1. Lineage (NCBI taxonomy): Bacteria > Bacillati > Bacillota > Bacilli > Caryophanales > Bacillaceae > Niallia > Niallia sp. XMNu-256. The sequence goes on from NZ_CP137636.1 coordinate 1,788,219, forward strand.
TTGGTGCGGAAGAATATCAGGATAACCTGTCCTGGTGGCAACGCTGGATTTACACGGCTCAAAAAGCAGCCAAGATAACTACTTATTAACGGAATAAAAGAGATGCCTCCTATTTGAATGTGGCATCTCCTTTTTCTCTCCCTGAAACATCTCTTATGTATATAAACCTTCAACAAGTAGAGTGTTAAATCCTTGTTATCAACATACGTTAATTTAAGATTAATCCTTTACAATTTCATTTGTTGGTCAAACGGTGCGGTCTGACCCTTCCCACTCTTCTGAAATCTCACCAAATCAACGATGTATAAAAAATGAATAATACATATTTATACTATTTATGTATATATAATATTTCGCCTTGGATAAGATCGATTCATTGGTTTTCTAAAATACGTACATCCTCCTTTTTTACTAATTCGACAATTTTATAAGACGTCCTTGAATTGTATTTTTCAATTTCTAATTGTCCATTTTCGTAATCATATATAACCGTATAGATTTCATCCCCATAGACAACAATTTGCCCTTTCATAAAGTAAACCTCAAATATTCGAATCTTTGAATATTATTGTAACAAAATTTATTGATTATAAAAGATATAAGTCCCACTATTAATAGTCAAGCGTTGTGGAAAGATTGGTTGATTTATTTTATAATATTTAAAATATTGAGATAATTCTCTTGAAAATGTATTCGTCTATTGTTTATAATTAAGAGTAAAGTCATACCAGAAGGGGGATTATTATGGATACTAAAAATAATAAGCCATCAGTACCTCACTTAGATGAAAAACTAATAAAAAATCATGAAACTTACGGTAATGAAATTCTAAACATAAAAGAAACAATAGCTAAAAATAAAGAAGTAATAGAGAAAAATCGTAAAATTTTAGGGAATTTTAAGAAAAGGCCGGTCAATTAACGGTCTTTTTTTACGATAAAATGTCAAAACTCAACTGTGTTGAACAAGGTTTTATGAGATGTGATATAATCATATGTGACTTCAGGAGATAAATTGCACCCTTTTTAAATGCTATTTTGCACTATAAGTAAATATAAAAAGCCCAATTTCTCAACGTTAGAATTGAGAAATTAGGCTTTTTCGTTGCTCCATTATAGCGAGAAGATAGTGATTACTGCTTTTTGCTTGTTAAACTAAAGCTACCCTATAGTTAAAGTGTATTTTTTCACATTTTTTTACAAACAAAAAAGCTACTGTACCAACGATACCACCTCGAATGTAATATACCCGCTATATTACATTCGGAAAAAATTGATATTTGCTGTATCCAAACCCTTTTTCTTTTTTTGATAGACTGTAATTGCAAAAGCTAAAATAATCATCGTTACAGTAGTGAAAATTTTTACCTCTATACTATCTTGAATAATCCATACTAAAGATAGTGCATTTATCATACTATGAAACAGAATGCATAACCAAATACTTTTGCTTACATTGTATATCGTCGCCAATGCAAACGACATACCGAATACCATTATGGTGAATAATCCAAAATTGTTTGCCGTACCTTCAATCAAAAATAAAGGCAGATGCCATACGGCCCAAAAACAGGCGGTAATTAAGGTGGCGACTCCAAAAGAAAGTTTTCTTTGCAAATTAGCTTGCAGAACATATCGCCAACCAAGTTCCTCTAATCCTCCTAATGGAATCATTAAAGGAATGTTAAGAAAACCGATATAGAGTTTTTCTCCGATAGAAACACCCTGTATTATAGCAGGAACTCCAAAATATAGTCCCAAAAAAGCTATTAATAAAACATAATGTAAATAATGTTGTTTAATTGCAAATGCCTCTTTTGCAAATTGTTTAATTCCAGTTATTACTTTTTGTTGCTTCAAAACAATGTATGCCACAATTAGAGGAGCATTTCCTCCTATAACAATTAAAACCCTAGAAATAGGTGTTCCAAATTCGAGAAAATCTATTTGATTTGCAACTAAAATAATTCCCCACATTATGTAAGTTATTAAAAATGTTCCCGTTAAAAATTTAAAAGATATTGATTTGTTCATATACACCACTCTTTTCAATTACTTGTTTATGGTTATATACACTTATGCAAAACTCTCAATATACTTATAGGAAAATTATACTATAAAGTAGATAATCGAACGAGTTTAATGATTATTTGTCCCGAAGTTTATTGCAGTTGTAGAAACTTTTGTAACGTTACTTTTTATATGCGATTTACAATCAAAAACACATCTTTTTTTATCAAAAGTGTCTTTATTTCAATAAAAAAGGACATCCAAACCATTTGCGATTTAATGTCCATTTTCTTATGTTTTTTAATAAATTGTACTCGAAAACAGAACCCGTTAATTTATAGCACATCCTTTTCATTTTTGCACCTAACCTTCCCGTTACTTTAAGTACAAAGTTTCACAATCTCCTTTAAAGTTTAACATTGAGATCTAATTTTCTTTAAAGTAGTTGCTACGTTAAATGGCCCGATTATTGAATAAGCGCAATTCGATTTATTAGGGACAGACATAACAGGTGATCTAATAGCACCTGTCACTAAATCTCTGCCTTTATAAAAAAGTAAGTTTCAAAAATACTTACTTCATCTCCAATTTGGGTATAACACTATGAAAAAGTAATCGTAATCATACGCTGTTATTTAGGGAGGAGAAGAAATGAAATGGAAAGGTAGACGGGAGAGCTCAAATGTTGAAGACAGGAGAGGCATGAACGGCAAAATGGTGATGGGAGGCGGTGTAGGAGGAATCATTATTATTCTTCTGGTTACGCTCCTTGGAGGGAACCCGGACGAATTAATCAATAGCATCTCAACGAATAATACAGCAGGTTCAAATGTTACATACCAAGAATCAGCGCAAGAGGAGGAACTGGCAGACTTCGTATCGGTCGTCCTGGCTGATACAGAAGATGTATGGTCAGCTGAGTTTAATCAGAGAGGACTGCAGTACGAAGAGCCTAAGCTTGTTTTATATAGCGGCAGTGTTCAGTCGGCCTGCGGCTCCGCTACTTCAATGGTCGGACCGTTTTATTGTCCAGGAGATTACAAGCTGTATATTGACTTAAGTTTTTATGAGGAATTGAAGCGAAATTTCCAGGCACCTGGTGATTTTGCGATGGCCTATGTCATTGCCCATGAGGTTGGTCATCATGTACAGACACTTTTGAACACAGGAAATCAAGCAACAGCCGCCCAGAGGAATTCCAATGAATACTCTATCAGATTTGAATTGCAGGCTGATTATCTGGCTGGTGTGTGGGCTCATCATGCTCTAGGAAAAGGTTATTTAGAAAAAGGGGATCTTGAAGAGGCACTTAATGCAGCAAGTGCAGTCGGAGATGATACCATCCAGAAAAGAGCGCAAGGCTATGTGGTACCAGAAAGCTTTACACATGGAACGTCTGAACAGAGGATGCGTTGGTTTTACAAAGGATACGAAAACGGTACCATTGAAGGCGGGAATACGTTTAAAGCAACGAACCTTTAATCACGGGGGAGGATAAATTTGAAAGGCGTTAGCCAATCATGCTTATCCACCCTTTTTATTAAGGTAAAATTTTTATAATAATAACGAAAAGAGGACTGTAGAAGAAGCGGGACGCAAAGGCGGGGAAGATCGTGCTAAGTAACGTGATCATGATTAAATCAATGAGAGACACCCTTTGTAATTAATTTAATCATTTATTCCCCAAAAGGACGGGGGCTTCTAAAAAGTCCATAAGATAAAAGAAGTTGGAAAAACAATTTATCTTTCGCTATCTTCTTTTTCGTTTTATTTCTGTGCGAAAAAGCCAAGCGGAAAGCCAGCCAATCTAAACAACAAGCCCATGAAGTTGCAATGATTCTCGAACTAAGGACACTTGAATAATTATTTATTGTTTTGCTTATCGACAGGTTCAGGTAGAGTTCATCGCTTGTTCCCAATGGATCATTAAATGGACTCATTTCATTTTCCGTTTTAAATTTTATAAGATTGGATGAGTTTAGGCAAGCCATTTATTTAAATATTTCCGGTATGGTATCGGAACAAGGAACTTACAGTTTGTTCCAACCATCTCTGTGTCTGGCAAATAATTGATGTATGTTTCGGCAGTATGTTTATTAATCGTTTTGAATTATTACTAGAAGAAGGATTATATAGGAGACAATAATTACTCGAACCTTTTAAGAGAGGCGATTAAAATTTGAAGATAAATATAAGCTACTTCCCTCTGGAAAACACTTATCCTTTTGAGATTAACAGTGAGGCCCAATATATCATTGAGTTTTCTTGTTATATGGATGGAGATTATACAGATGCCCATGAAGAATTCTTTTGCAATTGGATGGAGAGCCCAGATTATTACCCTATTTATTCGCTTGCAGAAATTTATGAGTTTCAACAGCCAGAGTACGAAAAGCTGTTTAAGATGCAAAATATAGAGTTCAATTTTATGAAGGGGAGTCGTAAAGACTCGTTCTTTGTAAAGACAATGATCCGCCGCCCTCAGCAATTTAAGGAATATTATCCTTATTTGCACGGGAATGGAAGCATGTTGAACTTATCATTATGGTCCTTAAAACAGGATATATTCAAATTAGAGGAAAGGGAATATGAGTCATCTTATCCTGTAAAAAGGACTAAAAAAAACCGAACCAGACTTGTTAAATTAAAGTGGATAGCCAATACTCCAATAGTAACTTTAACTGCAGGTTCCACTATGTTCTGGGTAGGACATGATGGTGATTATATTACTGCGTTCTCAAATCATGAACACTTTTCAACCATAGAATCTCTTCAAAAAATAATACCAGAAAAAATCGAGCTGGTGATTGCCGATTATGAGTGGGAGTAGTGTTCTCGCCTTCCATATCTTTGTTGAGCTAAAGGGTACTTTGCTTTAGTAAAAAGGCATTTTCCTTCTTCAAGTAACGTGACAGGTTAATTGAAGAAGGATTTATTTGTTAATTAATAGAATTATCCGTTAAACAGGCAACAAAGGAGATGGTAATGATGGGCAAAAGTAAACCAGTTGATGAATTAACCATATCGGACTTTAAAGAAAGTCCGATATGGGAATGGGCAATAGATGAAGAGGAAAATGAAGACCAAGATGAAACTTGGGTAAGACCATCAGAAACAAAAAATTTCACAGAAGAACTAAATGGCTCAATAATATCTGGGGAATTATCAACAAATGATGGTGAGAAGTTTCCAATAATGGGCAGTCTTGATATTGAAGATGGTGAATTAATTATTAGTTCAGTTGTTTGTTATAACAATAGAGAAGACGAATATAATGCCTTAGAGGAAGTAGTTAAAACAATTCAATTTCCTATATCAATAAATGTTGTTCTTAAAATCAACGGAAAGAATCAAATATTGAATTTTTCAGCAAACAAAGTGGACATTTATAAAAAAAAATAAGAACAAGTTTATAATACTTGCTTCTTATGCTTACGGGTGCTTTATTAAAAAAATGGACATCAAAATACAACGAGCTTGGAGATACATTTCCCAGCTCATTTTTTATGTGCATTTTAAATCAACCTTTACCTTTAACATAGCCTTAATAAAAAAGTAAAGTGCCTTTATTCGCCTTATTAATTGAATGTAATATCTAGATATAAATGTGAATTAGTGTCTCCTTTTTTGTTGCTACATCAACACTGCAATTGATTTAACTCATTAATTAACACATCAATTCGCAAACAAATTGAAGATACCGCATAAATTTATGCGGTGTTGTTAAAATACGTGCTAAATCTAAGGTTAGTTTGGTTAATAGTAAGTGAACTTATTTCTGAAGGAATTGGGAGACTTTATGGTAAAATGAATTTATATATTGTGAAAGATTTAACTTAATTTGACAGTCAGGATACTAGGATATGATGACTGTCAAATTAAGTTAATGGAGGTGCATTAAAATCGATATATTATTCGCTCTAATTGCCTTTTTCTTTATGTTCTGTCTACTTCATTCAATACGGGCTATTGTAAATAAAGAAAATACAAACATAAACACGCTTATTTTATTTACTTCTATCTTCTTCGGGGGAATGTTTTGGATTATCATTTTTATTTCTATTAACTAGCAGTAATCATTATTTTAATCTTCCCCTAACGGGCTATTGCTATTTTATGGTATATCTGTTATTCTTAGGAAGAATTATTTTTGTTCTTTTTTCAGATAGAATTTGTTTTTCGTCTAAGGCATTTGAGCAAGGATAGTAACACAATGTGTGGAGATCCACACGAGGAGGCAACAATAATGGAACAAGGTAAAGTTAAGTGGTTTAATGCAGAAAAAGGTTTCGGATTCATCGAGCGTGAAGCAGGAGAAGACGTATTCGTACATTTCTCAGCAATCCAAAGCGAAGGTTTCAAATCTTTAGACGAAGGTCAAAGTGTAACTTTTGAAATTGAACAAGGACAACGTGGCCCACAAGCTACAAACGTTCAAAGCGCTTAATAATAGCAGATGGCAGACCCTTAATGAAGGGTCTGTTTTTTTTATTTACTTTGGACATGTTGGATTTACGTAGGTGATGGAGAGTTTATAGAAGCACAATCGTCTACGCGATGATATAACTTGGAAGTTATTGGGTAGAAGTATTTAACGGACGTGTTAATAGAATATGAGATTTAAATTAAGTCATAATTGTAGCTTTAAAATAGAGTTTGATAAGTTTTAAAGGTTAATTTCTTATAAAAAAATTGATCAAGAATCCTGTGTTGTACAGGGTTCTTTCTTATTAAGCAATGTGGCCATTTTCTTGAATAAGAACGTTTTGGCTAGAAATTGAATGGAATCTCAAAGTGATTCAATCAGGGCTTAGTTAAAGAAAGTCCTCTTGACATCTTTTTCATAAAAACTCATAGTTACTATTGGTAACAGTTGTTCATAGTAATTATTTTCTATAGGAGAAAGTGAAAGAATTGGAAGGTTTTTTCAACGTTATTTAAGTCTGTATAGATCACTTAACACTACATTGAATGAACTAATGAGTACTTATCAGCTTACCTATTCTTTATGGCAAGTTATGTTTTATATAAAAAACAATGGACCTTCGACGCTTGTGGATATTTCAAATCAATATAATGTTGAAAAGCCAACCATTACGAGGAGGGTTCACCGTTTGGAAGATCTGCAAATAGTGAAGCAAATTCCAGGCAAGGATAGGCGGGAAAAAGTCATTCAGTTAACAGAATTAGGAGAAGAGATTTATAAAGAATGTAGAAAAAAAATATCGGATTTGGAAAATAGGGTTATGGAAGGGATCGCTAATGAAGAGCAAATGATTACGTTTCAAACTCTTCCTAAAATACAGGATAATATTTATGAATCGAGAGGGGAGCAAAAGTGAGTAAACCTAAATTGTGGACGAAGAATTTTATCATTGTATCCAGCGTCAATTTCTTGTTAACACTAGTCTTTTATTTATTAATCGTGATTATAGGTGTTTATGCGGTAGATGAATATCATGCTACTGCAAGCCAGGCCGGGCTTGTTACAGGGATTTTTATTGTTGGGACTTTAATTGGGCGTCTGTTTATCGGCCGCAGTATTGATTCAATTGGCCGTAAAAGAACATTGTTCATTGGATTAATTCTTTATATTTTAACAACATCTTTATATTTTATCCATTTAGGCATCACCTTCCTGCTTATTACCCGTTTATTACATGGTATTACACTGGGTATTGCGAGCACAGCAACAGGGACCATTGTAGCCCAAATTATCCCGGAAACAAGAAAAGGAGAAGGTATCGGTTATTACAGTATGAGTGCGACGTTGTCTACCGCAATCGGACCGTTCATTGGACTATATATGAGTCAGCATACAAGCACTCAAATAATCTTTAGTCTCTGCCTAGCTTTAGGAATCATTAGTTTGATCACAGCATTCTTTGTGCATGTGCCGGCATTGGAAGGATCAACAAAGACAACTGAAATAAAAGGATTCAAACTCTCTCAATTTATTGAGCCCAAGGCAGTTCCGATTGCATTGATTACACTAGTTGTAGCCTTCTGTTACTCCAGTGTTCTATCTTTTATTAATTTCTATGCCATTGAAATTGACCTGGTTAGTGCAGCCAGTTTCTTCTTTCTTGTATATTCAATAGCGGTATTGATTTCACGTCCATTCACAGGCCTTTTAATGGACGTGAAAGGAGCAAACTATGTTATGTACCCAGCGTTTATTCTCTTTACAGCCGGAATGCTTCTTTTAGGTTCAGCCCACAACAGTATCACTTTGTTATTATCAGGTATCCTTATTGGACTTGGGTTCGGGAATATGCAGTCATGCACTCAGGCAATCGCTGTTAAGTTGACTCCCCCTCATCGTATGGGATTGGCAACGTCGACTTTCTTTATCTTTCTTGACGCAGGGCTTGGGTTCGGTCCTTATCTGCTTGGCTTCTTCATTCCATTCACGAGCTATAGTACTCTGTATATGATCTTAGGAGTTGTAGTTCTGGCATCTTCTGGTCTTTACTTTTACCTGCACGGCAAGAAAGAAAGGGCTAGTATCAATGCTTTAGCTCGATAATAAATAAGAAAGGACCCCTTGTAAGGGATGTTCCTTTTTTATATGAGAATGGGTCTACTATACCATTTGCTATTTTATAGTATGTGTGCTATTCTTAGAAAGAATTATTTTTGTTCTTTTTCAGATTGAGAATAGATTTTGTTTTTCGTCTAAGGTATTTGAGCAAGGATAGTAACACAATGTGTGGAGACCCACACGAGGAGGCAAAACAATTATGGAACAAGGTAAAGTTAAGTGGTTTAATGCAGAAAAAGGTTTTGGATTCATCGAGCGTGAAGCAGGAGAAGACGTATTCGTACATTTCTCAGCAATCCAAAGTGAAGGTTTCAAATCTTTAGACGAAGGTCAAAGTGTAACTTTTGAAATTGAACAAGGCCAACGTGGCCCACAAGCTACAAACGTTCAAAAAGCTTAATCCTAGCAGATGACAGACCCTAAATGAAGGGTCTGTTTTTTTTATTTACCGTAACAAGAGACTTTTTCAATAAATAAAAGCCCTATTCAATAAATGAATAGGGCTTTTGCAACAATCATGAAACACAATCAGTAATAGTATAAATGGTAAAGTAAGTATAGCACACTGTAGTAGTAATCCCTAATTTAACATTCTATTTTATGTTTATTTTCCCTTCTACAATTAAGATTGAGATCATGTTTTAGTTATTCAGTTTTATGTGTAAGTGTTTTTTTACTAATGATAATTGCAAAATACTACACTTAAAGTTACGGAGGCAAGAGTTTAAAATCTGGGTGCTGCGGCACCTTTTTCTGGTATGGAAATCGACAAGAGGAAGAAAAGAAGCAAAATATATTACAGAAGGGCTAGGTATATTTAACAAAACTGACATAATAAGACCTTATAATACGAACGGGGCAGAATAGTTGAAGAGTGCTGTAAAAGACGAAATAATAGCATTTATAGTGTATTGTAATATTTGTATTCGTAAAAAGGAGGATTATACTTTTGAATATTTTAATTTTAGGTGCAACTGGACGAGTCGGAAGTCAAATAATAACTTATGCCCTTCATGATAGACATCATGTTACTGTATTAGTTCGCACTCCAGAGAAGATTCAAATAAATAGTGAAAATTTAACCATTATTCAAGGGAATGTTTTAAATAAAAATGATATAGTACGTGCAATGCATGGGATTGATGTAGTTATTAGTGCACTAAATACTGATGGCACAACCACTCTATCAGAAAGTATGCCACTTATTATCGAAGCAATGGAAAACGAAGGTATGAAACGAATAATAACAATAGGAACTGCGGGTATTCTGCAAAGTAGAACCACGCCAAATTCTCTGCGTTATCAATCAAGTGAATCAAAGCAGAAGTCAACCCGTGCAGCGAAAGAACATCATAAGGTGTATGATCTGCTTAAACAATCAACACTTGAATGGACCATTGTATGTCCAACGTATTTACCTGATGGAGAAAGATTAGGTGAATACCGTGTGGAACGTGATTTTTTGCCAGTGGATGGAGCTAAAATAAATGTATCGGATACAGCAGAATTTACATATAAGCAGATTGAAAGTAACAATTATATAAAATCACGTGTAGGTATCGCCTACTAATAATATTCTCTTACATTATTACTTGATGTCACAAGGTAAAACTTATTGTTTGTGAAAAAATGTACTTAAACTAAAGGGTGCGATTCTTCATAAGCGAAGGGTCGCTATTTTGCTTATTCAAATAGCGGCCAGGATCGTTCATAAGCGGAGGAACAAAAGATGATTTAATTTTATCGAATTAGACCTATATTGTGTTTAAGAAAACAGAGTTTTGCTTATTATATCCTCAGTAAACAAAAACTTCAAACCACTAAGAAACGGTGGGCTCAAGTACAGTCACTGTATTCTCTATTGCATTCAGATTTACATTAGCGCCTATTGGAATAGCAGCTTTATAAACGCCGTGACCTGAACTAAGATTGACGATCAATGGTTTTTTTAGAGGGACTAATAAAGCATTAATTAAATCCTCATATGATGTACCATAAGATACAGGACAATTCGTACATTCTCCTATAATAATACCAAGACAATCTTGAAATTTACCTGCCATTGATAATTGAGTTAGATACCTAAAAATCATTGTAGTCGGAGAGTGTGTTTCCTCTAAAAAAAGTATCTTTCCTTTTGTATCAATTTCATATGGTGTACCGATTGCATTGACTAACGAAGTCATATTTCCACCCACTATTGGACCTGTTACATTTCCTGGTACTAAACCACTTAGGGCTATGTTCGGTGGATTCTGGATCACCCTGGGAGAATTCAACGTTGAAGTTGCTTCAAAAAATTGATTGAAGTTATAAGCTGGTGTAGCTGGTCTAAAGTCAATGAGCATTAAACTATGGAATGTAATTAAATTACTAAATTGATAGAGACTATTTAATAATACGGTCATGTCACTATAACCAGATATAATTTTCGGATTCTGTCTTATGACATCAAAGTTCAGATAAGGAAGAATGGTCTGAATCCCAGTCCCACCACGGGTGGCAAGGATCATTTTGACACTCGGATTTCTAAACATATTCATTAAATCATCTGCTCTTTGTTGATTGGATGCCGCTACGATGCCACTACTAGAATAAACATGCTCGCCTAAAACGACATTAAAGCCCATATCTCTCAAAAATTGTACTCTAGTATTTATAGTAACTGCATCTAGAGGGGTGCCGAGCGTAACTAATCCAATGGTATCTCCTCTTTTTAACAACGGGGGTCTGATTGCCATATTTACCACTCCCTTAACACAATGAAAATTATGATAATAAAAGGTATTATAAAGTGATCTGAAATATGTCATATTTAAGATCACTACTAATTAAGTGCTTAAACAATTAATCTACAGTACGAAGGTAGTATTAAACAAAAAGAGAATTTACTAACTTAACTGACGGGTGCATTACTAGCATAAGGTAAAGCCTTTTTCTTATTTAAGCAACGGGCAGAAACCTTTAACAAGATGTTTGGATTTTTATGGTATTTTAAGTGTATGAAGGGGGAATAAAATTGAGAAAAATGACGAAGCTTTTGTTCTATTCACTATTGGTCATTCTTTTTTTAAATGGGTGTAATTCAAATGATACGAATATAAAGAATGATATTTTTCAATATAAAGATTCGTTCGTTGGTGATAACAGTGCAGTAGGAAACATTGCTAATCAATTAGTAGGTGCAGAGCAATTAAACGGTTTTGAACTTAAAACAAATGAAGAACCGTATGGAATAACGCTAAATTATGATTTGATAGAGTCAGAGCAAAAATTCAAAGAAACAGTGATATTTAATGCAACATTTTTATTTACATTAGTCCAAAATGTGGATTGGATAACATTTAACTCCGATATCCGTGAATATACAATTACGAGAGAAAATCTACAAGAATGGTATGGTAAAGAATTAACTGAATTCCAAAACGAGGATGAACTAAGAGAACTTATACAAGAATTTTTAGAAGGCGAAAACAAAGTGAATCAGTTATTAAATTAACAGGCGCTTATGTTGAACAAGAGGGTTGCTACGCTAATTCTACTAACTGATAGATTAGCACAAAAAGGAATTGTCAGCTTTATATTTAACATGGTTATGATTAATTAAACTTAGGTAAGATTTTAGTGTAGATATGATTAAACAAACAACTTTTGTGATTCTTTTTATTCCTTTAAGCCTTTGTGTGTTAGCGATTGGAGTAATTCAATTTAAAAAAACCTATAAAAAATAGAAATAATATTTAAGAAGAAGTAGATACATATAAAACTTCGTCTGAACAAAGAAACAAATAATAGAGAAACTTATAAAAAGTTGATATTGTTCTATTATCATGTCTCTTCAGGATTTACTGAAAAAATGGTTCTATTGAATAACTCAGAGAGCGTATACCTTATTACACGAACGGGTGCTAGAGTTAAAGACTAATGGCTGTATTATGGCAGTCTTTTCTTATTGAGAAAAAGTGGTAGGTTAATTGAACAAGGGTATATAGTAGATGGTATAATTTACATTATAAGGAAAATTTATTTGTTAGGAGGAGGGTTATTTGAAGCTAAAGCCTTTGGGACTTATTTTCTTTAGTATGCTTTTTATGATTTTAGGTTGCGCTAAAAATGAAACGGTTGAAAGTAAGTTGACTTTACCTGAAGATATACCAAACTTTGTCAAAGAAAGTGATTTAGAGAAAGTTGATTGGGATAAAAAAGCTACGACATTCAATGGCAATATAATCGGGAATGAGAATAAATCAGGCGTTATTAGTGCTGACATGCCCAGTTTAAACGGTCAAAAGTGGATGTGGCATCTTTGGGGTGTTGAAAATCCCCAGGAAACCGAACTGACGGTCGTTGGTTTTCACAGAGAAACGGGAACCGTTCATCAAATCCTAACAACAGGTTGGACAATAGGTCTTGGAGGAGAGAATAATGGGGCAGATGCACATGCACCTTCCACTGTGAACATTCCAAAGGCAGGAGAATGGGCAGTATTGCTTTACACTGGTGGGAAATTGTTTGATACCGTAATTTACGAAATCAATGAATGATGAGTATGCTTTATAATTATTCTTACTATGGGGTGCGAGAGTTAAAGAGGAGGACTGCTGTGGCAGTCCCTTTTCTTCTTATTCTAAAGGGGCAGGTTAGCACAAGAAGGAAATAATATTATAGAAAATAGAAGTTATTAATATTTTGTGAGGCAAGGGGAGAAAAAGGATGTCCTGGTATTTAGATAATGTTTACGACTTAAACAATGAATCGCCGTACACTTTTTATATTCCTAGTTCAGAGGTATTGAACAAATTAAAAGTCGGTGATTCTGTAAAGTTAATCTTCGTAACAGAGAAAGCCAAAGAGGATGGATATAGAGCAGAGAGAATGTGGGTTCAAATCACCAACATAAAAGGAAAGAAATTTATGGGTAAACTAGACAATAAACCTCGTCTTTTACCGTTAAAAATAGGGAATGAGATTTCATTCGGAATTGAAAACATATGTGATACCCAATATGAAGATCCGAATTCATCTGAATGGGACTTTTATTTTGACACTTTAGTAACGGTCAGCGAAGATGTACTTAAAAAGAGAGAGTTCAACTTTATGCTAAGAGATTATCCAAATAGCGAAGGCGATTCTGGTTGGTCTATATTAAGTGGCTATGAAGATGATGACGAGCTAAGTAATCCCGAAAACTTTCAAATTGTCTCTGTTGGAGCAATCTTGAATATCGACGATTCCATTTTAGAATTTATCCAAGAGGCGCCTTTATGTGCATATGAAAAAGATGATGAAGGCAAATTTTTTAAGATTGATGATTATGATTGGGAAAGTTATTTGAACGGTTAATTGTAAAAGGAGCGAATTCGCTCCTTTTTTGCTATTCTTAATGTTTTTTCCTATATTAATTTTTTAAGAATTCGTCTGTTATTTTTATTGTTATTTAACATTTTGGACTTCTCAACCAATCCCGTTAGTAGCTTGACTCTTTTTCTTTTTCCACTAACGGAGCAGTTTAGTTAAAGAAGAATGTTGGTTGTTCTTAGTAGCAAAAATTAAGATAGTAAAATGATATGATTTAATGGCAGAACATCCGTCTGCCATTTTTTTTGATTTTATGTAACGAAACTTACTTAACTTAGTCTTACTTATGAAAGGAGGTAGAAATGTGACCGAGTTTGAGAGTATATACAATCAATACTTTCGGGAAGTTTACTCGTTTGTATTATCGTTAAGTCGTAACGATAAGGTAGCAGAAGAAATAACACAAGAAACGTTTTTCAAGGCATTGAAAAACATAGATAAATTTAAAGGTAATAGCAAACTTAGTGTTTGGCTTTGTCAAATTGCTAAGAATACCTACTTTACCTATCTGGACAAGCAAAAGCGATTTGTTACAGACGAAATACCAGAACAAGCAAGTGAAAAAAGTATTGGAGAAATGATATTAAACAAAGAAGAGACTTTTCGTTTACATAAGGTCTTGCATCATTTAGAAGAACCTTATAAAGAAGTTTTTACACTAAGAGTATTTGGAGAACTTTCCTTTAAAGAAATAAGTGAGCTTTTTGAGAAAACAGAAAGTTGGGCGAGAGTTACATTTCACCGTTCTAAACGCAAAATACAAGACTTGTTAGAGGAGGAGTAGAAATGAGTAAAATATCCTGTGAAGTAATTAAAGATATGCTTCCGTTGTATTACGACAATGTTTGTAGTGATGATAGTAAGAGAATGGTGGAAGAACATCTTTCGTATTGCGATAACTGCAAAATAGAATTAGAGAAAATTCAAAATGAAGTTCATATTCCCGAGAAAAAAATAATAGAAAATAGAAATGATGGCAATGTTATAAAAAACATTTCTACTGCGTGGAAAAGAGTACGATTAAAAGCCTTTATTAAAGGTGGACTAATAAGTGGATTGTTAATGAGCATTATCATTCTGGGATACGTTGGCTTATTCAAATGGGAAATCACCAGTGTTGCCACAGATGTAGTGGAAATTAGAGATATTAGTCAAATGGAGGATGGGAAGATTGTATACTATGCTGAGATAAACGATGGATATAGTTTAAATAGAATAAAATATGATATGGACAAGGAAGGGAATTTTTATATTACTCCACTACGACCGATAGTAAAGAAAGAAGCAGAGCCTCCTTATGCATTAGAAAAAGGGTATGATTTTATTGATATTAAAGAACAAGAAGAATACAGGGGTATAGAAGTACAAACAGTTTATTACGGTACGCCAAAAGATAAAGTTTTAATTTGGGAAAAGGGAATGGAATTACCAAAGACAAGTGAGGAAGCAGAGAAATCCCTTGGAATCTAAGTTTATCGTTCTTGAACTATAGGGGGCTTTAATCTAATAAAAAGGTTGTCTAGTAACTGAGGCAGCCTTTTTATATTCATACAAACTTACTACGTAAAAGCGTATTTTTATGTCATACTTCCCTTTCTACTCTATTTTTTATATAAACTTAATAGAATTTTGTCATAATTTCGGGTAATTATTTTGTTATAATATATTGAATATTCAAATAATTTAATGTACAATTAATATTGTAATTGCACTCACCTCTTTGGATTGCTAGTAAATAATTTAAAAGGGGGGTACTGTTATACTTTTTTTAAAAAAGGTCTTTAAGGGTTAATACAATGCAGGAAGGGGTGCGTTAGTTATTGTCGCTTGTCCACTTTGATGAGGTTTACGACATTTGCTGCGAAGTAAGCACAAACTTAGTTGAAAGGACAGAACAAGATATTGAAATAATTCCAACAGAAAATGTTAACTTGGAATAAGATTTCTCGGAATATAATCTATGCTGATCCTCACTTTTGCTTCTTAAAAATTTGGTGATTTTCATAGCTTATCTTCTGATCTTGGAGGTGCTTCTTATTGGAAAAGCATGACCCTGTATGTATTTATTGCAATGAACCACTTTCCAAATGGGAGAGAATCAGAAGCTATTGCTGGAATTGTAGTGAATTAACAGCATCTGAACCTTATCACGAAGAATGATAGTGATTGGTCCTTTAATCGTTAATGGTGCAACAAACGAATGAATGCCCTTTCAGAAGAAACATGAGTAAAGTTATTTCTTCAATAAAAGTAAAGCCAAATAGACCTTAGGAAAAGGAAACAAAACACTAATCAAAAGAAAAGTGGAGGGTTTCTATGAATATTAAAACAGGTTTATGGTTAAAGCTTCCACATTCTTTTCGATTACATCTGTTGAAGTTTAAAATGAAAGAACAAAAAAATAAACGCAAATAATAATGGATTACAAGTTGTATTGTAAATTATTTACATTGGTATTTGCTAATTTATAATACTTTGTATAGTAGATGGTGTTGCAAAACTAAAATAAATATTCCAAGTTGTGTATAAGTAGTATATTGAGTTGAACATGCAATGAGTAACCCATTAAAACCGAAAAGCCGTGGTTGTTCCAATCCTTTTCTTTTAAAATATTAAATTGGCGCTCAATGTCGGTGCGTTGTTTCATCAGCCATTTGCCAAAGGTTGTACCTAAAAACAAGGAATTTTTCTCAGAATTTTTTATTCAACTAATCTATAAACCTAAAGGGAGATAGATGATATGAAACAAAATCTTAATGAAACAAAAGTTTTAAGTCAGGCAATGGTACTGTTTTGGCAAAAAGGGTATAAAGCTACCACAATAGAGAGTATTTTAGAAGTGACAGGACTTGATAGGAATAAATTTAATGAAGCTTTCGGTAGTAAAGACGAACTATACCTATCAGCTTTTAGTTATTACAGCTTTTAAAGCGTAAAGGGATAGACTATCTAGGTGGTGAGAGTCCACTGTGGGGGGATACACATCAACTAACCACTAGAGAAACGCAAGGTCCTTATAGCAAGATCTTAGCTCGACGAACAGAAACCTGATACCAAGGCTATTTAGGTGGGATAAGGCTCCATAACAAGCTAAAGTCAGGAGATGTTTTCCAATTCCTCAAAAAAAATGGTACTTACGCTTTTGGACAGGTGGTATGGAAAAGCGAGTAGTCATGATGCTCGCTTTTCCTCTCAATTTTCTTGAAAACTAGACAGGTCAGAAGAACTAGCAATTCAAATCATTTATTACTTAAGAGAAAGCTCTTGTGGTGGTTCACCCTCAAGGTTTAGAAGACGGACTGTTTGAGGCTGTATTTCTAAAAATACATAATTTGGATCATGGGGACCATCAAACCATTTTTTAAATGATTCTTCCCAAAGTCGATCTTTCAACGATTGATTTTCATTAATCGATGCTTTACCCAAAAGTTCAACATACCCATCGCGTTGCCCTTTATCCTCATAGCCGAGCAATACGGATACGTATGGATTTTTTTCAATTTCAGCGATTTTTTCTGTATCTTTTTTTGTAGGACTGTATAAGGTTAATTCCTCATTGTAAAAGGTCATATATCTACAATGCGGCTTATTATCTTCTACAGATGCAAGGATGCCGGTTTTGTGATTTGAAATAATCTCAATAACCTTCTCCTTTAGTTCTAATTCTTTCACTAAAGTCCCTCCTATGATTCCACATTTTCATTTACTATTTTTCACCTAATTGCTACAAATCATGCAACGACTAGACTGTATAGAAGATGTTCAATATGAACACCTCAAAATCAAATTACATTATGTGCTAAATTCACAATAAATTTGAATTATTTCAAGGAAAGCTATTCTGTGATAATACAGGTTGCAAAAGTGACAAAACTAAATCGTGAAGAAATAGAGAATTTATAGATATTTCTGGCAATTAACTCATATCGCAGTATGTTTAATAATCCTTTTGAATCCTTACTAGAAGAAAAGATGTATAGATACTAACATTTATGCATATTTATCTAATCAATTGGGGATATGTAGTAACGGACATTCAAAGGGGGCACAAAAGTGAAGGATATTTTTAACCAATCACACGCAGAGGAAATTTTAAATCGAATCGACAAATTAAGTCCAAATTCAAAACCGCAGTGGGGTAAAATGGATGTTGCCAAAATGCTGGCACATTGTTCATCCTTTCAAGACATTGCAATGGGAAAGACTTTTCCTTCAAGAGGTTGGTTAGGAATATTAATTGGAAAGTTTGTGAAACCAATTTTTTATAATGACAAGCCTTTATCCCAGAACATGTCAACCATTCCTAGTATTTTGATTGTAGGTGAAAAAGAATTTGAAACAGAAAAGGAAAGTCTAAAACAAAAAGTTATTACATTCCAAAAGAATGGTCCTCATAAGTGTACAACTCATCCGCATCCTTTTTTCGGTAAACTTACTTCCGAGCAATGGGGAAAAGGAATTTACAAGCATCTTGATCACCATTTAAAACAGTTTGATGTTTAGTAATCCCATTTGGAAACTTTTTAATAACTGGAACAGCAGTATTAATGCTTTTATTGAAGGATTGAGAGTTTAGTAGACTTACAATTCCAAACGAAAGAGGGCGATGGAATGAATGCTTCATTTCTACTCCGTTTCAAAGCTTTCATTATTGATTACATCCTTATTCTCGTTTATTTAACCGGTCTCTTTGTCATTAGTGTATTTTTATTTCCATCTATACAGAGATTTTTCACAGGATCACTTATTGTAGCTCAGTTTACAGGTTTTTTATTGGTGACTTTTCCGGTTTCACTTTATTTTATAATTAGTGATTCGTATGTTGGTGAACAGTCTTTTGGAAAGAGGAAAGCTAATATAAGAGTTGTTGGAACCAATGGAGAGCCATTATCTATGGTGCATCTAACTTTTCGGACCATTCTAAAGTTTTTACCTTGGGAGTTGTCACATTTCCTTGTGTATCGACTAATTTATATAGGTGATGGCGGAGTACCATTCAGCCATTATTTGCTTGGTGTACTTATATATGGTCTGATATTTACATATATTTTGACAGCCATTTTTACGAAAAAGAAACAATCCTTTTACGATATAGTAGCAAAAACACATGTGGTAAAGGTATAAATAACAACCTTAATGATATTTCAAAGTTTTATTGTGCTAAAGGGTGCCATACTTCAAGAAGGAAGTATGGCTATTCTTATTGAAGTACATGGACGATCGTGCAGGAAGGAGAGAAGGAAAATGAGTGCATGAAACGAATTGTAACTATATAAAAGTAAAAGGGAGATTTCTATGAAATTAAAGTATTTTACCATCCTCATGTTCGTTGTATTAATTCTTCCTGTTTGTAATAATGGTGCAAATCCGAAAGAGGATTTAGGAGAAATATATAGAATTGCATTGAATTCCATAATGGAGCAAGATGAGGCATTAAGTCATGATATGGAATACATAGCTATTGATATGAGTAATTTTGAGAAAGTAGTTGAAAGTGATAAAAAAGAGATTTTAAGTTACTTTAAAGATAAATATAAAGTGGATGTAATGGAAGCTACATTTGAACAGCTGAAAGAAAAGGGATTGTACGATCCAGAAAAAATGGCTTTGGATGGCGTGCTTCTTAGATTAGAAAAAGTTGAATTTAAGTCCCGTAATAACATCTTTTTTGAAGGTTCTAAATATCGTTCGGGTTTAGGAGCAATTGGAGTAGAAGTTACCGTTCATTATAAAGATAATAAATGGAAAACCAAAGAAGTGAAACAGACTTGGATTAGTTAATGATTATTGTGATAGCAGGTGCGATTGTTCATTGAGTAGTCGTTTTTTCACTATTGGCGAGGCTTATTGAAGTCAACTATTAATTAAAGATGTTAAACTTATAGGGAGCGGAAGTAGTTAAATAATAAATAGAGGTGTAAACGTGAAGTTAGATGAATTTGCAATTGGACAGGTGTTCGAAACGAAATCATACAAATTAACAAAAGAGGATATTATGAAGTTTGCAGGTGAATTTGATCCTCAATATATGCATGTAGATGAGGAAAAAGCTAATCAGGGAAGATTTAATGGAATTATTGCCTCTGGAATCCATACGTTAGCGATTTCATTTAAGCTTTGGGTTGAAGAAGGTAAATATGGCGAGGATGTGATTGCTGGAACACGAATGAATAATCTTAAGTTTGTAAAGCCAGTATATCCTGGAGATGAATTACATCTCATTGTTGAGGTTGTTGATAAGAAAGCAGCAAAACATGAAACGGGTATCCTTACGGTATTGTTATCTACTTTTAATGATAAGGAAGAAAAAGTTTTTGAAGGTGAATTATCCGTGTTGATCAAACGATAAAGGGTTATTTGTGGTATTCTTGTTTAATAGTAGGGCTTTATCCAAAAGGGATGGAGGCTCTTTTTTTGTTGTAAGTATTGCATGAACGGGTGCGATAACGTAAGTTCAGGGCTGTCATTTTGGAAACTCTTTATTGAACTAAAGGAGAGTTTAGTGGAATAAATGAGATTCAAATTTTTTCGTATAAGAAATATAGGTTTCTATTAAAAGCTATAAAAGGGTGAGTAAAATCAGATCCATTTTTAAAACATCAACCGTATTATTTATGATTATTTTTTTAGTTGGATGTTCTGCATGGAATGAACCTTCTGTTGGATTAACAAATAAGTCTGTGGATATTCACATTGCTGATAAGGATATACAGCATTTAGACGCATCTAATCAAATAGAGGAAAGTTTCTCAACCGTTTCTCTAAGATATAATTTTTCGATAAAAAACACAGGCTCTCAAACGGTTGGTGGAATAGAAGAGCCTAATCCAGAGACATTTGAAATGGATGATGGCTTAAAATATACAATTGAGCCCAGTGAAGAACTATTAAAACTGACAATTGAACTTTTTGGATTTAATATTTTTGATGAATCGGAAAGAGTAGCAAATAATCTTGGTATGGGTAAGTCTATTATTCCGATGCTTAAAGCGGGGGAAGTTGGAGATAATGTTTTAGATTTTGATTTAGGTGTCAAAGAACAAACAGACCAATATATGACAGCACCATCAATGGATTTATTAAATACTTTAAAAGAAAATGCATTAAATTCCACTTTAATAGTATCAGTAAAAGATAGAGAAATAGCACGCTTTAAACTAAATGAATAACTATAAAATGAGAAGTAGTTCACTAATTACTAATTTGTGGTCCTTCATTTACGGCTGCCCCTCTATCCCGCCGTGTTTCATCATAATTTTAATACCCTCATGTAAATATAGAAATCTTTGACTACCTCAGACCGAGGCTGATTAAATATTTTTGAATTTCTGCTTCTTTACCATTTATAACTTGTTATGTTTTATAGAGCATTTATATTTCCTTTTTGTTTTAGGTTGTTTCGTAATACTTGTTGTTTTTTTTAAAAATAATATTTTAAGTTTTAATAATTTATGGAGGTTTATTTATGCAAAAATATAGTTACACGATACCAGTGGTGAAGGGGGTAAAAAAGGAATTCAAAATAAATGACGAAAAAGGCGTATCCAAAGCTAAAATACAAAGATATTATCCTAATTTGCTAAATATATTAACGGAGATATTTTTAACAGGTTGGGAGGTTAATATAAAGGCTATACAAGACGATAAAGAATATCTAATTAAAGAGCATTTTCGTTGGACAAAAAATGAGTGGTCAATTTTAGAAAACGACTCAGAAATAGGAACCTTAACTGACATTAAGAAAATTGAATTTGGTGATACGAAAGAATTTTCTATTCAAGGTAAAAAATATTACTATCTGGATAAGCCGCTACAAACCCAAACTTCAATTCAAGATGAAGACAACAATGTTATTGCAATTATTGATTATAAACTATTTGACTTATCTCGAAAAAAGGAAATAGTCGTGTATAATAATGAAATCGTACTCTCTTTGTTGGTATGCATTGACTATGTTTCAACTCTAAAGAAGAAATGATACTTTAGAGTTTTTATAGTTAATAGAAAAATATACTTTTAACTAAATAGTATAGGAGACTCTCTATGGAAATCTCATTGATTAGACATGGTAAATCCAAGTTTACTGAAAATCGTCTAATAACATGCAAAGAGTTTAAAAACTGGGTTGAAAAATATGATTATAATGGGGTTTTGGAAGAAAACTCTTACCCATCAGAAACGCTTGAAAAAATGGCAACAGCAAATATTGTGATAACAAGTGATTTGAAAAGGTCGATCGAGTCAGCAAAGTTATTGAATCCTAATTTCAAAGCAGTTTCAATCCCTTTGTTTCGCGAAACAGAGTTACCTTCTCCTTTAATAAAATTTTGGGGAATTAAATTAAATCCGAGTGTTTGGGCAGTGATTTTAAGATGCTTATGGTTTGGCGGTTATTCAAGTGGTTGCGAGTCTTTTAGTAATGCAAAAGATAGGGCAGAAAAGGCATCCAGATTATTAGTTGAATATGCTAAAGAACATGATACCGTAGTATTGGTTGGGCATGGATTCTTTAATATATTGATCGCTAAGGAACTACAAAAAATGGGTTGGAAGGGTAAAAGAAAAACAAGCTCTAAGCACTGGGTTTGCACTACATATTCTTTATTCAGCTAACGGAGGTGTTTCTTCAACAGGAAGAGACACTTTTTTGACTAATGTAAAGTCGTAATTTAGGATTTCTGATTACGGCTTTTTTCTTATTTAAAGGGAAGAGTTGTTGGAGAGTGTAGTTTCTCTATAGATGAATCTTCTTAGTTGACGTCTCTCATGCTGATCGTTTAGAATACTCCAAATGAGTATTTCAAAACATTGTCCAAGTTTTTCTAGTTTATTCAACGCTTGTTCAATTACTTGGAGGCAAAGAGAAACTAAATGTTTGAAGGCTTTTTTTAGTTAAAGAGTTGTTTCTTTGCACTCTTCTCATTCAATAAATGATTTGTTTTTTCTTTAAAACTTTCAACAGTTATCGTAAGATTAGAAAGAATATTATAATGATCAATTAGGTGGGGAATTGGATGTTTAATAGTGTGAACTATTCAGAGTCAATAGAAAAAAATTACGAACTTGTTATTAAGCAATTAAAAGCGCTGCTCGATGGGGAAGATGATTTAATTGCTAACTTATCAAATGCTTCTGCTTTATTAAACCAATTTTTATCAGATATTAATTGGGTTGGATTTTATTTAACAAAAGAAAACAACCAACTCGTATTGGGCCCTTTCCAAGGTTTACCCGCTTGTGTAAGAATTCCTTTTGGTCGTGGCGTTTGCGGTACAGCTGCGGCTAATAACGAAACATTACGAATTGCTGATGTCCATCAATTCCCTGGGCATATCGCATGTGATGCAGCATCGAATTCAGAGATTGTTATTCCTTTAGTGAAAAATGACGAGGTTATCGGTGTATTAGATATTGATAGCCCACTGAAAGACCGTTTTAGTGAGACAGATGAAAAGTATTTAAAGCAATTCGTTGATGTGTTAGTAGAATATATTTAAGAACAAAAGCTCGAGCGCCTAGTATCATGAAAATTTGTTGCTTAAAACTACTTTGCATGTATTTTAGTACATGCAACTTGATGCGGTATAAGAAAATGCGGATTAAGGAAACCCTAATACTAAAAAGCCTAATTCCTCGGTATTAAAACTGAGAAACTAGGCTTTTTAATTGCATTAAAGCTCCTTCTTTTGCTGTGCTGGAGAGTAGTATCTTAGCTTTTCCTTGGCTGTAGTAGGGTTTAAAATCTGATGCGCTTTTGAGTTTAGACCTATATAACAAGCCACTCCCATAAATATTAAAGGGGATCCAAAGAAGACAGACAAAATGATTAAATCTGATATGCTTATTTCATTTGGATTCGGTCCAGCTAATAATTGGTTTGGAATGGAAAACGGAATACTTACCATTATTATTACAATTCCAATACCAAGTGTTCTTACTGCTTTTGCAAACATAACCCTATTTTTATTTTCGATTAAATAGAAAAAACCTCCGAAAATAATTAGTAAAATTCCTAAAGTACAACCAATTGTAGTAACAGTTAGCCCAATTTTCTCCAACGGCATTTTTCACACCCTATTTTTATTTTAGTTTTATTTTTTGTTTATAACATTAGAATAACGAGTTTATAGAATAAGATGATATATTTTTAAGGAATTATAGCACAAAGAACATAAACATAGTGATAGAATTTTGAATGAGCAACATACCAATTTTTTCCTTTTTGTTTCTATAGTTTCTGATTTAAAATTACAGATAAGAGATTAGTTTAAGGAAACTAGTTATTCAATTAGCGGGGGTAAGAGTTGAAAAATCAAGCTGCTACGGCAATCCTTTTTTTTTGTATTAACGGTGCCGGATAGTGGAGGAATTGTCTTTAGCCTTTATTCTACATTTGGGCCATCTTCTTGAATAACAGTTAGATTGTATAGAGGAAAAATTATCAATAAATGTACTTAAACTATATAGCGGTTTTTTGGAAGAAGAAAATAGCAGAATGAGGGGTTCCCTTGATTAAAAAAATTGACATTAATAATAGTAAAAACGCTGAAGATGTTCTAAACATTCAAATGCCATCATATAAGGTAGAGGCAGAAATAATTGGTTCATATGAAATACCACCATTAAGGGATACAGTTTATACTTTGCAACATTGCAGAGAAACTTTCTTTGGTTATTATGAAAATGATGTATTATGCGGAGTAATATCTATAAAAATAGACGACTATGATGTTGATATACATAGGTTAATCGTACATCCAAACCATTTTAGAAAAGGAATTGCGCAGTTGCTATTAAATTTCATTGAAACTAAGTGCCAGATAGAAACAATAAAAGTAGCGACAGGTTCTAAAAATATTCCAGCAGTTCGTTTTTATAAAAAGAATGGATTTCGAAATATTAAAGAGGTCATTGTAAATGAGCAACTATCCTTAACCTTTTTTGAAAAGAAATTATGAAGTTCTTATTGAAGTAAGAGGAGCGTTAATCCAAAATGAATAACGCTCTTTTTTGTTGGAGTTATTATACTAACGGGCAGCAGGACTGACATCCACCTCATGGAAAGGGTGAACGAATGAATTTTGTCGCAAAGACTATGTGAGATATGTGGAGATCTAACAGTACTAGAACCATTTAAGGAAGTAAATGTTTTTATTATATTAATGAAGGTTGCTCTTCTATTATAGATGGAGAAAGCTTTATTACGATATATGATACAATAATAAAAAAGGTAAACTTTGGAGACACACCCCTGCAATAAGACTTATAACGAAATTAAGTTCTTGATCTATCCCATTAAGGACATAACTATGAAACCGTGCTTTAATAAAAGGAGTTCTATAAAATGAGTGAAAATAAAGGTACAGAAATAACACGCTCTTCAAAAGCAGAAAACATTCTACTTCAGATCAATAGTAAAACTAAGCTAGGCGACTTACGAAAAATCGCGAAGGACATAAAAAAAGATCACGAACTAGCTATGGAACTTTGGTCAACCGAAGAGTTTTTGCCAAGACTATTAGCCATCTTAATTATGGATAAAAAACTTCTCTCACAAGATGTGCTAAATAAACTTGATAAGGATATGCAGACTCACACTTATGATGAGCGGAATAACTTAATGGATTGGTTAATGGCTAATCAGCTCACCAAAGACAAAAAGACAATTGCATTAATGGAGTCATGGGAAAATAGCCCTTCTGCTCTTCAAAGGCGAGCTTTCTGGTATTATCAAGCGCGATTAAGATGGACAGGAAAAACACCGCCTGATAACACCGCAGACTTACTAGCTGCAATAGAAGCTAATATTACGCAGGAGGAACCGGAAGTTCAATGGGCTATGAATTTCACTGCAGGCTGGATAGGCGTTTATGATGAAGAGAATCGTACACGTTGTATTAAACTAGGTGAGAAAACGGGTCTTTACAAAGATGAAATAGTTTCAAAAGGATGTACTCCCAGCTATTTACCGGAGTTTATTACGATTGAAGTCAACAAACGACATTAGTCATCTTTGAAAAAATTATTAAGGTTTAAGCAATAAATGAAGAGATTCCAAACCTCAATATGAAAATTGTAATAGGCTTGGACCGAAACATAATGAAAACAACGCGTTATGGCAGCTAGTTAGTAAATATGCAAGGAAGATGGAAATGATTAACTCACTTTCTCTTTTTGATCTTTAGGGCGCACGCTTACCTTTTAGAAGAACAACTTTCCAGCTGCATAATACAACGATACTATTCAATAGAAAAAGATCTTCCACGATCGGGCGAGATTGTGGAAGTTTATCCAGCTAAAGGGGCAATACTCAAGATGGAAGTATGGCTATTCTTTTTGAAGTAAAGGATTAATTTAACAAAAAATATAGATGATTCTTTGGTGTAGTCACATTATGAGGAATTGAAATTCAAAAGGGGAAAATTACAACTCATGAAAAAGAAAGCAATATTCATTGGTACAGTCATTTTAATCGTTTTTCTATTATTATTTGGTACTTATAAATTGATGAATTCGAGAACGTTTCAATTATTCGGTGGATTAACAAATAAAGTGGAAACGAACCAGAAAGTAGTTGCCTTAACTTTTGATGATGGTCCAACCGAGAATGTAGATGACATTCTCGCATTGTTAAAAGAATATGAGATAAAAGCTACTTTTTTTCTAATTGGAAATGAAATTGAAAAAAATCCGGAAGAAGCAAAAAAAATAGTCAACGAAGGTCATCAAATTGGAAATCATACTTATTCACACCAACGTATGATTTTTAAATCACCGTCTTTTGTAAAAAAAGAAGTTGAAAAAACAGACGATTTAATTCAAAACCTTGGTTATAAAGGGGAAATAGACTTTCGACCACCAAATGGAAAAAAGATTGTAGGACTACCTTATTATTTATCTAAGCATAACAAAGATACGATAACGTGGAATCTCGAACCAGATACTTTTTATAATGAAGCTTCCGAGAAGATTGAATATGTTAACGAAAATGTTTCACCAGGTTCAATTATTTTAATGCATCCCATGTACGATAAGACGGGTGAAGGGTTAAAAGCCATCAAAGGAATCATACAATCATTATCAAGACAAGGATATGATTTTGTAACTGTCAATGAACTTCAGGAATTACAAGTTAAATAGTATAGATGATTTGTTTAAATAATGGCTGCGATAGCAAAAAAGAGCAACGCTGATACAATCTGCGTTGCTCATTACATTTTAGATATACTTAATAAGAAAACTCCTTCATAAGGTTTTGCGGTATCAGATAATAACATATCAGTACACTCCCAAAAATATTATTTACAATATCATTTCCGGAAAGTTGAATAGTATAAAAATTTTAAAATATTTGGGATAGTTGAATGGAGGTTAATGTTAAAATATAAATATGTTACTAATCTAACGAAGCGGTTTAATGGAAGAGACAGAATCTTTTTTAAGGGGATTGGAATGTTGAACAAAACAATATTAATTTTTGTAAATGTGATTACTGGACTATTTGTTACTATTTCTAGTGTTCTTGGATATGGCTTTAGTGGGATTGGGGAAGGTTCTACTAATGACTTCACAATCTTAATTTGGTTTTTTATTTGGGTGATCGGTTTATTTTTACAATTCAAATTAAAAACTAGGATAATTGGATTAATTATTACTCTCATTCCAGTTGCATTTTTCTTTTACGTTTATATTGCAGCTATAATGATGTAATTAAATTTTTGAATAGTTGAAATTTATCTAAAGGGTGTTTTTAAGTTACCCCAAATGATAATAAGCTGAAAATATACAACTTTTACACATTCATTAAATATTTCCAGCTTTTTTATATTCAAAAAACAAACTGCTATTTTCTTAATACACTAAGATAGAAAACTAAAAGTCAATTATACCGGGTACAGTCAATAAGTAAGTGTAAAGCTATAACAATAATTAACGAATAAAAAGTACGAGATAATCTCTTCAAATGACATTGAAGAGTTTTTTCATGGCCAAGAGTTTTTCAAGAATTATATTTTAATATTTCGGCTATTTTGTTGTATCCATCAGACTAGGTTGATTGATATGATTGTAGTAGAAAGGAAGTGAAGCCGTGTTTAAACTTAAGAAAACAATTGCCATGATTTGGATCATTTTAACCGTCATTATGGGGTATTTTGCCTTTCAGCTGCCTAGCATTTTAACAGGCAGTGGATTTGAAATGGAGGGGAGTTATGCCGAAACCCAAAAAATATTAGAGGAGGAGTTTGATCAATCGGCCAATTCTATCATTCTCTTGTTTGAAAAAGATCAAGATGCTTCAGCCTCTGATTTTGAAAGCTTCATTGATAAAACGATACATAAGAATGTTGTAATCAATCGCAACGATCCATCACCTGCTGTATTTAAAGGGAACTATGCCTATGTGACCATTCAGTCCGACGATCAAACCGATTTAAATGAATTAAAAGCCGCATTGCCTAACCACAAAGGTTTTTCCGTTTCATTAACAGGAGGATCGATTATTGAAGATGAAATGAGTAAAAAATCTCAGGAAGATTTAGCGAATGCTGAGATGATCGGCCTCCCCATTGCCATGATCATTCTACTTTTAGCATTTGGTGGTCTAGTGGCAGCTAGTATTCCGCTTTTAATTGGGGTTGTAGCAGTCGTAATCACAATGGGTGTCGTTTACTTCTTAGGTCATTCTATCAATTTATCCATATTTGTATTAAACGTAGTACCAATGATCGGTTTAGCTCTTAGCATTGACTTTGCTTTATTGTACATCAATCGTTTTCGAGAGGAATTAAGCCATCATTCTGTCGAACAAGCGATAAAAATAACAAACCGGACAGCCGGCCGTTCAATTGGTTTTTCTGGATTATGTGTCGCACTTGGATTATCCGGAATGCTCGTGTTTCAGGTTGATATTTTCAAATCTGTTGCTATTGGGGGAATCGCAGTCGTAGTGGTTTCTGTTCTTTCAGCTTTAACGTTTTTGCCGGCGATTTTATCCATTCTTGGGCACCGAATTAATAAAGCCATGATCCTTAAAAGAAAGGATAACGACCAATCATGGTGGAGAAATTTTGCTACTTTTGTGATGAAACGTCCATTGGTCATGTCACTTGCAACACTTGCCATTCTTACGATGGCTATTTTACCAGTTAAAGATATGGAATTAGAAATCCCCGATGCATCTGCCTTACCAGCTACTAGTGAAGCAAGAATCGCCTATGAAAAATTTGAAGAAACGTTTGTACCGAGTGATCAATCAACTGTCACTTTCATCGTCGAGACAGAGGATTCTCTTTTAGCAGAAAACTCTCTTTCTAGTGTGGAAAGCTTTATTTCGAAATTAGAAAAAGAAAAACTTGTCGATAAAATCGATTCGATCTTTACCGCTTCAGGAGATGTAACATCTCAACAATTTTATGCGATGTTGCAAAATCCACAAATAAAAAGTGGACTGGAACCCGTACTGGATACATTAACAACCGAAGATAAAACGATTCTGTATGTAACCATCAACGCCCCAGCTTCATCAGAGGATGCAAAGGACTGGGTAAGAGAGATAGAATCCACTGACATGCCATTGAATTTTACAATGGGGGGATATCCTAAGTTTAATCAGGAAATATTCGATGAGGTATACGATAAAATCCCATTAGGACTTTCCATTATTCTTGGTTCCACATTTATTATTTTACTAGTTGCTTTTCAATCAATTTTAATTCCATTGAAAGCCATATTAATGAACATGTTCTCATTAGGTGCTGCTTTTGGAATTGTCGTTTGGATTTTCCAAGAAGGCCATTTTGGGATTGACCCCTCGTTAATTGGGTTGATGATTCCTATTATTGCCTTTGCTGTCGTTTTTGGTTTAAGCATGGATTACGAAGTATTTTTAATTTCGCGTATCCATGAGGAATACTTGAGGACAAGGGATAATAACTTTGCCACTTTGGAGGGACTTACGATCACAAGTAAAGTGATAACCGCTGCAGCCGCAATCATGATTGTAGTAACCGGGGCATTCGCTTTCACTGAAATTGTTCCCGTTAAGCAAATTGGTATCGCCGTCGCCCTTTCGATTTTTATCGATGCTACACTTGTCAGAATGATCCTAGTCCCATCATTAATGAAATTACTAGGCGACTGGAATTGGTGGCTGCCCTTTAGAAAAAGAAAGAGAGTGGAGAAAAATCCTGGGCAGTAGAACCAGGATTTTTTTTTAGACAGGGAGGGGCATGAACTTGCCCCCAATAATAAAGGTATTAGAATTCCCTTTTTAAAGAGGATTTTTTAATTTCAAACAATTTAGATAAAGTGGTTTCAGCTCTATAAAATAGTGGTAATAAAAGCCAAAAGGGAGGTGTATCATATGTCTCAAGCACAATTTGATGACTTTCAAGATCAGAGAAATGAAAAAGATGAATTTGTAGCGGTATTCAAAGATAAAGACAACCATGTGATCGATGGAATTGAAATTAAAACATCAGAACAGGATATTTATTCAATCAACGATGTGGCCACTAAACATGCACAGGACTTAATGGCTGAAAGAGGCATGAGTGAAGTAGAAGTTGAAATCCGTAAGAAATAGATAGTTCTAACAAGATGGATCATAAGAGAGAACATTTCTCCTCTCTTATGATCCATCAATTACTGCAAAATTTTTCTTCTTTATCTTCTTGAATATCTTCTCACTTACCAACTGATGTAGAGCTACAAACATTATATACCGAAGCAGCCATTCGATGGACGCTCCAGTTTTGTCCATATAACTCAGTACGTCCATTTTAAACTCTAAAGAATATTTTCTATAAGTTTCCTCATTCAACCCTTTTACACCATGTAATCCAAAACTTTTTACCTAACGATGTAATACTGTTTTAGCTATATGAACTTTTTAGCAGTAACTCTATTAGCATCAGATTCATTTATGTAATATTGAACAGCTGCTCGTTGAGTTTCAAATGAATATTTTTTAGTCATAAAAACTGCATCTCCAATTGTTAGTTGGTCTAACAATTAGGGTGCAGTTCACGAATTGAATGGTGCCTCACCCGTTATAAATGCCTTATGTGAAATAATAACGTTTAATAGGCGTTATGAAGAAATAAGAGCGGTTCATGTTGGGGTAGGGTAGAATAAAAGACTAAGAGTGTCAAATGCATTCTTTTTCAGTGGCTTCGTGTACCGTCCCCATGTTTCTCCCAATGCTACTAGCACAAAACAATGATTCTATTGGGAGTGGTTTGGGCTGGAATGCTAAATGTGGAAAAACTATATTCAACTAGTAGGTTTCGGTTTGCAGGATACAATGTGAAGGGTTGATTGTTTTGCAATAATATTGGAGTATCACGAGAAATATTCAAATGTAGTTGACCATCGCTACTAACTAGCTCGCGATTAAAATAGTCTACCTTTACATTTTGGTAAGGGTTATATTTTGCAACGACGAGGGCTTGATATTGTGGCGGATAAATAAGAATGACAGGAACATTGGCATCGTAAAAACCAGTTACATAATCCCCCACTGAAACGATGACATGGTTTAGAAAATAGGTTGTTGGACTAATGACAAAGTTCACGATTAAACCATCATTACTTAGTAAGGACATTAATTTAAAGCATCCTCTTCCTTCTTCCTCTGCACCTGTAGGATAATCCTGAATCAATGTAACCCTGCCAGAAGACGAACCATATTTCCTCATCTTTTTCCCTCCATTATGATCAATCATAAATGTCATTCAATCCTATGAAATTCAAGAATCGAGGAACGTATATTATTGGTCCTTATAAATTTTATGATGTAAGGAATGAGATATGACCGTGACAAGGTTCTAAATAACAGTTCAGGAATTCATGGCTGGGTATCTGACTGCAGACTTTGTATCATGGGTCGGCTGGAGCCTGCTGAAACCTAAAACAGAAGGGTTCCGATAGGACAGCATACTTTAATAAGGGTTTTGTATATTTATGGTAAAATTTATATTAAATTTTATATTTTAGATTAGGGTGATAGCAATAGAAAAATTAGTCATGAAAAAGTGGATGGAATATTCCTCAAACTTGAATTTCGTTGGTGGACAAATAACAAAGGATGGGGTGTTACTGCTAATTGAAAGCAGCTTAAAGGAGATAGATTTTTTTCAACGTCCTATTCCGAAGAACAACTGGACCATTCGAATGATTAAAGGTGAAACGATAGAAACAATTAATTTAAAAAACGTTCCTCTTATACCGAGTGAAGTAGATGTATTTTCCGACGGCTCATTGCTAATTGTACAATCCCGTTGTCGTAAGGATGGTCATTACATTGAAAGAAATGCCAGAAGATACAATAGTAATGGGGAATTAATTGAAGCATTTACACTTGGCGATGGGATAAGCCAGGTTCAAATTGATGAAACCAATACAATTTGGGTAAGTTATTTTGATGAGGGTATTTTTGGTAATTTCGGATGGGAACAGCCTATTGGGAGTGATGGCCTTATTGCCTACACAATGAATGGGAGTAAGTTATGGAGTGCTCGTGATTATGAAATTTGTGATTGCTACGGATTGAATGTTGTAAGTTCAAATGAAGTGTATTTTTACTATTATGACGATTTAAATCTCGTCCAACTAAAGGAAATGAAGGAGTCTATTCGTTATCGGGTTGAAGGGAATGATTCCTTTCAACAATTCATAATTGACCAAGCAGGATTAATTGGTCAAATTGATCTGTATTCACTAAAGCGTTTTCGAATTAGAAATCGTACAATTACTCCAAAAGAAAAATTGCAATTAACAGATACAAACGGCAAACGCATAAATGGACCTGTGTTCATGCGTGGTAAGTTTCTTTATGCTTATGGGAAAGATGGGGTATATACAAGGAGTTTATGAAGAGTTGCACTTAAGTTAAAAGGGTAAGAGTTGGAGAAAAAAGCTGTGGCGATTTAAAAGGTGAAAAATAAACAGGGAATACGATCGAGGGAACTGAATCTAAGCTTGAAATTTGAAATCATTCCCGTTTGCTAATGGAGCAGAAAACCAGCCCCAATGTCCCTATCCTAAATTAATAACGGGGAAGAAGATCATGCATCTTCCCCGTAAGTGTGAGCGAGGTTATATTTCTCTTACGACAATTCGCGAACCTTCAGCCTTTACCACTCTGATTTTGGCTCCTTTACGAATAAAGGCACCTTCACTGACCGCATCGATTCGTTCGTTTTCAACGAGTATGGTTCCAGCTGGACGCATGTCTGTAACCGTATAGCCTTCCATTCCAATTAATTCTAAACGGCTTTTATTCGAGATATAACCGCTTTCTGTATTCGTGGATTCGGTTAACGTGATCTTTTGGAACAGCCGCAACCTTTTCCCAAACACCTTTATTAATAAAATAGATAGGACAATAGAAGCTGTAAAGGCGATGAGAAGAGAGATTCCCATATGAACAGCATTATCAGATGCCATAAACAAACTAGCGATAACGGCTATAAAACCGAGAATCCCCGCAATGCCTCCAGAGATAACAAACTCTAATAGGATGAGACCCAATCCGATGATAAATAAAATTAGTGATTCAAAACCCGTAAGCCCTGCGATGAGATGTCCAAAAAAGAATAGAAGCAGTGCAGACAATCCGATAAATCCTGGAATACCGAAACCTGGTGAGAATAGTTCCATGACAATCCCCACGCTGCCAATCGTCAGTAAGATCGAATAAACAATTGGATTTGTAATAAAGCGGGCAATTTTTTCGGCAAAGCTTACCTCAAGTGGACGTACTTCCGCGTCGGAATAGCCTAGTAGATCGAGCAACTCATCAAAATTATTAACAATTCCTTCCGCATAATTAACTTCTAAAGCCTGCTCAGAGGTTAGTGTTAATAATTTTCCTTTTTCGGCTCCATACTCGGGTAAATCGACACTTTCGTCTGCCATTGCCAATGCATAAATAGGATCCCGATCAGCATGCTTGGCTGCGTTTTTCATTTCGGCAAACCAATAGGATTCTGCTTTCTTTCCAGCTGTATTCCCCTGCACATCAATAATGGCAGCCGATCCCATCGTTCCTCCTTTTACCATATAAATTTCATCCATATTCAGTGAAATATAGGCACCAGCAGATAACGCTTGGTTATTAATAAAAGCAACTGTCTTGATCGGGGTGGAGGTTAGCAACTTGCCAATATCAGCCGCCGCATCTACTGCTCCACCAGGTGTATGAATTTCAAATATAATGGCGTCAGCATGATTTTGTTCAGCCGTTTCAACAGCCCTTTTCAAAAAGGCGTACAATCCCTTTTCCACTGTTTCTTCAATCGGTACAACATAAACAACTTCCCCTTTAGCAGAGCTATCCACGGGAAGCATCATAAATAAAAAGCCCAAGAACAAGCATAGAATGAAAAACAGGCGAATTCGTTTCAAACCTTATCTATCCCTCCTTATATTTAATGGGTAAAACATACGGTAAAATATAGAAAAATGTCCTCCATCAAAAGCAGTATTTTATTACTCTATTCATCTTATTCCCAATAAACCAAACGCTACTACCATCTTATCATATTTATGTTTGAAACTAGATTCCCTCTAGCGATTTCCTTTTGAATAAATCGACTACTTGTGGGAGATCAGGAAAGTGTCTTTCTTCATGAATTGAAGAGTAAATAGGTCGACCTAATAAGTTGGTATTTGTTAAAAGAAAAGAACTTGGAGTTAATTGAAATGAAAAAGTTACAGCACGAAGCAATAAACAAGAGAAGCGTGCAAAAAGGGTGTCAATCATATGTAATACATTAATAATTTCATTATTAAGAAAATAGGTTGTTTATGGAAAAGTATAACGAAAAGGAGTGCTAAAAAGTGAAAAATAAAACGCGAATAATTATTGCCCTGATTGGTAGTTTTCTTGTTTTTGCTATTGGTATGTTTAGAATGCTTACTGAATCACTTTCTCAAGCACCTATGTTTGTAGCCCATGTTTTCGCAATTACTGGTTTTATTGGAATTGTTGCAAACGGAATAATGCTAAGAAAAGCACAATCTAATTAGACAAAATAAACCTAGGTTCCTAAAATGAAACACTTTTTGATTGTTGTAGATAAGTAGTCTAATTCCTCCGGACTAAACGGAGGGATTGGACTTTTTTTGATGAAGTTGACGACATGTGCTGTGAAGCGTGTATAAACTCAGTTGAAAGGAGAGGGTCTATTGGAATAATTCCAACAAAAAAGTAACTTACAGTAAGACCTTTCGGAACATAATAGCCAATCCTCAAATTTCTCTCTTAAAAATAAAGAAGTTGGTGAAAAAACATTTTATCTTTCGCCAACTTCTTTGTCGTTTTATTTCTTAGCGAAAAAGCCAGGCGAAAGGCTAGCCAATCTAAACAACATCCCATGAAGTTGCAAGGAGTCTCCAAACGAAGGACAATTGAATAATTTTTTATTGCTCAATATTTTCTTATCGACAAGTTCAGAATTCCGTACTCCAGATGCTGCTGAATGGATAAGTATTTCTATGTTACTGGGACGATAACCCTTTGTCCCACGAACTTTGTTTGGCATCGTGTTTATGATAGAATTTAAGAAATCTAGTGTAGAAGAGTATAGCAATTAAGCGTGCTATAGCCCTTTTCTATGATGAGCTTTAATCGACTACGAAAGGTAAAATTTATGAAAAAAAATATTGGTTTAGCATTGGCTGTCGTTTTTTGGACATTTGTTGCATTTATGCATGCAGGAATTAACATCTATATTCCGAGCTCTTATATTGCAGTGATGATGTTGACAAATGCGATATTTGCTTTCTTTTCAATCTTTGTTCAGCGTCTAGTCATGGTTTTATATGAAGTAAACGTGTTTGAAGAACCAAAAAGTATTTCTGGATATTTCTCTAAGTATACTGCTATCTTCACATCTGGTGTAAATTATTACGTTCAGGATGTGTTAAGCAGGCTCCCTTTTATATTGAATAAATTAGGGAGTTTACTCTTTTTTGTTTTATTATTTTTAACAGGAGTATTGGTGGGGGGGATTTTTTTCTAATTAATGACACTTAATCATCTACTAAGCTAGTTGGAGGAGAAACGGATATGGAACAAGGCCAAAGGATTCGTATTTCTGCACATGATTTTATAGCAGTTCTTGCTCATTCAGGATCAGTAAAAAGAGCAAAGGAATTTGCCAAAGAAAGTAATTTCTCAAAAAAACAAATACAACAGATAAATAAAACCCATCCAGAAACAAACATCTCGGATTCACTAGGACAAATAGTAAAGACCGTATTAGGAGCCAGCAAAATGATCAAACTTGAAAATAAGGATCAATTCCTGCTGTTTTACCCTAATCAACAAGGGGGAGGAGGCATTCTTGAATATATACATAATGGACATTACGAGTTTACTACGTGTCCTTCATTCAAGGATTTGAATGATGTTATTTGTGAATTTTATGGACTCAACCCTACAGCTGAAGAGGATCCTGTGAAGATTAACATAGAGATATCCAACGATATGTATGATCACCTCCATTACATGAGTCCTGCCGATTTGCATGAAATGATGAATGATGAAAAAATTGAAATCCAAAACCGTCAATTTCTAGGTGATTTTAAAAGAAATAATCAACAAGTTTCCAAGATTGTTTTTAAAAAGAGAACTAACGAAAGAAGTACCATGCAAGAAGATTTGGTGCTGCTTTTTGTTCAGGGTGAGGACTATATTTGGCATCTAGATTACGAAGAATCTATCAATGATCAAATCTTTCTAAGGAGCAATAGTGTAAGTAAGTATATATATGTATTACAGAAGATTTATAATGATTTTTTTCAAGATGAAACCCCCGCTTTGAAGAAAACTTCCAGTAAACCTAAACAAGAGGAAGATCGAATTTCTTTTAAACGAGGATTGTCATTCTTTTGGAAAAGTAATCTAGCGTTATTAATCGTCATTTTATGCTTCAATATCAACAGTTCCAGCTGGAGTGAAAGCGCCGGTAATCTTCTTCTACTATTTGTTCTTCTATGGGAAGCATTCATCATCCTATTATCCCTTATTGCCTGCCTCAAAAGGAAACATGGGGACGGTTCTCGCGTTTCAAAATTTCCTTTTGAAACATGAGTACCGTCCCTTGTTTCACAGATCACCTTTATAACATCATTAGGGAATTGGAAAACGCTGCAAACGAGGTTGATAGAGTCAGAGAAGAGCTTGAAAGACAAAGGCACTAGAGAGAGTAGCTAGGTTAAACGAGAAGTAGGTATATTATTAACTGTATGAATGGGTGATGTAAATGGCGGACAACAAGAGAAAAGATGACAATGGGAAAAAGGGGCATGATGATAATTGGATGCCAGGCTGTGTGGACTTTTTTATAATGCCGATTCAGGTTTTAATTGTAGGATCCCAACTATTAAATCTGGTTTAATCGATAAAGAGGATAAGCTAAATAAAGAGAAACTTCCATCAATCAGTGTTTTTTCCATCCTTCCACTGACTGTCGGTTAGTCAAGCAGAGCCTGATTGTTTTATCTAATGGCTGAAAGTTTACTTTATCGTTTTAAGAAAAAATTAATTCAATGGTATACTTAATTAGAATTAGTTTTTGGAATTACAGATATTTTTAAAATAGGAGACGATTTGATTGGTTAAAAGTTTACAGGATATAACCACCCTACATAATGGAGTAAAAATGCCTTGGTTTGGGCTTGGGGTCTATTTATCTGAAGAAGGACAAGAAACGATCGATGCGGTTAAAGAAGCGATAAAGGCTGGATATCGCAGCATCGATACAGCAGCTTTCTACAGAAATGAGGAAAGCGTTGGACAAGCGATTAAAGAAGTTGAAGTTCCTCGTGAACAATTATTTATCACGACAAAGGTTTGGAACTCCGATCAAGGTTATGATTCTACTCTAGCTGCTTTTAATGAAAGTTTGAAAAAGCTAGATCTAGATTATATTGATTTGTACTTGATTCATTGGCCGGTTAAAGAAAAATATAAGGAAACATGGAAGGCGCTGGAAACTTTATATAAGGAAGGCAAGGTCCGAGCAATTGGGGTTTGTAACTTCCAAATTCATCATTTAGAGGATTTATTAGCAGATGCTGAAATTGCCCCTATGGTGAATCAGGTGGAATGCCATCCTCGATTAACTCAAAAAGAATTACTGAGCTACTGTCAAGAACATCAAATTCAATTAGAAGCATGGTCACCATTGGGTCGTGGCAGAATGCTAGAAGAACCAACATTAAAAGAACTTGCAGCTAAATATAATAAATCAGTTGCCCAAATCATCCTCCGCTGGAATTTACAATGTGGCATTGTGACGATCCCTAAATCCGTCAAAAAACAACGAATCATTGAAAATGCAGATATCTTTGATTTTGAACTAACGAAAGAAGATATGAACACAATCGATTCCATGAATACTAACCACAGAAATGGTCCAGACCCAG
Organism: Niallia sp. XMNu-256; assembly: GCF_036670015.1. Lineage (NCBI taxonomy): Bacteria > Bacillati > Bacillota > Bacilli > Caryophanales > Bacillaceae > Niallia > Niallia sp. XMNu-256. Next base: position 1,826,568 of record NZ_CP137636.1, read on the forward strand.
ATAATTTCAATTTATAATGAAACATAGGGCTGGTTCTGGCCAAGTGTCAATGAAACATGGGGACGGTTCTCGCGTTTCACTTGTTGCCCAATCGTGATATGGGTGAAACATCAGAACCGAACGAGGCCGCTGAAAACTTTATATAAAGAGCGGTTTTAAAATGTATTCAATGAAAGAGTAGCTTATATAACTACTTACTCGATATGTAAATAGTTATATGAGCTTATTGACTTGGTGAATAAACAAATCAAGGACTACAGAATATATTGTACAGTCTTGAAATCATTGAAATGTTTACAGCCAAAACAGCGGACCGTCGCTGAAATGGTTTTGACCGTTGAATGACGAAAAATATAATTTACCAAAAAATGACAGGTTGTTTACCAAATCAAACTTTTGATGAAAAGATAAAAAGCATAGTTTTGAAAACGAAAATGTTCAAGTTGTTATAAACATTTGATTGATTTTCAATAAGGTTCGTCTTCCACAAACGGACCCTTAGAATCAACGGTACCTTGCATTGAACAGCTTTCTGATAAGGTTTGGTACCTTGTAATTCGGGTATAAAGGAATTATTAAAGGAGTGTACATAATGTCAGATAAACTAGATCTTTCTAAATTCGAGAAGAAAATTGAGATACGAAGTATTGAGTATAAAGATATTGATGACATCATCCAGTTACAATCGCTTTGTTTTCCCGGGATGGTTCCTTGGAATAGAGAGCATTTAGAAAGTCACCTTGAGCATTTTCCAGAAGGACAGATTTGTGCTGAATTTGAAGGGAAGATTATTGGCTCTTGTTCAAGTTTAATTGTCAATTTTGATGAGTACGATGATCGACATACTTGGGATGATATTACCGACAATGGATATATCACAAATCATAATCCTGATGGTTATAATTTATACGGAATTGAGGTTATGGTCCATCCGGATTATAGAAGCCTGAAAATAGGTCATCGACTGTATGAAGCACGAAGAGAGCTAGCAAGATTGTTAAATCTAAAAAGCATTATTATTGGTGGGCGTATCCCTAACTATCATAAATATGCAGATGAGATGTCACCCCGCCAATATGTAGACCAAGTGAGACTTCATAAAATTTATGATCCTGTCTTATCCTTTCAGTTATTAAATGAGTTTACCCTTATGAGAATTAATCCAAATTATTTACCGGATGATAAGGCCTCTCGCAAATATGCGACCTTAATGGAATGGAATAATGTTGATTTTCAATCGAAAACAAAGCGGTACTTCAAAACATCCTTCCCCGTTAGAATATGTGTGGTTCAATATAAAATGAAAAAGATTTCATCATTTGAAGAGTTTGCAAAACAGGTGGAGTATTACACAGACGTGGCTTCTGATGCAGGATCTGATTTTGCTGTCTTTCCGGAATTATTTACAACACAACTAATGTCGATTTCAAATGAAAAGATTCCAAGTAAAGCTGTACAGAGCTTGACACTATTTACAGAGGAATATATTAATTTGTTTACCGAGTTAGCGGTGAAATATAATGTAAATATTATTGGTGGTTCGCATTTTGTAGAAGAAAAAGAAAAAATCTATAATATTGCGTATTTATTCCGCAGAGATGGAACAATTGAAAAGCAATATAAGCTTCATATTACACCGAATGAAAGAAAATGGTGGGGCATTAGTCAAGGAGAGACGGTTAAGGTATTTGATACAGATTGCGGGAAAATTGCGATTCAGATTTGTTATGATATCGAATTTCCTGAACTTGCGCGAATTGCAACCGATAAAGGAGCAAATATTATTTTTACGCCGTTTAATACGGAAGATCGCCAAGGCTACCTAAGGGTCCGATATTGTGCACAAGCGAGAGCAGTTGAAAATCAAATTTATACGGTCATTGCCGGAACAGTTGGAAATTTACCAGAAACCGAAAATATGGATATTCAATATGCTCAATCAGCGATTTTTGCACCGTCAGATTTTGAATTTGCTAGGGACGGAATTGTTGGACAATGTAACCCCAATATTGAAATGGTGGTCATTGGCGATGTTGATTTAGAAATTTTACGAAGACAACGCCAAAATGGGACCGTTCGTCAATTAAAGGACCGACGTAAAGATGTTTATACCATTCAATATAAAAAATAAGCATAAGACAGGGTTAGACAGCAAATAAACAAGGGGACGATTCTTAAATGTTTTCCAAATTTTTTATGGTAAATATTAAGGGAACTAGAGATCCGTCCTAATCATTTCATAATGTGGTTGAACGACAAATTTAAGGGATCTGTTCCTAGTGTAGTGTACCCCCAAATCCCATTCGATATTCAATTAGGGGGCGCTATCCTCAAAAAAGGATAGCGCTCATTTTTCATTTAAGGGCCATTTAACGGAGGAAAAATACCAAGGAAAATTGAATACTTTAATTAACTAGATACTAGCTTTGTTTTTGGAGGATAAAAGGTGTAGAAATAAGCGATAAGGATATAAAAGGAGAAAATTATTGTGCCATGGATTGAATTCGCCGCAAAGAAATGTGGTAAGTTCGTATTTGTTCAAAGAAAAAATATGATTGAGGACGAAAAGATAGCAATGGAATACCACAATCAATTAGTCAAGGACATTAAAAGTTCATTCATTGAAGAAAATCAATAGTTTTAAGTGGCTATATTGTAAAGGCATCCTTACTATTAAATGGAATAACTTTATTTAAACTACCATCCATTAGCACGATAGGGGTATGCATGTTTTAGTAAAGTGAGAATGGACAATAGCGGGTGAAGGAGGAAGTGGAATGAACCATAGAATTGAAAAAGATACGCTTGGTGAAATCAAAGTTCCAGTGGATAAGCTATGGGGAGCGCAAACACAGCGCAGCAAAGAAAACTTTCCGATTGGTACTGAAATGATGCCGATTGAAGTCGTTCGGGCATTTGCTATTTTAAAGAAAAGTGCTGCGATCAGCAATCAGAAGCTTGGCAAATTATCAAAAGCGAAAGCGGAGGCGATTGTTCAAGCGGCAGACGAAATAATAGAAGGGAAATGGGATGAACATTTCCCCCTTGTTGTATGGCAAACAGGAAGCGGCACACAATCAAATATGAATGTGAATGAAGTCATTGCAAACCGGGGCAATCAAATCCTTGAAGGCGCAGGAAATAAAGATCGTCTTCATCCTAATGACGATGTCAATATGTCACAAAGCTCCAACGACACCTTTCCAACAGCCCTTCATATTGCAGGGGTTATTGCGATTGAAGACGAGTTGTTGCCTGCGTTAGGAAAATTAAAAGAAACGTTCAAACAAAAAGCCGAACAATTCAAGGATATTATTAAAATTGGCCGTACCCACTTACAAGATGCGACACCGTTAACTTTAGGACAGGAAATAAGCGGGTGGCAGCGTATGCTTGAAAAGGATGGTCAAATGATTCAGGAAAGTGTTCAATATATGAAGGAAATTGCCATCGGCGGCACGGCTGTCGGCACAGGGATTAACGCTCATCCAAAGTTCGGCGATTTAACAGCACAAGAAATTAGCCAGTTTACTGGAAAAATATTTACGTCAGCACCCAACAAATTTCATGCCTTAACCAGCCATGACGAAGTGGTATATACACACGGTGCATTAAAAGCACTTGCGGCAGATTTGATGAAAATTGCCAACGATGTTCGCTGGCTTTCAAGCGGTCCGCGCAGCGGTCTTGGTGAAATTTCGATTCCGGCAAATGAACCGGGAAGCTCAATCATGCCAGGGAAGGTAAATCCAACACAAAGTGAAGCATTAACAATGGTTGTCACCCAAGTCATGGGCAATGATGCAACAATCGGCTTTGCCGCAAGTCAGGGAAATTTTGAGTTAAATGTATTTAAGCCGGTGATCATTTATAATCTTCTCCAGTCAACAAGACTATTGGCAGATTCGATAACCGCCTTTAATGATAAATGCGCTGTCGGCATTGAGCCAATTCATGAAAAAATACAATATAACCTGCAAAATTCGTTAATGCTGGTAACCGCATTAAATCCCCATATCGGCTATGAAAATGCGGCTAAAATTGCGAAACTCGCGCATAAAGAAGGCCTTACATTAAAAGAAGCAGCGTTGAAAACAGGCTTACTGACAGAAGAGCAATTCGATCAATTTGTGGATCCGGCGAAAATGATTGAACCGAAAGAGTAGAACAGAAGTGAAAAACTATATATCCATCTTTAAACAGTCAAAGTGACCACTGTATCGACATTTCTAAGTCTTCGGAGAGGATACAGGGATGTCGAGTTATCAAGTGGGACTTAAATAGAACCATAAAAAGCTGCAACCGCAGCTTTTTATAATTATGGGATTAAAGTGGGCAGGTTGATGTAAGAAGGTTATTATGTATTAATGAATAATAAATTAGTAAAAGCAACAAGTGTTGATGCACATCTTAATTATAAATATGCAGGCTCAGGCCTGTGTACATTGTTGGAAAAATATAAAGAGTACAATACAAACACAGCAATTTGTGGTCATAAACACATCGTATATCGCTTATTATTAAATAAAGTGGGCTACAAAGTTCATTCTGCCTTGGATACTATTGTATTAGCTAATTAGACTGGTTAGAAATTTAGGAAAAAATAAAGTGCCATACGGAAATTATTGTTAAACAAGATTTTAATCCTGTTTCTGTTAAAAGTGCTAAGGAGGATTCATTTGAAAAGAACAATAAAAATAATTATTGTTATCCTAATTGCTATTCTTATATTTTTGGGCGGTTATTTTACTGGTATCAATAATAGGGAGGCCTTAGGGGAAATAAGAATAGGGTATCAAAATAGTGTTAATCCAAATGAAATTGATTACCCTACTATTTTCACAGATACGAAAAATCCAACCATTGTTCACAACTTCATAATGATATACTTACAGAAAGAGAAGATAGAGAAGATGGAGAACGTGGTTATTGATGTGGAAAATCCAGATATTTTTATTTTGGTGCTGAACCCAAAGCTATCGGTTGGGTTAATCGATTCTAGAGTATGGTTCACTAATGAAGGTGCCATAATTGCTGAACGTAGTGGAGAAAGCTGGGACCAAGTAGAATATTTTAAAATTGATGAAATGGACACTAACTATATCAAGGAAATGATTGATTACAAAGAAGGATGACATTCTTTAGACCAAGTAGGGTTAACGGACTTTTGTGGAATTGGTTTGATATTCTTAAGCATTGTCATTGATTATGAATTGTTTAATTTAGTTTACTATTATTAGAATAGTGAAATATTACACTTGAATTTTAAGGTGCGTTGATCCAGGCAGTCAACCGCCTTTCTTGTTAAATTCCTTATTGAACAAACGGGGCAGAATACTTTAACAAAGTGTTTGGGTTTTATGGTATGTTTATATAGTGCGTAGTTTATAAAGGGGAAGAATAAAATTGAGAAAAATGATTAAGTTTTTGCTCTTATCACTATTGGTAATGCTTTTTTAAAATGGGTGTAATTCATTTGACACAAATATAAAGAATGATATTTTTCAATTTAAAGATTCGTTCGTTGGTGATAACAGTACAATAGGAAACATTGCTAATCAAAATATCAGGTGCAGAGCATTTAAACGGTTTTGAACTTAAAACAAATGAAGAACCGTATTGAATAACCTTAATTTATGATTGGATAGGATCAGAGCAAGAGTACAAAAAAACAGTGATATCCAATGCAACAATTTTATTTACATTAGTTAAAAATGTTGATTGGGTAACATTTGATTCCGATATCCGTGAATATACAATTAAGAGAGAAAATCTACAAGAATGGTATGGTAAAGAATTAAGCAAGGTCCAAAACGAGGATGAACTTAGAAAACTTATACAAGAATATTTAGAAGACGAAAACAAAGTTAATCAGTTATTAAAATAACGGGTAATTAAATTTCACAAAAAGCCTGTCTAGTAATCTTTGGCAGCCATTTTATATTTTTACAATCATTAACTGTTTATCTTGTTATTTTATAAGGTACTTGAGTGGTTTCGTATCCCTTTACTACCATTAATCAGGCTTAACAGGCAGGAAGACATTCACCTTTAAATTCTAAAAAGAAGCTAGGTGGGGGATTAACTGCCTGTAAAACTCTGAATGGTGAAATTAGATTTATTTTTTGGCTTTAGCCCTTAATAAATCAATCAGGCTCTGCGTGACTAACCATCAGTGGGGGGAAAGAAAACCCCCATTGATGGAGGTTTTACTTTTATTGATTGACCTTTTCATGATCCTCAATGATCAACTTACCATGTTTCCCCCAACCAGGCTCCGGAGTTCCTCCCCATTCATCAAGTGTGATCTTACTTGGTTCCAAGCGACGTGGTTCCCTTGCTCCTTCTTCCGGGAATTCCTCCATCCCTTGGCTATATTCAAGCGTTAAGCCATCAGGATCAGCAAAGTAAAGGAAAATACTGCTAGATGGATGATGTTTTCCTGGTCCGAAAAGAATGGGAACATTTGCATCATTCAATCGATTCACTTGAATACCAATATCATCAACCCTTTCAGCTTGGTAAGCAAGATGATTCAATTTATTTTCAGAACCTTTCGTAAGGGCAAAGTCATGGTGATAGGGTGAAGGGAACGCTCTTAACCATGCCCATGCCGTTTCTCTACCAGAGAAATCGGATACCCTGAAGTGTAAAGTATTAGTGAAAAAGTCTAATAGCTCATCAAATTTATTTGTTTCATATACAACATGTAAAAATCTAGTGATTCTTGCTTTTTTAGGAACAAATGGTGACCCCATTTGCATCATTTCAACATAGAATTCATAGGTTACGCCTAAATGCGGATCTTTAAATCGCAATGTTCTACCTTGAGCCAAACTTTGTGTTTCTTTTGCGCTTAATTCTACTGGATCTAAACCTTTTTCTGTTAAATAATCGAAAACACCTTGAAATTGATCAGCTTTTTCAAGTTCATAAGCAACTCTCTTCAAACCTGCTTCTTGTGCTTGTTCAAGAATCAAATTATGATGGTCTCTACTGCTTCTTAAGAATACAATTTCACCTTGGCGTTCAACAAATTGCATTCCAACAATATCCTCATAAAACTTAACTGATTTATCAAGATCTGTTACATTTAACACAACATAACCTAATTTTTTATAACGAATCATTTAACCCTCTCCCTTTTGTAATTAAAGATTTATCTGTTTAATTATATTTTCGTAGATTTACAATCATTTGATCGGGTATACAGTTGCAAAGAAGTGTAATGATAACTGCTTCTAAAGTTAATTTACCTTATATAAATGGTATAAACAATTCCGATTAACACGTTATTCATTCCAATATGGAATAAATAGGAGGGGATTTAGATTATGGATATTGAACAATTAAAATATGTAATGGCAGTTGTAAAACATCAACATTTAACGAATGCATCTTATGAAGTCTCGATATCACAGTCTTCATTATCCAAACGCTTAAAAAAAGTGGAAGAAGAACTGGGCGGGGTTCAACTGTTTGATCGCACGACGCGAAACGTTAAACTGACGGCTGCTGGTCAAGAGTTTTCAAAATATGCCAGCCGCATTATTGCCGAATATGAAAATATGATGTCTGCAATGAAGGAATTCACCTTAATTGAACATGGGAGTCTTTCAATAGGTACTATTCCTGTTTATAGCAGTAGGGGACTCATTTCACTTTTTACCTCTTTTCAAAAAAAATATCCAGGAATTCAGTTAGAAATTAAAGAGAAATTGACAAATGAACTGATCGATCTTCTCAAGCAATCAAAATTAGATATGGCTATTATTGCTCTTCCTGTTGATATGAATCCTTTAAATACATTTACAACTTATCCGATGATTGAAGATGAAGTGGTTTTAATTACCCACAAATCTCACCCGTTTGCCAAGAAACGCTCGATTAACCTATCTGAAGCTGCAAATCAAAACTTTATCTTTATAAATCAAGCGAGTACACTGTATCAAATTTGTATGGATGCTTGTAAAAAAGCAGGCTTTACACCCAAAATTACATATGAAAGCAGTCAAATTGATATCATTGCAGGACTAGTTGAAGAGGGATTAGGAGTTTCGTTAATCACATTGCGAGAAGCCAAGTTTTCTAACCAAACCGATATTGCCATAGTACGACTAGAGACAACGGTTAAGCACACAACTGCTCTTGCCATCCGTAGCCGATTAAATCAATCAAATGCAATGAAGGCATTCGTTAAACACTCTTTAGAATGGAGTGAAACTGAAGATAAGTACTTAGAAAAATAATTGCACGTCACGCTAGACTATAACAATGAAGTTCCATGAAAAACAACAAGATAATAGGTCAAGGAGAATCATATGCTAACGATTTTACAAGAAGAACAATTTGAAGATCTTTATCAATTAATTGAAGAGTCTTTTCCTAGTGATGAATATAGGCCCTACCAAACACAACGTGCATTACTTTCTCATCCTAACTATCAAATTTATGTTTATAAAAAAGATCATGAGCTTGCTGCTTTTTTTGCCGCATGGAAAGGCCCACATTTTATCTTCCTAGAGCATTTTGCTGTTAAAGCGAGCTTTCGAAATGGTGGCTTAGGGTCGAAACTACTCCAAGTATTTCTTAAGCAGCAGAAAAAACCTATCGTGCTTGAAATCGAACCACCAGAGGGAGAGATTGAAAAAAGACGAGCTAGTTTTTATGAACGGAATGGTTTTATCCTTAGTCAGTGGGGGTATTTTCAGCCAGCACTCGCAAAAGAGCAAAGTCCGGTTTCACTTGTATTAATGTCTTACCCGGAGCCATTAAAAGAACAAGAATATCAATCCTTTAAAAATTGGGTATTTAAACATGTCTATTCATAATATGGATTTTTGTTGATGTTAAATTTGCGTTTTCCAAGCGTTACCTTATAAAAAACACGAATTAATGTGAGTACAGATTGCAATTTTTAATGGATTAATCCACCACTTCTACTATTAATGAACCAAGTTGTTATATCGAAACCATCATCTTAATTAGTAACAATGGACAAGTACGCTTTTTCATTAAAGGGCTTTCTTACACCGCAACCTTAGTTAAAAGAGGTCATGTTAATTTTTCAAGAAGATTGTTGAATACCAATTAGTCTAATTCCTCGGTAAAAATGTTGAGAAATTAGACTTTTATTAATTTCTCAAAATCTATTTTTGTTGACATTACTTCAATGGTAATCGCGTTGACAATAAGTGGTAAATTCATGACAAGAGGTGGAGGATCGACCATCCGAAAGCTCCGAGATTTGAATCCTTTCCATTAATTATCGATATACAACGTCGATTATTATATTTGCTTTGACGGCTTTCTTGCATAAGGAAGCACCCAAACTTTATGTAACGAGGAGGAATTTATCGGAAGAGTCTTTATCCCACCTTTTCGGGAAGAAGGTAAAAAACAGCCACCATATGCTTATTTATTCCATAACGTTCAGGTCTCTATTATTGATAAAGATATGTCTTTTTTTATCCGCTTCAGGTCATAACTATGTTAGAGGTTTTTTAGCAACTGTACAATACTTTTAGTTTGGGGGAGAAAAAATGCCTTATATAAACGTTTTAGGACATGGAACCTTTGAAGTGGAAGAAGGAAAAAAGCTGGTGCTGGCATTGGAGGATCAAGGCATACATATTCTTCATCGCTGTGGAGGACAGGCAAAATGTACAACCTGTAGAGTAGAAATACTCGCAGGTAACTACTGTGATCTTACCGTAATTGAAAAAGAGGCGTTTCAGACTAAGGGGATCGAGGGAGTCATTGAAGATAATTTACGTTTATCTTGTCAGATTCGTATTACGGAAGACCTAACTGTTCGCCCCATCCTAACAGCAGAAAGTTCCGGTCTTGATGCGGGGCCTAGACCGACTGAATAAATAGCTTGCCGAAATTGGAACAGCAATCGCTGTTCCTTTTTTGCGGGTTCTAAAATGATAAAATAATTTATAGACTATATAAGTTAGAAATAACGGAAAATACCATATTCTACAGCTTTTTGGATTGGGGGATAAGTATGTTTTTTCATGAGGTTCAACCAGGTGATTCGTTATTTACAATTAGTAATCGATATAGAATTTCCATAGATGAGCTTCGCCGTGTCAATGGTTTAGAAGAAACCAATCTTGTTCCGGGTCTTGCCTTGCTTATTCCATTATATACGTATATTGTTCAACCTGGGGATACTTTAATAGACATTTCCAGAAGATCTTACTTATCTTTAGAACAACTAACAAATGCTAATCCTACTGTTAATCCGGTTGCGCTCCAACCAGGAATAAGGCTCACAATTCCTAATATATCCAATTATCTTGCATCAGGGCTAAACTACTATGCTGTTCGAAGTCCAGATTTGGACCAGGCTTTAATAAGAAATTTCGCCCCTTACTCTACATCCATATCCATTTTTGAATATCACTTTCTGAGTAATGGAGATATAGCAAACACCTTAAATGATTTAACTGCTATTCAAACAACTTGGAACTATCGCGTTAGACCTCTTGTGACTATCACAAATTTAACACCTGCCGGTTTTAGTCCTGAACTAGTTCATCAAGTATTAAACAATCCTACAGCAAGAACGAACCTTGTTAATAATATTTCTTTTTTAGTGACTAACAGGGGGTATGGTGGAGTTAATATTGATTTTGAACGGGTTACGGCTGAAGATCGAGATCTTTTTACGGGTTTTCTAAGAGAATTAAGAGATCGTTTACAGCCATTAGGTCGTACATTAACGATTGCGGTTCCTGCAAAAACAAACGAAGATATACCATGGCTAAAAGGGTATGATTATGGTGGGATTGGTTCAGTAGTGGATTTTATGTTTATTATGGCTTATGACTGGCACCATGCAGGAAGTGCACCAGGCCCTGTAGCTCCCATTACTGAAGTTAGAAGGACGGTTGAATTTGCTTTAAGATATGTGCCTAGCAGAAAAATTATTTTAGGTGTACCTTTATACGGTTACGATTGGATCATTCCGTACCGTCCAGGAAGTATTGCGGCAGCGATTTCAAATCAAAATGCTGCGGAAACAGCCAGGATACACCAATCACCAATCCAATATTCAACTGAATTTGAGTCTCCCTTTTTTCGTTATAAAGACCAACAGGGGTTAACGCATGAAGTTTGGTTTGAAGATGTAAGAAGCATCGGAGCTAAAATGTTACTTATTCGTGAATATGAATTACAGGGCATAGGTGCATGGCAATTGACACTGGGATTTACGCAAGGACCATGGCTTTTAACAAAGTTTTTTACAATCAGGAAGGTATAGAAAATACAATACGAACAGCCTTGGAGGCATCTCAATTCAAGTCTGTGGAAGTAAAAGAATAGAATCATAGAACTATGGAGGAACAATAGTAGAGGATGTTGGTTTGGGTAAATTCTTGTAAGATCCATTATGTAAACTGTAAGTGAATAGTATGTGGCAGAAGTGGTTTGTGGCTGTAACTATTGAAAAAAATTACTTGAATAGTACGGTAGTGATGTATCGGTTGAAATTTCCTTTGATAATGCACACCAAGTGGGGTCTATGGATGGAATTGAACAAAGGAAGTATTAGAGATGTAGACTTCAGAAATCATTCTAAGTGAACACACATAAAGGTAAAACCACAAAGAACAAAATCCTTTGAAGCTTTACCTTTATGTGTGCTAATGAATTAAAAGGACGGGAGAAAGTTGTTTATTTTATTCAATGAATTTATCAATTCGGCTGTGCAAAAGTCGTGATTAATTTCCATCCGTATGACTTCAATTCTATTGCATAAGCTCTGTCTGATACTTTTGTTTGTTCCCCATATTCATTTTCTAATAGATAATAAGTTTTCATCTTGATTCCTCCTGGCTATTTATTCAAATTTCATTTTAGTCTCTACAAAAGGATTACCCTCTTTTTCTATGATTAAACAATTCAGGTTTTTATCCGCACAAAAAAGGATCTCCTACTCGAAGATCCTTTTAGTATATACAATGTTTCCCAAGTTCGATTGGATCCAAAACAGTGATGATGACCGTGACATCGAACGGGATATTATAATTTACATTTCACTATTTTAAATAGTAATTTCGATTTTCGAATAGGTTTTAACGAATGGCTTAATACTATTCTATTAGTTGGGGTAACTGAAGAAATTGTCTTTAGGGGTTTTTTATTAAGGAAACTTATGGGTTCTTTTAAATTTTGGGTAGCAAATACAATTACATCTTTACTCTTTGTATTTATAAAGGTCTATTTGAATTCCCTTATATTTTAAGCTCCTCAATAACAGCTTTTGCATTGGGTATTATATTTGGGTTTGTATATAAGAAAAGTAATTCTCTTTGGTCAGTAATTATCATTCATTCTTTGTATAATTTATTAGTGTCACTCTTTTACTAATGCGTGGGTTTAATTCAATTAGGTTGGTAAATATTACACAAAAAAAGCTCAGAAAAAAATCTGAGCTTTTTTATTTGTCATTCATATTGATAATTAACTGTTAAAACATATGTTAATTATTTTGTTGTTTGTATTGTTTTTAGCGTTTATCCTCCCGCCAACCGAACCTGTAAAAAAATATGCAGGTTTTTATTGGTACATGTGCATATGCATATTGCTGGTCAGGTACTGAAATAATCCCAATACATCCCCGATTTCCATGTGCTTTTCATTATAGACCCAAACGGTAAACATGGCTGCTCTAACAGAGCAGATCAAATTGTAGATTAAAGGATGAGATTTTAGTTCCTACCCAATTTTTACACTCATTTAAAAAATATAGGTTTCTGCCCCTACGCTTATGGTTAAAAAATCATACACTGTCCTTGAAGATTTGATATTTCTAAAACTATGAGAGAAGTGATTTTATGGGAGGAAAAAGTGGATCAAAAAGAAGAGTAGTATCTATGGGAAGAATGAAACCTAATTTTTTTAATCAAAAAGATGTTTGGGTACCCAAAATTGAAAAAGATCCCATTAATGATTCAACAATGGAATCTCAAGCTAAGGAAAATCACAAAAAACAAAATGTCTATGATTTTATAGTCATTGGCGCGGGAACTGCCGGAGGGGTTGTCGCAAAAGAACTATCAGATGATTTCGAGACTTCTGTACTCACACTTGAGCCAGGGACTAATATGAGAGAAGAGTTAAGCAGCGCCTCCAACGCAGGCTCAGGCGTGTTGGCAACTGATAACAGACACTCATTTAATGTCATGTCTACAATAGAACCAAATATTAATAGTCAGTTAAGGATTTCAAGTGGTCGAGCAATTGGCGGAAGCTCTGAACATAATGCCATGTATGCAGTTAGAGGAAGTCGTGAACTTTATGATCAATGGGGAGAACTTGTTGGACCTCAATGGAATTATGATCATGTTAGTTCTTTATTCAAAAAGAACGAGACGTATACAGGTAAATCACAAGAGCCAGATCAACGGGGAACAAAAGGGCCCATTCACGTTAGACAACAAATTATTCCTGAACGCAAGAATGGACTAACGAAAATATTGGCGCTGGCAACGTCAGAAGTATTGAATATTCCAATTGTTGAAGATTATAATACTGGTATAAAAGATTGCACATTTTTTAAATCACAGGCTATGAACAAAAGGGTGAACGGAAAATTTATTCGTTCATCAACAGCAACTGGATATTTAGGAAATGATGTGGTTACGCCAGGAAATGAGTTCCAACCCGATGAATTTGGGGTTCGTGGAAGACAGCTAACCATTTTCGCAAAAACAACCGTAAATAAAATTCTCTTTAAACAAAATAGAGGAGTTCATGTGGCAGTCGGTGTTGAGTATGTCAAGAATGGAATAACTGAAAGGGCCTATGCAAACAAAGGAATTATCCTTTCTGCTGGAAATTTTTCTTCGGTCATCCTTCAACGTTCTGGGATTGGAAGATCTACTGATCTAGCTAAAATTGGTGTACCAACACTGATAGAGAGCCCAAATGTGGGACATAATTTCCAAGCTCAATTCACTGGTGGAGTGGGAGTTGAAGTGGAAACGAGTCGTCTTTTAGAATTAATGCAGGCTGACCCTGACCTACCATTTCCATTAGGTGCCCATAAAGGAGAAGGTAAAACGGGAGGCCGACGCCTTCAAATTTATAGCAGTGTAACTCCTTCTTTTCTGCCTCCATCAGTTGTTTTTACGAACAACTGGGCATTTAATAGAAATAAAAGAACAAATATCATGAGTATTGGCCCTTTTGATAATAACCCGAGAAGTAGAGGAACGATTCTGGCTGCTCACAGTGATCCTGAAGCTTATCCATCCGTTAACCTCAATCCGTTGCAAGATCAGAATGACTTAGAATTTATGATCGACCAGTATATTAATATTTACAATATTATGAAGAAGGCGCAACAACTAGACCCTCAGGGCATTTATAAAGTAGTATATCCTTCGGAAGATGTCTTTGAAATAAAAAATGAAGCGAGAAAAAGAGCAGAGCTTGCTAAATATGTTAGAGCAACGTATCGAAATATTTTTCATTTTGGCGGACAATGTAGGATGGCTAGAAGTATTCAAGAGGGAGTTGTTGATGGGTATCTAAATGTTTTTGGTACTAAAAACCTAAAAGTTGCAGACCTTTCTATTTCTCCTATTTTACCAGATGGAAATACTTCCCTCCCATCGCAAATGATTGGTTTAAATTGTGCGCGGTTTATTAAAAAGGAAGCATTTAATTATAGTAAGTCTGAGTTTGAAGATATATACTGATCGCATATAAGATATCATCATGAACATTTCTTGAGATACAAACAAAACATTTAAAAGATATTCACATGACTTACTGTTTATTAAGGGGCTTTTCTCTACTAATTGTTCCGTCCTTACAAATTTATCTAGACCTATTTATAATATGACCTCTACTAACTTTTGATGGTTCAGCTACTTATCACTAAGTAAGTCATAAATAGCACTTCATGTATCCATCATACCTCCAGGGTAAAAGTAAAATCTTTCCTTCCACCTTCGCGGTTCGGGACTGAAACCCTAAAGTTTATACCCATGCATGGCGTTCCTTAGAAAAGCCTAAATCATAGTGATTTAGGCTTTTATTTTATAGATTATTCATCATGTATCGCCATGACAGCGAATCTACCTACATTACTATTCGGCAATCCTCATTATTTTTATCAATACTCGTCACCGACATCATCAAAAAAAATCTCCGAAGTCCTTATCTTCCTCTCTTACTTTCATCTTGTCAGGCTTAACGGGCAGTAAGCCCCCCACTGATGGAAGTTTCACTTTATTTGATTACGTTAATAGAACTCCCATAGGCGACAATCGAGAATTCTTCGTTATAAAATTTTCGACCATCATCATTCGAAGGTTGCGGTGCCATTGTAAAGCTTGTTGGGTATTCAACAGAAAATCCATAACGAGCATTCTGATAAGTCGTGGATTCAACAACTTCCTCTTATTCTGTCACTTCTTCTTCGAGCGCTGCCTCGCTGTCCTTTTTCTCTGGATTCGTTTCCGTTTTTAATGTCATTTGATTAGCATAATCCTTATACTCATTTTGGATATCATCCGTGTATTGGAGGCCGCTATAATACAGAATGCCATCTTCTATACGAAGGAGATCCGTTATCTGAATATCTTTATTGAATTCGGCGACGACCTCTCTTTTATGAGTTTCAACATTTATTCTATGATTGTCCCATGTGGAAAGCCTATGATGACTAGCACATGATCATCATCTTCCCAAATGACATCCTTCGGTTTATTTTCATAGTCCGTAGAGACCAAGACATGTTGGCTTCCATCTTGAAGGTCCACGATAAAAAGATCACTTAACTCCTCCCAACCAAAAGGGGATAGGTAGGCAGCCTTTTTGCCATTTGGTGACTTCACCGGTTCAGAAGGATCTCGGTCTGATAAAACAATCGGCTTCTCGCCAGGTTTTATTAAATTTACTGTATTTAATTTCGAGTTTAGTTGAATATCAAAGAGATCCTTCGGGCTTGCCGTTACTTCTTGGTCCTCTTGTGAATTCGTTCCTTCGGTTTTATTCTGAGTAGAGGGCTCTTGTTGTACAGGATTTTCCGTTTCTTTTTCAGCTGAGGTCTTAGAAGCCGTTTCTTGGGTGTTAGAGCAGGCGCTTACTATCAAGGTAATGGTTAATAGTATAAATAGTACATATTTTTTCAAAAGATTCCCCTCCGTAACAAATAACTAGTAATTTTATCATAAATATATCATATCTGGTGGAGAAATATGGAAAATGGTACCTTTTATTTCTATATGAATTCTAGACTTTCAATGACTTTCGAAAATATATCACCGTCTTAATCAACAAACCTGTTACAATAGTACTATAATACTTTCTGAGTCATTGAATTGTTTAAAAAGATGTATTTTTAATGAATTAGCTAAACAGATTTTAAGAAATTACCTAAACTTAAGAGACGAAAAAAGTAGTCAGTTAAATAATACTAATAAAATTCAGACCAAGAAATGCTAAGAAAACTGAAAATCTAGCTATACCTTCCTAAATTGTATCCCCTAATTATAATAAGTTCATTGATTTTTCTTTTGTTAGTCATTTTCAGAAACCTAAAAAATAATAATCGAAATACAAAAAGTTGGAGTGAAACCATTGTTAACGATTCAAATAAAACTAGGAAAAATTTTAAATAATGAAGACATTACAAAGGTATTTGGATGTGCGCCCCAAGGAGGGATGCGCCGTTCCCATAAAACCAATACACTTGTACTAGTGTCTGATCATACTAAGGCATTATATGAAGATCGTTGGGAAGGCCCGATCCTTCACTATACGGGGATGGGAAGGGAAGGAGACCAAACGTTAACCTCCCAAAATTTAACATTAGCCCAATCAAATTCAAATGGTGTTGAGGTTCATTTATTTGAAGTATTTGAACCTCAAAAATATGTGTACATGGGCATTGTTGAATTAGCGGGAAAGCCATATCAAGAAAAGCAAGTAGACACCTTAGGTCAACATCGTCAAGTTTGGGTATTCCCTCTACAACTAAAGGGGGAGAAGCAGAATGTAGCGATTCCTGAAAAGTGGATAAAAACCAAACAAGAGCTTCGCAAGAAAAAGGCTAAAAAGCTTAATGACGCAGAATTAGCCGCTCGAGCAAAAACAATTATCCATCATCGTGTAAAAAGGAAAATTACTTCTATCACTTATGAACGGGATCCATATGTATCCGAGTTTGCGAAGCGGTGGGCCAATGGGGTTTGTCAACTGTGTGAAAAACCGGCGCCTTTTCTTAACAAAAAAGGAGAACCACATCTTCATACCCACCATATCCAATGGTTATCTCGTGGAGGAGAAGATTCCATTGCCAACACAATCGCACTTTGTCCGAATTGCCACGATAAAATGCATGTTGTTGATGATCCAACTGATGTTGAAGAATTAAAGAAAAAGGTGCAACAACAGATCAATGAAATGAAAGAAGGTGAACAATTTTAATGGAAACAAAATATAAGATTGGAAACCTTTTGCAATTAACGGAAGGGCAATTTATTCGCGACCTCTATTGGCATACAGAGCGTAAACAATATACTAGATTTGAAGAGTGCCCAGAAGAAGATCAAAAAAAGATTCTATCATGGGTGGATAGTTTACGATTTTTGAAAAAATATTTCACTGAAGCCAATTTGGCTCTTATTCATGATGTCGACATTTATTTCGAATATCAAATTTTTGATTCAACCTGGATAGATGCTGTGATTCTCACAAAAAACAAATACATGATTTTAGAATTCAAAAGTGGTCAGGATCCTCGCGAGGAAACACTAAAGAGACATCGAATTCAAGTCAACGGATATTATAACAAAGTCACTTTGTGTAATAAAAATATTTGGGAAGAAGCGCAAAGAAGTCCTGAGTTCAAGGTTCAAAAATATCTCATTTATACTAATCCAGTCATGGCTGGAAGAAATGAAAAACTAGATTATATAAAAGTGGCCGATGAGTTTAGGGATGTCGTTAAGGAAATAAATGGTCCAGCAAGAGAAGATCAAGTAAAAAAATGGCTTAAATTTAATGAGAAACTAGATCTGACAACAGTCGGGGTTATGAAGGATATTTTAAAGAGGGAACTTCTACAGCAAATGTACGTGGATACAGAAAATGTTGCCACTTGCTCGCAAATCATTGATGAGTTAGCGGAAGATACAAAAAGGAATAATCTTAACTTAATATTTATTAAAGGTGCTCCAGGTACAGGGAAAACGGGAACAGGTTTTGCGCTTCTTGAAAAATATTTAGATCAGGGAGCCAAATATGTAACAGGCAATGGAAACTTAGCGGGAATTTTTAAACAGATGATTCGAAAAGAAAGAATTGGTGGCGCTGAGGCAGCTGCGGTCGGTTCTCTACATAATATCTATGATCTTAAGTATTTCTGTAGAAGGTATCGAGATGGTGATCAAAGGGTCCAAGAACCCAGCATTCACAATGATCTATTAATCATCGACGAAGCCCAAAGAATGTGGAATCCATTGCAAATGGCTATTGATAAAAGGGCCAATCATCCGAGAGAATATATCGATTATATCATTGAACGGGATGTCTCTGAGGTTTACATCATTTTACATAGTTTAGTTGTTTCCATGATACAAAAAAAGAAGAGTAAAACGATTGTATTTCTCATGGGATCAGGTCAAGAAATTTATTTAGGGGAAGAAGATGGCGAGGAAACTATTATTAAAGCGATTATCCAGCTTTGTGATGTCATTCATAGAGGAAGTCGAGATATCCAGGTGAATGTGTTTGTTCCAGATCAAGAAATGGCTATTCAACTAGGCGGGGATACCGTAAATCTTAAAATTAATCATTCCTTAAAACTAAAGGAAAATAAAAGAAACCATTACAGT
Organism: Niallia sp. XMNu-256; assembly: GCF_036670015.1. Lineage (NCBI taxonomy): Bacteria > Bacillati > Bacillota > Bacilli > Caryophanales > Bacillaceae > Niallia > Niallia sp. XMNu-256. Next base: position 1,845,434 of record NZ_CP137636.1, read on the forward strand.
CCAGAAGCATTGCCGTTTGTAGAAGCCTTATTGGATGGAAATAAAACACGGGCTAAAAGTCTTGCTAGAAATTTGAAAGATGCTTATTATCTCTTCAATGATTTTAATTCATCAAAGTCATCCCTTGATTCGGTTGAGGACCTTTTTTCTAAAGGATTCATAATGTGTAGCTTTGATGCCAGATATAGCAACGGCATTAGTAGTTATCAAATAAATGGTGAGGTTATCCGGGAAATTTCTAATCAAAATCTTTATGATTTTTATATTAAACAAAATAGCAATCAATTAAAGTCGTTTGCGGGTCAATTTAACTGTCAAGGGTTGGAACTGGATTATCCCATCCTTATTTGGGGAATCTATTAAAAATCCGCAATGGAAAATGGGTCATTGACGAACACAAGGAGATCTATCAAATTAGAAACTACTGCAAAAAAGTAAATGAAGTGCTTGATCGAAATCCGTTAATACGTCAGAAAGTACCGTACCTTACAGAAAAAGAGATCCGAAAAGTCTTTATCATAAACTGTTTCCGCGTACTCCTTACCCGCAGCAGAATTGCGACATTACTATATGTTGAAGATCGAGAAACATATGAGTATTTTAAGGAAATCTTGGAGTTGGAATGAAAATCTGGAGTGACGTTTCATATGTGTGTCCACTTGTATTTAACTCCTTGAAAACAGCAAGGTTAATTTTAAATATTCACTAATATGTAACCGTTTTCTTCAAAAAAACTGTTATAATAAGGCTATATAACTATGATAATAGACTTAGAGATTATGTGATATTACCTTAACAGATAGTAAGTTTATAAGTGGGCTTAAGTTTTAAGCAAAGGTTGGCACTTTTACTCGCCTTTTTTTTATAAAAAAACAGCAAAGAAAAGAGGAAATGATCATGAAAAAGTCACTGATTACTGCTTCTATTATTATTTCAGCTGCTTTAGTTCTCTCTGCCTGCGGAGGAACGACCGAAACACCAGTAGATTCTTCTGCAGAGGAAACAATCGCTCCTGTAGAAACAGAACAGACAATAGAGGAGGCCACCGAGCCTACAGAAACGGAACAAGCAACAGAGGAGGCCACCGAGCTTACAGAAACGGAACAAGTAACAGAGGAGGCCACCGAGCCTGCAGAAACGGAACAAACACCAGAGGAGACAGCCGCCCCTGCAAAAACAGAGCAAGTACCAGAGCCAGCTAAAGAAGAGGCTGCTCCCGTGAAACCTATAGAGGAGCCTGTAAAAGAATCTAAACCTACTGAAGAAGTGGTAAAACCAGAAAAAAGCCCAGAGCTTTCAATGGGGCAAAGCAATGCTATTCGACAAGCTAAAAATTATTTGGATTTTACAGCATTTTCACGTACAGGTTTAATTGAGCAGCTAGAATTTGAAGGGTACTCTAAAGAAGATGCCACCTTTGCAGTTGATAATATCGAAGTAGATTGGATGGAGCAAGCGGCTAAATCGGCTCAGAACTATTTAGACTTCACAAGTTTCTCAAAGCAAGGCCTAATTGACCAACTTATATTCGAAGGTTTCACTAGTGAACAAGCGGCTCATGGTGCTGCAGCAGTAGGTTATTAATAGTTTGAGAACTTTATAAACAACAACTTAATCAGCAATTACGCTTCTTTTATCAGCGATAGTCATAGCTTTTATCTGTTACCACTGAGTTTACAAATAGGGGAATATTTTAAAAAGGTGAAAGTAAAAAAGCCTAAATCATCCTTTTTAAGTGAAGATTTAGGCCTTTGCTATTCACCATATCGTCCGGTTATGGAATAAAGTAATATATTCTCTCAACCATTAGTTAAAATAAGGAGAAAATCAATATTATCGTTAAACGCAATTTCAATCCCAGTAAAAAACTATGTAATGATGATACATTTTCAAAGGCCGTAATCAGTAAGGATCTGACCCTGATCCTGTACCAACTATTTTTCATTCATCAATTGTTCAACAGCAGGTACATCCGCTGGTGCCCATTTTAAGGATTCTAAGTTTTCCCGTTTGAGCCAAATGAACGTTGAATGTTCGTTCGCAATGGGGGAGCCCTTTATAATCTTGCATTTTATTGAAACAAGTTGGATTGTAAAGTTGTCATATTCGTGAATATTTTCATTAAAAACTTGATTATTTGTTTCCGCTTTACACCCTAACTCTTCGTATATTTCCCGTTTTAGTGCTGAAAAAATATCTTCACCTTCTTCCACCTTACCACCAGGAAATTCCCATCTATTTGGAATAGACATGAGAGGCGATCTAAGCGCACATAAGATTTCATCTTGTTCATTTTCGATGATAGCTGCCACAACTTTTATGAGTTTCTTCATTATTATCCTCCATAATAACTCTAATCATCTTAATCCTATTAATTTTGAATGAAATTATTTTTACTATATTTTCTCTCTTACCATTGAAATGAGTTAATTACTGCTTGTTATATTATATACTTCCAATCTTTCTCGTTCACAATTATGAATAAAAATAATGAAGCCTTTAGTTTTTGAAAGTAGAGTAGAATTTCCAAACAGTACAATGTTAGCCTATGTAACCTTTAAAAATGTGAATTTACCAAGCTGAACTTGGAAAAGTATTATTGACCGATATTACTTATCTCTATTATAGTAATGGCCATAGGACTTATTAATCCGGTGTGAAAAGATGTACGCCTAAAGAAATCAATCCTTACCCACCATTTATGCACATCCTTACCCACCATTAGTTTTTAACAACTTTGAAACTTCTAGTTCCCCAATGGCCTGTACATGTTTGGGACAGAGATAGACAGCTTTATTAGAGATTGTTCAATTTTTATAAAGAAATAGGGGGTGATTAGATGTCAAATGAAATACGTCTTTCAGTACGGACACTTGTTGAGTATGTATTCCAAAGCGGAAGCATCGATTCACGGTTTCGCTCCACATCAACGTTACTGGATGGAACAAGAATTCACCAAAAAATTCAAAAAACGTACCAAGAAACCGACCAGAAAGAGGTTTACCTTCGAACTGAAATTCCGCATCATCATCTTTCCTTCGTAATAGATGGTCGCTGTGATGGGCTTTTGTTTCACGATGATGAAGTAATCGTGGATGAAATTAAATCCTTTTCTAATACTCTTGACAAGGAAGGCGACGGGTATCCCGTTCACTGGGCACAAGCCAAAATGTATGCCTATATCTATTCGAAAGACCATGACTTTATGGATATGACAGTTCAGCTTACCTATGTTCATGTGGAATCAGATGAAAAACTCTATTATCGAAAGAAATTCACTTTTTCAGAGTTAGAGGGGTTTGCTTTAGAAATGATCGAAGGTTACGCGCCATTTGCCATCCAGAAGCATGAACACCGCATCGAGCGAAATGAAGGGATTAAAGCACTCTCTTTTCCATTTGAAACCTACCGTGCGGGGCAGCGGAAATTAGCAGGAGCCGTATATAAGTCCATTCTAGACGGAAAAAGTCTATTTGCTCAAGCTCCAACTGGAATTGGTAAGACCATTTCAACTCTCTTTCCAGCTGTAAAGGCAATAGGAGAAGGTCACTTGGATCATATATTTTACCTCACAGCAAAAACAATCACCCGAACAACGGCTGAGGAAGCATTCACCAAGATGCGTTCGAGTGGTCTTTGTTTTACTTCCCTTACGATAACGGCAAAGGATAAGGTTTGTTTTAAAGATGAGACCATTTGCCAAAAAGAGGTTTGTGAATATGCAAATGGTTATTATGATCGAATAAATGAAGCCATTCTTGATATTTTAAAAAATGAACAGGGGATCACACGAGAAGTGTTGGAAAAGTATGCCCGTAAGCATCAAATCTGTCCGTTTGAATTTTCGATCGATCTTGCCTATGAGGTAGACGCCGTCATTTGTGATTACAATTATATATTTGATCCGCGTGTCTCCCTGAAGCGGTTGATAGAGGAACAAAAGAAGTCAACCGTTTTATTGGTTGATGAGGCACATAATTTGGTTGATCGAGGTCGGGAGATGTTCTCTGCTACCTTACATAAAAAGACATTTCTTCAATTAAAGAAGGAATATAAAGGTACAAGTCAAGCTATTTATCATTCTGCTAAACAGATAAATGCTTGGTTTATCGCATTAAAAAAGGTGAAAGAACACAATGAGTTTGTGTTGGATGAACTTGAGGATCAATTGAAGCAGCTTCTCCTTCCTTTTATGGAGGTTGCTGAACAAGCTTTAAAGACCGATCCATCCTCAAATCTATTAGATGCCTACTATGAAGTGAAGAATTTTTTGAAAGTCGTTGAACTTCTTGATGATTCTTACGTTATTTACGGGGAGAAAGAGAAAAGTGATTTGCACATTAAATTATTTTGTATGAATCCGGCCAGACCCCTTCATCAAATGGGGAAAGGGTTTCGCTCCAAGGTTTTTTTCTCAGCAACGCTTTCGCCGCTCCCGTATTATCAAGATATTTTAGGGGGGCAAAAAGAAGATTACAAACTTACTCTTCCATCCCCTTTTTCTGCTGAACAGGTAGATGTAGTCATCAAACCATTGTCAACTCGTTATCGGGATCGAGATCACACAAAGACTGAGATTGTTTCAATCGTACAAACCTTACTTAAAAATCGTCCAGGCAATCATTTAATCTTTTTCCCGTCTTATCAGTATTTGCTTAGCGTATATGATCAGTTCCAACAAGAAAATAATGAGATTCATACACTGATTCAACGTACAGGAATGACCGAGGAAGAAAGAGAGGCTTTTTTAGCTGCCTTTAAGCCGAATTCAAATGAAACTTTACTAGGATTTGCGGTCTTAGGTGGAATTTTCTCTGAGGGAATCGATTTAATGGGGGATCGTTTAAATGGTGTCGTAATTGTTGGTGTAGGATTGCCACAGCTAAGTTTTGAACGAAATCTGATCAGGGATTATTTTAACAAACAAGGAAAAAACGGCTACCACTATGCTTATGTGAATCCAGGTATGAACAAGGTTCTCCAAGCGGGAGGAAGGCTAATCCGCTCGGAAAAGGACCATGGATCCATAGTCCTCATTGATGATCGCTTTTTGCAACAGCCGTATCAACAACTCCTTCCAGAATTATGGAAACAACCGGACAGTTTGCGACCGTTATAAAAACTTGACCATCATCATACTTCTTTTACGCTGTATACTAAATACAACATCCTTGCCAGTTGGGTCAGTGAACCTGTCCCTCTGGCTCACCTCTGACCCAGTCTATAAATTTACGATTTAAAATAATTGAATCAAATGCAATTTCAAGTTAATCTAAAATAAGCCTCCAGGATGATCTGGGAGGCTTATTTTCTAGTGTTCGCATTCATTGTTAAAATTTTCGGCTTTTAAAAGGTCTTCGTTATGCTGATCTGAATGGAAAGGTTTACAATGGGGGTTGTGAATTCAAACGTACATATTGTAGATGACGAACAGCTTGTTCAAGGAACGTAAGGGGGATGCAGATGATTAAATTTGAGAATGTATCAAAAAGGTATGAAGATGGCACGGTTGCGGTTCAATCTTTAGATCTGGAGATCAAACAAGGGGAATTTTTTGTTTTTATTGGGCCCAGTGGTTGTGGAAAAACGACGACACTGAAGATGATCAATCGGTTGACACCTCTATCAGATGGAACTATTTACATTAAGAACAAAAAAAATAGTGAGTATGACATCCAGAAGCTACGGTGGGATATTGGCTATGTTCTTCAACAGATAGCCCTTTTTCCCCATATGACGATCGAAGAAAATGTATCGATTGTGCCTGAGATGAAAAAATGGCCAAAAGAAAAAATAAAGATAAAAGTCACGGAATTGATGAATATGGTAGGCTTGGATCCTGGAACCTATGCCAACCGAAAACCACATGAACTATCTGGCGGTCAGCAGCAACGAGTAGGGGTAATTCGGGCACTAGCCGCGGATCCTAAAATCATCTTAATGGACGAGCCTTTTAGTGCTTTAGATCCGATCAGCCGTGAAAAACTTCAAGATGACCTGTTGGAACTCAAGAAAACACTCAAAAAGACAACCGTTTTTGTAACCCATGATATGGAGGAAGCGATAAAACTTGCTGACCGAATTTGTATCATGAAAGAAGGGGAAGTTGTCCAAATCGGGACTCCTCATGAACTTGTTACCAACCCTGCTAACGATTTTGTTAGAGGATTCATTGGAAATAAAAGGATAGCTGATTTCAATTTGGAGGATTTATTTTTACCGGTGAACGAAAAAGAAATCGAACAAACATCTTCTGTTCAGGTACCTTTGTCAACTCCACTGGAACAGATATTAGGGATCCTATCAGAACATGAACAAGTCGCTGTCGAAAATGAAGGGAAAACAATTGGCTTTATTAATCGTAGATCTGCTATCCACTATTTATCTAGCAATCTACCGAAAAAGGAGGTTAGCAAATGAGGGAGTTTGGAGAAGTATTTCAAGATAGAAAAGGGGAGATCGTGAATGCCTTAGTGGAACATATCCAGATCTCTTTCATTGCTCTTTTCATTGCCGTTTTGATTGCGATTCCACTTGGCATTTATATAACGAGACATAAAAAAGCAGCAGAAGGGATCATAGGAATCACATCTGTCATTCAAACCATTCCTTCTTTAGCTCTATTAGGGATTCTTATTCCTTTATTCGGGATTGGTAGAGTGCCTGCCATCATTGCTTTAGTTGCCTATGCATTATTACCTATTTTAAGAAATACATATACAGGAATAAAGGAAGTTGATCCTTCATTAATCGAAGCGGCCCAGGCGATAGGGATGAACTCAAGGAAAAGATTAATCAAAGTGGAGATGCCGCTTGCCATGCCTGTCATCATGGCGGGTATTCGGACAGCCATGGTATTAATCGTAAGTACCGCCACCCTAGCCGCCTTAATCGGTGCTGGAGGACTCGGAGATATCATCCTATTGGGGATTGATCGAAATAATTCGAATTTGATTCTACTTGGAGCCATACCAGCTGCATTACTAGCGATCTTATTTGATTATTTACTTAAAAAATTTGAACGACTTTCCTATAAAAAATCATTAATTTCAATTGGGATCGTTGGGATTTTGGCTCTCACGATCATGGTGGCTCCGCTAATTAGCAATCAAGACGATAAAATTGTGATCGCTGGTAAACTCGGGTCAGAACCAGAAATTTTAATCAATATATATAAAATACTTATTGAGGAAGAGACAGATTTACAGGTAGAATTGAAACCTGGCTTGGGAAAAACGTCATTTGTTTTCAATGCCCTCCAATCGGGAAGCATTGATCTCTATCCAGAATTTACGGGTACAGCGATTTCTGAGTTTTTAAAAGAAACCGCAAAGAGCACCGACCGTGAGGAAGTGTATAAGCAAGCAAAAGTAGGATTGATGGAACGATTTAATATGGTCTTACTGGATCCGATGCAATTTAACAATACTTATGCATTGGCCGTATCAAAAGAGCTTGCCGAACAATACGAGTTAGAAACCATTTCAGATGTAAAAGCGATTGAAAATGAAGTGAAAGCTGGGTTTACATTAGAGTTTTCCGATCGAGAAGATGGATATCTGGGCATTCAATCTCTGTACGGGATTCAGGTTCCTAATCTCGTTACAATGGAACCGAAACTACGTTATGTTGCCGTAGAATCCGGCGAAATCAATTTAGTTGACGCCTATTCGACCGACAGCGAGCTGCGCCACTATGAGCTCAAAGTGTTAGAAGATGATCAAAACTTGTTCCCGCCTTATCAAGGTGCACCTTTATTAAGAGAAGAAACAGCCAAAAAATATCCTGAAATGGTAGAAGCTTTAAATCAACTGGCTGGAAAAATAACGGACGATGAAATGAGAGAAATGAATTACAAAGTGAATGTAGAAGGTGAAAAACCTTATGATGTTGCAAAAGATTATTTGGAAAAAGAGGGGCTTAAATAAGCGTATAGGGTCAGAGGGACAGATCCCTTGACCCAGATTTTATTAATTCAATTAAAGCTGTAAACTATGAAAAAAGCCGTATATCCCCTTTGAGAAGGGATACACGGCTTTTTTGGCATATTCATTTGGGAGTTCCTATCATACCTTTATCTTTGACTCTTTTTAGGGTAAGGGTACTTGTTCCGCAATTCTGTTTCATCAAAATCTCTCAGCAAGATCACTGTGCCGCCCCGAAATACTTGAACTAATGATCACTTTACCGATGATTTTAGATTGTTCAGCTTGAGGTGACTGAACCAAATGGGTTTGCAGGTGTAGTACTAGGAATGGTGATACTTGGTGGTGTCGGTGCTGAAATTCCTGTACCAGCTGTTGTTGGACTTGTGATTGTTAAACTAAAACCAGAATTAGTAATGATGAGCATCCCTTCATTCTCAGCACCTGCACCTGCAGTTGTTTTTGATAAATTATTTGGAGCTCGGTTAATAATATTGCCAAATTGAACATTAGCAGAACCACTCACATTTTGTATTGAAACAGAACCGATACATATCACGTAAATAACTCCCTTTCCAAGTGGAATACCTATTGTACATGCTATGTAAACAAGTTCTAATTGGAATGGACAAATATTCATTTTAAGTTAAATAAAAGAAATTATTAGGATAATGGGATGTAAGACCCCCACCTCAAGATTCCAATTGCAATAAATGAAGAAAGGTGGGGGAACCATTGCCCATAAAGCTTCGAAATAATGAACACAGACTAATACGTCTAAGGCAACGCCTGCTTGACCAGAAAACTGTTGGCCTGTGGCTTTCCATCACTGTGGATGACAAGAAACCCACTGATGGAAGTTTCACTTTATCCTTAAATGAAAAAGATTAGGGAATTAAGCAGTTAGATCAAAATGAGGCAGAACAAATTTTTAAATGGCCTAAAATCATGGAGAGATAGAGGTATTAAAAATTACAGTTGACATGCTATTAGAAGGTTTATGGGATCGAGCTGGTTACAAAAGTAATTAAACTGGAACGTAAAGAAGTAGAGAATCTAAAGAGAACACGTTAAGTTTAATGTACTAGTTAATTACTGTTGGAATCCATCAATCAAAATAAGGGCGGATCTCATGTTTCGAACTGAAACAAGAGATCCGTTTTTTTGGAATTAATTGATGTCGAAGTAACAGGGACGCCCCGGATAAAATAAAATATAATCTTAAATTTTTAGAATATGTCGTTACTATAACACTAGTTTAATACAAAACTTATTTCCGTATATTGACCCTATATTACTATTGTTAAGAAATAAAAGAGTCATATCGTTTTGAAACAAAAGTATTGGTTTAGCGCGAAAGAAAAGGCTAACTCAGGAATATTCAATATCTATTTTACTAATGAAAAACTTTTTTAAAAAAATATAACATAATAGTTAAATTTTTCAGAATATATGTTATAATAACGATAGTTTAGTGTTTAGAACGTTCGTTCTTTATCCTGAGCTAAAACTACTTCAATATAAACTAAAAGAGGTGAGGTTTTGACACAAAAATAACGAGTTCCTGCTCAATTTGCTTACATAGATATAACTAGATCTTTAGAAATAGGGAAACTTGAAGGTCTAGGTAGATTGTAAAAGTTACAGGAGATCTTTTTCACTTCGATCATCCTAGAAGCTCTTAGTGCAACCTATTTTCGTTCATTTACTATTTTACTAGCCTTTTACTTAGTAGTTGAAAAGGTTCCCTTTGTATGCTTCTGCAATTGATAAAGTCCAATGATTTCAATACGTCTTTACTTAACTTGAAAACTATCGTCTAGAAAATTGACAGCGCTTACTATACATACCTTAAAGGACATAGATAAATTATGGACACAATTGGAAACAACAAGACAAGAAGGACATAGTTGTGAGGCTTAAGAAGTGGCTCTTGAATTTTTGGTGTTGCTGTGCAGGTATACAATTACGAAAATAGGATGATTGCCGGCACTAATATTTTGATAATTGGAAATAGATTAAATATAAACAAATGATTCGCAAAGATAGCAAAGAGAGGAGACCCGACTATGGATCAGACTATTATCTGCAGATGTGAAGAAGTAACTTTACATGACATTGAAAATACCGTAAATACATACAACTGCTCTGCTCGTGAAGTTAAATTGCGAACGAGAGCTGGCATGGGGCATTGTGGTGGGCGCACATGCAGGCCAGCAGTAGACGCTGTATTAGAGGCAGTCACAGGCGAAAAAGCGGGACATGATATACCTATGAAAGTCCAACCGCCAGTTAGACCTGTATCACTATCTATTTTGGGGGGACAAATGAAATGAAGACGAACCGAATAGTAGATCATCCTGTTCTAGGCGAATTGGAGAACCAAAAACCTGTCACTTTTACTTTTGATGGGACAACCTATACAGGTTTTGAAGGGGATACCATTGCATCGGCACTTCTAGCAAATGGAATTAGGAAACTCCGTGTTCATGAACAAAGTGGGGCACCGCGAGCGATATATTGTAATATTGGACATTGCTTTGAGTGCCGTGTCACGGTTAATCAAGCACAAGGCGTTCGTGCATGTATGACACCTATTACAGAGAATATGGTCATCGAAAGTGGCCAATTACAACCAACGCCATTTGCATCGACACCTGATGAATGGCCGCGCACCTATGCGGATTACGAGAAAAAGAACATGGATAAAAAGGTCGGTGGATCACATGTATGATGTTGTCATAATCGGCGCGGGTCCCGCTGGCTTATCTGCCGCAATCGCATGCCGTGAGTCAGATTTAAATGTTATAGTCATAGATGAATTTCCAAAGCCAGGTGGCAGGCTGCTTGGACAACTTCACCAAGAGCCAAGCGGGGAATGGTGGAATGGCATTAAAGAAACCCAAATTTTACTAGATAAAGCAGAAAAACTAAACACAACAATTAAATGTGGCGTTTCTGCCCATCATATTGAAAAAACAGAACACGGCTATGGGGTTCATACGAATATAGGCGTTCTCAACACGACAAACCTATTGATTGCTACGGGTGCGGCGGAAACATCTGTCCCTATTCCCGGCTGGACACTTCCTGGTGTCATGTCGATCGGTGCAGCACAAGTAATGACAAACGTACACCGTGTTCGCGTGGGGAATAAAGGTGTTATTGTTGGTGTCAATGTCTTGTCTGCAGCCATCGCCCGTGAACTCCAACTTGCTGGTATTAAATTACATAGTATGGCTCTGCCCGTTTCTAACTCTGTCACGAAAAACCATGCCAACCCAAGACGGGTTATGGATGGATTGGTACGCATAGCTCATTTGGCACCTTCCGCTTTCCTTCGTTTTGGAAGTAAGTTTGCGAAAGCTTCTTGGGTGCGTAATCTCGCTGTCAAATTTTATCCTAAAGGCGGCGTGAAAATGTGGGGAATGCCCATCCATATTCGTAAAGCGATCGTTGGAATAAATGGTACAGAAAAAGTAGAATCCGTTACCATGTGCGATATTACCCCTGATGGAGAAATCATTGCAGGCAGTGAAAAAACAATTGAGGTCGATTTTGTTTGTATAGCCGGAGGACTTTACCCGCTTGCAGAGCTTGCGGCTGTCGTTGGTTGTCCATTCCAGTATGTCGAAGAGTTAGGTGGTCATGTTCCAATACATAATGAACAAATGGAAACACCTCTGAAAGGATTATATGTCGCTGGTAATATTACAGGGATCGAAAGTGCAAAAGTTGCTCGTGCACAAGGATCACTTGCGGGATACTCGATTGCGAAAAACGAAGTCAAAATCCAACAAGCCATGCAAGATGTCAAATCAGTCCGTGATTCAGCAACCATCCAATTCCACCCAGCTATTGTTGAAGGGCGCGAGAAGGTTCAAAAGTCATTTCAAGAGTATAGAGATGCAAACTAAGCCTTCAACTGAAACAATTTTAAATAAGGAGGATTTTGGAATGTCAAAGAAAAATCATACAGAAGTCGCTATTATTGGTGGGGGGATTGTCGGTTGTGCGATCGCTTATTATGTTGCAAAATCAGGGATCGATTGTATGTTAATCGAAAAAAATGATATTGCAAGCGGCACCTCCTCACGCTGTGATGGAAACGTTACAATTGTGGATAAAGACCCTGGGTTTGATAGTTTAATGTCTTGGAAAAGTCAGGAATTGATGATTGAATTGAGCCATGAACTGGATTTGCCATTTGAATATCGAGCACTTGGCAGTTTGCTTGTTTGTGAAAATGATAGAGAAATGGAAGCGGCGAAAGAATGGGTGGACATTCAAAATGCTGCTGGCTTGAAATTCAAATTACTCGATCGAGAGGATCTTCGGCAAGAATCCCCTTACTTTGCAGATGATATTCCAGGCGGGTTAGAATGTGAAACGGACTCACTTATCAATCCATATCTATTTTGCTACTCGCTAATAGAGAAGGCAAAGCAGTATGGACTTCAATTGCAAACCCAATCGGAAGTCATAAATATTACTAAGAATGATTATTTTACTATTGAAACGTCAAATGGAACCTTTACGGCAAAGAAAGTGGTCAATGCGGCTGGCGTTTGGGCACCTTTCATCGGAAAAATGCTTGAACTTGATATCCCAATTATTCCAAGAAAAGGACATATTATGGTCGGGGCCAGACAAAAGCCGGTCATGATGCGAAACGTCATGGAATTTGGTTACTTGATGAACAAATTTGGCCGAGAGCGAATTGCCGATGAAAGAACGGAGAAACACGGTGTCGCTTTAGTGCTTGAGCCGACGGAAAGCCAGAATTTCTTACTCGGAAGCAGCCGCCAATTCGTCGGGTATGATGGAAGAATTGATATCAATGTAGTGGAAACCATGGCAAGAAGAGCGATGCGTTTCTATCCGAAATTGAATGATTTCACGATGATCCGTGCGTATACGGGTTTTAGACCATGGACATCCGATCATTTGCCAATCGTTTCAGAAGTTGATGAAATTCCTGGGTATTTCATTGCTGCAGGGCATGAAGGGGATGGAATCAGTTTAGCGACCGTTACAGGGAAATTAATTGACGAATTGATTCGCGGGGTCTCTGAAACAATTATTCCAACAACCCCATTACGATATGATCGTTTTGCTAAAAAGCCTGTTTTACAATGAAACATGGGGACGGTTCTCACGTTTCATTCTTGAATAATGGATGGTAAAGAATTTCTATAAAGTAGACCGCTAAATAAGGGGAAAAAATTTAATTTACCTCTAATTGAAAGCAAATATTTAAGATTTGTATTAGAAATGAAGAGCTGGAACCGTCCTAGCGTTTTAATAGTAACCTCTACAAACCAGCATAGAAACTGATCATTCTATTTAGAGCGCAATTCTTCAGCAAGAATTGCGCTCTTTCTTTAGGGAAGGTCCGTTTGACGTATCACAAAATCTTGTTTTACGTATCAGACGAAATTTAAATAAAGCTTCAGCGAGCACTGCTAGGTATTGTTCGCTGACATGGATTAGCTGCACATAAAACGAACCATAAAACATGGAGTTTAAACAGCATCATATGACTATATTCTCTTTTTAACATCTTCTCTTATTGATTCAATAATATAATCAGATAAATCCGCTGGTAAGGACGAACCATCTTTAAAAATCCAAGTATTAATGATTTCAAGGTCTGCTTTTTTGAAAGTAATGCTGTACTCATTATTTTGATAAGCAAAATTAGTTGTCACATGCTCTTCACCATTAAATTCATCATCAATAATCATGTTATTTATTTGATAAGGCTTCATGAATGATCTCCTCGTTTAACTTTTTTAATTATAGACTTAGCTTTAATCAGGATGGTTATTCACTAATAAAAATCAACCTGCACAGATGATTATAAAAGCAGCTCATCCATTACTTATGTAACGCACGATGGCTTTGAAGTTAAGCAAATAATTACAAAACTTTTTTCGATACTTGGTGTATTTGAAACAAGTGGTTTCGAAACTTGGTCATTTCCAACATTCCTCCATATGAAAGTAAGAAAGCTATGTCTCATTATTGATGTAAGTTTAAGCTTTTTATGTAATAATTAATTTCTAGAAATGGAAAGTTACAATTCATGAGTATGGAAAGTGGGGAACAGAATGGCAACAGGAATACATACAGTAGAAGTTCCAGTAGATGTACAAGCGGTGTGGGATTATGTCAGTGATCTTGAAAAGTGGGCAACGACAGTACCAGCCTACAAAGAACATAAAATCATAAATGACAAGGAATCTATTTGGACATTTGAAGGTAGTGTAAAAGGGATTAAAAAAACAATACGAGCGCAAGTAAATATTACGGAATGGAATGAACCTTCGAATATTAAGTTTGAAATAAAAGGTTTATCCGATAATTTTACCGGGAGCGGTCAGTTTACCGCAGAAGAGGTTAATGGTAAAACAATCATGACTTGTACGGTGGAAGTCCATGCTGGCGGATTATCGGGTGCGGTGTTATCACCCATTATTAAATGGGCCGTACCAAAAGTAGCCACTCGTTTTACAGAGTCGATTGCAAATAAAATTGTAGTTTTCTCATAGTTTTCAGAAACAGAAACATCGATTCATTTTGAGATCAAATAAGGAATCAAACGCTTGGATTTTAAATTAACAGGTTCGGATATTGGGAGAAAATAGTAAATAACAGTGGAATTAAAGACACAATTCGCATATGAATTCGTGTCTTTCTCTTTGTTGTTATATCAATAAATATTTTACTTTAATCTATAATTTAGTACATTAATTAACACATGAATTTACATTACTTTTAAGGTGTTTTTCCCAGCCAACCGAACCCGTATATCCAGGCGTTTTGATTTTCATAACATTTGTTTTTTATTATTTTAAATAACCTCTTCTAGTTCCGTATCTTCTTCGGTAAACGAATTTTCTTAAATCAACGTCTTTTAAATTTCCGTCATAACACAAGAAGAGTAAAGATTGCAGCTCTTTATAGTTCTCCATGACAAAAAGAGCAAACTCTTTTCGTTCGCTCTTCATTTTCAATTTCATTTCTTCCTTTGAAAGAATGTTGTCAAGCTTGTCTTGGTAATAGCCCTTTGTATCTTCCCATTTATCTTTACGATTCACCAAAATATCCTGACCATACTTAGGTAATTTTTCAATCACAAGGTCGATATATCCCTCTGACCACATTAACATTTTATCCTTTTCTGGAAGCTCAAGCACCATTCTTAATAATTCCGTTTCATCCATATCTTTTTCAATTGCATATTTTCCGACACGATTCATTTTCCCACCTCAAATAGGAACCTTTTGGTCTTAGTTTGCAACAAAATAACCAAATTAAGTGAGGAAGTATTTTCCGGACCTCTATCAAATGATTGGATGGAGATGAAGAATATAAAAAGGTTAGCACGTTGATAAATGTTTGAATGAAGTTTCTTATCTACTTATGTTGATAAGAAACTTCATTGATTAAATAAAGGGGTCATTTTAACTTTTTCCTCCTTATGAGTGCAACACATAAGAGGAAAATTGGAATGACTAGCTGAACCGATAAGAAATAATAAGGCATTGTTGTACCCATCCCTCGAATCATTTCTCCAAACGAGGGGACTGACCAAACTGAAAATAAAATAATTAAAAAACCAATCGGTAATACAAAGGGTTTATAACTGGGCAGTGCCAACCATTGGGATGTACCAAGTACAAGCATGTAAAAAAAGGCGGAAAGTTGTACAAATGCACCAAGAACCCAAAAGGCGAGAACGATTGACTCAATATGCTCAAAAAAAGAACCAATACTGATATATCTTGCTGCCTCAAACACAGGGAAATGGAGGTTAGAAATAATTTTTCCAAATAAAAATAGATTTCCTAGATTAATAAATACCATCGTTAACACACAGGCAATGACAGAAAACATCCCCCATTTCAACACCTTTTGGCGCTTCGTTAACAACGGAATCAGGAATGACATCAAGGAAAATTGACTTAGCCAGGCATGTGGTGCAATAGATCCTTTAAGGGAAGGCATGATCCCATCTTGCAAAATGGGAAAAATGTTTTTTACATTTAAGTCAGGAATCAGAAAGACATAGATCAGGATATAGAGAGCGAAAACAACCGGCAAAAAGATGAGAGCACACCTTCCAATGGTCTCAATGCCCCCGTGAACAGCAATGGCACACGAAAGGGCAATACTACCGGTAACCACAATGATCGGCGTTTTATGTAAGAATGCACTTTCGATAAACTCACCATATTCTCTAAAGGCAAGAGCCGTATTGTGTAATAGAAAAAACAGGTAAATGAACGCGACGATTTTGCCAAGGAACCGCCCGAGAATCATCTCACCATATTCAATAAGTGTTTTCCCTGGGTATAGCTTAGAGAGCTTTATAATAATCATAACGATCAGAAAGCCACTCAAAGAACCCCATATGGGTGACAACCATAAATCACGCTTTGCATGTTGGGCGGTGATATATGGTATGTAAAGAATGGCCGTGGCTACAACAGTTGAATACATTATAAGGGCTAGTTCCAAGTAGGAGATTCTACCTTTTTCAATCATGGTTGTTCATTCCTTTTCTAAAACGAGTCTATTTATCAGGCTCCACCTCAAGATTCTACGTATAATAAAAGAAGATTGGTGGGGGAATCAACTGCCCGTAAAGCTCCGATTGGTGAAATAAGATTTATCTTTGGGCTTTAGCCCTAAGATAAATCAATCAGGCTTGGCGTGACTAACCATCAGTAGGGGGATGAAGGAAAACCCCCACTGATGGAAGTTTCACTTTACCAAAGCGGTTTAAATGAGCTGTAAATGAATTCAATTAATTGCCCAGGTCCCGGCATTTCTGGAAAAATGATGAGTAAAACAGCAAGAATCCAGTTCACCAGCATCAACGAAAGAAAAGCTGCTTTTACTTTTCTGCTATTTTTCTTTAATTTGGGCCATTGATATAAAATGATCAGCATCCAGATAACGGTTACTCCTAATACCCCTCCAATCATCAGTGTTCAACACCTTTATTTTTTTCACCAGTTGCCAAACCGGTTCTTTCAACTTTTACCCTCGTATCAAAAGACACATCCACTTCTGGGAAAATTTCATTCCATTCTTCTCTCTTTTGTTTCCATATCTGTGGATATTTTCTTTGAAATTCATCTGCAAAGCCGAAAACATCAGCCTGTAACTTTTTTTGTACTAATGAGAAGGCTAAGCGTTCTCTTGCTTCAATTTCATTAATCACCTTTTGTTCGACTTTGTTTATGATCTTTGGATCAAATAAGTCTAGTTTGGTCGTGTTTTGTACAACTTCAAGGTCTGCGTTTGTTTTGATGTTTATTCTCCAATGATTATTCTTAATGGAAGGGGTCAACTTTGTTTGGCTTCTTAATAAATTTAAGGAAATGTAGCCTTGTTCGTTTTCAATATTAATGGTAATCACACCTGATTTAATCTCATTTCTTGGCCAAAGAATCCCTCTTATTTCTTTATCATCTAATTTTCCTACCATTTTTCCTTCTTTTAAAATGGCGGTCCCTTTAATGATTGGTACTTCCTTTGACTTTGAATCCATTTGAGATGGGGGTAGGTTTTCAACATAAGGAAGTACGGCTGCATTTGATTCACCCGATAGCATCTCTGATAAATCCTTCACAGTTACTTTTACCCCTATATCTGTTTGGACGATTTTGCGTAGTTGTTTTGCGGTGTCTCTTTCCAATTCAGGCATCGCCCCCAAAACCTTCTTAGGCCTTTCTTTCGAAACAAAAACGTTGGCACGTATCCGAGGTTCCGAGTGCCGCATCCAAAAGTCAATGTGTTCACTTATTCCTTCCTTTGCTAACTTTTCACCGATGATGAGTACCTCATTTTGCCCCCAAAAAATCTCCCTTGTTAGTACTACCTGGAGTTGTGCCATCGCATCCGCAATGGTTTCTCCTTCAGCTGATCGAACAAATGACTGTCCGCCGCTAGACCCGCCGCCGGACATTCCGGATTGTCCGCCTTGTGAGCCTTGCGGGATATAGATTTGGGCCGATAATTCGACATTATTGTCTTTGCCCTTATCGATTCCCGCTGCCAGAATGAGAGCTAAATCATTTACCTCTGTGCGGTCCCAGCATCCTGTTAGGAAAATGGAGGTCAGGCAAAGCAGAAGCGTAAAAGTTATCGCCTTTTTAATCAGTCTGATCATATTACTCACTTTTCTTCTCCACCTTTGCTTGGACCGGGCTTTAAATGACTGGACTGACGCCTTAGGTGACCAGCATCCTTTGAAAAAAATTCAGGACGTGTCTCCATGGCCGACCAGGGGGCTCGTATCAGGACATCCTTCAAGTTTTGCATCTTCAGGGGTGCGATTGGATTGAAATAAGGTACACCAAAGGACTTTAGAGTACACATATGTGCGACAATTGAGGTAATACCGAGCATAACTCCTAATAACCCTAACATTCCAGCCAAGATCATAATGGGAAAGCGCAGGATTCGAATGGATATGCCGGTTGCGTATCTTGGCAATAAGAAAGATGCGATACCGGTAATCGCGACGACCATAACCATCGGTTGTGAAACCAGTCCTGCTGCCGTCGCTGCTTGTCCAATAACTAGGGCTCCGACAATACTCACAGCAGCACCAACCTGTTTTGGTAACCTCACACCTGCTTCCCTTAGTGCCTCAAAAGTGACTTCCATGATAAACGCTTCCACCAATGCAGGAAAAGGGATTTGTTCACGGCTTTGAGCGATGGTTAAGAGCAGGGTGGTTGGAAGCATTTCTTGATGAAACGTTAAGATCGCCACATATGCGGATGGTGCAAGCAAAGCAATAAACAAGAATAGGTATCTCAGCCAACGAATAAGCGTACTAATGTAAAAATGATTATAGTAATCTTCGGGTGCCTGTAGAAGACTTGCGAACGTACAAGGTGCAATTAAGGTAATCGGTGTGCCGTCAATCAGGATCACAACACGCCCTTCCAGAAGGGAGGAAGCTGCAACATCCGGCCGTTCCGTTGTTAAAACTTGGGGGAAGGGAGAATACGGATGATCGACAATCAATTCCTCAATGTATCCACTTTCTAAAATCCCATCTATTTTGATTCGCTTTATCCTGCTCATCACTTCATCCACTAATTCGTTGTCGGCAATGCCTTCAATATAAGCAACCACAACTTGTGTTTCTGTGTAACCGCCAATATCCATTTGTTTCATTTTTAATAACGGATGACGAATTCTCCTCCGTAAAAGGGAGGTGTTGACTCTTACCGTTTCAATAAAACCTTCTCTTGGTCCGCGTATAACCGGTTCCGCTTCGGGTTCGGCAATACTGCGTTTTTCAAACTTTGATAGCCCGATCGAAATTCCTTTTGTTTCGTTTTCAATTAGAATGATGGAGTTGCCAATTGAAACTTGTTTAAAAACATCATTAATGGAGGTAAAGTCCTTCACATCGGTAACTGATATTTGATTTTTTATGATTTCAAATGTTACACGTTGTTCTTGGTTTTTCATCTGATTAAGCGACGCAAGCACAAGCTGATCGATCGCTTCCGTATTTGCAAGTCCATCAATGTAAAGAAGAACCGCTTTCATACTGCTGCCGATATTAAATTCACGAAAAACTACATCAGAGCAATCTTTATAAGCTGATTTTAGGATATCTATATTTTTATTTAACTCCGAATGGAGAGGGATCTCTTGTAAGCTATCCAATGATTTATTTAATTGTATATTTGAAAAATAATCTTTCTTTGTCCGTCTCCCCAACAATTTCATTAACTGGTACCCCTTGGTAAATTTTAAGAGTATTCTTTGCCTATTCTGTTAGGATTATGCAAGCTACACGTTTATACCTTCAATCCTTATTTCATCCTATCTACATAACGGGGTGTTTTAATTAAGAAAATTAAGAGTCAAATCTTTCAACCCTGACAATAACAGGTTGATCGATTTGACTCTATCAATAATAGATTATTATTAATACAGAGGAGGAATTCCATAGAAGCTTGTTTTTTGCGTTCTTGATCCTTCCTATGATTCTTACCATTTATATGTTTATAAAAGGTAGGGTCGTATCAAGCTCACCTCTGACCTGTTTGATGCTAATCTTTTCTCCACTAAGCCATCGATCAAAATCAAAGATAACCGGCCGTCTGTCTCCACCAAGGGCAAACCAGGTTTTTCTACTATTCGGGAAATAACCCGCTGTATGCAAGGTTCCCGCCCATGTTCCATACTTTTTTGAGAATACCCCTTTGTCCGTACCGTTCATCAGTTGAAAAGCGGTGTTGGCATCTAGAGAATGATTTTCCTGACGCTTTATTGCTTGATATCTTTGGAGAGAGTCGTCAATACGGTAACGATTCTCATGAGTTAATATTTCAAAGTGATTGGTACAGATATTGGCCTGGTGGATGATCACTTCTCTTGGAGAGGCTTCGACAACGATAGACTTTCCGGTTTGATCAAGCAGCACGTAGCTGAACGAACGACGATGAGGAATTTCTTTCAGAAGTGAAGTGGCTTCCTCAACATTGGCGCATGTTTCTAAAACCATCCGTCCAATCATATTGCAAATAAACCCGCTATCTGATCTCACACGATTGATGAGGTTATATCCCATCGTTAATCCTTTTTCGTTCATCCCATCTGTACGCCCTGTTATTTGCATAGATGGACCCATCGTTGCATAGCCCTGGTCTGTCGGTTGATAGAGAACATATCGACCTTCATAGGAGAGGGGATCCTGATCATAGTTTCGCATAAGAAAATCGGTATTTGTGAAAATGGAGCAACCACTTTTCCCATATTCAAGATAATAGCCTCCAAATTGAAGAATGGTGTCGTCCATCTTCATATTTAAAGAATCTGACAAACCTATTAACTCATCCCAAATTCCGGGAGCATAGGAAAGAATCATGTTTTTAACTTCTGTTTCATCAATCGAATAATTGTATTTTATGGATGGCTTGCTCCAAAACTTTTCTCGATTTGCAAGAAGACGAGAATCTTTTAGTAACCCACCTTGCTTATAGCCAAAGTCATAATGATTTCCTCGAAACTGAATGACATCACTATATACATTTATCATCAATTTTCCTCCAGTTACCGTCCGGTAAAGAAATTTTACAAGACGAAGGGAAGAAAATCAAAATATAGAGTGTCTTCACAGAAAGGATCTTATAATGGAAAACATCATTACAGTGATCCTGCTGAATTCTGGGTTTATATGCTTAATGTAAAGTGGTTACAGTTGTTAACCATAAATCAAGTGTTATAAAAAATAAGGGCGGATCTTATGTTTCGAACTGCGACAAGAGATCCGTCTTTTTGTGGTTAATCGTGTCTATATGAAACATCCATTACGCCAATTGATTATTTGGTAGTATAATATAGAAAAATAGAAGAACTTGGAGCGGTTATTATAAGGCTGAATTTAATACTATTTTAAGAAAAGATGACAGAAATAGTAATGGAACATCTACTACTAGATTTGATGGCAGTAGATTAAGAGATATGTAAGGAGGTTAGGTTAATTTGTATGACTCTCTTTCTTTAGAGGAACGAAACGAATTATTATCCCTTGTGACACCAGAGCAAAGGGAATTTTTAGAGAATAATGTAAAACGAGGTCGCACCACTATTTTTGCTCGATTCATGACTTCCGAAAAGGTACAGGCGATCAGGAAAACGGATGAAATTGAATTAACGGATGAAGAAAAAGAGGTGGTAGGCTGGAAAATTGTGAATTACCATGATTATGGCAGTCGTATCGGTACTTGTGCTTGTAATCGATCCATACGGTATGAATTCACTGTAGAACATACGATAACGAAAAAAAGAATTACTTATAGTAAAGAACATTTAGCTGAATTTTTAAGCCTTAAAATACGGGATATTGATGAAGTCATGAATCAGATCTGGGAATTCGATCTCGAATTAGATGAATTGTTAATAAAAATAAGAGATAAAGATTATGGCTATGAAGTTTTAGATGTTTTAAACGGAAAAATAGAAATTCCTAAGGATATTCAAGAGCATGTAGATCACCAGATCCCTTTATTAGATAACCAGCTAAAACGCCTTGTTAGAGAAGCGGAAAAAATAGAGGAAGAGGAAGCGAGAGAAAGCCGGAGAAAACAGCGTGAGAATGCGAAGAGAGCTGAAAAAGAGCAAATGGAAGAATCTTTAGCTCAGGAGAAATTTATCCATGAGCAAAGAGAGGCTTACCAAAAAGCTCAAAAATTAGTAGAAGAAAGATTGGATTTCAAACAAAAGGAAAGACAGGAGAGAGAACAAAAGCTAGTAGAAGAAGTACAGACGGAGCTTCCTGTTCATTCCACGATTGGTGAGATGGCTTATATTCTTGTGAAACACGGAGTTTCTAGCGCAACTAAAATCAGTCATATGATAAGGGATCACTATCATGCTGATAAAGAACTTTCCAAAGGGATTTATAATAGACCTAGAATGTATCCGGAAGTTTTAAGAGCTTTAATAAAGTATTCAGAACAAGGGAAGATATTTTTTGACAAGGAATCGTCAAGTGTACAGGATTGTATTTTTATCTTTAATCAGGAAGAACAGGTTGAAGAACATACCATGATTGAGATGCAGACGACTTTATTTTAAGTGAAACGCTGGGCCGGTTCTAATATGTTTCAAAAACGGGTTCTTCAATAGGTATTGTTATCTTTCGAGCACTGATTACCATAATTGATGGGCAAACGAAACGCGAGAACCGTCCCCATGTTTCAAAGAAAGGTGAAATAGGAAAAAATGAGGGTTCGTTTTTGGATTTTAGTTATTATGGTAGCAGTGTCAGGGTTCTCACAAGGAATGTTGCTTCCTCTCATTGCTATTATTTTTGAACAAGATGGGGTATCATCTTCCATCAATGGGCTTCATGCAACTGGACTTTATATTGGAATGTTAATTGCTTCGCCTTTTATGGAGGCTCCATTACGGAAGTTTGGCTATAAACCTCTTATTTTAATTGGGGGATTAATCGTTGTCTTGTCATTAGCTTTATTTCCATTATGGAAATCGATTGTATTTTGGTTTTTGTTACGTTTATTGATTGGAATTGGCGATAACATGCTGCATTTTGGTACGCAAACATGGATTACTGATTTCTCACCGATTCATAAAAGAGGCCGTAATATTTCCGTTTACGGTTTATTTTTTGGCCTTGGATTTGCAGTAGGGCCTTTAATAACGCGTTTTGTCGTGTATCATGAATTTCTTCCATTTATGGTTTCATCCGCAATCAGCTTATTAATATGGCTAACGGTCTTTTTTCTAAAAAATGAATTTCCAGAGAAAACAGTAGAGAAAAATTCATTGCTTGACACGTTCCGTCGATTTAAACAAGCATGGAAATTTGGTTGGATTGCTTTTTTATTTCCATTTAGTTATGGCTTTTTAGAAGCATCTCTAAATGGAAATTTTCCCGTATATGCGTTGAGAGTCGGCATTGATATCCATGCTGTATCCATCCTTCTGCCAGCATTTGCCCTAGGGAGTATTGTTTTTCAATTACCTTTAGGAATGTTAAGCGATCACTATGGTCGGAGAAATATTCTGATGCTTGCTTTATTGATCGGGATAGGATCGTTTATTACAGCAGGTGTCTTTCGTGAATCAGTAATTGGCTTATTTATCTGTTTCTTCATAGCAGGGATGCTTGTCGGTTCTACTTACTCTTTAGGGATTTCCTATATGGCGGATTTACTGCCAAGAAACCTTCTCCCAGCTGGTAATATCATGTGTAGTATTTTATATAGCTTTGGTAGTATTGGTGGACCTTTTGTAGGAGGATTAGTATTGGAGTATTTAGAAGGCGGCCTCTTTTATACAATAAGTTTCATTCTACTGTTGGTTTTTATCCCACTTCTTTTCTTTAAACAAAAATATGATTGGAAAGAGGTTTATAAGTCGGTATCCTGATTAATAACGTCAGAGACTGAGTCACAGTGACGCCTCGAAAAGTTTCACAGATAGAGTCAAATAGGCCATACTTGATTGTAAAAGGTGTGGCCTATTTGATTGTTTGTATCTAAATATCCGTAAATGATTAAAAGGAAGGCTTGTTCACGAAAGAATCTTATTGATGACCCTATTATTTGAAAATGTCTACGAAACAATTAAGGTAAGCATTTTTTCAGCAGTCTCGAACGGTCCCCATGTTTCATTGAAATACGATCATAAATCAAAAAGAAAGCCGATTTTACTAGTAGTTAAACCAATCACACTTTTATAAAATAAACTATTTGGAAATAGAATTCCGTTCGTTTATTTATATCACTTAGTTCATAAGTTGTTTTATTTGCAAATAAGTTCTGGAATAATATAGATGCTCTTCCATCGCTTTTTTAGCATTGATGTCATCTTTTTCAATAATACACTCAATCAAATCTATTAAACCGATTAAAATAAATTTTTTCTCTTCTTCTTGAATATTAGGTGTCCGTTGGTGATACGTCTTAATAATTGCAGTCATGATGGCTTCTGTTAAATGATTATATGTACATTTTGCAAGTAGAACATGTACAGAGCTATCAATAGCTAACATTTCTTCTACTGAAAGATTTTTGGTACGAATATCAGACAAACATTTCTCTAAATAAAGTAGGTCTTTGTCTGTTCTTCTTAATGCAGCTAATCCAGCGGCAGGGATTTCAATTAGCTTTCTTAATTCAAAAATATCAGGATGTGTGATTGTTTTTGAATGGAGAGAGAGCATGATTAATTCATAAATGTTGTTGCTGACTTTTTCTGGTAAGAAATCTCTCACTTTATAACCACCTACTTGACCGTTAAAAGGCTCAATCACCTTTTGGCTTGTCAAGTACATAAAGGCTTCTTTCATGGTCGGCCTGCTCACACCAAATTGTTTGGCAAGGCTCAGTTGTGATGGTAGAGGATCACCTGGCTTAAACTTACCTTCCACAATCATCTGACGAATGGAATTGGCAATTTGTTCTGGGATGGATAATAGTTCAACCTCACTAGACCATAACATATACAACCTTCACACTCCTTATTATGATTCGATTATTAGAATGATCTTATGACTTATACACAATTACACAAGGCCGTTTAACTACAAATAATAGAATGTTCGCTTTCTTTCATCCTCCCAGGTGTAAAAATTTTTTACAATCGATTCGATAGGGTGCAAAGTTTTCTTACAATAAAACGGGTTGCTTTAAGACTTAACTTTCTGTAAATTTAAAACATAACAACGAGGTGGTAGAAACTAGAGTTAAAATATGAATGATTTACTTCTAGGAAACCACTATGGTCAAATTATTCTGAATATAATTATTTTTCTATTAATAACATTATTAATTTTATAGGAGAGGTGTTTGTTATGTCAACTATCCAATCAATTGAAAGTAATAAAAAAGAAATTATGAATCAACGCTGGAACAGGCTTGAAAAAGAAATGGAAGCATCAGGCTTAGATGCCGTGATAATTTATGGAAAAGGGATAATTACACAATATGGAAATTTATATTACTTTGGAGGGTATTACCCGATATTAAGACACGGCTTTGTTATCAAAATAAAGGGACAAGAGCCGATTGTTTACTACAATACAAGAGCCGATTATTATTTAGCAAAAGAAAAAGGGACGATAAACGATGTGCGTTATGTTGGAACTGGGGATGTGATTCAAGCAGAAGATCCGCTGCTAGTTGAAATTACACAAGTAATTAATGAAACATTACCTAAAAAAATTGGTGTTGTCGGTCTGAAAGAAAGTATGAATATTAAACAGTATGAGTACTTAATGAATCATATAAAAGGTGAAGTGGTAGATGGTACAGCCATGATCGCTAAAATAAAAAGTGTTAAATCTCCAGAAGAAATAGAAATGATTAGACTTTCATTTGATCTTGCTGAGAAAAGTTTTGCAGCTTTTGAAAAAGCGATCCAGCCAGGAAAAACATGTGCAGAAATTGCTGGTGAAGTTGAAAAGATTGCACGGGGAAATGGGGCCATCGACACATTAGTTTTTATTGAGGAAGGACCATATTTCCTGCGTAAGCCGACAAATACAACCATCAGTGAAAATGCCCTTGTCACCTGTTATGTGGAATTAATCGATGAAAATGGATATTGGGTTGAAAAGGGCGCTATCTTTGCAGTTGGAGAGATCAGTGAAGAAATGAAAGCGCATGCAGATGCTTGTGTTCAAGCGATGGAAGAGGTGAAAAAGGTAATAAAACCGGGCAACACCGTATCTGATCTTGCGAATGCGATTCATCAGCATATCAATCATCTTAACGTCAAAGTCGGAATCTGGCATGGACATGGGGTAGGTGTCGACCATGACTTACCTGTTATTTCAGATAACGGGACAGATGTGATTGAAGAGGGAATGGTTCTAAGTGTTCATCCAAATTTCGCTAATGAAAAAGAAGAATTCGGTGCAAGTATTGCGGATGTGTTTATCGTCCAGGAGAACGGTGCTGAATCGTTAAGTAAACTTCCTTATATGACTTATCTAGCGCAAAAGGAGAGTGAAAGAATTGGATAAATTTACAATTGGCATTGACGTTGGTGGTACATTTACAGATTTATTATTGATTAATATGAATACAAAAGAACAGATAATTGATAAAACCTCCTCCACACCAGCAGATCCATCAATCGGTGTAATAAATGGACTTAGTAATCTCGCTCAAAAGATAGGAGTTACAACTCAGGAACTATTGGAGAATACAAGTTTAATCGTACATGGTACAACGGTTACAACAAATGCTGTATTAACAAATAGAGGAGCAAAGACAGGATTATTAACGACAAAAGGCTTTCGTGATGTTTTGCAGATGAGAAGAGGGGTTAGAAGTAAACAACATCTTTACAATAATAAATACAAGGCTCCCGATCCATTAGTGACACGGGACTTAGTTGTCGGCATTGATGAACGGACGGATGCAGATGGAAAAATAATCAAAGGGGTTAAAGAGCAAGAAATCATTGAAGCATTAGATTGGTTTAAGGAAGAAGGGGTCGAATCCATTGCAATTTGTTATATGCATTCTTACGCCAATCCAGAAAATGAAGTGATGACGAAACAAATCGTAGAAAAATATATTCCTGAAGCGTATGTCACCATATCAACGGATGTTTCCTCCATTATTCGTTTGTACAACCGAGTTAGCACATCTGCCATGAATGCTTATGTAGGCCCCATTTTAAACACGTACATGGATCAGTTAATGGGAAAACTTGAATCAAAAGGCTTTACGAATGGTGAGCTCTTAATCATGCAATCAAATGGCGGTGTTACAAATCCTGTCACGGTTTCTAAATTACCAGCTACTACCGTATTATCTGGTCCAGCGGCAGGGCCTGTGTCTGGAAGCGCATTTGCTAAAGCGTCTGGATTTGATAAAGCTATCGTTGTTGACATGGGAGGAACTTCGTTTGAGGCATCCATTATAGAAGATGGTGAAGTCAATATCGGAAAAGAGGGGGAAATTAACCGTAATTTAATTTCCTTGCCAATGGTATCGATTCATACCATTGGATCGGGTGGGGGAAGTGTTGCTTGGATTGACTCTGGTGGTTTACTACAAGTTGGTCCGCAAAGTGCAGGAGCCTCGCCTGGTCCAGCATGTTATGGACGAGGGGGACAATTGCCGACTTGTTCGGATGCTAATTTGCTATTAGGATATTTGAATCCAGGCTTTTTTCTGGGCGGAGGCATGTCACTAGATCTTGATTTGGCCACAAAGGCTGTGAATCAACATATCGCAGTTCCTTTAAATATGAGCGTTGAAGAAGCTGCTAAGGGAATCTATCAAATTTCCAATTTAAATATGGCTAATGGGATTAAAGAGGTTACCATTCAAAATGGACAAGATCCTCGAAACTTCCCATTGGTTGTAGCCGGCGGTGCTGGGCCGATCCATGCGGCTATGATTGCAAGAGAACTTGAAATTTCGGAGATCATTATCCCAACATTTTCATCTGTACTATGTGCAGTTGGGATGCTTGCCTCACAATTACGACATGATTATGTGAGAAGTTTCCACAAAACATGGGATGCTGCTCACTTTACAGACATCGTGTCTATATTGGCCGACGATAGAGAGGAAGGAACACAAGCATTAATCGCTGAAGGAGTTTCCAAAGAGAAACAAATGATAAAGATCGGGCTAGATATGAGGTATGTTGGACAGCACTACGAAGTGACGATTGAAGTAGACGAGGATATTATTTTAACTAATGACAAGGAATTAGTAGAAAATGAGTTTCATAGAGAACATGAAAAATTATTTGGTTTTGACTTAAGAGGACACGAAATAGAGATTATCAATATTCGGTTATCATGTCGTGGGGATTTCGTACAATTTTCACCTAGAATCATTGAATCAATGAATCCAGACGAGGAACTTTTAGTGAAGCAATATCGACACATGTTCGAACCTGTCCAAAAAACAATGGTAAAGGCTCCAGTCTTTGATGGGGATCATATGAAGGCAGGCGCATATATAGAAGGTCCAGCTATTGTGGAATTAACAACAACGACCATTATTATTCCAAGTGAATTTGAAATGAAATTAGATATGAATGGGAATTTTATCATGGTCGACACAGCCTCTATTGTGAAACATTTAAACTTGCCATTTGTTACAACAAAAATTAACTAAGGAGGGGAAAAAATGGATTCCATCATCGTATCCGTCATATCCAATCGTTTAAGAGCAATCGGAAGACAAATGGGAGCGGTTATTGAAAGAAGTGCACATTCGCCTTTACTTGTGGAGGGACGAGACTTCTCTTTAGGTATCTACACAGCATCTGGAGTATTAATTGAACAGACAGAGTATATTCCAATTTTGGGTTATGCTGCTGCGCCTGGAGTCAAGGCAGTCGTAGAATATTTCAAGGGAGATGTTCATGAGGGAGATGTATTTCTTCATAATGATCCATTTACAGGAGGTAATCAAAACTCAGACTGGAAAGTGATGAAACCTGTATTTTTTGAAGGAAAATTATTTGGCTGGACTGTTATTACTGCTCATCAGGCCGATGTAGGCGGAGCCGTACCAGGATCCTATAATCCATATGCTACCGATCTATGGCAGGAAGGCATTCGGATCACCCCTGTAAGAATATTTAGCAAAGGGAAAAAAATAAAGGATGTTTGGGATCTTATAATGGGAAATATTAGACTTCCGGTCGTTGGGGACGATATTCTCGCTATGATCGGCGGATGTACCGTAGGGGAAAAAGAACTCGTCAAACTCATTGATCAGTATAGTATGAATACCGTTAACGAGGCGATTGCTGAAATCTTTGATTCTACTGAAAAAATGGCAAAGGTAATTATTAATCAGATTCCAAACGGGGTTTACGATGGGGAATGGTTAGTAATGGATGATGGTTTTGATCATGAAGCAGAGATGAAGATCAAAGTAAGAGTAACCGTGGAAGATGATCATATGCATTTTGATTTTAGCGGGACATCTCCACAGACGAAAGGCTATGTAAATGCCCCATTGCCTGTAACGATTTCTTCTGTCATGATTTCCTTTTTCATGCTGACGGAACAAGAGATCGCTCATAATGAGGCAATTCAAAGATGCATCAGTGTCCATGTTCCTGAAGGGACGATGTTAAACCCTAAATTCCCAGCTGCATCAGGTTTTGGTAACCACTTAAGTGATCAAATTTGTTCCGCTATTTTCATCGCACTTTCTAAAGCGTTACCTGAGCAAGTGACTGCAGGCTGGAATTCATTGTTATGTGCCATTATAAATGGAACAGATGAAAAAAGGCAAAAACCTTTTGTCGATATTCTTTTGAATGGAAGTAAAGGGGGAAGTGGTGGAACGAAAGGTGCGGATGGATATGATCATATTGGTTTAATTGCTTCAGGAGGTGCTTTGGCGGCTCAGGATCCTGAAATGTTTGAGCTCACATTGCCTGTTACTCTTCAAAAATATGAATATGCCAAAGATTCTTGTGGTGCTGGTGAATGGAGGGGAGGTTTAGGAGTAGAAGTTGAATTTTCCATCAATGCGGATGGTGTTCAAGCGAGTGTGTTTGGCGACGGAGGGAACGAAGCCACCGCGGCTCCTGGTATTCTTGGAGGAACAAATGGTGCGGTGAACACGATTGTCCTTGAATATCCAGATGGTCGAACCTACAAAAGCTTTACGAAAGATTTGATTTCCGATATTCCAAAAGGGACAATTTACAAACAGCTTGCAGGCGGAGGCGGAGGTTACGGAGATCCCAAAAAACGTCCAGCAGATATCGTAGCCAAAGAGGTCCGATATGGATATATTTCAAAGGAATACGCGAAAGAAAAATATGGGGTTGTGATTTCTAATGAGAAGAAGGGTGAAATCGTAGAGATATTAAGATGAAGTGAAACTTCTTTCAGTTAGTGGGGGGCATCCCCCACTGACTGAGGGTTAATCACGCAGAGCATGATAAAATTCTTGTCTAACTGATTTAATGTTGAAGTATTCTCTATTGATAGATCAAGGTTAAATAATTAATTCGTTTAATTTACAGAATATTATGTCTGTTTTAACAAAACGATAGGGGGATGAATCATGAATTGGGAATATTTTGTGCAAGAAGATAGAGTACACCAGTCGGTTTATACAGATCCAAACATATTTCAGGAGGAAATCGTTAAAATCTTTGGTCACAATTGGGTCTATTTGGCTCATGAAAGTGAAATTCCAAATCCGAATGATTTTAAAACAGGCTATTTAGGAAAAAGGCCGATTATTATTACTCGGGACAGAAATGGAGACATTCACTCTTTTCTGAATCGGTGTATGCATAGGGGAGCAACGATTTGCCGGGTCGAGAAAGGTTCAGCAAAGCAATTTACATGCCCTTATCATGGATGGGCCTACAGCAATGATGGCCGTTTGGCAGGAGTACCTTGGCCAAAAGGATACGGGCCCAACTTTAACAAGTCAGAATTTGATTTAATCGACGTCCGGGTTGAAAGTTATAAAGGATTTATCTTTGGGACCTTGAATCAAGAGGCTCCTGATTTAATCGATTATTTAGGCAATGCAAGCCCATTACTCGATCAATGGATTGAGCATAATGGAAGTCCGGAGAAACTGATCGTGCGAAACAATGCTCACAGAATGGTATTAAATGGAAATTGGAAGTTTGTATACGATAATGCAGGGGACGGATACCATGTCGCCTTTTCCCATCGTTCCTTATTAGCCATCGACCAGCGCTATGAGCAAGAAAAAGACAATGAAGATAACGGAAAGGATATGGTGTACTTTAAAAATGGTCCCGATGAAGGGCCGATGTATGTCCAGTATCTCGGAAATGGTCATATCTTTTTAGATCAGCGCCCTGCCTATGGAAATAAAAAAACTGGTGATCTATGGAAACAGCAGCGCCCGCAACCTGGTAGGGAATATTTTGAAGGAAAGTTAATCAAGGAATATGGAGAGGAAAAAGCTTATCAATTTCTTGATCGAGCCGTTGGGGCACAGATGAATTTATCCATTTTTCCAAACTTGCTTCTCATAGGGAATCAAATCCAAGTCATTGAACCCATTGCAGTCGACAAAACCCAAATTTCCTGGTACGCCACCACCGTGGAAGATTTACCAGATGAAATCAATCAATTACGGATGAGATCCCAAGAGGATTTTCCTGCCTTTGGTGAACCGGATGATGTAACTAATTTTGCTGAATGTCACAGGGGAGTGTCGATCCCAGAAGTGGAGTGGGTCATGTTAAATCGGGGCTTTGATAATCAACATCAATGGAATGTAGATGATAAAGGAATTATTACGGCTCCAGTAACAGACGAAACTCCGATGAGAGGATATTTCCAAGAGTGGAAAAAGAGGTTAAGCGCGAGTAAGAAGGAGTTGAAAGTATGAGAAATGAGGGAAGTCTAGACACGGCTTATTATTCTTACTATATAGATGATGAATTTTATGATCAACTTACACAAGATATTGAAAGTTTTTATGGTGATTTTAAGCCCTTACAAGATCGGAGCATAGAGGATGAATGCAGGAGGTTGATCTACAAAGAGGCCCGATTGCTTGACGAGTTGAAGTTAGATGAAGTGTTGGACCTATATAGCAATCAATGTTTATATTGGATTCCGATTACACCTGGGGGTGGTGACCCAAGGAAAGAAGTATCCCACGCTTTTGATGATCGAAGACGGTTAGAAGACCGGATTTACAGATTGAAAACAGGCTATGCCCATTCCCAGATTCCGATGTCAAGAACGCGTAGAATGCTGACCAATATCGAATTTTCACAAGGAAATCACGTTAATGAGGTGCGAGTCCGTGCTAATTTTATCCTCTATGAGTTACGGACAGGAACCGTAAGAAGCTATGCAGGATGGTACGGATATAAGGTAATAAAAGAAAATCAAGAATGGAAAAAAGTCGACCTCAAGATGGTCAATTTAATCGATTGTGATCAAGGTCATGAGAATTTGACTTTTATGCTCTAATGGATCCATTCCTATACAAGGCGGTGTCTAGAAATGGAGGGTGAAATGAACGATTCCTTTTTTCAAAAAGAAAGTTATGAATCTATGAAAAAGAAATATGAAAAAATGCTCGAACGGCAGCAGCCCTATGAAAAGTTAGTTGACCTTATGAAGCAAATTAATGTATGGGATTATAGCATCTATGACGAGACCCCTGGCGACGATTGGGTAGCTCTTGATCGAAAAGATTACGAACAAATCGTTACCCTCATGCAGGAGTTTTATCAGATTAGTCCCTGGAAGGAAAAGATTGAAAGAAGAATAGATTCATAAAAAAAGTGTAACGCAGAAGAAGGTGTTGATATGAAACCGTTAGTTGGAATTGTGGGGATTGTTTACGATCTAGAAACACCCTTGAATCATGAGGTTAGAAAAGCTGGGGCTGATCGCACAGGATTTACTACTGAACATACTCTTTACACAAACCATTGTTATCATAAGCTTTTTCATCAATTAGATTGCCATTTGCTTGTGATTTCTCCTGAAAGTGATCCGGAAATAATAACCCGTTTGGATATGCTGTTGATTCCCGGCGGCCCTGATATTAATCCGGCAATTTATGGTCAAGAACTCCATCCAGAAACACAATATGATCCTCTTAGAGATGTTTTTGAAAAAAAAGCGATCGAGATTGCGATCGAAAAAAAGATTCCTCTATTAGGTGTATGCAGGGGGTTTCAGATGATCAATGCTGCATTGGGAGGGACGCTTACACAACATTTGCCTGAGTGGTCTACGGACGTTCAGCATCGTCCGGAGGTAGGGCCTCAACTTCATTCACACACCGTTACAATGGAGGGATGGCTAAAGGGATTGTTTGGAAATGAAATGAAAGTAAACTCCTGGCATCATCAAGGAATCGATATATTAGCACCAGAACTGGAGGCTTTGGCGTGGTCCTCAGAGGGACTGATTGAAGCCTATCAATCTACCGATCATTTGTCTCCTATTTTTGCGGTTCAATGGCATCCAGAACTTCTGCAGGATAAGGAAAGTCTTTTACTAGTATCTCGTTTTTTAGAACAAACATTATTCAATAAAAAACAATCCAATCTATCATATAAAGGGAGCTGGTACTTTTGACTAAGACGGTGAGCATAGGTAAAAAAGGTTTTATTGACATGCATGGGTTATGGACGGATGAGCAAAAAGAAGCAGCTGAGCGAATTAAAGCAACGATAAAGGAACAAGATATTCGCCTAATTCGTGTAGCATGGACAGACCAACACGGGATCTCTAGAGCTAAAGCGATGACGGTTGACGGGTTTCTAGGTGTTCTCGAGAGTGGTTTGGAATTTAACACGGGTCCTCTTTTCTTTGATAGCGGAAGTGATATCGTCTTTAATCCATTTATGGAAGGCGGAGGATTTGATCTTGAGGAAATGAATGGATGCCCTAATTACCGACTTGTCCCTGACCCATTAACATTTAAAATTTTACCTTGGGCACCGAATACCGCATGGATTTTAACGGATGCTTATTTAAAAAGCGGAAAACCACTTCCGTTTGATAGCCGAGGAATTTTACGAAAAGCCATAAATGACTTTAGAAATGCTGGATATGATTTTATTGCAGGAATTGAAGTGGAGTGGACGCTAACGAAAGTAGAGGATGAGCGATTACGTCCAGAACTCTTGGGGGCACCTGGTTTCCCGGCCGAAACTCCTTTAGTTATGCCTGCAGCAAGAGGATATCAGTATCATTTGGAGGCACATCTTGATGAGATGAATGAGATTATTCATATCATTGCGGACAATCTTCAAAAGTTGGGACTTCCTTTAAGTACGATTGAAGATGAGTGGGGACCGAGTCAATTGGAATTTACGTTTAGTCCGATGTCCGGTTTGGAGGCTGCGGATGCGATGCTTCTTTTTAGAACGGCCGTGAAACAAATTTGTAAACGTCATGGTTATATTGCCTCGTTCATGTGCCGACCCCAATTACCGGGATTCTTCTCTTCTGGTTGGCATTTGCACCAATCGATTCGAAGTTTAGAAACAGGTGAAAATCTGTTAAATCCGACTAATGACGGAGATGTAATTTCTGAGATTGGTAAACATTATATTGGAGGATTATTAAAACATGCACGTGCAGCAAGTGTCTTTACAACACCTACGATCAATGGATATAAACGTCTCAAACCAAATTCTCTTGCTCCAGATCGAGCTGGCTGGGGAGATGATAACAGAGGCACCATGATTCGAGTGATCGGCTCACCTGGTGAAGGAAATACCCGTTTTGAAAATCGGATCGGTGAACCCGCAGCAAATCCATATTTATATCTAGCTTCTCAAGTAATGGCTGGGCTGCAAGGCATTCAAACACAATGCGATCCAGGGATCCCAAGCAGAGAGGCTTATAATGAAGATCGCGAACCACTGCCGCGTAACTTAATGGAAGCGGTTGAAGCTTTAAAACAAGATGACTTGTATTCTAGCAAAATGGGAGACTTATTTATTAACTATATTTCGAGAATGAAAGAAAATGAATATACACGTTACGAAAGGTTTATTCAAGATCACAATATTGAGAATTCTAATGACATTGTGACGGAATGGGAACAGAGAGAGTATTTTGAAATTTTCTAATTAATTTTAATGCAACACGGGGACGGTTCTCGCGTTTCAAAATAGAGACTGCGTCACAGTGACGCCCCGAAAAATCTCGTTTCATAAAATGTTTCACAGATTGAGTCGAATAGGCCATACCTGGTGATAACAGGTGTGGCCTATTTTGATTGTTTGTGAAACGTCCCCATGTTTCTTTACATATTTCCAAAGGGTATGGTAGTATCAAGCTCGCCTCTCACCCGCTTAACATTGATCTTTTCTCCAATAAGCCATTGTTCAAAATCAAAGATAACAGGTAACCTGTCTCCTCCAAGGGCAAACCAGGCTTTTCTACTATTCGGGAAATAACCAGCTGTATGCAAAGTTCCCGCCCATGCTCTATATTTTTTTGAGAATACACCTTTTTCCGTGCCATTCATCAATTGAAAAGCGGTTTTAGCATTTAATAAATGATTTTCCTGGCGTTTTATTGCTTGATATCTTTGGAGAGAATCCTCCATCTGGTAACGATTCTCATGAGTTAATACTTTAAAGTGGTTGGTACAAATATTGGACTGATAGACAATTACTTCTCTTGGAGAGGCTTCGACTACGATGGACTTTCCGGTTTGATCAAGCAGCACATAGCTGAATGAACGACGATGGGGAATATCTTTCAGAAGTGAAGTGGCTTCTTCAACAGTGGCACACGTTTCTAACACAATCCGTCCAATCATATTGCATATAAACCCGGAATCTGATCTTACACGATTGATTAGGTTATAT
The DNA here is from genome assembly GCF_036670015.1 of Niallia sp. XMNu-256. Taxonomy (NCBI): domain Bacteria; kingdom Bacillati; phylum Bacillota; class Bacilli; order Caryophanales; family Bacillaceae; genus Niallia; species Niallia sp. XMNu-256. The sequence goes on from NZ_CP137636.1 coordinate 1,881,223, forward strand.
CCCATAGCTAATCCTTTTTCGTTCATTCCATCTGTACGCCCAGTGATTTGCATAGATGGACCTATCGTTGCATAGCCCTCATCTGTGGGATGATAGAGAACATACCGACCTTCATAGGAGAGGGGATCCTGATCATAATTTCGAATAAGAAATTCGGTACCTGTGAATATGGAACAACCGCTCTTCCCATATTCAAGATAATAGCCGCCAAATTGAAGGATGGTTTCGCTCATATTCATTTTCAAAGAATCTGATAAACCCATTAACTCAGCCCAGATTCCAGGAGCAAAGGAAAGAATCATGTTTTTAACTTCTGTTTCATCTATCGAATAATTATATTTAATGGATGGCTTGCTCCAAAACTTTTCTCGATTTGCAAGAATACGAGAGTCTTTAAGTAGCTCACCTTGCCTATAGCCAAAATCATAATGATTTCCTCGAAACTGAATAACATCGCTGTATACGTTTATCACCATTTTTCCTCCAGTTTCCGTTCAATAAAGAAATTCTACTAGACGAAGGTTGGGAAATCAAAATATAGAATACTTCACTGCCATTTCCTTCAAAGTAGTAATTCAACATCCATTCCAATAAAAATGAAACAAGAGAATCGTCCCCATGTTTCACACGCATGTTTCACAGTACGACACGACTTAATCCTCATTTTACCTTGCATTTACAAAATGAGGATTAATCGGTGCTATTTCGGGAAAAAACCATATGAATGAAAAATAAATAGATGCTTTATCCCGGCAGGTTGGAAAGTTCTATCAAGGAGGTTCATATGTTATGGAAAAAACAGAGCGAACGGTTGCTGAATTGATGTTGGATCAATTGTCTTTGTTTGGAGTACAACGGATATATGGGGTAGTGGGCGATGCTACCATCGGGTTCATCGATGCAATGGCCAAGCAGGATAAAATTAAATTCATTGCGGTCAAGCATGAGTCGACAGCTGCTTTTATGGCGTCTGCGGAAGCAAAGCTGACAGGTAGGCTAGGAGTGTGTACCGCGACGATGGGGCCTGGTGCAACGAATCTGCTAAATGGGCTCGGTGATGCACATTTAGACAAAGCACCGGTACTCGCAATCACTGGACAGGCACCCAGCAATAAAATTGGCACGGAATATACGCAGTATATTGACCAGCAGGAACTTATGAAGCCTTTTGCTGCTTATTCAGCTAATCTAGCCAGTCCAGATGCGACGATTGAAGTTCTTCAAAAAGCAGCGCGAACATCACTTGGACAGCAGGTTGTAACCCATTTGTCCGTTCCGAAGGATATCTTCACGATGCCGGCTACAGGGGAACCGCGACCATTCCCGGATGTTATAGAAGGTACTTCTATCTTCACGAAAGAAAGCTTGGAACAGGTAACAGAAATGATGAAAACAGCCAAGCGGCCAATGATCCTTGCAGGCTCCGGAGCCTCTTCCGCTTCAGAGGAGTTAGAGAAACTTGCTGATGTGTGGGGAGCCGGCATCCTAGTAAGCTTAGGAGGGAAAGGATTGTTCGACGAATCTTCCCCTCAAGTTTTGCAAGGGATTGGCGAAGGCGGCAATCCTTATGCCTCCGAATTATTTAAGGAGGCAGATGTGGTCCTTCTTGCGGGCACGACATGGTGGCCGGAAGGGTATGTGCCAACGGATTCACGGATTATCCAAATTGATCGCCACTTCGATAAGTTTGTAAAAGACATCCCAGCAGAACTTGGAATCATCGGAAAAACAGAAGAAGTCCTTCCATTCTTAACGGAGAGCCTGCAAGGATTCTCCCGTTCTGAAGATTGGTTAGCTCGTTGCCAGGAAGTAAAAGAGAAATGGGCCAAGCAAAATGAGAAGGAAGGCAGTACAGCGGGTTATCCTGCCCATCCTGCACGAATTATCCACGCCCTTGACCGAACAGTGGAACCGGACGCGATTCTTGCACTGGATACAGGGGATAATACAGTATGGATGAATCGTAACTTCCGGCAAAAAGAACAAACTGTTTTATTCTCCGGTTACTGGCGGACAATGGGCTTTGGTCTTCCAGCCGCAATGGCCGCTAAGCTTGTAAAACCTGAAAAACAAGTCGTTGCGGTAGTGGGGGACGGAGGACTTCAAATGGTGCTTGCTGATTTATTAACAGCTGTCCGCTATGAACTCAATATTACAGTCGTTGTCTTAAATAATGAGACCCTGCAAATGGAGAGAGATAAAATCAAAGCTGAAAAGAAGAAAGAAGTAGGGGTAGATTTAACCAACCCTGACTTTATAAAATTAGCAGAAGCCTGCGGATGGAAAGGATTACGCGCCACCTCTGACACCGAGCTGGAATCAGTGCTGCAAGAAGCACTCAATACAAATGCTCCCACACTGGTCGACATACACACAGCCCAGGTGTACTTCCCGGAAACTGAATAATGCAACATGGGGACGGTTCTCACGTTTTAAAATTGTCTTTTTGAAACATGATTACCGTCCCCGCTGTTTTCTAATAGACTGATTTATATTTGTGATTAGTTTAATAGGGAGGTTTAATCTATTTAAGATTGCTGGCAAGGTGTCCACCGATAAAATATTGATAATAATAAATTGAATTTCAACGGATGATCGACTCGGAACTAATCAGCAAATTAAAGAATTTCTATTAACATCATTTGTAATTGAAATGACAGACACATATGACAGTTGTGTTTGAGTTTTTCATAATTTCATGTGTAGTCCATATTCACTTACCCATTTAAACCAAGTATAACAGGTGAAAATTAGGCAAAATCATTAAGGAGAGTGGTGAATGGAAACAGAAGTTTATTATTAAATTACTTACTGTTAAGCAGAGTATTAATATGTGGACAAAGATAAAAGCAAAATGGAGAGTTTTAAAGAGAATATTTTTGAAAACACGTTATGATTACACACTTTGTTTAGGACTAAATAAAACTTAAACTGTAAGTAATTATCGTTAGTCATCATTCTCTCTACTTCCATTATACTACTATTAATCAATCATTTATAGACTACTCTTTTTATAATTCTTAATCTATACTCTTACATACAAATCTAAAAGGATAAGGGGTTAATATTTATGAGTGATAAAAAAGACGTTCTTGATAAGGGTCCTTTCTTTCATGGTACTAAAGCAGAATTAAGAATTGGAGATCTATTAGAACCACAACACTTATCAAATTACCAAGATAAGAAATCTAACTATATATATTTTACTGCCACATTAGAAGCTGCTAAATGGGGGGCTGAGTTAGCAGCTTCTGAATTAAAAGAAAGAATTTATATTGTTGAGCCGTTAGGAGATTTTGAAAATGATCCGAACTTAACAGACAAGAAATTTCCTGGTAATCCAACACGTTCTTATCGGTCTAAATTGCCTTTGAAAATAATAGCTGAATTAAGTTCATGGGAAAGGCATACTGATGAAGAGATAAATCATATGCTGTCATCATTAAAGAAGTTACGCGAACAAGGAAAAGCTGTAATATATGATTAATCCTCAAAATCTATAAAGTCATGACTGAATCGAACCAAAGCTCAATTTTACTTTCGCCCCTGTATTTCGATTCAAAATGTGAAAAAACAGAGCTAACCTGTTACCAAAAACTCGCCTAATTTTCAAAATCTGTACAAATAAAATGCCAAACTCATCCCCTCAATCCATGAGGGGTTCTTTTTCAATAATGTATTCTCCGGAAAACAACCTTTAAACTTTATTAAAAAAAGTGGTATCTAATGGATGAAGAATCTATGGAAAAATTGAATATATTTGATAGGTGCTAGCCTGGTTTTAAAAAATTGCCCTTATAGAACAATTTTTAGGAGAGTAATTATGAAAACATTTAGTTTATGATCAATAGCCTTTATCATTTAAGTATTATTTTCATTTGGATTAAACTGGATAATTGAGGGTTATTTTCAACCGATAGCTCTTATAGGAATTATTTTTTTATAGACACGAATGCAGCAGTAAAAAAACGAAGATAAACACTACAACTTGTAGAGATTCATCTTCGTTTTCATTTAGAAGGGGCATGATTGATAGCCCCTTGAACTGTTATGTGTAACATCTTAAATCTTAATATCAATCGTAGCATTTTTCTTTAACTCTTCAACCTGCTTAGCGAGTTTTTCCTGCTGTTTTTGCTGTTCAAGAGTTTGTACGATTTGTGGTTTTATTTCTTCAAGTTTTGGAACTTCTTGTCCTGTACTCTTTCCTTGTTCCACATATTGATCATACATTTTTTGAATTTCTTTATCGGTTATTTCTCCAGCCGGCACTTCTTTCTCAACATACTGTTGAATTTTAATATCGTCAGCGATTTGAGTTTCTAGCGTCTTTATATCTATGCCGGATTCTTTAAGAGCGGTTTTGTATTCTTTTTCTGTTTTAAACTGTTTTTTTATTTCATCCAGCTGCTTATTAATTTCTGCCTCTGAAGCTTTAATGCTTTTTTTATCTGCCTCTTGAAGAAGAAGAGTTTGTCCGACTAAGAGGTCAATTGTTTGATTTTTTGCTTGCTCTGCAGTTTCTTTAGAAGTTGGATCTAGTCCCATTTGCAGCATTTGTCCTTGAATCGCTGCCAAAACAGTATTATAGTCACTACCTAATATTTCTTTATCATTCACTATGACAACCGTTTTATTTTCATCAATTTGCTGTTCTTCTAATTTCTTTTGCATTTCTTCCATTTGTTGATCGGTTTCTTCTGTTTTTGCTTTATCATCATTTTTAGCATCTGTACTTTCTTCATTTCCCCCACAAGCCACTAAAACAACGGCGATTAGACCGCTTATTAATGTAAGCATTATTTTTTTCATAACGATCTCCTTCTTTAAGCTAGAAGTATAATTTTTCTAAAAAAATCATCTAGTGCGCATTATATAGGTAATCCTACGAAAAAGAAACAGTATGCGCTCTTTTTTAATATTTATTACAGGAATGAAACATTTGATCATGATACGTTTTTTCCTTATGGCAGTACCGATGCAAAGTAATTTTACAGTATTAAATCATTGTTTTAGAATTCGAGGGTAGGGTATTTAAATAAAGGATGAATTGAAGGAGGGAAATTACAATGACACATGAACAATATCAGTCTGTAATTGAAGCACTTCATGAATGTATGGTTGCGTGTAATCATTGTTATGATGCTTGTTTGAAAGAAGAAGATGTCAAAATGATGGTAGAGTGTATTCGTCTTGATAGAGAGTGTGCGGATTTTTGTGTTTACTTTGAACAGGCACTAGGCAGAGGAACACCCTTTATTTCTGAATTGGCAAAAGTATGTGCAGAAATTTGTGAAGCATGCGGCAATGAATGCAAAAAACACAACCACGACCACTGTCAGAAATGTGCCGATGCATGTTTTAAATGTGCGGAAGCCTGCCGAAGTCTAGTTGCTTAAATCTTGAATGAATAAATCGCTTTTAGTTTTACAGCAATGATGAAAAAATAAAACTAACTATTGATAATAGCAACAATTAAAGGAGGGCAATAGCCCTCCTTTGCTATGCCTAATTTAAAATAAGGTTACACCATTAACGGGGCAGTTATTTCTAAGAAGGAGAAGTTTCCCTTTTTGTTGAAGTTATAGTAAACAAATCAATCGTTTATGGTGATTAGGACAAACGGGAGGGAGTTAGGGGATGAAATGAAGAATAAAACGAACTTGAAAACAATTAACTGGATTATTTTCATAATCGTTGTATTGACGGCAATTATTACTGCGATTATCACAATATATGACCTATATAACACACCTGCTTTTGGTGAAGCTGCCCAGTCTCGGGTAGAATTCCGTTGGGGGACACTCCACATGATCATCTCTATTGCTATACTGATTCTTTCTATATTTTTAGCAATAGGTTGGAAACGATTATTTCCATTTAATGTTCCTATTGCTATCATTCTAGTTGGCTTTTGTTATTTGTTATTTTTTCTTACATTTACGGTTGGATGGGTCGCTATACAAGGCATGCTTGGTTTCTTTATCGCTTTTCTAGTAGGGGGAATTCTATTAATTTCTTATTCCATTTCCTTTTTAATTCACTATCGCAAAACGACAAATAAGAGTTAATCATTTAAGGCAGCAAGGTTGATCGAACCTGGCTTTTATAGAGTATTTAACTTAAAGGAACAGGGCTGTTAAAAGTTTATAAAAAATGCACTAACCATGAGGAAGCGATTGTTCAATAACAGTCGCTTTAATTTATGTGGGCAGCGAGGATGCCACGGCGCAGGAGATATTCACATTCTAAAAAGTGATAATTTCTTTATTTTCTGTGTAATAATTTTTCATATTCGTTTAATAGTTTATTTAAAGCTTGACTCATTGATAAAACTTCTTCATCAAGAAAATCTAAATTCTTATTGTAAGCTGTTTGAACCATTTCTTCACGAAGTAGGCGGATTTGATTCCAAAGTTCTTTCTCTTTATCAAATTTCTCATTCATTTTCACACCAACTATATGATAAATTTTTAAACATTATATAGTGTGTCGTTAATGCACAGCTATTATGTATTAAATGCATAACCGGTAGGTTCTTTACTATTATAAGAACAGTTTTGAAATTAGCGTCGGTGGCAATTGTACATAACGTGAATTACTTTTCTTATTTAGGTATCTGGACGTTAAGTTTGAAGAAAGGAGTATTAAAAAAAGTGCCGAGGATATCCATCTTCCCCAGCACCACTTATTAATCTGAGTATATCCTTTTACTCTTTAATTCGTGGTTTAGTAGGATCACAGTTTGGTGGGTTCAGGTTTGCTGATTCACTTAACTTCATCAAATAATAACATTCTTCGCGAAACATATGGTCCGCCATTAATGGGGCAAATGTCCCTAATGCTTGATTGCTTAGCTCTAGTTCTTCTATTTCTTGTAAAAATCCTTGAAATAATTTTATTTCTAACTGGGTGTCTGAATTGAATTTTGTCAATGCAGGAAACTCAGTTACATTCGTTCTTAAATATCCTGCCATTTCTACCGCTTTTAAGTAAAAACCTTCAAAATGCTTCGTAAATGAATCACTTTTTTTCCTTAATCTCTTTTCCACACTGTCTAATTTGGATGAAATTGCTTCTGAATGTCCAGCCGCATCTAATAACCAAATAAGATGATGGTGTAGTTCATGATAAATAGGCGGTACTTTCCCTGCTTTTAAATGTTTTAAAATCCGCAAATATTCTTCTAATTCATTTATCATATGATTGATAAAGGTGGGGGAAAGGTGAATTTTGATTTTCCCGATAAGGTGTTTCCTTAATAATTCTAATTTAAATTCTCGAAGTTTTAGTACCTCTACCTCAGCTTTTGTTGCTAACTGCATGGAATCGCTGGATTTGGCATGATCTAGAAGTGTATCAAACACTCGAATAAATCTTGAGGCTTTTTCAATTTCCTCTTTTTGAACAGGTGCTAATGCTTCATAAATAAACCTAGAATGATCGCCTAAGATTTGAAGCCAAAATCGATGTTCAAATCTTGCTGTATTTTCAAACACATCATTCATCCTCATGCCCCCTTGCTATAAATGCCCATATCTTTCTGATGTTTATGTCCTCAATACAGGGAAAATTCTTAAATCATGTATGTTATATTCCATATAAAAAAATAGGAAGGATTGTACTTAGAATAAAGGGCTAGGGTTCAAGATGTACGAGCTATTTTCAGCAACCAAGGATCTTCAGCAATTTGACGCAATCTTTGAATGAGGATAAGTGCTCTTTTTCCTTTTAAGGGCCAATTGTTAAAAATGCTTTTTCATAGAATTATTTCTTAAATTCTGTTCAACTATAGAAGAGGTTAATTGCAGAACGAACATTTTATATATCAAATGGGGAGTTTGAGAAAAAGGACAGTTAATTTGCGCAGGAGGAATGCGGCATAACTTCGTGTCCTATATAAAATTAAAATTATTTATTTTTGGGGGGAGGTAAACAATAAAATGAGCATTAATCAACGCTCATCCTTTCTAGGTGTAATGTTTGGTATGATCGCAGGGGCAGCTTGGGGGTTAGCCTTTCTTATTCCGAATGTGCTATCCAGTTTTTCATCATTGGAAATTACTTTAGGACGCTACCTTATGTATGGCTTATATTCTCTGCTATTATTCTTGATATACAAAAAAAATCCTCTACATATTCCATCAAGAGTATGGTCTAAAGCATTGCTTTATGCTTTTACTGGAAATATTGGCTACTTCTTTTTTCTAGTGTTAGGAATCAAATATGCAGGAGCTACCATTACCACGTTGATAATTGGAACTTTACCAATAGTCATCAGCTTTGTTGGAAATCTACTAAATAAAGAATTTCCTTTTAAAATCATGATGATTCCTGCATGTTTGATATTAATAGGGATCTTTCTATTGTATAGCAGTGAGCAAGGAGATGTTAGCAGCATAACTGGCTCAAAAAGTAGTCTTTTGTTTGGATTCCTATGTTGTTTCATTGCTCTTGCCTTGTGGACATGGTATGGAATCTCTAATGCCAATTTTCTCAAAAAAGAAACGGAGGTTTCTCCAGATCTTTTTTCCACGATCGTTGGTGTTCAAACGCTAACATTAGTTTTAATCGTTCTGCTTATAAGTAAGCTAACAAATCAGCAATTAATCGGTAACCTTTTAGTGAAGGATTCCTTTGTTCATTATTTGGTTGGGATTATTCTTTTAGGGATTATTGCTTCTTGGGTAGCAACATGGGCATGGAATCAAACGTCTATTCGATTAACTGTCTCCATGGCTGGGATGATGATTGTGTTTGAGACCATTTTTGGGTTACTTTATACATATTTCTATTACACAACATTTCCTTCAATTTTAGAATGGATCAGTATCTTCTTTATTCTTCTAGGTGTAACATTTGGAATTTGGAGAATCAATAAATATAAAAAACCTGACAATTAGTAAACGAATAGAGTCTGTATGAACTCTTTAGTTTAAGAAGCAAAGGGCAGTAATTTATCGGGCGCTATCCTTAAAATAAGGAGATGCGCTCATTTTTCATTTAAGGGCTATTTTCTGGCGATTTCAGCATATTATGGTTTCTGCCTCTTTTTGTCTATATTTCTACTCCAAAAAAGGTATGTAACACTAATTTCGAAAAAAATAAAAAATGAGAAACTTCCCCTCGTTTCGCCCAAACAGGTGTGATAATAATGATCTGGGTGAAGATTAATAAGAAAAAAGCTTTATTGGTTTCCTCAAGTAAATTATACTTATTAAAGTTCCCCAGTTGTTTCTTTTTGGTTCTGAACAACGGAAATCCTTTACAGAATATTCACAAATAAAAATGTACCGATTTATTTAGTGGAAAAAGGGTATATAGTTAACGAAATTAAAAATCACACGTTGTAGAGCCCCGAAAGACAACCCTTTTATCGAGACCGTTGTTGCTTCTCTAATAAGCTTTTGATCGGATTCAACACAGGGGATAACATGGAGATGGTTGTCATGTTTTAAGTTTCTTTTTTGAAACATGAGAACCGTCCCCATGTTTCATAGTTAAATGATTGGTGGTATCAATGTGAAGCGACAAAATATATTTATCACGCTTGCTTGTCTGCTTATTTTGTGCCTGCTTCCTTTCTTATATTTTTCACATTTTACTCAAACGAAGCAAGTGAGTGAGAAAGCTCAAGTATTAGCGATGGAGGAAAAGCAGCAGGATGTTATAAATCAGACTGAGAATAATAAGGAAGTGAACGAGAAGGAAGTAGTTAAGATGGTTCCTGCAGCAGAAGCAGAGGTACAGCAACCAGCAGATGAGGAAGAAAGCAGTCAAACCATTACGAAAGAAATAAAAGAAAAGGTTAGGGAAGTAATTAAAGGAACAATAAATTTATTTAAAAAGGATCTCAGGATTGTCTCCATTGGTGATTCATTAACAGAAGGGAGCGGGGATGAAACAGAAAACGGCGGTTATGTCGGAATTCTTAATCATACATTTGAAGATAATCAATTAAATATTAAGATTGAAAACCATGGGAAAAGAGGGAACCGTACAGATCATCTCGTTAAACGGCTAGACCAAAAAAACATCGCCTCTTCAATTAAAAAGGCGGACATAGTTTTAATAACGATTGGTGCTAACGATATTATGAAGGTGGTAAAGGACAACTTTTCAAACCTTACAATGGAACCCTTCAATAGTGAAATCGGAGAGTATCAGGAGAGGTTAAGAGCTATTTTTCATAAAATGAAGGAACTAAATCCAGATGTCCATATTTATTTAATTGGATTTTATAATCCTTTTGAACAATATTTTAGTCACATCGAGGGATTAGGAGTGATTGTGACGAACTGGAACGAGGCTGGAAAAGCGGTTACAGAAGAATTTGAACATGTCAGCTTTATTCCAACATCAGACCTTTTTGTTCCATCCGATACCGAACTTTTAGCAGAAGATCAGTTTCATCCAAACACAACCGGTTACAAACTTATGGCTCAGCGCATACTTGAAGAAATGGATGAAATTGAGATTGACACAGAAATGGCAAGTACAAATAATTAGAAGCAACAAAAAATGTTTGCAATAGAAAAACGACCCTAGTAAATGATTAAACTGGGAATAGTAATGGAGTGAGGATATGACGAAAGCTAAAGGTAAAAGCGGAATAGGCCAAGGTACCGGAAAGAAGGGATGGAATCGTTGGCAGGCTAGTGCCAATCGGTTCAAAAGTGCCAAGCCTTATAAAAGCAAAAGCACTAAAAAGTCGGGTCAGTCGTAACAAAAATGAAAAGGAAACATTACCCGATGTTTCTTTTTTATTAGGTTTAGATTGTAAGTACAAAAATAATTTAGAAAAAACGGGTAGTAAGGAAACGGGGAAAAGAGGTTAACACCGCATTGTCCGTCTGTTTCAAATAGCTTGTATGTGACATTTGTCACACCGAAGATATGACGCTTGCTACTAACATATTAGATTTTTTTACTATATGATTGGAATTACGATGAAAAAGGAAGGGAATTTAAAATATGACTTTACAAAATACAAATAGTTTGAAAAAACAAGTAGCTCCGTTTGAAAAGTCAACGACAAAAGAAAGCATATGGCAAATCATCAACACGGTTGTGCCTTTTATAATATTATGGTTTTTGGCATATATAAGCCTCTCTGTTTCCTATTGGTTAGCGTTAGTCCCAATTGTGCTGGCTGCTGGATTTTTAGTTAGAATTTTTATTATTTTTCATGATTGCACGCACAATTCATTTTTTAAGAGTCGAAGTGCCAACCGAGCTGTTGGAACCGCGATGGGCGTCTTAACATTATTTCCTTTTGATCGCTGGGGAAATGAGCATGCGATTCATCATGCAACTAGTGGGAACTTAGATAAACGTGGAACGGGTGATATTTGGACTCTTACTGTAGAAGAATATAAAGCAGCACCCTTAAAACTTCGGTTAGCCTACCGTTTTTACCGCAACCCATTCGTCATGTTCGGGCTAGGACCGATTTATCAATTTGGAATTAACAATCGATTTAACCGTAAAGCTGCTAAAAAGAAAGAACGTATGAACACCTATTTAACCAATGTTCTGATTGTGGCATTGATGGGATTGCTTTGCTGGGCAGTCGGCTGGCAGACATTTCTTCTGATCCACGGGTCGATTTTCATGATATCCGGTTCAGCCGGCATTTGGTTGTTTTATGTACAGCACACGTTTGAAGATTCTTATTTCGAAGAAGATCAAGAATGGGAGTATGTGAAAGCAGCTGTAGAAGGAAGTTCTTTTTATAAGCTTCCAAAGATATTCCAATTCTTAACTGGTAACATTGGATTTCACCATGTTCATCATTTAAGTCCAAGAGTTCCCAATTATAAACTAGAAGAAGCACATAACACGACGCCACCCTTACAAAACGTGCCAACGATTACCCTTGCGACAAGTTTAAAGTCGCTTCGCTTTCGCCTCTGGGACGAGAAAAATAAGAACTTCGTAAGCTTTAAAGACGTCAAAACACTAGAGAAAAAACAAGTTTCGGTTAAAAAGCTGTCGTCACTGTGACGCCCCGAAAAATCTTGTTTCACAATATGTTTCACAGCGGATAGATTCAACTAGGCCACACCTGATTAGAGCAGGTGTGGCCTATTTTGAAACGTCGGGACGGTTCTCGCGTTTCATTCACTTAAAAATTTGATTAAATAAGGCATGGAAAAGAAATTACGTGGTAATTTATAAGTATAAAAGAAAAGTCGAATATATAATAAGATATAGGAAAGTGATTGTATGGACAGTAAAAGTAGAGAACTAGATGATCACAGCCAAACAGTAGATTCAAAATTTATTCAACAACATTTAGCCAATGAACGTACATTTTTAGCTTGGGTACGTACAGCGATTGCCATTATAGGAGTAGGGTTTTTAGTCACAAATTTACATTTTACTTTAAAGTCCAGCCTTTCTGCTGCAAGTGATCTCATTGCAACTTTTATTGGACTTTCTTCTGTAGGACTAGGAATTTTAACCATTATTTTAGCAACGGCATCCTACTTTAAAAAAGTGAAGGCCATTAATCAACAAACGTTCCAAACACCTAAAATAACGGTTTTAGCACTCTGTATATTTATTGCCATGATTGCACTAGTCTTAGCTTTTTACTTTTTAATTGTTTGAGATGATAAGTTAACTTTGAAAATAAAGATACAAAACCTGTTTGGGGTTTTGTATCTTTTGTCAATTTTAAAGAAAAAGTGATTGACTTTTATACCTATTGGGGTATATGATGGTTTCAGAAATTGAAATAATCAGTGACAACATCACGCCACTAAAAAGTATATTTTTTTGATTATTTATATACCCATACAGGTAGTGGTTTAATTAATAATAACTTAGACGAGTATAGGAGGAGTTTTATATGACACAGAAAATCATCATTGTTGGTGGAGTAGCTGGTGGAGCCACAGCAGCCGCAAAGTTAAGAAGAATTAGTGAAGAAGTCGAAATTGTGTTAGTCGAACGAGGAGAATACATTTCCTTTGCCAATTGTGGCTTGCCTTATTACATTGGTGAAACCATCAAGGAACGGAGTAAATTATTAGTTCAAACCGTTGAAGGAATGTCAGAGCGCTTTAATATGGATATTCGCAATTTAAGTGAAGTCGTAAGCATTGACCCAGAAAATAAAAAGGTTACGATTAAAAATTTAAAAACGAATGAAGTCTATGATGAAACGTATGACAAATTATTATTATCTCCTGGAGCAAAACCAATTGTGCCGCTAATTCTAGGATTAGAAGAAAATAAAACGTTGTTTACTTTAAGAAATATCCCTGATACAGATAAAATCAAGAACTATGTTGACAAGCAAAAGCCTCAAAAAGCCGTTGTGGTAGGAGGCGGATTTATTGGGATTGAAATGGCGGAAAATTTAGTCGAACGAGGAATCGAAGTGACGATTGTCGAAATGGCTAATCAAGTCATGGCACCGATTGATATTGAAATGGCTAGCATTCTACACACTCATTTGCGAGAAAAAGGGATTAACCTAATTCTAGAAAATGGCGTTGACTCTTTTGCCGATCACGGTCAAAAAGTCATTTTATCGGATGGAATAGAAATTGAAACCGATATGACGATTCTTTCAATCGGAGTTCGACCTGAAAATGAATTAGCCAAAACAGCGAATCTTCAATTAGGAGAACGCGGGGGTATCGTGGTTAATGAATATTTACAAACTTCTAATGAAGATATTTACGCTGTTGGAGATGCGGTTGAAGTGGTTGATTACATCAATGGTCAAAAGACGATGATTCCACTTGCTGGTCCTGCTAACCGCCAAGGTCGGATTGCGGCTAACAATATGATGGGAAAAAGGGAGAAATACCAAGGGACACTTGGAACATCAGTTGCCAAAGTATTTGATTTAACGGTTGCTTCAACTGGTAATAATGAGAAAACATTAAAACGTTTAGGAACTCCTTATGAAGTCATTCATATTCATCCAAGCTCACATGCGGGATACTATCCTGGTGCGGCACAAATTTCATTAAAACTGATTTTCAATAAAGATACAGGAAAAATCTTTGGCGCTCAAGCGATTGGGGCAGAAGGTGCGGAAAAACGGATCGACGTAATTGCGACAGCGATCAAGGGCGGATTAACGGTAGAAGACTTAACGAATTTAGAATTGTCCTATGCGCCGCCTTATTCATCTGCAAAAGATCCTGTTAATATGGCTGGTTATGTGGCCACAAATCTAATAGATGGAGAATTAGAACAAATACAATGGCATGAAGTAGATAAAATCGTGGAAGCAGGCGGTCTTTTAATTGATGTTCGTGAACCAATGGAACGTGAATTTGGGTTTATTAAAGGATCGATTAATATTCCGTTAAATGATCTTAGAGATCGATTAAACGAAGTACCAAAAGACAAAACGATTTATGTCAGCTGTCAAGTTGGTTTACGTGGCTATTTAGCAAGTCGAATTTTGAAAAATCATGGATACAATGTTAAAAACGTGGATGGAGGCTGGAAAACCTATTCATCTGTTTATGGTACCAATGTTCACGCGGATGTTGAAACAACAACGAATGATTTAGGAGAAACGGTTATTCAAAAAGAAGCGGATATCAGAGTAGATAAAGTAGTGGATGTAACGGGATTAACATGTCCAATGCCGGTTGTGAAATTAAAAAAAGGAATAGAAACGATTGAAAGTAATCAAGTATTAGAACTCGACGTAACAGACAGAGGAACATTAAATGATTTGCCTGCCTGGTCAAAAAATGCTGGACATAGCCTGATCAAAACAGAACAAGATGGGTCAGTAATTAAATTTTGGATTAAAAAAGGTTAATTTTTTTTAAGGAATTTAATACCTATGCGGGTATACGTATAAAAATGTTTTGGAGGTAATGATATGTCTGAAAAGAAAAAAACAACGATTATTTTATTTAGTGGTGATTATGATAAAGCAATGGCAGCTTATATTATTGCAAATGGGGCGGCTGCTTATGATCATGAAGTAACCATTTTTCACACATTTTGGGGCTTAAATGCTCTTCGCAAAGATGAAAACCTTCAAGTGAAAAAAGGCTTTATAGAAAAAATGTTTGGCAAAGTGATGCCAAGAGGCGTAGATAAAATGGGCCTATCCAAAATGAATTTTGCCGGATTTGGTCCGAAAATGATTAAGGATATTATGAAAAAACACAATGTGATGCCTCTTCCGCAATTAATCGAATTGGCTCAAGAGCAAGATGTAAAATTAGTGGCTTGTACGATGACAATGGATTTGTTGGGTCTACAAAAAGAAGAATTGCTAGATAACATTGAATATGCTGGAGTTGCTGCGTATTTGGCAGATGCTCAAGAGGGAAATGTGAATCTATTTATTTAACCGAGTAGGAATTATTAACTGATATAGGAGGAATTATACTTGGAATACATGAATTATATTCTCATTGCTCTTTTTCTATTCTTGATCATTCAACGTATATTTCCAATAAAAGGCGTTAGAAATATATCCACAGCACAGTTAAAAAGTGAATTAAAAGATAAGAACAAGCAGTTTATTGATGTTCGGACGTCTGGAGAGTTTAAAGGGAGACATATTAAAGAATTTAAAAATATTCCTTTGCAGCAACTCGCTCAAAAAGCAGAGAAAGAACTACAAAAGGATAAAGAAGTTGTTGTGATTTGTCAAAGTGGAATGAGAAGCCAAAAGGCTAGTAAAATTCTAAAAAAATTAGGATTTACAAAAGTGACGAATGTTAAAGGCGGTATGAGTTCTTGGATTTAGTAAAAACCAGGAGGACGATATGATGAGAGAAGTAACTGCAAAAGAAGTAGAAACATGGTTGAATGAAGGAAAGACATTAAATCTCATTGATGTACGAGAAGTGGATGAAGTGAAAGCTGGTAAAATTCCAGGCGCTATAAACATCCCTTTAGGGTTAGTAGAGTTTCGTATGCATGAGTTAGATCAATCAAAAGAATACATCATGGTTTGTCGTTCAGGAGCTAGAAGCAGCCGGGCAACACAATTTCTCGAAAGCTATGGATTTAAAGTGATCAATATGGCTGGAGGAATTCTTGTGTGGGAAGGGAAAATGTGATTTTTCTTTGTACATTTAAGATTGAGATCAATCTCTAGTTATTCCATGATCGGCGCACTTCTTCAGCAAGAAATGCGCTTTTCTATATGAATCGGCCATTTTTGTAGAACAATGCCTTTAAAAGGCTACCGTCAGGAAAATGCGGATTTACAGAACTAAGCCCATTTTCAAGACAATTCTCCCGACTTTAACAACGTTAAGATCGTTTTAGTGGTCAAAAGAAATTTAATGAGATTATTTTCTCCGAATTAAGATGGTATTCTCCAATAATTTATATGTATTGGTTAATTGGGACGATTTTCATAGGCTTTGCCTTTAATGATTTTTAAAGAAAAGGTAGTTGACATGATAAATGAATTTATGGTATTATAATAAATTTTTTAATAAATAATATATATGTTAATCTTAACATTGTTTATCCAATTTACGGAGTAGGTATAATTAAAGCCATAGAAGAAAAGGAGATCTCAGGAAAAAATAACAGTACTATGTCATAAAAATGTTAATCAGTAATATGCAAGTCATGATCCCCACGGGTAAACTATTGAGTTCAAATATACGCCCGATTACTGACATAATTGCATTGAAATACATCACACACATTTTTCAGCATGGAGAGTCAGATAAATTACTGCCGTAGAAACAAAGGTATAAAGTGAACATGGATAAATTAAAAACGGGTAAAACACTAGAGGGTGCTGAAGTTGTACGTGATTTAATGCGTATGAAGAAAGAGAAAGCACTTAACTTAATACAAGTGAGAAAAAAATGTTAGATAACGCACATGAATTGTTGATTAGTGAACTGGGACTCATTAAAGGGATCACTGATAATCAAATAAAAAGCTTCTGTTAAGGTTAATTATAATTAATGTATTGTATTTTTCGTAAATATCCTGATTTTTTGAGAAAATGATTATTATAAAAAGTAAATCAATTCAAAAACATTCATCTTCTTCAACTCACTTTTAGACATTAACCTCTTATGTTCTTTCTACAATCTAATCCATCTATATTATTTGAATTTCTTATACGTACATTTCAAAGGTTCATCAAATAACTTAATAAAATAGTCACTTGATTTTTTGCAATCCTGATTCACACTGGCGCGGACAAGGAGCCGTAAGGATGGAAGAGAGGTAGGGCTTTCATTGTTTTAGGTATACAATATGTCAAATTTATCAAAAAATTAGTGCTATAAATATAGTCATGAAAAGACCGGATTATTCAGTGTAGATCGATCAATCCAGTCTTTTTAACAATTGTTAAATAAAGAAGCGCCAGAATAGGCGCCTTCGTTTATTGAATCCGCTGAAACGACAATTCCAACACTATAACTTCCATTCTGGAACTTCGATGTCTTGTTGTTTCTCATATTCCTTCATATTTAAATATGAGTTTCCTAGTTTACTTACAATGTATCCTTGAGGGCTTGTTGTTACTACGTTACCAGTTAACTCGTCTAATTTGATCTTTGCAAACATGTTAGCTACATTTGTTAAACTGGCAATCGTGTCCATTAATTGAGGGTCGTCATTGTTGTACCTTTGAGATATGGAGTAAATATAATCAAGTTTATTTCTAATATGTTGGATTGTTTCAATTTCAAACAGTTCCTGTTCCTTTTTCATAAATTTCAACTCCTTAATAATAAGCATATGATTAAGAAGCGAATATCGAACCAAATATGAAAATAAATGATTAGGTCATTTTACTTTGTTAAATTTAAGTAATTCCAAACCAAAAAAGGAAAGAGTTAGGAATTCTATGAAACAGATTGTCATTTTAATGGGAATGATGTTTTTTATTTTTATACCAACACAATTTTTAAAAAGATAAAAGAAGATAGGTGGGGGATAACTGACCGGAAAGTTCCGAAAGTTGAACACAGACTAAATACACCTACGGCAACGTCTATGTGACCGGCATCCTGTGGTCCAAGGCTTTCCATAAGTGGGGGATGAAAGAAAACCCCCACTCTATCTGGTTAAATCGTTCCTATCAAGCATTTGTGGTGGCTCTTCAATCCAACCATTTTTGACCATGATTTTCCCGCCATCCTGCCCATAAGTGAATATATCTTTAGCTTCACCAATCATTTTTAATGGGAGGTCACTTCGTAAACTAAATGCTGTTCCTAAGGCATTGCTTCCCAAACCAAAGCTGCAAAACAGGCTGGTACAGTACATCATCAGTTTATCTGAAAAAGGAGCTACTTTTGAGTCGGTTGCATTTGCCCCCCATGTTGAAGGTGGCTGAATATCACTTTGAAGAAATAATTGCGTATTATCAGTTACAATTTTTTTAGCTAATTCTTTGCCTTTTATGAAGTATTTTTTTACTTCAGGTTCATTAGCCACTTGTGCGAACCCTGTAATTAATTGCATGCCAATAATATTTGATTCTATTGCATGATATAAATGTGCTACTTCTACTGTATTCAATGCACGTTTTTCAGAAAACAAGTTAAAACCACTCATATAATTTGTTCCTTCTACAAATTCCACAGACTTTGGCATAGTTACAGCAGGCGGTCGTGGTAAAACATCTTTCTCTTGCAAATAGTCCACACATTCATCATAACTACTTTGGGTAAACTCAGTTAATTCTTTATAAAGAAGAACGATATCTTTTCGATAGGCCATATTTAGATGAAGTGTATGTAATCCCATACTTATTTCTTGAAGAAGACGAAGAAACATAATATCAAACATGTTTTCATACAGCTTAGGTACGCCAGTATTAACATCTTGCTCTGTGAATCCGATAGGAATGACGGCACCTTCATTTTTAAAGATCGCTTTTATATCTTCAATATAGTTAATAACTTTCATATGGGTATTTTGCATAATTTCTTTAGCCCGATTGTCATCTGCCTGTTCTATAAAATATTCAAGCATTCTTTGTATCATTGTTTTTTCTTGATAGGTCATCCATAATGTTCCTAATTCACTTGAGGTCAACGGCTGTTTTTGAGTCATCATAAATCCTCCAATTTCATTTTTACATATAATATGCACTTTAAATTAAACTTTAAATCGCATTAAAAGATACCTTATAAAATTCCCAATCAATAATCCTGGGATTAAAGACAAAATTGGAAGCCACACGGGTCCGATTAAACTTTGTCCTAATTGAAATGTAGGAGAGTAAATAAGCCCAATGGTTACAAAATAAGCCCCAAATACAAAAGGTAGAAATGAAAAAGCGGGAGTTTCTCCTTCGGCATCTTTATAAGCATCCCACATAGCAAACATATATAGACAGGGGTAGAACATTAGCCATTGGTAATTTGTTGCTTCAATTGCTTCTCTAATATTGCCTTGAAAGCTATATATTATTACCAAGTTGAAATGACTATTAACATTAACAAGTAACTCTAAAATAATGAAAACGATTCCTTTCAAGAATCTTTTGTTTAATAACTGAGCAAAGCCTGGAAGAGCTATACTCCATAGAATCGCTTCTAACTTACCAGTCATAATCATATTGTCCTTATAAGTTGTAATAGGTTCAGTATTTCCCAGGTAAGGTAAACTATGTAGGAGAAGAGATTATTTTTCTTGTGGTGGTCACTGGGACGCCCCGAAAAATCTTGTTTCACTGAATGTTTCACGTAACTATACCTAATTATCACAGGTGTGGCCAATTTTGATTGTTTTGAAACTAACTATACTTTTCAAACGTAGATGAATAAGGGGAGGCTTGTACATTGGTTGCCCTATGTTTTGTAAATGTCTACAAAACAATTCAGTAAGCACTTAATCGGTAGTCCCGAACCGTCCTCCTGTTTCCTCAAGTACGGGGCGAACAGAACTGGAATTTGATATCAGGCCTAAGGTTCTCTTTCATATTGTGATATCGTGCTGTTTCTGGTACATTTTATCTATAACCGGTCGGAGGTATCCTTATGAACTACAAGGAAAGATATCAAATCTTATTTAATAAAATTAATCAATATAATACTACCGAAGGAATAGGGATCACAAGGATTGCCTACACGAGTGAAGAACAAACGTGTACGCATGCTTTTATGCGAATGTGTAAATTAGAAAACATGGACATCAGGATGGACGCTTGTGGAAATGTGATTGCTAGAAGAGAAGGAAAACAAAATTCTCTTCCGCCCGTTGTCATGGGATCTCATTTGGATACGGTGTATCAAGGCGGTCAATACGATGGGGTAGTAGGTGTGACAGCGGCTTTGGAAGTCGTGAAAAGATTAAATGAAAAAGGTATTGAAACAGAGCACCCCATCGAAATTATTTCTTTTGCCTGTGAAGAATCTGCCCGTTTTGGTGTATCAACAGTTGGGAGTAAAGCGATGGCAGGTTTAATCGATAAGGAGAAATATCGAAACTTACAAGATCGTGATGGGATCACAATGGAAAAGGCATTTTCCTTATGTGCACTTGACTTTGATAGCATTCATGAAGCGAGTCGAGTGAATGAACAGTTTAAGGCTTTTTTTGAATTACATATTGAACAAGGTCCTATATTAATAAACAATCAGAAAAAGATTGGAATTGTGACAGGAATTGCTGCGCCAGTGAGACTGATCATAAAAATAATTGGAAAAGCATCCCATTCTGGAACAACACCGATGGATATGAGGCAGGATGCTCTCTTAGGTGCCGCTGAAATCGCTTTGGCTCTTGAAAAAGTGGCCAAACATGAACAAAAAAATGGAACAGTCGCGACGGTAGGTGTAATGGATATTCAAGCAGGTGCCATGAATGTAGTACCTGGTGAAGTGGAAATGAAGGTAGATATTCGATCCACTTCGATCGAATCACGAGATACAGTATTGAACGAACTATACGAAACCATTTCTTTAGTGAAAAATAAAAGAAACCTTGACATTCAAAGTACGGTGATTAGCAAAGAAGAACCAGCATTGCTTTCTTCTGAACTGAACGAAACATTAACAAACATATGTGAAGAAAAAGGATACCCTTTTCAATTAATGCCAAGCGGAGCAGGGCACGACGCAATGAATATGGCAAAGCTCTGTCCAACTGGACTTATCTTTATCCCATCAGTAGACGGACTTAGTCACCATCCAAATGAATATACCGACATCGATGATATATTAATGGGCATAGACATACTAGAAGAAGCCATCCTTCATTACGCCAAAAAATGAAACGTCGGGACGGTTCTCGCGTTTCATTCAGAATCGTGGTCATAGTTCGCTACGAAGAGTTTTGAAAAACCAAATGAATTCTACATAAAAAGACACTCACAAGTCAATGTTTGTAAGTGTCTTTTTTGAGTTAATCTCCTAAACGTTAAACTCCAGGAACCCAACCAGGTGTTTGAATAATCACATTCCATAATGGATCCGGAATCACCAATTCTCTTTGCTTCTGTTTATTTAGTTTTGTTTCAATTTCATTTTCTTTTCCTTCTGCTACTTTTTGAACCCAATCAGGATCGATTAGGAGTTCTCGGCCTAATGCCAATAATGGAATACCGGTTTCAAAGGCTTTGCGAGCATCTTCTGCGGAGTAAATGGAGCCGACACCGATTAATGGAACACGATCACGAATCGTTTCAAGTAAGTAGTGGATCCTCGTTTTATTTAGATTCTCAACTCCTCTTCGCGGCTTTGAGAAGAAGTCACCTAATGAAACATGCAAGTAATCCAAGTCTTTTTCCGCTAATGCATCGACTAATTTAAGGGTATCACCCATTGTAATACCAGGGGTTTCCGGTTCTTCTGGTGAAAAACGATAACCGACGATAAAAGGGGAGGTAGCGTGTTTTTCAACCACCTTTTTCACTTCATCGACCACTGCGAGTGGAAAAGTCATTCGTTTCTCTAAACTGCCTCCAAATCGATCATCCCGCCTGTTCGAATGAGGGGAGAAGAATTGTTGAATTAAATACCCGTTTGCTCCATGAAGTTCAATCCCGTCGTAGCCAGCTTCGATCGCACGCCGTGTGGTTTCTCCGAAAGCGTGTATCATTTCGTCCACCTCTGCCTCACTTAGCGCTCTCGGTTTGATTTCTGGTTCTTCCGTCGAAACATCGCCTCTTTCTGCAGGTACATCGCCTGCGCTGACAATCTCTCCATTTGGTACTAAATGAGGTGGACACATTCTTCCACCGTGAAAGATTTGCAAAATCGCTTTGGCCCCTTGATCTTTAATCGCCTTCGCTAAACGGCCCAAACTAGGAATCATATCATTACGGTCACCTGCGAACTCTCCAGGAAAGCCTTTTCCGTTTGGGGTAACATATGTACAAGCGGTAATCACCATACTCACTCCGCTTGAGCGGCGAGCATAATAGCTGACCTCCGCATCTGAAACAGTGCCATCCGGATTGGAAGAAAAGTTGGTCATAGGCGCCATCACGATTCGATTTTTCAATTCCACTCCATTCGGTAGAGTGAAAGAAGATAGCATTAATTGGTCTTTTGGATTCATGTTGTGGTTTCCTCCTTTTGCATGTTTAGCTTAGACATTTAAAGGTCTTCATCATATTTACTTTACAATATCCATCGGGAAAAGAAAAATAAACACTTTATATGTTCAAATGATTTTTTATCCTGGTGAAACGGCGGGACGGATCTCGCGTTTCATCTCGGAGGACGTCACTGTGAGACGCCCCGTTTTTTATTTGAATAAAAGTGCACTTTCAGTGACTTCGGACAGTCCTCTTGTTTCAACACCCATTTTAGGAAAGTGAAACAGTAGAACCGTCCCCGCGTTTCTATATCAAAAAACAAGTTTAACTAAATGGGAAAAGGGTATTAAATAGAAGGGATATATATAAACAATTTAATATGAAAAGTGTAAAATGCACAAATTCCGCAAATTAATAGATTATATTTACAATTATAAAAAGGAGGAATTTAGAATGCAGAAAAAAAGCCGAATCGTCATTTTAAGCACTTTACTTGCAGCAATATTATTAGTATTAGGTGCATGTAACAATGCAAATGACGAAACTCAATCTACAAATGAGGAAACAGAGAATGCCAACCAAGAAGTGACAAACGAAGAGGAAAACACAGATACTAGTTCTGAAGAAGATCAGGAGGGAACAGATCATTCTGGAATGAAACATTCTGGATCGAGTGATGTCCCTGAAGGTTTGAAGGAAGCTGAGAATCCAACTTATCCAGTTGGAAGCAAGGCAAAGATCCAAGCGAGTCATATGCCTGGAATGAATGGTGCTGAAGCAACAATCTCTGGTGCTTTTGATACGACGGTCTATACTGTTACATATACCCCAACAACGGGTGGAGAGCCAGTTGAGGATCATAAATGGGTCATTCATGAGGAGATTGAAAAAGCGGGTAATGAACCTTTCCAAACAGGTGATGAAGTGGTATTAAATGCAGAACATATGGAAGGGATGAAAGGGGCAACTGCCACGATTGATTCTGTTGAACAAACAACAGTATACATGGTAGATTACAACGATACTGAAACAGGGGAAAAGGTAACATATCATAAATGGGTAACAGAAAGTGAATTATCTTCAGTAGAATAAAAAAACAAATAAGGCGGTTCTCTTGTTGCACTCACTAAACAAGAGGACCGCCTTATTGTTTAAATAAAGGTAACTATACTCAAGAAAATTAAAGTCGGCGCCGCTGTGACGCCCCGAATATTCAGCAGCTATTCTCTATTTACGAATAACTTTTTAAAAGCTAAAAACCTGTTTTGGGAATATTATTCTCTTTTACTAAGAGAAGTTCATCATAAAAAGAAGATTATGTCAAATTCATCGTCGTAATACAAGTGTTGTCTCCTTCAAAAGTAGAAATTTCAGATTCTACCATTTTGCCGTCATGCTTAATTTTAACTTGATACGTTTTATTCCGCGGTAGCCAAAAATCAATAAATCCGTTAGATTGGGATTTCATTGTTTCGTTAATGATCACATTCCCGTCCGTATCTTGAATGTAAACCTCAAATTCCTCTTCAACGAGTTCACCTTGACAACCTGTCAAGTTATGATTCGTTCAGGGGTGAGTTTGATTGACGTAAGGTGCAATCGATACAAAAAACTCGTCTTCTGGCAAGTCATAAAGTGATTGATTCCCTTTACTATCACTAACAATAAGTTGTTCAGAAGTGATTGAAGCCACTTCCCCTTTAGGTTTACCAGTGCTATATTCACTTACTAATTCCTTAATGTCTTGCGTTTTCTTTACATCCGAAGACTTTTCCTCGTTTGTACTATCCGAACCACAAGCAGATAATAGGATAGCTGCCAATAAAGAAATGATCAAAGTTCTGAATTTCATATTTTTTTCACCTCCATGTCTATTATTATATATCGTTTTCATCCAATTTTCTTAATAGAAAACATTACTAATGATTTTAAACCATTTATTTGCAGTTTTTGTGCAGGTTATGAATATAAAAAAGCAACTTTAAAAAGCTCCCTTATATTTGAATAGATAATTCATTGGGGAGGGTACATAATAAAAGAATAAGTTGACGATTGACGATCATGTGTCGAGTCCTTACAATTTCAACTATCAATAAATGAGGTTGGGGTGACACTTTAAAACACCTCTTTCCTATGCAAGCTTTTGACGGAAATATTTAGTGAATATTTTTTGGAAAGCGGAGGAGGTTATCGGTACTTTTAGCATAGAATGTCTTTAAGCATAGTGAGGTGATAAATGTGTGTGTGTCTAATAACTTTTTAGAACACCAGGCTTACGAAATAAGTGAAGAAATTCGAAAGCAATCATTGTATAAATGGGTCGGGCTAGAGGTTTCAGGGAACGATGGAATGGGAATTAAAAAGAAAAATACCCAATGGAATGGTAACGAATTGATTACAAAAGTCATTCTGGAAGATAAGAACGGAACTTCTTTTTCTATAAATCCAGATCAAAATGGGTTACGATTTGCAAAGGGAGAAATTACTTATAAAGAATATTGTAAATTACAAAAGAAAGCGGATGTACAGGGATATAGTTATTTCTTTGGGATTATCGGTTTTTTTATTATTATGATGTTTACTTTGACGAGGTTAATTATATAACTTAATGACTCGAGTTAGAAAATGAAAAGCTGCGAAAAGAAATCGATGCTCTTTCAGCTATGGTTAAAAGAGAGTCCTAGAACAAAAGCCGTTGCCTGCTAAAGGTAACGGCTTTTCTGTCTCTATTAAAAAAACAACCATCTTTGTACTAGCTATGATAGCAGTGTCACTATTCATCTATTATTTGTTCAGGGGTAAGTACTTCAACTTAAAATAATTTTATTTATAGTTTTCACAAAAAGTTTATAATTTCTATATTATTTCTGCATACTTTTATGTGATAATCTTAACTAATAACCTACCAAAAATAGGTAATATATTTTTTAAAATAGAAAGAGGTTTTGTAAATTAATGAATAAAAAGAAGATCATGTCCGCTTCTATGGGCTTAGTCATTGCTTCCTCGTTATTTCTTGGAGCTGGAAATACAGAAGCTGCCACGTATAAAGTCCAAAGAGGGGATTCACTATGGGGAATTTCACAAAAGCATGGGACAACCGTTTCTAAAATAAAAGAATTGAACAATTTAAAGAATGCACTTATTTACCCGAATCAAGTTCTTGAAGTAGGTTCAAACTCAACTAAAGTAGTAAATAACAATCATTCAACAACCGCTTCTAATCTGAAGTCTAGCAACAACTCTTCAACTATTACCAGTCAATACAAAGTAAAGGCCGGTGATAGTTTGTGGAAGATAAGCCAACAATTTAATGTATCGGTTTCTAATTTGAAACAATGGAACAATTTAAAATTGGACACCATTTATGTTGGCCAAAATCTAAAGGTAAAGGCAATAACTGCCACTTCAAATAATACATCCGTAAATAGTGAAAATATCGTTACTGTGTCAAGGAGTTTCAACACTCATAAAGTAGTAGCTGGAGATACATTATCGAAGATTTCTCAAAACTATGGTGTCACCGTTACAAATTTGAAAACTTGGAACAACTTAAAATCGGACACTATTTATGTTGGCCAGTCATTAACAATAGAAGGTAAGACGAATACGAGTGTAAATTCTTCTAGTAAACCAAAAGTTTCTGCTTCATCAAGTGCAGCAGGATATGATGTTAATAAAGTTACTAGTATTGCAAGAAGTTTAGTGGGGATCCCATATGCTTGGGGAGGCACTTCTCCTTCAGGGTTTGATTGCAGCGGGTTTGTTTACTATGTTTATAAACAAGCTGGTATGAATTTGAGCCGTCTAACTGCAGCAGGTTATTTTGATCGTTCCTATTATGTGAACGATCCACAGCCAGGAGATTTAATCTTCTTCAAGAATACTTATAAAAAAGGGATATCGGATGTAGGGATTTACCTAGGAAATAACCAATTTATTTCCTCTGCTAGCAGAAGTGTTTCCATAAAAAGTTTAGATCAATCCTATTGGAAATCCCATTTTGATAGTTTCAAAAGATTTAATTAATCTAGTTTATTAAATTTTAAAAGCAATTACCGGCTAGATTCGTTTTTCTGGCTGTTTAGCTAGATAAATAACAGGAGCGGGCTTCCATGTGTACAAACGGGAATACCGCTTCATTTTTACGTATTAAATGATAGAATGGGACAAATCATAACAGTATTCAATCATAATGGGTGAATGAATTTAATTTTCGGCGAGTGTCTCGAATTTTTAAAAGGACATTTCCCGCGTCTTAACTAACAGTAAAATAGGTTTCATTTTGTTAATTAGAGGTAACTGATAGTAGAGAAGTACGATCCATTCCAGTATATATCTTAAAAGTCGAAAATAGACTAAATACGCCTACGGAAACGTATCCCTGCTGGCTGAACTAACCACCAGTGGGAAAGAACACCCACTGAAGGAAGTTTCACTTTTTTCGGGCAAGCTTGACGACAGACAGAATGTCCCAGTCAGGCGAAAGCCACAGGATGAGGCACAAGAGCGTGCGAAAAATCCGACACAAATTTGACGAATTTAGATTTAAAAAGAGAATTTACATAGGATAGGGGGGTATGCTATGATGTAATCAAGGAGGGGAAGTAAGATGGATCCCGAATTAGAAAATGAGATGATTTCAGAGGATAATTGCTGTACACTTCCACATGGAAGAATGAGCCACCACTCTGAAAAAACAAAAAAAAATCTGGTGACCCGATTGAATAGGATTGAAGGTCAAATTCGGGGCATAAAAAGATTGATCGAAAACGATACCTATTGTGATGATGTAATTACTCAAATTTCTGCTTCTCAAGCCGCATTAAATAGTGTCGCCAAAATTCTTCTTGAAGCACATATGAAAGAATGTGTAGTCAATCGAATTCAAGAGGGCGACATGGAAGTGCTTGATGAAGTATTAGTTACCATACAAAAATTGATGAAAAAGTAAAAGGAGAGATTCATATGGAAAAAGTAACTCTAAATGTTGAAGGGATGTCTTGTGGACATTGCGTGAAAGCGGTAGAAGGAAGCGTTGGTGCACTAAATGGAGTTTCAAGTGTTAAAGTCGATCTTGAAAACAAAAAAGTTGACGTTGAATTTAATCAAACAGAGGTAACAATCGATAAAATCAAAGACACAATTGATGATCAAGGTTATGATGTAAAGTAATCGAAGTAGGATCGTGCTCTTATAAGCACGCCCTCTTTTTTTAAACAAAATATACCCTATGCGGGTATAAGGTGGTGGGGGAAAAAATGAGTGAAAAAGTTATTGAAAATCAATTCCAAATAACCGGCATGACATGTGCAGCATGTTCTAATCGAGTTGAAAGAGGATTAAAAAAAATGGATGGAGTGAAAGAAGCAAATGTGAACCTTGCCTTAGAAAAAGCAATGGTACAGTATGACCCTTCTTTAACAAGTCCTTCAGATATAACAAAAAAAGTAAGAGATTTAGGATACGATATTGTAACAGAGAAAAAAGAATTAGTCCTTACGGGGATGACTTGTGCAGCCTGTTCAACAAGAATCGAAAAAGGTCTTAATAAAATGGATGGAGTGCTTCAAGCAAATGTCAATTTAGCGCTTGAAAAGGCAACTGTCGAGTTTAATCCATCCGTAGTGACGACCAAGGAAGTCATTCAAAAGGTTGAAAATCTTGGATACGGGGCCATGATAAAAAGTGATGAAAATGAAAAAGAGGCTGTTGATTATCGTCAAAAGGAGATTGAAAAACAGCAAAATAAATTTATTTTCTCAGCAATTTTATCATTACCTCTTCTATGGGCCATGGTAGGACATTTTAGTTTCACCTCTTTTATTTGGGTTCCGGATGCTTTTATGAACCCTTGGGTCCAGATGGCTTTAGCAACGCCTGTACAATTTTATATAGGGAAACAGTTTTATGTTGGAGCTTATAAGGCATTGAAAAATAAAAGTGCCAATATGGATGTACTCGTTGCTCTTGGAACATCCGCAGCTTACTTTTACAGTGTATATTTATCTATTGAAACAATTGGCAACAACGCTCACTCAGTTGGTCTTTATTTCGAAACAAGTGCGGTTCTTATTACATTAATCATTTTAGGAAAACTGTTTGAAGCAAAAGCAAAAGGCCGTTCATCTGAAGCCATTAAGAAGTTAATGGGGTTACAAGCTAAGACAGCAACAGTCATTCGTAATGGAAACGAAACGACTATTCCTTTAGAAGATGTTGTAACTGGTGATGTTTTATTAGTAAAGCCTGGTGAGAAAGTTCCAGTGGATGGGGAAGTCTTGGAAGGGACATCCGCACTGGATGAATCAATGCTTACAGGTGAAAGTGTTCCTGTAGATAAAACCGTTGGAGACAGTGTGATCGGATCAACGATTAATAAAAATGGATTTTTGAAAATTAAAGCGACAAAGGTAGGAAAAGAAACAGCTTTATCACAAATCATTAAAATTGTTGAGGAAGCTCAAGGCTCAAAAGCTCCAATTCAACGGACCGCTGATCGAATTTCAGGCATCTTTGTCCCGATTGTTGTCGGAATTGCGATCATTACATTTATCGTTTGGTATTTCTGGGCGGATCCAGGGAACTTTGCTGAAGCCTTAGAAAATCTAATCGCTGTTCTTGTTATTGCCTGTCCATGTGCTCTAGGCTTAGCAACACCAACTTCCATTATGGCCGGATCTGGTCGATCTGCAGAATATGGAATCTTATTTAAAGGCGGCGAACATCTTGAAATGACTCATAAGGTGAACACGGTCATTTTAGACAAAACAGGTACAATCACAAATGG
Source organism: Niallia sp. XMNu-256 (assembly GCF_036670015.1). NCBI lineage: Bacteria > Bacillati > Bacillota > Bacilli > Caryophanales > Bacillaceae > Niallia > Niallia sp. XMNu-256. Next base: position 1,910,487 of record NZ_CP137636.1, read on the forward strand.
TGAACCTGTTCTAACAGATGTGATCACAGAGCAAGATGAGACAGAGTTTCTATCTCTTGTTGGTTCAGCTGAAAAACAGTCAGAACACCCACTAGCACAAGCGATTGTTGAGGGAATTAAAGAGAAATCCGTTTCATTTAGAGATGCTTCTGAGTTTGAAAACATTCCTGGATATGGTATTAAAACGTTTGTAGACGGAAAAGAGGTCCTTGTCGGTACTCGTCGCCTCATGAAAAAATACAATATTGAAATCGACGATGTTCTAGAGAAGATGGAAGGTCTTGAGAAACAAGGAAAAACGGCTATGTTAGCAGCGATTGATGGAAGGTATGCAGGAATTGTTGCGGTAGCGGATATAATTAAAGACACATCCACTTCTGCCATCAAACGGATGAAAGATATGGGTCTAGAAGTCATTATGATTACGGGTGATAACAAAGATACGGCTGCTGCGATTGCAAAACAAGCGGGTGTTGACCATGTAATTGCTGAAGTTCTACCAGAAGGGAAAGCAGAAGAAGTGAAGAAACTTCAGGCTCAAGGTAAAAAAGTAGCCATGGTCGGAGATGGGATTAACGATGCACCTGCACTTGCTACAGCTGATATTGGTATGGCTATTGGTACTGGCACAGATGTGGCGATGGAAGCAGCAGATATTACATTGATCCGTGGAGATTTGAATAGTATTCCTGACTCCATCTTAATGAGCCATAAAACCATGAGAAATATTAAGCAAAACCTTTTCTGGGCCTTGGCTTATAATTCACTTGGAATTCCGGTTGCCGCAGTAGGATTCTTAGCTCCGTGGCTTGCCGGTGCTGCTATGGCATTCAGCTCTGTATCAGTTGTACTCAATGCCCTTCGTTTACAAAAAGTAAAACTGTAGGGAGTGTAGTTCTATGAAAAAATGGGTCTTGTCAGCTCTTGCTTATTTATTGGTTGTAGTTGGAATCTATTATGCTTATACTACAATTGCCAGCCCCTCAGCAGAGGATGGACAACATACGAATATTGAACAACATGATGAGTAAATGATTTTGAATGGTCTCTATCCAATAGGGACCATTTTTTATCAGGCAATCAGTTTCCTACCTTTAGATTTTAAGCGAGCTAAGAAGATGGATGGGGATCAACTGTCCGTAAAGCTCCAAGAGTTGAACATAGACTAAATAAGCCGACCGCAACCTTTGCGTGACCAGCATTCTGTGGCTTAAAGTTTACCATTAGTGGAGAGGAAGGAAAACCACCACTGATGTAAGTTTCACTTTTTGGAAAAATAAATATTTGTTATAAAAAGATGCATCTTTTACCATAAATAAATGAGAAACTAAAAATAATTTTAGTTAAGCAGGTGAAGCGGACTTGAACATAAATGAAAAAGTCAAAAGACGATATAATAGAATTTCTGGGATCTATGAAATTATGGACAAGATGATTAAAGAGGAATGGAGATTTAATTTACTGTCAAATATAGCTGGTAATGTTCTTGAAGTGGGGATTGGAACAGGGGCCAACTTATCTTTTTATCCAACCCATACGAAGTCACTAACGGGTGTTGATTTTAGTCCAAGGATGCTAAAACATGCTAGAGATAAAGTGGCAAAAGGGCATTTTTCTTTTCCAATTGAATTAGTCGAGGCAGATATACAGTCCTTGCCATTTCCAGATGATTCGTTTGATACAATTGTATCGACATGTGTATTTTGTTCAGTTCCTGATCCGCTATCTGGTTTACAAGAGCTAAAAAGGGTATGTAAACCGGATGGCCAAATATTAATGTTGGAACATATGAAAAGTGATCAGAAATGGGTGGGTACTGTAATGGATTTATTAAATCCTTTAACGGTAAGACTTTGGGGAGCAAATATTAATCGAGAGACAATGAACACGATCGAACACTCGGGACTCCTAATTGAAAAAGATAAACATTTAATGGGTTCCATTTTTAGAGAGTTATCGGTTCGTCCGAATAAATCTTAAAATCAGCTGATTAAAGAATGAAAGGATTGGCGTACAACCAATCCTTTCATTCTTTGAAATTATAAGTTATTCATCATATTTTTTGTCTGCTCAGTATTTTCCATCATGCCTCCATCTCCATGACAGGAATTATACATTTGTTCTAACTCATTTGTTGATAACTCTGGATGCATTTTTTCCATAAATGGTTTCATTTCTTGAAAACCATCTGTTTGTGCATAAGCAAATGTTCCGGCTCCACCTAGAACGATCGCTCCTGTTAATAGTCCGATGATTAATTTCTTTTTCATCACTTTCATCTTCCTTCATCTTATACTTATATTTTAACGTTAATATTTGCAGAGATTATGCAGAAACTTTGTAGAACTTGTTAAGATTTAAAACCTCGGATGGTTCTCGATGTTATATTAGCGGTGTTTATCTTACTTGAAAAATGAAACGTGAGAACCGTCCCCACGTTTCAATGGGTCAAGTGCTTATAATAAGTGGATCTAAAGTTGATGAGAATCTTGAATAAGAGTAAGTCCCTTAAATGAAATTTGCTGTGGTTGTTTTGTACTTCTTCTTAAGACAGACTCAATTCTAGCAACTAACTCATCTTCATCAAACGGTTTTGCGATGTAATCATCGGCACCGATATTAAGCCCTTTTACAATGTCTCCTTTTTCACCTAATGCTGTGAGCATAATAACAGGAATATCCCAAACTTTACGTATCTCTGCGCATACTTCTAACCCACTCATCCCAGGCATCATAATATCTAGTAAAATAAGATCAACAGTATTGGATTTTAAGTATTTTAGAGCGTCCAATCCGGACTCCTTTTTTATACAATGATAGCCAAGAGGGGACAAGTATAACGATAGCAAATCAAGCATCATCGGTTCATCATCTACAAGTAAAATGGTTTTCAACGTTTGTCCTCCTTAAAGATTAACTCAAACTCTGTCCCAATATTTTCTTTACTTCTTACAATAATATCGCCTCCATGAGCCAGGATCAGTTCTTTAATGATGGCAAGACCAAGCCCTGTCCCACCGAGAGAACGTGTACGGGATTTATCTACTCGATAAAAACGGTGAAAAATGAAGGGAAGGTCCTCCTCTGGAATCCCTTTTCCATTATCTTGAATCAAGATGTGAATGTCCTTTTTCTGTTTCCAAGCTCTTAATGCAACGGTTGAACCACTTTTTGAGTATTTCATCGCGTTATCTAATAAATTCACAAAAATTTGCTGTAGTCTTAATGAATCCGCTTTTAACATCAGGTTTGGCTCACAGTCTATTGTAAGCACCATCCCGTTCTCATTAAAAATTGGAGAGAACTTCTGATCCACTTTAGTGAAAAATTCATATAAGTTGATTGGCTCTTTCTCAATGATAAAAGTATGTTGATCCATTTTAGCCAGTTCGAATAGTTCTTTAATTAATTTGGCTAATCGATCCGATTCCTCCACAATGATCGATAAATACTTGTCCTGTTCATCCTTGGGTAAGTTCCTTTTTTTCACAATGTCTGCATAGCCTTTTATATACGTTAAAGGGGTTCGAAGTTCATGCGAGATACTCGCTAAAAATTGACTCCGTTCTTTTTTCAAATAGTTTAAATCGGTTGCCAATAACTGAATAGACCTCGCTAGATCGCCTAATTCATCATCTGATGTGTGAGAGAGCGCAAGCGAATAATTCCCTTTACTAATTTGTGAGGTTGCTTCTTTCATTTTAATAAGAGGTTTTGTAATCCCCCTTGATAAGAAGATAATGATAACGATCGTGAAAATAACTGAAATGAAGCCTGCGAGTAAAAAGTGTTCATTTAAGGAATATATAAGAGAACGAACAGATGCCGTATCCTGAAACATAAAAACATACCCAGAAACACTTTGACCCATTACTATGGGGCTAACCGTAGCAATATAGGGTTTCTGATCCCATTTTTCTTCGATCACTTGTCCATTACTTGGAATAGAAGTTATAGGGACTTCTATATATTTCTTAAAGGGATCAACCGGGGTTGAAGCATCAAGTATTTTCCCTGACTTATTGGTTATGATTACATCTGTATTCGATTCAGATTCCATCAATATAACATGATCAATCATTTCCTCATCGAATTGCTTTTCAAGAATCGCTTTGTGAGTATTGCCCCGCGATTGTAATGTTTGTAGCTCTTGTTCGACTCTCGATTCTACAATTTCAGCATGTAAAAAGAAAAACATAAAAGTAATTAAACCAAAGATCACAACGAAAAATAAGATGCCAAGTTTTACTGATAATTTATTCATAACCATCATCATTCTCCTAATTTCTAATAACCTCAGTTTACTATAAAACTTTGAAGATTTTATGCAGAAATGACGTAAAGATTAAACGGGGCGTCACTGTGACGCCCCGAATATGCCAATTTTCAATTAACTTTAAGAAAATGAGAGAGATATTTCATCAATAAGAATGATTGACGATTTAGCCACTTCTGTTACTATTAAACTATTATTTAAACAAAAGGTTAGAAAAATGGGGAATGATGATGAAAGAGATTATATTAATTGTTGCGGAAATCATTAACACCATGCATGATATTATTCTAGATTTAACAGCATTTGCAGGCTTAGAATTAACGGATAAAGATTTACATTTATGGATTATGGGCATAATTGGAATTGTTATCTTTGGTTGTACCCATGTGTTTTTTAAATATCTTTCAAAGTATGGAATTACCGCTATTTCTTTTGTTTATACATTTACCGTCATGATTGTTATCGTATTTGCCATCGAGATCCAACAACAAATAACAGGGCGGGGGCAAATGGAATTTGACGATGCGGTAATGGGCTTATGGGGATTTTTGCTATTTTTTGCACTATACCTTTTCATAAAAGTGATTCACAAAGGAATGAAATACTTGTTAACTCGGAAAAATAAATCCAATCACCGACGGTTTCGGTCGGATTCAAAGTAGAATGATCACAGTAAGCACTAAAACAGATTACAAGACCTATGCTGGTCGATTAATTCCATTATTATTAGGATTCGATAAAGTTTCCTATTTGAAGATTGCCAAGTCAGCCACAACATTATCAAACATGTTGTGGCTTCTTAACGTTCTTACGGTGAGGCCCGAATAAAGCATTCCAAGGAAACAACAAGATTAGTAATAGCGTGATAAGGATATTCAACCAATAACGCACTTCGTTTAATCCATTGAAGACGCTATCTTCCATCTATATATTTCCCAATGCAAGAACTCTGTTATCATAAAAGAAAGAATATCGAGAAACAGAAATTATCTCATATTCATCCATCACATGGATCATGTTAGTTCGGAACGATTTAGTTAAACATCAACAGGATGATGAAAATAATCGATCATTATTAGTTGAGCTGGAGGAAATAGTAATGAATAGTAGTAAAATACGTTGCCGTTAAAAAGTAATTAAGGTTCAAGAACAAGTTCAATTGTTATCATACATAGATTTTAAGCAAATAGATAAGGAGTCAGCCTATGACAGAAGCAAAGAAATCCCTCCCTACAAAGAAATCATCGCTGTTAAAACAGGCTATGGCTGTGAATAGAAAGCCGTTTCCTTGGATAAAAGCATTTTGTGCCGGGGTAGCTGCGAGCTTACCGGTCGTGATAGGGCTACTGTTAGGCCATTTTGAATATGGATTGATTGCTGGGTTAGGAGGATTTACTTACCTCTATTATTTCAATATTCCATATGCTCAAAATGCTAAAAAGCTATTCTTTGTCGTACTTGGTATGACATTGGTTACAGCCCTTGGAACACTTACTGCTGCCCCTTACCCACTTGCAACAGCCATTTTAATAGGGATTATCGGTGCAACAGCCATTTTTATATTTGGAGCATTACGAATTGCAGGACCATCTGCCATTTTCTTTGTTTTAGTCTTCGCTATGACAACAGGAATGCCTGTTCATCCAGAACAAGCACCGTTACGGGCGGGCCTCGTATTTTTAGGTGGGGCGTTAGCATGGATCATTGCGATGAGTGGTTGGTTATTTAATCCGCATGGACCAGAAATTCAGATTATGAAGAGAGTGTATTTAGAACTCGCTGCATTTGTTGATTCAGTTGGAACAAAAGAATTTAATGAAGCGAAGAACCGAGTCATGTCCGTTTTAAAAGAAGCAGAAGAAACCATTAGAGCAGGCTATATACCTTGGAGACAATCAGAATTATTTAAGCGACTGTATGTATTGACTGATCATGCAAACCAAATATTTTTATATCTCCTCGAAAATTTTTCAGATAATCATTCAACACTGCCATCCGAATTAGGACAAGCAATCCGGGAAGTGACGAATTCATTGGATTATAAGAATAGAAAGAAGCGGAGGAGTAAAAAAATCCTCCAGCCAGAAGGCATGGATGATCATGTGGCTGCCTTATTTAGGAAAATATATGATGCGGATGCGGTCATGAATGAACCAACATCAAAAATCAATAAAGAGATTCGTATATATAAACCATCACTGAAGATGATTTTAGGTGGGCCTTTGATAAAAATTCGATTGTATTTATTTCAGCTGTACGATTTTGTGTAGTAACGATCATTGCAGCAATCATCGCCTATGAATTTAATTTTGCACGCTCCTATTGGGTTCCATTATCTTGTGTCGCCGTTATGTCAGGTTCAACCATTATTGCTACCTATCATCGGGCCATTCAAAGAGGGTTTGGTACGATTGTAGGGATTCTTATTGCTAGCTTCATTCTTGCTGCACAGCCATATGGATATGTTATCGCTCTATTTATTTTACTTTTGACATTTATGACCGAGCTTTTTATTGTGAAAAACTACGGGTTAGCTGCACTATTCTTCACACCAAATGCATTGCTTATGGCTGAAAGCACAAGTCATGGAAGCTTTAGTTTTTCCTATTTTGCTTCAGCGAGACTAATCGATGTAATCATCGGAAGTCTTATTGGCTTAATTGGAGTCTGGTTGATGGGAAGAAAATCTGCTTCTAGCCGGATCCCACATTTAGTAGCTAAAACCATTCGAATTCAATCACAATTACTCGTACTTCTTTTTTCAGAAGGCGGACGAGGATTGAATTTAGAAGAAAGCAGTGAATTTAAAAAGATGCAAATAAATATGATTCATTTAAAAACACTCTATTCTACCGCTTCAGGGGAGATTCCAGTCAATCAAAAAGTGTTGGACTCCTATTGGCCAGTGGTATTTTCCATCGAGCATTTAGGATTTTTACTAAATAATTGTTCTAAAGTAGAAGATCGACCTATTCTTTCAGAGAAAAAGCTTGCCCAAATCCTTTTTGTTTTTGAAACAATGGCAAACGCTGCTGGTCGGAAACGGTCAACATCAATTAAACAAGTACCTGAAATTGAATCATTCCCGAGCATACAGAATGAGATCATTCGCTTGCAAAAATCCCTTCAAATGAATGATACAAGAATGTATTTATAAGGAAGTTGGCAAGTACTATTTTTTAGAAGAGGGGTATTATTGATGAAAAATTAACAATAGGGCCCTTAAGAAATGATCACGTATAGAATACTGTTTCACTTGATCAACCTAATTATATGAATTTATCCTTGTATATTTGTTCCCATTGGACAAAATATGTTTACGGGGCAGTGCTGCTAAAAACAACAGCACCTCCCTATAAAAAACGAGGGAGTGTATTACATGGCTGATATGAACAAACGTAACGATAACGATACTGGCAAGTCGGCAGGAACTGAACTAGGTGCTTTTACTGGTGATACGATGCCTTCTGCTCTAGATCCATTTGGTTCAGTTGCAGTTGAAGGTGCTGTTTCCGGCGGACCGATGGGTAACAAAGCAGGGAAAGATAACGTTAATGACAACAATCATAACTCCCAAACAAGAGATCAAAGTTAAATAGTCATCCTTTAAACAAAAGGGGATGGGAAGGTAGTGAACTTCCTAAAATGGGAGATTCTTTCAAATGCTTAACTCATGTCTATCGGATTTTTTAGATAGATAAAGGAAGTTTGTATCTCAACTAAAAGGGCTAATATTGAAATGATAAGTCTAATTTCTCGCTAAAATAAGGAGGAAATAGGCTTTTTATCTTTCCAAAAAACTTAACATTATAACCCATTTCTTGATGTAACCCCTAATCGGGGCGTCACTGTGACGCCCCGATTAAAAAAACCAAAATATAACTTAAATGTTCACCATAATTTAGCCAAATACTAATTGAAATAACACAAATAAGTAAGTGGATACATTTATCATGTAACGAAAATTTTAAAATGTGACATTTAAGTAAGTGTTAAAGGGGAGAAATTAATGGAGCCTTTATTGCTACAGTATGCTTGGACTTTGCTTATTCTAATCGGATTAGAAGGGTTGTTATCAGCTGATAATGCTCTTGTATTAGCAGTTATAGCCAAGCATTTACCTGAAAACCAGAAAAGTAAAGCGATTAATTATGGGATCATTATGGCCTTTGTTTTTCGATTTATTGCCCTTTTTGCGATTTCTTTTATCGCAGGCGTTTGGCAAATACAGGCAATTGGAGCCGCATATCTTCTCTATTTAGGCTTAAAGCATATTATTCAAGCCCGATTCGGGAAAAAGAATGAAAAGATCCATAAGGATGATAAACAAGAAGCTGCTGGAAAAGGTTTCTGGCCAACTGTAGGGAAGATTGCGCTGGCCGACCTCGCTTTTGCAATTGATTCAATATTAGCTGCGGTTGCTCTAGCCCTTGGCCTTCCAGATTCACCGCTCGGTAAATTCGGGGGCATGGACGGAGGACAGTTTCTTGTCGTTGTTCTCGGGGGAATTGCAGGCCTGATCTTAATAAAGTTTGCAGCCACTTGGTTTGTACAACTTCTTGCAAAGCGTCCAGCTTTGGAAACAACTGCCTATGCCATTGTGGCTTGGGTAGGAGTAAAGCTTGCCGTTATTACCCTAGCGCATGAGGATATTGGGATTTTGCCGCATGATTTTCCTCACAGTACAATATGGACAATAACCTTTTACGGAGTATTAGTAATTATTGCCCTAATAGGTTGGTTTTCGAAACCGAGGAATAAAGTCGCATTTAGATAACCTCGTCACTGTGACGCCCCGAAAAATCTTGTTTCACAAAATGTTTCATGGGGAAAGTCTTTCATAGTGGCTGTTATTCCTCAAAGGTTCGCGTACAAGGAATCATTAAAAACGAAGCATGTACCAATATTTGGTTTGTGCTTCGTTTATTTTTTTCAGTTCATACTAAAAAAGAGGTGATATACAATGCTTAAAACAGATGAATTAGTCGATCAAATAAAAAAATATGCGGTTCCCTTTTTATCAACAACCGAGCTAAAACCTTTAGTACAAAAGGCTAGTGAGGCAAAATATGTTCTATTTGGTGAAGCGAGTCATGGAACGAGCGAGTTTTACCGGATTCGCAGTGATTTAACGAAACAACTCATTCAAGAGCATGGTTTTTCATTTATAGCTGTTGAGGGGGACTGGCCCGCCTGTTATGAGGTCAATCGCTATATAAAAGGAATGGCGCCTGAATATTCTTCTGCTCAAGACGTATTAACAAAGGCTTTTAACCGCTGGCCTACTTGGATGTGGGCAAATACAGAAATCGTAGAACTCATTGACTGGCTGTACCACTATAATCAATCACAGTCAGGGAAGAAAATTGGTTTTTATGGGCTAGATGTCTATAGTTTATGGGAATCTTTAGATGCCATTGTTGACTATTTAGAAAAAATAAACTCTCCTGTATTGGAAAAAGCCTTAAAGGCGATCGAATGTTTTGAGACACATGAACGTAAGCCTGAAAAGTATGGGGTTGCAGCCGCTTTTTACGGTGAAGATTGTATGAACGAAGTACGAGAACTCCTTCAAACGATGACTCAGAACAAACAAGTGGACTATGACGATGAGGAATCCTTCTTAAATATGAAAATCAATGCGATCGTTGCAAGCAATGCCGAGCATTACTATCATACAATGATCACAGATGATAATGAATCATGGAATATTCGAGATCGCCATATGGTAGAGGCCCTTCATCATATCAGAGAATTTTATGGACCTAATGCGAAAGGAATTGTTTGGGAGCATAACACACATATCGGGGATGCCCGCGCAACAGATATGGCTAATGAGGGAATGGTCAATGTCGGACAACTCACTCGTGAAAAGTATGGCGATGATGAAATCTACGCGATTGGGTTCGGCACGTATCAAGGAACCGTCATAGCAGCGAAAAAATGGGGGGATCCTCCTGAAGTCATGCCTGTCCCAAAAGGTAAGGCAGAAAGCTGGGAAGAAGCCCTTCACCACACAGGTTTAGGAGATCAATATGTAATCTTCACAGAAGAAAATCGTGGTGCATTTCAGGATACCATTGGGCACCGAGCCATTGGAGTCGTCTATCATCCCGATTATGAACAATACGGAAATTATGTTCCATCACGCTTATCTGAACGATACAACGCGTTCATTCATGTCGATAAAACAAAAGCTTTATCACCTCTTTAAACATAAAGAGCCAGGATCATCATCTTGATTTTCCTGGCACTATTTATTTCCTTATAAACACATTTTTCCATAAACAAGGCTTTCTGGCAGTAGTAGTCCGGTTTTATAGGTGTAATCATCTTGTTTATATATAGAGATAAAAAAATTGGCTATAGCTAGCTGGATTTGAATCAACCATCATGAGGTTAAAGTTTGTTACCTTACCATTAGCCGAATAATGTCTCCTTTGAATAGGATTAGTATTAATAATAACGTTTTTATTCATTTTGTTTTTGGCTTGAATTTTTTTGACCTTAACTTTCTTGTGCCTGGGCTTGTTGCAAGTTTCGTGGATCTATATTAGTTTGTCTGGATTGAACAGCCTGTTGTGCTTCCTGATAAAGTTCTTGATTTTGATCATTTTGTTTCATTTAAGAAGTCTCCTTGTCATTAAATATCCTCGTTTAATTTGCCCTTTTTTTTATGTATTGATGTATTAGAAGGTTTTTAACTCATTACTTGATTCTGCTCAATACAATTTTATAGAATTGTTTAATCCAAGATGGAATAATCAGATTAAAATGGATTTTTTTGTTAAAATAGGCTTAACGATGGATTAAACAAGAAGGGCAAGTACCGTTTTATAAGCAATTTAATTATTTAGGATAAAATTCGAGGGGGAAATTTATTTGGAATTTATTATGATTTTATTCGCCTTTTTAGTCTGTATGGCTATTGGTACGTTACTAAACATTCTTTTGAAGACAACTAAGAAAATAGATTGGCTTGTAACTGTCTTTATAAGTTTATGTGTATCATTATTTGTGCAAATCTTAAACATTGGCTGAAAATATAATAATCGCATTGGTTGTTCAAGATAAAGCGATTATAACGTCACTGCAACCTTTCGAAGGATCGAGTCGTCACTTCATCGATTATTTTTGCTCACCCATTGATAAGTAGGGCGATTAATGTAAAAGCGATATTAATTGAAACCACTTCAGGAAAAGGTCTTTTCGGGAAGAAATAAAGACCTTTTCCAACAAATAGCAGATCTAAATAGGTCGCAACCAGTGAGGCCAAAATCTTTTAATAGAAGGGAGAAAGGACCTTCTTTGTAATGGCTGCTAGTTCGAGTTTTTCGAGGGTTTTACAATAGTCATTTTTAATCTCTCCGTTCACATGTTCCTTTAAAGGAGATAAGTGATGAATCACCTTCCAGTTTCTATACCAATCTCCGTCTTCTGCAGGATCTTGTGGTTGATCTTTCCAAGAGAATTCTAGTTTTGGGCTATAGATTCTCGGCGATCCAAGGGGAATGGAACATGATTTAATGTTAGGAATCAGTTGTATTCCTGGGATTCCTTCATTCACATAATGAAAGATGTATGGCCAATAATCCATTCTTGATCCTGAGTGAGGGTGCTCTTTTGTCCATTTTTCAATCAAGTACAACCGATCTAAATCATCAAACAAAATAGAGTATAAGCGCTTTCCTAAAGAAATCCTCTTTTGTAAACTTTCAAAGTGGTGTACGGTTTGACCAACAACTTGGATTCGTTCATTCTCTTTATAGGGAAAGAGAATATGATTTAACGAAAGAGCATCCTGTAATGTAAACTCTAATGTATTTAGTACATTTTTTTGAAAAACAGGATTTTGCACCACCCGTGTCTCTATATAGTTTTGTTCATTAATGATTAAGGCAAATGTTAATAAACGCTTGTCAGGTTCTCTCCAAAAATAATTCCAAATGGTTTCCATAAAGTAAGAGATATGTAAATGTGGCAGTAAATAAAACAAGTTGGTCCTCTGTCTTTTGCTTTCCTCATAAACTAATAATTGCGGATACGCATCCTGAAAAATTAACCAATTTCCCCGTTCTAAAAAATTAAAAAACGCTTGTGCTTCTTTATTCGTTAATAATTTTGATAGAAATCCCCCTTTTAAATCCGTCATACTCCAACCGGCATTTCTGGAGACCATATGTGCTAAAAACGCCCAATGGATTTCTGGATGACGGATATAAAAGTCCAGATAGCTTAATGTTCTTGTTATATTATTTTTATTGAAAAGATCCGTCTCGGTTTTAATTTTATTTAGAAGTTTCAATTCCCAGGTGGAGAGTTCTTTTTTTACAACGATATCTTTACTGGTTAACATTTTTTTGATGGTTTTTTGCGTTTTAGAGAGTGGCGGTTGTTTGTTCATGATGAATTTAATAACCATAGTGACCCTCCTGCATGAATGTCTTTTTTTTATAATGAATATGAATAGTAAAGATCATTTAAAGGGAGAGGGTGAATAAAATATGGATAGTAAAGTGACGAACGGAATCAACCAATTGGTTGAAAAGCTAAGGAAGGATCAGTCTCCCGATGGTTCATGGAATTATCCATTTGAAACCGGAATTTCAACAGATAGTTATATGATCATTTTATTAAAGACATTGGAGATTCATGATGAAAATTTAATTCAGCGTCTAACGGAAAGGATTTTAAGTAAACAGGAAAAAAATGGGGCATGGAAATTATTCTACGATGAAGGAGACGGAAATCTTTCCGCCACAGTAGAGGCGTATTATGCGCTTTTGTATTCAGGATATCTGAAGAAAAATGATGCGAGACTGATCGCAGCAAAACGCTTTATTTTGGCCAATGGAGGAATAAACCAATCCCATCTGTTTACCAAGATCATGTTAGCGATAACCGGTCAAGTCAAATGGCCATCCTTTTTTCCGATTCCCATTGAATTCATTCTGTTGCCAGCTACATTTCCTATCAATCTATATGATTTTTCTATATATGGAAGAGCCCATTTAGTTCCCATTATGATTTTAGCCGACCGGAAATTCAGGTTAAAAGCAAAACCGGAAATAAGTGTAAATGATTTGAAGGTCAGGAATTCAGAAGATGAATTATTTACGTTTAGAAATCAGGAAGAATACCGCTCGCTATTTTCTTCCATTCAAAATGGGATAAAAACTTTACTTGGATACCCAGCTCACCTTCATCAACAAGGAATGGAGAAGGCAAAGAGGTATATGGTAAACCGTATTGAACCAGATGGCACGTTTCTAACGTATTTTAGTTCAACTTTTCTAATGATTTATGCGCTATTAGCTCTTGGCTATTCGAAACACGATCCCCTTATCTTAAAGGCGGTAGACGGACTAAAATCCATGCAATGTAAAATTAATGGCTATACACATATGCAATTTACGACCGCTTCCATTTGGAATACTTCCTTAATTAATTCAACCCTACAAATTGCAGGCATTTCTCCAACAGACACCATCATTACTAAATCGAACGAGTACTTATTAAGTCGTCAGCATCTTAAATATGGAGACTGGGTCGTTCATAATCCCCATGGGTTCCCCGGAGGGTGGGGATTTGCTGATCAAAATACGATCCAACCAGATGTAGATGACTCAACCGCTTCATTGAAAAGCATAGCACAAACCGTACGGCAAGATCGTCGTTTACATTCATCATGGGAAAGGGGAGTCCGCTGGGTCTTATCGATGCAAAATGATGACGGAGGATGGCCTGCCTTTGAAAAGAATACGAATAATAAATTATTATCCCTTTTGCCAATTAAGGGAGGAGAGGATATCATAGCAGATCCTTCATCCGCCGATTTAACAGGCCGGACGTTGGAATTCCTCGGAAATTATACAAATCTATCAACAAATGTGGATGCAATAAGAAAAGGAGTCAATTGGCTTCTACATGATCAAGAACGCAATGGTTCATGGTATGGCCGGTGGGGAATTTGTTATCTCTATGGGACATGGGCCGCCATCACAGGATTATCTGCAGTAGGGATACGATCCTCTCATCGTTCAATTAGGAACGGGGTGAAATGGCTGCAAACCATTCAAAATGAAGATGGAGGATGGGGAGAATCATGTAAAAGTGACAGGAAAAAGACCTATGTCCCTTTAAAACATAGTACATTGACCCATACGGCCTGGGCGGTTGACGCACTTATTGCCGCACACGATCAACCAACAAAGGTAATCAATAGGGGAATACAGTATTTAGTAAACCATTTAAATCGTAACGATTGGACAACGGATTATCCAAAAGGACAGGGATTGCCAGGGGCGGTATATATCCACTATCATAGTTATCGATATATTTTCCCATTACTTGCACTCGCCCACTATCGAAATAAGTTTGAAACGGAAAAATAGTACAGTAAACACTCGGTAGAATTAAACAAGTTTTATTATTTATGACACTTGCGAACCATTTATTATCTGTTTATTACTCCTTACTAATCAAAGAAAAAGAACAACATGAAATCGTATCTAGCTTTAAAAAATTGGAGATTTGCATTTAATATCATTTAATAAAGCCTCGTGAGACATCTCATAGGGCTTTTAATCATTAAAAAAACACTAACGCACGGAAGTAATGATAATACAAGGGAGGAACGATCAATACAAAACCCTTGTTATCTACTGTTCCAAATATCGATATAAGGTGGACTTACTAATTCCAGTCTCCTCTTTTATTTGCATAAGAGTAAAATTTTTACTTTGATACATTTCAATGGCCCGTCGCACATTTTCATCTGGTTTCCTTGGTCGACCAGTTACGATTCCCTTTTGTTTTGCCTCATTTAACCCTTTTTTAGTTTTTTCACTAATCACATCACTTTGGAATTCGACTAGATGGTTAACGATAGTTTTAAAAGAATCTGTTATGTTCTTGCTTGTATCAATTCCTTCTTTAATTGATTGAAAATAACCACCTTTGGCATCAATCGCATCCAATAACTCAACGAGATGACGTGTAGAATCAGCAAAGACAAATAGTTTCGTAACGACGATTGTATCTCCTTGTTTCAAGTTGTCGATCATCTGTTTAAGTTTGACTCTCTTTTTTGCGGATGAATGTTCCTCAATGACAATCCTGTCACAATTGATTTTTTCGATGTATTTTTGTTGTGATTTACACTCTAAATCTTCTTGTAAAGGTCTCATATACCCAATTAACATTACACGCTCTCCTAACCGATATAGCTTTATCTTTTATCATATCATATACTCAATTCTTATGAAAAAGCTCTGAACGGTCCGCAGTGGGAAGGAACATGATAGACTTTCGGATTAAGTTTTCATCTATAGCTTTTAAACAAGGAAGAATCAAAAATCGATTCTTACAAAGATCAGACTGGTGGTAGGAGTCTACCTGTCTGCCAAAGCCCCAATGGCATTCTATAAATTTTAAAAATACGATAAGAATGTTGATAAAATGCCTTCATGATGATAACATCTTTTTGTTTAGAAACGAAAAAGGTAACAATATTCTTCTCTAGCCTCATAAAGACACCCTCAACCTCATTGAAATACAGTTTTAACCAGTTTATTTCGAGTATCATTCTATTTATCCGCACAAAAAATAAACGTATTACTAACATTTATCTATTTAGTAGCTTTAGATTGTTTAAAGTCAATGCTTTATAAGCGATATGTAGAACATTGATTTTCATACTTTTAATCAACCTTATATTATCTAGCAATTATAACTTAGAAAAAACATGTCCCAAAAACCTTCCATTTTGGGCAGACAGATGATAGACTGTTCAAGTAAGTTTTTACGCTTATTTGATTTTAACTTATAAATGATAGATTTTTGGAGGGAAGTAAAAGTGGTCGAAAAGATTAAAAAGGAATGGTTCTCCAATGTGAGAGGCGATATCCTTTCTGGTATCGTTGTAGCGCTAGCGTTGATTCCTGAAGCCATTGCCTTTTCCATTATTGCAGGAGTTGACCCGATGGTTGGGCTATATGCTTCGTTTACGATGGCAGTTATTATTGCGTTTGCCGGAGGAAGACCGGGAATGATTTCAGCGGCTACAGGTGCCATGGCTTTGGTAATGGTTCCTTTAGTGCGAGATTATGGATTGGAATATTTGTTTGCTGCTACCATTTTAACCGGAATGATTCAAATATTATTTGGGGTATTTAAAGTAGCAAAACTCATGAAGTTTATACCTAGGGCGGTTATGATTGGTTTCGTAAATGCACTAGCCATCTTAATTTTTATGGCCCAAGTTCCGCATTTTATAGGAGTTTCGGGTATGACCTATGTATTTGTCGGGATTACATTATTAATCGTATATATAGTGCCAAGATTTTTTACAGCAATACCGGCGCCGTTAATTGCCATTGTGCTGTTAACGATTGTGGCCATTTATGGTGGAGTTGAATTAAGAACAGTTGGGGATATGGGAGCTATTACTCAGTCATTACCTGCCTTTATCATTCCAAGCGTTCCATTTACAATTGAAACTTTGGCTATTATATTTCCGTACTCTATCTCCTTAGCAATCGTTGGGCTTTTAGAAAGCTTACTGACTGCATCGATTGTAGATGACATGACTGGAACCGAAAGCAATAAAAATCAAGAGGCAAGAGGTCAAGGAATAGCCAATATCGTGACAGGTTTCTTTGGTGGAATGGCGGGCTGTGCGATGATTGGACAATCTGTGATTAATGTAAAATCAGGAGGACGAGGAAGGTTATCAACTTTTGTAGCTGGTGTATTTTTAATGTTCCTGATTATTGTATTAGGAGATTTAGTCGTACAGATTCCAATGCCCGTACTTGTGGGAATTATGATTATGGTATGTATCGGAACTTTTGATTGGTCATCGTTCACTTATCTTAGAAAAGCACCAAAATCAGATGCACTCGTCATGCTTGTAACAGTGGCTATTGTTGTGGCAACTAATGACTTGTCAAAGGGTGTTATTGCAGGGGTTATTTTAAGTGCTATTTTCTTCGTTGCTAAAATTTCTACGATGAAAGTTGTGAAACGAGTAGAAAACAATCAAATCATTTTTGATATAGAAGGTCAATTATTCTTCGCTTCTGTCGATGGATTTGTCGATGCCTTTGATTACACGGTTGAAAATAAAAACATTGTGATTGACTTTTCTGCTGCTCATGTCTGGGATGATTCAGCTGTTGGTGCAATCGATAAAGTAATGATGAGATATCGTGAAAATCAAAATCGAGTCACCATTAAAAACTTAAATGCAGCTAGTAAGAAACTTGTCGATAAATTGGCTGTATTCAATGATCAAAATGCAAAGTTATCTACTCATTAGGCTCTTTTCTCACACATTGTTGCTTTTAATATGAAAACAGGATGTTTGACGTAAGCTTTTCACTGTGTATCAGGTTTTAACAGAAGAGAAAAGAGCAAACTGTCCTGTTCTTATTGTAACCATTTGCCAAGAAAACAATCCATGAGTTACTGTATGTGGGTTGTTTTTTTGTATCTCTATGTTTCAGCAATGAGAAATTAAAGTAAAAACACACCAAACAGAATGTAGTTTAATCTACCTAAGCTACTTCCTATTTCACAATAGGGAGGCGGCCATTTTGAGTATGGTAAAAACCTTCCATCTCTGGAAACTATCTACTAATGCAGTTTTAATTATATGTATGTTATAGTTACTCATGTAGTGATGAACGAAAC
This sequence comes from Niallia sp. XMNu-256, assembly GCF_036670015.1. Taxonomy (NCBI): domain Bacteria; kingdom Bacillati; phylum Bacillota; class Bacilli; order Caryophanales; family Bacillaceae; genus Niallia; species Niallia sp. XMNu-256. Next base: position 1,928,458 of record NZ_CP137636.1, read on the forward strand.
AAACATGAAATGGTGAGTAGTCGCGGCTCGTGCTAACACGAGTTGAGGAAAGTCCAGGCTCGCCCGGTGCTGAGATGCCCGGAGTGTTCGTGCCATCTATAAAGGTGGGCAGAGATTGATCTCTGACGGCGGAGAAATCAGCTAAGTCCTTTTGGATATGCTGAAATTATTCTGAAAGTGCCACAGTGACGAAGTTCTTTTGGAAACGAAAGAAATGGAACGGGGTAAACCCCACGAGCGAGCAACCCAAACTTAGGTAGGGGCACCATCCGGTGGGAAGTGAACCGAAAGGATGGATCGGTCAATCGATCGATAGTTATATGACTACACCTGTTGGTGCAAGATTGGCATCGTTTGAGCACACAGGAACAGAACCTGGCTTACAGCCATTTCATGAGCCGAATCATCTACATCGTTTTGCACATAAAACATAAGGTATGTTTTCTTCATATACATACCGTGCTAGACGGGGAGTTAGCGGTGCCCTGTTACCCGCAATCCGCTATAGCGGGGTTGATGCTTATTTGAGGCTTGAACATGTAAGGTCTGCCTTACATAAGGGAGCGTTGACAATTGGGTCCTGCGCAATGGAAACCTATGAATCTGGTCAGGTCCGGAAGGAAGCAGCCATAAGTAGACTTTTTCATGTGCCGTGGGGTTGCCTAGTTCGAGTTCACTTTTGTAAGTAACGCTTGGTTGTTCCTGTCGAGAATAGGGTGCACGGTTTACATATAATGGGTCAGCCCTTCGAATGGTTTTCATTGAAACCATCCAAAGGGCTGGCTTTTTTAGTTTTTCACTTAAAACCTTGTTGCTTTTGAAAAGTAACAATTGAATTTGCTAGGTTATGTCGAAAAAAACTATATAAGCCCCATGTTCACTAATTCAATAATCGTTAACAGAACTTTTAGGAGGTTATTGCTAACTGTAATATGTGCTAAATACATAATTGAATTTAAAAAGTATCTTTTCCTTCAAATGGGAACAATCCTTTGAATTGTTTAAGTATAAGCAAACGTATTAATTTTAGATAGAACATTAAGAAGAAGTAGGATAAAAATACATTCTAGGTCACAGTGACGCCCCGATTAAAAGGGCATCGTCTCTTATTTAGTTGCCTCCATTGATATTTAAATTTTAGTCGCGCCAAGATGTCGCAGAAAACACTACTCATAAGAGATGATGTTTGTTAATTCGACTCCATTACATCAAACCAAATTGGAGACTGATCCTCAGGATCTCCATTGTAATTGATTTTGATTTCTTCTCCTTTGGCTATATTCTTACCTGCATAGAAATCAATGGTCTGGTTTTCGATATTCGTTACATAATAAGCGTTTGGATGATAGGAATGATTGTATAAAGACCCAAAGCCCAGTGCAAGGGCTTTATTTTCTTCCCACCAAAATACATAGTTCTTCAACACTGAGTGCTTCATTTTTTTCCATTCCTCCTTTGGAATGACAATCACCGGTGCTTCTTCAATAAATTCTCCTTCTTTTATATCACGAAGGGCAAATATCCCTCTCCCATACTTCCCTGTACCTTTCACTTCTATAGATTCCACAGTTTTCCCCTCCAGCCTCATTCAGGCCATTTGTCCATCCCTTTACTCTATTTTATGGTATGTGGATGTAAGTGGAAATGATATTAAATTAAATAAATTGAAGCAATTGCGCAGGACAAGTAAGGTGAATTTTCATACAATATATCACCTTATCTTATAAGGAACTCTACGTGAAGGGAGGTTATTTATTATGTGGGAAAAAGAGGATGAAAAGAAAGACAATCGTAAGCATGACTACGATAACGATCATGACAAAAAAGACAAAGGTAAACAAGATCACGAAAAAGATCATGGCCAAAAGGATGAAAGCAAACACGACCAAGGTAAGGACCATGGCCAAAAGGACGATAGCAAAAAAGATCACGAAAAAGATCATGGCAAAAAAGACAAGGATAAAGGACACGGTAAAAAAGGTAAATGTAAGGGTAAAGGTAAAGGGCCAGGTAAGAAGCCTGGAAAGTGTCACAAAAAATAAGGTATATAATAGGGTGTTTTTGAAGATGGAGTCGAAAGGCGCCGTCTTTTTATATGTGCGCCCGGCATGGGTGTAATCTCTAGGGTGAGAGTCCCGAGCCATGAAGGCAGAAGTAGTGGTTAGCTTAACGCAAGGGTGTCTGTGGTGACGCGGAATCTGAAGGAAGCGAGCGGCAAACTTCCGGTCTGAGGAACACGAACTTCATATAAGGCTAGATATTATTGGATGAGTCTGCATAACAAGACAAAGTCCTTTCTGCCGAAGGTAATATCGAGTAAATGAAGCAGATAGATGGAAGGAAAGATTACATTCTTACCCGGGGAGGTCTGATGGATATGTGAAGTACCCTTCATAACCTGCTTAGTGATAAGCAGCTGAACCACCAGAAGTCAGCCGAGGTCATAGTACAAATCGGTCTAGAACGATTCGGAAGGACTAAACAATTAAGAAAGAATAGCCCTTGGCATTCAGTGAGTTACGATGAACACAGAAAACGTAGTACCTCACTTGAGGAAGGAAACGGTGAATTCCGTGGGGGACCTCTCGGAGGGTGGAGTGACCACTGGCATAAGAAGAACAGCTATTCACGGAAGGAAGAATAACGATGCTTTTGAATCAAATCCTGTCACGGAAGAGTATGCTTCTAGCATTGAAACGAGTAGAACAGAATAAAGGAAGCCATGGAGTAGATATGATGCCCGTACAAAACCTACGTCAGCACTTAGTCGAAAATTGGGTTTCTATTAGAGGGGCAATTCTCAAGGGTACCTATGAACCAATGCCTGTCCGAAGAGTCGAAATCCCGAAACCTGATGGCGGTGTTCGGTTATTAGGCATCCCAACTGTGACAGACCGTTTGATTCAACAAGCAATTGCCCAAATATTATCGAAGATATATGACCCGATGTTCTCGGAACACAGTTACGGCTTTCGTCCGAACCGAAGTGCCCACGATGCAGTTAGGAAAGCAAAGGGATATATCAAAGATGGATATAGATGGGTAGTAGACATGGACCTAGAGAAGTTCTTTGATAAGGTGAATCATGATAGACTCATGAACACATTAGCGAAAAGAATCGAAGATAAACCACTATTGAAACTCATCCGTAAATACTTACAAGCTGGTGTCTTGATAAATGGAGTGGTTTCTAGTGCGGAACAAGGTACACCACAAGGTGGACCGTTGAGTCCACTGCTTTCTAATATCGTGTTAGATGAACTAGATAAAGAGTTAGAAGCCAGAGGACATAAATTCGTTCGCTACGCAGATGACTGTAATATTTACATTAAATCGAAACGAGCAGGAGAACGAACAATGAACAGTATCCAACGATTCATTGAGAAGAAGCTCCGTCTGAAGGTAAATGAAAAGAAATCAGCAATAGACCGTCCGTGGAAACGAAAGTTTCTAGGCTTCAGCTTTACGAGTTCAAAGGAACCAAAGGTTCGTATCGCAAAAGACAGCCTAAAGAGATTGAAGAATAAAGTACGAAAACTTACTTCAAGAAAGATGTCCTACCCAATGGAATATCGGGTTGAGAAACTGAACCAGTATTTAATAGGGTGGTGTGGATATTTTGCGTTAGCTGATACGAAAACTGTTTTCAGAGAATTAGATGGTTGGGTTCGAAGAAGGCTTCGCATGTGTTTATGGAAAAATTGGAAGAACCCCAGAACAAAGATACGCAATCTTATAAAACTAGGTGTTCCAGAATGGAAAGCTTATGAATGGGGAAATAGCCGGAAAGGTTATTGGCGTATCTCGAATAGCCCAATATTAAGTAAAGCCCTCAATAACTCCTATTGGAGTAACCAAGGGCTTAAAAGTCTACAAACTCGTTATGAATTCTTGCGTCAATTATCTTAATTGAACCGCCGTATACGGATCCGTACGTACGGTGGTGTGAGAGGTCGGAGGTTAATCACCTCCTCCTACTCGATTCCAGGGGGTACATTGACGCTGTGAAAAAATAATTTGTAGTAAACAAGATGTCTTTTGGTAAATTGGAATATGAAAAGAATTCAAGCCTTCTAGCGGAATTTTACAAGTGGACAAGCATGTCTAAATCGATATTACTACTCAGAATGAGAGCGTATGTTTGCTATTTTTTTGGGAAGTTTTTGCTTCGGGTGGTCCCTATGACTTAGACTAAAAAATACTTTCTTATAATATTCCCTTAACTCAGTTGAGTTATTTTTCCATTCAACTGGATATCTGTTGACGATCTAGTGAAGTGCATCCAAACACCTATGCCATCCTGCAGCGGTATTAACGACCCAGGAATCATCGTTAAAAGTATGGGTAAAGATCATTCGGCACCCTTTATCCTCTTCCTGCAAAGAAATATTTATCATATCATCAACTTCTCGGAGGAAACTAAATAAATATGACTGTTCTAACTCTGTAATTGTCCCAATATATGTTGTCCCTTCACCATCATCGAAGGCAATCTTGCCACAGAGTCTGAGATCAATCTCTCCTGTAGCAAAAGAGTCATTGGGAGAAGGAACTAGGATTTGTCGTGTCACGTAAAACAACTTCTAGATTTTGAAGAATAATCGTTCAAATCTTAATGCATAACGACCATCGACTTATGTAGTGTACGGTAATGATACATTAATTTTTATTTCGTTCTCCTTATAATGTTCTTGAAGTATTTCTATTCGCTATTTAATTAAAAGTTCGACTTTGAAGAAACATCAACCATACTTAAATGCTTGTTTTCATGCTTCAAACATTTATTTAACTTAAAAACTATAATAAATTCATTTTTCACAGCAAGCAGATATAAATAAGGTAAGCATAATCAATTAGGGCTTATGTAATTGTATCTTTTGTTCGAAACTGCCTACAACATTCTGGAACAATCTGAAGATAAGGTTGCTTCTATTTATAATTTATATTCTAGATTACAATACGATCAAAAAAATCTTTTATTTTTCCAAACCAAATGAAGGTTGGTGTCGTCTAAAATAGGTGAGGAGGGTAACAACTAGATGAATGAACTAAAACAGTTGGCGGTGACAGATGAAAGGATGCTGGATGAGAGAGAGCAGATTATTGATCAATTAATGTATGAATATAGCGATGATATCCTGCATCTAGTATATACATATGTTAAAAACCGAGCGACAGCAGAAGATTTAACGCAAGAGATATTTATAAAGTGTTATGAAAAGTTACATCAGTTTAATCAAAAGGCAACAATCAAAACATGGGTATATCGGATTGCTAGTAATCATTGTAAGGATTATTTAAAAAGCTGGCATTATCGTAAAATAACGCTTACCGATAAAGTTTTGGATTATATCCCTTCAAAATCAAAACAAGTTGAAGAAGAGATTATCACGAATAGTGAAGAAAACAGCTTAACGAATGCGGTTATGAGTTTACCTCTGAAGTACAGGGAAATCGTATTTCTACATTATTATGAAGAACTGACTTTAACCGAAATAAGCAAGATTACTACAGTAAATATCAATACAATAAAAACGAGATTAAAGCGTGCGAAAGAATTATTAAAAGACAAGATGATAGAGGAGGGTTTAGGAGATGAAGGATCCATTAACTAACCTGAAGAGTTCGATGAAAAGATCAATGTTTAAGGATCTTTCTTTTTCAAATGAAAGGAAAAATGCTGTGAAAGAAGCCATTCGTATAAGCCAATCGCAATCACCATTTTATTCTTGGAAGATAGAAACCATTATCGCTGTATTAGAATCTATTCAGCATGAATCAAAGGATGGCTACAATATTTCCATCCAACTTTTGCAGAAAAATGAACGTACTTTCCAAAAAAATGAAGGACAACTTTATACACTATTACATCTATTAGAAAAGGAAGAAATCCTGACTGCAAATTGGATTAATAATAAGAGATATTATTCTTTAAATTCCAAAGGGAAAAAATACTTAGCTACATATAAACTAGATCACTTAAAACAAAGTTTATCCCTTAAACACTTAATAGAGGAGGCGTCCTTATGAGTTCTCCTAAATTTGAAGAGTTTTTAAGGAAAGTAACTTCTAGAGTGAAATCAAAGGAAGCCCATACCATGATAAAAAAAGAGCTTACGAATCATCTACAAGAGGTAAGTCAATCTTATAGAAAAAGAGGATTATCTATAGAGGATGCAGATGAAAAGGCCATTCAAGAAATGGGAAATCCATTTATCATCGGAGAGAGATTAAATCCCCTTTATAAGCCAAAAATGGATTGGGTGCTTATTGTTTTATTTGTTATTTTTGCTGGGATTAGTTTTCTACCGTTAGTTGGTGGAATTCCTGACCTATCCTTATCTAGAACCTATTTTATAGGGCGACAAGCGATTTGGTACATACTTGCTGTTCTTGTAATCATTGGATTTCTATTCTTTGATTACCAAAAATTAAAGAACGGGTGGAAGTATTTTTATGTTAGTGGCCTGATAATCCATTTATACCTCCATCTATTTGGACATATATCCAATGGAGCAAAAAAGTGGATTTCCCTTTCAGGTCTTATGGTTGACGGAACCATAATAAGCTTATTTTTATTTTTTCTTGCTTGGGCTGGTATTTTTAACAAAATAAATGAGTTTCATCATTGGAAAAAACAAGGTTTCCTTTTTGTTTTATTTTGGACGCCTATCTTCCTCAATATGATGGTGCCCAATTATATGTTTAGTATCATTTACTTTTTCTGTTTACTTGGGATGTTTGCTTTTGCCCGAGTCCATAAGAAATTAGCTATTAATTTAATCGTAACAAATATAGTGGCTGGGATCCTTTTTATCATTATTTTCATCATGACCTCACACCAAAGTTATTTGTTTTCTAGATTATTTGCTTTTATAAACCCCGATGCTGATCCAAATGGAGCAGGATTTATTTATATTGCAGTCAGGAATGTCCTTAGAGAAGCAGGATGGTTCGGTAATGGACTTAACAACGAATTGAATTTCCAATTGCTACCAGAGGCGCATACTGATTTTGCTTTTGCCTTCCTCGTTTATTCTCTTGGTTGGATATTCGGAATTGGACTTTGTTTGATTCTGCTGTTATTTATTTTAAGAATCTCAAAAAATGCTTTTAAAACAAAGGACCATTATGGGAGATTGATCGTAATTGGCGGTGCTACATTATTTGCCGTACCTACGATCTGGAACATTTTGATGGGCTTTGGGATTGTGCCAATTATGGAAGTTGCCCTCCCATTTGTTAGTTATGGAGGAAGTGCGGTTCTCTTTTACGCCGCTATTTTAGGACTTATTTTAAATGTGTATAGGAGAAAAGATATTGTAGAACCCACTATAGCAGATTTTTAAGCAAATTATATAGGAAAGTAATAATTTAAAGTAAGTATTTTTCTATTGATATGAAAAGGTTTTTGTGACGTAAAATCCTTCCATCTCTGGAATCCTTCTACTAGTGCAGTTTTCATTAAATGTATGGTATAGTTACTCATGTAGTGATGAACGAAACAAACATGAAATGGTGAGTAGTCGCGGCTCGTGTCAACACGAGTTGAGGAAAGTCCAGGCTCGCCCGGTGCTGAGATGTCCGGAGTGTTCGTGCCATCTGTAAAGGTGGGCAGAGATTGATCTCTGACGGCGGAGAAATCAGCTAAGTCCTTTTGGATAGGTTGAAATTATTCTGAAAGTGCCACAGTGACGGAGTTCTTCTGGAAACGAAAGAAATGGAACGGGGTAAACCCCACGAGCGAGCAACCCAAACTTAGGTAGGGGCACCATCCGGTGGGAAGTGAACCGAAAGGATGGATCGGTCAATCGATCGATAGTTATATGACTACACCTGTTCGTGCAAGATTGGCATCGTTTGAGCACACAGGAACAGAACCTGGCTTACAGCCATTTCATGAGCCGAATCATCTATAAATAACATAAGGTATGTTTTCATATACATACCGTGCTAGACGGGGAGTTAGCGGTGCCCTGTTACCCGCAATCCGCTATAGCGGGGTTGATGCCTATTTGAGGCTTGAACATGTAAGGTCTGCCTTACAAAAGGGAGTGTTGACAATTGGGTCCTGCGCAATGGAAACCTATGAATCTGGTCAGGTTCGGAAGGAAGCAGCCATAAGTAGACTTTTTCATGTGCCGTGGGGTTGCCTAGTTTGAGTTCACTTTTGTAAGTAACGCTTGGTTGTTTCTGTCGAGAATAGGATGCACGGTTTACATATAAAAGGTCGGCACTTCGAGTGGTTTCTATTGAAACCATACGAGGTGCCGACCTTTTTTATTTAGGGGATGTGCAGCACCTATTTTGGTGGTGTTTTGCTGCAGATACTTTTGGATAGCAGTCCAAATTAAAGGGATTTTGACTCATATTCGTCTTCCTCCATTTCATCTTTTGATGTGATAAAGATATAAAGTATGAGACTTATTTTTCTATTATAAGCTATATTTTACTAAGAGGATCCAAAGAAGAATAAGTCCACTGTATTTGGAAAAAATATTTATATATCGGAAGGTACCCATTTTGAACGAATCGCTTTGTTTGAGAGGAGAACAGTGAAATGGAAGCATCTAACCAAATTACAGTGAAAACAACAGTTCAAGCATCCGTAGAAAAGGTATGGACGTACTGGACAGAACCCACTCATATAACCAAATGGAATACTGCTTCAGATGAATGGCACACACCCTATGCAGAAAATGATTTAAGAGTCGGTGGTAAATTTCTTTCAAGAATGGAAGCTAAGGATGGCAGTTTTGGTTTCGATTTTAGTGGAATTTACGATGAAGTGGGCTTACATAAAGTGATTGCATATACACTAGGGGATGGAAGGAAAGTTAAAATTAATTTTAAAGGTCAACAAAACGAAACCGAAGTCATTGTCACTTTTGATGCTGAAACAGAGAATCCCATTGAGTTCCAGCAACAAGGATGGCAGGCAATACTAGATCATTTCAAAAATTATACAGAACACATAAGCGTTTGAAAAAGTAAAGAAAAAGATTCGCTAGAAAATCAAATTTATTAGGAGCAATAAACGAATGGTGTAACTTTGGCTAGGATTTTTAATTAGTACTGCCGCGCCACTTTTTATAATCAATTTCCACCATTATTCCCTCTTTTAGAGGCACATGGATTAAACTATGAAAACAAATAAAAAGTACCTGGAACTAGGCACCGTTTAGAAATTAGAGAATAGGGAGCAATTCGAAGCTACTGAAAAAGCAGCTTCGTATTGCTCCTTATGTTCTAGTTACTGACAATTCGATAATACTCCCTTGCTGTAAGTACATAGATAATGGCATAAAAAATGGCAAAGATGATGATGGTTCCTCCGGTAGTAAGGGCAAATAAGGTTACGTTGGTCAAGTTGAATAAAGCGAGTAGTTTGGTTATGACTTGAAAGGCAAAGGCTATATGGATGACCGCTGTAACGAGCGGAAGGAAAAAGACCATTAAGACTTGACTACGAATGGATTTCTTGATTTCGTGTTTGCCTAAACCAACCTTTTGCATAATTTCAAATCGATGTTTATCATCAAAGCCTTCAGAAATCTGTTTATAATAAATAATCAGAACCGTCGCCATGATGAATAGGGCACCAAGGAAAATCCCAAGGAAGAATAGACCGCCATATAAGGAATAAAAAGACTCCCTAGATTCTTCTGCTCCTTCAACGACACCATCAATTCCGTCTTCATTCAGTTTGCTTTTGAGGGTATTCGTTAGGGCGATTTCCGTTTCTGCCTTTCCATCTGTGTCAAAACCGTAATAGTAAGATAACTCGGTTAGACTTTCAGGGGTTTCGTTTAACCAATCATTAACCTTTTCGATCGTTTGCATATCTGGTACTACAATGGAGTAAGTGTTGACAAGCATGGCTGAGGCAATTCCCTCAGTGAACAAGGAATCTATATGTTCTTTAATTTGAAACTCCTGTCCAGCAATCATAAGGGTATCTTGAGTTAGTTCTCCTCGGTAGGTATATAGGAGAACTTCATTTTCTTCTAACACGATTGATTGATTTTCCATCTGATTATATTCACTCAATGGAATGAAACTGAGGAACGATATACGATCGGGAGACACCGTTTTAGGTGAATTTTTTGAGAAGGTATTCCCTTCTTGGATCGCTGGAAATGCAGCGTAGCGATAATGGATGATGTTATCCATTTTAATGTTGTTGTTTTGCGCTTCCTCTCCAATAATCCCATTTACTTTTTTCGATACTTCCTTTGAAACATTATTTGCTGTCAACGTGATATCTCTTGGATAACGCGTCCGGAGTTGATCTTCCACCCCGATATACAGAGCTACGGTTGTTGAAAGCATGACAAGGACAGCTGTTGATAGAATACAAATACTTGCTAATCCCGCTGCATTCTGCTTCATTCGGTAAATCATACCGGAAACGTTGATAAAATGGTTCGTTTTATAATAAAAACGCTTATTTTTCCGCAAAATTTTTAATAGGGCAATGGTTCCTGATGTGAACAAAGAGTAGGTCCCGATAATGACAAGCATCACAGCTATGAAAAATAATTCCAATGCCGCTAAAGGAGACTCAGTTGTTAAGGCAATATAGTACCCGCCTGCTAGAGAGAGGATTCCGACGACACTTAAGATCCATTGAGTTTTCGGTTCTTTTTCACCTGTTTGACCACCCTTAATTAATTCAATCGGCTTGGATAGATGAATTTGTCTCAAGTTATTCAGTAAGGTTAAAATAAAAATAAAGGCAAACAGGATTACAGTGGCACGAATGGATTCCCAGGAAATATCAAAGCCAAAAGGAACTTCAAAGTTTACAAGATTCAACAGCAGTAAAAACATTAATTTACTCCCAATGATTCCAATTACCAGACCAACAACCAAACTTACAAAAGAAACAATGAACGTTTCCCAGACCATTATTCGAGCAATATGTTTTTTTTCCATCCCGAGGATATTGAATAGACCAAACTCTTTTTTTCGGCGTTTGATTAGAAAGCTGTTCGTATAGAAAAGAAATATGACGGAAAAGATGGCAATAACATAAGTACCAAAGCCTAACAACATTTTCATAGAGGTTCCGCCAGACATTTGATCCAAGCCATCATTGACAGATAAAAAATGCAGGATGTAATACATCACAATCGTACCTATGCACGACAATAGATAAGGATAATACGTTTTTCCATTTTTATTCATATTTGTGAGTGCTAGTGTAGCATAAAAGAATCTATGCATTTCTCACACCACCAGTAGCAATTATATTTAAGGTGTCAGAGATCTTTTGGTACATCTCTTCATTCCTCATCGAGCCTCGATAAAGCTGGTGGAAAACCACTCCATCCTTAATAAAAAGGACCCGACTTGCATGACTAGCAGCTTTAGTACTGTGGGTAACCATGAGTATGGTTTGACCTTCTCTATTAATCATTGAAAATAAACTTAGTAACTCATCAGTGGAACGGGAATCTAGAGCGCCAGTGGGTTCATCTGCTAATATTAGTTGTGGATTAGTAATAAGAGCTCTAGCTACAGCGGCACGTTGCTTTTGACCCCCAGACACTTCGTAAGGAAATTTTTGTAGAATTTCATGAATTCCTAGTTTCTTGGCAATAGGCTGTAAAGCGTGATTCATTTCATTGAAAGACTTGCCTGACAAGACAAGGGGCAAAAAGATGTTATCCTGTAGTGAGAACGTATCAAGCAGGTTAAAGTCCTGGAATACGAACCCAAGATTTTCACGGCGGAACATCGAAATCTCTTTTTCTTTAATAGAGACAATGCTCTTTCCATTCAAAAGGACTTCACCGCTTGTTGGTTTATCGAGCGCGGCTAAAATATTAAGCAACGTTGTTTTTCCGGAACCAGACTCTCCCATAATTGCCACATACTCTCCTTGTTCTACCGAAAAGGTAACATCGGATAACGCTTGAACTTGATTTCCTCCAAACCGTGAAGTGTATACTTTCCTCAAATTTTTCACATCCAGCATGAGCATTTAAACCAACCTCCGTTGTTTTTATCTTAGGCTAAGTATAGCAAAAAGAGGAAAACAGCCAACATAGCATTGGCTTACATTTCCTCAGCTAAAACGAACACTTTTGTAAGATTGGCTTTTCATTCAACCTGCATGTCCTTTGTAGGTAAATGAATCAATACTTTGGTCCCGTTTCCTACCTGAGATTCCAAATCAAAGGTGTGAGACAATTTGGATAAGATCTGCTTACAAAGATATAATCCAATCCCTGTTGACTTTTTATCGGCACGTCCATTATAGCCGGTATACCCTTTTTCGGTCACACGAGGCAGATCTTCACGTGCAATCCCAATTCCGGTATCTTCAATGACAAGTGTCTTTTCTTTGGAAGGATCCATATATATCGAAATGGTTCCTTGATGACTGTATTTAATGGCATTTGATAGAATTTGTTCGATGACAAAGACAAGCCATTTTTCATCCGTTAATACATCCACATGTAAGGTTGTATATTGAAGCTTGATCCTTTTTCGAATAAACATCTTGGCGTATTTTCGGATCGCTTGCTTGACGATATCATCCAAACTGTACCTCTTTAGCACTAGATCAGAAGACATATGGTCAAGACGGAGATATTGCAGCACCATATCAACATATTGTTCAACTTTAAAAAGCTGAATTGAAAGTTCTGCGTTTTGTTCGTTTTCTTCCGTTTGGAGCAAGAGGTTCATAGCGGCAATGGGTGTTTTGATTTGATGGGCCCATAAAGTAAAATAGTCAATCATATCTGTCCGTACCTCGTCCGCTTTGGAAATCGTTTGTACTTTATCTTGGTGAAGCAGGGCGATTAAGGTTTGATAATCATCCTCGATTTGTCCTCTAGGTGGGGGAAGCTCCTCGATACTCACGGTAATTTTATTATGTAGTTCGGTTAATAATTGATGACGCTTGTAAAATTTTATAAAATCAAAAACACTAATACTAAGACCGATATAAAGGCATAGGGTAAAGGCGTAGAGTACCGGCTCTAAAGGAATATGATAGAGGGAAAATACAATCAGAAAAATCCCTGCAAATGAACAGAAGAGGAGAAAAAGAAATTGTCGATCCTTTAAATAGGAGATTATAAAAGTTATATATTTCTTCATCATCAATCTACCAAATATCCCATTCCTTTTTTTGTTTTAATCATGTCAGTTAGTCCTAGTTGTGCTAGTTTTTTTCGTAATCGATTGACATTCACGGTTAGCGTATTATCATCAATAAAATCATCTGTTTCCCAAAGCCTTGTCATCATCATATCTCTAGATACAGTCTTTCCTTTGTTCTCTAAAAGAATATGTAAGATTTTATAATCGTTTTTGGATAACTCTAGTTTCTTCCCATCAAAAGTTAAGGTAGAGTCTCTTGTATTAAGGATAGCTCCTTTATGTTCGAGTAAATGGGATTGTCCTGTAAAATCATAGGTGCGGCGTATTAGAGCTTGAACTTTGGAAGTAAGGACATTCAGATCAAACGGCTTGGCTATAAAATCATCACCGCCCATATTAATGGCCATGACAATGTTCATATTGTCAGAGGAGGAGGAGATAAAGATGATGGGAACTTTAGATAGCTTACGAATCTCCGTGCACCAATGATAGCCATTGAAAAAGGGTAAAGAGATATCTAAAAGAATTAACTGTGGATCAAAGGAAACAAAGTGGCTCAATACATTCTTAAAATCATCCACACACTCTACTTCGTATCCCCATGTAGCAAGATGCTTTTTCGTGGTTTTAGAAATAATGGAATCATCTTCAATAATTAGAATTTTATACATGATCTACTCCTATCTTAGAGGAAAAAATTCTCCCCCCTTAAATGAAATGATGATTTTTATATTATTAGTTCATCGAAACAATTAATTAGTCCTGTTAATCTATATCGTATAAGTATTATAACACGAAATAGGAGTTAAACTTCCAATGGCTAAAGCGTAATATTGAAACAGATCGCCACTACGTTTCAAGGGACAACCTATTCGACAAGTCTCTGTGATTTTGTAAAATTTAATTACTCCGATTGGTAAGTGAGTCTGGATTCTATTTAACTGTGTTGTTTGCACATATCCTGCCACATTAAAAAGTAGATAATATTATGATAACTTTAAATAAAGTTTTGCTACAAGTATACTTTAATGAAACTATACGACGACTTCTTTTTTCAATCCATAATACTCTTTAAGTGTACTTCCGCAAACGTTATCAGGAAATATAATGCGTAAAGGTTATCCGTTTATTAATATGTGAACGGATTGAAACCGGACTTTAGTTTCATGATATAATGAGGAGCTTAAAAATATGATGACTGGGTCGTCATTAAAGGGGGACAAAAAGAAGTCTCCGCATCGAGTAAACGGATAGAGGTGTAAACAGATGAATAAACGGTGGACAATTGATAAAATTAGAGAATTTGTAGAGAAAAATTCGGAAAGTAAGTTGCTAACGACAGAATATCAAGGTTTTTCACAAAAGTTACGATTTAAATGTTCATGTGGGAACGATTTTGAAAAAACATTTACGAAGTTTAAGAATAATCACCAACGTAAATGTGATGTTTGCCAACCACCTAAAGCGTCACGCTAAGTAAAGTAGAGAATGGGCTTTTTATGAATTAACTTCTTTTAGTTATGTTTGTGAGTTTCACTTTCTCAGCTTAAGGGGCAGTATAGATCCCCGCCTCTAGATTTGAGTAAATAAAGGGGGGAGGTGGGGGTCAACTGTCCGTAAAGCTCCAATTGGTTTAACTAACCATCAGTGGGGATAAAAGATTCCCAAACTAATGGAAGTTTCACTTCATCCGAAAATACCTTCTTCGATTTTCCATTTTGGTTTCACACCAATCTTGATTCCATTTTTCTTTCAACGTTGCCATCACACTTGCTTTAGGATTTCGATAATGGGTTTCACAATGTTCAAGAATTTCGTCTACCGTTACCCATTCTCCATCTCTTGAACGCATATATGCCTTAATTTTATCCATGGTAATCGAATAGGAAGTGACGCCTTCCCCTTTTTTTACGCCACCTATTTGGGTTTCATGGTGTTCTCTAATCTGATTGCGGATCCGTTGATAGGCTTTTCTTTTATCAGCGAGGGAATTATATTGAGCAGGGATGGAGATCGTGGTTTTTCTTTTGCCAACTTGGATTAATCCAATCTTGTAAATAGCTAAGATTTCCTTCACGCATCTCGGAATGCCTTGCTTACGCTTAGGAATAGCGATATAAACATATTGACCTAACCGCACTCGTTTGAGGGCTTGATCAATTAATTTAAAGGTTAAGGAGGTTTTCATTTCTACAATATAATTAATATCCCCGTTAATTCCTAATACATCACAATTCATCACTTCCCCATACACTACGGTACATCCTTGTTCCAATAAAAAATTCCTAACAGGTCCAAACAGTTCAGATTCTCGCATTTTTCATCATCCTCCTCTCACTTCACCCTTAATAAAAAAAATCTCCATCTAACCCGTTCAAGATGTTTCGTCACGGTTATTAGTCGTTTTTAACATCAGTTTCTTCAATTATATACTATAGCTATAATAAAAAGGGGGCAAAAAGCCTTATATTAGAAGAGCTGCAAAAATAACTGATGTTGAAAGTTTAAAAGGAGTTCATTTTCAAATCTTTCCTTTTGACTGCGAAAATAAAAAACAACACCGCTTCACTTGCATTTCTATACGGAAAAGGTCACGTAGGCATTTAATACAAAAAAGTTCCCCGCACGACTTGATTCCCATCCTGGTTAATATATTGAAGACACCCCAGCAAACTTTGTTTCTCCGATCCAAACTGAATGAAATCTACAGTTTTAAATGAATATTCCATAGACTTATGCCATTGCTATAAAAATTTTGATTATTTAGAATATTATTATAAAAGATTTTACGGTTCCACTATCAAGTGAATGAAAGGGAGGAGTTGGTTTAAAGACGATTTAAAAGATGGCAGGTAGAGTTTTGTATTGAAGTTAAACCTTAAAAAGAAGATAGATGAATAGAAAGGATGCGGTGAAAACATGACCAAAATTAAGGTAGCTATATTAGGGTCTGGAAACATTGGTACAGATTTGATGTATAAGATTCTAAAAAATGATGGGGATATGGAGTTAGCTTTACTTGCAGGGATTGATGCTAAATCTGAAGGGCTGACAAGAGCTAAAAACCTAGGAATCCGCACAAGCGATCAAGGCATAGATGCCATTTTGGAAGATCCTGAAATTAAGATTGTATTTGATGCGACAAGTGCAAAAGCACATATGGTTCATGCGGAAAAATTGC
Source organism: Niallia sp. XMNu-256 (assembly GCF_036670015.1). Taxonomy (NCBI): domain Bacteria; kingdom Bacillati; phylum Bacillota; class Bacilli; order Caryophanales; family Bacillaceae; genus Niallia; species Niallia sp. XMNu-256. Next base: position 1,944,758 of record NZ_CP137636.1, read on the forward strand.
GTGCTGCAGGAAAGGTGGCTATCGATTTAACTCCTGCTGCTGTCGGTCCTTTCGTTGTACCAACCGTTAATTTAAGTGACCATATGGACGCAATGAATGTGAACTTGATTTCGTGTGGCGGACAGGCAACGACGCCTCTCGTATACGCAGTCAATCGAATTGTGCCTGTTCATTATGCGGAAGTGATTACAACAGCAGCAAGTCTATCTATTGGTCCGGGTACAAGGCATAATGTGGACGAATTCACCCAAACAACAGCGAATGCACTACACGAAATTGGAGGCGCTAACATAACGAGAGCGATCCCTGTTTTTAATCCAGCAACTCCACCGGTCAATATGACCAATACGGCGTATGCTGTCATTCAAGAAAAAGATTTTGATGAGGAAGCTGTAAAAAAATCAGTTGAAATGATTGTAGCCGAAATTTCGAGTTATGTTCCAGGATATCGTTTAAAAAATGCTCCAATAATTGACTACCGGGAGACACCATGGGGACATTTACCAACGGTTGTCATTATGAATGAAATTGAAGGAGCAGGAGATTTCTTTCCGACTTATGCAGGAAATTTAGATATTATGACTGCTTCAGCACGCAAGGTAGGAGAAGTGTTTGCACAAAATTTACTGAGAGCTCAGGAGGTAAAACAATAATGGTGCCAAGAATTACAGATACGACACTTAGAGACGGGGACCATGCGATCAATCATAGTTACACACCTGAAATGGTCCGGCAAATTGTAAGCGATTTAGATAAAGCGGGTGTACCTGTTATTGAGGTTAGTCATGGATCAGGCTTAAAAGGTTCTTGCATTCAACAAGGGTTTTCATTACATTCTGAATTCGATTTAATTGCAGCTGCTGTAGAAACAGCAAAACAAGCTAAAATCGCTTCCTTATTCGTACCTGGGATTGGAACAAGTCAAGAACTCAAAAAGGCCATTGAAATTGGAATCAGCATCATTCGTATAGCTGTTCATTGTACAGAGGCGGATGTGACTGAACAGTATTTTAAGATGGCTAAAGAAATGGGAATCGAGGCAGTAGGTTTCTTAATGATGTCCCATACACAGCCAGCAGATGTTCTTGTCGAGCAAGCAAAACTGATGGAATCATATGGGGCCGACTGTGTTTATGTAGTGGATTCTGCTGGTGCACTTGTTCAGTCAGGTGTTAGAGAGAGAATTTCAGCTCTCAAAGAAGCCCTTTCAATCGATGTAGGTTTCCATGGTCATAATAATCTCGGATTGGCAATTGGCAACACCATTACAGCACTGGAGGCGGGAGCAGACCAAATTGACGGAACATTGCGAGGTCTTGGTGCAGGAGCAGGAAACGCCCCTACTGAAGTATTGATCGCTGTATTAAATAAAATGGGAATTGAAACAGGAATCGATCTTTCGATATTAATGGATTCAGCAGAAGAGGTAGTTGCTCCACTCATGCCGACGCCAATTGTGATTGACCGAGACAATTTATCAAGTGGGTATGCTGGAGTGTATAATAGCTTTCTTCTACATGTTAGGAAGGCGGCTGAACAGTTTGGAGTAAAAGTTTCGGAAATTATGGAGGAACTAGGAAAACGACAAGCAATTGCTGGGCAAGAAGATTGGATTATTGATGTAGCTGTTCAGTTAGCTGAGAAAAAAGGAATAAAGGTTTAAAAAAAGAATATTTTACTTTATGTTCAAACATCCGCAAAAATATCAACATCACTTTTTGTGGATGTTTTCCCATTCTTCCCGTAAAGATGGAAGGAAATAATAGATTGAAAGAAGCGTTCAATCAATACAGAAATAAAGGGGGTAGAAAATGGTACAAAAGCTTCCATTAAGCATCACTTCTCAACTGGAATTACCTGTCATTACGGCTCCGATGTTTTTAGTTTCTAGTACTGAGTTAGTGATTGAAGCCTGTAAGTCAGGCGTTATCGGCTCATTTCCACTAGCCAATGCCCGAACTTTAGAGGACTTAGATGGGTGGATGCAACAAATCACTAATGAACTTTCAAAGGCAAGAACTTTAGAACCTAAACGAAAGATTGCCCCATGGGGAGTGAATCTCGTTGTCCATCGTACGAACAAAAGATATGAAGAGGATTTAACGTTTATTAAAAGATACCAACCACCCATTGTGATTACATCGCTAGGAGATCCAGGTCGTGTTGTTAATATGGTCCATGAATATGGAGGCGTTGTTTTTTCTGATGTAATAAACCTAGTACATGCTAGAAAAGCGGCTCAAAAAGGGGTGGATGGATTAGTTCTTGTTTGCAACGGGGCAGGCGGACATGCGGGAACATTAAATCCATTCGCCTTTATTGGAGCGGTTAAAGAGTTTTGGGATGGGTTGATTATACTATCCGGCGGCATATCAAGCGGTCGAGATATATTTGCCGCCCAAATCATGGGTGCAGATCTCGTATACATGGGAACTCGCTTTATTGCGACAAAGGAAAGTCTTGCAAGTTCAGAATATCAAGAAATGTTAATTGAAGCGACGCTCGAAGATCTCATTTACACGGATGCCTTTAGCGGGATTCGTGCGAATTACCTTGTTCCAAGTATCCGTAAAGCAGGGTTTGATCCAGAGCAGCTGCAAAAAATAGAGAATTTTAATTGGTCTGAATCAAAGGAAAATGACGCAAAACCTTGGAAAGACATTTGGTCTGCAGGCCAAGGTGTAGGGGCAATAAAAAAGGTCGAATATGTGGCTGATATCGTGAAAGAATTAAAAAAAGAATATTTACAGATGAAACAAACTCCAAGATGGTATCAGTAGAATTGTGCTCGATCCTTTAATAGACTCCGAATTTAATTTCCGTTAAAGGAGGAAGAAAATGAGCTTTCAAAGAATGTACCAAGCGAAGGTTTGTACGGCAGAAGAAGCTGTCCAGTTCGTTGAGGCTGATGAGGCCATTATTTTACCCATTGCCCCGGGAGAACCGCCTGCTCTATTAGAGGCACTGCCATCAAATGATCGTCTTCTGGGGAATACTCTATACAGAATGCTGCCAAGTTATCCTGTATTAAATATAAAGCCCGAGAAACTCAAGCAAGTATCGACCTTTCTTTCGGCTTCTGATCGTAATGCATTCAGTGAAGGAACCATCGAATTGCTTCCAAATCATTTTTCAGACATCCCTTCCCTATTGAAGCTTTCACCATCCCAAAAAGTGATTATGGCAGCTGTATCTCCAATGGATGAAAACGGCTATTTTTCCCTTGGAACAAGTGTCAGCTATATTGGGTCATTACTGGAAGAAGCAAAAACGATCATTCTAGAAGTCAATAAAAATATGCCGCGGACCCTCGGTGAACAGAACAGGATTCATATCAGCCAGGTAACGAAATTGATTGAACATGATTTTGATTTACCGTCCCTTCCTGAGCCTGTTCTTACTGATAAGGATGCCCAAATTGGCCAAACGATCGCGGAGTTGATTCAAAATGGTGATACAGTCCAAATTGGTTTTGGATCCATGCCAAATGCAGTGATGGAATATTTAAAGGGTCACCGAGATCTGGGGATTCATTCAGAACTGCTTCCTGATAAGGTAGTAGACTTATATGAAGCCGGTGTCATAACTAATTACAATAAAAGAATTTATAAAGGAAAAACAACCGCAACATTTGCGCTTGGCTCTAGAAAATTGTACGATTTTATGCACAATAATAAGGATATTCTAATGCTGCCTTGTCATGTGTCAAATGATCTTCAAAATATTGCCCAACTGGATCATCTTGTTTCCGTTAATTCTACCGTTGAGATTGATTTTTGGGGTCAGTGTAACTCCGAAACCATTGCTGGAAAATATTATTCTTCAACAGGCGGGCAAGGAGACTTTACAAAAGGAGTACGCTTAACTGAAAATGGGCGAGGAATCCTCTGTCTCTATTCAACCGCAAAAAATGATACGATCTCCAAAATAGTCCCGATGTTGTCTCAGGGAGCAATAGTGACGACATCTAAAAATGATGTGGATATTGTAGTAACCGAATATGGAAAAGCAGAACTAAAGGGGAAAACCGTTCAAGAACGAACCGAGGCCTTAATTAAGATTGCTCATCCAAAATTTAGAGACGAGCTCACTTTTGAGGCGATCAATCGAGGTTTTATTCCTCAGAAAAGCTTTTATCGAGTATAGTGATATGTAGATTGGGCGACCGGTTGTTATTAAAGCTGCCGGAAGTCCAATCTCTTTTTATTGCCATATTTTACTTTCTAACCTTTTTCTATCAATGAGGATAATCTATTTTTTTAAAAAAATTATTAAGATGGCTGAAACAACAGACTTAAATGGTGATCCACTCTCTGTTGTAATCAGATATTCATCAAAAGAAATTTATAGAAAACCAAAGAAAATATACAGATTTTTCACATAATTTAGTAGATTCGTGTCATTGTTATCAATGTTCGAACAATTTAAAATTAGATTATATAAAAGGATGGCGGAGTTTTGCGTAAACAGCAGAACAATCGGTGATCTCAATTAGCGTTCTCCACTACTGTTTAAATAACGAATTTAATAGTTTCAGATATAGAATTTAACTACTCATATCCTTAAGCGTAATCGTGCTTGAGGAGGAATGACTAGAAAGACTTAGATAAAAAAATGGTTTAGAGGGGGAAGAACCAGTGAATTTACAGGAAGCGGCAAGTCAATTACTAGAAGCAGAAGAAACAAAGAAAGTAATTAAACCTTTAACAGATGTATATCCTGACATTTCCGTTGATGACGCATATTTTGTCCAATTAGAGCAAATTCGCCGCAAAGTAGAAAAGGGAGCGGTCATTGTTGGGAAGAAAATTGGTGCTACAAGTAAAGCCATTCAGGAGTTGTTCCAAGTAGAGCAGCCAGATTATGGGCATCTTCTCGAGGATATGATGTATGTCGATGGGGATACCATTTTCCTTGATCAATATATTCAGCCAAAGGCAGAATTTGAGATTGCCTTTGTACTAAAAAAAGATTTAAAAGGTCCCAATGTCACGGTCCTTGATGTCGTAGAGGCAACAGACTATATTGTCCCAGCAATTGAAGTGATTGATAGCAGAATAGAGGATTGGAAGATTCGATTTGAAGACACTGTCGCTGATAATGGATCATCTGCTGGAGCGATTATCGGTGGAAACCCAACGCCACTAGATGGGATTGATTTAACTCATATTGGCATGGTTGTTTATAAAAATGGTGAGTTTCTTACGTCAGCAGCAGGTGCCGCGGTGCTTGGTAATCCTCTTCGTGCTGTGGCATGGCTAGCAAACTCCTTAGGAAAATATGATGTTTCCTTAAAAGCAGGTGAAATTGTTCTATCAGGAGCTTTATCAACCGCTGTTCCAATTGAGGAAAATGATACATTTACGGTTGAATTTGGCCATATTGGGTCCGTTTCAGCGACATTTAAACGTAACAGTAAGGAGGGTTCGAAATGATAAAAACAGATGTCATCGATCAAATCGCTCATGAACTGTATGAAGCAGAAAAAACACAAACAACAGTTGGAAAATTTGTTGATCGTTATCCAGAGTTGGATGCCGACCTAGCTTATCAAGTTCAAGACCGATTGATTGATTTAAAATGTAAAGAAGAAAAAACTAGAATCGTGGGGCGTAAGCTTGGTTTGACAAGTAAAGCAAAGCAGCAAATGATTGGTGTCCACGAACCGTCGTATGGCGTTTTATTGGAAAGTATGCAGCTTATGGAAGGGGAACCGATCTCTATCTCTCCATTTATCCACGCAAAAGTCGAACCAGAGATTGCTTTCGTTTTTCATAAAGAAGTTCGTGGTCCGCATGTAACGGTAGCTGAGATTTTAGCAGCAACCGCTTACATTGCTCCAGCTTTAGAAATAATTGATAGCCGATTTGAAAAGTTTAATTTTACGCTTGCTGATGCGATCGCTGATAATTCTTCCTCCTCTCGTTTTATCATCGGTGAAAGATTTTATAAGCCAGACGAAGTTGATTTGCGTTTAATGGGGATGGTCTTTAAAAGGAACGGTGAAGTGATCGAAACAGGGGCAGGGGCTGCTGTGATGGGCCATCCTGCAAGAGCGATTGCCTGGATGGCCAATAAGTTGCGAAAAACAGGACAAAGCATTAAGGCTGGTGAGGTTGTATTGAGCGGAGCGATATCTGCCTCTGCAACGATTGCACCAGGAGATTATTTTTCGGCAAGTTTTGATGGAATCGGCTCAATAGAGGCGAAATTTACTGAGTAATTAATAACCTTAATACGTTAGGGATGACTGCCCGTAAAGCTCCAAAAGTTGAACAAAGACTAAATAAGCCTATTGCAACGTCTATGTAACTAGCCTGCTGTTACATAAAGCTTTCCATCAGTGGGGAGGACAGAAAAATTCCACTGATGGAAGTGTCACTTTATCTAAGGAGGAATTGTAATGGTAATCGTTTGCAAAGAACATGTCACAAAAGGATTAAATATATTACCTGCTCCACATGTGGAACAAATTCCAGATAAAAGAAAAGAATGCTGTATATTCTGCAGTGGACAAGCTATATATCAAATGTTTACTTTAAACTATTCAACAATGTCTATCGTTCCAAAAGCGGAAAAGCTTCTTGTTTAATGGTGAAAAGGTTAGCCGGGCCTATTCAGATAGGTTTGAAACTGTTCCTTAAAAATCGGAGGATTAGTAGGTATTTTGGAAAGCGATTACAAAGTGTGAGAGAACCGCACTTTCTATGCGGTTCAAGTGATTTAGGATAGCCCTACTATCCGTAAATGGATCATTCTTCTGTGCTGTTTCGCTAACTAATCCTTCTTTAATTAAATAAATTCTCATTAAAAATTATCGTTGTAATCATAGCGAAATCCATCATTTTGGGCAGTAACACCCTCTTTTTCCTGCAAATGATCCGTTGTATTTTGTATCCCTTTATCCTTGTTGTTTGTTTTATGAATTTGTTGTCTTTTGTTTGTCTTCACTTAAGCTAGCCTCCTAATATTCTATCTCAACTATCTTCCCTAGAAAATCTTCTTATTATTCAACCTAAAGTTATCAACGAAATTCGGCGGGCGATTTTGATTAAAAAAAGAGAAAGGTGGAGGATCAACTGCCCGTAAAGCTGCGAAATCATGAAAACAGACTAAATACGCCACCGGAAACGTCTCGTGACCAGCAAGCTATGGGCTAAGCTTTCCATCAGCGGGAGATGTAAGAAAATCCCCATTGATGGAAGTTTTTCAATTTATCTGCATTCGTTAATTAAATTTTAAAAAATGTCCATTTATATATTAAAAAGGATTAAAATGAAAGATAAAGATTTTAGGCTAGAGGAGAAAAACAGTGGAAATAAGAATGTTAACATCATTAGAGGATGCAGAACAATATCGTTGCATTAGACTCGAGTCTTTACAAAATAATCCTGAATTCGTAACGAGTTATGAAGAGGAAAAAGCCGTTCCTGTACAAAATTATAAAGATGAATTTCACATGGATGATTCTTATACATTCGGGGCTTTTGACAACCATGAACTTGTTGGAATCATTACCTTATATCGGGACAAGCCCTATAAACTAGGTCACAGAGCCCATATCGGAGCAATGTATGTGTCTCCTTCTAAAAGAGGCTCAGGAATAGGAAAAGCTTTAATGAAAGAGGCCATTAACAAAGCAAAAAGCTTAAATGGAATTGAACAGATCTATTTAGCCGTTGTTTCAAATAATGAATCAGCGAAAAAACTTTATTCTTCCCTGGACTTTCAAGTTTTTGGTACAGAGAAAAGAGGATTAAGAGTAGAAGAAAATATCTATTATGATGTAGATTTTATGATTTTATATTTATAAAGGCTAATAGGGCAGACATAGCAATCCATGAAAAAGGGACGGCTTTTTTTTGACCAGTCATTATTGACAAATTCGCTGCGATCGATAAAATGAAAACATCTTAGTTTGGAGGTTTTTGTTTGTCTAACTTATGTTTAGAGCTGGTAGGTGCTTTCTCTTAATTCTGAAAAAAATTAAGGAGAGTGTCTATTTTGGAAAAATATTTTTATGAAGCTTTTGAGGGGTTGACGCGTTTAGCTCCTGGTAGCGAACATTCAACAAAAAAGGCTGTTTCATTGGTAAATGTAGATAGAGAAAAAGAATTAAACATCCTAGATATAGGATGTGGTACAGGAATTCAAACATTGATTTTAGCAGAAGTTTTTCCACATGCTCATATCACAGCCGTGGATACAAATCAACAATTTTTGGAAATGCTGAAAAAACAGATACACACGAATGCATTAGAAGACAGAGTTACGGTTCTCAATGCTTCTATGTTTGAGATGGAATTCCCTTCGGAAACCTTTGACCTTATCTGGGCGGAGGGTTCGATTTATATTATTGGATTTCAAGAAGGACTTAAACAGTGGAAACGCTTTTTGAAGCAAGATGGTTATTTGGTATGTAGTGAAATTTCTTGGTTGCATTCCAATCCTTCCAAAGATAGTAAAGAGTTTTGGACAGAAGGATATTCAGAAATCAATACGATTCCCAATAAAGTGAAGCAAATTCTTGATCTAGAATATGCTATTGACTTTTCATTCGTATTGCCAGAGGGAGACTGGATAGAGTATTACCATCCATTGGAACATAACCTCAAAGAGATGGAACTCAAGTATGATGATCATCCTGTTGCTATGACTGTAGTAAACATGATTAAACAAGAAATCAATTTATACCATAACCAATCTCGAGATTATAGTTATGTTTTCTACGGAATGAAAAAATTAAATTAATGGAAAGGGGAATTGATTGGTCAATCAGTTCCCTTTTTTACCGATAGGGCCCTTTCGGTGTCAGTAATAGTCATATGCTGTTTCTCATCCTACTTTTAACGATTCTAAGATCATGTAATTATAAAACTTTCGATTTTTATATCCTAAATGGTTGGTATTAAGTATTATTCCATTGTATAATTTAAACCATCACGTTATAGTTCGGAGGGGTTGCCTTGGGAAGGAAAGGTTGAAAATTGGAGAATTGGCAGAAATGGCCAAAGTGACGAAGCGAACCATTGATCATTATACAAATCTTGGTCTTTTAGAAGTGGAACGTTCTGCTTCGAATTATCGTTACTATGATCAATCTGCAATCGAGCGGTTACACTTTATTGAGCAATGTAAAAAGGACGGCATGTCATTAGATGAAATTAGGAAAGTGATTATAGAGCAGGATGCGGAAGAAATGGATGTTCTCGAGCTTAGATTGAAAATTAAAGGCTTAGAGGATGATGTATCTGAGGTTTTGGCTCATCTTAATAAAAGTAATTTGAAAGATTTAGAGTATGTGAAAAAGAATATTTCAAAAGAAAGTCTGTCATTAATTCAGGCTCTGCTTTTATTAATAAATCAACAATAGCATTAGAAAGAACAATAAACAATATTTCAGGAGGTGTAAGTCTTACGGTTGTAAGACTACTTATTGACGACCATTAACTTAATTTTAATTGCACTATTAATCGCATTAACGGCATTCTTTGTAGCAACTGAGTTTGCTATTGTAAAAGTGCGTACATCACGAATTGATCAACTCATTGCTGAAGGAAAAAAAGGAGCCATTGCTGCAAAAAGAGTAACCACTCATTTGGATGAGTATTTATCAGCATGTCAGCTAGGGATCACCGTTACAGCTTTAGGACTAGGTTGGTTAGGTGAACCGACCGTTGAGAGACTATTACGTCCATTATTTACTTCATTAAATTTAAATGAATCGATCACACATATTCTATCCTTTAGTATTGCTTTTGCCTCCGTTACCTTTTTACATGTTGTTATAGGGGAATTAGCTCCAAAAACGGTTGCCATTCAAAAGGCTGAAATGGTCACGTTGTTATTTGCAAAGCCGATTATTTGGTTCTATAAATTAATGTATCCATTTATTTGGTTATTGAATGGTTCTGCTCGTATTTTAGTAGGAATGTTTGGAATAAAACCTGCTTCTGAACATGAAGTCGCTCACTCAGAAGAAGAACTCCGAATTCTTTTATCAGAAAGCTATAAGAGCGGGGAAATCAATAAAAATGAATTAAAGTATGTAAACAATATTTTTGAATTTGATGAACGAACAGCGAGAGAAATTATGGTTCCTCGTACAGAGATCGTTAGTATTTCCATTGATGATCCGATAAGTGAGGTCCTGAAATTAATCGAAGAAGAAAGCTATACGCGCTACCCTGTAATCAATGGGGATAAGGACCATGTTCTTGGTTTTATCAATGCAAGAGAATTATTAACCGCTATTATTAAAAATGGAAAAAGTGATGAAGGGCTGAAATTAGAGTCTTTTATTAATCCAATTATCCATGCAATTGAAGCGATTCCTATCCATGATCTATTAGTGAAAATGCAAAAAGAACGAATCCACCTTGCGATTCTAATTGATGAATATGGCGGAACATCTGGTTTAGCTACTGTTGAAGATATCATCGAAGAAATTGTTGGGGAAATAAGAGATGAATTTGATGAGGATGAAATCCCTGAGATTCGTAAGGTGAAGGAAGATCATTATATTTTAGACGGAAAATTACTGATTGAAGATGTTAACAATTTATTAGGAACAAATCTCACCAACGATGAGATTGATACAATTGCCGGGTGGTTCTTAACCCAAAATTTTGATGTAAAAGTAGGAAGTGAAATTGAATCAGAAGGCTATTTATTCCGAGTACACGAAAATGATGAACATCATATTCAATATTTAGAGGTAAAAAAATTGAAAGAATTTGAGCTTACTGAAGATAATTAGCATCCTTAAAAAAGTGTAGCGGTTCTTCTACAAATGGAGAATCGCTTTTTTTTTGCTTATAACGTGGTTAATCTTTATTAAAAACAAATTTAATGTATTATGTATAATGGAGAAAAAAATGATATGAGGGAGATATAAAATGGGAGAAATCGATATTATATTGATTATTAAAATGATTATTATTGGACTTGTTCAAGGTTTTACAGAACCCATTCCTGTGTCATCTAGCGGGCACGTAATGATTGCTAGTGAAATCTTGGGACTAGGTGAACAAGGATTTACTTTTGCTATATTAACAAATACAGCTTCACTGCTTGCTATTCTTTTTATTTATAGAAAAGATATTGCAAGACTTGCAGTAAATTCATTTCTATTTTTGAAAACGAAAAATCTACGTTATAAGAGTGACTTTCGGTTTGTTCTCTTTATCGTCATAGGCACGATTCCAGCGGGGGTTCTTGGGATTTTATTAAGTGACTTTATCGCAGAAAGTGTTAGCATGACGACGATTGCGGTAATGCTTTTCGTGACCGGGATTGCCTTATGGTTCATACGTAATCTGAAAGGTAAAAAAGATGAAAGTGATATCACAATGAAGGATGCTTTTATTGTGGGGTTAGGACAGGCTGTCGCGTTAACACCAGGCATTAGCCGCTCAGGTGCAACCATTATTTCAGCCATTGCGGTTGGAATGAAACAAGATACAGCCCTTCGATTTTCATTTATGTTATATATTCCTGTGAGCGTTGGAGGAGTGATACTAGGTCTTTCTGATTTTCTCAATGAACCGAATAAAGCAGACTTAGCCATTCCATATTTAGCGGCATTTATTGCCACGCTTTTCATGACCTATTTTGCATTGAAATGGTTTATGGGAATTATGAAAAATGGGAAGCTCGTTTATTTTACCTATTACTGTTTCTTTGTCGGGGCCTTACTACTAATTTTCTTCTAAAGTTAATTTATAGCCCATTTCGAACGAAAAGCCAACTTCTACAGGAGTGGGATGAAAGTGAGATCAAATCAGGCGTGTCTTCAGATACGTTAATGATTTGATTTTTTTTATTTTCTAAGGTATCTTCCACTAACCAGTTCGAAAGTTTTTATAATTGAATTAACAAATGCCAAAGCAAGGAATGAGGGGGAATCTTTTAAAAGAGCGTTAATGTTAATGTTATTTTTATGAAACAAAAGTTATACTTTCGGTGAATAAAATTTTATTGAGGGAGACGTTTATGGGGAAAACAATTTCTAAATTAAAGTCTAAAGCAAAAAAAGTTAAGCAAGATATTTTTGTTTTAGTAGAAGCCTACAAACATCCTAAAACACCTTTATTTGTTAAATTATTATCTATTATTATCGTAGCATATGCGTTTAGTCCGATTGATTTAATACCTGATTTTATACCTATTTTGGGGTATTTGGACGATATTATCCTTATCCCATTAGGAATCATTATAGTATTGAAATTGGTACCTGATGATGTTCTAAAGGAATGTCGTGAAAATGCAGAGAAAGCCGAGAAGGTAAAAAAGAAAAATTGGGTTATCGGAACGATTATAATACTAATTTGGGTAGCCGTTTTATTTTGGGTCATTACATTATTTTTTAATTAGTTGAGCACAAATGGATTTTAGGCCAAAGGTTTAAATGACAATAAGAAAACCAATAGCTCAAGTGGCCTTGTTGCGAAACAGGTAACTTAAGGCATATCCCCTATTTTTTATAGAGTTAGTTAAGCAAGAACTAGGGAATTACTATTGGTAACAGAGGATTTATCGTATTGGAAACTAAATGGGCCGGTCTCATACTGAGATCTTGCCTTTTTTTTATTAAATCGTATTAATAAACTTAAGAACAAACTGTGAATTTAAATGGTTTTGGTACCTATTTAAGATCCATGGTCGGTGCAGTTATTGTGGACACCATACACTTATGCAGGTTTCATAGTTTGATGGAAATATAGATTGGTTTGTGTTACCTTACTAATAGTTTTTAAAAATAGTAGGTGAATGCATTGTTAATAAAAAAATTGAAAAAGATAGCTATTATTTGTATAGGTTTTATCTTTGTTATCGGTTTGGTTGCAGGCTATATTGTAAATAAAAATTGGGTGTATCGATATAAATCAGAATTGGATCATTTTTTCGGAAAAGGTAACTGGGAGTATATATCTAAAGAGACGTTAGAGAGTGGGGCCTATTCAGAGTATAATTATTCTAGACATCCAAATTTATCAGGAGAAAGGCCAGGTAAATACAATAAATGGCACATTCGTTATAACGAGGGAAATGAAGAAGAAATCTGGACCCTTTCAAATCATGTTTATAAAATTAATAATAATACATATGGACTATTAAGTCCCCGCAAACTTTCTAGTAAACAGGCATTGTATTTTGAATTAATGCTTATTTCTTTTGATATACTCAATAAGGAGCTATTTAATGAATTAATTGGAAGTGAACTATCGGAAAAAGAAGCATATCCTATTGATGTTTCTATTTATTATAATGGTAAACCAAATCCTAAATTCTATAGTGCTTTGTCTAAAGAAACATGGTTCACAGTAGATCGAGTTACGGTTGAAAATTATTTATCTAGCGATTTACACGACTTTCATATAAAGATAAGAGCTTTTGACTATAGACTAAATGAATTAACAAATAAAGAAAAACAGAATGTATTTAACAGTCTTGAAACCATTGAGAAAAAGGTACTCGATAAGTACGGGGAACATGCAACATTTCGAATTTATTTTGATAAGGAACACCAAGTGGAATATATAGACGGAGTGAAGCAATAACTAAGGGCACTTTCGTTCGCACAGCAGAGAACAACGTATGTGATTTCAAGCTAACTGGCACGGTCTCACACGCGGAGATCCTGTTCCTTTTTTATTTAAGACTTGTTTATTTCGTTAGAATTTGCAGCCTATAAGTTGTACTCGGAGTCAATTTCGCGGTAAGCTTTAAAGAGAAAAGAAATCCAATAAAGCAACTAATGTAAAGGTAAGCGCATAATAAAAAAGTATACGTTGAAGTAGCGTTTGTCTACCTCAACGTTTTTATAAGAGCTTATAAAATTAAGTACAAAGGGGTTGATTTTAAGTTGAGAATGGTTGATATTATTGAAAAAAAACGGGACGGATTGGAATTGACAAGAGAAGAAATCGAGTTTGCCATTAAAGGGTACACAGATGGAAGCATCCCTGATTACCAAATGTCGGCTCTTGCCATGGCTATTTATTTTAAAGATATGACCCCTTCTGAACGAGTCCATTTAACGATGGCCATGGTGGAATCAGGGGATGTCATTGATCTTTCCTCTATCGAAGGGATTAAAGTGGATAAACATAGTACAGGCGGGGTGGGGGATACGACAACACTGATCCTTGCGCCACTTGTTGCATCTGTTGGCGTACCTGTTGCCAAAATGTCTGGTCGAGGACTTGGTCATACAGGAGGCACGATTGATAAATTAGAATCGATTGCCGGCTTTCAAGTTGAAATCGATAATGACACTTTTCATCGTTTAATGAACGCAAATCAAGTGGCAGTTGTGGGTCAAAGCGGAAATCTAACCCCTGCGGATAAGAAATTTTACGGGCTGCGTGATGTGACAGGAACGGTGAACTCAATTCCACTAATTGCTAGTTCGATCATGAGCAAGAAGATTGCGTCAGGAGCAGATGCCATCGTGTTGGATGTGAAGACAGGCTCAGGTGCTTTTATGAAAAATTTAGAAGATGCAAAGGAATTGGCTCATGCGATGGTGCAAATCGGGAATGGGGCTGGGCGTAAAACCATTGCGGTCATTACAGATATGAGTCAACCTTTAGGTTATGCGATTGGAAATGCTTTGGAGGTCAAAGAAGCGATTGATACACTGAATGGAAATGGACCTAAGGATTTACATGAATTATGCCTGACGCTTGGCAGTAAAATGGTTTATCTTGCTGGAAAAGCAGAAAGTTATGATGAAGCGAGAAAAATGCTAGAGGACGCAATCCATACTGGAAAAGCAATTGAAAAGTTTAAGACCTTTATTGCTGCACAAGGCGGCGATTCTACTGTTGTGGATGATCCAACAAAACTTCCAACTGCATCTTATACTTTTGAAGTGGAGGCGCAGGAAGATGGAGTCGTTTCAGAAATTATTGCCGACAAGATCGGGGTAGCAGCGAGTCTATTAGGAGCGGGCCGCATCACAAAAGAGTCTCAAATTGACCTAGCAGTCGGCCTTGTTTTGAGGAAGAAAATCGGTGACAACGTCAAGAAGGGTGAGTCTCTTGTGACGATTCATAGCAACAAACAGGAAGTAATAGAAGTGAAGAAGCTTATCGATGAAGCCTTCTCCGTTTCACAAAATGAGGTTGAAAGACCCACATTAGTTTATGAAGTAATCGATTAGAAATTTGCCCCTAACTCAAGATTCTGAGTACTATTTCAGAATAGAAGCGGAGGGGTTAACTTCCCGTGAAACTCTGAAAGTTGAAAACAGACTATTACATCTGCAGCAATGTCTTTGTGACTAGCATCTTGCGAATCTCAGGCTGTCCATCGGTGGGGAAAAGACCCCTCACTGATGGAAGTATTACTTTACTCGAAAAGAAAATTTAAAAAATGATTTGCTTTTTCGTAAGATGTCTGTTATTCTAAGAAAGAATTATTTTTGTTCTTTTTTCAGATTGAGAATATATTTTGTTTTTCGTCTAAAGTTTTGAGCAAGGATAGTAACATAATGTGTGGAGACTCACACAAGGAGGCAACAATAATGGAACAAGGTAAAGTTAAATGGTTTAATGCAGAAAAAGGTTTTGGATTCATCGAGCGTGAAGCAGGAGAAGACGTATTCGTACATTTCTCAGCTATCCAAGGCGAAGGCTTCAAATCTTTAGACGAAGGTCAAAGTGTAACATTTGAAGTTGAACAAGGTCAACGTGGCCCACAAGCTGCAAATGTTCAAAAAGCTTAATTTAGTAAATGGCAGACCCTAAGTAAGGGGTCTGTTTTTTTTATTTGTTTTAAGGAGACAGAATTTCCATTTCAAAAGGATACACGGAATAAAAGCCCTACTCATTATGAATAGGGCTTTTACAACAATCATGAAACACAAATCAGTAATAGTAAAAATGGTAGACTAAGTATAGCACACTGCAGGAGCAATTCCTACTTTAACATGATTATAGCTATTCTCTTCTCCAGTTAAGAGGGAGAAAGTATCTAATAGGTCCTTCCTGTTTTCGAAAATGATTACGTAACTAGAAGACGGTTGAATTCTAGTCGGAGATGATTAAATTGTAAGTATTTCTACTGAATTGTTGAAAAATTCGGGTAACTGTTGAAAAATTCAAGTAACTGTTGCAAAATAATAATTAGACAGTATATAAAGCGTTTCAACATCTAAAGATTACAATCGAATTTGCTTGCACAAAACTGAAACCGCATTTTCCACATTTAAGCAAGTGCTACCTTAGACAACCGACTAAAATATGGATTGAAGATAGACGGATTAATATGTACTAAGGGTAAAATGAAAAAACTTCCATCCTAGTATCACTCTACTTCTTAGACTACAGTTAAATGTCAAATAGAAAGTGGTGTATAGATGTTTACGGAATCTCATTTTAATAAAAATCTTCATGTCGAAAACAATGGCTCTCTTTACTTAGGTGACGATCGCTCCATACTAATTTCTATTTCTGCCTTTAGAACCCTTCGAAAGAATTTAATTCAAAACATTGGAAGTGAAAGAATGAAAGGGTTTTTATTCCGTCATGGCTGGGAGAATGGACAGGAGGATGCTAACAAAGTATTAAAGAAAAATTTGCAAGACAAAAAAGAAGCCATCTATTATGGTCCGATCCTCCATCGGTTAAGAGGAAATGCCGATATTGAGGTTACAGAACTAGAAATGAAGGTAGAGAATGATAAGATATCCGTTCATATGGAAGGAATATGGAAAAATTCCTATGAAGCAGAAGAATACATGAGGGGATATGGACAATCTCATTCGTCTGTGTGTTATACACTCATTGGCTACGCCAGTGGCTATTTAACAAAAATATGCAATCAAATGGTAATCGTTAAAGAGCTTTCGTGTCAAGCAAAAGGAGATCAATTTTGTAGATGGATTGGGAAATCATTGGATTATTGGAATGGAGAAGTAGATGAGGAGCTAAAGCTTTATCAAGAATCACCCATTGTGGAAGAGTTAGAGTTGACATATGAAAAACTTCTTGAAGAAAAAAGTTGTTTAGAAAAAAGTACAATCATTCATAAGAAGTTGACGGATGAATTGTTGCAAGGGAATGATTTAACTTCAATTGCAGAAGTTGTTTTTAAAGAAACGGATACTCCAGGAATGATTACAGATGAAAAACATCATCCCCTTGCCTATATTGGAATGTCCAGTCTCACAGTAGAAAGCCTCAATGAAGAATTTGTCACCTATTTAATGAAAACGAAAAGGAAATGGAACATAAATATAAATGAAACAACTTGTATTCGGATGGAGCATCATACCCGTTTGATCACACCGATCTATTTACAAGGAAAGATAAAAGGATATTGTACATTTATTTATATGGACGATCATGTCGAACAGTCGCAATTTCATAAAATGATTTTAGAACGGACCTCTTTAGTGATCTCCCATTACCTGCTCAATGAAGTGACAAAATTTGAGACAGAACAGCGGATGATGGGAAGCTTTTTTGATGAAATTCTAAGGGGAGATTATTTGGATGAAGAAGAGGTGCTCAGACGTGCAAGTTTTATCCAAGTCGACCTCTCAGGAAGTTATCGAATGGTGGTTATCCAGTATCGATTGCAACAAAATCTAAAAGAAGAATTTATTTTCCATGAACAACTTTTAAAAGAAATAACGAATTACTTTAAAAGTAAAAAGCAAAACATCTTAGTGGGGCATCGAACAAAAAGTGTGATTATGCTGATTCCTACGAGTTATATGACTCATGAAGGAATTGAACCATATCTTGAGGATGTATTGGATTATCTCTCAACCCAATTTCCGAAAGTAGTTTTTTATGCCGGAGTGAGCAAACAAACAAATCAAATCGGCAGGGCAAATGATAGTTATAATGAAGCATTTACTGCCTTACGAATGGCGACAATGAATCATCGCATCATGAAGTTTGATTCACTTGGTATGGTGGGTCCCTTAATTAATCAAAATAATAAACAAGACATTCGGCTCGTAGCATCAAATTTGCTTGGTGAACTCATTGATCCGTTAACGAATAAAAAACTAGAATTATTGAAAACATTGTATCTATTTCTTGCAAATGGAGGCAATCTGGAACAAACCGCAAATGAAAATGCCTTATCACTCAGCGGATTACGGTACCGAATTTCGAAAATAGAAGAGTTTCTGGGACACAATCTTAGAGACCCATTTTATAACTACCAGATTTATTTAGCGCTGCAGTCATTAATTTTGATCGGTGATTTAGATTTGGATAAAACTGAATAGATGTATAGAATTCTGTCAAAGCCCTCATGCAAAGGGCTTTTTTGCGTTAAAAAAAGTTTATACCAGTTTCGACGATTCCTTCTTGTTTTATCGATCAATCTGAAGGAAGAAGCGGGAAAAATGACCTAATCTGATGAAAACTAGCAGATACCTTCTAAAAAACAAAAATTTTTAGAATATTCATGTTATTGTGCGAATTGGTTAAAATTTGTAATATAAAGATAAGAATTCAACTTCTACATAAATAAAATTCAAATAATTCAATTAAAGAGTGACCGATGCTAATCAACTATTTTTCTATTATTTGAATGTAGAAATGAAAACGTTTTTATTCGTTTTCAGTAAAAGAGTGAAAGGAGTCTCGATCATGCCATTTATCCAAATCAATATAGTAGAAGGGC
The DNA here is from genome assembly GCF_036670015.1 of Niallia sp. XMNu-256. Classification (NCBI taxonomy): domain Bacteria; kingdom Bacillati; phylum Bacillota; class Bacilli; order Caryophanales; family Bacillaceae; genus Niallia; species Niallia sp. XMNu-256. The sequence continues at coordinate 1,963,412 of NZ_CP137636.1, forward strand.
GTTCGCCCGAGAAAAAGGAAAAATTAATTGCAGAAGTATCTGAGTTAGTATCAGATGTGTTAGAGGCACCGCTTGAAAGTGTTCGTGTCATGATACAGGAAATGCAACCAGAACATTGGGGAATTGCTGGAGAATCCGTGAAGAAAAAACGCTCTCAGGCCAATCAAACGATAAAGTGAAACTTCCATCAGTGGGGGATTTCTTTCACCCCCCCACTGATGGTTAGTTGAACCAATCGGAGCTTTTACGGGCAGTTGATCCCCCGCCTATCTTCTTTTATTATACTTAGAATTTTGTGGTGGAGGTCTTACTGCCCATTAAGCCTGATAAACTCGTGAAATACATTTAAATTAATAGATTGATATGAAATGGAGGAAACAAGATGACTCAAGTTGAAAACTTTTTCCCTGGTTTAGATGGAGTGATTGCTTCAGAAACAAAGATCTCTTTCCTAGATACGGTACAAGGGCAAATTGTGATGAAGGGCTATGACTTAATAGAATTGTCGAAACAATATCGCTACCTTGACATTGTTCATTTATTGCTAGAGGACAAACTTCCGAATCAAGAGGAGAAAAGGAAATTAGAAAATAAGCTGAAAAGCTACTATAAAGTGCAAGAAGCCATCTATGAAGTTTTTAAACTGCTGCCGAAACAGACACATCCAATGGACGCCCTTCGAACAGGGATCTCCTTTATTTCAGGATATGATGATGATATTGACAATCGTGCGTTAGATGCAAATAAAGAACGGGCATACCGGTTGTTAGGAACAATCCCTAACATTGTGGCAAATAGTTATCGGATTCTCACCAACCAAGAGCTTGTCCAACCAGATCAAGAACTATCATACAGCGCTAATTTCTATTATATGATTACAGGTCAAAAACCAACAGACCTCCAGGAGAAAATATTTGATCTGTCACTCGTTTTATACAGTGAACATGAAATGCCGAACTCTACATTTACATCAAGGGTAATCGCTTCAACTCAGTCTGATCTGTATGGAGCCTTAACAGGAGCTGTAGCCTCTTTAAAAGGGAATTTGCATGGCGGTGCAAATGAAGCAGTCATGCATATGCTGCTAGAGGCAGAAACAGTGGAGGAGTTTGAAGCACTTTTAGAAACAAAACTATTAAACAAAGAAAAAATAATGGGCTTTGGACATCGTGTCTATATGAAGAAAATAGACCCGCGTGCGCTAATGATGAAAGAAGCGTTAAAAGAGTTAAGTGAAATAAAAGGGGACGACCTGTTACTGCGGATGTGTGAAGCGGGAGAAAGGTTAATGGAAAGGGAAAAAGGTCTATATCCAAACTTAGATTATTATGCAGCACCTGTTTACTGGATGCTTGGAATTCCGATTCCCCTTTATACGCCGATCTTTTTCGGGTCGAGAACAGTCGGACTATGTGCACATGTAATTGAACAGCATGACAATAACCGTCTGTTCCGACCACGAGTTCATTATACGGGTGAACGTCACGCCGTAAGCAAGTAAAACCGCTCACCGTAACCTGAATATTCTGGCTGACATTCAGGTTACTCCTATCATAACAAATTCATAAGGAAAGGGAAGGATAATCATGCTTAAAACAAACGAACTGAAGAAAACAGACCAATTACTAGAGGATATTGCAGATTATGTCATGAACAAAGAGATTCATAGTCAAGAAGCTTTTGACACGGCACACCATGTGCTGATTGATACGATTGGCTGTGGAATATTGGCTCTTAATTATCCGGAATGTACAAAATTATTAGGACCGGTTGTACCGGGCACGGTTGTTCCAAATGGCACAAAAGTACCAGGCACTTCCTATGTCCTTGATCCGATCAGGGGAGCGTTTAATATTGGTACGATGATTCGCTGGCTTGATTATAACGATACATGGCTTGCAGCTGAATGGGGACACCCATCCGATAACTTAGGCGGAATTTTAGCTGTGGCAGATTACATAAGCCGCGTCCGACTTTCAGAAGGAAAAGATCCGTTAACAATGCAGACAGTCTTAGAAAGTATGATTAAAGCACATGAAATTCAAGGGGTACTGGCCTTAGAGAACAGCTTAAATCGTGTCGGTCTTGATCATGTTCTGTTCGTCAAAATTGCCACAACAGCCGTTGTAGCAAAATTATTAGGAGGAACAAAAGAAGAAGTGATTAATGCATTATCCCATGCATGGATTGACAATAGCAGCTTGCGTACGTATCGACATGCACCAAATACAGGATCACGTAAATCATGGGCTGCAGGTGATGCCACAAGCCGCGGGGTTCAATTAGCGTTAACGGCCTTGAAAGGGGAAATGGGATATGCTACAGCACTGTCCGCACCAGGCTGGGGCTTCCAAGATGTCTTATTTAATAAACAGGAATTGAAGCTGGCACGTCCGCTTGATTCTTATGTGATGGAAAATGTTCTCTTCAAAGTATCGTATCCAGCAGAATTCCATGCCCAAACGGCTGCGGAATGTGCAGTAGAGCTTCACCCACAAGTGAAGAACCGTCTAGATGAAATTGATAAGATTACGATTGCTACTCACGAATCGGCCATCCGAATTATTGATAAAGAAGGTCCGTTACACAATCCTGCAGATCGTGATCACTGTCTACAATATATTACTGCGATTGGACTGCTCTTTGGAGACATTGTTGCTGACCATTATGAAGACGAAACGGCATCAGATCCTCGTGTAGATCAGTTAAGAGATAAAATGATCGTCGTTGAAAATAAACAGTATAGCATTGATTATTTAGATCCAAATAAACGTTCAATTGCCAATGCGATTCAAATTCACTTTAAAGATGGTACTCAAACAGAAGTAGTGGAATGTGAGTATCCATTAGGACATCGTTTCCGTCGTGATGAAGCGATTCCACAAGTGATTAAAAAGTTTTCAGCTAATATTGAAACTCATTACTCACAAAAACAAATTAAAAACATTGAAGAGGTGTGCCTAAACGCCGATCGTTTAACAAATATGTCTGTCAATGAATTTATGGATTTATTATCCATTTAGGGGGGAAGGGAAATGGCTTGGATTGTAGATCAACCTTCATCACAAGCAGAATTAGCTGCTAGATTTAAAGAGTTCATGAATGAGCCTGAAATTTTGCAAATTCCAGGTGCACATGATGCAATGGCTGGCCTTGTTGCCAAACAAGCTGGATTTTCAGCGCTCTATCTGTCAGGTGCTGCTTATACCGCAAGCATGGGCTTACCGGATTTAGGAATTGTTACTTCAGCCGAAGTCGCACAAAGAGCGAAAGAAATCATTCGTGCAACTGACCTGCCCCTATTAGTGGATATTGATACTGGGTTTGGAGGCGTTTTGAATGTCGCCCGAACAGCTCGGGAAATGTGGGAAGCGGATGTTGCTGCTGTTCAACTTGAAGACCAGCAGCTTCCGAAAAAATGCGGTCATTTAAACGGAAAAAAACTCGTTACTACAGAAGAAATGGTACAAAAAATTAAAGCAATTAAAAAAGTAGCTCCAACCTTGGTGATTGTTGCTCGCACAGATGCGCGTGCAGTCGAAAGTTTAGAATCAGCGATTGGGCGTGCAAAAGCATACGTGGAAGCAGGAGCTGATGCTATTTTCCCTGAAGCCCTTCAGTCAGAAGAAGAATTTCGCTTGCTTGCTCAATCAATTTCAGTGCCGTTACTGGCAAATATGACAGAGTTCGGAAAAACGCCTTATTACTCGGCGGCTCAATTTGCAGACATGGGCTACCAAATGGTGATTTACCCTGTAACCTCTTTACGGGTAGCCGCCAAAGCATATGAACGAATTTTTGGAATCATTAAGGAACAAGGATCCCAGAAGGATGGCTTGGACGATATGCAGACAAGAAGTGAATTGTACGAGACCATCTCCTATTACGAATTTGAGGAATTGGATCAAGAGATATCGAAAACATTGTTGTCAAAAGGACAATAAGATGAAACTTCATCAGTGGGGGATGGTCATCCCCTGCTGGTGAAAACTTCTTTAAAACTTAAATGCGCCAAGGCGAATTTGATACGTAATAAGGAGGATAATGAATGGCAAACAAACCTACTTTCAAAAAGAATTTAAGGGATCAGCCGTGGGATTTTAAAACGAAGAATGAATATGAAGAAGTGACGGTCAGACAACAGCCATATGTTCATATGCAATATCGGCATGTTTATGATGGGAAAGACTTTGATATTTATGATCCACGTTACACAAGATTAAAATCTTCTGATTGGGAAGCTTTCCGAGATCCAAAGAAGTTTTGGTATACGACTTATGTCAATAATAGAAAGAAACTAGCAGAAGAAATTGAAAACGGATTCAACTATGCGGATCAGCTTGGGATTATTAAAAATCTATCACCACAATGGGCCGATGCCCTTAGGGACCTTTACACCCCTCTTCGTCATTTAGAATATGGCGAGAACGTCCAAATGCAATATGTAATCCGCTATGCATTAGGTTCGGCCATTGAGCAATGTGCAACCTACCAAGCGTATGACAAAACAGGAAGAGCCCAGTGGATCTCGCAATGGGCGATGAATATGCAGGAACATCATGGTGACTTTCTTGATCATGGGAAACAAGTCTTATTAAATGAGCCAGCCTTTCAGCCATTACGAAGCTATGTGGAAGAGATTCTCGTAACAGAAGACTGGGCTGAAGTGCTTGTTGCTGAAAATTTAACATTTGATCTTTTACTAGGAAACTTAATATATCGTGAATTTAATCAAGAAGCGGTCAAACGTGGAGACACCCATCTATCAATGTTAAACTTTGTGATTACAAAACAATTGGATTGGCATCGAGATTGGGCTTTCGCTCTCTTTAAATTATTGGCGCAAGATCAAGCAGAAAGCCGCTGGGATTATTTAAAGGCTTTAGGTTATGAGGAGTGGGAGGGCGACTACCGTTGGGGTAGAACGTTAAGTGACCCAAGAGAAACACCGGAGGAAACTCTTTCAAATGCAGAAATTATTCAGGAATGGGTAGAGAAATGGTACCCGAAGGCCTTTGAAGCTGTTCTTGCCTTAGCGCCATTATTTGAAAAACATGGAATCGAAATGAACTTACCAGCAACATTGAAAAAGATTGAAGAGGAAGCGATTATTCCAATTTATAAGAAAAATAAACTGCCTTTTAAACCTTATGAAATCGCCTATAACTAGAAGAGAGGATGGATGAAGATGTCAGAACAACAAGCCTATGTTGGGATGGATTTAGATACGAGTGGAGGAAGTCTCGTCCATGCGATTATCCAAGCGGTTCAAGAAGATAATGAAGGGGTCGTTGTAGAAGATTACATGGTGTATAAAAAGGTGAAAGCTCCTGGGAAAATGATTTTAAATCGTGAAACCGTCGAAGAACATCTTGGAGCAGACTTTGATATGGATCAAGTGCATATCGTCATGTCCTCTTGTTTCGGTTTTATTACAGATTGGGATGAAGAACAGTTAACGATCGAGTGGGAAGAATAAGGAGGAATGTTTAGTGTCTAAAATGGGCTTAAAAGAAAAATATCATGCTATGACAAGGGACTTAATGTGGGAACCAAAGGATTTTGATATAGATAAAGTCTATCCATTAATTGAAAAGGAAGGCATTATTCTCAAAGATCCAAGTAGATGGGAAGACCCATTCCGGATGGCGTATAACCAATATGTTAAAATACAATCGGAAAAAGATGGAATTTATCATGCGGTTCGCAATGCGTTTGAAGCCAATGATGGTCATGCAAAGGTCGTGGATTCCCGCTGGTATGAAGGGGTAAAAGTTTTTGCGACAGCTGTACAACCTGCTGAATATGCTGCACATCGATTGATGGCCTATGTTGGCCGCAATATCCCTATCGAAGCGATCCGTTTTGCCACATTCAATCAGGCAATTGATGAACTACGCCATGCTCAAATTGAAATTAAGCACTATGCTCATATGAGTAAACAAATTGACGGATTGCATAGTTTTTCAAGCACGTCACAAAATCTCTGGTTTAACACGGTGTCAAAGTCTTTCTTTGATGATGCGATGACAGCGGGTCCATTTGAAGCCTTAATTGCCATTTCTTTCTCATTTGAATATGTGTTTACGAATATTCTCTTTTTACCATTTGCTTCATCTGCTGGAGCGGTAGGGGATGACAACTTTGCTGCGGTCGGAAAAACAGTCCAATCAGATGAGTCCCGACACATGGCACTTGGGATGTCTGCTTTAAAAATGCTGTTAGAAGAAGATGATCGAAACGTCCCACTCATCCAAGGCTGGATTGATAAATGGTATTGGAGAGCCTACCGCATGTTTTCTGTCATTGCGACACTTGTAGACTATTATCCTCGCATTCGACCGATCTCATGGAAGCGGGCATTTGAAACTTATGTAGAGGAGCAAGTATTTAATGGCTTGTTTAAGGATTTACGAAAGCACGGAATCCGCCTGCCAAAGTTTGCAGAAGACAGCATTAAAGAAAAAGAACATTATTCTCATGCGGTTATGCGCATTTTAGATCAGTATAAACACGCCAACCTTTTTAGAGGATTCCAACTACAGCCGGATGATTATGAATGGTTATCCAATGAATATCCATTATTTAATCAATATTATGAGCCATATTTCCGTAAAAATGATGATAATGTCTTTGCTCATCAAAGTCCAGGTATCCCGGCTATTTGTTCGGTTTGTCAAGTTCCTGCTGAGTTTCCGGATCCGGATAATCCTACACAATTATGGACGCAATATAGCGAGTATAATAACCGAACCTATTTAACTTGTTCGCCTGGATGTAAACATATTTTTGAAGAAGAACCATTTAAATATATGCAAATTTGGTACCCAGCGGAAGCTTATTTAAATGGAGAATTTGGCGAAGATCCTGTTGCCGGCTTATTCAAATACTCTGGTCTATCACCACATGAAGCAGGCGAGCATTATTCATCCAATGAACATGCCCGTTGGTTGGAACATCGAAGGGAGCTCGGTTTAGATAAAAAGTATTTCTAACAGAATGTGGAATGGGGGTAAGAATGGTGGACTACCTAAAAGATAAAAATCATCTGATCGTCTGGCCAGTTTTGGCACCAGAAAGTGACAATGAATTATCTACGAGTCATATTGGAATGAGAGCTCGTTATGATATGTTAGCTAGAGAATTGTTAGACGAATGCTTAGCCTTATATAAAGCGGATCAAAACAAGAACTATCGTTTCATTATAAAGCGAGAAGCAGGGGATATTAATATACCTTTAAATGTAACCGTTAAAGAAGCTGGGATGCGAAATGGCGATTATTTAAAAATCGTCGCTGGGTGAAAGTAGCATGTTTCTTGTTCGGAAAAAATAATCCTAGAAGGGAGTAGAAGCAGGTGAGCGATACAAAAACAGCGGTTGAAACTTATGAAGTAACATTAGAGCCAAGTGGAAAAACGATTGAAGTCAAGGAAGGACAAACATTGTTGGATGCCATGATTCGTAATGGAATACAGGTCGCCTATGGTTGCCGTCACGGAAGTTGCTCGGCTTGTAAATGCCAGGTTCTTGAAGGAGACTACGAGATTATGGATCGGGTATCCGAATATTCCTTAATGAGTTTTGAACGAGAAGAAGGGGTCACTTTAATGTGCAGTACATTGTTAGAAAGTGACCTTGTAATAGAGGTTGAGGAAGAAGAATCAGATCTCCCATTCTATGCAGTACACGATTTTGAAGCAGAGATCGTGGAAAATAAAGCATTTACCCATGATATCCATATGGTTAAATTGAAATTAAAGGAACCTACGAGCATTGAATATGCCTCAGGACAGTTTTTTGAATTTGATATTCCTGATCTAGAAGACACTCGTGCCTATTCATTAGCCAATAAATATCAAGACGGCAGTTTACTAGAGTTTCATATTAAACGTGTGCCAGAAGGAAAAGGCTCGAATTATATGTGTGACTTACAAGCAGGGGATGTTGTAACAGGTTCAGGTCCATATGGCAGCATGCAGCTTCGAGACCGTAATAAAGATCTCGTTTTCATTGCCGGTGGCTCAGGGATGGCTCCGATTAAAGCTTTATTAGAAGAATTATTTTCCGAAGATTTCGAACGTAATGTATGGTTCTTCTACGGTGCCCGTGCGAAAAAGGATTTATTTTTAGTAGAGGAATGGATGGAATTAATGGAGAAACATCCGAACTTCCACTTTATTCCGGCCTTATCCCAACCAGACTCTGAAGATGAGTGGAACGGAGAAACTGGATTTATTGCTGATGTCATTTCACGGAAGCTCGATGATACTTCGAACATGGACGCTTACCTGTGTGGCCCGCCGATTATGATTGAAACCGCATGTGATGCTCTTTATAAAGGTGGAATTAAAGGTACGAATATTTCTTACGATGAATTTTAAGCTAAATCTATGAATCTAACAATATTTAGGGGGGAATCAAGATGGCTAGAGTAATGCGGATGGGCCGAATCGAGTTAAAGGTATTAGATTTAGATAAATCAGTAAATTATTATACAAATGTGATCGGCTTAGAAGAAACAGGTCGAGTAGGAGACAGTGTTTACTTAAAAGCTTGGGATGAATTTGACCACCACAGTGTGATTTTGACAAAATCTGATTCAGCCGGCGTGGTTCATATTGCCTTTAAAGTCGAAACATTAGATGACTTAGCATACTATGAAAAGAAAATTGAAGAATTTGGCTGTACGACAACACGTATTTCTCATGGAACGAGATTGGCTGAAGGGGAAGCTGTCCATTTCATTTTGCCAACCGGTCATCACTGTGAGTTATATCATGAAATTGAAGTGCTGGGGAGGAAAGTGGGTACACTTAATCCCCACCCATGGCCATTAGATACAAAAGGAATTGCCCCGCACCGTCTTGATCACTGTTTATTAACAGGTGACGATTTAAAAACAGTCACAAGATTCTTTACGGAAGCACTGAATTTCAGACAAAGTGAAAAAATTACAACACTTGATGGAGAGGAATTATTAGGGAGCTTTTTATTTACAACGAACAGTTCTCATGATATCGCCTTCGTGAAAGGTCCTGATACAAAACTTCACCATGCTGGTTTCCATGTAGACTCCGTTCACGATATATTTAAAGCTGCCGATTTATTATCTATGTATGAAGTGCCGTTTGATGTTACCCCAACACGTCATGGAATTACAAGAGGAGAAACGGTTTATTTCTTCGATCCATCTGGCAATCGAAACGAAGCTTATGCCGGTGGATATATGGCCTATCCAGATATGCCAACAATCACTTGGACAGAAGACAAAATCGGCCAAGGGATATTCTATCATCGCCGCGAATTGTCAGAATCCTTTATGAAGGCATTAACTTAATAAATAAAAAAAGAAGGAGAGGGGGAATTTTATGTATCAAGTAAAATTGACGGCAAGAGGACAGCAATTCCAGTATGCTTGTGGGCCTAATGTAACGCCATTACGCGCAGCACGTGATCAATTCATACCGATTCCAACAGGCTGTCAGCAAGGCGGATGCGGCGTGTGCAAAGTCAAGGTACTAGACGGAGAATATAACCAAGAAATAATTCGTTCGCATGAAGCCTTATCAGACAACGATTTACAAGACGGCTATGCACTAACATGTTGCATGACCCCAAAAAGCGACCTTGAAATCATCACAATAGAAGACTACGAAAAACAAGAAGCCCATTCGAAACCACAAACGGCGTCACTGTGAAACGAATGCGTTACCAGATGGCGTCACAGTGACACCTCGAAAAATGACACCCACCAAAAAGCGCTGATTATCAGTTCTTTGGTGGGTGTTTTTACTTTCTATTTTTTCTTTTCATAAGTTTTGATAGGAAGGAGCTAAATGCATTCCTTTTTGTTGATTCACTAGGCGATTCGGTCTGTGTTGTGTCGATTCCCTGGATTGGCGTTTTAACGGTTAATTCACTAGGCAATTCGTTCTGATGTTTTTCAGTTTCCACGATTGGCGTTATAATGGTTCCTTCACTTGGCGGTTCGATCTGTAATTTTTCAGTTTCCTCAATTGCCGTTTTAGTAGTTACTTCCCTTGGCAATTTCATTACAGTTTCAATTGTTGGGATCGGTAGAGTAACAGGCAAAGCAGGTAGGTCGTCTGGCAGCACAGCGGGGGGATAGATTGGTTTGATGGCTGTCGTTTCAATTCTGTTTTCCTCTAGTTGTTGTTGAGGTTTATTGAAAAAGTTCCATAAAATTTCAGTTGCATTTGGACCTAAAGCGTCTGTGTAAGAGCCTTCCGGGTTCCCGCCTGACCAAGTATGCCCGATAAGATCAAACATCCAAAGTTCCAATAAAGGGAGATCGTCCCCATCATGATAAATTTGTTGGGTGTAGCTTCTCTCGTTCATGATTCCTGAATGGACCTCGTTTGGGGTAACATCGGCAAGTCCGATACCGCCTTCAACGAGAAAATTAGTCTGAGCCCACTGAGTAATCACTTGTTTACCATTAATCGGGTGAACGACTGTATCACAAATTCCGTGAAAAACAATCACCCTCATTTTCTTCTTAAACTCTCCCATCTCTTGAAAGGCACGGTTTCCACATTCATATGGATCAGGTACACCTTTCTCCATTCGATGTTTAGCCGCTTCTGCCGTAGGATCAAATAGAAAAAGTACATTGGCCGCGCCATAGGCTAAACCTGAAAAGATGGCAATCCCATTAAAAACATCTGGATACGTAACACCAAGGATACAGGCAAGGGACCCGCCTGCTGATAGACCCGCAGCATACACTTTATTGGAGTCAATCTTGTATTTACTTTTGACCTCATGAATCATTTCATAAATCAGTTTAGGATGTCCCTGTCCACGGTGTTGATTTTGGTCATAAAACCAGTTCCAGCACCCATAGGGGTTATACCCAGACAGATTTGTAGGATTAATTGAGCGGTTCATATCTGGATAGAGGACAAGAAAGTTTTCCTTTTCAGCCAGTACGTTCATGTTCGTTCCTGCCGCAAAGTCTTCTGGATTTTGTCCACATCCATGAAGCATGACCAACAACGGAGCCGCCTGGTCTGAATGATATTCACTTGGGACATAAAGCTTGTAGTTATAACCATTATAAATAAAATCGAGAAAATCTCCCAAATCCCTTAACCTCCGTTTCATCCCCTCATAACGGCAGGAAGTATAACACCACGGGAACTCAAAAGGAAATCAACTCCCCGTGAAGATCGTCCCAAATCTTGCTAAGAGCTTAAGAATAATGATTGTAAGAGTATTTCAATATGCTTCACCTGTGAGGGACTTTTGCACTCTGACAAAATCAGTTAAGCTAGCTCGTCTAACCATCAGGAGGGGATGAATGAATCCGCCCTCTACGGACTTCACTTTATACTTATTTTACCATCTTATTCAGGAGGTGGCCTTAACATAAGTGTTAATTTTTTGTATATTTAAAAAATGGAAGGATTTTTATACTAATAAGTAATAATGGTCATCGCGAAAGAGAAGGTTTGGCTAAACACATAAAGACAGGTACAGTTTTCGAAGAAGTTATGGATATTAGAAATGCTTATACTTACATTCTTCATGGACAAAAAAATTACTTCTTTTTTTACTCCATTTGTATATGTTTATACAAGGAAAGAAACGTCTAGGAAATAAACTTCAAGAATAATTCTAATGATGATACCGGAGGATCAAAAATGAGTTTGTTGGAAATAGCCGCTTTAATAGGTATTGATATTTTGCTATCGGGCGATAATGCGGTGATCATTGCGCTAGCTGCCAGTAAGGTCCCAAAACATTTACAAGGAAGAGTCATTTTCTGGGGAATGTTCGGCGCGATTAGTCTTCGAATCATAGCAGCTACTGTCATTATTGGATTCTTAGAATTTCCATTTGTCCAAGCAGTTAGTGGTGTGATCCTTTTTAGAATTGCTTACCAACTCATCGTGCAAAAAAATGAAGATCAAGGTCATGTGAAGCCATCGGATAGTTTTTGGGGCGCCATTCAAATAATTGCCATCTCAGACTTAGCCATGTCCATCGACAATGTGATTGCATTAACCAGTGTGGCAGATGGAATGAAGCCTTTAATATGGGGCATTCTCATTTCCATCCCAATTATCATCTTTGGAAGTCGCTATTTGATCATTCTTATGGAAAAATTCCCCATTATTATTTATGTAGGTGCCGGTTTCTTAGCTTATGCAGCAGGTAAAATGATCATTGAAGACAACGGATTGACCTCTTTATTCAATGTGATACCAAGCTCCTATCATTTATGGATTCCAATGATCATGGCTATTTTCTTAGTAACCATTGGATTTATAAGGAATAATCTGAAAAAAATATCGATATATCTCTAATATAGCCGAGGGGATAGTTTATTAACTTGCATTGAATTATAAATACCGTCACTCTATGGTAATGCAAACTTTTTACTATATAACCTATAAATAACAAGCAATGATCAAACAAACGCAGCAGCAACAGCATATGCGGGTAAATAAGCGGTATGAAATTAGACGAATTGCTTCTACAAGCTGTTTATATTTACAAAATAAACACGGATCTGTACATATACAAGCCGTGCTTTTATACGCTTAGTAGCGCATAGCACATAGCGTAAACTTACTATCCGAACAGTTACTTAAATTAAACTAAGTTTTTGGAGTCAAATCAAAAAGGGGATGCCCCTAAAGTTACACTTGGGACACCCTCTCCAAACTTGTTAGATAGAATAAACACTGAATCTAGTGTAGATTTTAGGTACTTGACTTTAAAGGCTTAAATGTGACTTTACGATATCCTTCTGCTTTTGAATTTACATATAACTTTCTATTAGGAACGGCAAGAGAAACCTCTTCATTTTCAAGAATATCCATTATTTTATAGTTGATTTGTTCCTTGACTTCTAAGAAATCTAACCAGACTGTTGTTTTTGTGAAAAAATAAATGTAAATATCTAATCCATTGTCTCCATATTTATCAAACTTACTAACAATTGTGTCTTGGTCGACTCCAGAGTGATTTTTCAACATAAAATCGATCTTACTAATAACATCTTCTAACTTTTCCTTGGGTGTTTCATACGATACACTTAAACTGAATACAATCCGCCTTTTTCCCATTTCACTCCAGTTCGTTATGTTTTCATTTGCTAATTTTGCATTTGGTACCGTAACAAGACCTTGTGCAAATGTTCGTATTTTTGTACTTCTAAAAGTAATTGTCTCAACAGTACCTTCTACGCTAGGTGTCAAAATCCAATCTCCAATTGTAAAAGGTTTTTCTGTAATGATTATAACTCCTCCAAAAAAATTACTGAGTGCATCTTTAGCAGCTAGGGCAAATGCAAGTCCGCCCAATCCTAAACCTCCAACCAAACCAACCACATTATAATTAAATTCTGCAGCAATCGCACTAAAGATGACAATCACAATAATAGCTCGCAATAATTTAGATAAGAAAGGGATGAGAATTTCATCAACTCCAAAATTGAATCTTTCGTTAAGCCTTGCAAAAATAAGTGAGGATGAAGATGATAAGTTAAAAAAACCCCAACCTACAAGAAAAATAATAGCGGATTTTATTAATTTTATAAATAACGTATGTGTATGATCAAAAAAAGGGAGCTGCCAAGCGGCTAAAAAAATTCCTAATAGAATAAACAGCCACTGAATGGGTTTTTCAAATGATAAAAACATACGAGAAAAAAAGGGGTGTGCCTCTTTTCGAATCCCTTTTACGATTAGAGCAATGATATACTTGGCAAATATCTTCCTGAATAGTAAAAACAACAAGAGGATACCTAATGAAATTCTAATATCTTTTATGAATTCGTATGAAAAGAATGATTTCCATGACATAACGAGACATCTCCTAATAATTCTCGACTTTAAACTAATCTGTCCTACTAATACTATTAGCTTGCTTAACTTGGTTGGAACAAGTAGTACAATGTGTGATTGAAAATATTGAATTTTTTAAATGTCATACCGTTATAATCCAATTAGGACTTCCCTTATTATTCGCGATTCCTGCAGAAAGTAGCCAATAAAAAATACAAAAAGAGCCAGTCTCTCTTTTTGCATTTTGGGCTGTCAGGAAGGTGTGCTTTACCTTTTTCTAAAAGATACCTTTTAAAAAAATAATAGTAAGCACAAAATTCATATTAAATAAGCATAAACATCGGTTCCTTAAAAAATACGGCCCAACCGATGCCTTATTTGTTCCCTGATTCAATTAAGATGAAGAAAATTTTTTTGGGGGATCACATCTTGTAAAAAATAAAGGCTCTGAAACCCGAGAGGAAAAAAACTATTAATTTATTGAAAGTGGTTAAAGAATGAATTTCTTGTTCTAAGGATTGGGGTGGGGCGGCAATCCATTATCTAAATTAAAATAATGGTTACCCCATAAATTAACATTATGGTTTTTGTTCCCTACGTATTTTATTGAGTAATGCCTGGCAACCTACTGAAACAAGATGGAAGGTTTCCTCAAAATTATTTGTGTAAAATGGATCAGGGATGTCTTTCTTGTATTTGGTCAGGTCGAGTAGTCTAATAATCTTTGGATGATTCGGCTTGCCGGTTATCCTGTAAATATCTTTTATATTGCTTTTGTCCATACCAATAATATAATCGAACTTCCAAAAGTCTTCTTTCTTTAGTCGGCGTCCAACAAGCCCATCGGAAGTTATATTGTATTTTTTTAGAATAGTAAGAGTTCCTGCGTGTGGAGGGAAGCCGATTTGCCATGGGCTGGTTGCAGCGGAATCAACTGTAATTTTGTTTGTCAAATTTTCTTTTTTGATTAAGTGACGAAACAAGGCTTCAGCCATCGGTGACCGGCAAATATTCCCCAGGCACACAAATAAAACGTTCAAATGTACTCCTCCTCTTTATTTATCTTATTTTATTCTAATAATCTTATTTGTAATGGATTATGTATGAACAAAATAGTGGATTGGACTGGTGTGTTGTTTGCATCACTTCAGTCATATTCGCTCCGTATGAACCTGCCAAGTTTAGAGCCTCATCTCTAACGTAATTACAACATATGTACAAAACAGAAATATGGGAACGGCGATCATCCATCCATTGGCGTTCGGGATGAATTTGGCTGCAAATAAACAATAAATCAGGCTACTTATATTTTGGAGAAAACAAGAGAAATAAAGTGGTTTATTTTTCTTTAGAGTGATCATTTCTGTAATGGAGAAAAATAAGGTTTGTATCAAAAAATTATCTCTGAGAATGATAAGAGTTTCCGAAAGCTGGCGGTGTTGGTCAAGATGGAAAAACGATTGTCTATAAATTTCATCTCCTCTGGTTACATTAATAGATAGAGTGATTAAAATGGATAAGAAACAAGAGAATATTAATGTACAATTAGGCGGAATGAGTCTTTTATGGGACAACTTCCAATGCTAAAGTCGGCGGGTATGAAGCTTCAGGCGATATTGAGAATGCGGGAAGATTAGATAAAGGATTCCGAAAGGGGAAGAAGACGATCTTGCTGCAGAGTCTTCACTAAAAGAAGGGGATTAAGGGGAAGATTAAAAATAAAACTTCAATCCTTTGCAAAAAAGCTTTGCTATTGAGTTGGAAAACGCCTAATTTAATGATTCTTGTCGCTTGGGAAAAGAAAGATAAGCCCAAGCGCTTTTTTATGGGGATTATTAACTAACTGGCAGGTTTATTCAACAAAAAGTAGCTACTTTTCACTTATAACCGTCCTCCAAGCTTAATTACATATTATTGAATGAATTGGGAATGATTGTTAAAAGACAACTAAAACTTGGAGAGGACGAATGGATGATGGACGATCTTTTAATAGCCCGTTCTTTATTTGGTACAACGATGGCATTTCATATTATCTTTGCAACAATAGGAGTAGGGTTGCCGTTGATGATACTGATTGCTGAGTTGCTTTACCAAAAAACGAAAGATCAAGATTATGTCGTAATGGCTAAGCGTTGGACAAAGGCATTTGCAGTCTTACTTGGAGTTGGTATCCCAACTGGTACGATTGCTGGAACCCAATTATCGTTACTTTGGCCTGGTTTTATGGAAGTCATCGGTCGGGTCATGCCGCTTCCTTTTCAAATTGAAATCTATGCCTTTTTTATAGAGGCCCTGTTTATGTCGATCTATGTTTATGCAGCAGAAAGAATCGCTCCTTGGATGAGAATCGTAAGCCTCATCCTAGTCGCTATCGGTGCATTAGCTTCAGCCGTATTGATTACGAATGTCCATGCTTTTCAGGGGACTCCTGCAGGCTTCCGATATGAGAATGGGGAATTTGTAGACATTGATCCTTGGGCTGCATTCTTTAACCCAAGCTTCTTTGTAACTGCTGGGCACGTTGCATTGTCCGCTTACGTTGTTGGAGCTTTTGTTGTATGTTCTGTTGCCGCTTTTAAAATGATGAAAAATGAATCTGGGTCTAGAATTTATCTTTTTCATCAAAAGGCATTGAAGATTGGTTTAGTGGTCGGGTGTATTTTTGCTTTCTTAACCGCACTAAATGGGCATTCTGCTGCTCAATATTTACATGAATACCAACCAGAAAAGCTAGCTGCTGCAGAGGGACTATTTGAAACTCAATCACATGCGCCACTTGCCATCGGTGGTTTTACAGATCCAGAGACGAAAGAAATAAAAGGGGCTATTGAAATCCCTTGGGCGCTAAGCTTTCTTGCTGGAAATAGCTTTGATACCGTCGTTGTTGGTTTGAATGATTTTCCTGAGGAGCTTTGGCCACCATTATTTATCCATACTCTTTTTAACGCAATGGTTGGAATTGGTTCGTTGCTTATCCTTATTCCCATACTCGTGTTTGCTTGGCATAAACTATTAAAAAAGAAGCAATATCCAAAACTCATGCTTTGGACACTCGTTACGACAGGTCCATTGGCCGTGCTTGCTATTGAATTTGGATGGATATTTGCTTGTACGGGTCGCCAGCCATGGGTGATTTACAGGATATTATCAACAGCTGAGTCAGCAACAACGGCAACGAACTTAAGTACATTATTCATCTTGTTTATTTCTGTATACATTATTTTAGCGATTGCCGTTGTGTTTGTATTGTTGTACTACTTTAGAAAAAATACAGAGTTAGATGATCTCGAGCGTGCAGAAAATAAAAATGTCCGTTTATTCAGTTCAAATTCATAGGAGGATATCCAATGACTGATGCTCTTATTGCGGTTACCGTGTTATGGGGGTTTGTCTTCATTTATGCTGTCATGGCAACGATGGATTTTGGTGCTGGTTTTTGGTCAATGATTTACATGAATCGAGAAAAAACGAAAGCAACCAATATTGCTAACAGGTATTTATCCCCGACTTGGGAAGTGACAAATACATTTATTGTTGCATTAGTTGTAGCGATCTATAGTCTTTTTCCAACTGCAGCATACACTCTAGGCACGATCCTGATTATTCCAGGAAGCATCATTTTGCTTTTACTGGCATTGCGAAGCGCATTTTTAGTATTTTCTAATATTGCCATCGAATTTAAGAAGCCATTAACGTACATATCAGGTATTACTGGCATAATCATTCCTGGTCTATTAATTAGTGTATTGCCCATTACACATGGAGAATTTGTTGATTACGGGAACGGTGCAGCGAATTTAAATTTACAGAGGCTTTTTACAAGCCCAAATGTATATGCTTTTATTGGTTTTGCTATCAGCAGTACTCTTTTTCTCTCATCTTTATTGTTAGCGGATTACTCGAAAGCATCGAATGAAATGAAGGCCTATCAAATATATCTTCGCGATGGGAAAATATTAGGACCCATAACCTTACTAATGGCCTTTCTCATTATGCTTACATTACCAAATGAGGCTGAGTGGTTATACAATCGAATGATGGACGACTTTCCATTATTATTTCTCTCAGTTGGCTTCTTTTTGATTATAGGGATTGGATTATATGCCCCTTCTCCTTTTCAGAAGGGAGTCAAGGGGATGCCAAGACTCTCTGTAATTGCAGTAACAATCCAATACCTCATTGCAAGTTATGTATATGGAAAAGCACATTTGCCGTATATCATCTACCCTAATGTGACCATTCACTCGGCTTTTACAGACCCTAATTCATTTAGAGCTGTATTTATTACCTATATAATCGGATTTGCGATTCTCTTTCCTGGCTTTATTTACTTTTGGAGTATTTTTATGAATGATAAAAGATATTTACGGCAAAAGCAGTAATTGGTATATACGACAAAGAAATTTGTGGAAGATTCATTTTAATAAAAGCATCATATCAGCATCAAGTTGTGTAGGTATATGTATAAGAACGATTAGTATGAAAAACGAATAAATATCAGCCACACGTTTTGTAAAAAATGTTGTGGCTTATTTAATTAATCGACAAGTCCCTGTGACTACGGTTGATAAATCCGAGTCATTATCTCTAAAATTGTTATAAAAGCAAAAAATGTGATGAATCTTCTGCATATTATGATATTATAGTAAAAAAACACTATTCATTCGAACATTCGGTTTTTTTTCAGTTAATTACATAATCATGTGTGCATAGATACAATGTTCAGATTAAAAGAGTAGAATTCTCTTATTATATGTATTGCGGGGTGTAAAATGAAATTTAAAATAAAGCTATATGCGAGCATTGGTGCGATCATATTGCTTATTTCAATTAGTGTTATTTATTTAATGAATTTGCTTGAACAATCCATGGTTAATATGCATGTAGTCGTCAATGACCTATATGAACGAATTGAAATTGCAACTGACATTAAGAATGAAACAGATGTTTTCACACGAGTTGGCAAGGAAATGATTGATAATTCGTTGGTGGAGCTTGATGCAACAAGAGTAAATCATTGGGAAAGGTCAAACTTGGCAATTAATCAAAAGATCGAGCTTTTAAAAGACAAGGACAAACAAGATATTTCGAAGGAGTTACTAGAAAAATATCGAATCTTGCTTCAATCCTATAACGAATCGATTCAGCATGGGGTCACCATGAAATCCATTGATCAAAATGTAGAAATCGACCAAAAGCTTTTTGATGACCTTGATCTTAAAAGGGAAAGAATGCTGCAAGTGACCAACCTTCTTGTGGGGTTACAGGAACAGGAAATGAAAAATGAACTTCTTACATCAAGAGAAACTTACAATGTTGCAGTATCAACGATTTATATTTATCTTGCTCTTACAATCATTGTAGGTGCTGGTTTAGTAATATTGCTGATTAGTCGAATGACAAAGAATCTTCACTATGTAACATCTGTTATGGAAGGAATTCGTGAAAGCAATGCTGAACAATTGCCGAGGATCGAGCTTTCCACGAATGATGAGATTGGTTCCATTGCCAATGCGTATAATAAGATGGTTTCTGAACTTGAAATTCATAGTCAACACGAAAAGAAATTGCTAGAGGAAGCGGAAGAACAGAGCTGGCGACAAACGCAAATTACAGAAATCGTTCGGATGTACCCAGAGGCAAAGGATTTAAATATGTTGGCTCAAGGGTTTATGTCAAAGATCGTCCCAATGGTAGCTGCTAGTTTTGGTGCTTTTTATATAAAAAGTTCTGAAGAAGAAGAAACGCTTTTAAAAAGATTAGCAACTTACGCCTTACCAAGGGACGATAAGAGATATGAATCTTTCCGACTTGGAGAAGGACTTGTTGGTCAATGTGCACTTGAAAAGAAGCCGATTCTATTAAATGATGTACCCGATAATTATTTAAAAATTCGTTCAGGAATAGGAGAAAGCACGCCAACTAGCATTATTATTTTTCCTATATTATATGAAGGGGAAACGCTGGCTGTTATTGAAATCGCCTCCTTTGAATCCTTCATGGACAGTCACATAAAGCTTCTCAGGGAAGTGGTAGGAACATTTGGAATTGCAATCAATAGTATTTCAAATCATATGAAAGCAGAAAGGTTATTACAAGAATCACAAAGCTTAACAGAGGAACTACAAGTCCAATCTGAGGAACTGCAGTTGCAGCAGGAAGAATTAAGAACAACGAATGAAAAGCTTGAAGAACAGTACACTGCTTCTGAGCAAAAGAAAAAGGAACTAGAGAAAGTAAAGTTGGCATTGGAAGAAAAGGCTCAGCAATTAGAAGTGAGCTCCCACTATAAATCTGAATTTCTAGCTAATATGTCTCATGAGCTTCGAACCCCATTGAATAGTTTACTGATACTGGCGCAAATCCTTACTGAAAACAGCGAAGGCAATTTGACAGAAAAGCAACAAGAATACATTCGTACCATCTATACTTCCGGAAATGATCTTCTGCTGCTAATCAATGATATTTTAGACTTGGCTAAGGTAGAGTCGGGAAAATTAGAGATCATTCACAATGAGGTGAACTTAGACGAGGTTAAGGAACAATTGATGATGCATTTTCTGCCAGTAGCGAGGCAAAAAGGCTTAGAATTTACGATTCAATGGGATGCAGATACTCAACAAAGTTTATACAGTGATCAGCATCGTTTGCTTCAAATATTAAATAATTTCTTGTCTAATTCCTTTAAATTTACAGAGCAGGGAAATGTAACCCTTGATATTCATCATGAAAGTAAAGATATTGTTCCGAGAGGTCAAGGGGCTGACCATACGTCTGAATTCCTGGCATTCTCTGTGGTTGATACAGGGATTGGCATCCCGAAAGAAAAGCAGGAAGCCATCTTTGAAGTGTTTAGACAAGCAGATGGAACGACGAGCCGAAAGTACGGCGGCACGGGGTTAGGACTCGCCATTTGCCGTGAATTGGCCAGTTTGTTAGGAGGTTTCATCGAGTTATCCAGTAGTGAAGGAAAAGGCAGCAAGTTTACTCTTTATTTGCCGATCCAACCACCGAACAGACAAATCGAAATGTTGGAGTCTTTTGAGGAAGCGGCAGTAAGTCTCGAAGATGATGATTATTCATTTGATTTATTGAGTGAGGAACCTACTAGCCTAACGGAACAGGAAAACTCATTTTTACAAAATAAAAAAGTGCTGATTATTGATGATGATTTCCGTAATGTATACGCATTAACGATTGCACTCGAAAAGGTAGGGATGGAAATTATCGCAGCGGAGAATGGATATGAAGGAATTGATATGCTGCAGAAAAATCCGGACGCGGATATCGTCCTAATGGATATTATGATGCCTGAGATGGACGGATTTGAGGCCATTAAAAGAATTAGGCAAATGCCGAGCTATCAGTCTTTGCCCATCATTGCTCTTACAGCAAAGGCGATGAAGAAGAGCAGAGAAGAATGTTTAGAAGCAGGGGCAAATGATTATATCAGTAAGCCAATTAATATTGATCAATTATTCTCACTCATGAATGTGTGGTTGTATCAAAAGAGAGGATAAGGGATAAAACATGGATATCATGACGCATGAACAAGTACAAAAAGAAGAAATCGAACAGATTGAAGCCGATATGTTGCTCGAGTCTATTTACCGCTGTTATGGATATGATTTCAGAAATTACTCGAAGCCATTTATATTGAGAAGACTTCTAAATCGAGTTCATAAGGAAAATGCAGCAAGCATTTCAGCGCTTCAAGAAAGGGTCCTGCGTAACCCGATGTTAATGAAAGAAATAGCCTCTGATCTGTCTATAAATGTAACCGAGATGTTTCGTGATCCGTCATTTTTTCAAACATTTCGGCAAAAGATCATTCCCATTGTAAAAGAGTACGCGGAGATTCGAATTTGGCATGCGGGTTGTGCCAGTGGTGAAGAAGTTTATTCAATGGCCATTCTTTTGCAAGAAGAGGGAGTTTATGAGAAAGCGAGAATCTTTGCTACCGATATTAATGGAAGAATGATCCAACAGGCAAAGAAAGGGGCTTTCTGTTTAGCAAATATGCAGCAGTACACAAAAAACTATATGGAAGCCGGTGGAACTAAATCCTTTTCAGAATATTATAAGGTGGCAGGCGGACAGGCCGTTTTTAATCCGCTACTGCAGAAAAACATTGTTTTTGCCGAGCATAATTTAGTGACAGATACCTCATTTAATGAGTTTGATATTATCATCTGTCGAAATGTATTAATTTATTTTAATCAGACCTTACAAAACGAGGTTCATAAGCTATTTTATGAAAGTCTTAGTTTATACGGTTTTCTATGTTTAGGCAAAAGAGAGGGGGTTCGACTTACTACTTATGGAAAATTCTATGATGAAACTGACGCAACAGAAAAACTATACCGAAAAATCCAATAACACCGTCTCAAAAAATGTAAACATTTTAATGGTTGATGATCATCCAGAGAATTTACTTGCGCTAGAGGCAGTGCTTTCATCCCCTAACTATCAATTAGTCAGTGCAACATCAGGAAAAGAGGCATTGAAATACCTCATCAAGCAAGAATTTGCCGTGATCTTGCTTGATGTACAAATGCCTGGGTTAAATGGCTTTGAAACAGCAAAATTGATTCGCGCACGGGAAAAAACGAAGCATACACCGATTATTTTCATTACTGCGATTAGCCAAGATCGGGAAAATGTTCAACGTGGTTACTCTGTAGGGGCCATTGATTATATTTTTAAACCCTTTCATCCTGAAACATTAAAACAGAAAATCGAAAAGTTTGTTGAAATCCATCAGAAATATGAAGAAAAGATTAGCCACACAGAAGAGCAGTATTCCATGGAACTAGAGGAAATAAGAAGGGAACAATTCATTGATTTAGAAAAAATGGTGGAGGAACGAACATTCGAGTTTCTATCAGCCAATGAAAAGTTAAAACAAGAAATTAAGGAGCGGAAAAAGATTGCCGAACACCTCCTCGCATCCCAAGAACGTTTTCGCAAGGTTTTTCATGCCAGTCCGAATTTAATGGCGATTGTTTCTACAAAAGATGAAACGTATATCGATGTGAATACAAGCTGGCTACAGTATACAGGATACCTTTACGATGATTTAAATAATCAAAGATTTCACTTAGCTCAATTTGTAGAAGAGGAAACAGAGAATCCAATCCGTTTAGAGCAACCCATTCGAAATATGAAAATTCAATATCGGACGAAAAAAGGGGATAAACGCTCTGGTTTACTATCATCGGAAATGATAGATATCGATTCCGAACCTTGTATTCTATTAGTATTAACTGATATTACGGAAAAGGTTCTTCTTGAAAAAGGAATATCCCGGCTCGACCAATTAAATTTAATCGGAGAAATGGCAGCCGGAATTGCTCATGAAATTCGAAATCCGATGACAACGGTTTATGGATTTCTTCAAATTGCAAAGGGTGGACAAGTATCAAATGAGTATATTGATTTGATGTTAGCTGAATTAGATAGGGCCAATTCCATTATTACCGAGTTTCTAAATTTGGCTAAAAATAAGGTTAGCCATAAAAAGATGTATGAGTTAAATGCCATCATTGAATCTTTATTTCCGTTAATGCAAGCGGAGGCCCTACGTTCCGGCAAACAGGTCGTCCTTCAACTAGACCCAAATTGTACGGATATTTTTATCGATGAAAAAGAAATTCGGCAATTAATATTAAATATCGCTTTAAATGGATTTGATGCGATGACAAGTGGCGGAAAACTAACTATTGGAACATACAATGATGAACACGCTGTCATTTTAACCATCCGTGATACCGGACCGGGAATTAGCCCTGAGGTGCTTGAGAAAATGGGCACGCCGTTTTTTACAACAAAGGACAATGGGACAGGTTTGGGGTTGGCCATCTGTTTCAGCATTGCGAAGCGTCATGGAGCAGATATTAATATCGACACCAGTCCTAATGGTACAACCTTCTCAATTCGCTTTACAAAAAATAGCGAAAAGGGTTTTGCGTAATTGGACTTAATTAGTAGAGGGAAGGCGGAGTTCTTATGTCCAGAAAAAGAAAGCTATGGTTTATTACCGTCTTGGCCTTATGCATCGTTATTTCAGGTACGTTTATTTATAAGCAATTTATTAAAGACAAACCAAAAGTTGTTGTTATTTTAATGGATTCTAATTATGAATATTGGGATATTGTCAGTGCAGGTGCTGAAAAAGGCTTTAAAGACTTTGAAATGAACGGCAAGGTTGTTGCCCCTAAAAATGGAACGGTGAAAGAACAGATCGAGCTTTTAGATGAGGCTTTAAAAGAAAAGCCGGATGCATTAGTTATTGCCCCAGCGCATTCGGATATTTTTCCAAAACTAGAGGAGTTTCACACAGCGGATATTCCTATCTTTTTCATCCAGACAGATGAAAAATGGGATAAGAAAACGGCCTATATTGGAACCGATAACTTTGAATTAGGAGAAAAGGAAGGAATCTTAATGGCTTCCCAGCTCCAGCCAGGGGAAAAAGTAGTCCTTCTTGGTAGACAGATGAAGTTTGAATCCGAACGATTAGCAGGTGCAAGAGCAAGTTTGGAAGGGGCTGGTATCCAAATCGTTGCGGAATACAATCAGTTATCAGAGAGTATTGATAATTTAAATGAGGTTGCTAAAGTGATGAACTCGATTCTGCAGGAACACCCGGACCTTAAAGGAGTTGTCACCTCAACTGATTATGTAGCACTTCCCGCTATAAAAGTGGTACAAGAACTAGGGGTCGATGTACCTGTTATGGGAACAGGAGGCATATTAGAGATGCTTCAATTTGTTAAAGAAGGTGTAGTCCCGATAACCATCTCGCTAAATCCGTATGATATGGGTTACTTAAGCGTGGAAACTTCTGCAAGGGTGGTCAATGGAGAAAAGGTAGATAAAGAGATATACACTGGAATTGATATCGTTACAAAAGGGAACGCAGAACAAAGATTAACATTTTATCAAAAAGTAATAAAAGGCAACTAATCTTCTTGGTTAGTTGCTTATTTAATTTACATTTCTAATTTTTTGGTGTGTCTCGTGAATTTAGAAATCCTTTTAACTTAGGATAAGGTCATATTTTGCCCTTTTACAAATAAATTTCAAACCCGGTTCGGATTTTCATGAAATACGAGAAAAATCTAAACTTTAACAATGAGAATATAGAGCTAACAATATGACAGTGTTTTATATATTTATGAATAGTATGTCCTATGAGAAAAGAATGAATTTACTTAAAAGTCAGACTATTTTGCTTTTTAGTGACAAATGTTACATCCCTAAATCGAATAATTGTTTTAACATAAGACTAAATAAAAAAAGAAAGAGGAGTTGTTACGGTTATGAAAAATATCGTTAACCTAAGTTTAGAAGAATTGGATAGACGCATCATTCATTTTGAGGAACGCCTTATGGACTTTATTATATGCGAAGACCAAATCGAGTTTATTAAAGAAATGTTAAGAGAGCTAAAGAATGCGAGGGAAATAAAGACCGGGTCACTGTGACGTCCCGAAAAATCTTGTTTCACAGAAATGTTTCACAGAAAAGCTAAGACAAGAATTATATACAGCAATGACTTTTCGCATTTTATAAAATTGTTATAGCGACAAAGGGAGTAAGGTCCAAGAGTGGCAAACAATAAAAACATCTCTAGCAAATACTGTGCAATAGCATTCTGTTGGTGCCTCAACTAACAACAAACAGTGGGGAATATATCCCACTGTTTGTTCCATTTAACGAGCTATCTTAAATAATTGACTATAGATTTGACGAAGCTTTGATGAATTCTCATGCCATTTAATTGGTTCACCCTTAACGATTTGAACCAATACATCTAGGCATCTATGCCATCCTGCAGCGGTATGAATTGCCCAAGAATCATCGTCGAAAGTATGGGTAAAGATCATTCGGCAACCTTTATCCTCACCCTGCAATGAAATGTTTACTAGATCATCCACCTCGCGGAAACCAAACAAATAGGGCTGTTCTAACTCTGTGATGATACCAGTATATGTCGTCCCTTCCCCATCATCGAAGGCAATCTTGCCACCAAGTCTGAGATCCATCTCCCCTGTAGCAAAAGGGTACCATTGGGAGAAGGAATTAGGATCTGTAATTACAAGGAAAACATCTTCTAGATTATGAGAAAATAATCGTTCGAACTTTAAAACATAACGACCGTTTGCCTCATGTAGTGTACCATAGTCATTCATCATTTCATCCTCCTTTTCTTATCCTTGAATTCTTACTATTCGTCGCTGTTTCTAAAAACAAATTAAAGTTGTTTAGACTCAAGAAAGATCTACAATTTCATTTTGATGTTTTTATTGTACCAAACATTTAAATAAGATGAGTGGACCGCTGTGACGACCTGAATAATAGAGATTGAGGATTCAACAGGGGCTGTCACTATTTAATAATGATGGAAGAGATGATAGTAATCGTAGTGAATATCATTAAATCAATATCGTCATGATAGTTATTGTGGTTTCGGTCGGATGCTAAATACAATCGCAGTAATCACTGAATCGACAAGGCATTATAATTATGATGTCCTTCCTTTCATTCCTTCATATCTTCTTTGGGATTTTTCACTATTACCAGTGATTACGATGTTTCTAATTCAGATGAAGCCACATTCCATTCCGTACATAAAAGCCTTAATTTTTGCAGGGGGAAGTGCATTTGTGGGTGAACCAACCTTTAAATGGTTAAAGACATATGACCCAGAGAACTGGAAATATATCTATTCATTTCCAATTTTATATATCATTTATTTTATTGCACATTCTATTAGTAATAAAAATGGATTTGATAAACTTAAAAAGTAAGTTTATACAAACATCATACAAATAATTCGATAGCGGTAGCCCTTTTAAGTAAAATAGGGTATTCTGAATGAATTAGTCGAAAATATGAAAGAACTAACCATAGAAGGTGAATGGGTATAATAGTAACGGAGTGATGATATGACAAAAGCTAAAGCGAAAAGCGGAATAGGTAGAGGGACCGGAAAGAAAGGCTGGAATCGTTGGCAGGCGAGTGCCAACCGATCCAAAAGTGCTAAACCATATAAAAGCAAAGGTACAAAAAAAGTGTAACATGGGGAGGTATCCCATGTTTCAAAACTTCCTTTTGAAACAGAGATGCCTCTCTTGGATTCTGCTGGAATTAAAAGAAAAAAATACATCTACATCTTTTGAATCAAGAGTCTCCCTTTATTCCTTCAATTTATAATTTAAAATCATTCGCAACATCCATTTTTCAATCAACCTCCAAGGCAGTACATTTTTTAAAAGTAGATTACGCTTCACTCCAACTCCAATCGGGTATCGAAAATGGGGTTTTTTCGTTTGGGAGGCAATCTTAGCAATTAATTTTGCGACATCAGTCGGATCCCCATATTTACTTTTGCTCGAATTCATTATGGATAAAAGGGAAGTCATATATGTTTGATACGCGGTATCTTTCTTTCGTTCGATTGCATCCACGGCACTCCAAATATTCGTCTGATAAGAGCCGGGTTCAATTAAAATCACATCAATGCCAAAGGGTTGAACCTCAAGAGACAGACTTTCGCTAAAGCCTTCAAGTGCATGTTTGGAGGCTACATAAGGGGAGAGACCTGGGAACCCCATTTTGCCACTAATGCTGCTCATATTAATAATTCTTCCACTTCTTTGTGTGCGCATCAGCGGAAGAATGGCTTGTGTAACAGCAATCACGCCAAAAAAATTCGTCTCAAATTGGGCTCTATAGTCATCCACTGAAATATCTTCATGAAATCCACCAATCGCGAGGCCTGCATTATTGACCAATACATCAATCGATGAAAATTGAAGACAATACTCTTTAAAAACGTGAATCGATTCCTTGGACGTTACATCAAGCTCGTGCAATGTAATGAAATCCCGTACCTTTTCTTGGCTGCTCTTTTCAATTAAAAGTTCAGATTTATGTAAATCTCTCATAGTAGCAATCACATCAAATCCACTTTTCGCTAATTCAATGACGGTTAATAATCCGAAACCACTGGAAGCCCCGGTAACTATTGCGACTTTTTTCTTCATTATAATCTCCTCAAACCATCTATTTATAGGGTAATCAGGCTTAACGGGCGGTGAAACTACCACCCAAGAATCTGAAGATAGGTGGGGATCAACTGCCCATAAAAAAGGTCCGAAAGTTCAATACAGCCTAAATAGGCTTACGGAAACGTTACGTGACCAGCAAACTGCAGGCAGGGAGCTTTCCAACAGTGGAAGTGTTAGAAAACGCATCTGATGGAAGTTTCCCTCTATATTAACAGCAATTAAAACAAATATCTTTTAGATTGTTCACACCATTTTCATCATGTGCAAAATACACACTTTAAGCAAAAGATACGGCTGCCCGTTAAATTCTTCTAGATTTAAATCGATCACACCCAACAAAGTCACCGGGACGCCTTTAAAAGTTGTGACGTCCCGAAAAAAATGCCCACTCTAACATGTTTAAAATGTATATTACAATGTTAAGTTTAGTGACAGGGTGCTGACATAGAGTTAAAGGTTGGTTACAAATCGGTTAAATCCCTTTTAATACTAGTAGATAAAGGGTATATATAAACATAAAAACTACATTATAACCTGGTCAATATGAAATGGGGGATAATTATGAAAGTTAGAGATGCGTATTATGATAATGCAAGATTTTTGTTAATTTTTCTAGTAGTATTGGGGCATTTTATTCAGTCTTATATTCACGATAATAAGTTTATTTTTAGTCTGTATACTACGATTTATTTATTTCATATGCCGGCCTTTATTTTGATCTCTGGCTATTTTGCAAAAGGGTTTAACCGGAAAGGGTATTTGGGAAAATTGGTAAAAAAATTGATTGGTCCATATCTTATTTTTCAGGGGATTTATTCGTTTTATTATTATTTCCTCCAAGATAAACCTCTTTCAAATTTAGATCCGTTAAACCCACAATGGTCACTTTGGTTTTTATTGAGTTTATTTTTCTGGAATCTATTACTATTCGTGTTTACAAAATGGAATATGAAATTTAGTATTCTTTTTGCTTTTTTCCTCGGAGTTTTAGTAGGTTACTTTGATATCATTAACTCTTATCTAAGTTTGTCTAGGACCATTGTATTTTTTCCTTTGTTTCTCTTGGGCTTTTATTTTAAAAAAGAGCATTTCACGAAGCTTCGAAATCATAAGATTCAATTCATGTCCATGTTATTTTTCATTGGCTTCTTCATCGTAATTTATATTGGTCCAGAATTTGAATATAAATGGCTGTTCGGTTCAAAACCATTCCAAGTTCTAGGTCAAGAAGGATTAAAGGCAGGACTGATCCGTTTGACGATTTATGGATTAACACTATTAGCGATTGTAAGCTTCCTAGCTCTTGTACCAAAAAAGAATTTGTTTTTCACAAAATGGGGGACAAGAACGATTTATATTTATCTCCTCCATGGATTTTTCATTCAATATTTTAGGAATAGTGAATGGGTAAACTTAATCAATAAACCTTGGCAAATCTCTTTGCTCATCCTTGCTACTTTTATATTAACTGCCTTCTTAGCAAGTAATTTCACAAAAAAGGTTACACAACCTCTCATTGAATTTCGAATCCCACAACGGTTTTTAGACGCTTATAATTCAGTAAAACATACAATAGGAAAAAAGAAAATGGAAGAGGGGAAAATTCCACATATATAGCAGAAGGTAAACTAAGGAGGACTCTAAAGCGTCCTCCTGTTTATTCTTTATAACTTTTTTGGTTCTTCTATAGATTTCAGATAGTCTGCTTCATAGTCATACAATGGGGTTGGGTATTCTCCTGTGAAATATGACATGCATAAACCTTTGTAGGGGGCATCGAAGTTCAATCCAATTGAATCTACCGTTCCAGTAACGCTTAGGAAAGCTAGGCTATCCGCACCAATTATTTTTTTAATTTCTTCAATGGAGTGATCCGCTGCAATCAAATCTTTCCGGTTTTGAAGGTCAATTCCATAAAAGTCTGGATAACGAAAAGGCGGGGAAGCAATTCTCACATGCACCTCAGTTGCTCCAGCATCGCGTAGCAACTGGACGATGTGTTTACTCGTTGTTCCTCGAACGATCGAATCATCGACCATGACAACTCTTTTCCCTTTGACAACCCCACTAACAGCTGATAGTTTCATGCGTACTCCTAACTCACGTAATTCTTGGGTGGGAAGAATGAATGTTCTAGCGATGTACTGATTCTTAATTAACCCCATTTCATTTGGAATCCCACTTTGTTCGGCATAACCGCTTGCGGCTGATAAAGAAGAGTTAGGCACACCCACAACGATATCTGCTTCTGCTGGCGCTTCTACAGCTAACGTACGTCCCATATTTTTACGTGCTGTATGTACGTTGACACCGGCGATGTTGGAATCTGGTCGTGCAAAGTAGATAAACTCCATTGAACAGATCGACATCGTTGTTTCTTCCGTGTATTTTTCGATTTGGTATCCATCATCGTTTACGATCACCATTTCTCCAGGCTCAACGGAACGAATAAACTTGGCACCGACAACATCCAATGCACATGTTTCACTTGCAAGCACATAAGCACCGTTGGACATCTGTCCGATGATCAGCGGTCTAAACCCATTAGGATCTAGTGCACCAATCATTTCGTTTGGTGTTAGAATCAAAAAAGTAAAAGCTCCTTTGATTTTATTCAAGCTTTCCTTCATTCGCTCTTTTAAGGTGTCTTTTTTACTGCGCCGGATTAAATGCATCAAAATCTCAGTGTCTGAATTCGAAGAAAAAATGGCTCCATGATCTTCTAATTCTATTCGTAATGTAGTCCCATTAATAAGATGACCATTATTGGCTAACGCAAATTCTTCATCATGAAATTGAAATAAGAACGGTTGAATATTTTCCATTCCATTCTTATCAGCCGCACCATACCGTACATGACCAATTGCCGTTTCACCTTTTAAACGATTGAATTGACGTTCGTCTTTAAATACATCGGTTAGAAGTCCTACCCCACGATGCCCATTTAACTTTCCTTTATCACTCGCAACGATTCCTGCGCCTTCTTGTCCTCTGTGTTGTAAACTATGTAATCCAAAGTAGCATAAGCGTGCCGCGTCTGGAATTCCCCAGACACCAAATACCCCACACTCTTCGTTTAAGCTTTTGATCAAGGTGTAGCCCCCTTCGAAATAATATACTAATAAAATATATTTCTGTATGACGGTGCAAAGTAACAATAAAACGTTTATACTAGTTATTGGGAATAGGACCTTCTTTTTCAACCGAATAACGATATGGTCAGGCTCACAGTAAGACTGAAGGGTCGCTAATATTGATTATGGAAAAATAGTTAATTCCAAATATTCTTTTCACATGAATCATTTGTCCAAACATATGCACAAATTTATTATATGTATGGAGATAAACCGTATACGTGAAATTAAAGTCATTCTCATCGTATTTTACCCGGTTTTAAAAATGCATAACAGAAATTTCAAAAAAACCCGCTCATGTGATGATATATAAGTCTTATTTAGCTATGTGTATCATGAACCATACATAGAAGGCGGAAGAAAAAGAAACAATAAATTTGAATCCACCTATCATTACTATCCTGATTTCGAGTAACAGCCTAAGTTACTGTCAATGAAGAGAGGAGGGGAAATTCGTGTCCAATGAAGAATATGAATCCCTGTTAAAGAAAGCGATTGAAGCAGCACCAGATTGGCTGAAGAAGGACGTTGAAAGCATTGTAGGTAAGGAAGAATATGCTGGCGTTAGTTATCTGATTTCAGAATTACATCATACCTATACATTTAGTCTTAGACATATCCTTTCAGCTAAGCATCTATCTAGTGAATGGTCAGAAGTATCGAGAGAACGATTACGCTTTATCGATAATAACATTGATATTATTGTTGCTCTTTATAATAATATAAAGAATCGTCAATAACTAAAGGTCCTAGTGACGCTCTGATTACTAAAAACGTTCCTAAATTATTAGTGTCAGGCCCCAGTCTGCTATTTAAATGCAGGCAGGGGCCTGGCCCTAATATTCCTGTTACTTCACGTATTCTTTTTCGCTATTGTCTTTTTTAGGAGCAACCTTTGTTTTTTCAAAGGTAATGAGAGCATTCCAACTGCCAGATGATTGACCATCTGCATAGTAGGTAGGTTCGGAATCTTTGTCTAGAATTCCTAATAGCATGGCTAAGTGGCGACCTCCAGATTCAACTTTTGCCATACTTGCATATTGAGGCAGCATGTTGTAAGCCATTTCATATTCTTTATTCATAATATGCTCCACGAACTCTTTATCAAGGGCGTGCTCAGATAAAGTTGGTTTGTTATGTCTGCCACGAACTAAGTTGTGAGAAAGGGCTCCACTGCTTATAAAGACAATTTTTTTATCACTCTTATGCAAAACTTTAGCGATCGTTTGACCCCATTTGTATGTTTCTTCAAGATTGGCAGCTAAAGTAACAGACAGATTGACTACTGGAATGTCTTCATTTGGTACGAGATAGCGTAAAGGAACAATCGTACCATAATCCCATACAAAATGTTCATCTTGGACTTCTATGACTGAAAGACCCGCTTCTTTACCAGCTTGAACGAGTTGAAGACCTAATTTTTCATCCCCTGGATAATGATAGGGTACATCTTTTATTAATTCTGGTGCTTCGGTAGCTGTAAGTAAACCTTTATGAACAGGATAGCAGTCTACATAATGAGCAAAGGTTGAAGGCCAGTGGCAGGAAACGAGGACAATGGCATCTGGCTTGACTGTTGCAAGATCCTGTGCGATTTCCTTCATTCCATCTACCATTGCTTGTTGAAAATCAGGTACTTGATCCTCGTGGCATATGCTTGGAACACGTGGGGCTAGAATACTAAATTCAATCGTCATAAATATCCCTCCATTAAAATAAAAAAACTTATTAATATAAATATTCTGCTAATATTAATGATAGCGTTGCCGTTTTCCGTTAACAAGACTCTTATTCTTCTATGGTGTTACATTCTTACCAAATATGACTCAATAGAAAAGGGTAGCGGCTCTTTCAGAAACTGAAAGGGCCGTTACCTTTTTTGGCCACTTTGACGCTGCGAAAAAACTTTGCGGTAAAAGGAGAGCGAGTTTCATCCTATTATTTTTCACATATAAGCTTCAGTTTTAGCTCATGTTTTACTCCTTTTCTTTGGGGGTACAGTAATTATGAAAATAGTTTTAAATTGGAGGTTTTAATTTGGCAAAGGTTGCATTTCTTCTAGCGAGCGGATTTGAAGATTCTGAGATGAAAAATCCCTATGATGCAGTAAAAGAAGCGGGACATGAGGCAATTATTGTAGGCTTAGAAAAAGGTGCAAAATGCGAGGGGAAAAAAGGAACGGTTTCCTACACGGCTGATGTTGGGGTATCTGAAGTAAAGGCGGAGGACTTTGATGCAGTTGTTATCCCTGGTGGAGGTTCTCCGGAAGCATTGCGTGTGAATGAAGATATTATTCGTTTTGTGAAGGAGATCAATCAAGAAGACAAATTAATCGCTGCCATTTGTCATGGACCACAGGTCTTGATCAGTGCTGATGTTCTAAAAGGAAAGGAAGCAACATGCTACATCGGAATACGCGATGATGTCAAACTAGCAGGGGCGGACTACCACGATAAAGAAGTGGTTGTTAGCGAAAACCTAGTGACATCTCGTACACCTGATGATGAACCTGCGTTTATTCGTGAAACTCTAGCAAAATTATCCTAAACCTAATTTAACTTCATTCAGCAAATTTATTTTGTACCGATAGCTTGCGACAGGTACAGAAATCCCCCGACTTCTATAAGTGAGGAATGGATGGAAAATGTTTTTTTATTCAGTAGGGGTTCAAACCTCGCTGAATGAAGTTAAGCCTCCGGCGGATGCCTCGGATTTTTTAAAGGTATTTTTCCGAGCGAGCTCGAAAAAAATCCGGGCGCAAATTCGGCGGGCGAATTTGATTCATGAAGATAAAAAATCGGTTCTATTAACGATAGAACCGATTTTTCTATGTTTTCATTTGCTTGCAGCAAAACATACACGCTGCGAGAGGGTGAAGCATTTAAGTGTTCTTTTCAAATTGATCAATATATAAATTTCCTTTTGTGCCCACGACAGCATACGAGATATCCAATACGGTAAGGTTCTGTTTTTTTAACTCATTGTTTAGCCAAGCTTCATTATAGATGTTTTGTTTAGATATGTTTTCGTATAGAATCTGTCCGTTATAGATTAGTTCAACCGGTACGGTTTCTGATGATTGAGTTCCTGAAGTTAAATCTTTCTTGGTGGTATTTCGGTATTGTGGTTTTTTTAAGACAGAGAGGGAGCCGTTTATCTCTAAAATTGCAAGTTCTACCTCATCAATACTGAAAATATCTTTACTCCGCAATGTTTGTTTAAGTGAATCCATTGTATACCCCAGTTGTTTCATTCTGTCTTCAAGGATCTCTCCATTTTTGATTAAAGTAGTAGGTTCTCCAGTGATCCACTTGCGAAAGCGTGAATTTTTAATGGCAATAAAATTTAACATGTACACGACGGTACTCATAATAGCCATAGCGATGACAAAATAGAGGAATTTAATTTTGATATTGAATGCTAGATTTCCTGCAATGGTTCCCATCGTAATGGAGGCAATATAAAGATGGTATGTTCTTTGGCTAATCGTCTGTTTACCGAGAAACTGGACAAAGATCCATAATAAAATAAAAGCAGTAAGGGTTCTAATTATAATTTCAATCGATCCTGGCATCTCAGTTACTCCCTTCAAAAACCCCTAAGAATTGAATGGATAAATAGTTTATACAAACTTCTTAAATACATGATGTAATTGGAAAAGGATAATAAAACTAGCTGATAATTTAGTTCCGATTTAGATTTCGATTTTATGAGAAAGGTACAGAGGTAAATGAAACCTATTATAGTTTCGACAAAGGATAGGGTAATATTCAAGGACTGAGATAAATTTTGAGCAGTGGTTCATTCTCATGTTACAAAGATCCATCAGACTTATCCCATAGAAAAAAGGGTTTCTATAAGAGAATATTAACAATAATTGGTATAATAACTGTGGATAGTATTTCGTACGTACAACAAATAACAAGAAACGGTAGGTGTTAAGACCTTTGGATTTTCAATATGAATTTAATTCTTTGATAACGACATTTGTACAGGAGGAACCTGAGAATCTAGCTAAAAGGCTTTATAATTGTATAGAAGAATCTGGAATCAAGCTCTATGCAGTGGTAGATCATCAAAGGGATATGGAGGCACTTCAAGTATACTCATACCCAGCTTTTACTCTTATATTCGGAAATCCCCGAATGGGATCCAAATTATTAGAAAAGCTACCAATGGCTGCGATTGATATTCCACTTAGGATTTCGATTATTAAATCAGAATCAGGTGAAGGCAGCAATATCATTTTCCGAGACATGGAACATCTATTTACAGATTATATTAAAGAAGTGGCAGATCTTCGTAATTGGGCACAAGAGGTTAATCAGATAGTGACGAGATTAGTTGAAAAATGTGTTGATAGCAACTAGTGTGAAATATTAAATGAGCCTCCTTTTCGGAAATAAATGACGTTCCGTTAAAAGGAGGTTTGTTAAATGGTTCATATTTGTATACTGAACAGCGCAACTATCAATAACTTTTTTAAAACCTTAGGCCGAAGTCACAGGGACGCCCCGATAAGAAAACGCTTCAATTCAGGTCTAATGCCCTATTTTTTCGTTATGGAAGAAGTAGTCATTGACAGTTGAGCGATTTTACCCGTAAAGTTGCTTATGATGCAATTGAAAACGGGGGAGTACAAATGTTATTTATTAATAATCTACTTCTGGATATGGAACTAGATCCTAGATTAGTAGAATATCTTTCGGTAATGATCAAGATTGTGCTAATTGGGCTTTTATGTGTCTTAGCCAATTTTATTTCAAAAAAAATTGTGATCAGGATCATCACTCGTATTGTGACAAATGCCAAAATCAAGTGGGGGAATATCCTTTTAGAAAGAAAAGTTTTTCGAAAGTTATCCCATATGGTTCCTGCGATCATCATTTATGCGTTTGCTGCAACATTTCCAACTTATCAATCGACCATTGAGAAATTAGCCGTTGCTTATATGATAATTGTAGGATTAGTGTTTATTCAAAGCTTATTAAATGCCCTGAATGATATCTATCAAACTTTCGAAATATCCAAGATTAAGCCGATTAAAGGATATGTTCAGGTCGTTAACATTGTGATCATGACTGTAGGGGTCATCCTCGTGATCTCAAGTCTAATGGATAAAAGTCCTCTTATTTTATTAAGTGGGATTGGGGCTCTTTCGGCCGTTTTAATGTTAGTATTTAAGGATTCATTATTAGGACTCGTGGCGGGAATTCAGTTGACGGCTAATGATATGGTTCGAGTGGGTGACTGGATTGAAATGCCAAAATATGGAGCAGATGGGGATGTAATTGATATTTCGTTAAATACCGTCATGGTTCAAAACTTTGACAAAACGATTACGATGATCCCAAGTTATGCCCTTATTTCCGATTCTTTTATCAACTGGAGAGGGATGCAAAGCTCAGGTGGGCGACGAATCAAGCGTTCTCTGTATATCGATACAAGCAGTATTACGTTTTGCACCGACCAAATGATTGAGAAATTTGTTCAAGTTCATTATCTTTCAGATTATATTATTCAAAAAGAAAGAGAAATTACGGAGTATAATACAAAAAATGAATTCGATCTGAAAAATCCTGTAAATGGCCGTGCCCTTACCAATATCGGTGTTTTTCGGGCGTACATTAGTAATTACCTCAAAAATCACGAAGGAATCAATCAAGAAATGACTTTAATGGTAAGGCAGCTGGCACATAGTGAACACGGGGTGCCTTTAGAAATTTATGCGTTTACCAATTCTGTACAGTGGGCCGTATATGAAACAGTACAATCCGATATTTTTGATCATTTATTTTCCGTTGCACCAGAGTTTGGACTTCGAGTATTCCAAAACCCAACTGGGGCTGATTTAAGAAACAAGGTAGAAGATTCGACAGATAAAGCTTTAATTAGTGAAAAAAGCTATTAATAAAATTAAATAAGCTACCGAACAAAACCGACTGTTTTAACTAACACAGTCGGTTTTGTTCATTTAAACTGTTAAAGTTCGGCGTGTCACAAATCGGGGAGTCACTGTGACTTTGAATCCGGTGACAACGAATCCTATTTGGTATGCACTTACTGCAATCGGGAAAGATAAACTGTCATGCTATTATGAATGGAGGAACTTAAAATGAGCAAAACAATTTTCATTACCGGTGCAGGCAGTGGGCTCGGCAAAGGTGCTGCCATTGGACTTGCCAAAAAAGGGCATCGTGTGATTGCTAGTACAGAGCTGACTTCTCAAAAAACAGACCTTTTGCGGGAAGCGCAGGACCAGGGACTAGATATAGAAGTGATTAAAATTGATATTACAAACCCTTTGGATCTCAAACAGATTGAGAAGTATGATTTTGACGTATTTGTTGCAAATGCAGCCATTAATGAACGAGGGCCACTAAGTGAAGTACCGATGAACCGTGTTCGCGCTCTTTTTGAGGTAAATGTTTTCGCTACCTTGGAAACCGTACAGATCGCTGCACGGAAGATGGTTGAAAAGGGAAGCGGGAAAATTGTCTTTATGAGTTCCATTTCTGGAATTGTGGCATCTCCCTATAACGCTCCATATGCCGCTACAAAACATGCGATTGAAGCGATTTCCCATGCATTAAAGTCGGAACTTCAAGGATTTGGAGTAAAAGTTGCCACTATAAATCCAGGTGCCTTCAAGACAGGCTTTAACGATCGAGCAGCAGAAGAGTTATGGAAATGGTACGATGAAGAAAAGAACTTCACGAAAAAAGAAGATATTCAAAAGGCGGAAGAGGGGTTAAAGAACCAGTTTGACCCGCAGGATTTAATTGCAAAAATGGTAGAAATCATCCCAGCTGACCAACATAAATTCCGAACGGCCTATCCTCAGCAAACGGAGAATCAGATGAAACAAGAAGAACAAAAGTGGTGGGAGATGGACATATAGGAAGCTTCTGCTAGTTCTAGTAACAGGTAGTATGGGTTGTTGATAAAAAAGGGAAAAAGAGAAAGATCATGAGAATCTCTTATAGATAACCCAATTCTCCAAAATAACCAAAAAATCCCTTTCCGCAAACGTTAAAGTGGAAAGGGGGTTTCACTTTTTTCAATCAAACTTTCCAGCTCAATTTAACTTCATTCAGAAATTTTTTTGTACCGATAGCTTGCGATAGATACATAAGTCACCAACTTCTTTCAGATTATGTACTAACACTTATAATCTTCTATAAAACTATAGATCGCTTCATTAACTTGTTGAGGGTTACAAAGATTACTAGGGTCAAATGCATTTTCTACAGCTATAAAATTCCCCTCTGGTGCAGTCATGGCAATTTCTTTATTTAACCGCACAATTTGGGGTGATTCGTCTCCGGCAAGTGCCAGGATTGGAATAGTAGATTCTTTGATCCGATCTAAATTATTTAATCCAATCGTTCCAATTAATTGCATCAATAAGATCATCGATTTTCGATTTTTTAAGAAGCGTAAAATTTCTTCATAAGTTAATTCCCATTTCGAATAATATTGGTAAATCGGTAGTAACCATTTGTAGGGGACTAACATGGAGATTAAGAAGCCTGCGCCCAGCAAACCAATTCTTATATCATCAAAACTATAAGGAATGATTCGGGCATACGAATCAATAATCACTAATTTTTCCACACGTGTTTCATGTATTTTTGCCATTTCTTGGGCAACCATCCCACCATATGAAACGCCGACAAAAATTGCTCGTTCAATGTGTAAATAATCCATTAATTCAACAATACTTTTAGCATGTAATTTCAAGTACTTCCATGGGTTCAAG
Organism: Niallia sp. XMNu-256; assembly: GCF_036670015.1. Lineage (NCBI taxonomy): Bacteria > Bacillati > Bacillota > Bacilli > Caryophanales > Bacillaceae > Niallia > Niallia sp. XMNu-256. The sequence continues at coordinate 2,002,204 of NZ_CP137636.1, forward strand.
CATTTAAACGGTTCAGACTGACCGGTTCCTCTTAAGTCTAATGTGATGGTCTGAAAAGATTTCGAAAGATAATTTACTTGTGGGGCAAACATTTTATGTGTGGACCCTGTACCAGGTATAAATATGATCGGAAACCCTTCCCCTTTTACCTCATAATACATCCCTCTATAGTTCATTAATTGTTCAAACTTCCTTTCTGTTTCGTGTTAGCAATGAACTAGTTGCTGTTTATCTATGTATATACCCAATTATTACTATATTTATAGTTAAAGAGATAAGAAATTTTTGTGTAAAAGATCTCTTTAAACATTTAGAAATGGTATTGAATATATAAACGTAAGGGGATGGTATTAAAAGCAAGCGTATTCTTCTAATACGTTGCTCAGGAGAAGTTCCGACTTCTATAACTTTGGGATGAGCGCATATATATTTTTTGATTCAGTGGGGGGCAAACTCCGGTTAAATGAGGTAAAAGCCTTCGTTGGATGTTTCGGGTTTTAAAAGGTAATTTCTCGAGCAGCTCGATGACGGGTCGAATGTTCTAGTCAGGCGAAAGCCCCAGGATATGACGTATTGAAGTATGAGAAAAATTGAACCCAAATAGGCGAATTGGGTAAAGAATTTAGGCCTATTGGTTCTTTGGTTGGATCATCTAGTGCGTGTTAAACATTCAAATTCTACAACCAAAGATATTTGTAGACATTAAAAAACTTGGCATCATACCAAGCTAAATGGAGTTGCTTTACTATTGAGTATTTGTTTCTGTTAAAACCAACGATGACAGGGATCGCGAACCATCTGCTTCTAATAGTGGACTTTTTTAAAAAGGTCATCATTAATAATGAAATGCATCATAGGTCTCCGGTATATTACTTTCCTATGGATAAAAAGGCTGCTAGCATAGGAACCTAAAAATAATTTTTCTTAACGGCTACACCCTTGAACTGTTTTCGTATTTTATATTTTTGACCTTCCTAAAATATAAGGAAAGTAGTTTTTAATAAAATAAGCAATAGGAGCAATGATTAAAATAGAAACCATGGTATAAAACGATCCAATCCAAATTTTGTTTAAAAATGATTCATTTTCTAAAGTCTTCTTAAACACCATATTCAGTACACTAAATACAATACTTTGATGTAATGCCAGGTAGATCAGAGAATTTTTACCTACATACTGAAAAACCGCATTTGTTTCAATCTTCTGTACAGCAATGAGGAAGGCGATAATACCTGAAAATGCGGCAATGACAAACAAAGCATAGTTGCCATATTGACTCTCATACATATCGACCCTTTCGCCCGAAAGCAGATAGTTAAGATATCCAGTTGTAATGTTAAGGAAACAAAAGATCAGTAGAACTTTCATATTTATTAAATGAGTTAGTTTCTGGATGCTTTCTTTATAAAAATACCCCGCACCAAAAAAAAGAACAGCCATAAAAGCGGCATCAATATTCCAAGGCAGCGGCTTTCCCAATAACATACTATACATATAACCGATAAGAGATATAATCATTAGTGCAATAGCTACTAAAAGATTTGTTTTGAGCTTAGTTCTCAAAAAGTAAAACAACAGTTCAGTTATAAATAGACATGTTAAGAACCAAAGCGCCCCAATATGAACCGTCCAATCTGTGTTTCTGTTCCCAATGAAGGTACCTATTAACGGTTTAAACAAACTACTTGAGTATTCTATATCTCCAATTTTATACCTAAATAGAAACCAAAAATAGACGATGATGGAAAAAGAAAAATACGGGATGATCAATGATTTACATTTACTAGTAAAAAGTTTTGAAAAACGATGATACTTAGTTGGTGAAAACAAAAAGCCTGATAAGAAAAAGAACAAGGGCATGTGAAAAGTATAAATAAATGTCTTGAGCATCTGTGGAATGTGATCATGAGCAAATATCACTAATACCATCCCAATTCCTTTACCTACATCTAACCATCCCAATCTCCCTTTCAAAATAGATCCTCCTTATTCAACAAAGCAATCTCCATTGTTAGGATGCCTACTATTTTGATATTTACTTTCTTATAATGGAATTTTTATTATGAAGCGTGAAACAGAACACCGGAATGATAAGGTAAAGTTTTTTATATTTTAAAAATGACTTAATTATAAGGAAAGAGAGAAGAGGAAACAATCTTTCGGAATATCGGGGTTATGAATAATAAACAAACCGAAAATAACTAATATTATTTGTAGGTATTCTAACTCAAAATAGGATAAAGTGAGGAAAATCATGAAAAAAATAATCATTTTGCTATTAATCAATATCTGTATTGTTTTTCTACCAACACAAGCTTTCGCACAAAAAAGAGTTCCTATTTTAGTCTATCATTCCATTGATGAGTATAAAGGAAGTGGGTCACAAGATTTGTATGTCACACCTAAAAATTTTGAAACTCAAATCAAATACCTTCGGGACCATGGATTCACGTTATTAACCTTTGAAAATTGGCAAGATATAAATCATGTTGATAAGCCCATATTTATTACTTTTGACGATGCCTATAAAAATAATATTAACGCCTTTAGAGTTTTTCAAAAACTGCAAAATCAATCCTTTAAACCAAAGGGGACAATATTTGTTATTTCAGATTTTATTGGTCGGTCTAATCGGTTAACAACAGATGAATTGAAGATGATGGTTAAATCAGGTTTTATTTCTGTTCAATCACATACGGCAACCCATCCTGATTTAACAAAGATATCAAATTATGAAAAAGAGTTAAAAAAGTCGAAAGAAAAAATTGAACAAATCACGGGGAAACCGGTTATTGCTTTGGCTTATCCATATGGAAAGTTTAATAATAAGGTAGTAGAAGAGACAAAGAAATATTACCAATACGGACTGACAACAATACCAAGCCCTTATGTAAAGTCAGGAATAAAAAACGAGATGTATTATTTGCCACGAATTTATGTCAAATATTTTACAACTCTTGACGAATTTGCCAAGATTGTTGAAGGGGCATAACATTTGAACAATTGATAAACTAAAAGAGCAATGGGACCTCCACTTTTCTGCCTGAAGGTATAGTATTCGAACGTTTCATTATTGAAAAATAAGCAAGATCCCTACCTCTAGATTCTAAGTACAACTAAAGAAAATAGATGGGGGATCATTGCCTGTAAGGCTTCAAAATAATGAGTGCATACTAAATACGCCTACAGAAACTGCTTTGTGACTTGCCTAGAGCTTTCCATCAGCGGGGATGAAAGAAAACCTCCACTGATGGAATTTTTACTTTATTAACTACAGCAAGCCTCACGACATGCGTCAGCACATTGTCTACAAATCTCAGCACATTTTCGCCAGATGGGATCGTCGAATTTTTCACACGCTTTTGCACAAGCATCACAGATATTAGCGCAAAAACTGCTTATTAATTTGGCGTTTACACTGTTACGTGAAATCATTTGGCTTACTAGAGCACAGATGTCAGAACAGTCACGTAAAATTTTTAGGCAATTTGCGTATTCCTCTTTTGGGGAAGTACAACACAAATCAAAACACTCATTACATGCTTGAATACACAGATTACAAGCATCTAGACACTCTTTCAGATAAGTGTTCAGTTGGTCCCCAATTGCATAAGTATTTCCTGAAGGGGGTGCAGTTTCCGTCATTTTTACCGAGTTTTTTGTCACCATTTCCAAAGTTTCAGCCTCCAAAATAAATGTATTAGGGTAGTAGAAAAAGTAATCGCACAAAAAAAAGCGAACGTTACCGAACAGGTACACGTTTCGCCTCTCTTTGAAGAGTCGGCTTATACTTTTTTACTACGCAATAAATATACTGTTGATTCGCTGTAATTATTACAATATTTAGATAAAAGGCGAATGAGTTTTTTTCATCTAATACCTATAGTTTTATAGTGTATTTTCTACTTTGAGTTAATTTCTTCATTTATTTTGTTCAGCCATTCTTGATAAGAAGCAATCGTTTCTTTGATTTCAGTGATTTTTTCCATGTTACCTGAACGTTGAATCTCAACCATACGGTCTAATGACAAATGGATAAAACCCAAAATGGTTTCTTTTATTAGCTTAAGTTCGAATTTGGATCGATTATTAGTAAGTTCCTTGTCAATCATTAGGCCTTCTTTGAAAAAGGTAGAAGTGCGCACAGAATTCTCAATGATATGCTTTTCTCCAGACAAACTCATACGTTGAATGAGACGATCAAATAGTTCTACCAGCAGTGGGTCTTCTGTTTCTATCCTAAGATAATTAAGATACAATTGAGGCTCTATTTTAGAATGAAAGATCATAAAAGTAGCTTCTTCTTCCTCTCGAAAAACCGTTATCGTTCTTGTGTTTTTCATGGCATGTTCTTCAAGCATAAATCCCAATTTGCTTGCAAAAGATTTCCACCATTTGTAGACTTCGGATTGAAAAACCCCTTTTATATTACGGTAAATAACAACCTTCATATTCACTCCCTCCTGCTTATTGTAGTTAAGGAAAGCATCTATGATTTGTATTCGGTCCAATTTTTTCATTGTAAACGGTCATGTCTTGGAAAGCTGAAGACCTAAAAAAGAATTTGCATGATCATAAAACGAATAAATTGCTCCTCATGTTCTCAAAAGTTGAGTAAAACAGTCGACATTCAGTCCTTAATTTCATGATATTTTCCTATAATAAATACCGTGAAGGCAATAGCCTAAAATAACAAAACATTTTCGGGGCGTCACAGGGACGCCCCGAAAAATGGTTAAATAACAAAAATGCCCCCTTACCACAAATGTTGGGCAAGGGGGGATATTCTAAGTGTTTCGATTTCACTAACTGGACGTTAGGGCAATGATAACATTTATTATCATTTTTACAGAAAAAGTTGTAAAATTAAAAGAATATATTTATTATTCTTATCCGATATCATTTGAAATGAGTGTAGGACCTGATATCGTTATTCCGATTTATTTCTTACACTGTAACGGACGTCACCATACCCTTGCTCTTGCAAGTATGCCGATGCCTAAGCGAATTCAGCACTTTATGTTCGAGGTGAAATCTCTTGATGATGTGGGACATGCCTACGATCGACTTACAGATGATATCACCCTCACACTTGGAAAACACAGCAATGATCATATGATCTCATTTTATGCGATGACCCCATCTGGAATTGAAGTGGAGTATGGATGGGACGGAAGACCTGTGGATGATACTTGGAGTGTAGCTAGACATGATACCATCAGTGCCTGGGGCCATAAACCCGTTCGACAAACCCTGATCGTTTAATTCCAAAGAAGTCGAATGAACCTCAAGCGCTATAAGAAATTAAAGTTGCTGTGACGCCCCAAATCATGTTTTTCATAAATAGTTTTTCCAGAATTAATAAAACAGGCACTGTCCAGTAAATAGGACAGTGCCTGTTTTTCTAACATTAAATTAATGATTCTCAGGAGCGCTTATCCCAAATCCCGTGTTAGATTTAAAGACGACCTCTTCATATCGGCCTTTATTTGGACTCTTTTTAGCATATAAGATGGTTCCAACATAGGCTCCAATAAAACCTAATGGAACCGTAAATATTGTTGGGTTTGCCAATGGAAATAATGGGTCACCCGTTAAGATTGCTGCACCATCAGGGCTCCATACATTTGGACTTAGCAAGACTAGGACCACTGAACTAATGAGGCCGACTAACATTCCTGTTACTGCACCACCTGTATTGAAGCGATTCCAATAGATAGTAAGTAACATAACTGGAAGGTTCGCACTTGCCGCAATCCCTAAAGCGAGAACAGATAAAAAGGCAACGTTTAAATTCTTTGCTGCTAAAGCTAAAAGAATAGAAGTAATGGCAACGACAATAGAAGAAATACGGGCAACTTTCATTTGTTGCTTTTCTGTAATATTTCCTTTTTTAATAATTTGTCCATAAATATCATGAGCAAAAGCAGATGCTGACGTTAAGACGAGAGCAGAAACAACGGCAAGAATGGTTGCAAACGCAATTGCTGAAACAAAGGCAAAGAGGAAATCTCCGCCAACAACTAGAGCTAACAGTGGAGCAGCCATATTCCCGGCTGGATTTGCTGCTGCAATATTATCCCAACCAACAAAGGCTGTTGCACCGAATCCTAGGAAGACAACCATAATGAAAAATGCGCCAATAAACCATGTTGAGTAAAATACAGATTTACGGGCAGTTACTGCATCTTTAACCGTGAAAAATCGAATCAATAAATGAGGCAATCCTGCTACCCCAAGAACGAGTGCGATATTAAGAGAAATCATATCTAAACTATTACTGTACTTATTTCCTGGATTCGCTAGATCGGCTCCAAATGGAGTGGCCGTTTTGATTTGATCAAACATTTGGATGATGCTGAAGTTAAATTTAGAAAAAACCAAAAACGTTAAAACAAACGATCCTCCAAGTAATAAGATGGCTTTGATGATTTGAACCCAGCTAGTTGCCGTCATCCCGCCAAAAATAACATAAATAGTCATTAAAACACCAACAATGACAACAGCGATCCAATAATCAATTCCTAGCATTAAACTAATGAGACCACCACCGCCCACTAATTGGGCAATCATATAGAAAATCGAAATAACAAGTGTACTAGCAGCGGCTGTCCCACGAACTTTATTTGATTGAAAACGGGCTGTAATCATATCAGCCAATGTGTATTTACCTAAATTTCGCATCGGTTCCGCAACTAAATACATTAAAAATAGAAAACCTAATAGATTTCCGATACTCATATAAAATCCATCAAATCCAATTAATGAAATAGCCCCTGTTATTCCTAAGAATGAAGCCGCAGACATAAAATCACCGGCTACAGCCAATCCGTTTTGAGTAGCCGTTAGACCTCCGCCAGCCGTATAAAAATCACTGGTACTTTTAGTCTTTTTTGAAGAAAAATATGTGATCAATAAGGTTAATGCAATAATTCCTACAAATAGAATGATAGAAAGGATGCTCATTCACTTAACTCCTTTTGATAGTTTGTTAAAATAGATTTTGATAAGTTATCGTACTTTTCTGACTTCTTAACATAAATAAATCCGCATATCCAGACAATGAGGAATTGTGTGAAGGCAAAAATCCAGGCACCCGTAATAGAACCAATGATTTCTGTATGCAAGACTTTGGAATAAGCGGCTAATAAAGGTAAAGTAAAGTAAAAGATCAGGAAAAAGACTGTTGTTGGAATAATAAATGCTTTTTTCTTTTGCAATAGCTCTTTGAACTCTTTTGTTTGAATAAGGCTATCATAAGGTATACCTTCCTGTTTTTGGATTGCAGGTTTTTCGTTAAGCTGAATCGCTTGTTTCATATACATCCTCCCCTAATATATAACGTTTTATTTTTACTAACCAATATTAGGTTATACCTAACAAGGTAATCCCCTATTAATGAGTAAAGTAAGGTTTACACTCACCACTCCTTCCGGATACTAGTAATTCACTTTCCATACGTTGTAAGAAAATTTGTTATACATTAAGAATATAACACACATAAGAAATGGAGTAAATAATATATTTAAATTTTCAGAAAAATTATTGGTAGTCACTGTGACCACCCGAATAATCTTGTTTCACAAATGTTTCATGATCATGACACCAATCTTATGAACTGAACGGCAGAGTTGTACGTTGTTCACTTTTGCTAGACAGTGTTAAATGGATGGCGAGATTCTTTGGAAAAGAAAAAGCCATTCCCATATTCGGGAACAGCCCTGTTCATCCTTTAATTGTTATGAAGGATCGTGTTAATTATATTTAATTCTTCTTTAGATAGATTAATTTCACTTGCCTGTACGTTTTCACGAATTCGCTCTTTTCGTTTGCCTCCTGGAATGACTGAATCAATACCTTCTTGAGCTAATAACCACGCTAATGCCAAGTTAGGGAGAGACGTTTCTTTTTGAGTTGCAAAAATCTTTGAGTTTCTCAACGATTTCAAGGTTTTTTTGGAATAGCTCACCTTGGAATAAAGGGATAGAATTGCGCCAATCTTCTGAGTCTAACTTCGAGTCTGTTGTAAATCCACAACCTAGTAATCCAAATGCTAGTGGACCATATGGAATAAAAGATATGTTATTTTCAACACAATATGGTAATAATTCTGCTTCAGCAGAACGATCTAACATACTGTATGGTGATTGTAATACAGAAATATCACCATTTGCGTTCGCTTCTTTCAATTGATCAGGCGAGACATTTGAGATCCCAATTGCACGTATTTTTCCTTCATCTTTTAAACGAGCTAATTCCCCAATAGATTCAGCAAAAGGCGTATCGTTGTCTGGGGAGTGTAGATAATATAGGTCTACATAGTCTAATTGTAGTCTTTGTAAGCTCTTTTCAAGTGCTTCTCGCAAATATTCCGGACGATTATCTGGTTTAAAGGAACCATCTTCTACCTCTCTTTGTGATCCCTTCGTTGCCATGACAAAGTCATCGCGTTTCAATTTCTTTACAATTTCACCTATTAGCTCTTCAGAACGTCCAACTCCGTATATATCAGCTGTATCAATAAAGTTTACTCCATTATGTATGGCTTCTCTTACAAAATCCTTACCGTCTTCTTCATTTAAGTTTTGAAATAAATTATGCCCACCAACTGCATTGGTTCCAAGTCCAATAACGGAAACTTTAAGTTCGCTCTTTTTTAATGTTGTATATTTCATGTTTATTCCTCCTAACATTGTGAGTTTTATTATAAGACTTATCGTAATATAGAAAAATATAATTCACAAATCATTCGTTTACGTTTATATTTAATGAACTCATTTAAATATAAATGAAAAAATCACTATTTACTTTAACTTTTCGAAATTTTAATCAAGCGTTCATCCAATATTAACATTCGTGTCCTAAGATGATTTAGTAGATTAATAGATTGGAGGAAATAGGATGATTAAGATGAGAAAAAAGTTATTGTCTGGCTGCTTTTCACTAGCTATGACGGCCGCCTTGTTGACAATACCTATAACGGCAGATGCGAAAGAGAACCTTAAGGAAGGGGAGAGGTTTGAGCTTACCATTCTCCAGACGAATGATTTACACGGCCATTTGGATGATCTCACGACACGAAAGGATGGAACGACTCACCACAATTCGATTGCAAAGTACGCGACCATAATTGAAAGCGTACGCAATGAAGAGGAGAATGTACTTCTCGTTGACGGTGGAGATGTCTTCCTTCGCGGTGAGTTTCAGGCGGGTCAAGGAGAGTTAGAGACTTCAATATTGAAAGCATTAGATTATGATGCGATGGTTCTCGGAAACAATGACTTTCGTGTTTACCCAGCCGGGGAGGGGACACCAGAGAGCCGCTATGAACAGTTAAAGGATTACCACCGCAACGTAAACTTTTCAATTCTTACTGGGAATGTTATTGATAAAAGAACAGGAAAGTACATACAGAATGTTAAGCCTTGGAAGAGTTTTAATTTTAAAGGTATTAAAGTTGGCATGATTGGACTCACTTCAATGAAGCCAGAACTACGCGGTTGGAATGATGTAGCAGATCTCGATTTTATCGAACCGCTTGAAGCCTTAAATACGTTGCTTCCTAAGATGAGTGAGAAGTCGGATATTAACATCGTCCTTTCACATGCCGGTAATGATGAAGATCATCAATTGGCTAAAGTTCCCGGAGTTTCAGCGGTACTAGGAGCGGATACACATAAGATTATTCGAACACCTGAATACGAATTCAACGGAGAATCGATGGTGCCAATCACCCAAGGCGGTGGAGAACAAGAACATTATTTAGGTCGTTTGGATTTAACTTTTAAAGTCGTTGACAGAGAAATGAAGCTCATCGATTCGGATGGATTCCTCTACGACATTACTAATGTTCCGGCAGATCCAGAGGTACAAGCAATGATAGACAATTATCGTGCAGAAATGATTGTTCAATAATAGTAAGAAAGATAAAAGAGTTTTTGAAAAGTACTTGTCCCTTAATGTGTGTATAGATTAAGGGACAAGTACTTTTGATATTTATTTTGTACAACGGTGTCATCCCTGTAGAGATAAGCAGACGAGAAAAGCTTGACATGAAACCAAGCTAATTCGCACTGCTATTATGTTTGTTTTTAAGTATTCGTTCTGTAATGAATCCAACGATTATACCGATAATAACAGGGATAAGTGAACCTCCAGCCTCAAACAGCACTCCTTTGGACGGATTTTCTTTATAAAAACTCCAACTTAAAAATGAAATGTCGAATATATTTCCGATTGTATATAAAATCCCCATTGATAATAAAGCTGCTAATAAAGGAAACCAAATTCCCTTTTTCATCACGAATCCACCACCTCCTAGTTTCCATTTTATGAAAAAAGTGTTAATTTATCTTAAATATAACTGTAAATCTTTATAAAACTTCCTTTTTAGTAAAATCCTGAACTATTTTGACCTTTTCTAATTTAATAAGTTCCGCCATTGTAAGTTTAGGGATAATTTCATGTCTTTCAAAATCTAATTTATTGGTGATAGTTGTTCTAAGAGTGTAACAATTGACTTAATAGACATTGGTGAAAAATTAGAGGAGAGATAATATGCTAGAATTAAAAAAGTGGAAAAATGGGGCAAAAGGTCATCGATTTGTTTTATCTTTTAGTGGTGGGAAAGATAGTGTTTTAGCTTTATATAAAGCCAAACAGGTTGGTGAAGCGATTGGACTTCTTGTGATGTTAGAAGAAGAGGGGAAACGTTCTCGATCCCATGGAATGTCGCCTGGGCTCATCGAAGCTCAAGCTAAATCGATTGGTTTGCCAGTATATATGGCCGCCTCAAGTTGGAGAAATTATGAAAAAGAATTTATCCATCTCTTAGAAAAGGCAAAAATTCATGGGGCTGAGGCCTTGGTTACGGGGGACTTGGATATGGAGGCTCATGGGTGTTGGCACGAAAAAGTAACAGAGCATGTAGGTTTAAGGCTTGGGATGCCTTTATGGGGGATGAATCATCGGGAAGCGGTCAAGGAATTTATTAATTTAGGCTTTGAAACAATAATTGTTACTGTTAATTTATCGTTAGGCATGCGAGAAGATGATTTAGGAAGAACGTTAACTCATGATTATGTGGAAGAACTTGAGGATCGTGGAATTGACCCTTGCGGTGAAGGTGGAGAATTCCACACCACTGTTATTAATGGTCCTATTTTTAAATTTCCTATACATGTACGTAAGTGTGAGATTTTGAAGGATGGAGAGTATGCCTTTTTACCGTTGGCATTAAAGGACGCCCAGAAAAATAATTAGGAATCGTTCAAGATTGATCGTCTATTCAAAATATTATATAGTTTCAGTTGGTATGTAAATTAGATGATTTAGATAGAAAAATAATAAAAAAAAGGATTTGTTCCATATGAATATTTGTGTTTTGGACGGATACACATTAAATCCTGGTGATTTAAGTTGGAGTGAACTGAAACAACTGGGGAAAACGGATATTTATGATCGAACCCCTCTGGAGCTCATTTTCGAAAGGGCTGCAAACGCTGAGATCGTCTTAACCAATAAAACCCCTCTTAGCAAGGCTACCCTTGATCGCCTTCCTAAGCTAAAGTATATTGGAGTACTAGCAACAGGTTATGATGTTGTGGATATTCAGGCTGCGAAGGAACGAGGAATTGTTGTGACAAACATTCCTAACTATGGTACAGCATCAGTGTCTCAAATGGTTTTTGCTCTGTTGTTAGAACACTGTCATCATGTACAACATCATAGCGATGCAGTGATGGAAGGGCAGTGGGGAAAGAATTCGGATTGGTGCTTCTGGAACTACCCACTTATTGAGTTGGCTGGTAAGACAATGGGAATCGTTGGATTAGGAAGAATCGGACTTCAAACAGCACGGATTGCTTCAGCTTTTGGGATGGAAGTGTTGGCCTATAGCAGACATCAACGTGAAATGGACTTGCCTGGTTTTAAGTGGGCGGATAATTTGAATGAATTAATGAGATTATCGGATGTAGTAAGCTTGCACTGCCCGTTAACCCCTGAAACCGAAGGGATGATAAACTCTGGGAATTTATCAATGATGAAACGTACTTCCATTCTTATCAACACGTCACGTGGCAAGTTAGTAAACAACAACGATCTAGCTGAGGCGTTAAATGCTGGAGTTATTGGTGGAGCTGGATTGGACGTATTAGCAGTAGAACCACCGGAAGAAACAAATCCATTGCTTCAAGCAAAAAACTGTATTATTACGCCACACATAGCCTGGGCTACGAAGGAAGCGCGCAATCGTCTTTTTGATATTGCCGTTGATAATATAAAGGCTTTCATCGCAAAGATCCCAAAGAACGTAGTATCTTCGTGAGATTTTTCTAACATATTCCATATTAAAAGGACCGACATAGGAGATTCATATGATGATTAGGCAAGCAACAATAGATGAGATGTTATCTCTTTGGTACAAATTTTATACTTCTGAATATTTTACAAAAAATATTCAGAAGGGGAACACCGAATTTTGGGCAATCGAACATCATGCTAGATTGATTGGTGAGTTGTATCTATTCAAAGAACTTGATGATCCAGATTTTGCGGACGGCAACACAACTGCTTATCTATATGGATTTCAAATTGAAGAAATCATGCGAGGGAAAGGCCTAGGGACCGTGCTCATAAAACGCGTTTTGCAAAGAGTAAAAGAGTTGGATTTCAAATATGTAACCATCGGCGTTGAACCTGATCATGAACCAAATATTCGATTATATAAGAAACTGGGGTTTATAGAAAAAATCAAAACCGTAAACGAAAACCCCTGTGATGTAGATGAGAATGTAATGCCTATTAAAGGTCCAGCTTACCTATTGTTGCGTAAAGCACTCTAACTCATTCGGTAAATGTGTTTAGTATCGAAAGCTTCGACAACTATAGTATTCCTTCACCTCCAGAAGTGGGCTACAAGTTTGGTTGATTAGTATTTATTGATTTAGAAAAAAATCTTCTCCTCTAAAGTAAACGACTAGGGGAGAAGAATACGAATCAATTAATTTTTTGAATAGATTAATGGTGGTTCGATCACTTCTTTTGCTAAGATATCTAATGCATTTTTAACTAATGTTTGACGAATTTGATTTTCTTTTTCTGCTTCTAATGTCGGATTACCCACAGGGTAAGGAATAGCAACTGTTGGAACAATGCGGTTCGCACCGACAGACTGTGAGATCGTAGTAATTGTAGCCATATGAATAATAGGAATACCATAACGTTCAATTTCTTTTACTAACGTTGCACCGCAACGTGTACAAGTTCCTCAGGTGGAGGTTAGGATAACACCATCTACACCAGCTTCTTTCAATTCTTGTCCAATTTCACGACCAAATTTTTCAGAATTTCCAACAGCAGTACCCGTTCCTGTTGTAGAGTAAAAAAGGTGATAAACCTCGCCGATATATCCATTTTTCTCGAAATGACGAAGTTGGTCCAGCGGAGCCACACGGTCAGGTAACTCATTGGCGTAAACAGGGTCAAATCCACCATGGACCGTGTAATAATCATCACCTAATTTATCTAGTTTAGAAATATCGTATTTAACCCATTTTTGTGCAGAAGCTGATTGCAAGTGATCAGGATTTCCTTTAGGAACAATTCCACCAGTAGTTACTAAAGCAATCGTTGCTTTAGACAAATCAGCAATTGCAGGAGCAGGATCGACTTTGTCGAACTCAGGCATTGGCAATTCTGTTTCGAATTCTTCATTTTTAAGTCGTTTTAAAAGCATATCTACAGCACGTTTTGCCCCAATTTCTTCAGAAAGGATGGTCAAACGTCTTCCTTGTGTGAAGTAGCCGTCTTGCTTCGGTTTTACTTTTTGGTCAGATAAAACTTTATTTGCAAGTTCAATCATTGCTGGAAGAGCCTTACGCATTCCGGCTGCAGAGTCAGAAGTTGGAATCACATAAGCGTTTAGACGAGCTATTTCAAGTCCTGGATTTTCCTCATACATACCTGAAATCACAGGAACCCCTTTTTTATTGAAATATTCGGCAACACCCGCACAAGCCATTCCGTAACGCCCTGCATTGAAAGCAGGGCCAGCGATCACTAAATCAGGGTGAATATCGTTATAAATCATTTCTAAAAACTCAAGAGCTTCCTCATTGTTTTCATTGAAGAAGTTATCCCCACAGATTAAGGTTCCGGCAAACTCTCCATTGTTTTTAATCCCACCAGCAAAAGCAGTAGCAAGCCCAACAGGTTCTTCTTTAAACAGAGGGGCTATTCCAGCTTTGTCTTCACCGCCAATTTGGCTGAAAAATTGGTTTAAGTAGTATAACACTTTTTTACTCATTTTGTTCCACCTCCTAGTATAATTCTACTGTTGCATTGTGTGTTCCGATCTCAGAAGTTGCTCCAATGATTGCGTTTAATTCACATTTCATGATGCCAGTTTCTATGTCGTATGCACCATCCCAGCCACCCGCAATATTTGCAATGGCATGAGGATCTCCTAAAATCTCATCGGCCTTTTCAAGTTCCACAACATGACTAACATTGCCTGTGGACACAACAGCAACAGCTTCTTCTTTAGCATCTGTAAGAGGCTGACTCGTACCCTCCCAGCCAGAACACTCATCCGTAATTAGAACTGTTTTTATACCGTCTTTTTCAAGTCTTTCACAAATCATAACCAAGTCAGAGTCGGGGTTTCCGTATCCCTCTTCGGAAATAATAACTCCATCAGCTCCTAATTGTTTACAAATTTTAGCTGTATAATCGGTAGCTATTAATTTACCGTCCATTGTTGTTAACTCGGGTTGTAATACAATACCGATAAAGTTAATTTCATTGCCATGTAGTTTGTACAACTCTTTAATTACTGCATTATTTTGATGCTGGTAAGTGGTAATTTTATCGCATGCAGCAACACAGTTACCAGAAATAACCGCATGATCCAGCTCTTCATTTGGATGTAAGTAAGTGGGCAAGATTTGTCCTGAGTTTACACCATAGATGTACCCATCATGAAGTAACCCCTGGGAAATTAACATCTCAACATAAGCAACTTTCGGTAATTCAGGGTATTTTTCTGTTTCTTCTTTAATTGTTCCAAGTTCATATACTTCAGATACAAAACTAGCAGCTTCTCTGGCAGCTTCTCCAATTATTTCAGCTGCTGTTAAGCCTGCGATACGAACCGTTTCTTCATGCTCATGCGGATGCAAACCGTCTACTGGTGTAATGTCTACAACAATATTTTTAGTTTTTGAGAAAGGTGTCCACTTAGCGCCTTCACCCCACATATCGATAATTCCTTCTTGGAAACCCACTATATCTCCAATGGTAACAATGGCAACTCCATCTAACGATTTAACTACGCCGTCGCCCATTTGAGTGATGCCGCTAGTAACTCCAGGAAAACCACTTCCATCACCTTTCACTTTAATGCGGGGTTCGATGACATCTTTTACGGGAATAATTCGCTTCTTCTCACCAGGCATAGCAATATCGACATTAATATCCTTAATGTTGGGGAGTTCTTTTAAATGTTTAATTAGGGTATCTCTATGAATGGTTAACTGTGAACCGTGTACTTTGGTTTCATCGCCAAACACGATATGATCGATTTTAACTTTTTGAATTTCAAGTCTCATATTCTCATCCCCTTCTAAATTTCTTTAGCTCTTCTAATGCTGTACTAGTCAGTTCAAAGTCTAGTAACTCATAGTCAGATTGACGAGAAACTTTCGGTTGTCTTTTTCCAATTAGATTCTTGTATTTTTGAATACTCTCGCTGATAATCTTCATGGATTTCTGATCAAAATGTATAGTGTCTGAAAGAATAACACTTTTAACCGGTGAATGAAGCATTCCGATACTTGCAGAAAGGGGATGAGTATGTAATTTATGACCAATATAAACAAAATCACGTACTTTTTGGTATAAATCATGAATATCTCCGTCTATTAAAATAGCATCTTGGTAGTTTTCAGCAACTCTCTTATTATTTGTTACTATCATCCATTACTCACCGCCTTATCGCACTTTCAATAACTTTTTCATGATCAATAAATCACGAAAAATTATTTTAATAGAATAAAATAGCATTATTAATTTGTAACTAATCATAAAGTTAGCAAAAGCCAAAAATGATAAACAAAATGTAAGCGCTTTACTTTTGTTAAATAAACATTAACATATTTTTTGTAATAAAACAATATTTAGAAAAATTAGTCAATTAAACTATTATTAGTATAATAACCTTTTAAAACATTTTAAAGTGAATAACCCGCAATAGAATTCAAAAATAGGCAACGCTTTTATTATTACTAGTTTAAAAATGTCTCTAATAGAAGAACCTTAGCTCTTGCATTGGGAAGGGGGTATTCGAATAAACGAGAGAGGATGCATGCTTATAAGAGTATTAAATAAATACGCAAAGGAATTATTTTAAAAAAATATCTATAAACGGCTTACATTATTTCAAAATAATAATTATTTTCTAAAATGATTGACAAATTAAAGCGCTTTCAATATACTGAAAATACAAGATCTTGTGAAGTAATGGACAATTTCGAAGAAAGTATTTTTTTGAAAAAATATCAAGCGTTTTTAAACGTAATGAGCTTTTTATTAATAGGAATATCCGTTTATCATGAAACTCACTAAGCCTGGTTGTTGTTAGGACTAGCCACTGCTTGCTGTGCTGATTCTATAAAAATCAGGAGAGAAGTGTAAAGTCGGAAAGATCGGAAGGGCGAATATTATGGGACTACTGATCAAAAATGGAACAATCATTTCCGCAGTTGATGAATTCGTTGGCGACATTTTAGTTGAAAATGAAAAGATTAAAGAAGTTGGAGTCAATTTATCTGAAGAAGGTCATGAGGTTGTAGATGCAACCGGAAAATTTGTTTTTCCAGGCGGTGTAGATGAGCATGTTCACATGGGACCTTTCAACTCTTATTCTTTTGAAACATCACATGCTGCAGTGGTAGGAGGAACAACAACAATTGTGGACTTTGCTCCTCAATTTGAGGGCATGGGACTGATCGAATCAAAAGATAAACATAATAAAGAAAGAGCTGAAGGAATTTCTACTGCAGATTATTCGTTCCATACAATGGTCATGGATACGGACGATAAATTACTTGAAGAAATTCCACTTATGGCTGAAAACGGCCTTGCTACCGTTAAATTATTAATGGCTTATAACGGAACACCATATCATGCAAATGATGAGCTGATCTTTAGAACAATGCAAATTGCTAGGGATCATGGGATTACCGTTATGCTGCATTGTGAAAATGGTGACATGATTGTTGAATTGGAAAATCAATTATTTGAAAAAGGCAATAAATTACCAATCAACTGGTCGTATTCAAGACCCGCATTAGTTGAAGATGAAGCTACAAGAAGAGCCATTTACTTAGCCGAACTTGCTGATTGTCCTACATTTATTGTTCATGTAACAACTGAAGGTGCAATGAACCATATTAAAGAAGCACAAGAACGCGGATTATCAGTGTATGGCGAAACATGTACTCACTATTTAATTTTAGATGAGTCTTACTTAAATACACCAGATATTGAAGGTGCTAAATATGTCTGCGCACCGGCGCTAAGACCTAAACCTCATCAAGAGGCTTTATGGAAAGCTGTTCGCGATAACGATTTAATCGCCGTGTCATCTGACCATGCTGCATACAGAGGCGGCTTTGCAGCAAAATCATTATTTGAATTTCCTAATATCCCACCGGGTGCACCGGGTATGCAAGATCGTCTTGCAATGCTTTGGTCACAAGGTGTTGAAAAAGGAAGAATTTCTCGTCAACGATTTGTTGAGATATTTGCTACAAGTCCAGCAAAAATGGTCGGATTATATCCACAAAAAGGATTAATTTCACCAGGTGCTGACGCTGATATTGTTATTTATGATCCTGAATATCGCGGGATAATTACTCATGCAGATAGTTATGAGGGTACTGATTATTCAACTTATGAAGGGTTTGAAAGAATTGGTATTGCCGAAAAAGTTTACTTAAGAGGTAAATTAATGGCTGAACGTGGAAAATTAGTAGGCGATAAGGGTAATGGTCGATACATTAAAGCTAAACCTTACGGATTAACTTATCAAAACTTTAAAAAAGAAGTTAAAGATAAAGTGCTTCAATAGATATTTATAAAAAAAGTATTCATTCAATCAATCTATTAATCTTTTAAAAATAATATTTTATTAAAAGGAGAAGATCAAAATGGCTAATAATATTTTTTATAAAGACAATAATGGGAATTATGCATTTGATACAAATGTATTGGAGGTTGCTTTTAAAGAAGCGCGTAAGATTTATAAAGAACGTGGATTTATGCGTGAAATGGGTCAAGGGATAGCTCCAGCAATTACAACCGTTGATATGGCTAAAGCCTGGATGAGCGAAGGACATCCATTTACATGCGAAAAATCAGAAGAAGTTTGTGCCAACGCACTGAAAGTTTTAGAAGCTGGACGTAAAGCTGGTATTCCTATCTTCCATACGACAACTGGTTACGTAGGAGAGCAACAATGGGACTTACCTCGGTGGGATGAAAAAATTCCTATGAGTACTTTAGATATTAATTCAGAATGGATGGAGATTGATCCTAAATTAAAACCACAACCAGAAGAGCCAGTTATTCATAAAAAATTTGCATCTAACTTCTTTGGTACTCACTTAGCTCAAACATTAAACTATTTGGGAGTAGATACATTAATCGTTATGGGTGCCACAGCATGTGCTTGTGTACGTCATACAGTAATGGACTCAACAGGATATGGATTCAAGACGTTGATTCCAGAGGGAACAATTGGTGACCGTGTACCTGGTGTTGTTGAATGGAACATGTTTGATATGGAAGCTAAATTTGCTGACGTATTAACTGTTGATGAGGTTGTTAAATACTTAGAAAGTATCGACAACAGTGTTTATACTAAACCTGCAAGAAAACTAGATAGAGAACTAGTAACCAATTAATTCGCTATACGCATCTTTAATTAATATTAGTTAATTGATGATCATACTTATAAGCTACTCTTTTTCTTTAAAAAGGACAGTCGCCATTTGGTCATGACTGTCCTTTTTGTCAAATCCATTAGTAATTTGCCACTAGGTCTATCTCTTACGTTTTCGGTCATTTGATTTCTTTATTTTCATTAACTTTGTTGAGGGTTGTTTTCGGATCCATTTTAGAAAGCGTGATAGTTGGGGATCTTCTTTTAGTTTAGGAATGGTTGTTAAACGCGCTGCAATTTCTTCATTCGTATAAAGTGCATGGATTTGTTTATGGCACGGAATACATAAGTAAGCTGTTGGGCCAAAGGTACCTCCCATTTCTTTTGGCAATAGGTGATGAACCGTCGTCTCAACATCCTCCCGCTCACAAAGTTCACATGTACTCATCCATTAATCCTCCTGATCTTTTTTAACCTCTTAGTTGACATCTGTTATTCTTGATAATCTAAAAAATAATCTTTTCTACTTTATTTATTATGCCCATTCCATTACATTTAGGAAGCGGGTTTGTTCAATTAAACAAAGTCAAATATTAATTTTTTTTACTAGAAGTCAGAATTAAACTAAAGTGGGCAACTTAAGCTCAATTTGATTATCACTTAATAATTTTATCCTTTATTTCCAAAACTAACAGGTGAAATAATCACTTGGAGGTATTTAATCATGAGCAACAGTAAAAATCAAAAAAAATCAACTTTTCCCCCACAACATCAAGAAAGACAGCCCGGAATTGAAATAGAAATGAATCCACGTCCCATTTCTCAAAGTCCTAATTACAAAGCTAGTGGAAAATTGGCTGGTAAAAAAGCCATTATTACGGGGGGAGACAGCGGAATTGGAAAGGCAGTCGCCCTCTTATTTGCGAAAGAAGGGGCAGATGTTGCGATTGTTTATTTAGACGAACATAAAGATGCCGATGAAACAAAAAGGCTGATCGAGGCGAAAGGGCGAAAGTGCTTGCTTTATGCGGGCGATATCGGAAATGAAGATTTTTGTAGTGATGTCGTTCAGAAAATACAGTCAGAATTCGGAACCCTAGATATTCTCGTGAATAACGCTGCTGAGCAGCATCCGCAAAAAAAGCCTGTTACATATAACATCTGAACAGTTGGAAAAAACATTCCGGACGAATATTTTTTCCTTTTTCCACATGACCAAAATGGTATTGCCTTATTTTAAGAACGGGGCTTCGATCATCAATACTGCCTCAATTACAGCATACAAGGGGAATGAACAGCTGATAGACTATTCAGCAACAAAAGGGGCGGTCGTTTCCTTTACCCGTTCACTAGCATTGTCTCTAGCCACCCAAGGAATCCGTGTTAATGCGGTAGCACCAGGACCCATTTGGACACCGCTGATTCCATCAACATTTACAGCTGACCAGGTTGCCACATTTGGCTCGAATACACCAATGGGAAGAGCCGGACAGCCGTTTGAATTGGCACCTTCTTATGTTTATTTAGCCTCTGACGACTCTACATATGTTAGTGGGCAGACCCTTCATGTCAATGGCGGTACCGTTGTGGGAGGATAGAAAAATTAAGTGGATAAGAGGTTTGCCTTGTTAAGCTTTAATTCTTTTTGACCACTCGACGAGTCCCTGTGATTTGTCGAGTTTTTTCTCAAATGTAAAAGCTCCACTATAAAATTGTTAATTCAAACAACACTTCTCCATCTTGCTGACTAAATGTTTGCAAAAACATGAATATCGTTAATATATAATTATAGATGAACAGAAATTTCATGGAAAAAATTGTGATCATTTATAAATAAAATAACTAGGAGGTGTTTTCTTGCAAAAGCTTAACTATAAAAGTCCCAAGGTTGCAAGCTATCTAGTACTCGGTAGTGTATTCTTTATTTTAGGCTTTTCTAAAGGTTTAACTTTCTTTTTAATAGGCGTCATTTTTTTCCTTAGTGGAATAAGAGTAAATAATAAGCTTAATTAATTATTTGTTCTTAAAAGCTGTGTTCAAAAACTGACAAGTCCATGTGACTTATCATTCGCCAAAGTTCCATAAGTTTACAATTCTATGAATTTAATAAACTTTCGAATATAATGAAGTGGATGGGGGAAATTGGAAAGGGGCTTAAGTTTGTGGATTTGTTATTGATTGTACTACCAGCATTTCTTATTTTTGGAGCGGGATTTATTGGTCAAAAACTATTAAAATTGGATATTAAATCAATTTCGACGATGTCGCTATATTTAATGCTTCCGTTTTTAACATTCGATACGTTCTATTCAAATCAGTTAAATATTGAATACTTTTATATGTTTTTATTTACATTTCTCCTTGCTGTTATTTTGATTATTTTAACTGTTCTCTATGGAATTTTTATTAAGGCAAATAAAACGCAAATGTCAGCGATGTTATTAGGAACCATTTTCCCTAACAGTGGAAATTATGGGGCACCTGTCGCTATGTTTGCCTTTGGTGCAACAGGTTTTCAGTATGCTGTCATTTTTATGGTCATTCACGCATTTTTAATTAACACAATAGGAATTTTTATTGCTTCTTATGGAAGTGAAAAAACCACCTCGATGAAAGATTCAGTAATGCGAGTATTGAAAATGCCTGTGCTTTATGGATTTCTATTTGGTGTAGTATTTCAGCAGCTTCATATCGAATTACCCTCTACCATTCGAGACGGCATCAGTTTAGTTGGGTCGGCTTCAATACCGACTGTCATGTTAATTTTGGGCATGCAGCTCGCAGAGATTAAACCGCAAAAATTTGAATTAAAATATGTAAACTCTGTTACCATTTTTCGAATGTTAGTGTCGCCACTACTTGCTGTCGTCCTTGTTAGTTTCATGCCTGTCAATGATTTAATCAAAAATGTTTATATTCTCTTGGCGGCCATGCCAATTGCAGCTAATACGACACTTCTAGCTGTACAGTTTAATGTAAAGCCTGATTTAACCTCCTTCACAACATTAGTGACAACATTGCTTAGTTTGGTGACTATCCCACTAACGCTTTTTTTAATAAAATAAAACTACATCACAAATGAATTAGGTAACGATCCATAGCAATTATCATGCGATCTGCACACCCAATAGTGCTCAGAAAATAATCTGAGCGCTTTTTTTGCTAGTATCCTTTCTAATAGTATAAGAGTGGAAACCAGTAAGAGCGATATTCATTTTGAAATGAAAATAAAAGCTTGATCTTAATCAATTAACAATGAGAATCAATCTCATATAATGAAGGTAAATCAATCATTCGTATAAACGGATAAAGTGAAATTCATTAGTGGGTCTTACACCTCGTTGATCCCTATAAACAAGTCATGATCATTTATACGATTTTTAATAGGGTCCAAGCATTCTACAACAGTTACTTGAATGGAGTGAAATCATGATGTATCAGATCACTTTATATGTATTAGAAATCTCTTGTCTAAAAAGCTTTCATTCTATTGAGAAGGAAATAAAGGGATTAGGGGGAATTATCAGCTTCAAGAGTTCATTGCCAAAGGGGAAGTTAGTCATTAAGTTTAAACCAAGCTTAATAAGTTCCTTGCAGATTATTAACATGATCGAGGAAAAAGGACTTGTTATTTTTAAAAAGGAACAAAGAGAATATTGTTACGGGATTTATAATTAATAACTAATTTTGCACTTCGTATGAGCATTTGAATATTTAAATAAATTGATATTTCGTGGAAATAAGGTAGTATGTATAGTTAATACTACTATTACAAGCGGAGGAAATAGAAACGATGAATAATTTGCCTAATTGTCCAAAATGTAATTCTGAATATACATATGAGGATGGGATTTTGTTAATTTGCCCGGAATGCGCGCATGAGTGGGCTGTAAATGAAGCAGAAGCAAATGGTGACGATGAGAAGATCGTCAAAGATGCCAATGGCAATGTGTTAAATGATGGGGATACCATTACAGTTATTAAAGATCTGAAAGTAAAGGGCAGTTCATCTGTCTTAAAACAAGGGACCAAAGTAAAAAATATTCGCTTAGTCGTCGGAGATCATGATATTGATTGTAAAATTGACGGATTTGGAGCAATGAAGCTAAAATCTGAATTTGTTAAAAAGATCTAAACATACAAATATAAAGGACAGTCATCATAAACAAAGGGTTCATGACTGTCCTTTTTGTGATTTTAAAACGTGTTTCGTAGGCATATTTTAAGTGTTTTGTTAATAGGCCATATATAATAAAATTAGTATTCTTAATATTTTAACTTCACTCAACAGAAGTCCGCGACTTCTATAAGTGGGGTATGAATGCAAAATGTTTTATTAATCCAGTGGAGGTTCATACCCCGGCTAATGAAGTTAAGCCTCTGGCGGATGCCACGGATTTTTTAAAGGTATTCGAGCGGGCTCAATAAAAATCCGGGCGCAAGTTTTCCGGGACGAATTTGATTAGAATTTATGAAAGAAGGGACTTAGTTGGAGAAACTATCTAAACCTAAAGCAATGTTGGGAATTGCTTTTGTTGTGATGACCTGGGGAATGGTGTGGCCGATTTATAAAATTGCGTTGAATTATACGCCTCCTTTTCTTTTTGCTGGTATGCGAACATTGCTTGGAGGATTGTTGTTAAGTCTTGTTCTTCTACCAAAATGGAAGGAAATCCGATGGAAAAAAACATGGCCGATTTATGTGGTTGCTGCCTTTTTTAATATTATGATTTTTAATGGGGTTCAAACATATGGGTTGCAATTTTTGCCTTCAGGATTATTTTCCGTCATTGTTTATCTACAACCTGTATTAGTCGTATTACTGGCATGGTTTTGGTTAAAAGAGTCTGTAACACTTGTGAAAATCGTAGGCATGATTATTGGTTTTCTAGGGGTTGTTGCCGTAAGTTTTGATGGACTATCTGGCTACGTTTCCTTTTATGGGATTTTATTAGCTTTCATTACGGGCTTAGGATGGGCCATTGGAACGGTATATGTGAAAAAGACAAGTGTTTTAGTCAATGGATTATGGCTTGTCGCAATCCAAAACGTCATTGGCGGAACCATTTTAAGTGTGATTGGTCTGAGTGTGGAAAATTTAACAGATATTCAGTGGAATGTACCATATGTATCCATCCTTTTATTTGGGGCTGTGTTAGGGGTGACAGGGGCAACTGCGGTTTACAATAAACTCATGCGTTCTGGTGAATCAAGTAAAGTAAGTTCTTTTACTTTTCTAGTACCGCTTTTTGCTGTCATACTAGGAACCCTAATCTTAAACGAACCTTTTACTCTATCGCTTTTCGTTGGATTGGTTCTAATTTTATTAAGTATTTATTTGATTAACCGTAAAGACACTTCCAAAGTGAAGAAAATGAAAGAGTTGGAACTCCTAGAACAGGAATTAGTTTAAATTCTTGATTAAACACAAGGAAGGTTAGAGATGTTAAATTTTCTCTTAAAAGGGGAGACGCTGAGTTCAGTGGCTCTCCTTTCTTATTCACTTCACACACAAAAAAAAGACCTACTAAAAGTCATGCAATCTCCTTGTTGATGGATTGCTTCAGTATTCAAAATAAGAGGGGGGATGTATCTAGTAATAGGGGACAATAGAAATCTTTTTGTGAATAAATAGTGAAAATTAATAAAAGGTAAAAAAAGCCGTTATAATAGGAGTATGGACCTAAAAATGTTCGCTTATCTTTTTAGGTGTGTTATCAAATGTAGATTAATAATAGGGAAAGAGCGGAGTGATTTTTTTGGCAGATTTAAATTCAATCATGACATGGACCTTTACGGAAGAAACATCTGTTCCATCAGAAATTTTGGATATTTTGGTAGAGGGAGAGAAACCAGAGATTGCTTATAAAACGATCCGAGATGTTGCGGTGATAACAAATAAAAGATTGATCATTGCGGACCGTCAAGGATTAACAGGAAAAAAGGTAGAAGTGTATACGATTCCTTTTAAATCCATTATTATGTATTCGTCAGAAAACGGTGGAATGTTGGATATGAATGCTGAACTTGAATTATGGACAAAGGCGGGGAAACTTAAGCTAAACGTAAGTAAAAAAGTGGACATTAGAAAATTGGACAGAATTATTGGTACATATATATTATAATAACATAATAGCATGAAAAAGAAGGCTCTCCTAGAAACGATCAAAGCGATATAGATCGAATAAAATAAAAAATGGATAAAAGAGCAATCCCCTAGTAACAGCTAAGCTATTAGGGGGTTTATTTAAAAATTGTAGAATCGTTAATCATTTGGTTTAACCATTCCTTTTTCTCTTGTACCTTTGTCATTGTATCCAAAATATAGTTTCTGTCTATGCTACTACCAAATGCCACTGGTATGAGTGAATAAAATTTATTCGATAAATCGATGACATCATGCCGTTCATTTTGTATGCTTTTTTCTATTTCCGTCAGTATTAGAAGACCTCTATGGATCTGAATTTCTGAAAGCTTCCCAAAGGGAGTAGTGTGAGAGGGTAAAGTAGGAGATGGATCATTCGGGTAAATGATATTTTTAGGGGTAAATCCACTTATTTGTATGTAGCAATCATTTTCCCACTCTTCCTCTATTAAAATTAATTCATATCCTTTTTTCCGTTTAGAATTGAGAATTCGATCAAATGCTTCCCTAGTTTCCAAGCGAGATTGAAAATATCTTTCGTGTCTTCTTGGAGGGCTTCCCATCCTGCCGTATTCAATAAAAATCCGATAAGAGAACTCCCCTTCACCTTCTTGGAATTCCATAATATAAAATTTATTAGAATTTGTTTGGATCCTCACATAATTTAGGACGACTCTTTGTTCCACTTGCTTCACTGAAAAAGAAGAGAGATTTTTCATACGAGGAGATAATAGTTTTGTCATAAAAATTCCTTCCGTTGCTCATGTTTATTCCATTATACCAAATACGTTTTAATGAAGAAACTGTATAAAAAACAGTCGATAAAATTCACTCCACTGTTTGTCCCTGCTTATTTTATTGTAAAGTAATGACACTTGTCCATCTAACAGGTTATTGATAAACAAGATTTCGTTCCGATATTGATTTGCTAACGGAGTGGAGGACTTAGTTGTGAAATGAAATATAGGTTTGTAAGTCCAGACAATAAATAAAAAAATAAATTGTAAGATAAACTTCAACAATCGGGGCTTTTCGTTTACAATGGGGAGCAACGATTACATATTCGAGTGAGGGTGAATAAAATGACAAAAGTTATTCCGTTTTTAATGTTTCAAGATGGGAAAGCAGAAGAAGCGATGAATTATTATACATCGTTAATGGAGGATTCAGAAATTAATAGCATCGTTCGATATGGGGCTAATGAAGCTGGGGAAGAAGGAACGGTGATGCAGGCAACCTTTACGATTAAAGGCCAGGAATTCATGTGTATCGATAGTAATGTCAAACATGAGTTTTCTTTTACGCCTTCGTTCTCAATCTATGTTGCTTGCGATACAGAAGAGGAAATAAATAATCTTTATCATCAATTGATGGATGGTGGCCAAGCCCTTATGCCAATGGGTGATTATGGTTTCAGTAAGAAGTTTGGTTGGCTAAATGATCGTTTTGGTGTGTCTTGGCAGCTTAATCTACCTCAGTAATACAAGAGTTCTGTTGTGTTCTAGAGTATAAGGTTGCTTGCTAGAACGGATCGTTACTTTGTTGGGTCTCTTTGTTCTTGTTGAACGATAATATAGAAATGAATAAGGGAGGTGTCTTATGACCAAACATCGAATATATACAACGAGCTTCGCAAGTGTTTATCCTCATTACATAACGAAAGCGGAGAGGAAGAGACGTACGAAAGCGGAGGTTGATGAAATTATCCGTTGGTTGACTGGATACAGTCAGGAAGGGTTAGAAGCGCTTTTGGAAAAACAGACAGACTTTGAGGCATTCTTTGCGGAGGCTCCCCAACTAAATCCTTCCCGGGCTTTGATCAAAGGTGTAGTTTGCGGTGTCAGAGTTGAAGACATCGAAGAACCCACGATGCAGGAAATTCGTTATTTGGATAAGCTGATTGATGAGCTAGCAAAGGGAAAAGCGATGGAAAAGATTTTACGGAAATAATACAGTTGAACATAAATAAACACTGATCCCATTTATAAAATAAAAAGGGTCAGTGTTTATTAGTAAAAATTAAGATTTTATTTCGTGAAGAGTAGAACCCATTATTGTCCGAGTTTCCAATTTTTCGTCCGAATATCTAATACAATAAACTAATAATTCCTATACAATTTAAAATTACCCCAATAACGGCTGATATTCTTCCTTTCAATTTAAACTTTTTAATTTCTGTTAAAGCGAATAACCCAAGTAGAAGACCTGCTATACTAAGAATTCCTCCATAACCTACTAGAAATATTCCAAAAGTAGATACAATGCCTAAAAGCAATGAACCTATCGCTTTGCCATTCATACCTATATTTTCTAAAATGATCTTAGTTTCCAACAAGATTACTACACCTCCATAATTTGTGTGCCTTTCTTCTATGCAAACTAACGTTCTATCCGTCTTTTTCCCAGGCAATAATAAAAACGAGTTTCCAAAGACTAACTAAACCAATGAGGCCAATGCTTAGTATGACAAGTGATTTTTTGATCCGTTTATATGGTTTAGGTGCAGTACAGTATGTATTTCTTTACTTGGCGTGAAGAATGTTGCTAGTTCTAGTCGTAGCACTTAATGTCCGCAAATACACGGTTCTCGCCTTTACGACCAACGCATTAGCAATCCCTATAAGTTCCCTACTTCGCTAGAATCATCATTAATGTTTCAAGTAGACTACTCATCCTTTAGTGCTTTAATTAATTCACTAAGTTTCTCGTTTCTTTCACGGTCTAATCTTGTCTTTTCATTCATAAACCTAATTAATTTAATGACAAAATAAATAGCAAAAACAACAACGACTAAATAAAAAATAATAGGTAAAAAAGTTAAAAGCATAAACATTCCATCTGATGCAAACATTGTATGCCCCATTTTGATTCCTCCTAACAGTGACATTAAATATCATACAATAGCATCATCAATATAGCTATGTTAAGTAAAAAAATGCGTCTCTTCCGACTGAAGAAACGCACTCATTTACGTAATATTTTTTCATAATATCGCTCCCAATCACAAATGAAACAAGTTCATGTGACTAAGACAATTAGGTTCCTTTAACTTCCCCGGTATTTACTTGCTTTGTTCTTACTAGTAAAATAATGAATCCACAAATCACGGCACTTATTCCCATTGCAATAAAAGCAACATTATAGTTACCACCAAACGCGGTAATTAAATAGCCAGTAATAATAGGAGAGAGGAAACCTCCAAACGTCGAACCTATATTAATAATAGCGATCGACGAGCCGATTATCTCTTGACGAATTAATTTATGTGGCCAACTAAACAAAGTAACGAATGTCGCATTCGATGTAAGTGTGAATATAAACATCATAATAATCACAACCACTAAGTTACTAGCTAGAGCAAAAGCGATAAATGCAAGTGCACATATGATTACACTTATTAAAGCAAACAGCTTATTATTTCCCTTAAAAACTTTATCCACTATAAAACTAGAACTTAATGCACCAACACTCATTAAAATGGCATTGACACCTAAAATCATGCTAATTTCTTTTATACCAAACCCGAAATTAGCTCCATAAAATGATGGCAACCAGGAAAGGTAACCGTACAGAACGATATTTAGAAAAAGGAGTGCGGCAAATAAGATAAACACATTTTTGTCTTTAAACACATCACTGATTGGAATCTTGTTCTCCTTTTTTCCTCGTGGAGCCTTTTCCTGTTTTGGAAAGAAGATAAAGATCATAAGGATAGAAACTGCATATAATATGGCTAGTCCAAAGTAAGCATATCGCCAATTCATATTAATTAGCGTAGAACCTAATGTGAAGGAAAGGATTCCGCCAATACCTGAAGTGGATAAGATTAATGATTGGACAAACATTTTTTGTTTAGGTTCAATGTTATTGGCTACAACCTTTGTTGAGCTTGTAGGAACCCCCGCATGACCAAGTCCTGCAATTAATCGAACGATCATTAGTAATCCTAATGTCTGAACAAAACCAAAGAAAAAGGTTGCGATCAGAATCGTACCAATCGACATTACTAATACTTTTTTAGGGCCAATTTTATCAGAGAGCCAACCACTTGGAAATTGCATTACGGTATACCCGATGAAAAACATACTCATTAATAATCCTGATTGGCTAGGGTTTAAGCCTAATTCCGCTTCGATCGGAATAATGGCAGTGGCAATCATATTTTTATCCATATAGGTTAATGCATACCCAAGCATAATCGAGAAGATTAACGGGACATTATTTTTCTTCTTTTGAATCATTTAGGACACCTCTACATTTACTCGCTTATCTTATCTATTTAGTAATGCCCTGATAAAGTGAAAAAAACAGCACTTATTTAAACATTTTTCACAGGAAACATAGGGATCATTTTTCAACCGTTCCCTTTGAAACATTAGTGCCTGTATTTCATATCATTTAATTTATAGTTGACAGGTAGGAATAATAAGTTTAATGTAAAAGGTATCATCAACAGACTATTTAAGTAAATCAACTATTTTTTAGATTCAATGTCTAATTTTATATGTATAGAATATTAGAGGAGGGTACTAATAATGAGAGAGAATTTCCAAGTGATAAAAGGAGCAGAACCTTTTTATTTTAAGGGAAGTGAAATCGGTGTTCTTATTTCGCATGGCTTTATGGGCACTCCGCAAAGCATGCGTTATTTAGGTGAAAATCTGGCTCGATATGGGTATACGGTTTCTGCAATTAGATTGAAAGGGCATGGTACCCACTACCGTGATTTAGAAAATTGCACTCATGATGACTGGTTTGAATCACTAGAACATGGATATCAAGAATTGAAAAAACACTGCACAAACATTATCGTGATCGGCCAATCCATGGGTGGGGCATTAACACTGAAGCTCGCACATAAATATCGTGACTTGAAAGGGATTATATTAATTAATCCAGCTTTACAAGTTCCAACATATGATTCATTAAAGGAAGCAATCGAACCAAGATTTATTTCGGAAGGAAATCCAGATATTCATATGAAAAATGTTCATGAAATCACATATGACCTTGCACCTTTAAAATCCATTCACCAACTCCAAAAGATTATGGGAACAATCCCTGCTTTATTGCCATCTATTCAATGCCCCGTTTTAGGGATTCAATCAGCCAAGGATCATGTTGTACCACCTGAAAATACCGATTATATAATTGGTCATATTGGGTCAGACAAAAAGGAAAAGGTTATTTTACAAAACTCTTATCATGTAGCATCCATGGATTATGACAAAGAACAAATTGTAAAAGTTAGTCATCAATTCATTCAGCAGCAAATGAACAAAAGGTTAATGTACGCTCAATAATGAATCGATAAGCCCGGTTACTTTGCCTAATAAACCGCATGTATTTGAGCGATTACATTGCAATGCTTTTATAAAATCTATTACACTATAACCAGACGAATCTGAATAAAGATAGAGATTTTATAACGGAGGAATTCACATGCAATGTGGAGCAGAATGCTTTGTGGTTGAAATAGAAGTAAATGGAGAAAAAAGAACAAAGCAGGTTAAGGCGAGAACCCCTGCAGCTGCAAGAAAGACCATTCGTACAAAATACGGTGAGGAGATAAACATCTTAACCGTTAAAAGGGAAAAGTTCAATCCCTCATCCCAAGAATAAGTTGTTTTTGTCTCTTTTTCATTTAAAGGAGATAGGATGGGTAAATCGAAAAAAACATTGCATTGGTTTTTTCGTTTTTAAAGCTTTGTAGGGGTTATTGCTGTGACGCTCGCAGCCTTTAACATTGGTCTTGAGCTTTTTTTATACATATAAGTATCGGTTCTTATCAGGCTTAACGGGCAGTAAGCCCTTCATCTCAAGATTCTCAGTACAATAAATGAAGAAGGTGGATGGGGGACAACTGCCCGTAAAGCTCCGATCCGTTCAACTAACCATCCGTGGGAATGAGATAACTCCCCGCTGATGGAAATTTCACTTTACCTTGCATATGGGTTGGACAAATAGGCATCTTTATTCTAGAACGTACGGAAAAAAAGCAAAAAAGCCAGTCGTGAACATTTGAATTTAGAAAACGATTGAGGATAGGTTTATATAGCGCACAGACCACCCTAAAGAACGTGCCCTTTTCGTAAATCAGCTTTTTTTATAGCTGAATACATAATTGGAGGTTGATAAGATAATATGCTTTCACGTTATAAAGGATTTTTCAGCTTTATCATGATTGTTGTAATCTTTGTTTTAACAGGTTGTGGCACACAAGGAGAAAGTGGACAGAAAGGAGAGAATGCTTTAAATGAATCTCGGAAAGGGTCCAATTATTCATCTTCTGTTACAGAAAAACCAGTTGTGACTATTACAATGGAGAATGATGAGAAGATCGTGATTGAATTAGATCCTTCTGCAGCTCCTAATACGGTAGCTAATTTTGTATCCTTAGTGGAAAAAGGTTTTTATGATGGGCTGATTTTCCACCGGGTGATTCCTGATTTCATGATTCAAGGAGGAGATCCTGAAGGAAATGGGACAGGCGGAGCGGGATATACCATTGAAGGCGAATTCTCCGAAAACGGAATTGAAAATCATTTGAACCACGAACGAGGAGTCATTTCTATGGCACGTTCTAATGATCCAAACTCAGCAAGTTCTCAATTTTTCATCACGGTCAAAGAGGCCCCGCATCTTAACGGACAGTATGCTGCTTTCGGTAAAGTAATAGAGGGAATGGAAGTCGTGGATGAGATTGTTTCTGTTGAACGTGATCGTAGCGATAAACCATTGAAAGATCAGAAGATGAAATCAGTCACAGTGGATACGAAGGGGTTTGATTATCCTGATCCAGAGGTTGGGAAATAGCCAGTTAATCGTTTGCAGAAAGGTGTTCGCTATTACTCGTATTGATGAATCAGAATTCATATTTTGAAGAAAAAACTACCTCCACAAAGTTGCTATAAAGAGGTGGTTTTTCGAAAAAATGTTTATCAGGTTTAAGGGGAAGTAAGACCCCCGCCTCAAGATTCTAAGTATGATTATAGAAGAAAGGTGGGGACAACTGACAGTAAAGCTCCGATTGGTGAAATAAGATTTATCTTTGGGCTTTAGCCTTTAGATAAATCAATCAGGCTCTACGTGATAACCGTCTGTGGGGGATGAGAGAACCCCTACGGATGGAAGTTTCACTTTATTCAAATTGCATTTGATAAGATTCTGGAACAATCGGAGGTTTTTTTCGTCCTAATACGTGTAAAACGAGTTGAGAAACTAGAACACCTGGCCCTAATGCTTGTCCGACACTAATGGTTGGGATTGTACCATTTGAAAGCCATTCGGTTAATTTATCCTCAGTTGCGTACGCGGGAAGGGATTGACTATAGCCTGCAGGAGGGAATGTTTGCCCTTTTAAATCTTTAATAGAAATATCTTCAGGCAGCCCAATGTATTCTTCAAGCTTTACTCCATGTGGAGAAAAGGTTAATACAGACGTTCCAAAACCAAGAGCTACTGCAGTAGTGACAAATAAGTTTTTCTTACGAGTTGCTCGGTGGAGAGAAACAGCTTCAGGAAAAGCAAAATAATCAATTGCATCAATCACGTAATCGGCTTCATTTACAAAAGCTTCTGCATTCTCCTCATTTACTCCATTCGCATAACAAATAATTTCAAGATATGGATTAATAGAAAGTAAATGATTTTTTAAAGCGTCTACTTTTTTCTGTCCTACTGTATGATGGGTTGCGGCGCATTGACGATTAATATTTGAAACATCAAACACATCAGGATCCGCTAAAATAAACGTACCAATCCCCATACGAGCTAGTAAGCCTGCTGAAAATCCGCCGATACATCCACATCCTGCAATCGCAATGGTTGTGCGGTGGAGCTTCTGTATTTCCTCTTCTGTCATAATTCCTAGATTTCGAATAAATTGTTCTTTAATCATTACTGTACTGCCTCCATTGTCATTTCTACATTTTCAGTTAAATAGTCATATAAAGGTCGACGCTTATCCTTTAATGTGGTAAGACACTCGGATAAGTTTAACAAACAAGGAATCGTAATGGAACCTAGATAAACGTCCTGTTCTCCGATCACTTCAAAGGGAAATTTAAAAATACGATGCATATAATTATAAACCCTTTCATCAATACAACAAATCCAATGGGTGAGTCCGTAATTCAATGAATAAGTTAAAACCGTTTTAATCAGTCCTAATCCTACATCATGTTTTGGCATTTTCGTAAAGGCACTAATTTCCGCATACTTGCATTTGTTATTTCCGAATATTTTAAATATTTTATTATCATTAATATGGAAGTGTTTGATTGTCGGCAACTCATCGATGGGCATGAAGATAAGCCGGGTAACGCCAACGACTTCTTCCTGATCGACCGTCTGCACAATGAAATAGGTGGAGGAGTCTTTATAAGGATCATCTACATTTTTATTAAAAAAACCAACTTCTTGATAGCGCTTATGGTGCAATGCGATCGCTTCTTCCCGAAGAATTCCATCTGCACATCTAAAATAATATTCTGTATTCAAATCCATCTGAACACTCTCCTAAAATAGTTTCCCTACTATTATATTAAAGGAGAGTTTGATGCGATTTGGAAGTAATTAAACGAAAGTTTTACTGAAAATTAATAAACTGTAGTTAATTAGACACAAAAATGATAAAATTTTTTAGTATAAGTTTTAAATCTACTAAATGAACGATCTACAAAATAAAAGAATTAGGATGAAACATCATGAATCATGACTTAAAAGAAAAGGAACAGCTATTACAAGAATTACTTAAAAAACATAATAAAAATTTAAACCAAAAAATTCTACTTATATCTTTTATTTATATTTTGCTCAGTATCATTTGGAATACAATTTTCCAATTGTTTAATCTTCCTTATTCACGCGCAAACCTGAATATATTAATTCTATGTATTACCGTATGGGTAGGAGTTTTTCTTTTTTACCGTTCTACTAATCTTTCCCAAGGTAATTTGAAACATTTTGTGCTTTTATTTACTGTCTTTGTCATAATCTGCCTGTACCTTGGATCTGGCTATACAGAGAGTTGGAGTTACTTCCTTCTTATTCCAGTGATTAGCGCTTTATATGGAAATCGTTATTTATCGATTACCTATTCGTTAATCGGTTTGTTTTGTCTGGCCGTAGTAAGTATTTATTTTCCTATAGATTCTTTTGCTGTAGATAACATAGACATTTCTAATCGATTTTTACTATACATCATTGTTGCGACATTAGGATATTTGTTATTAAATAGGCTGAATCAGCTTCATATGGAGCAAGTAAATACGGTAATCCAGTCTATGGAAAGAACCATTGAACAAGTCGTCCAAAGCTTTATTGTCGCTGTTGAGGCAAAGGATCCATACACATATGGTCACAGTGAAAGGGTAAGTCAATATGCGGTAGCCATTGCTAAGAAACTCCCTGAATATCAAGAACCACAAAAACTGAAACACTTAAGATTAAGTGGACTTCTTCATGATATAGGTAAAATTAATATTCCTGAGCATATATTATCAAAGCCTATGAAATTAACGGACAAAGAATATGAAGTGATTAAAACACATACAACGTTTGGTACACAGATGCTTGAAAAAGTTGATGGGTTAGGGGGATTGAAAAGCGGAGTCTTACTTCATCATGAAAGATGGGATGGGAAAGGATATCCGACAAGAGCCAAAGGAGAAGAAATTCCTTTAGAGGCTCGAATATTAGCGGTTGCGGATGCTTTTGATGCCATGACATCGACAAGAGCTTATCGAAATGAGGTGTCCACTGAAGAAGCGTTCCGTAATATTGAAATAGGGTTCGGAACACAGTTTGATCCCAACTTAGAAATAGCTTTTGAAGCAGCAAAACCAGATTTTATAAAAATCCATTCAAAATCACAAGATCCATTAAACGAATTCGAAAAAATAACCGATCTATTCTAAGAATGCAAAGGGTTAACTCCCTTTGTTTCTCTCTAAAAACCAACAAAATCGTTTTGTTGGTTTTTTTATAATTAGTAAAAAGCTAAGAAAGTTAAAAAAACGTTACAACAAATAGGAATAATTTGAATAGATGTTCATTGATTCAATCGAAGGTCAGAACCCACTTTTATGAAGGTGTTACCGTAATGGGTTCTAGCCTTTTATTGTCTCTTAGTCAATCAGAATATTTATCCTTTACAAATAATTCGAAGAGATACTATAATAATGTAAACTTATAGAGAAAGAAGGTTTACATAATATGAAGTTAAAAAAGCTAATCTATGTTTCTATGTTTGCGACCATTATGGGGGTCTTAGGAATGATGCCACCAATCTTTATTGGGATTTCACCCGTGCCGATCACGTTACAGTCCTTAGGAGTCATGTTAGCTGGAAGTGTACTTGGTGCTCGCTTTGGTGCGAAATATGCAGCTCTTAGCCAAATCTTGTTTTTATCATTAGTCATAGCAGGACTTCCGCTTTTATCCGGGGGACGAGGGGGAATCGGCGTACTTGTTGGGCCTTCTGCGGGTTACTTGCTAGGGTATGTGGCAGGGGCCTTTGTGATTGGCTGGTTTGCTTATCGATTAAAAGAAGGAAAGTTTATGAGACTCTTGCTGATT
Source organism: Niallia sp. XMNu-256 (assembly GCF_036670015.1). Taxonomy (NCBI): domain Bacteria; kingdom Bacillati; phylum Bacillota; class Bacilli; order Caryophanales; family Bacillaceae; genus Niallia; species Niallia sp. XMNu-256. Next base: position 2,037,876 of record NZ_CP137636.1, read on the forward strand.
AATCTGTTTGGCGGAATCTTTGTTGTTTATTTGTTCGGGATTCCAATTCAAGCCTTTATGATGAATATTTCGCTTGTAGAAGGAATGTTGACAAGCCTAGTCTTTTTACCTGGAGATATCACGAAAGTCGTGGTTGCTTCCATTCTAGCCGTAAAACTCATGAATGTAGCTCCTTTTAGAAAAGAGGTAAGTGCTTAAATGCGTGTCACAAGCCCTTATCAAAAATATGCTAAGAAATTCCCTAATCAGCCTGCCGTTATAACCGACGAAAAAGTGGTCTCATACCGAGAATGGCACGAGGATGTCCAAAGAGCAGCGGCAGCTCTTTCAACAGAAGAGGCTGTGACGAAAAGAGTTGCTTTATTTTTACCTAATGGGTATCTCTTTTTACAACTGTTTGCCGGTGCATGTGAGGCGGGATGGGCCAATATTGTCGGGGATATACGCTGGAAAGAGGGGGAAATAGCGGAACGGCTCCAACAAACGACACCAGATCTCATTATTGCAGATGTGAAAATGAAACCTATTTTCCAAACATATCGGGAAAAAGTTCTGTATTCTGATGAAGTAGAAAACTGGCTTGATAAGGGGCGTGAATGGACAAGAGGGCAAGACAATGCCCCGTTTTATATCGGGTTTACCTCTGGGTCAACTGGAAAACCAAAGGCATTTGTTCGCTCCCAGAAATCATGGGTTGAAAGCTTCCCGTGCAATACTGTAGACATCGGGATTGAGCCAGGAGATCATGCTTTAATCCCCGGTTCCTTTATTAGTTCCACTTTTTTATTTGGAGCTTTGGGAACTCTTTTCTATGGAGGAACGATCTATGTGCTAAAAAAATTTAATCCATCACAATTCATGTCCCACTTACAAACTTTTCCCATTTCCACGATTTATGTTGTGCCAACCATGCTTCAGGCGTTAATCGAAGCAGGCCATACATACGATGGATCCGTCCGTATTCTCTCCACAGGGGCAAAGTGGCTGCCAAGTACGAAGCAAGAAATGAGGAAACGGTTTCCGAATGCCAGCTTTTATGAGTTTTATGGATCTTCTGAACTAAGCTATGTTACGTTGCTAAAAAATGAGGAACAACATAAATTTGCTAACTCAGTGGGACGTGCTTTTCATAATGTTGAATTAAGCATTCGTAACCAACATGGTCAGGAAGTAGAAGTCGGGGAAGAAGGAATTTTGTATGTGAAAAGTAAGATGCTTTTTGACGGCTACATCAATAATGAGGAAGAAACGAACAAAGTTCTTCAAGGAGAGTGGGCAACTGTTTATGACGTTGCCAAAAGAGATGAAGACGGATATTTCTATATTCTTGGCAGACAAAATGACATGATTTTGTATGGCGGAATTAATATTTACCCACAGGAAATTGAACAGGTGTTAAAAAAGTGTGAGGGTGTTGAGGAAGCGGTTGTGTTAGGAGTCAAGGATGAACACTGGGGTGAAAAAGTGGCTGCCTGTATTAAAGGGAATGTATCACTTGACGCTTTGAAACGTTATTGTTTAGAGCATCTCACCTCCTATAAAGTTCCAAGATTATGGAAGAAGACTGAAGTATTCCCTTATACAACAGGAGGAAAGATTTCCCGTCAAGAGGTAAGAAAATGGTTTTGTTAAAGAAATAAATATGTTACTAGAAAGGAGAAGGTCTCAGCATGCCTAAGGCAGTTGTTGTAAATGCAAAACGGACCATAATAGGTAAAAAAGATGGTCTTTTAAAGGATTACCCACCAGAACAACTTGCCGCCTTTGTTATAAGAGAGCTTGTACAGGATCTACCAACTGTGGTCGATGATGTCATTTTAGGAAATGTCGTCGGACCTGGCGGCAATATCGCGAGGCTTTCTGCACTGGAAAGCGGACTGCCTGTTTCCATTCCAGGGGTCACGATTGATCGACAATGCGGTTCTGGATTAGAAGCGATTCGCCTTGCTTGTCATTTAATTCAAGGCGGAGCAGGACATGTTTATATTGCTGGAGGGGTAGAGAGTACAAGTCAATCTCCTTTTCAACAAAGAGCTCGCTTTTCGCCTGAGTGGATCGGTGACCCTGAGATGGGGATTGCCGCAGAGAATGTCGCTGAAAAATACGGAATTACGCGCGAGATGCAAGATGAATATGCATTACTAAGCTATCAGCGGGCTATACAAGCCCTCAATGCCGGTCATTATAGGGACGAACTTGTCAAAATCCCGGATATTCCTATTCATGATGAAGGGGTCAATCCTAAGTTGAATTATGACAGGATGCTTCGGCGTTTGTCTCCTTGTTTCAAGGAGGAAGGGACGGTTACACTAGGGAATTGTTGTGGCATCAATGACGGGGCTGCGGCTGTTCTTATCATGTCAGAGGAAAAAGCAGAGGAGCTGGGGTTTGAGCCAATTCTACGTTTTGTCGACAGTGCTGTCATAGGCGTGGATCCCAATTATCCAGCTTTTGGACCAATTCCAGCTGTTCGTCACTTATTACAGAAACAATCACTTCAGGAAAAGGACATTGATCTCTTTGAAATCAATGAGGCGTTTGCTTCAAAGGTCGTGGCTTTTGCCAATGAGCTGAATATTCCATATGAAAAAATCAACCGAAAAGGGGGTGCGATCGCGCTTGGTCATCCGTATGGAGCATCCGGTGCGATCCTTGTCACAAGATTATTTCATGAAGTGCAACGCAAAAAAGCTAACTATACCGTTTCAGCAATTGGAATTGGTGGAGGGATTGGAATGGCGATATTATGGGAGAGTTTGCGATGAAAACAGTGACTGCTATCGTTACGATTACAGAAAAAATGCTACAAGACTACGAAGCTATTTTTGGCAAGCAGACAAGAATACCTCCTACTTTTCCGAGTGTTTTCTATCGTGAAATCGAAGTGCCATGGCATTATAAGGGAGTGCCAATCCACCGAAAACAATCCTGTACATGTGTTGTTGACCTTGCGATTGGAGAACCGTACCGCTGTGTCGTGACACTTGACCAAGAACGCCAAAAAGGGAACTACCTGTTATATAACCAATCATTGATTGGGTATGACATGAAAGGAAGAGAGTGTTTTCAATGTGTGTCCGAATTCGTCGTACATTTACGATGACAAACGAAATGATTAGGAAATATGCAATCCTCTCAGGAGACTTTAACGAGATCCACCTCGATACAAAAGAAGCGGAACGGTATGGATTTCATGCACCGATCGCCCACGGAATGTTAACGATGGCTCTTGTTCAAAACCTCGCCAATGATTGGATTCATAAAGGAATGAGAATAACCCATTATGAAATGAAATTTCTCCACCCTGTTTATGCCAACCAAACCATCTATGTCCAGGCAGAAGCAGAGGAAAGTCCTGAAGGTCATTTGTCCCTTCTGCTCACAGGACAGTGTGCAAACAAAGTAGTCGTCAAAGGGAAAATGATTATAAACTAGATCTGAAGAAATAGATGGTTTTCATAAAAAAGTGAACGTTACGTCATCAATGGGAAAAATAGAATGCCGAGCACTTATTTAGATACCTTTAGAAAAGTGCTCGGCATGTTTTAATTTATCTGGCTTAAAAGGTAATAAACGTATCGCTAATTGAAACATGTCATATAATTCTACCTCTCTATCATTTAAAAAGAATCGCAAACTGGACCCATTAGACCTTTTCATAAACGATCATAGTTATAAGGGGAACATGAGAAAATTTTGAATCTGTCATGTGATTGGAAATCTATGATTCATTTACATTCATTTTTGTCGTCATAAAACGTTCAAGCTGGAGGGGAGAGGGTACTGAGAAGTTCATTCAAAATAATGATTAGTAGTAGGAAAGCCTCTCGAGCCTTTGTAGAGACTTTTTCCCAGAACAAGGGGCTTTAGCGCCTTTCCCTTTACTTCAGCAGAGAATAAAGGTCATCTTTGTTTTGAACGAGGTCTTCCAATGTATATTGTTTCAAGACAGCAATAAATGCTTGGAGGGCTTCGTGTAGAACATGTTTTAATTTACATGCGGGTGTAATAATACAATAGTTTTTTCCTTTATCAAAACACTCAACAATGTGAAAATCCTCTTCCGTTTTTGAAACCACTTCACCAATATTTATATCCTTAGGTTGTATCGCAAGTCGAATACCGCCATTTCTTCCTCTTATGGTTTCAATAAATCCTAGTTTCCCTAGATCATGAATAATTTTCATTAAATGATTTTTTGAAATATCGTAGCTATCTGCTATCTCTTTAATTGTAGCCAATTCATTATTATTTTTTACCGCTAAATAAATTAATACTCGTAAAGCATAATCCGAGTAATTCGTTAACCTCATTTTGAAAACTCCTTCTCATTCGAGACTCTTCTATAGTATAACATTTAATAAAATTTAGTGAAATTGTGACAACTTTATGAAAGATGCATTTAGAATATATCTTTATTTCCACTGTCGTTATATTATTAAACATGTAGATAAAATGAATCTTTAAATAAATTAAATGATAAAAGGTGGATGTATTATGTTAAGTGAGAAGACCATTGAAATTGTAAAAAGCACGGTTCCTGTATTAGAAAAATACGGAAAGGCAATTACAACCCGCTTTTATGAAAGAATGTTTAGCAATCATCCAGAATTATTGAATATTTTTAACCATGCGAATCAGAAACAAGGGAGACAACAAACAGCATTGGCGAATACGGTATATGCGGCGGCTGCTAATATCGATAACCTCGGAGCGATTATCCCAGTAGTCAAACAGATCGGCACAAAACACAGAGCATTGGGCGTTTTACCTGAGCACTACCCAATTGTTGGAGAAAATTTACTGGGAGCAATTAAAGATGTGCTAGGAGATGCTGCGACAGATGATATTATCAATGCTTGGGCAGAAGCCTACGGTGTGATCGCAGATGCGTTTATCGGAATTGAGCAAGAAATGTATGATGAAGCAGCTGAACAGCCAGGAGGCTGGAAAGGATTCAGAAACTTTGTCGTTGATAAAAAGGTGAAGGAAAGTGACGTGATTACTTCCTTTTATCTAAAACCTGAAGATGGGGGAGCCGTTGCATCTTATCAAGCAGGTCAATATATTACAGTAAAGGTTAAGCCTGAAAACGAAAAATTTACGAGCCTACGCCATTATAGTTTGTCAGATGCGTCTGGTAAAGATTATTACCGAATTAGTGTAAAACGCGAAGATCAAGGGGTTGTTTCGAATTATCTTCACAAGGAAGTGAATGAAGGCGATATCATCCCAGTTAGTGCACCAGCAGGAGCCTTTGTACTTGAGGAAAAAGCAACGCCTGTTGTTCTTTTGAGTGGTGGTGTTGGCTTAACACCAATGGTTAGTATGTTGAAAACAATTGTCGAAAAACAACCAGAAAGAGAAGTTACGTTTATTCATGGAGCTATAAATAGTCATGTTCATGCACTAAAAGATGAAGTGGCAGAACTTGCTAGTCAAAATGAAAACGTGAAAAGCTATGTTGCCTATTCCTCACCAACTGAAAGTGATCGTGAAGCAGGTCATTATGATAAAGATGGATTTATTGATTTAGAATGGTTACAAACCGTCCTTCAAGATAATAAAGCCGATTTCTATTTCTGTGGTCCAGTGCCATTTATGAAATCCGTGTACCGCAATCTTCAAGAATGGGGAGTATCACTAGACAACATTCACTATGAATTCTTTGGTCCAGCTGGAACTCTTGAAGAGGAAACGGCTTCTGTAGGTTAATAGAAAAAGAATTGACAAGCACCATTCAGAACAACGGATGGTGTTTTTTCTATTGACTTAGAGATAGCTAGAAAAACATTAAACATTAATCCGGAATGCCCCCATTTTCGAAGGGTTTTTCATCCAACTGTCTCTAATGGTTCATCTTTTAGCAGAAAAAGCCAAAAAAAGGAACTAATTGAGTTCCCATCTAGTGGCTAAGCATTTCTTGATGAGCATCATCTAGTGCTTATTCAATATTACAATAAACGGCGGGACAGTTTTCACAACCAATTTCATTTTTTAAGTATTGGAGATCATGAATCGTGATTTTTCCTTTCACAACCGAAATAATCCCTTCGCGTTTTAATTCATTTAAAGTCTTATTCGTGCTTTCTCTGGAAGTTCCACAAAAATCCCCCAGTTTTTGATTCGTTAATGGGAGATCAATGAGAATGCCATCTTTTTTATGAACGCCATAGCTGTTGGTCATTCGGATTAAAGTCGAATAAAGAGCCCCTTTTTTCCCGTGTAACACGAGATCGCGAAATTTTGTTTGCGTTTTTCGGAAGTGATCACTCATCCATTTCATAAATTCATAGGCAAGAGCGCTATTTTCGAAAATCGTTTTTTCGAGAACCTCTTTCTTGATAATCGCCATTTCTCCGTCTTCAAGTACCTTAGCACTTAAAAGGTATTTGGGCTCATCTGTGAAAAGGGTTAATTCTCCGCAAATATCACTTTCACCACATATACGTAATGTTAAAATGCGACCATCAGCAGTCACTTTGCTGATTTGAACCTTACCAGAAAGAATTAAATATAATTCTTCTGCCTTTTCCCCTTCATGAAATAAGTATTGATCTTTTGTGATAGGGGTCGTTCGATCGGCAATCCGTAGTAATTCTTTAATTTGAATTGCTTTTGTTGATTTCAATGTTTGAGGCATGGAACTTCCTCCTTTTAACTATGTTAGGCCTGACCCGGCAGGATAAAAAATGCGAATAAATCATTAATGAAAATAAAGGTGTGAACTACTTCACATCAATAGTTTACCATTATTTTTTACGATAGGTATGAAGGAAATTGAATGTCTACAAATTTGACACAAATCAACGGGAAGAGATAATGGGTGGACTGGGCGGCCATTTCACGCCGATCATCTTATCCATTCTATATAACCTAACAGGTCATCATGCGATTGGATATGGATTTATCACAAGTTGCCTTAGCAAGCCTCATCATTGTTGTAGGCATGTACGATCAAGAAAGACTAAATAAGGTCAAACGATATGATCCATTACGTTTTACTCAAAAAGGAATACATGTTAAAGAATAAGGTGTCGGGGACTTCCAATTTGGATAGTACTTGGCACCTTTTGTTAATTTTATTTAAATTATGCTTATTTTGTCGAAAAATCTGCTAAAATGTAATATTATGTAATTAGGCACATGGGATATAATTTTTTTCTGATGGGGATGGTTGAGAAAATGATTGTGATCGGTGAAGAGAATATAATTGACTATTATAAGTTAATAGAAAATGTAGCGAGTGCAATAATCCTTTTAGACGGAAAGAAAATTATATATGCGAATAAAGCAATGGGACAGTTATTAAAGAAAGATTCTAGTAAACTCATAGGGACAGAATTCAATTATCTACATCCTGATGATGAAACTTCATATATAGAGAGTTGTAAAAGAGCGATTGAATACCAACAGGTAACAGAATTGATTGAACAAAAATTGATCTTAGATAATGGAGAAGTTGTTGAAGTTGAGGTCACAGCTGCTCCTTTTAAATGTAATGGTCATTTTCTTATACAGGCAAATTATCATGATATTACTGACAAGAAAACAACTGAAAAACTCCTTATCCAATCAGATAAACTATCTGTATTAGGAGAGATCGCATCCGGGATTGTACATGAAATTAGAAATCCATTAACCTCTATTAAAGGCTTATTACAGTTAATTTCGGAGGACGATCAGTATCGTGAATATTTAAAGATTGTTTTGGATGAAATCGATCGAATCGAAGACATTGTGAACGAACTTCTCTTTTTTTCAAAGCCAAGCAAGGAAGATTTTATCGATGTAGATATCTGTAAAATTATAAATGAGACGCTATTTTTATTCAAGACTGAGCTTTTTGACCGGAAGATTACTGTTGATATAAATGTAGAAGATAAGATCACTCACGTATTGGGGGATAGAAATCAACTTAAACAGGTTTTTATCAATCTAATAAAAAATAGCATTGAAGCCATAGGGAAAAATGGAAAAATAACCGTTAATATCAATCGAAAAAGCACGGAAAAAGTCTGTATTGAAATAATAGATAATGGGATTGGCATTCCAAAAGAAGTAATAAAAAACTTAGGTAAATCGTTTATTTCTACAAAGGAAAAGGGAACAGGCCTAGGGTTAATGGTTACGTATAATATTATAAAAAATCATAAAGGTGATATTTGTGTAAAAAGTAAATCCCAAGTCGGTACAATATTCACTGTAAAATTGCCGAGTACACCGTAGCTTTGAAAGAGAGGGGGTTACCCAAATTGCATAAAGGAATGGAGTTATGAGACCTCACGTTAAAAGCATCTTCCCATTAAATCCTCATATACTGTAGCATCAAGCCCCGTTTTGAATGAGGTGGTGAACTATGTATTTATTAAGGTCCCTTTCAGAAGATGTCCAATCAAGCCAATTAGCGTTTAATAACGAAACAAAGACGAAAAGACTCATTTTAGGTGCTCTTTTCGCTGGCATTTCGGCACTGCTTCAGGCACAGGGGGGATTCTTACCAGGGATCGGTTATCTAATTAGTCCGTTTGCTACTCTGCCCATTTTAATTTGTGCGATGTTTTCCAAGTCTCTTGGAGTAATGTCCTATATTCTCACGATTTTTTTGCTTTTCCTTCTTCTGCCAAGCGAGTTACTCGTTTTCCCTTTTACAACAGGATTGTTAGGGGTTGGGATCGGTGCAGCCTTCTACTTTTTTAAGCAGAGATTAAGCATCATTTCTGTTGGGGCTATTTTGTTAACATTAGGAATAATGTTTCTGCTATACGTGGTTCGCTTTCCCGTTTTAGGTCCTGTAGCATCAGATTCCTTTTCATTTATAACAGCAGGAAGTGTTTGTTTATTTGCTTTTCTATATAGTTGGGTCTGGATGGAGTTGGGGTTATTCTTTTTCAAAAGATTGAAGCCTCTTATAATATAGCCAAAAACCTACTATTTGTCATAAAGCGGGTCAATGACCTAATGATTCAGTGTCTAATCTGGAAGATTACTTTGTAGCCTTTTATTTCAGAGGCCTGTTTATAAGACGATAAAAAAACCAAATGAGGGAGCGTGTTTGCTCTCTCATTTGGTTTTAATAAACTGTTAAAAATAGGCAAAGATTTCATGATGCCTGTCATCCTTTAAGGTACAATTTCATAAACAGTCCCTTTGTTATAATCCGTTACATTAGATGATCCATGAACCCCCAAGTATAATCTCGTTTGATTCAAATTTGTTCCTAAAGAAGTATAATAAGCGAATTGAGATCCAAAATCGTCATTCGTTTCAATGACATGAAAATCATTGGTCTTCCCGTCTGTTCTTACCCTTGTATAAGCTAAAACCCCTCTAACATTCTTTTGAGATTCTTTACTCTCGGCAAAGTCCGTAAACACAACGCTCCCTGTTAAAGCAGGAATCCCATTACCCATATAGACTTGCACCCCTGTAAGCGAGATTCCCTGAAACTTATCAGGGCGGGGATCTTGATGATAATAGCTTGTTAAAGGCTTAAGACGCTTCACGGACGCTTTAATAGCTTCATCGAAAAAAGCAATAATTTTCTCATCCAATCTCGAATTTTCAGAGCAGCCCTTTACTGTTATAGTAGGAAGATCACCTTCCCATCCTCGCCATCCAAAGTTAATTAATCCATTCCTGTTATATGGAGAATTTTGGATTAGCCTCACAACCGGTACCGGTTGATAATGAACAAAGGAGTAAATCGCTTCGATCATTGCCTGACCGACATTTCCCACTACTTTAATATACTGATTATAAAATCGCTGAAATGATATCCCTACAGAGTTACGCACACCTAGGGCCATTACCGATAGAGATTCTTGAATCGGTCTTGGCAATTCATTAAACCTTGTAGCTACAGGGGGATCATTGATGAATGGCATTTTATTTACGTCCATTTCCAGAATTTTTCCGGCAATTTCTATAGGATTTTGACTTAAATTAAAAGGATCGTAACCGGAACCGCCATCACCAGTTATAATAATCAGTTTTCCTGTTTCTGGAGAGAAGTTTAAGCTATTGACCCCGTTATGATTAAAGAACGGTCTTCTTAAGTTAAGTAATCTTCGTCTTTTTTGAGGTTGACCACTTGGCTGTAAAATCCATTCCTCAACCGTATCAATATGGTCAAAGTTGGTTTCTCGATTCGTCCATTTTAGGTTTAAAGTATCGGGTTTACAGGGATCAGGTCTAAAAGAACCTGAAAGAGCACCTGGCCCTTGTGTACCGGCAACTGAATAATGAAGATAAAACAGACCGTTATAATAAAATCCCGGATGAAAAGCCAAACCTAATAGGCCTCGTTCATCATATCCACCGTTAGAGACTCCGAGTTTGATAATCCGTTGCCGTATGTCTAAAAAAGTTTGTACACTTCCGTTTCTTATGTAAAAAATTTCTCCGACCTGGGTTGCAACAAATAAACTTTCGATTGTATCACCTGGAAGAATAGCTGTTTTTAAAACAGTCGGCAAATTAATTCCACTTAAAAGGGGCCGTAAACCAACCTTCACCTTTGGCAACCTTTTTCACACTCCTTCTTTAATAAATTTATATTTATTTATAGATTGTAATAGTTTGTCTATAAGATTTTTTGTTTTCTTAATAAGAATATGATGAGGATGATTTTATAAGTACTGAATTAGGGGGAGGGGAGTTTGAATTTGTCATTTAAGCCTTTTAGACACAAAAATACTTCCCTTTAAATTGCCAGATTTAATTTAATTTGCCTATTTAAAGGGGAGCATATTACCTTAAAATTAACTTCTTTTCAGAGTAATAAATGATGTTCATTGTCATAAGGATTGATACTTCCCCTAGTGTGTCGGATTGTTCTCTGGTCAATCCACCTATTTAATTAAGGCAATTTGGTGAACATAAAATCTTTATAGATGGCTGTGTTGTATGCGAAAAAACTGTTTTTGCCTTTTTGCTCCATTAAACATAACAGCAATAAGGCATTTTTCCGTATTTGTAAAAAGCTGCATTTCATCGTGAATGAATCAATTTGTGCGTAGAATTACCCCCAATTCAGGGTGAATGGGGGGTAACTTCAGGAGATTTGCGAGAAATTGGTACTTTTTCATACTCATTGGGAAGACATTTTAGCCTAAGAAATGTGTATAAAAAAGGGATTTTATGCTATCTCCTTCTATATTTTTCTAGAATAGAAATTTCGAAATGGGTGGTAGTGGAAAACTACACTAAAGATTAATGAAGGATTGTGAAACTTTGAATTATTCTACCCCACACTAGACCAATTAAAACAGTTAAAAACGGGGAAAGAATTTCAGGAACATATCGAGAGGGGGTTACACATGGTTAAACAAGAGTTTACGAACAGTGAATTAATTGGTCTCAATCAATTGATTCGTTCCAGCATGTATCCTGGTGTCACGTACAAAAAAATTTCGAACTTGCTGCAAGGCATCCAAAGCTCCATCGAATGCAGGGGAATTTCAAGTCGAACGTTTAAACGAATGTTCATCAAAGCAAAAGCAGTGGGGCTTCTCATCGTGTATCCAAAAGTAACTGTGGATGGACTGATTACCCGTAATCTTTATATCTTTCAACTTTTACCAATAAAAAATCCTAGGAGGTATGCACCATAAATAAACTATTAATCCAAGAAAATCCGATGGTTATTCTGCCGTCATTAGCAGAGAAAATCGGCTTAAATCAGGCCGTTGTGATTCAACAGTTTCATTACTGCCTCATATCCAGCAAACATACCACTTATGGGAGAAACTGAATTTATAACTCGTACAAGGAGTGGGAACGCCAATTTACGTTTTGGTCTGGGAGAACAATCGAACGAACGATTCGTTCTCTAGAAGAACAGGGTCTATTGTTATCATCCAAATATAATCGATCGGACAAAACCAAATGGTATAGTATCAACTATGAAAAATTAGAAGAAGGTTTTTGTGGCAATCTGTCACTTTCTACAAACCAAAGGGATGAATCGGAAAAAACGAATGGGACAACCGGGATAGACAAGCTGTCAGATGCAAAAACACACAGAATGACGAACCGAAAGACACAGATTGTACAGTTGAAACAGCCAATATGGGATTTTCAATCCGACAAACTGACGAACTGCATCCGACACACTGTGTAACACCATCCGCTAGTTTGTACCAACCATTACCAGAGACTACTACAAAGACTAAATCAGAGATTAACTCAGAGGTCAAAAAAATCATCTCTTCCTTTTGCCGAAATCATTACATACTTGAACAACGAAACAAAATCACACTACAAGGTGAATTCAAAGAAAACGAAAGATCTGATTCGAGCTAGCTTTAACGAGGGCTTTAAACTGGGAGATTTTACAAGAGTCATAGACATCAAAACAGAGGAGCGGAAGAATGACCCTATTATGAGTAAGTATTTACGACCGGAAACATTATTCGCAACAAAGTTTGAATTGTATCTTAATCAAAAGAGCAGAAAGAGAACATACCGAGAGGAGGATTTTCATCTTGATGACTAAACGGGAAGTATTTCCAACTACTTAAGTTGATATCTATTTATCCCACTCTTAACGGGCAGTAAGCCCCACAAATCAATCAAGGTTCTGAGCAATATTTTAACGAAGATAGGTGGGGATCAACTGCCCGTAAAGGTCCGATTGGTTCAATTAACAATCAGTGGGGAAGAAGAAAATCCCCCACTGATGGAAGTTTCACTTTATTATAATACCTTCGAGCTATATCAAGAAAAAGTGGATCAATGGCATGCCGTGTTAAAAGGTGAAACGTATCGAAGTTGGAAATGAACTTGTGGAAGCATGTGGCTAGTTCTCCTTATTCCCCCCACGGATTTCAGAGCTGGTATGCAAACCCGTTAATGGCTCCCGAGCGATTCCAAATGGCGATGATACAAAGTACATTATTAACATAAAAGAAAAACCAGCTAGCAAAGAGGTAGTCGAACGGTCACTTGCAGGGATTCGAGAAATTTTAGGCATCAAAAGAGGGGAAGGCTGATGGAACGAAATCCGTACTTTCATATCGAAGTTGAACAAGCCGTTATTGGGACCTTGTTTTTAGATGGCGAATTGATCAAAGGCTGTACCTTACAACCTGAACATTTTTACTCCACAAAGTTAAGAAACATTTACAATTTGATGCAGCAGTTAGCGGAAAAGGCAAACCAAATGATGTTGTATCTATTGCGGAGGAAGCGGGTCCAAATTATTTTTCAGAAATTGGAGGGTGGGATCTTTGCCCTCTCCAGCTGACAGTGTTCCATCGACAGCGAATTTCCAGTATTACCAAGAAATTGTGAAAAAGTATGCCATAAAAGAAATACGGTTCTAATTGCTAATAAAATCCAAAAAGCCACGAAAGAAGGAGATCTAGACGAGATCCTTGGTGAAGGAATTTAAGATTTACAATCGGTAGAAGACCTTCTAAACTAAGAAAATCTCGGTGACATTCAACAAGGATTGATCGATTAATATGCGGAATGTGAACAAGTTGAAAAGATAAAAAAATAATTTGAGCTACTCCACCCAACCTATAAAATAAGATTAATTATTTTAAATCAGAAATATCGATCAATTTACCGTTCATGATTATTATTAGGTCTTGGATTTGGCCAGATGCTGTTGTGTTATCTGTTTCTTGATGGAGCACCAAATGATTCCTTCATCAGACTCAAAACAGGAATTTTTGTAGACATAGCAGCAGTTACTTGCCCTGTTCTTCTAACAGATGGAATGCCTGGAAAATTTGTAACTGTACTGCCTTTTAGTTCACAATCAAAACAAATATTAGCTTGTAGAACTACGGGATTATTTACGATTGCTGAGCATTCACATTCTGAAACAGGGAGTATGAGTAGGGTGATGATTTTTTTACCCTTTTGTCTATGTACATACCTAAAAAAATACATGAATAGAGAATAAAATTAAAAATGAATTATTAAAATTTGGTCATTAGATAATTACTTATCGATCTTCATCAGTCGTCTGTAAACCAATCTTCAGCCCATTATTTCCTTAAAAGAAGCCTATTATGGTAAACCATTAAAATATACCTATGTTCATCTTCTAGATCAAGATATGAAAAACGAATTTAAAAATATCTTGAGGGAAAGGAACGTAAAAAATAATGATTCTAGTAAATTATCAGTCAAAGTGAGATCAGCAAGAAAATTGCAGTAATGAATGGAGAAATGCAAGGATTTTGGTCGGCTGATAGTTGGGATATAAGGGTATGTCCACATACTTCTGCTACAGAATTATGTAAGAATCCTGCTTTAGAATCGGTGAGTTCGTTTTGAATGTGTAAAAAATCTGTGGTTAAAAACAGAACTGAAATATTCTTATTTTTATCATTGTAATTGGTCCTGAAGTAGCTAGAGGATTTGTAAATACAGCATATGAACATCTTAATCCCATTTAATCCACATCTTAACTTGTTTTTATTAATGTATATTTTCGTGTACAAGACCGTTTGTGCTAACTGCTTTTAGTAATATAGATGTGTGATAGAGGTGGAATAAAATAACGTCGCCTTACGAAGATAAGGTGTAGAAATTTACTTAAGCTAACGGGTGTGCACGACAAGTGCTGTTATAAACGCTTTCTAGCGTAAAAATACAGCATGTTTTACTAGAAAAGCTTCAACATTGCATCGAAGGATTTAAATGATAGAACCAAGTTTCCCGAAACAATCCCATCTAAACTCCTGCGTGCGTCATGAATGACAGTTCATGGGGTTCGAAGCACAGGTAGAGTCGGCAGAAGGAAGACTAGAGCCATTCCAAAAGGGGTATGTTAACTGATAGGCCAGATGGCTGAAAAACTTCCATACAAAGAGAACTGACAAACTTTCGAATCTTAGGGTTTAAAGTTAGAACATAGTGTAATGTTAAGTCCCGCAGGTGCGACGTTCTACTCCGACTACCGTAATCCCATGAGCATATTAAAATTGGTCAATCAGAAAACCTAGCTAACCTTATATTACGAACGGTGCTTTAACGCAATAATAATAAATAGTCAAAAATATGCAAGTACTCTTTTACAGCAATTTAAAGCATTTTTTAACTTTCGAATACAAGCAGTTGCACTTAGGTAACTGCATTGGTTGAAGATAATGACCTTCGAATTAGATCCGACGGGTGCATTTAACAAATCTTCTTAGTCATCTGAATAGATCTCGTCACATCATAAGATAACGGGTTTCGGGGAACATGTTTGAAACTACTCAGCAGGACATTCAGAAATACTAAGATTTTCATCATCTACGTTTCTCCCAAATCTAAGAGCGGTTAAGTTGTCGTTATCAGAATAAAATAAACTGAATTCAAATGTATCTTGAATATCTCCTGAACGTTCAAATAAAACTAGGTAAAATGTTGCAGGGAAAGATCCTGCGTTATTTTGTAAGGTTCCTTCGCCTGAAACCAATAATAAAGTAGTACCATTATGGGTAATGCAATTTGAAGGTCTTACAATAGTGGACTGAAAACTAGCACCTGTTTGCGTATATGTCACAATGCTACCTTCTGCATCACAAGTTGGACAGATTGTTGCATCTAAAGTCATCTGCAGACCTTCTGTTTCTGCAAAAGAAAGAGTTCCGGAACAATCACAAGGACAAATTATTCGTATTCCCATTTACATTGACACCTCCTTTCATAAACAATATATTCGTGATAGGTAGGAGTGCTAATACATTAAAAAAGAAAAAATAACCTTTCAAGGAAAACGTATGATAAAATGTAAAGAAATATACTTGAGCTTAAGGGGGCGATAGCTGAATAAAGATTATCGCTTTTCTTTTTGAAGTAGCGAGCAGGTTTGGACAGTAAACGGATTTTTGTTTCATAGGCTAAAAAAGTCTTTATTCAATCAAAATAGTTAAATTCTATCCACATTACTTGTCCAATCAAATAATATTTGAATATACTTCTAGTATATTTTTAGAAGTAGATGTTTTAATTGGATATTTGTCCCATGAAACCTGATGTTTGTCAGTATAGTTGTCTTATTTTGTTACTTTACTAGTTTAATAGACTGTTTTAAATCCCCGAGTTCAACTAAGGTTACCGGACTGCACTTGGTGGTCTGGTGATTTGAATCAAAAAGAAAAGCGTTTTTTCGATTCAAATCACCAGAAATAAGGGAATATTATGGTTTCTAATATTTTACTGTAGCTGTCATATCGCATTGGATTGAGCGTTACCTGTTCAATCGATTTCCAAACCCTTGTATCCCTAGCCCAACGCTTTGGTTGTTTAACCTTCACTGCTTCGTATATTTCTTTTCGCTTTCTCAATATAGCTACGTGTTCAGCTGAATGACACTGTGCATGCGTCATAAATTTCAAACTAATATGAAGGTGAACTTCGTTATACCAATGAATAAATTTCTGTGCCCATTCCCTAGATTCTGTCAGTAATACAAAACCTTTATACGGATAATTGGGTCTATATTTAAGTGTCCGAAACATTGCCTCTGATTAAGGGTTATCCTTGCTTACACGTGGTCTTGAAAAGCAGATCCACCAAGCCCCGTAATATCCCATGTCCACACCTTGTTTGGTGATGTTGTTAGATGACTTTCAGGTCTTTCCTCTCAGGCTTTTGGCTACGTCCACGGTGATGCTGCATTTTTTACTCACGTAATACACGATAAAATGTAGATTCTGATGCAATATAAGTTCCTTTGTCCGCAAGCTTTGGAACAATTTGGGTCGGTGGTAAATAAACGTATTCTTCCTGTTAAACAACCGTTTGTATTTCTTTCTTTTCCTCTTCAGACAACTTGTTTTTTGGTATAGATCTTTTTGTAAACGGGTGCTGTTCAACCTTCACATCACCATCTGTCATCCAACATTCATAGGTACGAACACTGATATGAAGTTGATTGGCTTCTTAGATGAGTTCAACTGCTAATACGCGATTTGGCGGGCTAATCATTCGTCTTCGTGGTTCTCCCTAAATCGTTTGGGACTTTTTTTGCAAAAGTAATAAAGCTGTAGCTTCGGCTAGTGCCTTTTCTTCCTTTTGTAGTTCCTATTCTAATTGCCTAACTGGCTTCTGTTCTTCCTTTAATGCTCCATTCACCTGCTTTGTTTGGTCAAATGCCTGATCATTTGCCTGAAGACACACCCTTTTCCATGCTTCAATCTGTTCACGATACAGACCTTTTTTACGATAATACTCGGCAAGCTCTGCTTCGTTCATCGCTAAAGTTTCCATTACGACTAAAAAATTATCTTGGCTGCTCCATTTGTCGCTGGTCTGACCATTACCTGGCGTAGACCACTAGCTTCACGAGCTTCTTTACGCCACTAGTACAACGTCGCATCTAAGACACCTATATCATCTGAAATTTGTGATACCTATTCATTGTTTATGGGCATCATACGTTTGATCATAGCCTCTTTTGTTCTTGGGTATATCGTACTCCATTTTTTCTGGCCATATCGATTAACCTTCGTGTTAGTTACTTAACTATACAATAAAGTATCGTACGACATCTATCCTAACTGAGAGGTTATTTCAGATTTTTGAGTGGTTTAAAGTGGGAAAAATGGGCTGGAATAATGTGCTCGTTTACACTAATATTATGAGCTTGGATTAAAAGTAGTTAAAAACAAGGATACTGTGAGTTCGTGTATCCCTGTTTTTTCGTATCAAATCTATATTGCATAAATTTTCGTAAGTTCCACAAGTCCTTCAAAAAGAATTGTTATCATATGTTCACTTGCAAATAACTTACCTGAGACAGAGGAACGAGAAGATTTCTTGTTTCTCTTTCATAGGTATCAGAAGCTTCAACTAAGGTTAGAACTGAGTTTGTAACGGAAACTAATTGTCCCCTATACATTTCTTCTCCAACTGCTACACCTAAGTCTTGCCCAATTAATTGTTCAAGTTGTGTAGATAAAAAAGATTCAAACAAATTAATCAACTCCTTTATTTATAAGTTACACTATTAATACTTGTTATAGGTACATAGAAAAAGTTATTAGCTGATCTCAAAATGATATAGTTGGATTTAGTCTCAACTAATATACCTGAGACATCGGCATATTTTGTTGCTACATTTAAGGTCCTTCCTTCTAAAGATCTAATTGTTGATAGTAAAGTCCATCTCTCCTATCATTCATTGTTTTTTCTCCTTTCCATAATTAATCTGTTTAAATTATATGAGTGTTTCGATAAATTTGGTTGGACAAACTGTCCACTTTCAGAGATTTTTTTGGTGAACTTGAAAAATAATGAACAAGCACACACGACATCATTTTAGAAGAATACTATAGTCGTAGGGGTGAATATAATATGAAGGAAAGAATAGATGGATTGGTTAGTGTGGTGATTCCGTGTTACAATGCATCACTTTTCATTGAGGATTGTTTGAATGGTTTAGTATCGCAAACGT
Organism: Niallia sp. XMNu-256; assembly: GCF_036670015.1. Taxonomy (NCBI): domain Bacteria; kingdom Bacillati; phylum Bacillota; class Bacilli; order Caryophanales; family Bacillaceae; genus Niallia; species Niallia sp. XMNu-256. The sequence goes on from NZ_CP137636.1 coordinate 2,056,282, forward strand.
ATCAAAATTTAGAAGTAATAATCGTTAACGATGCCTCGACTGATGATACAAAAAACACAATAGAAAGATGGTTAGCTAACACAAACCCACCTTTTAAAACGATTATTTGTAATCTTCCATTTAATATAGGATTTGCTGGGGCCCTCACGACAGGCTATTTTATGAGTTCAGGAGAATACATTGCAGTAAACGATGCAGATGATATTTCCCATCCTTCTCGAATTGAAAAACAGGTAAACTTTTTATTAAGTAATCCAGATTACGATTTAATTGGCACAAATTATAAATCATTTAGCGGTTTAGACAAAGAGAAGGGGAAGGTAGCAGATTGGCTGTATTATGGAAAAGATATTCGAAAGATCTATGCATTAGGCAAACATTGTGTTTGTCATGGGACGATTTTATTTCGTGGAAAAGTATTTGATCTATTAGGTGGTCCAACGAGGCGAATAGGTGGTGCAGAGGATTATGAATTTATTGTAAAGTTCTTAAATGCAAACTTAAAAATTGAAAACCTAAGAGAGGTACTGTATTACTATCGGTTACATGAAAAACAGCGTTCAAGAACGTTTTATGGAAGTGATAACAAGTGAAAAATCCAAGAGTTTTATTTGTTCTTGATGCGTTATATGTTGGTGGGACTGAAACACATGTATTAAGTTTGACAAAAGAATTATTAAATAATAATGTGTATGTTGCCATTGCGGCTAGGAAGGTTGGGAGCCTCGTTCAATCTTTTGAATCATTAAATTGTCCTATTTATCATATTGAGTTCCCTAATACTCTCAACCTAGTAGAAAATCAGGAAGAAGAATATATTTCCAGGATTGTAAAAGTTATGACGGAGGAAAATATCTCCTTAGTTCATTTTCATCAAACACCTTCTGGATATTTAGCAGGGAAGTCTGCGAAAAGCTTGGGAATACCTACTGTTCTAACGATCCATGGAACATACTATCCAAAAGAGGAGATACGTAAGCTTCTTGAAATATCGGATTCAGTTATATGTGTAAGTCCGCCATTATGTAACTATATCAAGTCATTTGGAGTAGAGCATCCTTATATGGTAGCTAATGGTATTCATTTAGAGGAACATTCAAAAGAGACCTCAAATAAAGACTTACGAAAAACATTAAACATACCAAGTGATTCAATAGTCGTCCTTTATGCTAGCAGGATAACATGGGGAAAAGCGAATGTGTGTTCAATATTCTTAAGAGCCTGCAAGGATCTAAAGGTAAAGTCTATTCCAAATCTTCATGTCATAATCGTTGGGGACGGAAATAGGCTGGATGACATACGACATTTAGCACAATACATTGAAAAGATCTGCAAGGATTCTTTTATTCATATTGTTGGAGAGCAAAGAAAAATGCATGATTACTATTCTATGGCTGATTGTGTAGTTGGAACGGGTCGTGTTGCATTAGAGGCAATGGCCTCAGAAAAGCCGGTTGTGGCGGTTGGAAACCATGGCTATTTCGGAATTGTTACGCAAGAAAATATAGGAGAAGCCTGGAATTATTATTTTGGTGACCATGGTTCAATATCGCCTTGCAGTCGGTTTACTTTAAGTAGGGATATCGGGAAACTATTATCTGAAAAAGAACAACTTCCGTTAATTGGATTAGAATCAAGAGAAATCATAAACGAAAGGTTTAATATTCAGAAGACTACGATAGAGGTTCTAAAAGTTTATTCAAAATTATTAGGAGGAGAAAGGACAAATTGAAAAAACTATTATATATAGGCTGGATTGGATTTAATAATTTGGGTGACGAATTATTATGGAATATCTTTAGAGACACCTGCGGTAAATATTTAGATCCTCATCAGATTGAGATTACTCCTTCATTTCCGGGAATAGATCTTAATAAGCTTGAAAAATATGATACGGTTATTTTAGGGGGAGGATCACTTTTATTACCAGGATATCTACAAATCTTGCAAAATGCCATTAATAAGGGGAAGTCTGTAATAATATGGGGCTCTGGGTTAGATTGGATTGAAGAAAATCACTTAGAATTATTGTTAGAAGGCCAATTAACTTCATTAGAACAAAACTTCAAGCAAAAGGACATTGTTGTATTAGAAGAGGTTATTGAAAAAGCATTATTTGTAGGTGTAAGAGGACCATTAACGAAAAAGGTGATTGAAATCATGCTAGGAAATGATAAATTCCAAAAAGTACAAGTTATCGGTGATCCAGGCTTACTATTAGAAGGTTCTAGCAAGAATTTCATCAGTACAAACAATGAAAAAGTCATTGGGATTAATTGGGGTACTACACTCAATCGTTTATATGGGGGCAATGAAAGTCTAGTTGAAGAACAGCTTGTCGAAACTGCAAAGAGTTTAATTCAGTTAGGATATAAAATATTCATTTATATTGTTTGGACGAATGACAGGCCACATTGTCAAAGGTTATTTGAAAAAATAAATGATCCAGAAAATGTTACATTCGATCATAAGCTTTATACTGAAGATGAGTTGGTGGAAAAATTGTCTCAATGCAGTGCAACCATCAACTTTAAACTTCACGCAAACATGTTATCATTAACAGCCGGTGTTCCAGCAATTGCATTGGGATATCGATTTAAAGTATTTGATTATGCTGCTTTAATGGACTTCCAACATCTAGTGGTTTCAACCAGTTCACCGCAATTAAATCAGGAATTATTAGAACGTGTTGAATACATTGAAAAAAATAGAGAGCGGATTATGGAACGATATCAATCGACTCAAACAATATATAAACCATTGTTAGAATTATTATTTATAGGAAAAGTTTTATAATAATAATTTTTTAAAATACAATTAAAAAATTATAATTTTATATAAATAGACGCACGTTAAGTAAATATTAACTTAACTTATATCAGACTCACAATTAATCCTAGGAAATCTACACATTCAAGTTTCTTGGGAGAATTTATGAGGAAAACATAAAAGATAATTTTTATTTCACTTGTCTATATACTTACAAAAGGTACATGGTAATTTATATAAGTGAAATTGATTATTATTTATCATTTTCTGATCCATTTGGGGTTTTGGGTATCAAATATACAAGCGAATGTTTACGGTACTTTGTAGTGAATTACATTTAGAAGAAAATCTAGATACCTTTAGGAATAAATCATTTTTTGGGGGTATTTCGGTAGGAGCGAACCTATTACCCCTTTAGTATATTATTTAAGCATAATCCAGGATGTTATAATAGGCTTCAAAAAACACTCAAATGTTTATTGTTGCTAACATATTACTCCATGATACTGTGAAATGACCGATCAAGTTTTCAAGTCTGGGCTTTGTGGTGGAATTCTATCGTGATAAATTTATTGTTCATGGGAAAAATCACTGAGGTCTTACATACAAATTGCAGTTATTACATATTTTCAAAAATGATTAGCTTGAGGCTAAATCTTACCCTATTGGTCCGGAACTTAACGTCCATAAGTTCCTTTATAACCATCTATGTAAAGTCTGCTGCTTGACACGTGGTTCCTGTTGTAACACAAAAATAAGCGTACCTTCCGATACACATCACAAATAGCCGTAATTTGAATAATTAAATCAAATTTAGGGCTATTTATAATGCATAATGAAAGGTATGTCTGCTTTTTATAATTTATGCTTCTATACAAGACCCTCTTTTAAGATATTTATATAGTAGTTAACTTTTCATAATAAAAGCCAATTTGTAATAAGGATTTAAAATATTAATTGGCTCTCCGTCCCCTGCAGCGTCTGTAGTGAAGTTGTGGGTATGATCTTCTTCGGGGTCTGTTGTAAAGTTATGATTATGATCTCCATCTGGTTGGGTTTCTCGATTTGTTGTAGAAGGTATAGTAGTGGCCATGTTTCCAGGTTGTCTATTAGCTGAGGTTACACCACTATCAATATATACATGTGTATGGGTTCCCGCATTGTTAGTAGTACCAGTGTGTGTATGTCCACCTGCAGGGTCAGAAGTACCAGTGTGTGTATGGGGAGCAAGTTGAGATTCGGTTAATGCAATTGTGTTATTCCCTCCTGTTTGTCCAATTTCTGCATCATTGTTAGTTCCCATTACAAAGCGATCCCGTAAATCGGGAGTTCCATTTGTTCCATCGCATAACAACCACCCCTCTGGAATCTCGTTAATTGATCCACTCCACATGACAATTATGCCGCTAGGAAGCTCACAAAAACATGGTATTATTCCCATTCTTATACACCTCTTTAAGTTTTATCTATCCTTATATAATATTCAAAGTATTCCTACATGATTGGGTAATTTCCTTAAATATAAGGATTTTTAACTAGAAAGAGAGATGAAAGGAATGGATAATATTAGTCAATAATTAGATAAACGAGATGTCTCAAGTATAAACTTTTTAAGTAAGGTTTTTGTCAAACACATGTGACGAATGGAAGTGAGTTAATAAACAAATCTAATAAATAAGGCTTCATCCTATTTTACTAAAGATATCCTCAGGGGACCATTGGTCTTTAGGGTAAGCGAGGTTATCAGAAAAAATGTTCGGGGTACAAGAATTGCCTCTCTTGTCGATATAAAGGAAGATCTTCTACATATCTTTGAGATAAGATGTGAGCCATAATAGAAGGAGAAGCTAAGCTACCTAAAACATTACTGGTTTTAGCATTGTTGCTGTTTGAATTGGTGTTTCGATTTATTTCGCTTTCTATTATAGAAAACAAATAGATTAGAAGAAAAAGGATCGAGTTCGTGTCCTCTTGAACAAGAACAGCTAATCCATCATTTGACTTACTCAACCTTGAGCGAGGTAGACACGATCAACGGTGGTCAATTTACATTTCCATATCACTTCAGCAAGAGGTATTGGATTAAAATTGGGATTCACTACATTTGAAATAGAGCCTACCTCGATTCAGATACATCAGGCTTCACATATTCTATAATTAATGAAACCCTAGAAATGTTTGTTTTCTCTGCATTATTAGTATCCTTATCCTATTCATTCAATACCTTCGCACCGTTTAACCTGAGTTTGTCCATTTGCTTTATAATAAATAATCCTTTAATCTCGTTCTTTTCGTAATTCTAGATTGGGGCTCTTAGTCAAGAGTAAACCTCCTCAACTATTTAATTGAAGAGAATATCTCATGGTTATTCATTTGTTAGTTGGTGGGCTCTATTTTACGCTTAAGTAACATAAAAACATTTTAAAGAGGCCGTGAAATTACGGCCTCTTCTAGTTTAAAAGATGAGATGATATGTATAGAAAAGAATTTTAATAATAGTGTTTATTGAAATAGGCAATGAGATATTAGTTTAACATTTAAAGCACTATTTCATGAACAAGGCAATAACAATGAAAAATGTACTGTTCCTTATTTTAGAAGAGGGAAGTATATGATGTTAGATTCTATGTTGTGGATAGCTGATGTTACTGAAAAGACCTTGTAACTTAATTAATTATTTGACAATTTCAATAAAAAGTTCTATCGAAATTATAAGGGCTACTTTCTACTATTTTTTTCAGGAGCCGAAAACTACAGGGGGAGAAGAGAAAGTTTTAAATATAATTTCCGGCAAAGCAAGACAAATTTTACTGAATATCTATTATTAAGGTTTAAGATTGGTGGGATATAAAAAGGGACCCAATATGCTATAACATGGTTGATATAAATGCTAAGCCAACAAGTGAAAAGAAGTGTATTGAGGAAAAATAGAATTTAGATTCAGGGTATCTATGTTAATTATACATAATTATTGGCAATGGCTATAAAGTTGATTATAGATATACCGATATTGCTGATCTATAAAGTATCGCTTTGCCAATCTTCAATAACAAAACTCTATCTTCTATTAAATGCTCTAATTTTTTCGATTATAGTTTTATCTTCTAAAAAATTAAAAAGGAAAATGCTAGGTTCAAGATTGACTTCAATAATCCATAGTTTTCCATTTTTATCTATTGCAATATCAAGTCCAAGTGTACGTCTATGCGGATAGAATTTTTCTAATTGTTTTGCTGTTATAAGAGAGATTCTGTGGATTTTGTTTAATAAATTAGAAACATTAACACCTGCTATGTTAGAGCTCTGAATAGCCTGTTCAATAGGAAGAATCTTTTGAGCCATATTCGTAACGAAATAACCATCTAAGGCTACTTTAGCAGCTATTCCTGTCATACTCCATTTATAGGATTTTTTTTTACGTTGTACCATAACCCTCAAATCAAATGGACTATTGTTAATGGTAGCAAGTGGTATTCTTTGTTGTACGATATAGATTTTTTTGTTAGATAGATGGTTTTCTATAAGATAATGAACTGTTTGATTTTTACCTTGCAATATTATTTTTTTCTTTTCAACATGTATTTCATACCGACTTTCCCCTTTTGAAGTTACTTGGATTACTCCTTTCCCGTTAGAGCCATGAGAAGGCTTTATGATCACTTCGTTGTATTTCCTGATCATATTCCATAAGTTCTTTGCAGAAAATAGTTTAGTTTCTGGTAAGTATAATGAGAGTTCTTTTTCATCTTTCATTAACTTATACTTACTCCATTTCCCTTTTGAAAGCTTCATAAATAGGTCGCTCCTTTTCTTATAATTTTTTCTTGATACTATCTGCTATAAAGTGATGACAAATTCCTGTTGTTTCTTAAGAAGTCTTTTGAGTTCTATATGCTGGAGATCATAATAAAATAATCCCCAGCTAAATATACTTGTTTTCGTAGTATCATTTAATGCTCAAATACTTTTTAAAAGCCTCTAATTGTTTTTAAGAGCTTTTACCTATAAACCTAAACATGCCTCCACACGATCAACGGCGGCCGCAACTGCTGGTAATATATTACCAACACCTGGCAAAGCTAAAGCGTCTGTTAACTGGTCCAAGAAATTCCCTACACATTGATTACATGGACCAGCTTGCTCCACACAATCTTCTAAAAGTGATTGGAATCCCATGATTGCATTAACTAGGGGTCGTCCTTCTAGGTTCTCAAGAGCATTTGTGTAACTTGCCAAAAAGGTATTGACACACAACAAACAACCATTTGCTCCCATAGTTCTTTCCTCCTTTCGTTTTTCTAGTATCATATTATGTAAATTTATAACTATATGCTTGGGAATGTTAAAAAAATGTTTACTCGTCTAATTATCATTACTATTTATCTGATTCTAAAACCATTTATAACGATGTAACCGTAAAGTAAAATTAACGAGTTTTTAATTTTAAGGTAACAGGTTTCAAAATTAAAATTAAATAATTTGAGAATCAAATATTACCTTTGTTTTTGATGCTAATATTCATAGATAGATATCAACTAATAGAATAGTTCGCTTAGGCTTCATAGGCCTCATACGTCGTATACATAACGACATCAATGAATATTAAACGGCAAAATTAGTAAGTGTTAAGTAAACATCGATAAACGACGAATAAGGAGATTAACAAAATGAGTACAGTAAAAGAAGCAACTATATTCTTCCGCTCTCATGAGGTGAAATGCAATAAGAAAACTGGTAGGGGAGTGGATGGAAAATGGCCTGTAGGAGAGGATTTACGGGAATTTAAGGAGAATGACGAAAAGATATGTATAAATTTACTGATTTGACACAGAATATATTGTCCTGCAAACGAATGTAATTTGACAGCTGTTAAGTGTAGCTTGATTTACTAACACAGTCTGCATGAAAACAAATTAGAATATTAGATTTAAATTATTGACACATAAAAACATTCATGATCTCTCGCTCTCAACCCAGGAATGAAAATAGATATCGCCTTCAATAATGTAGATAACAGAAACAGTGAGTATATGACATGGTGGTTTAACACTGTAATAAAAACTGTTGGAGTGAATTTGATGCACAATCTATTGTTAGCTCTTGTAAACGCTATAATAAAGTTAACAGTTTTCGCTTGATAAGATTTTATACTTTTGCTCAATCAACCTATTACTTTAGTAAAATAGATATTGATGTTATTTTACTGGAGGTTAGGCTTTTGGAGGAGAAGTTAGTGTTATATGTAAAGATTCATGAACTACGTAAAAGAAAATCTAAAGGCACAAATCGCTAAGGAGCTTAAGATCTCAAGGCCAACTGTCCCATAAGTATTTAGAAATGACATTTGATGAGGCACGAGCTTACACTGAACAACCTTTGGTGAAGAAGAAATACTAGATCACTATAAAGACTGGAGAGACTTGCTTGGCTAGAAGAATATCCTCACCTGAGTAGTGCTCAGATTCATGATTGGCTTTTGGAGAGATATCCCGACTATCGGTCGGTGAAAGTACTGTGAGAGCTTATGTGAAAGATATTCGAGAAGTCTATCAGATTGAGAAAAAGGCCATTGTCCGTCAATACGAAGCAGTTCCTGAGCAACCAATGGGCAAATAACTTCAGGTAGACTGGGGTCAAACAAAACAGAAGACGACAGACAACAGAGAAATCAAACTGTACTTTATTGCCTTTGTACTCGCTCACTCCAGACATAAATATATGGAATGGCGAGCAATTCCATTTACTACAAGAGATGCGATTAACTGTCATGAAAATGCATTTTTGTTCTAAGGAGGACGAACGGAAGAAATCGTTTATGATCAGGACCATTTGATCACAGTGAGTGAAAATGCAGGTCAGCTGCTTTTGACAGCTGAATTTCAAAGCTATGTAAATGAGCGTAAATTCAAAGTTCACTTGTGTAGGAGAGCTGATCCAGAATTTAAAGGCATGATGGAAAATGTAGTGAAATACATAAAAGGCAATTTCGCTGACAGTCGGGTTTTTAGTGACATAGAAGATTGGAATAATCGAGCACTACAGTGGCTTGAGCGTACTGGGAACCATCAGGTTCACCAGACCACAAAAAAAAAGACCAGCAGAAGTGTTTCTCCTCGAAAAGCAACACTTACAGCCAGTCTCTTCGTTACTTTCATATGAAAGTACCAGTAATCAAAGTATAATAAGAAGTATAAGTAAGGACAACACGAGCCGTTATAAATCAAACCGTTATTCTGTCCCACTTGAAACTTATCAAACAATGAGCGAGAATCTTGTATGGATTGAAGCGACAGGCGAAGAGCCAAAGAAGCTTGTCATTCGCGGAAAAGCAAATGGTGAGGTAATTGCCGAGCATCTTATTAGCTCAGAAAAAGGAAAACTCATTCAAAACCGTCATCATAATCGTAATCGCTCCAGAGGGATTGAAGAGCTTAAGCAACGGTTAATATCTTATTTTTAAAATAAGACACAAGCAGCAGCTTACTTGGATGAAATTAGCCAAAAATACCCGAGGTATAGTCGAGACCAGTTTGCGATCATCTACAAGGTAATTCGACAGTATCCAGCATTAATTAATATTGTGATGACTAAGTGTATGACAGAGAAACTATACAGTGCGAATGATTTTCGGGATATCGCACATCACCTTGATACATTGCGTAATGAACCAGTTATAGAGGAACGATCCTTTTTATGCCAGTCCAATAAAACAGCCTCATATTAAGGTCTCTACCCGTTCTTTAAATGCGTATACTAGCATTTTAGGAGGTCGAGCATGATGAACAAGACAGCGCATGAATTACAAGACCAATTATGTCAGTTACGTTTTCAGAGACGGTGGAGGAGCTACCACAGCTTCTTCGCGAAGCTGAAAAGGCATCATGGACCTAATTGGAATTCTTAGAATCTATCACAAGATATGAATTAGCAAAACGTGAAGCAAAGAGCCTTGAAAGAAGAATGAAAGGGGCACGCTTCCCTTTCGTGAAGTCATTAGATGAGTTTGAACTTAAAGGTCAAAACGTTTTAACAGCCCGCCAGCTTTCTCAACTTCGGGAATTGAGTTGGTTAGAGCAACAATACAATTTAATTCTCCTAGGTCCCCCTGGAATCTGAAAAACGTTTTAAAGCAATTGGGCTGGGACTTGAAGCCGTTCATAGAGGATTCAATGCTTACTTCGCTACAATGGGAGAGCTTGTGCAGCTTCTAAAAACTGAAGAATACCTGAATAAATCTAAAGTTCAACTCAAACGGATTAGAAATGCCGATCTTGTGATTATTGATAATTTAATGTACATGGCAATGGACCGGAGAGAAGCAAACTTATTTTTTCATTTAATTAATCATTTATACGAACGAAGTTCGATCATGCTGACCTCAAATAAAAGTCCAGATGAATGGGGTAATTTAATTGGGGATCAAGTATTACGACAGCTATCTTAGACCGTTTACTTCATCATGTGGAAGTTATACATGGTGGAGAGGATGAGGAAAGCCATCGGATGAAAAACCGTAAAAGCATTTTTTCAGCAGAAGTGTAAAAAGGAAACGAGCAATTAGTGTAAAATTCTACTTGACGTCTACAGCTCTCTCAGTCGAAAGATGACTATGAATAGAAAAATGTTTAATTTCAAATTCATTCCACTGTTTGTGGAATCCAATTTAAAAGGTGGAGTTATATGGAAACATTGTACAAACGTTGTGCAGGCTTAGATGTCCATTCAGAAACTAGTGTAGCCTGTGAACTTCTTGGTGAATCAGAGCCAAACATGGTAAAAGAGATCGAAACATTTCCTACTATGACCAAAGATCTCTTTCGACTTCTTAAATGGCTTGAAGAAAAGAAGTAACACACATCGCAATGGAAAGCACGGGAATTTATTGGAAGCCCGTTTATAATATCCTGGATTGATATCACTTTGGCAAATGCCCAGCGAATTAAAAATGTACCGAGTAGAAAACAGATGTTTCGGATGCGGAGTGGATTACCAAGTTAGTAAAACATGGCTTGATAGAGAAAGTTTCTGTTCCTCCAGAGGTTATTCGTAACTTACGGGATTTAACCCGTCTGGGATAGAAATGGATAGGACATATTACTTCTGAAAAGAACCGAATCCAAAAGGTATTAGAGACTTCAAACATCAAATTAAGTACAGTAATTTCAGATGTATTTGGAGTTTCAGGAAGAAAACTATTAGAACAACTAATGGCTAATGCCTATATTGACCAAGAAGAGGTTGAACAAAATATTCACGGAAGAATGGCACACAAGAAACAATTAATTACGGATTCTTTGTTTGGCACATTGAATGATCATCAACTTTTTCTTATCAAACAATCTTGGATGCACATTGTTTATTTAGAATAATTAATTTAGATATTGAAAACAGAATCATTCAAATTTTAATAAACTATAAAGAAGAAGTTGAACTTCTCGTAACAATGCCTGGAATAAAGAAAGATACTGCGGCTGTCATCATAGCAGAAATTGGGGTAGATATGTACCGATTCTCAACATCCAAGCATCTTGCATCATGGGCAGGATTGTCTCCTGGAAATCATGAAAGTGCAGGAAAGTGAAAAAGTACACGAACCGTAAAAGGGAATCTCCGTATAATATCTTCGTTGTGTGAAGCTGCTTAGGCTGTATCAAAAAGTCAGAATAAAATGTTAGCAAATAAATTTTGGTCAATAGCTGCGAGAAGAGGAAAGAAGAAAGCACTCGTTGCAATCGGACATCGAATGCTTACCATTTTCTATCATATGCTTCAAAACAAAGAACCTACCACGAGCCTACTGCAAATTAGCATTATAGACAAAATATTGAATAGTTATACGAGAAACCGTAAATTACGGTAGCTCTGCTTTCCTATTGTTAAAATTCAATTGTTAGTTAGTTTCGACAAACAACATAGAACTAAAACAAGATTTTATTTTTACAGAAAAAGAAAGCTAATAGAAAAAAGGTCAAGAAATTAATCTCCAGACCGTATCTCTAAGGTTAAATATACACAAAGGCAAAGTTCTAATTTTGTAATCCAATGGTAAATCGAATATCTTTAGGAACGTTTGTTTGTGGGGAAGGGCTGAAATTGCATGTTAATTCTTTATATAAAGATCATAGAAATTTATTAATTCAGCCTATAAAATTAAATCCAATATTAGGCATTACAATCATTTTACAATGCCACCTTTTTAACACATTTGTACCTATTTATAAATACAGTAGGAAGACTTTTCCCGTTTTCTAGTAATGATTTTAAGGTAGAATGTCGTATTGTAGATAATAGGTAGACGGTCTTGGTCTGTTAAATTTGAACAATTTCCGAAAAGGTCACGATTGCGTTTGGTTACATTTCTACAAGAAACGTTAATTTTTAATTATCCTCAGCCTTTATTTACAAAACCTGCTAGATATTTTGCGTATAATAAGTTTGATAAATAAGCGTTATATACAATATCCATCCTCCCTGCATGTTTAGCAGCATAATGGTTAGGGTCCCTATTATTATATTCTAAAATCCAAATATATTTGTTTTTATCAACAGCAATATCTACTCCAAAATGTCCATAATGATGTTTCGAATCTAACATTTTTGCACCTGAAATAACAATATTGGCTATTTTTTTACGAATTTCCGTTACTTCACTGTCATTTATTTTAAATAAACGTTTTAATGTTTCTTCCCCATCTGTTAAAATACCACCGTTAGTTCGATTGCTAACAATACTATTTTTTGCTGTTCTTCCATATAGCCATATATCTTGCCAATCTCCATTCTTATCTTTTACTAAAATCATACGAAAATCTGTAATACAGTGTTTTTGAAAACTTGTATCAATTCCTTGTTGAATGATGTACTTTTTAAACCTTAATGTCTTTGATAAGTAATTTCTTACAAGATCCCAAGATTGAAAATTCAACTTTATATATTTCGTCCTTTTTTTATTTTTTTTAATGTATTCTTTTTTGTAACTTAAAGAGAATTGCTTCCCTATTTTTTTCAGCTTATAGATCCCTTTACCAAAACTTCCTGCTATCGGCTTTATATAGACTTTAGAATGAAGGTCTAATAAATTATAAAGATCTGAGGTGGAACTGTATAAAACTGTATTAGGTAAATGTTTTCTAATATCTTGAGACAGGGATAGTAGTTCAAACACTTTCATTTTGTTTAAATAAAAATCATTAAAGACTTTATTTCCGATTAAAGATTTAAAATAAACTCTCCACTCTGTCGGTAAAGTCATTCTGTTAAATATAGCTTGTGGAAATGGATATACCCCTTTTTTCCAAGTATTTGAAGTTGGGTCATATAGATATCCTTTTATTTTATTTTTGTCTTTATTAACTCCTGCTAGTGAGAAGGCAATAACCATCCCACCAATTTGCTCATAAAAATGGATATATCTATGCAAATTATTTTCCTTTACTTGTAATTCTAACTCTGATTCATCTCTAGAAACCAACATACCAATTATCGGTCCAAGTATAATTGTATTATCCTTTATAAGGAGGTCATATTTTACGTTTAATTGAAGACCAAGTTGATTTAATATATCTTCGGAAACACCAATAAATGTTTTTTTATAATCACTTTCAATATGGGTGGAAACTTCTGTAGATTCTAGCCCATGCTGTAACAATAATGTTTTATTCTCCTTTATCATTAGCTTTGAAGCCAAATCTCCACTGACAGTAATAGAGCATGGACTTTGATAAGTTTTTCGGATAACGTACATTGTATTCCTCCTCAATAAATAAAGGTACTTGTTAACATACATGTAATATTAGGGCATGATTTACAAATATAATGAACCATTAAAAAAGGGTTTAAATTATAGAGAGATAAATTGAATAGTTCATAATAGCTAAGGTAATGGAGGACAAAAATTACAGGGGTTAATATTTCATAATTACAATAAACATGAATAGTAGTCTTCAAGTTATATAAATGATGGTAAAAATAGGTTGTTATACTAGGTGTTTAATTGTAAGGAAAAGTGGTTCTAACGTCCTTTTGATCAAATTCTTTTTGGGAGCTAAGAAATAATCTACTAAAAATTAGAACACACTTAGTGCAAAATATAATATAGTTCGAGCTTAAATCATTAAAAACCTGCTAATTTCTTAGCGTATTGCATAATAGTGTTTAAATATCTGTAATATATGGTTTTATTACGTTGCAAACTACTATGACCAGGTGCACAGTATTGTATTTCAATAATCCATATCTTTTTATTATTATCAATTCCTATGTCTATTGCTGTGTTAGCAAAATGAACTCCTGACCGCTCAATGGCCTTAACTGCCTTTAATGCAACACTTTGTATTGACTCTTCAATTTCGCTTAATTCATGATCATCTAAATGCAGAGTGTCCTTTAATATCTGGAGGCCATCCCCAGCCATTCCCCCCTTAGAAACATTACTGACAATCTGTTTTTGTCTTCCTTTTCTAGAAAATACTGTAATGTATTTCCATGTTTTTGTGCTATCTTTTGTTAAGTAAATTCGAAAGTCAATAATACTTTTGTTTTGTGAAATAAGATTTATTGTTTGTTGAATTAGATACTTTTTTGACTTTACCCTTTGCCTAAAAAAGTAATTGATCTCATTTTGATTATTTAAGATTGTTTTAATCAGTTTTTTACCTTTAAGGTAATGTACTAAAAGACGATCCTTACTTAATTGTTCTATTTTCATAATTCCTTGACCTCTTGAGGAATTTAGAGGTTTAAGATATAAGGATTGGTATTTCTCTAAAAATAGTAAAATGTCAGAAGGCTTTGTATATAACTGGGTATCGGGGAGATGTTTTATTAATTCTGGTGAGCTTTTTAAACGTTTGTATATTCTCCATTTATCGTAGTAGAAATTGTTAAAAATTGTATCACCCATGAAGGATTCGAAATGACTTTGCCAGTTTGGACCAAACCAACCAATTCGTAAGAAGAGTGAAGAAGGATAATAATATGTATCCTTTTTCCATTGTTTATTAATCGGATTAAATACAAATCCTTGTATGGTTTGTTCTTTTTGAGAAACTTCATCTAAAGAGAAAACCATAATTGCTCCACCTATTTGTTCATAGTGGTGTAGATAATCAGAAAAAGTATTGACATCTAGAAAACCTTTAGTCCGTGCAGCTAATATACCAATAAAAGGTCCGATCATTAGATTTTGTTGATCATTAATAAAATCAAATAAACAGAATAAAGGAACTTTTAATTTATTTATAACATTAATAGAAATGGATAATTCATTTTCATTATAATTGGAAGAAATAATAATGTTTATAGTGTTAGTTTGTGTTCCAAATTTAATGGTTCCTGTTCCATTTTTAACATTCATCCTATCCGCCATGATTGGATGAATGTATACGCAATTTTCTGAAGTATAATCTCCTATTAAAGAAATTTTAGAATCCAACCTTCTCAACTCCATGTTTATTGATTTCACTTCATCTTATTCTTATTAATTGTCGTCTTGTAGATATTTCTTCTTATAACCTCTTTTATGGAACGCTTCTTATTACTATTAGTGTATGAAGCTTTATAAAAAACGTTTGTATAAACATCCATAAGATATAGGTAAGATATTGCTCCGCTTATACATTACTAATAGTGGGGACTGAATTTCTATAAATTAATGAAATAAAATCATCACTTTTATTTTCAATTACTTGTAATTTTAAAAAAGGAGTCCATTTATTAAAAAATAGACTAATACATAAACCAATCCATTTATTTTTAATATATTATATTAGATTCTTAAGAAAGGAGCGATTAATCTTAGGTTAATCACGCCATTCGAAGTTTCACAATTGAGAAAATTAATAAAAAATAGGAGATGATTTTTAATGAGACGTCCAACTTATGGTTATGGCCATCACGAACACGACGATAAATGTTTTAACAAAAAACCTTGCACTTGCCATAAATGTCGTGATGACAAAAAGTGTTGTGATGACAAGAAGTATTACGATGACAAAAAGTGTTGTGATGACAAGAAGCATTGCGATGACAAGAAGCATTGCGATGACAAGAAGTGTTGCGATGACAAAAAGAATGACAAGGAAAAAGGTTTGTTAACAGAATTTGATGTCTTTGACAAATGCGGTATTCAAAATGGATTAGGTAACTTCGATACTATAATTGGCAAAGTACGTGTTAATATCGATGATAACAATGACCGTGTTTGGTTGCATGCAACAGTAAACTGGCAGCCAAACGAAACAGATGCATTTGAAATCCCTGTGCCTTTAACCCCAGGTACAATTGATCCTGAAGATCTTGAAGTTCTTGAGGATTTGGTTACAGCAGTTCAAGCTAGATTTACGATCTGGAGAGGGAATCCAACAAGATTTCCAAACAATGCAGAACCACTTTGTTCCTTTATTGATTCGGCTCCGTTTAATATTACTGGAATTGATTTTGAAACACCACCTGAAGAACCAGGAGGTCCGGCTGCCCTTGACTTTGTGCTAGGTTTTGCCCCTGTGACAACTCATTTCCAAGTGGTAGATGAGGATCCAGAATGTGGAAATAACTCGTATTTCCTTACTATAGAAAGACTTACACCAGTTGTTAATGGCAATGGAAACGGAAATGGAAATGGCAATGGCAATGGAAACGGAAATGGCAATGGAAACGGAAATAGACCAAATATTGATGTAATTAATGTAGTGTTAACAGCATCTGAAATTGAAGAAAATAAAAATGATCGTAAAAAAAATAAATGTGACGACGATTCTAAGTAAATAAAGAACGCGATCAAAGCCCTTCTCGGAAGTCGAGTTGGGGCTTTGATCATTTTTTTTTTGTAAAGTTAGTACCAGTAGATTAAAAATTAAGACAACCTTATTATTAAGGATATTGAACTATAAATTTAGAATAGGTAAGTAGAATCACAATCCTTACCTGGCTCTTTGTAAAAATGTGTTCCCGTCCCGTGACACTTGTCCTAGCAAACCCCTTCCTCCTGACATATATAAATAGTAAGTCAAACAATTAGAGCCATATCTGTAAAAGGTATTGACTTTATTGTTTTAAGACTGAAAATTTTGTTTATAACAGGAGGAGTTTTAATGAATAATCGTTTTGAGTGCAGCTATGGACATCATGATCACCATCACTGTCCACCGGTAAATGCTTGTGAACAAGTAGAATCGAAGAGTGATTGTGAAGTAGGTCGTGTAGATAATCGCCTTGGTTTTGAAAGAGAAGTCATTATCGCTGAGGTTCCACTACATGTGAGTGTTGAAGCTGATATTGAGCTACCGCATGCAGCAAATGATATTAAAAACATTCGCAAAAACGTTCATTTAACCCAATGCAAGGCCATACCGATCCCAAGAGAAAAGGGAGAGGTATCAAATGAGCTCAATTTATTTATCGAAGGGTTTGTGCATAAAAATATTCAATTCACTGAAAGCTGCAATAGTATAGTTAGAGATTTTGCAGTCAATATTCCTTTTAAATGCTTTAAACGGATTAAAGGTGTAAATGATTTGATGATAAGTACTAGCCAAAAGAGTAGTCAAGTAGATGAAATCAGAGAAATCGATCATGATGGAATGGGATCCAACCGCTGCAGTTTTGGCTCATTTACATTTGAGGCATTTAATGAGCCGGTTAAATGTAGATTAATGAGAGCTGAAATTACTGAAATGGAATTTCCACACAATTTTGATTGCGATGGCCATTTTAATATGCTTACTGAAAAAATGTCGCTTGAATTATTGGTTCGTTTAACTCAAACACAACCTGTAGAAATGGGACATAAAAAACATCCACATAAATCTTGTTAATAATAAAAAGGGTGTCTCATATTCGGCACCCTTTCTTTAATAAAGTTCAATGACTTGTTTCTGTATTAGATTGATCGTTAATCCAACTGTCCCATGTAAATGAAAATGCTGTTTCTTTTCCTTCGATTCTAGATCTTGATGCCATATAAAATGAGTTTGAGTGAGTTGACTGGTAATCGGCTCGGCATATTTCTGATAAAACTCAAAATGATAGTCACTTGCTTGATGCTCCGACTGAAACACAAATTCATTATGTTGATTACAGCCTAATTCAGGCAAGTTTAGCCAATCAATACTCGTTGTTTTCGACCATTTAATAGGAACCTTTATTGAATGTAGGAGATTCGATCCACCTTTTGTTAATTCAATATCAGCAATCAGTAAACCTTTTAAAAAGACTGAATTTGCAGGTGCGATCACTTTACAATCTAAAGATTCAATCGACCAGTCTACCTTAGATATATCCTGGATAGGAATCATGAAATCGAACTTTTCAACAATATCCACATCCATTTTAACCTCGCCTAACAATACAGGCATTTTAACAAAGATCGGTTGTTTTTTCTCAACTTTCTCTTTCTTAGGATGATGAGTTTTTCGTTGTTTTTGTACGGGAATGTCTGACTGGCAATCCGTTTTCTTTGCCGGTTCCTTCTTAATATCGTCTTTTTTGTCTACATGTTTCTTCTTTTTAACGTTTTCATGGGTTGATTTTTTACTACTATCTTCTTTTAGAACAGTTGGCTCTATATTTGAGGCAATTTGGTTAGAATGACCAAGATCATGATTGCTATTGAGATCCATAATTGAATCTTGATTTGTGCTAGAAGATTCTTCAAGTTCAAAATCTATTTTAGTTTCTTTTTTTCTTTTATAACAATTTTTCTTGTGTAAAACTTTTTTCTTTTTCGCAGTTAGTGTACAATGATTCTTTTTGATCTTTTTCTTGTAGGAACATGAATAATCTTTCATATCATCATTAATCTCTTCTAAAGGTTTATCATGAGAGCTTTCTTCATCGATTATTGATAAGTCAATAGCTTCATCATCTATTTGAACATCTGATGAAGAAGATGAAGAAGACGAGGAAGACTCATCAGATTCTTCGCTTGAACTCTCATCAATTTTAGACAATTGCTCTTCTATTAATGCTTTATGGCTAGAAGAAATTTCTATTTTTTCTTCTTCTAAAATCGGATTAATTAACATTTCTTCCTGATCGGACATAGGGGATTCAGCAGTCTCATTATCTACTTCATCATCTGATGAAGAAGCGGACACTTCGGATTGTTCACTTGAACTTTCGTCAACTTGAGACAAAAGTTCTTCTATTAATGCTTTATGGCAAGAAGAAGTTTCTACTTTTTCATCTTCTAAAGTTAGATCAATTAACACTTCTTCCTGATCAGACATAGGGGGTTCAGCAGTTTCATTATCTATTTCATCGTTTGATGTAGAATATACCTCTTCACTTGAACTCTCGTCATCTGGAGACAAAAGCTCTTCTATTAATTCACGATAACAAGATGGATTTTCCATATTTTCTTCTTCTAAAATCGGACCATTTAACATTTCTTCCTGATCAGACAAAGGGGATTCAGCAGTCTCATGATCTATTTCATCATCTGATGAAGAAGCTGATACTTCGGATTGTTCACTTGAACTCTCATCAACTTGAGACAAAAGCTCTTCTATTAATTCATGATAACAAGAAGGAATTTCCGTATTTTCTCCTTCTAAAATCAGATTGTTTAACACTTCTTCCTGATCGAACAAGGATTCATCAGTTTTATTATCTTTTTCATCTTCTATTGAAGAAGCGGACACTTCGGATTGTTCACTTGAACTCTCGTCATCTTGGGATAAAAGCTCTTCTATTAATTCATGAGAACAAAAAGGATTTTCCATTTTTTCTTCTTCTAAAATAGGCTCAATTAACATTTCTTCTTGTGCGGAAAGGGATTCAGCCGTTTCATTATCTATTTCATCATCTGATAAAGCAGATGACACTTCGGATTGTTCACTTGAACTCTCGTCATCTGGCGACAAAAGCTCCTCTGTTAATTCAGGATAATAAGAAGGATTTTTCGTATTTTCTTCTAAAATCGGATCGTTTAACATTTCTTCCTGAATGGACGATGGTGATTCAGTATCATTAAGTTCTTCTAAGAACTCATTGACCAAGGAAGAAATTCTGTCAGTTTTATCCAGATCATTCTTTTTATCGGTTTGTTCGACATCTACAGGTTTTTCTTTATTCTCGTTGATACGATTACGTTCTATCGCACTAGGAACAGGTGGAGTAAAGATCACCGGCTTTGTTCCTGTAATCCCATCAATCTCTTCATTCTTATAGATCGAAGGTTTACTTTTTTTATTCTGTTGTTTGTCTTTGTTGGTTCGTTGTTTATCCTCTTTTTCCCTTCTTCCCCTTGTGAATGGGGAGGAAGGATATTGGTTTTGTGTTGCGGGATGGTTCCCGTAATATCCATAATGATGTTGTTGAACAGAGTAGGGATGGACATAGGGATTGAAATTAGTCATGGTTGTCTGGAAGGTTTGCCTTTAGCATCCTCTCCAATCCCTCCTTATAAAACATTAAATAAAATAGATTAAAAGCAACCATCAGTAAGAAAATCAATTCTTACCGATGGCAATGAACATAATAAATTAATAATCATCATCATGACAGTCGTCATTCGTTGTAGAACAAACTCGAACTTGTTGGTTTTGAAGCACCTTTAACCGTATATCAATAACCATTTTTTCCTCGACTTGATTAAAGCATCCTTCGCCAATTGGGGCATCATCTTCATGGAACATGACACGGTTAATCGCCTCATCCCATTCAATAATACTGCTGGAAATTAATTCACAGAATGGCAATTCATTGTAATGTTGAATACTCTCCTGATGGAATTGCGATAGATCGCTTGATTGGAAATGATCCTTTTCTGGAAAACCAGATGGCAACGGTTTTGAAATAAAGAAATCGAATTCTTGACGTTTGTTTACTTCTGGCATGACTGGCTCCGCTAAGAAGTGTTTGATTTCTGTCACACAATGGAACGGAACATCCACTGTTAGCGAATGTAAATTAGATGAGATCGCTGTATGATTGGATTCACAAATTTCCTTGCTCGGACTTGCATATTGAATGTTTTTACGAATAAATCCTTTTACAAATAATTTATTGGTTGGTAGAAGCAAGCGACATTGAACCAGCTTAACATGTTTTTTAACATCTTTGATTTCTAACACAGGTTCTGGAAATTTAATACAGGCATCTACATTTGCTTGTAGAGTCAGTTCAGCTAATACAACAGGTACTTTTGTCACTAATTTTCCTAAACTTACACTTGGTTTATTTGGCTTATTGTCACACTCATTAATAGTTGATGGGAAATTACATACATCATTCTTTATATGTTTTTCGGACATTTCTATGGCCCTCCTAATATTTTCAAGATAGTGCATCATATGCAAGATAGATGTCCATGTGTATGGGCAAATACCCATTAACAAGGAATGGACAACACAATCCGATTCAGAAACATTGAAGCCATAAGGATGGACCATTTTCCTAAATTTTCATCACAAAATTTCCTCACAAATTAAAAGGAATTGAATATGTACCTTTAACTTCATTCAGCAAATACCTTTTGTACTGAAAGCTTGCGACAGGCTAGAAAGTCCTTTACTTATATAAGGAACGATCAAACCCGGTTAAATGAAGGTAAGCCTCCAGCGGATGTCTCGAATTTTTTTAGAGTCATTTATCGAGCGAGCTCGACGACGGACAGGACGTCCTAGTCAGGCGTAAGCCAAAGGATGTGGCGTTTTGAAGCGTGATAAAAATCGGACGCAAATATGATGGGAATTTGATAGGAACAAGAAGCAATATCAACTTCTTGTTAGCAAAGAAGTGATATTGCCGAGAGCCAATTAAATTATAAAGCCTTAATCCGAACTTGTTGATTTTGCATGATATTTACAGTGACCTCAAGGAATATTTTTTCTTCCATATTGTAAAACAGTCCTTCAAATGAATTGTGGCCGCAAAGGGGTCTTCGATCAATCGCTTCATCCCACTCGACAATCCGACTCGAGAGTAACTCACAATATGGAAGCTGATTATAATATTGAGTGCTTACTTGATGGTACTGGGAAAGATCATTCGATTGCAGTTGATCTTTTTCAGGATACCCATGCCCTAAAGGCTGTGCGCGATAGAAATCAAATTCCGAACTTGTATTACTGAACGGCAGCTGTGGAGGAGAAATAAATTCAGACACTTTCGTAACGGTACTGAATGGAACATCCACCGTTAATGAACGAATGACAGAAGAGATTCCTTCATGATCGGATTCATTGCAAGGTGTCGCATATTGGATATTTTGACGAACAAATCCTTTAATAAATAATCGAAATGCTGGAAAGCCATCGATATTAAAAGGATCATGAGCTCCCTTGTGAATGGCTGGGAGTAATAAGCTGCATTGCACAATTTTTACGGTTTTCTTCATATCTTTGATTTCAAGAACAGGACTAGGAAATGTAATATTTGCCGCTAAATTTGTTTTTACAGTTAATTCTGACAGGGTAACTGGAAGCTTTAATACCTTTGCTCCAGTTTTCGCAGTTACAGGAGTCATAAATTCACTTTCACACTCTCCTAAAGCGGCTGAATCATTCACATGAACAGGATGAACATTATTTTTTTTATCTTTATCCAACCGAATATCCTCCTTAATATAGTAATTCTCTGTATCCTATGCAGACCTATAGATGAAAGTATTGGTACAATCGTGGAATTGTTCGAGATCAGGATCAACAAAATCAAGAAGTACTGGCACCTTTAGGCTCCTGTCCAGCATACGATTGGAGGAGAGGTGAGGATTAAGATGGAAAGACAAAATTTTATGGCTGTCGATATAGGTAACAGTTGGTACAAAGCCTTAACATCTGATGATGGATATTCTTGTGAGTATCAATTTCCGAATGCAATTTCTTTATTTGATGAAGAGTTCTATGAAAAACCATATGATGATGATGACATTGTTTTCGAGGAAAATTTAATTGTTGAGGTAAAAAGCAAGGCCATTGTTGATAAAAGGGAGATTTATTATATTGGAAAAGGGGCAGCCAGACAGCGGGATGTCATTTTAACCGGATTTAATAATCAGAAGGTCGATGAGGATCGTACCTATGTACTCTTATTTGGCTTAGCTGCTTTTCATGCCATTCGTTTAAATCCTGATGAAGAAGAGTTGGAATATACCATGGATCAATTAGCGGTTTCATTGCCAACAACTCAATATAAGGAAAAGAAAGACCTATTTAAACAACGATTACTGGGAACACATACGGTAATTTTTCATAAAGTACCAGGGATGTCGGAACCGAAAGAGTTAACGGTTAAATTACATGTAGAAGATGTGATTGTCGGGGCAGAGGGTGCTTGTGCCTATCTGGGGATTACTCGTGACCTAGAAACATTAGGGGTCAAGGACGAGGAACTTGTTAAAGATTCACAGAAGGGAATTATTATTGGCGATCTTGGCGGAGATTCGGTTGATTTTGTTGGGATTAAAAACAATAAACCGGTTGCTTCTGTAGAAGGAGAAACATTCGGCATCAATCAATTCCTCGATAATATTATTCAAAAGGTAAGCAAAAATGAATTATATAAATTTGATTCGCGTGCGGAGCTGGAAGAAAAACTAGCAGCAGGACAATCAGAATGGTATGTTGAGCCATTTGCAGGCGTTCGGAAAGATATTAGTAAATATATTATTCCGCAGCTAAAATCAATGGCGATTAAGTATTTAGAACATTTTGATCGGGTTCGCAGCGGTTCGAATGAGATTAAGGGAGCAACCCGTTATATTGCGGTTGGCGGCGCAGCGAAATTAGCACAAAAGCAAATTCAACAGGCCGCAGTACGATGGGCGGAACGAGGCCGTCCGATTCAGTTAATGTTCCCTGAGAATATGGAAAAACTAAATGTTCACGGGTTGATGATTCTTGCGAAAATGAAACAAATGAAAATCGACCTAGATCAAAAAAGCCTCGTTTCTGTAAGAGAATAAAAGGATGATGGGAAATGGCTAAATTATATACAGATTACATCAATCGGACGGCATTATCCGTCCCAGACCATTTTATTGATGTAAAGAGCGGCGAGAAGGTGAAGGTGTCAAGGGAAATCTACGAACAAATTGATTACCATGCTGAAAATCAGACACTTATTCATTTAGTATTATCAGCTCTTTATGAATATTTACATCCAAGAAAACTAAATGAAAGTGATGACATTTTGCTAGAATTAGCCCAAATTAAAGAAATGCTGATACAGGGCTACCAACCAAAAGTTCAAACTTCCTCACAAATGCGAACCCAAACAAAACAACCAGAAATTGAAGGCCTAGATATGAAGGAAGTAGAAGATATATTAGAGATTTTTGGAGGATGAGCACCCATTAATAAAGGTGAACTCTAAGCAGAGTTCACCTCACATTTATTAAAGTATTTTATTGGTCGTATTATAAACGAACGGCTGGTAAGCAAGTAATGCTACAGAAACAGGACAGGTCTACATTAATACAAACGCCGGTTTCTTGTAAATCCTCTACTTTTTCATGATCGATTTGATCACAAAGTGAAAAGTCATGTTGATGCAAACCTTTTTTACCGTCTTGATTGTTTTCATTTGTATCATTGCATTTGTTTTTCGAATTAAATGTTAAAAGTTCAAGCTCTGCGCATGCACCTTTTAAATCTTTAATTTTGAAGATATAACTAGAGACACATGCAAGTTTTTTGTCCTTTGGTCCCTTTCCATGTGTAGTTACTCCTGAAGCTTTAAAAGGCTCACATCCACAGTAGAGAATAAATGGAATTGTATTTTTCCTAGGTTTTTTTGGCTCTTCTAGAAGTTCTTCGATTGATTCTTTGCAAGAAGAACATTTCTTCTGATAATCTTTTTCGACTTTTCTTTGTGCTTTTAAAATGGCCTCTAGAACTTCCTCAACACAGACTTGTTCATCCTTTTCATGATTTTTTTCCTTTTCATGTTCTCTTTCTCTTTCCTTTTCCTTTTCCTTTTCCTTTTCTGTGCAATCATGTTGCTTATTATCTATAGGAAATTTCTTTGTTTCATAATACTGCCCTTTTTGATGATAATTCATCTCGATCACTCCTTATAATTGACTATTCCTTTTATCATACGACAAGGAAAAATTTTTGATTGAACATTATGCCTATTAAAGGAACAATGGGTGTTTATCAAGTTTTTTCACTCAGACATTTAATTGTTCATCATGAAAATGAGTGTGCTGGGAAAAGATAAGGATGTGCTTTATAGAAAGGTGGCACGAACATGAATTTGATGAGGAGGATTACAATGGGAATTTTAAGTGGAAATCCAATTGATGAACCCATGCATTATGGTGAAGTCTCTAGTACATGGGCATTTTTATTAACAGCTAAAGGACTTGTCGCGGGTTATCAAACACACCTAAATCATGCGGGTGATGAGGATCTAAGAAAATTGCTCGTTGAAGCGATTGAAGGCTGTCAGCAGGAAGTTAAGCAAATCGAAGCCCTTTTAAAAGCAAATGGAGTCGGCTTGCCTCCAACACCAGCAGAACGACCTGATGCATGTTTAGAGGATATTCCAGTAGGTGCTCGTTTTGCAGACCAAGAAATTGCTACGATGCTTGCGGCTAATATTGCGGCTGGACTTGTTGCGTGCAGTGGTGTCATGGGCCAATGTATTCGTGAAGATATTGCAATGATGTTTGGACAATTCCATATTCAAAAAGCTGCGCTAGGTGCTAAAGTGCTCAGAATGAATAAAGAAAAAGGCTGGTTAATCCCTCCACCTTTACACCATCATAAAGCGGAAGATTGCTAAAAAAAATGGCAGAGAACTAGGACATCCCTAGTTCTTTTTAATTGGATTCATTTACTACCATGAATCAAACATAATTTCCATGCTTCAAAGGCAAAATCATACTATCAAATCTATAACGAAGGTGATATTTGTGAATATAGAAAATTCTTCTTATCAACTAGGTGACATTGTTTATGTCTTTTATCGAAATCCACATACGCAAAATGTAACAAACATTCAGGAAGCTGCGGTTGTTCAAAACCCTGAAAGACCAGGCGAATTAGCGATCTTTTTATATGAAACGTATTATCCATTATCTGAAGAAATGGCTGTCTACGCGTCACAAGCAGAGGCGGAGTCAGCTTATGATTATTATTTTGGTGGTTATGGGATCGAGGAGTCTTATCAATGAAGCCATTTATGCCAAAACTCGTTTATTTTGAACCGAAGGCACTTGAATATCCATTAGGGGAAGAGCTTTTTAAAAAATTTAAAGACATGGATGTGGAAATTCGACATACAACCTCCCATAATCAAATACGAAACCTGCCTGGGGATAATGACTTTCAACGGTATCGTGTAGCAAAATCAACGTTAGTTGTCGGTTTAAGAAAAACACTTAAATTCGATACATCGAAGCCTTCTGCTGAGTATGCCATTCCGTTTGCGACTGGCTGTATGGGCCATTGTCATTACTGTTATTTACAAACAACAATGGGCAGTAAACCGTATATCCGTACGTATGTGAATGTAGAGGAAATCCTTGAACAAGCTGACAAATACATTGAGGAAAGGGCTCCTGAAATAACGAGGTTTGAAGCAGCTTGTACATCAGACATTGTTGGGATTGATCATTTAACTCATTCATTAAAAAGAGCCATTGAACATTTTGGTAAATCAGAATATGGGAAGCTTCGATTTGTAACAAAGTTTCATCATGTCGACCATCTTTTAGATGCAAATCATAATGGCAAAACACGGTTTCGATTTAGCATTAATGCGGATTATGTGATCAAAAATTTTGAACCTGGGACATCCCCATTAGCCAAAAGGTTGGAAGCAGCAGCTAAAATAGCTCGAGCGGGATATCCGCTTGGCTTTATCGTGGCACCAATCTATCTTCACGAAGGTTGGGAAGAAGGGTATTATCATATGTTTGAACGACTGGATGCCGAATTGCCACCCGAAGCTAAAAAAGACTTAACCTTTGAATTTATTCAACATCGTTTTACGAAACCAGCCAAACGAGTAATCGAAAAAAACTATCCAATGACAAAGCTGGAATTAGATGAGGAAAAAAGGCGATATAAGTGGGGAAAATATGGAATTGGTAAATACATTTATCAAAAAGAAGAAGAAGAGGATATAAAAACTCATTTGTATGATTATATGGAAAAGTTTTTTCCTGATGCAAAACTCGAATACTTTACGTAAATAAAAACATCCATCAAATCGGGTAGCCTTGGGCTCCGGCATGATGGATGTTTTTTCTTCTTACAAACCTTTACTGCATTTGTTGGTTAAGGTCTTCAATACACTCTTGGATGAGAGTCACAGCTTGACTCATTGAAGCACCGCCGCCAAATGCTGCGGTTACACCAATTGCTTCATAAATTTCTTGTTCTGTACAACCTTCATCAAGGCAGCCCTTTACATGATAAATAATACAATATTCATCTTGTGAAAACAGACTAATCCCAAGGGCGATCAATTGTTTTTCCTTTTTGGATAGAACGCCTTCTTTGAAACATTCTTCAGTAAACGCATTAAACTTTGATGCTAGGGAAGGCATTTTCTTAGTAAAGTCTCCAAGTCCCGCCTTGTATTCATATAAAGCGGCTTCTGTCGGATTTCTAAATTCAGTTTCCATGTCTATTCAACTCCAATATGTATTTTTGTTGGTACCGCAATGATAGTATGAGTAAAAAGATTAAAAAAATTCATCCATCATAAAATTAAATTCATGGTTCGCTCATTGTTTTTCTTATATTGATAGTGTAAATAAGGTAAACATTTTTCATGACAAACGTCACTACAATCGCGAAAAATATCATGCTAAGCTTCAAATAGTTATATTGAAATATTAATTGAAGTGGGGAATTACAATGAACTTTCCATTATTACAAATAGGCCACATGGCACCTAAAGTTCCAATCATTCAAGGAGGAATGGGTGTTGGGATTTCATTAAGTAAACTGGCATCAGCTGTTGCAAACGCTGGAGGGATCGGTATTATTTCAGGAACCGGTATTTCTGTTGAAGAAATGCGATTCCATATCCGGAAAGCCAAAAAAGCCGTAAAAGAATCCGGTGGTTATATCGGGGTAAATGTATTGTTTGCGATGAGTGATTTCGCTGAAAAAATGAAAGCAGCTCTTGAAGAAAAGGTAGACTTTATTATTTCAGGTGCAGGAATCTCCAGAGATATGTATGCATGGGGAAGACAGGCTGGGATCCCTGTTTTGTCAATCGTGTCTTCGGCAAAATTAGCGAGAATCTCCCAAAAGCTTGGTGCAGCAGCTGTTGTGGTTGAAGGTTTTGAAGCTGGCGGCCATTTAGGAACCGATCGCCCCATGTTTGATATCCTTCCAGAAGTAGTTGAGGCTGTTTCGATCCCTGTAATTGCTGCCGGAGGTATTTTAACGGGTGAAGATATTGCAAAAGCTCTTCTTATTGGGGCTTCTGGTGTACAAATAGGTACAAGATTTGTCGCGAGTGAGGAGTGTGATGCTCCATTAGCTTTTAAGGAAAGGTATGTGAAGGCTACTAAAGAAGATACATTATTAGTGAAAACAACAGTGGGTTTACAAGGTCGAATTATCAAAAATTCATTTTCTAATTTAATCACAACGGGAGAAAAAATAAAAATTACAAAATGTCATGACTGTTTGAAAAATTGTTCCTACCGCTTTTGCACATTGGATTCCCTATACAAAGTAATGGAAGGGGATATCGATAATGGTCTTGTTTTTGCAGGTGCTCGAGTACACGAAATAAATGAGATCCTGCCTGTTCAACAAATCATCGATCGATTAACGGAAGAGTTTTAATTGACATATGAAGATAGAAAGATGAGTGTTTAACTGTTGTAACTAAACACACGCACGAATCCTAGAATGGATGTGTGCGTGTGTTTTTTTCAAGATTATATCAATCAGTAATAACCTCTAATTTTGCCACAATAGCCAATAAAATTTGAAGCAATGCTTGAATATTAACTGCGGCTTGTGTGTCAGTTGTTTTCACTTTAATATTCTTTGAACCATGGATTACTGTTTTTTGAGTATTACGTTGTGTGGACTTAAATAATTGCTTCACGTCTTGAACGACTGCATTGCCCTTATCTGAGTCAAGAACAGTCACACTAATGACAACAGCAATCGCAGCTTGAATTGCAGCTTGTAGTGAAATAGCTACTTGCGTATCCGTCGTATATACATCAACACATTCAGAGTCCTTAATAATGATCCACTCGTAAGATTTTTGTTTATTTACGTTAACTTGATCAGCTTCTTGTGTAACTAAAGCCTGTTCTTCTTTATTATTACAAGGATCACAGTGATCTAATGCTCTCCATTTATTTTGTTCCATCTCTATTTCCCCCTTTATTTTTTTACAAAACATCCAAAGTAGCAACCAATGAAACTAGAACTTCTAGTAAAGCCTGGATATTAACGGATAAATCAGTATCAACCGTAGTCACTTTGACATCCTTACAGTTATCAATAATGATCTTTTGTTTATTGCTTTGAACGGAAGTGAAGCTTTGGAATAAGTCTTGTGCAACCGCTTCCCCTTCTTCAGAATCTAGAATCGTAATTCTTAGAACTAAGGCAATCGCCAATTGTAAGCCTACTTGTAGAGAAACGGCCGCTTGATTGTCCGTTGATTCAACACAACAATTATAAGAATTTTTAATGAAAATGAATTCATCAGATTCTTGGTCAATATGTGAGAATTGGTCAGCATCTTGAACAACTTCCGCTTTTGGCATTTGTTCTTTTTTGTTGTCATACCATTGGTACCTCATACCATCGTCTTGTAGTCTATAACTAGTTGATCTCATTGTTATTAAACACTCCTTTATTTTTTTTACTCCCTTTACTATATGGAGTTGTCTTACCCAATGATTGGACAAGTTCCCCAATTTTTTTGTAAAAAACAAACGCTTTATTTCCTTATTTTGATTAATTATTTAAAATCGGCGGTCAAATAAAAACGCCTACGCTCAGGCGTTTAAATCGACATATTAATTAATTATTTTTTAAATCGAATCTTTTTTTGTTTTTCAGTTGTCACATTTGAGGCATCTTCATTATCGTTGACAAACTGGTCAACTTGTTTTGATAAATCGAGAACAAGTTCACGCAGCATTTTCTTTTGTTCATCTGAAATGTTCTTTTTCGCTTCATTGATGTTAATATTATTTTTGCTGAAAATATCGCTTACTAGTAAATCAATGACTTTATTAGGTAATTGTGGATTTTTTGGATCTTGAGATGAATGACTCATAGGTATCACTCCATTTCTTTGCTTTTCATATTCTTGGACAGTATATGCGAGCCTGTCTATAGTTCTTATACGTTTACCTATGAGCCTTAAAATTGGGCAGATGGAAAACCATTCGTATCCTTTTCCTAGAAATAGTCCTTCGTATAATCGGACATAATAGGGGGAGTTAAGTAATGATAAAAACTAGGAAATAATGAGGTGTATCAATGACCATTGTCCGCCTTGGTTTTGTAGCAATGAGTACGGAATTAAAAAATGCATCTCCTTCTAAAACGATGACGTTTTCGCAATTTCAGAAAATAAGAGATCGGGAGGCGGCCATTCGTAAATTGGAAAGGATCGCTCTTTCAAATTTACATAATACGTTAAGACTTCTTCGACATTGCGCAGCCTATGATATTCATTTTTATCGGTTAACCTCACGACTCATTCCTTTGGCCAATCATGAGGAACTTCTTGACTGGAACTATATGAAACCTTTAAAAGAAGATCTTAAAGTGATCGGTGATTTTGCTTTAAAACATAAAATTAGAATTGATTTTCATCCGGATCATTTTGTTCTCCTCAATTCACAAAAAAAGGATGTTTTAAAGAATTCCCTCCACACACTCAAACTTCATTATTTATTATTGAAGGGGATGGGAATTGATGTCACTCATCGATGTGTGATGCATGTAGGTGGAAACTATAAAGAAACCGATCAATCGCTTGAACGATTCGTAGATAATTGGATGGTTGTACCCCGCTCCATTCAAAAAATGATCATGCTAGAAAATGATGATACTTCTTTCACTGTAGAAGATACGTTGTATTTATGTGAAAAGTTGGGAATTCCGCTCGTATTTGATTACCATCACCATCTCGCCCATCATCACGATATGAATTGGCAGGTTCATTGGGAGCGAATTTTAACAACTTGGAAAGATTCCCCTTTACCGATCAAAATGCATATTTCAAGCCCAAAAAGTGAGAAAGAATTTCGTCATCATTCAGATTTCATTGATTCTCATATGTTTTTTGATTTTCTTCAAGAAATAAAGGGAAGCGTAGCGGAAATTTATTGTATGATTGAGGCAAAAAGAAAAGATGAGGCACTTTTTCAATTGATGAAAGAGATTGAAAATAGAGAGGATATAGACATTATTGATGGGGCATCGTTTTATTTAAAATAATTTTACTGAAATAGTATGATAGATATAAGAAGAAATAAAAGGGATTTAAAGGTAGGGAGTTTTTTATGAATAGGATTACTGTAAAACAATTAGCTAAAAAATTAAAGTTAGAAGTGATTGCAGGTGAAGAAGGGCTGGATTACATCATAACGACGGATGAAATTCATCGTCCCGGATTGCCGTTAACCGGATATTTCGTTCATTTTCCAAATGAACGCATTCAATTATTGGGTAAATCAGAAATTACCTATTTACATTCGTTAACCGAGGAAGAACGGAATAAAAGAATTGGCAATGTCATTAAAAAACGACCGCCTTGTATTATTATTACGCACAATCAAGAAGGATTGACATATCTCATTAAGCATTGTAATAAGCATGGGGTTGCCTTACTTCGAGCAAAAGAGCATACAACACGAGTCATTAGTCGTTTGAGTAATTATTTAGAGAAGGAATTAGCGCAAAGTATTGGTATTCATGGAGTTTGTATGAACGTTTTTGGGGTTGGTATTTTAATTCGAGGAGAGAGCGCAATCGGGAAAAGTGAAACGGCCTTGTCTTTGATTGAAAAAGGTCATCGACTCATATCAGACGATTTAGTGATTTTGAAGAATATTGATAATGAGACGCTAATTGGAACACACAATGGAACCAATCGTGATTTCTTGTCCCTCCGTGGAATTGGGATGGTGAATGTTCCTAGGCTATACGGTTCAGGTGCCTTTCAAGAAGAAACAATTATAAATTTAGATATTGTTTTATCAGCATGGGATCAGAATAAATATTATGATGCAATCCATCATTCAAAGGAATACGTGGAGTATTTAGATGTTTCCGTCCCGCATATTGAAATTCCCGTGCGACCAGGAAGAGATATTGCCGCTTTAATTGAAGTAGCAGCGAAAAATTGGAGATTAGAACAACAAGGATATACGGCATTTAATGAATTCAATCAAAGAATCCAAGATACAATCCAGGAAAGTTCCTCGTAATGTATAGGGGGGCATCCGGATGAAGATTCGATTTGGTTATGTGGCTAACGCGCTCGGACTATGGGATGCAAGTCCTTCCAAAACGTTAACATTCACTCGATATTCGGCACTGCCTGAAGAAGAGCGCATGAATAAGCTTAAAGAAGTGACAGCGCTAAACTTATCCCATACGAAAAGAATTTTGCATTATAACATCGCACATGAAATAAAACTTTATCGATTGTCGAGCTCACTTGTCCCATTAGCTACACATCCAGAGGTGAGTTGGGACTTTATTACACCTTTTAAAGAAGAGTGGCAGGAGTTAGGAGAATTAGTAAAAAAGTTTCGTTTACGAACTAGTTTTCATCCCAATCAATTCACGCTTTTCACAAGTCCAAGGAAAGATGTGACCGCTAACGCTGTTAAGGATATGGAATATCATTATGCAATGCTTGAAGCGATGGGAATAGAAGATCAATCCATTATTAATATTCATATTGGTGGAGCCTATGGAGATAAAAAGGCGACACTGGAAAGATTTCATGAGAACTTTAAGAGTCTGCCAGCCCATATTAAAAAGAGGACGACTCTTGAAAACGATGATAAAACATATAATATAGAAGAAACACTCTTAACTTGTGAAAAGGAAAAGGTGCCGATGATGCTTGATTATCATCATCATTTAGCCAATGATGGCGGGCACGATTTAGCGTCTTTTCTCGAAAGGATTTTTGCTACTTGGAAGGTTACAAATCTAATCCCAAAAGTCCATCTTTCTTCTCCAAAATCAGAGAAGGCCTTTCGCTCCCATGCTGATTATGTTGCATTAGACTTTATTCAGCCTTTTTTAGCGATGACAAAGGAATTAAATCAAGATTTTGATATCATGATTGAAGCCAAACAAAAGGACCTAGCTATGCAAAAGCTAATTGAGGAAATCTCAGCCATTCGGGGTGTAAAACGTATTGCTAGTTCGACGATAGAATGGTGAAAAAGGAGTGCCAGACGCTTTCTGTTATGGAAAGAATCAGGCACTCCTATTTTTTGAATGTTTTTGATTGATTTTGAAAGAAAATGATTGATTTATGTAATCGTTTGCAGTAAACTCTAGTTAGACAAAGTGATTAAAAAGGAGAGAGAACCAAAACCATGTTGACTCCTGAGCGTCATGCACTCATCTTACACTTATTAAAAGAAAAAAATATTGTTAAATTACAAGAACTTGTTGATGCAACAAATACATCAGAATCAACCATACGCAGGGATTTAATTCAACTTGAAGAAGAAAAAAAGCTAAAACGAATTCATGGCGGGGCTTCAAGACTTCAAGGGAAACTACAAGAACCAAGCATGAAAGAGAAATCATCCAAAAACCTTCAAACAAAACAGAAAATCGCTCACTATGCAGCAAGTCTCATTGAAGAAGGGGATTCCATTTATATAGACGCCGGTTCAACAACGACTGAAATGATTAATTTCTTCCCTTCGAAAGAAATTGTTGTCGTTACAAATGGACTGATGCATCTTAATCAATTATTGGATAAGGGCATACCAACCTATGTGATTGGTGGGTTTGCTAAAGCAAAAACAAAAGCGGTGATTGGCAGAGGAGCCATTGAAAGTTTAGAGCAATATCGATTTGATAAATGCTTTATCGGTGTAAATGGAATTCATCCACAATATGGATACACGACACCGGATCAAGAGGAAGCAATCCTAAAAGAAAAGGCGATTTCACTATCAAGAGAAGCATATGTGGTAAGTGACAACAGCAAATTTTCGGAAGTATCTTTTGCTAAAATTGCCGATCTATCAAAAGCAGTCATTATTACAAATGAAATCGAACAGGAACTCGAACAGACATATTCAAGTCTAACAAACATAAAGGTTGTGACATTATGATCTATACCCTGACGTTAAATCCTTCAATTGACTATATCGTCCAACTAGATACCGAACTAAAGATCGGTGAATTGAATCGTTCCCAAAGAGAGATGAAATTCCCAGGTGGAAAAGGCATTAATGTGTCAAGAGTATTGCAGAGAATGGGCCTAGAAAGTAAAGCTTTAGGATTTATTGGGGGATTTACAGGCCAGTATATTGAAAACTATTTAGCTATTGAAAAAATTGGAATTGATTTTGTTCAAATTTCAGATGATACGAGAATCAATATTAAACTAAAAGATGGTCAAGAAACTGAAATCAATGGGAATGGACCTACGATTCATGAAGAAGCGATTAATGAGTTACTGAATAAAATTAAGAAATTAACTAAAGAAGATCTCATTATCCTTTCCGGCAGCATTCCCTCCTCACTACCAACCAATATTTATGAGGAGATTATCAACAATTGTATGGAAACAGGGACCGAATTTATTGTCGATGTTGGCGGAGAGTTGCTGAAAAATGTG
Source organism: Niallia sp. XMNu-256 (assembly GCF_036670015.1). Classification (NCBI taxonomy): domain Bacteria; kingdom Bacillati; phylum Bacillota; class Bacilli; order Caryophanales; family Bacillaceae; genus Niallia; species Niallia sp. XMNu-256. The sequence continues at coordinate 2,090,830 of NZ_CP137636.1, forward strand.
ATTTCATTTCGTCCATTTTTAGTAAAACCGAATCATCATGAGTTAGGTGACTTATTTCAGAAAAAGCTTCATACGGCAGAAGAAGTGCTTCCTTATGCGAAAGAGCTAGTAAAGATGGGCGCTCAAAACGTCATTGTTTCATTAGCTGGGGAAGGGGCTGTTTTTGTAAATAAAACTAGCGCGTACAAAGCAACCGTTCCGAAAGGGGAAGTAAAAAGCTCTGTTGGAGCAGGAGATTCTATGGTAGCCGGATTTCTTGCGAAGTATGTACAAACAAATGACGTAGAAAAATCCTTTAAATACAGTGTGGCAAGCGGAAGTGCGACCGCTTTTTCTCTTGACCTTTGTACAAAGGAGTCCGTTGAAAACTTATTAAACGAAGTTGTCATCACCACTTTTAAGTGATGGCTTTAAAGGAGGAGAACATCGTGAAAATTACCGAGTTACTGACAGAGGAAACCGTCTTATTAAATATAAATAATAGAGATAAAAACAATGTCATTGACGAACTAGTGAATGTTTTAGACCGGGCAGGCAGATTGTCAAATCGTGACCAATTTAAAACAGCAATTTTAAATCGAGAAGCACAAAGCACAACGGGGATTGGAGACGGAATTGCGATCCCCCATGCAAAAGACGCTTCAGTCGCTAAACCATCGATTGCTTTTGGAAGATCGCAGAATGGCGTCGATTATGAATCTTTAGATGGCCAACCCTCACACCTCTTTTTCATGATTGCTGCCCCCGAGGGCGCAAATAATACCCATTTAGAAGCCTTATCCCGGTTGGCAACCATTTTAATGCAGGAGGAAGTTAGACAAGAGTTAATGGGAGCAGCGACCGAAAAAGCGGTCATTAGCATTATCAATCGGTATGACCAAGAAGATAAAGAGGAAGAAGTTTCGATTGCTGATAAGCAGAACTTTATTGTCGCTGTAACGGCGTGTCCAACAGGGATTGCTCATACGTATATGGCAGCTGATGCATTAAAAGCGAAAGCGGAAGAGTTGGGCGTAGCTATTAAAGTCGAAACAAATGGTTCAAGCGGTGCTAAAAATGTAATTACCAATGAGGAAATTGAGAATGCAGTGGCTGTCATCGTAGCGGCTGATACGAAGGTCAACATGGCACGTTTTAAAGGGAAGCATGTTCTTCAAACCGCAGTTGCCGATGGGATTCGCAAGCCAGAAGAACTCATTCATAAAGCAGTCAATCAGGATGCACCAATTTATCAAGGAGGAGAGAGAGACGCTTCTCCAACCCCATCCGAAAAAGAGAAAAAAGGGGTAATTAGTACAGTCTATAAGCACTTGATGAATGGGGTTTCCAATATGCTGCCATTTGTCGTAGGTGGTGGAATCTTAATCGCGATTTCCTTCATGTTCGGATACAATTCAGCGGATCCAAATGATCCTTCCTACAATGCGTTTGCTGCAGTATTAAATGAAATTGGCGGAGGGAATGCCTTTACCCTCATGGTACCTGTGTTGGCTGGTTTTATCGCAATGAGTATTGCTGACCGTCCGGGATTTGCCCCAGGTATGGTTGCAGGCTTAATGGCCGCTACAGGTGGTGCAGGGTTTCTAGGCGGATTAGTTGGCGGTTTTCTTGCTGGTTATTTAGTGCAAGGTCTAAAGAAAGCGTTTAAAAATCTACCACCTTCATTAGAGGGCATTAAAACCATTATGCTCTATCCGTTATTAGGAATAGCTTTAACAGGTTTTGCTATGAAATATATTATTAACGTTCCGGTGGGAGCTCTTAACAATGCCATCACAGAATGGCTAACCGGATTAGGTACGGGAAATGCGATATTCCTAGGCATTATTTTAGGATTAATGATGGCCTTTGATATGGGTGGTCCGGTTAATAAGTCAGCTTATGTTTTTGGAACAGGACTATTAGCAAGTGGTGTTTATGAACCAATGGCAGCGATTATGGCAGCGGGAATGGTGCCTCCATTAGCCATTGCGCTTGCAACAACATTTTTTAAAAATCGTTTTACAAAACAACAACGAGATGCTGGAAAAGCGAATTATGTGATGGGGTTATCTTTTATTACGGAAGGCGCGATTCCTTTTGCGGCGGCTGATCCATTAAGAGTGATTCCTTCGCTAATGGTTGGAGCGGCGATTGCGGGTGGGATTTCAATGGTCGCAAATATTGGGTTACAAGCGCCACACGGTGGAATTTTTGTCATCTTCCTAGTTTCAGGAAATCCACTTGTGTATCTTGTTGGAATTATTATGGGCTCCATTGTTTCAGCAGTCCTTTTAGGATTATTGAAAAAACCGGTCTAATGGTAAAGTGAACGTTTTGTTACTTGTACTTTTAATTTTAATATAATTACAACAAACATCGCATTGAATGTCCAATGCGATGTTTGTTTATTTCGCGGTATCTTTTTCATCTGGTTTAATCGCCATAAACGTGAGCAAGGCGGATAATACACTAAAACCACATAAAATATAAAACAATAATTTTCCTGTATGCCCCATCAAAATGGCGAGAACTGGAGGCCCAGCCGCTACCCCAATAAACCGCATCGAATTATAGATGGATGTAATGGTCCCCCTATGTTCCTTTTCGATCCCTGAGGTTATTAAGGCATCTAAACAAGGTAAAACAGCCCCAATTCCAATGCCACAGAATAAAAATAGGGCAATTAAAAACCATTGACGGTTAGAGAAGCTTAGTACAGCGACAGAAAGGGATAAAAGGACACTTCCAGAAAAAATAATCCATTTCATTAGAACCTTATTTTCTTTAATAAGTCTCCCGGTAAAATAGGACGTCAAACATAAGGCACCCAATGGAATGGCTAAATAAAGTCCTTTTTTCACACCGTCAATGTGGTACTGGGTTTCAAGGGTTTCGGTTAAATAAAAAAGAACACCGAACAAGACAAACATCATAATGGCACCAATAAGAAAGATGGCATTCAGCCATTTTCCATTATGGGCAAACGTCTTTTTTATATTTTTAAAAAATTGTTTAAATGGAATCGGCTTTTCTCTTTTATTTGGTGTCTTAACGAGAAACCACACTAAAACAGTTGAAATCAGACAAAAAACCGGGATGGCAAAAAAGGGAAGAAACCAAACAATACCTGCTATAATGGAACCGAGTATCGGGCTAAGCACTTTTCCAAATGTATTCGATGTTTCAATGATTCCTAAGGTACTACTCACTTCTTCTTCGCTTTTAAACATATCACCAACTAACGGCATCACAATAGGGGAGGCCCCTGCTGCACCAACTCCCTGTAAAGCTCGCCCCATTAAAATAACCCAATATGCATCGGCCAATTTCCAGGCTGCCCATCCAGAAACGAGACCACCTAGCCCAGTTATAATTAAACTAGGGATAATCACCTTTTTCCGACCGATATGATCAGATAAATATCCCGCTAAAGGGATGAGGATGATGGCGACAATGGAATAAACGGTAATAATCATACTCGATTGAAAAGAAGAGATATTCAACCGCTCCTGCATTTGGGTTAGAACGGGTATGAACATGGAATTGCCCAAAGTCATGATCAGTGGGATAGATGCCATGGATAAAATGGCCCATTTCTTATTATGGGTATCATGCCTTTTCTTTTTAACGGCTTTGCTTATTTTAAACGATTTCAGTTCTTCAACATGATCCAATTGACTAACCGCCTTTGCATGAAGTAACATTTTTATCATTACCAAAAACAACGAAACTAACATGGAAAAAAACGTCTATCTTTTATAGAGCTTTAGCCCTTTTTTTAAAAAAGTTTAACTTTAGTGTTGACGAATTGAAAATTAGATATTATGATAATAATCAAATAAATGAACGGCAGTGATGAAGAGTAGTACCTTTTCGTGAACACTTTAGAGAGCTGATGGTTGGTGAGAATCAGTGTGGGATGAAAAGCGAATGGACTTCTGAGCCCCAAACCGAACCGTATGAATGAGTAGGCTTTGGCGAATGTCTCATCGTTAAAAGAGACTCGTATTCGAACAATTTGTTCCAATACGATAAAGTGAGCTTTTATTAGCTAATCAAGGTGGCACCACGGGTTTCTCGTCCTTATTTCGACGGGAAACCCTTTTTGTGTTTTTTTAAAAAGTCTAGTTTATCCATTTTATTACTACTATATTGGTTGGTTTTTGTTTTTCCTAACCAACTAACTGCTAACCAACTAAATCAATGAACACAGGCTAAATACGCTACAATCTGTAGTAACGCCTGCGTGACCCACATCCTGTGGGTCCAAATCATGTAAATCGCTTGAGTAAGAGGAGTACACGAAGAATCTTCGTTACAGAGAGCCGGAATTGGTGTGAACCGGTACAAAGACTTCGCTGGAATGGACTTACGAGAGATAGCCTGAAAATTGCAGTACGGCTATACGGAATTCCACCGTTAAAAGGATAGGGTATACATAAAAGCGGAAAGTTAACTAGGAACAAAAATTCCATTTAACTTTGAAAAGCTTAATTTGTACCCGAAAGAGAGAGTTCATTTCCGAACTCTAAAAGAGGTGGCACCGCGGTACATAATCGTCCTCTATTCACAAGGTTTCTCTTGTGAATAGGGGACTTTTTTATTTTCAAAGGAGGTCAGGGGATGGAACCAATAAGTACTGAGACCAACCTAATCATTGTTGAAATACAGGGAGATACGTTAACACCCATTACGGTTTATCAAAGATTACAGGGGAAAAAGAAATTTCTTCTTGAAAGTTCTCATAAGCATGAAAACTCCGGACGATTTTCATTCATCGGTGCTGAGCCGTTTAAGGAATTAATTGGATATGGCGACCAAAGTCAAATCGTTACTAAAGATAGGGTAGAGGCAATAACCGAAAAACCATTAGAAGTCCTGAAGGGAATGATGGCTTCAAGGAATATAACAGCAGAACCTTTATTTCCATTTGTAGGGGGTGCAGTTGGATATGCTGGTTATGATGCGATTAGACAATATGAAAACATTGGGAATGTCCCAAAAGATGAGATGAACGTACCGGATGTGCATTTTCTCTTTTTTGAAGTCATTGTTGTTTTTGATCATCTGGAACAAAAAATTTACCTAGTCGGGGCACCTCATGTTAATGGGTCAACAAAAGACGAACTGATGGAAAAAATTCAAACCATCCAAAATGAAATTCAAAGAAATAGTGAAACGGTAGAAAAGGAAGCAAAACTGACTGCTTTTCAAGCTTCAATAGCAAAACATGAATTTATCAATCATGTTGCAAAAGCAAAAAAATATATTGAAGAGGGAGATATTTTTCAAGTCGTTCTATCGCAGAGATTAAAGGCAAAGATTGAAGGGGATCCATTTTCACTGTATCGAAAGCTGAGAATTAAAAATCCATCTCCTTACATGTATTATTTCGACTTCTCTGATTACTATATCGCTGGAGTTTCACCCGAAAGTTTAATCAAAGTGAAAGGGAAAACGGTGATTACCAATCCGATTGCAGGAACAAGACCAAGGGGAAAAGATGTAGAAGAAGATCAGTACCTTGCTGAAGATTTACTTTCTGATGAAAAGGAATTAGCTGAACATAAAATGCTCGTAGACTTGGGACGAAACGATCTTGGGCGTGTGTGTGAGTTCGGAAGTGTTCAATTGAAAAAGTATTTGGAGATTGAAAAATTTAAACATGTTATTCATCTCGTGTCAGAAGTGGAAGGACAGTTGAAAGACGAAACCAGCCCAATTGATGCATTAATTTCAACCCTACCGGCTGGAACTGTATCAGGGGCACCAAAAATTCGTGCAATGGAAATCATCAATGAAATGGAAAATTGTAAGAGGGGCATCTATTCAGGAGCAATTGGATATGTTTCCGTCAATGGCAATTTAGATTTCGCTCTTGCAATAAGAACCATGGTGATTAAAGGAAATGAGGCATTTATCCAGGCAGGTGCAGGGATCGTCTATGATTCAATTCCGGAGAAGGAATACGAAGAAACGCTTCATAAATTAAAAATGTTTTTGGAGGAGAATGTCGATGATTTTATTAATTGATAATTATGACTCCTTTACTTATAACCTATATCAATATCTAGGTGAACTCGGAGAAGAAGTGATTGTTAAGAGAAACGATGAACTAACGATTGCAGATGTACAGCAACTAAATCCTGAAGTCATTGTGATTTCTCCGGGTCCTGGACGACCGGAACAAGCGGGGATTTGTACAGATGTCATTAAAACACTGCATAAGGAGTATCCAATTTTAGGAATCTGTTTAGGCCATCAAGCGGTCGGATATAGCTTTGGAGCAACCATTACGAAGGCAGACAAGATTATGCATGGAAAAGTTTCAAAAATACAACACGATGAAAACAGTATCTTTTCCCAATTTCCGCAAGGACTCGAGGTAATGAGATATCATTCGCTCGTAATCAATAAGGACACACTCCCAGACGAATTGGAAGTATTGGCGACATCGATGGATGATGAAGAGATTATGGCGATTAAACATCGAGATTATCCGCTTTATGGGATGCAATTTCATCCCGAATCGATTGGCACAAAGTTAGGAATGCAGTTAGTAGAGAAATGTTTAGACGAGATGAGAGAGGAAGTGGCAATATGAAGGAAATATTAGCACGCTTAACAACAAGGGAAGAATTATCAAAGGAAGAAATCGGGTCAGCTGTACAATATCTATTTTCAGAAGATATTACGGATAGTGAAATTTCAGCTTTTTTAATTGGCTTAAAGGCGAAAGGAGAAACGGTTGCAGAAATTGCCGCTTTAGTGAATGGAATTCGTTCACATGCCTTATCTTTTAAGAAGACCATTCCAAATGTAATGGATAATTGTGGAACAGGTGGCGATGGGCTCAAAACGTTCAATATTAGTTCTACTTCCGCCTTTGTGATTGCTGCGGCTGGGATCCCTGTTGCGAAACACGGCAACCGCAGTGTTTCGAGTAAAACGGGCAGTGCCGATGTTCTAGAGGAGTTAGGGATTGAATTTAACTTACCTGCAGAAAAAATTGAAGAGATTATTGAAGAGGTTGGGATCGCATTTTTGTATGCGCCGAATGTTCATCCAAATATTAAACGAATCCAAAAAGTTCGCCGCGATCTAGGCATTCCAACTGTCTTTAATTTATTAGGGCCGTTAATGAATCCTGTTAATTTAGATACTCAATTTTTAGGGGTTTACCGCCGTGATTTAGCGCCGATGTTTGCCCAAGTTCTTCATGAGTTGGGAAGAAAGCGGGCGGTTGTCTTAAATGGAGCAGGTTCAATGGATGAAGCTTCCCTTCAAGGTGAAAACTTTCTGGTTGTTTTAGAAAATGGAAAAATCACAGAAAAAACATTACATCCGGAAGAAGTTGGGCTGCCTGTCTATCCGAATGAAGCGATTGTCGGTGGTTTTGCCAATAAAAATGCCGAAATACTACGAAATGTACTTAAAGGGAAAAAAGGTGCCCATCGTGATACCGTATTATTGAATGCTGGCATTGGAATTTATGTCGGTGGGAAAGCAGACAGCATTGAAGACGGAGTGAAGGTAGCAACAGAAATGATTGATAGCGGTGCAGCCTATGAGAAACTACAACATTTAATCGAAGCAAGTAATATAAAAAGTGAGGTGGTCTAAAATGGCAACCATTTTAGATGCAATTATTGCAGAGAAAAAAGTAGAAGTTGAATTATTAAAGAAGAACCCCGTTTTATTAAATAAGGAAAATCCACATCCGCATTATTCATTACGATCTATTCTTGAAAAGGCTGAAAACTTAACGATTATTGCCGAATTTAAACGGGCAAGTCCCTCAAAAGGCGAAATAAATCCAAATGTAAGTCCAGCCGAACAAACAAGCTCTTACATTCGATACGGAGCGGATGCTTGTTCCGTATTAACGGACAAAAAATTCTTTAAAGGAGAATTCTCTGATTTAGAAGAAGTGCGACAAACGATCCAAGCGCCGATTCTATGCAAAGATTTTGTTATTGATCCTGTTCAAATCGACATTGCTAAAAATGTCGGTGCCAATGTAATCTTACTCATTGTTGCTGCATTAAGTGAAGAAAAGTTAAACGCCCTCTATCGTTATGCAACTGAACAAAAGCTTGATGTATTAATGGAAGTTCATAACGAAGAAGAATTAGAAATGGCTTTAAAAACAGGGGCAAAAATCATTGGCGTTAATAATCGGAATTTAAAAGACTTCCATGTCGATTTAGCGGTTACAGAAAGACTTGCACCAATCGTAAAGCAAAGTGGGGCCTATTTAATCAGTGAAAGCGGCATTAAAGACCTTGAAGATGTTAAAAGGGTAGTAAAAGCCGGTGCTAATGGGATTTTAGTGGGGGAAACATTAATGTTAGCGGAAAATATCGAGCAAACATTAAAAAGCATGAAACTGCCTATCCAAAAGGTGACCCAATGATGAAGGTAAAAATATGTGGAATAACGAATGAAGAAACTGCCCAGTTTGCTGTAAAAACGGGTGCAGATGCCATCGGATTTGTCTTTGCTGAAAGCAAGCGAAAAGTCTCCCTTCCGAACGCAAAGAGGATTATTTCTACATTGCCAGAAGAAATAAAAAAGGTTGGGGTTTTTGTTAATCCAAGTAGAGAGACCATTGAAGAAACGGTTTTGACAACAGGAATTGACACGGTACAGCTCCATGGAAATGAAACGCCTGAATTTTGTGATTCCCTACCATATTCCATAATCAAGGCATTTAGTATCGAATCTAAGGAAGACTTAGAAAAAATCCATGATTATACATGTGAATATGTCCTTTTAGACGGTCCAAAAGGAAAATACTATGGCGGGAATGGAATTGCTTTTGATTGGGAGCTGTTATCCTCCTTTGATTTTAAAGACAAAAAGGTCATCCTTGCTGGAGGGTTAACGATCGATAATGTACACGAAGCAATGATTCAGAAGAATGTGCATATGTTAGATGTGAGCAGTGGGGTTGAGACAAACGGTGAGAAAGATTTGTCCAAAATAACGAAATTTATATCGGCTGTTAAAGGGGTTAAATCCATTTCATAATCTTACAGTAGATAAAAGAATATTTCCTCTTTACTTGTTAATAATGATAATAATTATTTATACGAAATAGGAGGAAAATGGATCGTCAACAATTTGAACAGCTCGGTGAAGAATTGAGAAAAATCGGTCATAGAAGAAGACAGCTTGCAGAGCAAATCTTCGAAGAGGTAAAAGAGGGGGATGACATCACATCAAAACAGCTTTACCAAGAATTAAGTGATGTATCTGACCAGGCAATGAACATTATGATGCGTCAAAAAGAAATGTTCGATCAAGAAGTACAAAGGCTATAGAAAAAAGGACCTGTCTAGGTCCTTTTTTTATGAATCATTATGAATCGTTAAATTCCGTAATTGGAGAAAGCGGACAAAATTCAATATGATCGTTTTCGTTACCGCATAAAAAGGTACAGCTAAAATCATGCCGAGTAGGCCGGCTAAATTTCCAGCAACAAGGAGAATGACGATGATTGTGACTGGATGGGTATCTAATTTCTTTCCTAAAATAAGCGGAGATAAGACATTTCCCTCCAACTGTTGTGCGATTGTAATCACAACAATGACTAAAATGGCTTTCGTTGGTGAATCAAATAAAGCAATTAGCACAGCTGGAGCTCCACCTAATATCGGACCGACATATGGAATGATATTCGTGACAGCGACAATAAGAGCCATTACTAAAGCATAAGGTAAATCAATGATTAAATAACCAATAAAAGCGAGCGTACCCACAAATAAAGCGACGGTTACTTGACCATTAATATAGGCAGCAAGGGTTTCACCGGTATCTTTTAATGTTTTTAACCCTTCGTTTCGATAGGATGCGGGAAAAAATTTACCAACCATTCCTGGAAACTTATCTCCATCCTTAAACATGTAAAAAAGTAAGAAAGGCACCGTAATTATCGTAACAGCGATATTAGCTACCATACTAAATATCCCAGAAATGCTATCTGTAATCCGATTTGGAAGCGTTGCTGCATAGTCATTTAATTCTTTAACAATATTACTAATGGATACATAATCTTGTGTCATCACCCATTTAAACTGTTCGGTTTCAGACAATTGATTAATAAATTTCATAGTCTGGTTGTAATAGAACGGGACGTCATTTGCAAAAGCCATGATCTGCTTTGAAATCATCGGGATTAGATTACCAACAAGAAGGGAAATAATCCCAATAATTACGACATATACAACAAGAATCGCTAAAATTCTTGGAAGTTTCATTTTTTGCAAAAGACCAATTAAGGGATTAAGTAAAAAATATAAGAAACCAGATATAATGATTGGAAAGAAAAGTGTTGAGAAGAAAATACCAATCGGTTCAAATAAGAATGTTATTTTTGTTGATAGGTAAATGATGCTTACAATAATTAGAATTTGTAATGCCCAATATTGAAAATTTTTCTTTTTTGTCAAACGTTTCACCTTTTTCATTCTAGATATCAACATTATAACAAAATTACCAGATTATAGCTCAACTTAACCTTAAAAATTAATTTATAAATTTGGTAAGCCTCATGGCTCCCTTGACATAAATTATTTTCATAGGCATAATAATCATAATAATAGAAATTGAACGTTTGAAGATGGACTAGTATGAGAACCTTGATGTGCCAGAGAGTGGGGTTTATAAGCTGAAAGACTTCATCACAAGAAAGCCTCAGAACCTACCATCTTAGTCCTATGTGAAAAACATAGGCGCTTTCACAGCGTTATCATGCCTAAGTGGGATACAATTGAATTGTGTCCAATAAAGGTGGTACCACGGAAAACATGAGCCCTTTTCGTCCTTTTTATTACAGGATGAAAGGGCTCTTTATTTATATTAAATTTGTATGATAAATTGTGAAATTAGTTATACAAACTGAAAATTAAAAATAGATTTGATAAAATAAAAAATGAGGTTGTAAAATGGAGAAAAAGCGTATTGTTGTAAAAATTGGTAGTAGTTCATTGACAAATTCAAAAGGAGAGATTGATCAAGAAAAGTTTATCGATCATGTTGAAGCCCTAGCTTTGCTAAGACAAGAAGGACATGAGGTTCTCTTAGTTTCTTCTGGAGCTGTCGCTGCTGGTTTTTCGCGCTTAGGTTATCCATCAAGACCTGTTACATTAAAGGGGAATCAAGCAGCAGCAGCTGTCGGTCAAAGCATTCTCATTCAATCCTACTTTGAACAATTTAATCAATTTCAAATCACTCCTGCTCAAATTTTGTTAACAAGAAACGATTTCTCTAAAAAGGATCGTTACCGAAATGCCTTTGCAACGATATCCGAATTATTGGAAAGAGGAATTCTTCCGATTATTAATGAGAATGATACCGTCTCTGTAAAAGAGTTAACCTTTGGTGACAATGATATGCTTTCAGCACTGGTAAGCGGACTCGTCCATGCTGACAAACTGATTATTTTGACAGATATTAATGGTCTCTATGATTCAAATCCATTTGAAAATCCAGCGGCTAAAAGATGGACTCATCTCCAAGAGGTTACAGATGACACGTTAAAAATGGCTGGCGGATCAGGGTCAAAAGTAGGAACAGGAGGCATGAGATCTAAATTATTAGCAGCCAAAACTGCACTTGCATTAGGGGTAAAGGTGTTTATTGGCAAAGGAGCTGGCAAAGAAAAGCTTCTTCATATTCTTCAGGGAAAAGGAGATGGGACCTATATTGGAAGTGATTACCTCGAATCTGTAAACAATCCAAAGCAATGGATTGCCTTACACTCTGAATCCTCTGGAAAAATTTATATCGATGAAGGGGCTGAGTTAGCAATGACCTATAATGGCAGTAGTTTATTGCCAGCTGGGGTTTATGGGGTTGAGGGAATTTTTAATAAAGGTGATGTCGTAGAAGTCTATGGTAAAAAAGGAATGCTTGGAAAAGGCGAGGTCCATTTTTCATCAGAGGAATTGGAACAGATCATGGGTAAAAACACTCAAGATGTTTCACGAGAGTTAGAAAAGGATACATCCGTCGTGATTCATCGTAATCAATGGGTTCAATTAAATAATCATTAGGGGGATTAGCACATGAGCGAAATTAAACAAAAAGCAAAAGCAGCAAAAAAGGTAAGTTTTGAGTTAGTTAATAAAACAACAGAGGAGAAAAATGAGGCTTTAGCACAAATAGCGAAGCAATTAATCATTGATAAAGATGAAATATTAAAAGAAAATGAGAAAGACCTGCAAAAGGGAAAAGAGAAGGGACTTTCTGAAGCGGTTTTAGATCGGATTATGTTAAATGAAAAAAGAATTATTGATATGTCAGAAGCGATTCAACAACTAATTGGTTTAGAGGATCCAGTTGGCGAAGTTTTGGAATCCATCAAAAAGGAAAATGGGTTAAATATTGTGAGTAAAAGGGTTCCAATTGGAGTAATTGGGATGATTTATGAAGCTAGACCCAATGTTACAGTTGATGCAGCAACCTTATCTTTAAAAACGGGGAATGCCATGATCTTAAGAGGAAGCTCATCGGCAGCTCACTCCAATCAGGTTTTAACAAAAACGATTCATCGGGCGCTTGAAAAAACATCCATTCCGGTAGACGCTGTTCAGTCAATTGAAGATACGAGTCGTGAAGCTGCTAAAGAATTATTCCATCTAAAAGAGTATCTAGATGTGTTAATTCCACGTGGAGGGAAAAAGCTAATTGATACGGTTATAAATGAAGCATCTGTTCCAGTATTGGAAACAGGAGCAGGGAATTGCCATATTTTTATCGATGAAAGTGCAAAAGCGGACATGGCAATTCAAATTGCGATCAATGGAAAAACGCAACGTCCATCTGTTTGTAATGCAATTGAAACGATCCTTGTTCATGAGAATTGGTTTGATCAACATGGAGTCGAATTGTTGAAAGCCTTACAGGAAAAAGATGTGAAAATTAGCGGAGATGGAAAAATTTGCCAAGTTTATCCAGATGCAACATTAGCAACAGAAGAAGACTGGAATACAGAGTATCTAGGCTTAGCTGTTGGTGTGAAGGTAGTATCAAATGTGACAGAAGCGATTCAACATATTAATCAATATGGAACGAAGCATTCTGAAGCAATTATTACTGAAAACGAAGGAAATGCTTCTTCCTTCTTAACTTTAGTTGATGCGGCTGCTGTTTACCATAACGCGTCAACAAGATTTACAGACGGATTCGAATTCGGATTTGGCGCAGAAATTGGCATTAGCACCCAAAAACTTCATGCTAGAGGTCCTATGGGGTTAAAAGCACTTACCTCCAGCAAGTACTTTATTTATGGAGAGGGCCAAACAAGAAATTAAAAAATGAAAAGCAGGATCGCTTGAAGCGGTCCTGCTTTTATGGTTAGATGTCCTTTGCAAAATTGTCGTTAGGAATATTGCATAAGGTAACATACAGGCTAACCGGTTCATTGCTTGTGTTTTTAAAAGCAAATTCTTCGTCACCCTCTGCATAAATAGCATCATTCATCGTGATTTCGGTTTCTTGTCCATTAATGACCAAGGTTCCTTTTCCTTTAATAACGGTTAAAAATAAATCGGAGCCAGGGTGTGTATGAGTCGGTAACTCTTGTCCCGGTTGAAAATTAAGAACAAATGCTGTATTCTTCCCCTTTTTAAAAAGGATTCGTTTTGTGAATCTTTCATCACTATACTCGATACTATCAAGGATTGACCTTTTTTCCATCTCTTCCACCTCATTTAATAATAATCATTTAAATGTCCCTTAAATAAGAAATACATAAAAAACTCGTCACCATTGATTTTCCCTACCTATTAAAAAAATAACAGTATTTTGTTATTATTTCTCGGGAAAGCGCAAAAATAGACATTTCCCAAAAGTTCTATGTCATATTTTGGATAAATAGATAACAATCAGAGTAACTTTGTCTAATTAAGTTGTAACTTATGTCACTCTGTTTACAATAGACGAAGTTTTTCAGGGAAATAGATAGAATGATAAGTACTATTAATTGTACGTATAAAGTGGTAAGCTAAAATAAATATCAATTTTTCTCCTAAAAAAAGGAATAATGGGGGAGTTTTATCATGTTAAAAACCACAAAAAAATTAGTAAATGAAGAGAAGGTTGTAAGAATCCTAACCGACATTGTCAAAAAATCGTATGAGGAAATAATAGATGACCCTGTTTTACTTTGTTTAGAATGCACAGATGTTGATTTAGATGTTGCAACGGCCAATCACTTTGAATTTCAAGAGGCCATAAAGGAGAATTTTGAATTGGACGAGTACGGAGATGTGATTCACTATGAAGAATACCAGCTATTAATGAAGGAATTATTTGACTTCTTCATAGAATTGCATATTCATAGCGAATGGTTTGACTATTTCCCAGAGGGAGAGTACATCGTAAATGGGGAAGGGCTTTTGTCAGATTCTGAAGTCATTGCTCCGAAAGGAACCTTTTATGCCCCCTTTGAAGAAGCAACGATCGAATCTTAAAGCAATGGGAGTGTAAAATATGGAAGCTCAAGAGAACATACAAAAGCCGAATTTAATGAAAATATTATGGAAACCAACGAAGGAAATGCAAAACATAAGACAAAATCCAATCATTGCCTTTCCGCTTATCATGATTACTATTCTTGTTGTACTCGCTCATACGTTAAAGGCTTTGTCAATTAGTATAGAAGATATCCGTTTGCCTGGTATGTCGATACAAGAAGCAGAAATGGTAGCCGCCAATACAAAGGCATTTACGGCGATGACAGGGTTTATTTCTCCTGTGATAACAATAACCGCTGCGACCATTCTTTATTACATCATGATGAAAATTGCTAGAAAAGAAGTTACATTCAAGCAGCTATTTTCAATGAATACATTTATTTCTTTTATAGGAGCAATTGGATTACTCGCTAATTCTTTGTTATGGAATGTGATAGATGGTAGTCAAACAGGAGTCATGTTAACGAGCCTCGGAGAACTATTCAATCAAGAAGATATTTTGTTGAATTCCATTGAATTATTTACTATCTGGCAGTTGATTGTTACGGCTATTGGTTTTCAAATCGTTGGTCGACTATCTAGACTAACTTCAATTATTTTAGTCTTCTTCTTCTTTCTTATTAGAATAAGTTTATCCGTTTTAGGGGAAGGGCTCTTTAATATATTTATTTCATAATGACAACAAAAACAGGTTCACAATCGGTGAGTCTGTTTTTTTGTTTAATAATTAGTGACTATTCTCTTATTAAAATGATGAAACTCAGGGATATGTAACGCATATGATTAAAAGGATACAGTCATTTCTGCCAATTTTTGCATATAAAAGAAGTGGAGGTGATTTTATGGTGAAAATTTTTATTGATCCAGGTCACGGAGGCACAGATCCAGGTGCCGTAGGAAACGGTTTGCGGGAAAAGGATCTAAACTTAAGCATTGCAAACCGTGTGCGAGAAATCCTGAGTTCCGAATATGAAAATGTATCTATTCGTATGAGTAGGACAGAAGATCAAAGCATAAGTTTAATATCCCGGACAAATGCAGCTAACCGATGGGGTGCTGATTTTTATTTATCTGTCCATATTAACTCTGGTGGTGGAACGGGTTTTGAGAGTTTTCGTTATCCAAGTGCTGGAAGACCGACTTCTACTTATCAACAAGTCATTCACGAAAACATTATGACACAGATTAACCTTAAGGACAGGGGAATGAAGCAAGCCAATTTTCATGTTCTTCGCGAAACAAATATGCCTGCTCTTCTTACCGAAAATGGATTTATTGACAATGCAAACGATGCAGCCCAATTAGAAAACGGCAGCTTTATTGAACATTTAGCACGGGGGCATGCAACTGGGGTTGCAGCAGCTTTAAATCTACAAAAAAAACAAGCAAATATGCCACCACCATCAAATCCATTGAAACCTTCAACAAATGAATTATTTAGAGTTCAAATTGGTGCATTTAGGAATAGAGGAAATGCTGATGGATTAGCTAATGATGCAAAAGCAAAAGGTTTTCAAACCTTTGTTAAACAAGATGGGGTTCTATATAAGGTTCAATTAGGTGCATTCTCCAATAGAGAAAATGCAGAAGACTTAGTGAGGAGAGCACAAAATGCTGGGTTCGATGCTACAATCATTATTGATTGAAGGAATAAGAAAGAGGCAACGTCTCGTTGTCTTTTTTCTTATTCCTAAATATATTTATGATTGCTTTTCATAGGATTGATATAAATATATAAACTCATCTAATTGTTGACTTAGTTGGAGGGTTTTTTCATGATTTATTCCTTCATTCATTCCAGTATTTATTAATTGTTCTCTAAGGGATTGGATATGATGCATTAAAATGATTTTTAATGGACGGTCAGTGAGGGGGAATTTCATTTGATTTACCTCCATCATTCAATAATAATTTGAATATTAGTATTAATTATAACAATTTTTGATTTTTTAAAGTGTGACCATTGACACACAAATAATAGTTTACCCAAATTTCAACTTACTTATTTGTGTTTGACCATATCATTCAATAAAAAAGGAGCAGGACTTCGAAAAAGTCTGCTCCTTTTTTATGTTTCAGCAACCTTACCAACGGTGGGCTTTCGCATTACTCCTCAAAATTGCTACGGATAGAGAAGGTTGTGTTTCACCGTTAATTTGAGACTTAGTGTGCTTTCGCCTAGTGTTTGGGTGGTGAAAAAGCTCCGATCTGCGATCTAAATGATCTCTGTAACTCATCGAATCACCTCTTCATTAGGATTGCTGAAGCTTGATATCCACTAATGGTATATCACTTATAGCATGTGTTTCTTTCCTATTTTTATACGTGGATAATAAACTCATTTGTCTATCGTAAGAAAAGATAATCAAACATCGGCTAAGAGTGTTAATTGTTACAGATTTAAAATGTAATTTTTTATATACTTAGTTCATAATCAACACGCTGAAAAAAGCCTCCAAGTAAAAAAGGGGGAATAATGATGGGAAAAACATCGGAGGAACGGAAAGGTATGAACTTGGATGTATTGATTTATTCAATTATTGATGAACTTGGACCAATTAGTATTCCTTCGATTTATAGACAAATTAACCAGCAACCCCTTATAAATCGAGGAATGAAACCAGTACAATTAGAACAAATTCAGTCTGTTATTAAACACTATCATGATATATATAAAGTTCAAGACGGGATTGTTTTTTTGCAGCCAAATCGAATTTTTCATACATTAACTGCTGAAATGGGTACATGCCGTGGTCCATGGTTCAAAGTAAAGGTCGATTTTGTTAAAAAGACGTTTATTGTCTTTGAGATGAACTTAGAACCTGAGATGAACTTAGAACCAGAGCCAATATTACCTGAACATGATTATCCATTACTTGCGGGAAGTACAGATGCATTTAAACAGGAAATGTATAGATTAAGACTTTGGAATTGGCAGCCTTGTTATGAGCGTCAAGAAGTCGTATTAGATGGCATCTGTTGGTCAGTAACGTTGAACTCAATTGCGAAAAGTTATAAAAGTAAGGGGTTAGATTTATTTCCTAAAGAGTGGGCTACATTTTATGAGGCATTAACAAAGTTAACAGGAAAAAAACTGTGCTAAATCATTTGATATAACTTGAATGAGTATGGTCATACGTGTTAAATATATTAAGTAAGACTAATACTTTTTATACAGTTTTCAGGGGTAACGGCTGTAATCCTTTCACCTTAATTTTTTAAAGTACTATTAGAAGAGGGGGGAGGGATCGACTCCTGTATAGCTCCAAAAGTTGAAATACAGGCTAAATACGTTGACGGCAACATTTACGTGACATGCAGGGGCTTAAGATTTTTTATCCAATG
Organism: Niallia sp. XMNu-256; assembly: GCF_036670015.1. Lineage (NCBI taxonomy): Bacteria > Bacillati > Bacillota > Bacilli > Caryophanales > Bacillaceae > Niallia > Niallia sp. XMNu-256. Next base: position 2,108,640 of record NZ_CP137636.1, read on the forward strand.
GGATGAAAGAGAGCTCCCATTGTTGAAGTATCACTTTATTTTTATTTTTTCGTAACATTACTGGAGGAAACAGATTTTGAAAGAGATTACCGTTCAAGAATTAATAAATATGAAAGACGCTGCTGTATTGGTGGATGTTCGTTCACCTTTTGAATTCTCAGAAGCTCATATACCTGGTGCAATCAACATCCCCATTTTTACAAATAAAGAAAGAAAAGAAGTGGGTACCATTTATAAAAAAGAAGGTGGCAATCAAGCTAAATGGCGTGCAATGGAAATTGTCTCTCCCAAATTGCCACATATCTTAAAAGAAATCAAGACAATAACGGATAATCATCAATATCCCATCTTATATTGTGCAAGAGGGGGAATGAGAAGTGGTTCAATCGCTACATTTGTAGAGTTTTCGGGATTGCCTTCGGTTCGCTTGGCTGGTGGCTACCGGGCATATCGTCAATATATTTTAGAAATGATTGCTAAATTAATCCCAAATCAAGCGATTGTCCTTCATGGAATGACAGGTACGGGAAAAACAGAAATATTATTAAAGTTAAAGGAAATGGGTTATCCGGTAGTAGACTTAGAAGGAATGGCAGGACATCGGGGATCGCTCTTTGGTACGGTCGGTTATCATCATGAAGGTTATAATCAAAAGATGTTTGATAGTTTATTATATAAAGGGCTAAAAGAGTTACAAGGCTCACCTTATTTTATTGTTGAGGCAGAGAGTAAAAGAATTGGGAAAGCGGTACAACCAGATGAATTATATAAAAGTAAATTAAACGGAATGAATATTTATTTAACCGCATCGATCGAGACAAGAGTAATGAGAATCATGAAGGAATATGTTGAGCCAAACAGGAGTTCCGAATGGTTTCATGATGCCATTATCGAAAAAGTGAGGTTGTTAGAGAAACGTTTTAAAGATAAAGAGATCTTTGAGACTTTGTTAGAACATGTCAATCATAAGTGCTATCAAGAAGTCATACGAATCTTACTAAGTGATTACTACGATCCTCGTTACGGCTTCAAAATAAAAGAATATAAAAATGAGTTTTTAACGATTGATGCAAATAGTTTGGAAAGTGCCATTAAAGAGATACAAGCATATATAGGCAAGCAATCTTTAACGAAAAAGGAATCCATGTCAAACTAACAAACAACCTATCACTCGTCTCGTGAATAGGTTGTTTGTTTAGAGTCTTCTTACTCCATATCAGCCTTGACTTTGAATGGAGTGGATTTGGTCAGCCTTTTCTAGTGCATCACTGAAGTCCTTTATTAAATCATCGACATTTTCAAGGCCAACAGATAAACGGAGTAAGCTATTTGTAATTCCTCTTTGCGTTCTCTCTTCCTCAGGCATTGCCGCATGGGACATTTTGGCAGGGTAGGAAAGAATGGATTCAACCGCTCCGAGACTTACTGCAAATACAGGAATTTTAACATGATTGACGAACGTTCTCATGATCTCCTCATTATGTAAGTCAAAGGAGAGAACCGCACCAGCAGAAGTTGCTTGCTTTTGTTGGATATCATATTGCGGATGACTTTCAAGTCCTGGGTAATATACCTTTCTAACTAACGGTTGCTGTTCGAAAAACTTCGCTAGTTTTATAGCTGATTCGACTGATTGCTTCATACGAACATGCAACGTTTTGAGTCCGCGAAGAACGAGCCATGAATCTTGAGGACCTAGCACAGAGCCGAATGAATTTTGTAGAAAGTAAAATTTTTCCGCAAGTTCAGGATCTTTAACAACAGCTAGACCCGCGACCACATCACTATGTCCACCTAAAAATTTAGTTGCACTGTGTAGGACAATGTCTGCGCCAAGAGCTAAAGGCTTTTGAAACTCGGGCGTTAAAAAAGTATTGTCTACAAATGTTAAAGCATCATGCTCTTTAGCTATGTCACAAATGGCTTTAATGTCAGTAACTTTTAAAGTAGGGTTAGAAGGTGTCTCGACATAAAATAACTTTGTATTCGGTTGAATCGCATTTTTAACAGCCTCAAGGTCTGTCATATCGACGAAGGTGTGACTAATTCCAAACCGGATAAGAACTTGGGAAACCATGCGAAATGTTCCGCCATATACATCCTCAGTAATTACCACATGGTCACCTTTTGATAACAGCATAAAGGCGGTTGAGATCGCCGCCATTCCTGTAGCAAAAGCAAATCCTCTTGAACCTTCCTCTAACTCGGCAATAACATCTTCTAAAGCTTCTCTTGTTGGATTGCCACTTCTTGCATAATCATATTTGCCAAATGTATCAATATCATATTGATGAAAAGTGGAAGCGTGTTGAATCGGAACGCTAACCGCACCTGTTTCCGGATCGATTTTGTGTTTGTTATGTAGCAAATTGGTTTGAAATGTAAATGAATCACTCATTTATTGATGCCTCCTCTTTTACTTTTGCTAACGCTTGTGTCAAGTCACTAATTAAATCTTCGGGATCCTCAATTCCGACTGAAAAACGCAGCAATGTATCATCCACGCCTGTTTCAATACGAACTTCATAAGGAATATCCATATGTGTTTGTGTGGCAGGGTAGGTGATAAAGCTCTCCACTCCGCCAAGACTTTCAGCAAAACTGATTAAATTCAATTTCTGTAAGAAAGGATTGACCCAAGATTTGTCGATAATCCGGAATGATAGCATTCCACCGTGACCTGGATAAAGAACCTCTGTGATTGATTCATGGCCTTGTAAAAAATGAACCATTTCCTTCGCGTTTTTTTCATGGCGTTCCATTCTTAGCGACAGGGTTTTCATGCCACGCATTAATAACCATGAATCAAAGGCACCTAAAACTGCACCAGCTGCATTATGGAATTTTGCTAGTTTTTCACATAGCTCATCGCCTTTTGCAACAATTAATCCAGCCAAAACATCATTGTGACCACCTAAGTATTTGGTCGCACTATGAACAACGATATCAGCTCCTGACTTAATGGGCTGCTGTAGGATGGGTGTATAAAATGTGTTATCTACAATCAGAAGGATATTGTGTTTTTTGGCTAGTTTTGCAACTTCAGCAATATCTGTAATCTCCATTAATGGATTGGTTGGAGTTTCAAGAAATATTGCTTTTGTATTTTCGTTAATTTCTTTTTCAATGTTTTGAACGTCTGATGTATTAACATAAGTGCTCTTTAAGCCCCATTGCTTAAACCCTTCTTCAAGGAGTCGGTATGTTCCACCGTATAAATCTTTTGATACAATCCACTCATCACCTGATTGGAATAGAGTTAGAATCGTTAGAATTGCTGCCATGCCAGAGCTACAGGCAAAACCTTGATCACCAAACTCCAAATCTGCGATTGTTTGTTCAAGTACTTGTCTTGTCGGATTCCCTGTACGGGTATAATCAAATCCTGTAGATTGTCCAATTCCTTCATGCCGATAGGCCGTTGATAAATAGATTGGGACATTCACCGTTCCAGTTATATTTTCACTACGATTTCCAATTTGTGCTAGCTTTGTATCAATTTTATGCATTTTATCTATACACACTCCTTAAAGTAATTCACTTAGATGAATAGAAAAGAAAAAGGGATGGCTTATAATGTTTATTTTTCATAGCTGTGTACTGGGTATAAAATGTATTTAAAAAAGTCTTCTAAAAGAAGAAGACTTTTGTTTGTACACATCCCGCTTCTTCTTATCTCTCAAGTTAATAAACTTGCTGGAATTAGCACCTTTTCAATCATTGAATCGTTGATGGTTGCTGAGGTGTCATCGGGCCATCCCCTCTGCCTCTCTTGATAAGAAATAAATGAATTATTTCCTAAACCTTACTACAATATTAGACAAGATTCAATTCTTTTTTATTGTTTTCCATAATTAAAAATTTTGCTAAAAAAAGATACTGTCGTCAAGATTCATAAAATTGTAATAAAGGATTCATATTGGTTGAAAAGTTATTTAATTATTACCTTTATAATAGAGTTAGGGAGGGATATAGTCAATGATAGAAAAAAGCAGCTATTGTCATCAGCGTTATTCGAATAAAGTAGAAAACGTAGCTTTTACAAAACAAATAGAAATGGAAGTCCTTGTTTCAAAGGGAATAATCCTGAGATGGTCTTTGTACGGGCACTTTGATTATCCACTCGAACCAATCGAATCTCATGAGAAAAAATAACATCGATTGTAAATGTATTATCTATTTAAATATGAGAAAACAAACTAGGGAAAGCCTGGTTTTTTAGTGCTGGAAACCATCGATTTTTTTGGGTGGATACCTGGCATATAAAAGGGGGCAAAGAAATGTTCTTTGCCCCTTTTGATTAGCATTTGTTTGGGTTTAATCCACGACGCTTTATTTCACCTTGTAAAAAATGAATCCAATCCTTATCAATACCTGTTTTTAATGCATCACGATACGAGACGATCAATTGTTCATTACTCATAATCTTCATTTGTGCATACCTCCAAGTATAGAATAATTAATATTATTCTATTTTACTTGTTTTATGAGTAATTGAATACCATTTATTTAAATATTTATTAAATTGTCATATCTTTTTTCTAAATTCATATATTCACTATTTATCAAAGAAGTTGCCCTTGAAAGAAGTTCCTTATATACTAATGGAAGGAAGAAAAAGGAGTGAAAATGGAATGATTCATTTAGAATGGAATAATCGAAAAACAATAAAAAAGGTTAAATGTATACATACAAATGCAAATAAATATATTGTTAATCATGTCCTGTCAGTTGACAAAGTATATGATGTAAAGAATGAAACAGAAGAGTTTTATTTTATTGTAGACAATACGGGAAGAGTCGGCGGTTTTTATAAGGATTATTTTGAGGTTCAATAACAATATAAAGAGTGTCTAAATACCAACATTGGTTTTTAGGCACTCTTTTTTAATGGTTACCTTTGGTTTGGAAACACTCGCCTGACTGTTTCGCCAAATTCGTCCATAAAACCTTCGACTGGACGTCCATTTCGAATGTCATTTGAATAAGTTGTCATTCTATTTACAAAGTTGGGATCCTGTGACACATAAACATTTTCGATATTTTGAACGGTTGAGTTTACGATTCGTGAAATCTTTTCCTCCATATTTCTTGCTACTTTGTTACTTGTCGGATTTTCCAAATTGACAGCAACGTATGCATTATGGTCTGTTATAATGACGTTGGCGCTGTCAACTTCTTTTAAGTCGGCAATTTTCCTGGCTGCGTGATCTGCAACTTTAAAGCGACTTTGATTTTGATTTCCATTATTTGTAGTTTGTGTCGTGTTTAATCGTGACATTGCATAGTTTCGGCGGAAATTTTGATCGTCGACATTTATTTGCTCTTGATAACGATGATCTCCTACGAAGTCATTTTTATTTTGTTGTTCATTTGTCGTCTGTGGTGTATGGAAGGCGACATCTCTGGTAGGCTGATTGATATTATTTGTATCGTCCATTGCATTATTGTTGATCCCACAAGCAGCAAGCAAGAGAGCTGATAACGAGAGTGTGGATAAAAATGGTTTCCATTTCATCTTTATAAACTCCTTTAAAGTTTTTATTCCCACTTATTTTGACTTGAACGGTAGATTATTATTAAAAGATAACTTCCCAAATTCTAACAGTATTTTCAGTTCAATAAAAAAACCTGTCAATTCTATTTGAGAGGTATAAATCATTAGTTACTTGACAGTGTATTTGATTGAGGTATTCCATAGATTTTTCGTCCGATATAGCTTTGAAGGATGATAAAAATCCCTCCTACCACCCAGTATAGTGGAAGAGCTGCGGGTGCACTAAAGGATATAAACATGATCATTAGTGGGGATATAAGACCCATGAATTTCATTTGTTGTTGAGAAGCCTCTGGCAGGCTAGATTGTGATAGTTTAAATTGAGCATAATAAACAATACCTGCAAGTCCAGTTAACCAAATATCAGGTTGACCAAGGTCAAACCATAAAAAAGAATGGGTTGCAATCTCGTGTGAGTCACGAATTGCATAATAAAAGGCCATTAATATCGGCATTTGTATGAGTAATGGTAAACACCCCGTGTTCAATGGATTAACCCCGTGTTTTTGGTACAGTCCCATTAATTCTTTTTGAAGTTTCTGTTGTTCTAAAGGTTCTTTCGTTTGTTTAAGCTTGTTTTGAATGTTTTCCATCTCTGGTTTTAACAGATCCATTTTTACTTTCATATCGACTTGTGTTTTATACTGTTTAAGCATGAATGGCAATAGAGCAGATCGGATCAGAAGCGTAACAATAATGATTCCCAATCCATAATTATCATTAAAAAGATGGGCAGTCCATACGATCAAAAAAGTAAAAGGTTTGACAAAATACAAAGTAAAAAGTTCACTACTTTGCCCGTTATCTAATGAACAAGCCGATAAAAATAAAACAATGAACGTAAGCAATAACAGAAATAAAGTATTTTTCTTATTAACCATCGTGTATTATTTCCCCCAATATTTTATTTGAAATTATTTTTGGTGGGAAATAGATGATGTGGTTCCTCATCTCGATTATCTTTTCTACGGATTGTTTTAATCATCCAGAGGATTCTTTTATCGATATCGATCCGTATATTTGACTTCAGTGTTGGATTTTTAAAAATCTGCTTGTCTGAGGCGATCTGATTGTTTTTTTTGGGACCATTTCAATTCAGTTTTATATACCCATAGGAATTGAAATGTTAAGCTGATCATCAGTCCAAGAACGAAAGAATAATCAACTTGTCCGTTTAAAACATCAATCAATATTTCAAACAATACATTCACCTCCGGAATATTCCGATTCTAATTAGGTGCTTTTGAAGTATATAAGTTTTTCTGTTAATACTCAATAGAAAACAATAGAAGTTCATGAAAGTTTCTCACTTTATAAGTATTAGACAAATATTGAATTAAGGCTATAATATTAAGGGAACATTATCATTAATTGGGCGAATTTGTTTGTTTGAGGATATTAGGGAGGTCTTGCAATTGGTCGATTATTATAAAGATGACAGTTTAACATTACATACAGATTTATATCAGATAAATATGATTGAAACTTACTGGGAAGACGGAATACATAATCGAAAAGCAGTTTTTGAAGTATCTTTCCGCCAATTGCCTTTTGGGAACGGATATGCGATTTTTGCAGGGTTGGAAAAGGTAATTCATTACTTACAAAGTTTACGTTTTACAGAAAGTGATATCGGGTATTTACGTAATGAACTTGGTTATGATGAAGACTTTCTTTCTTACTTGAAAGATCTTCGTTTTACTGGCACTGTACGTTCGGTTGTAGAGGGAGAAATTGTATTCGGATATGAACCATTGATGCGGATAGAAGCGCCGCTTGCGGAAGCTCAATTAATTGAGACGGCCATTTTAAATATCATTAATTTTCAAACTTTGATAGCAACAAAAGCTGCAAGAATTAAGTATGTTATTGGGAATAATGAAGCAGCTGCAGAGTTTGGAACGAGAAGGGCCCAAGAGATGGATGCCGCCATTTGGGGTACACGGGCAGCTTATATTGGCGGGTTTAGTTCAACATCCAATGTACGCGCTGGAAAAATGTTTGGGATTCCGGTTTCAGGAACACATGCTCATTCTCTTATTCAAGCATACATTGATGAATATACGGCTTTTCATAAATACGCTCGCCGTCATAAAGACTGTGTTTTCTTGGTGGATACATATGATACTTTACGTTCTGGGGTTCCGAATGCCATTAGAGTTGCTAAAGAACTAAGCGATAAAATCAATTTCATAGGTATTCGTTTAGACAGTGGAGATCTTGCATATCTATCAAAGGAAGCAAGATTGATGCTTGATGAGGCTGGTTTCCCAGATGCCAAAATTATCGCGTCTAATGACCTTGATGAGTATACGATTATCAACTTGAAGCAGCAAGGAGCAAGAATCGATGGTTGGGGAGTAGGAACCAAACTCATAACTGCCTTTGATCAGCCTGCGTTAGGGGCTGTTTATAAGATTGTATCAATTGAAGATGACAACGGAGATATGGTTGACACCATTAAAATCAGTGCAAATCCAGAAAAAGTTTCCACACCTGGACTAAAAAGGGTCTATCGAATCATCAATTTAGCCAATCAAAAGTCAGAAGGGGATTATATTACGCTTGAACACGAAGATCCCAATAAGGAAAAAAAGCTGCATATGTTTCATCCAACCCATACTTATTTAAAGAAGTATGTAACGAATTTTGAAGCTAAAGAACTTCATCAGGATATTTTTGTGAATGGAAAATTAGTTTATGATCTGCCAACCATTCACGACATTCAAAGGTTCTGTCATCATAATTTAAATTATCTCTGGGATGAATACAAACGCTCATTAAATCCAGCCGAATATCCGGTTGATCTAAGTCCTTTATGCTGGGAAAATAAACGCCGAAATATCGAAACAGTAAGTGAAAGAGTTCGGGAAATGGTAAATAAAGTGAAAAATGAAAAGGGAGAGCAGTAAAATTGAATATGCAAAAAAGAATTATGCAAGAGTTACATATTCAAGCAGTCATTGAACCGAAAGAAGAAATTAAAAAGCGAGTCCAATTTTTAAAAGATTATCTAGTTAAAACAAATGCAAAGGGTTATGTTTTAGGGATAAGTGGGGGACAAGATTCAACGTTGGCAGGTCGGCTTGCTCAGCTTGCTGTCGAAGAATTAAGAAATGAAGGTCGTCAAGCTAAATTTATTGCGGTTCGTCTTCCTCATGGAGAACAAAAAGATGAAGATGATGCAAAGCTGGCCTTAAATTTTATTAAAGCGGATCAAGAAATGATTTTTAATATTGAGAAGGCTGTTAATGCAGTTAAAGAAGAGTATGATAAACAAACGAATGGAGCAGCTCTAGCCGATTATCATAAAGGCAATGTGAAGGCCAGAATGCGGATGATTGTTCAGTACGCGATTGGGGGGCAAGAAGGCTTACTCGTGATCGGAACGGATCATGCAGCTGAAGCGGTTACTGGTTTTTATACAAAATATGGCGATGGGGGAGCAGATGTAACTCCGTTAACTGGCTTAACAAAGCGACAGGGAAAGGCGTTATTGCAAGAGTTAGGTGCAGAAGAAAGACTTTATTTAAAAGTACCAACTGCAGATTTGCTTGATGAGAAACCAGGTCAGGCAGATGAAACCGAACTTGGTGTAACATATGATGAACTTGATGATTATTTAGAGGGCAAAGCGGTAGATCCAATCGTTGCGGAAAAGATTGAAAAGCGTTATTTTGTCTCACAACATAAACGGGAAATGCCAGCTACACTGTTTGACGAATGGTGGAGAAAATAAGAAATGAGGGTGCACGAATTGGGCACCCTCATTTCTTATTTTTGGCTAGCAAAGACAACGGCCTTTGTTAAAATTTGATAAGCATTTTGCACACGTTCTTCACTAGGAGACTCGATGTCGGCTAGTGGATAATCCAAGCCAAGTGCCTCCCATTTATATACACCTAATTTGTGATAGGGTAAAACCTCAACTTTTCGTACATTTTGTAAAGTACTAATAAAGTCACCTAGTTCGTGTAAATCTTCGTCATGATCCGTAATCGTTGGGACAAGAACATGGCGAATCCAAATAGGAATCTGCTTTTTTGACAGTAATTTTGCAAATTGTAGAATATGATCATTAGCCATTCCAGTTAAGCTGATATGCTTTTTACGGTTCATTTGTTTTAAATCTAATAAAATTAAATCCGTATATTGAAGCAGCTCCTGTAATTGTTCTTGAAATAGTGGAGCTGTAGAATAACAACCACCTGAGGAATCGATAGCTGTATGGATACCAAACTTTTTACATTCCTTAAATAATTCAATAAGAAATGGGATTTGTAATAAGGGTTCTCCGCCGCTAACGGTGATTCCTCCGCCAGAAGCTTCAATAAAGGGGAGGTAAGAAGTTAAATCTTGGATAATTTCATCTACTGACATTTGCTTTCCTGTCCCAATTTCCCAAGTATCTGCATTATGGCAGAATTGACAGCGAAGAAGACAACCTTGTGTAAAAATGACATATCTTATGCCAGGGCCATCAACTGTCCCAAATGTTTCAATAGAATGAATGTTTCCGTTCATAAAAAATCTCCCCCTTAATGAATGTGCTAGAACAAACGAAGTAATCTGTTTGCAGCGAATTTGAAGTTGAAAACCAGAGAGGAACCATCCTTCCTGGTTTTCAAGCTTTTTAGGCTAAAACTGTTTCTTTAGGTGAACCCGCTACACTTTCATGGAATGTACGGTTGATCACATCGATTTGTTGTTCGCGAGTAAGTTTAATAAAGTTAACTGCATATCCAGAAACTCGAATCGTTAATTGTGGATATAATTCAGGATGTTCCATCGCCTCTAATAAAGTATCACGATTTAATACGTTAACATTGATATGATGTCCGTGTTTTGTCATATAGCCATCAAGCATAGCAACTAAATTGTTGACTTGAGACTCATCCTCACGTCCAAGTGCATTCGGAGTGATCGTGAATGTATTAGAAATTCCATCTAATGAAGATTCGTAAGGCAATTTAGCAACAGATGTTAAAGAAGCTAGAGCCCCTTTCGTGTCACGGCCATGCATTGGGTTCGCACCAGGTGCAAATGGTTTACCAGCTTCACGTCCATCAGGAGTTGCACCCGTTTTCTTCCCATATACGACGTTAGATGTAATTGTTAATACGGATTGAGTTGGTACGGCATTACGATAAGTTTTGTGTTTTCTAATCTTGTTCATAATGTCTTCAACAAGTTTAACAGCAATCGAATCGACGCGTTCATCATTATTCCCGTATTTAGGGTAGTCGCCTTCCATTTCATAATCAACCACTAAACCATTTTCATCGCGAATGGTTTTTACTTTTGCATATTTAATCGCACTTAATGAGTCTGCTGCAACTGAAAGTCCTGCAATCCCACATGCCATGGTTCTTAAAACTTCACGGTCATGAAGGGCCATTTCAATTCTTTCGTAGGCATATTTATCATGCATATAGTGAATAACATTAAGGGTATTCACATATAATCCACATAACCAATCAAGCATTTTATCATATTTAGCAATTACTTCGTCATAATCTAAATATTCAGAAGTGATGGATTGATAGGATGGACCCACTTGTTTTTTCAGTTTTTCATCAACCCCACCGTTGATTGCATACAATAGCGCTTTGGCCATGTTGACACGAGCACCGAAGAATTGCATTTGTTTACCAATTCTCATAGCAGAAACACAGCAAGCAATTCCATAGTCGTCGCCCCAATGTTCTCTCATGATGTCATCGTTTTCGTATTGGATTGCACTTGATTTAATCGACATTTTTGCTGCATATTGTTTAAATGCTTCTGGAAGCTTAGTAGACCATAGAATCGTTAAGTTTGGTTCTGGAGCAGGTCCTAAATTATCTAATGTGTGTAAGAAACGGAAAGAGTTTTTCGTTACTAACGGACGTCCGTCAAGAGCCATACCAGCAATTGATTCAGTTACCCATGTTGGATCTCCACTATATAATTCATTGTATTCAGGCGTTCTTGCAAATTTAACAAGACGAAGCTTCATTACAAAATGATCGACTAATTCTTGAGCTTCTTTTTCTGTTAATGTACCATTCTGTAAATCTCTTTCAATATATATATCTAAGAAAGTAGATGTACGTCCAAGACTCATTGCCGCACCATTTTGTTCTTTTATCGCAGCTAAATAACCAAAGTATAACCATTGGATCGCTTCTTTTGCATTTGATGCTGGCTTAGAAAGATCATAACCATAAGAAGCAGCCATTTCCTTAAGTTCTTTTAATGCGCGGTACTGTTCACTGTATTCTTCACGGTCACGAATGACATCAGAAGACATGGATCCGTCACCGATATATTGATACTCTCTTAACTTTTCTTGCATTAAGAAATCTACACCGTAGAGGGCAACACGACGGTAGTCACCGATAATCCGGCCGCGTCCATAAGCATCAGGTAGACCAGTAATGACACCGGCAGATCGTGCAGCTCTCATTTCAGGTGTATAAACATCAAATACACCTTGATTATGTGTTTTACGATATTCGGTAAAAGTGTGTTCAACTTCCTTATCTAATTCAAAGCCGTATGATTCTAAAGCAGTTTTCGCCATTCTAATTCCACCGAAAGGCATTAATGAACGTTTAAAAGGTTTATCCGTTTGAAAACCGACAATTTGTTCTAGCTCTTTATCTAAATAACCAGGACCATGTGAAGTAATCGATGATACAATTTTTGTATCCGCATCTAAAACTCCACCAGCTTCACGTTCCCTTTTTGATAAATCCATTACTTGATCCCAAAGCTTAGTTGTTGCTTCTGTAGGGCCTTCTAAAAATTTCTCATCACCCGTATAAGGAGTGAAGTTTTTTAGAATAAAATCTCGAACATTAACCTCTTTTTGCCAAACTCCATTAGTAAAACATTTCCATTGTTCCATATGTGGTCACCTCATCTAATTTATTAAGGTTCGTAATTTCATGTCATCAGTTGTGTTTGTTTCTATATGGTTAGTATAACAGACTAATCTAGAAGTGAAACACATAATAAATGAACACTTTGTGAAGGTTTTAATAATCCAATATTATCAACGTTTAAGGTAATTTGTTTTATAAAAAACAAATTATTTCTAAAAACTGTACTATAATGTAATTGAATCTGTGTACCTGTTATATAAACAGATTACAAATGATGTGAAGGGTAATAACTTCGTATTTGTATTATTATTTTGTTTACGCTTATGGTAAAGTAATGAAACAGGGAAAATATAGGTAAGGCATGATTTCATTCAGCAAATTCGGCACGAATTTTATTGAAGAAATGTAATCAAGATAAAGATGGAACTTACTTATAGATTTACATACAAAATGACTAGAAGAGGTGGAGTTGGATTGATTCATTTATATACCCATAATGATTTAGATGGACTTGGTTGCGGAATATTGGCAAAGTTGGCATTTGGTGAGGAGATTGAGGTTCATTATAATTCAGTAGCGCGATTAAATCCCCAAGTAGAACGTTTTTTTGACAAACAAGGCGCAGGGGAAAAGGATGTCTTGTGGATTACCGATTTAACGGTTAATGAGTCGAATAGTAAAAAAATTGATCAATTTGTAAAGGCAGGTGGAAAGGCACAATTTTTAGATCATCATAAAACTGCATTACACTTAAATGAATATAGTTGGGCCAAAGTTTTAGTTTCTTATGATGATGGGAAGTTAACGTCTGCAACAACCTTATTTTATGACTATTTACTTGAAAATGAATTCATAAAATCGAGTGAGTCTTTGAATGAGTTTGTGGAGTTAATTCGCCAATATGATACATGGGATTGGGAAAAAAACGATAATATAAAAGCTAAACAATTAAATGATTTATTTTCATTGTTATCATTAGATGATTTCGAAACAAGGATGATTGACCGATTAAAAAATGAAGAGACCTTTTCTTTTAATGAGTTTGAGCAACAAATTTTGAAGATGGAAGAGGATAAAATTAATCGTTATATCCGTAAAAAAAATCGCGAGCTTGTCCAAACTTTTATTGGTGATCAATGTGCTGGGGTTGTTCATGCAGAAATGTATCATTCTGAGTTAGGGAATGAATTAGGGAAAGAAAATAGTCACTTAGATTACATTGCCATTTTAAATATGGGTGGGAAAAAGGTTAGTTTCCGAACGATCCATGATCACATTGATGTTTCGGAAGTAGCCGGTCGTTTTGGTGGAGGAGGCCATGTAAAAGCCTCAGGTTGTACGATGACAGACCAAGCATTTGAATTATTTGTAAAAGAAGTGTTTCCTTTAGAATCATCAAAATTGGATGCACCAAAAAATCAACACAATCTTAAAAATAACCCATCAGGTTGTTTATATGAGAACGTAAAAAAAGAAAAATGGTTTATTAAGCAAAACGACAATAAGAATTGGGTAATTGAGCATGAGCATAAGTTATTGCCAATCAGTTTTCCTTCCTTTATAGAAGCTGAGCAATTTGTCAAAAGACAGTATACAGCTGCTTTAACTAGAGATGATCAATATATCGAGTATATTAAAAATAACAAAAAGAATCATTCTTAATTCATTCTTCTAATGCATAATGGCGCTCTTGGATTGGGATTATAAAGGTGGAGGTGTTGAAATGTCGAAACGCAAAAAAGATCCATCTAAAATTGGGTTAAATTCTCCACAAGTTGAGGGACAGGGAACAACGACAACGGAAACTGGTTCTGTTAAAGCTCCATCTTCTCGTAACAAACAAAAGCGCTATTAAATAATAAAGGAAGGTGCTACTAAATATAAATTGCAGCACCTTCCTATTTTTTTCATTAAGCTTGATACATTTGAGCGATTTCTGCTTGAAGATCTTGATTATCTAAATATTCATCATAAGTCATCTGTTTATCAACCATGCCATTAGGAGTTAACTCAATAATTCGATTGGCAATCGTTTGGATGAATTGGTGGTCATGGGATGAAAAGATCATAGAGCCTTTAAATGCAATAAGTCCATTATTCAAGGCTGTAATGGATTCTAAATCTAAGTGGTTCGTCGGCTCATCTAGTAGTAATACATTTGCACCGCTTAACATCATTTTAGAAAGCATGCAACGAACCTTCTCGCCTCCGGAAAGAACACTTGCCTTTTTTAACACTTCTTCTCCTGAGAATAACATTCTTCCTAAGAACCCTCTCAAGAAGCTTTCGCTATCATCTGTTGGTGAGAACTGACGTAACCAATCAACAAGATTAAGATCACTGTTCTCAAAAAACTCGGAGTTATCTTTTGGGAAGTAGGCTTGTGAGGTTGTAATGCCCCATTTAAATGAGCCGCTGTCAGGCTCTAATTCCCCTGTTAATATTTTAAAAAGTGTTGTTTTCGCGATTTCATTTGCTCCGACTAGAGCGATTTTATCGTCTTTATTCATAATAAAGCTTATGTTATCCAAGACCTTTACGCCATCAATGGTTTTACTTAAACCCTCGACACGTAATAAGTCATTGCCTATTTCACGATCAGGTGTAAAGTTGACATATGGATATCGGCGTGATGATGGTCTGATATCATCCAAAGTAATTTTATCTAATAATTTTTTACGAGAGGTCGCTTGCTTCGATTTAGAGGCATTAGCACTGAACCTGGCAATAAAATTCTGAAGATCTTTAATTTTTTCTTCCTTCTTTTTATTTGCATCTTGTGCCATTTTTGAAGCTAACTGACTTGATTCGTACCAAAAATCATAGTTACCTACATAAATTTGGATTTTAGCATAATCTAGATCAGCGATATGTGTACACACTTTATTTAAAAAGTGTCGGTCATGGGAAACAACAATTACTGTATTTTCGAAGTTAATTAAAAACTCCTCAAGCCATTGAATGGCTTTAATATCTAAATGGTTTGTAGGTTCGTCTAGTAAAAGAACATCTGGTTTACCAAATAATGCCTGTGCTAACAGTATTTTTACTTTCTCTCCGCCCGTTAGGTCAGCCATTTTTTTATCATGAAGAGCCTCTTCGATCCCAAGGCCTTTTAATAAAATGGCAGCTTCTGATTCAGCTTCCCAACCATTTAATTCAGCAAACTCGCCCTCAAGTTCAGCTGCACGCATGCCATCTTCATCTGAAAAGTCAGCCTTCATATAAATGGCGTCTTTTTCTTGCATCACTTCGTAAAGTCGGCTATGACCCATAATAACTACCTTTAAGACTTCTTCCTCTTCGTACTGGAAGTGATCCTGTTTCAAAACAGCAAGTCTTTCCCCAGGACCGAGTGTTACAGAGCCTGATTGGGGTTCGATTTCACCTGATAATATTTTCAAAAATGTTGACTTCCCAGCACCGTTTGCACCAATTAGTCCGTAACAGTTTCCAGGAGTAAATTTAATATTGACGTCTTCAAATAATTTACGGTCTCCAAAACGAAGACCTACATCACTAACAGTTATCATAAATCTTTTTTCCTCCAAAACACAATATGTTTCGATTATACCACTTTATATGAAGAAGGGCGAATATTATTCTATAGAAAAAACGGTGTCGCTTTTTGTTCAAATGAAGGGGAAATATTGAATAAAATATAAATTTTGTGAAAGTTTTAAATTATTGCAGGAAAATAGTGGTTAAAAATCGTATTATAAGAATATAGATAGAATGTAGCGAATGTTTAGTCATAATTTTGAGGTGTATATAAAAAGGTGACTATAAAGGAGTAGGTGTTATGCCTAGCAAACAACTTGTTGACCTTGTAACAAGGTTAAAAAAGTCGGGAGTCCAGATTAGCTTTACAAAGCCACGGTCAAAAATGTCGTTGCATCTTTATAACGATATTGTACCATCTACAGATAAAAATGATTACTCATCACATGAAAAGACGAAGGAACGTACATTACTGGAGTATATATAGCTCAGGGGCAAGATGGAGGACATCATTGCCCTTTGTTTTTATGATCAGATTAAAATTATACTTACATAATTTTCTATTATTTGTCTATACTATTTAAAGATGAAAATAATTACTTCTCATTGTATTCCAAATCTCTAATGAAAATTGGGGGATAGTGGAACAGGAACATTGCTTTAATACGCATTATAAAAATATATAGGGGTGATTAACATATTTTTTAACAGAAAAAACCAAGAGGATAAGCTAGAAAATATTTTGGAGGATGTAGAGGTTTATTCTTGCAATGACACTGGATGTAACGGGTGGATGAGAAAGGATTTCGCATCAGAAGATTTAAAATGCCCATTATGTGGAGATGAAATGACAATTGAGATACGGGAACTACCAAAAATATAAACTACACTTTTACAGTGTAGTTTTATATTTTTAGTTCTTATTGTAAAAGATTAAAATTAAATTTAACAGAATATTCATATTTAAGGCGTTTACAATTGAAAAAATGATATATAATAAAGGTGTAGAAAAGAAACAAAGAAAAAAGCTCCAACCAAATACTTAACACTTTTGGAGGCTCAACCATATAGTGTTCGTTTCGTATAAGTAAGCGAAAACCTATATTACCTTCAATCTTAAGAGAAACATTGGGTAAGGTTGAACGAGGTGAGCTCAATAATTTAATATAAGGGAGGAATTCAACCGGGACATAGTGAAAAATTAAGCCTATAACGTTTGTAATATTAAGCAAAATACAATGTCACGAAAAAAAATTATTATAACAAAGAAAAGATCCTTTATAAGATCATTGCAAAAGTTATGACTGACTGAAACCATAAAAATTAAGTAACAAGTTTTGAAACGTTGAAAATCAAAAGGTTCAATAACAAGTAATTAATTGAAAGTTAGAAAGGATAACAGTCACAAATAATAATACACTTAAAAATTGTATAAGTAAGGTAAGTGTAAGGTTATAAAAATTAACTGACATTTGTGTATGCAAACAATGTTATGCGCAATACGCTTAATAAAATAACTCTTGAACCAAAAATCATTTTCACCATAATTAGTGAAAGGGTGTTTCACTAAGGAAAAATGATAGGAATTCTATTTAAGCCCATAACCAAGCAATTATCGAAAGGGAAAATCGATAATTATCTTTTAATAAAGAATTGCGAAACAAACACATATTAGCTGAATAGCTAAAGGAAAATGAGATTACTCATTGGAAATGAATGAATGTGTTCGCAATCAGCTGATGATGGTTGGGTCTCCAAAAGTGTTAATAATTTAAAAAGCTCTTATCCAAGGGGCTTTTTTATTTTGTTTTGATTCAGCTTCATTATTCAATAAACTCAACCTCTATATAGATACTTTATCGGGTTTAACGGCAGTAATCCCCACCTCTTGATTCTAAGAATAGTGAAAGAATATAGCGAATGTACATAAAAAGCCGTTAGTTGAACACAGACTATATACACCGGCGGCAACGTCTGCATGACCAGCATCCGGTGACCTAAGGCTTTCCATTACTAGGGATGAAAGAAAACCCCTTACTGATAGAAGGTTCACTTTATGTTAAAATCAATTTGGTTTTAAAAAATGTTTATTCATGTAAGTTTGATGCCTAGATGATGAGGAGATGAATGAGAAGCTTAATGGAAAGAGTAAAACCAATTTTGGATATGTTTAAAAGAAGTTGGAATAAATATAGTCCTCCCGTTAGTAACTGGTTACAAAAGGTGCTCGAAAAATTAAGACATTATTGGAAAAAGACCCATATTACACAAATTGTTATTTTAACAGGTTTAGTGTTCCTCCTGTCTGTAATTGTATTTTTTGCCTATACGGCTTCACAAGCAAATGTGCAATCATTGCAAGAAGGGTTGTCACAAACAACCATTATTCATGATAAAGACGGGGCTGAAGCGACAAAAGTAAATGTTAATCGAACAGAGGGAATCGATGTTAAACAATTGCCTGAACATGTGTCAAACGCTGTGATTGCTATAGAAGATCGTCGCTTCGCGGAACATAATGGATTTGACCTTATGGGCATTTCAAGAGCATTCTTCAAAAATTTTCTGGCCGGTAAAATTACAGGTGGAGGAAGCACCATCACCCAACAATTAGCTAAAAATGCCCTTCTTACCCATGAGCAAACCATTAGAAGAAAAGTGGAGGAGTTATTTTTAGCTGTTGAGATCGAAAAACACTACACAAAAGATGAAATATTGAGTATGTATTTAAACCAAGTTTACTTTGGCAGTGGGGCTTGGGGAATTGACCATGCTTCCATGAAATATTTTAACAAAGAGATTACCGAAGTTACGATTAGTGAAGCAGCCCTTTTGGCCGGCCTGCTGCAGTCACCATCTGCGCTAAATCCATACAAACATTATGAGAGGGCGATGAATCGAAGAAATGTTGTTCTTGGTACAATGAAGGAACTTAACATGATTTCTAACGAACAATATTCGCAAGCTGTAAATGAAAAAAATGTATTAGAAGATGGCGGGGAAAATCGTATTAAACGTGAATATCCTTATTATGTTGATGCGGTAATCGATGAGGCGATCTCACGTTACGGATTAACGCAAGAAGAGATCATGACACGTGGCTATCGAATCTATACAGAAATGGATCAAGATATTCAAGCATCATTAGAAAACGTCTATCAGAAAAGAGCGAACTTCCCAACTGGAAAAGGAAATGCTTTAGTCCAAAGCGGTGCAGTATTGCTTGACCCGCAAACAGGGGGTGTTCGAGCGTTAGTAGGTGGGCGTGGGGATTATGTGTTTAGAGGATATAACCGAGCCACCCATATTAAGGTACAACCTGGTTCAACGTTAAAGCCACTTGTCGTTTATACGCCAGCATTAGAGGAAGGGTATCAACCAACCTCCCTTCTAAAAGACGAGAAAATGGGGTTCGGGGATTATGCACCGACTAATGTTTCCGGCATCTATCAAGGTGAAGTCCCGATGTATAAAGCCTTAGAACAGTCGATTAATTTATCGGCCGTTTGGTTGCTTAATGAGATCGGTTTAGACAAAGGAATTTCCTCTTTAGAAAAGTTTGGAATTTCGATTGAAAAGGAAGACCGTTATTTAGGAATTGCATTAGGTGGGATGAGTAAAGGGGTTTCACCTTTACAATTAGCAGAAGCTTATTCCACATTTGCAAATAACGGTAAAAGGGAAGGTGCCCATTTAATCACAAGAATTGAAGGGCCAACAGGGAATGTAATGGCCGAACATAAAGCGAAAACGGTAAAGGTTACATCTAAGAAAGTAGCTAATCAGATGACTTCAATGCTACTTGGGGTAGTTGAAGAGGGAACAGGAAAAGCAGCGAACATCCCTGGTGTTCAATTAGCAGGAAAAACAGGTTCAACTCAATTACCTTATAATGATATTAAAGGGACGAAAGATCAGTGGTTTGTAGGATATACTCCTAATTTAGTTGGGGCAGTATGGCTTGGATATGATAAAACGGATCGAGACCATTACTTAGCTTCAAATAGTACGGAAACAGTCGTCCCATTATTTAGGACAATCATGGAGCAAGCCGTTCCATTTATTGAAAAAGAAGAGTTTCCAGTTCAATCCATCCAATCTACTATAAGGGAAGAAGAGGCAGAGAAAGAGAAGGAAAAAGAGAAAGAATCACTTAAGGATCAAACAGAGCGATTGAGAGAAAAAGTGTTAGAAGAATTCCCAAAATGGAAAGAAAGAATTGAGAAAGGTACAGGAGAGTTAGAGGATTTTGGGAAGAAATTGAAAGACAAATTAGAAGATATGGTCGAAACGCAACATTAAATTTACTTCATTCAGCAGAAGAACTTTACTTCTAAAGTTAAGGGATGAATGCAAGTAGCTCTGCGATTCAGTGATTGTTCACCCCCGTGCTGAATGAAGTTAAGCCTCCGGCGGATGTTACGGATTTTTTATCGAGCGAGCTCGATAAAAAAATCCGAACGCAAATTCGAGGGAGAATTTGATTAAATATCTTTAAAAATCTATATTTTGTGATAAAGTATTACTAATAGAATTTCATATTAGTCTGATATTTAGATAGGAGAAGAAGATCATGTCAAACGAAAAATTAACGATTACTAGAGCAACTACTCACAAACCTAAACCTGATTCTGAACACCTTGAATTTGGTAAAGTCTTTACAGATCATATGTTTGTGATGGATTATACAACAGTTCGAGGATGGCATGATGCGCAAATCATACCTTATCAACCATTGTCAATTGATCCTTCAGCCATGATTTTTCATTATGGACAAACTGTTTTTGAAGGTTTAAAAGCCTATTATACAGAAGAGGGTAAAATTCTTCTTTTTAGACCTGATAAAAATATGCAACGTTTAAACCAATCAAATGACCGTTTATGTATCCCAGAAATCGATGAAGCTTTAGCATTAGATGCATTGAAAGAGCTTATTAAAATAGATTATGAATGGGTACCTAAAGCAGAAGGAACTTCCCTTTATATTCGTCCATTTATTATTGCAACACAACCTTCGCTTGGTGTACATCCTTCTGAATCATATAAATTTATTATCATCATGTCACCAGTTGGTTCTTATTATAAGGAAGGAATTAAGCCGATTAAGATTGCAGTTGAAAGCAAGTATGTACGCGCAGTAGCGGGTGGAACTGGACAAGCAAAAACCGCTGGAAACTATGCTTCGAGTTTAAAAGCACAGGAAGTTGCTGATGCAGAAGGGTATTCTCAAGTACTTTGGTTAGATGGAGTAGAAAGAAAATATATTGAAGAAGTTGGAAGTATGAATATTTTCTTCAAAATCAATGGTGAAGTGATAACTCCTGCTTTAAACGGAAGTATTCTGCCAGGTATTACAAGAGACTCGATTTTACATGTATTAAAGCATTGGAATGTACCTGTTGTTGAACGTAAAATTTCAATGGAAGAAGTATTCCAAGCATATGAAGACGGGCTATTAGAAGAAGTATTCGGAACTGGAACGGCAGCCGTTATTTCTCCAGTAGGTGAACTATATTGGGATGATAAACATTTAAATATAAACAATGGCGAAATTGGGGATCTATCATTGAAGTTATATCATACATTAACTTCAATTCAACTTGGAAAAGAAGAAGATCCATTCGGTTGGACCGTCGAAGTGGAACAAGAGGTAACAAAAAATAAGTAAATAGATATACGAGCGAACGATAAGGGGAGAGGGATTTTAAATGATACAAGCCATATTTTTTGATCTTGATGACACATTGTTATGGGATCAAAGAAGTGTTAAGGAAGCTTTTACATCTACGTGTTTAATCGCTTCTGAAAAATATCAGATTGATCCAGAGAGATTAGAAGAATCGGTTCGTGAAGAGGCTAGAAAGCTTTATAGTAGTTATGAGACCTATCCATTTACTCAAATGATCGGGATCAACCCATTTGAAGGACTATGGGGAAATTTTTTAGATGATCATGATGAGTTTCGCAAAATGAAAGAGATCGTGCCACAATATCGTAAAGACGCATGGACAAATGGATTAAAAGCTTGTGGAATTGACGATAAGGAATATGGAGCGTTTTTAGCAGAGAAATTCCCCGAACAGAGGCGCAAGAAACCATTTGTATATGAAGATAGTTTTCAAGTGTTGGATGAATTAAAGGGCAACTATAAGTTATTGCTTTTAACAAATGGTTCACCCGATCTTCAAAATACGAAATTAACAATTACTCCAGAATTAGTCCCTTACTTTGATGAAATTGTGATTTCAGGTGCATTTGGAAGAGGGAAACCTGATGCCTCAATCTTTGAACATGCACTTTCACTATTTAATATTGAGAAAGAACATGTAATTATGGTCGGGGATAATTTAATGACGGATATACTAGGGGCAAAACGGGCAGGGATTAAGTCGGTTTGGATTAACCGTCATAACCAATCAACGAATGAAGTAGTTCCTGATTATGAAATTAGTAGCTTAAGTGAGCTATTAGATTTATTAAAGCAATTGTAAGAATATAGGTAACCCCAAAGTCTATTTGCAAACAAATAAAGAAAATGAGATGATCTTGTTACACTTCTATGTTAGGGGTTATGTTTATGAAATGTAAAATTAATCGTCATGCTGCAAAGGTTCTGCAGGAAATGGTTGCAAACGAAGGGGATACAGGAAAAAAATACTCCGTGTGTATATTACTCATATGCATGGGGATCATGCTCATTATGATCTTCGTTTTGATCTTCCAACAGAATTTGATGAAATTGTTAAAACAGACAAAGACATTGATATTCTTTTAGATACAAGAGAAGATTTTCTAGATGGAGTCTGGATTCAATACTATTATGTTCCTCAAGAGGGCTTTGTGATTACAAACCCAGTCAAGGATCGTGAAGGTCATGGTCATCATTAATAATAAAGTGAAACTACCATCAACGGGGGGCTTTCATCCCCCACTGATGGTTAGTCACGCAGAACCTGATTGATTTATCTAAGGGCTAAAGCCCAAAGATAAATCTTATTGCCCGTTAAGCCTGATAAAAGTCTCGGTATTTGCCGAGACTTTTATTATATTATAAATCTAGTAGACTAGAAAAATATTATGTAAACTAAGAGGACGAAAATATAAAAAGTTCTATAAAAATTAGAAAAAATGTGTGAAAATGGAAATAATAATGAATGAAGGAGATAACCAATGGGAAAAGGGTTAACAGGTAAACATGTAGTGCTAGGTGCAACACGAAAAACAGACGAAATGATCACATTGATTCAAAAACAGGGCGGTACAGCTATTGTTCGTTCATTACAAGGAACCGTTATTAAAGCAGGCAAAGAAATTGAACAGGGGATTGTAAATTTCGCTCAAAATGGTGCAGACTGGGTGATTTTAACCACTGGAATCGGGTTAGACACATTGCTCGATCAGGCCGATCAATTACAATTAAAAGAAACCTTTATTGAAAAATTAAAAATAGCAAAGGTGGCCTCAAGAGGTTACAAAACGGCTAACGCATTAAAACGATTGAGTATTAATGCTGTCATTTCTGATGATGATGGAACAACTCAAAGCTTGATCCGTCAAATGCAGGATATTGATTTATCTGGAAAAAGAGTGATTGTCCAGTTGCACGGAGAAAAAGCACCATCTCTTATTCATTTTTTAGAAACAAAGGGTGCAGAAATATCATTGTTACTGCCATACCAGCATATCGCCCCTGATCAAGAAACCCTTGAAACGCTTTGTAAAGAGATTTTAAATAAAGAAGTAGATGCTATATGCTTTACAACTGCGGTTCAAGTACATGGGTTATTTGAATATGTAAATGAGAAAGAAATTTTAGAGGACATTAAAAAGATCTTTAATGAGGGAAAAACGGTTGCGACAGCGGTTGGAAAAGTAACTGCCGCCGCATTAAAAGAAGAAGGCATAAATAGAATCGTTGTTCCAGCTCACGAGAGAATGGGGGCCATGATCATTGAATTAGCGAGATATTATGAAGAAAATTAAATGTTATAATAAATAAGCTGTAATATTTTGTATAATGATATAAATAGTGGTATGATTAAACGTGGTTTTATTTATAAAAAGGAGATGAATGAAATGGCTAAAAAAGGATACATATTAATGCAAAATGGAGACAAAATCGAATTTGAGCTATATCCAAATGAAGCACCTGGCACAGTAGCAAACTTTGAGAAACTCGTGAATGAAGGTTTTTATAATGGTTTAACTTTCCACCGTGTGATCCCAGGCTTCGTAAGTCAAGGCGGTTGCCCTCATGGAATTGGAACAGGTGGTCCAGGATATACAATTAAATGTGAAACAGAAGGCAATCCACATACACATGAAGTTGGATCATTATCAATGGCGCATGCAGGAAGAGATACAGGTGGAAGCCAATTCTTTATCGTACATGAGCCACAGCCACATCTAAATGGTGTACATACTGTTTTTGGAAAAGTAACTTCAGGAATGGATACTGTGCTAGCTATGAAAAATGGCGATGTAATGGAAAAAGTAGAAGTAATGGATGCTTAAAAAAGATTGAGGTGCTCGGCACCTTCCGATTTGGAAGGGATCGAGCACCTTTTTAAATTTTTACATATTTATAATTATACATTTTTATGATTAAATATTGACTTTTTATAAAAAACAAGTATGATTAAACCATTATAGAAAATCCGTAAAGTGGGGACGAGATATGGTTAAGATCAGAAGGGCAAAAATTTCCGATATAGACAGCCTATATGAATTAATTAATATTTATTCAAAAAAAGGAATTGTGTTACCAAGAACAAAAAAGTCTTTGAGTCAAAATATTTTTTCGATTTTTGTAGCGATCGTAGACAATGAGGTTGTAGGTACAGCAAGTTTGGCTATACTAGATACAGATTTGGCAGAAGTTCGTTCTCTTGTTGTTGATGAATCTAAGATGAAGTTGGGAATCGGTAAAATGCTTGTGGAAAAGATAAAGGAAGAAACAGATCGCATCGGAATTGAAAAATTGATTTCCTTAACCTATCAAGTAGATTTCTTTAAAAAATGTGGGTTTGAAGTGACTGTTAAGGATAAGATGCCGCAAAAAGTGTGGCAGGATTGTATTAATTGTCCAAAGTTGCACAACTGTGATGAAATAGCCATGATCTATTATGTTAAAAATAAAGTGTGTATCTAATAAATACTGTAATAGCAATAAAAAAGGTTTTAGGAAATTTAATCCTAAAACCTTTTTTATTATAATGCTTTTAATGTATCTGTTAGGACAGGTACAATTTGTTTTTTACGAGAAACTACACCTTTAAGGGTAGCAGTATGATTGTCTAATTCAATATTGAATGCTGATTCAACGGCATTTGTCATTTTACCAAGAGCTAAACTAATCGAATCATTTGTTAAAATATCTGTTACAACAAATAAGAACAAATCAAGGTTCTCTTTTGCAATTACCGCTTGGATAGCTTCTTCAATTTCCTTTTGACGTGAAAGGACATCATTTGTATCAACTGCATTTACTTGTGCAATTTTTACTTTATATTCGCCCATGTCAAAGCCTTTTGCATCAAGCGTAATCAATTGTTCTATCGTCTTATCACTTAAATCTGCACCCGCTTTTAGCATTTCTAGACCATAGCTTTCTGCATCAACTCCAGCAATCTCGGCTAATTCACGAGCAGCTGCTACATCTTGTTCTGTACATGTTGGGGATTTAAATAATAATGAATCAGAAATAATTGCCGAAAGCATTAAGCCAGCGATTTCTTTTCTTACTTTTACACCATTTTCCTTATACAGCTTATTTAAAATGGTAGCCGTACAACCTACAGGTTCTGCTCGATAATAAAGCGGGTCGCTCGTTTGAAAATTAGCGATGCGATGGTGGTCAATAACTTCTAAAATTCTCACATCATCAATATCATCTGCACTCTGTTGTCTCTCATTATGATCCACTAAAATGACTTGGCTCGCTTCCTCCGAAACCTTTTCAACTAAACGAGGTACATTTACTTGAAAATACTCAAGTGCATATTTTGTTTCACTGTTAATCTCACCAAGACGGATTGGTTCAGCATTGACACCCAATTCAGACTTAAGATTGGCATAGGCAATAGCCGAGCAAATGGTGTCAGTGTCCGGGTTTTTATGTCCAAATACTAGTACTTTTTTCATTTTTTGTACTCCTTATATGTAGTTATTCCCTTCATCCATCTTTAGATGAAAGTTTATTCAAACAATATCTTACCATATAAAAAGTGAATTTTTAACCATATTTTTCGCAAAGTCAGATATTTTGTCAAGTTTGCACGAAGTGGATGAACTATTCTCCAATGATTAAATATGATATTACAAAACAAATTAGTTGAATCGGTGTACAAACTTAGAGTAGTATAGAAAAAATTACCTTAAGAACGAATTGCTGGATAAATATTTGCATGAATACTAACTTATTAGGAGGGAAATGGGATGAGAGATGTAACATTAGTAAAAATTTTTAATCACCATATAGCCCAAAAATATGTTAATCGATCTGGCTTAGTTCATGCGATAGCGGTTGCTTATCATGCTTTTCATCTCGCCAAAAATCGAGGGGTTGATACAGATAGTGCGGCTAAAGCTGGATTTTTGCATGATATCGGGCATTTTACTTGGTATCAGAACGGAAAGTGGGATTATGAATTATATCGAAAAAATGACATTCATGCGATAAAGGGAGCAGAAAGGGCTCATAAACTCTTAGTTCGTTTAGGGGAAAATCCAGTGAAAGCAAAGGAAATTGCCTTAGCGATTTTATTTCATACAGATTCTTATTTTCCAGGTGGGGATATCATTCGAACACCACTTCAGGAAATTGTCAAACTAGCCGATGAGAAAGATGAGGAGCCTGGTGGCCAGCACCATTATCGAAAAATCGATCATGAGAAAGCAATTAAGTTGTTACAGAAATTAGATGAAAAAATAGACCAAGCTTTAAATGAAGAATCTTGAAATGCTGTAACATATTTTATCCCTTACCAGAATAAGTCTCAATAATGGAGATATTGTTCTAAAAGGGGGATTACCTATGTCTTCACATATGTTTAAAACAGTTGTTAACATTCCGATCGAGACGGTATGGAAATTCCTACATTCAATAGAAGAGTGGCCTGGCGTAATTCCAGGATATATTTCACATGAAATCTTATCTGATCAAATTTCAACGTGGCAAATTAAAAGTGATTTTGGGCTTATTAAGAAGAAGCTTCACTTTAAAGCAGAAATAATCGAGTGGAAGAAATATGAAAAAATTACCTTTCGGATTACGGGAATAAGTGATAAGTTTCATGGGCATGGTCGGGTTGAAACAATTAAATTATCAAATCATAAAACAAGCATTCTAGCTAATTTCCATATTACTGCAGAAGGCTCAATTGCTAAATTAATTAAACCGTTTTTGAAAAGTTCCCTTCCTGAAATGTCTAAAGAAAAGAAATATGAGCTTGAACAACAAATTAAGAAAATTGCAGGAGGGAAATAATTTTTTTGAGATAGATATGCGACTGACTGGGTCTATATCTATCTTTTTTTTATTATACAAACAAAAATATACATGTTTTTACAAAAAAATATAAAATTTATCATGAAAATAGTACACGAATAATTTTAAATGTGTTATTCTATATTCATAAAAAGTATGACATATTTAAAACGCTTTAAAAATGATGGGGTTGATACTAGCAAAGATACTTTTTCATATGCATTCTTTCGTATATTTTAGATTTCAATTGAAGAAAAGGTTGTGAACATCATTAAATCTGAAGAAGTTGTTTATGTAGTTTCAGACTCAGTTGGTGAAACGGCTGAATTTGTAGTCAAAGCGGTGGCCGCACAATTTAACGGGGGAACGGTTGGCATTCATCGATATGCTTTTGCTGAAGCGACTGAGGATATTGATGAGGTAATCAATAGCGCAAAGGATAGCAACTCGATTATAGCCTATACATTGGCTATTCCAGAACTGAAGAAGTATTTGGATCAGCGTGCTGCCGAAGAAGGGATTATGGCTGTCGATATTATGCAACCACTTATTGAAGTCTTTATGAGAAAGTTTAATAAACAGCCTAATCATCAACCGAAATTATTAAGACAACTTGATGATGAATATTTTAGAAGAGTGGAAGCTGTTGAATTTGCTGTTAAATATGACGATGGTAGGGATCCCCGGGGGGTTACACGGGCGGATATTGTTTTGATAGGTGTTTCACGAACATCGAAAACCCCTCTATCAATGTATTTAGCACATCAGGGCTTTAAAGTTGCAAATGTTCCGTTAGTTCCCGAAGTATCTCCTCCCGATGAATTATTTCAAATTCCACGGAATAAATGTGTCGGCCTAATTATTACACCAGATAAATTAAATGAAATCCGTAGAGAACGTTTAAAGGCGTTAGGACTTAGATCTGAAGCCAATTATGCTAGCTTTGAACGTATTCTTGAGGAACTAGATTATGCTGAAAAAATTATGAAGCGTGTTGGCTGTCCAGTCATTAACGTGGCAAATAAAGCTGTTGAAGAAACGGCAGGTTTAATTATCGATATTTTAAAGAAAAGAGGCTCAAAGTAGTTATGACAAAATTTGTTTACTTATTTAATGAAGGAAATAGTAAAATGAAAGATTTACTCGGAGGTAAAGGGGCAAACTTAGCAGAAATGACGAATATAGGTCTTCCTGTACCATTCGGGTTTACGATATCTACTCAAGCTTGTAATGATTATTACGAAGCAGGAAAGAAAATATCCGATGAAGTAAAGGCACAAATTGATGCTGCTTTGATTGCGTTAGAAGAAAAAGCTGGTAAGAAACTAGGAGACTCTTCCAATCCTTTACTTGTTTCCGTTCGTTCAGGGTCTGTTTTTTCAATGCCCGGAATGATGGACACGGTATTAAACTTAGGAATGAACGATGAAACGGTTGAAGCAGTTGCCAAATTAACGGAAAATCCACGTTTTGCCTATGATTCATACCGTCGTTTTATCCAAATGTTCAGTAATGTAGTACTAGAAATTGATGTGTTTTACTTTGAACAATATCTTGAAGAAATAAGAGAAAGAAAAGGATATAACTCAGATCCTGAATTAACAGCTGAAGATTGGAAAGAAGTCATCGCAGGATATAAAGAAATTGTTAAAAAACATACAAAGCAAGACTTTCCACAGGATCCAAAACAACAATTAATCTTAGCGATTAATGCAGTTTTTGATTCTTGGAATAACCAAAGAGCCATTTTATACCGTCGTTTGAATAAAATCCCTGATCATTTAGGAACAGCTGTAAATATTCAAAGCATGGTATTCGGAAATATGGGGAATGATTCTGGAACGGGTGTTGCGTTCACACGAGATCCTTCTACTGGGGAAAATGTTTTATATGGGGAATACCTAATCAATGCTCAAGGAGAAGATGTTGTAGCAGGTATTCGTACCCCACAAGAAATCAAAGTATTAAAACAAGATATGTCAGAAGTGTATGACAAGTTTGTGGCAACATGTGAATTACTTGAAAACCATTATAAAGATATGATGGATATAGAATTTACTGTTGAACGCGGAGTCCTTTATATTTTACAATGCCGGGTTGGGAAGCGTACAGCACAAGCGGCAATCCGAATGGCAGTTGAGATGGTAAAAGAAGGTATTATTGATCAAAAGACGGCAATCCTTCGTGTGGACCCAGATCAATTAAATCAGTTGCTTCACAGCCGAATTGATGAAAAATCAGAACGTGTCGTATTAGCAAAAGGTTTACCTGCTTCACCTGGTGCCGCTACTGGTACAGTTGTATTTGATGCAGATGAAGCTGAGAAGTTAGGAAATGATGGCAAGAAGGTAATCCTTGTACGTCCTGAAACGACTCCGGATGATCTTCATGGAATGGTTTATGCACAAGGGATTGTAACAAGTCGTGGGGGAATGACAAGCCATGCTGCTGTAGTTGCACGTGGAATGGGAAAAGCATGTATTTGTGGCTGTGAAGCATTAAAAATCGATGTAAAAGCACAACAAATTACGGTTGGCGATAAGGTTGTTAATTATGGCGATACGATTACAATCGATGGCTCAACAGGAGAAGTTATGCTTGGTGAAATTCCAATGATTGATCCAGAGCTCTCTGATGAATTCCAACAATTATTATCTTGGGCTGATGAAGCAAGATATTTAGGTGTACGCGCAAACGCAGATAATCCTGAAGATGCGAAAAAAGCACTTGAATTTGGTGCAGGTGGAATTGGTCTATGCCGTACAGAGCATATGTTTACTGATCCAAAACGAACTCCAATTGTTCAAGAGATGATTTTGGCGGATAATCTCGAGGATCGAATGACAGCTCTCGAAAAACTATTGCCAATGCAACAAAGTGACTTTGAAGGAATCTTTGAAGCGATGCAAGGGCATCCTGTTACGATTCGTTTATTAGATCCTCCAATGCATGAGTTCTTACCGGATAAAGAAGAATTATTAGTTGAAGTGACAAAACTGCAAATAACAGCACCAGATTCAGAAGAATTGAAGGAAAAAGAATTCTTGTTGAAAAAGGTGAATCAGTTAGCTGAAACAAACCCAATGCTAGGACATCGTGGTTGTCGTTTAGGTGTAATCTTCCCAGAAATTTATGAAATGCAAGCAGAGGCTATTTTCAATGCGGTGATTACCTTAACTGAAAAAGGCATTCCGGTTAAACCAGAAATCATGATTCCACTTGTGGGCCATGTGAATGAATTAAAACTGATGAGAAAAGTGGTTGTTGAAACAGCTGAAAAGGTTAAAGATGAAGCAGGCATCGGATTCGATTATTTAGTAGGTACGATGATTGAGATCCCTCGTGCAGCTTTAACTGCTGACCAAATTGCTGAGGAAGCTGATTTCTTCTCCTTCGGAACAAACGATTTAACTCAAACGACTTTTGGTTACAGTCGTGATGATGCAGAAGGGAAATTCTTGCAATCATATATTGAACAAAAAGTATTACCTGAAAACCCATTTGCCGTCCTTGATCAACAAGGAGTTGGTAAATTAGTTGAAACAGGTGTTAAACTTGGTCGTTCAGTTAAGCTTGAGTTAAAAACGGGTATCTGTGGTGAGCATGGCGGCGAAAAGAGTTCAATTGAATTTTGCTACAAAGCAGGTTTAGATTATGTTAGCTGTTCACCATTCCGTGTTCCGTTAGCTCGTCTAGCTGCCGCTCAAGCATCTATTCGCCATGAACAAAATGAAACTAAAGTTCCTGAGCTATCAAAATAAAGTCATAGAGAAAAGAGCACCTGAAGCTGGTGCTCTTTTCTCGCTTTTCCATGTTACAATAAGAAGAAATAACGTTTAAGAGGAGGGCTCATATGAAGGCTCAAGTTGTACGTCAGTTCGGAGATGCGACTGTTTTTCAATTGGAGGATATACCAGTACCAACCATTTTGCCAGGACATGTGCTCATTGAGGTAAAAGCAACCAGCGTAAACCCAATTGATACAAAAGTGAGAAGTGGAGCGGTTCCTGCTGTATCTCCTGATTTTCCTGCAATCCTCCATGGCGATGTCGCGGGAATTGTTAAAGAAGTTGGGGCAGGGGTAACTGATTTTAAAACAGGCGATGAAGTTTATGGGCTTGCAGGTGGATTTAAAGGGATGAGCGGCGCTCTAGCTCAATATATGCTTGTAGATACAAGACTTATCTCGCATAAACCAAAAAATTTAACCTTTGCCGAAGCCGCAGCGATTCCACTCGTAACTCTTACAGCATGGCAGGCTTTATTTCAACGTGCCAATATTAGGGAGCATGATGAAATTTTAATTCACGGAGCAGCAGGTGGAGTCGGTCATGTAGCTGTTCAATTAGCAAAGTGGAAAGGTGCAAAGGTTTATACTACCGCTTCTAATGCTGAAAAAATACAAATCGCCAAGGACTTCGGTGCGGATGTTGTAATTAATTACAAAGAAATCTCCGTGGAAAAGTATGTAGATACTTATACAAATGGGAAAGGATTTTCAGTTATTTTCGATACAGTAGGCGGTCAAAATTTAGATCGATCATTTGAAGCTGCAGGAAAACAAGGAAAGGTTGTTACGATTGCAGCTAGGTCCACTCATGATTTATCGCCAATGCATTCAAAGGGTCTCTCTTTCCATGTTGTCTTTCTTTTATTAGATGTTTTAAATGAGTCTCATCGAAGTGAATTAGGAAAAATCTTAAAAACAATAACAGATATAATCGAAAATGAAGAGTTAAAGCCGCTCATTGATTCAAATACCTTTACATTTGATGAAGTCATTGATGCTCATCAGCATCTAGAATCAGGAGAGGCTGTTGGTAAAGTTGTATTAGTAAATCAATGGTAAGACCTTTTATCATTCAACGTTTTTTGATATTATCACTATGAAAATAGATTGAGAGTTTTAAATAGAGGATGAATTAAATGAATGTAAAAAAGTTATGTGAAATGCAAGAGGTACTTGATAACCGTATTATTCAAGAGCATCGATTGGAAGGGCAGAATCTAGAAAATAATAAAATCTTGGCACTCTTAGTTGAGATTTGCGAGTTAGCGAATGAAACTCGTTGTTTTAAGCATTGGAGTAATAAAGGACCAAGTGAAAATAATATATTAATTGAGGAATATGTCGACTCTTTACACTTTTTCTTAAGTATTGCAAATGATCGACAATATGATGTGGAACATTTATATAAAGTCTATGTGAGTGATTTTGAGGTGCAGCAACAAGAAACCTCACTCGTAACAGCATTTAAAGAGGTCATGGCAAAAATATTAACCATGGAACAAAATCAAGATCCGTTCCATTATATCCAGGCTTTTGCGGCCTATTTAAATTTGGGAAAAATGCTTGGTTTCACATGGGAGCAGATTGAACAAGCCTATATTAAAAAAAATGAAATCAATCACAAACGGCAAGATAACGGCTATTAAAGGAATTAGTTTGATTGTTTGATAAGCAAGGAGAACTGACATGAAATTCGTAACATGGAATGTAAATGGCATCAGAGCCTGTGTAAAGAAAGGCTTTTTAGATTATTTTCAACAAGTAGACGCAGATATTTTTTGTATTCAAGAAACAAAACTTCAAGAAAATCAGATTTCGCTAGAACTGGACGGGTATCATCAATTCTGGAATTATGCGGAGCGGAAGGGTTACTCAGGAACTGCCGTTTTTACTAAACAAAAACCGCTATCTGTTCAGTATGGAATAGAGTTAGATGAACCGGATAATGAGGGTAGAGTCATTACATTGGAGTTTGATGATTTCTACTTAGTAAATGTGTATACACCTAATTCAAAGCGAGATTTAACCCGATTAACCTATCGATTAACTTGGGAAGATGCAATGAAAGTTCATTTATTAAAATTAAATCAACATAAACCTGTTATTTTTTGTGGAGATCTAAATGTTGCCCATCAAGAAATCGATTTGAAAAACCCTAAACCGAATATTGGAAATTCTGGTTTTACAGATGAAGAAAGAAGAAAGTTTACTAGTTTACTAGAAGCAGGGTTTATCGATAGTTTTCGGTATCGTTATCCGGAACGTACTGATTCTTATACTTGGTGGAGTTATATGAATAAGGTCCGGGAACGGAATATCGGATGGCGAATTGATTACTTTGTTGTTTCAGAAAATCTTGCCTCATCGATAAAAGATGTGACCATCCACCATGAAGTACTAGGCAGCGATCATTGCCCGGTTATGTTAGAAATAAAATAGAGTATGAAGAGTCCGTTAAGTATAGATTTCTAAAAGTTAGATTAATTACCTATCCTAACTTTTAAGGGTCGCAACCTAAAGGGACTCTTTTTTTTATGTAGTTATTCAGTCTCAATTAGGTGATAATAAAAATAAATAAATCGACAAATGAGAACAAATGTTCCATAGTAAATATATACTAAATAAAAAAGGGGTAATTTTATGAAAAAGCTTATCGCTATTTACCCAGATGCAGTACAGCGAACGAAGGAAAAAGTTCATGATGACATTATTCAATTTTTAAAAACAGAGAAAGAGTTGCCAAGCTTTGATGAGTATATGAATAAGCGTAAACATTATGTTGAACAAATTTGGACGAATATTTGGATCAATAAGGCCACAAGTAGTACACCACGCCACGAAAAAAAGCAGTACTTACAGCAAAAAGGCTTTGAAACAGAAGGTGTCGATAAAAAGATTATTAATCGCTTATTTAGACAAGAAATCAAAGCTTATCAACCTTTTCCAATTGTGGAATGGTTAATTGAAACCTATGCACATAATCATGCAACTTGGCATGACCTATACATACAGGCAAGAAAACTTCATGAACAAGAGTTAGAAAAACAAGCGTTTGACAAGGAAAAACAAGGATTGATCCAAGAATTGAGCGAGTCTGTAGAAAAAATCATGATTGAATTGAAGAGTCTATTTTATTTACAAATTAGAAAGTTGGTTGCTGATAAACTGAAGCTGGATTTCCATACGAATATAAAATATCAGTGGGTCGATCCAAGTCAGATTGAAGAACGGTTAATACCGATCGGGTCATTTCAGCCTATTAAATATGAAACAATTGGTGAGTTTTTTCAAGAGTTAACAGGCCAAGTTATTCTTAGTGATGCCTGGAGGGGATATGAATATGAGGCCTATTTTGATGATTATCAAGATTATATTTATGAAAGTGTCTATCGAATTGTAATAAAAAGTTTAAAAGAGAGGCTACAGGGGGATGTTTTCGTAAAATATGATCCAAAAGTAGTCGACACTGCGTTAGGCGAATATATTCCAGGTGAGAGTAATTTATTAAGCGAGGAGTTATTTTCCCTTATATACGAAGAAAGAGTAATGGATTTATTAAATTTAGCAGAGCTTCCGTTTAATAAACAAAAACATGAAAGAATTTGGATAGAAGATATTAAATTGCGTGAGCGACGGAAGGCAGAAGCAAAGGCGGAAATTCAGCGGAAGAAAGAAGAAGAGTTGCGCATCATCCATGAAATTTTTCACGTTGAATATAATCCACCTACTGAAAGGAATGTTCGCTACATTCTACATATAGGGGAAACGAATACAGGAAAAACCTACCATGCCTTACAAAAAATGATGAAGGCTGACAGTGGAATTTATTTGGCACCTTTGCGATTATTGGCGTTAGAGGTTTATGATTACTTAAATACTCATGGAATTTCATGCTCATTAAAGACAGGTGAAGAGGAAAAAATCCAAGCAGATGCTAAACATATATCTTGCACGGTTGAAATGTTCCATGAGAGAGATCGTTATCAAGTAGTAGTGATTGACGAAGCGCAAATGATTTCAGATAAAGATCGCGGATTTTCATGGTATAAAGCCATTACAAAAGCGC
The DNA here is from genome assembly GCF_036670015.1 of Niallia sp. XMNu-256. NCBI lineage: Bacteria > Bacillati > Bacillota > Bacilli > Caryophanales > Bacillaceae > Niallia > Niallia sp. XMNu-256. Next base: position 2,143,911 of record NZ_CP137636.1, read on the forward strand.
AGGCAGAGGAAGTGCATATCATTGCAAGTCGAAATGCAAAAGAGATGTTAGTCGGACTCTTAGGGGATTCTGAGATTGAAATTCATGAATATAAACGAGACATTCCCTTAAAGGTTGAAAAAAAGGAATTTAAATTAAATCAAGTTAAAAAAGGGGATGCACTCATCTGCTTCTCAAGAAAAAGGGTTCTTGAAACCGCATCAAGATTACAAAATAATGGACATACTGTAAGTATGATATATGGCAGTATGCCTCCTGAAACCCGAAAAAAGCAAGTTGAAAGATTTTTTAAGGGCGAAACCAAAGTGATCGTAGCTACAGATGCCATTGGGATGGGATTAAATTTGCCGATACAACGAATCGTTTTTTTGGAAAATCAAAAGTTTGATGGAACCTCAAGGCGGGTATTAAAATCTCAAGAAGTGAAACAAATTGCTGGACGTGCAGGCCGAAAAGGAATTTATGATATTGGAAAAGTTGCTTTTACCGAAAACATCGGCTTAATGAAAAAATTATTACAGCAAGAGGACGAGCCCATTCATACCTTTACGATTGCTCCAACAAACAATATTTTTGAACGGTTTCAAAAATATTATCGAGACCTTGGAACTTTTTTTGAGCTTTGGGATAAATTTAAAAGTCCTAAAGGAACGAAGAAAGCAACTTTAGCTGAGGAAAAGGAATTATATAAACTCATTCGTGGTTCAGAATTAGAAGCAAGATTATCATTGATCGATCTATATGGTTTATTGCATTTGCCTTTTTCAACAAGAGAACCTGAGTTAATAAAACAGTGGCAAAAGACGGTTGAAGCAATCGTTGAAAAACGAGAATTGCCTGAGCCAAAAATCAAAAAACGTACATTGGAAGATCTAGAATTAACTTATAAGGCGATTGGTCTTCATTTATTATTTTTATACCGCTTAAATGAGCGGACAGAGGGCTATTATTGGGAAAGGCAGCGTTTGGAAATCAGTGACTTAGTTCATGAAAAATTAAAAACCGAGGTAAAAAAGATCCAAAAAAGATGTCGAAATTGTAATAGAACCCTGCCGTGGGAACATCGCTTTCAAATTTGTAATGACTGTTATGAACAAAAATATAGCAATTACTATGAGTATTAATCCCTTTTTACAAGCGAAAAGTAAAATGACAGGAATGAACATTTAAGATGATTTAAATCCATTTAATATTGTTCCTATATGGTACATTAAATGAGAAATATTATCGCTAGTAAATATTTTATCAAGTAACTAATAAACTAGAGGTGAATTCTGTGAGCAAAGAATTGGTAGATCGAATATATGAAGTACTTGAAGAAGTAATGGATCCTGAGTTAGGGATAGATATTGTCAACTTAGGACTGGTTTATGAAGTGGAAGTAAACGAAGAAAAACAAGCATTCATAAAAATGACGATGACCTCAATGGGATGTCCAATGGCTGGACAAATCTTAGCAGATGCGAAAATGAAAGTTTCTATGAATATAAAGGAATTAACGGATATTCAAATCGATATTGTTTGGAATCCGCCATGGGGAAAAGAGCGAATGTCTCGATATGCGAAAATCGCTCTTGGTGTACCAGAATAATAAAAAGAGACACTTGGCAGCTTGCTAAGTGTCGTTTTTGTTATTCTCTGTAACCTAAGTTCTCAGAGATTTCTTTACATGCATGTTTAATTTTTCTTGCAATGGTCGGAATTTTACTGCGTTGAATTCTTTGAATCGGACCAACGATTGAAAGGGCACTAACTACTTTACCAGTATAATCATAGATCGGTGCTGCAATTGTAATGACACCTTCGGAAAACTCCTCAATACTATATGCATAACCATCTTTTCGAATTTCATCTAAATGCTGCCGTAAAACAGTTGGGTTTGTAATCGTATTTTTTGTATATTGCTTAAGTCCATTATCGATAATTTTATCAACCATATAGTCACTACCATATGCCATTAGTACTTTTCCAGAGCTTGTACAATAAGCCGGGTTTCGTTTACCAATATGCGTTAAAAACCTTACAGGGTGAGAACATTCTACTTTTTGTAAATACACAATATCTAAATGATCAAATATTGAAATGTGAGCAGTTTCCCCAATCTGCTCTACTAGTTTATTAAGAATCGGCTGTGATTCTCGATAAACATCTATATTGCTATTCAGCACACCGCTTAATGTTAAAATTGACAAACCTAGTCGATATTTTTTCGTTTCGGAATCTTTATCAACAAATCCCTCACTAGCAAGCGTGGCCATTGTCCGGCTAACCGTACTTTTATTTAAATCTAATTGTCTAGCAATATCGGTTACTTTTTTTTCGGGTTCGTCCATTGTAAAGCTATTTAATATCCTTAAAGCATTTTTAACAGAAGAAAGGTAATTTTCTTCTGTACTTTTTTGTCCCATTATTATTCCTCCTGTATTAAATCTCTCCCATAATTTCGTATAGCCAAACGAATGTTGTTCTATATGAAAATATATCAGAAATTTTTTAAAAAAGAAAGAATAATAAATTCTAAAAATTTAATATATTAGTATATTTGTATTTTATGTATTATAATGAATTTAATGAAAAAATAATTTATTGAAAATATATTTATTGTTTCATATGGAGCAACAAAGGAGTTGTATATGAAACGCGCAAGCGTTATCATAAGAACAGTTAAAGAATTCAATATTGTTTAAAAATAAGGAGGAGTTAGAAAAATGGCAGTTGAAACTAAGAGCTCTATTGTTGAACGTATTGTAGAACCGTTTGATTGTTTACATTTTATTGATGGTAAGTTTGTAGAATCAGTAGATAAAAAGACTTTTAATAATGTTAACCCTGTAACAGAAGAAGTATATGGTACGGTTGCAGAAGGAAGCGCAGCTGATATTGATTTAGCAGTTGCAGCGGCAAAACGTGCGTTTGAAGAAGGACCATGGGGGAAAATGAGCACACAAGAACGCTCAAAGATTATCCGCAAAGTTGGCGATATTCTAGAGGAAAGACAAGAAGAGATCGCCCAACTTGAATCATTAGATACAGGTAAACATCTTAAATTCTCACGTCACGTTGATGCTCCACGTGCAGCAGCAAACTTTCATTTCTTTGCTGACTATATGATTTCTGTTGGTACAGAATCATATCAAGATGAAGTGAATAATGCACTTAACTATGGCTACCGTCGCCCAATTGGAGTAGTTGGTTTAATCCAACCGTGGAATCTACCACTATTTTTATTAACTTGGAAATTGGCTCCAGCTCTAGCAGCGGGATGTACAGTTGTTATTAAACCATCTGAATTAACACCAATGACTGCTACAAAATTAATGGAAATTCTTAAAGAAGCTGGTGTTCCAGACGGAGTTGTTAACTTAGTTCACGGGTTTGGACAAGGTGCTGGAAGCGCGATTAACAAACACCCTGATATCGCAGGTATTGGTTTTATCGGGCAAGTTGCAACTGGGGCTAAGATTATGGAAGAAGCTGCTCCAACATTGAAGAAACTTTCCTTTGAATTAGGCGGTAAAAACCCTAATATCATTTTTGAAGATGTAGATATTGATGAAGTGGTTGCTACTACGATTCGATCAAGTTTTACAAACCAAGGTGAAGTTTGTGTCTGCGGTGAAAACATTTTTGTTCAACGTTCCATCTATGATGAATTTGTTGAAAAATTAGCAGCTAAAACAAGAGAATTAAAAGTTGGTAACCCATTTGATTTGGATTATGACCAAGGGGCATTAGTTGCAAAAGTACATTACGATAAAGTAATGAGTTACTTTAAACTTGCAGAAGAAGAAGGCGGAACTTTCGTTACAGGCGGAAAGCGTCCTGAAGGATTAGATAAAGGATATTTCGTTGAGCCAACAATTATTACGGGCTTAGAATATGGCGCTCGTTGTACGCGTGAGGAAATTTTTGGACCAGTTGTTTCAATCATTCCATTTGATACTGAAGAAGAAGTTATTGCGATGGCAAACGATAGTCGTGTTGGATTAAGTAATACAATCTGGACTAACGATATCCGTCGTGCGCACCGTGTAGCACAATCAGTCGAATCTGGATTATCTTATATCAACTGCTGGTTCGTTCGTGATTTCAGAACTCCATTTGGCGGTACAAAAGACAGTGGACTTGGCCGTGTTGGAGGCGTTCATAGCTGGGAGTTCTACACAGAGTTAACGAATATTTGTGTGAAATTATAATTTCGCTCCGCCGAACGAGTTTGATTGTATACAATAACGCTCACTGTTGCACGGTTCCATGATGAGTACCGTGCAACAGTTGTAACTAATAAATAGGCATGGTGTTTAACTATACATATTGATAGAAAGGGTGTATTAGATTGTCTAAAATTCAGGAATTTGCAGCACAATTGCTGAAAGCTGAAGAAACAAAAGTCGGCATCGATCCGATCATCGCATCTGACCCGGAAATTACTGTTGATGATGCATATTATATTCAATTAGAAAATATTAACAAGAAAGTATCAGAAGGCCAAAAAATTGTTGGTAAGAAAATTGGGCTGACTTCAGTAGCTGTTCAAAAAATGTTAGGTGTTGATGAGCCTGATTATGGTCATCTATTAGACACGATGGTAGTCGAAAACGGTGGAACGATTGATGTTAAAGACATGCTTCAACCAAAAGTAGAAGGTGAAATTGCATTTATTTTGAAGGAAGATTTAAAGGGACCTAATGTGACAGCGGTTGATGTTATACAGGCGACTGATTATGTGGTTCCTGCTTTAGAAATCGTAGACAGCCGTGTCCAAGATTGGAAGATTTCCTTACGTGATACAGTTGCCGATAATGCATCTTCTGGGCTTTATGTCTTAGGTGGAAAACCAACAAAACTTGAGGATGTTGATCTTGAAACTGTTGGAATGGTGCTATACCAAAATGGTGAGGTTGCTAATACAGGCGTAGGTGCAGCTGTACTTGGAAGCCCAGCAACATCTGTTGCATGGCTAGCAAACCGTTTAGCAGATTATGATATTTCATTAAAAGCTGGAGAAGTTATTTTATCTGGAGCACTTTCTGGAATGGTCGTAGCAAACTCTGGAGATAACTTTGTTGCTAGATTTGCTCACTTAGGTCAAGTAAGCGTTAACTTTAAATAAAGTGAAACTTCCATCAATAAGAGGTTTTTCCTCACTGATGGAAAGCCTTAGGCAACAACGTTCTGGTCACGAAAAGTTGCCAAAGGTGTAATTTAGTCTGAATTCAAGCAGGAAATTTTACGGCAATTGGTCCCCACTTATTTTTTGTAATATACTAAGAATTTTTTGGGGGCATACTGCCCGTTAAGAATGGAATAAGCGAGTGTAACAGTTTAATAGATATGTTTTACAAGGAGGAAGTATAAATGTCGAGTGAAATCATTAAGCAAATTGCAGATTATTTAGTATCGGCAGAAGTCGAAAAACGTGAAGTGGTGAAAGTTACGTCAACTATTAAGCCGGACTTAACAGTAGAGGAAGCTTATCAAGCACAAGAATTACTTGTACAGAAAAAATTAGACGAAGGCCATAAAATTGTTGGTCCAAAAATGGGCTTAACAAGTAAAGCAAAATGGGACCAAATGGGTGTTGAAGAACCGATTTACGGTTATGTTTTTGATTATATGTTAGTTGATAATGGTGGAGTTGTTCCATATCAAATTCATCCAAAAGTAGAAGCTGAAATTGCTTTCCTAATTGGTGAAGATATTGAGGGACCTGGGATTACTGGTGCGCAAGTGCTAGCGAAGACAGAATATGTCTTACCTGCCCTTGAAATTATTGATAGCCGTTATGAAAACTTTAATTTCACCTTAACTGATGTTATTGCTGATAATGCGTCAACATCAAGAGTTGTGTTCGGAAACACATTAAGAAAACCAAGCGAATTTGATTTAGAATTAGTAGGATCAACTTTATCAATCAATGGTCAAATTAAAGAATTGGGTGCTGGTGCAGCTGTATTAGGTCACCCTGCAAATGCGATTGCAGTTCTTGCTAATATGCTTGCAAGAAAAGGAGAAAAGATTAAAAAAGGTGACCTCATTTTATCTGGTGCTTTAACTAGTGCTGTGTTGTTAAATGTAGGGGACTTTGTAAGTGCAAAATTTGATGGCCTAGGTGAAGTAACTTTTACTGTTGGTGAATAAAGTGAGCTTCCATCAGTGGATGGTTCTTTTCCCTGATGGTTAGTCACGCAGAGCCTGATTGATTTATCTAAGGGCTAAAGCCTAAAGATAAACCTTATTTCACCAATTGAACCTTTACTGGCAGTTGATCCCTTCCTACAATTAATTATTTCTTAGTATCTTGGAGTAGGGATTTTACTGCCAGTTAAGAGTGGGATAATCAAACGAAAGGATGTTCAATATGCCATTAATTCAAATCAATATAATGGAAGGCAGACCGCCTGAAAAAGTAACAGAATTGATTGCTAATGTAACAGACACTGTGTCTGAAACCTTGAATGCTCCAAAGGAAAATGTTCGTGTTCTTGTAACTGAAATGCCCAAAACTCACTGGGGAATTGCAGGACGACCAGCTTCCGAAGTCAGAAAATAATCTATCAATTATACCTGTATGGACAAATTCATTTAAATAAATGAATTTGATTCGTACAGGTATTTTTTGTATCAAATTTCCAATAAAATTTGCAATTAAGCCTTAAAACAATCAAAATGGTAATTGTGATAAAGTGAAACTTCCATCAGTGGGGTTTTCTTTCATCCCCCACTGATGCTTAGTCACGCTGAGCCTGATTGATTGATCTAAGGGCTGAATCCCAAAGATCAATCTTATTTCACCAAACGTAGCTTTACAGGTAGTTGATCACCACCTTTCTTCTAATATACATACTGAGAAGGTTGAGTTGGTTCTTACTGCTCGGTAAGCTTGATAAACCATGAAAAAGGATGATTATGAGATGTTGAGAAATAAGTTATTAGAATACATAGAAAAACAGTTAGCAAATCAAGGAGCAATAAATGTTGATGGGACTTTCCAAATTGAGCTTTACAAAGAAGAAAAAGATTACCTAGAAAAGCATCCTGAAATTTTAGAGGGATTAGATAAAAAGGTACTAGTTCTTGAAAAAGGTTCTTCTCGTTTTCAAGAAGTTTATATTGAAATGTGTAATAAGGAAACCGATGAACTTCTAGCTGAAGAGCCTTCTACTTTTTTAGATCAACCTATACAATATTTTTATGAACATCTTGAGGAGTTTATGTATCTTGAATCTCCGTGGTTTGATATGATCGGCGTAGATGCGATTAGCTTTGAAATGGATAGTGTCTTTAAAACATATGATGTTATGTTCGGATTGAAACTACAAAAGAAATTTGAGCCAATGTTAAAAGCATTTTTTAAGATGAATTTAAAAGGTGAAAATTCAAATTTTAACGCGATGTTTAATAGCAATGAAGGGATTTGGGATGTAAATTTTTCAATTAATGATTTAGAACAGTATCGTGCTGACTGGACAGTTCAAGAAGCGTATCATGCTGTCTATCGCTTTTTATTTGCTTTAAGAGAATACATTGAAGAAAAATCTTAACTATTTATAAATAATAGAATGAAATCAATAAATATTTGCAATACTTATTCATATCGATCTTGATGATTCATATATCTATGATACAATAATATTATTCAAATATATTTCTACTAGGGGTGCCTTGTGGCTGAGAGAAAAACGGATGTTTTTTAACCCTTTGAACCTGATCCGGCTGGTACCGGCGTAGGAAAGTAGCAAAGTTAAATAACTTTCTCTTACAATTAACCAGGTTCTGTTCAGAGCCTGGTTTTTTTTCCTTTATTAAAAGAAGCCTAAGTAGAACTTTTTTGAATGATTCTTTATAGGAGGTTGGACACCATGGAGAAAACTAAGGTTTATTCATTATTAAATAAGATTAGACATACTAGACCCTTAATCCACAATATTACAAATATCGTCGTGGCTAATTTTTCTGCAAATGGCCTATTAGCCTTAGGAGCATCACCTGTTATGGCAGATGCAATTGAAGAAGTATCTGAAATGGCAAGTGCCGCCAATGCAGTTGTTCTTAATATGGGGACTTTAAATCAGGGAACTGCACAATCTATGTTACTTGCAGGTAAGTCAGCAAATGAACATGGAATTCCGGTTGTTTTAGATCCGGTTGGTGTTGGTGCTACAACCTTTCGTTCTCAAAAAGCGCAAGAGTTAATTGAGCAAATAAAGTTTGATGTGATTCGGGGAAACTCAGCGGAAATTGCTAATTTGATAGGCGAGAAATGGAAGATTAGAGGAGTAGATGCCGAAAACTCAACTGGAGATGTTCAAGCGCTTGCTCAAATGGCTGCAGAGAAACTTAATACAGTGGTCGTTGTAACTGGAAAAGAGGATATGATCACAAATGGGACAGACACCTATGTTGTCTATAATGGACATTCCATTTTAACAAAGGTTACAGGGACAGGCTGCTTATTGTCTACAGTTGTTGGAGCGTTTGCTGCAGTCGAAAAGAATTACTTGGAAGCTGCTACAGCAGCACTCACTTTTTACGGGGTGGCAGCTGAAATAGCGGCCCATAAAACGGGCGAATTAGGTCCTGGAAGTTTTCAAATTGAGTTGATTAATCAATTATCAAGCATATCTTCTTCAGAAATAGATTTAAATGGCTCATTCAAAAGGTTAAATTGATAGATAGGAGAGGTTAAGATGGTAAATAAAGCGTTAACAATTGCTGGTTCAGATAGTGGTGGGGGTGCGGGAATACAAGCAGATTTAAAAACATTTCAAGAGTTAGATGTATATGGCATGTCGGTGATTACAGCGGTTACGGCACAAAATACACTAGGGGTTCAAGGAGTACACCCGATACCTCCAGAATTTATTGCAAATCAAATCGACTCTATAGCAACTGATATTGGTGTTGATGCATTAAAAACAGGGATGCTCTTTTCACCGGAAATTATTGAAGTCGTATCGCAAAAGATAATCCAGTATCAATGGGAGAAGGTTATTATTGACCCTGTCATGATTGCAAAGGGTGGTGCATCCCTATTACAGACAGAAGCCGTCGATGCATTAAAGCGACACTTGTTACCGCACGCTTTTATTGTTACACCAAATATTCCTGAAGCAGAAGAATTAACAGGTATAAACATAAAAACAGAAGATGATAAATTTGAAGCCGCCAAGAGGATTATGGATCTAGGTGTAAAAAATGTAATTATTAAAGGAGGACATGACGAAAGTGTAAGTGAATCGACAGATCTTCTTTATGATGGTGAGAATGTATATTCCTTTACAGAAGTCAGATATCAAACAAAAAATACACATGGTACAGGGTGTACATTCTCAGCTGCCATTACTGCAGGAATGGCAAGAGGTTTGACCGTTTATGATGCAGTATCAGAAGCAAAGAAGTTTATTTCTGTCGCCATTAAAGAAGACCTACACATTGGGAATGGAAATGGACCTACAAACCATTGGGCGTTTAAAAGGATTGAAGGGATACGTATATGAAACTAGCGAGTAAATACGATGTAAAAAATGCCTTAAAAGTCTATTTTATCATGGGAAGTAATAATTGTAATGGACGGTGTCCGAAGGAAGTTCTGTTTCAAGCCATTGAAGGCGGAATTACAATGTTCCAATTTCGAGAAAAGGGAGAAGGTTCTTTAAAAGGCATAGAAAAAATCAAGTTAGCAGAAGAATTACAAATGATATGTCAACAGGCGAACATCCCATTCATTGTAAACGATGATATTGAATTAGCTCTTTTACTAAATGCAGACGGGGTCCATATCGGGCAAGAGGATGAACCAGCGCAAAATGTAAGAGAAAAGCTCCGTGATAAAATAGTAGGAATCTCTGTTCATAATATTCAAGAAGCTAAACAAGCGATAAAGAATGGGGCCGACTACTTTGGGGTTGGGCCGATCTTTCCAACAGTAACTAAAAAAGATACGAATAAAGTACAAGGAATACGAATTATTTCTGAATTACGTAAAAATGGGATTCACATTCCACTTGTTGGCATCGGCGGAATTACAACGGAAAACGCATCTAGCGTTATTAAAGCGGGTGCTGATGGAATTTCAATTATTACAGCCATCAGCCATGCAGAAAACGTGGAATTAGCAGCAAAAAAATTATCAGAATCAGTTGGAATTTAAAAATGAGAAATTTATCGATGGAAGTTTAAACGTATACTTGCTGAGTGATTAACAGATGAATCATCAGCAAGTTTTTTTATGAAATACCAACACTAATTGTTTGATTATACAATATATTGGAACACTTCATGTTATTGAAAAATAATAATGTAAGCGCTATTATTTAGTTATAGCCGAATAATAAATTCTAGTAATTAAATAAAGGGGTGCTCTTGATGAATGGGAATGGGATTGAAAGAGTTGGACGGATCCAATTAAGACAATTTGATTTTGAAAAGTCTGTAGACTATTATACAAATATTATAGGGTTAGATATAACAGGTAGAGATGAGAATAGAGTATATTTAAAAGCATGGGATGAGTGGGATCACCATAGTGTCATACTAGAAAAATCGGATTCTGCTGGAATGGATCATATTGCCTTTAAAGTAACGAATAATGATGCACTTGAACGATTAGAACATCGAATTGAACAATTTGGCTGCACGGTTCATCGGGTTTCAAATCGTACTCGAATTGGTGAAGGAGAGGCCATTCGGTTTATTATTCCAACAGGTCATACATTTGAATTATATAATGAAATCGAGTATGTAGGTGTACCAACAGGAAGATTAAATCCACATCCATGGCCAGATGGTTTAAGGGGCATTTCTCCACATCGGCTTGATCATGCTTTATTATCAGGAGACGATGTAAAAACCACTACTCGATTTTTTACTGAAGCATTAGGTTTTGTTCAAACGGAAAAAGTAATTAGTATTGACGGTGAAGAATTAATCGCTAGTTTCTTGTCCACTTCGATGACAGGTCATGATGTCGCTTTTATAAAAGGTCCAGATGCAAAATTGCATCATGTTGGATTCTACCTAGACAATTGGTATGAAGTATTAAAAGCATCAGATATTCTCTCACGTAATGAAGTCGAAATTGAAGTTACACCTACTAGACATGGCATTACAAGAGGAGAAACCATTTATTTCTATGATCCTTCTGGAAATCGGAATGAAGTATATACAGGAGGTTACGCTGTATATTCTGATTTTCCGACCATTACTTGGACGGAAGACAAGATAGGTACAGGGATTTTCTATCATCGTCGTCAATTAAATGAAACATTTTCAAGTGTTTTCTCTTAAGTTTACTAGTTTTTTATCCATTAGATTGATTGGCTGTTTTCGCTTAATTGAGCAAAAATAGCCTTTTCTATTATTCGTTCGATACTTCGTCACAATTTTATGAAAATAATATGAAATTATTTATAAAGTGAAGGAAGTGAACAAAATGTTCCGAATAAATAAGAATCAGAATCAGAGTTTCTTATGTGCTGAACATCAAACAATCGTAGAATCTGCACGTTTGCAAATGGAAAAAGTACCGTATGCATGTACACGTGGTGGATGTGGCTATTGTAAAGCCAAAGTGTTAGATGGCTCCTATCATATGGAAAGGTATGCGAAAAGCGCATTATCTGATGGGGAAGTTTTAGACGGGATTGTTCTTCTTTGTAAAACATATCCTCGAAGTGATTTAAAAATTATATGTGAATAATGAGACAAAAAGTGGTGTTAGGGGGTGCGGATGATTAAACCGTTTCTAGAAGAGGTGGCACAGTTATTTGACGAACAAACACAAGTAGAGTGGCAAGAATATTTACATATTTTCAAAGAAAGTAAATCATCAGACCCACTCATAAACCATCCTTTTTCATGTTCAAGCGAACTTGCATATGATCAGCTCTTACAGAAATTTGAGATTCTAGTAATAGCAAGTAAAGTTCAACAAAAGCTACTAGAAGTGGTTTTAGAAGGCTGTTCTTTAAGCAAAATGTTAGAGATGTTTTATAATATAACTGGAATTCCTGGAGTTATTTTTAATGTTGATGGTCGTGCCATCACCTCTGTAGGATTAGATCGATTATCAAATGGATTATCATCGGATATATTATTTCAGTTTGTTTCAACCCAACCTATTTCTTTCTCGTATGGAACCATTCATGTATCGAAACGAAATCAAGACCAATGTTACCTTTTAACAAAGGATATCTTATTAAATACGAATAAAGTTGGAAGCTGTACAATTATTTTTAAAGAAGAAAATGAATCCAGTTTAGAATTGTCCATGAACCTGCTTGAACAAATCGCTGTCGCTTGTCCCTTTGTTTCTTGTATAAAAAAACAAACGATGATTCAACGGAACAAATGAAAAGTATGTTATTAAGCAATATCATAAACGGACACTTTCATTCATACGATGAAGTGATTGCAAAAGGAGACTTACTTCAGTTTGATTTAAGACAACCCTATAATATATGATTCCTAAGTTATGAGTTTAATAAAAACAAATTTCAAAGTGAAATGATATTTAGTCATGAAGTCATCCAATGTATCAATTATTTTAATAATATTCATAAGATCCAGATGTTAATTAATCATGAGGACGGTCATATCAATATTATTCTTAAAGATCTTTTTAATGATCATCAAGAGAAGCAGTCGTTTTTCATTTCGATCATTCAGCATTTGTCCATTTGTTTTCCTGATTCTCGGTTTTATATGGGGATTAGCAAAAGAATGGAACCTATTTTAGAAGCTCCAAACGCCTATAAAGAAGCAATGATTGCAAACCGAATGAGTACACCTTATAAGCAGGTGATTCATTATGAGACATTAGGGATGATGGGAACTTTATTAAATAAAGAAAACCAATATGAAGTTAGAAAAGCGGCTAACTCCCTACTGAATCAATTGGAATGCAACGGTCAAATAAATATTGATCTAGTGAAAACTTTATACTTCTTTTTGGTAAATGGCGGAAACTTGGAAAAGACGGCAGATGAACTCTCTCTATCGATAAGCGGATTGCGTTATCGTATTCATAAAATTGAAGAACTGCTACAAAAAGACATCCGCAATCCAGTAATCGGCTGTCAATTGCTAATAGCGATCCAAGGATTAATTTTGCTAGGAGATTTGGAAATAAAGAATATTCTAGAATACTAAATAAAGTGAAGGAACAGAAGGATCTTCAAGAAAATCTCTTCTGTTTTTTCTGTTGCTCAAAAGCTTCTTTTCATATTACAAATGATAGATTTATGATAATATGAGAAGGGTTTTATTTTATCAAAATGGGATCCTTCTTAAGATCCATTTAGGGGGGATGGCTGATGGGACAAAAGAGTCTTGAGTTGAATCCCAAACTAGTACATAAAGAAGAGGATAGCTTTTGGCAAGGGGTTAAAGATTGTGTACCAACATTACTGGGTTACTTAAGCATTGGTTTTGCGGCAGGAGTTGTAGAGAAAACTGCAGGACTTAGTATGATGGAAATTGCATTAATGAGTTTACTATTATATGCAGGCTCAGGTCAATTTATTGCAGCTGGAATGATAGCAGCTAGTAACCCGATTTCTGCGATTATTTTTACGGTTTTCTTTATTAATTTGCGTCATTTATTACTAAGTGCAGCAATTGCACCGTACTTTCAACACCTATCACCTCGTAAAAATATGATCGTTGGTTCGTTATTAACGGATGAAACCTTCGGGGTAGCCATTAATCATGTTCAAAATAAGAAACAAGCTAGTTACAAGTGGATGCTTGGGTTAAATATAACCGCTTATTTAAATTGGTTTGTTGCTAATATTGCTGGAGGTTTTTTCGGACAATGGATTCCTAATCCTGAAGCATTTGGACTTGATTTTGCTCTGCCCGGCATGTTCATTGGCCTGCTTGTGATCCAAATACTTAGTCAAAAAAAGTATTTTGTGGACATTATGGTGGTATTGAGCGCAGTCGCGATCGTGATCATCGTAAGTTTTTACTCCTCTGGCAGTGCTGGCGTCATGATTGCCACTATTTTAGCGTCAACGATTGGGATGGTGATTGAGAGATGGAGGTAAGATGGACCATTTTAATCATCATTATTGGCTGCGCGTTAGTGACTTTTCTTCCACGTGTTCTGCCATTAATGATTTTGAGTCAAATGGAGTTGCCAAAGTGGCTGATACACTGGTTAAAGAACGTTCCAGTAGCAGTAATGGCAGCCTTGTTAGCCCAAGAGCTTCTTCTTTCGAATGATCAATTCTCGTTAACAGAGAATGGGTTGAAATTATTAGCTGCAATCCCTGCTTTTATTATCGCCATTTTGACTAAAAGTTTGCTTGGTACAGTTATTATTGGGATTGCATTTATGGCTGTTTTACGAATCGTTTTTTAAATTTCTCCATGAATTTTAATAGAAAAAATGCTCGTTTGATAGGGTTTACATTTCCGCTACAATCAGGTTTTCAGACCATTTGATTCATTGACTTTTACCTTTGGAATATGGTAAATTTTAATTGACCGTTACGCATCGTATTAGTGATTGCAAGCTGCTTGTTCTGAATTGAAATTCAGTAAATTCAGTTTGAATGAGTAATGGGAGAAAGGCTATCTACGTTGTAAATGGTAAATTTTTAAATGACTAGTTCTAGTCAAGTAGGAGGATTTTGTTACATGAAAAACGGTAAAGTAAAATGGTTTATCTCAGAAAAAGGTTTCGGATTTATCGAAGCTGAAGATGGAAATGATGTTTTTGTCCATTACTCTGCCATTCAGACTGAAGGTTTCAAAACTCTAGAAGAAGGTCAAGAAGTTACTTTTGAAGTGGTTGAAGGTGCTCGTGGACCTCAAGCAGCTAACGTTACAAAATTATAAATTATAATTATATCTAAATAGTGAGCTCAGTCAAAATCGACTGGGCTTTTTTTGCGCAGTAAAACCGTCACAATATCTCTATAATGATTGTGATAATGATATGTTATAATAAAGTAAAATGGACTAACAAGCAGGTGTATGAAATGAGTAAACGTTATTTTACTATAGGGATGGCAGGTCATATTGACCATGGAAAAACAACTTTAACGAAGGCATTAACCAACGTTGATACTGACCGTTTAAAAGAAGAAAAAGAACGGCAAATTACCATTGAACTTGGATTTGCTCCACTATATGAAGATGATGAAATTCAAATTTCTGTCGTCGATGTTCCAGGTCACGAGAGATTTATTCGTCAAATGATTGCTGGTGTAACTGGAATTGACCTCGTTGTTCTTGTTGTTGCAGCTGATGAGGGGGTAATGCCGCAAACAAAAGAACATCTTGAAATATTAAAATTTTTAGGTGTGAAAAACGGAGTTGTAGCGATCACGAAAATTGATCGTGTCGACGAAGATTTTATTGAATTAGTTAAGGATGATATTTTTACAGAATTAGAGGGATCCGTTTTTGAACAGGCACCTTATGTTTTGGTTGACAGTATTTCACTTAAAGGAATAAATGAACTGAAAACTTTAATTATAGATACATTAAAAAGTCAGGAAATGCGTGACATCCGCGGGGCATTTCGATTACCTATTGACCAAGTCTTTACGGTTAAAGGACAGGGTACTGTTGTGCGTGGAACGGTTTCTGAAGGTCATGTCCAAGGAGGTCAACTGCTTCAAGTGATGCCTAAAGGATTAAAAGTTAAAGCACGACAAATTCAAGTTCACCATCATAATCAATCAGAGGCATTTGCTGGTCAACGAGCGGCAATCAATCTGACAGGTGTGTCAAAGGAAGAATTGGAACGAGGCGATGTGCTTGTTTCGTCAGAACAGTTTATTGTGACGAAAACGATAGATATTGCGCTTCATGTAGTGAGTGACCTAGATTATATCGTAAAACAAAGAATGCCGATCAAATGTCATATCGGAACTGCAGAAGTTATGGGTAAGATTGTATTTTTTGATCGGAATGAGATTGAAGATGAAAATGATGAAATTCTATGTCAACTTCGACTGGATGAGGAAATTGTTACAAAGCGTGGTGATCGCTTTATTTTAAGGCGCCCAAGCCCTCAAGAAACGATTGGTGGTGGCTGGGTGATTGAACCTCGTGGAGAAAAATATAAGTTTGGCTACCGGACGATCGAGCAACTAGGAAAGAAAAAAGTCGGATCGCCAGTAGAGCGTATTACCGCTGCTTTAGTCGAAGCAAAAACGTTAACATTATCGGAGTTAATCACGATCACTGCACTTGATGAAAGCGTAATCAAGGATGAGCTTTCAACAGATGAGTTCATCTTATTCCAAAGGACACAGTATACACTACGCTCTCTTGTAGAAACATTACAGGAGGAATTT
Source organism: Niallia sp. XMNu-256 (assembly GCF_036670015.1). NCBI lineage: Bacteria > Bacillati > Bacillota > Bacilli > Caryophanales > Bacillaceae > Niallia > Niallia sp. XMNu-256. The sequence continues at coordinate 2,160,227 of NZ_CP137636.1, forward strand.
ACCGATAAGATTTCCTTTAACCATGACCAAAACCCGATGAAGCTAGGTATGAATAAAGCTGAACTCTTCCATCATCTTGAAAAAGACTTTCCAAAAAGTCTGTTAGAGTTTGTGCTGCAAGATTGTGTTGAAACGGGATTATTAAAGAGAAAAGGTCAGTTTGTTGCTAACCCTGCTTTTACACCTCATGTACCTGAAAATTGGCAAAAACGAACAGAAAATATGTTGAAAAAGCTTTGTAAAGATGGCTATGATGTTCGCTATTTGGCTGAATATATTAAAGAAGCGGGAATACCTGACCGTTTAAGTCACGAACTTAAACATTTTTTAGAGGGACAGGAGCAGATTGTCTCTTTAGATGAACAATATTATTGGCATGGCACTGTTTTTCAAGATGCATTGAATCAATTACGATCTACAACAGATTCAGAATTCGAGATTAAACATGCGAAAGAAGCTTTAGGGTTATCACGAAAACTATTGGTTTTATTTCTAGAGAAATTAGATCGAGTTGGTTTAACGAAGCGTGTGGAAAACAAGCGGATATGGATGAACTAAATACGTTTAAACCTTATAAAGGAGGCTTAACCAAGTGGTTAGGCTTCTATTATTATTTTCACAAATAACCCGTTCATTTGATCCAATATGAAAAGGCCGCTATAATTAATAAGGGAAACATCTTGGAAAATAAACGATAAAGAAGGGGATATGAAAATGAGTAATTGTCAATTAGACCATAGTCATGAGGATGTACATAAAAAATATCAATCACAAAAAGAATTTTTACCGAATGAAATGAACCCATTGTTTGAGCAATTCTTTTCAAAAGAACATTCTCAAACGATTTTAAATGAAATGTTTCATTTATTAAAAAAGTATGATTTATCATCAGATGAGGAAAAGGAACATAGAAATAATCAAATGCGGTTACTATTAAATAATCGCTAAGAACGAGGAAAAATGTTGTTTTAGGTGGGGTGCTTGTGAGCGAAGGAAATGAAGAGTGGCATACGGAACAAAATCGTATTGATGAAGTTATTGAGATAATCAAGATTTGGTTTCGTCGTTTGCTCTCACTGGAAAAAGATGTTCATGGAGATACTCTAGAACTAAGAAAGACCTTCTGGCAAGATGTAACCGTTAACCTAGATGAACCAGACGATGTGATTGAAACTCATACAAGTATTAAGCAGCAAGCTGAATTGCTAGCGGAACGTGAACGAAGCCATGGGCAGATTCATAAACGTCTTAAAACTCTAACGAGATTAAAAGATTCACCATATTTTGGGCGGATTGACTTTCTAGAAGATGGTGACGAACATATAGAGTCTGTTTATCTTGGGATCGGATCATTAATGGATGAGAATGAGGAAGAGTTTCTAATCTATGATTGGAGAGCCCCCATCTCAAGTATTTATTATGATTTTGCGCCTGGTCCTGCCTATTATCAAACACCAGAGGGCCAAATTGACGGTCAAGTTAAATTAAAACGGCAATTCATTATTAGAAATGGCAAATTGGTAAGTATGTTTGATACGGGGATTACCATTGGCGACGAGTTGCTTCAAGAGGTATTAGGTGGGAATGCCAGCACAGGAATGAAAAGCATTGTAGCCACTATTCAACGGGAACAGAATCAGATTATCCGAAATGAAAAAAGCAAATTACTTGTTGTGCAAGGGGTTGCAGGAAGCGGGAAAACGTCTGCGGCCTTGCAAAGGGTTGCCTATTTATTGTATCAATATCGAGATACTTTATCGGCGGAAAATATGATTCTTTTTTCACCAAACCCTCTTTTTAATAGTTATGTTTCATCTGTATTGCCAGAATTAGGTGAAGAAAACTTAAAGCAAACGACCTTTCAGGAATACTTGAATAACCATTTAGGCCATGTTTATAAGGTAGAAGACTCTTTTGCCCAGTTAGAGTATTTACTTCAAGGTGATAAAACACCACTGTATAAAACAAGAGTTAAGTCGATTCGCTTTAAAGCTAGTCTTCAATTTAAAGAATACATTGATCAATTCCTTCAATCCATGCATTTAGGTGGATTGTATTTTAAAGATATCATTTTTAGAGACGAGATGATTGTTTCAAAAATGGATATACTAGAATACTTTTACGGACTAGATGAGTCAATGTCGATCCCAAATCGAATGAAAGTTCTTACCGAATGGCTAATAAAGAAATTAAGAGTCCAAGCGAAAATAGAACAAAAAAAGAGTTGGGTAGAAGAAGCTATTCAATATTTAGATAAAGAAGATTACCTAAAAGCCTTTCAAGCGATTAAGAGAAAGAGCGAAGATTTATCATTCGATGACTTTCAACAAGAAGAAAAATATTTGGTAAAATATATTGTAAATCGCGAAATGAAACCACTTATGAGAAGTGTAAAAAGGTTGCGGTTTATTGATATGAAAAAAGTATATAGTCAATTGTTTACTGGTTCGATCCCATTTAATGGGGAGCTTCCAAAAGAATGGAAACGAATTTCGCAAATGACCCTACAATTTCTGAAAAAAGGTATTTTAACTTATGAAGATGCAACTCCTTTTTTATATTTAAAAGAACGAATTGAAGGGAAAAAAGCGGATTTGAGTTTACGTCATGTTTTTATTGATGAAGCTCAAGATTATTCTCCTTTTCAATATGCCTATTTAAAGGAGACATTTCCATCTAGTAAAATGACATTGCTTGGCGATATGAATCAATCGATTTTTTTACACTCTCAAGAAGTGACAAATCTCTTTCAAAACAATGCTGAATCAGATATAGAAACGATTGTATTAAATAAGAGTTATCGTTCAACAAGGCAAATTGTTGAGTTTACAAGAGGGCTCACCAAGAATGGGGAAGAGATTATTCCGTTTAATCGGAATGGCCGCAAACCAACTTTAACTAAGGTTTCCCATGAGCGGGAGTTAATAACGAAAATTCAGGAGCGGGTTGAAGAACTGAAAGAAAAAGGACACCAAACCATTGCCATTATTGGAAAAACAGCGAGTGAATCAACTCAAGCCTATGAAGCACTTTCTAAAAAGGTTGGCGGACATTTAATTGAAAAAGGAACGATTCAATATGAAAAAGGTCTCCTGTTCATACCTGCATACTTAGCAAAAGGCATAGAGTTTGATGCGGTTATTATGTATAATACTTCGCAACAAAATTTTGGTAGGGAAATGGAACGTGAGCTTTTCTATACGGCTTGTACGAGAGCTATGCATGAATTACATATGTATTCAATTGGAGAGGAAAGTGTGTTTATTTTAAAACAACCAGAAGATACATATGATATCTCATCATATTAATTAACTATCATAAAGTAGGGATCTTACTCGTATTGAGACAAGATCCCTTAACTTTTAGTCCATCATTTCCTGAGACCATTCTTCAACATTCCAAACTTTTGTAATCCACCCCTCATAAAACTCGGGTTCATGGCAAACGAGGACGATCGTTCCTTTATAGGCCTGAAGTGCTCGTTTCAACTCTTCCTTTGCAATTCCATCGAGATGGTTCGTTGGCTCGTCAAATAATAGCCAGTTGCTTTCGTTCATTAATAATTTACAAAGTCGTACTTTTGCTTGCTCTCCACCGCTTAATTGGTTCAACGGTCGTGAAATATGTTCATTTTTTAATCCACAACGAGCAAGTGCGGCTCGGACTTGATGTTGGTCAAGACTTGGAAACTCATTCCAAACATCCTCAATCGGAGTGATAGTCCCAACTTTTACCTCTTGTTCAAAATAAGAGGGATATAAAAAATCACCTCGTTCGATTTTTCCGCTAAGCGGCTCGAGATTTCCGAGCATTGTTTTAAGTAAAGTAGACTTACCAACCCCATTACAACCAACAATAGCAATCTTTTCGCCTCGTTCAATGGTCATGGACATCTTTGGAAGAAGTGGATGGGTGTAACCAATTTCAAAGTCTATGCCTTCAAAAACGAATCGGCTGCTTCCACGCGCTTCTTTAAATTCAAATGTAGGTTTCACAGTCGATTCAGGCCGATCAATTCGCTCAAGCCGGTCTAACTGTTTTTGACGGGACTTTGCACGACCGGTTGTAGAGTAGCGTGCTTTATTTTTAGCAATAAAGTCTTCTTGTTTTTTAATGAATTCACGTTGCTTTTCATATGCTTGTAAGTGTTGATTTTTATGCAATTCTGCTAGTTCAAGGAATTTTTCATAGCTGGCCGTATATCGGGTTAACTTTGAAAATTCAAGATGGAAAATTACATTTGAAATCTGGTTCATGAATTCTGTATCATGCGAAATCAAGATAAAGGCATATGGATAATCCTTTAAATAGGAAGTTAACCAACGAATATGTTCCTCATCTAAATGGTTTGTCGGCTCGTCAAGTAATAGGACCTGTGGTTGTTCTAGCAAAAGCTTGGCCAATAAAACCTTTGTCCGTTGTCCTCCACTTAATGCCGAAACATCGCGGTCAAGTCCGATCGCATCTAAACCAAGACCACGTGCAGCCTCTTCAATTTTAATCTCTAATGTATAAAAGCCACCGGCATCAAGACGATCTTGAATGTCACCCATTTTTTCTAGGAGCTTCTCAAGTTCTTCTGGGGTAGCTTCTGCCATTTGAGCCGTAACTAGATTTAATTCATTTTCCTGTTCATATAGAGGAAGAAAAGCATCTTTTAGAACATCGCGTATGCTCTTTCCTTTAGTCAGTACTGTATGTTGGTCTAAATAACCATAGTGAACATTGGGAGTCCATTCAACTTTTCCAGTATCATGGATCAGTTGTTTTGTAATAATATTCATCAAGGTAGATTTTCCTACTCCATTTGCACCGACAAGTCCAACATGATCCCCTGCAAGCAGTCGAAAAGAAACATCCTTAAAAAGGGTTCGGTCACCAAAAGTATGACTTAAGTTTTCAACAGTTAATAAACTCATTCAATTATTCCTCACTTTTATAAAAATACACACTTTATCCCACTCTTAATGGGCATTGGATGCACTGCCCGTAAAGGTCCGAAAAGTTGAAACAGACTAAATTCACCTGAGACAACGTCTGTGAGACCAGCAAGCTGTGGTCTAAAACCTTCCAATAATGGGGGATTGAGAAAAATCCCATTAACGGAAGTTTTTATTTTATCATACAAGAATTTAGTCTATTTAACTATAGTAATATTTTAGAAAACAACTATTCGACAACTTAAATGATTGATTGATGTTTTAAAATCATACTAAAAAATTTTTTTAGTTCATGCATAATATTCAAAAAATATATAATTAGACAATTTTCTATATTTACGATAAATTTAGATTATAGTTGAAGGTTATTCTAGAATAAAAACTTCGGGGAGGAAGAAAGATGATCCGATATAAAAAATTGGGATATGTTGTATTGAGTGTAACAGACCTTGAAAAGTCTTTAGATTTTTATGTAAATGTTGTAGGACTGCAATTTGTTGAACGTGATAATGAAAACGTATACTTAAGAAGTAGTTACGATCATCATAACTTAATTTTGCAACAGGGGCCTGAGCCAGGGCTTAAAAGAGTTGGATGGGAGCTTGAAAAGGCTGATCAATTCCAAGATGTATTTAACTATTTAACGGATAAGGGGTTAAATCCGGTTGAATTAAGTGAAAAAGAAACACAAAAATTAGCACAAGGTAGAACATTACGATTCAATGACCCATACGTGGGCACGACATATGAATTTTATGTTGAAATGATGCAGTTAGGTTTGCCATTTAAACCTTCAAATGGGGCAAATATTGAGACTTTATTACATGTTGTTTATGAGTCTCCATACTTGGAAGAAATCACTGACTTCTTTGTGAATACGCTTAACTTTAAGATTTCTGATTTCTCTGGAAGAGAAACAAACTTTGTATGGCTAAGAGCATTCCCTAACAAATGGCACCATACGTTTGCTGTTACAAAAGGGCCTGAAAACAAATTGAATCACTTAGCTTATAAAGTAAGCACAGTTGACGATATCGGAATTCAAGTAAATCGTCTAAAAGAACAAGGCGTGCCTATTTTGTTTGGACCTGGAAGGCACCATCCATCAGGAAGTATTTTCCTTTACTTTGCAGATCCAGACGGTATCTCAATCGAGTACAGTCAAGGGATGGAAGAGTTTCCTGAAGAAGGAGCGAGAGAGCCACGTCGTTTAGAACCAAGTAAGGAAACGATTGATGAGTGGGGCGGAACACCTGAACCTGCATTCGGTCAAGTTGGAAAATTATTAACTGATGATTCCCTTGAAACGGTAAAGAAATAATTACTTCAGAAATAACGTTTGAGTTCAACTTCCCAATCCACATATAACATTAGAGGAGGAAATATTTTGTCTAACGAAAAACCACTTCGCGTGGATTTCCACGCTCATATTATTCCACATGATTTTCCAGATTTAGAGGAAAAATACGGAGATAATCGATTTCCAACATTAAAGCATACATGTGATTGTGGAGCGGAAATTTACAAAGATGGCAAGGCATTCCGTAAAATCGAAGATAATGCTTGGGATCCAATAAAACGTATTGCACAAATGGATGAAGAGGGAATCGATGTTCAAGTTCTTTCTCCAATTCCAGTAACATTTACTTACTGGGCTGATGCAGAAAAATGTTTAGAGTTATCAAAAGCACAAAATGATTTTATTGCTTCGGTTGTAAAAGAATATCCGACTCGATTTGTTGGACTAGGAACAGTTCCTTTGCAAGATGCTGACTTAGCGATTGCTGAAATGGAAAGAGCAATTAATGAATTAGGATTAAAAGGGATTGAGATTGGTAGTAATGCAAATGGAAAAACTTTAGATGATCCAGAAATCTTAAGATTTATAGAGGCTGCTGCAAAAATGGAGGTACCGATTTTTGTACACCCATGGGCTACTGTTGGAGTAGAAAGAATGCAAAATCATAATTTCATGTACTCAATTGGTATGCCATCAGAAACTGCGCTAGCTGCTGGGAGCTTAATTTTTAGTGGAATCCTAGAAAAATATCCAAACTTAAAAATATGTTTCTCACATGGCGGAGGATCATTCCCATATGTTTTAGCACGAATCGATCAGGCTTGGGAATCTTGGCCACATATTCGTACAACCGAAGAAAAACCAAGTTTCTATGCCCAAAAGCTTTATTTTGATACACTTGTTTATGATCCAAAAAACCTTCAATTTATGATTGACAAATTTGGTACAGATAAATTGATCGCGGGATCCGACTATCCCTTTGTTTTACGTGAAGTTCCTTCTGGAAAAGTTGTCGATCTTATTGAAAATGTTTCAGCTGAAGATAAACAAAAAATGTTAGGTGACAATGCGGTTAAATTCCTTGGCTTACGTAAAGAAGATTATGTAAAAGAAGAATTAGTTAAATAACTGCACAAAATTTGAAGAGAGTTCCTTATTTTTAAGGAGCTTTCTTTTATTCGTTTAGAACAAGAACAAGAGTAAAAACAGTAATAATAAGGAACTTTTTCTATTACGCTTATGTCGTACTAGAAAAGCTCCTTAGTTATATTACTATAAACGGCTATACACATTTAAAAATAATATGCTCCTTTATCGTTGAATTTAATTTAAACATTACACTGTTAAACACTTCATTTTTATAGGTTTGGAGCAATGCATGCTTAAATGTAAATTGCTTAAAAAAGTAATCGATTCTACGTTTGATATATCTCACAATCTGTTCTCTATAAATGAATTTCCTCTGCGTAATCTTTTCACGTATTTCATCTGTAATTGAAAAAATAAACTGGAGAATTGAGTATTCTGCCTTCCCGCAATATTCAACTAATTCCACAGTTAAGACCTCCTTCTTGCTATGTCAATAAACTTAACGAAAATTTTACAATAAATTTACAATACTTATTATCATTTTAATATAACTTAATTAAAAATCAACCGTTCCGACAAAAGTAGTCAAAAAGTTCATAATTAATACTATCCTTGGCAAAAATAATAAAATAATGCTTAGTTGTTGCAAAGTATACTTATCTTTCATTAAAATGTTTAGTATGAGAAACTTTTTATATAATCATGCATATATTATCTCAAAAATAAAAGCTCAAAAATTTTTTCGAAAAAAGTTGGGCGAGGTAAACATTTTATCCCTTGGACAAAATTTAGAAGGGAGTTTTTTAAAGGAGAGGAAACCGGAGTGGAAAATGTTCTATTAGCATTTGCATTGACCCTATTCGCAGGCCTGGCTACTGGGATAGGAAGTTTATTAGCTTTTTTTACCTCACGTACAAACACGAAATTTTTATCACTTGCTTTAGGATTTTCCGCAGGTGTTATGATATATGTCTCAATGATTGAGATTTTTGCGAAAGCACAAAATGCTTTAGTAAGTGAGATGGGGAAAGGACCAGGCAATTGGGTTACCGTTGGAAGCTTTTTTGCAGGTATGTTGTTGATCGCTTTAATTGACAGGTTAATTCCAAAGCAAGGGAATCCACATGAACTAAAGAAAGTGGAGGAAATGAATGATCCAAGTAAGACAACAACAGACCCCGCTTTATTAAAAATGGGGACCTTCACGGCACTTGCGATTGGAATCCACAACTTTCCTGAAGGAATAGCTACATTTGCTTCGACCATTCAAGATCCGGCATTAGGAATTGCAATAGCATTGGCGGTTGCTATTCATAATATTCCAGAGGGGATTGCTGTATCTGTTCCGATTTATTTTGCCACAGGTAGCAAGAAAAAGGCCTTTAAGTTGTCTTTTTTATCCGGCTTAGCCGAACCAATTGGAGCACTCCTTGCCTTTTTAGTATTGATGCCCTTTTTAAATGAAATTGTATTCGGAATAATATTTGCTGCTGTAGCAGGGATCATGGTCTTTATCTCCCTTGATGAATTATTACCTGCAGCAAAGAAATATGATGAGGCACACACCTCGATTTATGGATTAATTGCAGGGATGGCTGTAATGGCGGTTAGCCTTATCCTATTCATGTAAAATTTAATTTCACTTATATTAATAACAATGAAATATTAAAAGTAGGAAAAGCAACTAAAGGTTTCTCTAGTTGCTTTTTTTACTATTTTTTGTACATAAAAACTTAAAATATGTGCAAAAATTCAAAAGATAATAAAAGTAATTTTTAGGAGGAGTACGATATGAATATTAAAGCATGGTTAGTATCTTTATTGTTTGTAGGCATATTAGCTGGCTGTGGAGGCGGGAATGATAACGCGGGAGACAACAACAATAATGAAAATAACAATCAAACGGAAGAGCCGGCAACAGAAGCTCCGGCTGGTGAGGAAAACACTGATACAAACCAAAATGATGAGGAAACGGCAGATAAAGGAACAGACGTAAATACGACAGCTTCAATTGTTAATGACGCAGATGCTTTTGTCAAAGCAGTTAGTGAAAATGGAACTTGGATTATTGCTACATTGAGAGATTTAAATATTGATAAAGATGTGGTAGTTGCAGGAGAATTTCATGACAAAAACGATGCATCAAAAGAGTTATACCGTAAGATAGCACCATATGAACAAGATGAAAATCGTAATATCACAAAAGAATATACCATTACAGTACCAAAAATGACGATTCAAAGTCCGAATACAAAAATCGCTCCTGGAACAATTAAAGGAGACGTTTATGTCGAAGTTAAGGGATTTAATCTTCCTGATGGGGCAACAATTGGCGGAAACATCTTCTATGCAAATGAAGAAGTAAAAGATTCGGCTGTCATTGAAGGTGATATTACTGGAACGGAAACTGTCCAGTAAATCATATTAAATAATAACTCAAGAAGATTGACTACAAGGGTAGTTTGGCTTCTTGGGTTTTTTATTATTTAGGAGAATATTGCTTACCATTTCATTTGTATGAAGACTACGCTTAGAAAACTTGTCCTTCTTTTTAGGTATCCCGCATATATTATGTGAGAGTATCATTTCAGGAGGGATAAGATGTTCCATTTAATCGAAAAGACTATTTTAGGGATGGCATTTCTACGTATGTTTTCGGGAAGCCTTGAAATTTTCGTAGCTCTAATGTTCATTAAATACAACGATATTGAGAAAGCGTTAGTAATCAATAGTTCATTAGCTTTAGTGGGACCAATTATTCTACTCCTCACAACGACAATCGGTTTAGTGGGTATGGCTGAGAAAATTTCGATCACAAAAATTATTTGGGTTTTTGGAGGCGTTGCTTGCATTATTTATGGAGTAAAAAGTAACTAGTTTTGGAATTATTCCTCCATAGGCTATTTCTCTCTATTTATATGTGACTTTTGAGGTAAATTCGTAAATGGGTACGAAATATGTCGAAAATCATGTATAATATGTAAATGCAGATGACAGATTATTAGTTGAGGAGGATAATAGAATGATGGAATGGGCTTTGGCCTTCTTATTTGGTGCAGCTGTTTTGCTGTTCATTTTATCGTTTAGTAAAAATAAGCAGGCTTCCAATCAGATGGAGAAGCAATTAGAAGAAATTACTTTTACTTATATGGAAGAAGTTAATAAGTTACAACAACAAATTCGGAACTTGGAATTAGATGCTGAAATCACTGCTGTTCAAGCTGGATTCAATCATCCAAATGGACAACAGCGTGCCTTATTTCGAGAAATCCTTGACCTACATAAACGTGGTTATTCAATTGAAAGTATCGCATTAAAGAAGCGTTTATCTGTAGATGAAATAGAAGAGTTCCTTTCCCCTTTTAAACAAGGTAAACCTGAAGGAGGGGAAGTTGCTCATGACATCTAATACAATCCGAAGCTTTGCCTTAGGGATTCTAATTGCTTCAGGAGTCTTGGGGGCAGTCTATTTTTTAGAGCCTAAGGAAGCCGGCAGTAATGAAACAAAAGAAGCAAAAACGGTTGTAGAGACTCCATCTGCTGATGAAATGAAAAACCACCTTGCAAAAGAAGGTTATCTGGTCCGTACGGAAGCAGAATGGAACGATCAGCTTGCAGCTGCTAAAGCAGAACAAAGTGAGAACCAAGCAGCACCTACAGAAGAAAAGGTCATTTACCGAACGATGATATCTGTTTCTTCAGGGATGACTAGTATTGATGTAGGTAGAGCACTAGAGAAAACGAATATTATAGAAAATGCCTTTGCTTTTTCGAAAGAAGTTGAAAAAAGAGGAGTGTCTAACGGATTACGCCCAGGCATGTACGAAGTCAGCAGCGAAATGTCCTTAGATGAAATTATTTCAACTATTTTCAAGTAAACATATTATGTAAACTAGGCTAGGTGAAGAGGTGTCCACTTAAAACTGGATGCCTCTTTTTTTGTTTGAAACAACTACTTAAAACTTACTACACTATGTGCTAAATACATAAATCAATTAATATTCCTCGCTCATTTCATTGAGGATAATCAATAATTGAACACGCAAGGTAGTTAGTATAAATAAATTATATTGGTTAGAAAGTGTTCCAGGATTTACTTCGTGTAACTGACAGTTTAGAGAACATGGATTCCATTTAAGGGTTAGTAAATCATGGATTTCGAAGCGATGTATGTTTATGTTTGTGATCCATGAAGCGGGATTCGTGTAAGTTATTTATAAATGGCTAGCTTATTTTTAGGAGTGAATTGAGTGGACAATCGATGAGGTGGATGTGAACTTTACATCTTATAGAGATCCAATCGATACGACACCAGAAAATTATCCAATAACAATATACATTTCAATTATGATCAAAATGACTCTATGGCAAGTAGTTAGGAGTCTTTTTGATTTTAATAAGCTTGAATTAGATCGTAATATTCCAGAACCTAGCGGCTTAATAGTGTTTACACTTTATATATGGTAATATACAACTATCAAAATTTCATATATTTCCAATTTTTTTCCCGTATTAATAATTTAATAGATTGGAATAGAACAACCCAGAAAATTTAATAAGCGTTTAAAGGATGGTTATTTAGATGAATCAAAGTCAGACAAGCTCGATGCTATTAAGGAAAAACAAATCAAAACGGTTATGGATGGCCATTCTTTTGGGATCTTTTGCTGCAATCGCTCCATTATCAACAGATATGTATTTGCCATCATTGCCGGCATTAGCAGAGGATTTGCAAAGTAATACATCTGTCGCGCAGCTTACATTAACTGCAAGCTTTCTAGGGATGGGATTGGGACAGTTATGGCTTGGAACGTTGAGTGATCAAAGGGGGCGGCGTATTCCCTTGATTATTTCTTTATCCGTTTTTTGTTTGTCCTCATTTTTATGTACCATTGCATCTTCCATTGAAATGTTGATTGTCCTCCGGTTTATCCAAGGTGTTTCAGGAGCTGGTGGAATGGTTATATCCCGTGCCATCGTTCGGGATTTATACAGTGGAACTGAGTTAACAAAGTTTTTCGCCTTGTTAATGTTGATCAATGGGGCAGCCCCTATTTTAGCTCCGGTCGTTGGGGGACAGCTTCTGCAGTATACCTCTTGGCGTGGGATTTTTGTTGTATTAGGGATTTTAGGGATGTTGATGGTAACAGCTGCTGTCTTTAGCATTCAGGAAACACTTTTACCAGAAAACCGTATTGCGAGCGGATTAAAGAATACACTTCTGACTTTAAGAGGCCTTCTTAGAGACCGGGTATTTGTGGGATACATGTTCACACAAGGTTTTGTCACTGCAGCAATGTTTGCCTATATTTCCGGATCGCCATTTGTGATTCAAAATATTTACGGCGCTTCCCCGCAGATGTTCAGTTTTATTTTTGCGATAAATGGCTTGGGCATTATTCTTGCCAGTCAAACTACAGGCAGGTTAGCTGGAAAGGTCAAAGAAACAACTCTTCTAAAGGTAGGGTTATGCATTGCATCATTTGGCGGATTGTTACTTGTTGCTATGCTCACATTAGGAATCGGGCTTATTGGAGTGTTGATCTCTTTATTCTTTGTTGTATCAAGTGTGGGGATTGTTGGGACTTCAGTCTTTTCATTAGCGATGGAAAGTCAAGGGAAATCAGCTGGTAGTGCTGCAGCCTTCCTAGGATTAATGCCTTTCTTTTTAGGGTCGATTATGGCTCCATTAGTAGGGATCGGTAACGGACAAACAGCCTGGCCAATGGCTATTGTAATCCTAATGTGTGAAATGATTGCTGTGATGTCATATTTATTTCTTGTCAATAAAAAATGAATAAACAGTGTAAATGGGACCTAGTTTCTGGGTCCTATTTACACTGTTTTTATAGATTAGAAGTTATTAAAATTGAATCGCCATATATTTCGATGCTGACACAGACTTGGATAAAAGCCAATAAAAAAACGGGGGGAGAGTTAACCATTTTTTCCTTGGCTTGCCTCTTGGGGTTGTAGGAAACTCAGCATGGAGTTACAGAGGAACTGGAGCAAAAATCATTAAGACGAACGTGTTTTTTTATGACGGATCTTTCGGAGAAAATGATTCTAAAAAACAAAGAAAAGCGAAAAAGATTATAAATTCATAGAAAGGAGCACCATTAAGTTACCTATTGTTTTTACTAATCTGGTTGCTCGTACTTTACAAAACCAATTGGGATCAAGTGCAACCCATCCGACTGTACGATGGTTATTTGTATATTACAGAATCCTCAAAGATGGGGTGTGGCGAATTAAGGTCGAGAAGAAAGGTTTAACTCTGTACGGGTTGCAATAATTTGTTAACATAATAAATGTTATGTAAATCGCTGTAAGTGGTGTCCTTAATAATGGATATCTCTTGTTTTTATATGAATAAAAATATTGATAAATACTCTTCTAAATACATTATGTGCTAAGTACACAGTTATAAATTATATCCCCTTGTACATAATTCAATGGAAACCGTTATCAACCCTCGTTAATGAACTAAAATATAAGAATTCTATATTTGGTGTCCGTCTTTCAGCTTAAAAGTTGGTTGAATTATACCGTGCTGTTTTCAGGAAGAAATTATTCTAAATAACTGCAAACTAATCTATTCATTTATCATTGTAATTTCAACACAAAAAACTGCAACATACATAATATAAAGCATAATTATGGTTCTGGGGTTGGTATTAATGGAACAACGACAAACTAAAGGGAATCAAAAACAAAATGAAAGTAAATTTAAAAATCAACAGTTTTTACAATATGAAAAAGTGGTAGAACTTGGACTATGGACCCAAGTTATCGGTCAGTTTATTGAAATTAAAGGCTTATCAGGGTTGTTATCCTTGGAGAAAGATGAGAGCGTAGCGGGTGAACAACAAATCCTTACTGGGGTTTGGATAAAAACTATTGGCCAAATTTTAGAGGCGATCTCTGTATCTAAACAAATACGAGAAACAGATATTATAAAACGTTTAGAGGAGCAGAAAGTTGCAATTACAGGAGATCTACTCGTAGCAATTGGAGCTGCTTTAGAAGTGGACGGAGGAATTCGTGTTCTTCGAGAGGAGAAGGCTGAGACACAACGCATTGTTCCATAAACCTAGTAAATTATCAAATTAATTTATCATTATAGTAGTTTCTTCAATTATTCTGCCCTCATATAATGTTAAATTTAAATTAAATAAAAAAATTTCTTGTAAAAAAGTTTATAGTCATTCTGCATTTAAAGTTACTGGATTATAATTAATAAAAGGGCAGAATGGAGAACTAAAAATGAAAAATATTTCACTACTCATTATTGTATTAATTGTTTTAGTTATAGCGGGATGTGGAAGGGACGTTTCAACATTTGAAAATGCAATTAAAGGACATTGACATCGACAGATAAAAACAATAACCAAACAGTCTTATACATTAGTTCAAACGAATTTATTTTAGTTAATATCGGAATTAAAGAAATATTTAATTATAAAGTGCTGAGAACTGTTGAGAAAGCGGGTATACTCAAATATATAGAAATCGACCAGGGATAGATGAAGTCAGTAAAGTGGATTTATAGTTTTTTAAAGATGATGCAAAAAGGATTGAAGTAGCAAAATCTCTGTCGACATTAAATGAACCTGATGTAGCATTAGGCGAAGAAGATGGAAACGAACAAATTTTTAAATATGTTGATAATAAGGAACAACCTTATAAATATTGGAATCGCATTAAAAAAATAATCACTTTTTCTGTTGGTCGCCAAGCAGAATGAGTGGTTTTTATATTTTGAAGGTGATTATAAAGCTCTTGTTTTATCCTGCTTTGAAGATATAAGAGTTGAATCTCTTGCTTAAACTAGACAATTAATAGACTATTATTAATAGAAGAGATATTTCTTTCTGTTTGAAAACTGCCTAGTTTTTCTGTAAACTTGTATCCGCTGATAGTTTTAGTTTTTAAGTGAATTGGGTTGATACGACAATTCACATCATTTAGTAGTTAAAATGTTAGATGACAAGCGCTCGCAAATGAGTGCTTTTTAGTTAGCAAAGAGAAGCTGAAAAAGTTTCATCTTCTTATGATTTTACAGGAGGTGGTTGAATGAAGGTTTTTATGGATTTGAAGTGGTTTTTTAAACAAGAAAAAAGACCATATATTGTAGGAATCCTTTTATTAATTGTGGTAGCGATGCTTGAGTTGCTTCCGCCAAAAATCATTGGGATTATTGTAGATGCGATCAAAGATAGGACTTTAACCGGAAGAGAGCTTCTGACATGGATGATCGTTTTAACGGTCACAGGCATTTCCATGTATGTCTTTCGCTATTTTTGGAGGGCCATGATTTTTGGCTCCGCTTATAAGCTTTCTAGACAGTTGCGGGATATGCTGTATACTCATTTTACGAAGATGTCGCAAACCTTCTATCAAAAGAAAAGAGTAGGGGACTTAATGGCTCATGCGACGAATGATTTACAGGCGATTCAGCAGACCGCAGGAGCCGGCGTATTAACAATGGTCGATTCATTGACGATTGGGATTGCCGTCGTTGTGGTCATGGCAACGACGATCAGCTGGGAATTAACGCTGATTTGCTTAATCCCAATGCCACTAATGGCAATTATGACGAACTGGTATGGGCGTTTGCTTCATAAACGATTTTACAAGGCGCAACAAGCCTTTTCGTCTTTGAACGACAAAACGCAGGAGAGTATTACAGGAATTAAAGTCATTAAAACATTTGGTCAAGAAAAGGAAGATATTGAAGATTTTTATAACCAATCAGCAGATGTTGTGAAAAAGAACTTAGCCGTTGCACGAGTGGATGCCTTATACGATCCAACCATTGCTAGTATTGTAGGAGTCTCTTTTTTCTTATCCATTGCTTTTGGCGCGAAGTTTGTCATCGACGGAATGATTACTATAGGAGAACTCGTCTCATTTAATGCCTATTTAGGGCTTTTAGTCTGGCCGATGCTAGCATTTGGCTGGCTGTTTAATATTTTGGAAAGAGGCAGAGCCTCTTATGACAGGATAAGATCGATCTTGGAGGAGCCAGTGGATGTAAAAGATACGCCAAATGCGCTCGATCAAGTTCCGACAGGGGACATTGAGTTTCATCTGGATGATTTTACTTACCCAGGAGAACAGAAGCCTGTATTAAAACAAATCCACTTTAGGTTAAGAAGGGGAGAAACCCTTGGCATTGTTGGAAAAACAGGGGCTGGAAAAACAACTTTATTAAAACTTCTCATTCGGGAGAGTGAAGGTTTTAATGGAGATATTTTGATAGGTGAAAGGCGTATCGATGAATATAAACTTGAGCGGCTTCGTGAAGCAATTGGTTATGTGCCGCAGGAGCATTTTCTATTTTCTGCGACTGTTGCAGAAAATATTTCATTTGCGAGGCCGGATGCTTCAATTGAAGAGGTTCATCTTGCTGCGAAATTAGCGAAAGTAGATCAAGACATACTTCAATTTACGGATGGATATGATACGATTGTTGGTGAGAGAGGCGTCTCACTTTCCGGTGGACAAAAGCAGAGGATTTCTATTGCAAGAGCATTATTAATGCAACCAGAAGTCTTAATTCTCGATGATTCCTTATCTGCCGTTGATGCAAAAACGGAAGAGGGGATACTCGCATCATTAAGGGAAACTCGTGCTGGAAAAACAACGATTATTACAGCGCATCGCTTAAGTGCGATTCAGCATGCAGATATAATTCTCGTTCTTGATGAAGGAGAGATTGCCCAAATGGGTACACATGATGAGCTAATGGAACAGGATGGTTGGTACAAGGAAATGTATCTCCATCAGCAGTTAGAAGCACTTGTAGAGAAAGGGGGATCACATGGGAAAACGAACTGAATTTACGAAACAGGAGCAGCGTACGATCCTTCTTCGACTGCTTTCCTATACGACCCCTCATTATAAAAAAATTATCCTTGCCTTTATCCTGCTTACGCTGGCTACATTGGGAGAAATTGTCGGACCGCTAATGATTGGATATTTTATTGATCAATATTTAGCACCGAGACATCTTCCACTTCAGCCATTGCTCGTTTTAGGAGGAGGCTACCTTGCGATTCAAGTGGCAAGGTCGTTTATTACGTATTTTCAACAATATAAATTTCAGGAGATCGCTTTAAAAATCATTCAAAAAATCCGTGTGGATGTTTTTACAAAGGTACAAGGGTTAGGTTTAAGATATTTTGATAAAACTCCAGCTGGCAGTACGGTTTCTAGAGTTACGAATGATACAGAGGCAATAAAGGAACTGTTTGTAACGGTTCTCGCTAGCTTTATCCAAAGTGGATTTATGCTTATCGGTATTTTTATTGCGATGTTCATTTTAAATGTTAAATTGGCAGCATTTTGTTTAATCATTCTTCCGCTTGTCTTTTTGATCATAAAGCTATATCGGAAATACAGTTCACGTTATTATGCGGAAATGCGTGAACGATTAGGTGAGCTGAATGCAAAACTGAATGAATCATTGCAGGGAATGGCCATGATCCAAATGTTCAGACAGCAGAAAAGACTAGAAAGAGAGTTTTCTGAAATCAACGAAAAGCATTTTCTTGCCGGTCGCAGAAATATTAAACTAGACAGCTTGCTCTTAAGACCTGCAGTCGAGCTCGTGTATATTGGTTCTTTAATTATGGCACTAAGCTATTTCGGGATTACCTCTTTGAATAGTCCTGTCGAAATTGGTGTGGTATATGCCTTTACAACGTATTTGCATCGTTTCTTTAGGCCAGTGAATGACGTGATGAGGCAGCTATCGTTGTATCAACAAGCCATTATTGCTGCTGGCAGGGTATTTCATCTGCTTGATGAATCAGAAATGGCACCGAAACAAAAGAATACGGTTGGAACAAAAATCAAAGACGGGGAAATTGAGTTTCGTGATGTCAGTTTCTCCTATGATGGGAAAAAGGATGTGCTCAATCAGATTTCCTTCACTGCAAAACCCGGTGAGACGGTCGCTTTGGTCGGTCATACGGGTAGCGGCAAAAGTTCAATCATTAATTTGCTAATGAGATTTTATGAATTTGAGCGAGGGGATATCTTCATCGATGGGATTTCAATTAAGGAATATTCACGTGAGGAGTTACGGGTAAAAATGGGACTTGTCCTTCAAGACCCTTTCCTATTTTATGGGACGGTAAAGGATAATATTCGTTTGCATAACGATTCAATGACAGGTGAAAAAGTAAAAGAGGCAGCGGAGTTTGTTCAGGCACATCGCTTTATCGAAAAGTTAGCGAATGGTTATGAGCATCGAGTCGTTGAGCGTGGCTCTGCTTTCTCTAGCGGACAGCGGCAGCTTATTGCATTCGCCAGAACCATTGCTACGAATCCAAAGATTCTCGTTCTCGATGAGGCGACGGCTAATATTGATACGGAAACAGAAGAAGAAATTCAAGCTGCTCTAGCAAAAATGCGTAAAGGAAGAACGACGATTGCCATCGCGCACAGGTTATCAACGATTCAAGATGCTGATTTAATTCTCGTCTTGCACCAAGGAAATATTGTTGAAAGAGGAACACACCAAGAACTATTAGCACAAAAAGGACTCTATTATCAGATGTTCCAGTTGCAAAATGGACTTGTCGTGTCGTAATGCTAGTCACAAATTATTTTCGTAACAGTAGCTCTTCGTTATATTTTCAACTAGTCGTCAAGAGGGGGTCCGAGATGAATTTCATCTCAGACCCCCTTTTTGATTTTCTCGCTTTGTATCGATTTTATCATAAGTATCCATTTCTAAAAACCAGCAACAAACCGTGTTCGTATTCACATCTTCGATTGTTTGGTGCATTGAAGGAATAGCGAATGTAATTGATAATTATAAGCTATACAATTAGGTTAACTAGGTTATACTTCGGCGATCTACTTCTTGAGTACAGAGCTATTACCAGTTCATAAATGAAAGAAAAATCAGGAACTGCCACTACTTTTCTAACTTAATGCTTTGCAAGTTGCCGATTGATCTAAAGCAGCCAATTCATTTGAGCTCGTTAGATAGAATTATTTATTTTATTTAAGCTTATTCTTATCAGGTGTACAGTGTGTTAGTCAATGGCAAAGTTATCCTGCTGCTGGAGCGGTTGTTGTAGCTTTTCTGGCTCCTAATTCCTGATCTAATAATAAAAGGGCAGAAGGGTTTCCTTCAGCAAGTTTAAGCCGATCAATAATGGTTTTTACTTGTGCTTCCTCGTCGATCTGTTCTCTTAAAAAGTCTTGTATAATGACAGCAGCTTGCGGGTCTGTTTGATTGGCGTAGTTATAGGCTTGACGATAAGAATTTGTAACAAATTGTTCATGAGTTAATACTTTTTGAAAAGTTTCTAGCGGTGTACCAAAATCGCTTGGTTGAGCGGGGAGACTGCTTAGTAGGACAGTACCATCCCGATTTACAACAAAATCAATTAAGGTGAGCATATGTGTTCTTTCCTCTTCTGATTGCAATCTTAACCAGTGAGCTATACCTGTTAAGTTTAATTTCCCGATATATGCAGACATAGCAAGATATAAAGTCGTTGATACATGTTCAGTTTGAATCAAATTATTAAATAACCTTTGAAGTTCCTCATTCATGTTCTTCACTCCCACTCCATGAAGTTTATTCCCATAGTATATAAACATCCAGGAAAATGGTTCCCATTAATATATCGGGTCCTCTATAGGATAATAAATAACATAATAAATAATCGGTCTTAGAGTATTCATTCATAATCATTAACATAGGACTTGTCATCCTTATGATAAAAAAAACATCTTAGATCATGTAAGGATGAAATTGGTAAGGTAAATATATACATACATTTATTTGCTATAATATACTAAAAACACAATGTGCTAAATACACAGTAATAAAGTATAATAGTCGCCCCACAAAAGTACAATAATCCAAAGTTACATCAACGTTGTTCAATTAATCTAACAGGTGAATAGGGAAAAATTATACGCAGGTTTTTATACAAACTAGCATATTTTGGCTTTTTACATGATTGACATTATAGATGAAAGGTTATTGTAATTAGCAATTTGCAACAAAGCTTTGAAGTCGTTAAATAAAGATGTAGTGGAGCAATTTTTTATTGAAAAAAATGTTTTAAAAATGATGAGGCGTAAACTATTTTCATTGGAATCCGCTCTAAAGGACTTTTAAGACACAAACCACACTATGTGCTAAATACACAGTAAAAAGAATAATCTTCGCACCATAATAACCTACAACTCCATATATTATAATCCCGTTACACACAACTAAAAAAATAAAAATTGGAAAGGGTGCTACCCATGCTAACAAAGTAGTTAAACATACAAAAAGAACTAAACTTAATAATAATTGTTTATACATTTTAATCACTTATCTAAAAGAATGTATTTATATACGATACAACGTATAAAACTATCAAAATAATCGAGAGAACACTCTTAAGTATGCATAATTATTCAATAACTCTTCTGACATTCAGTAAAATTCAGTTACGGTCGATCTAATCCTACGGTTGATTGCCTAACATACACAATTTCATGAGTCTTACAGTGTTGTTAAAAAATAATAAAAAAAACGTCAATTTAACGAAATGTCCTTAGCCACTTAAAATAGTGGATAAACATTATTAAATCAACGTTTTTCTAATCACAAGATTTCTTCTACGTCCCAGAGAGGATTCGAACCTCCGACCTACAGCTTAGGAGGCTGTTGCTCTATCCTACTGAGCTACTGGGACCTATGACAACTATATATTATAAACTTCAGGTATTTATTCGTCAATGGATTTTGGAAAAGAGGGAGTGGGTCCCCGTGGCTCCGGGGTCCGCTCCTTATCGATTTACATAAATCAGCTTTTCTTGTTTTTCAATCACTTTTCCAATAATCCAGGCGTCTTGCCCAGCTTCTTTCATCGCATTTACATAGCTATCTGCTTCTATTGGATCAAGAGCAGCTAATAAACCACCAGATGTAATCGCATCACACAAAACTAGTTGTTCTTCAGGGGCGATATCCTCATAATGAACATCTTTTTCTAACCAATTATGGTTCGCTTTTGAGCCACCTGGCACGATGCCATCTCTTGCTAATGAAAGGGCTCCGTCCAAGATTGGAACTTTAAGGAAATCAAACACTAGACTTACTTGGCTTCCACTAGCCATTTCACTGCCATGGCCTAAAAGTCCGAATCCAGTTACGTCTGTTACAGCACCCGGAGAGTAATTACTCAATACTTCTGCAGCAATTTTATTTAACGAGGCCATTGTTTCCGTAACCACTTTCTCTTGTTCAGGTGATACAGCACCACGTTTGATACCTGTAGTAAGGATGCCAACTCCAATTGGTTTTGTTATAACAAGAACTTGTCCAGGTTTTGCCCCGACATTACGCCAGAATTTTTCCGGATGAACGATTCCCGTAACAGATAAACCGTATTTTGGTTCTTGATCGTCAATCGAGTGGCCACCAATTAGGATAGCACCGGCTTCTTTTACTTTATCAGAGCCGCCACGAAGGATTTCTGCCAGCATTTCTCCCCCTAGCTTTTTAATTGGATAACCGACCATATTTAAAGCTGTTTTTGGGGAGCCACCCATAGCATACACATCACTTAAAGCATTTGCCGCAGCAATTTGTCCAAACATATATGGATCATCTACGACTGGAGTAAAATAATCGATTGTTTGAATTAATGCAATTGTATCTGTAAGCTGATATACACCCGCATCATCTGAAGTTTCACGTCCAACGAGCAGTTCAGGTGCATCATCTTGTTCGGGTAGTAAACGCAAAACTTGCGCTAAGTCCTCAGGACCAATTTTACACCCTCAACCAGCTTTTGTTGAAAAAGAAGTAAGGCGAATTTTTTCATTTTCGCTCACTTTCATCACCTCCAAATTTCAGTATACCGCTTTTTAAAAGGGGATGCATTTAAATTTCGTGACAAACTTGGTAAATATAAAAGTGGGGTTTTTATGAAATGGGGACAAACCGACTTTTCCCAGTATAAATTTGGGATTTAGATATAAAAACTTCTAAGATTCCACTATTAAAAGAAGCTTTTACTTCATGATGAGTAACATTAAAGGGAAAAGTAATCGTTCTTTGTTTCTTTTGTTGACGATCAGAGTTAGTTCCAGAACTAATAATGATATTTTCACCATCAATTTTAATACTGATATTACATTTATCCATTTTAGGCAATAGAGCCTCGATTATATATTCGTCAGCCGTTTCAAAAAGATCAATTCGAAAAATGGTTTCATCCAAATAGGAAGTTAATGGATCTAAAAAAAAGCTTTCAAGCCATTTTTCAACAACTTTGATGTCTAGTGGCTTATCCTGTTGATTCATCATCTCTAATCCTCCTTACTATGATTTACAATATGCAAGAGGTTATGAAAGGTGAAAAATGTTATAACCGTAAAGCAATATTTCATTTTGAGGATATCTTATTTGTATGCTTTTTTACTGATACTCCTCACTTATACACAAGGCAGTGCGGAAAATTTAGTAGGAGTCGAAATCACAATCTAATGGATGAAAAGGGGATCTTTATAAAAGTATCAAGTATTTTAAGGTAGTGAGCTTTACAGTTTTTGTGTAGGTTAAAAAACTCGCCCAACGCTATAGCTCGATCAAGTTAACTTATACGAGGATTCTGCTAGTAGTTTGGTTATACATTACTGAAGATTGGTAATGAATTAGTAGTGAAGGTAAGTAATGCTAAAAAGGGGAGTAGATCTTTCTTTAAAGTGGGTAGGTGACAGTAGGGAGTATAACTGGTAAAAAGTAATATCCTCAATCAGCAAAGTTTTTGTACAAAAGCTTGCGACAGGTGCAGATATCCTCCACTTACCGGTTATTAATGAGTAGAATATAGAATCTCTATAATAAATGTATTTAGAGAAGGTAAAGTTTATTACCTTCTCTAAATACTAATATTTTTACTTACATATCGTGATGGGATTTTCCTTTTTGTCTTGAATGGTTACGATTTTTTACTTTATGGGATCCACTTAAAGGTTCTTGTTGTCCCGATTGTTTAGGTTGATTTCTTCTCATATCTTTTCCATCGTTTTTATTGACCATGTTCATCCCTCCTCCTTTATAACATGTGAAATTCAACCGATTTTATGCTGAATATTTTCAATTCTGATTGGACAATTTAACGTTACAATTTGATAAAGGAGGTAGTGGGATGCCATATCATAAAAATAAACAGCAAGCATTCCAAGCAGCACAGCAAGGAGTAGAAGACGTTGAAGAACTATATCACGAAATTGTTCAGGACTCTGCAAGTTATGGCCATCAATTAAAACATTTAAAAAATGAGGTCAATGAAGCATACCAACAAATTGAAAACGCATTGGAAGTTGCATCTGAAAAACAACGTGCACAACTAAAACAATTTCAGTCAGATTTACGAACTATTGTCAATGATGTAAATAATACTTTATAATAAGAAGACCCCAATTTCTGGGGTCTTTTGTTATGGTTATTGGTTTTTCTTACGTTTTTTATTATTTAA
This sequence comes from Niallia sp. XMNu-256, assembly GCF_036670015.1. Classification (NCBI taxonomy): domain Bacteria; kingdom Bacillati; phylum Bacillota; class Bacilli; order Caryophanales; family Bacillaceae; genus Niallia; species Niallia sp. XMNu-256. The sequence goes on from NZ_CP137636.1 coordinate 2,184,070, forward strand.
TTTTTGTGCTTCTGTTAAGGGCTCATTTGAAAATTCTTCGTTAAAGCCTGCCCCTTTTCCTTGTGCACTTGCTGCGTTAGCACCTGGAATTACGTGGTTAGCTCGTCTTTTTGCCATGGATGTCACCTCCGTTTAATAGTATTTCAATCGGTAGAAACATTATTCGATTACTTGATAACGGTTATTCATATATAATAAAATTGCATCATACATATATGACTGCAAGTTATTTTGTTTTCAAAAACAGTCTTTCTCTATATTTACTTATTTTTGACCTTATATTAAAATAAAATTGTTCAGAAAAGTTTGTCACAATTCAAACTTTTCGACAAATAGGGAAAAATTGTTTATGATATTAATAGAATAGAAATGGGGGTAATACATATGTCAACGAGTGATGTTTTTCAAGCCCGTAAATCATTTGATTTAAACGGCAAACGTTACAATTATTATCAGCTTGCTGCATTAGAAAAAGCTGGAGTAGGAAAGGTTTCAAAACTGCCTTATTCGATTAAAGTATTATTAGAGTCAGTTTTACGTCAGCTTGATGGACGGGTTATTACGAAAGAACATGTTGAAAACCTTGCTAAATGGGGAACAAATGAAGTTAAAGAAATTGATGTACCATTCAAACCTTCCCGTGTAATCTTGCAAGACTTTACAGGTGTACCAGCAGTTGTTGATCTTGCGTCATTAAGAAAAGCAATGGCTGATTTAGGTGGAGATCCAGACAAAATCAACCCATTAAAACCTGTTGATCTAGTTATCGACCACTCTGTTCAAGTAGATAAATACGGAAACCAAGAAGCTTTAGGTTTGAATATGAAGTTAGAATTTGAGCGTAATGCTGAACGTTACCAATTTTTAAGCTGGGCTCAAAAGGCATTTGATAATTATCGTGCTGTACCGCCTGCAACAGGAATCGTTCACCAAGTAAACTTAGAATACTTGGCAAACGTTGTGCATGCTGTACAAAATGAAGACGGTGAATTTGAAGCATTCCCTGATACATTAGTTGGTACTGACTCACATACTACTATGATCAATGGTATTGGTGTTCTAGGATGGGGTGTTGGAGGGATTGAGGCTGAAGCTGGAATGCTTGGACAACCATCTTACTTCCCAGTTCCAGAAGTAGTGGGGGTTAAGTTAACTGGTGAACTTCCAGATGGAGCTACGGCGACAGACCTTGCCCTTAAAGTTACACAAGTTCTTCGTAAACATGGTGTGGTAGGAAAATTTGTAGAGTTCTTTGGACCAGGAGTTCCTGCATTACCACTTGCTGACCGTGCGACTATTGCAAATATGGCGCCTGAATATGGGGCAACATGTGGATTCTTCCCAGTAGATGGTGAATCACTAGAGTATCTGCGTCTATCAGGACGTTCTGAAGAGCAAATCCAAATTGTTGAAACTTATTGTAAAGAAAATGGATTATTCTTTGATCCTTCCTTTGAGCCGGTATACACAGATGTAGTTGAAATTAATCTTGCTGAAATTGAAGCAAATCTATCAGGACCAAAACGTCCACAAGATTTAATTCCACTTTCAGCGATGAAAGAAGAATTTAACAAATCGATTACAGCTCCACAAGGAAATCAAGGATTTGGATTAAATGCTGACGAAATTAGCAAGAAAGTAACTGTACAATTTGAAGATGGTTCAAATACCGAAATGAAAACAGGTGCAATTGCAATTGCTGCAATTACAAGCTGTACAAATACATCAAACCCATACGTCTTAGTTGGGGCTGGGTTAGTGGCTAAGAAAGCTGTAGAATTAGGATTGGAAGTACCAAGCTTTGTGAAAACTTCATTAGCACCTGGTTCTAAAGTGGTGACAGGATACCTTCGTGATTCTGGCCTGTTACCATATTTAGAGCAATTAGGATTTAACCTTGTTGGTTATGGTTGTACAACTTGTATTGGTAACTCAGGACCATTAAGAGATGAAGTTGAAAAAGCGATCTCAGAAAATGACCTTCTTGTTACTTCTGTTTTATCAGGTAACCGTAACTTTGAAGGACGTATCCACCCACTTGTAAAAGCAAACTACTTAGCTTCACCACCATTAGTAGTTGCTTATGCTCTAGCTGGAACAGTTGATATCGATCTTCAAAATGAAGCAATCGGTAAAGATAAAGATGGTAAAGATGTATACTTTAAAGATATTTGGCCATCTACTGCAGAGATTAATAAAGTTGTTAAACAAACTGTAACACCAGAACTATTCCGTAAAGAATACGAGAATGTATTTGGGGATAATGAATTATGGAATCAAATCGAAACAAGTGATGAGCCATTGTATACATTTGACGAAAAGTCAACTTATATTCAAAATCCACCGTTCTTTGAAGGCTTAAATCCTGATCCAGATGAAGTTAAACCACTAACTGGATTGCGTGTTGTAGGTAGATTTGGTGACTCTGTTACAACTGACCATATTTCACCAGCAGGGGCGATTGGGATCAATACACCGGCGGGTAAATATTTACGTGCAAATGGCGTAGAGCCTCGTGATTTTAACTCATATGGTTCACGTCGTGGAAACCATGAGGTTATGATGCGTGGTACATTTGCAAATATTCGTATCCGTAACCAAATTGCACCTGGAACAGAAGGTGGTTTCACAACATACTGGCCAACAGGGGAAGTAACATCAATCTATGATGCTTGTATGAAGTATAAAGAAAACGGCACAGGTCTTGTGATTTTAGCAGGTAAAGACTATGGGATGGGATCCTCCCGTGACTGGGCTGCTAAAGGTACAAACCTTTTAGGAATTAAAACAGTAATTGCTGAAAGTTACGAGCGTATTCACCGTTCAAACCTTGTACTAATGGGCGTTCTTCCGCTACAGTTTAAAGAAGGAGAAAGCGCTGATACACTTGGTTTAACTGGCGAGGAAGTAATCAACGTTCAAATTGATGAAAAGGTTCGTCCACGTGACCTCGTTAAAGTAACAGCTACTGATAAAGATGGGAACATGAAAGAATTTGAAGCATTAGTTCGTTTCGATTCTGAAGTAGAAATTGATTACTATCGTCATGGCGGTATTTTACAAATGGTTCTTCGCGAAAAATTAAAATAAAATCTCTATTATCAAGGCACCGTACGGTCATTCGTAGGGTGCCTTTATCAGGCTAATGTGCTGCTGACAAACATGAAGCAGGATGAAGAAAAGTCTCATATATAATCGCAGGTAAATTTTTACATAGATTGATGACTTTAGGCTAAAATATACATAACAACTGATGGAACGGAGGTATTTTATGGTTAAAAAAGTGATCGCAACTTTTTTGTTTCTCGTTTTAATTGCGGTCGTTGTCGTACAAGCGATGGAACCAGGGAAACAAAAGGATACCCTTCCTGGTTTAGCCATAGGTGAAAAAGCTCCTGATTTTGAATTAAAGACGTTATCTGGTGAAACCGTAAAGCTCTCTGATTATCGAGGAAAAAAAGTTTTGATTAATTTTTGGGCAACATGGTGTCCACCATGTAAAGAAGAAATGCCAGACATGGAGAAGTTTTATCAAGAAAACCGAGAAGATGTAGTGATCTTAGCTGTTAATATTGATCCACAGTTTAATGTAAAACAATTTGTCTCTGATATGGGAGTTACTTTCCCAATCTTGCTGGATGAGAAAGATGAAGTCAATTTCCAATATCAAGTGTTAACCATTCCCACTACTTACTTTATAGATCAAGAGGGAATCATCCGATATAAATACTTAACAGCCATGACACAAGATCTTATGAAAGAATATACGGATAATATGTAGAGAAAAAACACTGATAAATCTAATCGGTGTTTTTTTATTTATAAAATAATAAAAATAAACTTAAAAAAGTGATTTTTCTCACAATCAAAATGATAAAACCTTGATATAATGTCAATGTAAGATGAAATATGTCGAATGAGGTCGCAAAGAAATTAATTTTCAAAAATTTATAATAATTAAATCAGATTTTGGTCATAATAACCATTATAATAGTATGTAAGGTAGGTGAAGTTATAATGAGAAAACCTAGAAAACGTTCTTTCACAGAATTAGTTAATGAGAATAAGCTTCAATTAATGCGTGATGAAAAAGCGATTGAAAAAATTGAAGAACGCTTAGAAAAGAAGCATTTAAGCAAAGCTGAATAACAATTATTGCGGTCTCACCGATGGGTGTCCCGTGTCATACATTACCATTAATGAAAGCCCTCTCAAGAGGTAATACTTTTATTTGAGGAGTAACGACAGCATCATTACGGCTGGTAATAACAGACTCGAGAGTATTTCATCTAGAGGAGGAATCATAATGGGAAACCCAAAAAAAGATAGCAAACACTTTGTGCCAAGTCATATTGGGACAAAGTCAAGAAGTTTTGGCGGGAATAAAGGAAAACAAATGCAAGATAATTCTGGACAACATGCCCAAGTTATGCAAACAAAGGGCGAATAACACATATCAAGAGAAATGTCTTTTATTTAGACATTTCTCTTTTTTTATTAAAGCCATTCAAACGTTAAATGGATACATATAAAACTTAATTAAGGAAAAATTAATGATTGAGGAGGTGTTATTATGCAAAAAATTGCTGTAGAAGGTTCTTTAACAAATGTTCAACAAGCTTTACGTGAAAAAGGATATGATGTGGTTGAACTTAATAGTGGAGCAAATCTTCAAAACTTTGATTGTTGTGTAGTTTCCGGCTTAGATACAGATGTTATGGGTATGCAAGATGCCTTAACGAACGGTTCGGTTATCGAGGCTAGTGGACTTTCAGCTGATGAAATCGTACAGCGAATTGAAAGTAAAAAGAAGTAGGATAACTTTAGATTAAAGTGTTTTCTGGTACACCAGACCTAAAATCAAATCCTACATGTGTAATAAAAATTTTTAGACAAACTAGACTCGTACCTTCAACATGATAAGGAGGATATGCATGGCTTATAATAACAGACCTAACCCAGATGATCGAAGTGATAATGTAGAGAAATTACAAGAGATGATTGTGAATACGGACGATAATATCCGTAAGGCTGAACAAACAATGCAAAATTTAAGTGGTGAAGATCGAGCTCGAGTGGAAGCAAAAAATGAGCGCCGTCGTGAAAGTATCGAAGCGATGCGTGCTGAAATTAAAGACGAAAATCGTGCACACTAATTAAGGTAAAGGTTATCATTATTTTTGCCCGCTGAATGAATATTCAGTGGGTTATTTCTTTCTTATATCTCTGCTATACAAACCCCAAAGAATATTCCCTATAAAAAATATGATAGAATAAGATTTGTTATATAAATAAATGTCGTAAAGAAGTGGTGTTAGTTAATGGGAAACAGACTTAAAAAGCACGTGAATCAAAATGATCTCATTAAAGAATGGGAACAACAACTGAAAGAATTAGGATATATCGATAATGAGGGTGAAATGATTAAATTACTCCAAAAAATAGATTTAAATGAAGAAGAAGGTAAAATGAACGCATCAAGGTTATTGACGCTTATAGCCTTATCTTCTTCTTCAAAAGGAAAAAAGGAATCATTGGTACTTTCTTGGTTAGAAAAAGCGATCGAACTTGATCCAAGTAATTTCAAGGCAAAAGAGTATGTGGCAACACATGAATGGAAAAGCAGCAGACACTTATTTGAAGATCTGCATTTTCCCCCGCTACGTGAAACGGATAACCGACAAGCTAAGAAACAAACTGCTCAGCTTTATATCACCATTTGTCAGCAATTTTTGAAAGATGCTGAAGAACAGTTGGATGCTATAAAGAATTCTAGAAAAAAATTACAAGATTCGCTTCATGATTCCCATGATTTCTCTGGTAAAATGATCGATTTGTTAGAAACAGTCATTGAAGTGACTGCCTTGTTGTTAAAAGCAGCGAATGATTATGAAGGATCTATGGTTGGTACGTTTTATACATCCGCTCATTATGATGAATTAAAACAACATTTATCCCATCTAGAAGAGTTAAAGGGTCAATGGCTATTACTATTTGAAGATGAAACGCAGGAAGAAGAACAATCAACGGAGCAGGCCCTTCAAGAGTTAAATGATATGATTGGACTTCATTCTGTGAAATCGAGAGTAAATGACTTTTATCAATTTTTCAAATACCAAAAAATTAGAAAAGAAAAAGGATTTCAAACAAAAGATGAAGTGAGTTTAAATATGATCCTTACCGGAAATCCCGGGACCGGAAAAACAACCATTGCCAGGTTATTCTCACAAATGTATTACGAACTTGGCGTTCTACCGAGAAAAGAAGTCGTTGAGGTCGACCGTTCTCAATTAGTAGGAGCGTTTGTTGGTCAAACCGAAGAAAATGTTCGCATGGCTGTTGAGAAGGCATTAGGTGGCGTGTTATTTATCGATGAAGCTTATAATTTAAAAAGAGAAGGTCAGTCAGGAAATGATTATGGACAAGTTGCGATTGATACTCTTGTTTCATTAATGACGAGCAGTGAATATGGTGGGAAGTTTGCAGTTATTCTTGCGGGCTATCCTGAGGAAATGAGACAATTTCTAGATTCAAATCCTGGACTGAGAAGCCGCTTCCCAATGTCAAATCACCTCACTCTTCCTGATTATACAAATGAAGAACTGATTATGATTGGTGAGAAGTTTGCTGCTGAAAATGATTACATCTTAACGGATGAAGGAAAATTGGCGCTTGAGGACCAAATTGAAAAGGAAAGAGTCGATAATTCATTTGGGAATGCGCGAACCGTGCAGAATTTGATACTAGAGGCTATTTTTAATAAAGGGGCCAATCATCAATCGTATGATGATTTATTGGTCTTTTCGGTACTAGATAAAGTCGATTTCAGTAAGGATGATCCTAAGGTTAAGAATGAGCCAGAACAGGAACTCCATCAATTAGTGGGCTTAGAAAATGTTAAAGAAGAGGTAAAGTCAATTATCTCATTTGTTAAAATGCAAACTTTTAGAAGGGATCATGGTTTGCCAATTGTCCCCATTCAACTCCATTCTGTCTTTACAGGAAATCCTGGAACGGGTAAAACAACCGTTGCTAAAATCTATGCTGAACTTCTAAAAGACTGTGGGTTATTAAAAAGAGGCCATCTAGTTATCACAAGTCGTGCAGACTTTGTCGCGGGTTATGTTGGACAAACCGCTTTAAAGACAAAGCGAAAAATTCGGGATGCGCTCGGTGGAGTTCTCTTTATTGATGAAGCTTATTCTTTATTGGGACAAACGGCTGGGGATTTTGGAAAAGAAGTAATTGATACACTCGTAGATGAAATGACTAAACATAATGAAAATCTAGTGGTGATTCTAGCTGGCTATTCAAATGAAATGAAAGGTCTACTAGAAAGTAATCCTGGATTAAAATCAAGGTTTAAAAAGTTTATTGAGTTTAAAGATTATAGCAGCATTGAACTTGTTCAGATTATTAAATTATACGGAGAGAAATTTAACTTTCATTTAACGGATGAGGCTGAAGAATGGTTGTTGACCTATCTAGAGGAAAATCCAGTTACTGGGAATGGACGGTTTGCTACTAACCTTATTAATGAAGCCATTCAGATTCAAGCTCAGAGACTTATGATGGAAAATAAGCCATTTTCTCCAAAGGATGCAACCATTATTGAAAAAGATGATATTGAGACTGCTGTTAATAAAGTAGGCAGCACCCTTGATTGATAGGATATGAAAAAGGATTGGAGAGGGAAAAAATGTTCATTTCTAAAACAGAAATACAATTATTGTATGCGGATACTGACATGATGGGGGTTATGTATCATGCTAATTATTTAAAATGGTTTGAACTAGGTCGAACACAATTAATCGAGGATCTTGGTTTCAGTTATATTGAAATGGAAGAAAGAGGATATTTTGCTCCAGTTTATGATGTTTATTGTGTTTATAAAAGACCTGTTCGGTATGGTGACAAAGCGTTTGTTAAGGCATGGGTTGACTCAAATGATGGTTTAAAAACCGTCTATGGCTATCAAATTGTAAATGATGAAGACGAGGTATACGCAGAGGGAACAACAACCCACATTGTCGTCAAAAAAGATAACTTCAGACCTGTACAATTTAAAAAGAGTTTTCCTGAATGGTTTCAAAAATATGAAGAAGTTAAAAAATAGAAGAAAGGGGCCCCTCATTATAGGAGCCCTTTCTTACCATTTATTTTAAAGGAGAGAGGGATCTTGGCATTTGGGATTTCAAGGAAACAGCTTTTAGAATGGAAATCAAAAATAGATCAGGGCGAGATTGCTTTTCTAACCCATTACTGGATAGATGATCGATTTCCAGATTGTAAGACGGTGACAAAGGTAGGGTGTAGAGATTTACAAAAGCTATTACTCTGGGGGAAACAGTATGGTCTAAAACCTGAATGGATCGATTATAGGAAAAATGGTTATTCTCATTTTGATCTATTAGGCAAGAAGCAAATAGAGATATTGAAAAAAGAGGGCTTAACAGACCATATTTGGACTTAGGTCATGATCGTTAGCCAAAAATAGATTCTAGTACTTTTTCTGTCTCGTTAAAGTCTGTATCATCTAATTCCTCAAAAAATGAAATGAGTTCATCAAAATTATGAATCACGATCTCTGGTGCGGATGGCTCATCACTATCTTCTGACAAGGAAAAAATTTCAATGTTAAATTCATTTTTATCTTCACTTTCGGTTAAGGATGCTACGAATTGGTAAGTTTTTTCCGCATTGTTAGACATTAGAGTTCCCCCTTGTTATTTTGTTACTTTTATTTTATATCAATAAGGTGCAGCTTTTTCATTTTGTTTATGGCCGTTTTATTACATCCTCATGTCAATATATTGAACAAGAAAAAACGCAAGTTAGTTGTTGCTTAACTTGCGTGCTTTAAGATCTTATTTAGATGATGGCCATTCAATGGTAAATTTAGTGCCTTTATTCGGTTCTGTTGAAACTCGTATCTGGCCATTACTGTCATGAATAATTTCTTGACAAATAGATAATCCAACTCCAGTACCGAATTTCTTCGTTGTAAAGAAAGGATTAAACAGATTATCCCTTACTTTTATTGGCATTCCAATCCCATTATCACAAATATGGATGAAGACAGACTGTCCACTTATCTCAGTTATCATGTCAATCGTTCCATCCTCTTTGCCGCTTTCTTCAATCGCCTCGATGGCATTTTTAAGTAGGTTGATCATTACTTGCTTAAGTTGCTGTTGATTAATCGAAATGAGTACATTATGATCCGTTAACGAGCATGTTAAATTAATCTTCTTCTCTTTTGTCTCAATTTCAAATAACTCAATAAGATTAATCACTAACTCATTAAGAGAAACGACTTCTTTTTGTTGAATGAATGTTGAGTTTTTATCGCTTAAGAATTGATTAAGAAGGATACTAACTCGATCGATTTCATCAACAGCAATATCAACATAATCATTTTTCTCTTGATCCGTTAAATCGGTTTTTAATAGCTGTAGAAACCCCTTTATCGTTGTTAAAGGGTTTCGAACTTCATGTGCTAAATGAATGGCAAATAGATTCTGATTGGATTGAGGATTAATAGACTGGTTTGAAGGTGAGCTTTCATTGGAAGTATTCGATGTTCTCATGATTATCGCATCCTTATAACAGTTTTAACCGTATGAAACGATTAATAAAATACTATGATGAAAATTGACAATTATGAGCAAATGCTGTAAAAATTAGTCAAAATAGGTCTAATTTACTAACATGTACTAAAAGTTGGTTAAGTTAGCAACGGCTATTTTTATTAAAAGGAAAAACAAGCCCACTCACGGGCTTGTTTTTAGCCTAACCATTTCACTTTTGGTTCTGTTTTATTTATAATTCGTTTAATATTTTCCCGATGACGATAAACCACAAATGAGAGTAATAAAAATACGACAATGATCAGAGGGACATCTCGCACAGCAATTGAATAAATAAGTGCTACCAGTCCAGCAACCATGGATGATAATGAAACATATTTTGTTAAATAAAGAGAAACAAAAAAACCGATAATCATGATGAGAAACATAATTGGTGCATAGAATAGCAATACTCCACCTGATGTAGCGACGGCTTTGCCCCCTCTAAAACCTGCGAAAATCGGATATGTATGGCCAACAACTGCAAAAATTCCGGCAAGTAACGGATGCATTTCAGATTGAAAGAAAAAAGGCAGCGAAGCAGCTAGAGTTCCTTTTAAGATATCAGCGACAGTGACTGTTAGTCCAGCTTTTACGCCTAAAACGCGAAATGTATTGGTCCCTCCCAGGTTACCACTGCCGTGTTGACGAATATCTATTCCATAGAATCTCTTTCCGATGATAAGTCCTGAAGGGATCGATCCAATTAGATAAGCTAGTAAAATAATAATTCCAATTTCAAGCATTCAAACTCTCCTTCTTCATTTACAAGTCTAATCATTCAATAGAATAAAATCTAATTTAAAGTTACCATCGATTAGCCTTGTTTTCAATCCTATTTTCTATTGTCAAATCAATAAAAACCTTTACGTTGTTTACTTTTAAAAAATAGACTTATAAAAGCAAAAGGTTACTTATCATTTCCACAATATGTTAGACTTAAGAAAGTATGGTAACAATAATTCTATATTAAACTAATGGAGGAATTGTAATGGCTATAGAAAATCCATCAAGAGATGAAATTCGTGATATTTTAAAAAAATCAAAAAGGGTTGCGGTAGTTGGATTAAGTGATAATCCTGAAAGAACCTCTCATATGGTTTCAAAAGCAATGCAAGATGCAGGGTATGAAATCATCCCAGTAAATCCAAAAGCAGACGAAATCCTTGGTGTAAAGGCTGTAGCTAGTCTAAAAGAAATTGAGGGACATGTGGACATCGTAAATGTGTTTCGCAGGTCAGAACATTTATTAGATGTGGCTAAAGAGTTTCTTGAAATCGATGCAGATATTTATTGGGCACAATCAGGACTTGAAAATGAAGAGGCATATAATTTGTTAAAAGAAAAAGGATATACCGTAATCATGGATCGTTGCATTAAAGTTGAGCATGCATTAACTCGGTAAACACTTTGAAGCATGTACCTTATTATAGATACATGCTTTTCATTTTCCTCTCAAAAATAATAAATCTTATCCACAAAACACTTTAGTTAAGAATTGTTTTTTTCTCCATTTCTTTAAAAACTCGTTTGCCAAATGAAAATAAATCGATACAATAAAACATGAACTCTTTTTATATGGTATGATAGTATTACAAGGAACGTTCGTTCTGTTATTAAAATTAAAGATAAGAAATCAAGGATCGGTTTAGTTTGTTTAGTTGGTTTTTAAATATTTTAATGTAATTTTTGTCATAAAAAAGGATTATTCATTTTAATGAAGAATAACATGAAAATTAATAGAGATGATTAACAGACCTACTAAGGGAACAATTCTCAACACATACTTGGTCTTTGTATTGAACTGAAAGGGGTATGTACGTGGCAAAAAATCAAACTGCATTTGATTATAACGATGATGCCATACAGGTACTAGAAGGTCTTGAGGCAGTCCGTAAACGACCTGGGATGTATATCGGGAGTACAGATTCAAGAGGATTACATCACTTAGTATATGAAATTGTAGATAATTCGGTGGACGAAGTATTAGCGGGTTATGGTGATCACATTATTGTACGATTACATAAAGATGATTCCGTTAGCGTTCAAGATAAAGGACGAGGAATGCCTACTGGAATGCATAAAATCGGAAAGCCTACACCAGAAGTCATTCTCACGATCCTCCATGCTGGTGGTAAGTTCGGACAAGGAGGCTATAAAACAAGTGGCGGACTACATGGTGTAGGTGCGTCTGTTGTAAATGCATTGTCAGAGTGGCTTGTCGTAACAATTAAACGGGATGGATTTATTTATGAGCAGCGTTTTGAAAATGGTGGAATACCTGTCACCACTTTAGAAAAAATCGCTAAAACGAAACAAACAGGTACCACCATTCATTTTAAGCCAGATCCAACCATTTTTTCGACAACTACATTTAACTATGAAACCCTTTGTGAGCGACTTCGTGAGTCTGCCTTTCTATTAAAGGGAATTAAAATTGAAATTATTGATGAACGCAATGCCCTTCAAGAAGTGTATCATTATGAAAATGGTCTAGAGGCTTTTGTCGAGTATTTAAACGAGGAAAAAGATTCTCTTCACCCAGTCATCGGTTTTACGGGGGAGCAAAATGGAATTGAAGTAGATTTTGCTTTTCAATTTAATGATGGGTATTCAGAAAATGTGCTTTCCTTTGTTAATAATGTTCGAACAAAAGACGGCGGTACACATGAAGTTGGACTTAAATCTGCCGTGACTAGAGCTTTTAATGAGTACGCAAGAAAAGTATCCTTACTTAAAGAAAAAGACAAAAACCTTGATGGATCAGATATTCGTGAAGGGTTTTCTGCGATTATTTCAATTCGGGTTCCGGAAGAAATCCTTCAATTTGAGGGTCAAACAAAAGGAAAGCTTGGAACGAGTGAGGCACGTTCTGCTGTGGATTCCGTTGTTTCAGAGAACTTAGCTTATTTTCTAGAAGAAAATCCAGATATCAGTACTTTGTTAGTCAAGAAATCAATTAAGGCCTTTCAAGCACGTGAAGCAGCCCGTAAAGCCCGTGAAGATGCTCGTACTGGGAAAAAACGCAGACGGGAAACATTGCTCTCAGGGAAACTAACTCCAGCTCAATCTCGTAATCCCAAAAAGAATGAGCTTTATTTAGTTGAGGGTGATTCAGCAGGTGGTTCTGCGAAGCAAGGACGAGATCGCCGCTTCCAAGCCGTTTTGCCATTACGAGGTAAAGTCATTAATACAGAAAAAGCTAAATTAAATGATATTTTTAAGAATGAAGAAATTAATACAATGATTTACACAATTGGTGCAGGCGTTGGGCCTGACTTTCAAATTGAAGATGTCAACTATGATAAAGTCATCATTATGACTGACGCAGATACGGATGGTGCTCATATTCAAGTATTGTTATTGACGTTCTTCTTCCGGTATATGAAGCCTCTTATAGAGGCAGGAAAAGTCTATCTTGCGTTACCACCACTTTATAAGGTAAGTAAAGGTGCAGGCAAAAAAGAGATTATTGAATATGCCTGGAGCGAGGATGATTTACAGGATGCGATAAAAAAAGTCGGCAAAGGCTATATTATTCAGCGTTACAAAGGTCTCGGTGAAATGAATGCCGACCAATTGTGGGATACGACAATGAATCCTGAAACTAGAACGTTAATTCGTGTTCGGATTGATGATATTGCACGTGCAGAACGTAGAGTAACAACATTAATGGGAGATAAAGTAGAACCACGACGTAAATGGATTGAAGCGAATGTGGCATTTGGTTTAGAGGAAGATGGAAGTATACTAGAAAATGAGAATATTTCAATGCAAGAGGAGGTTGATGGTGAATGAGTTCAGAAATCTTTCGAGACCTCCCTTTAGAAGAAGTCATTGGCGACCGTTTCGGTCGTTATAGTAAATATATTATTCAAGATCGTGCGATACCAGATGCACGTGATGGATTGAAGCCGGTTCAACGCAGGATTTTATATGCAATGCATGTGGAAGGGAACACCCATGAGAAAGGGTTTCGAAAATCAGCAAAAACGGTTGGGAATGTAATCGGTAATTACCATCCACACGGGGACACTTCTGTCTATGATGCAATGGTCCGAATGAGTCAAGATTGGAAAGTTCGATATGTTCTTATAGAAATGCACGGAAACAACGGAAGTATGGACGGAGACCCACCTGCTGCAATGCGTTATACGGAAGCAAGATTATCAGCTGTTGCTTCCGAACTTTTGCTTGATATTGATAAGCGCACGGTAGATTTTATACCTAACTTCGATGATACAGCCAATGAGCCAACAGTGTTACCTGCTACGTTTCCTAATTTATTAGTTAATGGTTCAACAGGAATATCAGCAGGTTACGCAACTGAAATACCTTCTCATAATTTAGGAGAAGTCATCGATGCTGCAGTTTATCGAATTGATCATCCAAATAGCTCTGTTGATGATTTAATGGAGTTCGTTAAAGGACCCGATTTTCCAACAGGCGGAATTATTCAAGGAATTGACGGCATTCGCAAAGCCTATGAAACAGGTAAAGGAAAAATCATCGTTCGCGGAAAAGCAGAGATTGAAACCGTTCGGGGTGGAAAGCAGCAAATCGTCATTACAGAGATTCCATATGATGTAAATAAAGCGAATATGGTTAAAAGGATTGACGAACTGCGCCTTGACCGTAAAGTAGAAGGGATTGCAGAGGTAAGGGATGAAACAGACCGTACCGGTTTACGAGTGGTTATAGAGCTAAGAAAAGAAGCAGATGCTGAAGGTGTATTAAATTATTTATACAAAAATAGTGACTTACAAATTACGTATCACTTTAATATGGTTGCTATTCATAATCGTAGACCACAATTAATGGGGCTTCGTGAATTGCTCGATGCCTATGTAGACCATCGGAAAGACGTGATCACGAAAAGATCCCAATTTGAGTTACAAAAGGCAAAGGATCGCGCACATATTATTGATGGTTTAATGAAAGCATTATCGATTTTAGACGAAGTGATTGCGACGATTCGTTCTTCAAAAGACAAACGAGATGCAAAAAATAATTTAATGGCCAAATACGAGTTTACAGAACCACAAGCAGAGGCAATTGTTTCCTTGCAATTGTACCGGTTAACAAACACCGATATTACTGCTTTAAAATTGGAAGCAGAAGAATTAGCGAAAAAAATTGAGGAATTAACCGCCATTTTAAGCAGTGAGAAAAAGCTATTATCGGTAATTAAAAAAGAGCTAAGAAATATCCAAAAAAGCATTGCCGATCCGAGAAGAACAAAAATTGAGGCAGAAATTGAGGAAATTAAGATTAACCTGGAAGTCTTAATTGCCAGTGAAGATGTAATTGTCACGGTAACAAAGGAAGGTTATGTTAAACGGACGAGCCTCAGGTCCTATGCGGCTTCAAACGGGCAAGATTTTGGGATGAAAGATTCAGACCGAATGCTCGTTAAGCTTGAAATGAATACAAAGGATGTCTTATTGCTCTTTACGAATAAAGGGAACTATTTATATTGCCCAATTCATGAATTACCAGACATTCGCTGGAAAGATATTGGCCAACATATCGCCAACATTATCCCGATTGATCGAGATGAGCATATCGTGTCAGCTATATCTGTCGAGGATTTTGAAAAAGAACACTACTTGTTATTTGTGACAAAGAATGGCATGGTCAAGAAAACGGAGTTAAAGCAGTATAAAGCTCAAAGACATTCTAAACCGCTAGTTGCGATCAATTTGAAGGAAAATGATGAGGTCATAGATGTACATGAAACAGATGGTCATAAAGAAATTTTCTTAACAACGTATAATGGCTATTCTCTTTGGTTTCATGAAGAGGAGGTTGGCCCAATTGGCACTCGTGCTGCTGGTGTTAAGGGGATTAATCTTAAAGATGGAGACTTTGTTACTGGTGGCAAAATCAAAGATGTGAATGAGTCTCCTTCGATTGTGATTGTTACACAAAGAGGATCGATCAAGAAAATGAAAATGACCGAGTTTGAACTAAGTACGAGAGCCAAACGAGGGCTCGTTATTTTAAGAGAATTAAAAGCAAATCCACATCAAGTAGTTGGATTCGTTTTTGCAGAGGATCACGATACCATTTTTATTGCCACAGAAAAAGGTTTAATCCATTCTGTTAACAGTGAAGATATCCGATTCAATGATCGCTATTCAAATGGTTCCTTCTTATTTGATGAAACAGAGAGTGGTAAAGCAACCACCATTTGGATTAATAAAAAAGAAGATATAACCGAGGAAGAGTAAGATTCCATGAACTCCTTTTGTCTTGTATTAAATACAGACAGAAGGAGTTTTTTGTTCCTACGGGTTACATGTTTTTTCCAATCTTGGACAAAATAGAGAGTAAGGTTCAAGAAGGAGGACTGTAATATAGATGAGAAAGGAATTCGGATTAGCCTTTATTGCACTTTTTTTCCTGTCATTGAATGCGATCACAGGAGCCTATGCAGTCGAAGATAAAGAATACAAAAATAAATTTAATCATGAAAAGGAAATACAAACCCTTATTAAAGAGGAAGAAGATATATCTGGAGATGGGAAACTAGATCAAATCGAAATAAAAGGGATTCCTTATGATGATGGAAGTGCGTATTTGAGAGAAATTTACCTAGTCATTACCGGTTCAAATGGTAAGAAAGTTAAAAAGGAATTAGACGGTGGATATGAGCCTACTTTGAAACGGGTGGATTTAAATCATGATGGTATTGATGATCTGCTAATCAGCATTCCAACTGGTGGGAGTGGTGGATTATCTAACTTTTTCATATTTTCGTTTAAAGACTTCCAACTAACTGATTTAGGAGGAGGTCCAGAACCATTAAATATTACAAGTCAGTTTTTGAATAATTATAAGGCTGTCATGACGATTGATAATACCGGAGAAACTTTCACTTTTGATTTAAAAAACAGAAAAAAGGACTATAACCGTTTAGGCCTGTACACAAGAGGGATGCTTAATGAACCTCGAGAATTAATGGTTGATCCATATAGTACATTAAAACCGATCGTGGTAAAAGAGAAAGGGGAGACGTTAGGGTTAAAAGCCATTCAGCAAGTCAGCGGTGCTTATCATGCCGATGGAATCGCTTTTGTTGAGTCCACCTGGTACTATGAAAATGGAAAATGGAATTTAATCCATACGAAGGTAATGAATCGAGATGAAATAAATAAAAAGAGAAAAAAATAACATTGTAGAAGTTATGGCGATACAAATAAAGGCAGTATCGCCACTTATTTTTATTTATTTACCATAAATATATTATGTAAACTAAATAAAAATTCGAGTACGGGAACAGGGAACTGCTCACTGACTACTCGATTTTTTGCTATTCACTCATAGCTCATCATCATCTGGATCGGGAATGTCCATTTGATCAACAGCTATTTTGAGGTCATCATTTTTAATATGAGTATAAATCATCGTTGTTTGAATGGATGAATGACCTAATTGTCTTCTTAACTTAGGAACATCATTAATTTCCGTATGGTATCTAGTAGCAAATGAATGACGTAATTTATGGACGGATAATGATGGTTTTCCAAATGCAGTTGCATATTTATTAACTAAATTTTCAATGGAACGTGCGGTTAAGCGTCTAGTTTTTCCTTTTGGTCCCATAGCTGCAGCTACAAAGAGAGCTTTATTTTGTTTATGGATATCATACCGGGATTCTCGTATCTTTAAGTATTCCTGGAGATCATCCATGGCAACAGCACTAAAATATACATATTGTTCTTTATTTCCTTTACGAATAACTCGGGCTGAGTTTTTATTATGATCAATATCATCAATATCCAGATTGACAACCTCAGATAAACGTAGGCCAGAACCTAAAATTAATGAGATAATCGCCGTATCCCGTTCACGGTTTAGCTGATAAAAATTCCACAGTTTTTTATTATCTTTGACGGTTTCCCCGTATTCTTCAGCAACAAACCTTCGGAAATTTTCGTATTCATCACCTAATAGGATTTTACCTTCCATTTTATTGGCAATTGTTTCTAGATTTAAATTTAACTCATTAAATTCGATTTTTGCCATCACATTTCGGTGAATATAAGGTTCCAGATCACTTGTTTCCGCAATATTTTGCAAGTAATTAAACAGGGACTTTAATGCCGATAATTTACGATTAACTGTAATATCCTTATTTTTCAGTTCATACTTAAGAGAGTGGAGGAAACCTTCAATTTCTTGAGCTTTTAATGTTTCCAGATGTGATAAAGGAATATCCTTAATGGCACCTGTATAAAGCTGCTCAGAAATGATCCAGTTAAAAAAGATCTTAAAGTCATGACAATAATTTAATAATGAAGCCGCAGAAAGTTTTCGGCGTTTGTGATCAATATATTCTTCGACATACCAAGGTAATTCCTTGAGAATAGTTTGCAATTTTTTATAATGTTGTTGTTGAGCTTCAGTAGCGATAGAAAACACCCCAAACATGATTTTTTCATACTTCCATTATAATCCTTTGACATTACTTCGTCAAATTATTATTTTACGCAGTAATCTAATAATCATTTAAAGAGGAGATTAACCTCTCCTCTCAAGTTGTGAATTATGATCATTCAAAAAATACCTTAAAATTTATTTGCCTGTAAACGCTGCTGGGTTTCTACCTTCAACAAATGCAGTCATGGCTTCTTTACGATCTTGTGTAGCAAATGCACCGTCATAGCTAGTAGCTTCAATGGTAAGAGCAGATTCCAGATCGACATTAGCGCCAGTATTTACAGCAATTTTCATCATTCTTAATGCTACTGGAGCTTTTTGAGCTAGTTTATCAGCCCAATTTTTTGCTGTTGTTAAAATTTCTTTATGTGGAACAACTTTGTTCACAATTTGCAATTCATAAGCTCTATTGGCATCAATAAATTCTCCAAAATACAATAATTCCTTTGCGATGCCTTGTCCAACTACTTTTTGAATTCGTTGAGTACCACCGCCACCAGGAATAACAGCTAAATTGATTTCAGGAAAAGCAAATTGAGCTTGTGCGGATGCAATTCGCAAATCACATGATAGGGCTAATTCTAAGCCGCCTCCTCTTGCTACTCCATTGATTGCAGCAATTACTGGTTTGTTAAGGTTCTCAATTTTTGAAAACGCTTCTCGGGTGATCTTGGTTAAATCCATCATTCCAACTGTGTCTAAGTCCACCATTTCATTAATATCGGCACCAGCGACAAAGGACTCGTCCCCTGCTCCAGTTAAAACGATAGCATGAACATCTCTATTCTGTTCCAATTCACTAAATAATTGATTTAATTCCAAGTAAACATCTGTATTTAATTTATTTCCAGGCTCATGATCAATGGTTACAACGGCTACTTTGTTCTCAATCTCACAAAGTAAGTATTGATAATTTGTTGTTTTTGTTAAATGATTTGACATGATAATCCCTCTCCCTTTTGTGAATATAATAATTATTTAGAAATTACATACTTATCATAACAATGTTGAATCCATTTCGTAAATAAATTAGTATTTCCCTTTCCTATTTTCATTGGTCTAAAACGTTGGGTCACTCAATATCTTATAAAAAGTTCATTATTATCTTCAAATATGACTTTGCTTTGCCATTTAACAATGGAATAAAGGAGTGACCAATCGTGGTTTTTGTACATTTTTTAGAAAACAATACAAAAGTATTAACCCAATTATTACAAACCGTTCCCTCCGTTGATGAGAGTATTAAAATAAAGGGTCGAAAGGGCAAAGTAACTAAAGTGGAACCTATCACGGAAAGTGTTATTCATGTCCATGTGCTTTATGATCCAATCATTAAAAAGCAGCCATTGGCAGATACTAAAAAGAAAAAAAGATAAAAAAAGAAACTCTCCTTTGAGTTTCTTTTTTTAAGTTATACTATTGCTTTTTTGATTTTAATTGTTTTTTAATAAACTGGTCCCGTTCTCCCCCATCTGATAACTCTTCAGAAAAAGCATGCTCCTCTCCTTCTTTGTTTCCTATCAAATTTGAGGTTTTGATCGTCTCTGCAGAAAGATTATTATTTGGTGCAGCTTGTTTATTCCAATCACCCATTCCTAATTTTCAACTCCCTATTAATAATAATTATCAGGCTTAACTGCCGGGTAGGACCCCGCTCCTAGACTCTAAGAAGTAGGTCGGGGATCTGCTCATAAAGATCCGAAAGTTGAACACAGACTAAGTACACTACGGAATCGTCGGCATGACTAGCATGTTATAGCCTAAGGCTTTCCATTAAGATAAAAGAAGCCACTACTAATGGTAGCTTCACTTTATTCCGCTGGTGATGCTTCTACCGCAATTTGATAAGCATCTAAAATGGATTCCTTCTCTATTTGTTCAGAAATTTGAACGAGTTGCTGACCTGTCTCATCCTCAATTACCATCATTAAGGTCGTTTGATCACCAGATCTTAATAAAGCATAAGATTTTCCTTCCATTTCAAACAGGGCCTCCACCTCAAAAGAAAGTTGCTCCCCGTTTTCATCTTCAATTGTTATCAGATCACGAAGCGAATCACTTTGCATCAAACTCTCCCTTTCGAAATTAAAATGATTTTTATGACATTAGATTTCCCAGTATGGTCTCTTACCATTCTTTTAGTTAGTCTTTATACTGTTTCTATATATGATGTCTTTTTTTCGGATTTGTCTTATAAAGAGATTGTTCAACTATAGAACATGAATTTAAAACACATTTATGGAAATTGTTCATGTTGTTTTATTCGTTAATTTTGCGGTTGAAGGTTCTGATCTATATAGATTCCAATTTAACAATTTTTCACTGTCGGACTTATGCAAACATGGGCAAGTGTTGAGCATGGAATGTGGTACGCCCGTTCCGCAGAATTCTTGAAAAAAGACACGATTCAAACGTTTGTTTGCTTAAGGACGATTGGTGATACCATTTTTCGGAATTGGTGCGCTTGCGCTAGGTTGGTTCATGTTAGGGTTAAAAACAGGCTGGTCTATTGAGGATAACTCCAACAAAATTGAGAAAACAATTGGAAAGAATTCATAAAAACAACAAAAACATCTGTGAACAGAACAGATGTTTTTGTTGTTAAATTAAGCGTATTTAATTCCTGCTTTTTTAATATTATTAATATCGCTTGAGCTGCATGGGGTAACAGCATAAGTCATTTCACAGTTAGGACAATTCATAATAACGGTCTCTAAAGTGAAAACTTCTCCGCAACCACAGTTAATCATGTGAGCAACAGATGGTGCAAAGTCTTCCTTCCCTTTGCTTTTTACATGATCAACAACCGCTTTACCATCTTTTAAATTTGAACAACCACACATTTGAAAACCTCCATGTCATTTTACAAAAATACTTTTTCATAGTTTTAAATTAACATAGAAGTAAGGAGATTGAAGTAACATTAATCACATGTATAAAGTAACTTTCTCTCTTTAACCAGCCTTTGTTTTAGATAAAAGTTCGGAAGAGTTTTTTACTTTTTTATTATAATTCATAATAATAATTCCGAAAGCTACTAGAGCAATTGCAACGACAATTGACAGGTTAAGTCTTTCTCCAGGAACGAGCAAGGCAGATAATAATGCGCCAAAAACAGGTGTTAAGAAGTTATAAATACTCACTTTTCCTGCTTTATTATATTTTAGGATCGTTGTCCATAAAGCAAAGGCAACTGCGGAAAGAAACGCTGCATAAATCAGTAATCCCCAGCCAAAGGGAGTGAATGTAATCGCATCTTCATTTAACTGAGGAACGCCTATAAGCAAAAGCAATAAGGCTCCAATAGTTAGCTGCCACCCCGTCAAAGTTACTGGATGAATGTCAGTCGCAAGTTCTTTAGCCATGATGGTTGTGATTGCAGTCGTTAGTCCAGCTAAAATCATAAAACCTTCACCAGTAAAATGAAACTGAAATTGGAAGGTTTGTCCCCAATTGGCCAAAATAATTCCAGCAAATCCGGTCAATATCCCTATTCCCTTCTTCCAATCCAAATGATCATTCTTATAGTAATAATGGGCTAAAATAACAGCGAGAAATGTGCCACTTGAAGTTAAAAGAGCACCTTGCATTCCGGATACTTTGGCTAATCCAATATAAAAGAAGTAATATTGCAAAGAGGTTTGGATCAACCCGAACAAAATAATGATCATAATTTGAGAACGTTTTATGACTAATTTCTTTCTATTCGTAAGGAATAAAAAAATCAATAGGATAAGTCCTGCCAATAGGAAACGAATTCCCGCAAATACGATTTGGGCGATTGAGTCATCAGCAGCTATCCTTAACTCAAGATTGCTAATCTTTAATACTGGAAATGCACTGCCCCATAAGAAGGCACAAATAGCGGCAAAGCCAATAACTGCCCATTTATTTTGAAAAATGCTTTTCAATTTTGACATCTCCCAATCTATAACAATTTAAATGTAACAACAAATAATCTTAACATATTAATAGATCGGGTTGAAGTCTATCTTTAAGACAAAAAAGACTGATTAACAACGATCAGTCTTTTTTGAATGGTTATATAATTCGAACTGAAACCATCCCAGTAATTTGTTTGATTTTTTCTTCTAAGATTGGGGCTAGATCTCCATTAAACTGGTTATCAATATCAATTATTGTATAAGCATATTCGCCCCTGCTTCGATTAATCATATCTGCAATATTTAAGTGATATTTAGAAAGAACGGAAGTGATTTGTCCAACCATATTAGGTACATTTTTATGATAAGCTGTGACGCGACGCTTTCCAGTATATGGCAAGGAAGCGTTTGGGAAATTAACGGAATTTATAATATTCCCTGTTTCTAGGTACTCTTTAATTTGTCTAGATGCCATAATTGCGCAATTTTCTTCTGATTCCCTCGTAGAAGCACCAAGATGGGGTATCGCAATTGCATTTTTCATTTTTAAAATTTTTTCATTCGGAAAATCAGTAATATACTTGCCAACTTTGCCAATCTCAAGCGCAACGGCCATATCTAATTCATTCACTAATTCACCACGAGAGAAATTGAAAATATGAACTCCATCCTTCATGATTCTAAAAGACTGATCGTTAAACATTCCTTTTGTATCATCTGTTAATGGTACATGTACAGTAATATAATCACTATTTACATAAAGCTGCTCTAAATTAAATGCTCTTTGCACATTCCGAGATAAATTCCATGCGGTATCGACTGAAATGAATGGATCGAATCCAATGACATCCATATCCAAGTTCAAAGCATCATTTGCAACTCGAGCGCCAATAGCTCCTAAGCCGATAACCCCAAGTGTTTTTCCTTTTATTTCATTCCCAACAAATTGCTTCTTTCCAGCTTCCACTAATTTGGGGATTTCGTTCCCTTTATTTGCAAGTGATTTTGTCCAAGCAACTCCAGCAAATAAGTTTCGTGAAGAGGCCATAAGTGTAGTTAGAACAAGTTCTTTTACAGCATTGGCATTGGCACCAGGAGTGTTAAACACAACAATTCCACGTTCTGTACAAGCATGAACAGGAATGTTATTTACACCAGCACCCGCTCTTGCAATCGCCTTAATGGTTGGTGCAATTTCCATATCATGCATATTAAAACTACGAAGAACAATGGCATCTACTTTTTCACTGACATTATCAATTTTGTAATGATTAGTATTAAATACATCTAAGCCGCATTTTGCAATGTTATTTAAGGTTTTTATGATAAACACATGTCTCTCCCCTTTTAAAAACTAGATTGCTATTGCTATGGAACAAACAAGCTGGGTTCGTTAAAAAATAAATACTTTATCACTTATAATCGATTAGTCAAGACAATAGTACACAAAAAGTTGACTTATTTCAAAAAATACGATCTATTCAATCAATCACTAGGATGAAAATTTTATGTATGAATTTTTAAGGATTTATTATAATAAACAAATGTGTTCGCTAATTCGTGGAAATTGACATTTGATCGGCTTTATTAAATAGCAAAAAGGCAAACCACTAACTAATTGTGTTTGCCTAATCATCCATCTAGTCTTTATTTTCTATAATGATTTTTAGCGCTTCAATTAGTCCGGGAAGTTTATCAAAGTTTGCATGATCACAAGTATTAATGATTTCATTGATTCTATTTTGGATTTTCGTTTCTGCTTTCTCTATCGTGTACAGAACAAATTCCATAGCGCACCTCAAGTTGTTTTATTATTTAGTGTATGCTCATAAACAAATTATGTTTGTCTTAATTTTTGATGGAAATTGTAAAGTACATATAACAAGACATGAAATATAATTTGGTGTTATTCATTACTGTTAAAAATTACAAAAATCAAAAGAGAGCGGGTGCAGGATCATTTATAAAACATTTATTGTCATGTTGTTGGCTCTTTTAATAAATGGATTTAGTCATTTTACTATATCGATAGTGACTGCGGAATCGGCTGTGGCTATCTCTGAGGATACAAATAAACATATAGAGCCAGATAAAATAGCTCCTATTCAACCAGCGTCAAGCGAAAGAGATATTCCTGCTTCAAAAACAATCGATCCAATTAAAACAATTATTACCGCTGGATCAAAATATATTGGAAATTCTGTATACGTATTTGGCGGTGGTAGAAATGAAGTTGATATAGCAAAAGGAAGGTTTGATTGTTCTAGTTTTGTTCATTGGGCGTTTAGGCAAGCAGGTATTGAAATCGGAACAACCACTGATACCATTAAAAACAATGGCCGCCAAGTTTCATCAAGTGAATTGCGACCAGGAGATTTAGTCTTCTTTGATACATATAAAAAAGATGGACATGTCGGAATCTACCTAGGAAACCATAAGTTTCTCGGCTCGCAAAGTTCAACTGGTGTAGCAATTGCAGACATGGCTAGTGGTTACTGGAAAGAGCGATTTAATGGACGAGTCGTCCGTATCATTGAGTAGCAATAATAAAAACCCACATGTAAGAGTGGGTTTTTATTATTTATAGAAATCTTCAGGGATTTTGCCAAATTTTCTCTTATGATAAAGTAGCGGTTCTTTATCTTCGTGTTGAATATCAATAACTTCACCAATTAAAATGGTATGATCCCCAGCCTCTACTTGTTTATGGGTGTTACATTGAAGTACACCGTAAGCCCCCGAAATAATTGGCAACCCTTGTTCGGATAATTCCCATTTACAGTTAGCAAAACGGTCGACTCCTTTTGAAGCAAATATAGAACAAATATCCCCTTGATCACTTGCCAAAGTATGAACGGCAAATTTTCCTGCGTTTTTAAATATATCTAATGTTGAGACTCTATGATCAATTGACCATAAAATTAAAGTCGGATCTAAGGACACTGAAGCAAATGAATTTACAGTTAATCCAACTGGAGTTCCGTCTTTATCTACGGTCGTTATAACCGTGACACCTGTTGGATAATTCCCCATAACGGTTTTAAATGCTGTTTCTCGACTATTTTTATCCAATAAAATCATCCTCCCATCTTCTATTTCTAATCTAATAGCCGTATTAATTATTCGCAAATTAATGACAGATTTATTACTATAAAGATATTAGAAATTATCTTCAATATAACATGGATACTAAGATAATTGCTAGGAGGATGCTTTTTGATTCCTTTTTTTCAATTAAATAGGTAAACTCAATGTTTCAACCGATATTTATAAACATAGAAAGAACAGTCATTATTTGATTCTGTTCATTTTGTATATTAAAGGTTTTTAAATTGTTTTTGTTGTAAGGTTTTAAATGCATTGTTTTTCAGTAAAACACTTAATATCATGAAACCGAACATAGACCCTGCTAATGAACTTATAATAAAGGCTGGAACAAAACCAAAGATGGCTGCTTCTTGTCCTAATAATAGTTTTGCGATTGGGTAACAAGCAAGTCCCCCTAATATCCCCGTTCCCACAACCTCACCGAAAAAGGCAAAACCAATTTTTTTTGATTTTTGATAAAAGTAAGCAGCCAAAAAAGCGCCGATGATACTTCCCGGAAAGGCAAAAATAGACCCCGTACCCATTAGGTTTCTAAATAAAGAAATAGAAAATGCTTGTAATACTGCATATCCAGGCCCAAGAATAACGGCTGAAAGGACATTTATAAAATGTTGGATGGGAAATACTTTTGTAAAGCCGATCGGTATGTAGATAAGGTGACTAGTTAGTGTGCCAATCGCTACAAACATAGCTGTTAGGGTTAGTTTATATGTCTTTTTCATTTACATATCCCTCCTTTCTTCTATAAATATTTTTAAAATAAAAAATCAGATCCTCAACGAGAACCTGACTATCATGCCCAAAGAAAGTTTTAAAAGTTGTCGTCTACTTTCCTACGCCGGTATGATCCGGATCAGGTCCAAAGGGTTAAAAAACGATCGTTTTTTTCTCAGCCAAAAAGGCACCCCTAGTAGTGAGTATTAGATTATATACTATTATAATAAATGGAATATACGAAGTAAACAGGTTATCGGAATTTTATTGCAATTTTCACCATTTTTCTTATGAGAGTTTTAAGTTATGGAATAAAAATGGCTAATATGAAGAAATTAAATACTATGTAATAAAAGAATTTGGAGGTACAACAATGACAGTTGTAGTTTATCAAACATTTCAAGTTAAACAAGATAATTTTAAAGAAGGAATTGAAAATATTAAAAAAATCAAGGAATATCGAAATGAACACTTTAATCATACCGTCGAAATTCTAACTCCGATTACGGGCCATGATCATAATTTTTGTTTACTTGCAACCTATGAGGGATTAGCTGAAATGGAATTACAAAATAAGAAAATGTTTAATGACGAGGAATACCTAGAATTAATAGGCGAATTTTTTATCGAGAACATTGTGCAAGGAAGTATGAACACACAAATATTTAGAACCATGAATGATAAAAAAGATAAAAAAGAGGATTCAAAATAACAACAAAAAGCTTCTATTCTTCTTACTTTAATTGAATAGAAGCTTTTTTGTTTATTTATTATCAGTTTAAATGTATAATAATTCGAAATTGTTACCAAATAGTAAAGAAGGGTTTCGTCATGAAATTAAACAAAAGGCTTCTGCAAAATATAGCTTTTATTCTTCTAAGTAGTTTTGGAGGATTCATACTCGTATGGGCAGGGCTTGATATTGGTTGGATCATTGGTACATTAATTATGGCAGCGTTTCTATCTTTTAGACCACTAAGGTGGTTAAAAGACCCCGATCACCCAGAAAAAGGTATGCCTACCTATTGGTTGAGAATAGGTCAAACGATATTGGCTGTTGAATTAGGTCAAAAAATTAACCTTTCCGTTATTTCAACCTTTCAGAAGCATTGGCTGACAATTACAATTATGCTTCTGCTTTCGGTTGTCTTTTCGCTATTATCGGGATTGTTGATCTGGAAGTTCAGTCAAACAGACATGATCACTAGTTTTTTTGCAACTGCTCCTGGTGGAATTGTGGTTATGCCGGGACTTGCTCAAGATATCGGTGCCAATACAGGTGTTGTGAGTATTGTCCAAACGATGCGAGTTTTTCTTGTTGTAATACTTATTCCAATAATCGCTTCAACATGGTTCGTTACGGGTGAGACATCCCTTATGTCAACAAATCAAGCTGTTACAACGATCACTAACACTTTTGGGCTAAGTCAATTAGGTGGTACAGTTCTATTATTTTTGGCCGCATGGGGTGGTAAATTTATTGGAAAACTATTAAGATTTCCGTCCCCTGTCTTAATTGGCGGATTGGTTGGAGTAGCAGTTGTTCAAGGTCTTTATTATTTGATTTTAGACTCTGAATTAATTGTATGGTGGCCTGCTTTAATTATGATTATCGCTCAAGTATTAATGGCATCAAGTATAGGGGCTCGCTTTCAAAGGAGTATGTTTCAAAATATTGGAAAGTTGTTGTTCGTCGCTTTTATAAGTACAGTGGGATTAATTTTGGCTATGTTAATATGCGCTTATTTTGTCTCAGTAATAACGGGTATCTCCCTTATTACATCTGTATTAGCGTTTGCACCTGGAGGAGTGGCTGAAATGGCTGCAACTGCCATTATTCTTGAGGCAGATTCAACTTTTGTGGTTGCAGTGCAAGTACTGCGAATTGTCGTTGTTATATTAGTTTTACCCCCATTATTTAAACTGATGAGCCGTAGGCAAATTCATAAAAAATATGATGATTCAAAAGTATCCGTATAATCTTAAGTCCCATAGTAATAAAAAAATAACGAACAGAAATAATACCTGCTCGTTATTTTTTATTTGTATTTTGGTTTCTGGCAAGGGAGTTACAATTCAATTGAGTAGCTTTGCTCATTAAAAAACTCCCCTTTTGAAAATACCCTTTCGACATATTGAATCTGTTGGTTGGACATTAATAGAACTGTCGAGCTTCTTGTTCCGTAGTCTTTACTACGAATAAACAAGGATGAAAGGAGTCTTTCCCACTCTAAAGGTACCCCTGTATTAGGTAACTGTTCATCAGGAAAGGGGTCCGAATTTTGTAAAATGTGAAAGATATTCCCAACTAATTGATCTCTGTCCAGCTTAAGACAATGGGCTAACCCCTCTTTGCCTTTTTGTACCTTGGGCCATCCCGTATTCAGCAAATGATTACTAACCCCATATATTCCAGGTTGTAATTTTTTAAACT
Organism: Niallia sp. XMNu-256; assembly: GCF_036670015.1. NCBI lineage: Bacteria > Bacillati > Bacillota > Bacilli > Caryophanales > Bacillaceae > Niallia > Niallia sp. XMNu-256. The sequence continues at coordinate 2,212,284 of NZ_CP137636.1, forward strand.
CATTACTTACATTAGAATAATAATATAATTCATTTTGATCCCCTGCTAATAAATTATAACCTGGATATTTTTTTTTACTTCTTGATAATGATTCAATATATAATTGGATGTCACCCTTGTATGTTAATGCATTAGCGACTAGTTCTCCTCGTGAACGCTTCTCTTTAAGATCCTCTGAAGGATCTCTATAATTGGTTAAGGCTGAAAAGCGACCTGTTTTTGTTACACCCATCCATGTCCCGTGTTTTTCTAAGTCTCGACCGGCAAGAATGGTGGAGATATCTTCCCAAAAATGAGCAGGAGCAGTAGCCCGGTTGTAAAATTCATCTCTGTTAGCCCCAACAATCAGCTTATAAGTTGGATGTACTTTATAAGCAAATAAAATTAAACACATGATAACGCCACAACCTTTATTTCGATTTTCTTACATCTCTTTATAAATTATACCATTCAACCTTCGCGCTTATAAATTGAACCTTCTATAAGTTGGAATTTTACTCTCCGGTAAGCCGAATAAAAATCATCCTTACTTAATATTTAAAACCATGAATGTTCACTCCTTTTTTGAAGAAACTAAATATAGAAAAGGAGGTCTAATAAATGAGCCAAAATAGAAAAAAGGATTTTAATCCGGTTACAAAAATTTATGACTCTTCAGACTACAATAAGCAAGATGAGGTATCTAAAGGATTAGCGACAACACACGAGCAATTTAGTGATTCTTATATGGTTGGAGATATTTTGACACATGACCCTGAAAACCAAGATAGAGAAGGCAATAAAAAATAAGTATATGATTATAGAAGGGTTGGCTCTAAGGAAGAATCAACCCTTTTACGAATAATTATCTTCAAGAGCCTTCCTTAATAAATGAGAAGATCTTTCGATATCAACTTTGACCATTTTTTTGTATGTTTTAGCTTTTTCTTTATCTTTAATAGAGTAAACAGCTACCTCTTGATATTTAGAACCGTCTTTCTTAATTTTTCCTCTTGTTAATACACCATCTTCCAGTAGATCATGTAAGGCTCTGTATATTTCGGAATGCTGTGGTTCAAAACCAAATGGTTGAAATTCTTTTCTCATTTCGTCCAATAATTGCAATCCATACCACCTTCCATTTTCAATATTTGTAATAATATACAGTTTTAGGAAGGCTCGTTGTTTGATAAGGAAACCAGTACTTTCTCTTTTTCTCTTTTTCATACTAACCACCTTAATATTGACTTTTCTGTATATTATAACATATTGTGTTAAAAACACATATAAACTAGTAAGCTATTATGTATGAAAAGTCATAAGGATGACACAACTCCCTCTACAATCGATTAAATTAAAAAGCAGACCTTATAAGATCTGCTTTTTAACTATTTAACCAATTAACTTAAATCAACGTTATGATAAACTTGTTTAACATCCTCTAAATCTTCAAGGACGTCAATTAATTTTTCAAACTGAACTGCAGCGTCTTCTGAAAGGGTAACATCATTTTTCGCCAACATTGTGAGTTCGGCGACTGAGAATTCAGTGATACCTGCATTTTTGAATGCTTCTTGAACAGCATGAAATTGATCAGGTTCAGCATAGACAATCACAGACTCTTCATCATCAAGGATATCACGCACATCAACATCAGCTTCCATAAGTAGTTCCAAAACTTCTTCGGAGGTTTTTCCTTCAATTCCAATAACTGCAGTTGGTTCAAACATATAGGCAACAGAGCCGCTGACCCCCATGTTTCCCCCGTTCTTACCGAACGCTGCACGAACCTCAGAAGCAGTTCTGTTTACATTATTCGTTAAGGCATCGACTATGATCATTGAACCACTAGGGCCAAATCCTTCGTAACGAAGCTCATCATAGTTTTCATCTGATCCGCCTTTTGCTTTTTCGATGGCACGATCGATAATATGCTTTGGTACATTATAAGTTTTTGCACGTTCAAGAACAAATTTTAAAGCTTGGTTTGCCTCAGGATCGGGTTCACCTTGTTTTGCAACAACATAAATCTCTTTCCCGAACTTAGCATAAATACGACTAGTATTAGCATCTTTAGAAGCTTTCTTTTCTTTAATATTGTTCCATTTACGACCCATAGTCCCACTCTCTTTCAACATTAAGATCTAAACAAATATTCTTTTAAGTTGCCTTCCTTAATCGATAGGAGTGCAAAAAGTTAGAAGAAGAACATTTTTTTCACAAACTCTATTATACATAATAAAATTATATGTTAAAAGTACCACCAAGAAAAAAACGTTTGGAAACCCAAACGTTTTTTTCTTGGTGCCTATTTATTATAAAATGATACTTACTTTTCCTTGTGGACGTAATGCTTCTAATTTAAGAATGACTTTCTTAGATAGAATTTTTAATTCGCCATTTTCTTTTATAAGTTTATACTCATTAACTCCAACATAGTTATCTAGGAAATCACGCTTTGCACGGAAAGTGACAAAGTTAGCTTTCACAGATAATACATCATCTTCATTACTTACGATTCTAACATTACTTATGTTGTGAACCGTTTGTGAATGTGGATACTCAACATGTGCTTCCTTTTTTAATAAACGCAAAGCTCTTTGTTCTAAACGATGGCGATCATCATGTACGATATATAAAGAATTTTTAAAATCCGCATCAGGATGGCCAATCGGTGGAATTTCATAAGTTCCGTTCTCAGCGAATAATGCTGCCCATTCTTTCATTTGCCAAGTATCTAATAGCTCAGCTTCATGGTATAAAAAGTCTTCAACTTCTTGACGAGTAATATTCATATTTAGACCCTCCCAACTTCTGCTTGTTTATCTTCTTTTTTTGCTTCTTCTGTTGTAATTAATTTATTCCATTGACGCCAGAATGCACGCATTTGTGCTTCGTCAGTTGCTTGTGGTACATCACGGTTCATACCTTTAGAAATATCGTTCCAGCCAGCACCTTCCGAGTTTGCAAAGCCTTCTTGAGCAAGTTCAAGAGCTTCGTTATCGTCAGGAGTTGCAAAACCGCCTGGGCCTAAGAATTCTAAGAAGCTGTCATTACGAACTTCTCTGAAGTTAGCTGGCTCGCCTTTTGGTGCTAATGCATAGGCATCAACTTCAATATAACCTGGTTCAATAGGATAGAATGTTCTGATTGTAATTGCCATAATGTCATTGATAACCAAGTTAGGGAAAATCCAGATGTTACGATTCTTTTTCGCAATACGGTGAGCACGGTCTGGACCGAATTTTTCTTCCAATGTTTTAATGTTATTGTCGATGATTTCTTTTGCTTCTTCCCCATAACCTTCAATCCATTTTCCTACTGGTCTTGGCCAAGCAGAATAATATTCCATAACCGCATGACCGCCGCCTAAATCACGGCCTTCACCTACAAGGCTATCTTTTTCCATTACTCCACCACGAGTAGCAACAATATCAAAGTATGTTTTATGGGTAGGAACTCCATGATATAGGTCAACACTGTTTTCACCAAGGAGTTTCCAGTTTGCACGTACACTATAATGTTGTGGAGCAGCTAAAACTTCCATTCCTTCTGACTCTTTAGAAGCTTCTGCTTGATCAGCTACTAGATCAAGATATTCTTTTGCATTTCCTAAATAATCTTCTAAAGAAATTGCATCTTTATCGAAGTTTACAAATATAAATCCACGGTAGCTATCAAGGCGTTCAACTGTTACGAGGTTTTTAGAGCCATCACAGTTATGATCATTATGGTATCCAGCTTTATCTGGCATTCCCACTAGCTCACCTTTGTTATTGAAGCTCCAAGCATGGTAAAAACAACGGAAAACTTTCGTATTACCACATTCCTCACGAGTAACTAGTGCTCCACGGTGTGGACAAGAATTGTAGAATGCTCTAATTTCGCCATCTTGGCTACGTGTTAATAAAAGGTTACGTCCACCTACTTTTCTTCTATGGAAATCACCTTTGTTTTCTAATTCAGATTCATGCCCGATAAATAACCAGCACTTACTGAAGATCGCATCTCTTTCTAATTCTAAAATATCTTTGTCAATAAATGCTTTACGGTTTACTTGGAATGTCAAATCTGATTCACGAATGTATTTACTCATGTAGGTCCCTCCTAAAATATTATTAAAATAATTTCAATTATCATATACAAATTTTTGAATGTACTTTCAGTAAGCACAATTCTCTAATCTGGCAGGTATTTGCAACGATCGCCTTAGTTACCAATAACCTGATTGCAATCGCTTACTAATTCGCTTAAACCTTAAAAACTTCTACAAAAAACTAACAGTAATTTTACCTCCTTTTAACCTTACAATCTTGCCTTAAATTACATTTTCTTGTAGACGCTTTCATTAGGTGTACTGATCTATCCCAAGATTTAGGTGATATAACAATACAATTTTTAAACAATTTAAATTTTCTCTTAATTAAGGCTTAACTAAATTATAAGTCGAATCGATGTCACAATCTAATTGAAATTTATTTAGAATAATTCAGATATCTTAATATTTTTTTTATTAGGTAAACTTATTCCCTTATTTGACGCGATTTTAATGATTTGTACTATTATTTTTAAATAATAAATTATTCATAATTGTAGACAAATATAAAAAAATTCGATAACATCTATGTAAATAACAATAAAATTTGTTAGTGATATCCCTTTTTTTATTGAAAGGGGTTTCATTAGAGTAAATTTAATTTGTTAGCTAGCAACAATAGAATCACAACAGATCTATTGGATAAACGAGGGGTGTTGTAGATGGATACAAGCCAATTAGAAACATTTCTAGCAATTATTGAATATAAGAATTATTCGAGAGCAGCAGAATCATTAAATGTTACTCAACCAACTGTGACTGCTAGAATTAAAAATTTAGAAAACGAATTAAACTGTAAGCTTTTTAATCGTGAGGGCAAATATGTAACTTTAACAAATGAAGGAAAAGTATTTGTAGAATATGCTACAAGTATTCTTACTTATATGAATCATTCAAAGGAAGCGGCAACTGCGACGCAAAAACCAAATCTAAAAATAGGGATTTCTCCCGGTTTTTCTTACTCTTTTATTTCAGACCTTATCCAATCTGTAAAAACAATTGATAATTTAAATCTAGTTATAATTGAAGGAAAAGATTCAGTAAGCTTAAATGAACAAATATTAAATGGGGATTTAGATTTGGTGTTTACTAGAAATATTGTTTCACATAAGCCGGATCTTGTTTCAGAGTTTCTCTTTACTGATAAGTTCGTTTTAATTGTTGGGAAAAATCATCCTTTAGCAAATGTAGAAAATATTACACTTAATGATCTACAAGATGAGACATTGATCTGGTACCGAAGAAAAACCCCGCTTTTAACAAATGTAGACAAAGCATTAATTGGGGTTCCAAATATAAAACACATTGAAGTTGATAATAACGAAATGTTAAAAAAGGTTGTCAGTAGTGGTTTAGGTGTGGGAATTACTCTTTTACTCGGAATTGATGAGCTGGATAACGATCGATTAGTTGTAAAGCAAATTAAGGAACTAGAACAATTACCTAATAAGGTCTATGTACAATATCGCAATAAGATATTAATTAATCGACCAATTAAACAAATCATTTATTCTATTATTAATCATGAGTTAAGTAGTTAAATAAATGAAGGCAGTCATTTACATATATGACTGCCTTCGTTGTTTTTGATGTTTATTCAGTCCCTAATCTAACTTTGAAAACTGATCAACAAGTTCGTTAAATTTTCTAAGCGCATTTTCAATTGGAGCGGGTGTAGTTAGATCCACGCCTGTTTTTTTCAGTAACTCTAATGGGTAATCTGAGCTTCCGCTTTTCAAAAACTCTAAGTAAGAAATAACCGTTTGTTGATCCCCTTCAAAGATCTTCGTGGCAAGATGGATAGCTGAAGCATAACCGGTCGCATATTTATACACATAAAAAGGACGATAAAAGTGCGGGATTCTAGACCACCCATATTTTACTTCATCATCAAATTCAATTTCATCTCCATTATACTCTCTAAAAAGGGCTTCATAAGTTTGATTAAATACTTCAACATTTAATGGTAATCCTTTTTCCGCCATTTCATGGGTCTTTTTCTCAAATTCAGCGAACATGACTTGAGTAAAGAAGGTCCCTTTAAATTGGTCAATAAAGTGATTAAGTAAATGTTTTTGCATGTCTTGATCTTTTTCGTGTTCTAATAAATAGAAAATTAATAAGACTTCGTTTACAGTTGAAGCCACCTCTGCTACAAAAATACTATAGCGAGCAGTAATTTGAGGTTGATATTGTGCGCTTAATTTACTGTGTACCCCATGGCCACATTCATGAACAAGGGTAAAGAGACTGTCTAAATCGTCTTGATGATTTAAAAGAATATATGGATGAACTCCATAAACACCAAGATTATAGGCACCAGATCGTTTCCCAGGGGTTTCTCTAACATCAATGTAGCGTGAATCCTTGAATTCCTTCAAAATTTCAAGATAATCGTCACCTAGTGGTGTCAGCGCTTTAAGCATGGTTTCATAAGCTTCATCATACGAAATCTCCGGTTTGACTCCACTAACAAGTGGAACACTCATATCATATTGTCTTAATTGGTCTAACCCAAGCTTTTCTTTTCTAATCTTTGTATATTTGTGAAGCGGTGTAATATTTTCTTTTGTTGTTGTGATAAGGTTTTCATAAACTTCTCTTGGAACTTTATCACCGAATAATCCCTTTTCTAAGGCAGATGGATAGTTACGAACTTTTGCAAGGGTAACATTATTTTTGATCGCGCCAGAAAGAGTAGATGCAATTGAATTCTTTAATTGCAAGTAAGGTTGATAATAAGCTTTATAAGCCTCTCTCCGCTTGTCACGATTCTCATCTTCAATTAATTTACTATACATCCCTCTTGTTAATTCAATCTGATTGCCCTCATCATCTGTGACATCCCCAAATTTAATATCTGCATTATTCATCATTCCAAACGTTTGACTCGGAACAGATAGTGCTTCTCCTAATTGAGAAATTAATTCTTCTTGCTCCTTACTGAGAACATGTGCTTTATATCGGAATGACTCCCATAAATCTTTTTCAAAATAATCCAGCCCCTTCTCCTCAGATAGAAACCCTTTCAGTGTTTCCTCAGACAGACTTAATAAAAAAGGCATAAAGAAAGAGGTTGCAGCGCTGACTTTAACGCTTAATTGTTTGGCGCGATCCAAGAAGGATTGGGAGGAAGTTTCCCTCGTATCTTCATCGACTATTAGCATGGCGTACGCATAAAGCTTATTAAATAAAAAGGACAGTTCTTCACTTTGCTTCAAATATTGGTACAAAGATTGTCCGTCATGAATGTGACCATCAAACCCTTTTAGCTTTTCTGACATCTTTTCAATGGTTTGATAATCTTCATCCCATTCTTGTTCATTAGTATATAGATCAGTTAAACTCCATTTTTCCTGAAGAGGTACTTCTTCCCTTGTTTTATATGTATTCAAATCTATTGCCCTCCTTATGATTAATAGTGAATGCTTCCTCTTCCATATCATACTAAATATATGAAGGTTAATGCTTCTGATAACTCTTTTTAAGGTGAAAAAACATCACATGTTGTAAAATAGAATTAAGATTGTACTTAACTTAGAGAAAGGATTTATTTATGTTACTTGATTGGTTCCCGTCCTCCTCAATATGGGCGGCTCTTATTAGTATTTTACTCAATGTTGTTATTGCTATAACAGGGATTTTTCCAAGCACCTTTATTACGGTGGCTACTGTGAGTATTTTCAGTTTTGAATACGCCTTAACCTTGTTAATTATAGGTGAAGCAATCGGTGCAATTGTTAGCTTTATTCTTTATCGAAAAGGTGCTAAAAAGCTTTTATCAAAGCCTAAAATGTCAACGATCGCCAATCATAAATATTTACAAAAATTGGGAAAAACAGGTGGGATGACAGCAGTATTTATCATCCTTTTATTAAGAGTGATGCCTTTCGTACCTTCAGGTGCTGTTACACTTACAGCTGCTTTAAGTCCTATCCATGTAATCCCTTTTAGCATAGCCAGTACGTTAGGAAAGATCCCTGCTTTATTTATTGAAGCATATTCCGTATCTCATGTTCTTACACTTAGTGTTCAGTATCAAATTACCATCATGATCGTAGTACTTTTGTTATTTCTAGTGTATTTAGGTTTTAAAAAAAAAAGAAAAGAAATAAATGAATAATAATAAGCTTTGTTAGAAAGGAGTAACATCGTATGAGAGGTTTGCGCAGACTCCTCCTACTACTTCTCACGTTGGGGATTGTTTGGATCATTTTTGATGATGACATCAAAAGCTCCCCTTATTATTTGACCTATCAAAGTCTCACTGCTGATTTAAAAGCGTGGAAAGAAGAAAATCCAGATGTTCAAGCAGCCATTAACCATTTAGAATTAGGTTTGGACGAAATTTTGAGCAGTGTTTTAGGTGCTTTTCAAAAAGAAGAAACAGATCAGATTAAGCTTGTTGATCGGCCTGAATTGAATGTTCCAGATTCTCACTCGTTTTCTGTTCATAATATTGAGCTAGGAGATTCTCGTGAAAAGGTGGAAAACCTTGTTGGAACACCTAAACGTTCAAACTTAAATGAATATGGAGTTGATTGGCATGCTTATCATGACCAGTACCAAAACTTCTTTATGATTGCTTATGACGAAGAAAGTAAAGTAGCGGGGTTATATACAAATCAAGACTTACTTACTTCTAAGCAAGAAATTACTTTAGGTTCCTCAAAAGATCAAGTTGTTGCTGCCCTTGGAGAGCCATTAACATCGATACAAAAAGATTGGGTTTCTTATCAAATTCAAAATAATGGAGAGTTTCATCTTTATAAACTTGACAATAGCTATGTCACTATTTTTTTTGATAAACATGAAGGAAACATGGTTACAGCCATTCAAATTATAAGTGAAGAATTAGAGAATCAGAAAAAGGAATATTACGCAGAAGGAAATCATGCGTTAAAAGAAGGCTTTGAGTTTCAATTGTTTGATTTAACAAATGCAGCACGGGTTGTACATGGGCTACAGCCACTAACATGGGATGACCATGTTAAAATTACAGCACGTGAGCATAGTACAGATATGGCAGTGAACCAATATTTTTCCCATACAAATCTTGATGGTCAATCTCCTTTCGACCGTATGGCAGAAGATAATATCACCTTTCGGGTTGCAGGGGAAAATCTTGCTGCAGGTCAATTAAGTAGTATTTTTGCACATGAGGGATTAATGAATTCTCTTGGACATCGTGAAAATATCCTTCAAACTGAATTCCAATCGTTGGGAATCGGAGTAGCGTTTGATATAGAAAAGAAACCCTATTACACGCAAAAATTCCTTGCTAGAAACTGAAAGTAAACCGTCTATTGAGCATAAATAGACGGTTTATTTAAATTATTCATGATGAATTGACTCTTCATCATGAACATGCACTGGTTTTGTGTTGTTTATTTCCACTTTCTTATTCTCTATATTTAGTTTTTTACGTCTTTTAATAATAAATAGCAATAGAATGAATAATAAGACAATTCCTTCTAGTAAATATTTATTCAATTGTATGTTTAGCAGCCCAGCTGGAATTAAAATCAAGATAAAAAAGTATATAAAGTTTCCCAAAGCAGTAGCCAACATAAAGGAATTAAATTTTATCGAGCTGATTCCCCCAATTATGTTGATTAAGCTTGTTGGTACAAATGGAATAATTCTCGCTTGAAATACAAACATAAACTCCTTCTGTTCAATTTTATCAAGTAGCTTTTGATCCACTTTCCGTATAACCCAATCTTGAAAAAGGGTACGGGTACCAACAAAAATAACGGCTGATCCTACGAGACTAGTAAACCAGCTCCAAAGGAATCCATTTATAAAGCCAAGCAATATATAATTTACCGTTATAACTAAAATTAAAGGAATAATAGTAAAGGTGTTTTGAATAACCATCATGATTAAAGTGAAAGCTGCAATAGACCATACATTATTTCTGACGATGGAATCAAAATTACCTGCCTTCAACATTTCATACCAATCACTCTGATATACGAAAATGATTAGTAATAAAATAATCAATATAAATGATACGAACTTCGCCCTATATCTAATAACAACCACCTGTTTCAAGTTTATTAATTTCTATTATATTATATATGTTTGTGTACTCATATTGGCTTGAAATTCCAGAAAAAACAGGTAAATAACCATTATAATATAGATGACACCAAATCGAAAGTAAATATGTTATAATAATGATATATGTAGATATTGAGAAAGGATGTCTTATTTTTGAAATACGAAATTGAAACAATTTATTTTCTAGAAAATCCAGAAACATCGAAAACGGCATTTGCTACTGGTTCACAGTTACAATATGAGGATACAATTAAGGATGTTTTTGGTGTGGCATGTTTACATGATCTATCGATGATGATTCAATATAATAAAGGCTTCCAAACGAGTATTTGCGAGAGCTACGGCGTTACAGAAAACGAGGTAAAATTAGATTTGGTTCTTCGAGTGGCAACAAAAACAGACTTGCTCAAACTAAGAAGTCAGCTCTTAGAAACGAACAATGATCAATCTGCATCTCTGAATGTTAAAGATTCAGTACCTAGACCATTTGATACGATGATCCGTTTACAAGAAGGTATTTTCAAATGGGATGATCATGCTTCTTCCTACCAAATGATTAAAACAGCATAATACCTAAATTAGGTACAAGAAACCGTTCATTTTTTGAGCCGTCTCTTGTACCTTTATTTTTTAGCCCATTTCCTCCATGATTCGAATAACTTTATAAAGTTGCTCATTAATTGGAGTTGGCACTCCATATTTTTTGCCTAATTCACAAACTTTGCCGGCGAAATATTCGACTTCTGTTTTTCTGCCAGCTTCCATATCTTGAAGCATGGATGTTTTTCCATTCGGAGATAACTTATTAATGATGGGCCAAAACTTTTTCACATCTTCTTCAGTTAAACCTGTTCCTGCTTTTTCCGACAGCGCCACAACTTCTCTCATGGCAGACTCCATCCATTCATAAGCCATAGGTAGTGTTTGAAAGACACCATAAGGAGCTTTTAGGACAGCAGAGGTTTGATTTACTCCTACATTAATCATGAATTTCCACCACATTGTATGGGTAATATTATCAGAGATTTTATAATCAATTCCTACTCGATCGAATAGCTCTTTTACTGCTAATACGTCATTTGACAATTGATTATTTTTTTCTCCGTATTCGATTCGACCCCTAGTTGAAAAACGAACATCAAGCCCCGTACGAAGTGCATCAATTTCTACGCTCATGCTATATAATACATGTTCATTTTCGTAAGCTTCATAAATTGTTTCCTCACTTGATATGCCATTTAACAATGAGAGAATAATCGTATCTGGGCCTACGTGATATTTTGCATCTTCAATTGCTTGTCGTAATTCAGCGTTTTTTACAGCAAAAATGACAAGATCAACCGGTTCGACTTTTGTTTCAGGAGATATGTAATTAAAATGATATCCTTCATCATTGATTTTAATTCCATTCTTTTGATACTTGTTAATCCGTTGTTCACTTGCAACTAGTTGAAAAGAGTCTTGTAATGAATCATGTAAAAGGCTACCATACGCAGCACCGATAGCTCCTAAACCAACTAAAGTTACCTTCTCTATTTTTTTCATTTTTGCACCCCACTTTTTTGTATACTATAAGAATATCAAATTAAAGGAAGAATCCAAATACAAAAATAATAGATAAAGTGAAACTTCCCCCACTGATAGAAAGCTTTAAGCTACTGCTTGCTGCTCAAGCAGACGTTGCCGCAGGCGTATTTAGTCTGTGTTCATGATTTCGGATCTTTACGGGCAGTTGATCCCCCACCTAGCTTGTAATAGTACTTAGAATCTTGAGGTGGGTTCTTATTGCCCGTTAAGCCTGATAATAATGAAAAAACAGGAACCTATTACGGTCCCTGTTCTGGAATTATTTGTTCATAGGTTCTCTATGAATAGGTAGTGTACAACAACGGAAAGAGCCGCCTGATTTGATAATCTCTGTTATATCAACTTCAATCACTTCAAAACCGCGTTTTCTTAGTTGTTCATTAACGTTTTTATTAACAGGTAAACTAATCACTTTTTTATACCCAATTGACAAAACGTTTGTTCCTAGAGTAAATTGCTCATCCTCAGATACCTCAATCAACTCATAGCGTTTCTTAAATCGCTCGATATCTTCTTTCTTCAGGGCATCAGGATAAATTAAGGCAAGGTCGGGTGAAACAATGTTGAATACACAATCTAGATGTAAGTATTTCGATTTAAAGTCAATGGCTATGATGTCAAATCGTTTATTTAATAAAGCCTGCATATGCTCAATCGCTTCTCGGTTTGTTCGTTCACTTAAACCGATATAGATGGTGTCTTGATCGATAATCACATCTCCACCTTCGATTTGATGGCCAATAATATTATAATAGGATATCTCTTCATCCTCTAACCATTGTTTTAATACATTTTCTTCGCCATCTCGAATGTCACTAGCCATATCTGCAACAAAGATCGTTTCGCCGAGTGTAAATCCGATATCTCTTGTGAATACTTGTTCAGGATACTTCTTATGATACGGCAGTAGTATCACTTCAACTTCATGTTTTTGAAGATTTTTGACAAAGTTGTCATGCTGTTCTAGAGCTTTTTCAATATGTATGCCTTCGTTTTTAAAATGCCTTTGAGTCTCATTAATGACATCCCGAATGGTCATATATTGGGGTTGACATAAGATTACCTTTTTTAACACATTATATTCTGTAAAACATTGAATTTTATGTGGTTCCGTATGTACTTGTACCATATTCTTCCCTCCTATTTAACCTTAGTATCTACTTCTCGTTATGATTTATGTTAAAAAAACAAATAAAAAAACCACCTATTTCAGTGGTTTTTTAAGAGTGTTTTTGAAATATTGCCTGTTCCAACACTTCAGCAATATCTAATGTTTGAACTCTATCTTCTACTTCTTTGGTTTTCGTTCCATCACTTAACATGGTAAGACAATACGGACAAGCACTTGAAATAATGGATGGATTCATTTCAAGGGCTTGTTCTGTTCGAGCCACATTGATACGTGTTCCCTCATTTTCTTCCATCCACATTAACCCGCCGCCAGCCCCGCAGCACATCCCATTTTCATAATTTCTTTTCATTTCAACTATGTTTACCCCTGGGATGGATGCTAAGATTTCTCGTGGTTGGTTAAAGACCTCGTTATAACGACCCAAGTAGCAGGAATCATGGAAAGTAATTGTCTCGTTTAACGAGTATTCTGGTTTTAAACGACCCTCTTTTATTAATTGAGCTAACACTTCGGTATGATGATAAACTTTAAGATTTAAACCAAAATCGGTATATTCATTTTTCAACGTATTATAAGCATGTGGATCAATGGTGACAATTTTTTTTGCACCACTTTTATTAATTTCATCAACATTATGGCTAACTAATTCCTGAAAGAGGAATTCATTTCCAAGTCGTCTTGGTGTATCTCCAGAGTTCTTTTCTTTATTTCCTAAAATTGCGAATGTAATTCCAGCCACGTTCAATAATTTTGCAAAGGCTAAAGCGATTTTTTGGCTCCGTTTGTCATAGGAACCCATGGATCCCACCCAAAATAAATATTCAAATTCTTCCCCTGCTTTTTTCCTTTCTTGAACGGTTTTAACGATGACATCATTACGAAGACTTCGCCAATTAACACGTTCTTTTCTACTGATCCCCCATGGATTTCCCTGCCGCTCAATATTTTGCATAGCTCTTTGTGCATCAGGACTTATCTTACCTTCAGTTAAAACAAGATAGCGACGCAAATCGATGATTTTATCGATATGTTCATTCATAACAGGACATTGATCTTCGCAATTACGGCAAGTAGTACAAGCCCAAATTTCCTCTTCTGTGATGACATCACCAATTAAGTTTTGAGTGTATTTTTGAGAGGAGTTCATAGCCAGTTGATTTCCCGTTGTATTTGTAAAAGCAAACTGAGGAACCCATGGTGCACGTGATGTAATTGCGGCCCCTTTTTCCGTTAAATGATCACGCATTTTGACAATCAAATCCATTGGTGAAAGAAGTTTACCAGTCCCGGTCGCAGGACACATACTCGTACAACGTCCACACTCTACACATGCATAGAAATCAATCATTTGAAGTCTTGTAAAATCTTCTATTTTTCCAACACCAAAGGTTTCTTGGGTTTCATCTTCAAAGTCAATCGCTTTTAGTTTACCAGGTTGATCTAGACGGTTTAAAAAAACATTTAATGGAGCAGCTATTAGATGAGCATGTTTGGATTGAGGAATATATACAAGGAAGGATAATAAGGCGATTAAATGGATCCACCAGGCAAGAAAAAAGATAATGATTGAAGCGGTTGTACCAATCCCACCAAATAATATAGCAATGATAGAAGCAATTGGTTCAGTAATGGAAGGATCATGACCATGCCAAATCAAATTCATGCCATTTCCCATTAATACTGTGATCATTAAGGTTCCAATAAAAATTAACACAAGTCCTGCTTTTAAGTTACGTTTTAAACGACTGAGTTTTTCAATATACCTACGATGAAAGGCCCAAAAAACAGCCACTAAAATCATAAGAGTAATGATTTCTTGAAAAAAGGTAAAAACAGGATAGAACGCTCCTAATGATAAGTGAGAACCTGGAACTATTCCTTTCCAAATAAAATCAATGGCTCCAAATTGAACAAGGATAAACCCATAAAACATCATGATATGGATCATCCCACTTTTTTTATCCTTTAATAATTTTTTCTGACCAAATACCATTACCCAAATATTATGAAACCGTTCCTTGAATCTATTTTCGAATTCTGTTTTTTTTCCTAACTTAATATATTCATAACGGGTTTTGAGTAAATACGAAAATAAATAAACCCCATAGCTCGTCACCAATATAAATAGGATCAGATTTAACATAAGTAAATTAGTCATTTGAAACCCCCTTACTCGATTTATTTAGGAGTATCAAGTTAACCTTTAGTGGAAGCCTTTAACTCATCAATAAACGCAGGTACGACTTCAAATAAATCCCCAACAATTCCGTAATCAGCCACTTCAAAAATAGGTGCATCAGGATCTTTATTAATTGCTACAATTGTTTTTGAATTCGACATCCCTGCTAAATGTTGAATGGCTCCGGAGATTCCGATTGCAATATATAAATCAGGTGTCACCACTTTCCCAGTTTGCCCGATTTGTAGGGAGTAATCACAATAATTCGCATCACAGGCGCCTCGTGATGCACCAACAGCACCACCAAGCAGTCCCGCTAATTCCTCTAATAGTTTGAAACCTTCTTTTCCCTTCACACCACGACCACCTGACACAATAATTTTTGCCTCAGAAAGGTCTACTCCTTTGGAGACTTTTTTTACGACCTCTTTGATTACGGTACGACCTTCTCTTATGTCTAGGGATAAACTTTCGACATGACCAGAACGTGATTCATCTTTAGTGAGACGATTAATATTATTAGGACGTATCGTTACTAACGCCAGTCCGTTCACCGATTTCTTTTCAAATGCTTTCCCAGAATAGATGGGTCTTGTATAGATTTCCCCTTGATCAATCTTTTCTATTTTTATGACGTCAGACAGAAGTCCGGCCTGTAAATGTGCGGAAATTCTAGGAGTTAAATCTTTACCAAGTGCTGTGTGCCCCATAATAAAAGCATCTGGCTTTTCTTTTTCGAATACTTTAAGGAGTGCCTGTTGATACGTATCTGTTGAGTATTCTTTAAGACATGGATTTTCAGCTTTTAGGACCCGATTTGCTCCATAGAATATCATTTCATTTGCCAATTCACCAATTTTATTTGAAAATAGCGCAGCAACAACCTCTCCCCCATCAGCAATAACTTTGGCCGCTGCAATTGATTCAAATGAAACGTGACGGATTTCTCCATGACGAATTTCACCTAGTACTAGAACCTTCTTAGTCATTCTCGTCCCTCCCCTAATGAAGTTAAATTACTTTAGCATCTGTTTTTAATAGAGAAATGAGTTCACTCACTTGCTCTTTAACCGTTCCATCTATCAATCTGCCTGCTTGTTTTTTCGGTGGTAACGTAATTTCAATTGTTTTTGTTTTGGCTATGATCTCTTCCTCTTCTAAATTTAGATCCTCTAAATCTAACCTTTCAAGAGGCTTCTTCTTAGCCTTCATAATTCCTGGAAGTGATGGGTACCGTGGCTCATTTAATCCTTGTTGTGCGGTAACTAATACTGGAAGTGATACTTCGATAATCTCCTGATCTCCTTCCACATCTCGAACAATTGTGGCCAATTTTCCGTTCACATCTAATTTTGTAATGGTAGTTACTTGAGGAAATCCTAGATGTTCGGCAACTTGAGGCCCCACTTGCCCAGATCCCCCATCTACAGCCACATTTCCGCAAAGGATAAGATCAGGTGCTTGATCTTTTAAATAGACTGCAAGAATAACTGCTGTTGAATACGCATCGATCTCTTCCTCTAAATCCTCCGTTTCAATCATAACCGCTTTATCTGCCCCCATCGCAAGAGCGGTTCGTAATTGTTTTTCAGCTTCTGCTTCTCCAACTGTGATGACAGTAACTTCTCCGCCATGATCATCACGAAGTTGAATGGCCTCTTCTATTGCATATTCATCGTAAGGGTTAATGATATATTCAGCGGAATCCTCGTTAATCTTTCCATTTTCAATGACGATTTTTTCTTCAGTATCAAACGTTCTTTTCAACAGGACATATATTTTCATACATCATCGCTCCCCGAGTATTTTAGGATGGAAAATAATAAAAATTTAACTGTCAACCTATCTTTTTAAAATAAAAGATTTCACAAATATTTCACGATTCTCCTTGAAACTAATCGAGTGTGATTACACAATTTAATGGTAAATAGTGTATGATAGAAGTATAAAATGACATGTGGTTAATAGAAGTTACTCTCCACACTAATTTAAAAGTTTAACAAATGAATATGATGGAGGAATGAACATGGACTTATTTAAACAATTTTTCACACTGGGATTGGGTGCGGCTGTTATTACAAAAGAACAGGTTGAAAAAACCGTTGATTCTCTTGTTAAAAAAGGTGAAGTTAGTGCAAATGAATCAAAAGAACTTGTAAATCAGTGGTTGGAAAAGGGAGAACAAGCAAAACAAGAAATAGACGATATCGTTAAAACAAGAGTCAATCAAGTATTAGCGAACTTAGATATTGTCACAAAAGAAGAATATCAAGAATTAGAGCGTAGAATTGAAGCGCTTGAAACGCAATTAAATAAACAATAATCTGTTGGGTGTTTTAAAAGGTATACCTTTTAAAACACCCTTTTTATTAAACTTAGTATTGAAATGTGCCCTAGTTACTCATATGATTTTTAATACTTCTGAGAAAATCAGTTAACGCCTTACCCGGGTGTTCATTGTGACTAACGATGGGGATAATCCCTCTCTCTTTAAGTAAACGCTCTTTAATGGGGTTAGGTTCCACGAGAAAAATATAAGATTTGGGGCGTATATGTTCAAAGTTAGAATCCTTCCATTGGCGATGTAATTTATATAACATATACCTAATATTTATATCTGATAAACTATAACCGATGAAAATAATTGATTTTTCCAATGAGTCTGACCTTAATTTAATGTCTAAAGGTGATTCAAAATCAAGTCGTTGAAAAAAACTGGATTCGGTTAAAACGAGTGATGAATCATCATGAAAATCACCATGAAATTTGATAATTTGTGTTTTATTCATTTTTATTCTCGCGATATCCGCCACATTGGTAATTTTAGTATATTCTTTTTTATAATAATCAAAGGCATTTTCTAACCATCGATCAAAATTGGTTGTATAAATAATTGGAAAGTCCAAATCTATAATCAGTTTATAAATTTCGGATTCCCCTACGTTAATGTCTTTATGATGCCAGAGTCGATCCATCCAACTTCTTAAAGAACCTAATGTTCCTTTTTGGTGATAATAATACTCTGCCATGATTAAAAAGTCATTGTTGCCCCATGATTTAAATTGTTCTGGATCATAGCCAAGATTTGCCGCCATTTGATTCATCAACTCTGAATAAACAGGTAGACCTAAATTTTTTGAGACGCCCGAACCGACAAAAAGAATCGCCTGTTTATTTTTAATGGCTTTAGCCAATTCTTGTATCATAAGACCTCCATTAATAAGAAAATATCGCTATCGCCTTACTATTTATAGTATGAGCATTTTTTTCTATAAGAACTTCTTCAAGTAAATAGTAAATTGTTTTGTGTTGTTCGACAAGTATTCTCCTTTGCAACTTTTTTTAGCGAATCTCTTCTTGTTTTGTCGCTGTTGCAGGAATGTAGGTAGAAACAGAGAAGCATTAAGATAAGGAGGGGTTCTATTGAATACAAAGTCTGTAGCCGATTTGCTTGGCATTTCAACTAGAACAGTTCAAAGATGGGTCAAACAACTGGGATTGGAAATGGCGAGGAATGATCTTGGTCACTTTATTTTTACAGAGGAAGATATCGAATTATTAAAACAGGTAAAAAAACAATTAGAGGATGGAGTCCTCCTCCAGGATATTACAGTAAAAGCAAATAATCGAACCGGTGTGGTAAGGAGCGTACAAACTGAAATGCAACAGACTGACTTAGAAGAAATTGAGGAAAAAATTAAAAACTTAGAATTAAGTTTATATCAAAAAGCAGATTCAGTTGTTTCCTATCAACTCCTTCAGCATCGTCGCGAAATTGAGGAATTACAGAATCAGATTACAAATCTTAAAGAACAAATCAGCAATTTAGAAAAGTTATTAATTAGAGAAGTACAAACAGCTGCCTCGTTAGAAGAAACGAAAATTAAACCGAGAAAAAAGAAGAGTTTTCTAAAAGGAATATTTGGCTTTTAAAAAAACAGCACAATGGTGAGTGCTGTTTTTTTCATTATGAAAATAGTAAAAAAGCAACCAATGGTTGCTTTTTTACAAATGTTTTACTTAATATTCATTTGATTCTTCATTTACTACGTTATTATAGTTATACTGGGATCGATCTACAGGGGTAAAGCCTTCAGGTGTATAAAACCTTAAGAGATCACCATTAACGACTTTGTCAGATAGGGCTAATTTATGTTCTACACTATCTTGTAATTGCTTAGCTTCTTCTAGTCGTTCAGTATCTAATTCTAACCCTGTTACACTATCAAAGAATTTTCCATCTGCAAAAGTAATGGTTGGACTTACAAATTCACCATTTCTGAATGGGATGAGTTCATCATGCTCTTCTGATAAAATATCTGTTCCTAAATGGACATAGTCTTTTGTATCCATTCCTAAAAGATGCAGGAGTGTTGGCAGCAAATCAATTTGTCCAGTTACTTCATGGTTCACTCCACCCTCTACTCCAGGAACACGAATAAATAACGGAACTCGTTGCAACTGAGTATTTTCATACGTACCGATTTCTTTACCTAAAATTTGCTCCATCGCTGTTGTATGGTTTTTAGAAATGCCATAGTGATCACCATACATAATTATGATGGAGTTGTCATATAATCCGGATTCCTTTAAATAAGCAAAGAACTGTTCTAATGCTTCATCAGCATATCGAGCCGTTTGGAAATACGTATCAACTGATTTATCCCCTGTCGTAGCCGGAGCAATGGTAGCTAATTCCTCATCTAATGGATATGGATAATGGTTTGTCACCGTAATGAACTTAGCAAGGAATGGCTGTGGTAAAGATTCTAATAATGGAATCGATTGTTCAAAGAAAGGCTTATCCATTAAGCCGTAATCGGCAAGATCTTCGGGATTCATTTCATAATAACTTGCATCGAAGAAATGATCATACCCAAAAGACTTATACATTTCATTTCGGTTCCAGAATGTTCCCGTGTTGCCATGGAACACGGCTGAAGTATACCCTTCCTGATCTAAAATTGCTGGAGCTGCCTGATAAGTATTAAGTCCTTTCGTTGTAAAAGCAGACCCTTGCGGCAATCCGTATAAAGAATTTTCAAGTATGAACTCTGCATCGGCTGTTTTACCTTGAGCCGTTTGATGGTAAAAATTATCAAAGTACATGGTGTTTCCTTCGCGTATTAACGAATTTAAAAAGGGTGTTACCTCTTCCCCATTAAGCTGATAATCCATTAAAAATGATTGCATGGATTCCAAATGTAAATAAATCACGTTCTTCCCTTTAGCCGCACCGAAATATTTTGGATTAGGCTCAGCATAATTAGATTGAGTGAAGTTAATCACTTCAGTGATATCATTACTGTCTGCCGTAACTCTTTGTGCGGAAGCTTTTGTACTTTGCACTGCATCATAAATGGTGTAGTTGTACATACCTAAATATTTAACAATATAATTACGGTCAAAACCTCTTGTTAGTAGTTGTGGTCGGTCTGCTTCAGCTAAAGCTAAGTTTAGACAAGAGATCCCTAAAGATAAAGAAATAATTGCCGTAGCAGTCCGTCGTTTCATATCTTTCATTTCAATTTTTATTTTTTTCGATAAGAGCAATCCAATGACCACAAAAATATCCACAAAAAATAATATGTCGTATGCATTTAAAAGCGATGGAACACTGGTACTTACATCGCCAAAGTTTTGTGTTTGAAAAATGGTAGGCAATGTTATAAAGTCATTAAAAAATCGATAATAAAGTACATTGGCATACAATAAAATGGTCAATACAAAATAAATGAGCATGAGCCAAGTATATTTCTTTCGGCCTTTAAATAAAAAGGCAAGCCCAAGAAAAAGCATGGAAGATCCTAGCGGATTTAATAATAGTAAGAATTGTTGCAAGGCACTTTCAATTCCTAAGTCAAATTGTGTAAATTGTATTAGATATGTCTTCATCCAAAGTAAAAATACAATTAATAAATAAAATCCAATAAATTTATTAAATATATTTTCCCCTTTATTTACCTGATTCATTTTAGTCCCACCTTCTAACGAACTATTATACACGGTTCTCTGTTGAATTTTCAAATATTTCGTGATAATCTCATAAACTATTATTAAACTTCATTGGCGAGAGTTAAAAGCCCTCTGAATGAAATTAAGCCTCCGGTGGATGCCTCTGACTTTTTAAATTAACTTATCAAGCGAGCTCGACGACGGACAGGACGTCCTAGTCAGGCGAAAGCCAGAGGATATGGCTTTTTAAAGTGTAATGAAAAATCCGGGCTGCAAATTCGGCAGGCGAATTTAATATATTTCCAATTTTGTGCAATTTACGATTATACGAATCTACATGTTTTTGCAGATTCTCATTATACTCCTTGATCGTAAAATGTCAAGATCTCAAAGAGCGTATGATTCTTACTATGTTTATAAAAGGTTGTCCTATATTTTATCTTAATATAGGTATGATTTCATGTATTGATAGTAATCTATAATGCTTTAATTGAAAAGAGGTCAAACATCCTCAATTCATTCGCAATCTTAAATAATTAGTAAATGATATGACGTTAAACAAGGTATTAAGTCATTATTTTTGGAAAGTATTATGATTTTCTCAAAACCATACAATTAAATTTTATAATTTATTATAAGGTATAAACGTTTATATATAAAATAAGTTTCAACTTTTTTTATAAACTTATCCCAATTCCCCACTAAATAAAGCGAAATCTGCATATCTATGAATATATAAACTTTAAATCTAAAATAAACATTGTGGGGGATTATATGAGCACTGAAGTTAATAATATTGGTTACTTTCACAACTTAAAAGAACGCAATATGAACTTTGAAGATGTTTTTGATCGGATTATTAAATTTATGAAGCTGTATCGCAATGGTAATTTCCGCCTAATGATCGGTACAGATTCCCAAGTCCATGATAAATATACTGTTTTCATAACAGGAATAGTTATCTTAAATGAAGGAAAAGGGGCTTGGGCATGTATTCATAAGGTCGTTATTCGAGAACGAATGAAACACTTACATGAAAGAATTTCAAAAGAAACCTCTTTAACCGAAGAAATTGTCTCCCTATTTAATGAAGAAAGAAAAAATATACTGATTAATATTGTTCTTCCTTATATTTATAAAGGGGCTAGCTTTACAATGGAAGGACATTTAGATATTGGTGCTGGAAATCGAAACAAAACAAGAATTTTTGTTGAGGAAATGATTTCAAGGATTGAATCAATGGGAGTTGAACCGAAAATAAAGCCAGACTCATTCGTAGCCTCTAGTTATGCCAATCGATTTACAAAATAATCATCAGTATCTCCACTTTTTTAATTAAACTTTCTTTGCGATAGTCATCATCTAAATATCGGTCCGATAAGGATAAAGGATAATAGATGTTGAAAAAATTAAAAACTCTGAAATAACATTTGTTTATTTATCAAGATATAAAGAATAAAAGGGCATCCAAAAGTCAGATGACATTCGGATACCCTTTCATCATATTAATTGATGTAATCGACTAACTTTTCTTTCGGTTCACCAAAAATTTCAACTTCCAGTCTACGTCCTGTTGGAGTTGCTGCTAAGCCGCCTTCTCCTGTTTCACGTAATGTTGTTGGAAGGGTTTGTCCGATGGCATACATTGCTCCAATTACTTCGTCACATGGAATTCGACTTGAAATACCAGCAAGTGCCATATCTGCCGCAGTTAATGCGTTAGATGCTCCCCCTGCATTCCGTTTTACACAAGGTACTTCAACTAAACCAGCAACAGGATCACAAACTAAGCCAAGCATATTTTTCAACGCTATTGCAAACGCTTCTGAACATTGTTGAGGTGTTCCTCCTGCCAATTCAACAATCCCTGCTGCTGCCATCCCTGCTGCTGAGCCGACCTCTGCCTGACAGCCACCTGCTGCACCTGAAATAAATGCATTATTGGCAACAACAAAGCCAAATGCTGCTGTTGTAAACAAGAATTCAATCATTTCTTGTCTCGTTGGATTTAGCTTTGATTGTACAGCGAACAATGTCCCTGGAACAACTCCAGCTGAACCAGCTGTAGGTGTCGCACAAATGGTACCCATTGCTGCGTTTACTTCATTTGTAGCCATTGCCTTACTTACAGCGTCTAATAATAGATCCCCAGATAGAGATTTCCCACTTTTTATATAGTTTTGTAAAAGGACGGAATCACCACCAGTTAGACCAGTATGAGATTTAACCCCTTTCAACCCTCGTTCAACAGCATTTTCCATAACGGTTAAATTTACGTCCATTTTCTTAATAACTTCTTCCCGTGTGAGACCTGTTACTTCGATCTCCTGACGGATCATAATTTCAGCAATTTTTACGTTATTTTGTTCAGCCATTGAAACCAGCTCTGCTACACTACGAAACATCACATTGCCCTCCTGATGTTGGATTTCTTTTCAGATGTACTATTTAAAATTAGTCAACGATGCGAATAACCCTTGTTACATTTTCAAGAGCTGTTAACTCTTCGATAACGGTTTCATTTATTTTTTCATCGACTTCAATAACCATAATAGCAGTTTCCCCTTTATCCTTTCGAGAAACTTCCATATGTCCTATGTTTATTTGATGTTTTGAGAATATGGTTGTTACAGAACTAATGATTCCAAAACGATCATTATGAAGAACCAATACAGCAGGTTCTCCCGACAATTTTAGTTTAAAACTATTAAGCTCAGTTATTTCAATTGAGCCCCCACCAATAGAAATACCAATTAATTCAAACTCACTGCCATTTTCATCGTACAAATTAATTTTAACGGTATTTGGATGTTCGGGTATAGCTGTTTCTTCTTTAAAAATAATTTCCATTCCAGATTGTTTCGCAATTTCTAATGCTTCTGGAAGCCGTTCATCAAAAGTATCAAAATCTAATAATCCTGCTGCAAGGGCAAGATCCGTTCCGTGTCCCTTATACGTTTTAGCAAAAGAACCATATAGTGAAATAATCGCCTTTTTCGGCTGCTTTTCAAATAAAGTTCGGGCCACTCGGCCAATTCGAGCTGCACCAGCTGTATGGGAACTAGAAGGCCCTATCATGACTGGTCCGATGATATCAAAAGCTGATCTGTATTTCATGACGATTCACCTATTTCCTAATAGAATTATATTTTGGTAGTGCTTTCACAAATTATTATACTAATAATTTGTTGTTGTCCTCAACTGTATTTTGAAGCCAAATAAATAATAACATATTCATGTTAGAATTAAAATCATTTATTAGATTTTTCTATAATTATTACAAGAAATAGAATAATTTTTAAATCAAATAATGAAAAAATGTACGAATACTCCTTACTTTTTAATCAGAAGACCAATTAATAATTTACCGTTTTAATCATTTTTAGTTTTCTAGAAAAAAGATAATCAAGCTGAGATTCAATAAAATCAGAAGAATGAAAAAGTTTTTTATTAGGGTCCAGCCCTCTTTAGCTAGAATCAAATAAGTTAACAGATCGACTGACCTTGATGTACCAAACCAGCACGATTCGTGTCTTGAATATTGAGTGCATCCGCCATTCCAAATGGCTGTGTAATAATCTAAATTAAATTTTACATAGTATGTTAGCATTTAGGTGAAAATACTTTATGATCATACAACGAAATGAGGGAACAAAGTGAAAGAGTTATTACAACAAGTGAAAATAGAACTAGAAAAGGCCTATGATTATCCAGAATCAACTGATTTAGATCGCAGTATAGAAACATTGGTGCAAGCGTTAGAGCAAAACGGAGATAAAGGTACGATGATTGAAAACGTTATTACGGCATTAACACAAGCTAGAAATGCAAAGGTCCAGCTACAGCAAGCTGGAGATGTATCATCATCAGCAGCCTTTGGGCAGGCATTCAATGCATTAGAACAAGCAATTGAATCTTATGAATAAGAAAAAACTCCGGAGACTTTCCGGGGTTTTTATAATATACAATTATAAAATATAGTAATTTTATTTAAATTGAAAAATTCATAGTATGGAGGTTTTACTTAATGGCTAGGGGCAATGTACAGTTAGCTTTAGAAACATTGGAGTTGCTTTATGATTTGGGTGATTGTCTCCTCATAAATTCCTGCATAAGCGGTGATATTGCTATTGCGTCGAATGAGTTATCCATGATTACCGCAATTCCATTATGGTAAAAGCTTTTTACGGCTTTTAAGCCCCCCAACTTGGCGAATAATGCCTGGTCAATCACTCGTAACCATATCAGTTTAGAAATATTCGTTATAAATCTAGGATTCATTTGAGATTTTTTATTAAAATTATTTTAGTGTAGAGAAAATATTAAGCCTTAAATTGACCTCCTTTGATCCCCCTTTGTTTCAATTTTAAAACATGCAAATAGTTGATTACTAATCCTAATGGGTTAAAATTGAGATACTACATAAATGAAACAGGGGTAATAAAATGGTAAAATTAATTGCTACTGATTTAGATGGAACCTTATTAAATGAACATAGTGAAGTAAGTGAAGAAAATGCGAATGCAATTAAAAAGGCAATGGATAAAGGGGTACAGTTCGTCGTAGCAACAGGGAGGTCTTTGTCAGCAGCGACAAAACCACTCCATAAGGTTGGTATTACCTGTCCAATTATTTGTTTAAACGGGGCAAATATTTATGATATAGAACGGAATCTTTTAAGAAGTATCCCAATGGATTTGGATTTATGTCGTGAAATTGTTAAGGCCTGCCCCACTGACGATATCTATTTAGAGTTTTATACAAACGATGGTGTCTATTCGGTGAGTCGAGAGTATTTTATTAAAGTTTTGATGGATATTGTAAAGTCGGCCAATCCAGATGCCACAGAAGAGGAACTTAGGGAGGCTGCCCATAATCGGATACAAAATGAGGATATTACTGTAATCAAAAGTAATGAGGATATTTTTACTTTCAAAGATCTTGTCATCTACAAAATTCTCGTATTTTCCTTAAAAAAGGAAGTCCTTTCTAGCCTTTATAAACGATTTGAGCATGAAACAAATCTAGCGGTAACGTCTTCAGGTGATATTAATCTAGAATTTAATCACCCTGATGCTCAGAAAGGCATTGCGTTGCAAATTTATTCGAGTTCACTGGGAATAAATATGAATGAAGTGATGGCACTAGGCGATAATTTCAACGATAAAGATATGCTGGAACGAGTCGGATATAGTGTTGCCATGGGCAATTCGCCTGATGAAATAAAGCGTTTATGCAAGTTTACGACAAAAACAAATGTGGAGTATGGGGTTGCGTATGCCATTGAGGAAATGTTAAAAGAGAATTTCAAATGATTTTAGAAAAGAGTTTAGCACTATGCTTTACTCTTTTTATCTGTTTTTTAGGGTTTTTAACAAATTAATATTTTTCGGGTTTTGTATATGAGAGAGTTGGAAAGGAAGTCGATGATGATTATCAAAAAAGTCGTCCTATTAGTCATCAGGCTGCTTACATAAAGCAAGGGGCTATTCGCCTGCTGTCAATGCCCTTCGTTATAGTACTTTCCTTTCGCTCAGGTAACAAATGACAGCAGTATTTTTGCGTTAAACACTCAATCTCTCAATAACCTTTTGAATAATCAACCAAATTAATAGAAGGCTTGTTTCCTGCTAGATATCCCTTTAAATTAGGGATGAAAATCTCTTCAATAACCCGTTGATTATAATATTCGGTAGAACCTGCGGTGTGCGGGGTGATGATTACATTATCCATATTCCATAGTGGGCTTTTTACATCAAGTGGCTCTTGTTCAAAAACGTCAAGTCCTGCGCCAGCAATTTCTCCTTCTTGTAAGGCTCTAACTAATTTTTCTTCATTAACAAGCGATCCTCGACCTACATTTATAAAAAAAGCGGTTGGTTTCATCTGTTTAAATTGTTCCTCGCTAAATAAATGGTATGTTTCTTTTGTTAAAGGTAAGGTAACGACAACATAATCACATTGTGGTAATACAAGATGCAACTGGTTAGGTGTGTACATTTCATCAACATGTTGAACAGGCAAACCAGAATATCGAACCCCCAAAACTTTCATTCCAAACGCTTTAGCGATTTTTGCTGTTTCTTTTCCAATTGCACCGACACCAATAATGCCAATTGTTTTCTTGTGAATCTCTTGTTTAATTCCTCCATGATGCCAAACTTTTGCTTGTTGATTTTTTACATATGTATTCAATTTTCTCGTTAGACTCAATAAATACGCAAAGATAGTTTCTGAAATGGGATACGCATGGACTCCATTAGCACTCGTTAACAGAATGTCGTTCTCGATAAATTGTTTAATTGGGAAATGATTAATTCCAGCACTTGAAGATTGAACCCATTTCAGATTAGCAAAAGTATCAAGTGAAAATTGATAGCCTACAATGATCTCGGCATCATTTATATGGGATCCTCCCCATACTTCTTTGTCTTTGCCAATAATTACTTCCCAATTAGGCACAATTTCTTCTATTTGGCGAACTAAATCTACATGTAAGTTTTTTGTAATTACTATTTTTCTTTTTGACACTTAGACCCTCCTAAACTAATGGATTTACAGCAATTATACATCAATTTCATAAAGGTTCCGTAAAGTTAGTCCATCTATTATAATATTTCCCTTGCCGTATCCATGTAGTGCATAGCCGAATTTAAATGTTGGTCTGATTTTGCTAGAAATGCGTTAGCATCATCCATCGTAAGGGCTAAGTTTTTTTGATTAGTAAGCAATTGTTTAATGACCTCATCTCGTTTTAAATGATGTTCCAAGCTGAGAAGAAATTGTGTTTTAGAAGCGGACAGATATTGTTGAATGGATTTGGGGAGTTGGTAGACGTAAGGGGCAGATTTAATTTGTTCCATTGCCTTTCCAGTTAAACGAATTCCATTGTCAATATTCCTTATATAAGCTTCAATCTCTGTTTCTTTGTTAAGAAGTTCCCGAATGGCTTTGTTTTTATTATAGTCGTCCACATAATTGTTATAGACAGTTAATAAATAAGCAAAGTAATCATCGACTTTTTGTTTCATTATAAGTTGATTTTCCTCTGTTTTCTTGTTTAAAAATTCTCTAGTGGGGGGATGATATACATCCTCTCTTTTAAAAAAACGTTTCAAAAAGTTCATTTAGTTACCTCCATGGATGTTTTACATTCTCCTTATTATTTCGACATAAACTTACAAACATCCTTTATATTCCAGGATATTAAATTGTCTGAACTGCACCCTGCCCGGCATTCGGATTAAATATATAATCTAAATACCAGAATGAGTGCAGTTCATTAACGTGAATTTCTAACCGTTATTTTAACAAATTTACTTTATTTTTTTTGCTTAAATGTTTTACAACAAGTTTCTGATGACTCATTCGCTTCTTCTGTTTTCCTTTCGAAACCTAACTCATTTGAGAACTCTGTGTCATACTTCGATGAATAATCCATATCAATTGTAATCTTATCGGCTCCACACACATTACCTTTAGCATGAAAAACACAATTGGACACAGAACATTTTACTTCAACGTTAGGCATTGTTTATCCTCTCCTTTCAGATATCGATCGGTTATTAGTTTTTACATTACGGATCACTTTATTTAAATCCTACAGCGAAAAATCTTTCCACGTTTACAAAAACTCATTAAAGTGAATAGTACAGTTGAATATAAAAAGATGCTCACAGGAATGAGCATCTTTTTATATCGCTGTTAAAAATTCAATTGTTTTTTCTTTGGCAAAATGAAAGGCATCAATTTCGGTGACCCGTTCTTTATAGGGTAATTTTTTATCCGATTCGAAATAATGGCGGAAAATTGGGTTGTGATCTTGCATGACGTGACGGAACTCGTGGAAAAGGGTTTCGATTAGAGAGATATGTTCGTCAAAACAGAAAATAAAAATGATGCCTAATTCTCTCCAATAAACTCCTGATTCATATCGTAAATATTCATTTTCTTCATCCCCTAATGCACTAATAATTTTATTAGCTTCAAGAGTTGAACAAAAAATAACAGGTGTATCATAAATAAAATCCATATGTTTAAAAATGGTCTTATATAGTGATTTAACATTCCAATTAAAATCATCATTTAGAACGTACCAATTTTTATAATGTTGATAAATTGTATGTTTTTGAAGAGCTTTCTTTAAATCCATCGACTCACCTTCACCACTTTCGTCAATTTCTTATAGATAATGCCCAAAAAGAAATTAATTATACGTAGGAGTTTTCTCGGACCATTTTATCAACGTTTATCACATATTTTGTCGGGTTTATTGATAACAAACATAAATGTTTTCCATGATAAAAAAAACGTAGAAAGATGCCGGAATTCGTTAAGGTTCTGCGACTTTTTTGAAAACTTTCTTCATTATATGATTGAGCTTTACTAAATTATGAAATAAACCGATAATTTTCTAATTAAATCCGAAGTTAATAAATTTGTTTTTGTTTATAAAACTAAAAAAGCCTTCTATAATAACGAAGGCTTTTAAGTAAATAGTTAGAAGTAATCAGAAAAATAAGGAGTTTGTCGTTCAATTAAATTCTCTAATATCTCTACAGTTTCTTGATCAGCAGTAAGGCGACCGATATCTGCTAAATAAGCAGGTCTTTTGTAGCTCAATAGCATGGTGGTCAGTGTTTGAATATCGAGAGAGGCAGTCGGTTGTTCATTACTTCGATGAAGAATCCCTTGACCAGATGGAGAAACTTGGAGTGAAAAAGTCCCCTGGTTCCAATCTAAAATAGGGTCGTGAAGCTGTAAGGTTAGCGTGAATTCTTTTCCAATATTTTTAAAAGGATATTGTTCAATAAATTGTTTTGCATCTACAATTCGTGCCATGTAATAAGGTGAAATTGTTTCTTTAATGTCCCCATCTTCTAACCAAAATGCTAGAGGTTCGTCCATATACGTACTGCCCACTACTTTTGTAACCATAGAAAAATGAGCACTAACAAAATTCCAAAGACCATTCCGTGCTTCTTGATTATTATAAACCATTTCTTTAATATGAAGAATATCTTCGGAAATCCAGTATAAAAGATAACCTTGAGGTTCGTGTGATGGATTATAGTAAACAGCTGCTGTTATATCATCCAAATCCCATCTCCAGTATTCATCCCAAGCCAGTTCATTTCGAATCATAGCCGCATGTTTTTTGCTGGAAAAAGTTTTGTATACAGCTTTAATATCGCGATGCTCTACATCTAAACGTTCAACATAACCTGAAACCTTTTTCGGTTTAGGAAATTGATAATCGCGAACCTCAAAGGTCATTTTATCGGAAATGATCTCCCAACCCCTTCGCCGGTAATAGGGAAAAGAATAAGGATATAAATAGGAAATTGATTGTTTTCGTTTTTGCATCTCAGCTAGGGCCTGTTGCATCAGTTTATTCATTAGTCCCATGTTTGCATATTCTGGATAAGTTCCAACTCCAGTTAGTCCCCCCATATCATAGATGCGTCCAAAGATATTGACTTTAAAAGGATAGACGGCTACTTGGGATATAAGTTTGTCTCCATCAAACCAACCGAGGACATCAGCCTGTTCTAACACTGGTAGTTTAGCTAATGCAATTTCGCGCTCTTCCCAGCCAACCATTAATAAATCTTTATTTGTTACTTGAAAAACATATCGTAATAATTGATTGAATTGCTGTAAATGTTTTGTTCCAACTTTCCTCATCTTGAGTCTCTCTAAACGACTCATACATATTCCCTCCAAATCTTTTCATACACTACATTTTATAATTATATAAAATATTTCATATTTCCCTCAATATTTAAAATAATTATTTTCTCTTTTTTCCAATATAATAGCCAACGAGAAAAATCAAAAAGCTGTAGCCCAAAAATATTAGGACCGGAGATAAAGTTTGTTTATGATTACTCCAGATCGATTGGTAATAACTAAGCAGCGCTTTTTCGGTTATTAAGTAATAATGAAAAACGACGACTCCAACAAAGAACAACATAATTGCAAACCGAAATAAATGAGACCATTCCACTTCTATTCTTTTTGTTCGTTTGCCGACTTTTTTTGTTGGTTTTGTTTTTTCACGTTTATATATTTGAGATTCGTCTGCTAGCATCTTTCTTTTTGACATGTTAAACACCTTCCATATTCTTTGTTCCAATTTATACTTTTCACGATATATAGAGTATTCTCCTGCTGAAATTGAAAAAAAAGGCTGCAAACAGCAGCCTTCGAGTTGTCTTTTGTTATTATCAGGGTTAAGGGACAGTAAGAAATGAACTTCATTTACTAATTTTTAAAGCTGATAATATTCCTTTTGGTATATATCATATAGAAACCCTTCGAACTTATTTTCTAATACATCTTCTAAGACAAGGAGTTCCTCCGTTGAATATCTGGATTGATACATAAGCCCATCTATATTAGAAAAAGGGATTCCCTCCCAACCATTGATGTGCTTGACTTCCATTGCCTTTACAAGGTGAATGATATCACTAATAATTTGCCATCTTAATGATTTCCTATGGTTTTGAACTGTTTGATCAGTAGGTTTTTTACTTTTTAACACATGTTCAACCGTTATCATAGTAGATAACTTCCCTTCTATCCACAAAAAGGTATGTGCGTTTATTCACAAAAGTGCAAACAAGAATAAACTAAATCTCTAGAGCTGCTTATCAATATGTGGTTATTTATATAAATTAAACCATCTATTAGTCTCCTTTTCAAGGTCTGAAAAACGAAGTTTTATGAATTTTAGTTGAACTTTTGCTGTTCATATAAAAAACACCATGTGCTTTGCACATGGTGTTTTTTGGAATACTCTTTATTTAGATAAAACAGCTTTTGCTTCTTTTTGTTGCATTAACTTTAGAAGATCTAAGAAA
The DNA here is from genome assembly GCF_036670015.1 of Niallia sp. XMNu-256. Classification (NCBI taxonomy): domain Bacteria; kingdom Bacillati; phylum Bacillota; class Bacilli; order Caryophanales; family Bacillaceae; genus Niallia; species Niallia sp. XMNu-256. Next base: position 2,244,143 of record NZ_CP137636.1, read on the forward strand.
TTATCATCCCTTGTTCGGATAGCTTCTTCACCGTGATCATCATATTTATAGAATCCTTGATTCGATCGAATACCCAGTTCATCCTTTTCAACCATTTCATTTAAGAATCCTGGTACTTCTCTTGTGTTAGAAAGATCCTTCATTATGTTACCGACCATTGCTTTTGTAGTATGAAGTCCTGCTAAGTCTTGGCTTTCTAACGGACCACAAAATGCCCATTTAAAGCCCATACTGCCTTTGACAGCAATATCAATATCTTCTGCCGTACAAATTCCCTGTTCAATTAAATTGAAACATTCGCGGAGAAATGCAACTTGAACACGGTTTACAATAAACCCAGTGATTTCCTTTTTAAGAACCACAGGTGATTTACCCGATTCTTTTAATAAGTCGTAAGCTGCCTGGACTACACTGTCATCAGTTTTCTCAAAGCGAGCAATCTCAACAATTGGTACAATTTGTGGCGGATTGAAATAATGAGTAATGATAAACCTTTCCGGATGCTTTGCTTTTTGGGTTAATTCTGCCAATGGAAAAGTTGATGTATTTGAAGCAATTATCGTTTTTTCAGAGACAACGCTTTCAATAATTTCATATGTAGCTAATTTGGTTTCAAGTACTTCTGGAATGGACTCAAGGATAAACTCAGTGCCCTCGATCGCTTCACGTAAATCTGTTGTATACGTAATATTAGCTAACGTTTGGTCCATCTTCTCTTGAGTGATCATTTCCTTTTCAACCATAATTTCTAAACTATTTGTAATAAGTTCTCTGGCATTTTCTAAAGATGACTCTCGTCTAGCCTGAATTCTTACCTTTTTTCCTGCTTGGGCAAATAATTGTGCAGCTCCATGCCCCATGATTCCTGCTCCTAGAACGGTGATGTTTTGCATTTCTATACCCCTTTTCTTCATTGTTGTTTCACATGCTTCAAATGGTTGTCATCATGTTTTTATAATATTTGTTTTTTTCAGTATAACATTTTTTTTTTGAAAAGATTGTAATTTAGATTACAATTTAATGAACGTTTATCAAAAACAATAAAAAAAGGCAGCGGAGATCGCTACCTTTAAAATTTCTATTGTAAAAGTTTCATCATTGCAATTAATTACATGAGAACATATTTTAATTCTCTTATTAGACTTTGCTTCTCTTTCATCCTCAAACTAAAAATTGTAATTTTTATCATCCTGATAATAGAAGTTTAAACCAATCGATCTTATACTTGTCATTTTAGTCCACTCTTAAGATGATATCTATAGTTTTTACCCTAGATGTTTAAAGTTATATAGGAATTAATTAAAAGGTTAATTGCTAGTCTGGGGTAAGAATTATTTCATCAAAATGTGTAATTAGCACACAGTGTTGTTTGAATGTTATGTTGAATAATAAATAAAAAGTTACGGATTTGTTTTCGCAACTTTACCGCCTAGGAATCAAACCCAGCAAACCTGGCATGCAGATCTCGGACGGTTATGAAAAGTTCCATTGCAGTCTACCCTTAAGTAAGTATTTTTAGCAACAGCTATATTTTAGTAAACATATAGTAAATAATTGTAGGGTAATTGCTAGTATGGGGGTAAGAGTTAATTTTTATTAATTGTGTATTTAGCACATAATGTTATTTGAATGTGGTATTGAAATATAAATAAAAAAGTTGCGGATTTGTTTTCGCAACTTTAGGAGTTTTTTATGTAATTTGGCGGGACCGCCTAGGAATCAAACCCAGCAAACCTGGCATGCAGATCTCGGACGGTTATGAAAAGTTCCATTGCAGTCTACCCTTAAGTAAGTATTTTTAGCGACAGCTATATTTTAGTAAACATATAGTAAATAATTGTAGGGTAATTGCTAGTACGGGGGTAAGAGTTTTTTATTAATTGTGTATTTAGCACATAATGTTATTTGAATGTGATATTGAAATATAAATAAAAAAGTTGCGGATTTGTTTTCACAACTTTAGGAGTTTTTATGTAATTTGGCGGGACCGCCTGGGAATCGAACCCAGCAAACCTGGCACGCAGGTCTCGGACGGTTTTGAAGACCGCGGGGGACACCAGTACCCCATTCAGCCCCATTTATATGTCATTTCCTCTAACTGACTTTATTATACCCCACCGAAACATGTAAAACAATGTCGAAATTCGTAACATTCTGTGTACATACTCAGAGAAATGAAATAATTAAATTTATTTAAAATTAAATTATGTTTAGTTTCATGTTAATAGATAAACTGCTATACTTGTCTGAATATAGTAAAAATTATATAATATTTTTATAGATTAAAAATGAAGGTGAGAAAGATGTTAGAAGGCTGGTTTCTCTGGTTTATCTTATTTTGGGTTGTTGTATTATTAGGTTCATTTGCAATCGGTGGATTTTTCATGTTTCGAAAATTCCTGAAAAAAATGCCTAAAGAGGATGGAAAATCAGACATGGATTGGGAGGAATACTATGTTAATGAAACAATTAATTTATGGAAGCAAGAAGAGAAGGAATTATTATCTGATTTAGTCTCACCTGTACCTGAATTGTTTCGAGATGTGGCTAAGCATAAGATCGCGGGGAAAATTGGAGAACTTGCTCTTAATGAAAAGGCTAGTAAAATTGATCAAGATTTAGTAATAAGAGGCTACATTTTAGCGACACCTAAAAGAGATTATAAGTTTCTTCGTAAAAAACTAGAAGAAAAAAGGATTGAATTAGAGCCTTATGAACACTTATTTCACTAAACAAGAGCACCAATAATTTGATTGGTGCTCTTGTTTATTTAATTAACATAGTCTTGTGGATTCAAACAGAATTCTGTCGTACTCGAGAATTAAGTTGTAAAAATAACCTTTTATAATCCCGATACATTGCCAATCTCCAAGGTAAAATCATGCTAAATGCTAACAAAAAGAACATGCCACTTAATTCCCCCATATCAATGGTAGAACTTAAAATAAGTTTGGCTACAATTCGAACAACTAATAATCCTATTAAAATAATGGCGAATGCACGTGACCGTTTTAAATATATATCTTTCCCTTTAATTTCAAATTTTGAAGTTTTAATCAATAGTAGAGAAAAAAGCATTCCGATAGCGACCGATTCCAGAATTTCCATTGGATTTAATCGAAATTCTGGAAATATGTACATTAGAGCACCCGTACTCATAAATAATGGAGGTAATAAAATTTTTCTTACTGAGGCTGGTTTTTTCGCAGCTTTCATTCTTACAATCATCGCAAAAATTGCCATTAGTATGGCACCGATTGAAGTTATTATAGCAATATTCATGTGCTTCATTCCTTTTCTACTAAATCCAATATCATTATACAATGAACATTGACGTAATCAAAAGCTGTCTGCATATTACAATTAAAAAAGCTGACCACATTTGGAAAGTATACAAATATGGTTAGCTAAATAATTTACTCAAGAATTCGGTTGATTGAATCGATCACACAGGCTTCATCAAAAGGTTTGACGATAAAATCCCTTGCTCCTGATTCAATTGCCTCAACTACCATTTTTTGTTGTCCCATGGCCGAGCACATGATTATTTTCGCATGAGGAAATTCTTTTTTTATTTCCTTTACTGCCTCAATCCCATTCATCTCCGGCATAGTAATATCTAATATAACTAAATCAGGTTGCAACTCACGGTATAGCCGTATAGCATCTTTTCCGTTTTCGCCTTCTCCAACAATTTCATAACCTGCTCTAGATAGTATATTCGAAATAGTCATTCTCATAAACTTAGCATCATCAACAATTAAAATTTTGGACATCGTCCATTCCTCCCTAAAGCCTTAAAATCCTGTAAAACCACCAAATAAAGCAGTTAAAAGTGAAATAATTACTGTCATCCAATCGAAAAATAAGAATATTCCCATAACAATCATGAGATATCCGCCTATTTTCATAATCTTTATATTATGTTTTCGAATCCAACCCATTTTTCCAACAAAAAATGAAAGTATCAAGAAAGGTAATGAAAATCCTAAAGAATAGGCAAGCATATAGATTATACCTGATTCTGGATTTGATCCAGCGAGCATAATCACAGACATTAAGATTGGTCCTGTACAAGGTGTCCACCCCGCTGCAAAAGCCATCCCAATTAAAATAGACCCAATAAAGCCAGATGGGCGACTTTTAAATTCCATCCGTCGATCTTTCATTAAAAATTCTGGTTTAATAAATCCTATAACCATCAATCCGAAGAGAATAATAAAGACTGCTCCGATTTGGCGGATTAAATCCTGATATTGGATAAAAAACTGTCCAATAAAGGATGTGCCAAATCCAATCGCAATAAAGATAATGGAGAAACCAATTAAAAAACAAATCGTATGTATGAAACTTCTCTTTTGAAGCCTACCATTATCATTTTTTAGTTCACCAATAGACATTCCAGTAATATAAGATAGAAATGCTGGATAGAGCGGAAGACTACACGGAGAAATAAAACTTAAAAAACCTGCACCAAATGCAAGAAATAAATTTATGTCAGTCATTATACTCCTCCCCAATTTAAATTCTTTATCAATTCTATCAAAGATAAACACGAAAAGATATTTATTAGTTTGGTAAATATTCTGAGAAAACAATTCAAATGATAACTATTGGCTTCCTCGCTTCCACTTATACTTTTTTTATCTAAAAAAGCACTCCATTTTAAGAGTGCTGATGATATAAAGGGGTTTAATACAAAATCATAAAAACAAGCCTAAAAATACTATATAGTAGACCAATAAACCATTATTTTAATTGGCCAATTTTTGCTTTAAAGAAAACTTGATAGACTTTTTCTATTCCATTACGAATAATTTCATATGAAATGTACTGACTTTTGTATATTCTTTGGTATTGATCAAAAATAAAACACTCGGCACCGTTTGTTTCTTTGCATGTTTCAATAAATCTAGATATTAAATGATCATCGGGATAACTATATTCAATTAATATTTCCTCATTTATAATATTAACAAGCTGCATTTTATACATAGAGCTGCCCCCTCTCTGCTAATAATTTAAGTATAATGTAAATTTACTAAGAGATTGGGGAAAGTTTGTGAAAATTATAAGAAGAATTGGTTACCAATTTGTTAAGAAAAAACCACTAAACGTTGAGTACTGATCAACATTTAGTGGTCTATTTTCTAACTGATTATTTAAAACTTCATTCCTATATAAAACTTTATTTTCCTTGTTGTTTATTCATTGCTTGCATCATTTGATTGATTTTCTTTTGTGATGGCTTCATGCCCATTTGCATCATCATCATTTTTAGCATTTGTTCATTAATTGGTGGGTTCTTCTTCAAGTAATTCATCATATATTTTCTAGCGATGAAAAAACCTAGCGCCACACCGGCTAATAAGCACAATGCACCAACTAGAATATACATTCCCATAAATACTTCCTCCTTCAAGTTGTCTACCATAAAGTGTACTAAACCAAAGGTTATTATACAATATTCTTGGGGAGATTTGTCCAACTTTTAGATAAATTTTCTTTCCTTTATAGGTTTTAACCAGCCACAATGCTGATTTTCAATGTCAATTGCTAAAAAGGATGATTCTGCTTTGCGTAATACTTCAAAAAAGACCGTTTCTGCGTCGAATTGGCCATTTGACTTTAATATGATAGAATGATTCTTTATTTCTAATTCAGCTCGACTTTTCTTCCCAGCTTCTAAATAGTATTTGCCATTTTTATGTTGAAAACTCATATATTTTTGTAAGTTATGCTGTAAATAATGTTGAATTCTGAAACTATTAATAGGTTTCGTAATAAAATCAATTTGTTTTTTTATAATATGTTTTAATTCTCCTGCAGCCTCATCATATTCTTTAAACAGTTGATAAAACAACCGCTCTTTTCCGAAGTAATGGGAGGCAAACTCTTCATCGATTAAATATAGTTGATACGTTCTCATCATGTTTCCTCCTCTATTAGTCTACCTTATTATTTATTATAGAAGATAAGTATTGAGGAGGTTGTCGCTTTACGTAAAAAAACAAGCCTTCTTTTGTCGAATTGGAAAAAGAATTCTACTGTAGAGTTAAACTGACAAAAATTATGGCATTTTCCTTCTAAAAGTAATCATTCGGTTTATAATAAAAGATAGTTTAAAAAGGGAGAGACCATTCATGTTGCAACAAATCAATTTAACACTAAATAAAATGATGCCTTTTACTACACCAGTAGCTGTCTTGGTTGGGATTATTTTTTCAGCGTATGTTAGGGATTTTTCATTTCTAGTCCCTTGGCTATTTGCTTTTATGACATTTGAAGGAAGTCTATCTATGAATCTGAAGTCTATTAAGGGAGTGATTACTCATCCCTTGCCTGTTTTTATGATTATTGCCTTTCTACATATTATTATGCCGCTTTATGCATGGTTTGTTGGTCATATTACCTTTAGCGGAGACCACTTAACGATTACGGGTATTATTCTTGGAATGGTCATTCCAACAGGGGTAACGAGTTTCATTTGGGTAACGATGAAAAACGGCAATGCTGCACTGACATTAACTGTCATATTAATTGATTCCCTTCTATCACCCATTGTCGTTCCTCTAAGCTTATCTTTATTAGTAGGACAAAAAGTAGACATGGACGTTACAAGTATGATGAGCGGATTGCTCTATATGATTGTATTGCCATCACTTGCGGGGATGGCTCTAAATCAGTTCACACATGGTAAAGTCGTATTAAAGTGGAAACCAAGATTTGCTCCAATATCTAAACTATTTCTATTTCTAGTTGTTTGTTTAAATGGAGCTGTAATTTCTCCTTATTTTAAGGATTTTAAGTTAAGCTATCTTTCAATCATTGTCGTTGTTATATTTGTTTCCTTTAGTGGTTATTTCTTGGCTTATTGGATAGGCAAACTCTTGAAGTATGACTATGAAATGTTGGTCTCTTTTACCTTCAGTGGTGGTATGAGGAATATAAGTACGGGAGCTGTAATCGCCATTTCTTATTTCCCTTCTGCAGTTGTATTTCCAGTTGTGGTTGGTATGCTCTTTCAACAAATTTTAGCCTCGATATTCGCTCGTGTACTTGATAAGCGTAAGGAAAAAATGTTGCAACAATCTGAAACAGTGAGCGCTTAGATAAAAGATAAGGAGTACGGGGGAATTATCCCTGTACTCCTTAATTTACTTTATTTTCTTAATAATGCTTTTGCTTTAGCAACAACATTCTCTACAGTAAATCCATACTCTTGAATAATTTTTTCACCAGGAGCTGATGCACCAAATTGATCAATAGCCAGTACATCTCCTTCATCTCCAACATATTTATGCCAGCCAAGAGATGCGCCCATTTCGATTGCTAATCGTGCTTTAATATTTTTAGGAATAATGGAATCTTTATAGGCTTGTGATTGTTTTTCAAAGCGATCCCATGAAGGCATAGAGATAACAGAAGCTGAAATACCTTCAGTTTCTAGTGCTTTTTGCGCTTCTACCGCTAAATTAACCTCAGAACCAGTTGCAAGTAAAAGAATTTCAGCTGTTTCTTTTTCTGCAGGTGAGATAATGTATGCTCCTTTAGCAACATTTTCATAAGCATTTTTAACAGTGCCTGGAAGTGTCGGTAAGTCTTGTCGAGTTAATACAAGTGCTGTTGGTTGATTTGATGATTCAATAGCAAGTTTCCAAGCCACAGCTGTCTCGTTCCCATCGGCCGGACGGATAACAGATAGGTTTGGCATTCCTCTTAAAGCGGAAAGGTGTTCAACTGGTTCATGGGTTGGACCGTCTTCTCCGACCGCAACGCTATCATGTGTAAATACATACGTAACAGGCAACCCCATTAGTGCTGCTAGTCTTATCGCTGGTCTTAAGTAATCGGAGAATACAAAAAATGTTCCGCCAAATACCTTTAAGCCGCCATGTAAAGCCATACCGTTGAGCGCCGCTCCCATTGCAAATTCACGAACTCCGAACCAAATATTTCTACCTTCATAGGACGTAGGTAAGAAGTCTGCAGATCCTTTAATTAATGTTTTGTTGGATCCTGCAAGGTCTGCTGAACCACCAAAGAACGATGGTAATTTTTTTGCAATTGCATTTAAGACTTCACCAGATGCTGCTCGACTAGCAAGACTTTTTCCTTCTTCATAAACGGGAATATCTTTCGACCAATCCGATGGTAATTCATGATTAATCGCCTGTTGTAGTTCGGATCCTAGTTCTGGAAAAGCCTCTTTGTATTTGCTGAAGAGCTCTTTCCACTCTCTCTCTTTATGCTCACCTTTTTCAAGGACTAGTTTTCGGAACTGATCATACACTTCTTGAGGCACATAGAAATCCTCTTCAAATGTCCACTTATAGGCTTCTTTCGTTAATTTTGTTTCTTCTACGCCCAATGGAGCTCCGTGTGAAGCTGCTTTGCCAGATTTATTTGGAGATCCATATCCAATAACCGTACGTACTTCTATTAATGTTGGTCGTGAATCATCATTCTTAGCTTCTTCAATTGCATTGGCAATAGCAGTTAAATCATTTCCGTCTTCTACACGCAAATACTGCCATCCATATGCTTTAAAACGATCTTGCACACTTTCGGAAAAAGCTTGATTTAAATCACCGTCAAGAGAAATGTCATTGGAATCATAAAGAACAATGAGGCGACCTAATTTCAAATGCCCTGCTAGAGAAGCTGCTTCAGCAGAAACTCCTTCCATGAGATCTCCATCTCCACAAATACTATATGTATAATGATCTATTAATGGATATTGCTCTTTGTTGTAAATCTGAGCAAGATGCCTTTCAGCCATTGCCATACCAACAGCCATAGCAATACCTTGACCTAATGGACCTGATGTTGCATCAACTCCTGGAGTATGTCCATATTCAGGATGACCAGGTGTTTTACTTCCCCATTGACGAAAGTTTTTGATATCATCCATGGAAACATCGTAACCCGAAAGATGGAGTAAACTATAAAGTAACATCGAACCATGTCCAGCTGATAGGACAAAACGATCCCGATTAAACCATTTTGGATTATTAGGGTTAATGTTCATATATCGGCTCCATAATGTATATGCCATTGGCGCTGATCCCATAGGCATACCTGGGTGTCCCGAATTTGCTTTCTCAATTGCGTCAATGGATAATGTTCTAATGGACGATATAGCTAATGAATCAATTTCATCAAACATTGTTAACATCCTTTCTCTAATAAAGTTATTAGATTGTGCGTAATGGATTACGTAATTAATAATAATGGGAACGTTCATTTTATTCAACAAATTAAATGAATTATTGTAAGAATGATACTTTTTTCGACAAATATCCCTTTGGTATTATTGGCATTAATAAGCTTTATAATGTAAAAGGAGTAAAACTTTTTATTAGAATAATCTATAAAAAAGTTTTACTCCTTTTATTTAGTGCTTTTCTTTTTGTTGTTGAACGATTTTAAGCTTTTCTGGTGTAACATCATTTCCTTCTGGATCTACTACTTTAACTGATTTTAAAGTATTTAGCATGGATGAACGGAAAGTTTGCAAATATTCTCCACGAAGTTTTGATTGTTCTTTTGCCTCTGTTTCTGTTAATCCAGTTTGTTTTGCCTTTTTCGCTAATTCATTTATTCTAGCTAATTTTTCTTTAGAAAGCATTTTATCCTCCTTATCAAATATGAACTTTATTTGATATCTATTCTATAGAAACAAAAGATAGATAAAAAAGCAAGAATATTATACTGGAACAAAACTAGAATTGGTATCTCATTATTGGCTAGCTAAATTACGGACTTTACCTAATTCGATTGGACTGATTGGAATCGGTAAGGTTAATTCATTCCCCGCTATAATAAAGTCTCTAGAAACTCCGTTGTTTTTCTCAACCCACTCAATAAATTGTAATTCTGAAAGACCATGCTGTTCTTCAAACCTTTGGCTAATTTCCCATAATGATTCGCCGCTCTGAACCGTTATGGTCATATATTGATGATTAGTAGATAAGTTAATTTTAATAATAGTTGTTGCAACTATTGAAATAACAACAAGAATAATAGCGTAAGAATAGTTTTTCCATAATCTTTTCAACAAATACACCCCATTTAGAATATATGTTCTGTTTAATAATTGAATTATAATACGAACACTTGTTTTAAGTCAAGCATCAATTCGAACTTATGTTTGTATACGGGTTATTTTCATGGTATAATATAGGAAATAAAATAGTGATGAGGGGTGAATTATAATGACAACAAAACTATCCAAACGGCAACAAGATATTTTAGATTTTATCAAAAGTGAAGTACGACAGAAAGGCTACCCACCTTCTGTTCGCGAAATAGGAGAAGCAGTGGGACTTGCATCAAGTTCAACCGTACATGGTCATTTAGCAAGACTTGAGAGCAAAGGTTTAATTCGAAGAGACCCTACGAAGCCAAGAGCTATTGAAATATTAGATAATGAACATTTAAATATCCCACAACCTAATGTAATTAATGTTCCAGTTGTGGGGAAGGTAACCGCTGGATTACCAATAACAGCAATAGAGAATGTTGAAGAATTCTTCCCATTACCTGAAAACCTTGCACCATCTGACGAGCAATTGTTTATGCTGGAAATTATGGGTGACAGTATGATTGAAGCTGGTATATTAGATGGGGATTATGTTATTGTTCGGCAGCAGAGTATAGCAAATAACGGGGATATTGTGGTTGCAATGACAGAGGATGATGAAGCAACGGTTAAGCGATTTTTTAAAGAGGCTGATTCTTTCCGTTTGCAGCCTGAAAACTCTACAATGAAACCTATTATTCTCAATAATGTTAGTATATTAGGCAAAGTAATTGGTGTTTATCGGCATATACATTAATGTTAGTAGTAAAGTAATCACTTAAACAATGGGACTTAGTGATGTTTACCTAGTTAAAATGATATTACTTTTCTACCTCTAATAATAAAAGGCGCAAGATTTTTAAACAATTTTGCGCCTTAGTCAATAGAATACTTTTTAATTCACTTAAACCAACCTTTTTCTTTTGATCGGGAGATTGCTTCAATTCTATTTTTTACTTCAAGTTTATCTAAGATAGTAGAAATATAGTTTCGGACTGTGCCAGACTTTAATTTTAATTCTTCAGCGATTTCTTTCGTATTTCTGCCATCTGCAACTAAACCAAGAACTTCTTTTTCACGTTCTGTTAGTGGATTTTCTTCACTGTAAAAGTCGTCCATTAGCTCTGGTGCATAAATTCGCTTACCTGCCATTACACTTCTAATCGTATTGGCTAATTCTTCGCTCGGGCTGTCTTTTAATAGATAAGCACACACTCCTGCTTTAAGTGCACGTTGAAAGTAGCCGGTTCTTGCAAATGTTGTTAATATAATTACTTTGCAATTTTTCCCTTTCAACTCTTCTGCAGCTTCTAAGCCGCTCTTCAATGGCATCTCTATGTCCATAATGCAAATATCTGGTTGGTGTTTATGAACTAATGCAATTGCCTCTTCCCCATTCTTTGCTTTCCCCACTACTTCTAAATCTTCCTCTAGATTCAATAGTGAGCCTAAAGCACCTAACATCATTTGTTGATCTTCTGCAATCACGATTGTAATCATGTTGTTCCTCCCCTTTTAATTACGTTTGGTATTTGAAAGATTACAGTCGCACCTTGATCTGAATTTACTGTTAAGTTCCCATTCACAAACTCTAGCCTTTCCTTCATACCTGCTATTCCATTTCCACCCTCAAATAATTCATTATCACGAAATCCTTTCCCATTATCAGTAATGGTAATCATGATTTCATTATTCGTTTGATTGATAGAAATACTACATTTCGTAGCATGGCTATGCTTTACTACGTTTGTGACAGCTTCTTTTAGGCACATACTTAATATGTTTTCAATAAACACAGGAACTCTAGATAAACCAAAATCACCCTCGATTTCCCATTGAATACCTGCAGCTTCTAAGATTTCTTTTACATGTTTGATTTCTTCCTTTAGTCGAATGCCGCGCATATCAGATACAAGTTTTCTCACTTCGCTTAAAGCCATTCTAGCGGTCTGTTGAATGTCTTTTAGTTCAGATCTCGCTTTCTCCGGGTCTTTTTCTAATATTTTTCTGGCTAAATCACTTTTCAAGCCGATAAGTGATAACTTTTGTCCTAATGTATCATGAAGATCACGTGCAATCCTTTGTCTCTCCTCTTGAACAATTAAATTAGCTATCCTTTTATTAGCAAAGGCTAACTGTTCCTCTAATTGTTCTCGCCGTTTTCTACTTCTGATACTGAATGGCATTAAAATTACGCTTATCAAAATAATAACAATAAATGGTAATTGTTGAATAAATAAATCAGTTGGTGTGATGAAATTGACATTAATAGCAATCGCCGTACTCACTAGGTGGATAATATAAAAGGTAATAAATGCGGACTTTTGCTGAAAATTCCCGATCAAGTAAGCTAAGAAAAAAGCAAAATATACGTAAGTAAAAAAGCTTGTCATAATGACAGATAAAACAATAAGTACACTGGTCCAACAATATCGTACCCACCCTTTCGAAATGAAAGCAAATCGGTAGGATATAAAGAAAAAGATAGATAGGATGATTCCTGTTACCATTTCAACTGTGGTAGACCACTGAATTATAAAATAAAACGGCAATATGGCAAATAAAGCCCAAATATAAGGTGATACACCTGTACTGCTTTGTATGATTCGAAATCCTTTTTTCATTTCATGCCTCTTTTTCTGAAAAGTTTCTAATATTATCATAACAAAGATTAAGAGGGAATACGTAAAATCCCCTCTTAATCAGCCAATTTTTGTGAAAGCTTGTGTTTCACAGCTTGCTTGTTAATGTCCTTAAAGCCGATAAACCGCTTACCTCTCTCATCCCAGAGACGGTATTGCAATGCCTTTAAACTAGTACGGACTGTTACAGTTAGAACTGAATTTAGCTCGCTATGATTATTGTGAACATCTTCCAAATAATAATTTGGTACTCTTGGACTTAAGTGATGAACATGGTGATAACCAATATTTCCAGTAATCCACTGAGCCCATTTGGGTAATTTGTAAAAGGAGCTCCCTTCAACCGCTGCTTTTACATAATTCCATTCTCTATCCTTTTCAAAATATGTATCCTCAAAATGATGTTGAATATAGAACAGCCAGACGCCTAGTGCACTTGCTATAAAAACGATGGGGCCTTGAATCATTAAAAAGGATTGCCATCCAATCAGCCAACACATGACTCCATAAATGCACACAATAGCAACATTTGTTAGATAGGTATCCAATCGTTCTTTAAAGCGCGCCTTTTTACGATTCATACGATTAGAAATTAATATTAAATAAAAAGGACCCAAGATGAACATAACAAGGGGATTGCGGTAAAATCGATAGGCAACACGTCGACCAACTGATGCATTTTTGTACTCTTCAACCGTCATTACCCATATATCACCAACACCGCGTTTATTCAAATTACCGCTTGTAGCATGGTGGACATTATGATCGTGACGCCATTGTTTATATGGAAATAATGTTAAGATCCCGGCTATTGTTCCGACAACCTCATTAGCCTTTTTATTATTAAAGAACGACATATGGCAGCAATCATGGAATATAATAAAAATCCTTATAAGGAGACCAGCTGTCGGTATAATCAGAAGAAATGTAATGAAAGACGATACCGTTAGTCTTGTAGGCAAGATACCATAGTAGTAAAAATGGGATGACGGTATTAACAATTTGCCAAATGCTGCTGGATAGTTTTGCCTTTTCATAAGGCGCTAGCTTCTTTCGTAGGTTCCTTTGAAACTCTTTTGTCATATGATAAAAATCCTCCTAGACTGTTATCGCTTTTTTATTTTTCCCATTTGTCTTTTTATTATAATGAAAAAGTGCAAAATCGATAAGTCATACCTGTCATGTGCAGGATATGACAATAGTCATTTATGTATCGGCTATGCTTGATGTTCATTAGTTTCTCGTTTTAGAATTTAGTCGACTAATTATCGGAGTCTTTTAAAAATCCATATGAAAAAAGATGAATATAATGAAAGGGACATAGGATAATGAAAGCTTGTTGTTTTAAATATCTAGTATGATATCAAATATAAAAACACCTCGGCAATTTCTGCCGAGGCTTTGTATATTAGTACATTTTCATATAATGTGATCTTTCCCATTCTGTAACTTGTGTTCGGAACATATCCCATTCGATTTCTTTTGCTTCAACAAAATGCTCATAAATATGGGGCCCTAGTGCAGATACAACTACTTCATTCGCGTGTAACTCTTCAAGAGCTCTAGCTAATGATGGTGGTAAATCGATAATTCCTTCTGCTAACCTTTCCTCACGATCCATCGCATAAATATTACGATCTACTGGAGCAGGAGGAGTTAATTTATTTTCAATTCCATCAAGTCCTGCTTTAAGTAAGACAGCTAAAGCTAAATATGGGTTTGCAGAGGGATCGACACTTCGTACTTCAACCCGTGTACTTAAACCACGAGATGCAGGAATCCGTACTAACGGTGAACGATTACTAGTAGACCATGCCACATAACATGGTGCTTCATAACCTGGTACTAAACGTTTGTAGGAATTGACAGTTGGATTTGTAATGGCAGTAAAAGCAGGTGCATGCTTGACAACTCCAGCAATAAATTGACGGGCAGTTTCGCTTAATTGTATGTCAGCATTTGGATCATAAAATACATTTTCACCATTTCTAAATAATGAAAGATTACAGTGCATTCCAGATCCGGCTACCCCAAATATTGGTTTTGGCATAAAAGTCGCATGTAATCCATGTTTCCGTGCAATTGTTTTAACGATTAATTTAAAGGTTTGAATATCATCACAGGCTCTAAGGGCATCTGCATATTTAAAGTCAATTTCATGTTGCCCAGGCGCAGTTTCATGGTGAGATGCTTCAATGTCAAATCCCATTTCTTCAAGCTCAAGTACGATGTCACGACGGCAATTCTCTCCTAGATCAGTAGGAGCTAAATCAAAATATCCACCGTGGTCGTTTAATTCAAGGGTTGGTTCCCCTTTCTCGTCTAACTTGAATAAGAAAAATTCTGGTTCTGGTCCGAGATTAAAATTAGTATATCCTAACTCTTCCATTTCTTTTAAAATACGTTTTAAGTTGTTACGTGGATCTCCTGCAAAAGGAGTTCCATCTGAGTTATGAATATCACAAATTAAGCGAGCAACCTTTCCTTTTTCCGCTGTCCATGGAAACACGACAAAGGTATCTAAATCAGGAAATAAATACATATCTGACTCTTCTATGCGAACAAATCCTTCTATCGAAGACCCATCAAACATCATTTTATTATCGAGAGCTTTCTCTAATTGACTTACTGGGATTTCTACGTTTTTAATGATCCCTAAAATATCTGTAAATTGTAGACGAATAAATTTTACATTTTGTTCCTCACACAATTTATGGATATCTTCTTTTGTGTGCTTTGTCATGCTGGTTCCTCCTGACTCTACCGAATCGATTATAATGCCATTGATCTACCAACTTTAGTTACTTTATATATTTCTATTATCTTTTTTGATATTATCATTGTCACTAGTCAGTTTCAACTATAGATTATGAAAAAATTCTTCTAGTTTCCCCAAGATCCAGTCATTCTTCATTCAATCTAACAACTAGATCTCTTATATATTTCTATCAATAATGGTAGGCTCAATTAACGGTAGGTAAAATAAACATTCCTTCTATAGCGTAATTAGTTTTTTCTCTAACAATGAGTTTAGTGCAATACATATAGCTATCTTAACATGTGAATAAGTTAAACCACCTTGGACATACGCAACATACGGTGGTCTTGTTGGGCCATCTGCAGTTAATTCAATGCTTGCTCCTTGAATAAAGGTTCCCGCTGCCATAATCACATCGTCTTCATATCCAGGCATATAAGACGGATAAGCTGTTACATGTGAATTTACTGGTGAAGCAAACTGAATCGCTTGACAAAAGGCGACCATTTTATCACGGTCATCAAATTGAACAGACTGTATTAGGTCTGTACGTTTACTATTCCATTTCGGATTGGCGTTCATGCCTAGTCTCTCAAGCATCGCTGCTGTGAACACAGCACCTTTTAAAGCTTGACCAACAACATGAGGGGCAAGAAAAAATCCTTGATACATTTCCTGTAGACTATAAAGTGATGCTCCTGCCTCTGCCCCAATACCAGGAGAAGTTAACCGATATGAACAAGCTTCTACCCATTTTTCTTTTCCAACAATATAGCCGCCTGTTTTGACAATTCCTCCACCTGGATTTTTAATTAAAGAACCTGCCATTAGATCTGCGCCAACATGACAAGGCTCTTGTTCTTCAACAAATTCACCATAACAATTATCAACAAATACAACAACATTTGGATTGATTTCTTTTACGAACGAGATCATTTCTTTGATTTCATCAACAGTAAACGAAGGTCTAGTATCATAGCCTTTTGAACGTTGAATTCCAATCATTTTAGTGTTCGGTTTCATCGCTTTGCTGACGGCATCGTAATCAACAGCGCCAGATTGTAGCAAATCAACACTTTGATAAGAAATGTCGAATTCCTTTAAGGACCCTGTTCCATTGCCTCGTAATCCGACAATTTCCTCCAATGTATCATACGGTTTTCCTGTTATGTATAGCAGTTTATCACCTGGTCGTAACACGCCGAATAAAGCGATCGAGATTGCGTGTGTACCTGAAATGATTTGCGGTCTGACTAATCCAGCCTCCCCTCCGAAAACTTGAGCATAAATTTTTTCGAGAGTATCTCGTCCATAATCGTCATACCCATAGCCCGTTGATGGAATAAAATGAGAGTCACTGACATGATGGTCTTGAAAACTCTTTAATACTCGATATTGATTTAAATCCATTAATGCATCAATTTTTTCATGAATAGGCTTGATTTGCCCTTCTACTTCAGTGACTACTGATTGTAATATTTCCCCATAATTTAATGAATCAAACATATTTTTCCCCTTATCTCTTTATCTGATATTGTTGGACTTGCCCAAAAATTGGATGATCGACAAATGTGAATCCTTTACAGATATATTTTTGATTGTCTTCGTCAAATGATAAATCACGTAAAATGGTCTCATTTTTTAATTGAGCTAATAGTTTTCCTTCTGAAGAAGGGACAACGACATGATATGGAGTCATCATCTCGATCATTTTTGTTTCAATTGTTAATTTTAACCTTTCACAATCTTCATCATTTAATGCACTGATTTGTATGGGTTCATTTCTTGTCGATGGAACAAAATCTACGTGTTGGGCATCCCTTTTATTATACACCGTTAATTGTGGGATTTGCTCAGTTTCCAACTCGCTTAATAAATGATTAACCGTTTTTTCATGTTGAAAGTAATCCGGGTTGGCTGAATCAACGACATGTAATATCAAATCTGCTTCTTTTACCTCTTCGAGTGTAGAGCGGAATGCTGCAATCAAACTCGTTGGTAAATCTTGAATAAATCCTACTGTATCCGTCATCAAAATCGTAAAGCCATTCGGTAAAATACATTTTTTAGTCATTGGATCCAGAGTCGCAAATAATTGGTTTTCTTCATATGAAGAAGCTTCGGTTAGCCGATTAAATAAGGTTGATTTCCCTGCATTTGTATAACCTGCAATCGATACTTGAAAAGTTCGGTTTTTCTTTCTTCTTTCCCGATAACGTTCACGATGTTCAACGATTCCTGAGAGCTGGGTTTTGATATCATGAATCCGATTTCGAATATGTCTGCGGTCCGCTTCTAGTTTCGTTTCACCTGGTCCTCTTGTACCAATCCCGGCACCAAGTCTCGAAAGTTGTGTACCTTGGCCGCCAAGTCTAGGTAATAAATATTGTAATTGCGCTAATTCAACTTGTAATTTACCTTCCTTTGAACGAGCTCTTTGAGCAAAAATATCAAGGATTAATTGGGTCCTATCGATGATACGGGCTTCAACTTGAGCAGCAAGGTTTCTAACTTGACTAGGAGATAGTTCGTCATTAAAGATAACCAATTTTGCCTCTAATTCATTGACCAGTGCAACAAGCTCCTCTACTTTTCCTTTGCCAATGTAAGTGGCTTTATCAACACGTTCTCGTTTTTGGGTCAATGTTGTCAAGACTTCACCATTAGCTGTTTTTGTTAATGAAGCTAATTCTTCCATTGAATATTGAAAAGGAAGATCATCTTCTGTCGTTTGGCATCCGACTAGAATGACTTTTTCTCGTTCTTTGCTTTGTTCCAATGAATATCCCTCTTTCTATTGTTTTTTAATAAAGATATCTATTTAACTAATCTTCTACATGTTTAATTTATCCTGACAATCAAGAAATAAACAAGCATTAGAGGGTTCAGTGTTCTTTATTAAGAAGACTTTACTCTGTACAGCATCGGTCTTTCATTTTCCCAATGTACACGGACAGGTAGGTCAAAAAACTGGCTCAATGACTCACTTGATATAATATTTAACGTAGGGCCTGAGGAGAAGACCTGTCCCTCTTTTAATAATAATGTCTTTTTAAATACAGGCAGGATTTCTTCAACATGGTGAGTTACATAGATCATGGTTGGAGCATTCTGCTCATGTGAAATTTTTTCAATTGTTTCTAAAAACTGTTCACGAGCGATAAAGTCTAGGCCGCTCGTTGGTTCATCAAAGATAAGAATGCTAGGATTGGCCATGAGTGCGCGGGCGATTAAAATACGTTGCTTTTCACCTTGTGAAAGGCTCTCATACATACGATCCCCATACTCGATGCAACCGAATTCTTTTAAAAGTCTAATTGCTTTTGCCCTAATCTCATCTGTTGGCTTTTCATACAAACCTACTGATGCATAAGCACCACTGAGAACAATTTCAAAGGCACTATCATTGTGATGAAACTTTTCTTGAAGGGCGGATGAAACAAACCCTATTTTTAAGCGTAGTTCTTCTCCAAGATAATGTTTGCCGAATTTCTTGTCTAGTACTTTAACACTCCCGGATGTAGGAAAGTATTCTGCATGAATCATTTTTAAAATCGCTGTTTTTCCTGATCCATTTAGTCCGAATAATAGCCAATGTTCCCCTTTCTCAATATGCCAATTCACTTCTTGTAAAATCCATGTACCATCTTTTTTTAGCGATACATTATCTAATTGAAGTACCATACAAGCTCCCCTCCTTCGAATCACTTTTCGGCTTCTATTTCATTAATTAAATGGTCCAAGTTTTCCTCTGTAAACACTTTAATCCCATGTCTTCGTAATAAGGCTGCAGTTACCCCAAGTCCTTGTTTTTTATTTCCGTTAAAGTCTCCACTATAAATATTAGACCCACCGCAAGAAGGGCTTCGTTCCTTCAATATAACGGTTGTTGCGCCTGCATTGAGAGCGATGGTCAATGTTTCGCGAGCTCCTTTTAGAAAAGCCTCTGTCACATCTTTTCCATATTTGGTGATGACTTTTGCCTTTCCATTGATCACATCATCACCATCACCTCCAACAATTTCGGCAGGATCTCTTGGTATTGATAACCCACCAAGAACTTCAGGACAAACAGGTATTGCTTTTTTATCTTTCAGCCAATTGTTAATTGTCTCCGTGAAATTATTTGATCCGTTATACTTGACATCATAACCAATCAAACAGGCACTTACTAAAATCAACGAACCCCTTCCTTCCCTAACTTATTTTTCGCCCATGAATTCTTATAATCAGTTTGCCAAAGCCTTCAGCAAAAGGCAATACAGATAGAGAACAAATTACATTAAATAAAACACTAATATGGGCAAGCTGCACTTCCGTTTTATTCGCAAGAGATGGTCCAAGTTCGGCGAGCGCACCAATAAATGGATAAAATGCTAACACCCCGATTAGATTTAACCATATATGGGCGTAAGCTGTTAATCTCGCTTCTCTGCCTCCACCAATTGAGGCTAAAAAAGCATCTACACATGTACCAATATTAGAGCCCAGTAGAATTGCGATACCAGTAGCTAACTCCATCGACCCCGCTGATAAGAAGCCCATAATAATTGCAGTTGTCGCCGTACTTGATTGAATAATTGCAGTTATGACTATTCCGGCTATTACACTTAGTAGGAGGCTATCATTCATAGAGGAGATAAAGCGATCAATCACTCCAAATTCTCTAAGTGGCAAGGCTAAAAATTCAAAGCCATCCATAGCTATAAATACAAAGGAAATGCCCAGCAAAACTAAACCAATGCTTTGGAACTTCTTTTTTTTCAAAAATAGAAGAACAATAGATAGAATGATTAGAGGAATTAATAAGGATTGAATATTAAAAGTTATAAGCTCAGTGGTAATCGTTGTCCCGATATTTGTTCCTAAAATAATCCCGATTGATTGGGGAAATGTTAGTATCCTTGCAGAAATTAGTCCAATCGTAATGATCATTACTGCGGAGCTGCTTTGCAGCAAACATGTGATAAGGATTCCTACTAAAAAACCTTTCCAAGGAACGTCTGTAGTACGAGTTAACCAACTTTTTAATGTCTCCCCTGATAAATGAAAAAGTCCGTATCTTAACATAGACATTCCTAAGATAAACAAACCAACTAATAAAATAAAGATTAATAGGATCATCTCCCCACCTCCCTTATTATTTCTATGGGACAAGAAATGAGGTGATGTCTATATTCTTTATCCTTCTTGAGGAAAAAGTAATTAAATGTTATATAGTAAATTTAATGTTATAATTAGTTGTATTGTTTTGAACGTATAAATAGTTGTTTTAACTTGACTACCTAGGGTTAATTCGGGCATAAATGGAAATAATGGAAATAATGTAAATGCATAAATGTAATTATTTTTGTAATGGAGGTTCGTTTAATTGGAAATTGTACGTGATATGGAATTTGAAATTAAAAGTAGCTTTATTCCTAATATTAGTAATTCACAAACATTAAAAGTATTAGAAGTAACAGATGCAAGTGTTGTTGTTCTAATGGATCATTCCGGCAGCAGAGGAGTTTTTCCACTCGATCATTTCCAATATTGGATCCGAAAAAATTCATTAATCCCTATTGATGAACATCAAGAAAAGTCTTCATAAAAAAACAACAAGTTATAGCATTTAAACTATAACTTGTTGTTTTTAATTTGATTGATTTTTTTAATAACTTTCTTCTACCTGGCATTCTTTTTCAAACACGGCAAGTCCGGCTAAAGCACACTGAACGTCTTCGTCTGCTGTTCCCCCTGAAACACCAATTCCACCAACAATCACACCATCATAAATTAATGGAATCCCTCCGCCGAATACTACCAAACGATTCGTATGTACGATACCAGTGAGCAATGCAGGATCATCTTTAATCATCGGATACCACTCATGTGTTGGTTTTCCAAATGCTGCTGCAGTATAAGCTTTATTTTCTGCGATTTCTCCACTTAGTAACGCAGCTTCATCCATTCGAATAAAGGCTTTTAAGTTTGCCCCTTCATCGACAATCGCTGCATTAATTTTAATACGTAATTCTTCGGCTTTATTAGTAATTGCTTCTAACATTCGAAACGCCATTGATTGTGTTAAAGCATACTTTTGATATAACAATTGTTTCACCTCTTCTAAATATTATAGCTTTTTCTCTAATTTTCATAATCCTCTATTGTAAAAATATTAAGATTACTTTCCGCTGTCAGGCAACATGCAAAGGCAAATTCCTATTCTAATTTTCATCTGAAAGAATCTCAATTGGACGAATTTATATAATAATTATATGATAGGCTACTACTTTGACAATTCTATTGTTTCTCTGTACGCAACAAGTATCCATAATTTAAGTTTTTATAATAATATCTCTATTTATAAAAAAATAAATTATTTAATTTTATGCAATTATTATATACCATTTTTTCGAATAATGCACATAATTAAAACTATTATATAATAATTTTAATATTAATAAAAAAACCCAATTACATTGAATTGGATTTTTCTTGGAACTACAAGGCATTTGTTGTCATGTTTGCATCCTTTAATAATTGAATCCATACATTTTTATAATCTTCCCTCATCGGAGGACCAATTTTTGTATACCGTAATACAAATAAATGGTTTTCGTAAGAGAATACACGAGCAACTTCATGCATATCTGGTTGAACAGGATCATTCGTTACCGTATATTCATAAATAGCATCCGTTGAAGTACTTTCAATCACTTGGAAAGTATAATCACCCGAAACGAAGCTTGGTATATTTTGTTCAAAGTTACGTAAATAATTTTCGATCCCGACATTGCTATGACTGTTTTCAAAAAATTGAATGGTGTATAATTCCGTCCAATTATCGAGTGTTTCCCCCGCTAACATGAACTCAGCTATTGCAGTTCCTTCTCCCTCTTCATAATAATTTTCAACCCACTGACGTTCATCTAGATAGAAATTCAACATCTCTATAGTCGATCTATATTTGTAATCTGCTGAACCATATGCTTCAGTATTTTCATCAAGAGGGTAACCAGATTCATCTAGATAAGTTGTGGTATCAATGGTAGTGGATGTAATCTTCCATTTGCCATTATCCGGCTTTAATGTGTGTGTACCAGTCGTTTCGGTATTTTGTGTTGGCGGTCCTTCAAGTTGGATGGTCGTTTGTTTGAATGAAATAATCGCTTGTTGTTCTGTTTTCTCAATTACCTTCAGATCGGATACTTTAACTTGGAAGACGTAAGTTTCCATTAACGCCTTTACATCTGCTTCGGTGGAGTTATAAATCGGTGACTGCGAATGAATGGTTTCCATGTAGCCTGCTAAATCGTTATTATTGAAAGCATTCGTGTTTGCTTCAATTATGTTAAATAGTTCTTCATCTGCTGGAATTTTTGATTTTGATGGATCTTCTTTTGAAGTTTGGTTATTTTCATTTTGTTTTTCTCCCCCTGAAGAGGTGGATGGTGGTACGGCAACAGGTTTACCAAGGCAACCGGCTAACAATAACATCAAGGTTACAGTCATCAATACCATAGACCATGTTTTTCTTTTCCTCATTAGAAGCCCCCCTTGTTGAGCAAAACATGGATGATTATTGTGTTCTCTGCATTATATTTCGACAAAGCTCATCCTACACCTAAAAAATTATAAACACATGAAAAAAGAGTGCTAGGAACCTTCCAATTGGAAGTGCCTAGCACTCTTTCACTTTATTGATTTCGTAAATTGAGTAATTTGGTCTTTAATTCGTTTTCCATAGAGACCAGTTCTTGTTCTGCTTGTTGACGTTTAACACGGCCTTCTGCTTGGATTCTCAACGTTTCTTCTAAAGTAGTTACAAGGCTTTCTTGAGTTTTCTTTAATGTTTCAATATCAACAATTCCACGTTCATTTTCTTTAGCTGTTTCAATCGTATTTGTTTTAAGCATTTCTGCATTTTTTAACAATAAATCATTCGTTGTCTTGGATACTTGTTTTTGTGCGTTTACGGCATGTTGTTGACGAATTAACGTTAGAGCAATAGCAATTTGATTTTTCCATAATGGAATGGCCGTCATAATTGATGATTGGATTTTTTCAACAAGGGCCATGTTTGTATTTTGAATCAATCGAATTTGTGGTGCACTTTGCGTTGTGATTTGACGGCTTAATTTTAAGTCATGCATTCGCTTTTCCAGTCGATCAGCAAATTGCAACATATCATTAACTTCTTGGTAATCCATTTGATTTTGAGTTTTTTCAGCCTTCTGCTTAAGTTCAGGGATGACTTTCGTGTGTAGTTCTTCGAGTTTGACTTCCCCAGCTGCAATATAAATATTTAATGCTTGGAAATAATCTTTATTTTTATCATATAATTGTTCAAGCATCATGTTATCAGACATAAGTGCTTTTTTACATTGTTCCAACTTTACTGTGATCCGGTCAATTTGGGCACCTGTTTTTTGATACTTAGACATAATTTCATTCACAGACTTTGATAATTTTCCGAATAACCTAGAAATGACATTTCGTTTTTCGGGTTTTAATTCATCTGGGTTAACTTGCTCCAGTTTTCTCATCAGGTCCGTTAAGATTTCACCAATTTCACCTGTATCTTTATTTTGTACATGGTCAAGCATAGAATGAGAAAAGTTCAATAACTTTGACTGAGCTTGTGTTCCATACACGGTGATGGATTGGTGATTGCGTGGGTCAATTTGTTGTGCTAACCCGATGGCCTTTTGTTTATTTTCTTCTGTCAATGTGTCAATGACCTTTAATGGACGGCCCGAACCTTCTGTTAAGGATGTTTGGGATTTTGGTTGTAATGAAGTCGTTGAATCAAATGTATCTAAGTCTCCAAATGGATTGTCTAATAATTGATCGAGTTCAGAATTTGCCTTATGTTCAACCAAGGTTACTGCCTCCTATTATCATCTTTATTTTCGGGAAGTCTACCAATTGTTTTCTTTGCAACATCTAGTTCGAAATGTAAGTCATCAATATCATCTTCTAATACTTTAAATAAATCTTGTTCTATAGAATCGGTTAATTTATCAATCGTAAGCCTTGTTTCTTTTAAAGAAATTATCAGTTCTGATGTCTTAGCTGGTTGCGAGTGAAGCAATGCATATTTTTCCGTTAACTCTACAACAGAGTCCAAATTAGTAAAATAAAATCGCTCTGCTTTGAAAAAGCGTTTTGGTTCTTTTTTAGTGGTTGAGTAAATTTTATTAACTAAACGAACGAGCTCTAAGTTTTGCTTAATATCGGAAAGATTACGAATCCGTAGCATTGCTTTTTGTAAACGATTTATTTTCTCCTTTGCCTCTTTCAAATTTTGTTTGACATATTTGTATTCCCGTCGACTAATCCCGTTGTCTTTTAAGAATTGTCGATTAAAAAGTCCACCTATTAGAAGAAACACAATGCCTCCACCTATTAGACCTGTCAAAAATGATGGAAAAATGGCTATATCAAATGAAAAGAAGCTTATTAACCAGACAAGAACTGTTGTTGAAATACCAGCTGCTGTTCGCAGAATAAATTGAAAAAAATATTTCATGATCCACCTACTCCTATCGATTCATTCCCATGAAGGTTCATCTAATCACATACAGGTTTATAATGATAAAACTACCGCCTCATTCGCATCTATATATACGATGCAAATGACGAGAAAGTTTCAACTCTATTTTAAAGGAGTTGTTCTATTTTTACTACTTGTTTCAACTAAAATAAATGCAAAGTATGAATAGAAACTACGACTTGAGGATGAGAGTAAAGTTAAAAAATACGGCTAGGTTAGGATCATGTTTACACGAATCATTCATTGCACATGAATGATTGCTCTTTTTAGGCACTTTGTATGTTAGCGGAATTAGGAGCGGATTAGGGAAATTCTTGCTATCCCGTCATTACTGGTTTTAGTGAATTTGGAACGATCTATGCAAATGTTTCACATTCCAACATGAGCGGTGGTCTAAGTATTTCGAATGATTCGGCATCATCTTATTACAGTATCAATCAGTTATGAAAATCACTTTTCCCCTTCTAGTAATTCATAAATTTGCCCGATAATAATGTTCTCGATGATCGGATGAAAGCCTAAATATTGACATAAAACCCATGTTGTACGACGGTCATCTTTAACCTTTCCAATCGCTGCTTGAATCGTTTTCATTAATATGCCAGTGAAGAAAAGGTAAGGAATGACAAAAACATGTTTCAAATGATGATCTTGGACCAGTTCGAGTCCTTCCTGAAGTGTTGGTCTAGTCGCGGCTAAAAAACAAACCTCAACTTTATTAATTTTTGTTTTTTGTTTTAGTTTCTCTCCGATTAAGAATAAGTCTCTTTTGACATCAGGATCACTGCTCCCACGCCCCACTAAAAGGACGCTATCTCCTTGCTGCAATGCCGCTCCTGTCTCTGAGATCTTTTCTAGCAAGAGGTCAACCATTTGATCATTTACGCCAATTGGGTGGCCATATTTCACCTTAACATTGGGAAACCGCTTCTGTTGAAGAGCTAACTCTTCAGGGATGTCCTTTTTGGCGTGTGCAGCTGTTAACAGTAAGACAGGAATAACAACAATGTTCGTTGCGCCCTGATTTACGCAACGTTCAAAACCTTGGGCAATACTTGGCTGAGAAAGTTCTATAAAAGCAATTTCTTGAATGGAAACGTCTACTTTTTTAATAATTTTATTAACAAATGAAACCGCTTGGTCAGTCGCTTCTTTCACTCGACTGCCATGACATATGTAAAGAATTGCGTTCATAATTTCACCTCAATAAAAATATAAAGGAAAAAGAGAGTTAATACAAACCTCCCTTTTTCCTTTATAGGATTAGATTAAATTTTTTTCTTTTAAATAGTGTATGATTTGTTCGACACTTTCTTCAATTGAGTTCAAATGACTTTCAATGATAATTTCAGGTTTTTCTGGCTCTTCATACGGAGAACTAATGCCTGTAAATTCCTTTATTACCCCTTGTCGAGCTTTTTGATACAACCCTTTTGGATCACGCTCTTCACAAGTTTCAATTGGACACTTCACATAGACTTCAATAAATTCGTTATCTTCCAGCAAGTCACGTACGAGCTTCCGATCTTGTTGAAACGGGGAGATAAAGGCTGTTAATACAACTTGACCGCTATCGACAAAAAGTTTAGATACTTCTCCAATTCGTCTAATATTTTCTGTGCGATCTTCATCGGAAAAACCTAAATCTTTATTTAATCCATGTCGAATGTTATCCCCGTCTAATACATAGTTTCTTACACCAGCGTGATATAATCGTGCTGCGAGTGCATTTGCCAGTGTTGACTTTCCTGAACCGGATAGACCTGTAAACCATAGGACAAAGCTATTGTGACCATTTTGTTTGCGACGGTCTTCTTTTAAAATCGATTGGTCATGCCAAACAACATTTGTACTCTTTGCCAACTTGCATCCTCCTCTTTTTCATATAAAAATGAAATATGAAACCCTTGCTACTTTTTCTTATTTAGATTGTACTGCATGTCGCTGTAAGCCTTTGATTAATACCTCAATAACTTCTTTACGGCTGAACGTGCTTGGAGGGATTTCCCCATTACGCAGCATTTCCCTAACTTTTGTACCTGATAAAATGACATGGTCTTCTTTACTGTGTGGGCATGTTTTTGCAGAAGCCATATTTTCACATTTTGTGCAATAAAAACTGTGTTCAAAGAATAATAGAGTAATCCCTAATTCATCAGGCGTAAAATTACTAAAAATCTCTTGGGCGTCATATGTACCGTAATAGTTCCCTACTCCGGCATGATCGCGGCCAACAATAAAGTGTGTGCATCCATAATTTTTTCGAACCATCGCGTGGAAAATTGCTTCTCTCGGACCTGCATAACGCATGGCTGCTGGGAATACAGCTAAAAATACACGATCTAATGGATAATAGTTCTTTAATAAAATTTGGTAGCTTTCCATTCTTACGTCAGCTGGAATATCATCTGACTTTGTTTCTCCAACAAGTGGATTTAAGAAAAGTCCATCTACAATTTCTAGCGCTGTTTTTTGAATATATTCGTGGGCACGGTGTACCGGATTTCTTGTTTGGAATCCAACAACTGTATTCCAGCCCTTTTCTTCAAAGGATTTTCTTGTTTCACTTGGATCCAAATGGAATTCACCGAATTGCTCTCTTTCAATACGTTTTACAAGTGTGATTTTTCCACCCACATATACATTTCCACGCTCGAACATTTTCTTTACTCCCGGATGAGCGAGATCTGTTGTTCCATATACGTTTGCTGCTTCTCTTTCTTTATCTGGAACATAGATATCTGAAACAGTTATGACCCCATATGTTTTTCCTTCGTATTCAAGACGAACTTCTTCCCCTACTTCTATCGTTCCTGCTTGTTCATTTGTTACAGGCAATGTAATCGGAATACTCCATACATATCCAGATGCTAAGCGCATATTTTCAACGACGGATACATAATCTTTTTCTGTTAAAAATCCTTCAATTGGGCTATACGCTCCTGTACCAATTAGCTCTAAGTCACTTAAGCTAATATTATCTAATTCTATGGACTTTTCGATTTTTGAAAAATCATATTCTCCATTCCAACGATTAATTAATGTTCCTCCATGTGGTGTACTTAATGACATAATTCAATTCCTCCTATAGATAATTACAATTATATGATTAAGGGGTTAAATACCTTCCCCATTTTCATAATAAGAACGGTTTTCTTGTTGAATCGTTTTGATTAAACTTAATATACCAATTGTGGCTAAACATACACTTAACAAAACAATGACGGTGTACACATCACTATCAATAAACAATTTCATTAAGCCATAGGAAATCACTAATGACACAACGGGTGAAACAAGCCATACTTTGATAATTTTGCTAATTACTTTATTGTTCACTTGATTCTTGCCTTTTTTGGAAACACCAATTCCCATAATTGCCGTACTTGTGACTTGAGTAAGTGGGACGGGTATTCCAAAGATCGAAGCTAATATTACGAGAGTTGCTCCTATGGATGAAATCGTTCCCCCTTCAAGTAAGGTAAATCTAGTAATTTTCTTTGCGTTAGTCTGCAAAACTCGACCACCAAGAAATAACACACCTGCTGCAATAAAAATTCCGCCTACTATAGTTCCTGTTGTCATTGAAACCAAATTGGCACCAACTAAAGGACCTATGGCATTTCCAACATTATTCATTCCTGCTGAAAAAGCTTCCAAGAATCCTACGATGATGACAAACACGGCTAAGATCCGTTGTGCTTTTTTCTCTTTTAATTGTGGATATTTCTTATTCACAATCGCAATGATTTTCCCGAAAATAAAGGCTAAAGTAAAACCAACTACTGGAACAATGACCCAAAAAGAAACAATGACTAAAATATTATTAACAAACAATGCTTGCTCGGCAATTCCAACCCCAACGACTGCACCTACAGTAATCTCACTCGTTGACAATGGAATACCTAACAAATTGGCAATAAACAAGGAAATCGCTGCTGATACTAAAATAATCAATACTACTTTTGCGGTTAACAGGGCTTGGGGGATAATTCCCGTTCCTATTGTTTTGGCGACTTCACTTCCACCAATAACAGCTCCTAAAAGGATAGCAATCGCACATAAAAGTAAAGCCTTTTTTCTACTTTGAATCGCACCTGAACCATAGGCAACACTCATCGCCGCAGCTGCACCACTGGCACCTATGTTCATTGCGAAAAAGAGTGCTACAATTCCTGCTATATACGTTATGATCATAGTTTATTCCTTCTTATCCTTTTATTGGTGTAGCCCACATTCTGTCTTTGCCTGCCCTGTCCACCTTCCTGAGCGTAAATCACCAGGATTAATTGCAGGTGCTGTACAAGGCTGGCAACCAATACTTGGATAACCTTTATCATGTAATACATTGTAATCAAGACCATTTTTGTGTTGGTAGCGCCAAACATCCTTCCATGTCCAATGGATGAGGGGACAAACTTTTACTGATTTAAATTTATGATCAGGATTCAGAAATTGCGTATGTTTTCTAGTTTCTGATTGTTCTCTTCTTAATCCAGATATCCACGCAGTTGCCCCTGATAGCACTTCGTTTAACGGAAGCACTTTACGGATTTCACAGCATTTATTTGGATTGTTTTTCCATAACTCATCTCCATGCTGTTCTGCCTGTTCTGCAAGTGTTAAACTAGGTTTCTTTAACTCTATTTGTAAAGATGGATAACGAGCTTTCACTTTATCAATTAATTCATAAGTTTCTTTAAAGTGAAGGTCCGTATCTAGAAAAACGATCTTAGCTTTGTTATTTACTTGTGCAATTAAGTCGATTAAGATAATCCCTTCTATTCCGAAACTACAAGCGTATACTAGCTTATCGCCGTAGTGTGAGTATGCCCATTTTAGAACTTGAAGTGCACCCTTTGTCTCATCGTCATAGGAAAACTCTTTAAGCGGAATTTCTTTAAATTTTTCATAGGTTAAGATCTCTGCCATGCCTCTACCTCCACATTTCTGTAGTCTTCGTTCTTAAGGTAATCTTCTTATCAAATGATATGTTTTTTACTTGTACATGGTTCAAAACTGCTTTTATTAATATAAAAGAGACAGTCTTAACCAATTTTTACAATCATTTGGTTAAAACTGCCTCTAGTTTCTCTAGTCAGCAATTTATTAAGTTATTTAAGTCTTACCTTTTCAACTTTTTCTAACTGAATTACTTTTCCATCCTGTACAACAAGTGTAATTGAACCATACTTCATATCTTCCAGCATTTGTTTTAGTTGCGTAAAGATGGCTTCATTTTGATTCTTTTCTCCCACAGTTCTCCCCCCTCGTAATAAGTGGAAATTAGAATAACAGGCAATAATAAATTCCACTTCGGAAAGGTTGCTTAAACAATTCACCATCAAAATTTTTGAGTAGTGAATTGCTTTGCAAATAAATTATTAAAGATTCATAGTAAACTAACTATTTTATAAAATTTTACCACAAAATTAATGTATGTCAATAAATTATATGTAATTACTCGGATTTAATTCCGTTAAATTGATTATATTATATGAATCTAAAATGAATCAAGCTCTTTTTGATTAAAATAACACTTTTACCAAATAAGAGTCGTACAACCTCTTTATCATGAATAGAATGGATACAAGCATATATTTCATGATGAGGTGTAAATATGGCGGTTTTTATTAGTTATATCTTTTTGGGGTTATCCTTAGCAGCTCCAATTGGGCCTGTTAACGCAGCACAGCTAGATCATGGGATCAAAAATGGATTTTTTCATTCTTGGATGGTAGGAGTAGGCGCCATGGTAGCGGACATGGTATATATGATGGCTGTCTATATGGGAATTGTTCATTTCTTGGAAATTCCAATCGTAAAATCATTTCTATGGCTGTTTGGTTTTTTTGTTTTAACTTATACAGGGATAGAATGTATGATGGGTGCGGGTAAAATTGATTCTCGTTCGAATACCAAGAAAAAAGAACCGGTTTCAAAGTCTTTTTTCTCTGGCTTTATAATGTCATTATCTAATCCACTAACCATTCTTTTTTGGCTTGGAATCTTTGGTTCGGTTTTAGCTAAGGCAGCCGCTACATATAATACATCCCAATTAATTCTTTACAGCTCTGCCATTTTTACAGGAATAATCATATGGGATTTAACAATGGCCTTACTTGCAAGTACGTTCAGAAGATATTTAACCCCTAGATTGCTCGCTTGGATTTCAATTGCATCTGGTCTATCACTCGTCGGTTTTGGTCTTTATTTCGGTTATGAATCATTTAATATTTTATTCTAAGTTTGAAATTTTTGAAAGTTCAAAATTATGTCATATGTATACATCATAATCTGGCTTGTTCGGGATTATAATAAAGATAAGAGGGAGGCAAACATTGACCCCTTATTACAGGGAAAGAAGGTGCTCCTGATGTCTATGGCGCAATTCGATGACCTTTATGAGATTTGCTGCGGTCGGATGGAGGAAGAAGAAGTGTTGTTGAAAAGTTCTAAGCCTGAGGAAACTCCTGTAGTAGCTGAAGCTTCAGTCACAACGAAATGGTGGGAAGAAGCACTTAAAGAGATTGAACGAGAAAGCGAAAACGAGTACGAACTATACCCTATTTGAAGTAATGACATGAATTACCCCCTCCTTTCATAAAGTGATGAAAGGAGGTTTTTTGTAATAGATTAAAACTCCGGCAGTTGATCTAAATTATTTTCCTTAATTCCATCAGGTTCACTGCGTAATATATCTCTGCCATATTTATGGAAAACGTCTATATGAGCAATGTTCCCAGCCTTGGCTTCGGTCAATGCTGTTAAGTAATCTAACTCACGACCCGATGCGGTTTTAAAGGCAATTAAGTCTCCGTCATCATTTTTTCTCACTGCTACGATCCTTTCTTTCCCATCCACTATACTGTCATTAGCCTCATTTATTGCATTTTGTTTTGATTGTTCTAGATAATCTTGATAGATTTGATTATAATCTTTATTTTCCATTTTAACACCACCTCCGAACGTACGTTAGTTTGTTCGGTTTAACAGGTTTTTATGCTACTTTTCTACATAATTCAGGAATACATTCTCGTCACTCACAATTTTTACGTTTTCAGGAACTCTTAAATAAATCATTCCTTCTGAGCTAGATGATGAGTGTGACATAATGCTATTTTGATTTAATTGTCGAACAGGCAGGGATGGGCCTAAAATGGAAACATGAATATCATTGACAGGCACAAGGATTTTGAGGACATCTTTTTGTTTTTCTAGTTCCATGTTTTCTAGAACTTCAGAAAAGTCCATTTGATTAAACGTTATAGCCGATTGAAAGACAAACGCCTCAATTTTACCATTATTTTCTGGTATTTGTTCAATAAATACTGAGATGCCATGATCATTTAAAGGAGATAGGATTCGTAATGGTGCCTCTAGACGATGTTCGAAAGTTTGTTCTAAAACCAAAAATTTATCTTTAATGGAGTCGATTTCTCCGTTTTGTAAATGGGCATACAATTGATTTATGACCTCATCTTGGTCCTGTTGATCTCTTGTTCCCTTTACTATTGTACTGTCAGCCATAAACGGAACTAAAGTTGTAGCAACAAGCAAAATGAGCAAATAGATCGCTAACAACCAATGTGTTACTTTGATCGTAATATATTTCTTTCCTAATTTATAAAATAAATAACCAATAGTTACCAAAATAAAAATAATGAGGAATGGCACGGTGGATGTTAACATACTCATTTTCGTACCTCCAGCCTATTCATAAGACTGACCGCCGGGATCAATAATAGAATGGTTGTTAAGACAGATTTGAGAAAAAACAAGATGAAATTTGATTCTCCAACATAGAATTGATATAACTTAACAAGAAATGGATCGCTTTGCGTTAAAAACAAAAGACCAATGATTAAAATGGGAATGAGAACAGTAAAAATTTTATTAAGTTGAACGAGTGAACCAATGAAATAACCTAAAGCACTAAACATACATAGGTACAAAAAGGTTAAAGCGATGCCTCCAATAAGATCAAGACCATTCGTTTCCATATAATATAGTTGTGTATTGGAAAATAGATACTTAATAAGGCTAATTACATTGCCCGATAAAATGGCTGTTAAGCTGCCTAATAAGTTCGCACACAACAAGAAAAGAATATTTGATAAACTACTGCTTAATCGATTTGTAACAAAGGTAAAATCTTGTAAACGATTTGGCTTAGTGGTTATTGTGATTGCCGTAGTAAAGCTCCAAATCATTGTAAAAACAATAACAAGATCCCCAGTAAAGTGTTGAATCTCGATCGAAGCTGCACCGAAAGATGACCACATCGTGGAAACTCCGCCAAACGAAAAGAGAATAGCAAGTAGTTGAACCCAAATTAGAGAGCTAAGAGAGTCAATATTGGCTTTAAGTTTAAACAAAAATTGTTTTCTAACTGTTTGAGCTAAACTAATCGTTGATAAAGACATCATCAATTCCACCTTTCCCTTGATTAGTTAAGTAAATAAATAAATCGCTGCTTCTAATCGGTAATAGTTCAACTCCTGATAAATAGGCATCTTGTCGCTCTTCTTGCGTTAGATCATTTTGAAAGACCACATAGGTTGAATGATTGCCAATACTTTTTCTATATAAAATTTCTCGATTCTTTAATAAACGTTCGACCGACTTTTTATGCCCTTTCATACCGATCCCCCACTCTTTCAGCTCAGATACAGGTAAATGAAAATAAGTTTTTCCATTTTCTAAAAGCAAGACATCCTCTAAAATATCCTCAATTTCATCGATATGATGGCTAGATAAGATAATCGTTCTTGGATGAGCCATATAGTCCTTTAATAAAACTCGATAAAAGTCTTTTCTAACCGCTTCATCCATCCCTGTTGTTGGTTCATCAAAAATGGTAAGTGGACATCGAGAAGCGATACCAATAATCATATTAAACGTGCTTGTTTTCCCTTTTGAAAGCCGACTATGGTAATCTGTGGGGTCAAAGGAAAAATAATCAAATAGCTTTTTAGCTAACACTTCGTCCCAATGAGGATAAAAACTTCCAGCGACATCTAAAATTTCACGAAGCTGTAGAGCAGGTGGAAACCCCATTTTATCATCCACAAATATCGAGTTAATTGAAACAGTTAAGCTATTAAATGGTTTTTCTGAAAAAACACTCATATGTCCAGAAGTTTCTTTAATATAGCCTGATATTATTTTTAATAAAGTTGTTTTTCCTGCGCCATTTCTTCCGATTAAGCCGGTGATACTGTTTTCCTTGATTGAAAAAGACAGCTTATTAAGAATCTTTTTGCGACCATATGTTTTAATTAAATCCTGACATTGAATGACGGTCATTGCCCATCCTCCTCACCATAAACCTCATCAATCATTTGTATTAATTCATTTTTACTAATGTTTAATCGTTTCGCTTCTAATACGAGTTCAGATACTAAATGTCGTAGTGTTTGATTTTTCCGCTTGTTTAAGATCTGACCTTTTGCTCCTTTTTCCACAAACATACCGAGACCTCTTTTTTTATAAAGAATCTGATCATCAACTAATAGATTGATGCCTTTTGCAGCAGTTGCCGGATTAATCGTAAACATATCCGCTAATTGATATTGAGAATAAACCTTTTGTTCCTCAATTAAGTGACCATTCAGTATTTCCGATTCAATCCACTCGGCAATTTGCATGTAGATGGGCTTCATACTGTCAGAGTTTAGAATGGTCATCGCCCCCTTTATATGTAGTGCATTACTGTTGTAACGTACTATAATTTTATAATATATCCATGGATCCCACAAGAGATAAAGGGGAAAAAATTGGAGACTTCGACTCTTGATAACAATCGTTTAGTAGAAACTTTTTAATGGATTATAATTACCGAAATTACTAGTTGATATCATGAAAGAGGGTCTTCATAACAAATATGAAGACCCTCTTTCATGATTTTTGATTAGGATATTTCTCTTTTAAAAAGCGAATAGATGCCTGAATTAATTTTTTCAATACATCGGTATCAATATCTGCTACTTTATTGATGTAAACACAGGCCTTACCGGTTGTATGCTTGCCGAACTCTTTTAACAGTTCTTCTCTCTCGGTTTCTCCAGTGGCAAAATATAAGCTGTGCTTAGCTTTACGCGGTGAAAACCCGACTAATGGAGCATCTCCTTCATGACCACTGTCGTACTTATAGTGATAAGACCCAAATCCAATAATACTTGTCCCCCACATTTTCGCCGGGTAACCAGTGGTTTCAACAAAGATATCTAACAGTTTATAGGCATCCTCACGTTTTTTGGGGTTATCTACACTCTCAATAAATTCAATTACACTGTGATCGCTTTCCTTTGTTTTTAATTCGTACATCTCTTCCCTACCCTTCTTGAACCACTCATTTCCTCATCATAGCATAATCGACTTAATTAAGAGAAGCGTGTACATAAAATGCATCTATTTAAATGAAAGCTCGGTATTTTTCGTCACTTCTTTCCTCATATACCATTTATGATAACTTCTAGATATATAATATGTAAGCCAAACCGTAATATAACTCCAATACCAGGTCCACTTTTTATAACGAATAATATTTGTATATTTTAAAGCGATCATCTCGAAACCCGTAATAAACCAAGTATGAACAAAATAGTATAGAAATTTAACTACGAAGTTTCTTTTTTCTGGATAATATAAATTAAACAATACACAAAGAGCGAGATAGACGAGATATTCAAATGTAAAACTAGACGTGAGCGTACGTCTAAATGGATACGTAATTAGTTTCTTCTCGACAACTAGGACTTCAAGTAGAAAGGTAATCGTTTGTTTTAATAAAGAAATAATGTTTGCTTCACGAAATCGATTCCGTGGAACATAAAATAATAATAATAACGCTGAAACTGCTATTGCACCTCATTCCATTTTTATTCCTAACTGATTTTTTCTCAAATTATATCACCCCTATGTTGTATTTTTCTCTTACTAGATTGTTTTCTTTGTAAAAAAAGAAACACATGGAACAGTTTAAAATCCATGTGTTTAAAATCTAGGCTAATCTCAGCCAACTATAACTTTTCCCTTTCTTTTTCCATCGCCGTTGCATGAACAGCAATACAATGGCAATAATGCCGACAAATAGCAAGCTTATAAAGAAGCCTGGCCGGCTTGCTTTCTCCAATAACGTTCCACTTACAGCTGCAAGAATTAAAAGGATTCCAGCCCATTGCTTGATTCTTCCCCATCCTGATAATTCGATTAACTTTGGATAAGCAAAAAGTACAAACGTCCAATTGTATAAAAGCATTAAACTGGCTGCCGTTGTAATGTATTCATAAACGCGATCAGGCATAATTCTTCCAAAAATGATGCTTGCGGCGAGTCCCCCCATTGTTAATAATAAGGCAAATGGTGCAACCTTTAACTTTTTGCCTTTTTTCGAAAATATCCCAGGTGCGTCTCCATCCTCTGATAAGGTGACTAAAATATTTGTTACAGCAAACAATGAGGCAGACATGGTTGAAAAGCCAGCAATAATAATGCCTCCATTAAAGACATGCGGAAAGAAACCGAGCCCATATCGTTCCATGGCGACTACAAATGGACTTTCATTCGGAGAAAAGGCATTGATTGGTGCTAATATAACTGCGAAGCCAACAGCGAATAAATAAATCGTTGTTAAAGTTAGCAGCATGATAGAATTTGCCTTTTTTGCATCCTCTTTTTTGCGAAGCCTAGGAGTCATCATCCCCATAATCTCAATTCCTCCAAAAGCATAGAAGCCAAAGATTAAAGCAGACCAAAATCCTAAAAATCCGTTTGCAAAAAATTCATTTCCTGCATTTGGGATATATAGGGTGTCGCTTCGTCCATTAATTACACCGGTTATCCCTAATATGGCCAGAATAATAAACATTAGGATAGCTGAGATTTTGATTACCGCAAAGATGTTTTGCGCTTTTTCAAATCCACCTGATCCTAATAAAACTACGACGATTCCTAAAGCCCCATAAATGGATGCAAATATCCATAAAGGAATAGTAGGGAACCAAAATTTAGTGAATAGCGATAATGCAGTTAATTGACTACCAATAATTAATATCTCGGATGCCCAGTAGGTCCACCCACATCCAAATCCCGCCCACCTTCCAAACGCCTTTTTAGAATAATAACGAAAAGAGCCTTTTTGAGGATCTTTTGCGGCCATTTTACCTAGTGCCTCACCGACAATATAGGTTCCTAATGCTGCGATGACAAATGCGAGTATGGCGGAAGATCCCGTTAAGCGAATCGCAATACCTGATGCTAAGAAAAAACCAGTTCCAATAATACACCCAACTCCAACTAGTGATAGCTGCCACCAGGAGAGTTTTCCCTCCTTTGAAGCGCTGTCTTGTTGCTTCATTTGTGTTAACCCCCTTCAAACAATCAAGATTATTTTGAGAGTCAATAAAGGTTTCTATGTACTAAAGACATATTCTATTTTTGGTAATTCCTGATTTTATTAAATTGATAAAAAGGATGCGATTTTTTCACATCCTTTTTCTTACTACTTAGAGGTTTTCATTTTGTTGCCTAATTTCATCACCAGTAATTAGAATGTTGGATTCTTCCAACTCTTTATGTCCATCTACGGAATTTCCAACGATTGTTTTTTCATTTGGGAATCTTGAACCATTTTCTATGGTTACTTGTTCTTTTTTTGGTGCAGTAGTGAGGAAATCCTTTATATCAGCCATTATAACAACTCCTTTATTTAAAAGTTTTACCGGCATTCCATATTCTATAACAGAAAGATTTCGCCAATAAAAAAAGCGCTAGGACTCTTCCGTAAGGAAGGGGTCAAGCGCTTTGTATAATTTTCCGGATCATTAAGTTCATGTGTGGATGTTTTAAGTTCTATCAGTGTTTGTGTCTCAGTATTCCAAAGGACAATTATTAGCAGAAAACTTTAATTATCTTTCCCCTTTGTCATTTCTTTCGCCACTTTGTTTAAGATGGTGGGGATATTGGTAAACGTTGAATAAAATATAGGTTTTTGTTCAAGAATGGCAAATTCTTTTACCTCCCACATGGCTTGATGTGAAATATACCGTGTCAAGACAATGAGAATATCGGCTTGGTTTAAATATTGATAAAATATTGGATCTAAATTTCGTGCATCATGAGTCAATACGATATAATTTAAATCACTCGCCACCTCTTTCGAACGGTAGCCCCCAATTATAAAAATATTTTTCCCACTTAATGGTTTTTCTGTATAGCTTTCTGCAAATTTAAGGGCCTTTTCAGTGAGCGCTGGCACCCCTCTACTCTCTACCTTATTTGGTTCTAGCTGCGAAGTTAATTGTGTGATTTCCGCTTTTAAGTCTTCAATTAATCCCTTTAACTGTTTAATTTTTATAATATCTGACTTATTTCTATCTGTTGTTAAACGGTGAGAAGCTTGTTCTAATGTTATTGTTTTATGATAAGCTTCACCCAGCTTTTGTGATAATCGGCCGTTTTCCTGTTGTAAAAGTTGTATTTGTTGCTTCTGTTGGTCAATTTCCTTCCTATAATCTGAAACAAGCTGTTTACTCTGCATAACTAGTGAATTTATGCGTCTATTATGAATAAATCTTAACTCTTCTGGAATTGGCAAGTATTTAAAAATAAAAATTGCTCGATGTTGTCCAATGATTTCTCTGTCTTTTGCTACATCCCAACCAAAAACAGTAATATTTAAATAATAATCAATTAAACTTTCATTTACTTTTCTCCAAAAAACATTTTTTTGATGATCGGAAAGATTCAGCTCTTTAAGCATTAAAAGCAATTCCTCGTGCGTAGCATTATTAGGTATATCTGATATGTAATGAGGCAAGATGAACTTAAGCTCTTTTACAGTTAGTTCTGCAATAAAAGTTTCCCATTGCTGGGAAGCGATATAGGAAAAAGCATTCCAAAAACTTTCCTGATGATCACGAAAGTAATTTTTATGCTCAATCGCTGCTAAAACGATTTCCTTATGGGCTATTTGATCGTTATGATATCCGAGAAAATCTAATTCTCCTAATGGCTTTTGATTGATCATTTTTCCAGTGATTTCATTCTTGACTATAATATTTTCTTTATCGACAACATTATAACAATGCTCACAAACAAAGTAATCCCCTAGAACAGAAATGAATAGATCGAATTGATGTTGATCTAGTTTGTCCTCATTGATTCTAACATTGGTTTTAATCGGCTGAAAAACATCTAGTTGACAATTAGTACAGAACCCTTGGACTGAGATTTTGATCAAACCATCTATCTGATCTTCTTTTAATACGGGGTTTGTGGTTGGTATCGTAGTTAAATATGTTTTTTGCTTGACTCTTTTTTCCTTTTGAACGATCTCGATTTTCTCTATATTAGTTAAAATTTGTGTTTTATAATTATTTATTAATTTTTCAAGAAGCTCATCTTCATCCATGTTCGTTGCAAAGTGAAAGTTAGTTTCAATAATTCCTTCAAATTCTTCTTCATTTATCATAAAAATAGTCAAGATGCTCATATAGTCATCAGCAACTTCACAAGAAATGGCATAGGATGAGCATAGTTCGATCTTAATACGATTAGCTAATGTTTGTACAAACTGATGATAACTTGCATCTAAATGCTCTTTAGCTTGCTTTTCTGTTTTATAAATAACTTCTCCTAAATTAATAACAGCCCTTTGATTAGCTAATGCCATCCCGTACAAATTAGGATTTCCTCTTTTTTGAACCCATTGATTATTATAGAAAACCTCTATTTTATCCAAGAAATATTGTCCTTTTTTCTGAAATGGGAATAGAAGAATGGCCCTTATCTCCTGTCTTTGATGATTGAAATATACCTCTACTCTTGTAAAGAAATGATGGTTTTGATCAAAATAGTGAATGATTGTATCAAAATTAGATCTAACGTTTGTTAATTTCATTGAATTCTCCCTGAGGGCTTTTCTTTTATAACTAATTCTACTATATCCTTTTTCTAATTGAAATTTAATGGAAGATAATGTTCTTTTGTATAGTTCATGTGAATGCTCAGCATACTATCGTTAAAGGAGTTGATATCATGAGACATTTACGAAATCTTGTTGTCAAATTTATTGCTACCTTTGCTGTGTTGTTTATTATTCTTGGTATGATTTATGACATGTCATTTGGGAATATTTTTTCCATATCATTAGTTTTAACACTTGCAGCATATTTAATTGGTGATATGCTTATTTTACCAAGAACGAATAATACGATGGCGACGGTTGCAGATTTTGGGCTAGCCTTTTTAGTGATTTGGTTAATGGGAGAAAATTTAACTTATGGAGACAGCTTATTAATGCCAGCTTTAATTTCGGCGGCAGCCATTGCTTTATTTGAAACATTTTTCCATAAGTCAATCGCCAATCAAATCAATCAGAATAATGGAAATCAGCAACAATCAGGAAATTTACGTTATCAAACAGAAGCATCAGAAGAACTGACTTCAAGCAATTCGAATAACAATAGAAACGAAAATGGACAATAAAGAAACAAAAAAGCATCTGATTTTTCTCAGATGCTTTTCTTTGTGGCTGATTAACCATATCGAATGAGGAGAATAATCTCCTCGTTGTTACTATTCAAACAATGTTAAAAATTGCTCATATCCCTCTTCTTTTAACTTGTCTTTTGGAATAAACCGAATGGCTGCAGAGTTGATACAGTATCGAGCTCCAGTTGGACCTGGTCCATCGTCAAACACATGACCCAAATGGGAATCAGCACTTTTGGAGCGAACTTCAATGCGTCTCATACCATGAGAGGTATCAAGTTTTTCTTCTATTTCACTGTGACGAAGGGGTTTTGTAAAACTTGGCCAACCACAACCAGCATCATATTTATCCTTTGAACTAAATAAT
Organism: Niallia sp. XMNu-256; assembly: GCF_036670015.1. NCBI lineage: Bacteria > Bacillati > Bacillota > Bacilli > Caryophanales > Bacillaceae > Niallia > Niallia sp. XMNu-256. Next base: position 2,285,033 of record NZ_CP137636.1, read on the forward strand.
GGTTCGCCTGAAATAAGATCTACATAAATTCCTTCTTCCGTATGATTCCAATACTCATTTTGAAAAGGTGGCTCCGTTCCATTTTGACGAGTGACTTGATATTGAATCGGAGATAATTCTTTTCGTAGCTCTTCATCACTCTTTTTCGTTTTCCAATTCTCACGGATAAACTTAGCTCTTCCAGAACCTTCTTTGTACATATTGTAATGAAAGGACATTTTTTTATAATAATCCTGATGTTTCTCTTCCGCTTCATAAAAAGTTGAGGCAGGAACAATTTCGGTTACAATTGGTTTATTAAATCGGCCACTCGCTTCTAGATTAGCTTTAGATTTTTCTGCTGCTTCTTTTTGCCCTTCATGATGATAAAAAATCGCCGTTCGATAAGATAAACCTCTGTCATTAAATTGACCACCTGCATCGGTTGGATCAATTTGCTGCCAATAGAGTTCCAATAGTTTTTCATATGAAAAGACAGCTGGATCAAATGTAATTTGAATCGCTTCATAATGGCCCGTTGTATCAGAACAAACTTCCTCATAAGTCGGATTCTCTTTATGTCCCCCTGTATAGCCTGATACCACCTTAATAATTCCTGGCTGTTCATCAAATGGTTCTACCATACACCAGAAACAGCCGCCTGCAAAGGTTGCTAACTCATATTGATTCGACATATGTATACACCCCTTTTTCTTCATATTCTTTTAATATACTCCATATGAGAACGTTCTACATTTATTTTGCCTTCACGTTCCATTATAACAGTTAATTTATTTCTTAGACATTTCTTCTATATTTGATTTCTCCCCCAATGATAGTCATTACAATTTTCATTGGTAGTAATTCATCAGCATCTTTCATTTGAAAAGGATCAGCTGAGAATACGGTCATGTCTGCTAACTTCCCCCTAGCGATGGTACCTTTTTGATCCTCTTCATTTGTTGGATAAGCAGCAAATTCGGTAAACAATTGGAATGCCTGTACCATTGATAGTTTTTGGTTTGGCTGATAACCTTGATGGATTTCTCCTGGTTTCTTTCGAGTGACAGCTGCGTGAATCCCTAATATCGGATCTATCGGTTCGATGGGAGAATCCGATCCACCAGCACATTGAACACCTGCTTCTATTAACGTGCGCCAGTTATAGGAGTATTGGATACGTTTTTTTCCAAGTCGCTTCTCCACCCAAGGAAAATCGCTAGCTACAAAACGAGGTTGTATATCAACGGTTCTACTCCGATTAATTAATCGCTTAATGAGATAATCATTTACCACTTGTGTATGAATAAGACGATCTCGATAAGACACAGGGGGAAATCGGTCCAAAAGATCTAATATATTTTTCAAAGCTTGATCTCCAATTGTATGAACTGCAACAGGCATATCTAAATTTCGTGCTTTTTTAATGATTTCATATAATTGTTCTTGACTGTACATTGCTTCACCGAAATGGTTAGGTTTATCACTATATGGTTCGGATAAGAGAGCCGTTCTTTTACCAAAAGCACCATCCGCAAATATTTTCACCGCGCCAATTTGCAGTGTATCATTTCCATAACCTGTGTACATTCCTAATTCTCTTAATTCGTCAAAAAACTCATGATTAATCAAAAGGTTTGTCCGTAGTCCTAACTGTTCTTTATTTAATAACTCGTCATAAATTTTCCAAGTTTGTTCAAGACCACCTAAATAGAGAGGGTCATTGCTATGCACACTCGTTAATCCTCTTTCCATCGCATACATGATTGTATTTCGCATGGCATTTTTCCAAGACTCGTAAGGATGATCGGGGATATGTTGTTTAATAAGGTTTATGGCAGTATCAAGAAATAGGCCTGTCGGTTGATTTGTTGTCTCGTCTAGTACAACTGATCCTCCTTCTGGTAGCAAAATATTCGGTTGATAATGGCTATACTCGAGAGCTTTGCTGTTCACGATCGCTGCATGCTGGCAAATTCTTGATATTAATAGCGGATTGGCTGGAGCAACGTGATCCAATTCTGTAAGGGTTGGAATGGAACCGTTTGTAAATAAATGTTCATCCCAGCCGCCCCCAATTAACCATTGATTAGGTTGTAATTGAGCCGCTCGTTCTTTGATTCTATCAAGCATTTCCTGTTTTGATGTAACCCCCGTTAAATTTAAGTTCATACTTTGATCTGCTATCATCGAGAGGTGAAGATGACTATCAATTAATCCAGGTGTCACCGTAAATCCTTCTAAATCAATGACTACTGTTGAAGGACGGTTCCATTGTAAGATTATTTCATCTGTTTCACCCATGTCAACAAATCGACCATTCTCAATGACGACAGATTGGACATGTGGTTTTTGTAAATTAAAGGTATAAATATTTCCATTTATATAAATTTTCCTCAAAACAATGATCCCCTTTGCTCGATAATGAGCTGTATCGAAAAAGTGGCTCGTTTATAACGTCCATATGATTAGTATTTGCCATTTTCTTCTAATTAACACATTTTCGCATTTCAGTATCTTTTACTGTAACAAGTAATTTGTTAAGATAAATGAAAACGATTCTGAAAGGAATGAAATATGTATTTATTTGTTGAGGAAAAAATAAAAAAGGCTGTGGATAATGGAGAGTTCGATGACATTCCTGGAATGGGTAAATCTCTAGATTATCGAGATGAGTTGCCAGGACTATCTCCGGAATTAAAGCTTGGTTTTAAAGTATTAAAAAATGCTGGTTATGTTCCATCAAATGATAAAGTACAGCATGAGGATGTAACCATCCAAGATTTATTATCTTATGCAACGGATGGAGAAAATAAAGGTTTTTTTCAAAAAAGGGTTCAATTTAATGAATTAGCACAAGAAAAAAAGTGGCAACATAATGCAAAATTCAAACAATATGCCCAGCAAATTTACCAGAAATTATTTAAGTAACCCCTCAACTTCCAAAGTTTGTGGGGTTTTTTTATTACCCTGTTTTTGAAGGGAAATGTAAAGTCCGCTATTTTGAGTTGTAATTTGCCAATATTTATATTTTTATAAAAAAATAGCAGGTTTTATGTAATATGATCGCGAATTAATGTTATAACAAGTGTTTTGAAAGGTGGAAAAAACATGGATCGAATTAGTTGTCTAGCTTTTCTTTTGTTTCAAGTCAACAATAAAAAACTACAAGAAGCTGCATTACAATTAGTTAGTGGAGATATTTCCATCCTAGAATTGAAAACAAACCTTGATTTTCTTCCTTTTATTGAAGAAGCTGAAGATACTTTGAAGAAATATACGCCTAACAAAAATGAGGTATGTGAATTTGTCGAAAGATATTTATATGTTTACTAATGAATATAGACTGTCTTTGTGTTCCTAACTTGTCACAGACAGTCTCTTTTTTCAGTTAACGTCTATTCCATGGATTTTGTCATAAAGTAACAAGGATGCTTGTTGCCTTGAAAGTCATTTCTCCTACTTTGGGAAATCTATTCTTCTCGAACAAGGCTTGAGTTTTTTATTTATGGAATACTCATCCATTTTTATGTAGCGAACTCTATTTTGTCTTGCTACCTCCTCTGCAAAAGTCATTAATTGAGATGTACTTCCCTCTTACAGCTGGGTCCACCACTATGCATAAAATAGTATGAGCATCCCCTTTGTTCTCCATAAAACGAATGGGTGATTTATTCTACTGGCAGGTATCGATCCATTGCGATTGATCCCATAACATAACGACCTTTTTCTAATACATACAATGATTTATTTTAGAAAGTCTAGCCGGATAAATTCCATTCCATTGATTGTTATTTTCCTTTAATATAATTGTTATGGTCCTCTCTATCATTTTCATAATTAACTTTAGATCGTCTTTATTTCTCTTCTGATCATTCGTTGTCCTCAAATAATTTATTTATTTGTATTACGGCTAAAAATACAAATAGGTGTTATCAGAGATTCGATAACACCTATTATTTTAATTATTCTGAATATTTTTCTTTTCACGATTGACTACATGTACCCCACCTGATGCTGAGATTACGCTACCTGTAATAAAATCTGAATTTTCCTCACATAAAAACCGAATAATTCTTGCAATATCTTCTCCTGTACCAGAGCGGCCAATCGGAGTGTCCTTATTTATTATATGTCTTGAATTCATGATATTGGATTCCTTCATTTCACCGATTATATCTCCTGGACAAACCATGTTCGCTGTAATGCCATATTCTGCCTCTTCCAATGCAATTGTTTTTGTTAGCGAGACCAACCCTACTTTCGCAGCACTGTAAGCAGATCGATATTTCCACGCGGGTGTATGTTCGGCATCTTGAAAACCGTATGTAATAATCCGACCGAACTTTTGATTTCGCATAATAGGTATACATAATTTCAAAAAGTAAAAGACAGAGGAGAGATTACCATCAATCATTTCCTCCCACTCATGGTCAGCATAATCAACTAATTTCTTTCGTTCAAAAATATACGGCCCAGCATTATTGATTAAATAGTCAATCCTGCCAAATCGATTCATTGCTTTTTCAACGATTAGTTTTATATGTTCCTTATTCGTAATATCCCCATAAACAAATTGTAATTGATTCTCATATTGCTTCCATTCTTTCTTCAATTGAGACACTCTAGCTGCATCATTTCTGTAATTGACAGTGACAGAGCAACCCATTTGTAGAAATTGCTCTGTAACCATTCTTCCGAGACCTTTGGAACCAGCAGTAATGACAGCATGTTTCACACCGCTTCAGCCTCCCTATTCCCCATTTTAATCTAATTTATCCGTCGAATTTTTGTCTCTACTTTAATTATGCTCGCTAGAGAAAATTATTCCCATCAAAATCCAGACATTCACCTAAGCTCAGGCTTTTCAGCTGAAATTTAAACCCCCACTTTTACAAGAGGGGGACTTGTGAACCTGTCGCAAGCTTTTGGTACAAAAAGCATTTATTGATTGAAGTTAAATTATCGATTTAATAATGTTAGAAACTCCATTTTTGATTCACCTTTTTCAGCAAATACTCCTCTAACAGATGTTGTCGTGGTCGAAGAATTGACTTTTTTAATTCCCCTGCCACACATACACATATGTTTTGCTTCAATAACAACCATTGTTCCATTGGGCTCTAAGATTTCTTCAATCGCCTCTGCAATTTGATTTGTTAATCGTTCTTGAACTTGGAAACGCTTTGCATAACCTTCCACCATTCTGCCTATTTTTGATAAACCCGTAATTTTTTCGTTTGGAATGTAACCAACATGCGCCACACCAAAAAACGGAGCAAAGTGATGTTCACACATTGAGTGGAATTCAATATTTTTAACAAGCACAAGTTCTTGATGATCCACATCAAAGACTTTCTCTAAATGTTCTTTTGGATCTTCACGATACCCTTCTGTATATTCAAGAAAGGCTTTTAAAACTCGAAAAGGGGTCTCTTCAAGACCGTTACGGTCCGGATCATCTCCACATAAACGGATTAAATCTTTAAGACCATCCATTATATTTTCAGATTGAGCTAGTTTTTTTCCTAGATTGGTAGGATCATTGTCTAGTAGCTCCATCAATGATTTTGTGTATATTGAACTTTCCTTTACAGCCATTTACAGTTACTCTCCTCTTTTAAAGATTAAACTCTATTATAACCATCCCTGCACGAAATTGGTATTCTAAATGTTAAAATTGAATAGAGTTATTGAAAAATGTTTATATTTTATATTAACATAAAAAACGCTTAGAAAGCGTTTTAAAGTATTTTCAAACATGATTAAATTAAATAATAAGAAACGATTAATTAATAAATTATTTAAAAGCAGTTGACCCTAACCTTTTTCCAATTTGGATTAATATATTGCCAACAATTATTCCTGGTATGACAGATAGCATTGGCAACCAAACAGGACCTATTGGAAAACCAAGAACATTTACTTTTGGCGAGTAAATTAAACCTACAGTAACAAAATAGGCACAGAAAACATAAGGGAGAAAGGAAAACTTATGTTTTGCACCCCCTGCATCTCTATACGCATCCCACATTGCATAAAAGTATATGCAGGGATAGAACATTAACCATTGATAATTAGTAAGAGAAAGTGCCTTTTCCGTTTCACCTAGGAAGCTTAAAACAATGAGTTCATTAAATCTTGATTGTACATTAATAATAATTTCCAATAAGATAAAAACAATTCCTTTTAGGAATCTACCGTTTAACAACTGCCCGAATCCCGGTAATGCAATACTCCATAAGAGTACCTCAATCGGTTGTCTCATGAGAATCTCCTTTTTTCCTTATAGTATGTTAACTGCTCCTTTTTTAGTATTTACAAAAGTTAGACATTAACTTATAGATTTTCTCAATACTTCTATGTGATTTAAATTTAAAAGATCCAGTGACTTCCATTTAATGCTGTTCACTGGATCTTTTTTTTTATTAATGTACTTTAAAACCATCTCTTTTTCTTAAACCATAGAATCATGAGGATACTTATTAAGAGCATGATCCCTAAAATAATAAAATAACTATACTCCCATCCTAACTCTGGTATATTCTTAAAGTTCATTCCATATATACCAGCAATAAATGTTAATGGCGAAAAAATCGAGGTAATGATCGTTAACACTTTCATCACATGATTCGTTTGGTGCGAATTTAAGGAAAGATAACTATCTCGGATATCAGCTGTTAATTCACGATTCGACATAAGCATCTCCGATATTTTTAGTAAATGATCATAAATATTAGAAAAGTATTCTCTCCGTTTATGAATTCCTTTAAGGTGGTGGGAATTTAACATTCGATAAAGCAAGTCACGCATTGGATTTACTGTATGTCTTAATGTTAAAACCATATAACGAACTTCGAACAGTTCATTCATTAAATAATCCATTGATTTGTTTTGTGTATTATCTTCTATCCGATCTAATTCGTCTTCAATTTGATAGATAATCGGAAAGTAATTATCGACAATCTTATCGAGGATATCGTAAAACACAAAATACGGGTCCCACTTATTAAGGTTCTTTCGAGCTAATAACCGATCCCACACTTGTGTAACTTCAATAACTGGTTGACGATGATAGGAAACAATGTAATCTTCCCCTATAAAGAAATTTAATTCCTCTTTAATAAGCTCTCTTCCCTCTTCTTTTACGGTATGAGTAACAAAAAAAGTATATGTATCGTAATAGTCTAATTTCGGCCGCTGAAGTCGATGGATACAATCTTCAATTGATAGTGGATGAAAATGGAAAGTTTTAGATAAATGGCTTAGATCCTCATTAGTTGGCTCCGTGAAGTCTACCCAATACCAAAGATACCGAGAAAATTTAACATTATTAATAGAAAGATTTGTTTCTAACTCATAATCGCTTGTTATTCCAATTATTCTAATCATAATTTAATCCAGCACCCTTTACATATTAAGGAATTCCCGTACTTATCTTATTCCTTTATTTTTAGGTTTCCCGCACTTCAGGTTTTATTTCCATGAGAAAAACTTCCTTTGTTTGGTAATAATTTGAAAACCTCTTGTACATTGTTACCTTAAAATGTATGGGATTAAATTTATTTTTTATAAGCGTAGGAGAGATATATAATGGAATTAGTAACGTTAAACAATGGGATTCGTATGCCACAATTAAGATTTTGCGTTTGGCGTGTAGATAACGAGCAAGCAAAACTGCACAGATTGTGTTACGCTGGCACATCCAAAACCATTCGATCGTGATTTCAAAATCAACTACAAGAAAACTTTGATATATTTGATTTTATATTAAGAACGAGGATATGAATCAAATCAATCGGTTAAATATAAATCGACGTAGAGGGAGAAACCCACTTGAGATGAATGACCTTTAACCAGTAGCAGAAGCAATTAATATTGCTTCTGCTTTTATTTGATTAGTGCATGTTCCTTCCTAATTTAATCATATAACCTTTTTTGTCGTACTAATATGTCAATTGTTTGGTCAGAGTAATTTCTTAGTTCACTCGTGACTGCTTGGTAGAAGTTCATTGAAGATTGATAATAACCTTCTTGAGCTTCATGAAAAATTTGCTGTGCTAACTGTCTTCTTTTATACTCGTTAGTCTCGTTGTTTGAGTTCAAGATTGAATTCCCCTTTCAACTTTTTTTCCATTGAATTGTTATATTTTGAGTAAAAGTCGCTCACATATTCTTATCTCGTATATCTTCCTTTACTATTCCCATTTCTTTTATTAATAATTTGAACGAGTATATAAATTTGGATTAATCATCTGTATTATGTACGAGAATTCTACTCTAATTATTGTGTATTTAGCACATAGTACTATAAGTTAATATTTCTTAGAATACACCAAATAAACAAAAAGCTAGCTGTTATAGGTCTGTAAATCAACTGTAATACTATTACATATTATTTCGTCATAGTAATGGTATTAGATACAAGCTTTCATAGGAGCAAATCTTATACGAACTAGGAGGACTTATTTTGAAAAAACTAACGACGCTTTTTATTATTCTCGGAACATTTCTTGTAACAACATCTGCATCTGCATACACGGTTGTAAAAGGAGACACGATGTCAAAATTAACACAGAATTACAACTTATCGTTAGATCAATTGGCAATCACCAATCCACAAATACAAAACTTTGATTTGATCGATGTTGGACAAAGGGTTAATATTGCAAGTTCAGATCCAACAACAATTCCAACCATCACTGCGAACAACCATGAAGTGACAGAAGAAGACCATAATATAATAGAGGTAAGTTCCCAGGCTGGTGCTGAGAATCATTTAACCTCTAATGAAAATACATCCTCTGTTGCAGGAATTGCAGAAAATATATCTAATGAAGTGGTTGATTTGTTGGCTCGTTTAGTTCGCTCAGAAGCCAATACCGAATCTTGTGAAGGAAAAAAGGCTGTAGCTGAAGTGGTCTTAAATCGGATGGAAAACTCACAGTTTCCTGACAGTATTACTGAAGTAATTTATGAGCCAGGCCAATTTCAACCAGTTACAAATGGTGAAATCCATAAACCAACTACTGAGGAATCCATGCAAGCGGTTCAAGCCGCCTTTTCAGATGGACATGATGTTACGGGGGACTCTTTATTCTTTTATAACCCAGATATCGCTACGAATCGTTGGTTAGATACAAGAGACACAACAGTTGTGATTGGAGATCATGTATTAAAAAAATAAGTTAAAAATGAAACCACCTTGGAGTTCCAAGGTGGTTTTTATTAAATAGCTGTTTGGTTTTCTCTCTTCTTTTTAGTCCCAGTAAAAAACCAACCACTTACAGCAATCAAAATCAATACGCCATAGAAAATTAACTTCCATTCTGTTGAATGTGCAAAATCATGTGGAATGATTCCAATGGCCTCATGTCCAAGAGTTAACACTGCTAATTTTACACCGACCCAGCCAACAATCGCAAAAGCAGCAATTTCTAGACCTGGTCTTGAATGAAGCAGCTTAACAAAAATGTTGGCCGCAAACCGCATAATGATTAAGCCGATTAACCCTCCTGCAAAAATAACAAGGAATTTTCCGCCATCCAAGCCTCCAATATTTGGCAAATTGGTATTTGGCAAGGTCATCGCTAGTGCAACTGCTGCTAATATAGAATCAATGGCAAAGGCAATATCGGCCAATTCCACTTTAAAAACGGTTCCCCAGAAACCTGATTTCTTTTTACTTGACTCTTCCTGTTCGTCCCTACCTTTTTTAAACGCAAGCTTTCGAACTATGTGATTTATAGCAATAAATAATAAATATAACGCGCCAATTGCTTGAATTTGCCAGACGTCGACTAAGTATGAAATGATAAATAAGGAACCGAACCGGAATACAAAGGCTCCAGCAAGCCCATAAAATAACGCCTTTTTCCGTTCCTTTTCCGGTAAATGTCTAACCATAATTGCAAGTACAAGTGCATTATCAGCGGCTAACAACCCTTCTAAAGCAATCAATAACAGTAAAACCCAACCGTATTCTAAGAGTAATGTAATTTCCAATTAAGAACCCCCTATTAATTCCGTTTTTTGACCCTTCAGACTGTGAACAACACGAATTAATTCATGGAGTTCTGTACTAGAAGTAAGTTTAGTCTGCTTAGTAACATGTTTGTTTCCTTCTATATATCCATTTTTCTAAAAAGAAAACCTTTACCCAGGTAAGGTAAAGGTTTTTAAACAATAAAAGACCTTTACCCAATTGGTAAAGGTCTTGCTAACAACAAGTTTGTTGCCAACAAAGCCGGGTGCTAATGCATCCGAAATGACGACTTTGTTGTAAAAGCTACTCCCCTTTAGGAGAAAGACTATTCAAATTTATATAATCAATATACAAGATTAACAGAGGAAATGTCAACGTCATTTAGCAACTTATTATAAAATTTACAATTGTGAAACGCTGACAGCTATATTTTATGTTATTCTATTCTATATACTTAATAAAACTGATCAATAACTTCAACTTATATAGTCGTGTCGTTTTTTGTTGGTAAAAATTATTTATCTGAATTTTCCATTTTTTCTAACAATATGGTATAATTAGTTTGTCATACTTTAAATATTTAATTATATATACTTTAAGTATGGGCTAGAAACTTATAAGCTAAAGGAGGAAACCGAATGTATAACATTAAAGAAAAAGAACAAATTTTTATTTACACAGGCCCAGATGGTTCTGGAAGAAAAACAATCGCTAAAATGGTCGCAACATCCTTTGATATGGAAACCGTTCTTTCCTATACTACTCGTTCCCCACGCCATTATGAAAAAGATGGCGAGGATTATTATTTTATAAATGAAGCTCAGTTTAAAAAGATGGAACAAAATCATGAATTTCTTGAATGTGTTAAAATTGATGGCTTTTATTATGGAATTCGTGAACAAGATATTGTCAATGCATTTAAGAAACACCAACTTGTCTATTTAACTCTTAATCCAGAAGGTACCGAAAAGTTAAAGCGAATGTATGGAGATCAAGTAACACGACTATTCATTTATGCCGATAAGGATACCGTCTATAATCGTTTGAAAGCTCGACAAGAAAGTGATGAGGATATAAAACGTCATATGAATCACTATCAAGAAAATATGAACTATAAAAATCAATGTGAACATGTTTTTGAAAATTTTGATCTCCCTCAAGTTTCATATCAAGTTAGTGAAGTTATTGAAGCCTTTTTAGAAAGAAATTTAATTATTACGGATTAACGTTAACGTTGTTCTAACATCTACGTTATTTGTATGGTACAGTGTTCAAAACCGGATGGAACCATGTACCATTTCCTCTCCAGGTATGTACCTTCTCCAGAGATAGGAGTATAAAAATTCTACTTTTGACATTACCTGCAAATAATTTTCAATAAAGTGAAACTTCCATCAGTGGAGTTTTCATTCATCCCCCACTGATGGTTAGTTGAGACTAGCAGCATGCTGGTCACGCAGACGTTGCCGTAGGCGTATTTAGTCTGTGTTCAACTTCCGGAGCTTTACGGGCAATTGATCCCCCACTTATCTTCTTTTATTAAACTTAGAATCTTGAGATGGAGGTCTTACTGCCCGTTAAGCCTGATAAAAGTTAAAAATGCACTCGATTGTTCCCGTTAATGAACTTTTGAGTGCATTTTTTAATATTATACGTAAAGTTTCTCCCTTGTTTCAAATATTGGGATATATTAATAGTCCGAAACATACTTACGTGGTAAAATAGGAAAATAAATCCAGTAATAGGAGGGACGAGTATGAACAAAACTGAAGCCGTGGCTAGGAAAATACTTGGTTGGAAATTAAATCGTCATGATCGATGGTATGATTTGGCAAGCAATCAATTCATCCCAACTTCTGATTTTCAACCAGAACATAATCTTACACATGCACTGCTAATCGTCGAAAAGTTAGAAGAGTATGGAATAAAGTATACCGAAAAAGGCGGGACAGAAGTATGTTTTGACGATTTTTGTGCAACTGGAGACACGCTTGCACAGGCCATTACAAATGCAGCGTCTCTAATTGCAGATACCAGTTCTGTTGATGATGCTTGGTTTTAAGCAATCTCCTGTCCATAACTATTGTGTTAGATATGGACAGGCCCCCTTACTTTCCGTCAACAACTTCCTTTAAAATCTCATAAGACCTCTTCTGTTTAACCTTATCATAAATATAGGAAACAGCCATGATTTCTTCTACATCATAATGTTCTTGAAATTTTATTAATTGCTGACGAATTGAATCCTTGCTTCCTAATAATGTCACACTTGTCATGGAAGAAGCCATTTCTCTTTCCATTGGTGACCAATTTCCATTTAACGATTCAACAGGTGGTTGCAGCTTCATTTGTGTGTTTTTAACGACATTTAGAAAGAACTGTTGCATCGTCGAAGATAAAAACTCTGCTTCCTCATCAGATTCTGCCGCAATTACATTTAAACAAACAATCATATATGGCTTATCTAAATATTGAGATGGTTGGAATTTCTCACGATAAATACGAATCGCCGCTTCCATATATCTTGGTGCAAAATGGGAAGCAAAAACATACGGAAGTCCAAGGCTTGCTGCTAAATGTGCCGAGTCTGTTGACGAACCTAGAATATAAATCGGAACTCCTGTTCCTACACCTGGATAAGCTTTCACATATGATTGGATTTCCTCTGGTCCAAAATAAGTAAGCAGTGATTTCACATCATTTGGAAACGTGAAAACAGAGTCATTTTGAGAACGTCTTAAAGCACTTGCAGTCATCATATCTGTTCCGGGAGCCCGGCCAAGTCCTAATTCCACACGCCCAGGATATATTGTAGCCATCGTTCCAAATTGCTCCGCTACAACAAGTGGCGAATGATTTGGCAACATAATACCCCCAGAGCCAATCGCTATTTCTTTTGTATGTTCCAGCACATGTTTAATCAAAATTGCTGTTGCTGAACTAACTAGATTAGATGAATTATGGTGTTCTGCAATCCAATAGCGTTTATAGCCCATTTTTTCTGTTGCTTGAGCTAGGTCTACCACCGCATCAATCGCTTCTTTTGGTTCATCTCCTTCTCTGATCGGTGCCAAATTTAAAACGGATACAGGTATATTTATTTTCGTCATAGTAACATTCCTTTCTTACATTCCTACACATATCGTAACAATCTTTGAAATGAGAAAAAAACTTTTTGCTTAGTATTTCTTTTTTATAATAACTATTTTTCGTTAATAGCAAATAATAATGTTATGTAAACTTATGCTTAATTATTCATAATCCTTCCTCTAACAACATAGCCTTGTTTAGAATAGAACTTAATTATTAAACTTGTATAAAAATAATTCTCCAATTATAAGGAGGGATCTGTTTGATTCAAATCATTGGTATGACTAGTTTTCCTCAAGACTTGTTGCCAACTGGTAGTGTAGAACATGCTATATTCCAAAAAATGCAGAATGATCCCAATTATTATTACTATCATTCCCTTAATGAATTGATCTTTGAACTAACATTACGGAAAAATATCATTTCGAGTGCCATTTCGATGAATTATAGTGGTGTATCATTTGAAGTATTTTCTACGTCGCGCTGTAATCCACAATATTGGAGTTTGACGAGCACAGGTGGTTTTTTACTTAAACCAGGGATCCCCCCTTCTGATGCCATTGAAGATATTTTTAAAAATGGCTTTCTTTACGGATTTGAATGCGCAACAGCCATTATGATCATTTTTTATCATGCTGTCCTAAAAAGCATCGATAAATTTCTTTTCAACCAATTGTTTCATAATCTTTATCTATATAGTTGGCATGCGGACACAGACTTAGGAATCCATTCTAAAAATATGGATCATATTTTACCAGGTGACGTTATTTATTTTAATAATCCTGATTTTGATCCGAACGTTTCTTGGTTAAGAGGAGAAAATGCAGTTGTACTTGGTGATGGCAAGTATTTCGCACATGGAGTTGGCATTCAAAGTGCAGAAGAAATAATTAATTTTCTTAATTCAAACCGTATACCAGGAAGTACACGATCGGCTTATCGAACCAATTACGTGACAAGGCCATCATTTAAATATTTAGCACAATTCATGCAACCATTGCGGGAAATTTCACAAAATACGTTTCAATATGCTATTATCCACCATAATCAAGCTTCAATTCCTTGTAATCAATATGAAGCTCTTTTATATCGATATTATCAGCCCACACACCCGCTTCGGATAAGGTGAAGTTTCCATCAATGGGGGTTCTTTCATCCCCCACTTATCTTCCTTTATTTTACTAATAACCTCAAGTTGGGGGTGTTAATGCCGGTTAAGCCTGTAAAATCAAATGAGCTGCTAACTCCATTAGTAAGATGGAGAAAAGCAGCTTTTTATATTTATTCTAATAAGTCCTTTACACAGGAAAATTTACCTGTCATTAGGTGATCGTTTTCAACCATTCTAATTAATGGAGGTGAAAACAATGGCACTTAAAAATCCTATTGGACGTCCTGTTGAATTTACGGGAAAAGTATTGGATCAACGAAATGACCTGACAGGTCCTGATGCAGGGAAAGCCACCTATCCTGAATTACCTAAAAATGTTTCGATTCAGCAACAAAGGGGTAAAGATAAATCGTAGTAGACATAGCAAAGGAGCTTTTTACACTTATGACAGAAGAAACCATTTTTATTAATGAAGCCACATCGGGTGAAACGATCCAACAAATTGAACAGTTCCTCCATGAATTAAATGGTGTGGAAAGAGTCTTAATTGACACGGCTGATGGAGAAGTAAAAATACAGTATGATGAAAAGAAGATATCGAAGGAACGCATTATTTCTACCTTAACACAACATAATTTCACGATTAATTTACAGTAACAAAGTCAAATGAAGCGGATCAATTGTTGATCCGCACTTATTATTTATAGACCTAGCTGTTTAATTTCGTCAACAATCGTTGTGATCTCTTCTAGTGTCTGAAATAATTCTGCATCTTCTAGAATGCTTGGGTCAAATTTCCCTTCCTCGATATGAGTTAAATATAGGTCAATACCTTCTTCAGCTTGTTGACTATAATCTAGTATTTGTTGATGAAGATCCGCTGTAATTTCTGGTGCTTGAACCTCACTAAAAGATTGAATTTCATTCTTCATATCAATAAGCTTTGACTCTAATTCAGTCAAAGTCTGTGGATCATTAACAGCTTCTGATGCAATAGCAGGTACTTCATTTACAAAGTCATTAACCTCATTTAAATAGCTTGTTGCCTCATTTACATAACTTACTGTGTTATTCGCTTCTTCGACAAAAGAACATCCACCAAGAACCAATCCAACGGTGATCAATATCCCGATCCATAATTTTCTCATTTATAAAGTTCCTCCAATCTTCCATTCAACAATGCTATCTATCTTTACGATTATTGGAATAAGAAGTTTCATTTATTTTTTCAATATAACTTCAAACATTGTCCGATATTTTCATTGCTAATCGGAACATTTGAACGTATATTTGAATTGAATTGAAATTACATAGATAGGTGTCAACCTAGATTCAGAAACAGGTTGGAATGGAGGATTTAGAGATAGTGAAGTTAGGTCCGCGCGTGATAAAGACTGGAATTGCCGTTGCCTTGGCATTATATATTTGTTCAGTACTCAATTTGGATCAAGCGGTGTTTGCAGGGATTGCTGCAATTCACACCATACAACCGTCCATTTATCGAACATGGAAACAGGGAAGAAATCAAGTGCTAGCCAATATAATGGGTGGAATCATTGCCCTTTTAGGTGTCTATTTTCTAGGGAATGACCCATTCTCAATTGGACTCGTCATGATTATTGTAATTGCAATTAGTTTAAAAATTAAAATGGCCGAAACCATTGCCCTTACTTTAGTCACCGTTCTTGCGATTATGAGCGCGCCTGGAAACGAGGATATCAGTTATGCTATTCACCGTTTCATTGTGACCTTTATTGGGTTAATTTCTGCCTTATTAGTTAATACGTTGATTTCGCCACCAAACTATAAGAAAACTTATATCGCAAAGGTCCACAGTGTTTTTCAAAACATGTCCATACTTATGAGAACTGCAATTTCAGATGAGATGACAGAGAAGTTTTTTCAAGAACAAATGAGTCAATTAGAAGATCACCTTTTACAATTAGAGGAACAATACAAACTTTTTAGTGAAGAACGGGGAAAAATAGGGAAATTGAATCATTTAGACTTGCGAGAAATCGTTGTTTTTAAACAAATGTTTAAATCACTCCAACAAGGCTTCATCGTATTAGAAGATATTGACTCTTTTTATTTTCGGTGTCAACCTACACCCGAAGATGATCAGTTGTTTGACCAAAAACTTGAGCAGCTTAGTAAGTATCATGAACTCTTTTTAATGAAATTTGATGGAAATATCAAAGAGAATGAACCACATTTTCATGAAGACTTTATGAATGAAGCTGAAATTTTTCTTGAAAATGTGATGACAGCTTACAGCCGGGATAAAAAACCTCAACTTACCGTCATCGGTTCTTCTATCTATAACTATGCTTATCAAATTGACCGCTTAAATACAGTTGTGGAACAATATATGAAAAAAGGTCAGTAGCCTTCTAGCTTTTTTACAAGGCGGCTTTTTCGTTTGTATGGTCTACGAAAAATGCCGCCTAAGTTATCATGTTCCACAAAAGGTTCGATAAGGTTGGTCAGTTGATGCAGGAAATTCACAATACTCTTCTTGTTGTTTGCTGTATGCATATGGATCTGCGAGTGCGTCTAGAAGTTTCTCCATGACACTTAAATCTTCTTCTTCAACAGCAGCATTAAGCGCTTCTTCAACTCGATGATTACGTGGAATAACAGCGGGATTGCTCTTTCTCATCAATCTAATCGCCGTTTCCTTCTCTTGCTGACTGTTCAACCGGTGCTGCCAACGTTGATACCATAGTTGAAAGCCTTCTTTCTCAAATAGCTTTTCCCCGTCTAACTTATCCAATGTCAACGCACGGAATGTGTTCGTATAATCTGCGCGATATTCTTGCATAAGTTGTAAGAGATCTTTAATTAATTCCTCGTCCTCCTGGCCTTCATCCATTAAGCCAAGTTTGGCCCTCATCCCATCTAGCCAATATTTACCAAATAGCTCTGAAAACTTAGAAATTTCCTTTTCAGCCAATTCAACAGCTTGTTCTTGATTATCATCTAATAATGGCAATAAAGCCTCAGCAAAACGAGCAAGATTCCACGCACCGATATAAGGTTGATTCCCGTAAGCGTAGCGGCCCTCTCGATCAATGGAGCTAAATACAGTTGCAGGATCATAAGTATCCATAAAAGCACACGGGCCGTAATCAATGGTTTCTCCGCTTATCGTTACATTATCGGTATTCATCACCCCGTGGATAAAACCAACCAATTGCCATTTTGAAATAAGAAATGCTTGACGATTTATCACTTCGCGTAAGAAATTTAAATAGCGCTCCTCACTCTGTTCTAGATCAGGAAAATGCCTATTAATTGTATAATCAGCCAGCGTTTTTAGGTTTTCCTTATCTCCCCAGTTGGCAGCATATTGAAATGTGCCAACACGTATATGACTTGAGGCAATACGTGTCAAAATAGCACCAGGCAAAACAGTTTCACGATGAATCGGCTCACCTGTTGTCACAACTGCTAAACTTCGAGTCGTTGGGATTCCTAGATTATGCATTGCTTCACTGATAATATATTCACGAAGCATAGGTCCCAGTGCTGCACGTCCATCGCCTCCTCGAGAATATGGGGTTCGACCTGAGCCTTTAAGCTGAATATCGAAACGCTCTTCATCAGGTGTAACATGTTCCCCGAGCAGGATTGCGCGACCATCTCCTAGCCTTGCAAAATGCCCGAATTGATGCCCAGCATATGCTTGTGCGATAGGGATCGCTCCTTCAGGAGTTTGGTTTCCAGCAAATACGGCTGCAGCCTCTTTTCTGTGTTCTATAATATTCAATCCAAGTTGCTTAGCTAAAACTTCATTAAAAATTACAATCTCCGGTTCTTCGACAGGATCGGGGTTTTGTTTGCTATAAAAGAGGGTAGGTAGCTTAACATAACTATTACTGAAATTCCAACCTAGAGATATTTGATCGTTTTTCATTGGGTCTCCTTTTTTAAAATTATAGATATTACAATGATATTGTCCACTTTTGATAGGAGGTTATGCAAGTAATAAGGCTGATAATGTGTGGTTAAAATTTCTAAGTAACACTTTTAAAAAAACATCAATAGTAAGCTCTTCTCTACTAAATGGATAATCAGATAAATATCCAATCATAATAAAGAGAGCGAAACATAGAAAAGCATAATTGGATTGGAGTTTGAATCATGAAGAAAATGTCTAATGTTTTTAATATTTCAGCTGGTATTTTAGCTTTATTAGTAATCATAGGAATTCTATTACCAAGGACGCTTGAAGCCGTCACAGCCAATGTTCAAGCATTTATTTCTAACGCTTTCGGTTGGTATTATTTAATCGTAGTCACAATTTTTCTGATCATCTGCTTGTATTTATTAATTTCTCCAGTTGGTAGATTAAAATTGGGCAAGCAAGATGATCAACCAGAGTTCTCTAGACCAACCTGGATTGCAATGTTGTTTAGCGCTGGAATGGGAATCGGTCTTGTGTTCTATGGATCTGCTGAACCGATTAGCCATTATGCTATAAGTTCACCAACAGGGATCACGGGTACCCCGCAAGCTGTTAAAGATTCTTTACGTTTTACATTCTTTCATTGGGGATTACATGCATGGGCCATTTATGGCATTGTAGCCTTGATTTTAGCTTACTTTAGTTTTCGAAAAGATTTACCAGTTACGATTAGTGCCACACTAAAGCCTATTCTAGGTGATCGTGTAAACGGAAAGCTTGGGAAAACGATTGATATTTTAGCAATTTTATCGACAGTTTTTGGAGTTGCGACGACACTTGGATTTGGTGCAGCCCAGATAAATGGCGGACTTTCTTATCTATATAACGTTCCTTCTAGTTTTTGGATCCAATTACTTATCATTATTGTTTTCACCGTTTTATTTATTGGGTCAGCATTATCTGGGGTTGGAAAAGGCATTAAAATATTAAGTAATGTCAATATGTTACTTGCCTTCATACTATTGGTTTTGTTGTTTAGCTTAGGGCCTACGATGTTCATTTTAAATATATTTACAGATACGATCGGTGGATATTTCCAAAATTTACCAAATATGAGTTTTCGCATCGCCCCATTAAATGCAGAAAATCGATTATGGATTAACGCATGGACAATCTTTTATTGGGCATGGTGGATTGCTTGGTCTCCATTTGTTGGCATTTTTATTGCAAGAATCTCAAAAGGAAGAACAATAAAAGAGTTTGTTTTTAATGTTTTGCTCATTCCTTCGGTTGTTGGATTTTTCTGGTTCTCTACTTTTGGGGGTACGGCAATTTCATTAGAGGCACGTGGGATTGCTAATATTTCAGAACTTGCTACAGAAGAATCTTTATTTGGAGTTTTCGCGAATTTTCCACTTGGCACAGTTATGTCCATCCTTGCGCTTATTTTAATTGCGGTATTTTTTGTCACATCCGCGGATTCTGGAACTTATGTTTTAGCAATGATGTCTAAGCATGGAGATCCCAATCCACCTAACCGTTTAAAAGTTATTTGGGGAGTTCTATTAGCGTTAATCGCGATCGCACTTTTATATTCAGGTGGACTTTTAGCGCTTCAAAACACAATGATTATTGCTGCCTTGCCTTTTTCAATTATTATGATCCTCATGACAGCTAGTTTACTGAAATCAATTAATGAGGAAGCAAAAGAATCAAATAAGCACATTGTTCCGAAACCATCAAAATCAAAATAAACCCTTAAAAGAGATCGTCAGACAACTTTTCTTAAACAAAAAGGGTGTCTTGTCAGGTCTCTTTTTTAATTATTTGTGTCCTTTCTGCTTCTAATTCTTTAAAAACTACATATACATCTTTTAAAGTTCAAAGGAAGTGACAATCCTATGGAATTAAAAGCCTTTATGAATATGTATGAGAATTTTTTGCAAGAACTTAAAGAAAGCTGGCATGTGGAAGTAAAAGAAAAAAGGTTTGGTTATCAACTCACTTCCATTACAAATGACGAAAATATTGAAGTCCAATTCTTCTTTGAAATTAATCTTGATCAAGTTGCGAAGATATCAGAGACTACGAACCAAAGTGTCTTAAAATATGGAGTGATCCGACAAAAAGGGACAGGGGATATTTTTGCTAAGGAAGTTCTCGATCGATTTCATTGTCATTTGGCCGAACATAAACCGAAGCATCGAACGAAATTAATTTATTATATTCCATAGCATTCCGTTCATAACAGGAGGCTCAAATGCAATTGTAGTCCCCTTTTTTGGGGGACTACTTTAAATTTTTATCTATAATTCCAAGCGTTTTCCCGATTGATTCACCAATCACATATGTATGACTACCATTGTCATATGGGGTATCCCCTTTATTAACAATAATCATAGGAACCCCTACTCTACGGTAGGTAGGAAAGTTTGAAAACGGTGTTACTTTTAGACTTGTCCCCAAAACTAAAATACAATCCGCTTGTTCGATCTTTTCAATTATTGAATGAAAACCTAGTGGGGTGAACCACTCTCCAGCATCACCATATAAAACAACATCTGGTTTAATATATCGTTCTCGTGAATGGACCGTTTGGCAGTGATTACAAATATAGAAATCATCCATCTGATTTCTTCGTGCAATCATATCATTCGTTGTATAACGCTTGCCACAATTTAAACATTTTGCAGATTCAACGGTACCATGAAACTCGATAACCTCTTTACTCCCTGCTTTTTGATGAAGACCGTCAATGTTTTGTGTAATAATACTTGAAACTTTTCCAATTTGTTCCCACTTTGCTAAAACTTCATGGCCTTGGTTCGGTTCAGCTTTTGGATGGTACAGATTTTCAATTGTAAATTGATAAAACTCTTTCGGATGCTGATAAAAATAATCAAGTGACAAAATATATTCAGGAGCTAATTGATAAAGACCTTGACTTGAACGAAAATCTTTAATCCCAGATTCTGTACTTATTCCTGCTCCAGTTAAAACAACAATATTTTTTGCCTCATTTATTATATTTGTGCATGTTTCGAGATTTGTATGGTTCATTATTTTCAACTCCTTAGCTTCCATTATAACAGGAATAAGACTTTCTCTAAAATGATTCTCTTTTTAGCTTGACAGAAAAAGAAAGCAACGTGTTGACTACGTTGTTTTTCCAACTTCATTCAGATAGGGATTGAGTTTTTTTATGATATTTTCAAGTTCTATTGATTGATTATAATACATTCTTTGTACGTTTTGATCTTTCGTTTGCAAAGCTAAGCGTTCAATACCTACTTGAACTTGTCTTAATTTTGCTGCGTAATTTGGCTTTTGTTTAGCCTGTTTTTCACTATTTTTATCATTAAATAAATCAACGTAAACATTGCCACTCGTATCTATCTGTGCCAAGAACACATCTTCAAATTTATTTGCACCTCGTTTTTTTATTTCCTGTAAAAGCCATTCCTTTGTATAACCTAAATAGTTTAAATGTTTTTCAATTAAGGCTCCATCGACAATAACGAGAGATGGGGCGTGGTCCTCTTCCACTTTGAGACCAATGTCTTTCGGTGTCAGTGGTTGATATTCCGGCTTTTTCATTACACTAATTTGACCATTTGTTTCCAGCATAGCTAATTCAACTTCTGAAATATTAAAGGCATCTTTTTCCCTTAATCCATTTAGTAAATCATTGAATGTCATTTTGTGCTTAGCCAAGGTTTTCTCCATTATTTTCCCGTCTTTGATTAAAATCGAAGGACTACTTTCCACTAGTTCTCTAAACTTAAACGATTTAATCGCACCAAAAGTAATGAGTAATGTTAGTAAAGTATATATAATTAATCCAATAAGAGGATCTATAAATTTCATAGAAGACTCTATTGCCATTGAAGAGGCCATATCCCCAATTCCAATCCCGACAACATAATCAAAGAATGTAAGTTGTGAAATTTGCTTTTTCCCCAGTATTCTTGCAAGCATTAATAAAATTAAAAAGGAAAAGACAGTTCGTATGGCTATTAATAGATATTCATTCATAACAAACAACCTCCATAAATAAAAAATTCTACTTATATTTCTTCTATCATCCTTGGGGAAGATTTATATAGGGGCGATTTTCATATTTAATTACAATTAATTTAAAGATTGTTTAGTAAGGATATAAAAAACCCAAACCCTCCATGTAAAAGGACAGTCTGGG
This sequence comes from Niallia sp. XMNu-256, assembly GCF_036670015.1. Lineage (NCBI taxonomy): Bacteria > Bacillati > Bacillota > Bacilli > Caryophanales > Bacillaceae > Niallia > Niallia sp. XMNu-256. Next base: position 2,307,306 of record NZ_CP137636.1, read on the forward strand.
TTTTTTGAATTCATTAGCTAATAGAGTTGCCGCCGTTTTGATTTTGAGCAGATTGTTGATTTTGACGTCTGACTTCCTCTGCATCTGTTCCAGCAAATCCTGGTTGGAAGATGGCATTTGGCCCCCCGAACGGTTCGTTGCCGACTCCATTTGAAGCTTGGAATCGTTGTTGTGTTTGGTTACTCATTTGTGGGTATTGTTGGATTAACTGTTGAATCTGAAATAATTTTTGTGCCGCTATTTGTTCTAAATTCGCCAATTCTTGCTGCTCTTGTAGGCTCATTTCTTGTCCTTGCAGTCTTTTCGCATTTTGTGCCTCCTGCTGTTCAAGCTGTCTTGCAATCTGGCTGACTTGATTAAGAATTTCTTGGGCATTTTGGGTCATTTTAAAAAGCTCCTTTTCAATAGCCTATGTTTAATTTGTCTTTTTTTAACCAAAGTTATTCTTTAGAAAAAAGATTTCTATCTTTATCGTTTAGCCTGCTGATTGTGAGTTTTAATTCTTCAAGTACTACCTCAGTATGATCAACAGAACTCTTTTTCTTCCTCAATCCGCTATACTTCATGTTGAACTAAAGGATCGCTGTTAAAACTTTCATTGCATTTATTCTGATTCTGTTATATTATTAATCTAATTACATAAATTTTCTTATTTCAATTAACTTGAAGTAAGGATAGAGGCGCAGATGCCATTAGTACATTATGTTGAGGATAATGAGGTCCGATGATCTTAATGGAAAGGGGTATTTGCCGAAGCTGACAGAGACTCATTTATCTCGAAGCTGGTTCTGTTATTGAATAAGTACAGAATTGTCATATAGGAAACTATATGGAGGGCTATCTTACGCACAGGAACAGAAATATGTTTCTATTGCAACAATGTAACCCTCGTTGTTGCTTATTTGCGTTACCTAAAATAATGCCCTTCTCCCTCTATTTGATAAAAAATTTTAAAGGATGTGGAGAAGTAATGAATTTTGGAGAAATTTTAACAGCTATGGTGACGCCATTTGATGAGCATGGTGATATTGATTTTAATGCAACTAGAAACTTGGTTAGTCATTTAATTGATAATGGTTCAGATGGATTAGTTGTGGCTGGAACAACAGGAGAATCTCCTACATTATCAACTGAAGAAAAGGTTGAATTATTTAAGTTTGTCGTTGATATCGTTGATAACCGTGTACCAGTTATTGCGGGTACAGGATCTTATAATACAAAAGCCTCTATTGAATTGACACGTTTAGCTGAAAAAGTGGGCGTCGATGGAGTTTTACTTGTCGTTCCTTATTATAATAAACCTTCACAAGAAGGCTTATATCAACATTTTAAAGCAATTGCTGAATCAACTTCCTTACCATGTGTGCTGTATAATATTCCTGGTCGTAGTGTCATCAATATGTCAGTTGAAACAACGATTCGCCTTGCACAAATTCCAAATATCGTATCTATTAAAGATGCCAGCAGTAATTTGGATGATATGGCAGAAATTATTGAACATACACCAGAAAATTTTACGGTATACAGTGGAGATGACAGTGTTACTTTACCATTACTATCAATTGGCGGAACTGGGGTAATCTCAGTTGCTTCTCATATCGTTGGAAATGAAATGAAAGAGATCATTTCAAAATTTAAAGCTGGGAACTATCAAGAAGCTGCTGCTATTCATCGTCGTCTGCTTCCTGTTTTTAATGGATTATTTACATCTCCAAATCCAACACCAGTTAAAGCTGCGTTAAGTCTTAAAGGAATTCCTGTGGGTGATGTCCGTTTGCCTTTAGTTCCTTTAACTGAAGAAGAAATCGAGACTTTAAAGATTACATTAGAAAAAGCGAATGTCTTAATGAAGGTTAATTAATTTTAAGAAAGGCCCATTACCTGAGGATAATGGGCCTTTCTCATTTTATCAAACCATCCATTTCAATTAAGAAAAAAAGCGAATATAAATACCTAGGGCAATAAAACCTAAGATGATTACAACCCCATACATGATCGTTAAATTTGTATAATTTTTTTTGGTTGAACTGCTATAGTTTGCATCTCCTTTACCCGCAACCAATATGGTAGAAACAGCGGATATAACGATAAGTGCAACAATTAAAATATACATAGTCATTTTGTTTCACCCCAAATTTTTATTAATATTTATCTCTACATTAACTTATATAATAATCATAACATTTTAAATAAAATGAATATAGCGATAAGTAATTTTTAAATTGCTATGTTAATTAAATAATAGTACAAAAAAACTTCCATTAACCGGATATCTTTTCCCGGCTAAATGGAAGTTTTTATCTTTTAGCTTTCCAAATCTGTTCGTTTACCTGGCTCTTCTTTACCGTTTGTTGAATTTCCTGTAGTAGCTGTATAACCTACTCGATAGCGAAAGTCCTTTTTTCCTTTTAAAGCTTTTGGCATCATATATTGTTCATTCCCTCTTTTTGGCATGCCTCTTCCTCCCTCGTTTTTGATAAGAGATAACCCTTTTTTACTATTCCCTATAAAGTAAACTTCCATCTGTGGGGGTTTTCTTTCATCCCCCACTCATCGTTAGTCACGCAGAGCCTGATTGATTTATCTAAGGGCTAAAGCCCATAGTTAAATCTTATTTCACCAATCGGTGCTTTACGGACAGTTGATCCCCCACCTATCTTCTTTTATCATACTTAAAATTGTGAGGTGGAGGTCTTACTACCCGTTAAGCCTGTAAATTAGAAGCTTCTTTAATTTTATCTCTAATACTTTCTAGTTCTTCTAAAGGAAGTTTTTCTAATGAATTTTTTATTTCTTCTTCAATTTTCTTTCTATTTCGCTCCCGATATTGATCCCACCAATCCCTGAGACCTTCTGTGTTATTGAGCAAATATTCAATATCGATCTCCTCTACTTCTTCATCTGATAAATAATCGAGGACAGCTGCTAACATATTATTTAAATGTTCGACTTCATCTTGTTTGTTATTTTTTTCATCTAGTGAACCTTCTGGATCCGACTGTTTTCTTGCCATTTCAGTACCCCTCGTTTTTCTGTTAATATATGCAGTTTTGGTATAAGTAAACGTGGAGGTTACAAAATATAGTGAAAGGGCGTGATGTGTTAATGAGGAATGATATTGTTATTGAGGAATTGAATACCCTTTTAAGAGGAACATTTATGGGGATACGTTCTCTGGAGCATTTTATCCAAAAAGTTGAAGATCAAGATTTAAAGAAAACATTTCAGTCAATGCAGCAGGATCATAAATTAATTAAATGCTAGCATCATCGCTGAGCGGATTCAGGATTTGGGTGGAGTCCCTGCAGATGATGAGGGTGTAACAGGCTCAATGCATAGTTATATGCATAAAATGATGCTTAGTAATGACCAGGAGAGGATTTTAAAGGATGCCATTAAAGGTTTTGAGCAATTTGGTGTTCAGTATTCCGAAGAGCTTGTTAGAGGGGATCTAGATAAAAATAGTAGACAAATTGCCGAGGATGTAATTGATACGAGTCGTAGGCATGCAGATCAGTTGAAAAACTTTATACATTAGGAATAGTTCGGACTGCTTAATAAATTAAATTGTGCAGTCCGAATATAATTTGAATTACTAATGGTATCTCCAGGGATTAAGATAAAGCGAAAATTTCATTAGTGGGATTTTCTTTTATGCTCTTCCTATTTACTCAGAATCTTGTGGGGGGGGTGACAGCACATTTGGCCAGATAAGAGATAAGAGATCATAGTCATTTATAATAAAACCTTACTCTTTATTCCAGCTTCAATAATGCATCAGCAAAGCGCAAAACAGCTTCTCTCATCTCTTCTTTTTTTAATCGTGCATAGGTAAACCGAGCATATCCATTCGGGGCCCCGTATACACTGCCAGGCATATAAAGAAATTTATTTTTGATCGCCTCATCTACTAATCGATGATCATCGACTTTCCCGTTCATTTTACACCAAATAAACAAGCCTCCAGATGGAATGGTAAAGCTTATTCGATCTCCTAATATCTCTTTCAATACCAAGGCCATTTCATTTCTTCGTTCTAATAATTCTTCTCGTAGACGCTGGAGATGGTTCTCATATTGTGATGATTGTAAAATTTTTGTCGCAATCAATTGTGGAAAAATACTTAAGCCAAAATCAATTTGATGCCGAGCATCTGAGAGACGATTAATAACTGATTGGGGGCCAATCACCCAACCTACTCGCAAACTTGAAGCAACCACTTTAGATAAAGATCCAACATAAAGCACATTCCCACTTTGATCAATCGATTTAAGTGGAAATTGTTTCTCCCCTTCCAAGGATATTAAACTAACCGGATCATCCTCAACAATTGGAATCCCGTATCGAGCGGAAATCTCCAAAACTTTCATTCGTCTTGATTCCGAAAGCACGGTCCCTGTTGGACTTTGGAAAGTGGGATTTAAAAAGATCATACGAATTTGATATTTTTCATACAATTTCACAATATCATCCGGATTTATGCCATCTTTATCAACCTGTAAACCATAAATGCGCACACCAGCTGATTGAAACAGTGGCAACGAATAACTATAAGAAGGTGCTTCAATGGCAACGGCATCCCCAGGATTTAATAGACACTGTGTGATCAGATATAGGGCCTGTTGTGCTCCGGATGTCACTAGAACCGAAGAACTCGTTGTATTAATACCATGTTCTTTTTTGACATAGGATGCAATAGCTTCTCTGAACAGAGGATGGCCTTGTTGATGGACAGATCCCAATTCGCTTGAAACCATTTGACCTGTGAATGATGATTGCAAAAGGCTGTTGGGAAACAAATCTGACGACAATTCACCACTAGCTAAATTAAAGCCATCTCTCATTTGTTTAGCTTCATCACGAATTTTCTTAATTAAAGGATAAGTGGGGATAAACGAGCCACTTTCAATATACCTTCTCCAATTTGTAACCCCTTTTGGAAGGATCCCCCACTTATGTGTACTAACACGTGTGCCGCTCCCTTTTTTTCTCTCAACCAATCCGGATGCCTGTAGTTCATCATAGACATGGGCAATTGTCATCCGATTGACACTTAGCTCCTGAGCTAATTTCCGTTCTGATGGCAGCAAACTGCCAGGCGGAAACTCTCCATAAGCAATTCTTTCCTCAATAATTTCATAGATTTGTTGATAGAGTGGTTTGTCTGCCTTTCGATTCAATGTCCATTCCACTTCTGTCACCGTCCTTTAGTCAAATTCGCCCCGTCGAATTTGCGCCCGGATTTTTATCACGCTTCAAAGCACCACATCCTGTGGTTTCGCCTTACTAGGACGTCCTGTCCGTCGTCGAGCTGGCTTGATAAAATACCTCTAAAAAATCCGTGGCATCCGCCGGAGGCTTAACTTCATTGTGCAAGGGTGTGAACCCCTGCACAATAAAGTTAAAGTGGATTAGTAGGACTACATCCAACTGGATGAGTACAACGATACTTTTTTAAATTATCATAATAATTAAAGAGTAACACGGAAATGGTGAAAGGTAAAACCGACAGATATTAAGGGGGCCATTAGATTGAGTTTTAAAACAAATGTAAGTGAGCTACGAAAGAATTTAAATATTAATACCGTTAGTGCTGGCTTAGTAGCATCAATTTTTGGATGCACAGGACCTGCTTTAATCATCATTGGCGGAGCGACAAACGGGGGGTTAACATATAGTCAGACAATTAGTTGGTTGTTTGCCGTTTATTTTTTTAGTGGCATCCTTGGAATGATTTTAACTTTAAATTTTCGTCAACCAATTTCAGGAGCTCATTCGATAGCAGGTGCTGTGTTAGTTGCGGGTGCGTTGACACATTTTTCGATCAATGAAGCTATCGGTGCCTATTTAATTGCCCATATTATCGTTATATTGCTTGGATTTACAGGGTTGATTGATAAAGTGATGAAATGGATTCCTGTACCAATAGTCATGGGGATGATTGTCGGTGTGATGATTCGATTTGCAACCGAAATGATTACATCTGTAACGATTTCGCCTCTATTAGCAGGTGTATCGATCCTCGTATTCCTATTATCAACAAAATTCTTTAAAAAAGTGCCACCTGTTTTAACAACTTTAATTGCAGCGATTATTTTAGCAATTGTTACGAATCAATTCCAATTTCAGGGTGCAGGAGATTTATTTGTTTTACCACAAGTCATTATGCCATCCTTTAGTTTGGATGCGATCGTTTCGATTGGAATCCCATTAGCATTATTGATTATTTGTACAGAAAATGCCCAGGCATCAGGGGTTTTAATTGCGCAAGGATATAAGCCGCCAAATTCAGCAATGGCTGTGTATGGGTCCACTGTTGGCTTAATTGCTTCCTTTTTTGGAGCACACGCCATTAACATTGCCGGTCCGATGACAGCCATATGTTCGGCAAAAGAAGTAGGTCCAAAAGAAGGTCGATATGCGGCATCTTTTGCAAATGGGGCTTTCTTTTCAGCGTTCGGTTTGTTTGCTTCAATGGTCGTCCCGTTTGTAGTTGCTATGCCAGGAGTGATTGTAACTGTCATTGCAGGACTTGCTATGCTAGGTGTGCTGATTAATTCACTTAAAACTGCCTTTTCCGATAATAAGTTTCAAATGGGTGCATTTTTCGCCTTAATTATTGGAATGTCAGGTGTAAGCTTTTTCAATATTAGTGCTCCTCTTTGGGCAATTATTGGAAGTTTAATCGTATCGTTCATTGTTGAAAAGGATCATTTTGTTTTGAAAGCGAAGGCAGAGAAGAAACGGAAGGTAAGTGTTGAAACAAGCGCTTAAACAGTTTAATTTCACTTTAAAGATGTCACGATCTTTTATAAATCATGGCATCTTCATTTTCACTTTACTAGCAGGTTTTCACTTTTCAATTGCAATTTATTTTTCTGTTTTTAAGTAAAATACTCTTTGACAAACATATAATATTGATGTAATTTAAATAATATACGAACAATATTATGTGTTAAACATTAAAATATTCGTGTTTAGGAGTGCGTACATATGATGGATACCGTTTTCGATTATGAAGATATACAATTAATACCAGCAAAATGTATTGTGAACAGCCGCTCAGAATGTGATACGAGCGTTACTTTGGGGGGACGTACCTTTAGACTGCCGGTTGTTCCGGCAAATATGCAAACCATTATTGATGAGAAAATCGCTGTTTATTTAGCCCAAAATGGGTATTTCTATATTATGCATCGTTTTAATCCTGAGAAACGAATTGCTTTTATTAAAGATATGAGCGCTCGCGAGTTATACTCTTCTATTTCTGTTGGGGTGAAGCGAGAAGAATATGATTTCATTCAACAAGTTGTGAATGAAGGACTTAAACCAGATTACATTACAATTGATATTGCTCATGGTCATTCAGAAAGTGTCATTAAAATGATTAAACATATCAAATCCCATTTACCACAAAGCTTTATCATCGCTGGGAATGTAGGAACACCAGAGGCCGTTCGAGAGCTTGAAAATTCTGGTGCCGATGCAACGAAAGTCGGGATCGGACCAGGTAAAGTATGTATTACGAAAATTAAAACAGGATTTGGAACAGGAGGTTGGCAATTAGCTGCACTTCGTTGGTGTGCCAAAGCCGCAAGTAAACCCGTAATAGCAGATGGTGGGATTCGTACTCATGGGGATATTGCGAAATCCGTACGCTTCGGGGCAACTATGGTCATGATTGGTTCATTATTTGCTGGTCATGAAGAATCTCCTGGTGAAACATATTCAAAAGATGGAAAACGTTATAAAGAATACTTTGGATCTGCATCAGAGTTCCAAAAGGGTGAGAAGAAAAATGTTGAGGGCAAGAAAATGTATGTAGAATACAAAGGTCCATTACAAGATACGTTAACCGAAATGGAACAAGACCTTCAATCTTCCATATCCTATGCTGGTGGAAATAAATTAAGTGCAATTCGTAATGTGGATTATGTTGTTGTGAAAAATTCAATCTTTAATGGGGATCGTGTTTATTAATCTCCTTCATCGGGACAAAGATTTATTTCCTTGTCCCTCATTTTTTAAAAAGATATTATTTAAACTTTTCGGGGAATTGCTTTACAATCCCATTTGTTAAAAAATCTCCCATTTCGATAAGATGTTCTTCATTTAAATCTGCTGTACGAATGTCCTCAGCCCACTCTTTTTTCAACCTGTGAGTTACTTCATCCGTTGTAAACTTTAAATGAGTATAGAACATATTTTGTAAATCCTGTTTAGACCAATTTGGGTTGGCGCTGGCAAGAAATTCAACAATTTCATCGGCATTTCTTAACCATTCTTTATTGTATTTATTTACGTTTGCTTGATCTCCTTTTTGGGCTGCTTCAATAATTTGACCAGCAATGACAATATGTTCTTTTAATAAGTCCGTTAATTTATTTCCTGCTTCTTCACCATAATAAGGTTTAATTATATTCCCTATCTCAACCTGATTTTGAAGCAAACGTTCTAATACATCCTTTTGGTCAGCAAGATCGGCTAGTTTGCTTACAATCAGACTTCTCGTCCACCAGGCATGTTCAATCCATAGCTTCTGAAACCCATACTTTAATTTAATAACGGACTCGTTTAAACATTCCTCGTTTGTTGAAGGGGTTTGCTCCTCTGCCCCCACAATTGCTGTTGTATTCATTAAAGCCACTGAAAAGATCATCATTACTAAGATTAATTTTTTCCTCAAGAATATAATCTCCTTTACTAGCTTTTTAAATTTTAATTTTAGTATCTATTTCTTTTTCTTGCTTATACCCTCTCCTTCAAAATAACCTAGCATTTAGTTGACATAATAATATTATTGGCAATTTAAAGACTTCATTTTATCCTATAAATAAAAAAGCACCTGAGCATTAAGGTGCTGTTTGAAAAAGTAATATTTATGTCAACTTTATCTTATCTTATTTAATAATCAATACAGGACAATGGGATAGTTGTGAAACCCTTTGACTAACACTCCCTAGCATTAGTTTTTTAAAGTTTCCTAAGCCACGACTCCCCATGACAATTAGTTGATAGTTCTCCTTCTCTGCTTTTTTTACAATTTGAATGGCAGGATCACCAAATACGTATATTGGTTCTATTTCAATTCCTTCTTCAGCTGCTAATGCAACCGCATGATCTAAGATTTCATTTCCCTCTTCCCGCAATGCTTTGTATATTTCATCGATTGATTCATTTGGGATCGTTTCAGGGATACGCAAGTTCTTTTCTACATGAATAACCCCTATTTTCGAATATCTCTCTTTCGCAAATTGAATTGCCGAATTTAATGCTTTCAGACCCATTTTCGATCCATCCACCGCGACCAGAATCCGGTTATACATTTTTCTAGCCTCCAAATAATATCTATATATTTCTTATTTTATCAAAAATCGACTCATATTCTTAATGATTTTTAACAAAAACATGAATATTGTTTTTTTCTATCCCTTTGAGCAATTAGAATCAATCTTTTTTACATGATTTGAGACAAAAACACTATTTATTAGGACTGATGAAATTACACCTAACGTAATATTTCTCTCTTGTATTAGCAATACTTTATAGGAGTACGACAATTTGATGGGGGAATTATATTGGATTATGCATGGCTGTCTATCATACCTTTTATAATAGTCATTGCAATGTCTATTTGGTTAAAGGATATTCTACCCGGCCTTGTGGTTGGGCTTCTTGTTGGCTCTATACTTGTTACTGCAGATTTATTGCAAGGGATCCAACAATCAATTACTTATATTGTGACAACCCTTTCAGACGAAGCCAATATTAAAATTATTAGCTTCTTATATTTATTTGGCGGGTTAGTCGGAATGATGAATATTTCAGGTGGCATCAAAGGTTTTGCTCAATGGATTGGAGCCAAAATCCATACAGAGCGGGGTGTCCTTAGTGTAATTTGGCTTACATTGCCATTTACTTTTATGATGCCAATGTTCCGAATCATGTTAATCGGACCCATTATTAAAACGCTTATCAAAAAAATGAATCTATCTAAACAAAAAGTGGGAATGACCTTAGATATCTCTACTGAATCTGTCATTGTCTTATTACCTGTGGCAACGGCTTTTGTGGGATTTATGGTCTCACTTGTTGAGGGTGGAATTTCTGGGCTAAATACGGAGATGTCCTCATATGAAATATTCCTTTTAAGTATTTTATTCGACTTTTTCGCCATTGTCATGTTATTGATTGGCATTATCCAAACTGTTTGGCCTTCAAGAAAAGGCATTACGAGTGAAATTAAAAGCGAAGCTCAACTAGAAGATATAGAACATGAATTCCATCGAATAGGAATTAAAAAAGAATTATCCATGGTAAAATCGCAACCTTGGAATTTAATCGTTCCCGTCTGTTTATTAATTGCATTAACCTTGTATTTATTGTGGCAAAATGGAATTTCACTAGGTGCTGAGACCATATTCAAGGCGTTTGCTATGGCTGATGCAACTTTTGTCATGCTATTGGCTGTTTTTATTACACTTGTCGTTACTTTTGTTTTCTATATTATGAGACGACAACCATTGAACGAGCTTTTGTACCACTTTTATGATGGCGGAAATCAGATGATGCAAGCAATCAGCTTATTAGTTCTGATTTGGGCACTTACTTTATCAGCAGAAGAACTTGGATTTTCAACCTTTATCAGCTCAACACTGGGTGGTTTTTTACCAGCGTTTATGACTCCTGCCACCATTTTCTTGATTGGTGCGGTAGTTGGTTATTTCATTGGCTCCTCATGGGGCACTTGGGGGTTATTTATGCCACTTGGAATCGCACTTGCGGTCTCAACAGGTGCTTCCATTCCCTTAACGGTTGGGGCTGTGTTTGCTAGTGGTGCATTTGGTGCGTTGACCTCGCCACTTGGTGATACTACAATTACAACTGCCTCGATACTAGACTTAGATTTAGTTAAATATGCGCGATATAAATTAAAATTGTCTTCGATCGGCGCAGGGATTTCAGTGATTTTATATATAGTTGCTGGATTAATGCTTTAATAAAAAAAGTCAGTTGCAATGCTTTTGTAAGCATTGCAACTGACTTTTTCTAAATGGGTATTAGTTTATGGCTTACGACCAGTGGCACCAATAGATTTGTCCGTATCACTCTGATTATTATAAGAATCATCATTGTACCCGCGATTCGGTTTTCCTTTATCCTTAAATGTACTATGTTTTTCAGCAACTTTAGTAAATTGTTCGATATCTGGATTAATCATTTTATAACCTCTCTCATTCTTAGTTAGTCAAATTATACTGATTACAAACAGACTGTTTTACAATTTTACACTTCTTCGATAAACACAACTTGATCGTGGCCGCAACTATTACATGACAATAAATGGGGGCATATTTGCTTTTTAGATGTGTTTGGATAGCCATCCCCCATTTTAACAGTTTCCTCGTCATTGTAATGGCCATAAGGATCAAGAAAATCAGATACTTTTCCAGAGTCATCTAATTCCGTTCCACACACAGAACAATACTTTTCTACCTCTTGAAGCCCATTGCAGATCAGACACATCGCCACCTACTTACACCCCTTTTTCACAGTTCCCTATTAGTATCGATTGATCAGAACATTAGTATGTAAAAAACTAGGGCATCCGACATCTTCCAAAAAACGGAAGGCACCCGAAACCCTAGTTTTCAAGTTCTTTTTCAATTAATAATCGATTATGATGATGAAATTTTTTCATGTTTCGGGGGAACCTACAATTTTTAATGAGATCGGTAATCCCCTTTTCGTTTTTTGCTGATATGTATTCTCTCATTTGATAAATGTAATGTAAGGACTCTTGCTGCCTTTTCTTAATCTCTGATGAATCTTTCGTTGGGTTGCCATGTCCGGTGACTAATAGTTGAATGTCAAACTGTGAAAGGATTTCATTCAATTTTAAAATGGTTTTTTCGTATTCATAACCGCTGTAATAAATATAAGGAAATTCAATATCTGAGAAGTAATCACCGCTTATAAACAAACCAATCGGTTCTATTACTGTAAATAATCCATCATTATTATGACCTGGCGCTTGGTAAAATGTTAATTTTGTTTGACCCATATCCACAGTAGTACCATCTCCATCGATTACGATATCCACCTTTGGATATTCAATGCTATAATCTCTAGAAATGTAGTACTCATCATCAAATGTGTGTATTTCTTCTATAATTTGCTTTTTTTCGGTTAACGGTTTTCGTCCAAACGCACCACTAGCGATCACTTTCGCATCTGGAAAAGCACGGTAGCCAATAATATGATCATAATCAGAATGTGTAAATAATAAATAGAGCGGCCGATCCTTTCTTATGATGTCAACATATCTTTTTATATCAGCTATTTCTTGAGGAAGCCAGTTTGGATCTACTACAATTACACAATCGTCAGTTGAAATAACTGTTGAAGTCGTCTCATATAAAGCACTGCGAAAAATTGTTGTATAATGATCCTTCCATATAATCATTGATATCACGTCCATTCTTTTAATTGACCCTCCTCTTTTTTACCATAAAAAATAAGAAGAAACCACACTTATAGCAGTGTGGTTTCTTCTTATTGATTGACAGCTTTATCAAAATCACCCACTTGATGATATTCTGAAAGTTGTTCAATTAACTTATTACTGTTTTAATTTTACATACTCTTCCTTAATTTCATTAATCGTTTGGTCAATTTCCTCTCCATAATGGTCATTGACTGTTTTAAAAACAACATTTCCACTATCATCCATTAATGCATAACCACGATAGGATGTATCTCCATTATTCATTCCCATGTAATCAATTAATTCCATCTCTGGGTCTGATATAAACGGAAGACTAATCCCAACCTCTTCCAATAACGCATCATGCAACATAGCCTGTTCTTCCGCAGTATCATTACTAATAATATACATAGGAATATCTAGTTCTTCTAATTCTGCTAAATTTTTATGCAACCCAACGAGTTGCTGCTGACAAAGTCCTCAGGTATATGTAGTTAGGAAAAAGAAAAGAGTAGGCTTTTCTAATGGAAATGTAACTTGCTTTTCTTCATGATTCAGTAAAGTTACTGGTTCGGCTAGACCTTTTTGTCCACATGCCGCTAAAAGAAGAATCGCGATTAATAACAACGGGACCCATTTCCTGTTCAACTGTTACCCCTCCATTCTTGTTGTGTTTTTATTCATTTTAGTCGGACTCTATTTATTAGTCAATTCAAAAGAGTCGAAACTAGCAATTGAAATTTTTGATGCTTAATCTATATTTTCGATGCATGTTAATTGAAAGAAACTACTTTTATATCCTAATAAAATTGGTTACAATTGTTATTGTGAATTTTGAAAAAAAAGAGGTTTAATAATGAGAAAAAATTCTTCCACTGATAAATCAATTGAGATAATCATTGAAATTAAAAGAAAAGAATTAATTGAAACTGGTCTCAAGCATGGTTTTAGTAGTTCCCAAACGTTGATTGCCAGTCAGCAACTTGACGACTTAATTCTTCAATATCAAAAAAGTAACCAATGATTTCTTCAAAAGTCTATTAAACCATCAATTGATTTGCTCCTCGAAATGAATTTTGATGAAAATGACTTAATAATAAGAAGAAATCCTCCTCTTTTTCGGGTAATTCTGTATCTTGATAAAAGGATAAAAGGATATATACATTGTTTTATATAGTTCTTTAACGACTTTATAATCATGTACATAACTTGTTTCTATAAACCCACATTTTTTCCAAAATTGAATCCTTACGGCATTAGTAACTGTCTGTTCTGCTTCAACTTCAATTAATATTCCACTGAAACCTCTCAACTGCGCCCATTTCTTGATTTCATGTACCAATTTTTTACCAACGCCTTGATACCGAACCTCTTTACTAACAGCTAAATAATCTATAAGAAGCATCTTCGAATTTTTCAAAATTCCAGTTAGTGCGATGGCAAAAATTTTCTCATTGTCTACTATATAATGAAAATGGCTAATTTTTTTGTTTAACATATTTTTGATTACTTTCTCCTGTTTTCCACCGGAATTACCAAATGCTTCATGATAAATAACTCTCCATTTTTTCCAAACCTCATCATCCCACTGATTGACTGTTTTCAACTTCAAGTCAAGACTACCTCCGTTTATTGAATCGTATCATTTAACTTCTTATACCACTGTTGGGTTTCTTTTGAATCCTCCCCGTTAATAAAAATAGTTTTATCTTTTGTAACAATTAATAAATAAGGTGAACCTCCCCGAATAAATAACAGACTACTTCCAAATGTTTCTAAATAAAAGTTTCCTTTTAATAAATTTCCCGCATTAAAGCCATTCTCTTTATAATGTACTTTAGGTAATTCAGTTAATACTTGAATTCTTTCAATATCTGCCAATTTCCACTCATTTCCATACATCCCACTAATCTCAAATGTATCCCTTTTCACAATTAAATCATTTGATTGGGATCCAATATAGAATAAAATAACAATAAATCCGATAACAACCGTACTAAAGATTGATCCGTACCAAAGACTTTTCTTTCTTTTAGCTGGTATTTCAAAACGAGATAGGTAGATGAAACCACCTAGTAAAAAAAGCGTCATAAATCCATATTGTACTTCAACTACATATGGAAAAGAGGTAAAGATAAGGGGAAAAAGCAGCAACATTCCAACTGCTGTATAAATTAACAAAGAACCAGCCTTTTGAGGATAACCTCTTTCGATTAATTCTTTCTGCTCTGCCTCAGGACGGTTATTAAAACCGGATAATAACATGTATTGTTCTTTAAAACGAATAACCCAACCTAATAGAAAAAACAAACCAATGACCATCAACTGGACAAAAATATGAATCCACATTATATACCCTCCTTTTCGACTTAAATTACCATCATTTAAGAAATTTATTAGGCTTAAACGGCAGTAATCCCCCCTTCACTAGTGGAAGTTTCATATTTGTACTAAGGATATTGTACATTACGAAAGAAGATTATAAGAGGTTTTTGTTATTTTATTTTCTCTAATATTAGCCCTAAAATGAAAAAAGGTCTCTAAATTAGAGACCTTTTTTCACTTTTAGCGTACAGATTTTAACGCTGTTGACCATGAAACAAGTTGTGTTAACATTTCATTCACAGTACCTTCATGCATTTCAGCTGGTTTGAAAGTTTCCCCATTTTCAAAATCGGTGAATAAAGAAAGAGCTGGATGTGTCCGGACATCTGCAATGGCTAATTCCCCTAAAATTCCACGAAGATGTTCTGCTGCACGTGCTCCACCAACTGAACCATAACTAACGATCCCTGCAGCTTTGTTATTCCATGCTTCACGTGCAAGATCAAGAGCATTTTTCAATGCACCAGTAATACTATGATTGTACTCTTGGACAATAAAAACAAATCCATCTAAGTTATTTAGCTTTTCATTCCAGGCTGCGATTCCCGGTTCTGATCCATCCGTTGTTCCTAAAAACGGTAGATTATACTCAGCAATATCGACGATTTCATAGTTCGCATCCCCTCGATTAGCCCCCAGAGATTTTACCCATTCTCCAACCTGTGGACTTAAACGCCCCTGACGTGTACTTCCCAATATAATTCCAATGTTTAACTTTGTCATTTGTTCTTCCTCCTGTCTTGTGTTTGCGGAACGCCCAAATAGTCTGTCTAGAAACCCCATGATTTGCACCGCCTAAAAAGTATTAGTTGAAAATTTTTTTTAAGTTTGGGTCAATAATATAATTCCACTATTTTGTCATTATAAACTCAAAACCAAATAAAAAATATCTCGATACAATCTATCTTTAATTAATTTATCATTAATTCAAGATAATAATATTACAATCCCCCCTACTCTGTCAATAGCTTTGTTTGTATAGATCAATTGAGCAGGTATGTGATGTAAAGTGATTTAAAATATACCAGATGACAGGAGGTTTATAAAATCAATCATTAAACATGTCCAAAAAAAATAAGGCAAACCCATTCGCTGACACGAACAAATCTGCCTGTTTTGTCCCTCATAAAGAGAGCCGTATATTCGGGACAGCTCTATGTTTTCAGATAGTCTCATCCTAGACATCATTAAAGTAACCATATTTAAGTTCATAAGTTTATCAACATCGATTATGAGTTTTCATGATCATTCTTATATGCAGCTATCCCCTTGTATTTAGCCCCGCCTACGCTAAATACGATGATGGCCACGCGTGCCATCCAACCTAATTTCATTATACTGGTAAGCGCTTTCATTTTCAACGAAAACCGTCCGATGAGTTTCGACATTTTTCACCTTTCTCCTGTTTATATATTGTTTTTATATACTCATTCAATTAATTGTAATATCCAATAATTTTTTAAGTCATCTAGAATATTATTAAATTCAGTAGACAAGCTACTACTATAGGAGGTGAATGAAAATGAATGAAAATTATGAGAGCAAAAATGAACAAAACACTCACTCTCTTCAAGATGAAGCAATGGAACGTGCCAATCAAACGTTTAATAAAATCAAACAAGAAGTTCAAGATATGATCCATGAAAATGGACAAGCGGAAAATATGGAATAATACGATAACTCACCTTTTTATATACAACTATTTAGATCAAAACCACGAGATTCGTTCTATTGGAAACAGAATCCCGTGGTTTTGTTTTGAATAGATCTAAATTAAATTCTCGTTTAGAATGGATTCTATAAACTGTGCAACCCCATCTTCATTATGAGTTGATGTAACGACATCACATACTTCCTTTACTACATTATCTGCATGGCCCATAGCTGCACTTTTGCCTGCGATTTGTAACATTGAAATATCATTATGATTATCCCCGATTGCCGCTGTTTGGGCTAGATCGATCCCTAATTCTGCAGTTAATAATCTTAATGCATTTCCTTTCGATGCCTCTTTATGTTGTAAATGGAAATTATAATTCCCTGATTGAACGACGGTTAAATTGGGAAGTTTGTTAAACTTTTTCCAACCGTCTCGAAGCTTTTCTTCAATATAGGATATCGCTAAAATATTATAAATATCGATATCACTATCCATTAATTCCTCGCAGGATGATATGAAGGAAAACCCTGATTGTCCGAATTGAATTTCAATCCCCCGACGAAATAATGCGGTTTCATTTTTCGTGAAGATTCCTTTTTCCAACTCATCAAATAATGTTTTTTCCCCGTACTTTGGAGCGCAGATCCTATTTTCAATAAAAACCTCATAATAAAATTGATCCTTTTCTAATTGAATAAGCATATCGATTGCCTGTTGTTTATCAAGAGGAATGGATTGATATAACCTGCCATCAGGCCGGTGAATTGTAGCTCCATTTGTTGAAATAATCCAAGGGCTTAAGCCTATTTCTTTAAAAAACATCGTAGCATCAAAGTTTGCTCGGCCAGTAGCCACGACGATCTCAATTCCCTGTTCAATGGCACGTTTAATCGCAGCAATATTTCTTTCACTAATTGTTGTTTCATCATTTAAGAGAGTTCCATCTAAATCGATGGCAATCAATTTAATCATGTATGAATTCCCCTTTATAACGTAAGATTTACCTAGAAAACCACAAGTACCATTAGGTCTTAAACAAAGTTTGTCATTTTTCTAGTATAATAATCATAACAGATTGAGAGATTGGTGGGTTAAAACATGGATATTCGACATTTACAATACTTTCTTGAAGTAGCCCGACAGAAAAACATGACAAAAGCCGCGGAAACTCTTCATATATCTCAACCAGCTTTAAGCAAAATGATTAAAAACCTGGAAGAGGAACTTGGATTGACGTTAATTATTCGATCTAATAAAGCAAGTGAAGTTACGGATGCCGGCCAAATTGTAATGGACTATGCGCAAAGAATGATCTCTCTAATGGAAGAAATGGCAACAACTTTGTCTGATATGACCAATTTACAGCGCGGCTCTATTCACATTGGGATTCCTCCGATTGCTGGAAGTTTATTCTTCCCAAAAGTTATTGCTGAATTCCATGCTACTTTTCCAAATATTAAAATAAACATTACCGAATATCCTGTACCAAAACTAACAAAAAAAGTACTGGATGGAGAGATTGATTTAGGCATTGCCGTTCTGCCAATTGATGAAGTTGAAATTCTATCCTATCCCATAGTAAGCGAAAAAATGAAACTAATTCTACATGTTGATCACAAACTTAGTGAAAACAAAGTAGTAAAACTCAATGAATTAAAAGACGAGGAATTTATTTTTATTAGCGAAGATTTTGCACTCCATGATATTATTTGGAACCATTGTATTCAAGCTGGATTTCAGCCTAGGATTTTATTTAAAAGTACGCAATGGGATTTTATGACTGAAATGGTTGCTGCTCATTTAGGCTTGACTATCTTGCCTGAATCGCTCTGCTACAAAATCGATAACGAATTAATAAAAATCCTAGATCTAGAGCCTGTTATCCCATGGAATCTCTCCGTTATTACAAAAAAGAACAAATATATTTCCAATGCTGCTCAAACGTTTATTGACTTTATGATTAAAGAACAGAAATAACCGCCTGAAAGAAGCTGTCTTAATAGAAGAGTGCTAACACATTTCTATTAAGACAGCTTTATTTTAATTAACAAATGAAAACCTTTTCTTATAGAATGTATCCTTGTCATAACTTTTGGTTATGACATTGATAAATTAAATGTATTTTACCAAAGATCTCCAACGGTTTATAGTAAAGTCATCAACGGATTGAAAAAACCAAGGAGTGATTCATCGTGAAAAAATTAATCACGATTACCATACAAATTCTATTTATACATATGTTTTTATTTCTCGGGAACGTAATAAAAACACTTGTCCCATTACTTATTCCCGCTTCCATGGTAGGCTTACTGCTCTTGTTCCTAGCTTTATGGCTTGGCATTATAAAGCTGGAGTGGGTAGAACAAGGCGGCAATTGGTTGTTAGCTGAATTATTGCTGTTCTTTATTCCTTCTGCAGTTGGAATTGTCAATTACGAGGAAATGTTGAGTTGGCAAGGATTAAAATCTGTTTTCTTAGTAGGATTAAGCACATTCATTGTCATAAGCTCGACGGCCTTTATAGCTGAAAAATTAAACAATTGGAAAGCGAAGGAGATGTTAAAATGAATATGATCATCCCTACTATTGGAACTTTTTTGATTTACATTTTAGCGAAAAAGGTCTATAAAAAATGGTCCTATCCATTTTTTAATCCTTTACTACTGAGTACCGTTACAATTATTGTATTAATTACCCTGTTTAAAATACCTGCAAGTACGTATATCGAACAGACAAAGGGAATTAGCCATTTACTTAGTCCTGCTACAGTAGCCTTTGCCATTCCAATTTATAAATATTTGCCCTTATTAAAAAAGTATTTAGGCAATATTCTAGTCAGTATTACGAGTGGATCCTTTGTTGCAATTGTTTCATCCTTTGTCTTAGCTTTCATTGTGCATTTAAACGAAGATTTAACGATGAGCCTGCTCCCCCGCTCGGTTACAACTCCGATTGCGATCGAAATTTCAAAGGAAATAGGCGGTTTGCCACCGTTAACGACGATTTTTGTCATTATTACCGGGATGATTGGTGGGATCATTGGGCCTTATATTATTAAATGGTTTTCAATTCAATCGCCAATTGCCAGAGGATTGGCTCTAGGAATGGGGGCGCATGGTTCAGGTACAAGTGCTGCAATGGAATACGGTGAAAAAGAAGCGACCTTTTCGATGATTGGTCTAATTCTTGCCGCATGGATTTCGCTTTTTATGGTCAACTCACTGGTTCCCTCTTTACTGCTCCTTATTCATTTATAAAGTGAAACTTCCATTAATGGGGTTCTTACTCCCTCTATAAATAAAGGATTATCTTTCGGCCCGTTCAGCCTGATAAAAGAGAACCCTCCCCAATACGTTTATTGAGGAAGGTTTCTTTTTAGTTAGAAAAATAATAAACAACTTTTGGTAGAAGTTTGTCAAAGTCGTGTGCTGTCATGGTTTGATCGCCATGTTGTTCTGTCCATTTATTCCCACATGCCCCATGGATATAAACGGCATTTGCGACTGCATCCTTTATCCCATCATGTGTATGGACACTCGCTACAAGCATCCCGGTAAGCGTATCCCCTGTTCCCCCTTTTGAAAGTGCACGATTTCCAGTCGGATTGATAACTCCCGATCCATCTGGGAAAGCAATGACCGTCCATTCTCCTTTAAGAACGACAATTACACCATTCTCTTGAGAAAATTGTGAGGCCAGCTCGATTCGATTTTTTTGGATATGTGCAGAAGACTCTCCTGTTAAACGACGAAATTCCCCAGGGTGTGGAGTTAGAATTGTTGGTGCTTGACGTTTCTTATACTCTCTCGGGCTTAGTGCCCCAGCATCTAAAATAACAGGGACTTCCTTGTTCAAAATATCATTTACAAATTGTTCTAGCTGTTGGTCAGGATTTAACCCTGGTCCAATGGCCATGCTAGAAAAAGCCTGTTGTTGAGTTAATGACCATTCATACAAAAAGGTTGCCTCTGGTGTAAATCGGCCAATAAAAATGGAAGCATGTCTTGTCGTTGCAACAGATAGCTTGCCAATTCCAAACCGAATGGCCCCGATTGCCGCTAATGCTGCACTTCCAGGCATCTCGTCACTTCCTGCCACTAGTAACCCTGTTCCAAAGGTTCCTTTATGTGTGTTGCCTGTCCTTTTAGGCAATGTGTTTCGGACTTCTTCTTCTGACCAAACCTTCCATCTACTACTTTGCAGAATCCCGATATCAATTACAGTCGTTTGCCCATAATAATGTGAGGATGGATAGAGAAAAGCGGATGGCTTATATCCATGTAGAACATATGTATAGTTGGCCTTTACAGCATTGTCATCCACATCGCCCGTGTCACATGCTACTCCTGTTGGAACATCTATTGCAATTACTTTAGCTTGTTGACGGTTGATCCAGTTTGTAATCTCCAAAACATCTTCACGGAGTGGCAACTGGCTACCGACCCCAAGCAATCCATCAATAATTACATCTGCTCTTATGTTTTCTGTAAAAGGATTAAAATCATAGCCGCAAGCTTCATAATAAGCTAAATGTTCCTCGGCTGTTTTCGTTTTTGGCAGACCTAAAGGAAACATTAAACTTACATGATAACGATTGTTTTTTAAATAGCGTGCTAAAACAATTCCATCTCCTCCGTTATTCCCCTTTCCCGCCAGAATGACAATTTTCTCGGTCCGCGTAATCGCCTTGCTAATTTGGTGATATAAGCCGTTTCCTGCATTTTCCATTAAAGTGAATAACGACATTCCATTTTGTTCTGCATGTGCATCTACATCTTTAATTTGCTGACCTGAGTAAATATACATAACGATCCTCTCCTCATTTTTCTATTTCCATTATAATCCTTTTTTTACTTTTTGTTTGAGATTATTCCTTTTATGAAACGATAGTGTATAATAACGATTGGAAACATTATGAGAGGATGCATGAAAATTGAATATTACCGAATACACTGTTGAACAAATTAAAGATCCTACTGGCATATTAACAGGTGAACGTTATGAATTTTTTCTCACGATTGAGGTGCCAGAAGACGATGAACTAGCTGAGGAACAAGGCCTACAATTGAAAGTCCTTTATGGGGTTGATGAAAACTCTTCTAAAATTCTTCAGTACCACTTTTATAATCGTATCGAAAATAAGTATTTGGATTTTGAATTAGAAGAAGATGAAGAAAAAATAGTGGAAGATTTTTGCCGGGCACACTATGGCGAAGATGAATAATTAGCTAATATTATTACAGAGACTTATAGCTATATTGGAATGATAAAAAGGAATGAAATCACGAAAGGTTTCATTCCTTTTTACTTTTAACTATCTATTTATTTCCTTCTTCCACTATATGAAACAATAAATGAGCTAAATGATGAATGGGACCATATTCTTGTTCCTCTTCTTCCGTCTCTTCTTCTTCTTGGAATTCAAGATCATTTAGATATAACGCCATGAATTCATAGTAATCATCCTTTTGAAAAGCATAGCACGCACTCGGATCTTCATTGTCCTCATCATACTGTAGAATTAGATGAGATTGTCCTCCTTTTTCATCAAAGGCATCAAAAAATATGAAAAATCCAATATTGGTGTCCAATTCAAATAAATGCCTCGTACCGCCTTCTGTTACTCGGTTAAAATCATCCTCCGATAACTTTTGAACAGTCATTGAATCAACCTGATCTTCTTTGTGAAATTGCACAGTGAAAGTATTCATTGTATCGCTCCTTATCTTTAGTCAACATTAAAAAGTATGTACAACCAGATCTCACTCTAATACATTTCGAAGAAATTTGCTATTGAATTCAGATATTGGGGGAAAGAAATAGTAACGGCCATTATTAGATGCGGAAAAAAGTAGACCTAATTCACGAAGATGGTTTTAGGCAATGGTCCGTGATGAGAGTTTTAAGAAGTGGCGGCCATCTGAATTGGCGATAGTTGAATGTAATGTAGATAATCATTAACGGCTTCAATATGAGCGTTCTGAGAAATGAATTGACAGCTTGGACAAATCCAATTAGCTGAAATGTTAGAACAACTTACACTAAATAGAATTTGATTCGGTTCTATTTTAAACTTTTGAAAAGGATCTTACATAGAATCAACATGCTTTTTTAACAAATATCGATTCAAGTTTTGCATTCGTGTTTTCACTAATTTAGATTGACGGTAAATTTTCTCAAACTTTATGACCTTTTCATAAAGCTGTTCATCATGAATCATGCAATTAATCAGATCTTGATTAAAAGAGTTTGTCTTTAAGATCATATAGGAATTTGTATTAAAAAAGCCCGCTAATCATTAGCGGGCTTTAAAACTTTTATATTTTTTGAACATTAACAGCTTGTGGTCCACGTTGACCTTGCTCTATGTCAAAACTTACTTCTTGGCCTTCATCAAGAGATTTGAATCCTTCACTTTGGATTGCAGAAAAGTGTACGAATACGTCGTCTCCACCTTCTTGCTCAATAAATCCAAATCCTTTTTCAGCGTTAAACCATTTTACTTTTCCTGTTGCCATTTACATTTTCCTCCTAGATATCATTGCAAAAAATCAGAATCTAAAATTCTGTCCTTATTAATATGTCTACATTTCTCGATTTTTATAAGGCAAAAACACTATTTTTATAAAATATTTTTTTCTGATTAACGATTACGGCTTCTTCTACGATCGCGATCACGGTCACGATCACGGTCACGAGAAGATGATGATGCACGTCCACGGTCATTTCGGCGTTTACGATCGAATTGAGGTTTCGGTTTTCTAGATCGTAACGGTTCAACAGCCGTTAATCTAACCGGTGTCGCATCAGGTTCTTTTGTAATCAATTTCAAAGCAGCTGCCAAAAGTGTTACCGAATCCATGTCTTCTAATAAATTTTCGGCAATCTTTTTATATTCTTGATACTCATTATTTTCAATTGTCTCTTGTAATTGATTAATTGCCGCCTGTTGATTCCCCGCCAACACGTCATGCATTGATGGAATTGGCATTTTGTTCATTTTCTTTTTCGTCATATTCTCAATGATTCTCAAATGATCAATTTCCCTAGGAGTTACAAATGAGACCGCTATCCCTTTTTTCCCTGCTCGGCCTGTACGTCCGATACGGTGAACATAGCTTTCTGGATCCTGTGGAATATCAAAGTTGTATACGTGAGACACTCCGCTAATATCAAGACCACGTGCAGCAACATCTGTTGCAACCATAATATCGATGGTTTGGTCTTTAAAACGACGAATCACTTGATCACGCTTTGCTTGAGCAATGTCTCCATGAATCCCTTCAGCTGAGTACCCTCTTTTAATAAGACCCTCTACGACTTCATCGACACGTTTCTTCGTCCGGCCAAACACAATCGCCAATTCGGGAGATTGAATATCCAGCAAACTACACAAAACATCAAACTTTTGTTTTTCATGCGCTTCAATATAATGCTGTTCAATATTGGTAACGGTCATTTCTTTTGCTTTAATTCTTACAATTTCAGGATTATCCATGAATCTCTCGGCTAAAGATTGAATCCGTTTTGGCATTGTAGCAGAAAACAGCATGGTTTGCTTTTCCTCAGGTGTTTTGGCAAGGATTTTTTCAATATCCTCAATGAATCCCATATTTAGCATTTCATCTGCTTCGTCTAAAATAACCATTTTGATATGATCAAGACGAATCGTTTTTCTCTCAATATGATCAATTAATCTTCCTGGTGTTGCTGCAATGATCTGTGGTCTATTTTTTAATGCACGAATTTGACGGCCAATATCCTGTCCACCATAAATCGGTAACGTACGTATGCCTTTAACTTGACCAATCCGATTCAACTCTTCTCCGACTTGAACAGCAAGTTCACGTGTTGGACATACGACAAGTCCTTGAATTCCAGCTTGAACGTCCATTAACTCTAAAAGTGGTACACCAAAGGCTGTTGTTTTACCTGTACCGGTTTGGGCCTGGCCAATCACGTCTTTACCTGTAAGGGCAATAGGAATTGCCTGCGCTTGAATTGGTGATGGTTCTTCAAAGCCCATATTGGAAATAGCTTTTTCAATTTCTTTACTCAAGCCGAAATCTGAAAATGTTGTCAAAATAAAATTCCTCCTTAGAAAACTCTTTTAAATATGGTTGATATAACAAGTATAGGTTTGCCATTAAACCATTCTTTTTTTCATAAAAATAAAATTATCATTAAAAAGTGGGTTATCAATATGCGGAAGGTAAGAAGTAAGAGGTTTCCTCACCTTTATCAATCACGAGGGGTAATCAATAACGCTCTTTAAGTGGTATGAAATCGCAAATGATCTAACGACATAAAAAAGTGATGCATGGGATACATGCATCACTTTTATCAGCGGTTAATTACGCTTTAACAACGTTAGCTGCTTGTGGTCCACGGTTACCTTCAACGATATCAAAATTAACAGCTTCACCTTCTTCTAAAGTTTTGAAGCCTTCAGATTGAATAGCTGAGAAGTGTACAAATACGTCCGTTCCTTCTGTAGATTCGATGAATCCAAAACCTTTTTCTGCGTTAAACCATTTTACTTTACCTGTGTTCATGGGTAGTACCTCCGAAATTGTTTTCACTCTAAGTTATACATATAACATTTTACCTAATAAAAAAGCCGAAGCTTTAAAGTAACTGTAGAATAAATAACGACTACAGTATTTTGCAGCAACGATCACTTATCCATTGAAAATATATACCGAACTTAATAGCGTACCCTTAATATAATCTTTTATTACCTATTTGTCAATACAAAATACAAAAATTTACTTTATGAATATGATCTTAAACATAAGTCTTTAAACCTAAAACAATAGAAGCCCTACCTCTCTCCTATCCCTACGGCTCCTGGGCCGTGCCAATAGAATCAGGTTCAATAAAAATAATGAAAATAAGTGTGAATTTTGTCGACGACATTGAAGTATTGTGGAGTATCATTGATTACAGAAGTATAATATAGGAAGGTTATCGTACTGAGTATTAACTGCGTGAGAACAGTCTTTCAAGAAACTAACTAATTATATGTGCATGATTTGTCCTTTTTAATCATATACGATTCTTCCACTTTTGTCAAAACAGAAGGATCGTTCGTTCGGCTTCTTCGATCACTCGTTTCAACTCCTCGGTATTATTTTTAATTTGTTCTTCATTCCAATTAAAGTATTTTGACATATATAGAATGACATCTGTACTATATTTTTTTACTAAAGAAATCTCAAAGTATAGTATCCCTGTTCGCCTTATAAAAAAATCAAGGGGTGTTAAGACCATTTCATGGTCTAGTGCATAGTTCAACTTGACAAAAAGTGAAAGAGGGATGCTTTGTTCCTGCTTATTTTTCTTCAAATACTCGAATACTATGTCTACATTTGAACCGTAGAATGAAACTAACTCCTTGGCTTCATCGAGGGTCAAACCATATTTAACACCTTCCACCGCCTTTCTTGACACATAGGCTTGAAACCGGGCGGACCCACCTTCAACATAGCCGCCAGAAATGGGGGTTTGGGCGGTTTTACAAGGCCTAAATAAGCGATCTTCAAATCGATTCGAGATTAAATCCAAAACTAGCTCAGCCATTTTTCGATATCCAGTAAGCTTTCCACCTGCAATTGTAATTAAGCCTGTCTCAGACTCCCAGATTTCATCTTTCCTAGAAATCTCGGATGGATTCTTCCCCTCATCCAAAATAAGGGGCCGGACTCCAGCCCAACTAGATTCGATATTTTTATCGGTTAATCTGAGACTAGGGAATCTTGAATTGATGCATTTTAATAAATATCCGCGATCTTCTCTCGTTACTTTCGGAGAGATCGGGTCTTCTTCAAAAAAGGTATCAGTAGTACCAACATAGGTTTTTCCTTGCCTTGGTATCGCAAATACCATTCTTCCATCATAAGTATCAAAATAGATCGCTTGTTTTAATGGAAAATCTCTTTTATCAAATACAAGATGAATTCCTTTTGTCCGCCTCAAATTTTTTCCTTTCAAACTGCCATCTTTCTCACAAATCGTATCAACCCAAGGGCCTGTTGCATTAACCACTTTTCTTGCCCTAACCGAATGGGATTTTCCTGTTATTATGTCTGTCACTGTTACTCCGTTTATCTCACCAGATTCATTATATTGTAAACTTTCAGCCTTTATATAATTTAAACAAAGTGCCCCATAATGGTAGGCAGATTTTATTACTTCAATTGTAAGTCGCGCATCATCCGTACGATATTCAACATAATAACCACCACCAATTAAGCCCCGCCGCTTTAAGAGCGGTTCTTTTTCTATACATTCCTCTCGGGATAACATTTTTCTTCGTTCTGATTTCTTAACAGAAGCTAGATAATCATAGACTTTTAGACCTATCGACGTTGTACAGCGTCTTAACGTTCCATGCTTGTAAATCGGCAGTAACATCTTTTCTGGAGTGGTAACATGGGGGCCGATATTATATACAACTTCTCTTTCTTTTCCTACTTCGCTTACTAACCGAAACTCCCATTGTTTCAAATATCTCAGACCACCGTGAATCAGCTTTGTCGATCGGCTTGAGGTTCCCGCAGAAAAATCCTGCATATCGATTAACGCTATTTTCATTCCACGTAACGTCCCATCTAATGCAATGCCAGCTCCAGTGATCCCACCTCCAATAACGAGTACATCAAATGTTTGAGATGTTAGTTGCTCAATAAAATGATTTCGATGTCGATTTGAAAAGTTCAATCTATCACATCCCCTCCAAAATCCTGCTTTTACTAACCTATGCAATTTGAGCTAAAACATGAAAAAGCATAGAGGTTTCTCGTCTTTATATGTAGACGTCAAACACCTATGCTTTCTATTTAATGTTTAAATGTCATTGCTGCTTTGACTGCTTTTGTCCAACCCTCATATAGAAGGTCACTATCTTGCTTCTTCATTACAGGAAAAAAAGTATTTTCTTTTGCCCATAGCTGAGAAATTTCATTTTGGCTCTTCCAGTATCCTACTGCAAGTCCCGCTAAATATGCTGCACCCAGAGCTGTTGTTTCATTAATTTGTGGGCGTTCTACTGGTACTTGTAAAATATCACTCTGGAATTCTAAGAGAAACCTATTACTCACAGCACCCCCATCAACCCGTAACGATTTTAGATTAATACCAGAATCCGCTTCCATCGCACTTAATACATCTTTTGTTTGATATGCCAATGACTCTAAGGTTGCTCGCACAAAATGCTCTTTCTCTGTTCCTCTTGTTAAACCAAAAACAGCACCTCTTACATCACTATCCCAATAAGGAGTTCCTAACCCAACAAACGCAGGTACCACATATACCCCTTCTGAAGAATCTACTCGTCTGGCATATCTCTCACTATCAGCTGAGTTCGAAAACATTCGTAGTCCGTCGCGAAGCCATTGAATGGCAGAACCTGCTACAAAAATGCTGCCTTCCAAAGCGTATTGAATTTTCCCGTTTAGTCCCCAAGCAATGGTGGTTAACAGGCCATTTTTCGAAACTACTAGATTTTCTCCTGTATTCATGAGCATAAAACATCCAGTACCATATGTATTTTTTGCCATACCTTTTTCATAGCAGGCTTGACCAAAAAGTGCTGCCTGCTGATCTCCTGCCGCCCCTGCAATGGGAACCTGTCTCCCAAAAAAATGCTCCTCTGTTGTAAGGGCATACAATTCTGATGATGACCTTACCTCAGGTAACATCGACTTTGGAACTTTTAATATCTCTAATAATTCATCGTCCCATCTTAAGTCATGAATGTTAAACATTAATGTTCTTGATGCATTCGAGTAATCCGTTACATGTGCTTTTCCGCCCGACAGCTTCCAAATTAACCAAGTGTCAATCGTACCAAATAACAATTCACCCTTCTCCGCTTTCTCACGAGCACCATCTACATGGTCCAATATCCATTTCACCTTTGTTCCTGAGAAATACGCATCAATTAAGAGTCCAGTTTTATGTCGTATAACGGGTTCATAACCCATAACTTTCAAATTTTCACATATTTCATTTGTTTGTCTCGATTGCCATACGATGGCATGATAGATCGGCAAACCAGTCGCTTTATCCCATACAACTGTTGTTTCTCGTTGATTTGTAATTCCAATCCCTGCCACTTGCTCAGGTTTAATCCCAGATTCTGTGAGGACAGTTGCAATTACAGCTAGAATGGAAGCCCATATTTCGTTTGCATTATGTTCCACCCATCCCGGCTTTGGAAAATACTGAGGAAATTCCCGCTGGGCAAGATGGACGATTTCTCCATTTCGATTAAATAATATCGCCCTTGAACTTGTTGTGCCCTGATCTAACGCTAAAATAAATGTTTCCATGAGATTCCCCTCTCTCATTTATCTTACTATATTTTACCATATATAACTTTGTCTTATCGTCATATTCAACTGATGCGGAATGAAGTTAACGGTTGTAACGATCTTCATAATAATGGAACAATATGACACAAGTTAATAGCCATGCAGTACCTGCTAGATAGCCTCCAACAATATCACTAGGATAATGAACACCTAAATAAATACGAGAAAGTCCAATGAAGAGAATTAACAATGCGTTAATCGTAATCGCGATCCAGCGCCCCATTTTTTTATGGACTAAATGGATGATGATACAAGCTAATGAACTATAAAAAATAAACGACCCCATTGCATGTCCACTTGGGAAACTATAACTTTCTTCACTGATTAATGGTAAAATATCAGGCCTTTCTCGTTTAAATAACCACTTTAACCACATATTGAACAAGGCCCCAATCCCACTTGCGGCCATCATAAAAATGGCTAATGATTTCTTTTTCTTAATTATCAATCCGACTGCTGTTAATATAACAAAAATGGTAATGCATTTAACAGATCCTAATTCAGTAACAAATAGCATCCAAGTCGTATTACGTTCACTAATTGTGGATTGGATAAAGCTAATGATTGCTTGGTCAAATAACACTAACGCATGACGAGAAACTTGTTTAGAAATATAGATAAATAATAAAATAAATATGCCAATTACAATAAGAGCAGAACGGATATATGAAATTTTTTTCGATTTATAAACGGTTAAACCCATATGTAATTCCCTTCTTAAAGGGGTCAGCTGTACTGGCTGACCCCCTTTATATTATGCTTCTTTTTTTAACTTTTTTGTTGTTGCTCTCTTCTTTTTCGTGGTAGTGGCTGTGGTTTCCTGTGGCTTAGTTTGATCAATAGATGCTTGTAGCGCTGCCATTAAATCAGTTACATTTGTTTTAACTTCTTTTTCTTTTGATGTAACAACTTCCTGACCAGTCCGTTTTGCCTCAATTAAATCCAATAATGCATTGCGATATTCATCGGTATACTTAGAGGCATCGAACTCCGTTGTTAATTGATCGATTAATAAAATAGCGGTATCAAGTTCTTTTTCAGTTACATTTTCCTCGGTTGGGACATTTGGTACATCACCAGCTAAGCGAACTTCATCCGGAAAATGAATCGTTTCCATGACAAGTGTATTTTGATACACTCGCAACACAGCCAACTGCTCTTTTGAACGGATCATGATGCGAGCAATTCCAACTTTTCCTGATTCCTTTAAAGCTTTTCGCAACAATGAGTATGCCTTTCCACCATTATCTCCAGGGGAAATAAAATAGCTGCGGGCAAAATAAATCGGGTCAATTTCTTCTATTTTAACAAAATCCATAATTTCTACCGACTTATCTTCTTTTTCTTTTTTTAACTTTTCGAGTTCTTCCTCTTCTAACACGACAAATTTACCTTTTGTATACTCATAGGCTTTAACAATTTGTTCTGCTTTCACTTCTACATTACAAACTGGACAAACCTTTTCATATTTTATTGGTGAATGACAATCTTTGTGAAGCGTTCGTAATTTTACATCTTTGTCTTCTGTTGCCGCATGAAGTTTGATTGGAATATTAACAAGTCCAAAACTTATACTGCCTTTCCATATTGTATGCATAGCGGATTCTCCAATCTTTATGATTACTTTTAATTTATGTAGGGTGTGGCACATCATACAATGAAATATTTTGAAATCATTTTCGTGAAATATTTTGTTTGAATAAGCTCACACTATTATTAAAAAAGGAGTTCCCTTATGATTTTACAGCCCATTGTCCCCTTTGAACCAGTAGCGTCAGAATTCATACCAGTTGGTTCTGATTGGATCTATCAAATCAAATGGGATGGCGTTCGTATCATAACTTACTATGATGGTGAAAACATTTCATTATTTAATCGAAAATTAAATGAACGTACTTTTCATTATCCGGAAATCACGAGTCATATCGCCGAGTATTTCAAGGGAAAATCTGTCATATTCGACGGTGAAGTCATTGCCCTTGATAAAAATGGTAAACCTTCTTTTCATGAAGTAATGCGTCGTGATGGATTACGGAATCTAGATAAAGTAAGGTTAGTTAAGGATGAAGTCCCGATTTATTATATGATTTTTGATATTCTTTATTTTAATGGAAATTGGATTAACGAACGTCCCTTAAAAGACCGTTTGGCTATTATTGAATCATGTGTTACACCTAACAAAAATATTCAAATCGTTCCGTCTCAACATGATGGGGATGGGCTTTGGAAAGTAGTAGAAGAATACCAATTAGAAGGAATGGTGTGTAAAAATCTGAACAGCCCTTATCGATTGGATGGCAAAGATAATAGTTGGCAAAAAGTGAAAAATTATCATGATTTAATAGCAGTTATTGCCGGTGTCACATACCGGGCAGGAACAGTTAATTCCGTACTCCTTGGCTTATACGATGACGATAAAAAACTTTGGTATATTGGTCATTGTGGTACAGGAAAAATGACGGGTAAAGATTGGAAAGACCTAACCATTCAAACCGATTCCTTAAAAATCGATGCTAAGCCTTTTTACAATGATCCTGAACGAATGAAAGGTGTTCAATGGATACGTCCCCAAATAACCGTAAAGGTCCAATTTATTGAATGGCCTGAAGGAAGAACACTAAGGCAACCAAGTTTGCAAGCGATAACAACTATTCCAGCAAGTGAATGTAAATTGCCACAGAAAAAGTCAGAGATGACAACTAAAACTAAAACTAGAACTAAACCAAAGGTAAAAAAGAAAGTCCCATTAAGAAAATTGGAAATGGAAATTACTCATCCTGAAAAACCGTTATGGGAGAATCCTTCAGTAAATAAAAAAAAATATCTCTCCTTTTTACAAGGGATCTATCCATACATTAAACCTTTTCTAACAGATCGTTTGCTTACTGTTATCCGCTATCCACACGGAATGTTTGGTGAACCTTTTTATCAAAAAAATTGTCCTGAATATGCACCCAATTTTGTCGATACATTTGAATCAGAAGGAATTAACTATATTGTTTGTAATAACGAAGAAACCTTTCTTTGGTTAGGCAATCAATTAGCGTTTGAATATCATATTCCTTTTAAAACGATCCATAGCATTGGCACCCCTAGTGAGATTGTCTTTGATTTAGATCCGCCGCCTTCTAAAAATGCCTTTTCATTAGCGATTAAGGCAGCCATTATGATAAAGGAAGTGTTAGATCGTCTAAATCTTATTAGTTTTGTGAAAACATCAGGTAACAAAGGCTTACAAGTTTATATTCCACTTCCTGAAAGTCGCTATACATTTGACGATACACGGCTTTTCACATCCTTTATCGCCAATTATTTAACAACACAAGACCCCGATTCATTTACAACAGAACGGATGAAAAAAAATCGGGGAGGACGACTGTATGTCGATTATGTTCAACATGCAGAGGGCAAAACAATTATAGCCCCTTATTCACCACGTGGAACGCAAAAAGCAACTGTTGCTACACCGTTGTATTGGACTGAAGTAAATGAAAGTTTAAAGATTGAATCGTTTCAAATTCCAACTTTGTTCGACCGGTTAAAGACAAAAGGAGATCCATTTGCTGACTATTTTCCGGCAAAAAAAAGACAAAACTTTGATCCTGTCTTGCAATTTCTAAAAAATCAATCCTCTACCTGAAAAGGATCGTTATTTAACAAGCTTAACGGGCAGGAAAGTCCCAACCTCAAGATTCCGTGAACAAAAAAAGAAGATAGGAAGGAAATCAACTGTCCGTTAAGCTCCGAAAGTCGAATAGACTAAAAACACCTATAGCACCTTCTGCGTGACCAACATCCTGCAGGCCACGTGATCCAGTAGCAGGAGATTTAAAGGAATTCTCCCACTGATGAGTGCCTTTCTTTTGTTAAAACGGTGTTCTTTTATTTTCTGAGGTGAAGTGATTTGTCCAATTTAAAGATACAGCATACAAACGAAACAAATCTCTTTCTGATATCTTTAACCTTTTGCATTTTTCACTAATTTTTCTCCAATTAGCTTGTTCAACAGCCTGCACTAGATCTAAGACTAGTTTGTATTCATTTTCCACTCCGATTAAAGCCTCATATAACTCATCTTTAATAGGGATGCCATCTAAAATCTCCTCCATTGACTCAACATTCATTTTTTCGATTGCCGAGATCAGTCCCATTAAGTAAAAACCTGAAGGATGAGGAGAACCAATCAATTTGCCCATTTTTTCACAAAGTTTTGCTCTCGTTAAGATTAAACGATTGATATCATTTGAAAGCTGAATGGGCGCTTTTATAGAATATCTAACCATAAGAAGCTGAATCCATTTCTTAACCTCTTCTAATCCAATTAACGTAATCGCTTTACGTATCGAACAAACTTTAGAAGATTGACTTTGGCTTGTATTAATCAATCTTAATAATTTAATCGAAAAAGATAAGTCCCTTTCAACCCATTGAACTAATTCATCTTCATTCATTGAATTTATCTTATCTTGAGCTAATAATTGATCGGTTTGATAAACCGTTGGTATTTCGAAAGATGATTCAATCATAGGTTCCGAAAATAAATACCCTTGAAATAAGGAGTACCCTCTATTTTTTGCCTCAATATAATATTCTCTCTTTTCGATTTTTTCAGCTACCAACTGAACATCGAATTTATTTGCTACTTTCTCTATAAGATCATGTTGCTGTGTTAACCCATCTGAAAAATCCACAGTCAAATAGTCTATATTGGCAAACAAAGCATCCATTAAAGGAAAATCAAAATTAATTAAGATGTCACTTATAATAATGCCATAGCCTAACTGTTTTAACTCATAAACCATTTTAATAAGTCGAGTGGTTAAAACAACCTCATTAGAAATTTTCACGAGCATTTCCTTAGGGTTAAAAAAAGTAGGAAGTTTCTGCTCCAGTAATTTTTCTGTAAACTGAATACAGTACAGTTTTCCTTCCGTGATTCGGTGAAGTCCAATATTTAAATGTGTATTTATGACAACCTCAGCTGTTGCCTGATCGCCATCGATTTGTGGAAATACATTTGTAGAGTCTTTTCTATATAAAAGTTCATAACCTACTAATTTTTCATTTGTATCATAGATTGGTTGTTTTGCCACATAAACCTTCATTATATCCTCCAACATTCGAACGCTAATTGTATTAGAACAAGTTAAAAACTAGTATACATCAAGCAAAAAAATAATTATGTCGAAAAATGGTAGATTATTTCCGAAAGTTTTATTAAATAAAAAAAGATGTAACATTTTCGTTACATCTTCAATGGAATATGAGTTACTTTGAAATTTTTCGATACAAATCAGCAAGTTCAATCGCCGTCACTGCCGCATCAAAGCCTTTATTGCCCGCTTTTGTTCCTGCGCGTTCAATAGCTTGTTCGATCGTATCTGTAGTTAATACACCAAAGATAATTGGCACACCTGTATCCATACCAGCTGCCGCAACTCCTTTAGTGACTTCACTACTCACATAGTCAAAATGAGGGGTAGCTCCTCTAATCACTGACCCTAACGTAATCACTGTATCATATTTTTGCGTTTCTGCTAATTTTTGGGCTGTTAATGGGATTTCAAAAGCACCAGGAACCCAGAAAATCTCAACATTTTCATCTTCAACACCATGTCTCTTTAGGGCATCTTCTGCACCTGCTAACAATCTTCCATTAATAAATTCATTAAATCTTGCTACCACGATTGCTACCTTCAAACCTGTTCCGACTAAATGTCCTTCAAATACTTTTTTCATCTTCTATTCTCTCCTTAATATTCATTTTTTCGTTGTTAACATGAACTTATCGATGCATTTAAAGTGTTAACATATGACCGAGCTTTTCCTTTTTAGTGTGTAAATATTTCTCGTTTTCCTTTTCAGTTGGCATTTGGATTGGCACTCTTTCAACAATTTCCAAACCATATCCTTTTAACCCAGCAATTTTCCTTGGATTATTCGTTAGTAGTCGCATTTTTCTGACTCTCAAATCTCTCAAAATTTGGGCTCCAATTCCATAATCCCGAAGGTCTGCAGCAAATCCTAATTTATGATTGGCTTCGACAGTATCATATCCCTCTTCTTGAAGTTTATAGGCCTTTAGTTTATTGATGAGTCCAATGCCTCTTCCTTCCTGCTTCATATACAGAAGCACTCCTTGACCTTCCTTTTCAATTTGAGAAAGTGCTGCATCAAGCTGAGGACCGCAATCACAACGTTTCGAGCCGAAAACATCTCCTGTTAAGCATTCAGAATGAACACGCAACAAAATCGGTTCAGTTTCATTGATTTCCCCTTTTACAAGAGCAATATGGTCTTTTCCGTCTAGTAAGCTCGTATATCCATAAGCTTTGAAATCTCCAAATGAAGTTGGTAACTGAATTTCTACTTCTCGTTTAACGTTGATGTCATGTTGTTGAATGCGATATTCAATCAACTGTTCAATGGATACTAATTTAAGGTCAAACTTTTCAGCTACTATTTTAAGGCTCTCTAATCGTGCCATTGTACCGTCATCATTCATAATTTCACAAATAATCCCAATGGGTTGGGCGCCTGCTAGCCGTGCAAAATCAATCGCTGCTTCAGTATGTCCAGCGCGCCTTAATACACCGCCATCTTTTGCAATCAGTGGAAACACATGGCCTGGCCGATTAAAGTCTGTTGCTTCACATTCTGGATCAAGCATTTTTGCCATTGTAAGATGGCGTTCAAATGCACTGATGCCTGTTGTCGTATCCTTATGATCAATTGTTACTGTGAAGGCGGTTTCCTTTGCGTCTGTATTATGTTCAACCATTGGATGTAAGTTTAAACGAGCTGCAATTTTTTCCGTAACAGGGGTACAAATTAAACCTCTGCCTTCTTTCGCCATGAAATTTACGGTTTCTGGTGTAGCATATTCAGCAAGAGCGAGGAAATCTCCCTCATTTTCCCGATCTTCATCATCTACGACTATGATAACCTTCCCTTGCTTTAAATCTTCAATCGCTTCTTCTATCGTATTTAACATCAAGAATCCCTCCTTAAAATGCAATTACGCACTTAGTAAAATCCATTTTCTTTCAAAAAATTAGTAGTTATTCCTCCCGGTTGAGAGACCTCATCTCTTTTTTGCATAAAGGAATAAAAATATTTGGCCATGACATCGAATTCTAAGTTCACAATTTCGCCTTCTCTTTTCAGCCCAATCACCGCTTCTTTAGCCGTGTGCGGAATTAGCGAGATTGTAACTGAATGATTGGTAGTTTTAAAAATAGTCAATGATGTTCCATCAATGGCAATTGACCCTTTTTCTAACACAAAATGGGAGAATTCTTCAGGTATCTCAATTTCAATTAAAATGGCATTTTCAATATGAGTCCGCTTTCTAATGGTTCCAGTACCATCAATATGACCGGTAACAAAGTGCCCGCCAAAACGACCGTTAGCAGCCATGGCTCTCTCCAAGTTAACCTTGGATCCTTCTTTCAACGTCGAAAGGGAGGTATGTTTAAACGTTTCAGGCATTACATCGGCTTCAAATTGTTTTTTTGTAAACTTGGTTACCGTTAAACAAACACCGTTAACTGCAATACTGTCACCTAAATGCAAATCACTCATAATCTTATCGGCTTCAATCACTAAAACCAACGTATTGCCTTTTTGATTAATTTTTTTCATTGTTCCCAATTCTTCAATTAGACCGGTGAACATAAGGTGGCACCTCCTTCTCTTAATTAGTGTGGATTAAGTCTTATAAGGATATCCAAAAAAGGGGAATTTGTTAGAGGATGGAAGAAGAGTAGAAGAAGAAAAATCCCATGGCAAAAAGACCATTAACCTAAATAAGCCCCATACAAATAAGTATGGGGCTTAAAAAAGCAATATGAAATAGACGTTGTAAACGGTTAAATTTAAACGTATGATTCCTATTCTTCTCCCATCCAGACTTTAACTGTCGGTTTTGGAATTTCACCAAATCCACCGTTTCCATTCATCATGAAACCGGGTCACGGACTAAGAGGTTGCCCTCATCACCGCCGGTTGGGAATTTCACCCAGCCCCGAAGAATTTCTTTATTTGATTGTGAGTTTATTATCATGGATAAAACCTATGTTGTCAAGGCATAAAATCGCTATTTTCGAATGTACGTTTCTATTCTGGGACGGAATGTTGTAATTTGTCAACAAATTGTCACTAATTACAATAAAAGATTCATAGAGATGGCCTTCTGAAATAAAAAAGAATTAAAAAACTACCCTCATAGTGAGGGCAGCTAGTCGAATCTATCTAATTAAGCGAAAGACTAGTGGAATTCGATACATTTCACCTTGATATGCTTTAACTGCAGCAATAATGGTAAAAATAATGCCTAAAATACCAACTAGCCAAATTGTCAAGAAACCAACTAAAACAACCATGAGTACTGTGCTTATGATTGAATAAACCGTATATGAAATTAGGAAATTCAAATATTCCTTTCCGTAATAATCTACAAAAGCTGAATCATCCTTTTTTAACAACCAAATAATTAACGGACCGATAAATACCGTAAAAAAACTCGAAACATAGATCAACATCGCTAACAACCGCTCATCTTTTGATGGCATCGTCCTCTCTCCCCTCTCTCTTTTATAATGCTTGTAACAGAATTTACCTATTACGTAACTTACCCTTATATGATACGTTTACACATCATAAAAGGATTCAATTTTTACCTATTCTGCTTCAATAAAGCTAGAACATTAAATGTAAAAAACTTTAAATTTTGTAAAAATTCATTCACAATTTTTTAATACTTTTTTACGAAAAAACCTATTTTCTTTTCGATTTATTTTTTGTAAAATAAACATAGAAGTGAAGATTAACTTTTTTCAAAAAGGGGTAGACAACTACAACATAACACCTTATTTTAAGGGTTTAACAAATATCATAATGATTTAGGTAAAGGGAAGGCAAATGGTGCGCCACCAGTCAAACTGGTTCTAGTGGGTTCGATTCCCACCCCGAAATTTTTTAGTAACTTTATAAAAAATTTCGAGGGTGGGCTATAGTCTCTTTTGCATGAGCTTAAACTGCCCTCATAAGGAGGTTGTAACCATGCTAAAAAAGCGGGATTTGAACGAATGTCATGAATTATTTGATTTAATGACGCACCCACAGGTCTTCCCTTTCGTTCGTCACAAAACGAACTCTTATGAAGAATTTTTATTTATTACAAAGCAGATTATAGAAGCTGAGGAACGTGGTGAGTTAATTTCTCGGACCATTTTAGATGAATGGGGTTCACCAATCGGTACGATTAGCTTATATGATATACAGGATCATGCAGGTTTTTTGGGCACTTGGCTAGGCAAGCCATATCATGGAAAAGGATATAATAAACTGGCTAAAGATGTCTTTTTTCAGGAAATTTTCTATGAACTAGGAATTGAAACCGTCTTTATGCGAATTCGCACGGAAAATACCCGCTCCCAAAAAGCCGCTGAAAAACTCCCTTATATAATAGATGCGAGTGAATCACGAAGCTCCCTTTTTGCAGCTTTAAATGCCTCTGGTGATATGTTTAAACTATATGAGATACCAAAAGATTTATATACTTTGCATACATTAAGAGCTGGAATTACAACCGAGACGAATCAACCATTAGAAGCATAATAGACAGCGGCTGACTAGAATAGGTCAGTCGCTTTTTAATTTCCTAGATAATGAAGTACCCATTCATTATTAGTTTGCATAAGATAGATGAGATTAGAGCTACATGTATTTAAGTATTCGGAAAGGATGAACTTTCAATGTTTCCATGGAATTTCTTTCCCTTCACAAAGGAAATGCAAGCAAAATTTCAAAATATGAAACCTGATGAGATTAATCATTTTGTCCAAAATATGATGGGCAAAGTATTCCAATCGCCTTTTCCTAATGATCGAAATATGAATCAACAAGATTTTATGGCCAATTTTCATCCATTTCAATCCCAAAATGAGTCTGGAACTTCTAATGAGAGTCTTCAATATTCTGTTTTTGAGACACATGAGGATATTTTTATTCGAATCGTAATCGAATCAGAAGAATGGCTGAGAGCTCTAAGGCTAACTCACACTTCCAATTTACTCATTCTTGAACATATTCCTGAATATCAGGATACCCACAAAATACTCTTACCCGCCCTAGTAAAGAGGAAAGGAACGACTGCACGCTTCAAAGATGGAGTGTTAGAGATAAAAATACCTAAAAATATTGACTTTCAGTTCTCGGAAGTCGATATTACCGATCTAAAATAACTTTTTAATCGCCGCCCGCTTACCCCAAATTTATTACATTTTTACTAATTAATTATAATTAATATACAAAAAGGCATATACACGATGAGTCTATTGTAATATCATAATAGGGGTAATATTCAAATTCTTCATACGAAGGGCGGAAATTGGATGGGAGTACGTTTTCTAAAAGTGGCAGGAATATACTTTGTGATTGCAGTTTTATTAGGACTTATTATGGGGATTATTCACAATTTTGCTTTCACATCGATTCATGCACACTTAAATTTACTTGGTTGGGTTTCCATGGCTCTGTTTGGACTTATCTATTTACACTTTCCAACTGCCAGCACATCAAAACTAGCCAACACTCACTTTTGGCTTCACAATTTGGGACTTCCCATTATGCAAGCGTCTCTATTCCTGCAAATTTTAACAGGGAATACTGCTTTAACTCTAGGGATTGTCATCGGGTCCATCTTAGTAGTCGTAGGTGTGTTGCTTTTTGTTATTAATCTTTTTAGAGGGGTTAGCTCGAATCAACCGATTGAATCTACTAAAGATTTAACGATTTAAAAAACAAGGAGAATGGGATGCCATTCTCCTTGTTTTTTTCTGTCTTGTCCGCATTTACTTTTCAGGTTCACTAGGTTGTCCAATGACAAATTCCTTTTTCGGCATATTATGCATATCTTCAGCAGTCACATGGGCAACAATATAATATGTTCCTTCTTCGTTAAAACTTTTCTTTAATTGATATATTCCACTTTTTGTATGTTCTACCTCAATTTTTTCATGGTTGTCGTCTTTGGAACGCCAAATTTCAAACACTACTGAATCTGCATCTGTAACCTCCTTCTCCCCATAAGTTACTTTAGCCTCAAAAGTGACAGGCTCATTAACCTGCCCTTGTTCTGGTTGTATTGAAATTTGCACATCTAAGAAAGCAGGTGCTTTGTCTACTACCTCCTTTTGTTCTGAACAAGCTACTAAAAATCCTGTTAAAATAAAGATTAATAAATAAAACCTTTTCCTGCGATTCATGTCTTCCCCCTTTTTAATTTTATGAATTTTCACTTTTACTAGATAATATAGTTAATATCATTCTTACATAATTACTGACACTCTTGCAAAACATATACTTTAAAACATGGAAAGAGGGAATGAGATGACAACACCCTAT
This sequence comes from Niallia sp. XMNu-256, assembly GCF_036670015.1. Classification (NCBI taxonomy): domain Bacteria; kingdom Bacillati; phylum Bacillota; class Bacilli; order Caryophanales; family Bacillaceae; genus Niallia; species Niallia sp. XMNu-256. Next base: position 2,347,623 of record NZ_CP137636.1, read on the forward strand.
CGTTGTCCTAACTGTAGGACGAATAAATCACGTTTTAACTTAATCAAACAAGTTCCACATTCTGTAAAATTGGATCCGAATTCAGGAAATATTCTTGAGGAATATTCAGAAGATACGTTAAGTCCTTTTCACTTAGCTTATAAAGGACCTGAACTAAAAGTTCAATGCGCAGCCTGTGGTTTAATTGAAGAGGAAAAAACTTTTATTAAGTTTGGTGAAATGAAATAAAGAAAAATGAAAGAGTCAAACCTCCGCTTAATCGATCATTATCGTTTAAACGAGAAGTTTGACTCTATGGATTAGCTAATTAATTTGACATTTGATCTTTCAAGACCTCAACTGCTTTTTGTAGCTGTGTATCATTTTTTTCAATATGCTTTCGTAAACTTTCCATTAAGCCGATGGTAGATTCCCCTGTTAAAATACCAGTCACCTCTAAGTTTTTCTGCTCTTGGAATTCCTTAACGGCTTGTTCAGTTTTCTCATCAAAGAATCCATCTTCTCGACCAGGGTTAAACCCTAATGCAGTTAACATTTTTTGAGCCGTTTGTACCTCATTGGATGAAGAAGAAAGCTTTAACTCGGAATCCGGATTAATCATCGTAAGTGAAGCATAATCAGGCAATGTTACTTCCACATCTGGTGCTATGCCTTTCTCATGGATCCAATTCCCTTTTGGTGTTAACCATTTTTCCGTTGTAAATTTCAAGTTTGATCCATCTTTAAAGTTTTGAGCTTTTTGAACGGTTCCTTTCCCGAACGTTTTTTCACCAACTAGTGTAATGTTGGCTGACTCTTTAAACGCCCCTGCTAATATTTCTGATGCACTGGCACTTCCTTTATCTACAACCACAACTAGTGGTACATTTGGATTCTTCTTGCTGCTAGCTGACTTAATTTCTTGTCTATTTCCTTCGCGATCTTCAATTTGTAGAATCATTTCATTATTTGGCAAGAATAGGTTTGCAATCGAAATAGCCTCTTCAAGTAATCCGCCTGGATTTTGACGTAAGTCTAAGATAAGACCTTTCATCCCTTGCGCTTTTAAATCATTTAATGTCTCTATTAATTCATCTGTTGTATTTTCAGAGAATGACGTAATCTGTACTTTTGCAATACCGTCCTCTCCTTCAATCAATTCACCATAAACGGTTTCAATTGGAATCGTATCTCGAACAATCGAAACATCCATTGAATCAGGAATGCCTGGGCGCTCAATTGTAAGTGTGACGGTCGTTCCCTTTTCTCCGCGTATTAATAGGACGGCTTCGGTAGCACTCATGCCCTGAATGCTTTTTCCATCAACACTTAGCACTTTATCATTTGGTTTCAATCCCGCTTTTTCAGCCGGTGATTCTTTGATAGGTGAGACAATTTGAATCAGCCCATTTACCTCTTGAATCTCGGCACCGATTCCTTCAAAGGAGGAAGAGATACTTTCATGGAAGCTTTTTGCCTCCGTTGTGTTCATGTAGTCAGAGTATGGATCATCTAATGCTTGTACCATCCCATTGATCGCACCATTAATTAAGTCTTCACCGTCGACTTCTTCATAATAACCTTTAATTAACGTATCGTACGCTGTATATAACTTAGAAAATTCACTTCGATCGGTTCCGACTGTTACGGCCTTCTCATCTCCAAATGCAAGCGCAAACGTTGTAATACCTGCCGATAAAAAGACAACTAAAAATAACAGCATGATAAAGTGAAATTTTTTCATTCGAACAAACCCTGGTTTATTTTCCTGAGTTTCTCCATTAACCTGTTGTTCATTATCCAAGCATTTTCACCACTTTCAAACAAAAACTGAATATTTCCTAATGATTAGAATACCATTTTAGCCTCTAATTCACAAAGAAAATAACAACATCGGATGGCCAAATTCTAAATTTTCTCCACAATGTTAAAATATTCCTCTAATGTCAATTGACGCTCATAAATTTCTGTTGCTATTTCAACTCCAACATAACGATAATGCCAAGGTTCATATTGATATCCGGTAATAGCTTCCATCCCTTTTGGATAACGGAGAATAAACCCATATTTATGAGCATTTTCCATTAACCATTTGCCTTCAAGGGTATCACCAAATTGCTCTGTTAATAAGAAGTTAGCACTTTGACTCGAAATATCCATCGCAAGTCCTGTTTGATGTTCACTATTTCCAGGGTATGCGGCCACTTTTACTGCCTCATCTTCTCCAAGACGATTAACATGGTTTTGAAAATTGATATTTTGTCGTTCGTACGAACGGTAACCTGATACGGCAAACAACTCAATTCCATCGATTGCTGCAGCCACAAACATTCTTTCTAAAGCCATAGCCGCTTCACGGCGCATATAGCTTTTTTCCACATCTTGATCTCCAAAAGAAAAAACAACATTCGGACGTATAAGATCATCAGGAGAATAATCTTGTGGCAAAGAGAACATCTTATTCACAAGAATTAACATATTATCAGGATTTTGAATCAAACTTTTACCATCTACTTCCATAACTTCATTAAAGAAATGAGACGCTAATGATAGCTCAGACTCAGATTTGCCTTTTTTTCCTTCAATAGGTGTGGTCCTTTCTTCTGTAATTGAACTCTGATCGTTTGAAGCATTGGGATTGATATCACAACCAGAGATTAAGAACATGATGCTTATTGCTAACAATGCTTTCTTCATAAATTACTGTTCCACCCACCATTAAATACTTGTCTTTACTTTAGTTAGTCATAAAAAAAGAGAGCCTTTTGCGCTCTCTTTATTTTGTTACTCTTTTATAGATGAGTCAAGGGCCACAGTAATCATATCATTAAATGTCGTCTGTCTTTCTTCTGCTGACGTAATTTCTCCAGTTAAAATATGATCACTTACCGTTAAAATGGATAGGGCTTTTCGGCCAAATTTTGCTGCTAAAGTAAATAAAGCAGCCGTTTCCATTTCAATCGCCAGAATTCCATATTGCGCCCATTTTTCTAATTCTTGGTTTTCATCGTAAAAAAGATCGGCTGTTAGAACATTTCCGACTTTTAAATTTAACCCTTTTTCAATACCGGTATCATAAGCCTTTTTCAATAAATCGAAGTTTGCTGTAGGTGCATAATCAAAGTTTCCAAAGATTCTTCTGTTCATTTGCGAGTCGGTTGAAGCACTCATGGCTATAATCACATCACGAACCTTTACATCCTTTTGGATTGCCCCACATGTACCCACTCTAATTAAATTTTGAACCCCATAGCTTTCCATCAATTCTGTAATATAAATAGATATCGATGGAACTCCCATTCCTGTGCCTTGAACTGAAATTCGCTTACCTTTGTATGTACCTGTATAACCGAACATATTTCTTACTTCATTATAACATTCAACGTTTTCTAGAAAGGTTTCTGCGATATATTTGGCACGAAGCGGATCCCCTGGCAATAACACCGTTTCAGCAATTTGTCCTTCTTTTGCTCCAATATGGATACTCATTTTAAGTATAGCCTCCTTTTATTTCATGTAAACAATATACCATAATTTTAAAAATAACTTAAAGTCGTATGAAGAGATTTCAACAAGGCAAACTATATATGCCAGTAACCACAGTCATTGGCTGCAAAAAAGCTTTAAGGAGGAGACTAACGATGGGTAAAAAGAATCGTGCTCGAGTCAATTCACCTAAGAAAAATAATCATGTTCCTAAAGAGGCTATTATCGCTGAACAGGAAGCGCACGGGAAAGAGTTTAGCGCAACAGGCGGCAGAAAGAACAATTAATTTAATAAAGGTGTCTGACCTATTAGTCAATGATTCGTTCGATTGACTAAATAGGTCAGACACCCTCTGAATGGTCTAAATAACATGTATTCGATTGATTTTCTTCCAGCCCCCTGGTTTTAATTGATAGTAATATTGCCCTTTACGACCTTCATCAATAAATAAAATATCGCCCGTACCGATGAAACGTCCTGCAAAATCACTTGGTATCCGTTCTTTTATATTAAATTTGGAGAATACTTCATCAAGGCAGTCACGATGTGTCATTCCTTCAACTTCAAGTCGGTACACTTGTTGATACCCCTTTTTCTGTCTAAAAATCGGAGTCTGAAAAATAGTCACATCATATGACTTTTTTCGCGTTTTCATAAATTCTAACAACAATTAGGCTTCCTCCCTCATAATTTTCATCTATATTACTATTAGAGATGGAGCCCTCTAATTCCTTTAAATAAATGAATCTATTTTTTTCCAATTCATTGTTAAAACGGCACAAGCAGCTCCCAAATGGAATTAGCCTGCGCCCTTATAATGTTAGCAATACTTTGTGATTAAGGATTCCAATTGGTTTGTTAATGTCGGCAGATCATTTTGTGTGATGGAAATTCGAACATTTGTCTCATCCATTTCCAATGCTTCTGCCAAAAATCCTCCAAGCCCTCTCGCTTTCCGATCAATTTGGAACCAAAGATCAGCAGTTGTTGCAGAACTAGGGATGAAAACAAGCTCTAGTTCATCTAATCGTCCCCTAAAACTACCTGAAATTGGAACAAACTCAAATTCTTGAATAAACGGCAAGCGTTTGCGCATACGATAGGATGCCTGTTCACACTCTACCTCACGCAAACGGAAACCTAAATCTGAAATACTAGTCAAAACACCATTTAATAAGGCATTGGGTAAAACCTTAATATAATCTTTATCTGTTGGATCAATTGCATTTTTTATATCTAGCCCTGTTGCTACCCAAATCTTTGTTCTTCCGAATGTCACAGGTGTATCAAGTGGCAGTGTGAAGGAGAACGGAATCTCACGACGTTCATTAGCCTTCATCGAAAAAGCAGCTGCCAATCGAAACCTTTCGATGGGAGTTGTCACATAAACTTTTTTATCATCGCTTTCTTTTATATATTGCGTATTAATTGAAATGTAAATATCATCAATTCTTTGGTCTGTTTTACCGCCACGGATCTCAACAATCCCCTTCATCTCTTCCCCTGGCACCATTTGTTCTTGTTCCAGTCTCGTATCAACCGTTGCCGATCCAATCCCCACGCTTGCTAATACTTTATTAAAAAAAGACATCTCCTTTTTCCTCCCTACTCATATATGATGATATGGAAATCTTTTTGAATTTCATCGATTTGTCGATATGGTTCATCAATGGCCAACAGTTTTCGAATGACTTTATGGGCTGTCGCAGATAGACTCAATTCTTCCTCCCAGCTCTTTTCTCTTTTTCCTTGTTCCGGATCATAAGAGGAATATAATAAAAACAGGATAAAATGACCTAATGCATAATAATCACTTATTGGTGCTACTGCTCTTTTTATATGATTAACATGTATCGGTTTAGTCAGATGATTAGAAAATCGGCGTGCAAGTCCAAAGTCAATCAACCGGATTTGCTCCCCGTCCAATAAAACATTCGGGATACGTATATCCCGATGAACGATCCCCTTTGCATGAAGCCACTTAATAATCTGTAGTAATTCATTCCCTATTTGAAATGATTGCTTCTCAGAATAAACTTGTTCTTCGTCGAAGATTAATTGTTCAAACGTTTTTCCCTTTACATACTCCATAGTAAAATAAGGAATTTGATTATGTGCTCCATTGTCAAAAAAGGCGGGAAAATAAGGGTGATGCAACCTCTTTAATAAGGACTGTTCCGCTTGAAAGGACAATCTCCCAGATTGAAATATCCGTTTATGTATTCTCAGACTTTTCAATACGACATATTGTTGTATTTTCCGATCAAGCACAAGATAGCTATTTCCATAGCTACCTCTGCCAAGAAATTCAATGACCTCAAAACGATGATCAATTAAACTCCCATTTTGAAAAGGTTTTTCTATGATATTTGCTGTAGTGTAGAGTATCTCTTTTATAATCATGATAACACCATTATTTAACTACTAAAAAAACTGCTCCTGCTTGAGAAAAAGCCACTGCTTTTACGTCTTTTTTTATAATAACCATGTCCCATATGCGAATGTTTCTTATGGCTATAACGTTTGTAATCACTTGAACTTCTTTTTCCGTAATAAGGTTTTTTGGATGATTGATTCATCAAAGACTTAATGATTTTCTTGAACATACAGTACCTCCCAAAATCAATTTATCCTTTATACGAATGAAGTTTGGATTTCGTTTCACATTTTTATAAAGAATAAAAAAAATAAAAAATGACGGGATGCTCCGTCATTTTGTGTAAATCTATTTTAGAGATCGCGAAATAGTGCCTTTTGCAGCTGCTTCTCGACCTAAATCCTTTTCCTTTTAAATTATTCTTCAGATATTTCTTCATCAATAATACATTTTTCTAATAAATAATCAAATGTAATATCTGCGAGGTCATCCACTTCGTCCTCTGATGGAATATAGCCTCTCTTTAACAACTCTTGAAAGAAAAACTCTGCAATTTCATCGGTATCAATTATGACCTCAATTTCTCTCACAGCGTCGCCCCCTTTTACTAGAAAGTGTATGAGCTCTAGATCACGAATATTCCGAAAATTATTTTTATTAAGAGTCATGTTTATAGGGGACGAGCATACATTGGAATATCAATACTTATTGGAGGGGAAAATACAGATGACAAAGGGATTATATATACTTGAGAGAATTAAAAATGACGTAAACAATGATGATAGTTTAATCCTTTCCTATTTTGATAAGCTTCTACAAACCCATTTTAAATTAGCAATTCTAATTGGAGTTCCTTTATTCATCTATTTGGTTATGGCAAGCCATACTTTGGGGTAATCGATATTAAGAGGATTTCTTATCGTTTTCGGTTAACTTCTTCAACTCTTGAATGACGGCCTTCATAACCTGTACATATTCTTCATCATTAAACCATTCATAAAGGTAACGATAATCATTATAAATGTCTAAGAGACGGTTGATTTTTTCCTGTTTTTTATGACCATCATCAGTGCCATTTGGGTCTTTTTTCTCTAATGAAAGGGGTAGCTCTTTCGTTTCTTGCCCATGATTTTTAATCATATAAAGAAGACCCAATTTCTTCATAAAGGCTTCTGCATGATCAACATCCGCTACTAGGCTCAAATCTCCCTCGCTGGCTTCCATCCATTCCCCATCACCAATTCGGGCTAGTTCATAAACAATATCTTCCCAAGAGCTTTCTTTATAACGCCATATTTCAGTGCGAAAACCGATAATTTTAAAAAAATCATTTTTATGTCCTGTTACTTGCACGATATCGCCAATCAGATATTTATATTCAATATCAATATGTTCCTTTTCTAAAATTTCTCCTTCAAACTCTGACATTAACATTAAACTTTCCTCTTTATATAACTCTTCGCTGCGATTAATTTCGTATACGTAGGTGCCATCGAGCCATTGTACTTTTGTTACCTTTCCAACGGTCCCATAAATGGTGACGACCACAGTATCGCCTATTTGAAATTTTGCTTTTCTTCTTCTTCCCATATCATTCCTCTCCTTATAAATCAAGCCGTAGAGTGTGGTTAAAATAGTATATGCACCTTAACCGCGATATGGAAATATTCTTGAACATTTTCTAAAAAAAATGAGGCATGTGGTTAAATGTTCACCCCATTCCTCCAATAGTGTTACTCGTATGCTATGATTTATGGATCAAATAAAGTTCCCAAGCCTCATCAAAAATTCTCATATTATTTAAGTACGTTCCATTTAACTCTAAATAGGAGCTGATTTGATGATAATCAGATGATGTTTTTGGAAAACTATGGTCATGATAAGCCTCGTTGGCAAATACATGAATTTCATCATTTGGCTTTGGATGACGGTACCTCATTAAAAAATGATAAAAGGATTCAGCCATAAAAAAAACGCTCCTTTCAATTAACCTCATAATTTTTTTACTATAAAGCAAATCCCTCCCTTCGTCCACTGCTTGTGTTTAAAAAATTAATGGGAAAAGAAGCCATTCAATCTCTTGATGGTGATTGTGCTTTATAATCAAGGTAATTTTCTCTAAGCAGATTGAATATTTTCATCAAATCTACTTAAGTGATCGTTGAGGCAAATATCTTCATACCAATTAAACCAGTTTCCTTTAAACCCGTAACACTTTAAATTGCCCGTCTCCCAATAAAGTTTTAACAAAATCTATTTTGACTTGATTAAAATAAACTTTGTCTTTTTCATTAACTAAAAACCAAATTCCATCATGTTCTGTAATCTCATCATTTTCTAAAGCCGACTCTACCAGAGTAAGGCGAAGTTGCGGCCCTCCTCAACCAATCCTCATTGATAAACGGATTAGAGGTTTTTCGTCTTGATCAATAAGGTCTTGTATTTCTGTAGCAATCTTATCCATTGCAGCCTGTGTAATTTTTATCATAACTTATTCCCCCAGAATTTTGTTAACTTTTTTGTTTATTAATTGTTGATTTTATATGAAATATTTATCGACTTTTTACTAATAAGTTAACAGCTTCCTTTACTAACTCTTCTGCACTCTGATCCCCTTGTTCAGTTGCTTTTTGAACACACTCTACTAAATTAGAACTAACAATTACACCGATTGTCCGATCAATGGCTGTTCTAGTTGCAGATAACTGGGTAATCACTTCCTTACAATCTTTATTTTCCTCCATCATTTTTAAAATTCCTCTTAACTGACCTTCAATTCGTTTTACTCTATTTTTCATTTGATTGTTATATTCCACTAGGCATCCTCCATTACATAAATTTCTATTAAAAAAGAAAATATACGAATTATAATATACCCTTGCAGGTATAAAGTCAATAAATCAAAAACATGATTCACGACAAAAAATAGAATATCCAATTTAGGAGTAACTTGGGTGCATTTGAGTTTAGGCATACTTACAAATTAACTCATAAATTAGGATACTCCCTCTTGCCTCCATTGCTAAATCGGCAGTTATAGCCCATTTATTTTCTGGTCTGACTCCTAATAAAGAATCGCCATTTCGGCTCTTTCTCATTTCCATCTGAGAGAACCTCTTTCCTTTCTTGAGAGGCATAGAATTATTCCCCTTTTTTCATGGATACTCCTTTTTCTTTTAATTGGAGTCTAAAAATGATAGCCATTTCAAAATCAATTGGAGCCACTATTTGATTAGCCATTAATGCATACCATAGAGCTCGATACAACGAATACGTATGATTAATATATCTAGAAGGAAAGAGGACTCTCTAAAAAAGAGCAAAGCCAGGGTCACATTATGTGCCTGGCTCTGTGCAGAAGATTATTCTACTGCTTATAAATAAAAGTCAAAGTAATTCCTTTTCAATAGTTTCGGGATCTTCATTAACTCTCGATACGTTATTGACTTTGTTACAATTTTGGTATCAATTAAAAAAAGTTGGTTTTCAATCTCTTTTACAATTGAATCAGTTTGGTAATTAATATTGCAGTCTTGACATATGAATGTAGGTGTTTCTTTTATTTCAATTGCCCGTGTTCCATCCGGCAATTCCCAGTACACAGTGTCTGTACTTAAGACAACATTTTCACTGTTACACCACTGGCATCTCATTGTTGTCCCTCCTTTTGATCATCGTTGGACACATTGGATTCTAGTGCTGTTTCTTTTTTTACTTGTGCTTGAAATTTTTTCTCTTTTAATTGGTCTCGTTTTTCTCGTTTATTTTTTAATGTTTGATGGTCTGGATTTTCTTGGTATGATTTTCGCCGATTAAGCCGTGTTAATCCTTCTGGAATAAGATTGAAATGATGATCGTTCATTAAACCTGCTACTCCGGCCGTGGATTGTTTTTCTCCCATATTCTGATAAACTTGTTTGAAATAGTCTTCTGCACGTCCTGGAATATAATTTTCTGGTTCCGGATAAGTTGTGATGACTCCTTCGAAATTGCGCAACACAACTTTACCTGGACTTTGTGAAATAAGGTAATTTGGCTGGAGTGCAATTTTTCCGCCGCCGCCTGGAGCATCGACGACAAAGGTTGGCACCGCATATCCACTTGTATGCCCGCGCAATCCTTCGATTATTTCAAGACCTTTTGAAACAGGCGCTCTAAAATGGCTAATACCTTCAGACAAATCGCATTGATAAATATAATAAGGTCGGACGCGAATTTTAACGAGGTCATGCATTAATTTTTTCATAATCGGAACGCTGTCATTGATTCCCGCTAAAATCACGGATTGATTCCCAACTGGTACGCCTGCATTTGCCAGCATTTCACACGCCCTTTTTGAATCCTCGGTAATTTCAATCGACGTATTAAAATGAGTGTTTAGCCACACAGGATGATATTTTTTTAATATATTACAGAGGTTTTCGGTAATTCTTTGTGGAAATACAACTGGGGCCCTCGTTCCAATTCGGATAATTTCAACATGGTCAATCGCTCGAAGATTTTTTAAAATGTATTCTAAGATTTGGTCGTTAATCAACAGTCCATCCCCTCCTGAAATAAGGACATCACGGACGACAGGGGTTTGGCGAATATAATCAATAGCAGCATCTAATTGTTTCTTCGGAACCCCCATGCCAATTTGACCGGAGAAACGCCGTCTCGTACAATAGCGGCAATACATCGAACATTGATTGGTGACTAACAAAAGGACCCGGTCCGGATAACGATGAGTGAGACCTAGAACAGGTGAATCCTCATCTTCATAAAGCGGATCCTCCAGATCATATTTTGTTTTATAGATTTCTTTTGAAATGGGAACCGATTGCATACGAATCGGACAGCGTGGATCATCAGAATTCATAAGTGAAGCATAGTACGGAGTAATATTTAATGGAATTGTTTTCGTTGAAATACGTACTCCTTCCTCTTCGTCTGAAGTTAAGTTAATGACCTTTTTTAAGTCCTCTAATGTTCTAATTGTATTTGTTAACTGCCAAATCCAGTCATTCCACTGCTCTTCTGTTACATCCTTCCATAGTTCAATATCTTTCCAGTGTCTATTTGGTTTATATAAAAATGGTTTCACCATGATTCCCCCTCATTTTACATTGGCATCTCTAATGATATACATGCAATTTTCATGCCATAGCAACAAAAAGAAGGAATCACGTCTTTCATATGGGATAAACGCCATTTTTGAGGTTGAATGTCATTTTCATGGAGATATGCGCCATTTTCGAAGACTAATTCACCATTTTTCATTACCTGCCATACCCTTCCCCTGCCATTTTTTCGGCATCTTGTTTCTTTAATTTGTATTGTAGGGTTTGACGAGGGACCTGCAATAGTTTAGCTGCTTGGCGGATATTTCCATTCGCCCGTTCCATCGCTTTTTCAATTAATTGATGTTCGAAATTCGTGAGATATTCTCGAAGCGATAAATCCTTTTGTAAAAAATCGGTAGACTTCTCCACCTTTTTTAATAACATAATAGGCAAGTGATTCTCTCTTAAAACTTCTTCTTCACAAATATTCATCATATATTCAATTGTATTCTTTAATTCTCTTACGTTTCCAGGCCATGAATAAGAGTGGAAAATGCCCTGTACATGAGAATCGACCCCTTTAATCGTTTTATGAAGTTTAATATTAAAACCCTCAATAAAGTAATCAGTCAAATATTGAATGTCCTCCCTTCGTTCACGAAGCGGCGGCAATTCAAACGTGAGTACATTTAATCGATAAAAAAGATCCGACCGCATCTTTTTTTCTTCTAATGCTCTCGTAGGAGAAATATTCATCGCACCGATCACCCGAACATTGGTTGATACTGTTTTTGTACTACCTACTCTCCTCACAAGACCATCTTCTAAAACGCGAAGAAGTTTAGCTTGAAGCTCAATCGGCATCGCATGAATTTCATCTAAAAACAGAGTCCCTTCATCTGCTAATTCAAATAACCCCGGACGATCAACAGCTCCAGTAAAACTGCCTTTAACGGTACCAAATAATAAACTTTCCAAAAGCGATTCAGGAATCGCCGCACAATTCTGAGCGATAAATGGTCCTTCAGAACGGATTGAGGCATGATGAACCCCTTGTACAAATAATTCTTTCCCTGTGCCACTTTCACCAATTACAAGCATCGGTGAGTCTGACTTAGCTAACTTCTCAGCATTTCTTTTAAGCTTAATAAAGGTAGGGTCAATTGTTTTTAAGTCTGAAAATCGGTATGATATCGTATTTAGTATAGAAGGTTTCGGATTCTCTTTTGAAAGTTTAATTTTCCGCTGTACATCAACCAATTTTTCAGACAACATTTTTAAGCGGGTATAATCCTTTGCGATCTCGACTGCTCCGACCAATTCTTTATCAATGAATATTGGAAGGGTTGTATTGATTGTGTCTACTTTGTCTCCATGAAGATTCACATAGGTTTGAGGTTGATTATAAATTGGTTTTTGGGACTTAATTACTTTTAATAATGTGCTAGATTGACTTGTAAGTGAAGGAAAAATGTCCAAAATAGACTTGCCTAACACCTCTTCAACCGTCAACCCATCATGTTCAGCCGCAATCGAATTGTAGAAAATGGTTTCTCCGGCTAGATTTACTGCATGAATCCCTTCATCAATACTTTGTAAGATCGCAGCTAACACTTCATTAGAAATCGATCCATTCTTTGACAATTCGTTCACCTCCAATGCACACCTGCCAAAAAACTGGCAGGGTAGACAAATATTTGGCATGTTAGTTATCTTTAGATAAGTCTTTCACCCACATGTTCATGTTTTCTAGCTTGTCAAATATATAACAATTGTTCATTAAACGGCCACGGTATTGATAGCCAAGTCTATGCAAGACTGCATTCATTCCAAAAGACTGAGCTCGTGCAATTGAAAACGCACAGTAAATCCCTTGTTGTCTTAAATCGGTTTCCAGTTTTTGTATGATTCTCTTCATTAACCCATATTTTCGGTGTTGAGGGAGTGTGGCACAATCTGTCAGCTCTGCATGATGATATAGTAAATTCTTTTCTGTCGAAGCGCAGCTTACTAGCTCTCCATCACATAAAAAGCCGTAATATCTTGTTCCTTCATCCATTGTTTTCTTTATATATTCTGGATCATGTAGTGGGGTTGGATAAATTTTAAATACTTTTTGATACAATTGTGAAAGGTGCTTGGCATCGTTCTTTTCCATTCCTAATAATTGATAGTGACTTGGAATCTTTATCTCTGATTCACTCGTATTTTTAACAGCATGAAGAATCTTATCTTCCATTAGCCAATTTTTACTCTGTCTCCGATCATCGTGATAATACTTAGAAAAATAATACGCATCAGACCCTCTAAAGTAACCTTCTACAAGGGCTTCACATTGAAAACCATGCTGCAATAGAATGGGGAAATGTTCTTTTCTTGCGATAAAGATCAGCTTTTCCTTTTTTAAAAAAGAGATGATTTCCTCAGCTTTGCTTACAACTGCCTTTACATTCCCTCGATAATCGTCAATTCGTATTCGCTTATTGATCGGATCGATATAGACCTCCAATTCATAAGAATTTCCGTTTACTAGCTGAACATAAGCGAGTTCAGACATCCTATCCCTCCCCTTCTAAACCTGTTTGTTGAAAAGATAGACTGACATTTCCCCTTTAGTCAGTCTATCCCACTTATTAATCAATTAAGATTCTCCGCTGCACCACTCTAAAATGGTCAAGGCAATAATTTCTGCTGCTTGGAATACATGATCCAAGATAATATATTCATTGCTGTCATGGGCAACTTCTGTTGTACCTGGACCAAACACAACAACAGGGGTATCCCCGATATTCGATAAAATCCCTCCATCTGTTCCCCATGGTGATGCTTCAATGATCGGCGGATCTCCTTTAATTTTTTGATAAGATCTCGAGATCGTTTGGATAAGTGGGTGACTTTCATCAATCGCTCCAGGCAACCAGTTTCCACCAAACCATTCGATTTTTACCGGATAATGTTGGAACCATTCGTCCTTCTCTCTTAATCTAGCTAAACATGTCTCCATTTCATCCCTGGCCTTCATGAGTGTTTCATTCGGGGCGACCCCCATTCTTCCTTCAATCACAGCCAAGTCGGGGACAGAGGATGGCCACTCTCCACTTTGAATTTTACCAATATTAATGGGTATCGGTATCGGAATTTTGGCATATAAAGGATCCGTAATTTTTTCATTCCGAACTTTCTCTAACTGTAGAATCTCGGAGATGACAACCATCATTTTTTCAATCGCACTTGTGCCTTCATAACGGGTCCCCCCATGGGCAGATTTCCCTTTTACCGTCATACGGAACCACATCGAGCCTTGTTGCTTAGGAAAAACTTTCATGCTGGACGGCTCAGGGATAATGGCTCCATCCGCACGATACCCTCGAAGTACTGCTGCAAGAGTCCCTGCTCCACCGCTTTCCTCTTCAATTACACTTTGAAAAATAACATCCCCTTTAAGCTTAATCCTACTACTTTTAATCGCTTCTATTGCTAATAGGAGAGAAACAGTTCCCCCTTTCATATCAGTTGAACCGCGCCCAAAAAGCCGCCCATCTTGGACAACACCACCATACGGATCCTCTTTCCAATCGTTTAGATCCCCCTCAGGCACAACATCAATATGACCATTTAAAATGATGGAGCGGCCACCACCTGTTCCCTTCCAAACTCCTACCACATTTGGATTCCCATAAAAATGTTTTCGATCACTTGAAAAAATCGGGTGATTAATCAATTCCGAACCACCAATTTCCCATATGTCAAGTGTAAGTCCCATTCGTCGCAACTTTTCAATAATAAGCGCTTGGGCCTTGCTTTCTTCACTACGCACACTTTTTTCTTGAACAAGACGCTGTAATAGTTGGATCCCTTTTAATCGATTTTCTATAAGCCAAGTTTTAATTGCTGCTTCTTGTTGTTCCACACTTGTTTCCCCCTTATAAAGCTAACCGTCTATTTTTTTGATATGATGGTGGAGTTGAAAAGAGCATGCCGTTTTTTCCCTTATTTCTTCAATCGAGGTATTTGAGAAATACTCAAGTAAAGTTAGTCCCTTTTGATTCACTTGAAAAACTGCCAATTCAGTCATGATCAGATCGACAATACCTGCAGAAGTGAGTGGAAGAGTACACTTTTTTACTATTTTGGAATTCCCTTTTTTATCGGTATGATTCATTAAAACAATGACCTTTTTCGCTTTTTGTGCCAGCTCCATGGCTCCCCCCATTCCGGGAATCTTTTTCCCTGGAACAATCCAATTAGCCAAATCACCTTTTTCACTCACTTGGAGACCACCAAGGATCGTTATATCAATAAGCCCTCGACGAATCATGCCAAATGCGGTAGAACTGTCGCAGTAAGAGGCACCAGGTATGACAGTAACAGGGAGTCCTCCAGCATTACAGACATTCTCATCTTCTTCTCCTTTTACTGGGCTCGGTCCCATCCCAACGATTCCATTTTCAGCATGAAACATGACCAATTGATCTTTTTTAATAAAATTAGGTACGAGCGAAGGGATTCCAATTCCTAAGTTAACGACCATTCCATTTTGAATTTCAGCAGCTGCCCTTTTTGCGATTGTATTACGTACCTCTACTCCCACACCCATTTCCAGTTCACTCCTTGTGATGGAACAATATAATCAATAAATACGCCTGAGGTGATGATTTCATCTGGATCTAACTGTCCGATCGGGACAATTTCTTCTACTTCAGCAATGGTTACATCACCTGCCATCGCGACAAGTGGATTTGTATTACGGGCGCTTTTATCATAAATAAGATTTCCAAACGAATCGGCTTTTTTGGCAAAAACAATCGACACATCTGCCGTTAAAGCGCTTTCAATAAGGTAGGTCTTTCCGTTCAAGATATAGGTTGGTTTATTTCGGATTACCATTTCATTATCAATGCCAATATCTGTTAATATCGCAGGAATACCGACTCCACCAGCACGAATTCTTTCCACTAATATACCTTGTGGACAGAATTCAACTTGTAATTTTTCCTCTGTCATCAATTGACCAGCCTTTGGGTTTGAGCCAATATGAGAAACAATGACGCGAGATGCCTGGCCGGCACTAATAATTTTGCCAATTCCTATCGTGGGAAAGCCAGTATCGTTTCCAATTAATGTTAAATTCTTAAGTTTTTTCTCAATCATTCCTTCAATAATTGTTGGTGGGGAGCCAACACCCCCAAATCCCCCAAACATGATGGACATCCCATCATGAAAAAAATTCATGACTGTGTCTATGTTTGAAACTTTACCAAAAGGGTTTTCCATTAAGTCATGTTCCCCCTCTTATCTAGCTCTAATTTCATCTCTTTACAAGTTCTACTCAGTCTATTGATTAGGTCGTTTATCTCTTGTTCAGTAATCGTTAATGGCGGTGAAAGAATAATCGCGTCCCCATGAATGCCATCTAATCCTGATCCAGCAGGATACAACAATAGACCGTTAGTCAAAGCCTTTTTAATAAACATTTGGGTGAATGCTGTCTTGCGAGGAAACGGTTCTTTCGTTTGACGATCTTGAACAAATTCAACTCCGATTAAAAGCCCTCTTCCTCGTATATCTCCAATAAAGGAGTATTGACTTTGTAATTTTTGAAGAGCTGATAGTAAAAGTTGCCCCTTCCGAAAAACGGTTGGAATAATGTTATTTTGTTCGAGATAATTGAGAACAGCCAAAGAGGTGGCACAACTTTGAGGATTTGCACTAAGTGTATGACCACTCATGACTAATTTAGACCCCTTTAAAATTGGGTCCATTACACGATCACTAACAAGCGTTGCAGCGATGGCTGTATACCCAGCGCCCATTCCTTTCCCGAGGGCAACAATATCAGGAACTATATTCCACTGTTCAAAAGCAAACCAAGTTCCTGTTCGGCCGAACCCTGTCATCACTTCATCAGCGATAAAAAGAATGTTATGACGTTCGCAAATCTCTTGAATAATTTTGTAGTAATAAGGCGGTGGTGTAATGGCACCACCTGCTGCACCAATGATAGGTTCTGCGATAAATGCTGCAATCTGGTCTGCACCTATTCTCTTAATGGCCATTTCTAACTCATGTGCACAAGCATATCCGCAGCTTTCAACTGTTTTATTATACGGACAACGGTAACAATAAGGAGGATGAATGGTTGGGAAGTCATGTAAAAGTGGGATAAGTCGCTCTCTTCGACTTGAATGTCCTGACATCGATAAAGCTCCTAGCGTAATTCCGTGATAGCTGACCCATCGCGACAACACTTTAGTTTTCTTGTTCATCCCCTTTTCTTGCCAATGTTGAATCGCGATTTTCATTGCGGTTTCAGTCGCTTCAGAACCACTATTTACAAAAAAGCTCCAATTTAAATCATCTGGTGCAAGTTCGGCGACTTTTTGAGCCAAGCTTTCTGCGGGTACATTCGTAAATTGTGAGCGATAAACGAACGAAACGTCATTGGCCTGTTTTTTCATAGCTTCAATGACCTCAACAACACCATGGCCAATATTCGCTGTAACCGCCCCTGAACTGGCATCTAAATATGATTTTCCATTCACATCGTATAAATAAACCCCTTTACCATACTGGACAGTTGGATAATGTTCACTTAATAACGGTTTGATTAAATAAGAATTTTTCATCCTCTCACTCCATTAATTAGAGATACAATAAGAGCTCATTTTCAGTAACCAAATCATTGGTTATTAATCATTGTATGAGGATTGTAAAGATTTCTTTCATAAAATAAAGGTGCCAGGCTACCATCCGATTGGATGATGCCTGGCACCTCAGGGTTGCTAATTAAAGTTTAAATTTATTTACAGTAGCAAGTTGCGCCAATAATAATTAACAGAATAAACAATACGACAATTAAAGCAAATCCACCGTAATTGCGTCCGCAGGCTACTGGGGATACTGGGGAAAATGCTGGATAGCTATAGTAGCATGTATCATAACTCATTGGACTAGCCACAGGTTCCATATAAGGCATATTCTCCATATAAGGCATATTTGCCACGTGAGGCATGTTTGCCATGTGCGGCATGTTTGCCATATTTTCTCCGTAATGCATATGCATACACTCCTTATTTATTAGGTACTTCCCTAACAACATATGTCCCGAGTCTTGTCCTTGTCTGTGCATCTGCCCATTTCGTTAAAAGTAGTACTTATATTCAAGAAGTTGAAACGGCATCCTAACATTAAGGTCGTGAAAATATCAGGAGGCTACTTACGTTGAGCAAGAAAAAAAGAAATTTTTCCGTTTGGCTTTTGATTATTTCTTTAACTATTGCCATCTTATATTTTTTTTACAGTGAAAACGAAGCAAAAAGTACATATGTTAATGTTTACGAAAAATTATCATCAAAGGAAGATATTCATTACCTTATCGTTGGGGATAGTATCGGACGTGGGGCAGGTGTCGAAAAACGGTCTTTAACATGGTTTAATCAATGGGAAAAGTTAATGAACGAAAAATTTGGTGTTACGTTCAAACGAAATTCAATTGTTCAGAGTGGGGCAACAGCATTTGAAGGGTTATATTTATTCAATCATGCCTCTAATAAGCCTCAGGCTGATTTCATCTTTATCCTATTTGGAGAAAATGATCGGAAATATATGAATGCGAATCAATTTGCTTATTTTTATGAATCCCTATTGAGAGAAATTAAAGGCATTTATCCAGATGCCGAAATGATGACAATTACCGAAAGCTGTTTAACAGATGAGACTTTTGCTCGTGAAATCAAAAAACTTTCAACACAATATCAAACTACCCATATTGATATGCGAATCGCTTTTCAACAATCTCCTTATACAAAAGAACAATTATCAGATGACCTTGTACATCCAAATTATAAAGGTTATCAACTTTATGCAGAGGCTATTTTCAAAACGATAGAAACGAGAAGCGACCACTATAAAAAAGGACAGGAAAGAGTCATTGACAAGCCGGCAACCACAAGATCATTCACAGAAATCAATCAATACAGCAAAATGAACGGTAATTTTATCAGAAAGGCTTCTGATTATTGTACAAATAAAGCTGGCGCTTCGATTTCGTATAAATTCATTGGCGAACATGTTGGTGCTAAAGTACTTGTTGGTCAAGAACAGGGGTATATCGATGTATTTATTGATCAACAGTATATTCGTACTTTGTCTACGAAATGGCCTGTTCAAAAACACCGTGTTTTATATATTGAAAGTCAATTACCAGCCGGTGAACATGAAGTTACTTTTGTTTATTCTAATAAGAATTCAACGCTAAAGAAAAAACAACCTAAGATCCAAATATCATCAATTCTTCTTTATAAATAAAAGGGCATATTGAAAGAGCTTGTTCTCTTTTCAATATACCCTTCTTAAATTTAATTGATTTGCGGGACACCCAATGAAAATATGATCTGATCTTCCTTTAAATTTATTTCCTTTGCTGCAACCGTATAACCACTTTTTAATTTTAGTTGTTGTAGTGACACATATACCTTTTCTTCATCCGGTTGAACTTTAATCCAATCAGGCAATGAACGATTATTTCCAATAAACTGAAGGATAACGGCTGGAGGCAGACTAAGTTTGCCGATCGTCATACCTGTTTGATATAATTCTATATCACCATTTTCGAGTACAACAGGATCAAATGTTAATTTAACCTCTACTTCATTTTGTAAAACAGGAACCCTCCCTGAAAATTCTACTTGATCAGTTAACACAACATTATAGGTTAGATTAGTGCTTTGCTCTTTTTCCAAATAATGTCGTATCACCTTATTAAGATCCTCTTTGTTTGTCTTTATTTGAAACGATACCACTTCTTCCTGTGGCAGTGGTTCAGGAATTTGAGACGTATCTTGTCCCTCGCTTGTCAATAGTTGAAAAATTATAAACAAACTTGCTGCTATCGCTATATTTAACCCTAGTAACAAATAAAATAACCTTTTCCAATTATGTGTTTTCACTTACATTCCCCCAGTATAAACAAGAAAAAGGTCTTTTTTCAAAGACCTACTGTAGTAATTTTATATCGTTTATTATATCATCAGTCGGCATATCAAGTCCCGAATAATCCTTCATTACTTTTCCTTTGGCATCAACTAAATAAAAGCTTGTTCCATGGATGACTTGATCACCAGATTGAGGCTTTTTTACAATCGCTTTAAAAGAATCTATGGCAAATTGTTCAATCTCTTCTTGGGAATAGCCCGTTAGAAAATCCCAATTCGAGTAATCGACTCCAAACATGTTGCCAAATTCAATTAATGCTTCACCTGTGTCAACCGTCGGATCCACACTGAATGAAACAAAATGAACATTTTCTATTCCTTCTTCTTTTACTTGATCTTGCAAAATTTTCATATTAGCTGTCATTGGAAGACAGACATCATCACAATTCGTGAAAATGAAACTGGCCATCCAAACCTTTCCCTCTAAATCTTGCAGACCAAACGATTCCCCTTTGTGATTAGTAAAGTTGAATTTTTCAACTTGATAATTCAAAGGATTTTTAATCGTTGATGAACTACATGCTGTTAATAGGAAAGTGAGCATGACTATATATATGAAAGGAATGCGAAATTTCACAATATTCACCTCTTATCATGTATTCTACTAAATGGATTCGCTATTTTCAAATATTATCACCTAGTTTAAACTAGAATACTAGTGATTATCTGATATATATAGGCACATAAATTTTAAAGGTAGTACCAACCCTTTTTTCACTGCTTACCTGAATTTTCCCACGCATTCTTTCAATGATTTGATAACATACCGTTAATCCCATTCCTGTTCCTTTTTCCTTTAAGGAATAAAATGCGGTACCCAATCGATGCAATTCCTCTTGTGTCATTCCAATCCCTGTATCTGAAATTTCAAAGACACCATAAACTCCTTCTTTATAAAGCTTTATCGAAAGTTCCCCGCCATCTTTTAAAGCTTCAATTCCATTCTTCAATATATTAATTAAGACTTGTTGCAATTCATTGCTGTTTCCTTTAATTGTTACGTTTTCTAAAAGAGGAGTGATCATAATTATATTTTTCGACATTTTTGCATAAGAATTCATTAAGTCTAGAGCTTTTTCGGCTAATTCTTTTCCATTAATCTTTTCCGTCTTTTCCATATCTGGTTTGGCTAATGACAGGTAGTCATTGATAATGGTTTCAGCTCGATTCATCTCTTCTATCATTAAGTGAATATACATGCGTTCTTCTTCACTCATATGCTCCTTAGCGAGAAAGATTTGTAAGAAACCTTTTACAACCGTCATCGGATTTCTGATCTCGTGAGCTACAGATGCAGCCAACTGACCGATGGCATTCATCTTTTCCGCACGTTGCAGCTCTCGAAATACCATTGATTTCTCCATTAATAGATCTAATTGTTTAAATACATCCCTTAAACTATGTAATTCCACTCTCTCCCCATGAACATCGATTCTTTCATTTGTAGTAATGATCTTATCAACTAGATTAGTGAGTTGTTCAGTTATACAATTGAATTGATTTGATAGTTCTGCCAGTTCCGAGTGTTGAGAAACCCGTAGCTTTACATCAAAATTGCCTCGACCAATCTCTTTAAAACCGTGAGTTAATTGTTCGATTGGTTGAATAAACCAAATAAATAACCTTCGAAAGATTAGAAAAAGAACAAAATTAATGATCAGAAATATAACACCAGACATTAAAAGATAGTTTTGTTTAATGGATGTGACTGTTTCTCCTTCGATTTGACCCTCTAAAAAAACAGTCATAAAGACATAAGTACAGATCATTACGAGTAAAGTCGTCAAACACGAAATCATGAGTGTAAGCGAGAGTACCTTTCTAGTTAGAGAGGCATTTGATTGAAAACACTTCATACTTTAATCTCCAATTCATTAAACATTTTCATCAGCGTCCTAGGGCAGCTAGTTTCTGCCTAATTCATTCTTTTCCTTCGACAAACTTTGATAGAACTCCTTCTTTTCTATATTATTTTTACAACTTTTAACTAGTAAGCGGTTACAATATTTACTTTTAAGATTATAATATTAATTAATATATAATAAAGGGAGAGTCAAATTGAGCAAACTATTAATTCAAGAAAGTCCTCTTTTAATTTTACCTTCTTTAGCAAAACAAATTGGATTAAATCAAGCGATAATTCTACAACAAGTTCATTATTGGCTTACGTCTAGCCGTCATAAGTATGAAGGCAGAATATGGATTTATAATTCCTATAGAGAATGGCAATTGCAGTTTCCTTTCTGGTCAGAACAAACCATCGCAAGGGGCATCCGTTCTTTAGAAGAACAGGGCTATTTGCTTTCATCAAATTTTAATCGTATGAAACAAGATAAAACAAAATGGTACACGATTAATTATGAGAAACTAGAACAGTTTACATAAAAAACGCAATGGACAGTTTGATGTCTTCAGTTACACAAATTGGTATTCTGAAAATGTCAAATTGTGGTGATTGTACTATCAATTTGATACTTGGCATACGTCTATTTGTCTTAACCCATGCTATCAATTTGATACAAGCAATACCATAGATTACTTCAGAGATTACTACAGAGAATACTACAGAGAATATATCCACTTACCTGCATTCTAAAATGATAATTAAAAATAAATGAAGACGATTGGCAATCCAAACGTCTTTTTATATTTCGCTAAATTTTTATGGATCATTATCATCTGAACATTTAATAGTTTAAATTCTTTTCATTCATTTGAAATCTATGCTCTTAGGTGCTCGACTGACTCTAATTAACTCTTGCCTATTTTTCCGAGAGTATCAATTCCCTTAGTTGACCTGTAGCCTTTGGCGAAGTAAGGTAAGTTTCGCCTTCACCCACCATATACATAAGAGTACTTTTTTCCCCTTTCTCTCCTAACCATAAATGAATGGCATGGGCAGGAAGTCCTCCTACATATTCTACCATGACGTCGTAATCAGGTTTTGGTTCATCAACATTTGATTGCTGTTTAACTGCGGTTCTTATCGATTTCTCAATCACTCGGATTGATTCTTTATCATTAAAAGAATGATTAATATCTAAATTCATATCACCAATTCCATTTGATTTAGATATGTTGATTTCTTTCACTCTTTCATCTAAAAGAACCATCCTATTTTCTTGATTATTTTGACAACCAACAATAAAAGAAAAACCTACAAGTAAAAGTAAAGAATATAAAACTTTCATGGTCATCTCCTCTAATAATATGCCTTACTAATTATCTGCGAATATTCTAATATCTCATCTCACTTTTTAACTATTACATAATTGACTGTTACACTATTAGTAGAAACTTCTCCCCTCTCGATTTCATTTTAAAAGTGCCAGACCATTATTTCTCATGGATGCTGGCACTTCTATCTAACATTTTTCGTTTGCTTTTTTAGCTATTTAGCTCACAGAGTTACTAAGTTATTGGTGAACTAACTATATTAGGATACACATCATTTAATAATATTAGTAAACTTCTATTCGGCATAATACATAAATCCAACAGCACCTGGGCCTGTATGAGTGCTGATTACTGGCGTCGTTTCTTCAATTCTATCTAATTCATAGCCTGTTTTCTCTTTAATTGCCTGTTGAATCATCAGCGCAAGATCATTTCCATCAGCATGCACTAAACCAACACATTTTATTGCTTTATCTTTAACATCTTCAGCAAAAACCTTTGCAATATATTTGGCTGCTTGAGCATGGCTTCGTACTTTTGCGACAGGTGTATATTCGCCATTTTCTAATGACGCAATCGGTTTTATATTTAATAGGGATCCTAGCATTGCCTTCCCTTTTCCAATCCTTCCTCCTTTTGAAAGGTTTTCTAATGTATCCACAACGATAAATAATCGAGAATTTTGACAAACGTTTTTTAACTTTCCAACAACACTCTCCACTTGATGCCCTTCATTCACCATTTTAGCGGCTTCTAACACTTGAAATGATAACGCTTTAGAAATAAACAATGAATCAACTACCGTTACCTTCGTTTTTGTCATCGCAGCTGCACTTTCTGCTGCTTGAACCGTTCCACTCATTTTACCAGATAAATGAATCGAAATGACTTCATATCCCTCTTCCCCTAAGCGATCGTAAACCTCAAGGAATGAGCCTGCAGATGGTTGAGATGTTTTTGGTAACTCGATTGATTCTAGCATTTTTTTCATAAATTCGGTTGGTGTTATATCAATTCGGTCTCTATATATTTCACCAGCAACACTTATTGTTAAAGGGACAACCTCAATTTGATGTCTGTCAATTTCTTCATTCGTTAAATCACTTGTTGAATCAGTTACAATTTTTATTTTGACCAAATACTACACATCCTTACTAATTACAGTTATATAATGACGATAATCGTTTTACAATGATTAATCAATGGGAATTTATTGAGTGCTTGCAAAAAAATGAGTGAAAAACACCAAGGCGAATTTGATTACATAAAAAAAACGGAAATAGGTTGATTGGAGTTGCTCTCAACCTATTTCCATTATTCCATTACTCTTTAACTAAGTCATCATCAAATCCGTATTTTTTCTCCCATTCTTTTTGCTTTTTCATTTTACGCTTAAAGACAATTTTCGATAAACTCACACTGATTTCATACAAAAGGAGAAGTGGTACTGCTACTAAAAAGTCTGACATAAAATCAGGCGGTGAAATAAATATAGCTATAATAATCAATACAAAGTAAGCATATTTACGAACTTTTGATAGTACATAAGGATTGATTACACCTAAAGATGTTAAGAACATCATGACAACCGGTAATTCAAATAGTACACCAAAAGGAATGGTTGTATTAAAAATAAATCGGAAATATTTTTCAGCAGTAAAGTTTGTTACCATCATTTCTCCGCCAAGTTCTATTAGAAAGCCCATGACAGTTGGGAAAATAACAAAATAACCAAAACTTAATCCTACAATAAAAAGAATGAATAGTGCCGGAACGTAGGATAAAGATATTTTTCTTTCGATTGGTTTTAATGCAGGTTTAATAAAAAGCCAAACTTGTAAAGCCAAAACAGGAATCGTACCTGCGATTCCTATCACGGCTGCAAGCATAAAATAAACCCATAAAATATCACTTGGACCCAATACAATAAGCTTTACTTCAAGATCCTTAACAAACCAATTATAGATTTCTTCCACAAACATAAAGCCGACGATAAAAAACACGATGAAGGCTGCAAGAGTAATAATAAGTCTCGTTCTCAATTCGTCTAAATGATCAATGACATTTAATTCTTTATCTTCCATGCATTTCCCCTGCCAATGTATTCAGTGAATATAATATTAGGTAGAATCTTACATCCATATTTCAACTATCAATTAAAAAAGGTGTAAGAGAAAATCTCACACCTTATTTAGTAACTTCTTTGACTTCTTTTTTGACATCGTCTACTTCGTCCATTACATCACTTGTAAGCTCACGTGTCGATTTTTTAAATTCCTTTAATGTTTGTCCAAATGCACGTCCAATTTCAGGTAGTTTTTTTGGTCCAAATATGATAAGTGCCAATACAAGGATTAGAATTAATCCCGGAATCCCGATATTTGATAACATGTAGAACTTCCCCCTTTGAAGTTAAATCTTACTTATCTTTCTAATTTGATTATATTATAAAAGATCAATAATGGGGAGAAATCAATGAAATCTTCATATAAACTTCATAATTTAAACCTTATTTTAACATGTGTGAGAATTGTCATTTATTTCGACTAAATTGTAGCTTAATAATGTATTTTTAAATTAATAGATTGAACAATTGACTATCATTATTTACCTCTGTATATTTAAAGCCCTTATTCGTCAATCTAGCGATTAAATCACCATAATCTTCTTTATGCTTTAATTCAATCCCGATTAAAACTGGACCACTTTCTTTATTATTTTTCTTTGTGTATTCAAATCTCGTAATATCATCGTTTGGTCCTAACGCATCTAAGAATTCTCTAAGAGCACCGGCACGCTGTGGAAAATCCACGATAAAGTAATGAAGAAGTCCTTCATACAGCATCGAGCGATCTTTCATATCTTGCATCCGACCGATATCATTATTACCCCCACTAATGATCAGGACAACTGTTTTCCCTTTAATTTGCTCTTTATAAAAGTCTAGAGCCGCAACTGTAAGTGCACCCGCTGGTTCTGCAACAATTGCATGTTCATTATATAATTCAAGAATAGAAGAACAAACCTTGCCTTCTGGTACAACAATAATATCCTCTAGTGACTGATCTAGTACGGCTAAGGTTTTTTCACCCACACAAGCTACCGCCGCCCCGTCTACAAAGCTATCAATATGTTGGAGTGGTGTTACTGTATGGTTCTCAATTGATGCTTTCATGGATGGCGCTCCAGCTGGTTCAACTCCAACCATTTTTGTATGTGGAGAAACACTCTTCATATACGTGCTAACCCCTGACATAAGTCCGCCCCCACCAATACTGCCAAAGACGAAATCAATACTATCTTCACAATCTTGTAGAATTTCTACTGCAATCGTACCTTGTCCTGCCATCACCTTTTCATCGTCAAACGGATGGATAAAGGTTCTACCTTCTACTTCAGCACATTGTACAGCTTGATTATAAGATTCATCAAAAGAATCACCGCTTAATACAATCTCAACATATTCACGGCCATGCATTTCCACCGATTGGATTTTCTGTCTTGGCGTTGTTGTAGGCATATAGATTTTTCCGTGAATTTTCAATTTTCGACATGAATACGCAACACCTTGTGCATGATTCCCAGCACTTGCACAAATAACCCCATTGTTCAACTGATCTTCATGCAACATTTTCATTGCATAAAAGGCTCCACGTAATTTAAATGACCGAACTACTTGCAAGTCCTCTCTCTTTAAATAAACATTACAATCATACTTTTCCGATAGCCGTTCGTTTTTTTGCAATGGCGTGTGGGTAACGATATCTTTCAGATGTTGGTATGCAATGAGAATATCCTCCACTTGCAACCATTTCTTTTTTGTTATTTCTTGTTCCATATCTTCACCCTCAATTCATTCAATTCAAGTTTTTAATCATTAAATTATATCATGAAAAGATATAATTTCAATGAAGCCTATTAGAAAGATTAAAAATTTTCATTACACCATTCAAATTGAATGAAAACTTACCATTTTTCAACGATTTTGTGGTATGATAATAATTAAAATAAGTAAAATTTTTTATATATTTAAACGTTATCTTGATTGAATATAATCAACAAGATAAATACTACAGGGGAGGACAGCTTAAATGAGTAAAGTAGAAGAATTAGAATTGGTAGCAGATATGGTCGGTTTGGAGCCAGGGTATGTTATGCAAGAAGCAAACTATTTTTCAACAATTGAAGAAGCGTTTCATTGGCTTTATCTATCAGAAGAAAACCCTCTTCGTCCATACAATAAAGAGGAATTAATCAACGTAATGGCTTCAATTACTATCGAACAAATGCAGGAGTTAGATGCTAATACAGTTGTAGAATACATGGTTCTAAATGATGACCATACCTATTTAACCAAAACAGGTGTAGCTTATTTACGTATCGTAAGGTAAAGAAAAAGCAGCCAGAGCGAATTCTGGCTGCTTTTTCTTATTACGCCTGCTTACGATCATAAATCGTAAAGTAATAGTCATACGGATTTTTTTCGTTTTTAATCCCTTTTTCTTTTGAGGTAAGGGTCCATTCTGATTCAGGGAATTCCGGAAAAAAGGTATCTCCTTCAAATTCATGATCGATTTCAGTAATATAAAGTCGGTCCGCAATTGGGAACGTTTCTTTAAAAAGCTGGGCACCACCAATAATTGATACATCTTTATTTTTCTCATCAATATACTTTTTTAACTCGTCTATTGAGTGAACGACTGTACACCCTTCCGCTTTGTAATCCTTATTTCTTGTGACAATAATATTTTCTCTTCCAGGAAGCGGTTTTCCAATTGACTCATACGTTTTTCTTCCCATCACCATTAATGGATGTTCCATTGTCACTTTTTTAAAAAATTTCATGTCCTCTGGTAAATGCCATGGCAATGCATTATCTTTTCCGATTACGCGATTTTTGTCCATCGCAACAACAAATGATATCATTCTATCTCTCCTATCTTCTTTTAGACGGCTATAATGCTTTATTCATTATGTGGATTTATAGCCTAAACTGATACAACGAACCCAAAATCAATTTACCCCGTGTATAATAAAATCAAACCTAATAATCAAACAGCAATAGGTGCTTTTATAGTTGGATGAGGGTCATACCCCTCGATCTTAATGTCTTCCATCGTAAAATCAAAGACAGACTTTACGCTAGGATTTAATTTTAATTGAGGTAAAGTTTTTGGCTTACGACTAAGCTGGGTTTTAATTTGTTCTAAATGATTTAAATAAATATGTGCATCTCCAAAGCTATGTACAAAATCCCCAACCTCTAACCCACATTCATGTGCGATAAGATGTGTTAGAAGTGAATAACTTGAAATGTTGAATGGAACGCCTAAAAAAATATCAGCCGACATGTACATTCAATTAAGTTCGCTACACTTAATCCGCTCTTACCTCGAGCAGCTACATGTTTCCATGTAGATTAGACCATATCACCATCCCAATAGGATGCTCCCCGTTTCGGATATCAACCGCTTATACCCTACGAACAATCACGTTCTGGTCGTTGCACCTTCCTACTTCTTTATTTAGGCTTGGCTCAGGATTGTCCATCTCCACTTAATGAATAAGTTGGTTTGGATTTTCCCTGAATTAGAGGAGTTTTCATTACGGATTACTCCGTAAAGGCGCTCTATTTAACGCTGATATAATTGACAACTTAATTTTCCATTCGCAACATAAAATTGAAAAAGAGTATGACACGGTGGTAATAACGCTTCTCCTTGCGCGAATTGATTTGCATTCCAGCTAACTACTAAATGTCTACGACTATTTGGGTTTGATTTAATTTGTTCAATGACATCCTTTAATTGGTCTGTTGAACCATAGGGACCTTGGAAACTCCTCCATTGCGCACCATATGCTGCAGGACCAATAGAACCCCACTTTTCCGAGAATTCATCGTCCTCTAATATTTGTTTGCAAAATTTATCCATCTCTATTTTGTAAACTTTAGCAAACTCTTCATCTTCTTGGGCACGATGAGCAAAATTTGTCATATCTGGACCATGATATTCCTCAGATTTCACATATCTCTCAAACGGCCATTCATCCCATATGTGATTATCATGTTGTAGCAAAAATCGGATATTTGTATCACCTTTAATAAACCATAATAATTCACTGGCAACTAAGCGAAACGGTACTCTTTTTGTCGTTAATAAGGGAAATCCCTTTTGAAGATCAAATCTCATTTGATAACCAAAGACTGATAGCGTCCCCGTACCTGTTCGGTCCCCTTTTTGATTTCCGTTTTCGAGGACATGTTGACACATGTTTAAGTATTCATACTCAGGATGCTGCAAATTGTTACACTCCTTTAAAAACAATTAAGCTGTTTCATAATAATATCGCATCGCACATCATTGTAGCATAAAAAGGAAATGATTTACCTAGTAATTCGCATACATCTATCCTATTATTTTAAGTTTTTAATAAAATCATACGTTAAAGGTGCATCTTTTCTTAATTTTTCTCGATACGAATCGTTTATATAATAGTAGACAAACGCTTCAGCAAAATATTCTTCAGGATAGGTTAATAAATAGCGGTTATAAGGGAAAAGTCTATCTTTTTCTAAGTTCCAAATCATTAAGAAGTCTTTTTGTTTTCGAATTTCATCAAACACTTGTCGATCAATCGAGTGGGCAAGCTCATGAAGTTCTAGGTTTACAGAGCCATGTCCACTCCCTTTCTCGCTCGATCCAATTTTAACTAGAACCGTGTGTCCACCACCAACTCCCGGAATGTCGTCCCATGTCGTATCTTTTTCATATCCACGTGGGACTTTCCCAGAAAGGTGAGCAGCGGTTGGATTATCAGTCAATTTATTAGTGAATAATTTAACGATGATTCCATTTTTGCGTACTTTTGATAATAAGGAGTTTGGAAGTCTGTCAATATTAGCTATTATTTTAGCGGCCTCCGCCTCATTAAAGCTTGAATTCGGTAACACAATAATATGATTTAATTCATCGATAGAAGTTAATTGTAATCGACTTTTAAATGGAGAGTGGGTTGGATAGTTAACTAATTTAATTCCGTCTTTTTCTGCTTGAGAATTCCCCATGAGAATGAGTAAAAGTAGAATGAGAAAAAGCAAGGAGCGTTGTTTATTTTGCATAAGATTGACTCCTTTTTAATAATAAAAAATAAGAGAGGTCTTTATAATGGATAACAATATCTATGAATCTATTAATCCTAAACATACACTTTATTGTATATATTTGAAGCTTGAGGAGGATCAACTCATAAAAGTTGGAAAACTAGGTGAGTATTTTTTCCACAAAGGAACATATATCTATGTCGGAAGTGCAAGGAAAAATATGATTAAGCGTATCGAACGACACAAAAAGGTTCAGAAAAAATTTCATTGGCATTTTGATTATCTTCGGCCCTATGGAATAGTTACTAAAATTATAACATATGATGAAAGATTAGGAGAGTGTGCTCTCGCTGAGAAAATTAGGAAAAAGAACAATGGCATGCTGCCGATTAAAGGGTTTGGTTCTTCTGATTGTCGATGCCTTTCCCACCTAATCTATATTCAGTAAATACCATTTAAGGCTAATTTAAAAAATAGGCCTCATTAATGGTAACCATTTGATGCTTATATACATATAAATAAAATAAGCTTATTCCTACGTACTATTTTCAGCTTTTCTTTGCTATGGTTTTCCCAGTATTCGGGTAAAGGGTGAGCAGCTTGAGATTTAAATTCCATAGAGGAATAGAGAATGATTTGCAGACCGATTTAAATACGGTTTCAGATATATTGCAATCAGGTTACTTTTTATTGATTGATCTGTTGTTTTGGGCATTCTTATTAACGTTCTTTACAAAACCCGTCCACCATTCAATCCCATTAATCGTAATTGTTTATTTTGCTTACTATTTTATAGGAGTCTGTCTATTTTTGTTACTCCGAATAATCACATGGAACTTAATCCCTAAAAAAAAGAGAGCAGGATAGCCTGCTCTCTTTTCATTCACTCGACTCATGTCTGACCGAACACGTGACGAGTTACGTCATCCATTGGGGGGGTGTATTTTTATCCCAATAGATGACACCTAACTCATGATGAAGCTGAAAGCCATCATTCGCTAAGTGATAATGAAAGTTAAATACATACCCTTCCATAGGCGGATGGTCTCTTCGAACATGGAAGCGAATGACATCTTTGTTAGTTCCTATATTTTTAATATGAAAGATTCGTTCAGAAGTTCCGCCGCTAGGCATTTCACTAATGACTAATTGACTTAAATCTTCCTCGGGATACTGTTCGGCCATTTTTGAAATTACTTTTTCGATATTTGGTAAAATGAGTTCTTTAAATTCATCCTCAATGACTGGCTTAATTCTACTACCAAACTTCATAAATGAAGTTTCTTCTGCATACTTAACCATTTCTTGCACAAATCGAGCTTTTTCAGATATTAGATCATTATCAGATATGGGACCACTTTCAAAAATGGTTTGTTCTTCAACAGGTGATGGTTTCGATTGATAGAGGTCTCTTTTTGGCTGTTTCTCTTCATCTGGAAAATGAGCCGATAAATCTTGCGGTGTTACTAATCCAAATGTGAGAACGGAAACAAGCACAAGCAGCGACTTGCGAATCCATTTAGGCATACTTCATCATCTCTTTTCTATGTAAAAATCGACAAACCTACTTATTATATCTTCTCTCGAATCAGTTTACTTATTGAAGCAGGTTAATAATTAAAATTCATTCTCATTCAATATAGGTTTTTCTAAAAAAGTATAATCTAATTGTACTATAAAATACTAATATACTACGAATAAAACATCTGTTGGTTTCATGTTTTTAATTTTTTTTATAAAATCGAGGAGGATTCAGATTGGACTTTTTAATTATGCTATTAGGTTTGTTCATGCTCGGATATTTTGTATGGCTTGCTGTTTCCGATTAAAAATGAAGCGACATGCAATAAAATATGATCTGAAAAAAAAATAAAAGAGTGCACGGATGCACTCTTTTGTTATTTAGCAGTATTGGGAGAAAGCCTTTTGTAGATTCATTACAATTGCTTCCATTGATTGACCTTCAATATCATGGCGATGAATAAAGTGAACAACTTCTTTACCTTTTAATAAAGCCATAGAAGGTGAGGATGGTGGAATTTCACCAAAATATTCACGCATTTTCGCTGTTGCTTCTTTCTCTTGTCCGGCAAAAACGGTAACAAGGTGATCTGGCTTCTTCTCACTGTGTACAGCCGCATGATTAGCAGCTGGACGAGCTAAACCAGCAGCACAACCACATACAGAGTTAACGACGACTAATGTCGTCCCTTCCGCTTTTTCCATATATTGTTCTACGTCTTCAACAGTAAGTAATTCTTGAAATCCTGTTTGAACCAATTCCTCACGCATTGGTTTTACCATTTGTCTCATATATTCTTCATATGCCATTGACATAATCTATACCTCCTAAAGGGTCTTTTTAACTGTTAGCATACTATAAACCATCATAAAATATCAATGTTTATCTCCTATTAATTGATAAACACTCATATTCCTTCTATATTTATACCGTTTGTTTTCTCATCGCTTCTGGGATATATACACAGAAAGGTTCGCTCTCCATATAATCCCCTGTTACGGCATATGCCCTTGACCTTGATCCGCCACAGATTCCATTAAATTCACAAACTCCACATTTCCCTTTATATAAATGAGGCTGTCTTAAATCTGTAAACACTTTTGCTTCACGGTATATTTTTGCCAGAGGGGTTTCTCGGACATTTCCAGCAACAATTGGTAACATTCCGCTTGGCATGACATCACCGGTATGAGAAATAAAACAAAATCCATTCCCGTCATTAACCCCTTTAGGTGCCCGTTTAAGTCCATCTCTTTTGGAAGCGATATCTGAAGTAATACTGTCTTGATAATGAATTTCTCCCTTTTCAATGACATGCTCTCGCATTTTTTCTTGTAAAACAACACGTCGATAATGCTGTGCTGCCGTAGTTTTAATATCGAACGGAGCCGTTTTGCTTAATTGATATAACCACTTGAATACCTTTTCATGTTCTGCAGGAGTGATGCAGGCATCTAATTGACCTCTTCCTGTAGGTACAAGTAAAAACACATACCACATTTTCACTTTTAAATCCGCTACTAATTGAGCCATGTCCTCTAAATACTCATAATTATATCGTGAGATAACGGTGTTGATTTGAAGTGGCATATCGAGTTCAATTAAATCTTTAATTTTTTCAACAGTTAAATTAAAGGAACCCGATGTTCCACGGAATGCATCGTGGATTTCCGCCCGAGGTGCATCCAAACTAAAAGCCCAACGCGAAAGACCTACTTCTTTTGCCTTAATCATTTTTTCTTTCGTTACATGAGAGGTGGCACTTGGAGTCATTGAAACCCGCATACCTTTGGACACAGCATATTGAGCTAGATCAAATAAATCTTCTCTCAACATACAATCCCCACCAGTAAAAACAAGCATCGGATTATTCATGTCGTGTATTTCAACAATTAGTTTCATTCCTTCTTCATGGCTTAATTCTCTCGGGTCAGGCAAGAATTGTGCATCTGCTCGACAATGTACACATTTCAATTCACATGCCCTCGTAACCTCCCAAATGACAATAAAGGGATTCTGATTATAATCAATTATTTTTCTATGAGGATGTGTAATAGGTTGCATAATATCACCAAACTTTTCTATTATTCTATTTGCTCTATTAAATGTACTTGCTGTTTTGGAAGTTAGCTATTTATAAACAGAAGGTTACGTTGTTCATCGATTAAGAATTTAAATGCATACATACATGGACTAATTTTCTCAACACCAAATTTAACAGAGTTTTTCCATTCTTCTTATCTTAAAAGTATAAAGTACGAGTAATGGCTTTAATATGAGAATTATCACATGTTAGCACGCGAAACATATTCTAAATATTCAATCCTTCATTATGCTTTCTTAGCGACTTTTTTACACTAGGTCAAGAAAAGTATCCATTTATACTAATACAATAAGGGTGAGGGATATAAAGGAGGGGACGATTATGCAAATTACTGTGGCAGGACTGGTTATGTTGGATTAGTTACAGGCGTATGCTTTGCACAAATGGGGCATCTCGTAACTTGTATCGATGTTGATGGAAATAAAATAAAGGCGTTGCAACATGGCCAATCTCCCATTAATGAAGATGAAATGGTGGAAATAGTTTAGCGGAAACATACAGTGCTTCCGACATATTTGTCTTTCCATCTCGAACAGTAACCTTTGGAAATGTCGTTCTTGAGTCTTTTGCAAGTGGTACTCCTGTATTTGGAGCTAACTCTGGTGGGGGTAAGCATATTATCCAGTCTGATATTACTGGAATCTTATATGAACCAGGGAATGTCGAACAATTTACATCTGCAATCTCCCAACTTTATCCCGTGACGGTCTTAGAAAACAGATGGGGATAGAGGCTAGGGAATATGCCCGATCGCACCGTTGGGATCAAATTTTTGACG
Source organism: Niallia sp. XMNu-256 (assembly GCF_036670015.1). Taxonomy (NCBI): domain Bacteria; kingdom Bacillati; phylum Bacillota; class Bacilli; order Caryophanales; family Bacillaceae; genus Niallia; species Niallia sp. XMNu-256. The sequence goes on from NZ_CP137636.1 coordinate 2,382,187, forward strand.
CTTTACTTCTATCCTATCAAGAAGTGACTGCAGAACAAGAGAATAAAAAATAAGCCTAACGAATCAGACTGAACACCTGTTCATTCTTTTTATGAAACCTTTCTACCCTCTTTTCGTATAACAAGTATTATTTTATAAAAGAGGAGTTAAGGCAGTGATTGAGTCAAATAAATGGTTACAACAAGAATTAAAGAAAATACAATCATGGGAAACAGATCAAAGTGACCTTTGGTTTTGGGAGAAGCTTGGCCGCTTACCGTTTAAATTAATTGATAAAGTAACCCCATCTTTTATCCAAAATAAACTGGGAAGTATTCTCGATGAGCTTGGTCAATACATTCAAACTGGTGGTAATTATTTGAGTCCGGCTTCCTCCCTTTCTTCCTACTATCCAGAAGATAGTATTCACACCATTGAAGAAGCATCCGTATTACCGATTGAAAAAATGGACAAGGCAGTCGAAAAGTTAACAAAAATGAGAAAAAAAGTTGCAACAGTCCAAGGGGCTAGCACTGGGATTGGCGGCCTTTTTACTATCTCCATTGATATTCCAATCCTACTAGGGTTACAACTAAAAACGTTACAGGATATTGCCTTATGCTACGGTTATGATCCACAAGATAAAAAGGAACGAATATTTATCGTAAAGTGCTTACAATTTGTTTCTGCAGATATTGTCGGAAAACAGGCGATTCTAAAGCAATTAAGTGGGATTGATAATAACCAAAACACTAAACGAGAAGTTCTTTCAGAAATTCAAGGATGGCGTGAGGTTGTCTTTTCCTACCGTGATCAATTTGGCTGGAAAAAGCTATTTCAAATGGTTCCAATCGCGGGGTTTATTTTTGGTGCTTTTACAAATCGATCTGCTGTCAATGATATTGCTGAAGCAGGAATGATGCTCTATCGAAAAAGAAGAATCACTGAAAGACTTTCTAAAGATATCTTAGACGGAACGAATAAAGTTTGAGGTCCATTATGTGGATCTCAAGCTTTTTTTATCTGCTAATTCTCCCTCCTCCTTCCTAAGCCTTGTCTACATACACTTTCCTTAATTATTTAAATCCATTATTTCCCATTTGAAATGACAATTTATGAATTAAATTTAGCCAAATAACCGCCTGAGCCATCATTTTCCAGCTTTATCGCTGATTTTTTCCACCTGACCCCCCGTCTCTTCCCTGATCCTCACTATTTTGGCTGAATACACATAAATTTCAAAATTGTTCTTGTATAAATTTTTTATCATTGTTAGTATAGGGACTATGAAAAACAGAACAACATACGAACAAAGGGAGAGGTTGCATGTTAACGGATAAAAAAGTTTTATTTTTGGGAGCCGGTTCGATGGCTGAAGCTATGATTGCCGGAATGATTAAAGCTAATAAAATACCAATTACTAACATTACAGTATCAAACCACAGCAATAAAGAACGATTAGTACAATTAAAAACCACTTATGGAATTAATACAGCACATAGGGAACAACTAAATCTAGAACAAGCTGATATAATCGTCCTCGCAATGAAACCAAAGGATGTTGAAAAAGCACTGTACTCCTTTCAACATACCCTGCAACCACACCAAATTGTTCTATCTGTATTAGCTGGAATTTCAACCTCTTTTATTGAACAACATACAGCTAAGGGGCAACAGGTCATTCGCGTCATGCCGAATACATCGAGTGCGATTGGAGAATCTGCCACCGCAATTTCCTCAGGAAAGTATACGTCCCAACAAAATATGGAAATAGCTAAAGAATTACTTGCATGCATTGGAGAAGTCTATGTCATTGAAGAAAAGCATATGGATGGTTTTACCGGATTAGCTGGTAGTGGCCCTGCTTATATTTATTACTTGATGGAACATATGGAGAAAGCCGGGACCCAATTAGGAATCCCCCAACCTATTTCTCGCGAAATCATAGCACAAACCATACTAGGAGCAGCGAGAATGGTTCAAAAACAAGGTGAGGATCCAGCATCTTTAAGACAAAAGGTCACTTCCCCAAATGGAACAACTGCTGCTGGACTCCAAGCCCTTGAAGACAATGGCGGTGGAGTTGCAATAACCGAAGCCGTTATCCAAGCATCCGGGCGTTCAAAAAATATGAGTGAACAGCTGCTAAAAACAATCGTCTCATAAACCATTAGGGTTATACATTACCCTTTTTACTCTTTAAATAAACTTTGGGCTTTATAGCAAACAGAAATATACAGGAGTGATAAAATGAGCTCGGACATAGAGCAAAAACGCATTGTCATTAAAATTGGAAGCAGTTCTTTAACAAGTCGGCATGGAGAAATTAGCCATCGTAAACTTGAGAAATTAGCATGTGAAGTTGTTACCCTAAAAGATGCCGGGCATGAAGTCGTCCTTGTTTCGTCCGGAGCCGTTGCTGCAGGGTATCGGAAGCTTGGTTGCTTGGAAAGACCAACAACATTAACTGAAAAACAAGCAGCTGCCTCAATCGGCCAAGGCTTATTAATGGAAACTTATTCAAAGCTCTTTATGTCAAACGGTTATGTTGCATCCCAAATCTTAATTACAAGAAGTGACTTCTTAGATGAAATTCGCTATAAGAATGTCCGTAATACGTTAAATGTATTATTAAAAAGGGGCATTATCCCAATTGTCAACGAAAATGATACTGTAACAATTGACCGTCTGAAATTCGGGGATAATGATACCCTATCTGCCAAAGTGGCCAGCATTGTCGATGCCGATCAATTGATCATTCTATCTGATATTGATGGTTTGTTTGATGGTCATCCAGGATTAAACAAAAACGCTAAATTAATCCCACAAGTTAATCAAATCACTCCTGAAATTGAAGCAGTGGCAGGTGATTCTGATAGTTCAGTTGGTACAGGTGGAATGAGATCGAAAATTGAAGCAGTCAAAATTGCTTTGGCCTCTGGAATTCCCACTTTTTTGGGGAATGCAAGTAAAGATCAAATTGCTGTTAATGCTCTCTCTGGAAAGGCAAGAGGTACTTATTTTACGATTGAAAAACCACAGATCCAGTTAAACCAGAAGAAAAAATGGATTGCCTTCCATTCCCATCCTGAAGGAGAAATTATCATCGATCAAAATGCAAAAGAACGGATGGTAGATGATCATGTTGATTTGACTCTATCAGGAATTCACGATGTGAAAGGCCCGTTTAATAAAGGTTCAGTCATTCGAATTCTCGATAAATCTGGAAGAAAAATTGGCTGTGGGGTGGTTAAAGTTTCTTCAAAGGAATTACAGACATTAAAGAAAAAAGTGGATACCCCTTCTGTTAACAAAACCATCATCGATAGCACAGATTTTGTTTGTCACGAGAAAGTTCTTATTACCGTTTAACATAATAGTCTCTCATTCTATAAGTGGTGAGATTAAAAACAAGGTAATGATGAAGAAACCATACGATTAAATGGGGGCGGGATAGTGACAACCATTCATTATTCATTTCCGCCGCCCCTTCTTCTAAATAAATATCGGAATTTTTTGAAGAATTAACAAATCCATGTATCATATTATTCATAAAAATTTTAAAAGGAGAGATTAGATGGGTATAGGAGTTTATATTTCTTTAGCAATCTATTTTATTGGGATGTTGTTGATTGGGTATTACGCCTATAAGAAATCAACCGACAATATTGAAGGGTACATGTTAGGTGGACGTGGTTTAGGACCTGCTGTAACCGCTCTTTCCGCTGGAGCATCAGATATGAGTGGCTGGATGCTTATGGGCTTGCCAGGAGCGATGTATATAACCGGTATGTCGAGTATATGGCTTGCTGTTGGATTAACTTTGGGGGCTTATTTAAACTATATCCTTGTCGCACCGCGATTAAGAACGTATACAAAAGTAGCAAACAATTCCATTACGATCCCCGATTTCTTCGAAAACCGTTTTAAAAATAACGCTAAAATCCTTCGGTTTGTTTCTGCTATTGTCATTATTATCTTTTTTACACTTTACACATCAGCAGGTATGGTCTCAGGCGGTGTACTTTTTGATTCTGCCTTTGGCTTAGATTATAAATTAGGTTTATTTATTACAGGTGGTGTTGTTGTAGCCTATACGCTATTCGGTGGATTTTTAGCCGTTAGTTTAACGGATTTTGTTCAAGGAATTATAATGTTTGTAGCTCTCGTCTTGGTACCCATTGTCGGTTTTACCGATTTAGGTGGGATACAACCTACCTTTGATGTGATTCGTGCAATCGATCCTACTTTGCTCGACTTCTTCAAAGGTACAACGGTAATTGGGATTATCTCATTATTGGCATGGGGCTTGGGCTATTTTGGACAGCCACATATCATCGTTCGTTTTATGGCTATTACCTCAGTAAGAGAGTTAAAGCCAGCACGTCGTATTGGTATGGGCTGGATGATCATTTCAATCATTGGTGCCATGTCTGTCGGGCTTGTTGGAATTGCCTATGTTAATCAAACAGGTGTTACACTCGAGGATCCAGAAACAGTGTTTATTATGTTCTCAAATATATTATTCCACCCGTTAATTACCGGCTTCTTACTTTCAGCGATATTAGCCGCGATTATGAGTACGATTTCTTCTCAACTTCTCGTAACCTCTAGTGCATTAACAGAAGATATTTATAAAACTTTCTTTAAACGGGATGCTACAGATAAACAACTTGTTCGAATTGGTCGTTTAACGGTACTGCTAGTTTCGATCGTAGCTATTCTCTTATCCTTAACTCCAAATAATACGATTCTTAATTTAGTTGGGTACGCATGGGCAGGATTTGGTTCAGCATTTGGTCCAGCGATTCTATTAAGCTTATATTGGAAACGTATGAACGTCTGGGGGGCGCTTTCAGGAATTATTATCGGTGCAGTCACGGTGATCATTTGGATCAGTAATGAAGCTCTTAAAGGGTTTATGTATGAAATGATTCCTGGCTTTATCTTGTCATTCTTAGCGATTATCATAGTTAGTAAATTAACGGCTAAACCTTCAACAGAGATCGAGACAGAGTTTAATAAAATGAAAGAAACTTTGAAGGCGGAGCTAAAATAATATTTATATCTGTAAAAAAACGGATTTATCTCCTCTTCTGGATTTAAATCCGTTTTTCTTATGCACAAATTTTATCAGGCTTAACAGGTAATAAGACCCCCTAAAATCGTGAGTTCAATTATAGAAGATAGGGGCGGAATTAATTGCCCGTTAAACTCCTCGAGAGTTGAACACAGATTAAATATGCCTATGGCAACGCCCTCGTGACCAGCAAGATGCGGCTTCGAACTTTCCATCAGCGGAGGATATAGGAACTCCCCCGCTGATGGAAGTACCACTTATTCTAAAACCTTATAAACCCTTTCAAGTGCCCAATCTAATTCAGCTTTTGTAATAATCAATGGAGGTGCAAACCGAATAACGTTTTCATGGGTTTCTTTGCATAATATCCCTTCTTCTTTTAAGGCTTCACAATAAGGTCTTGCAGCTTCTGTTAATTCGATACCAATTAATAACCCTTTCCCTCTCACTTCTTTTATGATCGGACTCTTTATTGCTTGAAGCTTCTCTAATAAATAGCTTCCTAGATCAAAAGAACGCTGAACTAAGTTTTCCTCTGACACGACTTTTAAGGCTGCAATCGAAACGGCACAAGCCAGCGGATTCCCTCCAAATGTCGAGCCGTGGGAACCAGGATTAAAGACACCTAAAATAGTAGAATTAGCGGCCACACAGGAGATCGGAAATACTCCTCCACCAAGTGCTTTTCCTAAAATATACATATCTGGTTCAACCTTTTCCCATTGACAGGCAAACATCTTTCCTGTCCGTCCGAGTCCAACCTGAATTTCATCGGCAATCATTAACACATTGTTATCTTTGCATAATTTAGAAGCAGCTTTGAGATAGCCTTCAGGTGGTATGATGATTCCTGCTTCCCCTTGGATCGGCTCAAGAATGAAAGCCGCTGTATTTTTAGTAATCGCAGATTGTAATGCAGGTATATCTCCGTATGGGACTAATTTGATCCCTGGAAGCAACGGACCAAATCCTCGTTTATATTCGTTATCAGAGGACATAGAAACAGCCCCCATTGTCCGGCCATGGAAGTTGCCATTACAAACAACGATCTCAGCATGACCGCCTTTAATTCCTTTCATATCGTATCCCCAACGCCGTGCAGCTTTAAGGGCAGTTTCAACTGCTTCAGCACCTGTATTCATCGGGAGAACCATATTTTTCTTCGTTAATTGACATATTTTCTCATACCATACCCCTAATTGATCATTATAAAAGGCCCTAGATGTTAAAGTTACTTTTTCAGCTTGTTCTTTTAAGGCTTTTACGATCTTTGGATGCCGATGTCCTTGGTTGAGTGCTGAATAAGCACTTAACATGTCCAAATAACGGTTGCCTTCTGGATCTTCCACCCATACACCTTCCGCTTTTTCAATGACAATTGGCAGCGGATTATAGTTTCTGGCGCCATATTGCTCGGTTTTAGCGATTATTTCTTGTGACTTAGAAATTTTATTTGTATTCACAAACATTCCCCTCTACATGTTTTCTCAATGAAAAGAAAAGGCGCCAGCCACCGTGTACAGTAACTAGACACCGTTTCACTTTATAATTTTTCTGATGTGGTTTTCGCCTGCATATGCAAAATTAAATAATCAGGGCCTCCGGCTTTAGAGTCTGTGCCTGACATATTAAAGCCGCCAAATGGCTGATAGCCCACAACTGCACCCGTACATTTACTATTAAAATAAAGATTCCCGACATGAAACTCCTCACGTACCCGTTCAATATGTTCGCGGTTATTCGATATAAACGCACCTGTTAAACCATATTCGGTATTATTGGCAATAGATAACATGTGGTCAAGGTTTCTTGCTTTACATAAAGCCAAAACAGGACCGAAGATCTCTTCTTGCATAATCCGTGCATTCTCATCCACGTGGGCAAACACAGTTGGTTGGATAAAATAACCTAGAGATTGATCCCCTTTTCCCCCTGTCATAAGGCGCCCCTCTTTTTTACCAATTTCAATATAATTCATAATTTTATTGAAAGCGGCTTTATTAATAACAGGTCCCATATAGTTGTTTGGATCAGCAGGATCTCCTATTGTTAACTCTTTCGTTTTAGCAATTACTTTTTCTAATACTTCATCGTAGATATCCTCATGTATTACAGCTCGCGATCCAGCAGAGCATTTTTGACCGGAAAATCCAAATGCTGATAAAACAATCGATTTTACAGCGGTTTCAATATCTGCACAACGATCTACTAAAACCGTATCCTTCCCTCCCATTTCAGCAATGACACGCTTTAACCACTTCTGTCCCTTTTGTACTCTTGCAGCCCGCTCATAGATTCGACAGCCGATTTCACGAGAACCTGTAAAGGAAATAAATCTTGTCTGAGGATGTTCAACAAGATAATCGCCAATTTCAGCGCCACTGCCTGGAACAAAATTAATCACCCCCTCCGGCAATCCTGCTTCTTTCATCAGTTGAACAAATTTTGCAGCTACAACAGGAGTTGAGTTTGCGGGCTTTAATAATACAGTATTTCCTGTGATAATTGCCGCGATGGTTGTACCTGCCATAATGGCTAGCGGAAAGTTGAATGGAGAAATAATAATTCCGACACCCAGGGGAATATAGTGAAATTGATTAAATTCACCGTCATGTTGTTCCAATGGAACTCCATCTTTTAAACGGTACATTTGTCTGGCATAGTATTCTAAGAAGTCAATAGCCTCTGCCGTGTCTGCATCTGCTTCCCCCCACGGTTTCCCGGCTTCTTTTACTAAATAAGCAGAAAATTCATGTTTACGTCTGCGTAGCATGGCTGCGGCACGCAAAACAATATTGATCCGATGCTCAGGTTTCCATCTCTTCCAACTTTCGAACGTAGATTGTGCTGTTCTCATCGCTTTTTCCGCTAGTTCTTGATTGGCAAGTGATACCGTACCGATAACTTCTGTTTTATTTGCCGGATTAATTACAGTTACTCTTTTCTCTGTTGTAATTTCCTCGTTGCCAATGATTAAAGGGTATCCCCTCCCTAACTGTGCTTCAACAAATCTTAAGGCTTCTTGAAATGCCCTCTGATGATGATGATTAGTAAAGTCTGTTAACGGTTCAGTAATATAAGGTTTCAATATCAAATTCCTCCCTAACTTTTTTAAGCATCATTTTTTTATCGCATTTAAATTAATGGTTACGACAAAAAAAGATATACTATTTCATCTATATGAGAGGAATGTACCTGTGTATTCTTGATGAATAGATGTTAGTGTTTTTTATGCAAATAGAAGATAGAAACCAATTTAATCAAAGGATTAGTCAATTTCTCTACGAAAATAAGGGACAACCTAGATTGAAATAGGTTGTCCCGGTTTACAAATTACTCATACAATTCCTTTACTTTTCTCTCCGTTTTATAAATTTTATGCGTTAATCTTAAGCGTTCTTCTTTCAAAGCATTTATTTTTCCAAATAAATCTTCGTCTGTTGTTGAACTCTTTAATCGATCATATAGTTTAAGAATTTGAGTATTTAAATCTTTATATTCTGCCCAAAGATTGCGTATTTTTTGTAAATAATCCTCTTCAGTTTCTTGTTTCGGTTCCCCTAATTTTTGAATGATTTCTTTTTGCCAATCATGATCCCCTAATTTACCCGCTAGTAAATATAAGTCTAATAAATCATTCACCTTTGCGTTCATTTGTTTTTCTACCATTATCCGTTCCCCTTTCTCTTCACTTTTGCTATTCGGAAAATTCTCCTATTAATTTTATCTATTAATTTACACTATTTAGTTTGAGAAAACATTAAACTATCAAAAATTTTTATATTAATATTATAACCATCTGAGATATATTTTCAATTGATTTTCTAAAATTTTTAAAATATTTAGATTATAAGACATATATCGACATTTATTAGGAATTATTCAACAAATTTCGCATATACTATATCAAGGAGGGATTTTTATGACACAAAGAAATCGAAATAAGTTACTTGTTCCCCTAGCTAGGGAAGGATTAGACCAATTAAAATCAAAAGTAGTCGGAGCTAATCATCCAGATGAAGCGAAGTTTGAAGCAGCCAATGAAGTTGGAGTTCCACTAAAAAAAGGATATAATGGAAAATTAACTTCAGAGCAAGCAGGCAAAGTTGGAGGGCGTTTAGGTGGCAGAATGGTTCAAGAACTGATCAAGATGGCTAAGGAAGATTTAAGTAAAAAGCAGTAGTGTTCAATAGTTTGAACACTGCTGCTTTTTATTTTGTTCCTATTGGATACATATGAATGTTCATTAATCAAATCTCTTTTCCTCCATGTAAATGCGGCGATATAATGTAGTACGTTTGTGTTTTAAAATATGAAGTTGGCTTTTCGCTTTCTCATCAGTGGGATTCGTTTTTAATAAGCGATAAAGATCGATTATCTTACTGTTAATCTGACGATACTCTTTCCAAAGGTTTTGAATTTCTTCCGCTAGTTCTGCCTTCGCTATATCACCATAACATTTGTGTAATCTGTTTATTATTTCCTTTTGCCATTCTTTGTCACCCAGAGAGCCTGCAAGTAGATATAGGTCCAAATAATCATTAGCATTCCGACAAATTAATCCCGTATTCATAATAATCTCCTTTTATTTTTTTGAAATGCCCTGGTTAATAAGATAAACAATACTAGGATAATAATTTTACTTTTCTTTATCGTATCTGATGTTAGTTAATTCTGTCAATTAGTTTGCCCATTAACAGGTACTCTCTAGGGTTAGAAAATACTGAGTGGTGTTGTAGATATTTTGACTATTAATAGAATTGTTGTAAATTATTGTAGAAATTTTTAGAATATTTATTGCAGGAAAATGAAAGTTTTTCCTTAATTAATACTAGAGAGTTCTAAATGAGAAAGGTGGTTGTAATATGAGTTCAGAGATAACATTACAACAAATGGCTGAAAGTGTAACAAAATCTGTTTTAAATGCATCGGACAGGGATTTAGAGGGTTTTCAAAAAATCATCGAGGAATCTATAAAGGTAAGGGAAAGCCACAAAAATTTGCAAAAATTAGTAAAAAGCTATACGAATTCAATGATTCAACGATCATAAATAAAAAAAGCTGTTGCCGTCAACAGCTTTTTTTATGTTTTACATTGCAATCTACCCCATTCTTAATGAAAAAAATCTTTGACGTTCTCTCTATCTCACCAGTAAACTTTTCCTTCCAAATTTAAATCATGTCTGTTTTGTTACATTCACTCTTTCTTCAAAAAAATCATGTAAAATGAATCATGGGACCATCCATATGTAAATGGAAATAAAAACCTCACTCATTTAACTATACAATATTAGAGACAGAGACCCATTTTTTGGAGGATATATATGTTTGGCATTCGTTTTAAACACAGACACAGGTATCATGAAATTACTAATGCCTTTTTGCGAAACGGATTTAGTTATTTTGTTTATCGGATCGGGTTATCAAATCAGGTCTTTCCAAAGGTACATGATGCTAAAGAACGGATGAGTATAAATACCATTGGAATTAAGCTACGGCAAGTACTACAGGAGTTAGGCCCTACTTTTATTAAAATTGGGCAAATTGCCAGTACTAGGCGAGACTTAGTTCCCTCAGAAATAGCAGAGGAACTAGAAAAACTTCAAGATCAAGTTGCAGGGTTTCCCTTTCAAAAGGTTCGAGAAATTGTTGAGATGGAGTTAGGAGAAAGTCTAGAAAACTTATTTCTTGAATTTGACAAGACCCCTATTGCCGCAGCATCGATTGGCCAGGTCCATCACGCTGTACTAAGAACAGGTGAGCATGTAGCAATTAAAGTGCAGAGACCTGATATTAGAACAACGATTGAAACGGATTTAGAAATCCTTGATGATGTTGCACGATTAATGGAGGCAAATTTGGCTTGGGCTAAAACCATTAGAATTAGAAAAATGATTACAGAGTTCGCCAATTCTTTACGTGCCGAACTAGACTATGGCACAGAAGGAAGAAATGGTGAGCGAATTGCAAAACAATTTTCCGATTTTCCTGAAGTGGTTATTCCTAAAATTTATTGGGATTATACTACCAATAAAGTTTTGACCATGGATTTCATCGATGGGATTAAAGTTAGTCATGTTTCCAAGTTACAAAATGAAGGGTACAACCTTAAATCAATTGCAAATAGGGTCGTAAATTCCATGCTACATCAAATTTTAATGGAAGGATTTTTCCATGGGGATCCACATCCTGGAAATGTTTATATTTTACCAGGAAACAAGATCGCGTATATTGATTTTGGAATGGTTGGACGTTTAAGTGAGGATACTAAATTTCATTTTGCTTCTTTGGTGATCCACTTACAAAACGGAAATACAAAAGGCCTAATGAAAACGATAACTGCCATGGGACTTCACTCCAGTGGATCAGACACGAATCTATTATATAATGATGTAGACATGTTCGTCATGAAGTATTCTGATGTTCCATTAAGTCAAATCAGCATAGGAGATGCTTTAAAAGAGCTCCTTGATCTCATTTATCGGCATCAAATTCAAGTTCCAGCTGATTTATCAAATCTAGGTAAGACTCTATTCCTCGTAGAGTCAATCGTAAGTGAACTAGATCCGGAGCTTAGTATAGTAGTTACCATTAAACCATTCGGTGAAAAACTACTACGGAAACGTTATGAGCCAAAAAATATGTTAAAAAATTCCTGGAGTGACATCATTGAAACGGCTGGAGTAATAGCGAAAATCCCAAAAAACCTTAAGGACTTAACTGATACGATTGGGAACGGTAAATTACATTTTGAAATGAGTATTACCGAAATGAAGGATTTCCTACAGCGAATGGATCGAATTAGCAATCGACTGGCTTTTAGCATCATTCTTTTATCTTTTAGTATATTAATGGTCGGGCTTATAATCGGAACATCTATTATCGGACAAAAAAACTTACTCTGGGAATTCCCAGCCGTTGAAATCGGTTCTATTGTAGCTACTTCGATGTTCCTATTTATTTTATTCGCAATTATTAAATCAGGACGAATGTAATTCTAAAGATGATTAAGCCAGCAAAAAAGCCTAGGAGGATATATTTCCTGGGCTTTTGCTACTTCTATTCATTAATTTGTTACCACCCACGACTAGCGCCACCACCCCCAGAAGACCCTCCGCCTCCACCGCGTGGTCCACCACCTCCACCTCCTCCTTTTCCTCCTCTAGAGAGGATAGAGAGAAGAACATGTGTGAGAAATCCACCAAAAAATTTAAAATCAAGAAATAAAACAATAATTACGATAATTAAGAGCAACCATGGAGGGATTCCAATTCCTTCATCCGTATCCTGTACGATAGGTGGCTGCTGGATCGAAAGCTGACCTTCCTCCACTCCATATTCTGCTAAAACTTCGTTTGTTAAAATTTTATATGTTTCTACTACAGCTAAGTTTGGTTCATTATTTTTTAAATAAGGAATCGCAAAGTCATCTAGAATTCGCCCTGCTTTCCCATCAGGAATCCTTCCTTCTAAACCGTAGCCCACTTCAATTCTTACTTTTCTCTCTTGCATAGCCAAGACAAGTAACACGCCATTATCAGCCTCTATACTTCCAATTCCGTATTGTCGAAACGCTTCAAGAGCAAATTCTTCAATGCTCTGTTCTCCAATGGTTTCCACAGTGAGAACAGCTATTTGAGCCGTCGTTTGATCCTCTACTTCTCTGCCTATAGCTCTTAGTTCTGCTTTTTCCTGATCCGATAAAATTGCAGCAAAATCTTGTACGTAAATATCACCTGTTGGAGCTGGGATTTGGCGATCCTCAGCAAATGTAGAACTGCTTATAATAAAAAAACTTATAATCAGTAAAACAATGCTGAGAATTCGTTTTCTTGACATTATTCACTGCCTCCAAAGTCAACCTCTGGTGCATTTTGCGCACTCGGATCTGCCTGATAATATTCTTTTTCATCAAATCCAGTCATGTTAGCGACAATGACGCCTGGAAACGTTTTGACCTTTTTATTATAGGTTGCAACTTGATCATTATAATCTTTTCGTGCCACTGCAATTCTGTTTTCAGTTCCGGCTAATTCATCCATCAACTGTGTAAATTGCTGATCCGCTTTTAAATTAGGGTAATTTTCTACAACTACTAATAGACGACTTAATGCGCTAGATAGCTCTGCATCGGCAGTTGCTGTTTCTTCTGGTGAGTTAGCACCTGCCAACTTTGCACGTGCATTTGCAATTTCTGTTAATACTTCTTCCTCATGTGAAGCATACCCTTTGACTGTATTGACAAGGTTTGGAATTAAATCTAACCTTCTTTGCAATTGAGTTTCGATTTGGGAATACGATTGGTCTACATTTTCTTCGGCATTAACGAATCCATTGTAGCTTGACATAATCATCACAATGAAAACAACCATAACGGCTACAATCAATCCGATTCCTAAATAACTTTTTCTCATTGGACACACTCCTTCTAGTATAGCTCTATATACGTACCTTATAGAACAATTATTTCCCTTTTTCCAATTAAATTAACAAGACATCATCTATAAAGTGAAACTTCCACTGTGGGAAGTTCTAACATCCCCACTGATGGTTAGTCCTGTAGAGCCTGATTGATTTACCTAAGGGCTAATGCCCAAAGATAGCCCTTGTTTCACCATCAGAGCTTTCTAGACAGTCGATCCCCCACCTATCTGCTATATTAATTAAGATCTTGGACCAGGGTTCTGCTTGTAAAGCCTGATAAAGCAGAAATAAGAAAAGTCCATCTTGCGCTAGGATCGGCTTGATGGACTTTTTGCTTATGATGCTTGTGCTGCCCTTAAGATCGTATGAATTTGGCCCGCATGTGTGAGTTCATGGTATGCCGTAAAATATACTAATTCTCCATATGTACGATTCCCTAATATAGGTTCTGGCAATTGATTTTCAAATGAGTCTACTGATATTGCCTTAATTCGGTCTAGTTGACTTTTTAATTGTTCAAGGATGGTTTCAACACTTGGGATACCTTCCTTCCATTCAGATGGTCTTGAACCGTAACCAAAGTAGTCATTGTACTCTGCTGGCAGTTGACCATTTTGACCAAATAAAAACAACTCAGTAACAACTAAAATATGTCCTAACTGCCAATGAACAGTATTAGACAATCCTTTTGGCTGGATGTCAAAAATTTCTGGAGATACTCCTTCTAAGTCTTTCAAAATACCTCCCCTAGCTAGTTCAAATTGCTTTAACACTAATTCACTCATCGTAAAACCTCCTCTATTTTTCACATAAATTATCATCTAGAATGACAGATTTTGCAAATTTTAGCCTTTCATTGCAAATATATTTCAACAATTATAGTTTCTGTTCATGATCTGTCCAACTGGAGCATAAAATCTACTGTTGAATAAAAGTAAGAGGTGACGAATATGGAACATAGGAGTTTGCTTCGTCTTTTTGGTTTATGCTCATTTATTGGTGGAGTAATGATTGTTTTCTTACAGGCTTGGTTTTATGTTGACCCTATCTCCTTTGTAGCCACCTACTTTGATCAAGTAGGCTGGGCCTTTATTACAATTGGAATCATCGGCCTGTATCTTCTTCAGTATCGCCACACAGGCGGAGTTGGTGTTTTTAGTTTTTTAATCCTCTTACTGGCAATGTTCCAATGGCTCGGCTACAAATGGTTTTTAACATTTGCTGCCCCAGATTTAAGAAGAAATGTACCGGAGTTGTTAGATTCAGGACTTCAATCGGTTGTATACGGTGCTGAAGTGTCCGATTACTTTCTACAAATAAGCTTTTTTCTTTTTGCTGTTATCACTCTTTTTAAAGGAACCTTGTCTAGAGGAGCATCTTCTCTTCTTTTAATTGGTTCGGCAATCGCTTTCAATGCTCAAATGGAAGAAGTCATTTTATACAACCCGCTTATTCCTCAAGTATTGATTGGCCTTGCCTTTGCTTGGTTCGGTATCTCCTTATTTAAAATACTAGAAAAAGATACATATGAAGATTTAAATTTGGAGGATTTTGAACAAGGGAGTTGTGGAATAGCAAAGAGTGAATATGATGGTTCGCATGAAAAACAAGAATCTTCATCGAAGACAAAGGTAGACTCAGTTAAATTAGATGAAGATCCACACTCAGCTGAAACAAATTCAGAAGAGTATAAACAAGAGGTTAGAACATCTTCATAATAAAAAGGCTGAAAACCTGTACAAGGATTTCAGCCTTTTTATTATTGGCCTTTAAATTTTAACAACAAACATACGAAAACAGCCTTAACCAATAATATATTTATTTATTTAAAATATCCTCTTTCAGCGTAGCAACTTTTGTTAAGGCTGTATCAATATCTCCTTCTGATATTCCAAAATGTGCAAGTGCGTCATGTAAATGATTAACAATTGCTTGGAAATGTACTTCTTGTAACTTCATTCCTTCATGAGCTTTAGCCATCGATTTCCCGCTATATTGGTTCGGGCCCCCTAAAGCAAAGCTAATAAACTTCGTTTGATGTCTACGTTGCTGCTCCATATCTGTATCTTTAAAAAATTGATTGACCGTGTCATCTTTCAATACTAATTCATAAAAATAATCAACCACTTTAGAAATTGCTGCTTCTCCACCCAACTTCTCATATAAAGAATCTGCCATTTTTTTCATCCTCCTAAAATGTTCATATTGTTTTATTTTTCCCTAAAATTAGATTATTATTCAACGATTGGGTGACGATAGTCAGCCAGCTAGAACTGGTAATTGTTTACAACTTAAAAAAACTCCCTTGATCAATATTCAAGGGAGATTTATTCGTTTTTTTATTCATTCTGATTTTGTTTATCTGCTGTAACATCATTTAAGTCAATTCCAAGTGCTTTTGCGACACCTTTACCATAAGCAGGATCTGCTTTATAGCAGTTATTAATATGTCTTAATTGGACCTCTTTTGTGGTGCCTTGCATGTTACGTGCCGTATTATCAAATAATCGTTGTTGTTCATCAGCAGTCATCAATCTATAAAGCTTACCTGGTTGTTCATAATAGTTATCATCATCATCACGGAAGTTATAGAAATCAGTACCACCAGTCAATTCTAAAGCGGGCTCTTGATGTTCTTTTGAATCCTGCCATTCACCGTAGCTGTTCGGAGAATATGATACTCTTCCTTCAGAAGGATTCAAAATTCTCATCGCCCCATCACGGTGATAAGGATGGATATTTTTAACCGCTTTAGGATAGTTAACTGGAATTTGCCAATAGTTGACACCTAAACGATAACGCTGCGCATCACTATAAGAAAATAAGCGACCTTGCAACATTCTGTCGGGTGAGAAGCCAATACCAGGTACATGATTTGTTGGAGCAAATGCCGCTTGCTCAACTTCTGCAAAATAATTATCTGGATTGCGATTTAATTCCACTTCTCCCACTTCAATTAAAGGGAAATCTTTTTTATACCAAACTTTTGTTAAGTCAAAAGGATTGTAAGGATGGTTAGCTGCTTGTTCTTCAGTCATTACTTGAATATGCATTTTCCATTTAGGGAAATCACCATTTTCAATGGATTGGAATAGGTCTCTTTGATGACTTTCACGGTCACGACCAATCAGTTCTGTTGCTTCTTGATCGGTTAATTTCTTAATCCCTTGCTGTGTAATAAAGTGGAACTTGACCCATACACGTTCATTATTAGCATTGATCAGGCTGTAAGTATGGCTGCCAAACATATGCATATGACGGTAACTTGCTGGAATTCCACGGTCACTCATCGTAATCGTTACTTGTTGCAGACCTTCTGGTAGTGAAGTCCAGAAATCCCAGTTCGCTTGTGGATTATGCATGTTGGTTCTTGGGTCACGTTTTACAACATGGTTTAAATCCGGAAATCTCTTCGGATCTCTAAAGAAGAAAACAGGCGTATTATTCCCTACTAAATCCCAGTTCCCTTCTTCTGTATAAAACTTCATAGCTGCTCCACGAATATCACGTTCTGCATCTGCCGCACCGCGTTCCCCAGCAACGGTTGAAAATCGGATAAACATCTCGGTTTTCTTCCCTACCTCAGAGAATAATTTTGCTTTTGTATATTTTGTAATATCATTTGTAACGGTAAACGTACCATATGCACCAGAACCTTTTGCATGCATCCGTCTTTCAGGAATTACTTCCCGATCAAAATGAGCCATCTTTTCAAGAAACCAAACATCTTCCATTACTAATGGGCCACGTTTACCTGCTGTTCTACTATCATCTTCATTTCCAACTGGAGCTCCGAAAGCAGTTGTCACTTTATTTGATTGTTGAGATTGAGAATTACTATCACTTGAGTTCGGTGTTTTATGATCCATTATTTTTACCATCCTTTCCCTTTAGGAATCCTTAACTTGTAATCTATAATGGTTACAATATAATAAATATTTTCTAGTTACAAATATATGACTCTGTTTATTGAATAAAAAAACATTAAGAATAAAACGGCTTGTCTCCAATGTTTATTCCTTTTTCCTTAAATTTAGGTAGAGTATAAATTTGTTTATATTGAACTTAATTATTATCATTTACAACATGTAAATGATAATAATTAAGAAATTGTATATAAACTTATCTCTACCTTTTGCAAAAAAAATAGAACGGCTGATTATAAAGACCGTTCAATCTGTTAGAAATCTCTTTCGTATATGTTCAGGGTATAACTTACATTTATTTTTTTCACCAAACCATTTGTAACGATTCCGAGCAATAAAGTCGTACACAGGATCTAATACCCACTTTGGAATAACTTTAAAAGTGTAAAATATTTTCCATAATCCTTTAAGGTGACGGCATATTCTTAATACAGCGGAAGACTTAATAAAGGCTTGATCATTCTCAATCACGACAATACTATTCACACTTATGGGAAGTTGATACTTCTCTAACAAAGCTTTTCCCAGTCTACTTTGCAATGGTGCAAAATAAAAAGTTCCGTTCCGATCATGTTGAATGATGAATTGCACACTCCAATCACAAAAGTGACAATCACCATCAAAAAGGACAATTGCCAACACGATGTCCCCCTTTCCCTTTAACGGGTTTATTATACTTAATTTTTGTAAAGCATTTCATCACTTCCTTTTATTATAATACTTTTACAAATATAAAAAATGCGCCTCGAAAAAGTAGAGGCGCATGACCATTCAACAACTTTAGTTATTTTTCAATTGGCTCTCTAGGACCAGGTAATTCTAATTGATAAAAAACAAGATCGAGCCATCTATTAAACTTATACCCAGCATGATGAATAGTACCCGCATGTCGAAATCCTAACCTTTGATGTAAATGGATACTAACCTCGTTTGCTGCATCAATCCCAGCTATTAGCGTCTTATATTCTCTATCCTTAGCCATTTGTATAATTTCTTTTAATAGGATCGTCCCAATCCCTTTTCCTTTTTCATCACTTTTTACATAAATAGAGTGTTCAGCACTGTACTTATACGCTGCCCAATCCCTAAAAGGTCCATAAGTAGCATAACCAATTAATTTTCCGTCTTCTTCAAAAACCAATACCGGAAAGTTCCCTTCGACTTTCTTCTGATACCATGCCATTAAATCCTCTATTGTATGGGGATTATAATCATAAACCGCCGTTGTATTTACAATTGCATCATTGTATATAGCTAATATTTCTTCCATATCTTGTACTGTTGCTTCTCTAATCATCCTGTCATTACCTTTCTTTCTAATCATATATTTTCAAGTCTCTATGGATAACTCTATGTATGAATAAAGGTGTCATCAACCACAATAATCTTAACGATTCATGCGAAAATGACACCTTTCTACGTATAATTAATCTTTCTAATCATATTTTAAACCGCAACCATTTACTCAATGAGAAACGGTTCTTATCAATAATTTTTAATTCTTCCATGACTAACTTTTCTTGGCGGTCTGTTATCCAGTTTGTTAATTCTTGCTTATCATCAAATTGAGTATAATACGTTTCTCCACCTTTTCCGACAGCATTGACAACATACCTACATTGTTTCGCCATTGTTTAATTAATCCACCTTTACGTGTGTGTTATCTACTTACAAATGGATTATAACAGGTTTATAGAAAACGTAAAGTCCTTTTTGTCACATTTCACGTTAAAAGATAATATTTAATTTTAGATCATTTAAATTTACTTTACAGTTGTTTTTGCTAAAATACCAATGAAGGGAGTCGATTTAATGGAAGCAAACATCAAATGGACAGAAAATATTTCATTCTCAGGAACTACAATCTCAGGACAAGAAATTAGGATGGACGCAGCTGAAGAAGTTGGTGGTAATAATTCCGGTGCCAGACCAACAGAATTACTTTTATATGGACTCGCTGGCTGTACAGGTATCGATATTGTACAAATACTTAAGAAAATGCGCTTAGAGTTTACTTCCTTTAATATGAATGTTAAAGGTGACCGCGCCGAAGAACATCCAAAACGGTTTACCCATATACATATTCATTACGCATTTGAAGGCGAGGAATTGCCTAGCGAGAAGATAGCGCGCGCGATTCAACTCTCTAAAGAAAAATACTGTTCTGTTTCACATTCTTTAAATGCAGAAATTACAACTAGTTACTCAATTAATGGAGTGAATGGCAACCATAATCTATAAATTGAAACTATCCATCGAAGGGGGTTTTCACCCCCATCGATGAAATAGCATTAGCCAACACCTTCTAGGTCACGTAAATGTTGCCATATGTATATTTAGTCTGCGTTCAACTTTCAGAGCTTTACTGGCAGTTATCTCAGTTCTCGTTTAGCCTTCTGAAATCATCATTTAACTAATTTATAGGAAGAGCGCACCAAACAATAGTCCACCTAAAATGACAAATGCGGGATGTACTTTCCATTTTTCCAATAAGAAATAAGTTAATATTGCGATAAATACTGTTTCCCAAAAACCGTTTAACTCATAGGATTCATAAAAAAAGTCAACGGTCAGAGTCCCCATTAATATTACCACAGCGGGTAAAACAACTTTTGATAATCGTTTAATTTTTGGTGAATCTTTATATCGATAAAGAATACTTAATAAGACAATCATTAAAATTAATGATGGAGCCACAGTAGCAAACAACGCTACTAGTAATCCCCAGATCCCACCCACTTCAAATCCAATATAGCCTGCCATTTTGGTTGCGATTGGCCCTGGTAAGCTATTCCCTAACGCCAATACTTCACTAAATTGACTCGTAGTCATCCATCCATAGCGTCTTACCACTTCATGTTCGATTAATGGAATGGATGCTGGCCCTCCCCCATAGCCCACAATGCCGGGAATTAAAAACGCTAAAAATAATTGAAAGTAGATCATTCGCTCTCACTTACCCCTGATTTCTTTACTGGCCATACAATCGCCCCAATTAGCAACACACCTATCACTATACCTGGATGTATTTGAACGAAAACGATGGCAATTAAACTACCTGCCAAAAGAAGGATGGCATTTTTAAAGCCTAACCCTTTCTTTGCACTTTTGAAAAAACCCCAAGTTAATACCCCCATCATCACCCCAACAATGGGAACAACCGCATGGGTCATCCCTTGTACACTTGGTTGATCTTTAAATTGATTAAAAGAAGTGAGTAAAGCTAACATTAAAAGCACAGTTGGAAAGATCGAAGCAATTAATGCTACAATGAGACCTCTTACACCTCCAACCCTATAGCCAATATAGCCTGCCATTTTCGTATTAATCGGCCCTGGCAAAGTATTACCTAATGCCAAAATATTGCTAAATTGTTCATCGTCCATCCATTTATACGTCCCGACCACTTCCTTATGAACGAGGGGAATGGCAGAGGGGCCACCGCCAAAACCTAATAAACCTGATCGCAAAAAAGCGATGAATATGTCCCTGTATAGCTTCATTTAAAAACCACCTTAAAAGTTCATCACTATTATAAGTGTAATATCCTCTATTCTAACATTCATCACTTACAAAATTAATATATGGATTTAATCCTTTACATTTTTATATGTAAACTAAAAAAAATAACCGTTGACATATTCCTTTGTGCTCTTTATGATTAATTGTAAACTGTTTGAAAAATTAGTTAACCTTTTGGAGAGGTGAGAGGATGAGTAAAGAACAGGTTAAATTAAGATCAATGATTATGATTGCCTTATTTGCTGCCATAATTGGAGTTTTGGCTCAAGTAACGATCCCGCTTCCACTCGTACCGATAACAGGCCAAACTCTAGCAATCGGTCTAGCTGCAACCATTTTAGGAGCTAGGAATGGAACATTTTCTGTTATTTTATATTTATTTATTGGTTGCGCAGGGGTCCCAGTGTTTGCCGAATTCTCAGCAGGAGTTTCTAAATTGGTTGGACCAACAGGCGGTTTTTTGGTGGGGTTTGTTCCACAAACATTCTTAATGGGGTTATATATGGAGAAATTTGGATTTAATCTTAAAAATGCACTTATCGCAAATTCTTTCGGAATGTTTATTACTCTGTTTTTTGGTACAGCATGGTTAAAAATATCCGCTGATCTTTCTTGGACAGCGGCATTTGCAAGTGGTTTTACTCCATTTATCCTTGTTGGGTTCATTAAAGCATTCATTGCTGCCTGGGTCGGCATGCTAGTAAGGAAACGCTTGATTTCATCTAAATTATTAATGACCGAACAAGTGAATATAGCTAAATAAGGACAGTACTGAACTGTCCTTATTTTCATGTCTTATTTTTTGCGGTATCGCGCAAAAATTGAATATAATCTGTTGAAGTCCCCTTATATCCACATTCTCTAATCATTGCTGCGATATTGCCCCGGTGATAGGTCCCATGATTAGCTAGATGAAAAATAATCTCGTGAAACTGATTTTGAAAAGTATTTCCCTTTGGACTCTGATAAACAATGACATCTAGATTTTCATAATGGTCATGAACAGCCTCAATTAGGATGTTATGTAATTTGACAAAACTTTCTTTTGCATGGGGAATATTATGAAAATCTGTGATACTCTCATCCATTACTAAATGAGGCAATGATCTTTTAAACCAAATGCGCTTCCCTCTAAAAATATGATAAAATGTCTCGGCAATTGTAGGAAAAACGCTGTTCATCGGTTTATCAAAAACATCCTCAGGTAACTGTTCAATATGGTCTAATAGTTTTAAATTTGCCCATTGATCATATTGAAGTGAATAAATACATTGATCTTTCACGTTAAAACTCCCCCCTCATCTTCATTAGAAATAAAAGTGAATAACAACTACTTCCGAACGACTACCAATCCTTAGCGGTGGACCCCATGTTCCAAATCCGGAAGAAACCAATGTGTGCAACGTTTCCTTTTTCATATACCCACCATCATTTTCAAATATCATATTGGTAATAAGATTTGCGGGTGCTAGTTGACCTTTATGGGTGTGACCTGACAATAATAAATCCACTCCTGCTTGTTCCGCTTCATCCATTTCGGTTGGTTGATGATCAACAGTCACAATTGGTTTTGAACGATCTAGACCTGTCAATAGAGTGTCATATGCTTTACGTTCCCCTTCCGCAAGGTCCCTTCTCCCGACTATATAGAGTAAATCGTTAATAAGAACCGCTTCATCACGTAAAAATCGGATCCCAACCTGCTCCAATTCCTTTTCTAACTCTATTAGATCCTTCCCATAAACATCATGGTTTCCTGAAACAGCATAAACTCCCAATCGAGCCTGCAGTTTTTCTAATACATCCCTCATTTTTTCTTCTTGAAAAGGTTCAATATCGTCATCAATGACATCACCAGCAATTACAATCATATCCGGGTTTTCCTTTGCTGAAATATCAATTAACTTTTCCAAATGAGATTTCCCGACGATTTCACCTAAATGAAGATCAGATGCCATCATAATCTTCACTTTATTCGTTTGTTCATTCGGTTGAGCTATAGATATTTCAACGTTTTGAACTACCGGGTTCCAGGCATTATACGAACCTATTATAAAGATAAAGACAAAACATGAAAGTACACTCATTCCTCCCCAAAAAATGCCTCTTTTCTTCAATAGAAACACGATCATATTAGCAAGGGGTAATAAAATGAGACTATACCCAACGACAGCCATCCAATACCCACCTAGCCATGTTAATAACGTCGATGGAGCCATCTGACCTAAAAAAGTGGATATCGCTAAAAAGGCAATGAACAGGATATAGAACTTCTTCCCTTTCCCTCTAAAACGTGTGGATTGAAGCCAAACCCACCCATTGTAACCAATATAAAAACAGAGAAGTAAATAAACAGAAATCAATAAAGCAGCAAAAACGATTGTTGAAAAAGTCATTTATTGGCATAACCTCGTTCTGTTCGAATGAAGATCTATCTTTCATTCTTGATAAGTAATGTTAAATATTTATCGTAATCATATAGTTATATACTAATCTGTATGAAAATACCTGTCCAATGATTCGTTTTTTGATTCAGTCATTTTATATTACAAACATCACTAGTAAAGGTCTTTTGTTGAGACTATAATAAGAACAATTCTCCACACTATGTATTTAATTGAATTTGAATATACTATTAGATAGAAAGAAGGGAATCTATTGGCAAACACACATGTGTTTTCAAAAGAAGAAGAACTATCCAACTCGATTACCCACGGTATTGGGGTACTCTTAAGCATTGCAGCATTAGTAATTTTGATTGTATTTGCTGCCCTTTATGGCAACGTCTGGCATGTTATAAGTTTCACTTTGTTTGGGGTAACCATGCTACTGTTATATACTTCATCAACCCTTTTACACTCATTACCTCCTGGGCGAGCAAAAGATTTTTTTGAAATCATGGATCATTCCTCGATTTATTTCTTTATTGCAGGCTCATACACGCCTTACTTATTAGTGACCATTCAAGGAAAAGCTGGCTGGACTTTATTTGGGATCGTATGGGGACTTGCTATTGGAGGGACCATTTTTAAAACATTTTTCGTCAAAAAATATCTTTTTACCTCTACCCTCCTTTATGTTGTAATGGGCTGGCTTATCGTTTTTGTATGGAATGATTTAAGCGCCAACTTGCCTTCAATCAGCTTACTTCTTTTGATTATTGGTGGATTATTATATACTTTCGGAGCCGTATTTTATATATGGAAGTTATTCAAACACCATCACGCAGTATGGCATGTTTTTGTATTAGGCGGAACAGTCTGCCACTTTTTCTCGATCCTTTATTTGTTGCCGTAATTGAAAATAAAAATTCGAAAAGACTTGTATTATCCACAAATTAGGTTAGAAAGAAGTTGAGTATTTACTATTCAACTTCTTTTTTGTTTTGAATTTATATTAAGTTTATATTAGATAAACTCTTGTTTTAATAAAAATAATTATCAACTGATAATATTGTGAAAGTTCATTTAATGCCTTACTATAAATATAATCATTGTGCAAAACTTATTATTTTAGTTCATTTATAAACATCGTCGTTTGTAAGCGATTTAATTATTGGAGGGGTTTCATAGTGACAAATCCAACGGTTTGGTTTTGTGAAATCAATTTGGAAAACGGGGCACGTCCAGCCAGGGAAACTCTTGAACAGGATTCTAATTTAGATGTGATTGGATATGGATGTTTAAAGAGGTGCAGGAAATGTGACCGCAAATTATATGCGGTTGTCGATGGGAATATTGTAGAAGCTGAGTCATCTCAAGATCTTGTCCAAAATATTTATGAATTCATAGGTGCTAGGTAACTTCCAATTGGAAGGTGCTTAGCACCTATGTTTTTTTATTGAACTAATACAATGATGAATGGCAATAAGAAAAACGATATTAGTGTCGTCCAAAGAATGCATTTCGTTACAACTTTAACTGAAGCATCAAATTTTTGAGCTAAAATTCCAGCATTTACAGCAACTGGCATACATGCTAATACGAACAGAACGGAGTGTAAAATGCCATTAATATTTAATAACGATAGTGTAGCAAGTGCAACTAAAGGAGCAATGAGCAATCTCATCCCCATGCCTGTCCAAAAGGCCTTTTGTGAACCTCTATCTAATTGATCTGTTTTCACATTCATCATTTGTATTCCTAAAATTGCCAAGACAATTGGCGAATAAGAATCAGCAATCATTGAAATACCACTGACAATCCCAATTGGCAATGAAGTATCTAGGGACCTTAATATTAAAGCGATCATAGCCGCATAGATCGCAGGTAACGAAAATACAGATTTAATCGCTCCCTTTATGGAAAAATGAGAACGTGCCGCAAAATATACCCCAATTGTATTAACAATCACCATTTGAAGCACAACATAAACGGAGGCTTTATCGAGTCCCAATTGTCCAAATGCAAGTAAAATCAATGGAATTCCATAATTGACACTATTTGTAAATGCAGAAATAAGCGTTAACCCTGCAATATCATTAGCTGGTAATTTCATAAGCCTTCCAAGTATATTTGCTGCTGCCCAAAGCAAAATCAGATTTGAAATCGAAAATCCCAATGTTAAATAAACATCTTGACTTGATACTTCTGCATTCATTAACGTATCAAAGATTAGAGCTGGTGTTAAATAATATAGGACAATCGTTAAGAGTGGCTTAATTTCTAATTGTTTATAACGACTAAGAAGTGCCCCTGCCACAACCGGTAAAGCTAACGGTACAATAACCCCTAATAGGGTTGAAAATAAACTTTGAATCATTTATATAGTTCCCCTTATAAAATAATTAAATCGCTTTATTAGAATAGTCATAATTATTCATACATTTTTTAATTATACTATATTTTATTTTACATTTTAAAAGGTTAAGTAAATTTCTAAAATCTACCTTCTAAACCTTTGTTAAAAAGAGAAATACTATCTAAGAATCACGAAAAAAGTTTTTAGGAGGCAGATAAAATGGCAAGGGAAAAGTTTACACCTTCACCAGAGGTCGATCAAAAGAAACTATTAAATGATAAAGTGAATAAAAGTAGGGCCAATAATTTTGAGGACAATCATACACGTAGAGTAACCTCAAATGGAGCTGACGGACAGTAAACGATTAAGTATGCCTATAGAGCAAAAGTTCTGGGTAGCCTGTTTAATATGCAGGATGCCCCGAACTTTTCAAACTGCCTTTTGGAGGAAAAGTTATGAAAAAGTTTATTTCATCTCTTACGATCACATCATGCTTTTTTTTATTTAATAGTTTGTTACAGCCCTCTGCGGGACTAGCCGTATACGAAAAATCCAAGCAGCCTGCTACTGAATATTTTGATACAGAAACTTCTAATTACATTTTCACTAACGATTGGTCCTATGAAGGCAACACAGGACCTGAATACTGGGGAAAAATAAATCCAAACTATGCATCCTGTTCAAAAGGGGCCAAACAATCTCCTGTTAACATTGACCTTTCTAAAATAAACAAGTCAACAAGTTCAACGATGGATTTAGATATAACCATTCAATACCGTCCCAGTATTGTAAATACCATTAACACCGGCTTTACGATCCAAGCCAATCCAACTACAAAGAATAATCGCTTAGTGTTAAATGGAAATGAATACACTCTGCAACAATTCCATTTTCATACACCTAGTGAACATACCATAAACGGTCAACACGGAAAGATGGAGTTGCATCTCGTTCACCAAGATAAAAGCGGAAAAATAGCCGTGATTGGGATCTTGATCAAAGAAGGTACTGTACATCAAACTTTAAATCAAATTTGGAACGATCTACCAAAGCGGAAATCGAAAGAAGCTATTACAAGCCTTCGTCCATTACACTTAAATCAATTATTGCCTAAAAATCAAACCTTTTTTTATTATGAAGGCTCATTAACAACTCCTCCCTGTACAGAAGGTGTCCAATGGATTGTGTTTAAAAGCCCTATAGAAATGTCGAAATCACAAATTCAAACCTTTCAAGAGATATTCCCAGATAACCATCGACCTACTCAACCGATAAATGATCGTGAAATTTTAATGAAAAAGCTAGACTAAGATAACATACTTGCTCAGCATCTCCTTTATCGTAAATGAGATGCCTAGTTTTTTTATTATATTAACAATTAATAGAACTTTTCGACATTTAGTCCGAATCATGTTATAAATATAGTAGGGATTATGACTTTATTAAAATAATTTAGTCAATTCAAAATTCCTTTTAACCTTACACATCTTTTTTAAAAAATAAAAATAAAATAATGAGGGATTTCGATGCGAAAAAATTTATTAAAAACAAAGTTGCTTCAAAATCAAACGGTGTTTGGAACATGGATTATGACTAATAGCCTGGATAATGCGGAGGTCATTTCTCATACGGGTATAGATTTTATCATGATTGACGCCGAACACGGATCAATGGACTTACAGACAGCCGGTAATATGGTTTCAATCATTAGGGGAACAAAAACAACTCCGTTAATTCGAATATCCGGGCACGAGATGTCCCAAATCAAAAGAGGATTAGACACAGGGGTTGCCGGTGTAATGATTCCGATGATTAACACAAAAGAAGAAGCAGAACAAGCAGTGAGCTTCTGTAAATACCCACCAGTCGGTGTTCGTGGTACAGGAGCCGGCAGAGCGGTACTTTTTGGGGCAGACGCTGAAGAATTTGAAGATTACTATTCACAAGCTAATGATGAAACCTTAGTTATTGTACAAATTGAGCATCATACTGCGGTAGAAAATATAGAGGAAATCCTTTCCGTTCCATATATTGATATAGCATTTATCGGTCCATATGATTTAAGCACTTCAATGGGTCTTCAAGGACAGTTAAACCATCCAGAGGTGCAAAACAGCTGTAAAAAGGTCATCGAAGCATGTAAAAAACATCATGTCATTCCTGGGATCATGACATGGGAAGATGGGATGAAGCAGCATCTTGAGATGGGTTTCAAATTTCTCATTGGAGGTATTGATGGCGCCATCCTTTATAAAGGTGTCAAAAACCTCGTTAATGATTTTAGAAGCTTGGAAATAGTAAAATAAAGGGAGCTACTACTGTTTTATTTTTAATCATTTAAAACAGTAGCGCTCCCTCTTTATATTGTATTATTTACTTGTGAACATCAACCTTACCTTATTCAATTGATGTGGCAACCTCATTAGCTGAAGCTGCATTTCCATTTTTAGATGAAATCATTTGTCTTGCGGAGTATTTATCTCCAATTAATGATAATGAAATAGCTGCAATGATTCCAGCAAGCGCAAACACCATAAAGTTTACATAGTTTGGAAGAGTTAAAGTTAGTAAGAATCCACCTATGATCGGCCCAAGCATTCCCCCTAAACGCCCCACACCAGAGGCAACTCCGATTCCTGTTGATCTCATGTCGGCAGGGTAGAATCCCGTAACATAAGCTTGAATTAATACTTGCGCACCCGTTGTAGCAGCACCAGCAATAGCCACTAATAAAAAGACCACGATTTGATTTCCGCCAAACCCAAGTAATGTTAATGCAATTGTGCCAGCAATATAAGTTGGAACCAATACCTTTTTAGAACCGAATTTTTCACAAAGATTACTTAAGGCAAGAATTCCAATGACAGCTCCACCTTGAAGAGCAATTAAGAACGTTAAACTAGAATTAAGACCATAACCAGCTTGAATCATTAACTTAGGCAACCAAGTATTTAACCCGTATACCATTAATAAAGCACAGAAGAAGGCAACCCAGAACATAATTGTACTTAAAGCACGATTCTCTTTAAACAATCCTACTAAAGGAGCTTTTGTTTGTGTAACCTTAACTTCTTCGATTTCGTCATCCGCGTCAAACTCAAATTCAGGGTTCACTTTAGCAAGTGTTTTAAATAATTGTTCTTTCTTCCCTGTCCGAATAAGATAGCTCGTTGACTCTGGGAGTTGTTTCATCATAAGTGGTAGCGCTAAAAGAGGAAGACCTGCTACCCAGAAAACGGATTGCCAACCAACACTTTCAATGATCATGACTCCAACCGTTGGCGCTAGAGCTCCCCCAATCGCAAAACTTACAAGTGTTAAAGATACCAATCTGATTTTCATAGAATTTGGCGCATAATCCATGACTAAAGCAGCTATATTTGGCATGATTCCGCCTAGTCCTAGACCAGCGATGAAACGATAAATGGAAAAGGCCGTTGCAGATTCTGCAAACCCACATAAAAGAGTAAATAGACTAAATAATAGTACGTTAATTAAAATAACTTTCTTTCGTCCAATCCGGTCTGCTAGAATTCCAAAGATAATGGCTCCAAACATCATTCCAAATAATCCATAACTTCCCATCGTACCTGCTACAACTGAATCCAATCCCCATTCTTCCATAATTAGCGGAAGAGCTGTCCCATATACTGATAGATCATAACCATCAAATAAAATAATCATAAAACTCCATATGAATAGCACCAAGTGAAACTTATTAAACTTACTCTCACCAATCACCTTTGTTGGATTGACCTTTTTCATTTTTTACATCCCCCACCCTTTGTTTTTAGAAAATTGAGAAAATTATTAGCATAACTATAGCTCTGACTTTATATACACCCCTCCGAAAATTTCTTTTATATAGAAATAAAAGTTTTTTTAAATTTTATAATCTTTCTGACAATTTGATTATAGTCTACTGAATGGTTATTTAACAATAGTTTTGTAATTGAAATATTTTTGATAATAGTCACTCTATTGAATAAATTTTTTATAAGTAAGATTCCCTTTTATTCTGCAACCATTGAAACCTCAATGTTTAAACATGAATAGTAAATACTTAAGAGAAAATGAAATTTTTTCTATATTATGATAAAATCAACTTATTTGAAAGGAGTGAAATTATGAGCAATCATATTCCTGAAATCACGTTAAATGATGGATTAACTTTACCTGTTGTTGGTCTAGGTACCTATTTGTTAAAAGGAAGTGCGGGGGTACAGTCCATTTTAAGTGCCATTAATATGGGTTATCGTCTAATTGATTCAGCTTATAATTATGAAAATGAAGGAACAGTTGGTGAAGCAATACGACGAGCTTCAATTCCAAGAGAACAATTAAGAATTACTTCTAAATTACCTGGACGTTATCAAACCTATGATAAAGCTGTGACCACGATTCAAGAGTCATTATACCGGGCAAATCTCGAATACTTTGATTTATATCTTATTCACTGGCCCCTTCCAAGACAAGATACATATGTAGAAGCATGGCAGGCTTTAATTGATGCAAAAAAATGGGGGCTCATCCGTTCTATTGGTGTTTGTAACTTCCTACCCGAACATATCGAGCGTCTTAAAAAGGAAACAGGAGTTCTTCCAAGTGTCAATCAAATTGAACTGCACCCCTTCTTTAATCAAGCCGAACAAAGAAAATGGCATGAAGAAAATGGAATTACTACACAGTCTTGGAGTCCATTAGCTCGAGCTAACCAGCTTTTACAAAATGAGACAATTGGACAGATTGCTAAACGCCATAAGAAATCAATTTCTCAAGTTATTTTACGTTGGCACTACCAACTTGGGGCAATATCGATTCCTAAATCAGCTTCTGCTGTTAGACAACTCGAGAATATTTCCATTTTCGATTTCTCCCTAGATGAGACGGAGATGAAGCTAATTTACACACTAACTCGTCCAGATGGCCGCATTAATAATCAAAACCCAGCTATATACGAAGAGTTTTAAAGGTCTTCTATTGGGCTGAGTTATTATACCCTAGCTTTAAATTTAGCGAAGCAAATTTATTTTAAATAAAAAAAGGGTTCTCGCTGTCAATTAGAGAACCCCCCTTTCTGTTAGTTTCCTTGAAATTGTATTTCCTCTTCATACGAATTCAAAATTAATCTAAGTACATAAAGTCTAGCAGAAAAAATAAATAGATCATGCTCATTAAGATCAATATATTCTCCAATAATATCGATCGCTATTTTAAAATCATGTACAAGTAAGCTCGTATATTTATGATCATACTCAAAGCGATTAATTCTAAAAAGTTCATCTGCTATAATAGAAAGCTTATATTCTTCAACTATAAGTTTTAATCGGAACAATTTATCAGGATTGGATAGGTATTTGTTATTTTCACGGTAACTATTCCTTACATATTGTACAAAATCATTAATATTTTTAGCCAATAATTTTGCCTTTTCCATCTCGATCATCCTATTGGTACCCCTTAGTCTATTTGATGTAGCAGTGCGTGCACCCTGCTCCCTATTACTTTTGATTATCCGTATTAAATAGATCTTTAGATACTTCATTGAGTTTATTCACAAATCGATTAAAACCAAATCCAACAAAAAAAGCTAAACTGATAGGAGCATATGGGGTGTTTTCATATTCAGTGAATTGAATGGATAATATTCCACTATCAATGATCGTAACTGCAGCAATCGCAGTTCCAGTTGCAAAGATCGGATAAAAAATGTACATGATCCAAACCCGGTAATTCGTTAATTCATCTCTTATATAATGAACACAAAACATATACAGATGTCTTAGTGAGCCTCCGATCGCTCCAGCAAAAAAGTAATACAAAAACATCTTAATATCTGAAATGAACGGCAAAGCCCGCTCCATTGCACCTGTTGATAAAGCGCCAACAGCAAAAAAACTACCAAAAAACAAAACGGAAAGATACATCAAGATGAAAAACTTTACCCAAGTTCTCACTTTATCACTCCCGCCCAAAGATAGTTTATCCTATGTATATGGTAAGAACAACGTTCCTTTATAAATTAACAGTTATTTTTCAGAACATTTGTTATCTGTAATAAAAATAGGACGAACATCTGTTTTTCATACAGATGTTCGTCCTATTTTTAAAAAAGTGAAACTAACTTTCTTAAGGGGGGTGCTTTCGTCCCTCCCTGATGACTAGCTTTAGGTCACAGCTTGCTGGTAACGCAGACGTTACCAGCATAGCGTCCTTAATTGTGTTCATTATTTCAGAGCTATAAAGGCAGTTGAACCCCATCCACCTTTAAAGGTACGGTAATTTTTTTCTTCCCGTTAAACCTAATAAAGATATGGATTGATATAAAAATTATTCCGTCTGTAAGTTGTTTGTTCGTTGTTGTTCCTTTTGAACAACGGCTGCCTTCTTTCCATGTACGAAATAGTAAATAAGAACACCTACTAATGAAATCACGGCCATTAAAACATACATGCCCCTAAATCCAGTTAACGGTAAGACAAACCCGAGAATAAATGGACCGACCCCTATACCAAAATCATAAAAAACAAAGTAGGTTGAAGTTGCTAAACCAATCCGATGACTCGGTGCTAAGTTTATAGCAACCGTCTGGGCACTTGATTGAAATGTACCGAAACCAACCCCGATAATTGCACCAGCAATTAACAAACTCATACCATGTTGGGCTTGACTTAAAATAAATAAACCAACCGCAAATAGAATTAAAGAAGGATAGATCACCTTATTTTCACCTTTTAAATCAAATAACTTCCCTGTAAATGGTCGAGAAATTAATAGAAAAGCTGCATACATGACAAAGAAAAAGCTCGCTGCAGTTACTAAATTAATTACTTCCGCATAACTGCTAATAAACGATAAAATACTTGAATAAACAAAGCCAAAAATCGCTACAAGAATCGCAATGGGCATCGTCGTTTTTTCAAAATAGTCACTTAACCGAAAGCCGCTCTTAACTGATATTGGGTGACTCACAACTTCTAACTTAGTTACCTTTAAAAATAATGTCGCAACAATAGCAATAATAGATAGAATCGTTGTCACAATAAATATCACCTTATGATCAAAGTGTTGTATAATCCATAATCCGATAAAAGGACCAACTGCCATTGCCAAGTTCGTACTGGTGGCAAAATACCCCATTCCTTCACCACGTCGTGAGGATGGAATGATATCTGCTGCAATTGTCCCAGTTGCGGTTGTCCCGATACCAAAGGCAAATCCATGAATAAAACGAACAAGTAATAATACGGACAAATGATTGATTGGAAAGTACAATAACATAAAAACAAAAAACAGACTGAGTCCAATCAATAATAATTTCTTCTTATCGACTCGACCAATCATTTTTCCTGCGATGGGTCGAACAAGCACAGCTCCAAGTACAAATATACTTGATGCCAAACCTGCCATACTTTGCGAAGCGTCAAATTTTTCAATTGAATATACCGCTAATGTTACCATTAACATATAAAATGAAATAAACAATAAAAAGTTAGATAATGAAACCATTAGAAAGTCATTCGTCCATAGTTTTGGTTTCTGGTTCATACTTGTGCTCCTTTACACTAATTTATCCTTTAATGTTTTGAATGCTCGTAAAATCATCTCTCTCTCGGTTTCGGTAATTCCCTCGATCAACTCTCCTTCAAATGTCTCCACAACCTTTATTGCCTCTTGATAAACCTCATTCCCTTTTACTGTAAGCTTAATTTTCCGTTCCCGTTTATCATTACTAGAAATCCTTTCAACGAGCTGACTTTGTTCTAATCGATCAACCGTGCGTGAAATCGTCGGTTTTTCAACATTCAAATATCGACTAATCTCAACAAGTGTAGAAGCCTCATAATGTTTTAAATAATAAACAATAAGCCATTGTGAATGATACAGTCCTACCTCTCTTAGTTGTTCATTCAATTTTTTCGTAAACGATCTTGAAAATTGTAATTGATAATGGAAAAAAGATAGTTCCATTTAGAAACCTCCGAACTTTAATAGTTACTTAGGTAACTATATTTTTAAAAAATATAAATAAAATGTTACATATCTATATATATTTAGTTAGCTAGGTAACTAAATATATAAAAGTTTTTAATTTAATTATCTAATTAAGTATACATGATATTTCACAAAACGTACATATTTAAATCACAACGCTGTTTAAATGTAACAAACATTATTCAGTTTCTTAGGATAAATGGAAGGAAAGTTATCGTTGTTTATCGAATATTATATTAACTATAAAAAAGAGGTGTATATGCATGGCGAGTTATTGGACTAAATATGAGGACACTCATTTAATGAAAGCGATTCCACTGTATCGTCAAAGGTTAATGCACGCCAATTCCACTGATAAAGTAACACTAGAGGTAGCGATATATATTCAGAAAACTATCCCTGAACTTCAGGACCGTACCATCGATTCTATTGAAAAACGTCTCCCCTATTTTGAAAACTTATTAGCCGGTGTTTTTGAAAAAAGTGACTATGCTAAAAAAGACCAATACCTTTATTCATTTTTACCTCGTGACAACGAAGGAAGGATACCTAACCCCTGCTTTACTCGACACAAATATAACGGTGCCTTATCCCAGTATCTTAAAAAAGAGAATCAAGACATCGCTTAATTTAGTAAATAAAAATATAATAGGATAATAATTTATTACACTTATTAAACTCAAAAAAACTTCAATTAAAGCTAGTATAATCAAAGATAATCAAATGTAAAATTGGCTAGATTGATTCCAGTAGAATACCACTCAATCTAGCCAATAAGCTCTACAATAAAGTGAAGCTCCCCCATTGGTTTTCTGCCATCCCCACCCTTTCAGCCTGATAAAAAACTAACTATTGAAGGTAACCTCCTTAGTTAAGCTTTTTATTACGGTCCATCACAGCCAACCGGTTCTACACCTGCTGCAATCGCATTTTCAGTACAAACTTCAGCAGTCGTCGTTAAAGTCGATCTTCCACCACTGAAAGCTAAAAAGGAGAGAGCTACGGCAATAATGAGAAATAAAACTGTTTTTACAATCAGTTTCCCAGTAATCTTGATTTCAAAACCCATTACTTCAAATGACATCAAAATCCCCCTCTTATGTAAAATAAAAAAGTACTATTCTACTATATTATAAGCTTTTCTTAGATCTAAAGGGACATTTCATAAAACTATTCATAAATTAGCAACAAATCCTAAATAAAAAAACAGTATTCCTGTCGATTATTAATAACAGACAGAAATACTGTTCATGAGATTAATACTTTTTAATAAGACTCCTTTAAAAGCGGATCTTCCCTAAGTTTTAACTGACTTTCGTACATGCTATAATAAAACCCCTTCTGTCTTAAGAGTTCTTCATGTGTTCCTTTTTCAATCAATTCCCCACTATGGATTACAAAAATTTGATCCGCATTTTCAATTGTTTTAAGACGATGAGCGATCAAAAAGCTAGTCCGTCCTTCCATTAAATGGTTTAGACCACGTTGAATTTCTATTTCCGTTCTTGTATCAATACTTGATGTAGCTTCATCTAAAATAAGGATATCCGAATCGGCAAGGATGACTCTTGCAATAGCTAATAGCTGTCTTTGACCTTGACTTAAGTTCATTCCACCTGACGTAACCTGAGTGTCATATCCATTTGGTAAATGTTTGATAAATTGATGGGCCGAGGCCATCTTAGCAGCTTCAATTACCTCTTCATCTGTTGCATCAAGTCGACCATAACGGATATTTTCCATAATATTTCCTGAAAATAAAAATGTATCCTGCAGGACAATTCCCATTTTCTTTCGTAAATCCTTTACTTTATAATCCGTAATATTGATGCCGTCAATTTTAACCGCTCCACTAGTTACATCATAAAACCTTGATAAAAGATTGATAGTGGTTGTTTTCCCTGAACCTGTTGGACCAACAAGAGCAATTTTCTCTCCGGCTTTCACTTTAAAATTAATATTTTTCAAGACTGGTTTATTTATCTCATACTCAAAGGAAACAGAAGTAAACTCAACATTTCCTCTAAAGGACTCAACTGTAATCGCATTTGCTTTATCAACAATATCAGGAGTCTCATCCATGACCTCAAAGACACGTTCTGCACCTGCTATTGCAGATTGGAACATATTCAAAAGACTGGATAGTTGATTAATGGGCCGGAAAAATTGACGTGAGTAAGTTACAAACGCAGCAATCACACCAATTGTTGTCATCTCTTTAACGACCATGACAGCACCGGTCCCAATCACCAATCCTAGACCTAAGTTGTTGATAAAGTTATTCGTTGGTCCGACAAAACCAGAGACCATATCTGCACTCATCGCTGAATATCGTAGTCTTTCGTTCACTTCAGAGAACTTCCGAACAGTTTCTTCTTCTTTTCCGAAAAGTGTAATGACATCATTCCCAGAAATGGACTCTTCTACAAAACCATTTAATTCCCCTAAGTCTCTTTGCCTTTTAATAAAATAACTGCTGCTATACTTTATGATTTTTTTCGTTGTGTATGCCATTAAAGGAATCATTAACAGTGCCACAATTGCTAAAATCCAGTTAAGTGAGAACATTGCAATTGAAACTCCCGTTGCCATTAAAACGGTTGATAAAATTCCTACAACACTTTGACTTAACGCGCTGTTAAGACTATCAATATCATTTGTAACACGACTCATCAAATCACCATGGCTATGCTTATCAAAAAATCGTAATGATAGAGATTGAAATTTATCAAATAAGTCTTGACGTAAATGTTGAATCGTTCGCAAAGAGACTCGGACCATCATAAAGGTTTGTAACCATGTAAATATAGCAACTGCAGTATAAACAATAGCTAGAACAACAACGAGACGAAACGTCCCGTGTAAATCTTTCGGAATAATATAATTGTCAATAATGACTCCAATTAAATAAGGTCCTACAAGTCCCAATAGAGTAGAAATAATGACAAATATAACAGAGGCGATTAAGGCCGACTTATGGTTTTCCATGTAGCGCCAAATTCTCTTCAATGTTCCCTTTCGATCTTTTGCCTTTTCAACCGGCCCGCCCATCCTTGGTCCTCTAGCACGACTCATAATGTTGGAGGAGGATTTACTCATCTGAATACACCTTCCTTCCAGATTGGGTCGAATAAATTTCCCGGTATAATTGACTCGTTCGCAACAATTCTTGATGCGTACCAATTGACTCGATTTTACCATCCTCCATAACTATTATTTGATCACAATCGATAATGGAGGAAGTTTTAGATGAAATAATAAATTTTGTGATTGTTGAATTGGTTCTTTTTAACGCTTTTTGAACAGAAGCCTCTGAAATCGCATCAATCGCAGAAGTAGAATCATCAAGAATAAGAATACTTGGGTTTTTAACAAAAGCACGGGCCATTGATAACCTTTGTTTCTGCCCCCCAGATAAATTTGTTGCCCCCTGCATAAGCTTATAAGTGAAGCCACCTTCTAAGCGATCGATAAACTCACGTGCAGTTGCCGCTTCTGAGGCTCGTTGTAATTCACTTGTTGAAGCATCAGCTTTGCCATAACGTAAATTTTCTTCGATACTCCCTGAAAATAAAGTTGCTTTTTGTGGAACAAAACCGATTCTTGAGCGAAGCTGTTGGAGAGAATAATCTTACATATTCTTACCATCAATCAAAATTTGTCCAGAATCGGGATCATAAAGTCTTGGGATCAATTTCATTAATGTTGATTTCCCGCTACCAGTTGGACCGATAATTCCAATCATTTCTCCCGCTTTCACCTTAAAGTTTATCTTTTTTAGAACATATTCCCCATTTTTACTATAACTAAAATCTACATCTTGAAATTCAAGATGCCCATGAATATCACTGACATTCGGTTGTAAAGACTCAGTAATATCAAGCTTTGTTTCAAATATATCTACAATCCTTCCTGCAGATGGAAACGCTCGAGCAATTTGCATGAGAACATGACTGCTTGAAATGAGTCCATTCATCATAATGTTTAAATAATTGATAAACGCTAATATTACACCGACTCCAAGAGTCCCTTCATTAACTTTAATTGCCCCCATCCAAAGGCCTGCCACAATACCAACATTTACAACAAACATCATAATCGGCATTAGTGTAAAAATAACCTGTTCAGCAGACAAATTTCGGTTTGTCAGCTGATGATTAAGCTTCTTAAACTGCTTCATTTCATAGTCCTGACGATCAAATGCTTTAATGACTCGTATTCCTGACAGTGTTTCCTGGAGCTTTGTATTTACCGCATCCATTGCTTTTTGCACTAATGAAAATAAATCCCCCGTTTTTTTAGAAAAAAAGTAGATCAACGATACTAAAATCGGGATTGAAATGAGCAAGATTGGAAATAACTCACGAGCTGTAACCCATACAATAATAACCGATCCGATAAATAAGAGTGGGCCACGTACAAAAACCCTTAAAGTCAAAATTAATGCTGATTGTATTGCTGAAATATCATTTGTCACAATCGTGATGAGTTTCCCATTCCCAAATGCATCTGTATTACGACTGGAAAACTGGGTAATTTTTTTAAAAAGGTCCTGTCGTATATCAGAAGAAAAATGAACAGCGGCTTTTGAAGCATATATCGAACTTCCTGCCCCTGCAATTAAACCGATAAATGCTGAGAGGAGCATGAATAAACCATACTTAATGACATAGGCGTTATCTCCGTTGACAATCCCTGTATCAATAATCCTCTGCATCATGGTCGGCTGAATTAAATCCATTGCCACTTCGATGCACATAAGTAATGGGCCTAAGAGAGCAAACCACGTATATGGTTTAATATAATGTAATAATTTTTTCATGGAGTTCATGAAATTTTCCCCTTTTTTCTATCTAGTTCATTTCTATTTTTCACGCTTTTAAAGTGTAATCATTTTAATCGATCTCTTCTAAAATAACAACGAATTAAACCTTTTGAGGCATATACTTATTACACTCAACACTAGGTTAAATTTGTAACATTTTGACTAATTTTGCAGAATGTATTTCTTTTTATCTAAAAATTGAGCATAATACCAATATTAACACTTTAGAAATGAGGGATTAAAAGAACAAATACGTAATAGTTCATGTCCAAAAAAACTTTGTCGCTATCTTTACTATTTTAAATATTTAAAATATTCCATTTTTCATAAAATTGTTGTAATATTAAATAGACAACAATACAGATTAAAAAGAGGAGAGAATTTAATTACATGTCAACATTACGAGAAGAAGCATTGAAAATGCATAAAGAAAACCGTGGTAAATTAGGGGTCTATTCAAAAGTACCTGTCCAAAATTCACAAGATTTAAGTCTAGCTTATTCCCCAGGTGTTGCAGAGCCTTGTAAAGATATTTATCAAGAAGAGCAAAAAGTCTATGATTATACGATGAAAGGGAATCTTGTAGCAGTTGTTTCCAATGGTACAGCAGTGCTTGGACTAGGAAATATCGGTCCTAAAGCAGCCATGCCAGTTATGGAAGGGAAAGCCTTATTATTTAAATCATTTGCTGATGTAGACGCCTTCCCAATTTGCCTAGATACGACCGATCCTGATAAAGTGGTTGAAACAGTTAGACTATTAGAGCCAACATTTGGAGGCGTAAACTTAGAAGATATTGCAGCACCACAATGCTTTGAAATTGAGGATCGTCTAAAGAAGATTTGTAATATTCCGATTTTTCATGATGATCAACATGGAACGGCGATTGTTACGGCTGCTGGACTTCTCAATGCTTTAAAAATTGTTGACAAAAAAATTGAAGATATTACCGTTGTAGCAAATGGCGCTGGTTCAGCGGGTGTAGCCATTACAAAATTATTGCTGCAAATGGGAGTAAAAGATGTCCTTTTATGTGATACAAAAGGAATTATTTATGAAGGTCGTCCAAAGGGAATGAATCCATTTAAAGAAGAAATGGCAAAAATAACAAACAAAGCACAAAAGCAAGGCTCATTAGCAGATGCATTAACTGGAGCTGATGTATTTGTAGGAGTGTCAGCTGCAGGTGCAGTTACCCAAGACATGGTCCGTTCAATGAACCGAGATGCCATCATTTTTGCAATGGCAAATCCTACACCTGAAATAATGCCTACAGAAGCGAAAGAAGCAGGTGCAGTCGTCATTGGTACGGGTCGCTCTGACTTCCCAAATCAGGTGAACAATGTTCTAGCATTTCCTGGAATTTTCCGCGGAGCATTAGATGTCCATGCAACAGAAATTAATGAAGAAATGAAGCTTGCCGCTGTCCATGCAATTGCCGGCCTTGTTTCAGATCAAGAGTTGAACCCGGATTATGTCATCCCAAATCCATTTGATCCAAGAGTTGCTGCGCATGTAGCTGCTGCAGTTGCAACCACTGCTATGGAAACGAATGTTGCCCAAAAACAAATAAATCCTAATGAAATAAAAGAAAGGCTTTTATCGTTAGCGACAACAAAAGCATAAATGATCTATCCGAACAAAACCTGAACCTCTAACGGTTCAGGTTTTATTTTACCAAGATTGCTACGGTTGCAAAAGCTGTTATTTGCTCTATATTAAACACCTTTACAAATCGTGCCATTTCTTCTAACAGTCTTAAAAGAGGAATCAGACAAGTTGGTCTTTAAATAATAAAAACCTCGCTTCTTAGATTGCCCAGTCTCCATTACGGAAGATCGGAACCACTTCGCCATCTTGTTTGATGCCATCAATATTCATCTGATTCGAACCAATCATAAAGTCAACATGTACAGTTCCTGTGTTCATGCCATGTTGCTGTAACTCTTCCTCACTCATTTCTGTTCCACCTTGAATGGTCGAATGGTCGTCGGGTAACTGGATCCAATCGCCAAATGATTAGAGGCGTTTTCATCAAATAAAGTGTTAAAGAAAATAATCCCCGATTGAGAGATGGGTGAAGGGTCTGGGACTAGGGCAACTTCTCCCAAGCCGGTTCCACCTTCATTATCAAACACCAATTTTTTAATCGCTTCGTCCCCTTTTTCGGCGGAGATATCTGTAATTTTTCCATTATTAAAGTGTACTTCAATTCCCTCGATTAACGTTCCAGCATAACTAAGTGGTTTTGTGCTGCGGACTACTCCCTCCATCCGACGGGTATCAGGTGCAGTAAAAACCTCTTCCGTTGGCATATTGGCCACGAACTCTTCCCCTTTTGGATTAAAACTTTGCGCAGCTGCCCAAATATGGTTCTTTGGCAAACCAAGAGTTAAATCCGTACCCGGTGCCGTATATCGAAGTGCATCAAATTGAATTTCATTTAATTTCGTTGCTTTTTCCTTCAATGTTTGGATATGTTGATCCCATGCTGCAATTGGGTCTTCTTCATAAACACGGCAAGTTGTGAAAATTTGATCCCATAAAGCATCTACTTGTTCTTCCGAACTGCTTAAATGAGGGAATACTTTTGCTGCCCAATCCGCTCCGGCTGCTGCCGCAACCGTCCATTTCAAATCATCATTTTGCGTTGCCACACGCTGTGCTTTAAACGCCTTCCCTGCCACTTTTTGATAGGCTGCCACTTTTCCTGGATCCACTTCATTTAATAGACCGGGATCACTAGAAATAATCGACAGTCGACTTACACGACGATTTAAAACATGGTCCTCTGATTCTTGAATTTCATAATCCTGTATATCCGTTAACACTTCTGTAGGCTGATGTAAGTAATTTAATTTCGTAATTTCATCATCCGACCATTTTACAATGACCTTTTCTGCTCCTAAAGTATACGCCTCTTTTGTGATCAATCGTGCTAGCGGCGCTTGGTCCACACTAATCGTCATCTTAACCCAATCGCCCTTTTGAACATTAATTCCTTTTGCTATTAAAAGTTTCGCGTACTTATGTAAATTTTTCTCAAAGTTAGGTAATGTCATCTCTTTTTCCTCCTGTTTCATTTATAGTTAATATTTTATCATATGCAAAACATATGATAAAACGGCTTCATCCATTACTCAAACAATGGACTTATGGCCTTATCATGGTGAATTCTGTCAATGGCTTCAACTAGTAATGGAGCAATCGATAGGGTTTTTACTTTATTAATATGTTTATGGACTGGCAGTTGAATCGTATTTGTAATGACTAACTCTTTAATCGGTGACAATTCAATGCTCTTTCTATAATCCCCAGTGAAAACAGGATGCGTACAAGCTGCATAGATGGTTTTTGCACCATTCTCTTCTAATGCTTTTGCTGCTAGAGAAATTGTCGTACCTGTATCAATTAAGTCGTCGATCAAAATCGCATTCTTTCCATGTACATCACCTATTACATTAATGGTTTCACTTTCTTCTTCTAATCTTTTGTCAACAAGGGCAAGTGGAGCATGTAACAGGTTAGCCATTTTTCTAGCTCTACCGATACTTCCATTATGTGGTGCTACGACAACAACATCTCTAAGTTCTTTTTTCTGATAATATTCGGCAATAATCGGAATGCCTGTTAGATGTTCAAGTGAAATATCAAAAAAACCTTGTACTTGCGCTGTATGAAGGTCCATCGTTATTACACGATTAGCCCCTGCTTTTTCTAGAAGATTTGCTACTAATTTAGCTGTAATCGGTTCTCGTGAACGGGCTTTACGGTCTTGTCTGGCATAGCCAAAATAAGGGACAATTACATTTATTGTGCCGGACGAAGCTCTTTTCAACGCATCAATCATAATGAGCAGTTCAAATAAATGCTCGTTTACAGGGTCTGACGTTGATTGAATAAGAAATACTTCTTTTCCTCTAACATTTTCACCTATATGTATTTGAATTTCTCCATCACTGAAACGGGACACTGTACATCTACCTAATTCACACCCCATGAGCCCTGACATCTCCAATGCCAGTTCTTGGTTTGAATTAAGCATGAAAATTTTTGTATCTAATAATCCATTTGGATCCACCATCTCGTAACCCCCATAATCATCCAAGATCTGTACTTCCATTCCTCTCCTCAATTATAGCGATACAAGATGTGAAAAGAAATAAAATTTGTTTGAATTAATTTGATAATATCTACAAATATTAGGAATTATGTAATAAAATTGTACACGTTTTCACTTTCCTATGTTATCC
Organism: Niallia sp. XMNu-256; assembly: GCF_036670015.1. Taxonomy (NCBI): domain Bacteria; kingdom Bacillati; phylum Bacillota; class Bacilli; order Caryophanales; family Bacillaceae; genus Niallia; species Niallia sp. XMNu-256. Next base: position 2,424,931 of record NZ_CP137636.1, read on the forward strand.
TATATTTATATAAATTTTTGAGGTGAAATTTGATGCAAAAGACTGTGGAACTAGAAAATAGTAGAAATGCAACAAGTTATTCAAGAACAAATCCTTTCAAAGCAAAAGTTCTTAAAAATATCAACTTAAATGGGACTGGCTCTAGTAAAGAAACAAGACATCTTGAATTATCCTTAAAAGATTCCGGTCTTTCCTATGTTCCTGGTGATGCTTTAGGACTTGTTCCTGAGAATAAACTTGAACTAGTGGAATCCATTTTAAACGAAATGAAATGGGATGAAGAAACACCTGTAACAATCAACAAACAGGGGGATACCCTTCCACTCAAGGAAGCGCTAACAATTTTTTTCGAAATTACTCTCTTAAATAAAAAATTGATGAAGCAGGCTGCTGATCTAACTGATAATCAAGACATTCAAAAACTTGTAGCAGTCGAAAACGCTGATCAATTAAAAGAATACATGTATGGTCGTGATTTACTTGACTTGCTACGTGATTTTGGACCATGGAATGCAAGTGCTGATGAGATCGTTGCACTTCTTAGAAAAATGCCGCCACGCCTCTATTCAATCGCCAGCAGCATGGCTGCTCATCCAGATGAAGTCCACCTAACCATTGGCGCTGTCAGATATCATGCCCATGGACGTGACCGAGAAGGTGTTGCATCCGTTCAAGTTGCTGAACGAATTCATGAAGGCGATACGATTCCTGTATTTATTCAACCAAATAAGCACTTCCATCTCCCAGAATCTACGGATACTGATATTATCATGGTGGGTCCTGGAACTGGAATTGCTCCATTCCGCTCTTTCATCGAGGAACGTGCTGTAAATAAAGGAACAGGCAGAACATGGTTATTTTTTGGAGATCAACATGCTGCTACCGACTTCCTTTATCAGGACGAATTGGAACAATATCAAAAAGACGGCATACTTACTAAATTAGATACTGCTTTCTCTCGTGATACGGACAAGAAAGTATATGTCCAACATAAAATGGCTGAGAATAGCAAAGTATTGTACGAATGGTTGTCAAATGGAGCGTACTTCTACGTTTGTGGAGACAAAGAAAGAATGGCCAAAGACGTTCATGAAGCTCTTATTGATTTAATTGAAAAAGAAGGAAATATGAGTCGCGAAGATGCTGAAGCACATCTAAACGACTTGAAAAAACAAGGCCGCTACCTACGAGATGTATATTAATTAGATTAGCAAGATGCCAGGCAGTCTCCACAATGGAAGCTGCCTGGCATCTCTTAGATTTCCCTGAACCCTTCACCAATGATACTTGAGTCCCCTCTTTTTACAGCAGATAATAAAGCTTGCTTAGAAATATTTTCCTTTTGCTCTACTAATGACGCACGTCCTTTATACACATATTTCTTTTTGAGGATTCTTTTTTTCTGATTATAGTACAACACAAAGCGTTTCAAAGGCAAATCGGAATTGGTATTAAACCAACGCAATTTAAAGGATGGTACGTCCTCCCATTCCTCAACAGACAGTATAACTCCTAGAGCTCTCAGTTGTTTATAATAAAACTCAGGAGTAAGTCGTACTTCTCTCTCCAATAAAAGTGATGGATCATCTATAATCGGCTGCTGCTTCAAAGTAATCCCTTCATTTTGTATCGTCTCTTCTAATTGTGAAAAACTTATCGTTGGTAACAATTTAAAATAACAACTCCTCACTATTATGCGTTTGCATTTCGTTCGTGTTGGCTTCTCTTTATCCGAGATTGATCTAAAAATTTTCTATAAATGTTTTCAATCTCTATTCATTATAATAATGAAATACAGACCGCTATTCAAGAAATAATCACTTTTTCACCCAATCGGTTATGTAAATTTTGAGATCGCCTTCTTTTATTATATTAATAAAATAATTCTTCATGGTAAATAAAAATGACTTTAAGCGGATTTAAGCCATATATTACTTAATGGATGAACTTTGTAATGGAAATAAAATGTTAATACCATTATAATGTTAGTAAAGATGTAAACTATTTATATAGTAATCAGAAAGTACTTAACTAGTTTTTAGCAGAGGAGACTAGAAATGAATAAACAGACAACTGTTTCTTATAGTGAACAAGTAAGTGGGAATTTATATGTCGAAAATAAAAAAAACATAAAAACATTCATCTTTGATTTTATTTATTTATTAAAAGGCTTTGTACTAGTAGCCAATGTATTTCCCGTGTTGGTAGGGTTTTGGTTGGCATTATCTTTCACTGGTACTACCTTGGTAAACGAACTGAGTTTATTCTTAAATACGATGATTGGAAGCACACTTGTGATTTCCGGAGCATTGATTCTAAATAATTGGTATGAAGTTGATTTAGATCAAGCGATGGAGCGGACAAAGAAGCGTCCAACTGTGACAGGCAGCTTTTCATTAAGATCCGTTCTGTTGATGGGAATTATTTTTACTCTTATCGGCTTTGTTTTTTTATTACAGACAACGAGTGAAGCAGTTATTTATTCATTAATCGGCTGGTTTACTTATGTTGTCCTTTATACGTTTTGGTCCAAACGGAAGTATGCAATGAATACAATTATTGGAGCTGTATCTGGAGCGGTTACTCCCTTAATTGGCTGGTCAGCACTAGTTCCAGGTAATCACGTCATTCCAATCACAGTAGCAATTGTTCTTTTTATTTGGCAAATGCCTCACACCTACTCCATTGCTATGCGAAGGTTTAATGATTATAAGCGGGCCGGGGTTGCTATGCTTCCAGTGTTATATGGCTTTGAAGTAACGAAGCGTCAAATTCTCGTCTATGTTGCTTGTTTACTTCCATTGCCTTTCTTCCTTTGGTCTCTTGGACCTGTTTTTTTAATAATTTCTACACTAATGAATCTTGGTTGGTTAGTACTCTCTATCCAAGGTCTTTATACAAAAAATGATGTAAAGTGGGCTAATGCAACCTTCATCTATTCAGTTAACTATATGATGATTCTTCTAGCCTTAATGATGATTGTTACTTGGTAAAGCTTAAGAGGTGCCAGGCACCATCCAAACCGGATGACGCCTGGCACCTCTTCCATTATAGAGCCCAACTTTTTAAGCGATTTATTCGTGTCACACAATCACGAATTCCTTTAATACTGATTTGTTCGTGGCTGAAAAATGGAGATGAAAGTAAGAGGACGTTTCGTTCTTTAGACAGTTTTATTTGGTAGAGTACATACTTTTCATTGTTTAATTGCCATAGGCTTATTTTTTTGATGTGATCTGTAAAACAGTTAAGTAATTTGTCTGTTATGTCACTTTCATATGTAATCAATAACTGCACATTGGGATGGTTTATTAGATTTTCTTTTATGAGGGAGATTCGTTCAGACCCAATTTCTTCTTCGTAGATTTTTGTCGAATCCCAAATTGCCTGATATGGCTCCATACTCATGATCGCTTTTTTGGGAAGCGGTCTAAACTTTCCGATAAAATGACTTGAATCTAGTTTACCTAATTTTTTTTCATGATATAAATATTGTTGTATGTTCTGATCAGTCGCCTTTTCCCCTGAAAATTCCTTTAAAAAGGCTGCCATATACATCCAAATATTTGAATTTCTACGAGATTCTAATGGGATTTCATATAACTCTTCCAGAACGAATTGAAAATCCATTTGTAAATTAAAATTTGAACGAAGCTTAAGACTTTCTTCCAAAGTTTTCGTTCGATTCTCCCATATTTCAGGTCCATCGTCTTCCATCTCTATAAACCAAATCGGTGCATTCAAATTACCATATCCGAGCCAGTTATACAAACAGGAATGGATAAGGTTTTCAGATATGGGACGAGTAATGATTTTTTGTGATTTATGTTTTTTAGTAATAAGGATTTTCTTTCGGATTGGTGAATTTAATGGATTCATAGAATTCATTGTTAATTGTATAATTTCATGTAATTCACTTTCAGTAAAATTTTTAATATTAATCCAGCCCCGAGAATCTAGTTTGTATCCATTCTTAATGATCGCTTGGGGATTGATGTATTTTCCGATCACATAGCCGTTCCCACTGGGGTGCAATTGGGTTGCGAGAATTTTGCCCCTCTGTTGACTCTTAGGATATTCATAATTCACCCTTTGATTGCTAATGGGCTTTTCTACTAAATCTTCATACGAATGAAAAACAGCCTTTTTTTGCTCAAAGCTCAGCACTATTCCACCTCCATCGTTCAGAATTGTCTATAAATTCATTGTAACATACGAAAGGTGCCAGGCACCACCCATTTTGACACCTAGCATTCGCTCCACTCACTTGTACTATATCTATAATCACTTCCTGTTTTGCTCCTTTGAAGAAGATCATGATATGAAAGCTTCTTGACACGATGTACCACACTCGCCTGAAACTACTTGTCACGACATAATTAATATTTGATTTATCATGTACGTTTTTATGTGCTACACACCATTTAGATATAAGAGACTGCCTGCCACTCCATTAATTAAAAGGGTTTATGAATGTAATTGAGGTTCAGAATTTAAAGCGTATTTGAGTCGCTCGGGATAAGCTAGGACGTTTCGAGGTTTATTTAAAATTCATGCAGCGTTTGATGATATTACTTTGAACATTAAGCCAAGAATTAAATGTAAGGTTCTAGGCACCTTACATTTAATTTAATTTATAGAAGTTTTTTGTGTTAGTATGAATTTCCTCCGCTGTGTCAATGATTGATAGACCTTTAATTTTGGAGATTTCAGCAATGGAATGACTCATCATATGAGGATGAGTCATTTTTCCTTTAAATGGGCCTTTAAATTCCCATGGTCCATCTGTTTCAACCATGATTTGTTCTAAAGGGTAGTTTTTTATTAACTGTTGAATTTTTTTCTTATAAACAATCTCAGGTGTAACTGATATGAAATATCCATTTTCCGCCATTCTTGTAATCGTCTTGTCATCCCCTTTAAACCAATGAAAGTGAGCTTTTGATACAGAATTCTTTTCTAAAAGGTCACATACTACCGGAGCATCCTCATAGACCGCATGCAGAACAATAGGTTTATTCCAGCTTTTTGCTAATTTGATAAACACCTCAAGGCATTCAAGGTATTGATTATACTGATACTTAGAAATTTTTCCGTTTTGCCTTAAATAGTATGGCAAACCTACTTCTCCGACTGCAATCATTTCTGCTTGATGCTGTTCCATCCATTGAATCAGAGTATTCTTCTCCTGCTCTGTCGGCAAGCTTTGCTCAGGGTGAAAGCCAAATGCTGATCGTATCTTATCGAATTTATTTGATAATTGGAGATTACGTTTACATGATTCTAAATTACTGGAAACCGTAATGAACTCTGTGATTTCTTCATCGCTTGCCATCATCCACTCGATTTCACTATCTTTATATTGATCCAGGTGAATATGAGCATCTATCATTCTCAACTTCTATTTCCTCCTAAGTAACAACTTCATCCATTCACTGAATTACTTGACTTGAAATTCAAAACTTCTCGAACTCAGCTTCTAAGCGACTATAGAAGTCTTCAGCTGCGCTGTATCCTTGTTGCCTTAAAAACCAGTTGTTTGCAGCCGCTTCAATTAGTCCGGCTACATCTCGTCCAGGCTGAAGTTGAATTTCCATTGAAGGAATTTTAATGCCTAAATAATCGGTATATTTCGGCTCCTGCTCTAAATCATTATACAAGGCATTTTTTTCCCATTTAGTTAAAAGGATTTCAAGCGCTATTCGAGTTTCGTTTTGAAATGCCTTTTGTCCATAAGAGCGAACGACATTAAGTAAACCGATACTTCGTAATGCTAGAAATTCTTTCGTTTTCTCGTCATGTGTCCCAAGGAGCGTTTGAGCACTAAGCTTTTTTAACACTACAATATCATCGGCTACTAGGCGATGACCACGGCCAATCAATGTGTGAGCGGTTTCACTTTTCCCTACACCAGAATCCCCCCGAATCAAAATACCTATTCCATAAACATTGACACAAACGCCATGTACAGCAATTTGAGGAGCTAACTCCTTAACCATGAATGCATCCAATTTAGCCATGAAGTTTGTCGTATTAGTCGGTTCATTTGTTAACAGCAAAGGAATATTATGTTCTCTACAATGATGCGTCAAATAAGTCAGTCCTTCTTCACCTGCTGTGACAATAAAACACGGTGGATGATATCCGACAATATTGCCAATTCGAGTTTTTCGTTCCTCATGACTTAATTTATGCAAATACGTCACTTCTTTAGTTCCTAATATTTGAACCCGTTCAGTTGGAAAGAAATCAAAATGTCCGACAAATTCCAATCCTGGACGATGAGATCTCGGCTGCGTAATTTCCCTATATAGTTGGTTTTCCCCTACTAACACCTTTAATGAGAATCTATTAACTAATTGTTCTATTGTTAACCTTTTCATTATTATTTTCTCCATTCCTCGTTATCTAATGAAATTTATTTAATTATACTTAATAATTGTAAGAACATCATTAAAAAAGTGCTCGGCACCTGTAAATTTGGAAAATACCTAGCACATAATCAAAGATTTAAAGCACTGCCTCTATTATATTTGAAATAGGTGCCTTACACCATCCTAATTGTTGAAGTCCAGAACCTTTACTCAAGCAGGAATAAGCACCCACATTAAGTTATAATTGATCTAGGAATCACTATAAAGAAAGGAGTACAGACTATGTTTAAAATTGAGGAAGCATGTTTAGTAGTTATAGATATTCAAGGGAAGTTAGCTAACATTGTTGAAGAAAGCGAAAAAATGATTGATAATACAACAAAACTGGTACAAGCAATGAATGCCCTTAATGTACCCATTATTTGGATTGAACAAAATCCGACTCGCTTAGGAAGCACTACAGAACAAATTGCCCAATATATGAAGGGTCAACCGATTAGAAAAATGACTTTTAATGGATGTCTTGATAAAGAAGTTCTAGATGCGATTAAAGCAAGCGGCAGAAAACAATTTATTCTTACAGGAATTGAAACCCATATATGCGTATATCAAACAGGCCGTTCGCTCAAAGAACAAGGTTATGAAGTTGAAATTGTAGTTGATGCAGTAGCCTCACGTACTAAAGCAAATAAAGAAATCGGTCTAACTAAAATGCAAGCCCTTAATATCTTGCCAACTAGCACAGAAATGATCATATATGAACTACTTCAAACGGGTGAGCATGATCAGTTTAAAACGCTTTTGAAATTGATAAAGTGAAACTTCCATCAATAGGAGTTTCTTTCATACCCCACTGATGGAAAGCTTAAGACCAGAGCTTACAGGTTTTCTAGACGTTGCCCAAGCGTAGTTAGTCTGTGTTCATTATTTCGTCGCTAAGCGTGTAGTTGAATCCCCACTCCCCTTACTTTTCTTATACCAAAACTTGAGGTGTAGGTCTTACTGACAGTTGAGCCTGATTAAATAAGGTATGGTGCCAGTCACCTTCTATATGATAAAAGGCGTCTGGCACTCTCTATTGCTTAAAAATAATCGGAAAAATAAGGGGTCTCCCTGCCAATTAAGTTCTCTAACCGATCAATTATATCACTGTCCCCTTGTAATCGCCCAATCTCTGCTAAATAGGTAGGCCTTTTATAACTTAGTAACATTGTGGTCAAAGTCTGGATATCTAATGAGGCTTGCGGAATTCCTTCACTCGGCCACAGTTTACCTTCACCTGATTCAGAGACATACAAAGTAAAATTACCACTGTTCCAGTCTGCCATAGGATCTTCTAGTTGGAATGTAATTTTTGTTTCAGTACCTATTTTTTGAAAAGGATATTGAGCTATAAATTGCTCAACATCTATAATCCTGGCCATATAATAAGGCGCGATCGTTTCTTTAATATCTCCGTCATCTAACCAGAAAGCTAGCGGTTCGTCCGTAAAGGTATTTCCTACTACTCTTGACACCATCGAAAAGTGTGCACTGACAAAGTTCCAAAGGCCATTTCTAGCCTCTTGATTCAAATAAACCATATCTTTAATATGTAGTACATCTTTAGAAATCCAGTATAATAAGTACCCTTGAGGGTCAGGGGATTTATCATAATACACAGCAGCTGTTAGTTCTTCCAAATCCCATCTCCAATATTCATCCCATGCTAACTCATTGCGAATCATAGCTGCATGCTTTTTGATGGAAAAACGCTTATAAACAAATCGTATATCCTGGTGTTCCGTATGTAATCTTTCAACATAGCCAGAAACTGGCTTCGAATGAGGCAACTGAAAATCTCTTATTTCGAACGTCATTTTATCCGAAATAATTTCCCAGCCCTTTCGACGGTAAAACGGAAGAGAATAAGGAAATAAATATGAAATAGACTGCTTTTTCGCACGCATATCTTCTAAAGCACGTTTCAATAGCTTTTTCATAAGTCCCATATTGGCAAATTCAGGATAGGTTCCAACTCCTGTCAGTCCACCCATGTCAAAAATCTGCCCAAAAATATTGACTTGAAATGGATAAACGGCTAACTGTGAAATTAATTTTTCTTCATCAAACCAGCCCAATACATCCGCCTCTTGCAGTACAGGTAGCTTAGCTAAGGCAATTTCCCTCTCTTCCCATCCAACCCGCTGCAGATCTTTATTTGTTACTTGAAAAACATAACGTAACAGTTCATTAAATTGCTTTAAATGTTTCGGTTCAACCCTTTTCATTTCGAGCCTTTCCAATCGACTCATACAAATAACCTCCAAAAGGGAATTTTCTCACTAAAATTTTATATTAGTTTTTGCGTACAATTCATTTTTATACAATGATACAACCGTTATCTAACAACTAACCGATGGTGCATGAACCTCCCCCACCTAACCATTCGGTTTGAGGAGGGGGTTTCTTGTCCTAAGGAATAGACGAGTCGAAACGAAGCAATGCTTCTAGTGTCAGCAACACCTCCAACCTAACTACCCTCTGACAGATAAGAGTGTTCACCCTTATCTAGTGGTGCTTTCGTTAGATGTTTCGAAGGCAGCCAACTCCCACCGTAAGCAACATGCACGTTTCCCAACGCACAAGGGGCGGTTCTGCCCGTCTACTAACGTCCTTTTGGTCAACTACCCCAAAGTTACAGGTCGTAGATACGTTGCACGCTTAATAGGGAAATAGATCATTTTCCCTATTAAGCGTGCAACTCTTTTGTTAAGATATTACTTGCACCATGAATATCACGATGCTCCTTGTATCCGCATTTACATGTATAGTTTCTCGCTTTTGCTTTTTTGCGGTTTCCGCAGACAGGACATGTCTGGGATGTATAGGATTCATCCACCTTTTCAATCATGATCCCTTTTGCCTTTAATTTGTATGTCAATATATCGTGTACTTTTCCAAAAGACCAATTGGATAATTTTTGATTTGTTTCTTTTCGCTTCTTCTTTTTCGTCTTTCGTTGAACACCTTCGGGGTTTCCTAGTACAACGTGTTTAACGTCATGCTCCATACACCAATTAACGAAGTCTTTAGTAGTTTTATGCAGAGCATCTTCTAATTGAGATTGGCTTTTGGATAATACGTAACGTTTAGCACGATTGTATTTTTTCCATTGACGACTTCCTTTTTTACAGCGACTCATGAGAATTTGCAGTTCCTTTAATTTCTTGCTTCTTAACTGATGGATGCTTCTCATATATCTTCCTGTAATGATACAATTATCCCCTTTTTCTGTTACACTAGCGATCGTATGAATTTCACCAGGATCAATACTTGCTGTAACGCCATCCTCTATTTGTTTCGGTTCGACCCCATCATCGTAGGAAAGACAGGCATACCACTTTCGATTATAGACTAACTCGACTTCTTTAATCGATTCCGCAGGAACCTGATTCAACTGAATACGCAGAGGTTTTTGTCTTTTCCCCTTCCAATTCCCCAGCGAAAGAATCAGTGTTTTTCCCTTAATCGAGAATGAATTATCTACCCATTTAGGATTGAACACAAATTTAAGTTTCCAAGGATATCGGATGTTTTTGTGGCCCTTTTTCCTTGCCTCTCTTGTCCCTTCTCTTGCGGCTAAAAATTTATGGGCTACAGCTTGTATCGTTTGACTGTGAAGGGGGTACAGACGTTTTAATTCTTTTTGCAGTTCGGTTTGTGTAATCCACTTATTCCCCAATCGATAATAATAACGGGCCAGTTCGACACAATCATTCCATATGGTGCCACTTAATCTACGAATATCGAATAATTGCTGAATCGTTGTATGACTAGCCCGAAACGGAGTTTTTAAGGTTCGATACATGTTCCCACCTCCCAACATTTGGTATATATCCATTATAACAAACAGAACATGTGTTTGTCTAAAGTTTCAAATATTTATAGGGAAAAAGATTGCCGGGATATGAAGTAGGAAAGGTCGAAAAATGAAAAATACGGAGAGCAGGCTTTACAGGGACAAGCATGGCAATTACATCACGTATCCTGGTAAGTCATACAAACAGATCAATCTGAAGGATTGCGAGCTTCCCTATCACAGAAATAATTGGCAATATGTTGAGAATCTTTTGGCTATGGCCTAACCGAAATTCATCTCCCACCTACTCACTGTCGCTCCTTGAGGATGGCAGACTTCTTTTGGAAATCCGTTAAATCTCAAAGGTTTACATTTCTTTATTTAATAATATAATAGAAATGGAGAAAATGTTTCGAAGTTTAAAAGCTGCGATTTACGTAGCAGGTGGATTTTTAAGTTAGGTTAACTTTTTCGCCACTCACCTCTATTAGAGATGAGTGGTTTTATTTCGTCCTATAAAGGAGGGTTTATATGGGACTTTGGAAATATGCTCTTCTTGTTTTTATTGGTGGATGTTCCTATGGTGTGGTTTCAACCTTTGTTAAATTGGCGTATGATCTTGGGTTTAGTGTAAATAATGTCACAGGTTCTCAATATTTTTTTGGGGCTGTTATGCTCTGGATAACTACATTAACTTTGCGAAAATGGAATCGATTATCTCTTAAACAATGGCTCATTTTGCTTGTCAGTGGAATTCCTATGGGAGCAACAGGGATTTTTTATAACCAATCTCTTCAGTATGTTGATGCTTCATTAGCTATTATTCTATTATTACAGCTTACTTGGATCGGCATCGTTTTACAGTATGTTTTCGAGCGAAAGAAACCATCAAAAAAGAACTTAATTGCAACAGTGATTATTCTTATCGGATCTGTACTAGCTTCTAATATACTAATGAATACAATTACAATCTCATGGATAGGTGTTGGTTGGGGGCTTTTATCTGGATTATCCTTTGCCACTTTTATTTATGTGAGTGGAAAAGCCACGATCCCCGTTCATCCGATCAAAAAGAGTGCTATTATGTGTACAGGTGGCGCCCTTTTCATTTTTATTTTCATGCCGCCAACATTCCTGACAAATGGATCTCTAATAAACGGACTGCTTCCATACGCCCTATATTTTGCTTTGTTTGGATCTCTCCTTCCTCCATTGTTGTTTAATATTGGAATGCCGAAAATTGGTAGCGCATTGGGGAATATTTTGAGCGCATCTGAACTTCCAACAGCTGTCTTTATGTCAACATTCGTTCTAAAAGAGCAAGTAACACCATTTCAATGGATCGGCGTTATCACCATTTTAATCGGAATCGCCTACCCGACTCTTCGAAAATCTGTTCTTGTTCAACTAAAAGAATTAAAAAATAATGAGTAAATGATACAAGGCCAAACTCCCTCCTAAAGCTATTAGGAGTCTATTGACTATTGCTTTTTCCTTTGCTATTATAACTTCATTATTTAATTGTATATTCCTTGTATAAGTTTAAGAATATGGCTTAAACGTTTCTACCAGCCACCATAAATGGCTTGTCTACAAGGTTATTAAAATAGTGTACTATTTTTATATCCTTGTAGAAACTTTGGCTGTTATCGTAGTCAAAGTTTTTTTCATTTCTTTCAAACATCATAAAGTCAAAAAGAACGTGGGAACATAAATAGAGCTATTCTCCGTTTGATTTTGCAAAAGGAGAGATAAACACCATGAAAAACTTTTTTCAATTTACAGCAAGAGGTACATCTTATAAACAAGAAACCCTTGCAGGGATCACAACCTTTCTTTCTGTTGCTTATATTTTAATCGTAAACCCTCTTATCCTTAGCCAATCAGGAATGGATCAAGGGGCTGTTTTTACAGCAACAGCTTTAACAGCTATTATAGGTTCCTTATTAATTGGACTGCTTGCAAATTATCCGATTGCGATTGCTCCAAGTATGGGGTTGAATTCATTTTTTACTTTTTCTGTGTGTATTGGAATGGGAATCGCATGGGAAGTAGCATTAACAGGTGTTTTTATTGCCGGTATTATTTTTATGCTTTTAAGTGTAATGAAAATTAGGGAAAAAATTATCAATGCAATTCCTGAAGACATCAAGCATGCGATTGCTGCTGGTATTGGTTTTTTTATTGCTTTTATTGGATTTAAAAATGCTGGTATTATTGTTGGTAACCCAGATACATTTGTCTCTATTGGTGATTTGACTTCAACTGGGACTGCATTAGCTGTTGTGGGGCTGATCATTACAATTGCAATGTTAGTCCGGGGGATAAATGGTGCTATTTTTTATGGCATGGTTATCACCACTATCATTGGGATGATCATCGGATTTATTCAAATACCAACTTCCATTGTAGGATCCATTCCGAGTCTTGAACCAACTTTTGGTGTTGTATTTATGAACTTAGACCAAATATTTTCACCACAGGTACTTGCTGTTATTTTTACATTTTTATTTGTGGCATTTTTTGATACAGCAGGTTCTTTAATTGCTCTTACCAGTCAAGCAGGGATTATGAAAAATAATGAAATACCGAAAATTGGACGGGCCCTCCTAGCTGATTCTGCTGCTGGTGCTATCGGTGCGATTCTAGGAACGTCAACACCAGCTACTAGTGTTGAATCCTCTTCAGGCATCGCTGTTGGAGGTAGAACTGGTTTTACATCAATTATTATTGCCCTTTGTTTTGCGGTTGCTTTATTCTTTTCTCCAATTCTTTCTGTTATTACAACAGAAGTAACTGCCCCAGCTTTAATTATTGTTGGTGCTTTAATGGCGATGGATTTGAAAAATATTAACTGGAATAAGATTGAAATAGTCATTCCTGCCTTTTTAACCATTATTATGATGCCTTTGACATCAAGTGTAGCCATGGGATTAGCGTTTGGCTTTATCCTGTATCCATTATCACTCATTGCACAAAAACGTTTTAAAGAAATACATCCAATTATGTACATTCTTGGATTGTTGTTTATTATATATTTCATTTTTATTGTATAAAAACAGTGCCAGTCACTTCTTTCGAATTGAAAGTAACTGGCACTTTTATTTATTTTTTCGGTATTTCACAACCGTCATCATCACAGTTCAGACCATCTTGATTGTTTAAGACGACAAGCTTATCCTCTGCAATTACTTTTTGTAATGCTTGTACAAATGTCTCTGTTGGTTGAGCACCTGTTAAAGCATATTTTTTATTAATAAGAAAGAATGGAACACTAGAAATACCATACTGTCGTGCAGTTTGTTGATCATTACGTACAGCATCTGCCATTTCATCGCTTGCTAACATACTTTTAACTTCTTCCTGATCAAGACCAATCTCAACAGCCAATTCAGTTAGTGTCTCATGATCTCCGATGTGCTTGGATTCCGTAAAATACGCTTGCAAGATTCGCTCAGTCATTTCTTTCATTAAACCTTTTGTTTTGGCATACATAGTTAAACGATGGGCATCAAAAGTGTTCGTTAATATTAACGTATCCATTTGATAATCTAAACCCACCTCTTTTGCCATATTTACGACGTTTTGAATATTTGCTTTTGCTTGCGCAATACTCATCCCATATTTATTAGCTAAACTTTCATACATGTTTTCTTTAACATCTTTTCCCATTGTTGGATCCAATTCATAGCATCGATACGTTACCTCGATTGGATGATCAATTTGTTTTAACGCGTCTTCCAGACGTCGCTTGCCAATATAGCAAAATGGTCAAGCAAAGTCAGTCCACATTTCAATATGCATTTATAATACCTCCTAGTGAATCAATCATTCATTATTATACGAGACAAAGCTTCATTTTACACATATTATGCTCTAACACTAGTCATAAAACAAAAGATAATAGATATTATTCTAGAAATCTTGAAATAATTAACGACAGCCACTTGGACTGTCGTTAATTGATTTCTTATAAATAAGTATCGTTTTCTAATAACGATAAAAAGTATGTTAAAATTCTTGCTGTCAATCCCCAAATTACTTTGTCATTATATTGATAAAAATATTGATCCATGAAGCGTTCGCTCCATTTATAATCCTTTCCACCAATTAAATCATAAGGAAAGTCTTCTTCAGGTACAGTTTTATAATAAACTCGTGATATTTTCGGGGAAGTTTCTCTTAAAAAGTCAAGAGGAACAGTAAATACAGATTCTACTTCATCCTCATTCGGTATAATTGAGTTAATATCCTTGATTTTTCCAATATTTAAATAAAGAATCTGATTTTGTGGGGTAGTAATCGTATCTAATGGAAGAACATCTTCAATGTCTTCTTCTTGAATTCCCAATTCCTCAACTGTTTCTCGAATCGCACTGTGTTGCGGATTGAGATCTTCTTTTTCAATTTTACCACCTGGAAAACAAATTTGTCCTGGATTTCTACGTAAGTTCATCGAACGTATTTCAAATAAAATATGAGTTTCATTATCTACTTCTACGAGCGGCAATAGTATGGAATACTTTGTAGAATTAATATTATTACTTTGTTTTAATTTTTCATACACCCTTGCGATTTTCAACCCCACCATCTCCTTTACTAGAATATAGGGTGTTAAGCCATCATTCAATTTGGTAAGTAATAAGACTAAAAAATCAATTGATGGCTCCTGAATCTTTTCCTAATTCTTCCTCAAGCCTTTTGGAAAATTATGTACTCTTTAATGAATCTCTCTTAATGGCTGATTTATAGGATTATAACTTACACAAATTAAAAGATTCACTTTATGTATTATTAAACAAGCCCTATAAAAATACCTTTTTGTTGGAGATATTTTTACTATTGCTAATGGATGAATCATGTAAAATAAAAATTTATTGACTCTTTAACAAGCCGTGATTATAATAATTATATTGATAAAATAAAAAAGCCCCGATTTAATATTTATGTCGGGACTGTTGAAAAACTTATTTCACTGAATACATTTTATTTATAATACTTACACAAATGTAGACTTTTATTATTGTGCTGTATATCCGCCATCCACTAATAAGCTGGCACCTGTAACAAATGACGATTCATCACTTGCAAGGAATAGTACGCAATTTGCAATCTCATCTGGTTCCCCAAGGCGTCTAGCTGGTACCAAGGATACTAATTGGTCAATGATTTCTTTTGGCGTATTATCTAAGATTGGAGTATTAACATATCCTGGACATACTGAGTTGATTCTAATACCTCTGTTTGCGTAAGTAACGGCAGCTGCACGAGTCATATTCACTACTCCACCCTTAGCTGCAGCATAGGCAGAAACAGACATTTGACCAACATGACCTAGGATGGATGCACAGTTTATGATAGAACCATTACCAGTTTTTTCCATCTCCGGAATTGCGTATTTGTTGCAAAGGAATACACCAGTAAGATCGACACTAATCGTCTGGTTCCATTCATCAAGTGTACAACAATCAAGATCTTGCATGTCACCAACACCCGCATTAGCAAATAAAACATCTAGCTTTCCATACGTGTCAACGGTTTCCTTAACTAGGTTTTTAACATCTTCCTCTTTAGAAACGTCTGTACGAACAAAGTGGGCTTCTCCGCCTTCTGCTTTAATGTCTTCTACTAGTTTGATTCCCTTTTCTGCATTACGAGCAGCAATAACAACTTTAGCACCTTCCTTCGCAAATAAACGAACTGTGCTTTCCCCAATTCCAAATGTTCCACCAGTAATAATGGCCACTTTTCCATCTAAACGCATCGTACATTCCTCCATTTATAAAATATAGTGAAGTAATTGTCTTTCACAAACCCAAAAAATCAAGATCTTATTAAAAAACATTCATGTTTATATCTTCTAGACTATTAATCAATTATTAAATAGCAATTTTTTTTAATAATAGAACCCGCTAGATTAGAGTAAAATATGCGGGTTCTTATGTACACGATTAACTACCCTTATTTTGTAAGAGTTTGTTCAACTTGCTTATAGATCTCATCAGCCTTTGTTAATCCTATTTTTTCAATCTCAAATAACTCATTTTCTACTTTAGTTTTTAATTCTTGATCTTTTAACATGTTTGTGTTAATTAATACGTTTAATTTGGCTCCTTGTAAAGCAGCTTTACAGAAGATGACCCCCACACCAACATCACTAATGACTAGACGAGAGCCTTTTTTTGCATATTCCTCATGTAAATTAATCGCCTCTAAACACAATTTAGCAATTTCTAAAGGTACATATGTCGCATCTACAAGAACTTCTTGTAAAACCTCATCTTTTTTTCGCTTCTCTTCCTCAGTCGATGAAGGTAAACCATATGCTTGTGATAGCGGATAGAAAACTTCTGCGTCTTTACTTACTAGACTTTTGAATTTTTCAATAATGTCTTCTCCCTTTTTGAGAAGCTCAATGATATCCTCTTCAACATCTTTATATTTCTTTTTTCCTACAGTTAAGTTTCCAACCATACTTCCAAGTGCCATACCAAGGGCTCCAACATATGCGCTAGCGCCTCCACCACCTGGTACTGGTGCTTTAGATGCAAGTTCATCTATAAATTGATTGCTGCTTTTATTAAGCATCATACTACCTCCTAAAAAAATATATCGAATAAAGGAGGAAGGTATCCAATTAAAATCGAATACCTTCCAAATGTGTTTATAATTTCTCGTTAAGCTAAAACAGGATCTTTTTAATTTTAGATGGAATTTTCACAAGCTTTTACAACATGTTCTAATAAAATAGTTGTTGTGATAAGTCCAACCCCACCTGTAGGAGGTGTCAGAGCTTTGACATGATCAATGACTTCATCATAATCAACATCACCACAAATTTTACCATTTCCATCATCATTGATGCCGACATCAATAACAACTTGATCAGCACTAAAATACTCTTTACCCATAAACTTTGCTTTACCAATTGCTGCAACAACAATGTCAGCTTTTGATGTAACTGCTGGCATATCTTTCGTTCTTGAATGGCAAATCGTTACGGTTGCATTTTCATCTAAAAGCAACATGGATAGTGGTTTACCAACAACAAGACTACGACCTGCTACTGCAATATTTGCTCCATTTAATGGAATGTCATAATGTTTTAGTACTTCGATTACTGCTTTTGGTGTACATGGTGCAAATCCAGTGCTGTTTCCTTCAAAAACTTTTTCTAGATTGATCGGAGACATACAATCAATATCTTTCGCCGGATCAATTAAGTTGCGAACAACTTCTGGATCAAGATGGTCTGGTAAAGGTCTGAAAATCATAATACCATGAACATCTTTATCACTGTTTCCTTTTTCAAAAACTTCTTTTAACTCATCCATTGTAACAGTCACTGGAAGTTCCAATACATTAGTTTTAATGTTTAGGCGTTCACAGTTCTTTAAGATGCTTCTTTCATAAGAAAGATCATCTTCACGGGCTCCAACCCGAATTAATTGAAGGGTTGGAGTCACACCGTTTCCGTTTAATTTTTCTACTCTTGATAAAATATTTTCTCTAAGCGATTCAACGACTGGTTTTCCAGCTAATCTTTCACCCATGTTGTAAAATCCTCCTAATTATGAAAGTCCGACGATTTCTCCACTATCAGTAATATCCATACCGTTAGCAGCAGGAACTTTCGGAAGACCTGGCATTGTCATGATAGATCCCGTTAATGCTACGATGAAACCAGCACCAGCATTTACTCTAACTTCTCTTACAGTAACGTTAAAACCAGTTGGTGCACCTAGTAATTTTGGATCATCAGAGAATGAGTATTGAGTTTTTGCCATACAAATTGGCATTTTATCTAAACCAAGGTCAGCAATTTGTTTGATTTGCTTCTTAGCTGCAGCTGTAAAGTCTACACCATCTGCACGGTAAATTTCAGTAGCAATTGTTGAGATTTTCTCTTCAATTGTTGCATCCACATCATATAATGGTGCAAAATTAGATGGTTTCGTTTCACAGATTTCAACTACTTTTTGTGCTAATTCAACTGCACCTTCTCCACCTTTAGCGAATACATCAGAAAGTACGATATCAATGCCTTTAGCTGATAATTTTTCTGTTAATAAGTTAATTTCCGCTTCAGTATCAGTTGGGAATTTATTAATTGCAACAACTGCAGGAACACCGAATTTATTAAGGTTTTCAATATGTCTTTCAATGTTTGCAATACCATCTTCAAGGGCTTGAAGGTTTTCAGCAGCAAGTTCAGTTTTAGCTACTCCACCGTTCATTTTAAGTGCTCTAATTGTTGCAACAATTACAGCTGCATCTGGATTTAATCCTGCAAAACGAGCTTTAATATCAAAGAATTTTTCAGCTCCAAGGTCTGCACCAAATCCTGCTTCTGTTACAACATAGTCAGCTAGTTTTAGTCCAACTCTTGTAGCCATAACTGAGTTACAGCCGTGAGCAATGTTAGCAAATGGTCCACCGTGAATAAATGCAGGTGTATTTTCAAGTGTTTGAACAAGGTTCGGCTTAATCGCATCTTTTAATAGTAGAGCCATTGCACCAGTTGCTTCTAAGTCTCCAGCTGTTACAGCCTCTCCTGATTTGTTATAAGCTACAACCATTCTAGATAATCTATCTTTAAGGTCGCTCATGCTTGTTGCAAGACATAGAATTGCCATGATTTCAGAAGCAACTGTAATATCGAAACCAGTTTGACGTACAAAACCATCTGGCTTTCCACCTAGACCAACAATTGTATTTCTTAATGAACGATCGTTCATGTCAAGTACGCGTCTCCAAACAATATTCTTTGGATCAATGTCTAGAGCATTCCCTTGATGTAAGTGGTTATCTAACATTGCAGCAAGTAAGTTATGTGCAGATGTAATTGCATGGAAATCACCTGTAAAGTGAAGGTTAATATCTTCCATTGGTACTACTTGAGCATAACCGCCACCTGCTGCTCCACCTTTAACTCCGAAAACAGGTCCTAATGATGGCTCACGAAGAGCTGTGATTGTTTTCTTACCAATTTTATTAAGTCCCATTGATAATCCAACGTTTGTTGTAGTTTTTCCTTCACCAGCTGGTGTTGGGTTAATCGCAGTGACAAGAATTAACTTGCCATCTGGCTTATCTTCTAAACGTTCTAATACATCTAATGATACTTTCGCTTTATATTTACCATATAATTCTAATTCATTATCTGTAATTCCAAGAGAATCAGCGATCTCACTAATTGGTTTTAATTCTGCTTCTTGCGCAATTTGTACATCAGTTTTCATGTTGTTTCCTCCAATTTCATTTCATACATTTTATTTTATCTTATAAATAGAAGTCATGTTTCTCAATAAACTTACATGATTCGGAATGAAGCGACAGAATAAAGAATAATTCTCTGTTCGGCTTCATTCCTTTTCAAAAAATATTTAAGCTTTTACAGTTTCTTTGCCTTGCTCTTCTTTTGTATAGCGTAATACAGGATTTCTTGCAGCCAACACTTCGTCTAAACGGCCAATTACCGTTGTATGAGGCGCTTCTAGAACAACTTCTGGATTTTCTTCTACTTCTTTTGCAATTTGAATCATTGCATCTGCAAAAGCATCCATTGTTTCTTTTGACTCAGTTTCAGTCGGTTCAATCATTAAACACTCTTCCACGTTTAATGGGAAGTAGATTGTTGGTGGATGGTAACCAAAGTCAAGCAGACGTTTTGCCATATCAAGCGTACGAACGCCTAGTTTCTTTTGTCTTGAACCAGACAAGACAAATTCGTGTTTACAAAGTTGTCCTTGATATGGTGAATCAAAGTATGGCTCAAGTCGTTTACGTAAGTAGTTCGCATGAAGAACAGCACCTTCAGAAACTTCACGTAAACCAACATTTCCTAATGTGCGAATATAAGTATAAGCACGAACATTAATTCCAAAGTTTCCAAAATACCCTTTTACTCGGCCAATCGATAATGGATAATCTGAATTTAGAACAAATTTATCGCCATCTTTTTCAACACGTGGTATTGGTAAGTAAGGAAGTAAAACCTTCTTAACTCCTACTGGACCTGAACCTGGACCACCACCACCGTGTGGGCCTGTGAATGTTTTATGAAGGTTTAAATGCACAACATCAAAGCCCATGTCGCCTGGTGTTGTTTTCCCTAAAATCGCATTGGAGTTTGCTCCATCATAGTAAAGTAATCCGCCTGCTTCATGAACTACTTCAGCGATTTCTTTAATTTCTTTTTCAAACAATCCAAGTGTATTAGGATTTGTCAACATTAAAGCAGCTACATCACTGTTTACATGTTTCTTCAACTCGTCTAAGTCAACTAATCCATTTTCATTAGATGGAATCGTAACGGTTTCATAGCCTGCTACAGTCGCACTTGCTGGGTTCGTACCGTGTGCAGAGTCTGGAACTAGTACTTTTGTACGGTTTTCACCTTTTTGCTCATGATAGGCTCTAACCATCATTAAGCCAGTCCATTCCCCTTGTGCACCTGCAGAAGGTTGTAGAGTTACTGCATCCATACCTGTAATCACAGCTAGCTCTTCTTGTAAGTTGTACATAAGCTCAAGTGCACCTTGAACCGTTTCAGTTGGCTGATCTGGGTGAATGCGGCTAAAACCAGCTAAACGAGCCACATCTTCATTAATTTTAGGATTGTATTTCATCGTACAAGAACCGAGTGGGTAAAAACCGTTATCGATTCCATGGTTTTTATTAGAAAGTGCTGTATAGTGACGAACAAGGTCTAGCTCAGCTACTTCCGGAAGTTCAGCTTCTTCATCACGAATCAAGTGTTTAGGGAACTTATCTTCTAAGTTTACACTGTCAACATCACTTTTCGGAAGGCTGTATCCAACGCGACCTGATCGACTGATTTCAAAAATTAGATCGTTATACTCAAGCATTTACAACCGCCTCCAATGCTTCTACAAATTGGTCAATTTCTTCTTTTGTACGTTGTTCAGTTACTGCAATTAGCATTTGTTTCTCTTGACCATAGTCATTACCTAAGTCAAAACCACCAATGAATCCTTTTGCAAGAAGCTTTTCATTAACTTCCTTAACAGGACGTGGAAGTTCTACAACAAACTCATTGAAGAATGGTGATTGGTTCAAAACAGTAAAGCCTTTGTTTTGAAGAGTTTTCGCCATATAGTCTGCCTTCTCAATGTTTTGCTGTGCCATTTCACGAATTCCATTCTTTCCAAGAGCTGACATAGCAATAGAAGAAGCAAGGGCATTCAATGCTTGGTTTGAACAAATATTAGATGTAGCTTTATCACGACGGATGTGCTGTTCACGTGCTTGTAGTGTTAATACAAATCCACGTTTGCCATTATCATCATGAGTTTGACCAACGATACGTCCAGGGATTTTACGCATGTATTTTTTCTTTACTGCGAAATATCCGCAATGTGGGCCTCCAAAGTTCATAGGGATGCCAAGTGGTTGCATATCACCGACCACAATGTCAGCACCTAATTTCCCTGGAGATTGTAAAAGTCCTAATGCTAGCGGGTTTGAACTAACAATTAAAAGAGCACCATTTTCATCAGCAATTTTCTTAATTTCAGCTAAATCTTCAATAGAACCAAAGAAGTTTGGATATTGAACAAGGACAGCTGCTGTATCTTTGTCGATTTGTGATTTTAATTGATCTAAATCCGTTACATCTGCAGAAAGACTTACTTCTTCTACTCCGTAGTTTTGTCCTCTAGCAACCGTTTTTAAAATCGAGCGTGATTGCGGATGAACTGCCTTTGAGATCAACACTTTAGAACGTCTTGCTGACGCAACCGCTAGAGAAGCAGCTTCTGCTAGAGATGTGAAACCGTCATACATAGATGAGTTCGCTAAATCCATTCCAGTTAATTCAGCAACCATGGTTTGGAATTCAAACATTGCTTGTAATTCCCCTTGGCTGATTTCTGGTTGGTATGGTGTATAGGCTGTATAAAATTCAGAACGTGAAATCATATGATCGACTACACTTGGGATGTAATGATCGTACGTACCTGCTCCCAAAAACATCGGATATTGATCTGCGTTCACATTACGTGCAGCCAGTCTATTCATTTTCTTCATTAAAATAGGTTCTGGATCTGCTTCAGGAATGTTTAATTCGCCTTTTAAACGAAGTTCGGATGGGATGTCTTCAAATAACTCTTCAATAGAAGACATACCTAAGAATTCGAGCATTTCTTTTTTATCTTGTTCTGTATCAGGAAGGTATCTAAAAGTATTGGTCATCTTATTCTTCTCCTTCGTTAACGAATGCTAAGTATTCTTCCTCGCTCATTAATGATTTCAATTCTTCTGTATTTGACAATTCAACTTCGACTAACCAACCAGCTTCAAGAGGTTGTTCGTTAACTGTTTGTGGAGCATCTTCTAATTCCTCATTAACAAGAACAACAGAACCTGAAACAGGTGAAACTAAATCAGAAACAGCTTTTACTGACTCAATAGAACCCATTGCTTCATTTGCTGTTACATCGTCGCCTTCTTCTGGGTTTTCAACGAACACGATATCTCCTAATGAATTTTGTGCATAATCAGAGATTCCGATTCTTACGCGATTTCCTTCTAATTGTTGTACCCACTCATGATCCTTGCTATATAGTAAATTTGACATTAAATATCTTCCTTTCAATAGTAAATTAATATTAATATATAAAATTGTTGGTAGAACACTTCAATTAGATCTGCTTACACAAAACTAAAGTGCTAACCTTCAATTAATTACCCTCATTTTTAGATCAATAACGTCTTATTGCAAATAATTATCCTCTTTTATAGAACGGAGTTTTTACCACAACAGCGTCTACTAATTTATTACGAACTTCGACTTTGATTTCAGTTCCCACTTTGGCATGATCAACTGATAATAAAGCAAGTCCAATACTTTTCTTTAATGTTGGTGATTGAGTACCAGATGTAATAACACCGATTTCCTCGTCCCCTGATGCTGAGAATACTTTATAGCCGTTACGAGGAATTCCTCTGCCTGTTATTTCAATTCCAGCAATACGACGTTTTACGCCTTCTTCTTTTTGTTTTGCAAGTGCTTCTTTTCCAATAAAGTCGCTTTCCTTGTTTACTTTAACAGCAAAACCAATTCCAGCTTCAAGTGGAGTAATGTCTTTTGAAAGCTCTTGACCGTATAGAGCAAGTTTTGCTTCAAGACGAAGCGTATCGCGCGCTCCTAGTCCACATGGTTTTAATCCATCTTCACTACCAGCTTCTAAAAGCTTATCCCATAGTTCAGCAACCTTATCAGCTGCTAAGTATAGCTCAAATCCATCTTCTCCTGTATAACCTGTACGGGATACAAGAACATCTGGAATCCCAGCAACCGTAACATTTTGCGCGAATTGATAAAACGCAATTCCAGTTAAGTCAATATCGGTTAGCTTTTGTAGAATGCTTTCTGCTTTTGGACCTTGGATTGCAAGTTGTCCTACTTGACTTGAAATATTTTCAAATTTTACGTCACCTTTAAGGTGTTCGTTAATCCAATCATAATCTTTGTCTACATTGGCTGCATTAGGTACAAGTAAATACTTTTCATCTTCTAACTTGTAAACAATCAAGTCATCTATTGTGCCGCCATCTGGGTAACATAGAACAGTATATTGCGCCTGGTTAATATGTATAGTGCTGATATCATTTGTTCCAATACTATTAATGAAGTTTTCAGCATCTTTTCCTTCAATAATAAACTCTCCCATATGGGATACATCAAAAAGTCCTGCAGCGTTACGAACAGCTTCATGCTCTTCTAAAATGCTAGAGAACTGCACTGGAAGTTCCCAACCACCAAAATCAATTACTTTTGCTCCATGTTTCTTATATGTTTCAAAAAGCGGTGTTCGCTTCAACTCTGTTTCTGTACTCATTATTACAACCTCCAGTTAGGATTTAATAGACAAAATCTCTTTATCAATTATTGTTAGTGTTTATGTTGACGCATTGCTCTAGTTGTTAACCTCACCCCTAAACATTCCAATAGTCACGAATATCAGCGTCTTTTCAGATATTCGTTCTATATTTTGCTACATAACTGCTTTTTTATGATAGTTAGTTCGAATTCCCTTTTTTTCCACCTTTTTGCACACAAAAAGGACAGAAAAAGGGGCAACTGTAGCTTTGATTCCCTTCTCTGTCCTTTTACCTGAGAGATTTACTCTATTTTAATTAGAGGTTTCCCCTTTGGTGTCGTTGTTACATATATACGCGCTCTCCAGAGTTGCGTCCTATTGTGGTTCTATTTACCTGAGAGTTTTGTTCCAAGGGTCTTTTTTGGAACTTGCTCCTTCGGTGGCTTCGTTGCTCTGCACTCTCCCACAATATTCATCCGCTATTATTCTATTGATTTTGTCTATATTCTTAGAATAATTAACATTCGACAAAAAGTCAAATACTTTTTAGAAGCGCTTACATTTTTTGAAAAATATCAATATTGTAAAATGTCGATAAAATTAATTAAATGTATAAGTTTGTCGCAATTTGTTTTAAAATGATGTTTAGTTGCTTAATGGTTTATCCGGATATCCACAATAAATCATTACTAGATCTATAAAAAAAATTTATAAATAAACCATCATCTTCTATTATTAAAATAACCCCAGATAAATACATTCATAAGTTTATGGAAGGAATAACAATATTTGTCATTATTTTTTTAGCTTGGTCATATCATACTAGTAACCACAATAAGTTTTTTGTATCACATGGAACTTAAGCGATCTACCTATATTTAGGAGGTCAGCAGATCACAGCGATCGTTCTGTCGTGACACTTAAACTTTCTTTGTGGTTTTTTTGATTTTAAATATTCACTGTATTTTACCTTCAATGTAACTTTTCTAAACCTCATGGTTAAAGCTTATATTAGTAGTCTTTTTAATTGTTTAACCCATTTATTAGAGCTATAATGAGGTGTCTTAGAATAATAAATTAAGTGAAAAGAGATATGTGTATGAAGTTTTCAAAAAAATTAGCTTTATTTATATTAATCGTCGACATGTTCCTCACTTTTAGTGGAGTTGGCCTAGTCGTTCCGATAATGCCGCATTATTTAAAGTCCTTTGGAGCTGCCGGCCAGGCGCTAGGCTTTATCATTGCGATTATGTCTTTGGGGCAGTTCATTTTTTCACCTGTTGCCGGGAATTTATCTGATCGACATGGACGTAAAAATCTAATCGTTTTTGGTCTATTGATAAATGGCCTCTCGCAAATCACTATGGGTCTATCAACAGAACTTTGGATGCTATATCTCAGTCGGTTTTTTACAGGAGTTGGTTCTGCCTTTATTATTCCTCCTGTTATGGCCTACGCTGCAGATATTTCATCAAAAGAGGAACGCGGAAAGGTGATGGGCTGGATTGGCGCAGCTATTTCATTAGGTTTTATGATTGGGCCAGGAATTGGTGGTTTTTTATCTAATGTAAGTATCCACTTTCCCTTCTATTTTGCAGGTAGTGTAACAATTGCAGCTGGAATTCTTTCTTTCCTCATTCTTCCAGCCGTCAAACCAGTAATCACTGAAATTTCTACTAAAGGCGATAACCTTATTAAACAGATGACCCGCTCTTTTAAAACTAGTTATTTTGTGTTACTAATTGTCGTATTTGTATTCTCATTTGGGATTGCAAATTACCAGTCCACTTTAACGATGTATTTAACGTATCATTTTAATTACACGCCAAGTGATATTGCGATTGTTATGACCTTCGCTGGTTTTATCGGTGTAATTGTACAAGGTTTTGTTATTAATAAATTGTTTACAATGTTCGGTGAGATGAAGATCATATTGTTTAGTCTACTCGTTGCCGCCATTAGTCTTTATGGGCTTTTATTTGTCAGCAACTATTTTCTTATCATATTTGTTACTACCGTATTCTCAACGGCTACTACATTAATTCGTCCAGCGGTTAATACATTGATTTCAAAAACAGCAGGTCGTGAACAAGGATTTGCCGCTGGTATGAATAATGCCTACATGAGTCTAGGTAGTATGATTGGACCTGCATTAGCAGGTACTTTATTTGATTGGCATATGAGTTTGCCTTTTACATTTGGTGCTATTATTCTGCTGAGTTGTTTCTTCTTAGCTTATAGATGGGCAAAAAAGGCCGCTGCCAATCAACAGCTACCCTCTTCATAAATAATGATAGATTTACACAAATAGGCGTGTCTCTTTTGGAGATACGCCTATTTGCTTCTTATGTGGATGAGATTGTTCACGAAATAAGTTATTATGCGTTTCAAATCAACATCCTTTTCGATCTTTATTTCATAATATTATGAACCACCTTGGAGAAAATAAACGAAGTTAGGTGTCAGGACTCATTGATAATTTGAGGGTATCCAACAAGGGTTAAAATAACGAACATTTTTATCTGTAACTCTTTTAAATATTCGTGTATAATAAAGTATAACTTTCATCAAGGGGTTTTTTCATTCCATTGATGAAAGGGTTAAGGCCACATGAAGCTGGTCACACAGACGTTGCCGCAGACGTATTTAGTCTGTGTTCAACTTACAGAGCTTTACGGGCAGTTGACTTCCACTATCTTTTATAATTGTACTCGGATTTTGAGGTGAGGGTCTTACTGCCTTTTAAGCCTGATAAAAATACATTACATAAGGAGGGCACGTCATGGAATTACTTTATAAAGGAAAAACTAAAGATGTATATAAACGAGAAGATGGCCACTATTTACTTAAATTTAAAGATGATGTTACAGGAGAAAATGGAGTATTTGATCCTGGTGCGAACACAGTAGGTTTAACAATTGAAGGAGCTGGACTTGCTGGGTTACGTCTAACCTCCTATTTCTATTCTAAACTAAACGAACAAGGTGTTCCAACTCACTATGTGGATGCTAACTTTAAAGATGCAACGATGACAGTCAAACCTGCCTCAGTGTTCGGGAATGGGTTAGAAGTGATTTGTCGCTTTAAAGCAGTTGGAAGCTTTTTACGACGCTATGGTGCCTATGCTAAAGAAGGACAAGACTTAGACGCATTCGTCGAGGTAACCATTAAAGATGACGAGCGCCAAGACCCTCCAATCTCTGCAGATGCTCTAGATATGCTCGGAATTTTGTCATTAGAAGAATATGACGTGTTAAAGCAACGTACGATTGAAATTTCTAAATTTGTTGAATCAGAGCTTGCAAAAAGAGGGTTAACTCTATATGACATTAAATTAGAATTTGGCCGTGACGCTAACACAAATGAGATCATCTTAATTGACGAAATTTCCGGTGGAAATATGCGTACATATAAAGGCGATACTTATATTGAACCACTAGAACTTGAGAAAATTATGCTCGCTGAATAAGAAAATTTAAAAAGCCATGGGAGTTCCCTTGGCTTTTTTACAACCTAATTCGCTATACACCATTCATTTATTAAAAATAAGCTATTCATTTGGTCCAACAAGGCGATTACGATTATTTTCTTCTTCTTCACCCCGTATTCTTTTATTTAATGTACTTCGCCAACTTTGCGCGAGAAGTTCACATTGAGCTAGTCTAGCGGATCGTTCTAAATTCTGCTTTTGATTATGCATAATATCATTACAGATAGAGAGGCTCCATTCAGGATATGGCCTTTCTAAGAGCTGAAAATGATCTCCTGCCTGTATATACCCTTCTTTCAAAACGCGAAAATACCAACCTGTTCTCCCTTGTTGTTGGACTTTAAGGCTTAATTCTTTTATTTTCCAGCGGCGCGCGGGCTTCCAACACGGTTGTCTTGGCTGTGACATTTGGACAATCACTTCTCCTAGTTGAAAAACATCCCCAATACATACATCCGCTTCAGTTAAATGAAGAACTGCTAAATTTTCACCAAATGCACCAATCGTAAAGTCGGGCCTTTGTAATGTTTTTTGCCAGAATGGATAATGAGAAACTGGATAAACAAATAGTGCCTTTTCCAGGCCATCGTGATGTTTTAAATCAGCTTGACCATACCCTTCAAGTTTCGTTTTACCTGCCCAGATTTTTCCTTTTACAGGATGCTTCACAATTCCACTATTCCATTAACGGTTCATTGGCTCATCGGCATCTTGTACTCCATGTGTGCGCGGCATACCGACCCTAATTTGTTGGATCATTGGCTGACTCATTGTTTCAACTCCTTAAAACCCTCTAATCACTTATTTGTAATTTAAGAAAAAAGAGAAATTTGAATTTCTTTTTCAAGGATTTTTTTGAAAACTTCAATTAAAATACTATCATTAGTATTACTTAATCGTTTACAATGGAGTAGAAGGTTTACTTATATTATTTTAATATAGAAGAAAGAACTATGTTAATTGTTACATGATAACCGTTTTCTGTACGACTAAATAAAGCCAATAAAAAATTACATTTAACTTAATCAGAGAGAGCGTGCACTAATTAGATTGAATTAATTAGAATCTTTTCTTTGTTTTAAGAATCAAAAATTTCTCCATTGACATAATGTTTATTAATTAATTCTACCAATTATACTAGCGTAATAGTTTATAACTTGATATTATCTTACTATCATATTATTTCAAATATAAGGACATGACACAAACATGGATATTGTTACAAAAGATTTATTGATCAGCTTTTTATTTATTTTACTCGCTCTATGTATATTGCAAATTATATACATGGCCATCTATGTTTACCGAGCAAAAGAGTTAAAGGGTTGGTTAATAGCTTTATTCCCTATATTAACTCTAGTAATATGTATGGCATTTCCGTTATATGCTAACGGAGAAAACATCTGGGATTTACGGTATATCCCATTTATTGTAGGGGGGTTATACGGTGGTTATAAATTAGGAACCATTCAAATAGCTACTGCCCTTTTTATTCGCTACATATTAGGTGGTAGTGGCTTTTATGCAGGCTCAGCCGTCATTATTATTGTCGGCATTGCCGTTTGTATTCTTTCTAAACAATATTTAAAAATGACTTTGAAGCGAAAACTATTCTTATCAGTATCAATATTAGTTATTGGGATCACCATATCTCAAATATTGGAATCCACTTTTTACGCGGATCATTTAACAGGTCTTCTTCTCTTTGAATTTTATAGTATTAATATTTTAGGTATTATCATTTCAATCATTCTATGGGAAGGCATTCGGACATACTCTAAATTATTGCAAAACTTAATAAAAGCTGAAAAGTTACAAATGGTTAACCATTTAGCAGCCAGTATTTCTCATGAAGTCCGTAACCCTTTAACAGTAAGTAGAGGATTTTTGCAATTATTATCCGAAGATATTTCCCCGGACAAAAGAAAGGAATTTGTTGGTATTGCTATAAAAGAATTAGATCGCGCTACTGATATCATCAATGATTATTTAACCTTTGCTAAACCAGCAATAGAAAAAAATGAAAAAATTCATATCGTTGATGAAATAGAACAGGCCATTAATGTTATTTCTCCTTTAGCCACTATGAATGGAGTGGAAATAAAGCAAACCTTGAATAATCAAAAGGAAGATCCATTGATTATTTTGGGTGAAAGAAAAAAATTCCAACAATGTCTAATCAACATTATGAAAAATGGAATTGAGTCCATGGAGTTAAATGGCGGTGAACTCCATATTCACTTAACTACTTTCAAAGATACCGTCAATATTAATATAAGTGATCAAGGTGTGGGGATGTCACAAGAACAAATCACCCGCCTCGGTGAACCTTATTTTACAACAAAAGAAAAAGGTACTGGCCTTGGAATGATGGTCTCTTTTAGCATTATTAAAGGAATGAATGGCACCATTGATGTAAACAGTGAAATTGGAAAAGGTACAAATTTTAAGATCAACCTCCCTATCTTTCAGGTGCCAGACACCATTGAAAATTTGAAAAATTAAATTCAAATAAATTAAGGGTATCCAAGAAGTTATGAATATAAAGTTTTGGATACCCCTTTTTGATTTTTATACACTTATTTGTACTTTAAATAATAACATTAGATTATGCACTTTTACTTTAATCTTGAGATCATTTGAACATGAATTTAGCATTTTTATTTCCAATAATAAAGAAGCCTTACCTACTGATATTTAAAAATCTATGATTAAAATTGATTGATTATTTTAATTACAATGTATATTATAGTAGGAATAGTAACAAACCTATTATTGTGAAATACATAATAAGCTATAAATAGAAAGGAAGATACAGCCATGGAGAATAATATTAAAATTTTAGATTGCACCATACGTGATGGAGGATTAGTAAATAATTGGGATTTTAGCGTAGAATTTGTACAAGACTTATATAATGGCCTGAGTGCTGCAGGCGTAGAATATATGGAAATTGGATATAAAAATTCCGCGAAGCTTCTCAATGCAACTGAACCAAATCCATGGAGATTTCTTGATGACAACTTCCTAAAAGAAATAATTCCTGAGAAAAAGTTCACTAAACTTTCAGCACTTGTTGACATTGGACGAGTAGATCCTAATGATATTTTGCCTCGTGAGCAAAGTGTTCTTGATATGATTCGTGTGGCATGCTATGTAAGAGAAGTCGACAAAGGCTTAGAACTTGTGCAAATGTTCCATGATTTAGGCTATGAGACTACACTTAATATCATGGCTTTATCTAGTGTCCCAGAACACCAACTGATTAAAGCTTTTGAAATGGTAAGAGAAAGCCCTGTTGATGTGGTTTATATTGTAGATTCCTTTGGAAGTTTAGATCCATCTGATATCGCACACCAAGTCAAAAAGTTCAAAGAAATGCTTCCAAACAAACAGCTTGGGATTCATACACATAATAATTTGCAGCTAGCCTTTGCAAATACATTATCTGCGATGCAAAATGGGGTTACATTCCTTGATTCATCTGTTTATGGAATGGGACGTGCTGCAGGGAACTGTCACACAGAACTCCTTGTAAGCTACATCCAAAAAACAAGCTATGAAATGAAGCCGCTACTTGGTGTTATTGAAAAGCATATGTTAGATATGCGTCAAAAATGGGAGTGGGGCTATATCATCCCCTACATGATTTCAGGTGTCTTAAATGAACATCCACGAGTTGCAATGGCTTATCGAAATAGCGAAGATCGAGATAAATTTGTTGATTTTTATGATAAAGTAACATCACCTGAATCTTCAACATCACCGAATTCAAAATAAATTTACTTTATAGAGTGCCAGGTACCTTCCTAACCGAAAGATGCCTGGCATTTTTCAAGTTTTCTTATTACTAAATTCTATTTCTTGCGATCGGTCTTCTTGTATTATTAATACCCCAATTAAACCAACTACCGAAAAAATCACAGGAATAATAAAGCCCCTTTCATAGCCAACAGTCATACTACCTGTAGCTAAGTAAGCTCGCTCCAATACGAACCCAAAAACACTTGGCAGCAAAACAGCACTCAAGAAACCACCCGTATTTGCAAACCCTGTTACCAAACCAACTTCCTTTAATGGAAATGTTTTTCGAACAACGGCAAACGTTAAAGTACTTGCCCCATAACATAGGCCAATTATAAAAAAAAGGAAAAACAACAAGATAAGTGAAGGATTTCCCTTAAATAAAAGAAAACAAGCCCAGCTCAGTAAAATGATGATATGAACAGTCATATAAAGCTTTTTTACTTTTCCTAGCAAACTAGAAATCCAGCTTGAAAGAGGAGCACCAATCAGTGCCCCAATGATTCCAATCATATTCAATTTGCTTGCTTCACTTCTAGACATATCATACATATCCATTCCATAGGACACGGCCCACGAACCGACGAATCCGACAAATGCCCCTACTAGCCCAAAATGACAAAAAAATAAGGCCCATGCCTGCCGTTTAAAAACCATTCTAATAAGAGTTTTCCCAATTTTTTCACGACCGCTTTCTGTTTTTACGGAAATAAGAGAGTGCTTAGGAACTTTTATAAGTACAAAATAAAGAAGTAGGCCACATAAACACAAACTCCATCCTGTAAAGAAAAACATCGTTCTCCAACCTAGGAAATCAATCCCTTTCGAAAAAGGAACTGTCGCCAAAAGAAATCCTAGACTGCCAGTCATTCCCGCAAAGCCTATTAATCGTACAAACTCCTTTGCTTTGAACCATTGGCCCAAAATAATCACCATATTCACCCAAATCGTCGCATCTCCAAGTCCTGTTAAAGATCTGGCGATAAACAAGACTCCTTCATAGGTACTCAAACTATAAATGATCGTACCAAGCCCCGTTAAGGTTGCTCCAAAGATTAGGAAAAAATTAGGTCCATACCGATCTGCCAATATTCCCATCGGTATCTGTAAACCTGTATAAACCAAAAATTGAATACTTGCCAATAATCCAATGGTTGAAGCAGTGACATGAAGTTCCCCCATCAATTGGTTTGTGATTAATCCCGGTGCCGTTCTCTGACTCGACATCAATAAGTATGTGAGCATAACAGAAACAAAGACAATCCAACGAAATTTGCTCTTCCGATTGTCCATTGGCAACCTCTCCTGTTAGAGTTTATCCCCTTTATTCATATATATATATACAGAACTAATCTGATAAATTAATAGGAATTAAAATTTATGTCATCAAGCATCTTGCATGAATTAATAGCATTGTTTCCCTAATTACGATAGTAACTCTCCCTTCTCTCCCAATACAAACAATCATTTAATTGGTCGAACAAAGTTAAGTTTTAAGTCAACTATAATGATTTCAACTATTCATTCTTTTCCACTTTTCTTAAACACAAGTAAATGATTCAATTTCACGAAGACTTACTCCAAAATATACCCAAGAGAAGCCATTCCAACGCCATCCGGAGACAGAGTTTCTACCAACAAAAATAGGATAAAGCCAGTATTGTTGGCGATTTCTTTGCCATACATACGTATATCTAAATAAACATCTTCTAATGCTGCCTGGATCTACCGCAAACGTACTTACTTGTTGATGTGTTTGCGCCGGTACAAAAGCCGGTGGCGGAGAGCTTGGCGGTCCTGATTGTGGCCCTTGCCCTTGTGGCCCCATTGGCCCCTGTGATCCTGGTAGTCCTGATGGCGGTCCTCCCGGGGATGGAAACGGCAATGGTTGGCCAAATGTCCTCTCCTCATTGTAATAATTATCTGATTGATAAGGAATTGATTGGTCGTAATTCAATTGTTCATTTGGATATTGATTATAAGGATAGAATTGATATGGAAACATAAAAGGCACTCCTTTTTCTTTTGTCTCCATCATCCTATTCACTCTTTACTTATAATCAACTTGTACGTTGTGAAGTGTGTATTCGCCTACACTCTATTTAAAACAAAAAAAATCTCTCAGCAAACAAACCGAGAGATGTTAATAATGAATCTTATTATTAATCTTTAACGGGCGTACACGATATTCCTCCACCTTGTTATACTTATCTTGTAACCACTCAACGACATTTGGCGAATCTAATGCAATCTGCAAAAGTTGTTCGGTCAGCTCTGATTTACTCATCTCGCATGACATTGACAACTTCGTTAACTTTTGATCATATTCATCGTAAATTAAGTTACTGAGCACACCAATTCGCTTATTTCCTAAAATTCTTTTTCGGTTTTTTAATAGTTTCATTTAAATAGCCCTCCTATTAATTACATTAGACCTTTTAATATACAATATGTACGTCCTATTAAAATTAGAACACTTTTACTAGATTTTATCATTGAATATATTAAAGACATTCATTGACATGAAAATAGGGCAGATCCTCTGATCTGCCCTATTAACATACCTAATCACTTATTTGAAAGCCATTCCCATCGGTTAATTTACCAAGTCTAGTTATTCCCTGTATTGATTAAAGTCCACTATCAAAAGGATCTTTTTCAACTGTATCTTGAATTTTCTGACCACTGTGTTTTTGAGAATTTACATAACCATCTTTCCAGAAGTCAGCGTTTTTAATTCCATGTTTAGAAGAATTAAATTCAGGGTCTTTTCCTTGCTTCAACTGCTCTTCGTAATCTAATAGAGCTGTGTAGGCTAGTTTGAATAGTAATAATATAGCAATTAAGTTAAGCCAAACCATAATTCCAAGTCCAATATCCCCCATAGCCCATGCTGTTGTTGCAGTTTTGATTGCTCCATAGAAAATGGCTCCTAACAGGACAATTTTTAATGCAATAAATGCCTTGGCTCTATGTTTACCACGAACAAGATAGGCTAAATTTGTCTCAGCAATATAGTAGTAGGCATAAATGGTAGTGAAAGCAAAGAAGAATAGGGCAATAGCAACAAATTCTGGACCAAAGCCTGGCAGAATAGTATCAACTGCTGCTTGTGTGTAACCAGGTCCTGGTTCAACTCCGGGAGATTTTCGGTAATAAGAGCCCCCCTCTTTTCGTTGATTACATTGTATTGGTTCGTGAATAAAATCATCATAGCGGTTGACGTCACTACTAAAAATTAGATAGAATACGCCTGTACTAGCCCTTG
Organism: Niallia sp. XMNu-256; assembly: GCF_036670015.1. Classification (NCBI taxonomy): domain Bacteria; kingdom Bacillati; phylum Bacillota; class Bacilli; order Caryophanales; family Bacillaceae; genus Niallia; species Niallia sp. XMNu-256. The sequence continues at coordinate 2,459,555 of NZ_CP137636.1, forward strand.
TTTTGCTGGATGAGATACTTCAGCAGCTCCCGCTGGGTGAGCACCTGTACCTTGACCTGCTTCATTTGCATAAAGACCGCGTTTTACTCCCCACATGACAGCTGAACCAATAATGCCGCCAAATAACTCTTCAGCCCCGAAAGCACTTTTAAAAATTAAACCAAATACTTCTGGGATTCTTTCAAAATTTACAACTATAATCGCAGAGCAATTAAAAGATAACCTGCTGCCATATGACAGGCTTTAACAAAATTAGAAATATAACAAATCTATTCGCTCGGCTGTGCTCACTCTTTATTTTTTGTTTGGGCATATACGCAAATAGTTAACGTTAAAATTTCACTATCTTACATTCACTTTAATTTGAACACATTTAACTGTATAATTATTTAAACTAATCGTAAAACTATAAATGAACAGAGGATGAAAATTAGTGGAAAAAGTAGGTAGAAATGACTTGTGTCCATGTGGGAGCGGAAAAAAATATAAGAAATGTTGTGGGGAAAGCAATGTTATTTCCATAGAATCCTTACTGGATAAAGAATTAAGAGATTTGCAGGTTGATATAATTGATTTTGCCGTAAATACTTATGAAGAGGAGATGAATAATTTCCTAGCCCAACGGCTATCAGAATTGTTCATTCCCGAAGAAGCTCTTGAAATGTTTCACTTTTTTACCGTATCCTGGTATATCACTTCGATTGAAATAGAAGGAAAAACAATCTTAGAACAGTACATTGATAAAAATAGTTATAAGTGGACTCGTAGAAGAATAAAGGATATTTTACTATCATGGAAAAAAACAAAACCTATCATTGCCATCGTGCAAGATCAAAATGAAAGCAAGCTTTTAACACTAGAAGACATCTTCACTAATGATATATATAAGGTAAAAGTGCTCGATGATGACCATCCAGTAGAAACGGATGGAATTGTAATTGGCACCATCCTTCCCGTAAATGAATTTTTCGTTTTCTTTACCTCTTTTATTGATTTACCTGCTAACTTAACTAATCGTGTTAAAGAAGCGGTCTTTCAATTACTTGAGGATAATGAGGAGACTAATCCTACTCATTATTTAAACAAAAATTATCCAGAAGCCCTTAACCTTTTTGTTTTTGGTCCTGAACCTACGATGGAGGACCTTGAGTGGATCTCACCAAAACATTATGATGTAGCACATGGGTTTAAAGACTATATGGCAAATTCGCATGATGAAATTATTATTAAGCTGGGAACTTACCTTTGGCATCAGTATTGTTCAAAAAGAAATCCAAAGATTGTTAAAACGGGCATTTATATCGCTGCATTAATCTACTTAATTGATCAACTTATCCCCTTCGGTGGATGGATGACTCGAAATCAATTAGCCGAGGAGTTTGATATCTCTAGCAGTAGTTTATCAGCCAAATACAAGGATATCGAAAAAACACTAAAAGATGAAATTGAAGATCTAGAGGAAAAACTTAATAACATCGACTTTGAGGAAATCTTCGACGATACTTCCGTCAATGATGACGAAGATCTATTCTATGAAAATGATGAAGATTTATCGAATAATCATTCACATACTAGTATTAGCACAGAAAGAGAACTTTTTAGATTAGAGAGTGATTTGCAGAATCAAAAATTTGAATCACTGGATGAAGTTAATCTATTCTTAAACCAGCGCATAAATAATTCTCACACATCTAAAAAGGCATTATCGGACAAAGTAAAAGCTCAGGAATTATTATATGATGCCTATGAATCAAGTTCTGAAATTCAGAAAAAGCAGTTAGCGAAAAAGGCATTAGAATTATACCCAAACAGTCCAGATGCTTATATTATTTACGCTGATTTTGAATTCAACCCTCAAAAAGAAGAAGAGCTTTTATTAAAAGCGATTGAGGCGGGAGAAAAAGATCTAGGGGAAAAATTTATTGGAGAAAATATTGGCGATTTCTGGGGAATTGTTCGTACCCGCCCTTATATGAGGGCAAAATTCAAATATGCGGAACTACTCAGGGATACTGACAGATTAGTAGAGGCCATTAAGCAATATGAGGAACTTTTAGAATTAAATCAACATGACAATCAAGGTGTTCGGTATGAATTGCTTACTGCTTTGATGGAACGGGGCTTATTTAAGGAAGCGGAAGCTCTTCTAAACAAATTCAATGAAAGTATGACAGCAAATGGGACCTATAACAGGGTACTCATTGAATTTTTTCAAAATGGAGTAACTTCTAAAGTAAAGCTGCTTCTTCAAAATGCCAAGCAGCAAAATCCATTTGTACCTGATTATTTATTAGGTAAGAAAAACATTCCCTTATTCCTCCCTAACGATTATCAACTTGGAGAGAAATCAGAAGCAATCATTTACGCAGATCAACATATAGAATTTTGGGAGAGTGCCTCTGAATTAATGGATTTATTAAAAAAGACAAGATAATAATTATTTTGACATGATGAAATAGTAATACAGCCAACAGAAAAAAGCGGGTGTCACGTTCTCCCGCTTTTCTTGTTTTTATTACTTTTTGATCAAAACACTTTTTAGTTTGACTGTCCCTAACTTTTGTGTAAAGAAGTAAGCTAATGTAGCTATGAATAAAATAGTAACTAAAGGAAATGCTCCTATATTTCCAAATGATACCTCTTGGCTTAAATTGGAATTCATTAACGCAAAGGTTGGATTGTGAAAAGCTGTTATAATCAAACCTGATACAATTTGAAACAGACCATAAAAGACAGCAAAGCTTGAAATAAAGACGATATACTTTTTCAATTTATATCACTCCCTCTATTCTTTCTACGATTAACTGAATAAAAGGTTTCATGTTTTTATTAATAGTCTTTATTTTAGGACAATAATTCATACCGTCAATAAACCTTATTATTTTGTTGCAACTGAACTGATAATTTGATATCTACTAGTAAGGAATCATAATTAATTATTATAGTACTAGGACTATTAAAAAATATTGCAAGGTTAAAACTTAAAGAATAAGGGTCAATCCCTAGCAATTTAACACTTTAGCAGACTGACGAAATGACCTCTCTCCTTTACCAATTAATACTCCACTTAACCTCTTTTATTATCCGCAACGATTTCTACTGAAAAATCAAAATCCCTTTTGCAACTGTTTTTTAGCTGCAAAGACTACACGTTGTGCTAAAATTGTAGTTGTAATGGCACCAATTCCACCAGGTACAGGAGTAAGATAAGACGTTTTCTCTTTCACCTCATCAAAAGCAACATCTCCAACTAATTTTTCACTTTCGTCATAACTTGTTCCTACATCGATGACGATGGCCCCTTCTTTAACATGTTCCTTTGTTATTAAGCCCGCTTTACCAGCTGCTGAAATTAAAATATCAGCTTTTTTACAATTTTCTATTACATTTTTTGTATGTAAATGACATACCGTTACAGTAGCATTTTTATCCATTAATAGTGTAGATAGTGGTCGTCCAACAACGAGGCTATGTCCGACAATTACTACATCTTTTCCTTGTACATCCATATCATAATATTCTAATGTCTTCAAAACAGCATCTGGTGTACAAGGTATAAAATCTCCTATATTTGGCGATAAAGCTTTCCCGATATTATATGGACTCATTCCATCAATATCTTTATCTGGGTGTATAATCATACTAATTTTTTCAGTGTCAATATGCTCTGGTAATGGCCTTAATAGTAAGATCCCATGAATATCTTTGCGATCATCTATTTTTTTAAATTCAGTAATAAATTCTTCTTCTGTTATTTCTTCTGGATAATGAAAAGTTTGCGATTTAATTTCCAACTCATTTACTACCTTTATAGCTGACCTTTCATACCCAATGGAATCCAGCCGATCACCAACTCTTATAATCGCAACTAATGGAGAAATTTCATTGGCATTAAGTTCCTGTATGTCTTGTTTGATTCCTTCTTTTATTCGATTTGCAACATCTTTACCACTCATGACCACTGACATAAGAACTCCTCCTGTTCAAAATATAATCTCTTTTATTTTTATTTTTATTTAATTATGGATCTGAAAGGGAAATTGTTTATTTTAACAGTGAAAAAATATATTTATAGAAATATTATTGTATTGTTACCCTCCAACCCGCATTCCTATGCCACCTAATTTTCACTCATTACAAAAAAGAGTTCTGCACGACTCCTGCATTTTTTCACTCTTTTTCTTCTCCGTATCTCCTATAAATTCTGATTTAATAGGCTTTTGTTTACGCAAAAAGGATGGGATTCCTGCTCCCATCCTTTTTATTCTGTCTTTTTTTCTTTCCTTTATCTACAAGTTTCCTACAGGAGTCCTATGACTGAGTTTATTGTATGGCACAGGGGTTTATTATTGCTCTACAATTTTTTAACGAGTACAGCGCAGCACTCAACATGCACCGTATGTGGAAACAGGTCAACGGGTTGTACGATTTGTAGTTCATAACCAAAGGGCTCTAGTTCTTTAATATCCGTTGCAAACGTGGATGGATTGCATGAAACATAGACAATTCGTTCTGGCTGCGCTCTGCCAATCCTTCTCATCACTTTTCCCCCAGCACCTGAACGTGGCGGATCAAGTAGTAATAATTCAGGTTTACCAAATTCCTCTATTACTTGATCGAAACCTTTTCTAGCATCTTTTGCTAAAAATGAAGCATTTTCAATGCCGTTATCCTTTGCATTGCGCTTAGCCGATTCAATTGACGTTTCAACGATTTCAATTCCTACTAACTCCCCTACCTGTTTTGCAAAAGGTAAAGAGAACGTACCTACTCCGCAAAAAAGATCAATCATTTTTTCCGATTTAACTGGTTGTCCCATTTCAATCGCTAAATCAACTAACTTTTGTGCTTGAGTTGGATTTGTTTGGAAAAACGTATCAAACCAGACACGGAAACGGTACCCGTCCATTTCATCATAAATGAAGTCTCTTCCTGCTAGTACATGTGTTTTTTCGGACTGTGTTCGATCTGCCCAATCCGTGTTTTCCATCCATAATAGGCTCTTCACTTGTGGAAACTTATCCGAAATGCGTTTTACTAAATCATCAGCCGTCTCTTGTAGATGATCTTGGGGCCCCTCTGTTGCAAACAAGGCCAACATAATTTCTCCAGTTGCAAACGATTGTCTTACCATTAAATGGCGAAGCAAACCTTCATGAGCATCTTTGTTATAGCCAGATAATTCATGTTGCTTAGCCCATTTTGCAACTTCCATCGCTGCTTCTACCATTTCTTTTCCTGCGATTAAACAAGTTTCAAGGGAAATAATTTTACGGAAATTCCCTTGTTCATGAAGTCCCATCGAGCCGTCAGGCGCAAAAGTAAACTCCATTTTATTCCGATAATGCCATGGATCGTCCATTCCAATCGTTTCTTGTACTAAAGACGGATCAAAACCTTGGGATTCAATCGCATGTTTTACATAATTCGTCTTATGTTGCAGTTGTCCCTCATAAGTCCAATGCTGCCATACACATCCTCCACATTTATCAAAATGCGGACATGGTGGTTCCGTTCTTTGAGAGTTCGCCTCTACAATCTCATCTGGCAATGCCTTCCATCTTCTTCGGTCCGGCCGGTCCACCGTTACCCTTACCTTTTCACCTGGCAATGTTTGCGGGATTGTTAGTTTTAATTTCTTAAGATTGCCTTCTTCATTTTCACGCCATACTACAGCTTGTCCTGAACCTTTTTCATCTAATCGGTTGATCTCAGCAACCATTGTTTCTCCTCTTGTCACGGTCAATTCCATGTACCTCCTATGGTAAAGCAATAATTCATCTATCTTATCAAGATCATTTGAATTCATATCCTGTTTGTTCAAATTTAACGCATATTATACTAGTATAAAAGATAAAGCACTAATTTAAAAGAAAAAATGCAACAGAAACAAGTGCAGGCATCTTCCAATTTTACGGAAGATGCCTGCACTATCTTTATAAGTATAAATCTTATATCAACAATCCGAGCTTTACGGGCAGTTGATCCACCGCCTATCTTCTTTTTTTCTACTTAGAATCTTGAGGTGGAGATCTTACTGACCGTTAAGCCTAATAAATCTTCAAGGTTTTCAACATATCTTGTCTCTTTACGACTCTTGGGTCACTTAATTTTTAAAAAGAGAATTTAAAAACCAGCTCTTATTTTATTCAGTTATACGTGGGTCTCTTTCTTGACCTGTTTTTATATCGATAACTTTAACAGGATTTTCTGGTGTAGGAATGGTCTTGCTATTTGGAGGTCCGTCATTGTTTTCAACCCAATCAACTAGTAAATCAAAAGCTTGATGAGCATATGGAAGCAAAGGCTGAAGCTCTTTATCCGGATCGGCACCTCCATTCCAGACGAGACTGTCTACATGATTGCCATTTTCAATCGTATAAAGTCGATGAAGATGGTCTTTACCCGCTTTTTTCACTAATTTTTGATACCCTTCGGCATGGATTTCCGGGAAAATTAAAGCATCTAGTGACCCTGTAAAACTAATTAATGGAACCTCAATATCTCCTGTATTGGCAATAGCTTTAATATTTTCTTTGACCGCTTTCGGCCGTGTTACGTATTTATAGTTTTCAAAGATGTGATCGAAAGAACGATCCCTCACGTTACCATTGAAGTTTAAGTAATCCTGCCATGGGATACTCCCTGGAGCGCCAGGATCAAAATGATCACGGTAAATGTTTAATGTAACAAACCAATAAACTTGATCATGATAAGCCCATAATTTCTCTGATCCTTTTGGAAGGCCTGCTTTATATAATTTCTTTATCGCTTTTTCCTTTTCTTTACCAGTTCCATAAATAGCTTGCTCTGCATTGTTTACAACCGGGGTTAAAGCACTTATAAGATTTGGCGTTTTTTCAGTCCATAAAACCCCTTCCCAGTCTACTCCACCATCAAATAGTCTAGGTTCTCCCGTTTTTTCAAACCCATCATTTTCCAAGGCATAACGGATGACATAGCCGCCATTGGAAATCCCCATTGCATAGGTTGGTACTTTATGGGTATCGCTAACTAAATGACTCGCTGGATTGGCCTCAGTTGGTTCGATAAGTTGGTCTTTGAAATCCTCTGTCAAATAATTTTGAGCAGCTTTTGTTACTTGGCGGAACCGAAGATTCCATTCGGCGACACTATCATCATCGTCTACCAGGGCATTTTTAGCTTTTGCAAAAGTATCAGTATCTGAAGTCTCTCCCTGTGTGCCTTTATCAATAGCTGCGAATGCATAACCCTTTTCAAGGACAAAATCACTGAATAACAGGTCAGTAGAAGTTTCGTTTCTTGTTGCTGGAATCCCTGAGACAACAAGTTTTCCATTCCACTGATCAGGAACTCGAATCACAAATTGTGCATCATCAAAAATACCATTTACTTGAGTTCCTGTAATTGGTGCAGGTTTATACATTTGATGCCAGCCAGTACCTTGTTTCTCGTCCCCCCAATTGGTGGGTGCCAGGCCAATGTTACCATAGAGTGTTGCTTGAACGAATTGTTTTGGATTTGCCGTTGTCAGCCAATTTCCGTCGATCCCATCAAAATAGGTTTCATGGATATTATGAGCATCAGGAATAATGGGTTTATTTTCGCTTGCTGCTTTAGCCGAATTCCCTCCCCAAAGCAAACCCCCTACAAGTAAAATCGAAGAAGACAACACAATTGCCATGATATTTAGCTTCAGAATCATCACACTCCTTAATCTTGTCTGCTTCTTACTCTTTTATATTAGATTGAATATTATAAAAATTCATGAGACTATAGTCATCATTGAACAAATAATATGTTTAAATCACTCATATTTTGCCTTCTTTAATTAAAATGAATAATACCAACTTATTTTGTAATATTGTTTATCTCTCGGTATTTCACCTTTTTTTATTAACACTTTTTCCTTCCACACCCATTTATTATGTATCGCCATAAAAGCAAAATAAAATCCTTTTAGCTAGTAAATAATATCTTTGTCTAACATGAAAGTTGTTAGTCATGAAATGGAGGTGCATTGCCATTTATGGTGTGTTGATCTTCCTAATTATCTTGTTTTTAGCTGCTTCGTTAAACTTTAGAACCATTAAAAATAAATTGAAGCCAATTCCAGCTGGCGTTAAAGACACTCAATCATCTCCAGAAAATCAGTTCAAGGAGGAAATGGCGATGGGAAATGACAAGGAAAAAGAGTTTAAGGAAAGAGCCAAATCTGCAGAGTTAGCGAAAATTGAAAGAGTTGCAGCAGCAAAAGCTGAAGAGGAAATCGCATCAGAACTAGCACCTTTAAAGGATCAATTGAAAGAAATCCAGTCAACACTGAAAAATTTTGGAGCCAATGAGCAACAAAGTAATAAACAATCATCAGAACAGGAATCACTTCAACCAAATCAACTTTTAAAACAAATGCAAAGCTTTAGTTCACAGGCACAACAGCAACAACAAAAGACGTTTCAACAGTTGCAGCAATCGATTCAACAAACCGCAAAAATGTTAAGCAATGTGGAGCAATCCCTTCAATCCATGAATATGTTGAATCAAATTACGGATCAATTGACACAGTCACAACAAGCCCTACAACAACAGTTACAGGGGCAATCTTCTCAACAAGGTAACAACTGGGAATAAAGTGAAACTTCCTTTAGAGGAGGGTCTTTCATCCCACTGTTGGAAAGCACTAGCCACAAAATGCTAGTCACGCAGACATATTTAGTCTGTGTTCAATTTTCGGAGCTTTATCGGCATTTGATTCCTCACCTTTCATCTTGATTGTACTTAGAATCTTGAGTGGGGCTCTAATGCCCGTTAATCTTGATAAAAAAGGCTTTTACTAAGTTAAAAACAAGGAGAGTGCCACTGTCCAATTAGTTGATAGTGGCACTTTTCTGTTGGACATTCTATAATATGAAGGAGACTAACAACGTATCGTTGTAGTCTTTCCCTTCAACTTTATTTAAACGCATGGTTTAGAAAGGATGTTATTTCAATGAAAGATTACATACAGAACCAAGAATTGCCGCCAAAAACATGTACTATTGAACGCCTTGTGACAATTGATAAAGATGTTGAAAAAGTATTGGCCGGACAGAAAACAGCAACAAGACGGAATGGACGATACGCTGATCCAGGTGAAATTATGGAGTTAAAAGGAAAAAAATTTGTTGTAGAAAAGATATACCGTCAATCTTTAGGGGAATTAACCGATGAAGATGCACGCAAAGAAGGCTATGAATCGGTTGAAGATTACAAGCAATCAATTCTATCCATTCACCCTGGAATGCCATGGCTTCCAGAAATGAAAGTCTGGGTTCACGAATTTAAATTAGTAAATTAGGGATAACCTAAATAGAGCCAGATAGCTTCCGAACTTGGAAGCCGCCTGGCTATCTTTGTTTGTATTAAAATTGCTCCTAGCCAACCTACTTCTCCCATAGTATTTTACATTGATCCTTAATTTTGACAGGTGTACACACGGCATACAAACCTTCTGTAGAACTTGAAACATTCACTTCGATCACTTTATAATCATTATGGATTTGGTTTTGCCCTGTGTTCAAAATGGTCAATTCTTGATTTGTGTTCATAACTGACTTCCTTCCTAATTGTTCTCACAGAAGCTAATATATGTGGGTATTCAAATTAGGTGCTTTGCCTATTTTTCAGACAGCTTTAAGGATATGAATTCTTAGTTGAGGATGGATTTTTTTAGAGTAAAACTTCCATCATAAAGTTTCTTCAGTCCCAACTGACGGAAAATCTGTATAAAATAATATCCTTTATTTTCTATTTGCCATTTATAAAAATCTCATAATTAATTGGAGCGACTAGATGAAAATTTATGTAGATGCGGACGCCTGTCCAGTTAAAGATATAATTATTACAGAAGGAACGAAAGCCGAAATTCCCGTCATCCTTGTAACAAGTTTTTCCCATTATTCTAATGTAGAAAAGCCAGCTGGTGTTGAGACCATTTATGTTGATTCTGGAGCTGACGCAGCTGATTACCGGATTATGAAATTAGTACAAAAAGGTGATCTGATTGTAACGCAAGATTATGGACTTGCTTCACTTGGTTTGGCAAAAGGCTGTACGGTTATACACCACAAAGGATCCATTTATACGAATGAAAACATCGACCAATTATTACAAACCCGTTATTTAAGTGCCATGGCCCGAAAAAGTGGCAAACGCACAAAAGGACCCAAACCTTTTACAGCAGAAGACCGTGAAAAGTTTAGAGAGGTTTTTGTAGCCCTTCTCTAAAAGAATGGAAAAAAGTACTTAGCAACTAGGAATATTAAGGAAAAGGTGATGAATCTGAATAGGATAGATGAATTAACTGTATATGAATATCTTGAAAAATTAGCGTCTCCCGAATTTCCAAATCCGGCTAGCGGTAGTGCAGCCTCAACCATTGCTGCAATGGCAGCCTCGTTGCTGGAAATGTCCTATAAGGTGACAGTAACTAACAATGAAAAGAAAATGCCTATATCGTTAAATGAGATTGAAGGTATACGTCATCAATGCATGAGACTTGCCACAGAGGATATGATTGCACTTGCAGAGGTCGTGAAGGCCACAAAATTCAAATCAGCGTTTCCTGTTAAGTATGAAGAAGCAATGAAAAAAGCAACAGATCCATTAGTTTCTGTTGTTAAAAATTGTGAAATTATTTTAAGTTGGATTGTACAATTGATCCCTATTGCTAACAAGAGTGTGTTAGGGGAATTAGCTGGAAGCGCCAACATGGCGGAAGCAGCAGCTACTTCTGCAAAACAAGGGATTGAAGTTAATCTTTTATTGCTGAGCGATAAGGTCTATATAGGAAATGTCCAAGCTGCTATTCATAAAAGCTATAAAAATACCATCGAAACAAAACAACGTATTGATAAAAGCATGATTTAAAACGTGGAGACAAGTCTATCATATAAAGTGAAACTTCCATCAGTGGGATTTTCTGTCATCCCCTACTGATATGGAAAGCCTGAGGCCTGCAGCTTGCTAGTCACGCAGACGTTGCCGCAGATGTATTTAGTCTGTGTTCATTATTTCGGAGCTTTACGGGCAGTTGATCCCCCACCTATCTTCTCTTACTTAGACTTTTGAGGTGGAGGTCTTACTGCTCGTTAAGCCTTATAAAAAGTTTATGTTAGAAAGCGCCAAGCCTCTGCCAGAGGAACAGGCCCGGCACTTGGCACTTGGCATTTGTTATTTTTTCCGAGCTTCGGTCATCTGCTTCCATACGGAACCTTTAGCTTCTTCGCCCTGTTCAATCCGAGCAATCGCCAGTTTCACTTGAAGACCTACCTCAAATTCAGGGTCCTGTTCTGCTTCTTTCAATGCAGGCAAAGCTCTTTCGTCCCCTACTTCATATAAAAACATTGCTGCCCGCCAGCGGACCAGTTTGCTATCATCCTTTAAGGCTACCATCATCGCCTCAATTGCCTCTGAATAACCTAAATCAGATAAACAATCTCCCGCTGTTCTTCTTACTGTCACACTTTTATCTTTCAATGCTTCATATAAAATCGGTAGTACCTGTTTATCTTCAATCATTCCTAGATAGACCGTTGCAAGTCGTCGGATGGAAGCTTTCTCATCCTTTAAAGCTTGTTGGAGCAATGGAAGATCTTCAGTAGTCGGATCCGGCATTTGTTCGAGAAGCTGATATCGCTTTCTCCAATCGGGATCCGTAAATTCATCTAATGCAACTTTTTTTCGTGCCTTTCCAGTTTGTTGCTTATCAGGATTTTGGGCGGCCCTAACAATTTCCTCTAGCCTTTGGGCTGGATATGCCGCTATCAGTTCCTCTTTCATTTCTTCTCCGATTTGGTCCATTTCTCCGTATCGGACACCGAAATCCTTCCATCTTCTGACCATTACAAGATTATCATCTGGCCCTTGTACATCAAGAGCAGCCTTAGCAAAAGTTTCGGGCAAAGCAAAGCGTTTTTCTTCCATTCCGTCAGTCAACTTAATCTGAACAGGAACCCCTTTGTACATATGAACTTGCGCTTTAATTTCACCAAAATGCTCATCTATTTTCTGACCCTTTCCACTTTCCTCACCTTCGTCTTGTCCAAACGCTTTTCGAACTAGCGGTAATATTTCTCGCCAGTCAAACTTGGCATTTCTTTCGACTGCTAAAAAGTCTGCTACATGATAAACCCCTTTGACCCCTTCAATCTCAAGTACCTTTTGGATCACTTCAGGTGCCCCTTCTTTTGACTCCTTTTTATAATTATGACTTTTTCCCATCGGAAGCTCTTCATTCAAATTAATTTTCATCGTATTCGGACTAGGTGTTGGTTCGATCGATGTAATTTTCATAAGTCCCACCTCTTCTATCGTTTAATACCAACTATTTTACCATGAGTCGAACGAGTATTCATAAGATGTGCTTCCACAGTTCTTATAAATTGAAAATAAATTATTAGTAAATTTCAGAAAAATAGCTTTACTTTTATCTCATTTAGGTGTAAATTACACATATGGACTTATAAATATCATCAAAGAGGAAAAGTAAAACTTCTTGGTAAGTAGAAGTTTTTCAATACAGAAGAGTGTTCAATTATTATATTCAATAGGAGGAATTTTCATGGCACAAAGTACAAAAAATCCAGAAACAGCAAAAGGAACAATCGTAGTAACAGAGGTAACAAAAAAGCGTGACTTAACAAAAGGTTCAGAAGTAGTAGCAAGTCTTAACGAGTCTTTATTAAATACATGGTCAGAAAACATAGACAGAGCGTTTGCTGCTCAAACTGAACTTGAAAACCTATTTTTACAAACTTTAGACAATAAAAATGGATCTTATGGAGTTTTCAATTTAGATCTTTCTAAAATTGAGGAAGAACAGAAAAATTTTTATGAAAATCTTCGTGAAACAACTAAATCAAACCTTCAATCTGTATATGGCCCATCTGTAAGTAACGCAGTGGATCAATATTATGCACAAGTAGATACATTAACAAATCAAGTACAAGAATTTACGTTAAAGCCTTATAAAGAAGGTCTTAATTTATTAAATCAAACTCAAGAGCAATTTAAACAAACAGTTCAAAGCAGCATTGAGCAACAACAAAAAATCAGAGAAGAATTTAAAAATCAAATTAAATCTACTCAACAAGCATACTTTAACTTATACGAAGAAAACTTAAAAATTGTTTTAGGCTTCTTTAAATAAGAAAAGCAACAGGACGGCTCTCGTTTTAACAACAATGAGAGCCGTCCTGTTTTATCCTTTCCATCGATGAACGAGGTAAGAAACTAAAGAGTCTAACGGATTGATAATTGATCGTCCTGTTTGCTGTTCAGCACGCTTTGCCCCATTTACCATAGATAATTGCGCAACAGATATAACATGGTTTTCTGCACTTATGGCGTGATTGAGAGCACTTGTAATAGCTTGATCGTATTCTTCTTGTAAACCCTTCATGAAGAATTCGAATGTATTTTCTAAAACTCGAACTTCAATATCCCCTATCGTCTTCTTATGGTTTTTAGCGTATTGATTTAACCTCTTCATCGTTCCATCAACCGTCTCTGGATTTGAGAATAGAATAGTCTGAGGTTGCTGAACTTCACAAATTGCTTCAAAGAACGGCTCATCAATTTTAATAATCGGTACCGATACGGACAAGTCTCGATCATCTAAAAGAGCTATGTAGTGTGTACATGTAATCAAGATGGCATCTACTTGACATTTGGCAATCCATTCAATTTGTTGCCTTACTTTATCATTCGCATTCTCTAAACTAAATCCCTCATCATTTGTAATCCGATTCATAAGTCCAGGGTCTACAAAATGGATGAGCTCCATATCATAAAGAGTAGTGGCTTTTTCTATATAATCAATATTAGAATGATGGACATGTAGGCATCCAATTCTTTTCTTCAAATTCATTCACCTCAAGCTTATTCTATCATTATTAAGGAAGGATTAATCAATCTAATGAAATGGACGTTGTATTTTTTGAAATTTTACATTTTAAGGGTAGATTTTTCAGTTTTACTGTTATATAATAGTTAATAACATAGTATATATGTTATATATCAAATAAGAGGAGATGATTTAATAATGATGTCAATTCGAGAGCGTGAAAACATGATTCAATTTTTAGTGGCTTATTTCGGTGGAGATTTAAACCAATTAGAGCAGATGAATGATCGCACTCTTGAAAACACATATCAATTCGCCTATGAAAGAATCGAAATGGAAAATCACATTTAATTTAGGTTGCATGGTATTTAAGGGTACCTTTTGATATAAACTGAAACTTCCGTCAGTAGGCTATTCTTACATCCCCACTGACGGTAAGTCACTAAGAGCCTGATGATTTATCTAAGGGCTAAAGCCTAAAGATAAATCTTATTTCAATAATCTGAGTTTTACGGGCAGTTGCCCCCCTCACCTATCTTCTTTTATTTTGCTCAGAATTTTTAGGCGGGTCTTACTGCCCGTTTAGCCTGATAAACAGCAAAATCGAATGAGAAATTCTCAAAGCAACGACATACCAGTCGTTGCTTTTTTTCGCGCTAAATGATGATCGAAATTTACGCATTAAGATTTTGCTGAGGAAATAATTTCTTATGTTCGAATGATAAGAATACTGTTTAAAACAGGTAAGATAATTTAGAAAAATGATCATATCAATCGTTCGTGAGAAAAATAGACAAGTTCCCTTCCTCTTCTTCATATACTCTAGAGACAACCTTTCAAGGAGGATGATCCATGAAGTCTAATATAACGCGAAAGCTAGGATTCTTTATATTACCTGCCATACCTTTTGTATTTTTAGGTACATGGTATTTGAACCAATCGACCCCCGTCCCAACTAGCGGTTTAGCTGTCAGTTCAGAAGACGCTTATGTCATTAATATGGTAACAAGTGAATTTTCTACGAAAACGGAAGATGGAAAGGAAATTGAATCTTACCGTTGGGATCCAGGTACAATTGTCGTCCCGAAAGAGCAAGATATTACGTTAAAGATATATGGAGTGAATGGGAAAGAACATCCATTTTATATTGAAGGAACAGATTATAAAGGAGTTGTCCAAAAAGGAAAAGAAACCGAAATCACTGTTCGTTTTGACAAGGAAGGTACTTACCGGTTAATCTGTTCAGCACACCATACCCTCGAACAAAACGGGCCAATGATCGGATATATTATTGTAGACTAGTAGGTATGAGAGCTATCTGGTGCCAGGCACAAACAAGTTTTTAGAAGTGGCTGGCACTTTACTCCGGTTCAATTGGGTTAGCTGGATTCCCTCAATAAAATAGATTTCCAGCTCTATCTACAAACCACAACTTACACATTAATCTCTATTTTTGCCAGACACTGACCATTATTTAGAAAAAGGTTGAAGTTCCCCTAGGTAGAATCCTTAGCTAATATCCCTCCCTTAGTTCTCCATTCAATTCTATATCTTCAAAAGATCAATGCCTTCCAGCCCAAGCTTCGCATGTCCTTTACATTTTTATGTAACATACAAAGAAAGGCCCTCATCAATTATATGAGAGTATAAAATACGGCAGAGTATTTAAAGTTTTCTTCATAGTCTGTTAGAATTATAAGGAAGCTTATTTAAGATGACAAGAGGTGTTATTTCTTTGACATTACACGATTTTACAAAAGGTCCCGTGATGAGGCAGCTACTCTTTTTCTCAGGACCGATTATGTTAACTAATTTATTACAAGTATCCTATCAATTTATTGATAGCCTCTGGGTGGGAAATCTATTAGGTGCCAATGCCCTTGGTGCCGTTACGATCTCATCTACTATCGTAATTACCGTCTTATCGTTTATTATCGGAATCAATAATGCTGCATTAACGATTTTGTCTCAACAAAAAGGGAAATCAGACAAGCACGCATTAAAAACTTATGTAAATGCGTTTGTTATTGTACTTGGTTTACTTTCCATTCTTGTTGGGATTATAGGATATCTCTTCTCTCAACAAATACTACTGTTCTTGAATACCCCTCTTGACATGTTGGACGAAGCAATGGCCTATTTGCAAATTAATTTTCTCGGTATTTTATTTTTAATGGGGTACAATTTCATCTCAACCGTATTAAGGGCTTTAGGGGACAGTAAAACACCATTAAAGTTTGTAATGATAGCAGCTATTTTAAATACAGTCTTAGATCCTATATTTATTTCGGTTTTTGATTGGGGAATCGAAGGCGCTGCTCTTGCAACTGTCTTTTCACAAGGAATCGCATTCTTACTTGGATTTATGTATACCCTGAAACTTAAAGTCGTCCCATTTACTTGGCCTTCTTTACCAAAGTGGAAGGAGATAAGCTTGATCCTCAAACTCGGAATCCCTTCAGGACTACAAATGACCGTCATCTATGCGGGGATCACCGCAATTATGACCGTTGTCAATTCTTTCGGTGCTCCAGTTGTTGCTGGTTTTGGAGCTTCTCAGCGGATTGATAGCTTAATCATACTCCCTGCGATGGCGTTAGGAACAGCTGTCAACAGCATGGCAGGACAAAATATCGGTGCCAACCGCTGGGATCGGGTACGGGATATTGCCATTTATGGTGCCCTGTTCAATTTTGCCATGATGCTCGCAATTGCGATTCTTGTTTTCCTATTGGCCACCCCTCTAACTCGTTTGTTTATTAAAGAAGAACAAGCAGTTATATTTGGGGCTGATTATTTAAAAATAGTTGCTTTTTTCTACCCATTTATTGGTCTTAACTTTATTTTAAACGGGATTGTTCGTGGCTCTGGTGCTATGTATCAAGTACTGGTTCTAAATATCCTTTCATTTTGGCTACTTCGTTATCCACTCACCTATTTGTGTTCTGCACTAATTGGACAGAACGGAATTGCCTTAGGAATAGGGATTAGTTTTATCATTAGCAGCATCTTCTCGTTTTCGTACTATAAATGGGGAAGCTGGAAAAAGAAGCAATTGTTTGCTTGATACTGAGGTACTAAGTTGTATTCAGAAATTATAAGTACCCTTCATGGTTACATGAAACCCAGAAATACATCATATATTGATGATAACTCTACTTTAAAAATGAAGGGATTTGTATGATGAATGAGAAGTTCATTAAGGGTGCAAATAAGTCTAATTCTCGTATTTATTTGTTTATTTATATCGAGCTGTAAGAGTGAGGGAGTGGCTGAAACTGAGTATATTCCCGTCAATAAGCAGGAGTTACCGATAGAGGAAAAGAAACCATCTAAGGCTGATAATAAAGAAACTGTATTCTATCAACTAAAGCGAGCGACATATGAAAAAGGA
Source organism: Niallia sp. XMNu-256 (assembly GCF_036670015.1). Lineage (NCBI taxonomy): Bacteria > Bacillati > Bacillota > Bacilli > Caryophanales > Bacillaceae > Niallia > Niallia sp. XMNu-256. Next base: position 2,476,816 of record NZ_CP137636.1, read on the forward strand.
GATCTTCGTGTACACTTTCCACAAATCACCGAAATGCAAAGCAATATGAAAGAAAAGCAAATCAATGGAATTATAAAAGAAGAGATCTTTGAGTTTGTCAATCAATATGAAGATGATATTGCTACATTAGAAATGGACTATGAGGTGATGACAGAGACCGAGAATATTTTAAGTATTGTCTATTCAGGATATTATAGCGGCGGTGCGTATCCTAGTCACTTGCTTTTCACAACAAACATTGACATGCGCACTGGAGAAAAAATAAGATTACCTAACACAATCACCATCAATGAGGAATTTATAGACAAGTTTAATAAAGCATCATATATAAATAGGGACCCAAATTCTCCTAATGTAAAAGAGTTATCTCTGGCTGTAAGAGATTACTTAAAACAAATCACTGTAGAGGAACTCATCAACGGCTTCAAACAAGCGGACCTTCCATCAATGACCGAAAACCCCTATGGTGTGTATTCCTTTTTCCAAGATGATACTTTCATCATTAGCATTCGAGTGCCTCATGTTATAGGGGATCATGCAGAATTTAAAATCGAATAATAATCTGGTGCCTAGTTTGTTAGTTCCAGTTTTTCGACAGGACTAGGCACACTTAAAATTAGAGTTACCCTAGAAAATTTCGTTGGCAATTAGTTGATAAGAACTTATTCGGTCTTTTGGTGAGTAGGTAATCGTTACGATCATGATTTCATCTGCTTTATAAAAAGCCTGCATTTCTTTAAGTCTTTGTTTTACAAAACTCGGATTACCAATAATCATGTTTTGTTTCAGTTTCGAATATGTTGCTTGTTCTTTTTCGTTTAGTATATACTGCTTTGCTTCTTGAATGGATGGTACACCTTGATTTCCTTCTCTATTTTCTTTTTGCAGAGACCAAATGAGGGAACTTAAAGCAACCTCCTCTGCTTTTTCATTTGTTTCAGCACAAATGACTGATACAGTTAAAATGACTTGTGGATGTTGATCCCTTTTTCTCTGTTTGTAGCATTCGAGATATTCTTGAATGATCGCCCTTCCATCATTGTCACTCATAAACTGTCCAAATGCATAGGCCAAACCATTTTCTGCTGCCAATCGAGCACTTTTTATACTAGTACCTAACAACCATGGCTCTGGCGCAATGTCAGGGGTCGGAGAGGCTTTTATCCCTGAAAACTCATGCCCCTCAGGAAAATCATTATGTAAAAAATGAAGCAATTCCTTAACTAAATCTGGCATTTTCCAAACCTGTTGTAAAAAGTTATCAGATAATGCGTTTGTTGCTTCGGCTGAACCACCAGGCGCTCGACCAATACCTATATCGATACGGTCCGGAAATAAAGTAGCCAACATATGATAAACCTCTGCCACTTTATACGGTTTATAATGCGGCAGCAAAACCGCTCCCGAACCGATCCTGATTTTCTTCGTTTGAGCGCCAATACAACCCAGCATGACTTCTGGCGCTGGACAAGCTAACCCAGGTAAATCATGATGCTCAGCAATCCAGTAACGAGAATACCCCAGCTTCTCACCCGCTTGAGCTAATTTAACAGACCCCTCCAAAGCTTCCCTTGCACTTTGATTGGAAGAGATTGGTGACTGATCCAAAATACTTAATTTCAATTAAACCTCTCCCCTCTCTTATTCATCGATTTCACGCAATGTTAATGAATAATCTCCAACTTGATGTTCTAGATATAGATTTGTAATCGATGTAGAGTATTGCTGAATTACTCCTCTAAATACTAAGTCTAAATGAGGTAGCTTTACATTGAAGGTCCCTTCATATAATAGCATCGCCACCTCATGATAATCCTCACTCTGCACCTTAAAGTTGACTGAGATTTCATTCAATCCATTAATAACTCGATGCTCAAAGCGTTGAACTTCAATGATTTTCTCATTTAGTATGATCTCTTTTAACATATCTCTCACCCTTTTTAATCATATACCATAAAGAGAGGCAAGTGCCACCCATGATTTGGGAATATCGAACTTATTTAGTTGACAAAAGAAAACATTTAGATGATAATTAATATGTAATTAAAATAATTATAAAAAGATAGTCATTGTTAAACAAATTGTTGTCAATTTCTTCACATTCTTCTAAGATAACCCAGTGTTTTAAATAGTATAATGGTGTTATGCACATAGTAATATTTTTTCAAGTAGTAAAGGAGGACGAACTATATGTTGTTAGATGCAGAAATTAAATCCCAATTATCCCAATACTTACAACTTATGGAAGGCGAAGTACATATTAAATTAAGTGTGGGGACAGATAAAATATCAAACGATATGTCTGCTCTAGTGGATGAATTAGCAGCTATGTCATCCAGTATTAAAGTAGAACGGACTACATTAGAAAGAACACCTAGCTTTAGTATAAATCGTCCAGGTGAAGACACTGGTATTACCTTTGCAGGAATTCCTCTTGGACATGAGTTTACTTCTTTAGTGCTTGCTTTATTACAAGTGAGTGGGCGTGCCCCGAAGGTGGATGAAAAAGTAATCGCTCAAATCAAAAATCTAAATGGCGAATATCGTTTTGAAACGTACGCGAGCTTAAGTTGCCATAACTGCCCAGATGTTGTTCAAGCTTTGAACGTTATGAGTTTAATTAACCCTTACATCACACACACAATGATTGACGGAGCTGCTTTTAAAGAAGAAGTAGAAACGAAAAAAATCATGGCTGTTCCAACTGTACATTTAAATGGTGAATTCTTTGAAAGCGGACGCATGTCATTGGAAGAGATACTATCTAAACTTGGGAGTGGACCAGATGCATCCGAATTTGCTAATAAAGACCCATTTGATGTATTGATTGTCGGAGGTGGTCCTGCTGGTGCTAGTGCCGCGATTTATTCAGCACGTAAAGGAATCCGCACTGGAGTTGTTGCCGATCGCTTTGGAGGACAGGTATTAGACACAGTTGGCATCGAAAACTTAATTACTGTAAATTATACAGAAGGTCCGAAGCTTGCTGCCACACTCGAAGAACATGTGAAACAATATGATGTGGATATTATGAACCTGCAACGTGCCAAACACATTGAGAAAAAAGGCTATATTGAAGTCGAATTGGAAAATGGAGCTGTTCTAAAGAGTAAAACCGTCATCCTTTCAACAGGTGCCCGTTGGCGTAACGCTGGCGTACCAGGTGAAACCGAGTTCAGAAATAAAGGAGTCGCATATTGTGCCCATTGTGATGGACCGTTATTTGCCGGAAAGCATGTAGCTGTTATCGGAGGCGGAAATTCTGGTGTAGAAGCAGCAATAGATTTAGCAGGAATTGTTAAGCATGTCACACTATTAGCTCGTTCGGAAGTAAAAGCTGATCCAGTATTACAAGATCGTCTATCCAGTCTTCAAAATGTAAGCATCATTAAAAATGCCCAAATTGAAGAAATTACTGGTACCGATAAAGTCGATGGCATTTCTTATACCGACAGGGAGACAGGAGAAAAACAACATGTTGAACTTGAAGGTGTATTTGTACAAATTGGTACAATCCCAAATACCGAATGGTTAAAAGATACTGTAGAAATGAATGCACATGGGGAAGTTGTCGTAGATCTTAGTGGTTCAACAAATATTCCAGGGGTCTTTGCGGCTGGAGATTGTACAAATGCAAAGTATAAACAAATCATTATATCCATGGGTTCAGGTGCAACTGCAGCACTTGGAGCATTTGATTATTTAATACGAAATTAGTTTAGTTACTAGGCACCTTCCAAATCTGGAAGGTGCCTTCGTATTAGCTATGCACAGGATTCTTTTCGCTTAGACCTAATATTTGAGCGGTTGACATTTTTATTTGTTTCAGAAGTTCCGGGTTTTCCATTAAGGACAACCCATAAGAAGGAATCATTTCCCTTAATTTGGAATCAAACTCCATCATATATTCAGGAAAACATTTCGAAATCACTTCTAGCATAACGTGTACAGCGGTAGAAGCACCTGGAGAAGCACCTAGCAATGCTGCAATCGATCCGTCAGCAGAAGTAATTACCTCTGTACCAAATTGAAGCGTACCTTTTCCTCCTGCATCAGTATCCTTAATTACTTGTACACGTTGACCTGCAACGATTAAGTCCCAGTCCTCCGATTTAGCATTTGGGATAAACTCACGTAACTCTTCCATTCGTTGTTCCTTGGATAACATCACTTGCCCAATTAAGTATTTTGTAAGAGACATGTTTTTTGCCCCTGCAGCAAGCATTGTGAAAAGATTATCCGTTTTAACGGAACTCAATAAATCCATGTTAGAACCTGTTTTTAAAAATTTAGGTGAGAACCCAGCAAATGGTCCAAATAGTAGTGATTTTTTATTATCGATAAAACGGGTGTCTAGATGTGGTACTGACATAGGCGGTGCCCCAACTTTTGCTTTACCATATACTTTGGCATGGTGTTTGGCAACAACCTCAGGGTTATTACATACCAAAAAGATTCCACTTACAGGAAACCCTCCGATCTGTTTTCCTTCAGGGATCCCCGATTTTTGCAATAAATGCAGGCTGCCTCCTCCTGCTCCAATAAAAACAAATTTTGCCGTATGGTGTTCGATTTTTCCACTAATAAGATTTTGAATTTTAAGTTCCCATAAACCTTCACTGTTCCTTTTAATATCTTGAACACAATGTTTATAAAAGACATCGACTTCCTTTTTCTCAAGGTGTTTGAATAACATCCGTGTAAGGGAGCCAAAATTAACATCTGTACCACTGTCAATTTTCGTAGCTGCAATTGGATCCTTAGCTGTCCGGTGCTCCATAATCAGTGGCATCCATTCCTTTAGTTTTTCAGCATCGTCTGAAAACTCCATTTCTTGAAATAGGGGATTTTCTGATAACGCTTTAAAACGTTTCTTTAAAAAATCAACATTCCTTTCCCCCTGTACCATGCTCATATGTGGCAACGACATGATAAATTCGTGTGGATTATGGATCAGCTTGTTTTTAACAAGGTATGACCAAAACTGCATTGAAACTTGGAACTGCTCGTTAATTCTTATTGCTTTACTAATATCAATGCTTCCATCCGGCTTTTCAACTGTGTAGTTCAATTCACAAAGTGCTGCATGCCCTGTTCCTGCATTATTCCATTCATTTGAACTCTCTTCCCCTGCCTCAGAGAGTTTCTCAAACACGGTAATTTTTCGGTCCGGCAATAATTCTTTCAAAAGTGTTCCCAAGGTGGCACTCATTATTCCGGCCCCAATTAATATGAAATCTGTCTTCATTTCTCTGTTGCTCATCTATACCAACCTTCTCCCTAGATTAACAGAAAGAGATGCCGATTCTTCCGTTGATTCTTCTTCCCCAAGCCCAAAAACGACCTAGTTACAACACCCCTAACTGTCCAGTTATTACTATTGTATTACAATTATAGCTAAATATATATCTACTATTATATGATAATTATAAATTATTTAAAAGTTGTAAAATTAATCATTATAAAAAATAAGAGATTCTTACTTATTTAACCCTTTAAATTTTTTTCTACTACATTCCTTCGTTCTAGTCTATTCAAAGGACTTACTACTTTATCGTGTCCAGCTGCCACTCCAACAATGGTCATTAAAATAGAAAAAGTAATCAAAATCACAAACGGGAGTGTCCAGTTATGAAGTTGATCATAAAGGATACCTAGAGTTAGTGGTCCTAGAGCCGCTAATAAATAACCAACTGATTGAGCCATTCCTGATAGTACTGCAGCTTGACTCTCACTTGTTGTTCTTAACCCAAACAATGTCAACGCATAACTTAACGCTCCCCCTTGAGAGATTCCAATTACAATTATACATCCATAAGTGAACACAGGATGATTTGATAAAAATAACCCTAGAATTCCCATTATATTTAGAATTCCAATTATCAAGGCAATGATTTTTTGATTTGTTAATCTACCTGCTAAAATAGGAGTAATAAATTGAAATGGAATGCCTGACATCTGAAAGACCGTAAGGAGCCAGGCTGCTGTAGTCAATTCCACTCCTTGATTTTGAAGAATTTCTGGTAGCCATGCAATCATACAAAAGAAAATAAATGATTGAAACCCCATAAAAAGTGTAACTTGCCAAGCAAGAGGAGAGAACCACAACGAAATTTGTTTTTCGATTTGAGGAAGAGGAGCTCGTCGACTTTGTTGAAATATTTGTGGAAACCAAATGACCATTCCAACCATCACTAATATTCCCCATATAATAAGGGAATGTTCCCAATCTAATTGATATTTATTCACTAGGACTGTGCTAAATATAGGAGCTAGAGAAGCTGAGGTTCCTAACGCGCCTGAATAGACTCCTGTCATCAAGCCAATCTTATGGGGAAATTTTTTTTTACTAAAGCTGGTAAAAGAACATTTCCAATTGCTAGACCTATACCAACTAAAACCGTCCCTATAAACAACATATTCCTTAATTCTGTGGAACGAATACATATTCCAATCCCTAGAATAATTAATCCAATGAATATGGTTCGCTCATTTCCCCATCTATTCCCTATTTTAGGAGCTAATGAAGAGATCACAGCAAAAGCAATTAAAGGTAAAGTGGTGAGTAGTCCAGCAATTCCGTAAGTTATTCCAGCATCCCATCGAATGAGATGAATCAACGGGCCCACTGAGGTAATTGCAGGTCGTAAATTAAACGCAATGAATATAATTCCTACCGACAACAAGATTTTACTGTTTCTTAATTTAAATAATAACTCCTTAATCATCTCAACGCCTCTTAATTTAATTGTATTCTACACCCTGTCAAAATGGTAAAGATATTTCTACCCCTATCAAAGTCTATTTTTCAACCCATTTGAATATTCACTATAAAGCTAAACTTCCATCAGTAAAGGGTCTTTATCCTCCACTGATGGAAAGCCCGATGCCTGCAGCTTGCTAGTCACGCAGACGTTGCCGTTTGCTAAGGCGCATTTAGTCTCTGTCATTATTTCGGAGCTTTATGGGCAGTTGATCCCCCACCTATCCTCGCTAATTGTACTCAGAATATTGAGGTGGGTGTCTTACTGTCCGTTAAACCTGATAAATAACAAATGCCAGGTATCTTCCAAACTGGAAAATACCCGGCACTTTAAGCATTATCGATTATTTCTATTTCCGAAAAAGTCATTGACAGTATTTGTAAAGTCTTCAAATAACCCATTTCTATTTTGGTTGGTTCTAATATCGTTTGCATAAGTATTCATTTGGTTATAGAAATCAGGGTTAACTGAAACGTATACTTTATGGATTTTTTTATCTGCTTCACGTACCTGATCTGCTATTCTCTGCTCAAAGGAATTCGATACTTCACTATATTCGTTTGCCCTTGTTGTTTGTCCATTGTGATTTTGATTTCCATTATTGTTATTTCTATTGTTTCCATTGTTCCCGTTATTTCCGTTGTTTCCATCGCCTATTCCAAAAAGGGTTGCGTTATTGTTGTTATCTCCCCCTCTTTGATTCAAGCCATTATTTTGACCGTTTCTGCTTCCAGCATCGCCTTTCCCATTAATTCTTCCTTCATTTCCTCCTGGATTTACGATGCCATTTTCAGTAAAGGTTCTTGGAGTTCCATTCATTCCATCGTTATTAGTGGCGTTTCTTCCGTTATTGGCTCCAATTCCACTAGCGGTATTTCCATTTGTTCCCATTCCACCACCATTATTCATTGCACGATTTTCATTTCCATTATTATGGTTGTTATTTGCCAACCTTACGGAAACGTAAGCATTATTGTTTGCAATAATCACGTGCGCATCATCAACTTCTGTTAAACGCTCAACTTGTCGCTCAGCACGGTCGGCAATTCTAAGGGTTCCATTATTATTTCGATTGTTTGCAATGGGCCTTACTTCATTCGATTGAATTCGTTGGTCACCATTATTATCATTCTTACCTCCTGCATTATCGTTTCCTCCACAGCCAACAAGACTTGCTGAAAGTACAACTGATCCTAACACAGCCAAAGTTTTTTTCATGTTTGTTCACTCCTCATTAGATTAAATTTCTTCTATATGATGGCTCAATTGGGCAAGACTATTCTGGGAAAAAGAGTTAATTTTTAAAAAATGGAAACATCATTTATTAGCAATGGCATTCATACCTTTAGTGGTCGTCTTCCCTCCCAATATAGATATCACTGATACACTTCGAACATATATCCTCTTTTAAATAAACCTGGTGTCATAATTGAGAAAATTTTAATACTAATTGAAAACAGTCGTTGTTTTATAAACCAAAATATTAATTTTAATAAATCAATCCTTTTTGTTTACATATATTAAAGTTTATATAAAAATAAGTATTTAATTAGGATTATTCTATTTAAGTAATAATGATTAAGAACAAATGATATTTATTTTCATTGGGTTTTAATCAAAAATAATTACATCTTAGGAGGAAACTTAAGTTATGTCATTAATTGGAAAAGAAATCCAACCATTTACAGCAACGGCTTATCGAAACGGCGAATTTATCGAGTTGTCAGAGGAAAATTTTTTAAAGGTCAATGGAGTGTTGTTTGCTTTTATCCAGGAGATTTCACTTTTGTCTGCCCTACTGAATTAGAAGATCTTCAAGAACAATATCCCGTACTTAAGGAGTTAGGTGTTGAAGCGTACTCTGTATCAACGGATTCACATTTTGCACATAAAGCATGGCACGAACAATCTGAAGCGATCGGCAAAATTACGTATACGATGATTGGAGATAAAAACCATGTGATCTCACGTATCTTTGATGTATTGATTGAAGAAGAAGGTGCTGCAGATCGCGGTACGTTCATTATCGATCCAGATGGTGTTGTTCAAGTCATGGAAATTAACGCTGGCGGCATCGGGCGTGATGCTAGCACACTTATTAATAAAGTTAAAGCAGCTCAATATGTACGTCAGCATCCAGGTGAAGTTTGCCCAGCTAAGTGGCAAGAAGGCACTGAAACATTAAAACCAAGTCTTGATCTTGTAGGTAAAATTTAAGGAGGAATTATAAATGGTATTAGATGCAAATATTAAATCAATATCTTCAATTAATGGAGGGCGACATCGTCCTAAAAGTGAGCACAGGTTCAGATGATTTATCAAAAGACATGACAGAACTTGTGAATGAGCTTTCGTCCATGTCTTCTCATATTAAAGTAGAATAAGCTGAACTTGTAAGAACACCAAGCTTTAGTGTTAACCGAGTTGGTGAAGACACTGGGATTGCTTTCGCTGGCCTCCCTCTTGGTCACGAATTCACATCCCTTGTGTTAGCTCTATTGCAAGTAAGTGGAAGAGCTCCTAAATTGGATGAAAAATTAATGAACGGATCAAAAACATTAAAGGCGAATATCATTTTGAAACGTATGTTAGCTTAAGCTGTCACAACTGTCCAGATGTCGTGCAAGCGTTGAATGTGATGAGCGTTCTAAAACCTAGCATTACCCATACGATGATTGATGGAGCGGCTTTCAAAGAAGAAGTTGATAGTAAGAATGTTATGGCTGTACCTGCTGTTTACTTAAATGGTGAATTCTTTGAGAGCGGTCGGATATCTCTTGAACAAATCCTGGCTGAACTTGGCGGCGGTCCTGATTCAGCCTAAGTTAAAAAGTGTAAGGCACCTTCTAATTGGAAGATGCCTTACACTTTTTTCTCATTCTCAGCAATCACATATTCTTCCTGAAGCAATGTTCGGTTTGGGTGATTCTGTAATTCAATACTATTTGGATAACAAATTTCTTCACATAATGAGCAATCGACACATTTCTGTGGTTGAAGAGTGATCACTTGCTTTCCATCAACTTGTTTCATTTGAATCGCTTCAGTTGGACATAAAATGGTACAAGCGTTGCAGAAAGAACAATCCGACGATATCTTTGGTAAACGAATGTCGCTCTGACTTTGTAACCCTTCACTGCCTTGCAATTCGGTTAAAAATAAGGAACGCTTTTTCATATAAGGATAGACAGATTCTCTCGTTACTTTTTCTACCATTCCATTGGAAACCGCATTCCACTCTTTTTTAACTTTACTTAAAGAATCAACAGCAACTTTTTCTTGATAAGAAGGAATCGCTGCCTCCCCTGCCCATTCTTTTATTGCTAATTTATTTGTACTTTTCACTTCACTAAAAATGGATGCAAGGAACGCTCTACGTCCTAAATCATAAGACACAGGTTTATTCTCTTCATTAATTCGTGAGGTAATCGTCATTCGCTTACCACTTATCATCTCTCCAGCTTTAAGTTCCCCACGCCAAACCGATTCTCCTGTTGTAATTTTACAGCTTTGACAGGCTGAATCCAGATGATGAACGGATAGATTTGCACACTTATTTAATAACTTCACCCATGCCTCTTTTGGAAGCAGCCCTAAACATGACACAGATACAGCTGTAGCCGTACTTTTCGAAAGTGAAACCCGTTCACAGTGTAAATAAACTTTTTCATTTTGCTCACATGTACGAACAAGATCATTGATAAACGAAGGGAGAGACGGCCGATTCATTGACAAAGCACCCGTTGGACAAACGGTTGAACAAAGCCCGCATTCGACACAGGAATCATCAATGACAAGTTCTTTTTTGGAAAAAGAAATACTATTCATTGGACAAACATCGATACAATTTTGACAAGTACTCTTTGGTGAAATGCATTTTGTACAGAGATTGTTCTCCACACTCAATGCCGTCATTTTTTTATCAATGACTTTAATCCAGTTTAACAAATTCATCCCGTCTCCCCCTTTCTGTTTATCTACAAATGAATAGCAGTTTCATAAAATAAATATCTACCCAAAAGCTCACTAACAAACAGTACTATAAATGCTGCAGAAAATACTTTGACGTTACGCATATTACTATTTTTATAAGATAGAATTAGTAATCCAAAGGCGATGGTGAATGTCACGATTCGAGCCCAGAAGAATCCATGCTGGAATGTTAATCTAGCCGTTTCAACAGCCTCTGGAAGCCCTGCAAGCAGTGCTGAAAAATACCCAACCGCTACAACCGCTGTGAATACAAGTGCACAAATGGACAGCACAGATATATTTACGTCTAGTTCTCCTTTTAACGTTAAAAAAGCTGCAACAAATATAGGCCCTAATAAAAGCGACGTTAAAAAGAAAGTAAATAATGTATTGACTCCATTCCATGCAGGATAGCTTGGAATCATGTAAATTTTTGCTGATGAAAAGATGGCTATGACACCAATAATGGAGGCAACCCAACCGATCATCGTACGCTTTGCTCGATTTTCTTTAAACCAAAACCATGTATATAGTAAAATTAATCCTACAAATGCTCCATAAAAAACAATTTCACGGCTTAACCAAGACACCTTAAAGTTTAATATCGCTCGGGGTGCATATAATGGCTGCCCAAGATGAAGCATCGACACGAGGAGCGAAATACCTCCAATAACGAGTAAAGAAATGGTGATGAGTAGACCTGATTTTCTTGATATGTTATCATTTTTTCGATCTAACCACCATAACGTCACAAATCCGCCTAAAATAAGTTGTGACAAAATGGTAAAGATCACAAGAGGTAAATCATGCATATCTTAAACCCTCCTAAACTGCTTGCCTGGTTTTGGCAAAATAAATTGTGTTGTTGGGTGTGTGATCGACGGATCAGCAAATGTTGGTACTACACTTACAGTTCCTGAAGGCTGAACCTCGTTATAATCAACGATTTCAATCGCCTCCATTGGGCATTTTGATACACAGATTGGATCTTCACCAACATCTAGTCGTTCATAGCACATGCTACACTTGTCCATTTTTTTCTTAACTGGATTGTATTGCGGCACACCGTATGGACATGCCTTTCCGCACATTTGACAGCCGATACAAAGATCTTGATCATGAACAACAATCCCATCTTCATCCCGCTTTGTATAAGCACCAACCGGACAAGCTGCTGCACAGGCAGGCTCATCACAGTGGTTACAAGCTGTTGATACGAAACAACGGACAGGAGAACCAACTAGATTCTCCGGAAGCTCCCGAACCGTTCTCCGTCTCATATCTGGTTCAAGCCCATAAAAGCTTTTGCATGAAACTTCACAAGCATGACAGCCAATACAACGATCAATATTGACTAAAAACCCGAGTTTCTTTGCCATGATATCCCCTCCTTATTACGCTCTTTCGATTTTGACAAAATTATCATGGAAGGCAATTCCAAGCTGGTGCTTACTATAGTTACCCATATCCGCAGGGATCGCCTTCACATTAAAGTTTTCGGTATAATTAATATCTTTCCACCAGCCCTCATACATGACGACTGTATCTGTTGGAACGGTTTGTGTTAATTTGGCTGGCAATGTTAAATAACCAGCATCATTAATCACCTTCACCATGTCATTGTTTTTAATGGAATATTTCTTTGCTAAGTCTGGATGTAATTCCAATACGGGATGACTTGAAATAGCCATTAACCAATCGGTATGTTGGAATTGACTATGAATCCCTAATTTCCAGTGCGGTGATATCGCACGAAGTGGATACTCTTTCGGTGTCGCATATTTTTCCACATAGACTGGAAGTGGATGATGACCATATTCCACCGCTTTTTCGGAATAAAATTCATACTTACCTGACGGAGTTCTAAATTTCAAATCATTCCATGCAACGGAAACTTTCTCACTAGCTTTAACCGTTCCACCTTTCTTCCGTAACTCTTCCCAGCTGTTAACACCAAACATCTCACGAATCGTATCATTGAATTCTTTTTCTACCCATTCCTTTGGATCGCCTGAAACAGGGAATGTACAAGAACCTAGCTCTAATTCATTTAATTTCTTAGACAACCCCATCGCGATCTCTAGATCACTCTTACATTCATATAATGGTTTGATGGCTTGCTCATTCACATTCATCCAGTAATGCCAGTAGCTGACATTCACACCTACGTGTTCGAATGGAGTCGTTACAGGTAATACAATATCTGAGTATTCTACGGTTTGATTCATATATAGATCCGCTGTTACAACTAAATCCATTGCATCAAATGCTTTTTTAACGACATTTGGCTCGGGATCCTGTGCCATTGGATTACGGCAGGCAATCCACATCATCTTGATTGGGGGATCATTTGCATCTAAAACTTGAGCACCAAAGTTGTTCATATTCACATACCGGTCTCCATCACCAAACGTTCCTTCAGGAGGTCCAAAGCTCATTGTGTGATAATTAAAGCCCCATGTTTCTCCACCAATATAGTTGATTCCGCCGCCTTTTTTCCCAACATTTCCACACATTGCTGCAAGGGCATCAATCGTACGAACCATGGAACCACCATTCGTATGGCGCTGCATGCCAAATCCAACCCAAATATTTGCTGGATTTGCAGTCGCATACTCACGAGCAATTCTTTGTATTACTTCTTTTGGCACACCTGTTTTCTCAGCCGCCCATTCAACCGTAATATTTTTTTTCACATAGGATACAAATTCATTGAACCCTTTTGAATGATTGATCACCCAGTCCTGATCATATAATTGGTGATCGATAATATACCGAATCATTCCTAGTGCAAATGCGCCATCTGTACTTGTATTGATTTGGATATATTCATCTGCTTTTGACGCAGTTTGTGTAATTAATGGATCAATTACGACCAATTTTGTTCCGTTTTCTTTTGCTTGCTCAATAAAATACATGGAGTGAGCCGATGTCCAAGCAGGGTTCGATCCCCAAAGGATAATATATTCAGCATGAACAAAATCTTCCGGATCGCTGTTATAAGCAGTTCCCATATCAAACGCTTGCGCATCAGAGCCCGCTGGATCACATGGGGTCCCTTGTGCACGTGTCGTATACCCAATGCTTGACATCATTCCTTCTGAAGCATAATTTAATAAATTAAAGTTACCAGAATACTTGTTTAAACAGATTGGCAAAGTTGTTCCATACTCTTTTTTAATGTCAAGTATTTTCTGGGCAATAATGGTATAAGCCTCATCCCAGCTAATTCTTTCCCATTTTCCCGTTCCACGGCCATTCTGCTTCATTGGATATTTAATTCGGTCAGGTGAATAAACAACTCGGGGATACGTGTTCCCTTTTACACATAGTCTCCCTTTTGTATACGTATTATTTTCATTCCCTGTAATAAATGTTATTCTTCCATCTTCAACAGTTGTCACAATTGAACATGTATCATAACAATTTCGTGGACAAGCATTGTAAAATTCTTGTTTTTTACCAGTCGTGTTCGCTGAGGCTTTCGGAACAAGACCTTTTGTGGCTTTACTTCCAATGGCCCCGAGACCTAATAATGAACTTAATGCTGCAGAACCTTTTATAAAAGTTCGGCGAGAAAAGTTTTCAGTTAGCATCTATATTCCCACCTTCCATACTCATTCTTTCCTGTTGTAAAAACTCTCTTAATAAAACTCCCATTGCATAGGTAATCGGATTTTGGCTATTTTCTAGGATTCTTTGACAATGATCAAATCCCCAGTGAAATAGGTGCTTCGTTAAAAACACCTCATAAAGGTTCTCTTGATCATTCTCATTACTTAATAAGTAAAGAATTAATTCCAATTCAAATTGCATATGGTCATCGGGAATTTGTCCTTCGTCGGCAACTTGTAATCCGACATGGTGATAAAAATTCCGAACCATCAATGTTTCTCTCTGTAAGACATTCTTTTCATAATTGCGATAGCTTGATTCAAACGGAGAAGCCAATAATTGATTTGGACCGACAAATAATCGATTATAATCATATTGGTACATGGCTATCTCATTTTCATCTGCCGTTTTTATCATCTGTAGGGCTTGATTCACTTCATCTATTTTCATTAAAAATGGATACTCTCTCATTGTCTGAAGCAACTTTTTCCATTGAATTGACGTTAAATATAGTAGGTCTCCGCGATAATAATGACAAAATAACTGATAATAGAAATATTTTTCTTCTAGTTGAATCACTTTGTCTTTTAGTAGAGTCATATTACTCAACCTCGACTTCTGATTGAATTTCCTGCTTTAATTTTTCAAATTCTGCCTGTTCTTCTGGTGTTAATTTCATTTCTACATGAACGGGTGGATTCGGATCTCCTACATACTCTTCATTTGGAACAATGTCTATTTTATCTTTCATACTTTCTTCTGCTGGCTGTTCACATCCTGCCATCGAAAAAACAATTAACATGCTCATTAATAGGAAAAGAAATGATTTCATATCTCTTTAACTCCTTTCTCTCTCTATTAATAGAATATCAAATAATAAGGTCTAACTATTGTATAACTGTTCACAAACATTTGGCTACTATGGTGTAAAAAAGTGAACTTTATCCCTCTTGTCACAATTTGAACACACTTCCGAAACGAATTAGACAAACTTTTGTTCACAATCTATTCCTTTTCCATTAATGCTTAG
Organism: Niallia sp. XMNu-256; assembly: GCF_036670015.1. Lineage (NCBI taxonomy): Bacteria > Bacillati > Bacillota > Bacilli > Caryophanales > Bacillaceae > Niallia > Niallia sp. XMNu-256. The sequence continues at coordinate 2,492,197 of NZ_CP137636.1, forward strand.
AGATTTTCACTAATCCTAACAAAAACAATGGATAATTGTCTGAAGGTTATTTATTCAAAGCCTTCAAACATTCTCACCAAATCCTAAAAGTTCAATAATACGTTACATTTTTCACAATCAATATAGTAAATAATCCTATATAATAAGTTTATAGAAAGACGAATAAAAACATAATAGCAAAAAGGTGACATTATGAAGCAGTTAGGTTTCTTAGTCCATATCGAAAAATGCTTAGGGTGCCGATCTTGTGAATTTGCCTGTAAAAATGAACATGGTCAAACGGATTCTTTCCGGAGGCAAATTCATAGCTTTCATGATGACATGGATCATACAGTTCAACAATTCTACCATTTTTCCATGTCGTGTAATCATTGCTCTAACCCAGCCTGTATGGCAACTTGCCCAGAATTGGCGATTAAAAAGAAGCCAAATGGCGTAGTTGTGATTGAACAGGTAAAATGTACAGGATGTTCTCTTTGTGTAGCCGCTTGCTCTTTTGATGCCATATCCATTAATATGATTACTAGAAAAGCTGATAAATGTGATATGTGTTATGATCGACAAATGCAAGGAGAAACGACAATCTGTGTATCGTCTTGTCCGGTACAAGCAATTGAAATCATTGATTTAAATGATCCTAATAATGCCTATTTTGGTAAGGCTGTTTATGGATTTGATATGAAAAAAATGACGAATCCGTCAATCCGTTTTACTTCAAAACAATCAACGTCTCCTTCACCGTTACCAGCAAAACAGCTTTTCTGGTCAAACAACTGATGAACGAGGAGATGTAATATGTTAACGTTTATGGAACTGATTTGTGCTTCTCCCTTTTATAAGGCAGAAATAATTGGCGGTTGGAAGGGAAAGGATAAAAGCTTTTCCAATGTGGGAGATACGCCAACAAAAGCTGAGACCATCTTATTGCTGTTGCCAAGCAACAACGAGACGGTTTCACAACTTCAAGACTATCTCTCCCTGCAAAGGGTACAAGGTATCCTACTTTATGGAGAAATGGAACACCCTATTGCAAGCACCGATTTAGAATGGATTGAAGACCATCACAAACCTGTATTATATATAGAGGAAGAAACCAATCCTGTTATTTTAAAAAAGAACATTACTGATCTTGCCCATCTAAAATCCATTGGACTATATCAATATGTTTTTGAACAATCTACTCATTATTCGCTTCAATACATTGATGAACAAGGGTTAGCTTCATTTTTCCAACGCTTGTCTCATGTATTAGATCAAGAAATCTATCTTTTGGACGAACATTTCTTTCTAGATTCCATACATGGGGAAAATCGAGATGTGTTTAAACATTTGGAATCTCTTTATCAAGCACAACTTTCAGCAAACTACCCTACTGAATCGCTATCGATTGTACAGGATGGACTCGAGCATTATTTTCTTTTCCCACTAGTTTCTGAAGATCAATATTACGGTTTTGTCCTTTTTCAAGAAAAGCCTAATGCCATGATTGATATATGTATTGAATTAATTACCCATACCCGCCCTGCCCTTTTGGCTTATTTGAAAAAAGAAGCAGCAGTTCTGCAAGCACATCAATCTTACAAAGATGATTTTCTCTATAACCTCCTTTACAATAATATTGAGTCTGAGCAACTACTCATTCAACAGGGAAAACGATGGGGTTGGGATTTCACAATCCCCTCCGAATTAATGGTGCTTCGAGTTAATCAAAAAGATGAAACAAAAAAACTGAACATCGACACGGATTCCATGATGAAAAAAATCCAATTTATTATCTCGACACGCTTTTTACAAGGAATCATCCTTCTTCTCCAAGGGGATATCATTATTATCGTCTTTGATTCTGAACCGCTGCAACCTGAACAACGGAAAGAATTAGCTTTATCTATAGCCCGCGAAATACATAAAAAAATCGAGCTGGACTTTCCCCACTTAAATTGTGGAATTGGCATTGGTCGTCATTACTCTTCCAATATGGAGCTATTTCGCAGCTTTTATGAAGCGAAGGTGGCGATTGAATTAGGAAAATATGAAATGAGACAAGCCTCTGTTCGCCATTTCGAAGACATTGGAATTGCTAGACTTTTATCGAATATTCATCGGAACACACTGCATGAGTACTATTCTGAAGTCTTGAAGGAGATCTTACATGACCATGAAAATAAAACCCTTTATCTTGATACATTAGAAGCGTTTTTTCAACATAACGCGGATATCAACCAAACTGCAGAACAACTTTATGTCCATCCCAACACATTAAGAAAACGTATAAAAAAATTAGAATCCATCCTAAACGCTGATTTTAACCAACTTGAAGACCTGTTCGAAATCTATGTTGCCATTAAGGTGATGAAAATGCTGAAATAATGTGGTCCAGGTGCATTCCAGAGACTGGAAGGCGCCTGGCACTTAAAAAGTTATTTGGCACCCTTATCTGTTTGATGAATTCCGAAAATATTTCCTTCCGGATCCAAGTAATAACCTTGCCATGCCATACCGGGCAAAGCATACTTAGGTAGAGCGACTGTCCCACCATTTTTTAAGATTTTCGTTTCAGTCTCGTCGTAATCGGCCACTTGCATTGTACAAACATAACCATTTAATGATTGGTTCGTTTCGGGTAGAGGTCCTTGACGCTGCATCAATGCACCGTTAATTCCCAGTTCACTATCATCACCAGTCACTGCCCCAAAATATGGCAATCCAGCATATTCACTATAATTTTCAAATTTCCAACTAAAAACATCTCCATAAAATGTTTTTGCCAACTCCATATCATTTACATGTATTTCAAAATGCACTATTCTTCCCATTTTTTCCTCCTAGATTTTTCCTCTTTATGTATTTCATTTTTATTTTTAATAACCTTCTTTATCATCGTTAGCTTTATGTAAAATTATTAAACAAATCATTGGCTTTTAATTAAAAATGAATTATTATATTCTTCTGTAACCATATCAAATGGCTTTTTTGTTGGCCTAATTAATCTTTGAAATAATTTTCTCTTGCATAAAGCTTTTGGCTAGTTAAAAGCTAAAACATCACTTAAAAATACTTTTAAAGGAGTTCGATTTATGAAAGAAAATGGAACATCTCCATATGAATTTTTAGCAGATGACCCTCGTTCTAAAGTGATGCCGATTATGATCAGCTTAATAATCGGTGCTTTTTTTGCCATTTTAAATGAAACTTTATTAAATATTGCTTTAACGACTTTAATGGAGGAATTTAACATTTCACTCACAACTGTTCAATGGATGGCAACAGGCTTTATGTTAGTCATGGGTGTTGTGATTCCTGCCTCCGCATTGTTATTACAATGGTTTACGACTAGACAGTTATTTTTAGGAACGATGACTATTTTTACGATTGGAACAACCCTTTGTGCGATCGCAACAAACTTTCCTCTGTTATTAGTGGGGAGACTTATTCAGGCTGTTGGTACCGGATTATTAATGCCTGTTATTTTCAATGTGTTTTTGCTCATATTTCCTCCCCATCGACGCGGAAAGGTTATGGGATTAGTCGGGCTTGTTATAATGTTTGCGCCGGCCATTGGACCCACCCTTTCAGGGGTAATAGTCGAATACTTTGGGTGGAGATACTTGTTTATTTTCGTCATCCCCTTTGCCCTGTTTTCGATCCTTTTTGCCTATAAATATTTAATCAATATAACAGAAGTAACGAAACCAAAAGTCGATGTTTTGTCGCTTATCTATTCAACGATTGGTTTTGGTTCAATTGTTTATGGATTTAGTTCAGCAGGTGACGGAGAAGCTGGTTTTTTAAGTCCAAGAGTATATGTTTTTATTATTTTGGGAGTAGTTGGAATTGTTTTATTCGCTTTGAGACAATTTAAGTTAAAAGAACCTGTCATGGATTTACGAGTGTTTAAGTATCCAATGTATACACACGGGATACTCATGTTTCTTATTATTATCATGACGATGTTCTCTTCTGAAATTATTTTGCCTATTTATATGCAAGGTCCATTGGCTTTATCTGCTGCTGCAGCAGGACTGCTCCTTTTGCCTGGAAGTATTTTGAACGGAATCATGTCCCCTATGATGGGACATCTATTTGATAAATTTGGTCCGAGAGTACTCATGGTCCCTGCTTCAATCGTATTAGCCGGAACGATGTTTATGATGAGCCGGCTCGATGCAAACACTAGCAGTTGGGTCATCATCATCGGATATATTTTAATTATGATTAGTGTCTCAGCCATCATGATGCCAGCAGAAACAAACGGATTAAATCAGCTTCCAAAACGCTTGTATCCCCATGGAACATCCGTGATGACAACCTTACAGCCAGTTGGCGGTGCTATAGGAGTATCTGTGTTTATCAGTCTTCTGAATGCACGAAAAAATCAATATTTAAATCAATCCTCAAACCCGAATGCTCCAGGAACTATTAATGATGCCATGATTGCCGGGGTAGAGTTCGTCTATTTTACTGCTTTTATCCTCTCCATCCTTGCAGTAATTTTAGCCTTTATGGTTTATCGTGCAAAGCCTCAAGAACCTGATATAGAAATTCAGCAGGGGAAAAAACTTCATTAATAAGCTTGCAGACTGACTTTTAGTATCAACACTATTGTCAGTCTTTTTTTATTACGTTTGATTAATCTAAATCGTATAGAAGTTTTCTCGTTGTCCCAAAAGCTTCATTGTTTATTCACTTTTCAACTCTTTTATTGAAGTATAATAGATTTATAGATAGATACTTATTAAAGGAGATGTTGTCTATGTTATTTTCTCACATTTTAGTACCTTATGATGGTTCTGAACAATCAATTAAATCATTAGACAAAGCAATTGAATTCGCTAAACAAGATCCGAAAATAAAACTCACTGTACTTCATGTAGTTTCTATTCCTCCACGGACAGTTCAAATGTCACTATATATTCAATACAAACAAACCATCTTAGATGGGGCAAATGAAATCATTAAACCAGCAAATGCAAAATTATCTCAATTACCTAATCCAACCGAAGTTTACGTAAAAGAGGCTCCATCTTTCAATGCGATTCTACAAGAAGCATATGACTTAAACTGTGACTTAATTATTATGGGAAGCCGTGGATTAAGTGGAATCAAAGAGTTTCTCGGCAGTGTTAGTCATTTAATTGTTCAAAAATCTCGTATCCCTGTAATGGTGATGAAGTCATAAAGTCATAAATATAAACAGGCGGCAGTCTCTTCTAGAAAGTAAAAAGAGAATGCCGCCTGTTATATTACATTATAGTGCAGATTGAAAATGCTTTTCTAACTTCTGACGGATTTCATCGTTAGAAGCTGCAACAACTTCTAGATGTTGTGGTTTATCAAATAAAGCCTTGATTTGTTCAGGATAGGTTTGTTCAATATCACAAAGCTCGATTGCTTCATTGAACTTTGCTGGATGAGCAGTTGATAATGTAACACAAACTTCCCCCTCATCATTACAAGCATCATATGCAGCTACCCCACAAGATGTATGAGGATCTAATAAATAATTCGTTTCTTTATGGTATTGTCTAATTGTTTTTAGACACTCTTCGCCTTGAACACCGTATGCCGCAAAGTCAGCTTTTACTTGACGTAATTGTTCCTCGCTTACGGTAATTTTTCCTTCAGATTTAAACTTGTCCATTAATTTCGCAGTCGCTTGTGAATCTTCACCTAGTAAATAGAACAGATAACGCTCAAAGTTGCTGGCAACTTGAATATCCATGGATGGACTATATGTGCTGTGGAACTCGCCCGGCTGATAGATTCCATCTTTAATAAAACGCTCTAGAATATTGTTTTCATTTGTTGCCACGATCAGTTTCCCTACAGGCAGACCCATTCTTTTCGCTAAATAGCCGGCAAAAATATCACCAAAATTCCCAGTCGGAACACTAAAGTCAAGATTCTTAATGTCACGATCTTTTGCCACTTGGAAATAAGCATAAAAATAATACACCGTTTGCGCCAAAATACGGGCAAAGTTTATCGAGTTAATCGCACGAAGATGGTATTTATTTTTGAAATCCAAATCAGCAAAGATTTCTTTAATGATACGCTGACCATCATCAAATGTTCCTTCAATGGCTAAATTTAAGACACTTTCATCATCTACAGTCGTCATTTGCAGTTCTTGTACCTTACTTACTTTTCCATGCGGATGCAGGATACAAATACGGATTCCTTCTTTTCCTCTTACGCCCTCAATCGCAGACGCTCCTGTATCCCCTGAAGTCGCACCAAGAATATTGATTGTTTCCCCTGTTTTCTTAGCGATATAAGAATATAAATTACCTAAAAATTGCAGTGCTACATCTTTGAAAGCGAAGGTAGGGCCATGGAATAATTCCAACACATACAAGTTATCTTTCAGTTTTACAACTGGAGTCACCTCATGTGAACGGAACGTCCCATAACTTTTGTTGATTAATTCTTTTAACTCGGTTTCTGGAATTTCTCCATCTACATAATAAGAAATAATTTCATATGCTAATTCCTGATAAGATAGTTTGGACATTGCTTCTAGCTTCTCTTCAGAAATTTGCGGGATTTTTTCTGGAACTAACAAACCTCCATCAGTTGCCAACCCCATTAAGACAGTATCAATAAAACCAATTTTGTTTACATTCCCACGTGTACTAATGTATTTCATCATAGCCTCCAAGAAAATTAAAATATATCCTTATGTTTACTTAAAATGAGCTTGAAGTCAATGAGAATTCGACAGAAATAGTGAAATTTTTAATTTTTTGTAATAATAAAATAGGTACCAAGACCATCCATAAAGGATATTCTTGGCACCTATATAAATTCTTATCTATTTAATTTTCCATAATCATAATCGAAGACACGCTGCTGCAACATTTTTTTTCATTTTGAAATACCTCAGCAGTCAAATAGGCTGTTTTGTTGCCTTTTCTTTCTACCTTTGCCTCAAGTTTAGCGGTTCCTCGTAGTAGCGGACGATGAAAAGTGGTATGGAGATCAATTGAAGCAAAAGTTTGATTTGCATCTAATAAGGATGCAATCGCATAAGCCATGATTGTATCCGTTGCAGCAGCCAGAAATCCACCCATTACTACACCATGTCCATTAATGAACTTATCGTCTATCATCCATAAGGCCATTGCATAACCGTCATGAGCAAACGTAGGTTCAATTTGCAATGTTTGATCACAATTTGGTGGTACTATTTTCTTTTGTACGACACTAACTAGATCATAAGGATTATATTTTGTTTCCATAAAGACTCCTTGTTAATAAATATTGCAACTATTCCGCGTTTGAAATGAAATAGTGGTTTTTACGATAGGCTAATGCTTCCATTGTCGCTAAAAGTTCACCGTTGCTTTCAATCCGTATTTTATACCATGAAGTTCGATTATTCTTCTTTTCTTCTACAGCAATCGCACGAATGATAGTGCCATTCATTCCTGCTGCCATAAAGTTAACGGTTGTTGACAAACCTACTGAGGTTTTACCATAAGAATTACAAGCGGCAGCAAATACATAGTCTGCCAACGCAAAGATGATAGCACCATGAACAGTCCCGTGGGAGTTAAGCATATGTTCTTGAATTTCTAGCTCCGCTGTTGCCGTACCTAAGCCAAGTTCTTTTAATTTAATGCCAAGAAATTGGGCATATGGCTCTTGCTCAAAATGTGTAAAAATTTCATTATAATGTTTTTCATGAATTTCTTGTTCTGATAAATTAGTAATCAATGTAAACTCCCGCCTTTTTCACCTTATTAAAAGAATCTAGTATTTACCAATTAAAAACGAACAGACTTTTTAAAACTCTCACTAACCAATTCCATTTGACCTTCTGCTTCATTCATCATGCTTTCAATTAATTCTTGAACAGATGGGATGGTTTGGATCAATCCCGCTACTTGCCCACTGTTCAGGTAGCCATTATTAAAATCACCTAGTACGGCCCCTTTAATATGATAATCTTCCGAAGTCATCTCATTAAATTCTTCTAAACTGAGACCTTCCCTTTCGGCTTGAATAATCTTTTCTACATAGCCTGATTGCAGGACTCTTCTTACACGACCAACTGATCGGCCTACAATCCGGGTATCGATCCCATTTGCTTCAATAATTTTTTCTTTATATTTATCATGCAACTGTGCTTCTTTTGTTGCAATGAATCGAGTTCCCATTTGTACCCCACTCGCGCCTAACATGAAAGCTGCTGCAAGCCCTTTTCCATCACCGATTCCACCTGCGGCCACAACAGGAATCGATACAACACTTGCTACTTGAGGGATCAATGTAAAAGTCGTTAGTTCAAGGCTTGAATTAATTCCTGCTGCCTCATATCCTTCAGCTACCAATAGATCAGCTCCAGCAGCTTCTGCTTTTTGGGCATGCTTTACAGAGGCGACAACAGCGATGACCTTTATTCCATGCTCATGAAGAAGGGGGATCAATGGTGCAGGATTACCGGCTGAAAGTGAGACGACTGGAATTCGATGTTTAATTGCTAACTCGATTAATTGGTCAACAAACGGATTGACCGTTATTGGAATATTGATGGCAAACGGCTGCTCTGTTTTTACTTTCGTTTCTAAAATAATCGCTTCCACTTGGGCTGGTTTCATCGTTCCACAGCCAATTGTTCCAAGTCCTCCCGCTTCTGAAACAGCAGCGGTTAAGGCGGCATGGCTAATATTTCCAATCCCACCCTGAATTATTGGGTACTTTATAGATAATTGTTCACATACGGAGTTCATATCAAAATCCCACCTTACATTTTCAATCTGTTATGTTATAATGGTATGAAAATTCAAAAAATAAAAAGGAGATTCGATCATGCTTATTCCATTTAATCAAAAAGAACCGATTGTACACGATACCGCCTTTCTAGCACCTGGGTCCTATTTAATCGGTGATGTAATAGTTGGCAAGGAAACATCCATTTGGTTCAATGCAGTCCTTCGTGGTGATGAAGACAAAATTACAATCGGAGATCGGTGCAGTATTCAAGATAATGCAACCATTCATTTATATGAAGGTTCTCCAGTAGTTGTAGAAGACGAAGTAACTGTCGGTCATAATGTGATCCTACACGGCTGTACCATTAAAAAAAGATCCATTATTGGAATGGGATCAACAATTTTAGACGGTGCAGTCATCGGAGAAGAATGTATTATTGGGGCAAATACTCTCATCCCATCCGGTAAAGTGATCCCACCCCGATCCTTAGTTGTAGGTTCACCAGGAAAAGTAGTTCGGGAATTAACTGACAAAGATCTTGAACTAATCCAACTATCGATCGATACATACGTGGAAAAAAGCTACGCTTATAATCAAATTCTCAAGTAACTTATCCTAAATGGATTTGGCACCACAATTTCAAGCTTTTTTGTGGTGCCTAACATGATTACTCTACTTTCCATTACTTATAGGCTTCTTCGATTTCACTCATTAATGGATACTCTTCAGCGTTATAATTCTTATCTTTTTTTCCTAAATCATTTTCTTCCTGAAAAACTTCTTCAAAGAAACGACTTGCCCGTTCCGCGAGCATTTTATAATACTGATTAAATAATAAAGCGGCATGATTTCCGCTCCAACGTTCTGGTAACAATTCTTTAGGAAGAAAAGGATCAATAAATAAAAACTTTCGATATTCATGAACTAAGTTAGCTCTTCTCATAAAACATTCTTCGTCTGACATTTGTCCACTACCAATTACACTTTGATCCACAATGAATTTTTTGCTGTAAATATCGATAAATTCATCATATTTTTTTTCAATCTCTTGTAATGGCCAACATTTCTCTACCAAATTGAAGTCAAGTTGAGGACCCACGTGTTTGGATAGAAACAACTGGACATACTCTTCTATTTTATATTTACTGATTAATAGATTGATTTCTTTCTCAAAATTATTGGGAGAGATCCAGCAGCCATTTGATAAATATCCAAACCCGCTCCATTGTAGTTCTTTTCTAAGCTCATCACGAACCTGTCTTTTCTCTTCAGGAATGTTATACATAACAATTCTCCACTTGCCATCCCAGTCGTGAGGATGGAGCTTATAAATCCTCTTAGCCGCCTCATTGATTCGGCTCAAGCCTCTTTCCGTCAGTTCATAATAGCTTTTGTTTCCTTTTTTCTCGGATTGAAGTAAACCTTGTTTCATCATTCGTGAAACAGCTACACGTACAGCTTGTTCATTGTGGCCAAATCCCTTAAGCAACTGAATTAGGCTGCCAATCCAAATTTTATTCCCATAATGGCTGATATAATCCCCATAAATCGTTAAAATCATTGATTGGGTCTTACTCATCTGTAATCAC